>LT629946.1 GCA_900104565.1 Ruminococcaceae bacterium Marseille-P2935
CAAATCCTGACAAAACAACGACTATTCTTGGCAGCTTTGATAAGGACATGAAGCATATTATCAACGAAATGGGCAACGTGAAATCTACGGATTTTGGCGGGAACAAGGGTGGATTCAATGTTTTGAATGTACCGGATGATATGTACAAAAATGCTGACCAGTTCTGGAACGAGGTCAACAAAATATGGCTAGACGAAGCCATTGCCCGAGGTGATGACATTGTTTTGGCAACAAAGCCAGAAGAAAGTGTTCTCATTCGCATTGACTATTCAACAGGTAAAGAAGCACTTACAGGATTTGGACGGGAGATCGAAAATCTTATGCAAAAAGGCTATGTTTATGATGCCACAACAAACGCGATGAAGTTAAGATAAGGAGAATTTGAAATGCAAGATTATGAAACGATGGTACGAAAATGCTATGACCATCTAATAAAGAAATATAAATATCTATTCGCAAAAAAAGATAGTGATGAGTTTTTTCTGATTGGTAACGCTTTTGCTTTCTATGTATTTGTAGATCGTCGAGATAGAAGAGCGGATGTACGATATGTTAATCTCGATATGTTAGGGAACATTAAAACACACACTTTAATGTATGTACAAAAACAAAGATATAAACAAGAGGATTTCGCGTTATATGGCACTCCGGAAGATATTGATGGGCGAATTAGATCCGATATGATTGTTGCTAGTGCAGGCCTTTTAAACCACTGTCATGATATTTTATTAGGAGATAAAAATTGGTTGGAAGGATATCCGGATCAGGGGGACTACAGCCGTCATGTGGCAAATTTTCTTGCGCCGTATTTCAGGGCACAGGGGTACGAGGTAAACCTACGCAACCAGTGATAGCAA
>LT629947.1 GCA_900104565.1 Ruminococcaceae bacterium Marseille-P2935
ATTAAAAAGAAATAAGCTGATTTTTGCTGAACCTTTCGGCCTCCACCGCCCAGGGCCTTGTTGCCGACCTTTTCGCCGACCTTGCCTTAGAGGGCGTTACCGAGCTTTGGCACCGTGTCAGAGGGGACATTGCAGAATTTGACTTTGGCAAAGCTGGTTCCGCTCTTAAGCAAACGGACGAAAATTCCGTACAGGGTGCTGCAGAGATGGGCAACATAAAATCTACTGATACCGGAGAGAATCCAGGTAGATTCAATGCCCTTAACTCGTCGGACAACATATATAAAAATTCTAATTCTCCCCAAGACGAAGTTAACAAACTATGGTTTGATAAAACAATTCGTCAGGGCGACGACGTCGATTTTATTCGGGGAATGGAAGGGGCAACAAAAACCTTACCCCAAAATATACCTGATCCAAATGCGGTTTCAAAGGGACGAAAAACAAAGATTAGCTCTAAAGATAATTTAGAAACAATCAGATCTTTGACAAGAGAAAATGAATCAGCAGACATCTTAGCTAAAATCGGGTATGATGTTGAACAAAACCCTAAAGTGGATGGGCCTAAAAATCCTGATTATAAAATTAATGGGAAAGTCTTTGATAATTATTCACCAGGGGCAAATAAAAGTCCAAGAGGAATTATGAGCAAAATTGAAGATAAAATTATATCAGGACAAACAGAAAGAATCGTGCTAAATTTGTCAGATTGGAAAGGAAATATAAATGATTTAATAAAACAAATTAAAGACTGGCCAATAAAAGGCTTAAAAGAAATAATTGCGATAGATAAAGATGGCAATATTTTTCATCTATATCCATGAAAGGAGTAATAAATAATGGCTGTTGACTATACTTTGCTGATACAGAGCAATGAGCTAACAAACGAAATGCTTTTGCATCAATTAAAGGAAATGGGGTTAACGTGTGATAAGCCTGTTTTTTTAGAAAAAGGTGTGGAAATCAATCAATTCCAGAATATTATCGGACTGACGATTTTCCTTATTGATTCAGGAAACCCACCATATGATGCATATGATTTTGATTTTTTAAATAAGGAATTTAAATATGAAAAATCTTTAATATTTCACTTAAATAAAGATTTTGAAGATTTTCATACACGATGGAAAACAATGGTAACCATTGTTTTTTCATTGATGAATCAAATAAAAACAAACGCTATTTTTGCATTTGAAACCGATGTTCCGTATTGTTTGTTTACCAAAAATCACGAATTGTATATCAACACTCAGACAGATATCTGGAATAATCCTTATTTTAGAAATTATTCAAGTAACTGGAAATGTTTTGATATTAAAAACAGTGTAATTAATCTTTAAGCTGATCAATTATTACTGAAAAATAATGCAGCTCCAATAAGCTTTTAACCCGCAATACGTGCAGCATTGAAAGTTTTCTACGCTACGGTTTTTAAAGCAGCCAGACAATGTCTGGCTGCTTCTTTTTCTTTTGGTATGCTATAATAGCAATAAAGGTAATAGAATTCCTGCAGGGCATGAGCAACAAATTGGTAGGGTGGCTGGTAAA
>LT629948.1 GCA_900104565.1 Ruminococcaceae bacterium Marseille-P2935
AGCCAAGGCTTATTGTACAAATCCCAAAAAGTATCTTGATTGTAAAGCTCATCCGGTACGTTCAAAACATTGAATCCACCCTTGTTCCCGCCAAAATCCGTAGATTTCACGTTGCCCATTTCGTTGACAATACTCCTCATATCCATATCAAAGCTGCCAAGAATGGTTGTCGTTTTGTCAGGATTTGCTTTTAGGATTACCCCTGAAGAAGGCGTGTACTCAATTTGAGTGATTCCTTTACTTATTTCCCCTACATCTTGCGCAAAGTCCAGATCCTGCTGGGAAACAGGGTTGTTTTTTTGGTTTGGGTCTCAAACTCTGCAATGTCCCCTCTGACACTGTGCCAAAGCTCGGTAACGCCTTCCAGGGCAAGAGATATTCTATGATATTAAATTATTACAAGGATTATATTGATACAGCCGCCTCAGATGGGCGGCTGTATTTAGCATTATGTAAATTAATTCATAAAAATAATTCTTCAGTATATTCTTGCAGATCCTTTTCTAGAAAAGGCTTGATATCAAGCAGGGGAGTCCAATTTATTTTTTCTCTTATATCATAGTTCTCAACAGCTTCACAAAACACATACAAAATTACCTCTCTGGTTTCATAATTTAACGACAAAAGATTTACTTGTAGTAATTCATTTATTATTTTGTATAGATCATCTTCCGAAATTTTTTTAAATATGATTTGATCTTCCAATCGCTCCGCTTTACGAATCAAGTTTCTTTCATATAAGCTGAGTTTTTCTTCCAAAAAAAACCACTCCTTTTTCAATATTAAGATTAATAGAGCCCAGGACTTTCGATTGGGATATGGGTATTGTTCATAATCGCCTCGTTAAAAAAGTCCCCTCTGGGATTAACGAATTTTGCTGGCTGGAAGTCTTCAAGAATACAATCATAGTATTGCTTTCCTCGCATAATGCGAACAATCCATGATTGTGATGCATTGGATCCCGGTGGTGCGCTGGGATCGACATTGTGAATCCGTATACGATAAGTCTGACCATTCTGATTCCATTTGTACTCAAATCCAGCCGTTGCACCACCATCCACAGGAATCAATTCACGTCTTGTTGCTTCTGCAGGAATACGTGATAATATTTCAGGAATACTAGCATTTTTTAAACCTCGAAAATTCCCAACATCTCCTGTACCTAAATATATTTTATCTGTCTCATATCCTTGATTCCATAAGTAGTTTCTTCCCTTTGGCACCTCTAACTCATCCAGCAAATCCCCTCTGACACGGTGCCAAAGCTCGGTAACGCCCTCTAAGGCAAGGTCGGCGAAAAGGTCGGCAACAAGGCCCTGGGCGGTGGAGGCCGAAAGGTTCAGCAAAAATCAGCTTATTTCTTTTTAATATAGCACACAAACGCCTAAAAAAACAGGCCGCCTAAAAATGCGGCCTGTTTGCGGATCACAGAAAAATATTTTGCATTTGTTTGTTGTGATGCAAATGTTGCTATCACTGGTTGCGTAGGTTTACCTCGTACCCCTGTGCCCTGAAATACGGCGCAAGAAAATTTGCCACATGACGGCTGTAGTCCCCCTGATCCGGATATCCTTCCAACCAATTTTTATC
>LT629949.1 GCA_900104565.1 Ruminococcaceae bacterium Marseille-P2935
CCTGGTTTTAGGCAGGCTGACCGACCTGCCGGCCGACCTGGTAAACGCCGCCCGCCAGGCGGACGATGTGGGGGAATTTTTGCTGAACCTTTCGGCCTCCACCGCCCAGGGCCTTGTTGCCGACCTTTTCGCCGACCTTGCCTTAGAGGGCGTTACCGAGCTTTGGCACCGTATCAGAGGGGATTTGCCGGATGTTCTAGAGGTACTAGTAAAAAGAGGAAATCGCTCTAATAATATTGTTGGAACAAATTATAGCAAAATTAAACCAACACAAGATTGGATAGATATGGATCAAGTCGATCTGTACATAGAAAGGCTTTTAGCTGGTGAAAAAATTTTGCCGATTGACATCTATGAGATCCCCGGAAAGGGATTTTATATTTTGGATGGCCATCACAGATTTGTTGCAAGTCAAATGACAGGTATCCCTGTAGAAATAAGAGTTCTCCCTGGAACAGGTCCTGTAGGATTACCAGATTGGACAGAAGTAAGGTCTGATTGAAAGGAGTATTAAAATGGGATTAGAAGCATACAGAATTAGGTTGGAACAAAAACAACCAATTCCAAAACAAGACATCATAGATCAGTTCATAAATCAAGGATTCATAATTTGCGATCAAAATTTTGGAGATACTTATCTGGAAAAAGCATATAAATATGGCTATGTTGAAATTAAAATACACAATTCGGAACAACATAGAATTGCACTTAATCGCTATAAATCTGAACACAACCGGAAAAAATACGAGATTTACCAACCAGCAAATAATGAGGAAGTCATCATAATTCAAATTGCAAAACCAAATCATGAAAACATTATAGACTCCCTTATTTCAGATTTAGATGTATTAAATCATAGTGTTCCTATAACAGTTATAAATTTACAGACCAAAAAGCCAATAGATATTAAAAACTATAGTGATTTAAAAAAACATTTTAAGTCGGAACACGATGAATTTGGCCGGTGGTATCAAACACCGGTATACCCTGTTCGCTGTAAAGATGTATTTAAACTGATGAATAAGTAATGTGATTTTAATAAATTACTTATGCTCTCAATCCAAGCAATACTTCTGGAGGAGCTAATAAGGCGAAGGTCTTTGAAGGTGACTTAGGATATAACCAATCAAATTCAAATCATCTAATACGGTGGATATTTCAATAACCGGTTCAAATGGTAAAACTGCTTTTGCAAGAACTGAATGGATTCTTGAGCCTGGTTCTGAAATTCCGAAAATGACGACAATCTTTGTAAAGTGATAGAAAGTAAAGATCATCATGGAATTTAATGAATTAGACAGAATCAGAACCCTCAAGGTATTTCCAGATTGCGGTATTGCATAAGGTGAAGTGGGAGTAGTTGTTTTTGCCTTTTCTAAAACAAACGAGGCATATGAAGTGGAATTTGATGACGGTACAGGAAGACCTAAGGTAGCCTTTCCTATTTTGCCTGATGGGTTAGGAAAAGTTTAATGACCGCCTTTTGTAAGTGCATATTGTATAGCATCAATAGCATTTCGTTAATACTAGTTTCATACTTCCCGAGTCTATGCCCAATAACTTACGTTTAGCATAAGTAGAAGATTAAAATTACCTAAAACAAGATGCCTAAAGCAGCCAGACAATGTCTGGCTGCTTCTTTTTCTTTTGGTATGCTATAATAGCAATAAAAGTAATAGAATT
This sequence comes from Ruminococcaceae bacterium Marseille-P2935, assembly GCA_900104565.1. Lineage (GTDB taxonomy): Bacteria > Bacillota > Clostridia > Oscillospirales > Ruminococcaceae > Marseille-P2935. The sequence goes on from LT629949.1 coordinate 1,684, forward strand.
CCTGCAGGGTATGAGCAACAAATTGGTAGGGTGGCTGGTAAAGCACGGCTTTGCCGAAGTAACGGCTGAAAGGACAGGCCGCCTGGTTTTAGGCAGGCTGACCGACCTGCCGGCCGACCTGGTAAACGCCGCCCGCC
>LT629950.1 GCA_900104565.1 Ruminococcaceae bacterium Marseille-P2935
AATATGGTAAGATGTAAAAACCGGCCTGAGGGCTGGGGGACATCAAATGGACCTTGAAAATTGAACAACATTCAGCTTGAACGAGCGCCCTTGGAATTTACTTGAGAAGTAAATACTAAGGACAGAAACAATAAGAAACAAAAAGCCAAAGTAGTTACTGAGAACGAATATTTACCTGTTTTTTAAGCAGGAGATATAAAGGATTGAACTAAGAGTTTGATCCTGGCTCAGGACGAACGCTGGCGGCACGCCTAACACATGCAAGTCGAACGGAGCTATTTTAGCGGAAGCCTTCGGGCAGAAGCTGGCTTAGCTTAGTGGCGGACGGGTGAGTAACACGTGAGCAACCTGCCTTTGCGAGGGGGATAACGTTTGGAAACGAACGCTAATACCGCATAATGTCAGAAGGTCGCATGATTTTCTGACCAAAGATTTATCGCGCAAAGATGGGCTCGCGTCCGATTAGATAGTTGGTGAGGTAACGGCCCACCAAGTCTGCGATCGGTAGCCGGACTGAGAGGTTGAACGGCCACATTGGGACTGAGACACGGCCCAGACTCCTACGGGAGGCAGCAGTGGGGGATATTGCACAATGGAGGGAACTCTGATGCAGCGATGCCGCGTGAGGGAAGACGGTCTTCGGATTGTAAACCTCTGTCTTCAGGGACGAACACAATGACGGTACCTGAGGAGGAAGCTCCGGCTAACTACGTGCCAGCAGCCGCGGTAATACGTAGGGAGCAAGCGTTGTCCGGAATTACTGGGTGTAAAGGGAGTGTAGGCGGGTCTCCAAGTCCGTTGTCAAATCTATCGGCTCAACCGATAGCCGCGGCGGAAACTGGAGGTCTTGAGTGAAGTAGAGGCAGGCGGAATTCCTAGTGTAGCGGTGAAATGCGTAGATATTAGGAGGAACACCAGTGGCGAAGGCGGCCTGCTGGGCTTTAACTGACGCTGAGGCTCGAAAGTGTGGGGAGCAAACAGGATTAGATACCCTGGTAGTCCACACTGTAAACGATGATTACTAGGTGTGGGGGGACTGACCCCTTCCGTGCCGGAGTTAACACAATAAGTAATCCACCTGGGGAGTACGGCCGCAAGGTTGAAACTCAAAGGAATTGACGGGGGCCCGCACAAGCAGTGGAGTATGTGGTTTAATTCGAAGCAACGCGAAGAACCTTACCAGGTCTTGACATCGGATGCATACCATAGAGATATGGGAAGCCCTTCGGGGCATCCAGACAGGTGGTGCATGGTTGTCGTCAGCTCGTGTCGTGAGATGTTGGGTTAAGTCCCGCAACGAGCGCAACCCTTATCCTTAGTTGCTACGCAAGAGCACTCTAAAGAGACTGCCGTTGACAAAACGGAGGAAGGTGGGGATGACGTCAAATCATCATGCCCCTTATGACCTGGGCTACACACGTACTACAATGGCGATTAACAAAGGGATGCAACACGGCGACGTGAAGCGGAACCCAAAAAATCGTCTCAGTTCAGATTGCAGGCTGCAACCCGCCTGCATGAAGTCGGAATTGCTAGTAATCGCGGATCAGCATGCCGCGGTGAATACGTTCCCGGGCCTTGTACACACCGCCCGTCACACCATGGGAGTCGGTAACACCCGAAGTCAGTAGCCTAACCGCAAGGAGGGCGCTGCCGAAGGTGGGATTGATGACTGGGGTGAAGTCGTAACAAGGTAGCCGTATCGGAAGGTGCGGCTGGATCACCTCCTTTCTAAGGAGTAAGTTATTACTCGGTCAGACAAGGGAATGCGAGTGGGAGTTGAATGTTGTTTAATTTTGAAGGTCTATTGAAAGATAGGCTTTCGAAACAGATGTGGGGGTGTAGCTCAGCTGGGAGAGCACCTGCCTTGCACGCAGGGGGTCAGGAGTTCGATCCTCCTCATCTCCACCAAATGAGAATCAGGAATGAAAGATCATGAGGTAGGAGACAGGGAGAAGCGAAAGGGAATGATCTTAAGTGCCTGAAACTCAACACATGGGCGCATAGCTCAGGTGGTTAGAGCGCACGCCTGATAAGCGTGAGGTCGGTGGTTCGAGTCCACTTGTGCCCACCAAAGCTGCGAAAGCAGCGGGGGGAAAGACGAGAAGCACATAAGCAGCAAAGCGGAGTGTGAGTTGAGTCTTGAGCCCACCAGTTTTTCATCTTCGGGTGGAAAACGGCATCGAAATGCACCTTGAAAATTGAACAATGAAAAAAGTAATGCAATGAGGTAAAAAAGCGAAGTAAAATATTCAAGATAAATTGGGTAATTTTACTACAATTTTTGCTGAGAGAGAACAATCGAGCATAATTTGGTCAAGCTATAAAGAGCGCAGGGCGAATGCCTTGGCACCAGGAGCCGATGAAGGACGCGATTAGCTGCGAAAAGCCACGGGGAGCCGCAAGTAAGCATTGATCCGTGGATGTCCGAATGGAGCAATCCGTCAGAGCAATACTCTGACATCCCATACTGAATACATAGGTATGGGAAGGGAACCCCCTGAACTGAAACATCTAAGTAGGGGGAGGAAGAGAAATCAACAGAGATTCCGCAAGTAGTGGCGAGCGAACGCGGAAGAGGCCAAACCGGAGGTAGCAATACTTGCGGGGTTGTGGACTGCATTTAGCATTGAGGTAACCTAGACGAAGTGCATGGGAAGGCACACCGGAGATGGTGAGAGTCCAGTAGTCGAAAGGTGAAGACAGCGAGCAGTATCCAGAGTACCGCGGGACACGAGAAATCCCGTGGGAAGCCGGGGGGACCACCCTCCAAGCCTAAATACTCCCTGGTGACCGATAGTGTATAGTACTGTGAAGGAAAGGTGAAAAGAACCCCGGGAGGGGAGTGAAAAAGAACCTGAAACCCTGTGCTTACAAGCACCTAGAGCACGTCAATGTGTGATAGGGTACTTTTTGTAGAACGGTCCGGCGAGCGAATGTATGTAGCAAGGTTAAGCACTTAAGGTGTGGAGCCGAAGGGAAGCCGAGTCTGAATAGGGCGTTTTAGTTACATGCATTGGGCCCGAAACCGGGTGACCTATCCATGTCCAGGTTGAAGTGGAGGTAAAACTCCATGGAGGACCGAACCGACCTCCGTTGAAAAGGCGGCGGATGAGGTGTGGATAGCGGAGAAATTCCAATCGAACCCGGATATAGCTGGTTCTCCCCGAAATAGCTTTAGGGCTAGCGTTGCGTTAGATTACCGGAGGTAAAGCACTGAATGGGCTAGGGGCCGAGAGGTTACTGAACCCTATCAAACTCTGAATGCCGGATAATTGATGCGCAGCAGTCAGACTACGTGAGATAAGTCTCGTGGTCGAAAGGGAAAAAGCCCAGACCCACAGCTAAGGTCCCAAATACGATTTAAGTGGAAAAGGATGTGGAATTGCTTAGACAACCAGGATGTTGGCTTAGAAGCAGCCATACATTAAAAGAGTGCGTAATAGCTCACTGGTCGAGTGATTCTGCGCCGAAAATGTAACGGGGCTAAAATCGTAACCGAAGCTTGGGATTCCGCAAGGAATGGTAGGGGAGCGTCGTATGAGGGGTGAAGTCGTAGCGAAAGCGGCGGTGGACTTCATACGAGTGAGAATGCCGGAATGAGTAGCGAGAATTATGTGAGAATCATAATGGCCGAAAGCCTAAGGTTTTAGGAGGAAGGTTCGTCCGCTCCTAGTTAGCCGGGAGCTAAGGTGAGGCCGAAAGGCGTAGCCGATGCACATACGGTAGAAATTCCGTAGCCACCAAAAGATTTAAGCAGGGGGACACCCTGAAAGGGCATGACCCGGGCGATGGTTGCCCCGGGCGTAAGGGACCGAAATTTAGTAGGGAAGCATGCTTGGACGGGGGCGAGAAAAGCCCTGTGTATATCTTAGGTGCCCGTACCGCAAACCGACACAGGTAGGTAGGAAGAGAATTCTAAGGCCAACGGGAGAAGGGTTGTTAAGGAACTCGGCAAGTTGACCCCGTAACTTCGGAATAAGGGGTGCTCTCGAGAGAGAGCCGCAGAGAATAGGTCCAGGCGACTGTTTAGCAAAAACACAGCTCTATGCTAAATCGAAAGATGACGTATATGGGGTGACACCTGCCCGGTGCTGGAAGGTTAAGAGGAGGAGTGCAAGCTCCGAATTGAAGCCCCAGTAAACGGCGGCCGTAACTATAACGGTCCTAAGGTAGCGAAATTCCTTGTCAGGTAAGTTCTGACCCGCACGAATGGTGTAACGATCTGGACACTGTCTCAACAGCCCACCCGGCGAAATTGTAGTACCGGTGAAGATGCCGGTTACCCGCGACAAGACGGAAAGACCCCATGGAGCTTTACTGTAGCCTAATATTGGATTTCGGTATTTCATGTACAGGATAGGTGGGAGACTTGGAAGCTAGGACGCCAGTTCTAGTGGAGTCAACCTTGGGATACCACTCTTGAAGTGCTGAAATTCTAACCTGCGGCCATGAATCTGGTCGGGGGACATTGTTAGGTGGGCAGTTTGACTGGGGCGGTCGCCTCCAAAAAGGTAACGGAGGCGCTCAAAGGTTCGCTCAGCATGGACGGAAACCATGCTTTTGAGTGTAAACGCATAAGCGAGCCTAACTGCGAGACCGACGGGTCGAGCAGTAACGAAAGTTGGAGTTAGTGATCCGGTGGTATGTGAGTGGAAATGCCATCGCTCAACGGATAAAAGCTACCCTGGGGATAACAGGCTGATCTCCCCCAAGAGTCCACATCGTCGGGGAGGTTTGGCACCTCGATGTCGGCTCATCGCATCCTGGGGCTGTATTCGGTCCCAAGGGTTTGGCTGTTCGCCAATTAAAGCGGTACGCGAGCTGGGTTCAGAACGTCGTGAGACAGTTCGGTCCCTATCTGTCGTGGGCGTAGGATATTTGAAAGGAGCTGTCCCTAGTACGAGAGGACCGGGATGGACGCACCTCTGGTGCACCAGTTGTCACGCCAGTGGCACAGCTGGGCAGCTATGTGCGGATCGGATAAACGCTGAAGGCATCTAAGCGTGAAACCGGCCTTAAGATAAGATATCCCACTGAGTAATCAGGTAAGACCCCTGGAAGACTACCAGGTTGATAGGCATCAAGTGTAAGCGGGGCGACTCGTTAAGCTAGGATGTACTAATCGGTCGAGGGCTTGACCTGAAGCTTGGTTGTTCGGCGCATGAAATTTTCATTGTTTAATTTTGAGGGTGCATACTGAAAAGTAAAGCACCAAGCTATAGCGTGCAGACGTTATGAATATGCACCATTAGCTCAGTTGGTAGGCATGAGATGCACAGCGAGGCGGAGCCGCAAGGCGAAAGGCGAGCGTTTGCAGATCAGCCAGCCCTGTACAAAAAGTATGGGGGAGCTGGGGCTGAGGCGTGTAAGATGTTTGATATGCACCATTAGCTCAGTTGGTAGAGCAGCTGACTCTTAATCAGCGGGTCCCGGGTTCGAGTCCCTGATGGTGCACCACCTGGCCCGTTGGTCAAGCGGTTAAGACACCGGCCTCTCACGCCGGTAACGCGGGTTCGATTCCCGCACGGGTCACCAAAGGTATCATACGCTATGGCGTTTGATCATATATATTTGAATAGATAGTCGGTGTCAATGACGTTGAGGATCCACCCGTTCCCATTCCGAACACGGCAGTTAAGCTCAACAGTGTCGAAAATACTTGGGTGGAGACGCCCTGGGAAGATAGATCGATGCCGACTCTATATATTCCTCAATAGCTCAGCTGGTAGAGCATGCGGCTGTTAACCGCAGGGTCGTTGGTTCGAGTCCAACTTGGGGAGCCACATGGGCCATTAGCTCAGTTGGTCAGAGCATCCGGCTCATAACCGGACGGTCCCGGGTTCGAATCCCTGATGGCCCACCATCTTTTATTTACCTGGTCTTAGTTATGTGTTTACCTATAACCACTTTGGGTTTATAGGTATTTTTTTACTATTAACGACAGACCATTGTTGACTTTTTTCTTTTTTTTAAGTATAATATTTTTGTTAAAATTAATTATTTAGGGGTATAGCTCAGCTGGTAGAGCAGTGGTCTCCAAAACCACGTGCCGAGGGTTCAAATCCTTCTGCCCCTGCCAAAAAACTGCTTACATTTGTAAGCAGTTTTTTATTGTAGTTGGTACTTTTCCGCACGACAGCCTATATATAATGCATATTTAAAAACAAATATTATAAGAATTTCCTACTGTCAAGTGGTAGGGAAAAGAACACTGGGACCAATTGAAAGAAATAAACACAATTTCTATTTACGCAAGAATATTAAATTGAAACTTTATTTTCGACTACTTTAAACACCTTCAGCCCTTTAGTGTGGAATAATGCTATATTAACTATAATTTCTACAGCTTTTGTTTTACAAAAGAAAATTTAAAAAAGATATTGACAAACTATAGTTCATCATGTATAATAAACCATGCCGACTGCAACAAAACTACAATATGCTGATGTGGCACAGGTGGTAGCGCACATCCTTGGTAAGGATGAGGTCACGAGTTCGAGTCTCGTCATCAGCTCCAAAAGAACCCGTTTTTTATAACGGGTTCTTTTTTGTTTTCACCGGATAACCACCAGCATAGCTGGTGGTTATAGAAATGCTTTAGCTAACAGGGCTGAGCACAGCAAATTGACAAAAATCGGTAAAGGATAAAGAGAAAAAAGATAGATATACTTGCTTTAACGGTTACAGTACGTGAGTTGAATGTGAATAATTACTTGAAAGGCGAGCCAGTATCATGCCTTTTTAATCCTTGTGCATATCACGCGTATTACGCGTGGTTTTGATTTTAACATATTTTTGCAGGAGGTTTGGTTATTAACAGATAGGGGAGCATTCTTGTTAGTCATCTATTCAATTTGTAGTGTAGTTTCTTCACATCAATCTTTTATAACGCAAGCAGAATATCCCCAGATATTTTAAAGCTTTACTTGTGCTTTGCTATCGGTATTGAAAGTACAGAGATATGGATGGTTGGTGTAAAAAGGCGCGAACTACGAATTACAGCAAACCCAGTGTTTAATATCAAGAGTGCTTATAAGAGAGAATGCTTGATGCGATGAAATACCACACGGCCGATTTAGTAACCCTTTACGGGTAAGCAAATAGGCTACATCGCCCTGTAGAGGCAGTGTAGCCTATTTTAGTAATATAAAAATGAATACCAATACCATTCTTCAACACACACTTTTAAGAAGATTATAAATAACGTGTATAGTTTTCTGCTAACCATAATGCAACTCCATCTTCGTCATTGCTATTGATTACTGCTGTAGCTACAGATTTCAGCTGCTGCTCAGCATTGGCCATGGCATAACACTCATCCGCAGCTTGAAACATGGAAATATCATTGAGGCCATCACCAAAGCAAACAATCCGATCAAATCCTAATTTTTCTTTAATAAACAATACGCCGTTTGCTTTTGTGGCATTCCAAGGCATTATCTCACACCAGTAGGCATCTTCACTGTAAATTTCCTTTTGTAAAAGAGCATGCCAATAAGAAAATTTATGCAGTTCCTTTTCAATTGGCTGAATTTCTTCCAATTCGCCAATACAGGTAAAATAAAAGGGCTGGCCACGGTAGACTTCATCCCAGCTATGGCAAACGGTAAAACGTGGGTCATCTTTGCGTTTACTCAAATATTCATTCATCCCTTTGGTTTCAGTGCCTGCCATCCAGGAGACATAATCCTGCCCGTTTACCATAGAATAAACAATGGGAGAAACATGATGGGCTTGGAACAGTTCGGCAGCAATTTTAACCTGCTTAGGGGTATACGCCAGAAAACGAAGGGTTTCATGTGTGGCAGGGTTTAAGATAGTCCCTCCATTATACAACACAACGGGAGCGACCGGCATGATTCCCTGGGTGGCTCTGGCAGCCGAGGATAGAGAACGCGCAGTTGCATACGAAAAGTGTAGGCCCTTTTGGATTAAGCTGTTTAAAAGCTCTACCGTTCGCTCAGAAAGGCGCTCCTGTCTATTTAATAAAGTCCCATCAAGATCAGAAATAAAAAGTGTTTTCATGGTATCCTCCATAATAAAAACTATTACTATCTTAACATGGTTTTACTGTAAAAGAAATGCTTTCTATGCTTTCATATTTTAACACTATTTTGAAAGAAAAAAGAAATACAAGTTTGAAAGGAATAAACTTGTACCCCGAGAAATAGCTGGTTAACCTTTGTCTAGCTGCGGCAGATTGTATTCACTGCTATACAGATAGCCAACAGGTTTTGGAGTTACCATATGTAGTATAACATCGGATGTGCAGGACAGGGATTCATATTAAAATTGTGCCCGGCTACCAAACCATTGTTTAGTTGCCGGGCACTGCTTATTCAATAATTCATTATAAATCTAATTTTAAATCACCGGGTTTTATCTTATTCCATTTTACCAAAGGAAGGTAGAATAAATAAGAAAGAATAGCTGGTGCGATGAAGTGCAGCAGTATAACAGATAAAATTACATTCCAAGAGTAGCCCATTGAAGTAAAGGTACTGATTTGACCGACTAAACCACTTGTACCCATACCGCTGCCAGCAGGAACGTTGGTCATTTTAAATACCATTGTAGAAATTGGCCCCAATACGGCTCCTGCTAATGTTGGCGGCAGCAGAACCCAGGGATTTTTTACAATATTGGAGATCTGTAACATAGAGGTACCAAGCCCTTGTGCCACCAAGCCGCCGGCCTTATTTTCCTTGTAACTGATTACGGCGAACCCAATCATCTGCGCAGCACAACCTACTGTGGCGGCTCCGCCGGCAAGGCCGCCAAGTTTCATCATAATTGCCAATGCTGCACTAGAAATTGGAGCGGTTAAAACCAGACCCATTATGGTTGCAACGGCGATTCCCATAAAGAAAGGCTGCAGTTCGGTAGCTTTCATAATAACTGCGCCAAGACCGGACATAAGGGCCGAAACCATTGGTCCAATGGTTTTAGCAGCCAACATGCCGCCGACGATAGTTACTGCCGGAGTGACTAAAATGTCTACTTTTGTCTCTTTTGAAACTGCTTTGCCCAATTCGCAGCCAACTGCCGCCGCTACAAAGGCGCCTGCAGGGCCACCAAAGGTGGCACCCATGGTACCGGTGATTACACCACAGAATAACGCAAGTGGAGGAGCTTTAAGTCCCCAGGATACTGATACACCAATAGCGGCGCCCATTAGGTCCATTGCCATGGCACCTATTTCCACAAAGAACTGTGAGAACAGGTTTTCGCCAAACAGCAGATGAGTTTGCTCACCGATTGTCTTCAGAATTAGACCGATAATCAACGAGGCAAACAGACCGGTTGCCATAGCGGACAGGGCATCAGAGATATACCTCTTTACCGAAAATTCAATGTTTTTTCGCTTTAGAAATTCTTTGAGTTTTACCAAGCACAACATCTCCTTGCGTTATTCTGGATAATAATTTATAAAATAGCAGAGTGCTATGAATACGAAATGTAAATTGACCGTTATATATAATGAGCTATAGGAGAAAGTAAGGAAATTTGTTTTAACAGTCTGATCAAAATCTTCGATTTTGGTAACAGTTGAGGTAATTCATACGCAAAGCGTTGGGGTGTTCCTGGGTATCCGTTTCAAATCTTTGATTTTGATACCGGGTGAGGTTATTATAACACAACCCAATAACTGCCGCAATCTTCGACAGTTCGGTACAAACTATTTTGTGTGATAGTACGACAGCGTCCCAGTTATTTCCCGGGAAAGTGACAAATTTATGCAGGCACTGGAATTACAAAAAGTATATTAAACAATAAAGATGGCAGGCCGTATAAAAATGAAAGGCCTGCCAAACTATTATATTGCAGATTCCAGATGATTTTTACCCAAACCCTGATAATCGTACAAAATGTCTAATGATACATAAACAGTGAAAAGGAAAAGAGCAAAATTGATTAACCCTAAAATAAGAATAATTGTTTGGAAACTGGAAATCCAGGGGGATCCGGGGCTGATATACCAATTAAGAACAAAGAATTGATTGAGTAGGGTTGTTATAGTCAAAGCAAAAAAACTGCCTAACATTCTGCTGTCCCGGTGAATGAGGTAAGCCATTAATGCAAATAATAAAACTGGGATCTGATACCGTTCGTGCATTCTGGCAGAAAGCATATAGACCGTTTGCATAAATAAAAAGGCCATAGTCCAGATACAGCGGTTTTTGGCGGTGAAAAAAATAATAATAAGAAAAATAACAGCCAGCATTAAAAACAGGTTTCCTAAATTCCCGGCGGTAATTAACCCTAAAACAGGGGTGGTGTCTTCCAATTGGTTCAGTCCAATTGCGCTAAAAAAGTTTGCAGCATTGAAGGATGCCATCTGGTACATATCCAACCCTCCAAAATAAACACGAATTGGAAGGTCGATTCCACTGCGCAGCATAAACGGAGTAAATACCCCGAAAAAGGTGCCTGCTCCTGCCCCGGCGCACTGCAAAAACTTTTTCCAGTTATAGTCAGTCAGCAATACCAGCCCGAACACCGGAGCAAAATATAATGTCTGGAATTTTGTTAAACACCCTATCACAAAAACCACGGTAGCACATACAGGCCGTTTGCTTTCCAAAAGATGGTAGGAGAGCAGCAGAAGGAAAATCATGATGGCATCGGTTTGCCCCCAATAGGCGCTATCAAAAATCATAGAAGGGTTTATGGCCCACAAAGCAGCAGCAAAAACTGCAAAAATTTCATCCCGGCGTTTGGCCACAAAATATATGAGCCAGATAAGAGCCACATCAAAAAATACCTGCCAGAATTTTAATGCTAACATGGCATAGGGGTCAAAACTTAATGCGCTGGTGTTTTTAAGGATAAGCCCGACCAAATAAAGTGGGAATAAAAACATAGGCGGGTAGTCTAAATTTGGTATATTCTCGTAGGCTCCAAACAAATCTCCGACCACACCCGTAGACCAATCCACATAATAAGAAAGGTCAAAGTAATGAGGCTTATGGTACATGGCCACAATACGTATTAGGGCACCAAACAGAATAAGCCCGGAAACAAGCATGGTAATATGTTTTTTTTCATAGCGGATAATGGTCGATTGCAAACAATCAACTCCCATTCAATATTCCTATTTATGTTAGCACAGGATACTTGAAACTTCAATGTTATACTGCGATTTTGTGTGAATAAACAAATTGTAAGGTTTTTGAAAGAAATTTGCAGAATGATTGACTTTCAAGGTGTTTCTCACTATAATTAGAGCTGGTTATTCGTTTAATCTGCGCGCATTGGGCCAGAAAACAGTATCGGGCCTTCTGTGAGGGATGAAATATATTTAAGGAGAGAAGAATATGGAGAAGAAAAAAGTTATTCTGGATGTAGATACTGGTTCTGATGATGCAGTAGCAATTCTTTGCGCACTGGCAGCACCAGAGCTGGATGTTCTTGGAATCTGTACCGTAGCGGGTAACAAGGGCTTAGATTTTACCACCGATAATACTTTAAGAGTAGTTGATCTGGCAAAATCCAACGTTCCTGTATACAGAGGCTGCCGTGAGCCTATGGTTTGTACTTTAAATAAAAACCGCCATGGCGGTTTTGATGGCCATCGCACCCGGAAAGACGAAAATGGAAACGAGGCAGAATACCATAAGGACCACTTGGATATTCCAGCAGCTACCAGCACCATTCAGCCAGAGCATGCAGTATTCTACTATATTGATACCCTTATGAAATCGGAAGGTGATATCACCCTGATTCCGGTAGGCCCTCTGACCAATATTGCTATGGCTATGCGTATTGAACCGGAAATCTGCAAAAAGATTAAAGAGATCGTTCTGATGGGCGGCGGCTGCCGTCAGACCAACTGCAGCCCTGCCGCTGAGTTCAATATCTGGATTGACCCGGAGGCTGCTAAAATTGTAATGGATAGCGGAGTGCCTGTTACCATTGTTCCGTTAGATGCCACCCACAAGGCCTGCACCACTGCCGAAGAGGCTCAGGAGATGAGAAGCTGGGGAACCAAAGTCGGTACAGCTGTTGCCGAGCTGGTGGACGAGAGAATTTTGGCTTACCGCTTGGCTCAGCCTATGGAGAACCTTTATTCTGCACCTATTCATGATGCCCTTGCCGTATGTGCAGTTATTGATCGTTCTGTTTTAAAAGATGTAGTACACACCCATGTGGACATTGATATTGGCGGCGGCTTGTCTGATGGCCAGACCGTTGTTGACCCAAGATATTACCCTGACGAGCCCATCAACTGCTATTTTGCATTTAACGCTGACCGCGATAAATTCAACAAGATGATGATGGATTACCTTAGAACTTATAAAGACTAACTATCATCTTTTTTAAATTGAACAAATAAAATGAAGGCTGCCCTTATAAATAGGCAGCCTTCATTTTATTTGTTGTGATAAGCCGGTTTTACGCAATAAAAGACAATATTTTACAAGTATACAAATATTTGAAAGGCATTGCAACCTATAAATCCGAATACTTTTTTATTTAAGCTGTACTTGTGATTTCGGTAGATGTATAAAAAAATACTTGCAACTTTCACCCCGATGTGGTATCCTGCATATAGTATACCAATATAGTTCAAATGCGATGAACGGGAGAAGTATTTCTATTTTGGCGCAACAGAGAGAGGGAATGGATACGCTGAGAGTCCCCTCAGGCGGTACGGATGGAAAGAAATGCACCCGCGAGCAGGCAAGGACAAAGGCTTTTGACCAAGTATCCAAGCCCGTTACCCGCGTTAAGGGTTTGAGTTACAAATTGGAGTGGAACCGCGTTTTACGCCTCCATCGGGTATTTTGCCTGATGGGGGTTTTTTGTTCTCAGACTCCCGTTCCTCCTTATAATCACCGAACTTCAAAATTTGCAATGATTTTGAAGAATCTGTGTAAACGGATGATTCGCCAATAAGCGGCTTTCGGTAGATTGCATAGTCAGCGCATGCGCATATCGGCGAGCCTCAAAAAGTGCTTTCGGGTATGCGGACTATACCTTAATTTTACGACTACTTTAAGGAGGCTAACAGATTCATGTTTAGCGGTTTGAAAAAAGATATTGCCGCAGTGCGGCAGCGGGACCCTGCTGCCCGGGGAACTTTGGAAATACTATTGCTTTATTCGGGGCTGCATGCTATTATGTGGCATCGCCCAGCTTATTGGTTATATCAGCATCATTGTTTTTTTTTGGCAAGGCTGCTTTCCCAGACAGCGCGCTTTTTTACCGGAATTGAAATACATCCTGGTGCCAAAATTGGACGCGGAGTGTTCATTGACCATGGTGCGGGTGTGGTGATTGGCGAAACTGCTGAGGTGGGCAATGGCTGTACCATTTACCAGGGGGTAACCCTGGGCGGTACGGGCAAGCATAAAGGAAAACGCCACCCTACTTTGGAAGAGGATGTTTTGGTGGGCAGCGGTGCAAAAATATTGGGTCCCTTTACCGTTCACCGCGGGGCCAAAGTTGCTGCCAATGCAGTGGTTTTGGAATCTCTTCCGGCAGACAGCACTGCCGTAGGCGTGCCTGCCCGGGTAGTTCGGGTTGGCGGCAAAAAGGTTGCAAACTCTGAGTTGGACCAGGTGCATATTCCCGACCCGGTTTCCCAGGAATTATGCAAACTGATTATCAAAATGGAGCAGCTGCAAAAACGAATTGAGCAGCTTGAAGGCCAGCTGGCGGAATAAAATGCATCCACAGCGGCAAAGCTGTTTATACTGTGATACTCCGCAAACAGCTGTACAAAAGCGGGGGAAAATAATCTTGGCCGGGCACAACGGCAGATAGGATGAGGAAGATGAAGATATTCAACACATTGACCCGACAAAAAGAGGAGTTCGTTCCCCTAGAGCCTGGTAAGGTAAAGATGTATGCCTGCGGCCCAACCGTATACAACTTTATTCATATTGGAAATGCACGGCCAATCTGCGTGTTTGATACCCTGCGCCGTTACCTGGAATATCGCGGTTATGCTGTAAACTTTGTGCAGAATTTTACCGATATCGATGATAAGCTCATTAAAAAGGCAAACGAAGAGGGTATTACAGTAAAAGAGGTTGCCGAACGATACATCAAAGAATATTTGACTGACGCCGAGGGGCTGGGAATTCGCCCTGCCACCTATCACCCAAAAGCAACCGAAAATATCGACCAGATTATCAAGATTGTAGAAACGCTGGTAGAAAAGGGTTATGCCTATGCCAATAACGGCGATGTTTATTTCCGTTCCAAAAAATTTAAGGAGTATGGCAAGCTGAGCCATATGCCGCTGGAGGAACTGGATGCCGGCAACCGGATTGATGTTTCGGAACAGAAGGAAGATGCCATGGACTTTGTTTTGTGGAAATCTGCAAAACCGGGCGAACCCTTCTGGCAATCCCCTTGGGGAAAGGGCCGGCCCGGCTGGCATATTGAATGTACAGCTATGATTCAAAAATATTTGGGCGAAACCATTGATATTCATTGTGGCGGTCAGGACTTAATCTTCCCTCATCATGAAAATGAAATTGCCCAGGCCGAGTGCTGTACCGGTAAGGAATATGCCCGGTATTGGATGCATAACGGTTATATTAATGTAGATAACCATAAAATGAGCAAATCTCTCAATAACTTTTTTACCACCCGTGAGGTAGCTGAAAAATATGGGTATGAACCAATTAAATTTATGATGCTGCAGGCTCATTACCGCAGTCCCATCAACTATAGCGTTGATGTAATTGAGCAGTGCCGTTCGGCTTTGGAACGCCTGTATAACTGCCGCAACAATATTGACTTTATGTTGGGCAGCGCGGTAGATACCATGACCGAAGGGGAGGAAGCGTTCCGAAAAACCGCTCTTTCCCGCAAGGATCAGTTCATAGCGGCTATGGAGGACGATTTAAATACGGCGGATGCGATTTCGGCTTTGTTTGAGTTAGCCAGAGACTGTAACAGCTTTTTCACTCAGCCCCGCAGCAAAGGAGTTACCCAGTTTGCCGCAGCTTTGTTTGATGAACTTAGTGATGTACTGGGGCTTCTGTACAACCGTCAGGAAGACAGTTCGCTGGATGCAGAGATAGAAGCGCTGATTGAAAAACGCCAGCAGGCCAGAAAGAATAAAGATTTTGCCACAGCTGACGCCATTCGTGACCAGCTGAAAGAAAGGAATATTGTTTTGGAGGATACTCCAAACGGTGTCAAATGGCATCAGGCATAACGAAAATTTTTTATTAGATAACTCCGTTTAACGACTGCAATACAACGAACAAGGGCCTAAGGCGCAAGCCTTGGGCCCTTGTTCGTTGTAAAAAGGACAATTTCAAGAAAACAGTTGACAAATCAATCTATCTTTGGTAAAATATAATCCGTCGCTAGGATTTTGATTGGACATGCGGGTGTAGTTCATTGGTAGAATTCCAGCCTTCCAAGCTGGCTAGGTGGGTTCGATTCCCATCACCCGCTCCACTCTATGCCCGCTGGGCATATATTTGCGCCAGTAGCTCAGCTGGATAGAGCAACTGCCTTCTAAGCAGTAGGCCAGGGGTTCGAGTCCCTTCTGGCGCGCCAAGATGTGGTGGGTATAGCGTAGTTGGTTAACGCGTCAGTTTGTGGCACTGAAGACCGTGGGTTCGAATCCCACTATCCACCCCACTTTAAAAATTCGAATGTCAGCCACTAGGCTTCCATTCGTTTTTTTTTACCGTTTTCCCCAAATGGGGAAACGTACAATGGACTGTAGCCAAGGGGTAAGGCAACGGACTTTGACTCCGTCATCCCGCTGGTTCGAATCCAGCCAGTCCAACCAAATAAGAACCGCATGAACAGTACGTTTGTGCGGTTCTTATTTTTTATAAACCTACTTAATTTAAAGATTTATGTTACCAACCAGTTCATTCAACCATAGACCGCGCAGATAAAGCTTCTGCGCGGTCTATCACTTTATAAAAACACATTTTTATCAATATAATTGGTGCAGTGGAAGTGAATGGTATTCCAAAACAGAATACTTTATGACACAGTCGAACGTTTTAACAGTATTCACTCTGATTAATCTGTTCTGCGAGTGAATCTTCCTAAAACTGTGTTATTATCTAAATTTTAATTGATTAAAACAATATTTTTGCATATATTCACAATGGATGAAACAAATGACATATATTTGGATATAACAGAGAAAAAAGTAAAATACCTTGGAATTATAGGAAATATTTGGTAATATGAAATTATAGACAAATTAAAACGTAATTATTTGAAATTTTTGAGGATAATATCTAGTTTTGAGGGAGGGACTGTCTTGTACATAGCCCATAAAACAACGGATGGCAGGGAGCAGACAGTAAAGGAGCATAGCAACCGTACTGCAGACCTATGCCGCAGGTTTGGTGTGCCGCCGTGGAAAGAGTTGCTGTACACCCTGGGAATGATGCATGATATTGGAAAATATCAACCCGATTTTCAAAAACATATATCTGGAGAAAACGTGAAGATTCCCCATGCGCTCTGCGGTGCTAAAACGGCAAAAGAGCTGTTTGGCAGTTTAGGCGCCGCCAGGGTTTTGCAATATGCCATAGCGGGGCATCATACGGGGCTGCAAGATAGCGGAACTAGAACTGATACAGCAGATAAGCCTACGCTTTTTGGGACGATGGCGCGCAGTACGCAGGATTATTCGGCGTATTCGACCGAATTGTCTGTACCATCCCCGGATTTTATTGTGCTTAATACTTACCTTTCGGATGGCTGTAAAAGCAACGAAGAGCTGGCGGAACGGTTTGCTTTTATGACCCGGTATTGCTTTTCTTGCCTTACGGATGCCGACTGGCTGGATACCGAACATTTTTTTACAAAAATAGAACGGCAGCCCCTGTTATCAGATTTTGAGGGCTGCTTAAAACAGGTGAACCAGAAACTACAATCCTTTCGCTGTGAAACATTGCTGCAACAAACCAGGGCAAAGCTGCAGCAGCAGGTGTTTGACAAGGCAAGAAATCCCTCCGCAGTTTACCTGATGAACATGCCAACGGGTAGCGGAAAAACGCTGTGCAGTATAAAGTTTGCACTAGAACGCGCCTTGCTTAGCGGAAAACGCAGGATTGTTTATATCATTCCCTATAATAGCATTATTGAGCAGACAGCGGAAACTTTCCAGCAAATATTCGGGAATAAGGCGAATATTTTACGTCATCAATCCACCTTTTCCCTGGATAATTTGCCAGATAAAAATGAGCAGGATACCCTATGGCTAAAGCAAGCGACCGAAAACTGGGATGCGCAAATTATTCTGACAACAGCGGTACAATTTTTTGAATCGGTTTACAGTAATAAGCGTGCCAAACTGCGCAAGCTGCACAATATGTCTGATAGTATTCTAATTTTTGATGAAGCGCACCTTATGCCCCTTGACTATTTGCAGCCCTGTCTTCGGGCAATTGCATACATTTGCCGTTTTTTACACAGCGAAGCAATTTTTTTAACGGCAACTATGCCCAACTACCAGCGGCTATTAAAAGAATATGCTGAGGAAAGTTTACCGGTCTTGGATTTGATCACCGACCGCAGCGGTTTTGCTGCATTTTGTAAGTGCAAATTTCAAAATTTGGGGCAAATGTCTGACGAAACGCTCATGATACACGCACAAGAACAACCGTCCGCATTAATTGTGGTAAATAAAAGGACAACCGCTGTCAAACTATATCATATGTGCCAGCAGGGAAGCAAATTTCACCTGTCTACCTATATGACTGCTTTTGACCGTATGAGGGTTATTGCAGAGGTACGCGAGGCGGTTAATCAGCTGGAAAAAGATTTCCCGAACCTGATAGATGTACCGCTCCAACGCCGAATTACAGTCATATCCACATCGTTGATAGAAGCAGGAGTAGATTTGGATTTCTTTGCGGTGTATCGCCAGCTATGGGGGCTGGACAGCATCCTGCAATCGGCAGGGCGCTGTAACCGGGAAGGAAAACGAGAAAACGCATATACCTACATCTTTGAGCGGGAGGAAGAGCAGGGAAGCAAGCAAACCTTGCGTCAAAGCATTACAAAGGGCATTTTATCCGAGTTTTCAGAGATCGGTTCCGAAGAGTGTATTACGGAATACTACCAGCGGCTGCTGTTTGTACATAGGGAAGATATTGTAAAGAATTCTTTGGGCAGGCTGTGCCCAAAACCAGACCAGATTCCTTTTAAGACCTATAGCGATGCTTTTGAGCTAATTGACAGCAAGACGGTTTCGGTGGCGGTAGTGCAGGATGAAGTAAGCAGGGTGCTGTTTGAAAAGATACAAAACCATGAGCCGGTAAAAATCCAGGCAATACAGCCGTATACCCTTACTGTCTATCAGTATGAGCTGGACAAGCTGCTGCAACAGGGGGTAGTCAGTGACTTTGAAAGCGGTATTTACTGGTTGACAAACAATGAATATTATAACGAAAAAACAGGGATTACATTTGATGGGCAGGATGTTTTTGTTTGAATAAGAAAGGAGCTGGTTGCAATGAGCTACGGGTTTAAAATTTTGGTGGAAGGAGATTATGCAGCCTTTACCAGGCCGGAATTGAAGGTGGAACGTGTAAGCTACGACGTTCCTACCCCCGGCGCCATTGAGGGTATGCTCAAAAGCATTTATTGGAAACCTGCCGTCCGTTACGTAGTGGATAAAATTGTGGTGTTTCACCCCATTCGTTTTGTCAACATCCGCCGCAATGAGGTGAAGGACAAGGTGTCTTACCACAATATGCTGGGGCAGATGAATGGGGCTGACCGGGACTGTTGTATCTATGCGTCTAAAAGCCGAAGCCAAAGGTCGGCTGTTGTACTGAAAAATGTTCGCTATGGCATTGAATTCCACTTTGAACTTACGGGAATTCAGTCCCAAAACGAAACGGACGGAGAAAAAAAGCACTACAACATTTTAAAACGGCGTTTGGAAAATGGACAGTGCTTCCGCCAGCCATGCTTGGGCTGTTCGGAATTTCCCACCAAGAAGATTGTCCTCGTAGAGGAATTTCCCCTTGAAGAGATTGATCCCCAAATTCTTTCTATGGGAGATGTGGATTTGGGGTACATGTGTTACCGCCTGCAGTTTGAGGACGGGGGTCAGCCCCAAAATGGCAGGTGGGATGCCCCGCAGTTTTCCGACCGGGCAGATGCTGTGTATTACCGGCCTCATATGATAGGCGGTGTGATTGACGTCCAAAAGTATCGAGGTGATTTAAAATGTTGATTTCTGCACTATGCAGCTATTACGATATGCTGGCGGCAAACAACCGCGTGCTGCCCGACGGGTACTCCGAAGTTAAAATTCATTTTTTAGTGGGGCTTACGCCTGAAGGCAAAATTGCCGAAATTGTGGATTGGCAGCAGCGCACCACCGTACAGCGTGGAAAAGGCAAAGCGAAGGAGATAACCAGCCCCCGCATGGTACGGATGCCGCTGCGAACAGAAAAAACGTGTGTTGATGCTAACATAGCGGAGCATCGTCCGCTTTATATTTTTGGGCTTAACCTGACAGAGCAGGGGCTAACGGCGGAAGATAAAACCAATAAGGCCCAAAAATCCCACGAGGCGTTTGTGAAGAAGCAGGTGGAATTTCTGGAAGGATTGCAGTCGGACTTAATCGATGCTTACCGCAATTTTGTATTAAGCTGGAACCCACAAGAGGAAACTACGAATCCGCACCTGCAGAATCTTGGAAAACTGTACAGTAATGCGGGTTTTGCCTTTTGCATGGCAGGAAGGCCTGATCGGTTGCTTCATGAGGATACGGTGCTAAACCAGGCGTGGCAGCAATTACTGGCCACGGAGCAAAATCAGGCAGCCGATACCTACCTCGGGCAATGTGCTATTCTGGGTGAGACCCTGCCGATTGCCCGCATTCACAATAAAATTAAAAATGTTCCCAAAGGGCTTGCTACAGGCAATGTGTTAGTTGCTTTTAAAAATCAGTCAGAGGAATCCTATGGAAAAAACCAGTCCTACAACAGCAATGTTTCACAGGCGGCTGCCAACCGTTACACCGAAGCGTTAAATTATTTAATGTCAAACAGGGCGCACCGAGTGGTACTGGGGGATATTACCATACTGCACTGGGCAATGTCTGCCGATCCGGTTTATGACCAAATTGTACAGGCAGGGATATTCAGCGGATTTGAAGATGAGGACGGTAAACTGGACAAAGCTGAAACAGAAAAAATGCTGGAAACGATGATGCAGGATGCCAGAGATGGTACACTGCACAAAGGGCAGTTGGGCGGAATGGATGGTATTGACCCCAACGTTACCTTTTATATAGCGGGCTTTAAGCCAAATTCAGCCAGGCTGGCAGTAAAGTTTGTGTACCGCCAAAGGTTTGGAGAGCTGTTTTGTAATATTGCACAACACCAGTTGGATATGCAGATGAGCGAAGCAGCAAAACCCGTTTCGCTATGGCGGATTCAAAAAGAACTGCTTGTTCCCAAAATCAGCAATGATTCGTTAGACCCGGCCTTGTCCGATAAATTAATCGAATCGATTCTATACGGGTACCGCTACCCCGAAGAACTGCTTTATCTGGTTGTGCGGCGCATTAAAACCGACAGTGATGAGGAGAAGAATACCTATATTAAACTAAATTCTGTACGGGTGGGCATTGTAAAAGCATGCTTAAACCGCCGTGCAAGACTAGCGGGTAAAAAGGAGGAGTTTACTATGGCGCTGGATAAAAACAATACCAATTCTGCCTATTTGTGCGGCAGGCTTTTTGCAGTGTTGGAGCAGCTGCAGCAGGATGCTTCCGGAAACAGCCTGAACCGAACCATCAAGGACGCTTATTTTTCGTCGGCCTGCACTCAGCCGGCAATTATCTTTCCAAAGCTGCTGCGGCTCGCACAAAACCATCTTGCCAAAGCAAATTACGGTAGCTACTGGAACTCCATGATCGGGGAAATTTCTGCAAAGCTTGACGGCGCCTTTCCGACAACGCTGCCGTTGGAAGAACAGGGCAAATTTATTCTGGGGTATTACCACCAGTTTTTTAACCGGCTTGAAAAGAAAACAGAAGCAATCAGTAATAATGAGGAGGAATAAGCAATGGAGTACACCTATAATTTTGTAATGCTGTTTGATGTGGAGAATGGTAACCCAAACGGTGACCCGGACGCAGGAAACAACCCGCGGGTAGACCCCGAAACAGGCCATGGCTTTATTACCGATGTCTGCATCAAAAGAAAAATTCGTAATTATGTGGAACTGTGCAAGGAAGGGGAGGCAGGCTACAATATTCTTGTTAAGCCAGACAGTTCGCTGAATTCAAAATTTACCAGAGCATATGAAGAACTGGATTTGCCGCTAAAACAAAAGGGAAAGGATCAGCGGGATGTGGAACGGGCGCGCGATTTTATGTGCCGCAATTATTTTGACGTGCGGGCTTTTGGAGCAGTGATGTCTACCGGAGATGACCCCTGCGGCATTGTGCGGGGTCCGGTTCAAATTAACTTTGCAAAAAGCTTGTCCCCTGTGTTTATTCAAGATGTTACCATTACCCGCCAGGCCAGAACCACCGACGAACGAACCACCACAGGCAATACCGAAATTGGCCGGAAAAGCATTATTCCCTATGCGCTGTACCGTGCCGAAGGGTACATCTCGGCGCCCCTTGCCAAAAAAACAGGACTTACTGAGGAAGATGTGGAGCTGTTTTGGAATGCAATTATCAACATGTTCGAAAATGACCACAGTGCTGCCAGAGGAAAAATGTGCCTGAGAAAATTATATACATTCCGCCACGAAAACCCATTGGGTAACTGCCCGTCCCATCTCCTGTTTGATAAAATAACCGTTACCCAGAACAATTCCCCACTACCGCCCCGTTCTATACACGACTATGATATTGTTGTGGACAAGGAAATGCCGGATGGTGTTACCTTTGATTCAAAGCTGTGATACAGATTAGAATTCGGGACATTCAGCACTTTACCTATTGCCCCCACCGGTGGGGGCTGATGAATATTAACTGTGCATGGGCAGAAAACTACTACGTGGTAAAGGCAAATTTGCTGCACGAGCGTGTACATGGCTCAAACAACCGGTATAGCAGCAAAGGCAAGCGGGTTTTAACAGCGGTATCGGTATACAATGACGACCCCGCCTATTCCATTTATGGTGTGGTGGATTGTATTGAGCTGATACCATCTGCATATGGGGTGGCGATAGAAAAAAACGGGCAGCCATATCGCCTTTGCATTGTGGAGTATAAGCCTACCATGCCAAAAGATAAGTCGTTTTCTATAGATGATGCGTTGCAGGTTTTTGCACAGAAAATATGCGTGGATGCCTGCTTTGGTTGTAATTGTGAATGTGAGCTTTATTATGCAGATACCAAAAAACGTATTTCCTTGCCCTTTAGGGAGGAATATGCACAGTATGATGAAAAGCTTCGCAGTACATTGCAGCAAATGCGGGGCTATGCAGATGAATCCAAAATTCCTCCTATTATGAAAGGGCAGAACTGCCAGGGCTGTTCCATGAAGGACATGTGTATGCCAGTTAAAAGTAGTAGGATAAAAGCTGTTTCACAGCAAATTAAGGAATGTTTGGAGGAGCCATGCGAAAATTATTAAACACCGTTTACATTACGCAGGAACAAGCGTATCTCAGCCTGGATGGAGAAAATATTGTTTGTTTGCTGGAAGGAAAGGAAAAATTTCGGATTCCCTTTGATAACGTGGAGGGCATTGTGTGCTTCAGCTATCTTGGGTGTTCTCCCGCCTTTATGGGAAAGTGCGTAGAGAAGCTGATACCTATTCATTTTATTTCGCCTACTGGAAAATTTCTTGCCAAAGTGTGCGGCGAAACCCGTGGCAACGTTCATCTGCGCGTCGCCCAGATTGACAGGTTCCGTACAGACAGTATTCTTTTAGCACAAAATACAATGGCTGCAAAGTTTGCCAATACTATTCAGCTAATTCGCCGCTCATGCCATGATAACCCTTCCCTGCGTGACGATAGTCAGATAGACTCGGTGCTGCAAGGCTTGAAAAGCGGCATTGCATCCCTTTATGAAGCGCAGAGTATCGAGCAGATTATTGGAATTGAAGGCAATTGCGCGCAACAGTATTTTTCTGTTTTTGGAAAACTGCTTAAGGGGAAAGAGGAGGCCCTTGCGTTTCAGGTAAGAACAAAACGTCCGCCGCTTGATCCGGTTAATGCAGTGTTATCTTTTTTGTATACCCTATATGTAAATGAATTTGCATCGGCTCTTGAAACAGTGGGGTTAGACAGTTATATTGGGTTTTGCCATTCTTTGCGCAGTGGCAGATGCTCCCTTGCTTGCGACCTTGTTGAGGAAACACGCTGTATTGCTGAACGTCTGACTTTAACCATGTTCAACCTTAAAATTTTAGGGGAAAAGGATTTTGAACGCCAGGCAAGCGGAGCGGTGTTTCTGAATGCAGATGGCAGGAAAAAGGTGATTACCGAATGGCAGCAAAAGAAACGGTCGGATATGATGCATCCTTATCTGAAACAAAAAATACAATTGGGGTTGCTTCCATACATCCAAAGTAATTTGCTTGCAAAATTTGTAAGGGGTGATTTAGAGGAGTATCCATGTTTTTTACAAAAGTAGGTGATAACAATGATGGTATTAATTAGCTATGATGTTAGCACGACAGATAAGGAAGGCAGAACTCGCTTGCGAAAGGTGGCAAAAGCTTGCCAAAATCATGCACAGCGTGTGCAAAACTCCATCTTCGAGGCGGATTTAGATTACGGCAAATTTTTGCAGCTTAAGAACAGACTGATTGACCTTATTGATGCCAGCCAGGACAGTTTGAGGTTCTATTATTTAGGAAACAACTGGGAAAAACGGATTGAACACATTGGAGCGAAGGAGACGTATAACCCTGAGGGGGTCATTATTGTGTAAACAAAATGAGGCGAACATTCAGTGATTGAAAAATCAATGTAGGTTCGCCTGAAAAAGAACTGTTTTTAAGCCGTAATATTAGTTTTGGTAAGCCAAAAAAGTTTTTAAGTATTTTGTCCACCCCAATTGCTGACTGTGCGACCGTATGAATGCACAATATTTTGCGGTCGCACCCCGCATGGGGTGCGTGAGTTGAAATTCAATCACAATCGAACATGCTGTCAAATCGGTTGGTCGCACCCCGCATGGGGTGCGTGAGTTGAAATCTTCTCAACCAGATACATCTCATCAGTCAAATCGTCGCACCCCGCATGGGGTGCGTGAGTTGAAATCTGTTGTGTACTGGTTTTTTGGTTCTCGGCGGTGCGGTCGCACCCCGCATGGGGTGCGTGAGTTGAAATTTTCATCACAAAGTGTTTTTATTGTTTCGTACAAGTCGCACCCCGCATGGGGTGCGTGAGTTGAAATTCTGTCTGTCATATGACTTCCTTTCTAAACAACGTCGCACCCCGCATGGGGTGCGTGAGTTGAAATCCTCACTCTGATCACTACAGCTACACCATATGTAGTCGCACCCCGCATGGGGTGCGTGAGTTGAAATTGCCTATCCTATTCTACACTATATATTGTGTAAAGTCGCACCCCGCATGGGGTGCGTGAGTTGAAATTATCGCAGGAGATTTCAATTACAACTCCACTGCTGTCGCACCCCGCATGGGGTGCGTGAGTTGAAATTTTTAATATCATCAGAAAACGCGAAATTAGTAACGTCGCACCCCGCATGGGGTGCGTGAGTTGAAATATATTCGTCTGCACAGCCTTCTTCATTAATTGAGTCGCACCCCGCATGGGGTGCGTGAGTTGAAATTAAATTGAATCAAATTATAAACTTAATGGGGGGATGTCGCACCCCGCATGGGGTGCGTGAGTTGAAATACCTGATGGGCTGGGAAGAAGAACCCACAGCCCGTCGCACCCCGCATGGGGTGCGTGAGTTGAAATTCCATTGTGGAGAATCAGTTAAAAGCAGGGGGAGGTCGCACCCCGCATGGGGTGCGTGAGTTGAAATAATTTCGCACAGCCAAAGCAAAAATACGCGCATAGGTCGCACCCCGCATGGGGTGCGTGAGTTGAAATGCCGGGGCTGCTGGTAGCGTATAAGCGCGGAAAGTCGCACCCCGCATGGGGTGCGTGAGTTGAAATGGGAAAAGAAATAATCATAGGAAAAGAACTGCAGCCGCACCCCGCATGGGGTGCGTGAGTTGAAATGCTATGGCTTTGGTCAGGCTTCGCTGTATCGCCGCCGCACCCCGCATGGGGTGCGTGAGTTGAAATCAAATAAAAATTCGCCGGTTGCTAAAGCTTAACTTGCCGCACCCCGCATGGGGTGCGTGAGTTGAAATCTTTTGATTTCTTCGCCACAAAAACACACCTTTCGCCGCACCCCGCATGGGGTGCGTGAGTTGAAATACTCCCTCGCTCTGATCAAATATTACAATTATTAGCCGCACCCCGCATGGGGTGCGTGAGTTGAAATTGATCAAATTAACCGCTACATCTAGTATTAGTGTGCCGCACCCCGCATGGGGTGCGTGAGTTGAAATTCCTACACTATATATTGTGTAAATATATTTACACGCCGCACCCCGCATGGGGTGCGTGAGTTGAAATCTCACTCTGATCAAACTAACCCGCTACATCTAGCCGCACCCCGCATGGGGTGCGTGAGTTGAAATTTAGTAGATATTATGCGAGATACCGAACAAAACCGCCGCACCCCGCATGGGGTGCGTGAGTTGAAATCATTTCCAACAAAACTGGAAAAATACCGTCTAAAAGCCGCACCCCGCATGGGGTGCGTGAGTTGAAATTCCTATCCTACAATCACTATATAATATACAAGTGGCCGCACCCCGCATGGGGTGCGTGAGTTGAAATTGCCTATCCTATCCTACACTATATAATATACAAGGCCGCACCCCGCATGGGGTGCGTGAGTTGAAATTTGCCTGCGGCTCCAATGTTTTCCGGTATAGTAGTCGCACCCCGCATGGGGTGCGTGAGTTGAAATTGGAAATTCCGTTTCGAAAGCAGATATATACGCAAGTCGCACCCCGCATGGGGTGCGTGAGTTGAAATTAAATGCGCGCAGCCTCCAGACGTAGGAGGTAAGGTCGCACCCCGCATGGGGTGCGTGAGTTGAAATGTGGGAGCCAATCTCGGGGCAGCCAATCTCGTGGTCGCACCCCGCATGGGGTGCGTGAGTTGAAATCCATTTTAAGGGGGTCACATCATGACATTGATTGAGTCGCACCCCGCATGGGGTGCGTGAGTTGAAATCATTGAGGTTAAAAAGGACGGTGCTGCCGAGTGGTCGCACCCCGCATGGGGTGCGTGAGTTGAAATTAGTAATGAATGTGACATGTTAAACCGAATTGTGTCGCACCCCGCATGGGGTGCGTGAGTTGAAATTGCAGTAAATGTAACTATGAACCATATAGGGCGAGTCGCACCCCGCATGGGGTGCGTGAGTTGAAATTTTATGAGTGGCATGCAAACGAAGGAGCCGCAGAAGTCGCACCCCGCATGGGGTGCGTGAGTTGAAATTTAAAAATTAAAGTATCGGACACCGACCCGCTGATGTCGCACCCCGCATGGGGTGCGTGAGTTGAAATAGATGCTGCGAACTGGGGCTATCTATGGAAGATGTCGCACCCCGCATGGGGTGCGTGAGTTGAAATTACCCAGAGGGAACAAGATATTGGACATAAAATTGTCGCACCCCGCATGGGGTGCGTGAGTTGAAATCTAACATAAATTCACCTCATTATGCGGATGCTCTAGGTCGCACCCCGCATGGGGTGCGTGAGTTGAAATTTGTATACGGGATATCGAATATCTGAATTTTTAGTCGCACCCCGCATGGGGTGCGTGAGTTGAAATTTCCTGCTGAAACAGCCATGCCCAGCAACCCAAGTCGCACCCCGCATGGGGTGCGTGAGTTGAAATGGATAAACAATTGATTGTGAGGCCTCCTAGCCCCGTCGCACCCCGCATGGGGTGCGTGAAATGATGACAGCAACACAATTTATCAATGGTACAAGTTCCTGAAGGAGCTTTATGACAAGCAGTAGGAAAATAATTTGAATTAAAAAAAGACAAATTATAAATTGTTAAAAAATTATCAAAAACCACTTGACGGGAATATTCTTAGACGGTATAATATTGTTAAATAATTAACAAATTGGTTAATTGTTGAGAGTTAACGGATAATACCAAGGTCCAAAGGGAATGTAATATGTGTTAGGAGGAAATTTGTTATGGCAGATAAAAATGTTCAGGTTCAGGCAAATCCAATCGATATACAGAAAATGATTGACGAAATGGTGAAAAAAGCAACGGTTGCCCTGCATCAATTTTTAAAACTAAATCAGGAGCAGGTGGACCATATTGTGCACGAAATGTCTTTGGCAGGGCTGGATGCACACGAGAAACTGGCTAAAATGGCGGTGGAAGAGACAGGCCGCGGCGTATATGAAGATAAGGTTATTAAAAATATGTTTGCAACCGAATATATTTGGCACAGTATTAAACATCAGCAAACGGTTGGCATTGTAGACGAAAATGAAATGGAGGGTTATGTTGAGGTAGCCGAGCCGGTGGGTGTTATCTGCGGGGTTACCCCCACTACTAACCCAACTTCGACCACCTTGTTTAAAAGTATCATTTCGGCCAAAACCCGCAACCCCATTATATTCGGCTTCCATCCTTCCGCGCAGCAGTGTTCGGCGCAAGCAGCCAGAATTGTTTACGAAGCTGGTATTCAGGCCGGTGCACCGAAGGACTTTATTCAGTGGATCGAATATCCTTCGGTTGAGGCTACCAATACCCTGATGCGCCATCCCGGTGTCGCCACAATTCTTGCTACCGGTGGGCCCGGCATGGTAAAAGCAGCTTATTCGGCGGGAAAACCAGCATTGGGCGTAGGCCCCGGCAATGTTCCCTGCTATATTGAAAAGACCTGTGACCTGAAGCAGGCCTGCATTGACCTGATGATGTCCAAAACCTTCGATAATGGTATGATTTGCGCATCTGAACAGGCTGTCATTGTAGATAAAGAGATTCAAGTTGCGTTTGAGAAGTTTATGACAGACAACAACTGTTACTTCTTAAACCCGGACGAAACAGAAAGACTTACTGCGTTTGCAATGAATGCGGCAAAAGAGGCAGTTAACCCGGTTATTGTTGGAAAATCGGCTAACTGGATTGCCGAACAGGCCGGAATAAAGGTGCCAGAAAAGACAAAAATTTTGATTGCCCCGCTGCCCGAGCCAAGCGAAAAATATTTGCTTAGCCGTGAAAAGCTCAGTCCGATTTTAGCCTATTTTGTAGCGCAAAATACCGACCAGGGCTTTAAGTTTGCAAATAAAATGCTGGAACTGGGTGGCCTGGGCCATTCCGCAGTGATTCATACTGGCAGCAAGGAGCTTGCCGAGCGCTATGGCCAGAAAATGAAGGTTGGCCGTATTATTGTCAACTCACCTTCTTCCCAAGGTGCTATTGGCGATATTTATAACACCAACACCCCATCGCTTACCCTTGGCTGCGGCTCTTATGGAGGAAACTCTGTTTCACAGAATGTTTCCACCATTAACCTTGTCAATAAAAAGCGCATTGCCAAGAGGAGGGTAAATATGCAGTGGTTTAAAATCCCCCCAAAAATCTACTTTGAAGAGGACTCTATTCAATATCTTGAGAAGATGCCTGATATTAGCCGAGCGTTTATTGTTACAGACCCCATGATGGTAAAGCTTGGAAATATTGATAAGATTCTTTATTATTTGAGAAAACGCACCGAATACTGCCACAGTGAAATTTATTCGGACGTGGAATCTGACCCGTCGGTTGAGTGCATTATGAAGGGCGTTGAGGCAATGAATGCTTTCCAGCCCGACGTTATTATTGCAGTGGGCGGCGGCTCGGCCATTGACGCGGCAAAGGGAATGTGGTTATTTTACGAGCATCCCGACACATCCTTTGACGGGCTGCGTCTGCGCTTCCTCGATATTCGCAAAAGGACCTTCAGCTTCCCCAAACTAGGTGCAAAAACCAAGTTGGTTGCCATTCCAACCACCTCGGGCACCGGTTCGGAAGTGACCAACTTTTCAGTTATTACCGATAAAAAGAACGGCAACATCAAATACCCGCTGGCGGATTACGAGCTGACTCCCGATGTTGCCATTATTGACCCTCAGTTCTGTATGTCCATGCCAAAATCGATTACAGCAGACACCGGTTTGGATGTTCTGACCCATGCGATTGAAGCATATGTTTCGGTTATGGCTTCCGATTATACCGACGGCCTTGCCATGAAGGCGATTGAGCTGGTGTTCGAATACTTGAGAAGGGCGTATACGAACGGGTCTGAGGATAAACTGGCGCGGGAGAAGATGCACAATGCTTCAGCAATTGCCGGTATGGCGTTTACCAATGCCTTCCTTGGCTTAAACCACTCCATGGCCCATAAGCTGGGCGGGGAATACCATATTCCTCATGGGCGTGCCAATGCGGTGCTGCTGCCTTATGTGATTGAATATAATGCGCAGAAGCCTACGAAGTTTGCAGCTTTCCCCAAGTATAAAGAGTTTATCGCGGACGAAAAATATGCGAAGATTGCACGTTATCTGGGCCTGCCTGCCAAGACGACCGAAGAGGGAGTAAAATCGCTGGTTGAAGCGATTCGCAGCCTGATGAAGGACCTGGAACGTCCCTTAAGTATTCGGGAGTGTGGTGTGGAGGAGCATGTATTTATGGGTCAGGTGGAGGAACTTTCCTACAAAGCTTTTGAGGATCAGTGCACCACTGCCAACCCCCGTTACCCACTGGTAAGCGAAATTCAGGAAATTTACACCAAGGCCTACTACGGCGATGAAAAATAAGATGGCTGAAAATGCTTTAACTTACCCGAGGTATAAAACAACCATAATCCAACCGGTGAGCTAAAAAACATTGCCAGGCGGCGGTCTGGATAGGACGCCTTCTATCTGTTGTTCCTGATGGAATATTTATTCAAATTTGCAAATACACTTTTGTTCCACCATTACACAGGGGTTTGATACTGGGTACAGGGGTAATCAAGACCAGACATGGGTAAAATATTATAGAATTTGAAGAAAAGCCAATTTGTTTTTCAAAAAATGGCCCTGCGGAACAAATCGTCCCGCAGGGTTGTTTTCATTGTATCTCGTAGACTCCGCCTCAGGGGCTATGGGGGCGTCCTGCCTGCTTTGGGGATATCATCATATTAAAAACACCTGTTTTATGGTAAAACAGGTGTTTGAATAACGAATAAGGGGTTCAGTCATTAGGCGTCTGTACCCTGGTATAACGCATGGCCTTTTGGTCATTCCTTATAAAATTATGATCACTGATTGCGGCAGTTTTAATTTGCCCCTCCCCAGGCACTGCCGAGTGAGGGCGTGACTTTTTATACAACAGCAGGCCCTTTCATTTTACGCTAAGCTGAGTTGTTTTTTAACTGAAACTAAACTTAACCGTGTTCTTCCTCAGCAGCCAAGGCATCGGCTTTGGTTTTATGCACAGTGCCCCTGGGGTGTTGTACAGGAGCATAAATTGAATATAATTTAAGAGGCCTGCTGCCTGTATTAATCAGGTTGTGCCATGTACCGGCGGGAACAAAAACTGCACTGTTTTCACAGACACCTTTTTGATAATTTAACCGATCCTTACTGCTGCCCATTTTTGCCAAACCGCTGCCCTCGACAATACATAAAAACTGGTCTATATTCGGATGCGACTCCAAACCAATGCTCTCTCCTACCGGGATGCACATCATAGTTAACTGCAGGTGATTCCCGGTCCATAAGGCAGTTCGAAAAGTATTGTTATTTTTAACCGCCCTTACAATATTGGTAATAAATGGTTCAGGACCATAGTCGGTATAATCCATAGAATAATTGCATGTATTCATTCCTTTCAAGACCCTTTCTTAAAATTTAATCCTCTTTATTCTATGTTTGTGTACGAAGGGGAGTGAATAATGAAATATTTCACACAAATGAATTGGAGCATATAGGCATGGAAACTGACGGTTTGTGTATGTCCTGATCATTCTTTTCACACAAGGCGTGACTTATATTCTTTTGCCCTTGGATGGGTAGACCATTGAGATGGAGGTAAGCGCCCGAGGGTTTTTGTGTAGGAAGAACCAGACACTCTGTCAAAGTCTTTGGTTTTATTCGTAGGGAAGGTTATGATATTTTAAACAAAAGGTATGACTGGCATGATTGCCCTTTGCCCTTGAAGGACCATAATAATGAGTAGATCAGATTCCCTGTGGTTCTTCATATACCATACGCTTTGCAAAAATGGTATACTGTAGGCAGAGGGTGATGGAATGAATATTACAGTCAATCATGTGCAGATTCATTATGAAAAATCAGGCGAAGGGCCGCCGATTTTACTGCTCCACGGCAATGGGGAGAGCGGGCAGATTTTTGATCAGATTGTTCCCAAGCTTAGCCGGGAACACACAGTCTTTGCGCTGGACAGCCGGGGCCATGGCTGCAGCCAGCGGGTGAATTCCCTGTCTTATTTTGACATGATGGAAGACACGGCACAGTTTATTCTGGCTCTAGGCCTGAAAAAACCGCTGCTTTATGGGTTTAGCGATGGCGGAATTATTGGCCTTTTGTTGGCAATCCATTATCCGGATATGCTTTCCGGCCTAATGATAAGCGGGGCAAACCTGGACCCATCCGGGCTGAAACCCACGTTCCGCATGACGGGAAAATTTATGTATCTGCTTACCCGCAGCCCAAACTGGAAACTGATGCTTACCCAACCGCGAATTCCAGTGAAAGATTTGCAGAAAATTAAAATCCCCACATTGGTTTTGGCAGGCCAGCGGGATCTGATTCAAAAAAAGCATACCTTAAGCATTGCTGCCAATATTGCCGGCAGTAAATGTATGATTCTGCCTGGTGAAAGCCATGGAAGCTATGTTGTACACAGCGAAAAACTGTATGCTTCCATCGTTCCATTTATCAAAAATATCAAAAAACAGGAGCGGGTTCGAATGAATTTTTCTTTGCGCAGATGGAAGCCCCAGGATGCTGATTCCATTTACCGGTTAGCCAACAACCCAAAGATTGCTGCGAATTTGCGGGACATATTTCCTCACCCGTATGCTCTGGAGGATGCCGAGCAATATATTATAAGCTGTATGCAAAGCAGTGAAGAAAAGCAGCTTTGCTATGCGATTGAAGTGGATGGGGCAGCAGTTGGCAGCATCGGCTTATTGGTAAAGGACGACGTATACCGCAAAAGTGCCGAACTTGGCTACTGGCTGGGAGAACCTTATTGGGGGCGTGGAATCATGACCGGGGCGATCCGCCAAATTTGTGAGGAAGCATTCTCGAGGTATGACCTGGTGCGGATTTTTGCTGAACCATATGCCTACAATACCGGATCCCGCCGTGCGCTGGAAAAGGCTGGTTTCCGGTTGGAAGGGATATTGAAAAAAAGCGTTTATAAAAATGGAGAATTTTACGATTCCTGTATTTACGCCCAGGTGCGTTAGGAGAGTATGATGAAATTTTGTATTACAGACTGGATGGATCAGCTTACGCAAAAAGTAAAAGAAGCCTTTGGACCGAAACTGTGGTTTGCCGGGCTGCAGGGTAGCTGGCAGCGCGGTGAGGCTACCGAGCAGAGCGATATTGACGTCGTAGTAATTATGGAAGAACTGCATGTTGACGACCTGCAAACCTATCGCGAAATTGTACGCACAATTCCTTTTTCAGAAAAGGTATGCGGCTTTTTATCCGGCAGGGAAGAGCTTCTGTGTTGGCCGGTGGCCGATTTATTCCAATTCTGCTATGATACAAAGCCTTTTTATGGTTCACTCGATCAAATTCTAAGCCTCGTTGGTTCCGAGGAAGTCCGCCAGGCAGTAATAATGGGGGCGGGCAACCTTTATCATGCAAGTTGCCACAGCTTTTTGTTTGAAGATGCTAAGGCTAACCTGCCGTCTTTATATAAAGCTGCTTTTTTTCTGCTTCAGGCAAAAAGTTACTTGGAGCAGGGGAAATACGCTGGGAATAAAGAGCAGTTGTCCCTGCTTCTGGCTGGCACTGAGGCAGAAATTTTAAGCCAATATCGAGAAAATTTGCCCCAAATATTTGACGACAGCATGTGCCGGCAGGCATATGAACAGCTGATTCAATGGAGCGGCGGTATTCTAAAACAATTTGGAGGGCGAAACATCGAAAACAAAATGATATTCCGTTAAAAAAACTAGGGCGTTCTATGCGTATTCGGTGATAAATATTTTGTGTGTTCAATTTTTGTGTAATGTGTTAAAAAACGGGAAATAACTTTTCTTCTTGATTCAGCGGGTGCGCAAAAACCACGGACTGTACCCGTGGTTTCAAAAAGGCTGTGAATAACAAAAATTTTTAGACTGACAAAATAAAGATTGATATGCAGAGTTTACTCGTAACCAAAGGTGGAGCATATGAGAGGAATTATAGAAGTTTTGTACAGAGCCCGACCATTGGGTGTGCAAAGCAAAATTGTAAGTACCATGCTGTGTTGCCAACAAAATAAAATTTATGGGGAAGGGCAGCTCACGTATTGGTTAGACGGCTTTTATTTGAACAAGGTTATTCCCAAAATGTTCTTATCTTTTGTGTAGTAACAAATAAAAAGAGGAGCTTACTGCCGGTATAGGCAGTAAGCTCCTCTTTTTATATTCAGGAAATTGGAATGAATTTAATTATGAACAAACCCCTGAAATCTTAAAAATCATTTGCAGGAATGTTTTTTGAAAAATCCCCCTTTTTTCGTACGCTGTTTGACTACAAAAGCCGCCGTTTATGGTTGATCAAAAAACCTTCAAATGATTGTTTGGGTGTTTGGGGGGATATGGCTTTTGCGGGAGAATATTGTTATCTGCCCCAGTATAAATTTTCATTTACATGGGTCCAGCGCTCATAGCCGTTTTCTGTGATGACGATCTCATCCTCCAGATTAAACCCACCCAGCTTCGAGCTGTAATAAGGGGTTTCAATGCACAGCACCATTCCAACTTCAAACACATCGTTACTTTCGGCCGAAATAATCGGGTATTCTTCAATATATTTATTGCAGCCCACCGAATGGCCTAAGTGCCCCCGTTTATACTTGGGGGTCATGCCGGCTTTGTAAATGGTGTCCATCACCTCGTGGAATACATCACTCATTTTAACGCCTGGGCCAATCAATTCCATCTCACGGTCGTGGCCTTTCTTTAAAATTCTATAAATCTCTTCCTGCTCGGGCCGGGCCTTACCCAGCACGAAGGTGCGGCAAAGGTCAGAATTATAATTATCGATTACCGGCCCGTTATCCAGACGGATAATATCCCCTTCCTTTACAATAACGTCGGGGTTTGGAATAAACATAGGAGCGTAATTATTTCCGAAAGAGGGGACAAAGCCAATATTGTTTACGTCCGGGTACTGGCGGTAGCAAGCGTCCCGGAAAGCATTCCAGATGTCTGCCTCTGACCAGCCGGGCTCTATATAGTGGGCGCATTCCAGCATTGCCCGTTCAGCGCCAATGGCAGCCCTGCGCAGTACGTCTATTTCCCAGTCGGTTTTAATAGCGCGTACCCTGCGCAGCACTTCCAGACAGTTTACCAGGTTTTCTTTGCCAAATACCTGAAAAGCGTATTCAAAGCGAGAATGGGGAAGCGTATCCAGCTCCATTCCAACCCTTGGATTAGATTTTTTAGCATGAATTATTTCTGCGGCAATCCGCAGGGAGGTATTTAAATCGGGCTGGGCCGATTTTTCCCCCTGGTCTGCTTCGTCATCATCAATAAAAATATAATTAGGGTAGGTGTTGCATTTCATCTGATGATTTGTTTCCCGTAAAAAGGTTGGACGCTCAAATTCTACCATCACAACTTCACAGGGGCCGTCTGCCAGCACTATGGCCAGGGTGGTGCCTATATTCCAGCTGGTATATAAAAAGGAGCTTGCATAACCAGTTGCATAAAAAATTGCTTCGGGAGAGGAAAGAACCAATGCATCCAAATTGTTTTTGACCATTTCTGCCTGTAGTTTTTGTTGAATTTCCTGCTGATTACGGTCTTTTAACATACCAATGCTCCATTCCGCTGCGTTTACCGGCATTTTATTTTACAGCCTTACTGTAAATATCATCAATAAAAATAGCGCATTGTGAACAAGCGGTTCACAGGAAAAGGCTATGGAGTAAATATGTATTATTAAGCGGAAATGTAAGGCGGCGCATTTGAAAGCACATAACCTCATGTTTCCTTACCATGAAAATTATTTGCAAGAAGGAGGCCTGCCCACCGGCCTTTTGAAGGCAGGTGCTTTATGACAAGACTGCGGTTTTCTGCGGAACCTGTCGTCTTTGGTTAAAAAAACAAACGCACAGTTCTGTTACAGAGAAGAATGTTTCTGGCAATTTATTTCAATAAACAACGGATGGTATAGCGGGAACTGCCTGAATCATGTTCTCTGGTTTAACCGGCAAACGCTTCCACAATTTTTTGAAGGCCTTTTTCTATATAAAAGCGGGGGGTGCCAATATTAAAACGTACATAACCCGGGTGGGCCGGCTGGAACATATCCCCGTTATTCAATGCAACACCCGCCTGTTTTTCCAGCTTTTCCATCAGCTCATCCTGAGAAAGCCCAAAGGCCGAAAAATCCAACCACATCAGGTAGGTGCCTTCAGGCGGAGTTACTTTTACCTGCGGCAGATGTTTTTTGAAATAATCACACACAAATTTTGCGTTTTCCTCTAAATAGAGGTTTAATTCATTCAGCCATTGTTCCCCAT
Source organism: Ruminococcaceae bacterium Marseille-P2935 (assembly GCA_900104565.1). Taxonomy (GTDB): domain Bacteria; phylum Bacillota; class Clostridia; order Oscillospirales; family Ruminococcaceae; genus Marseille-P2935. The sequence goes on from LT629950.1 coordinate 35,753, forward strand.
ACCCGTAGGCAGCTTCTGAAGCAATAAACCCAAACAGGTTTACACCAGCGTGGAATGCCTTTAGAATATTGTTTATTTTAGTGCGCAGTTCGGGGTTAGGCACAATCATAAAGGAAGAGGAGATACCCGCAATATTAAAGGTTTTGCTGGGTGCTGCAATCAGCACCGAATGACTGGCGGCATAGTCTGACGCCATTAAAATAGGAGTATGTACATGGCTTTTGAATACCAGGTCGGAATGAATTTCATCCGAAACAATCAGCACTTGGTATTTTTCGCATAACTGGGTGATTTTTTGCAGTTCATACTTTGTCCAAACCCGGCAAACCGGGTTGTGGGGGCTGCACATCAAATAAATTTTTACCCCGCTTGCTAGCTTGCGCTCCAAATCTTCAAAGTCAATATGGTAATAGCCGTTTTCCTCACAGATGAGCGGAGAATCTACCAGTTCAAACCCCTGCAGTTGAATGGAGTTCATAAAATGATGATAAACCGGGGTGTTGATTAATATTTTAGACCCAGCTGGCGCCAATGCCGCAATTGCAAAAGCAAAACCGGTAACTACCCCAGGCACATTCAGAATTTCATTCTGCTTGACCTTTAAACCGTGGCGTTTTTGGTACCAGCGAATGATGTTTGCGTAATATTGTTCGTTGGGGTAGGAATAGCCATAGGTTGTACTGGACGCCCTTTTGATTAAAGCCTCTTTTAATTCAGGTAGCACTTCAAAATCCATATCTGCTACCCAAAAAGGCATGAGGTTGGCGTTTCCATAATTCTTTTCCAAAGCATCCCATTTGTTGCAGTCGGTATTCCTACGGTCCAGCAGTTTGTCAAAGTTGTACATATTGGTCGTCTCCTTTTGTTTTGCATTTGCTTTTGCCATTTTTCAGACGAAGGCATGAAAAATTAAAAAAAATTGGCTTATAGCAGTTAAAATAGTCAATAGTAATGAAAATAATTCTTATTAAGTTCATGTTATCATATGAATTCACAAAAAACAATACCATAACAAATGGTGTTGCCAGACGAATAAACCTTCAACATCTGCTACAATGCTATAAGAAGCTTTGGCCAGTTTGGAATCAATACCGGTTATGCCCGTTTATATGTTTTTATAATCGTATCATTTGGGTGGTAATTTGAAATTTTGACACGCTGGACGGTATATTGTAAAAAAACTGGAAAAATAAAACCGTTTGGATTATAATAATACTAACTACAAAAGGAGGAAGGCATTGAATGAACGAACATATGACAGAAACTTCTGCATATTATGAGGAACAATATAGAGAACCAATCGGAACCTACACGGCCAAAACCTTTGGTTGGATGTTTTTGGGATTACTGTTCACTTTTTTGGTAGCTTTTACAGGGTACTATACGCAGGCAGTTTTTTATCTTTTCGCGGTCCCGTATCTTCCTTTCATTTTACTGGCCGCAGAATTGTTTGTTGTAATTTTTTTATCTTCCCGCATTACCAAAATGTCAGTTGGAATGGCCAGGGGGATGTTTTTCCTTTATGCTGCCATTAATGGAATTGTATTTTCGGCATATTTTTTAATGTACGAAATGACCAGCCTGCTGCTGGTGTTTGGTTATACCTCCCTGTATTTTGGGGCAATGGCTCTGGTGGGCTATTTTACAAAAGCGGATTTAAGCAAAACACGCTATATCCTTATTAGCGGTGCAATTTTTTTGACATTATTTTGGGTACTTTCTATCTTTATTCCGCTGGAAGCTTTTGAACGTATTATGTGTTTTATTGGTATAGGTATTTTTCTGGGGTTCACTGCCTATGATACTCAAAAGATAAGACGGTATCACCAAGCCTTTGGCGCTGACCCGGAAATGGCCGCAAAGGCATCTATTTTTTCTGCACTACAGCTTTATTTGGACTTTATCAACCTGTTTGTATATATTTTGCGCTTAGCTGGAAGGCGCCGCAGCAATTAAAAAACTATTTTAATATGACAGCGGGTACCATAAAAATGGTACCCGCTTTTTCTGCCGATAAGTGGAGCCCCGCTGGTTGGATTAAGCAGGAAAAGGTGATTCATCATAGAGAAAAATATTCTTGTCAGACCAGAAGCGATTTGACCGGCGTGAATGGAATATAGAAGACCTGCCAAGGTAACTATATAAAAACTGTCGTAGGCAGTTTTTATGGAGCATAAGGGCTGGGACCGATAGGTGGATCGCATAGTTTTAATAAAGTAGCAGGAAAACTTTTATTTTAGGGAAAATGGTGTTGTTTTTATGAAAATAATAAGATTGGGGGAGCATTTTTGCCCCGGAATATGGAATTAGCAATGCGAGGAGGGCCCTTAGGGCAGTGTAGGGAGTAAGCTCTTATAAGATGTTTAAACTGTGTTCAGCAGACGGATTTGATTGTTGTATTGGTAAGAGTGTGGTATACTGAAGCTGATTAACAAATGGGGAGGCGAAAGCAGTGGCAATCAGCAAAGCCGTAAAAGCAGCTTTAAAAGTGTTGTCTTACCCTGATCCAGATGTGCGAAAAACTTATTTGATTGAACGGAAGTTAAAAAAGCTGAATAAGATGCACCCAAAAGACCCGCGTTACCGCACCTGGGACCATGAGGTTTCCTGCGGCGATCACAAGGTGCCGGTACGAATTTTTTCCCTGCCCGATGGCCTCAACCATCCGGTACTCCTGTTTTTCCATGGCGGTGGCTGGGTAACCGGGGATATTGACAGCTATGACCGAGTATGTATGGATATGGCCCGCATGACCCAGCGAGTGGTGGTTTCGGTGGATTACCGGCTGGCGCCGGAGCACCGGTTTCCGGCAGCTGTGGAAGATTGTTATGCTGTAGCCCGAGAGGTTTTTTTAAATACGGATTTACTGGGGGTAAAACCAGAAGAGATTACCTTGATTGGGGATAGTGCCGGCGGTAACTTGGCAGCAGCGGTTTCGCTGATGGCAAGAGACAGAGGGGAGTTCCTGCCGGGCAGCCAAATCCTTCTTTATCCGGCAACCTATTCCGACCATACCCCATCCTCCCCCTATGCCTCGGTAGTAGAAAATGGCAGTGATTATCTGCTTACTTCTAAACGAATCTGTGAATTTATGGAACTGTATATATCCTCCCCAAATGATTATGAAAACCCTTATTTTGCCCCGTTATTGGCCAAGGATTTTTCAAATCAACCCCGTACTTTCATTATTACCGCAGAGTTTTGCCCGCTCAGGGATGAAGGGGAGGCTTATGGACAAAAGCTGCGCGAGGCTGGTGGGGATGTGGAAATTTACTGTATGCCAGATGCGCTGCATGGGTATTTTTCATTGCCCACAAGTTTTGCTTTGGTGAAAAGAAGCTATATTTTAATTAACCGTTTTTTAAAAGGTCCCGGCAAAAAATAGCAGTTTTTTTATGCTTTTGTACTTTTGAAAAATTACTGAAGCTATAGCACATTGGGCAGGGTACAGTGCACGGCGCATATTCCCTGTGTATCGAATAGCCATTTGATTTGTAAAATAAAACGCAAATAAGGTACGCTGTACTCGGTGCGGTACACGTGCCTTGCAGATATGTGTACCCTTCGATTTATGTTTGCAACATAAAATAAAAACTGAAAAAGGGACTTTTGATTACTGAAACAAAAATTGGCCATCCGGGCTCACGGCTTGGTCCTGCTTTGATTTGAATTTGTTGGGCCCAGCCCGTTGCGCAAAAATAGCCGCTTTGCGGCTATTTTTATTGCTTTGCCAAACTTTTGTGCCTGACCCGCAAAATGAATTATGGCCTGGACACGAGCGGGATAGTTTTGTGCATAGGGGAAAGGCTACAGCGCGTATCAATTTATTTGAAAATTTTTGTTATGCAAGGTTTCGGTAAGCCAGAAATTTATTGAAAACCTGCAGTTCGTTTTGTTTAATTCGAGGGTGTTCTTCCGGTGTTTTAAAAATAGCTTTTGTGTGCTTTTACCAGGAAAATTTCCGATAATCAGAAACTTCCCGTGCAAAAACCTGAATTGCGAAAGAAAGAGATTTTAAGCGTAAAATAAAGAAAAAGCTAGAAATCTTTTGTTAGTTTAATCTGGTTGCGTTATACTGCATTGCCAAATTACTACGCTAAAGTGTATGATAGGTAAAGCAGAGAGAATTCTGTGTAAAAACCCAGAAGATTTAGGAGAATGAGATATGAAAAAATTAACCGCCCTTCTGCTTGCCGTATTGATGATTGCCGGTGTTTTGGCCGGCTGTGCTTCTGAGCCGGCTCAAACAAGTTCCAGCACTGGCCCTGCTTCCGAAGGCAGCCAGTCTGCCCCAAACAGCGAAACTGATGATACCGCTTCTAAAGACGGTTCTAAGCTAATTATTGGTCTGGACGACTCTTTCCCCCCCATGGGTTTTAGAGATGATCAAAACAATTTGGTAGGGTTTGATATTGACTTGGCAAAAGAAGTAGGAAACCGTCTGGGGGTTGAAGTTGAGTTTAAACCCATTGAATGGTCTACCAAAGAACTGCAGTTGGATACCGACCGCATCGATATGATCTGGAACGGCCTTTCGGTAAACCCAGAGCGTGCCGAGGTTATGCTGCTGTCCCGCTCTTATTTGGCAAACAGCCAGGTAATTGTAACCATTCCTTCTAAAAATATTACAAAAAAATCTGACCTAGAAGGAAAAAAGGTAGCAGTTCAAACTGGTTCTACCGCCGAGGAAGCATTGGCGAAGGACGATATCTCTGCCAAAGTTGGCCAGGTTGTACAATATGCTGATAATGTATCTGCTTTGTTGGATTTGAAAACCGGGCGCATTGATGCCTTGGTTGTTGACGAGGTTGTTGCAATGTATTATGCAGCCAAAGAAGATGGCGTTTACACCATTTTGGAAGAATCCTTGGCTCCCGAAGAGTATGCCATTGGGTTTAAAAAAGGAAATACCGAACTGTGCGACAAGGTAATTGGTGCATTGGATGAAATGATTGCCGATGGTACCGCGGCAAAAATTTCTGAAAAGTGGTTTGGAGAAGACAAACTGCTCAAAGCTGAATAATGGAAAGCCAAGTAGAATGAACATAGGATGAGAGGGGAGACGCACGCGCCGCAGCGTAGCGGGCCCCTCCCTTTCCGCGTTTTAACTGGCCTTTTTTGCAAAGTACAGTTTGCAAAACGGACCCCGCCAATTTTGAAAAAGCTTTTTACATGAAGGCTTCTGCAAGACCAAAAGTTTAACCAAGTTAGAAAACAAATGCTTGTCAATTCAGACAAGCTTCGCTATTATTATATAATGAGATAGATTAACCATACGCCCAACATCACAACATTGGGTATAAGCTACAGTGGCAACCATTCATTGCCAAGTTGAAAACTTTTAAGTTTTTGTTGCAGATTCCTATTCCAGTTGAATAAATTTGCAGAGGAGAAACAACATGGATTTTAGTTATATTTCTAATTTAATGCCAACGCTATTGGAAGGCGCTGTTACAACAACGGGGCTGTTTCTCATTGTAATCCTCTGCTCGCTGCCCCTTGGTTTTTTAATTACCCTTATGCTTCGCAGCAAAATAGCTCCCCTTCGCTGGATTGCGAACGTTTATGTTTATATTCTGCGTGGTACTCCGTTGCTGCTGCAGCTGTTTTTTATCTATTTTGGCTTGCCTTATTTACCGGTAATCGGCAAGTACCTGGTATTCGAAAGCTTTACTGCAGCGGTGATTGGCTTTGTCATTAATTACGCAGCCTATTTTGCCGAAATTTATCGCGGCGGATTAATTGCCATTCCAAAAGGCCAGTACGAAGCTGCCAAGGTGCTTGGACTGAATAAATTTCAAACCATGACCCGTATTATTGTTCCCCAGATGGTACGTGTAGCACTGCCGTCCATTACCAACGAATCGGTTACATTAGTAAAAGATACCTCCCTGCTGTATGCAGTGGCGGTACCAGAAATTTTGCACTATGCCAAAGCAGCGGTTATCTCCAGTGCAAACCCTACAGCCTTTGCAGTAGCCGCAGTAATTTATTTGGTTATGAATACACTGCTGACGCTGCTGTTTAAAAAGCTGGAAAAAAAGATGGAATATTAGAGGTGAGAAGAGATGTCGCTGATTGAAGTAAAGGGCCTGAAAAAAAACTTTGGCAAGCTGCAGGTGCTGAAAAACGTGGATTTTGAAGTGAACCAGGGGGACGTAGTTGCAGTGATTGGCTCCTCCGGATCTGGCAAAAGTACTATGTTGCGCTGTTTAATCCACCTGGAAACGGTGGACGGTGGTACAATATTGGTAGATGGCCAACCGCTTGTTAAGGATGGGAAATACCCTGAGAACTCAAAGATCAAAAAGATCACCTCCAATATGGGAATGGTGTTCCAGCAGTTTAACCTGTTTCCCCATATGACGGTAAAGGATAATCTTATTATGCCTGCACAATCTGTTCAGAAGATGACCAAGGATGCGGCGCTGAATCGGGCTAAGATGCTTTTACAGAAAGTGGGAATGGGAGAAAAACTGGAGGAGCACCCTAACAATCTTTCGGGTGGTCAACAGCAGAGGGTGGCAATTGCGCGTGCTTTAATGATGAACCCCCAAATTATGCTGTTTGATGAACCAACCTCTGCATTGGACCCGGAGCTGACCGGCGAAGTGCTGGCTACCATGAAGCAGCTGGCCAGTGAGCATATGACCATGGTGGTGGTTACCCATGAGATGAGCTTTGCCAGAGATGTAGCTACAAAAGTAATTTTTATGGATGACGGTGTTATTTTGGAGGAGGGAAGCCCAGAAGAGATTTTCTCCAACCCGAAAAACCAGCGTACCCGGGATTTTTTAAAAACTGTTTTACGGTAAAAAACAAGATACAGTTAATGATGCATTTAAAACGGCAAACCGGCGGATTACTCGCAAATCAGTTTGTCCATGAGGCAAGAATACAGGAAACCTTCTGTATTCCGAGCTGGATTTATGGTATCGATACTTTTTTAGTAACTATAGATTAGATTTTATGTTTTCAAAAAATTAATAAGAGGAAAAACCATCCTGTGTTGGATTCTTCCAATACAGGATGGTTTTTTGATATTAAGAATTGGTTGTGGGGCCTATTGCAGGTCCCGGGTATAAAGTATTGCCCACCATTGAAAAGGGTGGGGGTTGCCACAGTGTATACCTTAGAATGCAAATCCACATGGCACATGTCCGCACCAGATCGAACAACACGTTTACGAATTTATAATTTTCAAGGATGCTATTTTTATACTAAGACGGCAAAATTGTGTGAGCCCGTAGTCAGCCTTTGAAGGCTGACGCTATAGCGGCTATTCATTCAACCCATAGAACATCGGCTTACCAATAGGGAGGCCACGCACTGCCTTTGGGGTAACGCCTCGCCCCGGTGTATGGATGTTCGATATGGATGAGGATACCTGCGTATCAGGTGAAGATAGCCGGTTCCCCCATTCAAATCAGAAAACAGCTGGTTTTAAGGAAGATGGATCTGGCTGCTTCCAGGTAAAAAATAAACCGCTTCATCCATTCAACAGATTGTGATATGGAGCATCCTTTTTATCGTACTAATATAAGAAATTTTTGAACAAAGTAAAAGCCAGCAGCTATAATAGTTAAAAGATGGTTTTGTTTTAACGGTAGCTGTTGGCAAATTGTGTTTTGGGTATTTATTTTGCCCGGTTTACTTCCTCCATTTTTTGCGGGTTGAAAATATAATCAAATTCTCCGGCGTAGGTAACAAGCTCCCCATTTTTAAATTGTTTTTTAAATTCGTACACTCCGTAAAGATAAGGGTTTTCCTCCGGGTCGGTAACTACGCCCTGAAAGTCATAAATATCGCAGCCCCCCTCAACGGCCCATTCAATCATAGTCTTTTGCATCAGGTAGGTGGGCCGAACTTCGCGGTGTTCTTCGCTGGACGCACCGTAAACATGGCAGGTTTTTCCCGCATACTGTACCGAAATGCCGCCGCATAGGGGCTGCCCTTCGTAGTAGCAGACGTATAGCCTGGCGTCTTCCGGAAAAGCCTTTAAAAACCGTTCTAAATATTCCTTGGGGCGGATCGAAAATTTGTCCCGTTTACCGGTTCGCTCATAAATTCCATAAAAATCATCCAGAGCTTCTATGCCACAACGTCTGCACTCCACCCCCTGGCGTGCGGAGTAGTTCATATCGTACCGGACCCGGCGCCCCACTTCGCTGAGCACCTGATCCATGGTTTTTCCGCGAAGATTTTTTATCATATAATTTTGCCTGGTTTGTATCGTTTGGGCATGGCTTTGGCCGGGGATAAAAGAAAACCCCAAGCTGGTATATTGTGCAATTTGTGCCGTGGCATCTTCCAGAATATAGGGATCCGCCTTGTAAATATAGGCATTATACTGACAGGCAAGCTGTTTTATACCGACGAACAAATCACAAAGCGTCTCCTGATCATCGTAATTATAAACCGGGCCGCGGGGGGAATAAAGCATGGCGGTACCAAACTGGGGCTGCAATAAAATTAAAACCAATGCGCCGCCTTTTATTCTGCTGGTTTTATCCCGGGAAACAATCACAGCGTGTTCCCAATTGTTTTTTACCTTTGCCCAGTTTACCGATTGGGTAAAACCGCCGTTTTTATGATTCTTTACAAACTGTTCGTACTCCTCATAACGGTCAGGGGTTAGAATTTCCATTACGATACTCCATTCTGCCGCTCCCAGGCGGCACAAACATGAAAAAAGTTCTCTTATCACATAAGTCAGGGAAACAGTAAGAGAATTTAGGATTCATACGAGGACCCTGAAAAAAGTGCTGCCCCGGCAAAAAGAGCACCGAAGCAAACGAGTGTGCTGTCCTAGGCATTCTTGGCACCAGTATTCGTGTCCCAAACAGCAGCACGCCAAAGGATGTTGAAAGCAGCAGTATACAGAAAATATTGACTGCCTTAAAATTGAAAATGACCGGTTATTTTATGACAAAGCAACTATTAGCTTTGCTGGTGGGTAATCAATTTGCCCTAGCGTTCACCCTGTAGAGAACACCAAATTGAGAAATTATTTGCCGGAATAAAAAGCTTTCGTTTCAGAAATTGAGCGAAGCAACCCGTTAATAGCAGCCATGGTTTACAAGCTGTTGCCCCCTTATAGGCCCAACTTAAGCTGCCGGTTTAGCTTTTTATCGGATGTATTCCCGGTTATTGGTGTTTAGACGTTTTTAACCTGCGCAGGGCCGTAACTGCCTGTTGTGCCCAATTAACCAAGCGGTTGACCATAGGCCGCAGGATATAATCAAATTCCCCTGCAAAGGTTACCAATTCGCCGTTTTTAAATTGTTTTTTATACTCATATACGCCGTAAAGGGAGGGGCTTTCGTTTGGGTCAATTACAACACCCTGAAAATCATAAATGTCGCAGCCGCCCTCTACAGCCCACCCGATCATAGTCTTCTGCATCAAATAGTTGGGGCGCACCTCCCGGTGTTCTTCGCTGGAAGCCCCGTAGACATGGGCGGTTTTTCCTGCGTATTGGATGGTAATGGCACCGCTGAGCGGTTCCCCTTCGTAATAACAAATGTAGAGCCTGGAATTTTGGGGAAAGGCCTGTAAAATGCCTTGCAAATAACTGATAGGGCGAATTGAAAAACCATCGCGCCTGCCGGTACGCTCATAAATTTTATAAAAGTCTGGCAGCTTTTCTATGGGGCATATTTTACACTCCACCCCTTGGCGGGCAGAATAATTCATATCGTAGCGAACCCTGCGCCCAACCTCACTGAGCACCTGTTCCATGGTTTTTCCCTTTAAATTGCAAATCATATAATTATGCCGGGTTTGAATTGTTTCTCCATGGCCTTTGCCAGGTGTAAAAGTAAACCCCAAATCGGTTAACCGGCGAATTCCTTCCTCATCAGTTTCCAGAAGGAAAGGGTCTATTTTATACAGGTAAGCATGGTAGCGTGCCGCCAGCTGTTTTACCCCGTTTAACAAATCCTTTAGGGTTTCGGCATCGTTATAATCACAGACCGGGCCGCGGGGAGAGTAAAGCAGCGCAGTATGAAGAGAAGCAATTTTACGTACCAGTACCAGAGTGCCGCCTTTTATGATACCATCCTGGTCGCGGGAAACAATAACGGCATGATCCCAGCCTTTTTTTACTTTTGCCCAGTTCACCGACTGGGTGAAGCTGCCGTGTTTATGGCTGCTTACAAATGTTTCATATTCCGCATAGCGGTCTTCTGTCAATATTTCTACCATAGTCAGCCTCGATTCACGTTGTGTTTGGCCTGCCGCTTTTTGCGCATGGAATAATAGCTGCGGCGGAGGTTTTGAGCAGTATGGAACATACTGTTTAAACAGGGACGGAAAATATAATCAAATTCTCCGGCATAAGGGGCCACCCTGCCGTTAAATTTCTTTTTAAATTCATAAACGCCATACATAGGGCTGTTCGGGTCACAATTTACCGGAATACCAAGGAAATCGTAAAGGTAACAGCCACCCTCAATTGCCCACTGAATCATTTCCCACTGCATCAGATAGTTGGGCATTACATTGCGGTGCGCATTGTCTGATGCGCCAAAGATGTAACAGGTTTTGCCTGCATATTGGCTGGTAATGGCACCAGAAATTGCCTGCCCCTGGTAATAGCATAAATAAAGACGTATATTCTCGCCAAAGGCGTCCATCATTTTGGCACAGTATTCTTTGGGCCGGTCAATAAAATTATCGCGTTGTGCCGTCAGGCGGGAAAGACGCATCCAGTCATCCAACCCCTCTTTGCCGCAGACCTTGCATTCAACCCCATGCTTCAAAGCCACCCGAACGTTGTACCGGGCCTTTTGACTAAATGAGGCGAATACCTCGTCTTTGGTTTTGCCGCCAATATCAGGTAAAATATAGTTATAGCGGCGCTGCAGGGTTTCACTTTCTGCAGCACCGGGGGTGTGCTGAAACCCCAAGTCAATAAAATTTTGAATTTTTTCGGGTTCGGTTTCTTCCACATAAGGGTCGCATTTAAATAAAATGGCATGATATTTTTGGGCAAGTGCTTTGGCACCTTCCAATAGGTCGGCCAATACCGGCTTGGAATAGTCGCACACCGGCCCCCGCGGTGCATACAGCATGGAAGCGCCAAGCGGCATTTTGCGGATTAAAACCAGCATGGCGCCAATAATTTGGCCATCGTCATTGCGGGCAACCACAACCTCGTGGCCCCAGTTATCTTTTACTTTAGCCCAGCTGAGGGATTGCATAAAGCCGCCATACCTATGCGTACTTACAAAGTCTTCATATTCCTGATAGCGGTCTTTCGATAGTATTTCCACTTAAACTGCACCTCGTTATTATTTTTTCCTATTTTCTACCGGTGTTAATATTCCAATTGGTTGCCAATTTAGCTTTTACAGAATTGGCAACCATATTATTTATTTTCCAAAATATAGTCTACAGGTAAAGCAGCCTTTCATTATTTTAATAGGGACAAAAAGCGCCCGTACAGCTGTTGCATACCCTTTTTAGAGCACTGCTCGGTGAAGTATTATAGAGCGACAGTTTGTATGTTTTTTACCTTTTAGCATTTGTTTTGAACAAAATATTCAGCAGAATGCAGGCTTTAACAAATTTTTAGTGGCTGTATTTTTAGTTCATAATGGCAGCCTTTTTTCTCAAAATATTGGTTCCGAGCGCAAACATCGGACGATTGTGTATTTATGGGTATATTTAAGGTGGACAGGCCGTTGTCACCGATTAAGTGAGAAGTTTTTTCGGCCATCCTGATTATTTTTGATACCGCATATGAATTCTAGCAGGGAAGTTGTTGCAAGGCGGTGCTGCCGCAAAACGCTTTATGGCAGCGGCCTTCCTGCCGGTTCTGGTTTAAATTGCAGCAGCTGTGCCAAGACCTGTTAGGTTATTGTACCCGGTTTTGCCTTTACAGCCTGCAGGGCCAGGTTCAGGGCGTTGGAAGCCGCCAGATACCGGATTAAATTCCGTTCGTCCCACTGGCCGCGGGACAGGTTCAGCTGAATGGTTTTTTCCATCCAAGGGCTGGAAATTCCAACATAAACAAGCCCCACCGGTTTTTTGTCAGTACCACCCTCGGGGCCGGCTATGCCGGTAGTGCTTAGCCCAATATCGGCCCCGCCCAGCTTACGTACCCCACGGGCCATTTCCAAAGCGGTTTGCTCTGAAACAGCGCCAAACTGCTTTAAAGTTTTATGCCGTACCCCCAAAAGCTGCTCTTTCATGTCATTAGAATAGGCACATACTCCACAGTGAAAAACAGAAGAACAGCCCGAAACCTCTACAATGCGGGAAGAGAGAAGCCCGCCTGTGCAGGACTCTGCAGTAGCCAGAGTGAGACCCTGCGCAGCCAATGCCTTTACCAATGCAGCTTGCAGGCTATCCTCTTCAGTGGTGTAAACAACGTCTCCAATCCGCTCCTTTACCTGTTCTATTACCGGGCCGATCATTGCCCTTGCCTCCTGCTCGGTAGGTGCGCTGGCGGTTACCCGCAGGTTTACCTCCCCGTCCTTGGCATAAGGCGCCAGGGTTGGGTTGGTCAGGCCGATCATCAGGTCACGCAGTGTTTCCTCAACAGCCGATTCCCCCATGCCAAATATGTGTATGTTTTGCGAAACAAATACATGGTCGTTAAACCGGGCCAGATATGGAACTACACTGGCCTGGAACATGGGCTCCATCTCCCGCGGGGGGCCGGGAAGCAGAATGAAGATTTTTCCGTCTGCCTCTACCCCAAAGCCGGGGGCAGTTCCCCAATGGTTTTCAAACACCGTGGCACCCTCGGGAATCATGGCTTGTTTTTTGTTGCTTTCGGTCATTGGCCTGTTCACCTTTTTAAAATAGGCCTCAATACTTTCCATGGTAGGCTGGTCCATCACCAGCGTTTTGCCGACAAGCTCGGCTACAGTTTCTTTTGTCAGGTCATCGTAAGTGGGGCCCAGACCACCGGTAAGAATAATTAAATCAGCCCGGTCTTTTGCAATGTTCAATGCCCGTTTCAGCCGTTCGGGGTTATCTCCGGCTACCGACTGGTAAAACAGGTTGATGCCCATAGCAGCCAGCCCCCGGGCAATAAAAGTTGCATTGGTATTGACAATATCTCCAAGCAGCAGCTCGGTTCCAACACATAAAATCTCTGCGTTCAACGTAATCTACGACCTTTCTTTTTGCTCATGGTACTGTTCTTCGGTATTTACATTCCAAACATCCTCCCGGCTGGCTTTGCCGCCCAGAGCGTCCACCGCCGTCATAGCAGTGAGCATAGAGTGGTCCATATTGTTATAGCGATGCTGTCCGTTGCGTCCAATGCAATAAAGGTTTTCAATGGTGTCTAAATAACTTTTAATTTTGTGAAATTGATGATAAACGCCAAAATAAGCGGGATAAGCCTTTTTGACCTTTATTTGTACAGCATCCTTTACGTCTTCTTTATGAATGATGCCGATTTTAACAAGTTCGGAAGTAGCAAAGGAAATAAAATCCTCCTCACCCATTCGCCACAGTTCGTCCCCTTCGTTGCAGAAGTATTCCAGCCCTACCCAAACGGTCTGTTTGGGGCTGTTGACCAGGTATGGGGACCAGTTGTTAAAAATTTGCAGTCTTCCCAGTTTTACGTCCGGCTCCTGAATATACATCCAGCAGTCAGGTACAATATCAGACAGGGTGCGCATTTTGGTTTGGTTTTTCAGAACCAGTTTATCCAACAACATGCCGACTGTAATAAAGTCGCGGTAAGGCAGGTTACGGGCCAGCTGTTTTACTTCAATGGGTACTCCATCGTCAATGGCAAGAATCAAATCTTTGATTGGCATGGAAGAGAAAACCACATCCGGCACATAGGCAATTGTAATGCCGTTTTGCTGGCACAGCACTCGGGTGATTTTTCCGTCTTCTACAGTAATTCCGGTCACTCTGGCTCCCAGCATCAGCTGTCCGCCCATTTCAACCACCCGGCGGGCCATTACCTCCCACATTTGGCCAGGTCCCCGCTTGGGATAGGTAAACTGTTCGATTAACGAAGTTTCCACCTGGCGCCCCTGTGCGTCGGTTGCTGCAAATTTTTTGCGCAGCGCCCCGGCAATTGCTTTTTTCAGCGACAGGCCTTTAATACGCTGGGCACCCCAGGAGGCATCAATTTGGGAGGGGTCCTTCCCCCATACTTTTTTTGTATAGTCCTGAAAAAACATATGATAAAGCGGTTTCCCAAAACGGTTAATCATAAAGTCTTCCAAAGAAGCCTCGGGACGCTTTATGATACAGGAATGCAGATAGCCGAAACCACCGGAGATTGTTTTTCTAAACCCCATATTGCGGATAGTTTGCATATTGAGGGTGACCGGATAATCAAAAAATTTGCGGTTGTAATAAATGCGGGAGATTCGGTCCCGCACCAGCATGACTTCCTCCCGTTGCTCGGGGTCAGGGCCGCCGCGGTTTAACGGTTTTTGGCGGCCAAGAATTTTATCGTCCAGCGCAGGGGAACCCTGAATTGGCAGAAGTTCATTCCATAAAGTGTTTACCCGCTCGTTTTTGGTAAAAAAGCGATGGCCCCCTAAATCCATGCGGTTTTTTTTATAGGTAATGGTTTTGGCGATTCCACCGACCTGGCTATCCATTTCCAGCACAACCGGAATATAGTCAGTTTCTTCCAACAGTTTTAACGCTGCGGTCAGCCCAGCCGGACCTGCACCGATAATGACGGCGGTTTTAGCCATTCCTTATCATTCCTCCAATTTATAAACATAAGCGTATGTGAAACGAATATACAAAATTTAGTATATCATGAAAAAAAAGTGATTGCAATTTTACGAAAAGATAGCCGGCTTACGCTTACGAAAGCGAAACCGGCCAAGAAAGGTTATTTATTTAAAAAGGTTTCGATAATAAAACGGGGGCGATGCTTGGTTTCCATATATGCTTTGCCTACGTACTGCCCCACTAAGCCAATGGCTGCCAGCTGCAGGCCGCCAATTACCCATAACGAAATAAAAACAGGGGTCCATACGGCCAATGACCAGCCGGCAATTAAGGCAATGACTGCATAAAGCAGATAAAGCATTCCTACCGCAAAAATCAGTACGCCCAAAGAGGTGATCATTTGTATGGGCTTCACGCTAAAAGAGGTAATTCCGTCAAATGCAAAGGACAGCATTTTTTTCAGCGGGTATTTCGATTCACCGGCAAACCGCTCATGCCGTTCGTAGGTTACTACTGCCGATTTGTAACCAATTAACGGTACAATGCCACGGAGGAACAGGTTAACCTCCTTAAACTCGGCCAGACCCTCTAATGCCCGCTTGCTTAATAAACGGTAATCGGCATGGTTGTTTACAATATCAACGCCCAAAGATTTCATCACCTTATAAAAACCTTCGGCTGTGGTGCGTTTAAAAAAGGTATCGGTTTCTCGTGCGCTGCGTACGCCATATACAACGTCACAGCCTTCGTAATATTTTTCTACAAACTGGTCAATGACATCAATGTCGTCCTGCAGGTCGGCATCCAGCGAAATTGCCATGTCACAATGCTCTTTTACAGTCATCAACCCGGCCAACAGCGCATTTTGATGGCCGCGGTTACGGGCCAATTTTACCCCAGAACAGAGCGGGTTTTCCTGATGCAGGGCCGAAATCAGTTCCCAGGTTTTATCTTTAGAACCATCATCCACAAATACGATGCGGCTGTTTTCGCTAATTTTTTGCCGTTCGATTAAGCCCTCCATTTTTTCCAGCAAGCGCTTTGATGTTTCGGGAAGAACCTCCTCTTCATTGTAGCAGGGAATGACCAGATATAGCGTGTCCATTATGAAACCTCCATTGCAGTCTTTTTAAAAATCAGGAATTTGCTGAACAGGTAATTCAATAAAATTACAACAATATTTGCTGTTATTTTAACCGGCATGTCCGGTAATTGAAGGAATGAAACCAACAGGTACATCATGCCCATATCTGCTGCAAGAGATACAAGACGACAGGTAACAAAGGCCAAAAACTCCCGTAGAACCTTCTTTATACCAAGCCCTCTGCTGCAAAACACAAAAAGTTTGTTGGTAACAAAAGCAAACAAAACCCCAACGACCCAAGCAATCAGGTTGCTGAGCATAGGGGAGAACCCGAAAGGCCTGCTGCAAACAAAATAAGCTGTAATATTGAGCAGTGTGGTAAGACCGCCAAAAACTAGGTACAGCAACTGCTCTTTGTATTTTAAACAGAGGCCCCAAAGTTTTGCCAACTAAAATCCATCCTTCCCAATTATCTAGTACTATTTTACAGCAAATCCGTTAAAATTCAACCGAAAAGCTTGTTTCACGGTTCAGGATCTTAAGAAATTAAGAAAGATGTAAGGATTTTTCCGTCAAAATAGCCTTATTTGTGGAAAATTAAGACGTTTTTTTCTCAGTTCTCATTGTTGGGATTTTTGCGTTTTACTCTAGTGAATCGTTAAAAATGTGCTATAATGATAAAAATACCGCTATAAGCGGTAAATATATGAAATGAAAGAAGGATGGGAAGCACATGGAACAGGAAATTCGGGAAATTGCATCACGTATAAAGGAGCTGCGCGAAGTCTGCGGCTACAGCCGTGAAGAACTTGCAAAGGAATTAGGTCTGGATGTCGCGACCTATTCCCGATATGAGGAAGTCGGCGACGATATTCCTATTAATATTATTTACCACATTGCAAATTTATTTGGTGTAAACTTTACCGAGATCCTTACCGGAGACAGCCCAAAACTAACCACCTACCATCTGGTAAAGCGCGGCACGGGTCTTTCGGTGGACCGTTACCCTGGCTATAATTTTGAGGATTTGGCCTATCGTTTTAACCACAAGATTATGCAGCCTCTTCTGGTAACACTGGATCCAAGCGATGAGCCCGCTGCCTTGGTTCGTCATGCTGGCCAGGAGTTTAATATGGTGCTGGAGGGCTCCGTCAAGGTCACGATTGGAAAAACTGAGCTTGTTTTAACCCCGGGGGATTGTGTCTACTTTGATCCTCGTCAGCTGCACGGGCAGTCCTGTGTCGGCGCTGTGAAAGCCAGATTTTTAACCGTGATTGCAGAATAGTACGGAGCAAGGAGAATACCATGATTGAACGTTTTTTACCAAGAACCGACTTTACATCCTACGAAGATTTTAAAAAGAACTACCAGGTAAACGTGCCGGAGCATTTTAACTTTGGTTTTGATATTGTTGACGCTTGGGCGGATGCTGAACCGGAAAAGAAAGCACTGGTATGGTGTGATGACAATAATCAAGAGAAGATTTTTACCTTTACCGATATCAAACGTCTTTCCAACCAGGCAGCAAACTTTTTTCGGTCGGTTGGCATTCAAAAGGGCAGCGTTGTCATGCTAATTCTGCGCCGCCGCTGGGAATATTGGGTTTGCGCAACTGCCTTACATAAAATAGGCGCAACATTAATACCGGGTTCTTTGCAGCTGACTAAAAAAGATATTGTTTACCGTGCCAATGTAGCAGGGGTTCACTCGGTGATCTGTGTGAATGATGATTTTGTGCTTTCACAGGTAAACGAAGCCCGGCCCGAAACCGCCCTGGTAAATACCATTCTGGTTGATGGCAAGGCGGATGGCTGGCTGTGTTTTAATGAGGAAATCGAAAAATTTTCGGATGAATTTCCTCGTCCTGTGGGGGCAGAACAGACCAATAATGAAGACATTATGCTGGTTTATTTTACTTCTGGCACGACCGGAATGCCCAAAATGGTGGCCCATAATTTCACCTACCCTTTGGGTCATATTGTAACTGCAAAGTATTGGCAGAAGGTGCAGGAGAACAAGCTGCATATGAGCGTATCTGACTCGGGATGGGCAAAGTTCGGCTGGGGAAAAATTTATGGCCAGTGGATTTGCGGCGCGGTTGTCTTCGCTTATGATATGGAAAAGTTTGTTCCTCATAAGCTGCTGGAAAAGATTCAGAAATACAAAATTACTACCTTTTGTGCGCCGCCTACCATGTTTCGGTTTATGCTGCAGGAGGATGTGTCAAAATATGATCTTTCCTCGGTTCAGCAGTGGTGTATTGCCGGCGAGCCCCTGAACCCCGAGGTGTTTAAGCAGTGGGAAGGGCTGACTGGCCATAAAATGACCGAAGGCTTTGGCCAAAGTGAATCTTCGGTGCTGATTGGCAACTTTGAATGGTTTGAACCTAAACCAGGCTCTACCGGAAAACCCTCCCCCCTTTACGATATTCGTTTGCTGAACGAAAATGATGAAGAGTGTGAAGACGGCGAGGAAGGCCGGATCGTGGTTATGGACGTGAAACATAATCCTCCAACAGGCTTATTTGTAGGATATTTTAAAGATGATGACCTTACTGCCGAAAAGTTGGGCGGGGCCTATTACGATACTGGCGATATGGCCTGGAGAGACAGCGACGGCTATATTTGGTTTGTTGGCCGTGGGGATGATGTGATTAAATGTTCTGGCTACCGCATAGGGCCTTTTGAGGTGGAAAGCGCGTTGATGGAGCATCCTTCTGTTGTAGAGTGTGCGGTAACCGCAGCGCCAGACCCAATTCGCGGTCAAGTGGTAAAGGCAACTGTAGTATTGGCGAAAGGATATACCGGATCTGCGGATTTGATCAAGGAACTGCAAAATTATGTGAAGCATGTGACGGCACCGTATAAATACCCCCGCATTATTGAGTTTGTGGATGAGCTTCCCAAAACTTTGGGCGGTAAAATAAAACGGGCACAAATACGCCGTGAGGATCACGAAAAATAAGAAAACAGCAATAAAGGGCATCTGGTAACAGATGCCCTTTTTGTTATGCCTAAAATCGAATAATAAGATATCCTTTCAAAAGTTACAGAGTGACGGTCAGGGGCATTGAAAGCATTTTACTTTGTGGGGCATGTATAGAAATATTAGTTGGATGGTACTGGAAAATTTAAAGTCTGCTGTAAATAAAACGGATAACCTGGGAAAAAAATAACAATAACCTTGCAATAGTGCACAAATGTAATTACAAGGATTAAAATTTTAAACGTCGTTTTTTAACTGTGCTCTGTTGCGGTAAACAGTAAGAAGAGGACGATTTTTGTGTTAAAAGGTTAAAAGTTTATCAACCAACAAATAGTACAAATCATATAAAAACTAATTGACATGTTGATTTTTTTTAGAAATAATAAGTTAAACAAAGTGAATCGTTTGAACAACATGAAAATAAAAGAAAAGTTTTTAGTGTAACGTTTTAATTAATTGTTTATGTTTTAACGGTTTAATTGTTAAATGTTCAACAAAATTCTCTCTGATCTATTTTACTAAAAATCCAAAAATATAGTTGGATGAATCATTGCTGTGTGGAAGGACCTTAAAGACAAGTAAACAACCGCAAAACGGTTGTTTACCATAAAACTGTGTGAAAGGATGTGGGCACATGGACGAAATTTTGGCCGGAATGATACGCACTGCAACACCGGTTTTACTTGCGGCGTTGGGTGGTGTCATCTGTGAAAAGGTGGGTGTATTTAACATTGCTTTGGAGGGCATGATGCTGTTCGGCGCATTTTTTGCTATTTATGGCGTGTTTCTTACCACCAGCCCAGTGCTTGGAATTTTGCTTGCGTTGCTGGTGGGGGCTGTTATCGGGACCATTTATGTATTTATTGTTGAAAAGATGAAAGCCGACCCTACCATAGTTTCGATTGGTGTTAATACCCTGGCGATTGGGGTAACTACATATTTAATGAAAATCACCTTTGGTGATGCAGGCTCGGTCGGTTCAGACAGGATTGTTGGGCTTCCTAAATTGGATATTCCACTGCTTAGGGACATTCCTTTTTTAAACAATATGCTCAATGGGCATACGCCGCTGGTATATGTTTCGATCATACTGGTGGTTTTGATGCATTTTATTGTATATCACACCCATACCGGAATCAGTATGCGGGCGGTGGGCGAAAAGGAAGCGGCAGCCGCAGCTGCCGGAATTAAGGTAAACCGCTATCGATTTTTAGGGGTCATGCTGTGCGGGGCGCTTTGCGGCTTGGCAGGAGCCCATCTTTCTTTGGGATATGTTACCATGTTTACCGAGAACATGTCCGGCGGCCGTGGATTTTTTGCTTACACGGCAGTGGTTTTTGGCAAAGCAGATCCCTTTATGGTTTTGGTAGCCAGCCTGGTGTTTGGTCTAGCCGAAACACTAGCTTACCGGGCACAGCAATTTGGGCTGCCCTCCCCGCTGGTGCTCACAGTTCCTTATACGATTACGCTGGTGGCATTAATTGTCCGCAATGTAAAAATTCGCAAAAATGCATTAAAGAACACAGCCAAAGCCTGATTCAATTCAATCATAAGACTCAACTTATAAAACGGTTTGTTTTATTCAATACGTTACAGGATGGAAATAATTATGCTGAAGAAAAATATCACCCTGAAAGATGTGGCGGAAAAATCCGGCGTGTCCATAACGTCAGTGTCCATTATTCTTAACAAAACAGGAAACTACAAGCGAATGTCGCAGCAAACACGCCGTAAAGTGGAGCGGGTAGCCAATGAGCTGGGGTACCAGACCAACTATCTTGCCAAAGCGTTGCGCCAACGCAAAACCATGCAGATTGGGCTGGTTATTCCCAATATGTACCATATGTTTATGCCGCTGCTTACTACCGGCGGCAGCGAAATAGCCAAACAGTACGGGTATAATTTTTTGCTGCTGGATATGACCGATAAAACGGATGCTGAGGTTCGCGAGATAATAAAAACCATTCAGCGCGCCGGCATTGTAGACGGCCTGCTGATCGACGCCCTGGGAGATATTTTATATGATGTTGCCACCGAGGTTCCCGTTGTTTACATCGATTCATTTAGCACCAAGCCATCGGTCTGCTTTACCGAATTTCAATCGACCTATGATTTAACCGAGCTTTTTATTAAACAGGGCCTTCGCAAAATTGCATACATAGGCGGAAATAACCAAAGAGAATCGATCTACCGCAGGGAACAGGGCTTTCGCAAAGCTATGAAGGACTATGGGGTCATGGTGGATGAAAAACAAATTCTACGGGTCAGCTGTGATATTGCAGGGGGGCTGAAGGCGTTTGACTGGGTGATGGAGATGATGGGAAAACCCGAGGCGATTATCTCCTGTACCGACAGCGTAACCCATTCGCTGCAAACCAAATTAATCAATGCCGGCATTCAGGTGCCGCGTGATATTGCCATTGCCAGTGTAGATGATTTGGAATTTTCACAGGTATTAAAGCCTGCGATTACCTGCTCTCATGTTGACGCCAAAGAGATGGGACGCAAAGCAACCAAGCTGTTGATTGACATTCTGAATGGCGAGGATGTAGATGAGACGCAAACTATTTTAGTACCAACACGAATGATCATACGTGAGTCAAGTAAAAAATTTAACTTTGAAAGGGGAAAAAAGAATGGCTAAAGCATTGAAAGACATGTTGGATTTTACCGGAAAAACCGCAATTATTACCGGTTCCGGTTCCGGAATGGGAGTCGGTATTGCCAACCGGTTTTCCGAAACAGGCGCTAATGTGGTATTTACCTATTTTAGAGAACAGTCAAAAAAAACGGCGGAACGCTGTGTGGCCGAAATTGAAGCAGCGGGAAGAAAAGCTATGGCAGTGCAGTTTGACGTGCGAAACCCCGAAGACAGCAAACGCCTGGTAAGCGAGGTCGTAGAGCATTTCGGCAGGATTGATATGCTGGTAAACAATGCGGGAATTTACCCCCATCACGACCTGCTGACCGTTGGGGAAAAAGAATGGGACGAGATGCACGACAGCAACCTGAAAGGTGCATTCTTCTGCTCCCAGGCGGTTGCCAACCAGATGATTGCCCAAAAGAGCGGAGGCAGTATAGTCAATATTATTTCCATCAACGCTTACCGCCCCATGATCAACGGCCTGGTGTACGGTGCTTCCAAAGCAGGGCTGGGCATGGTAACCACCTGTATGGCAGTAGAACTGGGAAAATACGGTATTCGTGTAAACGGGGTAGCGCCGGGCTTAATTGACGCCCCAGGCCTGGACGAAAACGTACCGGGCTGGCGCGAAGCGTACAGCGAACGTGCAGCCTGTGGCAGAATTGGAACCCCAACCGACATAGCAGACGCTTGTATTTTCTATTGCTCCGAGCTTTCCAGCTGGATTACCGGGGAAATTACCATGGTAGACGGCGGAATAATGCACGCAAAAGCATACTGATCATTTTGTTTATTAAGGGAAAGGTGGATTTAGATGAACGACTTTTTTAACTTAAAGGGCCGCGTGGCAATTGTGACTGGCGGCGGCAGCGGTTTAGGTGTTGGAATCGGCAGTGCTCTGGGTGCGTTGGGTGCCAGTGTAGTGCTGTGCGATATTAAAGAGAACCTGCTGGAAAAAGCTGTAGCTGATCTAAAAAGCGAAGGGATCCCGGTTATTAGCACCATCTGTGATGTTACCAGGCCGGAAACCTTCCGGGCAACGTTGGATGCGGCCCAAAAGGCTTTTGGTACGGCGGATATTCTCATCAACAATGCCGGGGTTACCAAATCACAGGACGCACTGGATGTTACCTTGGCAGACTGGGATTATATATTAAACATTAATGTTAAAGGGCTTTTTGAGTGCACCCAATTGTTTGCCAAAGAACTGATTGCGGCCCAAAAAGAAGGGCATGTGGTAAACGTTGCTTCCAACGGAGCCAAGGTTACATATTCTGATCAGGTTCACTACTGTGCATCAAAGGCTGCGGTAGTAAATATGACCCAGTGTTTGGCAGATTCTTTTGCAAAACATAACATTAATGTAAATGCGGTTTGCCCAGGGGCGGTCGATACCGACATGCTCAAAGGCTGCATGATTGCCACCGAACAGGCAACTGGCGGTAAGGTAACTGTAGAAGACTGTATTCGCACCTGGGGACCGCCACAGCTGGGAAGGTTGATTCAGCCGGTTGAGGTTGGCAGGATTATTGCATTTTTGTGTACTCCGGCCGCTCAAATGATCCGTGGCCAGTCCATTAACGTAGATGCAGGCAATACCAGGTTTTAACCGCAAGGCTGCTGGAGGAACTGCTCTCCGTCTGCAAGCTAACATGAGTGTTTTTGCTTAGCCAAAAGGTTTTCTGCTGCCATAAAGCAGCGGAACAAATGGCCTGAGCTGTATGGGCATTGCCTGCTGACTATAGCAGCAAATGAAATTTTGGCGAGGCCTGGCAGCAGCTGGTGCTGCCTCTATGGCCACTTTGCAAGAGGCAAAAGTTTACCCTTAGGATTCGTTTACTTGAGCAAATCCGGCGAAAAACTTCATACGGTTCGGTGCAAACAACAGGCGTGAAACAAGTGGAATGTATGAAGTTTTGCACAGCAAATCATCAGGTTAAAGCCTTTGAAAGGCGCCGCTCTAAACGCGGCGGTTTTTAAGGGGCAGTACTTTAAGATTTTGCTGCGCAGTACTTTGCCATATGGCTTTACATGGCAAAAGCCGGTTAAAAAAGAGAGGACCCGACGTTGCAACGAGAAAAGAAGGAGTGAACATTATGAAAAGAGCATTGGCAACATTACTTGCATTGGCTATGCTGCTTACCCTAGCATTAGCCGGCTGTACCGGGAACAGCCCCTCTTCCGCAGCACCACCGTCACAGGTTGATGCATCCAAAGCAGATACCCCAACCTCCACTGGAAGCCAAGAAAAACTGCGGGTATCGTGTGTTTTCCCCCAGAGCCTGGGAGATGCTGGACCGATTGACGCTATGAACAATGCGCTGAAGCAGGCTGCCAGCGAGTTTAACCTGGAAACAGCCACCTTTGAAGCCCTGCAGCCTTCCATGTATGAGGAAGCTCTGCGTACCTTTGCACGGGATGGTGCAGACATGATCATTGCCTCCATGCCCGGCATGGCGGAAGCAGTCAAGACGGTTGCTGCCGAGTTCCCCGAAATTAAGTTCTGCATTATCTTCCCGTTGCAGGAGATTGACCTGCCAAACGTAGTAACGGTTGATTTTTCTGTTTGGGAAGCCTACTATCTGGCGGGCATCATGGCGGGACATATGAGCGAAAGCGGTAAAATAGGCCATATTGTAGGTGCTGAACAGTCCGCGCTGATTGCGGATTACAACTCGATTAAAATGGGAGCTAAAAGTGTAAATGCAAATGCAGATGTAATGCTTAGCAATGCCAATACCTTTGACGACCCTGCAAAAGGCAAAGAAGCTGCTATGAATTTATTTGCACAAGGGTGTGATGTTCTGATTACAGATGCTGCCAAAACTGCCCTAGGCGCGATTGAGGCTGCACAGGAAAAAGGCTATTACATTATGGCTGACTCTGCCCCGCACTATGAACTGGCCCCGGGCGCTGTACTGCTGGATACCAACTGTGCCTACGGCCCGTCTCTTTATACCCAGGTTAAGCGCTTTGCCGAGGGCAAATTTGAATCGGGCTTATATTATTCCACTCTGGCGGAAGGCGGCGTAGAAATCCTCCGCAGCCCTGTGATCCGTGATAAATTGCCCGACGCAAAAAAAGCCAAATATGATGCAGCAATTGCAGATATTGACAAAGCGATTGAAGAGATTAAATCCGGCAAACTGGTGATTGAAAGAAATATTCAAAAGTAACGAAGGAATATGAGGTAGAACGATGTCCCGGTAGGAACCATTCTGCCGGGACATAACCAAAACTGACTTTATTGCAGACAGGTGGGAAGCCGGAATGGATAATGAATACGAATTGGAACTGCGGGGGATTACCAAGCGTTTTGGCGGAACGGTTGCCAATCATAACGTTAATTTAAGTGTGAAAAAAGGCGAAGTGCATGCTTTGGTGGGGGAAAACGGCGCTGGAAAGTCTACCCTGATGAATATTCTGTACGGTATGCTGCAGCCAGATGAAGGAGAAATTGTTTACAAGGGAAAACCGGTGTCAATCGCCTCCCCGAGAGATGCAATTGCGCTGGGTATTGGCATGGTGCATCAGCATTTTATGCTTTCCCCAACCCTTACAGTGGGCGAAAATATAGTATTGGGGCATCCGCCATCTAAAAGCTGGCGTTGGAAGCCTGCCGAGCTGGAAAAACAGATAGAACTATTGAAAAGTGACTTTGAAATTGATGTACCCTTAAACGTTAAAGTACAGGATTTAACCGTAGGATTGATGCAGCGGGTCGAGATTATAAAAACCCTGTACCGGGGCGCAAAAGTAATTATTCTTGACGAACCTACAGCCGTGCTGACCCCGCAGGAGACAGCAGGACTGTTTCAGACCATACGAAAGCTGACCCAGGCTGGCCATACGGTGATTTTTATCTCGCACAAACTGCGGGAGGTCATGGAAATTTCAGACCGCATTACCACCCTTCGTGGAGGAAAAACGATAGGTACAGCCAATAAATGTGACGTAACCAGCCGGGATGTGGCCCAAATGATGATTGGCCGCGAAATTACCGGCCTCACCAGAGAAAAATCCCATACTGGCGAAGCCGCTTTACTGGTAAGCGATCTGACTGTCGCGGGTGATCAGGATACAATCGAGGTGAATTCCATCTCCTTCGAGGTGCACCAAGGTGAAATTCTGGGAGTTGCGGGGGTTGAAGGCAACGGCCAAACCGAACTGGCCGAAGCGCTTGTGGGCATGCGTAAGCCCCTGAGCGGTAAGATTGAGATGCTGGGCAAAGACATTACCCGCGAAAAAGTTGGGAAGCGCCTGGCGGGCGGAATGGCGCATATTCCGCAGGACAGACTGAAAGAAGGAATTGCCGCAGAGCTTTCTCTTACTGAAAACCTGATTGTTGGCCGCCATAAATCACAGCCGCTTTCCAAGTATGGCGTAATTAACTGGAAAGAAGCTGACCTGGTTAGCCAAAAGCTGATTGAAACTTATGATATTAAAACCTCCTCGGCCAGGGAACACTGCCGTAATCTTTCGGGCGGGAATATGCAGAAGGTAATTGTAGCGAGGGAGCTTTCCCGTGGACCAAAGGTAATAGTAGCCTGCCAGCCCACACGCGGGGTGGACATTGGTGCGTCGGAATACATTCGCCAGATGCTTCTGAACCTTCGGGATGAAGGCAATGCAGTGCTGCTGATTTCGGCCGACTTGGACGAGGTTATGGAACTTTCCGACCGGATTATGGTAATGTACGAGGGGAAAAAATCTGGCGAGATGACCAGTGAAGAGGCCAACGAAGAGGCTCTTGGACGTATGATGTTCGGATTAGCCGAGGAGAAAAAGGAGGTGGCGCAATGAACCGCTGTTGGGGGATTCTAAAAGGTTCTGCAAAAGGCCTGTTACGTGTGCTGCTCATTATAGCCTGTGCGTTTTTTATCAACACGTTGGTTCTGCTGGCTACCGGAAAATCCCCTACCGTAATTTACGCAGCACTTTTTAAAGGCGCATTCGGTGACCTTTATAATTTTGCACGTTCGGTGCGCTGGGCTACCCCGCTTATTTTTACAGCACTTTCTTTTGCCATAGCCGCCCGCAACGGAATTTTTAACGTTGGTGCTGAAGGGCAGCTGTATATGGGAGCGTTTGCCGCTGCCTGGGTTGGGTTTACCTTTACCGGGTTGCCGCGGTTTGTTTTATTGCCGCTGTGCATTTTGGCTGCTATGGCGGCTGGTATGCTTTGGAGTATGCTGGCGGGCTGGCTGATGTTAAAATTCCATTCCAGCATAGTGGTGATTACCCTGATGCTCAATTATATTGCCATTTTGTTTACCGAGTATCTGGTGCGTTACCCCTTTTATGTGGAGGGCACGCTGGGCGAGAGCGGTTCCACCAATTTCATTGCCGACCAGGCCAAGCTAACCACGCTGATTCCCAAAACAAATGTCACCACCGGAATTATTATAGCGGTGCTGGCTGCAGTGTTTGTCTTCTGGTGGAACAGCAAAACAGTAATTGGTTATGAGAATAAGCTGATTGGAGGCAATGAGTTGTTTGCCCGCTTCTCTGGTATTGACGTGAAAAAACGGCAGATGCTGGCCATGGCAATTGCCGGTATGCTGGCAGGGCTGGGCGGCGCAGTAGAGATTTTAGGGAATTATGGACGGTTTATGGTGAAGTTCGCAAGCAATCTGGGTTTTGATGGGATTGTTGTTTCTCTGCTGGCAGGGAATAACCCGCTGCTTGTTCCGGTTTCGGCATTGTTTATGGGTTCTATGACCAGCGGGTCTATTTCTGTGGAAATGTTCGGCGGAGTGCCTAAAGCTATGACCGGTATTCTGCTGGGTATCATCATTATGATTATTACAGTAAAGAAGCTGCCGGAGTTGGCGCGGCGGAGGAAAAAAGTCGGGTCTCAGTCGGCATAGGTTTGAGGGCCGCTTGCAGAATGCCAAAAATTACGCTTGACGTTAGTGACAGAATGCATGAAGCCGCAGTAAGGTGCCGCCTGAAAAATCCCAAAGGCGCCAGTCATTTGGTTTAATAAAAATATCCGGTTGCTTCAGGCCTTTAACTATATTTAGTGTGCAGCAACCGGAATTCACCTTTATTAAAAATGTCAAACCTAAGGTAAGCTGTGCAAAACCGCTTGCTGGTATTCGGTGAGAGTATACAGTGGCTTTTAGGAATACTGCCAGCGTTACAATAATATGCTGCAACAGCAGCAAAGTTGGATGGAAAGGATGATCTGGTATGATGAAGGATTATTTGAAAATTTCTGATGAGGTTGCGGCTGCTTTGGTGGAGGGAAAACCGGTGGTAGCGTTGGAATCTACCATTATCTCCCATGGAATGCCCTACCCGCAGAATGTGCAGACTGCCCTTGAAGTAGACAGGATTGTTCGTGAAAACGGCGCAGTTCCTGCCACCATTGGAATTTTAGGCGGAATGCTGATTGTGGGAATGAACAAGGATGAAATTGAATATATGGGCAAAAATGGTACTAAGGTTGGCAAGGCTTCCCGCAGGGATATGGCCGCTATGGTAGAAAAAAAGCTGGATGGGGCAACCACCTGTTCGGCAACCATGATCATTGCTGAGATGGCAGGAATTAAAATCTTTGCAACCGGCGGTGTGGGCGGCGTTCATCGTGGTGCAGAAACAAGTATGGATATATCGGCAGATTTACAGGAGTTGGCGCAAACACCGGTAATGATTGTATGTGCCGGAGCGAAGGCAATTCTTGACCTGGGATTGACTTTGGAGTATCTGGAAACAAAAGGCGTACCGGTAATCGGTTATGGTACCGAAATTTTGCCTGCATTTTATACTTCTACCAGTAATTTTAAGGTGGACTACCGAATGGATACCCCAGAAGAAATTGCCAACACGTTTAAAATTCAAAATGATATGGGCCTGCCTATGGGCATGCTGGTATGCAACCCTATTCCCAAGGAATATGAGCAGCCGGCAGACTTTATCAACCCCATTATTGAACAGGCGGTACGGGAATGCCAGAAAAAAGGGATTAAAGGAAAAGAGACGACCCCCTTCCTGCTGGCACGGATCAAAGAAATTACCGGTGGGGACAGTCTGGAATCCAATATTAAGCTGGTTTATAACAATGTTAAACTCGCCGCACAGATAGCCTGCGAATATTATAAAAAATAAATCGAAACTGGGTTGGCTCCAATATACTGCGAAACGGCATGAGGCCATGGGCTGGACTATTGCTGGGAAAATCGCTTTTTTGACAGTTGTTTCGCCTGTGTTGAAAGCCGAATTCATATTATTTTATTGCTGTCTATTGAGAAGAAATGCTATAAGGAGGATACGCCGATGAGCTGTGGGGTTCAGGTAGTAATGATAGGTCATATTACCTTAGATGACGTGGTGCTCCACCGTACCGGAGAGACGCATTTTGCATCCCCAGGCGGAGCGGTACTTTACTCCACTTCGGGCGCCAGCTATTGGCGAAACAATGGAGATGTGGGGCTGGTAACACGTCAGGGCATCGAGTATACCGATGAGGTTTTGCTCCCGATGGCGCGTCACCCGGCAGTTTGTATGGACGGTGTGCGTAAAGCTGGGAAACGTGGGATTAATTTATGGATTTTATATGATGACGACGACTACCGGCATTGGATTTTACAAAGTCAGTCGGGCAGCTATGAGGATCTGGCGCCTGGTCCGGATGATATTCCACAGGCTTTTTTACAGAGTGCCAAAGGTTTTCATATATGCCCGCTTCCAATGCCCCAGGTTCCGGCGCTTATCAGGCGTTTGCCAAAGGACCGCGTCATCTCCATTGATCCGCACTACGACTGGTTTTTCCCCCAGTATAAGGCCCAGTGGGAAGAAATTTTGGCCCAGGTGGATGTAGTGCTTCCCAGCGAGGACGAATTTACCAAATTTTGGGGAATACGCCCCAAAGATGATTATGCAAGCTATAAGCCGTACATACGCCAGCTGGCGAAGATGGGCCCAAAACTGGTTGTTTTAAAGATGGGGGCAGTTGGGGCAATTATTTATGAAAAGACAGAGGACCGGTTTTATTTAATTCCGCCATTCGGCGACGAGATACTGGATGTAACTGGTGCAGGAGACACCTTTTGCGGCAGCTTCCTTTCCAGCTATGTTGAGGATCAGGACCCGCTTGCGGCAGCCATGAAAGGAATGGTGGGGGCTTCCATTACTTTAGAGCGACGGGGAGTAATTGGAAATTTTATGGTGGACTCCAACCTGGCACCCCAGCGGCTAGCGGATTTTTATGAACGCTTTCACCCCCAAAAAGCGGTGTTTTAGCTATAGCTTTCTGATTTGCTGTCTGGAAAGATGCTCGTAAAGGCACTCAGTGATAAAAGCTTTTTAAAACAGGCGGCACTGCCAAGGTATAAGACCAGAAAATGGATTAAATCTGTTCTGGCATTTAATAAGTTTTCAATATATCCGCAGCGAATGGCATACAGATTATAAACAGCGGGGGGCAGGGTAAAAAGTCTTGCCGCCCGCTGTTTTTGGTTGACAGTATAGGACAATTTGATTAGAATAAAATTGTAAAACATTAATGAGACAAAAGGCTGCGGGCCGCCGTCTGGCGGTTCAGGGAAGCGGGTGAAAATCCCGCGCAGGGCCGCTGCTGTAAGTATGGAGCCTCCGGTAATAAAACCACTGGATTTTCTGGGAAGGGAACTGGAAGGCGATGAAGTACAAGCCAGAATACCTGAACGCATGCTGCATGTCGCTTTGCGGTTTCCAAAGCGAGCGCGAAAAAGAATATGCGATTGTTAGAGCAAATTTAGTACTTAGCTGGCCACTTGTTTGATTGGAACAATAAAAGGCACAGTGGGCGGCAGATTGCGGCAGCCCGTGGGAACAATTTGCTTATAACAGCTGTTTATCGCTTTTTAACGCCTTTGGACCCGCAGGGTTCAAAGGCGTTTTACTTGCGATTTTAAAAGAGAAAAGGAGAATGACAGATGAAACAATCGCAGAAAAACACTGTCAAAGCATCGGTTATCGTCGCCATAGCTGTGCTTTGCACCACTCCAGTTTCGGCCATGCATATTGCAGAAGGCTTTTTGCCGCCTATGTGGTGCGCCGCCTGGGGAGTCTTATTCCTACCATTTTTAGTTTGGGGGATTTTTTCAATTAAAAACAAGTGCGCAGGTAATTCAAAAATTAAAATGTTACTGGCAATGTCGGGAGCTTACTGCTTTGTACTTTCTGCGCTGAAAATGCCTTCTTTTACCGGAAGCTCTTCCCACCCAACAGGTGTTGGTTTGGGAACGGTACTCTTTGGGCCGGCTGCTATGGCGGTTTTAGGCTTGATTGTACTGATTTTTCAGGCATTGTTACTGGCACACGGCGGTATTACAACCCTAGGTGCCAATGCTTTCTCCATGGCAGTTGCAGGGCCATTTGTAGGCTGGGGTGTTTATTGGGCAGCTAAAAAATGCAAGGCCCCAGCATGGCTATCTGTTTTTTTGGCGGCTTTTACCGCCGATTTGTTTACCTATATGGTTACCGCCACTCAACTGGCGCTGGCCCATCATGGGGCGGAAGTTACCTTTCTGCAGTCTTGGGGAAAATTTATGGGGATTTTTGCAATCACCCAGCTGCCTCTGGCCATTGCAGAAGGAATTTTAACTGTTTTAGTATACCGTATGGTGTCCTCGCTGTGTGCAGAGGAGCTGCGGATACTGAACCCAGCCCGATAGGAGGTAAAATATGAATAGGTTGACTAAAAATGTGATCGGCGTGGTTTTAGCACTGGCTGTGGTGGTTGCGCTGTGTGTGCTGCCATTGATGCTGAACAAAGAATCGGAATTTGGCGGGGCAGACGGTGCTGCAGGTGATGTGGTGCTAGAAATTCAGGAGGATTTTGAACCCTGGGCAGAACCCATGTGGAGCCCTCCGGGCGGAGAGACAGAAAGCCTTTTGTTCTGCGTGCAGGCTGCCCTGGGGTCTGGGGTATTCTTTTTTGGAGTTGGGTACCTTGCTGCCATGAAAAAATATAAACCAAAGGATGCGGCCAAATGATCTGGATGGACCGGTTGGCAGATGATTCGCGGCTAAAGGGATTAAGCCCCGCCATCAAAGGGGTGCTGTCAATGTTTACGTTATTGCTTTGTTTGGGGGTTGACAGCACCCCTTTTTCGCTGCTGGTTTTACTGATTGGCACGATTTCATGCACGGCAGGCGCGGGGCTTTCGGTCAAATATTATGTAAAACTGCTCTGTATTCCATTCTGGTTTATTTTAATCGGTGCGCTGGCAGTGGCGGTGAATATCACACCCCAGCCCGCCGGATTTTTTTCGTTACCAGTTTTGGGGTATTACCTGTGTATTTCAAAGGCGGCGATATGGCAGGCTGCGGGGTTGTTTTTAAAATCATTGGCCTGTGTTTCGTGCGTGTATTTTTTTTATGTTTCTACCCCTATGCCGCAGGTTTTTGGTTTACTGCAGCGAATGCATCTTCCGGCAATTTTAATTGAGATGATGATGATGATCTATCGCTTTATTTTTATTTTGCTTCGTATTGCCGAGGATATGTCCATTTCGCAAAAATCCCGGTTGGGAAACCAAACTTTTGGTTCATCCTTCCGGTCATTGTCAATACTAGCTTCATCGGTATTTGTCAAGGCGCTTCAAAAGTCGACCGATGTGTTAAACGCCATGGAGTCCCGCGGGTATGATGGAGCGATACGTTACAATACAGGTTTACAAAAGAGCCTGCCGCAATACTGGGCAGTGACTGCAGGTTACTGCATGTTTCTGGTTCTTCTCGTTCTATTGATAAAGGGCTTGGGGGGATGAGGTTTGCAGCCAATTTTAGAAGTTCAAGGTTTAAACTATGTTTATCCGGACGGCACCAAAGCTTTGAACGGCGCCAGTCTAAAGGTGGAACGCGGGCAAAAAATAGCCATATTAGGAGCCAACGGGTCGGGTAAGTCCACCTTGTTTTTGTGTATTAACGGTGTTTTAAAGCCTTCTGGCGGCCGGGTACTACTGGAAGGCGACCCGGTAAAATATGATAAAAAGGGATTACTGGCAGTTCGAAAAGAGGTTGGGGTTGTGTTTCAAGACCCAGAAACGCAGCTTTTTTGTATGAGCGTAGCGGAAGAGGTGGCGTTTGGGCCCCGTAATCTGGGCTGCAGCCATCAGGAGACAGAGCAGCGCGTACAGGACAGCCTGAACATGGTGGATGCCCAGGCACTGAGCCAGAAGCCTCCGCATTTTTTAAGCTATGGGCAGAAAAAAAGGGTATCGGTTGCGGCGGTGCTCTCTATGAAACCGCAGGTGCTGCTCCTTGATGAACCTACATCGGCCCTTGACCCTGCCCATACTGAGCAGATGAACCGGCTTTTGGATGAATTATGCAGCCAGGGTATAACCTTGATTTTATCTACCCACGATGTGGACTTTGCCTATGGCTGGGCAGACCAGATTGTGGTAATGAAAGAGGGAAAGGTGCTTCGTCAAGGCAGCCCGGACAATATTTTTACAGACGATAGGCTGCTGTTACAGAGCCATTTGTCTAAACCTGCAGTATTAAGGGTTTATCAGAAGTTATGCAAAAAGGGAATCCTTTCTAAAAAAGAATGGCCCCACACCATTGCAGAACTGGAAGAGCGGCTAGAATCATGCTAAAATAAATGGAAAAGGGTTTATTTGAGGTGTTTCTTAGCCGCAGAACAAACAGGAAAACTGCTAAAAACGGTTTGAAAACACTATTAGCGTCATATATTAACAGAAATTTGTTCATTTGGCAAAAAAGGAGGCGGCAGCTTGGAACAGTATCAATATGTCGGCCCCAAAAAGCTGCGATGCGGCTATACCACCGGCTCTTGCGCTGCAGCCGCCGCCCAGGCTGCCGTTTGTATGCTGCTGGGTGCTGCGGATATTTTACAGGTTCAGCTCACCACCCCAAAAGGGGTGGTACTGCAGCTGGAGATATTGAATATTTGCCGCAGGCAAGGCAGCGTCAGCTGTATGGTACAAAAAGACAGCGGCGATGACCCGGACAGTACAAATGGTGTTTTGGTTGGTGTCACTGCCAGTTTCAGTGCTGCTCCCGGCGTTACAATAGAAGGCGGTGAAGGGGTAGGCCGGGTAACCAAACCCGGTTTGGAATGCCCTGTTGGATCAGCTGCAATCAATAGGGTGCCATGCCAAATGATTCGGAAGGAAGTGGAACGCGCCTGCCAGGCATATAAGTATACAAATGGTATTAATATTACAATATTTATACCAAACGGAAAAGAAATTGCCCAGCATACCTACAACCCAAGGCTGGGAATTGTGGATGGAATTTCCATCCTCGGCACGACTGGAATTGTAGAACCCATGAGTGAGAAAGCACTGGTGGACACTATTCAGGTAGAGATGAAGGTGCAAAAAGCCGCCGGGGCACAGTATATTGGGGTGACCCCCGGTAATTATGGGGAAGAGTTTACCAAGCGGGAATTTGGCGTCTCCTCCCAAAATTGGATCAAATGCAGCAATTTTGTGGGGGAGACGTTGGATTACAGTGTACAGCTGGGTTTTTCGGGTGTACTTTTGGTTGGGCATTTGGGTAAGTTCGTAAAATTGGCAGCAGGTATTATGAATACCCATTCCCGTTATGCAGACGGAAGAATGGAAATCCTTTCGGCCCATGCGGCATTGGCAGGTGCAGACAAGGTGGTAATTCAAAAAATAATGAACAGTATTACCACCGACCAAGCTGTGGAGGAACTTGCCAACACAGGGCTATTGAGTCAGGTAATGGATTCCCTTCTTATAAAAATTCATGAGGCAGTTTGCCGCCGTGCCGGACAGTTGAAGGCAGGCGTGGTAGTTTATTCCAATAAACACGGATTATTGGGGAAAACCGAGTACGCGGACTGGTTATTAAATCAGCTTAGAAATGAGGAATATAGTAATTGAGAGGTACACTATACGGCGTTGGAGTTGGCCCGGGCGACCCGGAACTGCTTACCTTAAAGGCGGTGCGGTTAATCAGTCGGTGCTCCGTCATTGCAGTACCGGAATCCGGCGGTGAGGATAACACGGCATTATCCATTGCAAAGGCGGCAGTACCCCAGCTGATGGAAAAAGAGATGATCAAAGTCCCCATGCCTATGATAAGGGATCGGGAAAAATTGGAACAAAGCCACCGAGAAGCTGCTCGCTTATTGGAGGCATTTTTGGAAAAAGGACAGGATGTTGTTTTTTTAACGTTGGGGGATTCCACAATTTATTCAACTTATAGTTATTTGCACCGGCTGATAGTGCAGGACGGATACACTGCGCAGTTTGTACCGGGGGTACCTTCCTTTTGTGCAGCTGCCGCAAAACTCAATCAGCCGCTGGCTGAGGGGTCGAAACCCATTCACATTATTCCGGCATCTTATGATGGCTTGGATGAAGGCCTTGGCTTTAGTGGTACCCGTGTTTTGATGAAAACGGGAAAATCCATGCCCAGAGTAATCAAGGCATTAAAAGAACAGGGTTTATTGGATCGTACCTCCTTGGTTCAGCGCTGCGGAATGGAAGGGGAACAGGTTTATCCTACTTTGCAGAATGTGCCGGAAGATGCCAGCTATTTTTCTATTCTTATTGTAAAAGAAAAATAACACCTGGTACTGGTGCGGTTTTTTGCCAATAAAAGTTCAGCAATGTGTTTTATCCATGAATAGGTTTAAACTGCAAGTTTACCAACTTAACTGGATAAAACAAAGATATTATGTAATTATATTCGATTAATCTTAAATGCTATATTTATTTAAAATATATTTTAGAAATGAAGTGATACCGTGGTGCATTTTGTAGGTGCCGGCAGCGGAGCGGCCGATTTGATTACGATTCGGGGAATGAACCAGCTAAAAGAGGCAGATGTGGTTATTTATGCGGGTTCGCTGGTTAATCCCCAGCTGCTTGAGTATACCAGTCCACGTTGTAAAATATATGACAGCGCCGGCTTAACCTTAGAGCAGGTCATCGGCATCATAAAAGAAGCGCATCATCAAAATAAAACCGTGGTGCGCCTGCATACCGGCGACCCCAGTATTTATGGTGCAATCCGGGAGCAGATGGATTTGTTGGATGCACAGCAGATTCCTTATGATGTCACTCCCGGAGTAAGCTCCTTTTGTGGGGCGGCAGCTGCGTTAAAGGCAGAATACACCTTGCCGGATGTCTCTCAAACAGTGATTATTACCCGTATGGCGGGGCGAACCCCAGTACCAGAAAAAGAGGAGATTGCCTCCCTAGCAAAGCATGGTGCCACCATGGTTATCTTCTTAAGCACCGGTATGCTGCCAAAGCTTACCCAGAGGCTGATGGCAGGCGGGTATTCGGGCAGCTGCCCGGCTGCAATTGTTTATAAAGCTACCTGGCCGGAGGAAAAGGTGCTGCGCTGTACCGTTGAAGCCCTTGCTCAGACAGCAATGGAGAATCAGATCACAAAAACAGCGCTGATATTGGTAGGCGGTTTTTTGGGAAACGAGTATGAACGATCCAAACTGTACGACCCAGCCTTCACCCACGAATTCCGAAAGGCGGAGCAGCCATGAAGCTTGCACTCATCGCCTTTACCCAAACTGGCTGTAAAACTGCAAGCCGGTTGGCACACGGCTTAACAGGAGCCGGGTATCGCTGCCGCTGTTTTGCATCGGACCGTTTTGCTATGCAGGTAAGCTTTGAGCCGATCACAAAAGAGCGCCACCTGTTCATGCGGCTTTTGTTTCAAAAGATGGATGGCATTATTTTTGTCTCTGCCTGTGGAATTGCGGTGCGGTATATTGCGCCTTTTGTAAAAGACAAATCATCCGATCCGGCGGTTGTATCAGTAGACGAGTGTGGGAATTTTGCAGTTCCTTTGCTTAGCGGTCATTTGGGCGGAGCCAATGAGCTTGCCAATTTGACGGCGATGATACTCGGCGGTCAAGCGGTTATTTCCACCGCGACAGATTTAAACGGCGTTTTTTCAGTGGATAGCTGGGCAAAACGGCGGGGGCTGTCAATCTGCAATCTTCGGACCGTGAAACATATTTCCTCTAAACTGTTGGAGGGGGAAACCGTTGGTTTATTCAGTGATTTTCCTGTAATAGGCGGCCTACCAAAGAATGTTAAATTAAAAGAAAATGGACAGGTTGGCATCTGTATCA
Organism: Ruminococcaceae bacterium Marseille-P2935; assembly: GCA_900104565.1. Lineage (GTDB taxonomy): Bacteria > Bacillota > Clostridia > Oscillospirales > Ruminococcaceae > Marseille-P2935. The sequence goes on from LT629950.1 coordinate 72,230, forward strand.
GCCTGAGTGAAGATAAAAAGCCCTTTCCCATAACGCTCAACCTTGTCCCCAAAATTGTTACGCTGGGGATTGGCTGCCGCAAAGGCACCAGCAAAGACGCGTTGGAAGATTTTATTACTGAATTTCTGCAAAAGGCAGGTTGTTCTTTTAAAGCGGTCAAAGAGATTGCAACGATAGATTTAAAAAAGGAAGAGCCTGGATTACTTGCTTTTACCCGAAACCTAGGTCTGCCCCTGACTTGTTACAGTGCGGAACAATTAAAAAAAGTGCCCGGAGAGTTTTCTTCCTCAGCGTTTGTTGCACAAACCACGGGTGTGGATAATGTATGTGAACGGGCGGCATGCGCCAAAGGCGGGCGGCTGCTTTGGGCAAAGCAAAAGGCAGATGGGATTACCGCAGCCCTAGCGATTGATGACTGGAGTGTTACATTTGAAGATACAGATGGCCGGAATTGACCATAACAAAGCGGCAGTAGAATATCGGGAATTATTCTCTTTTACCCAAATGGCGGCAGAAAAAGCCATGAAGCTTTTAAAAGACCATTATGGTGTGCAGGGGTGTGTATTGCTTTCCACCTGCAATCGTACCGAGCTTTGGGTGAGTGGAGACACAGCCCTATCCCCTGCCGAGCTGCTTTGTAGATTAAAAGGGATGTCTTATCAGGAATATTCCAATTATTTTACCATGCGCAGTGGGAAAGAAGCGGCCGAGCACCTGTATCTCCTTACCTGCGGTATGAAGTCACGGGTATTTGGTGAGGATCAGATTATCACCCAGGTGAAAGATTCCCTTACCCTTGCCCGGGAATGCGGAAGTGCTGATTCGGTATTGGAGCGGCTGTTTCGGGGTGCTATCACAACGGCCAAAAAGGTAAAAACAAATGTGCGTATCTCTGCATCCGACCAATCGGTAGCAGACAAGATGTTAGAGGCACTGAATCAACACTTTGACCAACTTAACGGGGTACACTGCATGGTGATTGGCAATGGAGAGATGGGGCGTCTGGCAGCCAAAACACTGGTGGAGGCCGGATGCTTGGTATACATGACCTTGCGCCGTTATAAAATGGGGGATGTTATCATTCCGGGCGGCTGTCGGGTTGTAAATTATGAAGACCGTCTGGAACATCTGAAAGAGATGCAGGTGATTGTAAGTGCCACAACCAGCCCACACCATACTTTAAAATATGAAGAGACAGCCCATTTGCTACAGGGCACCCGGCATGTGCTTATTGATCTGGCGGTTCCACGGGACATCTCCTCCCGGCTTGGGAATATTCCTGGTATTACTCTTTATGATATTGACAAGCTGGGTATTTCACCCCCGCAGGATAGACAAAAAGAAGAGATTGATAAGGCACATGGAATGATTGGGGAAGAGCTGGAAGAATTTTGCAGCTGGTACGAATTTCGTGATCTTGTTCCCGTCATTCAGCGGATTGAAACCCTAGCCGCAGCGGACATGAACAGCCGGGTGTATAAAACCATTGGTAGCCTGGAACTGGACGACGAGGAGCGTCGGGAGCTGCAAGAACTGGTAGAAAACGCCTCTATGAAGGTGGTGGGTAAGCTGGTTTTTGGCTTAAGGGAACATTTGAGCCGGGATAAATGGAAGGACTGCATAGAAAGCCTGGAAAAGGCCGCGCAGCCCAAAGAGCAGGAGATATAAGAATGAAGCTGTATGTAGTTGGCCTTGGGCCGGGAAGCCCCGAGCAGTTGACCCCTCAGGCAGAAGGGGCGCTTACCCAAAGCAATGTGATTATTGGGTATGACAAATATATTGATTTAATTCGGGGCCAGTTTCCAACCAAGCATTTTCTTTCCACCCCCATGAAACGGGAAGCCGAACGCTGCCGTATGGCGGTAGAAAAAGCGTTGGAAAACAATACTGTTGCCATGGTCTGCAGCGGAGATGCCGGAGTTTATGGTATGGCAGGATTAATTTATCAGGTAGCACGGAATTATCCACCTATCGAGATTGAAATTATTCCGGGCATTACGGCAGCCTGCAGCGGTGCGGCGCTGTTGGGCTCCCCCCTCACCAACGATTTTGCGGTAATTAGCCTCAGTGATCTGCTGACCCCCTATGAACAAATAGAAAAACGCCTGCATTGTGCTGCTGAAGCAGGCTTTGTGCTGTGTTTGTATAACCCCTCCAGCAAAAAAAGAGGGGACTACCTGCAAAAGGCATGTGATATTGTGCTGCGCTACCGCACAGGGGATACCGTTTGCGGTTATGTCCGCAATATTGGCAGAGAAGGTCAGCAGGCAGTGGTGTTAACACTGCAGCAGTTACGTGAGGCTCAGGTGGATATGTTTACCACAGTATTCATTGGCAATGAATATACCTTGAAACTGGGGGATAAAATGGTGACCCCTCGGGGATATCGGGATGTGTAAGATTTTATTGTTTGCCGGAACAACCGAGGGGCGCATTCTGGCGGAATATTTGCAGCAATGTAACAGAGCAGAGGTTTTTGCCAGCATTGCCACCGAATATGGAGAGGCACTGTTAAAAGACCATGACGGAATTCGCCTGCTTTGCGGCAGGCTAACTGTCAGTGAGATGGAAGACCTGCTCCAGCGGGAATGCTTTGATTTGGTGCTGGATGCCACCCACCCCTATGCGGTACAGGTGAGTGAAAATATAAAAGCTGCCTGTAATCAGCAGGGTACACCGCTTTTGCGGATTTTGCGGGAAAGCGGTGCAGATGACAACTGCATTTTAGCAGAAAACACCCGGGAAGCGGTACGGTTTTTGCAAACAACCGAAGGCACGGTTTTACTGACTACCGGCAGCAAAGAGCTTGAGGAATTTACGCTGCTGCCCAATTTTAAACAAAGGCTTTACGTCCGGGTGCTGCCGGCCAAAGAGAGTATGGAGCATTGCTTGCAGCTGGGTATTCCAGCTTCTCACATCATTGCTATGCAGGGGCCTTTTAGTGAAGAGCTTAACCTTGCCATGCTGAGGCAGATCGGGGCGAAATGGCTGGTCAGTAAAAATTCCGGGAAGAACGGCGGCTTTTTGGAAAAACAAAGGGCAGCCCAAAAAGCCGGCGCAGGCTTTTTGGTCATTGGCCGGCCAACCAGCGAACAGGGTGTTGCTTTGGAAGAGGTAAAACAAATTTTAAAAGAAAAATTTGGTCTTTGCTCACAGTCAACAAAGGCAGAGGAAAAAGAAGGGTACTTCCCGTTTTTTATCTCTTTAACTGGAAAACCGGTTACCGTAGTTGGCGGAGGAAAAATAGCTACCCGCCGGGTCGTTACTCTTTTACAATTTGGTGCAGATGTTACCGTAATCTGCCCAGAAAAGACAGAGCAGCTGCAGCAGCTTGAAAATAAGGGAAGTTTAAAAATAATTACCAGACGGTATCAGGCAGGGGACTGCGACGGAGCTACATTTGTAGTTACGGCAACAGATGACCGAAGCGTCAACCACCAAATTTATCTGGAGTGCAAACAAAACGGCATTCCCATCAATGTTGCAGACTGCCCGGAAGAGAGCGATTTTTATTTCCCCGGCATTGCCAAAAAGAACGGTTTGGTCATTGGGGTGACAGCCAGCGGAATGGATCACCGTTTGGCGCGGCTTGCATCAGAAAAAGCACGGAAGATGATAGAAGAGATCTGTCAGGAGGAAAAAAGCGATGCGTAAAATAACGGTGGGAAGCCGCGAAAGCAAGTTGGCGGTAGCGCAGGCCATGCTGGTTATGGACTGCGTTGCTGCGGCACATCCCGAAATTCAGTTAGAGCTTGTGACCATGAAGACAACCGGGGATATTATTTTAGACCGCAGCCTGGACCAAATTGGTGGTAAAGGCTTGTTTGTCAAAGAACTGGATCAGGCACTGCTGGATGGACGGATCGATCTTTCAGTTCACAGCCTAAAGGATATGCCTATGGAAACCCCCGAAGAGCTGCCCATTGTGGCATTTACCAAACGGGCAGACGCCAGAGATGTGCTGATTTTGCCCCAGGGGAAAACCGAACTGGGGGAAGGCCCTTTGGGCTGTTCCAGTGCACGCCGCGGGCTGCAATTGGCAAAACTGTTCCCGGGCAGAGAGATAAAGGGCGTTCGCGGCAATGTGCAAACCCGTTTGTCCAAGCTGGATCGAGGGGAGTATGCCGCTCTTGTGCTGGCCAAAGCCGGGTTGGACAGGCTGGGTCTTTCAGACCGAATCAGCAGAGTGTTTTCGGCAGAGGAGATGCTTCCTGCAGCCGGCCAGGGGATTTTAGCTGTACAGGGCCGGGCAGGAGAAGACTATTCTTTTTTAGATGGGGTAGGGGATGCCAATGCAACCATTTGCGCACAGGCGGAGCGCAGCTTTGTTGCAGCGCTGAATGGGGGGTGTTCCTCCCCGGTGGCAGCGTATGCCGAAGTGCTTGGGGATCAGTTAAAGCTGACCGGGCTTTATTATAACGAAGAAACCAAAGGCTGGATGATCGGTTCCCAGACAGGAAATATGACACAGGCAAAGGACCTTGGGGTGCGGCTTGCGTTACGATTAAAGGAGGAGTGCACAGCATGAGTGGAAAAGTATGGCTGGTTGGCGCAGGCCCCTCCGATATTGGGCTATTCACCCTGAAGGGAAAAGAAGTTCTGCAAAAAGCCGATGCAGTCGTTTATGACGCACTGGCTGGGCGGGATATATTGACCCTGATTCCCCCGGGTGCACAGCGGTTTGATGTGGGGAAAAAGGCTGGGAACCACCCGGTTCCTCAGCACGAAATCAATCAGCTGCTGCTGCGTTTGGCCATGGAAGGAAAACGGGTAGTACGCCTGAAAGGTGGAGACCCCTTTCTGTTTGGCCGGGGCGGTGAGGAATTGGAACTGCTTACGGCCAATGGTATTCCGTTTGAAATTGTACCGGGGGTTACCTCAGCCATAGCGGTGCCGGCCTATCAGGGGATTCCTGTTACCCACCGGGATTACTGTTCTTCGGTGCATATTATCACCGGCCACGCTAAGGCCGGAGCAGAGACTGCAATTGACTTTGCTTCTCTGGTTAAATTAAACGGAACGCTTATATTTTTGATGGGAGTAGCGGCTTTGCCTACAATCTGTGGTGGGCTGCTTCAAGGGGGAATTGACCCTGACACACCGGCTGCAGTGCTGGAACGGGGAACTACCTCCAGGCAGCGTAGGATTCTTTCCACTGTAAAAGAACTGCCCGAAGCGGCTGCTAAAGCCAAGGTGCGAACCCCTGCCATTATCGTCGTGGGTAAGGTGTGCCAGCTGGCGCAAAGGTTCCACTGGGCAGAGGACCGCAGGTTGGACGGAGTTCACGTTTTGGTGACCAGGCCCAGGGAGCGGGCGGCAGCCCTTACCGAAAAACTGCGGGAGTTGGGGGCACAGGTAACCGAGCTGCCCTCCATCTTGACTAGAGCCATCCCAAAAAATCAAGAATTATCTGATGTACTGGGGCAGCTGAGCTGCTATACTTGGCTGGTATTCACCAGCCCGGCAGGGGTTCAAACCTTTTTGCAGGAGTTAAAAGCACGCCGGATGGATATTCGGGCGCTTACTTCTGTTAAGCTGGCGGCCATTGGTCCGGCAACTCAAAAAGAGCTGGAAAATACCGGTTTGTTCTGTGATTTTGTTCCGGAACAATATAGCGGGGCAGAACTGGGCAAAGGCCTTGTACAGCAAATAAACTCCCAAGACCGCATCTTGCTGCTGCGGGCGAAGGAGAGTTCCAAAGAGCTCAATCAAATTTTAGAGGAAGCGGGAGCCGTTTATGACGAGGTGCCCTTGTATGAAACGGTGTATGAGCATCCCCAGGCAGAAGAAGTGAAAAAGCAGCTGCAGGATGGCCAAATTGACTATGTCACCTTTACCAGTGCATCCACCGTAAAAGGGTTTGTGAACACCATTCCGGGGCTGAATTATTCTCAGCTTTCGGCCGTTTGTATCGGCCAGCAGACTGCAGCCGAGGCGCAAAAATATGGGTTCCGGTGCACTGTTAGCAAAAGTGCTACGATAGACAGTATGGTAGAAACCTTAGAAATGCTTTCAGCACAGGGAAAGGAAGATGTATCATGGATTTGACAATACGTCCCCGCCGTTTGCGGGGCAACCCTTCTATTCGGGAGATGGTGAGAGAAACAAGAATCTCCTCCTCTTCCCTGATCTATCCGCTATTTGTGCGGGAGGGCAGCGGCATTGTAGAAGAGATTCCCTCCATGCAGGGGCAGTACCGCTATAGCCCCGATATGCTGGGAAAAATTTTGGAGCCGCTGTTACAGGCCGGAGTAAACCGGGTTTTATTGTTTGGTATTCCAAACGTGAAGGATGCCTGCGGCAGCGGGGCCTGGGCTGCTGACGGTGTGGTACAGCAGGCGCTGCATTTTATCAAGCAAAACTACCCCGAAATTTATTGTATTACCGATGTTTGTATGTGTGAGTACACCTCTCACGGTCACTGTGGAATTTTGCAGGATCATTGGGTAGACAATGATAAAACGCTGGAAGTATTAAGTAAAACCGCTCTTTCTCACGTTCAGGCAGGGGCTGATATGGTGGCCCCCTCTGATATGATGGATGGCAGGGTGGCGGCAATTCGGGGGATTTTGGATCAAAACGGCTATTGCCAAACACCGATCCTCTCTTATGCCGTAAAATATTCCTCCTCATTTTACGGGCCGTTCCGTGAGGCGGCGGGCTCTGCGCCTTCCTTTGGGGACCGCAAAAGCTACCAGATGGATTACCACAATGTAAGGGAGGGCCTGAAAGAAGCGGCATTGGATGCTGCCGAAGGGGCAGACCTGCTGATGGTAAAGCCCGCATTGTCCTATTTGGATGTGATCCACCGGGTGAAAACCCAGACAAACCTTCCGCTGGCAGCTTACAGCGTCAGCGGGGAATATGCCATGATTAAATCAGCGGCCAATGCAGGGCTGATTGACGAAGCATCCATCGTCTGTGAAACTGCTGCCAGTATCTACCGGGCGGGGGCGGATATTTTGATCACCTATTTTGCAAAAGAACTGGCCGGGTATATTAATGAAGGCCGGATTGGATAAATTTTCAGTTGGGTAGGGTGTGTGCTTAGCACTCCTCATAACTACTGAAAAATGATGAGAAAGAATCAGTTATATAAAATTAATTTGCAGGGGCTTTTGCTTTGTCCCAGGAGGTAAGAATAATGACAAAATCTCAGGAGTTGTTTTCCAGGGCGGTTCGTCTGATTCCGGGAGGAGTAAACAGCCCGGTACGTGCCTTTGGTGCGGTGGGCGGTCAGCCCAGGTTTATTCAAAAGGCAGAAGGCGCCAGAATTTGTGATGTAGATGGGCAAAGTTACCTGGACTATATTGGCTCCTGGGGCCCGATGATACTGGGGCATAACCACCCGGCAGTCTATGAGGCGGTAGTGAAAGCCGCCGAGAATGGACTTAGCTTTGGGGCGGCCACCGAACGTGAGGTGGAAATGGCAGAGCTGATCTGCCAGATGGTGCCGTCCATCGAAATGGTGCGTATGGTAAACTCGGGAACCGAAGCTGTCATGAGTGCAGTTCGTGCCGCTAGAGGTTTTACCGGCAGGGATAAAATTATAAAGTTTGAAGGTTGCTACCATGGACACAGTGATGCTATGCTGGTGAAAGCAGGTTCGGGTGTGATGACCGGCGGTCAGCCGGGGAGTGCAGGGGTACCGTCTGCATGTGTGCAGGATACTTTAAGTGCGGTATATAATGATTTAAGCAGTGTTGACCACCTGATTCAGCAGCATCAAGGCAAAATTGCTGCCATTATTGTGGAGCCGGTAGGGGCAAATATGGGGGTTGTACCACCGAAGGAGGGCTTTTTACAGGGCCTTCGTCAACGCTGTACCAAAGAGGGAATTCTGCTGATTTTTGATGAGGTAATCACTGGGTTTCGTTTGGGGCCGGCAGGTGCTCAGGGGCTGTTTGATGTAACGCCTGATATCACTACGTTTGGTAAAATTATAGGTGCCGGTATGCCGGTGGGGGCATACGGCGGAAGAAGAGAGATTATGGAGTGTGTTTCCCCCTGTGGCAAGGTGTATCAGGCGGGTACCTTAAGCGGCAACCCGGTGGCTATGGCCGCAGGACTTGCACAACTGAGAATTTTACAGAGTACTCCTCAAATCTATGAAAAACTGAATAGCCTGGGAGAACAGCTGTTTGAAGGCATGCGCCGTCTGGTAAAACAGTATCAGGCTCCCTACACGGTAAACAGTATTGGTTCGTTGGGGTGTTTGTTTTTCACCCCATCTTCTGTTCAAAATTATGAGGATGCCCAAAGGTCAGACACAGCCGCTTATGGGGTGTATTTCCGTTTTATGCTGGAAAACGGAATCTATCTGGCTCCGGCACAGTTTGAGGCAATGTTTTTATCCCATGCCCATACCAGGGAGGATATTGATTTTACGCTGGAAAGTGCCAATCGCTTTTTTGCCCGAACGGTTGGAAATTTGGGCGAAAAGTAGATCATGTCTGGTGCAGCTTCATAAAGAGACAAAGGTATTTTTGCAGGAAATGGCAAGCGAGACAGGCAAAAGGAGGACAAGATGAAGGTTTATCTGGTTGGCATTGGTATGGGGAACCCTGACACCATGACAGTTCAGGCACTGCATGCCATAGAAAAAAGTGATTGCCTGATTGGCGCAAAGCGAATGCTGGACAGTATTGCAGGGGAAAAACCACGCTTCTTTTGCTGTGATGCAAATGAAATTGCAGGGTATTTGGAACAGCATTTGGAATATCATGCAGTCGCGGTGCTTTTGTCGGGGGATGTGGGTTTTTACAGCGGCACCAAACGGTTGACAGAGGTGCTGGTTAATCACGATGTGGAGCTAATCTGCGGGGTAAGCTCGGTACAGTACCTGTGCGCAAAACGGCAGCTTTCTTGGGAGGATGCCGCATTTGTCAGCCTTCACGGCAGGCAGCAAAATCTGTTGGCAGCAGTATTGCAGCATAAAAAGACGTTTGTCCTGACCGGTGGGGAGAACACCCCGGCAAGCCTTTGTACACTGCTGACAGAAAGCGGTTTGGGGGATACCACTGTTACTGTAGGGGAGCGGCTATCTTACCCAGAAGAAAAAATCACGACCTCCTTTGCCAAGGAACTGGTAGACCAAAATTTTGCACCCCTTTCTGCTATGTTGGTGGAAAACTTTAGCGCAAACCGTGATTATCAAACTCACGGAATCTCTGATGAGGAGTTTATTCGAGCCGATGTGCCCATGACCAAACAGGAAATACGCCATCTTGCAGTGGAGCAGCTGAAGATAAAAGAGGACGATATTGTTTACGATGTTGGTGCAGGTACGGGTTCGGTCTCTATTGAAATTGCCAAGCGGTGCCCCGGCTGCAAAGTATATGCCATTGAAAAAAATCCAGCGGCGGTAGAGCTAATTTGTCAAAACATAAAAAGATTTTCATCCCATAATGTATTAGTAACACCGGGACAAGCACCGCAGGCGTTGCAAGAACTACCGGCACCTGACAAGGTATTTATAGGTGGCAGCAGTGGAGAGCTGACGGATATATTTCAAACAATACTGAATAAGAATCCAAAGACTGAGTTTGTGATTACGGCAGTATCTCTTGAAACAATTGCCCAGGTGACCCAGTGTATCAAAAATTTTTGTTTGCAGGCGGATATCACACAAATTTCATCAGCGAGGACAAGAAAGCTTGGCAGCTACCATATGTTTACCGGGCAAAACCCAGTGATGATTTTTTCCTGCCGGGCAGAGTAAGGGGGCCGATATGAATCACTTTATTCCAAGATTATTACTGTCTGCCCCGTCCAGCGGCGCGGGAAAGACCACCCTCACCTGTGCTATTCTGCAGGCGCTTGTGAACAGAGGGCTTAAAACAGCATCGTTTAAAAGCGGGCCGGATTATATTGATCCAATGTTCCATTCCAAAGTGATTGGAGCACCTTCCCGCAATTTGGATCTGTTTTTATCAGGAGAAAAGGCCGTTCAAACGCTGCTTATGCAAAATACAGTAAATTGCGATGTTGCCGTGTTGGAGGGCGCTATGGGGTATTACGATGGGATTGGCAGCAGCGATACTGCCAGTGCCTACCATTTGGCAAAAGCAACAAAAACCCCTGTCGTCTTAATCATCAATCCCAAGGGAATGTCCCTTTCGGTTTGCGCCCAGATAGCGGGGTTTATCAATTTTAGAAAAGACAGCAATATTGGTGGCATTATTTTTAATCAGATTCCTCCGGCGTATTATGAGCTGTTGTACCAGGCTGTCACAAAAGAGACGGGTATCCCGGTATTCGGATACATGCCACCCATGCCGGAATGTGCTATTGCAAGCCGTCACCTGGGGCTTTTGTCTGCTGAGGAGGTTCCTGCCTTGCAGGAAAAACTGCAGCGGCTGGCGGGCCAAACAGAGCGAACGATTGATCTGGACGGTCTGCTTGGGCTTGCAAACAATGCTTCCCCTATTTGTGTCGCTGAGGATGTGGGGGCTGAAAACCCGAAACGGCAAAATCAAAATTCCACCTCAGAACCGGTAAGAATTGGTATTGCAAAGGATGCGGCTTTTCAGTTTTACTATGAAGATTCGCTGGAATTGCTGCAAAAGATGGGTGCACAGCTGGTAGCGTTTAGCCCCCTCAAAGATGCGGTGCTTCCGAAAAATTTGCACGGCCTGTTTTTAGGCGGAGGCTACCCCGAACTATATGCAAAGCAGCTCTCTCAAAATTTGCCCATGCGTGAGTCTATTCTGCAAACACTACAAAATGGTTTACCCTGTTATGCAGAGTGCGGCGGTTTTTTGTATCTTGGAAAATCGATAGAGGAAGCAAATGGTGTGGCTTACCCCATGGTGGGCTTGTTTGACGGGGAAAGCCGCAATACCGGGCGGCTGGTTCGATTCGGCTATGTCACCTTAACCGCACGGGAGGATAACCTGCTTTGCAAAAAAGGTGACCAAATTCATGCTCACGAGTTCCACCACTGGGACAGCACCAATCCTGGAAGCCTGTTTTCAGTACAAAAGGCTTCCGGCACAACAAGCTGGCAAAGCAGCCAGCAGAGGTACAATACTTTAGGTGGTTTTCCCCACCTGCATTTTTGCGGGAACCAATCGTTGGCTGAAAATTTTATCGCCGCTTGCCGGCAGTTTGGAAAAGGAATGATGGAGCATGACGCTAAATGAAGCTGTCAAGGCAGTAAAACCTCTGTACCAACTTGCTATGGAAGAAGCCAGAACCCGTTGGAACAGTATTGCAAAGCCGCTTTACAGCCTGGGCCTTTTAGAGGATGCGGTGGTTCGCATTGCGGGAATTACCCGAAGCAGCAAGGTTATGCTTGGTAAGATGGGGGTAACCGTGTTTTGTGCGGACAATGGTGTGGTGGAGGAAGGCGTCACCCAGACTGACCAGGAGACGACCGCTATCGTTACCGAAAACTTTACCAAAGGCTGTACCAGTGTCTGCCATATGGCAGCAATTGCAGGAGCGCAGGTTATTCCGGTAGATATTGGCGTTGCAAGGAATGTGACTGGAACAGGCCTTAGGATCAATAAAATAGCTTACGGTACCCAAAACATGACCAAAGGCCCTGCAATGACCAAAGAGCAAGCGGTACAGGCATTAGAGGTAGGAATTAACCTAGCGCTGGAACTGAAAAAACAGGGGTATGGCATTTTGGCAACCGGTGAGATGGGAATTGGCAATACCACCACCAGCAGCGCCATGGCGGCAGTTTTGCTACGCAAAGACCCGGCAGAAGTGACCGGACGGGGCGCAGGGTTAAGCAGTGCAGGGCTAAACCGCAAGGTGGATGCAATTCGCCGTGCCATTGCCTTAAACCGGCCTGACCCAAATGACGCGCTGGATATTTTGGCCAAGGTGGGGGGGCTTGATATTGCAGGCCTGGCCGGAGTTTTTTTGGGCGGTGCTGCAGTGGAATTACCTGTGGTGATTGATGGATTTATCTCTTCGGTTGCCGCTTTTACCGCAGTTCAGCTTTGCCCAGGGGTGAGAGAATATCTTTTGCCTTCTCACCAATCGAGGGAACCGGCAGGGAAACTTATGTTGTCTGCTTTAGGGCTGGAACCTTTTTTAAACTGCCATATGAGCCTGGGAGAAGGCACAGGTGCAGTGGCGGTACTGCCGCTTTTACAGATGGCTTGCCGCATCTATCATGAGATGAGCACCTTTCATGAAATCGCTATGGAGAACTACATAGAACAAAAATAGGTTTTGGAGGAATATAAATGCTTGCGGTGATAATTGGCGGCGCAGCCAGCGGAAAATCAGAATATGCCGAACGGCTGGCCTGCCATTTGTCAGGCGGCGAGGGACTTATTTACCTTGCCACCATGCTTTCACGGGATGAAGAAAGTAACCAACGCATTTGCAGACACAGGCAGCTGCGAATGGGAAAGGGATTTCAAACAGTAGAATGCCCGCTCCACTTGTCGCAGCTTCAGTTGCCAAAAAAACAAATTGTTCTATTGGAATGTTTAACGAATCTGGTAGCCAATGAGCGTTTTGAGCAAAACGGCGGAGGAAAAGATACTGTCAGAGAGGTGCTGTGTGGAATAAAGTATCTGTGCAATAATAGCAAGCATGTGGTGGTGGTTACCGGCAATCTGTTTGATGATGGAATAACCTATTCGCAAGAGACACAACAGTATTGCCAGGATCTATCTCAAATTCATCAGCAGCTGTGCCGGCAGGCAGACTATGTGGCAGAGGTTGTCTATTCCATTCCGGTAGTTTATAAGGGTAAACACTACAATTTTTTACAAGAGGAGGGAAGCAGATGAGAATATTTCGGTCGTTGAGCATTGCTTTTTCCATGTATTCGTCCTTGCCCATGCCGCAGGTGGAATGGAGTAAGGACAATATGAAATATGTCATGTGTTTTTTTCCTCTGATCGGAGCAGTCTGTGGTGCCTTGCTGTTTGGCTGGAGCCTTTTGTGCCAATATTTTCAGCTTTCGCAACTGTTATTTGCTGCAGTTTCTGCCCTTATCCCGGTTGCAGTTTCCGGGGGGATTCACCTGGACGGTTTTTGTGATACCATGGATGCACTTGGGTCCCATCAGTCCATGGAAAAAAAATTGGAGATTTTAAAGGATTCCCACATAGGAGCCTTTGGGGTAATGGGATGCTGTTTTTATCTGTTAATAACTGTTGGATTATATGCAGAGATAGGATATGTAAATTTAAAATATATTTTATTAATAACTATAACTTTTGTTCTGTCACGCGTATTAAGCGGACTGTCTGTGGTTTTGCTGCGTCCTGCAAAAAACAGCGGATTGTTGCATGCTTTTGCAGATGCTGCGGCAAAAAAAAAGGTGGGCCTGGTACTAATTGGCGGCCTTTTACTTTGTACAGCCGGTTTCATTCTGCTTTCTCCCATAGCTGGCAGTTTCATTTTGCTGTGTGCGGGGGTTACTTTTGGTTACTACCGGCATATGTCCTATCAGCAGTTTGGCGGAATTACCGGGGATTTGGCAGGATTCTTTTTGCAACTGTGTGAATCCACCATGTTGGTCGGAGTCATTGTTGGGGGGAGGATTGCAGGATGAGGCTGATTGTTGGCGGCTATGGACAGGGCAAGCTGAACTACGCATTGTCAGAAACTAAATTAAGCCAACACGAGGTAATCAATGGGCGAGACTGCCCTCTAAAAGCAGACCAATTGGGTCAAGTGCGTGTGTTTTATGCTTTGGAACAGTGGTTTCGCCGGCAACTGGCAGAAGGAATCTCACCCTTTGAAGAGGCGAAAAAGCTGATCGAAAAATGGCCGCAGGCGGTATTAATTGCACAGGAAATTGGCAGCGGAGTAGTGCCGCTTCATGCAGAAGAACGCCGTTGGCGTGAAGAAACAGGACGAACCTGCTGCATGCTGGCTCAGCAGGCCGCCCGGGTGGATCGTGTATTTTGCGGGTTAGCAGCCACAATAAAAGGGGAATAATACATGGAGTTTTGGATCATTCGCCACGGGGAAACCCAAAGCAATGCACAAGGCCGTTATTTGGGCAGGACCGACCTTCCACTGAGTACGATCGGAATTCGAAAGCTGGATCAATTGGCCCAAAAAAATAGTTATCCTGCAGTAAAAACGGTATATGTCAGCCCGTTAAAACGCTGCAGGCAGACAGCAGAGCTGTTGTTTCCACAAGCTGAACAGATTACTGTCCCAGAGCTCGTTGAGTGCAATTTTGGGCAGTTTGAAAATAAAAATTACGAAGAATTAAAAGAAGATCCTGCCTATATTCGCTGGCTGGAATCTGGTGGAACAATTGGTTTTCCGGACGGAGAGACGCGGGCAGAGATGGTGCACCGGGTAAAACAAGGTATCCTTCGGATCTTGCAAAAAGCAGCTGCTGAGCAGGCAGAAAATGTAGTGATTGTCGCCCATGGGGGAACGATTATGGCAGCGCTTAGCAGTTTGGCAAAGCCAAACAAAAACTTTTATGATTGGCAGGTAAAGCCCGCGTGCGGTTACCGCGCACAGGCAGTGTATATTGAAAGCTGCTGGGTGCTAAATGACCTATACAAAATTGATGCAGAGGAAGAAGAAATATGCTTATAGCACGAGTTTGTGCATTAGCTTGTGGATTTTGTCTGGATTGCCTGCTGGGAGACCCTCACTGGATGCCCCATCCTGTTCGGGCGATTGGGTGGTTCGTTCAAAAAACGGAGTCTTTTTATCGCAGAATATTCCCAAAATCAAATCGGGGAGAGTTTTGGGCAGGGGCTGCAATGACCGGAACTGTAATAGCAGTTTGCTGGGGTGTTTCGGCAAGCCTGGTGTTTTTGGCATGGAACATTTACCCGCTTGCAGCATTTTTGCTGGAAACAGTACTGTGTTATCAACTGTTGGCAGCCCGATCCTTAGCAGCAGAGAGCAAAAAAGTATATGCTGCACTAATGGAAGGGGATCTGCCCAAAGCGCGCCGGGCAGTATCAATGATTGTAGGGCGCGATACCCAAAATTTGAGTGCAGAACAGGTGACCAAAGCAGCGGTAGAAACAGTAGCCGAAAACACCTCTGATGGGGTGACAGCACCTATGATCTTTTTCGCCTTGGGCGGAGCACCGCTTGCGTTCTTATATAAAGCAGTGAATACCATGGATTCTATGGTTGGCTATAAAAACGAACATTATTTTTATTTTGGCAGGGCGGCCGCCAAGCTGGATGATATTTTAAACTACCTGCCGGCACGAATTACCGCCTGGTTTATGATTCTTGCAGCCTATCTTGTCAGGTTTGATGGGAAAAAAGCTATTCAGATTTATAAAAGGGACCGTTTTAACCACTCCAGCCCAAACAGCGCCCAAAGCGAAAGTGTTTGTGCCGGTGCACTGAATCTGCAGCTTGCAGGGGACGCCTACTATTTTGGAAAGCTGGTGGAAAAGCCAACTATTGGCGACGCGGCTCGTCCAGCTATGCCGTGTGATATTTGCCGGTCAATTTTGCTGATGCAGGTTACAGTTATTATTACCCTGTGCAGCTGCCTTGGTGCAATGGGGCTGATTCATTGGTTGGCTGCATAACAGGGTGAAAAAATACGCTTACTGAAAATAGAATGAAACAGATATTATCTGGCCAGTTGCGGCGGTCCAGCCTTCGTGAAAGAACGGTTTTTTTAAAGCTTTAGCGGTTGCTCCAAGGAAGCTTGTGTTCTCCCGGAGAAAATTACGTACAGCTCTTAGACAGGTGATTCTGTATACCTGTTTCTGTTTATACCTTGGTTGATTTTGAGACTATGTTCTGAGGAATAGACAAACTTTTGGAGCACAGTTAAAACAGCGCCTGCCCAATTGACGTGAAGAATGCATTACAAGTGGGAACATTCAAGACATTTATGCGGTTGTGGGATGAAACCGGCAGGAACCGGGAAAATAACAGGATACCGGCCACAAAGCAGTGTGTCAGTTATGGGCTCCTTGTTTTATAAAATAAACGGTTGTTTCTGTTGTTTTTTTAGCTGAAGAATTAGGCAGAATGGAGTACAAACATGGAACTGGTGCATGGTGGAGATATTTATTCAGGGAATCGAAAAGAGCGGGAACTAATAGATTTTTCGGCAAATAGTAATCCGTTGGGAATGCCGGAATCGGTTTTAACTGCCGTGCAAAAATCACTGCAGTTTTGCCAATGCTACCCCGACCCCCTTTGCCGGGAGCTCACCCAGGCAATTGCACGAAAAGAAAATCTTTCGCCCCAAACGGTGCTTTGTGGCAACGGTGCAGCCGATTTGATATACCGGTTGGTTTTGGCACTTAAGCCCCAGCATGCCATGATTCTTGCCCCTACCTTTGCAGAATATGAGCAGGCATTGGGGGTTATTTCCTGTCAGGTTTTTACTTACCCACTACACCAGGAAGAGGAGTTTCAGCTTACCGACCGTTTTCTGGATAAACTGGACTCTCCATTGGACCTGCTTTTTCTTTGCAACCCCAACAACCCTACAGGCCAGCCAATCGATCAGAAATTGCTGCGTAAAGCATTAAATCGCTGCAAGCAAAAAGGTATTTTTGTTGTGTTGGATGAATGTTTTTTAGATTTTTTGGAGGATGGTGAAAGCCGTTCCATGAAAGATCAGCTCAAAGACAATCAAAACCTGCTCATTTTAAAGGCATTTACAAAAATGTATGCGGTGGCAGGTTTGCGCCTTGGCTATTGCTGTTGCTCAAACCTGGGTTTACTGGAACAAATGCGCGCCTGCGGACAGCCTTGGGCGGTATCTGTTCCAGCCCAGGCTGCAGGAATAGCGGCACTGCAGGAAGATGATTACCCTCAAATTACCCGTGATTATATACATAAGCAACGCAATATTTTAAAAAAAGGGTTGAAAAAGCTGGGCATAAAGGTGATAGGATCCCAGGCGAATTACATTTTTTTTTGGTGTGCGGCAACCAACCTGGAGGTGCGTCTGGAGGAGAAAGGAATCTTGATTCGCAGCTGTAAAAATTACCGGGGGCTAGACAGCCATTACTACCGCATTGCGGTTAAAAAAACAGAGGAGAACGTACAGCTGCTGGCTGCGTGCAGGGAGGTGCTGACTTGCGGGGGTTGATGGTGTTAATTGATGGTTTGGGGGATCGCCCGCAGGAAAAACTGCACGGAAAAACCCCTTTTGAGTATGCCAAAACACCTGTTTGGGACGGGCTGGAAAAGACCGGAGGAAGAGGACGTTTTATTACCTGCCCAAAGGGTTTGAGGGCAGATAGTGTAACTGGAATTTGCACCCTGCTGGGGGTGCCAGAGAAGCAGATTCCAATAGGGCGTGCTGCGCTGGAAGCCGCCGCAAAAGGGGTTTTTCTTGCCCCGAAGGACTTCGCATACCGCTGTAATCTGGCAGCCTTTGATAAAAATGGAATTCTCGTCAGCTCCAGCGGGGGAACCTTAACCGATGCAGAAATGAAACAGGTTACTCAAAAACTTTGGGAAAATGAAAAGCGGGATGGGTTAGAGCTTATACTTTTAACCGGTTACCGTAATCTGATTATAAAACGGCATGGGGTTACCAGCGAGATTGCAACAATGCCGCCGCCACATCAAAATATTGGCGGGCTCCTTTTTCATGGGGAAATGGAATTAAATAATAGTATAAAAATAAACGGTTTATACTATAGGTTATATTTTTGGGATGAATCACAGGGTGTGGCTCTGCCGTTTTTTCAAGATCTTTGGAAGATGACTGGCGCAGCTGTAGCGCAAGCAGAGATTGTACACGGAATTGCAAGGATGATGGAAATGAAGGCCCCGTTTGTGCCGGGTGCAACTGGAGAGACAGATACCAGCCTTGGGGCCAAGGCATTTGCTGCCCTTGATTTATTGGAACAGTATGGCTTTGTACTGCTGCATGTGAATGGAACAGATGAAGCCGCCCATAGAAGGAACCCGCTGGAAAAAGCCTGTTTTTTAGAACAAATAGACCAAATACTGCTGCAGATCATTTTAAGTAAACTTCCGAAGGACACCCGGCTGATGATTTGCAGCGATCACGACAGCTGTTCTGACACTGGGGAGCACAGAGGAATGCCACAGCCTTTTTGGGTTTGGGGCCCGGGAATAGAAACAAAGAATTATAAGACCCTCCCGGGCGGCTGTGCGGTAAAACTTTTGCTTGGGTAGTTTTTCTGGTGCTTTGTTGAAAACAGGATGTTTTGAGAGAAAGGCCTAATCATTTACTGGGAAAAGCCGGTTTTAACCTCTTTCGCTAGTGGACCTGTTTCGGCTCAGTTTGATTCCTTTTATATTCCAGTAGAGAATTATAATGTGTATTTCCGCCGAAGCGCCGTATCGTTTCAGTGGAAGGTGCAAGGTTTTCTGGCTAATTTGCCAAAAAAACCTTGTACTTGAACAAAGCCAATTGGCCTTGAAAGCATTGGGATTTAAGGCTTTCAGCTTACGCATTATAATAGACGTAAAATTAAAAGAACAGTTCCTTTTATCAAAATATTTATGAATCAGGGCAGTTTCAAACGGTATGTTTTTCTTATATTTAGCAGGCCAGAGCAACGATTTGATAGTTCTAATTTTAAGGAGGCTATTATGGCAAAAGCAATTATGATACAGGGGACTACATCGGGTGCCGGAAAAAGCCTGCTGACTGCCGGCCTCTGCCGGATTTTTCGTCAGGACGGCTATAAGGTAGCGCCGTTTAAGTCCCAAAATATGGCGCTTAATTCTTACATTACCCGTCAAGGGCTGGAGATGGGCCGCGCCCAGGTGATGCAGGCACAGGCTGCGGGGATTGAACCCACAGCCGATATGAATCCGATTCTGCTGAAACCCACCAATGATACGGGTTCTCAGGTGATTGTAAATGGTGAAGTGTTAGGAAATATGAGTGCTTCGGAGTACTTTCGTTATAAAAAAAATTTGATTCCGCAAATTATGGGTGCCTACCGCAGGCTGGAACAACAATACGATATTATAGTTCTGGAAGGGGCTGGAAGCCCAGCCGAAATAAACCTGAAGCAAGAAGATATTGTTAATATGGGAATGGCTCGCATGGCTGGAGCTCCGGTTTTGCTGGCAGGTGATATTGACCGGGGGGGAGTATTTGCCTCACTAGCAGGTACGTTAATGCTTTTAGAGCCAGAAGAACGTGCTATGGTAAAAGGGCACCTGATTAATAAATTCAGAGGGGACCGCCAAATTTTAGCCCCCGGACTTGACATGCTTGAGCAGCTGACTTCTGTGCCGGTTCTGGGTGTGATTCCCTACCTACATTTGGATTTGGATGATGAAGACAGTTTATCGGGAAGACTGGACAAGCGGAATAGCTGCAGTGCAGTGGATATCGCCGTTATCCGTTTACCGCGAATCTCAAATTTTACCGATATAAACCCCTTGGAAGTGCTGCCTGAAATTTCGGTACGTTATGTCACATCCTCCCAGCAGTTTGGCGCTCCGGATTTTGTAATTTTACCGGGAACAAAAAACACCATGGAGGACCTGCTTTGGCTGCGGCAAAACGGTTTGGAAGCCAAACTCCTTCAATATGCGGCAAGCGGCGGCCCAATACTGGGTATTTGCGGGGGGTACCAAATGCTGGGGCAACAGCTATGTGACCCCAATGCAGTGGAATATGGCGGTGAATTAGCTGGCATGGGCCTGTTGCCAATTACTACTGTTTTTGAACAAGAAAAGACCCGCACAAGGATCTCGGGTGCAGTTTTGCCAGTACAAGGCATGTTAGCTCATTTAAGCGGGGTGCCTTTTGAAGGATATGAAATTCATATGGGCAAAACCATTTTACAAAAAGGCGCTCTGCCCTTTGCCAGTATTCAGGCAGAGCCAGGCGGTGCATGCATTGCAGACGGTGCGGCTTGTCAAAATATTTATGGCACCTATGTCCATGGCTTTTTTGATAATAAAGAGACCGCAGAAGCCTTTGCCGAAGCGCTTTACAGGAAAAAGGGACTGGACCCGTCGGCTTTAAAGGCTGTCAGCTGGGAAGAACATCAGCAAAGGCAATATGATATTCTGGCGGACAATCTGCGCCAAAATGTGAAGATTGATAAAATTTATGAAATACTAGAAAAAGGGCTTTAAGTAAGAAAAATGGTTGAAATAGTATGCAGTGAAATTTTTGAAATGCAACGCCAGGTTCATAATATCCCTTCATGTTGCACCCTGACGGGGGTAGAACCCCTTTCGTATTTTTTCAATCCCCTGTTGAAGAAGCTGTTTTCTGGTGTTTGTTTTTCACTTAGGTCAAAGGCAGTTGTTTTTTCGGGGTGGCACAATTTATAAGATTAAACTGTGGATAAAAAAGATTACCTTCAAACTTGGCGCCGCTGTGCAGCGGCAGAATGGAGCATGAAAATGAAAGTTAAACTGCAGCAGGTTTTGCCTGAGGAAATTGAAAAAAGGAGCTTTGAAATTATTTCTGCCGAATTGGGCGAACGAACGCTGGAACCTGAGCAGGAACCAATTATCAAACGTGTTATTCACACCTCTGCCGACTTTGATTATGCAGATCATTTGTTTTTTTCTGAGCACGCAGTAAAAGTTGGAATCCAGGCACTTCGGCAAGGGGCAGCGATTGTCACCGACACACAAATGGCTTTTTCGGGCATAAACAAGCGGGTTCTTGCATGCTTTGGCGGGGAGGCTTTTTGCTTTATGGCAGATGAGGATGTAGCGCAGGCGGCAAAAAAGAACGGAACCACCCGTGCAGTAGCAAGTATGGAAAAAGCGGCAAAGCTGCAGCGCCCATTAATTTTTGCAATTGGGAATGCTCCGACTGCTTTGGTAAAATTATACGAGTTAATTCAGGAGGGTAGGATTTACCCAAAGCTGGTAATCGGGGTTCCGGTGGGGTTTGTAAATGTGGTAGAATCTAAGGAACTCATTTTACAGTCTGGTGTACCGGTAATAGTTGCCCGTGGCCGTAAAGGCGGCAGTAATGTGGCAGCAGCTATCTGCAATGCCTTGTTGTATGAAGCTCAGAAAATAGATAGCTTATAAAAATTTCGTATGTTGCTTTCTGCTTTTTAAATGCCCTTCACATTGAGCCAAATAGATAAGCATTTAGTTTAAAACTGTATTTCAAGCATTGTTCTTGGGTTGATGTGCAGTGCGGTTCTTATGCCTGGCGCTCACTATTTAACACCAGCCACAATAATCAGGCCCAGCAACACCCAAAAAAGCAACACCTTATCCCATACACAAGGGCACAGACAGGCGCAAGCACCTTACTGCAAAATGCCAAAGGGTATAAGCAGGAGAAAGCGGTATGCAGGACAAGGGAGGTCAAAGTGCTCTAGGGTGCCATTGAAGAGTAAACGGCACCCCCAGGTAAGCGCTTAGGCTGCAAAAGGTCTGCTGCATTTGGCACTTCACTAATTTTTAGCTGGTATTTATGCTTATAAATGCCCATATTACGTCTGGATGACGATTATCTTTTTTCGATACAAAACGGCGCAGTTGGGCTATTAGAGATATTTTAATTTGTGTTATAAAATTTTGCCAAAGGCAAAATGAAAGCTTAATCGCCAAAAGCCCTGAAATGTATTTCTGAATGGGAGCGGGGTGTCTGCTTGGGATGACCGGCCTTCGGCGAAAATATAGCCCTGGTTTTGCCAGGGCTTAAGTAAGCTCTATAAGTCAAAAAACAACGAACCGATTCACTCCCCACCAAACTAACTTTTCGGGTAAGCTGCCCCAATGGTGGATTTACTACGCTTTAATTTTTAAAGTTAAAGCTTTTGGTTTTTACCGGTTAAGCCGTTGCTTTTATGATGCTTAAATTGACAAAAGAAACCCAGCAGCGAATATAATCACTGCTGGGTTTCTTTATGTACATGAAGTTCTTCACCAAATTTTAATATGACCTTTTTTCCAAGCAGTGTCCACATAGTGATGCCGCCCTGACTGGGACATAGGTGCTTCATGATTACAATGCCGGAGATGATAAAGCAGCCAAAGGTTACCATACGGTTAGAGCTTAAGAAGAGATTTGCACCGCAGAATACGATAAAAGCCCAGACGGTACGTATATTGTGCGGGTAAATTACAATAATCAATGAAAAAAACAAGTAAGATATAGCTAAAAGAAGAACAGAATAGTGGAAAGGAACCAACCCAAGCAGCACTCCAAAGGTTACCGCAATGGCCTTACCCCCCTGCCCCCTTAGCCAGGGGGAAAATGCATGGCCGATAACCGGAGCCGCCAGGACAAAGGGGAAAAGCGGCGCATCTGCCGTTAAGCAACGGCAGGCAAAAAACAACGGTATAAACCCCTTGCCAACATCACAAAGCAAGCAAAGAATACCTACCGGCGTGCCAGCCAGTTTCATAGCATTAAAGGTGCCAGGGTTATGGTCTTCGCTTTGAGCAATTGTATCCACTTTCTTTAGCCACTTGGGCAGCAGGTAGCCAAACATTACGCTGCCTGATAAAAAGCCCCACAGGATGAAAAAAAGCGAACGGATTAACATGGTTCATTCTCCTAGTTTATGTTTACTGAACAGCCTTCCGGTGTACATATACGCTGGAGGAATTGAAAAATATTTTATGATAACTCCGATTGGTTCATTTATATGCAGCTATACATAAGAGGAAAACTGAAAGATTGTTTAAAATACAAGTAATCTGTAAAAAATCCGGCAGGTATTTTTACGCAAGTGATTTTAGGTCATAATTTATTTTGCATTTGCCGAATGCTGCAAAATAAAATCGCAAATATCCTCTCCGGCACGGGGATTAATCTCACGCCGCTGAGCGGAAAGCATCTGCTGCTGCAGGTCAGGCTCTTTTGCCAGCCTAACTGCGGCAGACACCATCTCCTCTTCATTTTTACAAGAGATTGAGAGGCCGTGGGAGGCAAAAAAGTCAGCGTTGATTGTTTCGCACCCGGGAATTGGCTCGGTGTGTATGATTGGAATATTTTTTACGGCTGCTTCTGTACTGGTTAACCCCCCTGGTTTGGTAAAAAGAACGTCACAGGCGTCCATATACAGCGGTACCTGGTCGGTATAGTCCAGTACCAACACCCTGTTATCCCCTGCAAATTGTTCCCGTAGTGTCACTTTTAATTTTTCGTTGCTGCCTCCAAGTATAATTACCTGGTCATTATCGGTGCATTGCCGCAATAGGGTTTCGGTCAACAGCTGTACCTTGCCAAAACCCATGCTCCCGGTCATTATAAGGTAGTAAAACCCGGTATGGAGAAGATTCAGTTCTTTGCGAGCCTTCACTTTTTCTATCCGTTCGCAAAACTTTTTTGACACAGGTATGCCGGTATGAATTAACTTTTCGGCAGGAATTCCTTTTTGAATAAATTCTTCAGCAGTGTCGGCATGGGGAATAAAATAGTAATCCATTTCAGTTTCTTCCCAAAAGGGAATACAGGTGTAATCGGTAGCGATGGCAAAACAGGAAACTGGAAGGCCCCTGCTCTTACGCAGATAGGTTAATGCCTCTGCGGGGAAGAGATGGGGCATAATAATAGTGTCAAAGCCGTTGTTTTGAATGTATTCGCCCAATGCGCCGGCATAAACCTTGTTAGCCTGATAGATTACCGACTTAAACCGGTCGGTGCTTATGAATTCTCCCGCTTTATATAGCATTTGAAAAACTACAGGAGATTTTGTAGTAATATTTACATAAATATCTGAAATGGTTTGGGAGGCTTTATCTCCAGCGATTGATAAAGTATCTACCATTTCACAGGGAATCCCCCGTTCGTTTAAGCACTCTAAAATTGCTTTACCTGCGGTATTGTGGCCCTGTCCTGTATTGCAGGAAAGGATTAAAGCCTTCATGAAGAAACACTCCAAATAATTTTATTGTTTTATAATTACAGTATATTATTCCTCGGTTTTACTGTCAATAATGTTTGAATTATAAAAAAACGCCCCGTATTGGGGCGTTTTTTGCAAAATTATTTCAGTTCAATTCTTTTGTTTACAGGGTTCTGGGGAGCGGCTTTTGGCAATTCCAACTCCAACACCCCATTTTTGTAATCGGCCTGAATTGAATCGGTGCGAATGCCGGATACATCAAAACTGCGTGAGAAGGAACCAAAGCGCCGTTCACGGCGTACATAATGGCCTTTTTCATCCTTTTCATCATTCTCCTCATTATGCTCGGCGTGAATGGTCAGCATATCGCCTTCCAGGTTAATCTGAATATCTTCTTTTGCAAAACCAGGCAATTCTGCTTGAAGCAGGTACTTGTCTCCTTGATCAATAATGTCGGTTTTGCATTCACTCAAGCTGCCGGTAAAATCACCAAACAAAGCTTTTTCAAAATTGTCAAAGTAGTTGGACAGATTTCTCTGTCTGTGTTCAAAAGGCATTAGGTCAAACATAAAAATCCCTCCGTAAATTTAATAGATTTGGTTTGAGGAGATGTCCTTTTGACACCTCCTTTTGTTTACGTTTTTAGTATACTGCGGGTTTGTTACAAAACAAGAGTTTATTTATTGCAGAAATGTGAATTTTAGCACTCTGGCATATAGAGTGCTAAAAGACTTGCCTTGTAGGATGAAAGCTAAAATAAAATGCCATTTTTCATCATATTTCATCAGAAAAAGCGCAAAATCTGCAGGAACTGTCGATAAAAAACGCTCTTTATTTGCAGCTGCGGGAAGTATAATAGCATAAAGTATTTGGAAAGAGGGCAAGGGGAGCCATGAACAATGGGCAATATGGCAATGTAGAGCAGGAGTTTTGGATGTTGGCCAGTCGAATACCAGGTGGAATCATTCAATGTGCGGTAGATGAACCGCTCACTATCTGCCAGATCAGTGAGGGTTTCCTTTCCCTTTTTGGATATACCCGAGAAGAGATTGATCAGTTGTTTCAAAACAGCCTCCTTGCCATGATATGTACAGAAGACCGGGAACAGGTATGTCAGCAGACAGGTTTTTGGGGGTTAAACAATAAAACATGCGAACTGGAGTACCGTGTAAAAAGACGAGATGGCTGTTACCTTTGGGTTTCAGATAGAAGAAAACTGATACAAGAACCAGACGGTAAAAACTATTACTACTGCATCCTGCTCGATATAGACCAAAGTAAAAGAGCCTACCACGATCTGTATTTAAGCCTGGAAAGGCACAGAATTATTATGGATCAAACCAATGAAATTATATTTGAATTGGATTTTGAAAAAGATATTGCAACATTTTCTTCTACCTGGGAAAAAAAGTTTGGATACCAGCCAATTACAACCAATTTTAGCAAAAAAATTCATAAGAATTGCCACGTACATCCAGAAGACTTGCCTGCGTTTTTTAAATTTTTACATAACTATAATGATGCGGACCCTTATGTGGAAGGTGAGTTTCGAATATTCCAAAAAAGCGGACAGTATATATGGTGCCGCATACGGGCTACGATGCAGCATAAATCTACAGGTGAACCAATAAAGGCTGTAGGGGTTATTACCGATATAGACAAAGAGCGGAATAAGGCGCAGCAGCTGTTAGAGTATGCTCAACGGGACCCCCTTACCGGCCTGTATAATAAAATGACCGCTCAAAATTTGGTAGAGGATTATCTGGCGAAATGTAATCAAAAAGAAATATGCGCACTGTTGATTTTAGATGTAGACAATTTTAAACAGGTGAATGATACCCAAGGGCACCCGTTCGGAGATGAGGTGCTGGTCAATGCAGCAGAAAAGATCAAGGGACTATTCCGCAAAAGTGATATTTTAGGACGAATAGGTGGAGATGAGTTCCTTATTTTTATGAAAGGAATTCCTGATGAAGCGTTCGCCGGGTTACGGGCGCAATCCCTTGTAGACATGTTCTGCAATATTGCAACACTGGGGCAGGAAAACCTATTACTTTCCTGCAGTGTTGGTGTTGCAATCAGCCCCCAGGATGGTACCGATTTTTTGCAGCTGTTTAAAAATGCTGACCATGCATTGTATCAAGCAAAAAAGAGGGGGAAGAACAACCACTACATCTATCAGCAACACAGAGATATTCAGGTGTTGCTGCAGTCCGACAGCTTTGCCAAACGGGATTAAAAACCGACCGGCTTCAGCAGTCAAAAATGGTGGAGTGACCAAAAGCTGGAGGCGGACACAGCTTACTGTGGGGGTCAAGCGCTGTTTTTGTGCACCCTGATTGTATCCTTGAATGTTAGGGGCGTGTCCCCAAAAGAAGGTATCATTGACCATCGCTGTTGGGCAAGAAACAGTTTTGATAGAATTAAAAACAAACATTTCAAATAAGCTTTCATTCCTAATACAGTGGTGAACCATTACCGTATAATATTTGCTATTAACACATGTGGAGTATTTTATGCACATGTGTTATGATGTATATGGAATCGATTTTTTATAGTTTGCTTTAAAAGAATGACACAGGGGTTATCGTGTTAGTTTAAGGGGATTTTAGAAAAACTGACAGATAGCAAGATATAGCCCCTTGTTCTCATAGTTCTGCCGAGCCGTATTTTATGCAATATTACAATGCGGCAGCAGACCGGACAAACGGATTTGCACAAACGGACTGCTGGGAATTGCGGCGGTTGCCGATAACAGTATGGGAATGTATATGATTGAGATGGTCATTATTTTTTTGGCAGCTTTTGCAGCAACCTGATTATTTCGTCTGAACAATTGGATGATAAAACGATCCGGAGGAACAGAAATGCAGATAAAAGATATTGCACGATTGGCTGGTGTGGCACCCTCTACCGTCTCTAGGGTACTGAACAATTCGGGGTATGTCAGTGAAGAGGTTCGCCAGCGTGTGGAACAAATGATTGAAAAGACGGGCTACCAGCCCAACATCATAGCCAAATCATTAAAAAATAAAAAAAGCTGTACAATTGGAGTTATTGTTCCGCAGATTGCATCTGAATCTGTGGCGTGTGTGGTGGAGGCAATCTCGGTAGTATGTGAGGCCAAAGGTTATCAAATTATATTGTCCAACAGTATGCTGAAAAACGAAAATGAGGCGCTATGCTTGAAAAGCCTTGTGCGCAGGCAAATTGATGGTGTGATCATCATGTCAAGCGGAGTAACCTCAAAATTGTCAGAACAGATCCGGCAATTGCCCATACCGGCAATTGTTATCGGGCAGCAGTCGGAGGAAGTTTTTTGCATTTCCCATGATGATGTCGAGGCCTCCTGCGCGTTGGTCGACCGGCTGATTCAAAAAGGGGCTAGTCGGGTCGCAATGCTGAACGTTCAAACAGATGATGATGCCATTCGGAATAAACGGGCCCAGGGTTATTTAAAAGCGCTGGAAAAAAACGGCCTGCGGTTTGACCGTTCCCTGTTGGCGTATGGCGATTATTCGATTCATTCTGGTTATGAAATGATGCAACAGGTTTGGTTAGCCTCGGGCCAAAAACCTGATGCTGTTTTTGCAGTTATCGATAAAATTGCAATTGGTGCATTACAGTATTTAAAAGACTGTGGAATATTGGTTCCTCAGGAATGCATGGTAGCGGGAATTGGCAACAATAAACTGTCTCAGTTTGCTCAGCCGCCATTGACCAGCGTAGATTATGGTTATAACGCATTGGGAACAACGGCAGCCAATATGTTGTTGGAGACGATTGAAAGCGGCGGAAGGCTGCAGGGCATTTATTATATGCCCTATGAAATCGTGGAAAGGGGGAGTACCCGTTGAAAAAAATTATTTCTATTGGGGAATTATTAATCGATTTTATTTCACGGCAAAAGGGTTGTTCCCTAAAAGATGTCACGGTTTTTGAACGGGCTGCAGGTGGAGCCCCCGCCAATGTTGCTTGTGCAGTAGGCCGTTTGGGCGGAAGATCTGCAATGCTGTCGCAGGTGGGGATGGATGCTTTTGGCACCCATATTATTGAAGCATTAAAAACTGCCGGAGTGGATACCACGGGAGTGTACCGTACCCAAAAGGCCAATACAGGACTGGCTTTTGTTACGCTTGATGAAAAAGGGGAGCGTGATTTTAGTTTTTACCGCAATCCCAGTGCTGATTTGTTTTTAACTGCAGAACAGATTACTCCAGATTTAATGCAGGATTGTGGAATATTACACTTTTGTTCGGTAGATTTAGTGGATTATCCGGTCAAACAAGCACATTACCGTGCTATTGCCCTGGCAAAAGAGCAGGGTGCGATGATCAGTTTTGACCCGAATGTCAGGCTGCCTCTGTGGAACAGTGCCGAAAACTGCAGGTTAGCAATTCGGGAGTTTTTGCCATTGGCAGATATTATAAAAATATCGGATGACGAGCTGGAGTTTATTACCGGTTTTTGCGACCCGGAACAGGCAAAACAGTCGTTGTTTTCTGTGGGATGCAAGCTGTTTCTCTATACCATGGGCGGGAATGGGTCCATTGCGTACGCAGCTGGCGGGGCCAAGGCACAGGCGGATTGCGTACCGGTGCAGGTAAAAGATTCGACAGGTGCGGGGGATTCCTTTATTGGGTCTTTCCTCTATCAACTGATTCGAGATCAAATTCATCTGCATATCCTTGCGCAGATGAATGCGTCTGATTTGCAAAGGTACCTCGACTTTTCAAGCCTTTATGCTGCTTATACTACCACCCAAAAAGGAGCAGCAGGTGCTATGGCTACACTGGAAGAGATTACAGCGTTTCAAAAGGGGCTTCATTCGGTTTTATAATCTGGTTGATATACATACTAAATTTCAAATGAGTTTTGTATCCATTACCCCCAATAGGATGGATTCGCTGCACTTCGAGCAAATGGAATAAAGGGTTTTGGGCAAGGCAGGCACTGCTGGGATAGCTGTAAAAGACGTTGCACTAAATTTAGGGTCAGTTCCTGGCTGAGGGAAAAAAGAAATGCCCCCGCCTTTTTACAGGCGGAGGACAGCTGTTTTTTGGCAGGGGTGCAGTTTCATATTAAAAATTCCCTTTCCTGCATAAAATGGATAAAGGTCTAGTTGCATGCTTCAAAGGCTTGCTGTAAATCCTCCAGCAGGTCATCAATGTGCTCGGTGCCTACCGAGAGGCGGATGGTGCCGGGTTGAATGCCGGATTGGGCCAACTCCAATTCCGACATCTGCGAATGGGTGGTGGATGCAGGGTGAATAACCAAGGATTTTACATCCGCTACGTTGGCCAGTAAGGAAAAAATGTTAAGATGATCAATAAATTTTTTGGCAGATTCAGCCCCGCCCTTTATTTCAAAGGTGAAAATAGAGCCCCCGCCCATAGGAAAATATTTTTTGTACAAAGGGTAATAAGGGTTGTTTGGCAGGGCTGGGTGGTTTACCTTTTCAACCAATGGGTGGCCGTTTAAAAATTCCGCAATTTTTAAGGAATTTTGTATATGCCGTTCTACACGGAGCGAAAGGGTTTCCAGACCCTGTAAAAACAGGAAAGCGTGCAGAGGGGCAATGGTGGCGCCGGTATCCCGCAGCAACACTGCCCGAATATAGGTTGTAACCGGTGCGTTTTTTGCAGCGGCAGTAAAGCGTACACCATGATAACTGGGGTTAGGTTCACTTAAAACAGCAAATTTACCCGAGTCCCAGTTAAAGCTGCTGCCCTCAATCACCACTCCCCCCAAAGCAGTACCATGGCCTCCAATAAACTTGGTGGCAGAATGAACTACTAGGTCGGCGCCATGCTCCAGAGGGCGGAAGAGATAAGGAGTAGCAAAAGTATTGTCCACCACTAACGGAATATCATAATGATGAGCAATTTGTGCAATCGCCTCAATATCGGCAATGCTGCAGTTAGGGTTGCCAAGGGTTTCTACAAAAAAGGCTTTGGTGTTAGGCTTTATAGCTGCTTCAAAATTTGCCGGATTGTCTGCATCTACAAAGGTAGTATGAACGCCGGAAAGGGGCAGTGTATTTGCCAGCAGGTTATAACTGCCGCCATAGATTGTTTTTGCCGAAACGATATGATCGCCGGCTTGCGCAAGTGCCTGAAAGGCATAGGAAATTGCAGCCGCACCAGATGCTACTGCCAATGCGGCACTGCCGCCTTCCAATGCAGCAATACGCTGCTCAAAAACTTCTTGTGTAGGGTTGGTAAGCCTGCCATAAATATTGCCAGGGTCACTTAGGCCAAAACGGGCTGCGGCATGATCACAGTTATTAAAAACATACGAGGTGGTCTGGTAAATGGGCACAGCCCGGGCGCCTGTGACAGGGTCTGGAGACTCCTGTCCCACATGAAGCTGAAGTGTTTCAAAACGATATTGACGCATGAAAAATCCCTCTTTCTTTTTCAATGCTTCACATACAGTTGCTGCATAAACCCCTTCCATGTTATCTGCGGCAGCTTTTCCGCAGACGAAAGCTTTGATGGGTTAATAAGTAGTTGTTTTATATCAAAATAGAATTCTGGCAAAAAGAATAAAACTAAAACCCGAATACAGTTTTTTTAAACTTGGTGGCCGGTTATCAGCCAGCAACTGGGTGGGAAGTAAAAATTTTTTAATAAGGTTGGGTAATAACGCCGTAGCACATTCGGCTGTTTCTCCAGCGGCAGAGATGTTGTTTTAGCTTTTCTAATGTCATCAAATTTGCCACGGCTCCTTTCATGCGAGCAATTCATATTAAAATGATATGAATTAAATTTACACCATAAAATTAAAAAAGTCAACTTTTTTATTACAAAAAGTAAATATGACATATAGTGTCAGTTATTTGTGTTATACTAGGTTTAAATACATGCAGACAGCCATAGGTTACGAAATGACGCGGTATACTGATTGTTGCAGGCTGTTGTTTTAGAGACTGTAAAAAGCAGGTTTTGTCTGCTTACACAAAAGAGGGGATAGCTATGCAAAGTAAACGGATGTTTGAAATACTCTATTTGCTTATGGAACACGGTAATATGACCGCGGCCCAACTGGCGGACCGGTTTGAAGTTTCGGTACGCACCATCTACCGGGATATTGATGCTATCTCTGCGGCAGGCATTCCAATTTATGCGGCAAAGGGCCGAGGCGGTGGAATTCGTCTTCTGCCGGAATTTGTTCTGAATAAATCGTTATTGACCGAACGGGAACAGAATGAAATATTATTTGCTCTTCAAAGTTTCCGGGTTACCAACGCTGAGGAAGACGGTACGATTCTTTCCAGAATGCGGGCGTTATTTCAAAAAGAAAATGTGGATTGGATTGATATTGATTTTTCCCCTTGGGGCAGCGGGAAGGCAGAACGGGAAAAATTCCGGCAGTTAAAGAAAGGAATTCTGCAGCATCGTGTGGTGGAGTTTGACTATTTCAGTGCTATGGGGCAGCAAAACCACCGTCGGGTAGAGCCGGTAAAACTGCGGTTTAAAAATGGTGGATGGTATCTGCAGGGTTTTTGTCTAAGCCGGTTAGATTACCGTACCTTTAAAATTTGCCGTATTGACAAACTCACTGTAACAGAGGATCCCTTTCTGGCCCGCGAAAAAAAACCTCCGGAACTGGAGCCGGAGCAGATGAGCTGGAAGAACCTGATAGAGCTGAAATTAAGGTTTTCTCCCAAGGTGGCATTCCGGGTTTGGGACGAATTTGACCATCGCCAGGTGGTACAGAACACAGACGGCAGTTTTTTGGTGACTGCCCATTACCCCAAAGACCAGTGGGTACTGGGGTATTTGTTATCGTTTGGGGAGGATGTTACCGTCCTTTCACCCCAAAAGGTCCGTCACGATTTGCAGGTAAAAGCAGAAAGGATTATAAAAATTTATATGCCTGATAAAATATGACATACAGGTGTCCGGTTCTGGCTGATACAATAATTTTATCAGTATAGAAAGGGGAACGAATATGAAACAGGAAGTCTACTGCCAAAGTTGTGGAATGCCCATGGCCAGTGAGGACCTATTTGGTACCAACGCCGACCAGAGCAAAAGCGAAGATTATTGCTGCTATTGCTACAAAGACGGTGCTTTTTTACAGCAGTGCACCATGGAAGAAATGGTTGACTTTTGCCTGGATATGCAACAGGATTCCGGAATGTATTCCAACAGGGAGGAAGCTAAAGCCCAGATGATGGAGTGGTTTATAACCTTGAGGCGTTGGGCTGGGGAACAATAATAGATTGAGCAAAGCAGCCCAAGGCAGGGTTAACTGAAACCTTACCCCTAAATTCTAAATAAGTGTCTTTTATTATCGCCGTAAAAATTGGGGAAGAAATAGATCCTACCTATGTTTTGAAGCGCAGGTTCTTTTTTAAGCGCATTTTTGCAATGCTGATTCTATGTATATTTGGCAAAATGATTTTGTTTTTTGAAATGGATAAGCCGCTAAGCGTAGGGCGGGGGGAATAAAATGGATACAGTACCGGCAAAAAAAATAATAACCCCGGCAAAAGGGGGCGCGTGGTTTGGCATTGATTATAACATGAACCTTTACCGGGGATGCTGCCATAGCTGTATTTATTGTGACAGCCGCAGCAATTGCTATGGAATCGAAGATTTTGACAAAGTACGGATGAAGGAAAATGCCATAGCGATTGTGCGCCGGGAGCTAAGCCATAAAGTAAAAAAAGGTGTAGTGGCCACCGGGGCAATGAGCGACCCCTATAACCCTTTTGAAAACGAGTTAAAATTGACCCGGCGGGCACTGGAATTGTTAGATGAATATGAATATGGAGCGGCTATCGCCACAAAGAGCGATCTTATTTTGCGGGATAAAGATATTTTAGGTTTTATCAGCGAGCATTCCCCAGTGATCTGCAAAATCACGGTTACTACCGTTGATGATTCCCTCAGCAAAAAACTGGAGCCTGGTGCGCCGCCCTCTTCCAGAAGGTTGGAAGCAGTTGCACAGCTGAGCAACGCTGGAATATTTACCGGAATTTTAATGATGCCTGTGCTTCCGTTTTTAGAAGACACTCCAGAGAATATAGTTGGGATAGTCCGTGCGGCAAAAGAAAGCGGCGCCAGATTTATCTACCCGGCCCTGGGGGTAACCCTACGGCAGAACCAGCGGGAATGGTATTTTAATAGACTGGAAGAGCTGTTTCCCAGCCAAAGGCTGAGGGAGCGGTACCAGCATCAATACGGAAACCGGTATCAGTGTGCAGTGCCCGGGGCAAAACAGCTTTGGAGCCTGTTTTGCCAGGAGTGCGACCGGGCAGGTATCCTTTATAAGATGCAGGATATTATTGCAGCTTCCCGTATGGGATATGAAAATCCCCAATTAAGCTTGTTCTAAATTAAGGCGAAAAACCCCGGAGCATATTCGATTTACCTCTACCTCAAAAGGAATATGCCGCTTTTTGTGTGTGGCTGTTTTTCAGTGCTTATAATTTCGAAACCCCCAAATCTATGTCTATTTTGCTGAAAAAGCATCTGCTTTGTTATACATCCGGCCCCAAGGACGATTTTGGTAGTTTTTGCATGGCAGTTACAATTTTTCAACGAAAACCCGGCAGTCTTTCATTTTCGAAAACGCTTTGGCGAAACGTAACAATACCCCAGAAGGAGTGATAGTATGAACGAAAAACTGGATTTTAAGAAGTTGTACAGAGATTTGTACGCCCCGGGAGGTAATCCGGTACTCATTGACGTGCCTCCAATTCGCTTTATTATGGTAGACGGGTGTGGTGACCCCCAGGGGGAAATGTACCAGCAGGCCATACAACTGCTTTATGCACTCAGTTTTACCATAAAAATGAGTAAGATGAATGGTGCTCAACCCGTTGGTTATGTAGATTATGTGGTACCGCCTCTGGAGGGATTGTGGAGCCATACGGAAGGGGAACGTGAGAATTGGCGCTGGACTTCTATAATCCGCCAGCCCGACTTTGTTACTAGCGAAGTATTTGGCTGGGCGAAGGAGCAGGTGAAGAAAAAGAAACCGGAGCTGGACACCAGCATTGCCCGCCTAGAAAGCTTTACCGAAGGAAGATGTGTACAGCTGCTGCATGTAGGGCCCTATTCCACAGAGCCAGAATCGATTTCCCGTATCATGTCTTTTATTGAAAAGAATAACCTGAGGGCTGAACTGAATGAAGGGCGCCGTCATCACGAAATCTATCTGAGTGATCCACGCCGCACCGCACCGGAACGATTAAAAACTATTTTGCGTCTTCCGGTGATAGAAAAATAGTGGGCTTGGGTTAGCTTTTTCTGACATATCAGGGTTTCCAAAATTCTTTGTCCCGCTCTCTGTAACGGCACAGCATATGGTGAATGAAAATGCGTATCGTGACACAGAGTGCATATACGTAAATATGCCTGTGTGTTGAAAAAATAGCCAACAGTAGAATTTGAGGTTGTTCAAAATAGGAAGAAGCCCATTTATATTTGAATTAATAGATGATATAAATATTTTGTAACATTAGAAAAGACGGCTTAAAGTCAAGGGTTTGAGCATTATAAGGCTGAGCACGAGTAAAGGCTTTGAAGGTAGGATTCCTTCCTAATTTGTAGGCATATATAAATGCCTATAGTTTGCATAAAACATTTTATTTTACTGGCTTCGGACGATTTTAATCTCTTCCAGCACAAACAACAACTGGTAAGCAAGGCTTTCTACTATTTGGCGGATATCGCAGACAGTTTTTTGCCCATACCAAAAACAATCGCTGTATGAGTTAATGCTCAAACAAAGTAGCTCTGCCTAAAATTATTAGCCAACTTTTTTGAAGGGAATTTTTTATTGTTGCAAATCAATTGTTTTAATTGGGATCTGCAGGCTAATTACTGCAAATATAAAAGGAACGGCTATTTAAGCCGCTCCTTTTATATTATAGACAAGTTTTTGCTTATGTAAGTTGCCTATTTATTTTTTTAGTTTTTAGACTGCTGAATTTCCACAATGGTTTTTTCGGTTGCTACCATGCCTGGCGAGGCAATTAGCCCCATATTGCGCATAGTCTGCTCTGGAGTAACGCCGTTAATACCGTGTACACTGTGAATATAAGCCCCGTTTTTGGCTAGCTCTACCGAACGGAAGGCGGCGTCAACCGCTATAATTCCCTTCATGGCGCAGCCCTGGTTGCCGCCATCGCAAATCATTCCTGTAATGCTGGAGGCCATGTTCTGAATGGTTCGCGTCATCCATTCCACCGAGCCGTTCTGCAAAAATACCAGCCCGCAGGCCATTCCGGTACCCGCTGCAATTGCACAGCCGCAGAAGGCTGAGAGTCGTCCGGAATATTCCTTAATATACATGGTGACCAGGTAGCTCAATGCGGTGGCACGCAGCAACAGTTCTTCTGGCAGATTGTTTACCTTGCAGTAAGCATATAGCGGCATGGTGCAAATAATGCCGTGGGCGCCGCTTCCGGTAATACTCATAGCAGGCTTGTCCAACCCGATTACCCGGGCTTCAATTGCACCGTTGCAGAGTAGCTGGGCTGTTTTTAAAGCGTCTTCAGAGATAAATTCCCCGCCATTTTGTTTGAGTAAATCAGGCGCAAAGGTGGTACGAGAGTTACGAATGCTTTCCTCAAACAGTTCCCAGTTTACCCGGTAAGCCTCTTTGATGAATAAAATTTCTTCAAACGGTACAGTAGAAACATAATCCATCAGCTGGGCAAGCGTATAGCGGTGGATGATGGCCTCTTCCTGCCCACTTTCTGTTGTATAGTTTTGACGGTCTTTGTGGAAAATCTCCTTCCCATCCAGCACTATTTCACAGATGTTGGTATGAGAATCATAAATTGTTACCTGGCAGCAATGCTCAGTTGTTGAGATGGTAGCCTGAATAAAAATGTCAGAGCTGATGCCGCTCATTGACACTTCGACCTTGCCTGCATCAATAAGTTTTTGGGCAGCCTGGTTGTCCGCTTCCGTTACTTTTTCCAGCGCTAACAAACCTTTTTCGGCATCGCCAGCCACATAACCCAAAGCAGCCGCAAATTGGTTTCCAACCTCGCTTGAATTAGGAATACCGCAGGAAAAAGCATTTTTATACATACCAGAATTTAAACGAAGTTCCAGCTTGACCAGTTCTCCGGAAACGTAGCTTTTTGCTTTTGCCGCCGCGAAGGCAATGGCACCGGGTTCGGTAACACCCAGTGCTGGTTTCATATCGTCCTGAATCAGCTGTGTTAAAATATTCATCTGTCTCCTCCTAAGAATTCCATATTATTAAATAAAACCATGTGGTTTATGGTTTTGATGCAATTTTGAACCCTAGCTTGGAATAACTTGGTTGTATATAAATATTTCATTTTTCTTTTTAGTAAGAATAAGTGATGGTAAGCGGAATGTTGAGAAGTAAAGTTATAACTTGTCCTTACGTATCAAGTCGAAGGTGTACGTACCACCAAAGGTAGGCAAACGCACTGCCTTTGGGGTATTGGCAACACATGAAGTATATCGGTTTGTAATTATTATACCATGAACACGAAGTGCGAATGGTATAATTGGCCATTGCCGTATGGCAGGCCGTGGGAATAAGTATAATAAGCGCTTTGCGGTTATTATACCATGAACACGAAGTGTGAATGGTATAGTTGGCCATTGGGCCGCTTGTCGGCCTGGCCATGAAAGTATAATAGCCGCTTTGCGGTTATTATACCATGTAAACGAAATAAATGGTATAATAACTACAAAATAGTTATTATATCCAACTATGGACTGCTGCTCGCTACTTACGCAGCAACTGCCTTTTGACAGCCAATTGTATAGAGGTTTTTATACTGAATTTTGCAGTTGCCATACAGGGCTGTGCCATTAACCAGCCCCCTGTTAGGCATTCATCCTATAACAAAACAAGGCATTTTTACCCCAAAAGCAGTGGGCCGGTTGTATTTGATGTAAGGGTTCTTAGAAAAAATATGGAGTAAATTCCATAGTATAAAAATATAAGGAGCGGTGATTATGAAACGGTTATTTGCCTATGCAGACGAATATGTAAAACAATCTGATTGGAAGGATATGGCACTCCTTAAATTTTGCCTTTGTGCAGCAGGAATACTGATTGGAGTTGCTTTACCGGCAAAAGCAAAAAAAACTGCGGCTTTTGCGGCCATAGCGGTGTTTATTGCCACCTACCTGCCGCTTATGTCGAAATTTTTGCGTATTATATTGGCGGGAGAAAAGGCAAGGTAAAAGGGGGATAAAAAGAATAATGAAGTGGCTGTCTCATCTTAAAACCATCAACCATCATAAATTTTTGGTGATGAAATACTGCTTTAAAATTGGGCTTTACCGGCAGGGGCTAGCGCACGATCTTTCCAAATACTCTCCGATAGAATTTTTGGTGGGAGCACGCTATTTTCAGGGGAACCGCAGTCCTAACGAAATAGAGCGGCTGAAAAAGGGTTATAGTGCTGCCTGGCTGCACCATAAGGGCAGAAATAAACATCATTTGGAGTATTGGATTGACTATAGTCCCAAAGGGGACCATAGAATGGCGGGGATGGAAATGCCGGTGAAATATGTGGTGGAAATGTTTTGCGACCGGGTGGCAGCCAGTAAAACTTACCGAAAAGAAGCGTATCAAGACAGTGACCCCTATGATTATTACGTTCGTTCGAAAGATCATTATCTGCTGCACCATAATACACAAAAACTGCTGGAATTTCTTTTAAGGATGCTCAAAGAAAAAGGCGAGGAGGAGACCTTCCGTTATATTCGGGAAAAAGTGCTCAAAGCTAACAGACAGACGTCTAATTTTGCATGCTATAATGGATAAGAAAAAAGGAGGGTACGTATGCTGGAACTTCCCGAAAGCACAGTGCTGGCCAGCCAGTTAGAGGCCGCATTAAAAGAAAAACAAATTGTTTCTGTAAAAGCCAATTCTAGCCCACATGGGTTTGCGTTTTATTCTGGAGACCCGCAAAACTACCCTGAATATTTAGAAGGAAAACAGGTAAGCGGTGTTTCCGCTCTGGCTGGCTTGATTGAAATGCAGCTAGAAGAGTACCGGCTGGTGTTTGGAGACGGAATTAATCTGAGATATTTTTCTGCAGAAGAAAAATACCCGGATAAGCACCAGTTGATGCTTCAATTTTCCGATGGTTCTGTTTTAGTTGCAGCTGTTCAAATGTATGGTGGAATATGGGCATTTATTGAAGGAAGCAACGAT
Organism: Ruminococcaceae bacterium Marseille-P2935; assembly: GCA_900104565.1. Taxonomy (GTDB): domain Bacteria; phylum Bacillota; class Clostridia; order Oscillospirales; family Ruminococcaceae; genus Marseille-P2935. The sequence continues at coordinate 110,125 of LT629950.1, forward strand.
AATCCATATTATTTGGCGGCCAAGGAAAAACCATCGCCGCTTCAAGCGGAATTTGACCGGAATTATTTTACCAGACTGTTTTATGAGGCCGATCCCAAACTTAGCCTAAAAGCTTTTTTAGCCACCCAGCAGCGGATACCTGGGTTGGGAAACGGCTGTTTGCAGGATGTTTTATTTTGTGCAAAGCTTCATCCTAAAACCAAGTTGTCTGCCATAAATGAAGAGGATGTGGAAAACCTGTTTTGCAGTTTGAAGCAAACACTTGCAAAAATGACAGAGCAGGGCGGACGGAATACCGAAAAGGATTTATTCGGAAAGCCCGGAGGATACCGGACGGTACTTTCTAAAAATACCTGGAAATCCCCCTGCCCAGTTTGTGGGGGAGAGATTGTCAAGCAGCCTTACATGGGTGGGACGATTTATTTTTGTTCTCATTGCCAACCCCAAGTCTAAAAAAAATAAATACCTGTTATGAGGTCGCGCTTATAAAAACTGTCTGGGTATAAAATTTTGGCTGGGACCGGGCTGTGCATATTAGTCCGGCAGGCGCTGCCTTCAGCATAAAACATGCTTTACCTTTCATCTAGATACTCCGGTGCTGGAACCCAATGTGCTAAAAGCAGTTTAGTGTGCGGGTAACCATGTTATAAAAAGCGGCGTGCAATTTGTAACAGAGGAGCGGATAGCCCATTAGAGGCTTTGAAAGCGGTTACCATACATGCTGCGTGCCAGTACTTTGACGAAGATAAAAGGGGGATGTTGCCGCAGGCAAACAGGCCGGTTTTGTGATTCCAAGCCATAATCTTTTCAAGGCTTCACCTCAATTTATACGTTATATTCAGATGCCGGCCACCGTCAAGAATGGCAAGTTTGTTTTTCAGACCAAAGAATAAAAATAGATCGCATCATGATATGCAAAAGAGAAAAAGACACTTCTTCTGTAATGGGGAGGTGTCTTTTTCATTAGCATTTTATCCAATCAATTTTATATTGCCGGTTTCAATTTGCAAAGTAAAACATTCTCATTTTGAAAAACTTCCTATTGCTCTAAAGTTTTATAAGAACCAGCGGTGCGGCAATGCGCTGTCAACGATTGCACAAAATTTAGTATTGCTATGAGCATATATTTACATCGCCCGATGTAAATATGTTACGTTATGTAAATTTGAACAAAAAACAAGTAGAATATTTTATTCGGTCAAACACTTTCCTTAAATTAATATCAAGTGTATTGCTTTGAAAGCTGTAAAAATGCCAAGTGTATTGGCACCAAAATTGCAATATATTAGGTAAGAATGAAACATGAAAACAAACACATTTTAGCAAAACAATTTTGATCTAAAAAGCCTATGGAATGAGGAGAATATATTGATACAAATAAATGCTACCGTAAAAAATTCTACTGGTTTGCATGCGCGCCCTGCGGTGAAACTGGTCAACCTTTGCAAAACCTATAAAAGTAAAATCACATTAAAAGTGGGCAACAATTTTTGTAATGCTAAAAGCATTTTTAACCTGCTGCAATGCTGTATTAAGTCGGGGGAAACCGTTACGATCTGTGCAGAAGGAGAGGACGAGGCCGAAGCGGCTCAAAATGTGGCTGCACTGATCGATACATTGGAGGAATAATCATGAAAATTACGGGTATTCCGGTTTGTCCGGGAAAAGTGTTGTGCAAGACACGGGTTTTGCGGCCCGTTCCCCAGTTTAATCTGGAGCGTAAAACTACCTGTTCTATAGAAGAAACACGACACCAGGTTTTTCTGGCTATCTCACAAATATCAAAACAGCTGGGAAAAACAGCACAGAAGCTTTCGGAACATGAGGCGGAACTGATAGAGGTTCAGCGTACCATGTTGCAGGAGGATTGCTTTCTGGAAGAAGTTGAGCATTACATTAGCCAAGGCTATGCCCCCGAGGCAGTTGTTTTAAAAGCTGCCAAAACGCAGGAAAATTTGCTGCTTGCAACGGGGGACGCCTACATGTCGGCCCGCGCAGAAGATATGCGGGACGCCAGTTACCGTATAGCATGCCTAATTACGGGGGATTCTTATCCGGATATTAGCAGTTTAGAAGAGCCGGTCATCCTAATAACGGAAGAGCTGCTGCCCACCATGCTGATAAGCGCCGATTTGCAAAACCTTTGTGGGATTATTATGCAAAAAGGTACACGAACCTCTCATGTTTCTATTCTTGCATCAAGCTTTAATATTCCGACACTGGTGAATTGCCCCGAGGCTATGCGGCTGCCGGATGGAGAAATGATTTTTCTAAACAGTGAAAAAGGTGAGGTCACATACGGGCTGGAAACCTATGAAGAACAGCAGCGGCAGGCTGATACATATAAGGAAGAAAAACAGCAGCTGCAAAACTATTGCAATCAGTCTGCTATTTCGGCAGACGGACAGCCGATTGTCACTTTGGCAAATATTGTGGAACCAATTGTTTTGGATCAGGTTAATAAGTATGGACTGGACGGTGTAGGGTTATTTCGCACCGAGTTTCTGTATATGAACCGCACTGCTCCCCCCACCGAGGAAGAACAGCTGGCAATCTACCGTATAGCGGCACAAAAACTGGGGAATAAACCTCTTACCATTCGGACCATGGATATTGGGGGAGATAAAGAAGTGGATTACCTGGGGCTTCCAGATGAGCAAAACCCGTTTATGGGTTTTCGGGCTATTCGCATCTGCTTAAGCCGGACACAGCTTTTTAAAACTCAGCTGCGGGCGGTGCTAAGGGCCAGTGCTGTGGGCAATATACGGGTTATGTTCCCCATGATTGCCACAAAAGCGGAACTGCTACAGGCGCTGGAGCTTTTAGAGCAATGTAGGCAGGAACTGGCTGTGGAAAATATTCCGTACCAGCCCGAAATGCCGGTTGGAATTATGGTAGAGGTTCCCTCCGCTGCAATTCTGCTGGACAAAATGGCAAAGGATATTCAGTTTGTCAGCATCGGCAGCAACGATTTGCTTCAATATACTTACGCAGCCGACCGGCTTAATCCAAATGTTGCATATTTATATAACTTTATGGACCCAGCTGTACTGCGGCTGATTTCCCACACGGTTCAAATCTGCAGACAGATGAGGTTAGAATGCTCCCTTTGCGGCGAAATGGCTGGGGATGCGATTGGGTTAGCGGCCCTGTCGGCCCTGGGCCTTCGTAAATTCAGCGTATCTCCCTCTTTAGGGCTTATAACCAAAAAGCGAATACGCCTGCTCGACCTTGCCAGTCTTGAAGAGGCAGGCGCAAAAATGCTGCAAAGCGATACTGCCCAGCAAGCAGCTAGGGTTCTATGTCAGGCGCTTCCCGCAGAATATCTGGTTTTTCCACAGTAAACCCGGTGCCCCATATTCAACGAAAGGAGGTTAATCGGAGCTGAAAAGCCCATTAACATACAAGGTGTAGCCATAGTTCGTTGGTACAAGAGGTGTGTCAGTGTGGCTATGGCCGAAAAAATAAGATAGGAGTGAGTAGATTGGTAGTAGTAGCATTACTTGTTGCATTGGTCGCAACCTGCAGCACATGGTGGTTTAGCCATGCAGTTACCAGAACCTGGCTGTACCCCCTATGGTCCGGCTTTTTGGTTGGCATTATGATGGGCAAACCCTTGGAGGGCATGATGATTGCTGCAGCCATTAACCTGCCTTATGTTGGGTTTATCACAGCCGGCGGTTCCATGCCGGGCAACCCAATGTTTGCGGGCCCTGTTGGTACAGCACTTGCATTGGTTTCCGGCCTGGATATTCATACCGCAACCACTGTAGGCGTAATTTTGGGGTCAGTCGCAATTTTAACCTGGAACGCTTACATGACCATCAATTCATTTTGGGTACATCTGGCCGATAAATATGCGTCACAGGGCAACCTCAAAATGATCCGAGTACTGAATTATGTACCATCCTTCTTTGTTTCTCTTGCTCTCAATGGTATTCCGGCATTTCTTATTGTAATGTACGGTTCCAGCTTTGGGGCCTGGCTGCAGCAATTCCCGCAGATTATTATTGACGCTTTTGGCGTAGTTGGCGCGCTTATGCCTGCCCTTGGTATTGGTATGCTGCTGAACTACCTGGGCAAGAAAAAGCTGATTCCGTTCTTCTTTGCAGGGTTCTTCCTTACGGTTTATTTCGGCCTCGATACTATGGCCATTGCCATTATTGCCGCGATCATTGGTATTATCCTGTACCAGTTCCGCGATACTAAAGTGAAGGAGGCTGCATAATATGGCTGAAAAAACTCTAAGAAAATCTGACCTAGTCAAGCACTGGTTGCTGGGTTATTCCAGCGAAACCTGTTATAACTACGAGCGTTTGCAGGCATTGGGAAACGCAAATGCGATTCAGCCCATTATTAAGCGTCTGTACAACAAAGACCAGTATGCGGAAGAAATTTCGAAATACCTGGTGTTCTTTAATACCGAGCCGTCCTTTATGGGTACTGTCATCCATGGCATTACCGCCGCAATGGAAGAAAAGAGAGCCAATGGCGAAAAAATTTCGGCCGAAGACATTAACTCGGTTCGCCTGGCTTTAATGGGGCCGCTGGCCGGCATCGGCGATGTTGTTTCGCAGTCAATTGTTTACCCGGTTTTAGCAGGTATTTGTATTCAGCTGGCACTGGCAGGCAACTTTTTTGGCCCAATCCTATTCGAGGTTGGCTATAAGGCAATCATGCTGATTCTGGGCTTTTCAATGTATATGCTGGGCTACCGCAAGGGCCGCGATGCCATTCTTGAGTTTTTACAGGGTGGCATTCTGAACCGCCTGATCGAGGTTTTCAGTATTATCGGGCTTATGGTAGTCGGTAATATGGCTGTCAGCCGTGTTGCAGTAAAAATCCCTCTGGAATGGATCTTTACCAACGAGCTGGGGCAGGTCACCTTTAACTTTCAAACCGGCGTATTAGACGCCCTGTTGCCCGGTTTGCTGCCGCTGGCAATTACAATAGGTGTTTGGGGTCTGCTTAAAAAACGAGTAAAACCATTGACTATTGTGTTAATTCTTTTTGTGGCCGGTATGGCGCTTTCGCTTCTTGGCCTGCTTGCCGCTGTTTAACCGTACAGGTTAAATTGATTGGTTTTTGTGTGGGGGATGGAACCTCGTCCCCCACACAAAAAAGAGAGATGACGGATAGAATGATACGGTTTTTAGCTCTCCCGGTAAAATTTAAATTTTAACTGGGATTTCAGGGCTTTATAGGCCTGTTGCTCTTATCATTTTTTTGGCTTCGCATGGTAAGGGCTATACGATACTGCGTTTTTGCCGGTGCGAAGCGGCAGAATGGAGCGGACCAATGCAAAAAAAAATTATGATTTCGCCCTCTATTATGTGCTGTAAATTCTGGGAGATGCAGCGGTATGTCCGGATATTTGAAGAATGCAGGATTGACACCATTCATTTTGATGTAATGGACGGCCATTATGTTAACAATACCATGCTGGGTACCGCCTTATATAAGCAGCTGAAAGAGTTTACCAATATTCCCATCGATTTGCATTTTATGTGTGAAGACCCTGACCGCTTTATCGATTATTTTATGCCAGAGCCTGGGGACTGGGTCAGCTTTCACCCCGAGACTTGCCGCCAGCCATACCGGCTTTTGCAAAACCTGCGTGAGCGGGGGCTGCGGGCAGGGCTAGCGCTTAACCCGGGTTCCCCCCTCAGTTATTTGGAGGAACATAAGACCTTAATCGATTTTGTCATGATTATGACGGTTAATCCTGGCTTTGCAGGACAAACCATGGTACCCGATGCCCTGACTAAAATAGCGCGTATAAAAAAAGTACTAGAGGATAACAAAGTGAATGCAGACCTAGCTGTAGATGGAAATACCACCTTTGAAAATGCGAAAAAAATGAGAGATGCCGGAGCCAATGTGTTTGTAGTAGGTTCTTCGTCTTTATTAAGAGACGTTGATGGGTTCCAAAGCAAATTTTATGAATATACCGCATACCTTGAACATTAACCATTAAATCAAAAAAGCGGAGCACCGTACGTACTGAGTGTTATAACCTTAATACGTGATTCCTCGGTTCAATGATTATGGGTTCCATTTGTTTTTTGCGTGGGGCAGTCTGCAACATACCAGTTGCAGTGTAAACCATAGAATATCCCAAAACATTCCCCTTATTAAGTTGTGACGTATAATGAATACCCAAATGTCTTTCTGTTTCAGTTGCATCCGTCGGGATGATAGGATGGCCTCATGCGAAGCGCCCAATTTCTAGAAAAAACCTGCCTGCAGATGAACTTTTATACAGATGTTCTTAAATGTGGAATCAAGGCCGTTTGCAAAAAAACCAACGTGCCCTTACAATTCTTCTGCTTTGTGTGGTAAGGGCTGTCACTTTGTTGTATTTTGCCGGGCTGAAGCGGCGGAATGGAGTATTTTATGATAGGAGTTATTGTAGTGAGCCACGGGAATCTAGCTAAAGAACTGGTACGCAGTGCCGAAATGCTGATGGGCGAGTCCCAACAGATGGGGTACGAAGGCATTATGCCTGACGAGTCAGCAGATTTATTTTACGAACGGGTATTGGCACTTACGGAAAAGGTGGATACTGGCAGCGGTATTCTTGCAATGGTAGATTTGTATGGGGGTACCCCCTGCAATACGGTTTATCGCATTTCCTGTCAGCATAAGATACGTATCGTAACCGGTGTGAACCTTCCTATGGTAATGGCGGCAATTGCAGAACGTACCGAAGAAATGACCCTGAATGAGTTTGTAGCGGAGGTTCTTGCAACCGGCGCCGGGGGGGTTGTGGAATTTTTAGTATAATCACCGAATCAAGTAAAACAGGGGGGATAGATGTATGGCAGATAAAAACCTGATTTTTACCCGTATTGACGACCGCCTCATACATGGGCAGGTCTGCGCGGCATGGCTGCGCGCTTATTCCAACGTAGAACATATTACAGTGATTGACGACAAAGCCTGTCAGGATGCATTTATGCAGCAAATGTTCCAGATGCTGGTGCCCAGCGGGATCACCATTGAAATTGTCAGTGTTTCAGATGCAGTTAAAATTATGATGGCAGGCTTTAAAAAACCAACCATGGTGATTGTAAAAGCGCCTGACACTCTAAAACGGCTGTTAGATAATGGAGTAGAAATACCGAAGGTGAATATTGGCGGGATGGGGATGAGTACCGGCAGGAAAAAATTTTTTCAGAATATTTCTACCACCCCTGCTGAAAATGACATCCTACGTGAAATGGTGGAAAAGGGTATTACGGTGGAAATACAAATTATACCTGCCGCCAAAACCATCAACGTAGCAAAACTGCTGAAATAAGGCTGCCTTTACAGCCCAAGAAAGGAAAAAATATGATGAAAGCAGCCCGTTTACACGCCATTGGTGATTTTCGTGTGGATGAAGTCAGCATACCACAGCCACAAGGCAAGCAGCTGTTGATGAGGATAGGGGCCTGCGGCATCTGTGGTTCGGATATTCCCCGTGTTTTTGAACTGGGTACCAGTAAACAAAAATACCCTTTGGTACTTGGCCATGAATTTGGCGGCGAGATTGTTAAGGTGGGAAATCAGGCCGACCTTGCCTTGGTGGGGAAGCATGGAGCAATCTTTCCCTGCATTCCCTGCCGGTTCTGCCCCCCTTGCCTGTCAGGAAATTATGCCATGTGCCTTGACTATGATTATCTTGGCTCCCGTAGCGATGGGGGATTTGCCGAATACTGTTTGATTCCATCCAGCTGGCACTTTGTCGAATCCCACAATGTGCAAACTACCGACGAAGCGCTTTCTATGGTGGAGCCCTGCACCGTAGCACAGCACGCCGTTCGCAGAGGTGATTTGCGAGCCGGTTATTCGGTACTTATTTTTGGAGCCGGCCCAATTGGAATTATGGCTGCCCGCTGGGCACATATTTTTGGCGCAGGTACAATCGCGCTGGTGGATGTTGTGGAGGATAAGATCTCTTTTGCCAAACAGCACGGCCAGATATGCCTTCATGGTGGGAAAGAAGATGTCAATGCCGCGTTCCGGGCCTTGAATCAAGGCAGGCCTGCCGATATTGTCATAGAGGGTACCGGAACCCAGGCTGCGTTAAATCAGGCAATCGACTGCGTGCGCACCTTTGGAACCATTGTAATGCTTGGCAACCCTCACAAAGATACCACCATTCAATTGGGGTGCCACAGCAGTATTTTGCGCAAAGAGCTGAATCTTGTGGGAGTTTGGAATTCCCATTACTTTGACCTTCCAATTAACGAGTGGGTTTACACTGTAAAAATGATTGATGAAAAGAAGATGATGGTGGAAGACCTGGTTACCCATCGCTGTGGCATTGATGAGCTTCCGCAGCTTTTCGATGATATTTATGAGAAAAAGGTGAGCATCTGCAAAGCGCTGTACAGCGCGGAGGTAGGAAGATGAACCTTTGTGAGCAGACTGCACTTATTACAGATGAATTATCCCGTGCAATGGTACAGATCAGCGAGGTGGAAGCGGAAGAGTTTATGACGCAGCTTCTTTCAGCCCGACGGGTATTAGTAGTAGGAGTAGGCCGGGTTTTAATCTCTTTAAAATCCTGGGTGAAACGGATGATTCACCTTGGAATTGATATCAACTTTGTTGGCAGTGAAACAGAGCGCCCAATTTTTGCCGAAGATTTGTTGATTGTAGCCTCATCCTCCGGCGAGAGCGCAGTCCCAAAAGCGATTGCGCAAATTGCCAAAAGCAAAGGGGCCCATGTGGTGTACATTGGCTGTACCGCCGACAGCACAATTGCCCAAATGGCGGACAGCCGGCTGCTGTTGGCCGGCAGAACCAAGCTGGCATTGCCAGGAGAGTTTGGTTCTGCCCAGCCTATGTCCACCCTGTTTGAACAACAGCTTTTTCTCTTAGGGGATGCACTTACTCTTATTATTATGAATCGTAAAAACCTGAGCGAAGGAAATATTAAGGCGAATCACGCCAATTTGGAGTAATAGCGGTGATTTGCGCAAGGCATATGCGGTACTGGTGTCCTTTCTTATTTACAAGTTGTTTTATGTCGGCTTTGGCTTATACAGCAGGGAGATGCAAAACCCACACATCACCCTGCAATAAAGCGGAGTCTGCAAAGCTGCTGCTTTTTCAGAAAAAAGCAGGCTTAAACTTTTAAATGTAACCGGCAAAATGTAAAAATAAATGCCCAACCCGTGGGGCAGAATGGAGCAGGAAAATGGCGTTGAAAGAAATGCAACCACGTTTGCAACTTTCTTTTGAAGAATTTACAGACACCTGGGGAACGCTGATTGAGGAATATTGTCAACGCGGAATCCATCTGGGGGCTGAAAGTAATCAACCCAGTCTTTCAGATGAAGAGCTGGTACATTTTAATGCTGAATTAACAGCTATATTATTATTTATTGCAGTGGAAATTTGGAATTCCCGTAAGCGCATCTCTTCCGAGATTCGTCAAAAAAGTACAGAATCTATTGCAGAAAAACTCTATCGAAGGCTTTATGGCCAGGCCGCTGCGGAAGTGCGGCAGGTTTATGAGGCGCGGCGTGAGCTGTTTTCACAGATTTGCCATAATGTTTCCAACGCAAATCCCCAAAAGCGCCAGACCGAACTGATTGGCTTTGCGCGTTACCTGACTGCACAGGTCTCAGATTGCCCCGAACAGGAGAATCTACCATTTATCCAGCAGCTTAGCATTTTATTCATGGAAGCAGCCGCAACATTTTTTCGGCTGGCAGAAAATAGCTACCCCGACCTGCAGGGGTTTGGAAAAACAAAATTTATTGTGCAAAAATAATGGACTTCTTTTGCTGAACGTAGAGAGTACGAAACGTCCAAAAGTTTTGCCGGACAGGAAAGAAGGGTATTTCGGTAGGGTTTTACAATATTAGAAAGTTGAATGGCATTGTTGTACAGTGGGTTACCCAATACAGCAAACAGAAGATGGTTTTCACTGTTTCTGCAGGTGCTGCCAGGCTTATGCAGCTTGGTATGTCATTCCCATTTATTGCCGGCACGAACGGCAGAACGGAGCGTTTTATGAGTAAACCGGATTATGCAAAGTATATTGACCATACCATTTTAAAAAGTACAGCCACACAAGAAACGGTTATTCGATTTTGCGAAGAGGCTAAGCGTTATCAGTTTGCCAGTGTGTGTGTAAACCCCACCCATGTTTCTCTGGTACATACTCTTTTAGCTGGCAGCGGTGTTAAAACTTGCTGCACCATTGGGTTCCCCCTTGGTGCGACAACAACCTTGGTAAAAACGGTGGAAACAGAGGAAGCGGTTAAAAATGGCGCACAGGAAGTGGACATGGTCATCAACATTGGGGCAATGAAAGATCAGCGGCTGGAATTAGTTTATGAAGATATTTTTGCAGTGGTATCTGCTGCTCATCCGCATGCTTTAGTGAAGGTGATTATTGAGTCTAGCGACCTTACCGATGACGAAATAGTTGCGGCCTGTATTCTGGCGCAGAAGGCAGGGGCCGATTTTGTTAAAACCTCTAGCGGTTTTGGTTCTGGCGGTGCAACCGTAGAAGCGGTGCGCCTGATGAAGCAAACAGTTGGCGATTCGATGCTGGTAAAAGCCTCGACCGGAATTAACAACCGGGAAATTTGTGATCAGATGCTGGAAGCCGGTGCCGTACGCATGGGGACCAGCAAAGGAGTGCTGATTGTAGACGGTGAACCTCTGACGGATAATGTGACAAAGGAGAATGGGTGATGAATCTTTCAAGTGACCGTATTCAGGGAAAAGTTTGTGTAGTTACCGGGTCGGCAAAAAGCATTGGCCTTGGCATTGCCGCCAAATATGCCCAATCAGGGGCAAAAACTATTTTGATCGATATCGACCCTATGGTGTTAAACAGTGCCAAAGAGCTGGCAGACAAGGGGCTGTGTGCCAAAGGATATGTGTGCGATATAACAGACCGTGCTGAAGTTTTAAAACTATTTGCTTACATAGCAAACGAGTTCGGCCCAATCTTTTGTTTGGTTAACAATGCCGGTGCCGTGGATCAACGCCCTTTTGAGGAGAACACAGAAGAAATTTTTAACCGTATTTTTAGAATTAACGTCAATGGTACTGCATGGTGTATTCAGGGCGCACTGCCCAGTATGAAAGCTGCGGGAGAAGGCGGGAAGATTATCAATTTTTCTTCAAAATCGGGAAAAACCGGATCAGCGCTGATGACCCCTTACAGTGCGGCCAAAGGGGCGATCATAGCGCTTACCCAGTCGTTGGCTTACGAATTGGCGGAGTATAAAATTAACGTCAACTGCGTTTGCCCCGGAATCACCGACTTAACCGGGGTATGGGCCAATGTCAGCGAAGGCTATACCAAAAACCTGAATATGCCCCGCGAGGCTGTGGTCGAAAAATTTTCCGCCAAAGTCCCATTAAAAACCCTGGCTACGATTGATGATATTGTAGAGTATGTTTTCTTTATGACTGTCTCCGGCGATTATTGCACAGGCCAAGCTTTAAACATCTCTGGCGGCAGAGAAATGCATTAAATTTGCCAATGGAAACTTCATTTTAGTTATTTCACTTCAATTTTTACGACCTACATATTGATTGGTGCAAGAAAAAACACCTTGCCAAGTAGTTAACACCAATCTTCGGGATTTACCAGGTAGAAAAACGACAAGTTTTAGAACAGATTTTTAGTACCGTGGGTTTTATGGCATTGAAAATGTAGTTCGACTACTTGTTGATTCGATGCAACGGGGAGTAGTGAATTGTTGAATGAAAAAGCCTCTTCGCAATAGGGGCGGTGTTCTTCAAATAGTAAGTGTTGATAAGCGCCTGAACCGTTTTGTTCAGGCGCTTTTATAAAAGTAGATTTATTTGCATTTTCATGGTATGCTTTTATTCAGTTAAGGGCGCACTTAAATTCTCTCTTATCGGGAGTATCGTGTGCCCTACGGAGCTTCGTTCTCGGTCAGCAGAAAGAAAACTGTATAACCAAGAATGTTTCGCTAACTCGTTTCATCAAGGGGGCTACACCCCCTTGCGCCGCTTATGCGGCTACCCCCTGTGCATTTGCCGTTGGCAGACGGTTTTGATAACCGTTCGCCGCCAGAAAGTTTGATATAAAGGAGTGTGATTGCGTGAAGAAAATCATCAGAAATTCATCAAGTGGATTGGCAATCATTATTGTATTGATAATGGTGTTTAGTTTATCCGCCTGCAACAAGGAGAGCGGTGTGGAAACAAAGTCCTTGTACGCACAGGGTATGGAGATTGTTCAGCTCATGTCAGAAATGACTCAAACCGAGGAATATGTGGGTATTTATACCGGAGACAGCGAAATCAAGACGATTATCCAGGATATTAGCATAGGTGATTATTCTTCGCCTAAAGCTGTGTATGCCATTTCCATTAACGATGATAATCTTGCTGCTATGTCGGAGTTGAGTAATCTGGACAATGCTTCCGAAGAATTAAACAACTTTCTACTGCAGAGAACGCTTGGCTCCTTAATACCGCAGATCAATGGCATGAGTGGAGCAACAAAGTTAGCTGCATCCAGTATTTGTACTGTTGGAAAGACTTTTGTAAATGAGAACGCAACAGAGAATGTAATTTATCTTTACACCTATGAAAATGCTATTCCTGTTGCTGTGACCTTCACCATTGGCGAAAATCAAGCGGTATCTGCGAGTGGCGTGTTTGTAATGTACGACGGTTTCACTTGCGGGTCTTTAGATGAAATCAAATCCTTCTTCAGCGATATTACCGTTGATATATCAGAGGTTCTTCCGGAAAAATAATAATCTGACAATTCCAATCTTTGCTTTATTCGCAAATAACTGAATACGGAAAATTAGACCGTTGACCCACATACCCACATGTGCAAAAGTTGACGGTCTTTTTATACCCATTTTCAAAAAGGAGGTCAAACAAAATGGCAGAACCGAAAACCCTTGAACAGCTCCAAGCTGAAAAGGAACAAGCTGAGACGCAACTTGCACGGGAATTGCGCGAGTTGGAGTGCCTGGAGAACAGGAAAAGTATTTCGAGAAAGGTGAGCGACAAAAGCGTACCCACCGCTTTGCAATCTGGGCCGCACGATTGAGAGCCTTGCCTTTGAGGAACATATAATCATGTGTGCGATAGTAAACACACAGATGGTTATATGTTTTACGAGCGCCACCTCATTTCTATAAAGGGGCTTTTTCATTGGTTACGGAAACCGCCGGCTCTGCCGGTGGAGGTGTTGCACAAAAAAGCTTTAGCCGGGGACGTCGAGTAAAGCGAGCAGCTAAAAAACGAGCTGCTAAATTTGTGAAAGAGTTCGTTAAGCGGGCAATTTCCCGTTTACGGGCGGTAGGACCTGCGATGCAAGTGAAAGATATTTCAGTGCGTCTTGAGACGCGAGCCGATAAATGGCCCTTGTAGGGCCTACTCAAGTCACCAGCTTAGCTGTTGGTCATGACTTATGGATGATTCATGCACCGTTATTCTTTTTATCAGGCGGGTACGCGGTATCACTGTGATGTCGGGGAAGAATGCGTGCGTTATTGCAGTTATAATACCTGATACGTGCAGCGTTGTAATTTATTGATTGAGCACGAGCTCCAAAATCTGTTCGATCATATCATACTCTTCCTCCGGGACTGTGATGCGGTAGGTGGTTTCAATTGGTTTTAGTGCAGTACGCAAATCAAAAGCGGCATGCTGGGCCGGCGCGCTTTCTCCGCTTTCAAAAAGCAGACGTTCCACCATGGAACAGATATGAATAAATAACATTATTTTTTTCCCCGAGCCAAGCTTGCCACGAGAGGATTCTATTTTTCCCACGCAGTCATGTAAAAAAGGGGCAATTTTATCTCCATCTAAATAAAAAAGGTAACTGCTCAAATATTTGCCGGATACAAACATCTCCTCAAAACTGGCGTCATTCTCTTCTTCAGGGTGATGAATTCTTTCGCGTACCAGGTAATTGCCTAAGATGTTTGCAAGTTTTTGAATTCCATTACCGATGACAAAATCCTCTGTCGAAATAAAAGGGAAGGGGGCTTCCAAGCCGACATCCATTCCGATCACGCAAATTACTTCACGAACGGCACTGATTTGAGTAAGCCTGTTTTTAAGTGATTCTATAGAAGGAATATCAACGGTCATAATCTCAATATCTTCGGGTATTTCAAATTGACTTTCTATCACGCGTTTTAAGCGTGCTGCTGCACCGCAGCCCGAAATACAGGCGGTTATAATAACCTTTTTGTAAGTGCTGCTAGCAATTCTTTTGGATTCCAGCTCAAACAATTCATTAAAGCCCGGTTCGAATTTTTTTAAATGGTAATAAATTTGCTGAGCGGTGGCATTGTGGTCAACCGCCAGCAGAGAGGCTTCAATCACCATGGCTGTACTAATATTGTACACCTTATAAACCGGGCTGCTAAAAAGCTGCTGAATTACAGAGCCAATGTAGCTAAACTGCTCTGATTCCAACATGATAACCAGGCCGCTGGGGTAATGTTCTACACCATGAAGTCTGCCTGCAGCCCAGGTGGCAATCTCCTCCTCGCTTTTTCCATTGATGGTAGCGGTATCCAGCCAGCGGACAAAGTCACGGTTTACAATGCTGTTGGCAACCTTTGCCATTGTTTTGGCGCTGGCCATACCCTGGCAGACCACAATAATGCCGCAACGCTCTGATTCTTTAACACTGGAATACATTTTTACTAGTAGATTAGCGATAAACCCTGATTCATCAAGAGGGATCGGTTTATTTATCTGCTTTTGCATCAGTGCCGCAATCTGTTCTGCGACAGAAAAAATAGTTACATACTCTTCTTGAATATTTGACAACATGGGGCAGATGATTGGTTTTCCATCTTGAATGCGCCCAATCGCAATGTTCAAATGTAGCGCCAGAGCTATACAGTAGTTCTCTGTAAACTCACATTTTAATTGTTCCTCAATCAATTTTTTGGCCTGTAACGAGATGGTGCGGGCATCCTCACAAATATAGTCGATCACATTGTCGTTTGGCAAATCAAGTTTGTAGTCGTTGAGCAGGTTGTTAAAATAACTTTCCACGTCCAGCATCATCGCCAGCTGCAGGTAGTCACGGTCTACAGCGTTGTTGGAACATTTTTTATGGCGGCGTTCCAAAATTTCATAAATATTCAAAAAACCTGGTTCCGCAGACTGCTCATATATAGTGCCCTCGGCTGGTGCAAACTCTAAATCTCCGGTACAAATCAGATTAATATCAGAATAGACATTACGAATACGGCGGATGCCGTCTTTTACATGCAGCGGCAGGTCCAGAATGCCAATGGTTACGGCACCACGTTTTTCAACCAGACAGGCCACATAGCTTTTTGCACAGGCGGCACGAATGTCATTTTCCAGCTGGCCTACATTTCCGGGGCAATCGTAGGCCAACAAAGCCTTAATTGCTAAAGAATCTACCCGCAGGTTAAACCCCAGTTTGCGTGCCTCGCCAGAAAAAATCTGTTTAATCAGGCTTAGCCGTTCCAACAAACTGCGTTCAGAAAGGGGGGGAAGGGTAACGGTAATTGGAATGCGGCGGTTAAAGGTAGCAAGCAGGGACGAGTTTTTATCTTCAGTGGTGGCCAGCATAATAATTGGCGTCGAGTTACGGGTGATGTCCGGTTCTCCCAGCCGGTGGTACTGTCCAAAATCCATTAAGTAAAAAAGCATTTCCTGTGCGGTTTCAGGCAGGCGGTGTACCTCGTCCAAAAAAAGAATCCCACGGTCAGCCTGTTCGACCAGTCCAGCCCGCTCCTCCTCTGCACCGGTGTAAGCGCCGCGGGCACAGCCAAAAAGCTGCGCCATAATAAGTTGCGGATTATTCGCGTAGTCAGCGCAGTTAAAGAATATGAATTTGGCGTCTTGCCGAATTCGTCCAGCCCGCTTGGCATACTGGTACATCACTTTTGCAAAGGTGGTTTTTCCGGCCCCGGTTTTGCCTTCAATCAGCATCGGCAGTCCTCCCAGCGGGTAAAGCACTGCTGCCTTTGCTTTTTCAATTTCCATACGCATACTGCCGTTATAGCCTATGTAGTTGGTGAAAACGCTGTCTGCATCCTCACCGGTCAGAGTATTTACCATTTTAGGAGGCATCGGAGTCAGTACCGCCGCACTGGCGCGGTAGCGTACAGGCCATCCAGGCAGCTTATCCACCATTCCCTCCGAAAAAAGACGGTTTAAGTCAGAACTGACATTGGGACGGGCCGCTCCCACCGTGCTGGCAATTTCTTCGGTACTGTAAGCTGCATCATTCCCGTGTAGATTTTTCATTTTCCTTAAAAATTCATAGATCATTTGTTTCCTTGTCATGGTTAACCCTTCCTTTTGCGGCAGCAAGTCCAAGCTGTAGTCTATATTTTGTAACTGTTCGGCGCGAAACAGCAACATTAAGCTGTTCACTAAGCATATCGGCCAGTTTTTGATCACTATGTGGTTGTTCTTTGTTTTCATATTTAATCATTGCTGCCAACCTATCTTTCAGTTCATCAGCCGAGCAGTAGCCGACCGCTGTCCTGGCAAACAAATCTTTGGCCGGCAAAATACGCCGCCCCCAAACCAGGTATTTACCCTGCACTGCATGGGTGATGGTAGAAGGATGAAGCTTTAAAAAGTCTGCGGCATCCCGCAGCCGGCATATTTGGCGATTACCGCCGAGTAAAAAGCATTGTTGACGGTCAACCGCAAACTGCAGCACCTTTAAAAGGGTTTGATTACGCTGTTCCAAACAGTAAAGAAAACGTTTGGCGTAAAAAATACCATCTTGCGAAAAACGTTTTTTGCTGAACGGTACGGACAAACTCTCCAAGTATGCTGGGCTAACCGTCAGCTTGGGTAGCGCATGCTCTAACAGTTTTACCGTAAAAGTCCCATCTTCATTTCGAACAATTTCTGCGTCGGGTATGATGGGTATTGCGGTATCATCAGCAGTTACTATGGGGTAGGGGTTCAGTTTTGACAAAACATCCCGTGCAGTGGCCAGACGTTTTTCTGTCCAGTCAAGCAGCGCCAGCACTTCCCGGTCGTTACCGTAAGAAAGCGGTTTAAAAGCTTCAAAAAGCAGACGCCATGCATCGCTGCCTCGCAGGCCTTTTCGGAGCAGCTGCAGCAAAAAACATTCTCTTAAATTACGGGCCCCAATTCCTGCAGGTTCCAAAGATTGTAACTGGCGAAGGGCGTGTTTGACCGCATCAGGCTTTACATCAAAAACCATTGTAAGCTCTTGCAAATTTTCCCGGCAGTAGCCGTGGTTGTCTAATGAGGCAATTAAGTATTTTTCCAGCGGAGTGACCCCACCCTTTGCTATAAAGAGCTGAAGCTCCAAATCCTGTCGAAAATCTTCCGATTTTTTATCTGCGATAAGCTGCGTAAAATCTGTAAAATCTTCTATAGCATATGTGCTTTCCGTAACTTCAATTTCAAGACAGGGGTTCCGATCTGCCTGGGATTTTATATAATTGCAAAGATCGGCTGAATTCAGGCTAAGCAATTTTGAAAGCTGCCTGTGCCAAAATTGAAAAGAATATTCCGTCCTCTGATATGGTTTTATTTCCAACTGTTGTTGATTCATATTTTTACCTGCCATTCAAAATTTATCTTCCCAGTGAGAGGGCGTTCATAATAAAAACCAAATTATAGCTGTCGTCCTACTAATACATATTTATAGAAAAAGAAAAAAAGACATGTCTTCTGCAAAATTAGAAGAGATGTCTAGTGAAGTTATTAATTTTGATGCTATTACTGGTCAAATATCATGCAAATGATACTGCCGGCTAGAGAATTGAAAATACACTTAATTATTTACCATTTAGTTCGATGACTTGAAGATGCATAAAAACTGATGATATATAGGTGCTGATCTTCAAATGCAATAATAAACAGCAAAAAGAGATGCCCGATTGAGCAGATTAAGCCATTGGGCGGTTTAACCACAAGCAGAAAACAAATATCATAGGGGGGAGTAAAAAACAAAACGAGACACACAGGCTGAACAAACAACCTTGCATGTCTCGTTTTTGGTACGCCCGACAGGAGTCGAACCTGCGACCTTTAGAGTCGGAGTCTAACGCTCTATCCAACTGAGCTACGGGCGCATATATTTGTAACGTAAAACATTATATCATATCAATTTTGAAAAGTAAAATGTTTTGCTGAAATTATTATTAAAAATAAATCCAAAGTTCCAAAATCTGCATGAATAAAAGGTTTGTGCAGATGGAATAAAGTTCCTTCTGAAAATAACAGAAATAATTGTTGACAGAGAAAGAATACCATGCTATACTATCGAAGCTGTCCCCAAAGGCGAGGGAAAAGGAACGGCGAAAGAGGCCGCGAAAAAAAGATAAAAAAGCCATTGACATGGAACCATAAGCTATGATATAATAGCAAAGCTGCTTAAGGGAAACGGCTGGCAGGCGACGAAAGAAGTCGAAAAAAGCAGTTGACAAAAAGCAGCGAATATGGTAAGATGTAAAAACCGGCCTGAGGGCTGGGGGACATCAAATGGACCTTGAAAATTGAACAACATTCAGCTTGAACGAGCGCCCTTGGAATTTACTTGAGAAGTAAATACTAAGGACAGAA
>LT629951.1:0-270562 GCA_900104565.1 Ruminococcaceae bacterium Marseille-P2935
AATATATAGAGTCGGCATCGATCTATCTTCCCAGGGCGTCTCCACCCAAGTATTTTCGACACTGTTGAGCTTAACTGCCGTGTTCGGAATGGGAACGGGTGGATCCTCAACGTCATTGACACCGACTATCTATTCAAATATATATGATCAAACGCCATAGCGTATGATACCTTTGGTGACCCGTGCGGGAATCGAACCCGCGTTACCGGCGTGAGAGGCCGGTGTCTTAACCGCTTGACCAACGGGCCAGGTGGTGCACCATCAGGGACTCGAACCCGGGACCCGCTGATTAAGAGTCAGCTGCTCTACCAACTGAGCTAATGGTGCATATCAAACATCTTACACGCCTCAGCCCCAGCTCCCCCATACTTTTTGTACAGGGCTGGCTGATCTGCAAACGCTCGCCTTTCGCCTTGCGGCTCCGCCTCGCTGTGCATCTCATGCCTACCAACTGAGCTAATGGTGCATATTCATAACGTCTGCACGCTATAGCTTGGTGCTTTACTTTTCAGTATGCACCCTCAAAATTAAACAATGAAAATTTCATGCGCCGAACAACCAAGCTTCAGGTCAAGCCCTCGACCGATTAGTACATCCTAGCTTAACGAGTCGCCCCGCTTACACTTGATGCCTATCAACCTGGTAGTCTTCCAGGGGTCTTACCTGATTACTCAGTGGGATATCTTATCTTAAGGCCGGTTTCACGCTTAGATGCCTTCAGCGTTTATCCGATCCGCACATAGCTGCCCAGCTGTGCCACTGGCGTGACAACTGGTGCACCAGAGGTGCGTCCATCCCGGTCCTCTCGTACTAGGGACAGCTCCTTTCAAATATCCTACGCCCACGACAGATAGGGACCGAACTGTCTCACGACGTTCTGAACCCAGCTCGCGTACCGCTTTAATTGGCGAACAGCCAAACCCTTGGGACCGAATACAGCCCCAGGATGCGATGAGCCGACATCGAGGTGCCAAACCTCCCCGACGATGTGGACTCTTGGGGGAGATCAGCCTGTTATCCCCAGGGTAGCTTTTATCCGTTGAGCGATGGCATTTCCACTCACATACCACCGGATCACTAACTCCAACTTTCGTTACTGCTCGACCCGTCGGTCTCGCAGTTAGGCTCGCTTATGCGTTTACACTCAAAAGCATGGTTTCCGTCCATGCTGAGCGAACCTTTGAGCGCCTCCGTTACCTTTTTGGAGGCGACCGCCCCAGTCAAACTGCCCACCTAACAATGTCCCCCGACCAGATTCATGGCCGCAGGTTAGAATTTCAGCACTTCAAGAGTGGTATCCCAAGGTTGACTCCACTAGAACTGGCGTCCTAGCTTCCAAGTCTCCCACCTATCCTGTACATGAAATACCGAAATCCAATATTAGGCTACAGTAAAGCTCCATGGGGTCTTTCCGTCTTGTCGCGGGTAACCGGCATCTTCACCGGTACTACAATTTCGCCGGGTGGGCTGTTGAGACAGTGTCCAGATCGTTACACCATTCGTGCGGGTCAGAACTTACCTGACAAGGAATTTCGCTACCTTAGGACCGTTATAGTTACGGCCGCCGTTTACTGGGGCTTCAATTCGGAGCTTGCACTCCTCCTCTTAACCTTCCAGCACCGGGCAGGTGTCACCCCATATACGTCATCTTTCGATTTAGCATAGAGCTGTGTTTTTGCTAAACAGTCGCCTGGACCTATTCTCTGCGGCTCTCTCTCGAGAGCACCCCTTATTCCGAAGTTACGGGGTCAACTTGCCGAGTTCCTTAACAACCCTTCTCCCGTTGGCCTTAGAATTCTCTTCCTACCTACCTGTGTCGGTTTGCGGTACGGGCACCTAAGATATACACAGGGCTTTTCTCGCCCCCGTCCAAGCATGCTTCCCTACTAAATTTCGGTCCCTTACGCCCGGGGCAACCATCGCCCGGGTCATGCCCTTTCAGGGTGTCCCCCTGCTTAAATCTTTTGGTGGCTACGGAATTTCTACCGTATGTGCATCGGCTACGCCTTTCGGCCTCACCTTAGCTCCCGGCTAACTAGGAGCGGACGAACCTTCCTCCTAAAACCTTAGGCTTTCGGCCATTATGATTCTCACATAATTCTCGCTACTCATTCCGGCATTCTCACTCGTATGAAGTCCACCGCCGCTTTCGCTACGACTTCACCCCTCATACGACGCTCCCCTACCATTCCTTGCGGAATCCCAAGCTTCGGTTACGATTTTAGCCCCGTTACATTTTCGGCGCAGAATCACTCGACCAGTGAGCTATTACGCACTCTTTTAATGTATGGCTGCTTCTAAGCCAACATCCTGGTTGTCTAAGCAATTCCACATCCTTTTCCACTTAAATCGTATTTGGGACCTTAGCTGTGGGTCTGGGCTTTTTCCCTTTCGACCACGAGACTTATCTCACGTAGTCTGACTGCTGCGCATCAATTATCCGGCATTCAGAGTTTGATAGGGTTCAGTAACCTCTCGGCCCCTAGCCCATTCAGTGCTTTACCTCCGGTAATCTAACGCAACGCTAGCCCTAAAGCTATTTCGGGGAGAACCAGCTATATCCGGGTTCGATTGGAATTTCTCCGCTATCCACACCTCATCCGCCGCCTTTTCAACGGAGGTCGGTTCGGTCCTCCATGGAGTTTTACCTCCACTTCAACCTGGACATGGATAGGTCACCCGGTTTCGGGCCCAATGCATGTAACTAAAACGCCCTATTCAGACTCGGCTTCCCTTCGGCTCCACACCTTAAGTGCTTAACCTTGCTACATACATTCGCTCGCCGGACCGTTCTACAAAAAGTACCCTATCACACATTGACGTGCTCTAGGTGCTTGTAAGCACAGGGTTTCAGGTTCTTTTTCACTCCCCTCCCGGGGTTCTTTTCACCTTTCCTTCACAGTACTATACACTATCGGTCACCAGGGAGTATTTAGGCTTGGAGGGTGGTCCCCCCGGCTTCCCACGGGATTTCTCGTGTCCCGCGGTACTCTGGATACTGCTCGCTGTCTTCACCTTTCGACTACTGGACTCTCACCATCTCCGGTGTGCCTTCCCATGCACTTCGTCTAGGTTACCTCAATGCTAAATGCAGTCCACAACCCCGCAAGTATTGCTACCTCCGGTTTGGCCTCTTCCGCGTTCGCTCGCCACTACTTGCGGAATCTCTGTTGATTTCTCTTCCTCCCCCTACTTAGATGTTTCAGTTCAGGGGGTTCCCTTCCCATACCTATGTATTCAGTATGGGATGTCAGAGTATTGCTCTGACGGATTGCTCCATTCGGACATCCACGGATCAATGCTTACTTGCGGCTCCCCGTGGCTTTTCGCAGCTAATCGCGTCCTTCATCGGCTCCTGGTGCCAAGGCATTCGCCCTGCGCTCTTTATAGCTTGACCAAATTATGCTCGATTGTTCTCTCTCAGCAAAAATTGTAGTAAAATTACCCAATTTATCTTGAATATTTTACTTCGCTTTTTTACCTCATTGCATTACTTTTTTCATTGTTCAATTTTCAAGGTGCATTTCGATGCCGTTTTCCACCCGAAGATGAAAAACTGGTGGGCTCAAGACTCAACTCACACTCCGCTTTGCTGCTTATGTGCTTCTCGTCTTTCCCCCCGCTGCTTTCGCAGCTTTGGTGGGCACAAGTGGACTCGAACCACCGACCTCACGCTTATCAGGCGTGCGCTCTAACCACCTGAGCTATGCGCCCATGTGTTGAGTTTCAGGCACTTAAGATCATTCCCTTTCGCTTCTCCCTGTCTCCTACCTCATGATCTTTCATTCCTGATTCTCATTTGGTGGAGATGAGGAGGATCGAACTCCTGACCCCCTGCGTGCAAGGCAGGTGCTCTCCCAGCTGAGCTACACCCCCACATCTGTTTCGAAAGCCTATCTTTCAATAGACCTTCAAAATTAAACAACATTCAACTCCCACTCGCATTCCCTTGTCTGACCGAGTAATAACTTACTCCTTAGAAAGGAGGTGATCCAGCCGCACCTTCCGATACGGCTACCTTGTTACGACTTCACCCCAGTCATCAATCCCACCTTCGGCAGCGCCCTCCTTGCGGTTAGGCTACTGACTTCGGGTGTTACCGACTCCCATGGTGTGACGGGCGGTGTGTACAAGGCCCGGGAACGTATTCACCGCGGCATGCTGATCCGCGATTACTAGCAATTCCGACTTCATGCAGGCGGGTTGCAGCCTGCAATCTGAACTGAGACGATTTTTTGGGTTCCGCTTCACGTCGCCGTGTTGCATCCCTTTGTTAATCGCCATTGTAGTACGTGTGTAGCCCAGGTCATAAGGGGCATGATGATTTGACGTCATCCCCACCTTCCTCCGTTTTGTCAACGGCAGTCTCTTTAGAGTGCTCTTGCGTAGCAACTAAGGATAAGGGTTGCGCTCGTTGCGGGACTTAACCCAACATCTCACGACACGAGCTGACGACAACCATGCACCACCTGTCTGGATGCCCCGAAGGGCTTCCCATATCTCTATGGTATGCATCCGATGTCAAGACCTGGTAAGGTTCTTCGCGTTGCTTCGAATTAAACCACATACTCCACTGCTTGTGCGGGCCCCCGTCAATTCCTTTGAGTTTCAACCTTGCGGCCGTACTCCCCAGGTGGATTACTTATTGTGTTAACTCCGGCACGGAAGGGGTCAGTCCCCCCACACCTAGTAATCATCGTTTACAGTGTGGACTACCAGGGTATCTAATCCTGTTTGCTCCCCACACTTTCGAGCCTCAGCGTCAGTTAAAGCCCAGCAGGCCGCCTTCGCCACTGGTGTTCCTCCTAATATCTACGCATTTCACCGCTACACTAGGAATTCCGCCTGCCTCTACTTCACTCAAGACCTCCAGTTTCCGCCGCGGCTATCGGTTGAGCCGATAGATTTGACAACGGACTTGGAGACCCGCCTACACTCCCTTTACACCCAGTAATTCCGGACAACGCTTGCTCCCTACGTATTACCGCGGCTGCTGGCACGTAGTTAGCCGGAGCTTCCTCCTCAGGTACCGTCATTGTGTTCGTCCCTGAAGACAGAGGTTTACAATCCGAAGACCGTCTTCCCTCACGCGGCATCGCTGCATCAGAGTTCCCTCCATTGTGCAATATCCCCCACTGCTGCCTCCCGTAGGAGTCTGGGCCGTGTCTCAGTCCCAATGTGGCCGTTCAACCTCTCAGTCCGGCTACCGATCGCAGACTTGGTGGGCCGTTACCTCACCAACTATCTAATCGGACGCGAGCCCATCTTTGCGCGATAAATCTTTGGTCAGAAAATCATGCGACCTTCTGACATTATGCGGTATTAGCGTTCGTTTCCAAACGTTATCCCCCTCGCAAAGGCAGGTTGCTCACGTGTTACTCACCCGTCCGCCACTAAGCTAAGCCAGCTTCTGCCCGAAGGCTTCCGCTAAAATAGCTCCGTTCGACTTGCATGTGTTAGGCGTGCCGCCAGCGTTCGTCCTGAGCCAGGATCAAACTCTTAGTTCAATCCTTTATATCTCCTGCTTAAAAAACAGGTAAATATTCGTTCTCAGTAACTACTTTGGCTTTTTGTTTCTTATTGTTTCTGTCCTTAGTATTTACTTCTCAAGTAAATTCCAAGGGCGCTCGTTCAAGCTGAATGTTGTTCAATTTTCAAGGTCCATTTGATGTCCCCCAGCCCTCAGGCCGGTTTTTACATCTTACCATATTCGCTGCTTTTTGTCAACTGCTTTTTTCGACTTCTTTCGTCGCCTGCCAGCCGTTTCCCTTTAAGCAGCTTTGCTATTATATCATAGCTTATGGTTCCATGTCAATGGCTTTTTTATCTTTTTTTTACGGCCTCTTTCGCCGTTCCTTTTCCCTCGCCTTTGGGGACAGCTTTGTTATAATAACATACACTATATTTTTTGTCAATTACTTTGGTAAAAAAAATTCAAATTTTCTTCATATTTGTGTGCTAGCATCCTTATATATTGTCAAAAATACCGATGCTTATTCAGCACCGGTATTTTTTATTCGCCTTATGTGGGCAGTGACAAAAACAACAGTATTTTTACACCATTGTTTTAAAACGGTTTGTTTTGCCCAATTACACTTTTAATCAGTTCCTCTTCCAGACGGTTAATCTTTTCCGGAGCTTCGTCGGCATATTCCTCCAGCAAAGCAGCACATTCCCGGGCCATCTGCCTAAGCTGCGCTTGCTTTTGCGCTTCCTCCATTTCACTGTCCTGCAGCTTAATCTTCTTCTGCCTTCTTCTTTCCAGGTATTCCCCCAGCAGATAGCTTGCTGTAATCACAGCGACGAATGCGATAATTAGAATTGCCAGCTGCATCAGCCCACGCCCTTTCTATTCAAAAATCGTATTTTTTCATATTTTATCTTATGCAGGCGGGCAAAAAGTGTTCATTATAAAGGAATTACATAAATTCCTCTGCTGTGGGAAAACTGGTAACATTACCATTTAGAGGAGGAATTTTCTTGAAAGAGCGTATGATTCCAATTTTAAAAGCGCTTATTTTAATTACGCTGAACGTTACAATAATTGCCTTGGCACTGTACATTCATTCAACACCCAAAGTTGCTGTCCCTCCGGCCGAAAATGTGCTTTCCAAATTAGGTTCCCGCGGTACCGAAGTGCAGCAGATCCAGCAAAAATTGCAGAGCCTTGGCATTTATTCCGGCTCGGTGGACGGAATATATGGCACCCAGACGATGAATGCTGTGAAAAATTTTCAAAGCAGAAAAGGTTTGACAGTTGATGGTATTGCAGGGCCTGCCACTTTAAAGGCCTTGGGATTGTCCACCGCCGGTTCTTCCTCTGTGCTGCAGATGGGCTCACGGGGCAACGAAGTCCGTCAGGTTCAGCAAAAGCTGAAAAACCTGGGCCTGCTCTCCGGCTCGGTTGATGGAATTTTTGGAGAGCAAACCTTAAATGCCGTAAGAGCTTTTCAAAAGCAAAAAGGCTTGACGGTTGACGGGCGGGTTGGCCCGGCTACTAAAAAAGCGTTGGGCTTAACCAATTCTACTGCTCCCAGCGGCGGTTCGCAAAACAATTACGAGCTGCTGGCGCGCATTATCTCTGCCGAATCGCGGGGTGAAAGCTATACCGGCCAGGTGGCTGTAGGCGCCGTTGTACTCAACCGGGTAGAGCATCCCTCCTTCCCCGATACCGTTTCTGGCGTCATTTATCAATCTGGGGCATTTTCTTCGGTAAAAAACGGTCAATTCAACCAGCCTGTAGCGGAATCCTGCTACAGAGCGGCCAGAGATGCTCTGAACGGCTGGGACCCTTCGGGCGGTGCGATCTATTTCTATAACCCGCAGAAAACAAGCGACTCCTGGATCCGTTCCCGGCCGGTTATCACACAGATAGGAAGCCATGTGTTTGCCCGCTAGGGAAAAACCGCCAGGTTACCAGCTGAGGATAATGTTTTATATATCCTCTTTCTCATTTGATCCTAAAACAAGGATAAAAAGGTGAATGGTACCGGCAAAGAATATATTTATAGAAGCATTTAACAAAAGGCAAGAACAATGCCGATTATTTTCAAACAGCAAAAAGACCTTCGGAATACTTCTCCGAAGGTCTTTTTGTTAAAAATAGCGAGAGATACCTCATTATATATGGGCCCGGGTTTCGTTTTTTAGGTAATAAAATTACGCCCTGCAACGGGCTCCTTGCTATTCCGGGGTGAATTCAAAAGTGGTGTCCAGCGCAAAAAACCATCGCCAGCTTTCCCGCTGCGCACCGGACCGTTCTCCTTTGATATTAGGTTTATTCTATAATAAACCAACCGGGTCCCAACAGGTAAAAAGCGACTGGCCAACATGCCGCTTTATTCTGGCACAGGCCGCCACATACCGCCCAGCCGGTTGCTTGACGCCGTTTTTAGCTTAGGCTGCCAGCTTTGTGCATAGCGCCCGACGGCTTAGTATAAATTAGGCTTGCGTTGCTTAAAAGCTTATTTTTCTTACACATTATATTTTAAATTTACGGGTGGTAAGCCAGCAAATCATCCCTATTGCTACCATTGCAAGGCCCGACCAGAAAAACCAGGCAGCAATTCCTATTTTTTCTGCCACAGGGCCAGCCACAAACAGTCCCAGAGGAGTGGCAAAGGACATGGCGCTGGTCAGCAGTGAAATAACCCTGCCCAGCGATTCGGGGGGAATACTTTCCTGAATGTATGTCATATAGGGTACATTGAAAAAATTGCCCACAAACCCCATCCAGAAGCAAAGCACCACAAACCACCAAAATGCGCCCTGCGGCAGCAGCCCGGAAAGCCCAAAAACCGTCCCCAACAATACGAGTGACATGGAAATGGTAAAGAACTTGCGTTTAATGGCTCCAAACGCACCTATAATCAGTGCCGAAACCAGCATGCCAGCCGCAAATACAAATTCCACCACGCTGGCCTGCCCGGCAGTGCCCTGAAAATGTTCGCTGGTCATCAGCGGGTAAAGGGAACCCAGCGGTACATAGATTAAGGTACACAAAAGCACCGAATAGGTTACTGCTACCAACGGGTGGTTGGCCAGCAGTACCTTTGCTCCGGCCTTCATCTCCCCCAGCACATGGGTACGGGGGGACTTTTCCTCTTCAGTAAGTTCCGGCAGCCGGATAAACGCTAAAATTGCTACGGCCGTCACAGCTCCTGCCACATCCAACAGCATGACGCCGGCCAGGGGCATAACCGCCATTAGGGCTGCCCCCAGCACTGGGCCTGCCATAAAGCAGCCGGACTGAATAAACTGCCCCCATCCCCCCGCCTTCATCAGCTGATTCTGTGGCACCAGCATTGGAATGGCCGCCTGCATAGCCGGAGTATGAAATACGCTGCCCAATGCCCGCAAAAACAAAACCGCATAAACAAACCACACCGGCGGAGTTGAATTTACCCAAAAAGCCAGCGCCAGCCCTGCGCTGCACAGTGCAATAAAACCATCGGCCGCCATCATAACCGTTTTTCGTTTTAACCGGTCTGCCCAAACCCCTGCAAACGGCCCCAGCAGCGCCTGGGGCAGAAACCCCGCTAAGGCGGCAATGCTAAGTGACATAGCCGATCCTGTTTGGACCGTAATCCACCAGATAATTGCAAACTGCGCGGCGCTTGACCCGATTAAAGAAAACGCCTGACCAATATAAAATGAAATAAAAGTTTTTTTCCAATGAGCTTTATGCATAATTTCCTCTCTTTCTTTTTCGTCAATTCTCTCCGCACGGCTTTTCCAGATTGTCCCTTCTCCTTTTTCTGGTGAAACCCCACTTTCAGGGTATACTAACACAGCGAAGGATATAAAAATGCGCGAACAGGAAACTCCCAGTCCGCGCAGCAATACTTTCATCGTAATATTTTTTCCACAGGGTTTTACAAGGATGGTGGAAAACTAACCCTCTATGCCCTTTCTCAAAGAAAGGACTTCCGGCATAGAATATATCGTCACGCTTCTGTATTTCAACCCCAAACCCCTGCACCAAAAAACCTGTTTTTTCCAGGTTTCCGGGTGGATCTTCTTTACAGAAACATGCACGGCATCCACATTCCCCTCTCCTGTTATTCGAAGTTATCATAACGGATCAGGCAGCGCTTGTCAAGAAAAGGTTACTTTTTACAGGGCAGAATACTTCCAATGTCCTTTTCAAACGCTTCCGTATTCTGGCGAATTAAAAATAAAATATGGCTGTTGGCCGACCTTCCATAATAATCGGCTACATAATGCAGTTTCTCCCGCAAAACATCTGGTATGCGATTCAAAAGGGTTTTGCTGTTTTCCATGTAATGCCACCACGCATTTTAGATCTATTATGCTTTCATAATAAACGCATAATATGTTTTTCATGCGGAGAATAGATGCATTATGTATCTAATTTTTCCTGGAGGTACCCCATGAAACAATATACGATTGCCCTCTCCTCCGAGGTGCAGGATTTTTATGAGCGCATTGCCGAAAACGCCGGGCTTTCGGTAGAACGTGTGCTCAGTGACGCGCTGTTCCGCTTTGCCGGGGAAGTATCGGTCCAATTGATGCAGCAAAGCTGCCGCACCGAGCCGTATATGGAAGAATAAGTGGAATGCGTTTGCCGGGAAAGCCAGGTGCTTTCCCGGTTTTCTTCATATGCAGCTGTTTATCTGCCGGATAGCCTCCATTTTTTTGATGGCAAGCCTGCGTTTCATCCGTTCCCTGCAAAATGGGTTTCACCCCATTCAGTCCGGTGTTTTTCAATTTGATGGTCTATCTTTTTGTGAAAATGTTACCATTTGTGGTATAATAACCTCACCCGTTACTAAAATCAAAGATTTTAAACGGGTCCCGAGAACATTGATGCCTTCGGCATGAATAACCTCACCCGTTACTAAAATCAAAGATTTTAAACGGGTCCCGAGAACATTGATGCCTTCGGCATGAATAACCTCACCCGTTACTAAAATCAAAGATTTTAAACGGGTCCCGAGAACATTGATGCCTTCGGCATGAATAACCTCACCCGTTACTAAAATCAAAGATTTTAAACGGGTCCCGAGAACATTGATGCCTTCGGCATGAATAACCTCACTGCACTTACTAAATCAAAGGTTTTAAACGGGTCCCGAGAACATTGATGCCTTCGGCATGAATAACCTCACTGCACTTACTAAATCAAAGGTTTTAAACGGGTCCCGAGAACACCCTGCGCTTTGCGTACGAATCACCTTACCTGTTACCAATTCTTCACTTACTGCCCTGTGCCTGCCAGCGGCTAGCCGGATGTTTTTTGCCATGCCAACACGGGAAGCCCTGAGGGTACGGCCGCAGGCCGCTGCACTGCGACGCGCTGTCGGTTAGCTTAAGCGCTTGGAGCGGTGCAGCCGAGGGCGACTGTGCAGGGCATGAAGCCAGGCGTTAGCCGTTTCAGGTGCAACGAGAAAATCCCTGCGCGAGCAGCGTGTTTTGGGTACTTTTACACGAGTAAAAGTACCTGCCCCCCGCATAGGGGATAACCGCACTCACTAAATAAAATCAGAGATTCTAAATGGCTCCCGAGAACACCCTGCGCTTTGCGTATGAATCACCTTACCTATTATCAATTCTTCGCTTACTGCCCTGCGCCTGCCAGCGGCTAGCCGGATGTCTTTTGATATGCAAATATGGAAAACCCCGAGGGTACGGCCGCAGGCCGCTGCACTGCGACGCGCTGTCGGTTAGCTAGGGCGCTTGGAGCGGTGCAGCCGAGGGCGACTGTGCAGGGCATGAAGCCAGGCGTTAGCCGTTTCAGGTGCAACGAGAAAATCCCTGCGGCGAGCAGCGTGTTTTGGGTACTTTTACACGAGTAAAAGTACCTGCCCCCCGCATAGGGGAATAGCCGCACTCACTAAATAAAATCAGAGATTCTAAATTGATACACATTTGGTACGAATCACCTTACCTGTTACCAAATCTTCACTTACTGCCCTGCACCTGGCTGCGGGCAGTGTGGGATCCCGCCGTTCGTCCATCACGGGGATCCTGCTGCGTGGGTGGCGTTCACACCAAATTGTGCTCGCTGACTCCACCACAAGCAGCGTATTTTTTGGCCCCCCATAGGGAAATAAAACACTGTGCACTGATGCAATAAATAACAAACAGCAATTTATGTATTTATAAGTTCTGGGCATTCATAAAACCAAATGTCCATAACCTTTTCATATTTTAATTGTTAAAGGAGTTACCTATGACACAAATTGTACAGCAGCTTGCTGCCGAACTTGGCATTGGCTTACAGCAGGTTCAGAATGTGATTACTTTAATTGACGAGGGGAATACCATCCCCTTTATTGCCCGCTACCGCAAAGAAGCCCATGGCTCACTGGACGACACCCAGCTGCGTGATTTAAACGACAGGCTGACCTATTTGCGCAGCCTTCAAAAACGCAAAGAAGAGATTTTAGCACATATTGAACAGCTGGAACAGCTGACGGACGAGCTGCGCGCCTCTATTGAAAACGCGAAAACCCTGGCCGAGCTGGAAGATATTTACCGCCCCTTCCGGCCAAAACGGCGCACCCGTGCCTCTATTGCAAAAGAAAAAGGGCTAAGCCCCCTGGCAGAAAAAATATTTGCCCAGGATTTGCCTGACCTGCCCCTGGATTTGGCCCAGGAATATATGAGTGAAGAGAAAGGCGTAGCCACCGCTGAAGATGCATTGGCCGGCGCGCTGGACATTATTGCCGAGCAGGTGTCGGACGATGCTGCAATCCGCAAGGAGCTGCGCACGTTTACCCGGCGCAACGGCCTGATTGTAACCAAAGGAAAAACCGAAGAAAACGGCGTTTATACCATGTATTACGATTTTTCCGAGGCTGTTCTTAAAATTCCCGGCCACCGGGTTTTGGCCATTGACCGGGGCGAAAAAGAGGACAAGCTGAAGGTTTCGGTTCAGGTACCGGACGAGGAGGCAAAAGCCCTAGTCTGCTCCTTTGCAGTAAAGGGGAACTCCCCTTGTTCCCTGGCTGTAAAATCGGCCGCGGAAGACGCTTATTCCCGGCTTATCTTTCCCTCTATTGAACGTGAAATTCGCAGCGAGCTGACCGAAAAAGCAGACGAGCAGGCCATTCATGTCTTTTCGCTCAACCTAAAGCAGCTGCTGATGCAGCCCCCCATTAAAGGGCGTGTTGTGCTGGGGCTTGACCCCGCCTACCGCACCGGCTGTAAAATTGCTGTGGTAGATTCCACCGGCCGGGTGTTGGACACCGCAGTTATTTACCCTACCCCCCCACAAAACAAGGTGGAGGAAGCAAAGGCAAAGCTGAAAGCGCTGATCAAAAAACATGGGGTTTCGGTCATCTCTATCGGTAACGGTACCGCCTCGCGGGAAAGTGAAAAATTTGTGGCGGACCTGATTCACGAAATGGGCGAGGACCTGGCCTATATTATTGTCAACGAGGCTGGCGCTTCGGTCTATTCGGCGTCCAAGCTGGCCGCCGAAGAATTCCCGCAGTTCGATGTGTCTCTGCGCAGCGCGGTTTCCATAGCCCGCCGGCTGCAGGACCCGCTGGCTGAACTGGTAAAAATTGACCCCAAATCGGTGGGCGTTGGCCAGTACCAGCACGACATGCCTCCCGCCATGCTGGACGGCGCACTGGGCGGCGTGGTAGAAGACTGCGTAAACTCGGTGGGGGTTGATTTAAACACCGCTTCCCACTCTCTGCTTTCTTATGTGGCGGGCATTAACGGTACCGTGGCAAAAAACATTATCCTCTTCCGGGAAGAAAACGGTGCGTTCACCTCCCGTTCCCAGCTGAAAAAGGTTCCCAAACTGGGGCCAAAGGCCTTTGAACAGTGCGCAGGCTTTTTGCGCATACCCGAAAGCAAAAATATTTTAGACAACACCGGCGTCCACCCCGAAAGCTACCCTGCCGCAAAAAAATTACTGGAACTGTGCGGCGGCGACCTTTCCTCCTTAACTGCGCGGGCCCAGGGAATTGGCCTTGCCGAGCTGGCAAAACAACTGGAAGTTGGCCTGCCCACCCTCAAGGATATGCTGGAGGAGCTGAGCAAGCCCGGGCGCGACCCCCGCGACACCCTGCCCGCTCCCATTTTAAAAACCGACGTCATGGAACTGTCTGACCTGAAGCCCGAAATGATATTAAAGGGAACCGTCCGCAATGTTATTGATTTTGGCGCGTTTGTCGATATTGGCGTCCATCAGGACGGGCTGGTGCATATTTCCCGGCTCAGCGACCGGTTTGTGAAGCACCCTTCGGATGTTGTAAAAGTGGGGGACATCGTTACGGTTAAGGTGTTGGAAGTGGATATGGAGCGCAAGCGGATTTCGCTCACCATGAAAGGAATTCAATAATTCTCTTCTGCTTCAGTGGAAGTTAGGATTCCGGCGGCAGGGCAGCTGCATGTTAGCCCTGCCCTTTTCTCAACTGGGCGGCATAACTAAAGGTATTTTTAACCGATAAAATGCATCTTGCTCCGGCCAAACCGCCGGGTCGGCGCATAGTTTTCAACCAGCTTTTAAAACTATGTTGAAATCTCCGCCACAGACACATAACACTTTTATAGAAGGCCGTATCTTCTTTTGACAATCCTCGCACATATACCAGGCCGTTTTTTGCTACAATATATGAGTGAGGGTTTTGACCAATCAACAAGAAACTACCATCATCTTTTTGCGGTGGGTTTTTCTGTCCTGCAGGGCGGACGCTACAATTGTAATAAGCCCCCGGCTATGGGACGATCCAAACACATAGCAGGTATCAGTCAGAAAATGGTTTTGTCTCTGGGCACGCGTAACCCCTCTTAAAAACTGGCAGGCTACTGGCCGTCAGGGAGAAAAAATATTCTGGTAAGTTTTTTTGCTTTGCCCACACTGCCGGTAACCGCACCGAAGAATGATCCCTGCATAAAATTAGTAGCTTTTGCGCTGGCGGCGTTTCTGTTTTATCATAAAATATTTTTCTGTTTGCTTGTAAATACCCTAAAACGCACAGGGTTTTGTATATTTTAATTTAATTAATACAATTTGTATTGAAAGGAGAGCAAACCATGCAGCCTAAAAAACCAAATATTCGTATGCTTTATGTATGGTGGCTGCGAATGACAGTCATTCTTATCCCTTTGGGGTTTTTGTCTGCTTTGGTGTTTTCCTTCACCCGTTTGGGCGGGCTGATTGTAACCGGGCTGTGGGTGCTGGCTTTTCTTTTCTTTTTTTGCTTTTACTACCCGGTTAAATACCATATGCTGCGTTATTACATTAATAACGGTTCTTTTGTTGTGCATTGCGGGGTATTTTACCGCCGCATCAAATCTATCCCGCTAACAAATATCCAGTACACCTCAGTATCTGCCAGCCCTTTTCAAACCCTATTTGGCGTCACTTCGGTTTTTGTGTTTGCAGCCGGTGCTTTTATTCCTTTGTATGGAATTAAAAAATCGGATGCTGCTATATTGGCTCAAATTTTAAATGGTAATAAGGCGGTGAAACCATGAGTGCCCCTCAGCGAATGCACCCAATCAACATTGCCGAAAACCTTAGCCGATTTTTCTTCCTGCTCATTTTGCCGGTACTGCGTGGTTTTGCAGTGGCCATCCGTTCAGATTTTAAAGGCTGGCTCAGCGGTGCCTGGATGGATATTCTGGTTGCCGTTTTAATTGTAACGCTGGCCATACTGGAATGGTACCGCTGTACCTACGAGTATAAAGATGAGATGATTCAGGTAAAAAAAGGCTTGATTTGGCGCAAAACCATTACGATTCCCAGGGAATCTATTCATACGGTATGCATTGTTTACAGCTTTTTTTTAAAGCCCTTTCGGGCGGTTCATTTAAAAGCCGATACCATTGCCGGCGATTCCCGGGCGGCTGACCTGGATTTGACCGTCCGTACCCGGCAGGCGGAAGAAATTCTTCAGCGTACTTTGCAGGAGGATGATACCATAATGCGGCGGGCATATGCGCCCAGCTGGCTGTCAATTATGGCCCTGTCGCTGATGTCTTCCAACACATTTGTAGGAATCGTTTTTATCACCACCCTGATTTCACAAACCGGCCAGCTGCTGGGCAAGGAATTCGAGCGGCGAATCATTGGCACCTTTGAGGAGATCACCCGTATTATGGCTTTGGGCATTCCTCCCGCTACCGCTGCGCTGGCTTACCTTATTCTTGCCGGTTATCTGGTAGCCTTTGCGTTGAACCTGATCCGTTACCGTAACTTTTCGGCCCAGCGCCAGCAGGGTGTGCTTAGCATTTCGGGCGGCCTTTTTACCCAGCGTCATTACGTTATTCGTGAAGACCAGATCAATTATGTTGATATTCGCCAAAGCGTGCTGACCAAACTGCTGGGGTTAAAGTCGGTCTTTTTAAACGCCGTTGGTTTTGGCAAAAGCAGGGACGATATGTCGGTGCTTATTTTAACCGCAACTGCCTCCTCAACCGAGGCTACCATGCGTTTGCTGCTGCCCGGGTACTCTCCGTCCAAGCGCCAGCTGCGGCACAATTTTGGCGCACTGCTGCGGTTTATGATGGATCCGCTCTACCCCTGCCTGGGCATTCCTTTGGTTTCATGGGTTTTGGGATACGTTTTTCCAGGGTGGGCCGAATTCATTCGCTCGGTTGCCGCGTTAGCCATGATGCCCGCTATTTGGTTTCTTACCGTTCGGCTAATCGACTTTTTTACTTCTGGGGTATCAAAAAACGGCCCAATTTATACTATTCGTTATTCTAACGGGTTTTATTTACACACTGTAGTTATTCATGAGGATAAAATTGCCTCTGTGCAGCTCCGTCAAAGTATTCTGCAGCACATGGATGGCCATTGTGATTTATTTATCTTCTCCCGGTCCGAAAAAACCGTTCGCCATCGCTGCCGTAATCTTTTATGGAGCGAAGCAGAGGAATTGTTTGGACTTAAGGCCGGCACAGGCCGAAAGTAACCCCGCAGCAAACAGCAATTTTACCCAGGCAATTGGTAGCTGGTTTTTACATTCCTAAAAACAGTATCGTTTCAAAGCCAAAAATCATCTCATGGTTTTTATAAAAACAACCAAACCCCATGGGACGATAAAAAACTGTTTTTCGCGTATTTTTGGCCTGGGCAACGCTTTTTCCGGGGAATGAAAACCATGTAAATGTTTTTGGAATACACCCGGGTTATAACGAAAAAAAGTAAAGGCACAGGATTTAAAATCCTGTGCCTTTTTCTTTTCTTCATCTGATAAACCGCAACGCGGTTTGTCACTAAAATTGGTGCAGGGCCCTCATGAAGCCAGATGTCCCCAATATTCTCAGAGAAGATTCAAAAAAACCTGTTAACTTTAAAATCGCTTTTTCGCAGGGTTTTGTTATTGTTCCGACAATATGTACGTAAGTTTTGCAATTTTAATTAGTTTTGCCCTGCGCTTTTGGGCGGGCCCGCAGTTCCGCGAATTAACAGCTGAGGCACTACCACAATTCTTCTGGTAGGCAAGCTGGGGTTATTCATGCGCTCCAGCAGAATGCTAAATGCAACTTTTCCATATTCTTTTTTGCTGTGGCCGACACTGGTTAACGGGATAGGAAGGGTTTCCTCCAAATCACTGTTGAACCCGGTTACCGAAATGTCCCCCGGGACCGATAATTTCATGCGGTTTAACACATAAATTAAAGATTGCGCCAGGTTGTCGTGGGCGCATAAAATTGCCGTTGGCAGTCTCCCCTCTTCCTGCAGGCGCAGCAGCTCTGTTTCCAGCGCCTGTATCTCTTCATAAGCGCTGTCGGTCCAAACATATTCCAGTTCTATATTATTACGGGCGGCAGCCTTTTTTACCCCTTCAAACCGGTTCCGGCTGGATGGCCTTTCCACCGGCCCTAAAAATGCAAATTTGCGATGGCCCCAGTCATACAGCTGCTGAAACAGGGCCGAGCCCGCCTCTTCATCTGCAAAATAGATAGAATCCACCGGCAGAAGGTCGCTGGTGGGGTAGGTCATCAGCAAGGAAGGGGTGGTCAAATACCGGTAGCGTTCCAGTGCTTTTATGCTTTTATAACCGGCATACATAACGCCGGAGGCTTTTTCTAATTCACTGGCCAGTGTAATATCCTGCGAGGTTCGAATGGTCTTCACATGCAGCGCATACCCTCTTTTTCCAGCCGCCCCTTCTATTCCCTGCAATACGCTCATCCAAAAGGTTGCATCCTCAAAATCTGATTTCGGAATAAAAAGCAGAATGTACTTATCTTCCTTTGTTTTGCTTTTAATATACCCCAGCTGGCTGCAGCATTCCAAAACACGGGCTCTGGTTTCATCACTAATACCTGGCTTGCCCGATATCGCCCGCGAAACTGCATATTTTGACAGGTTAGTTGCTGCCGCAATATCATCTAATGTTACTTTTTTGGCCATTTGTACACGCTCCATGCACCAATATTATCATAATATAATTATAATTGTTATGTTCCGTTTTGCAAGCACTTTTTAGTCTCTATTCTCAAATGCAATTATTTTTCTGTTTTTAATAAAAAATGATGGCAGGGAACGTTAATAAAGATTCGTTTAAAAAATTAGGGATCTCCAGAGGTTCCAGGTATTTTAGCATGGGGACTCTCATGAAGTTTAAAGCCGTATGCCAGGTACCCCCACTACCCTAGCGGCTGTTTTACCCCCCCCCCCGCAAACATGATGCGCAGAATTTTTATACCTTTCAGTTTAAGCGGAGCATTCCGCCAGCCATTGTCTTGCACATTTTTTTAATGTATTTTATTCCACGATTACACAAACGCCGTTTGGAATAATGGTAAAATGCGCATTCTTCCCTTTCCAGTTCCTTGCCAGATCCACCGCGGCTTCTGGCGTTGGGGCAAAATGCATCTTCATATCTATCACCATCTGCTGCCAGCGCGGATTGCATACCATAATGACCCGATGCCGCTTTAAAATACTGGCAAGTATTTGATACTGCCACTGATCCGGCGCAGTTTGGTCCATGGGTATTTTTTCAACCTCTTTTAAAAGCTGCCCGGGGGAACCGCAGTTCTTCAGCTTTTGATAAAACGCCTCCCCTCCGGACCCATCGACGCACTCTGCACACATGATGATTACACCGTCTGGTTTTGTGCATGCCTGTGCTGCTGTCATTCCCTTTACGCTTTGGTATAGGTTTTGATCTAATGGATACCCTCCGTTGCCGGCAATTACAATGTCGGAGCAAACGGCGTTCACCTTTGCTTTTTTGCACAGCAGGTCACACCCCTGCCTGTGGGCCAGGTCAAAATCCCCAGCCACTGCAGCAACTACTTTTTTATTTTCATCTATCAGAACATTTAAAATATAGGCAAGCCCCGCCATTTTAGCTGCCGCTATCATATCGGTGTGAATCGGATTCTGGATTAGATTGCCCGTACGCGCATAAGGGCTTGCAATAAACTTTGCACAGTGGTTGCCCAGAACCGTCTGCTGCGAGCAGACCCCCGGCAGAACACTTTTTCTTCCTCCCGAAAAACCGGCAAAAAAATGCGGTTCAATAAAACCCTCGGCAATTAATAATTCCGTTTGCACGGCGTGCCGGTTTATTCTTAAAACCGCTCCGGAGGGCAAAGCCCCCAGGGTAACCAGGTCATCTTCCCTTTGGCAGTCGTGTACAATGATGTTTTCTTTCCGTATTATATCGGCGCCCAGTTTATCAGTCAATTCCTGAAGCGTGGTTTTGCGGTGGCAGCCTGTGGCAACAAGCAGTTTTATTTGAATACCCGGGCTGCCACGGCGCAGTTCATTTAGCAGGTGAGGAATTATAAATTTGCTTGGAACCGGCCTGGTATGATCGCTAACAAGAATAGTGCAGCTGCCCTTCCCTTTTGCCAGCTCAGTTAAGGTTTTGGTTCCTATGGGGCGGCTCATGGCTCCGGTTACAATTTGGTCCTGGGTACCGTATTGCCCCGGGGACAGTTCTTGCTTGCAGGCAATTACCCCATTTACCAGGGAATCCTCTAACAAGAAGGAAAGGTGCGTATGCCCGTACGGGATTTTATAACTACCCATAGCATTTCTTCCTTTAAAGCAAAATACAGCCAACGCTGCTTGTGAAGCAGACGCATTTAGAAAGCCCACCCATCATTGGCCGCCGGGCATGGAAAATACAAAAAGCCATTTCAGGGTTTGGGGGGCTGGTACAGCCGGGCCTGCCGGTTTGGCAGCTGAAAAATTTAATCTGCACTGAATTGTTATGTTTATAAATATGATTGGGGCAAAGTCTGAACAGATGTTATAAAATATGCTTTGCCTGCAGTTTATTTTGTTTTTCAATAGAACAATGCTTGCCTTTTCTTCCGCTGTTTTGCGGCTTTACCTCGATGCAAATACCAGAAAAAGCCGTAAATGGCCGGTTTTGCAGGTGTATCTGCGCAGCAGCATACCATTCTCACCGAAGGAGCCCCCTCTCTGCATTCCAGTGCCAAGGCGGAATCTTTGCTCTATTTTAAACAGAATAAAAAGCCACCGAACAGGATACGTTACTGTATACAATTCAATGGCTTTTGTTTCAGGTAATAACGTATCACTTTAAACAAATTACGACACCGGCAACTTTTTCCGGATAACGCATGTAAGCAGAAATTTATAAGCCAGGCTATGGTAGGGCATTAACTATAAACTGTACCATGGCCTAATCGGCAGCAGCCGGCAACCAAGGTTTTTATTACGCCGCACCAAGCTGCGTGCAGGCACAGCCCGCGCTGACCAGATCAAACGCTCTATGTTTGAATCACAGAATAAGATTATATTCCCAGATACAGCATGTGTTTTTCTTTATCATCTTTAAAACCGGCAGCTGTTGTGCTGTGCACAATTTCGCCATTGACCAAAATATAAACCTGCTCTGCAATTTTTAATGCCAGGTCTAAGTTCTGTTCCACCAGGAGGATAGATTTATGCTGTTTTACAAACTCATCGCAAATACCGGTGATTCGCTCCAGAACCATGGTAGAAATACCCTCCGACGGTTCATCCATTAACAGCAGGTTGGAATTTGTTACAAGCGCACGTCCAATGGCCAATATCTGCTGTTCTCCGCCGCTTAGGCTGGTACCGCTGATTTTTTTGCGCCGGGCAATTTCGGGGAAGGTTTCGAACACCCGCTCGGGTGTCCACTCATCCTCTCTGCCAGGTTTATATGCCATAATCAGGTGCTCTTCCACCGACAGGGAACGGAACAGCAGCCAGCCCTGGGGTACATACCCAATGCCAAGCCGGGCAATGTCGGAGGTGGTTTTTCCGGTTAGCTGTGTTTGCCCGTAACGAATATCCCCCGTTCGTTTTACCCCGCCGATCCCCAGGATTGATTTTAACAGGGTGGTTTTTCCCATGCCGTTTCTTCCTAAAATGGCAACCTTTTCCCCGGGTTTTACCTGTAAAGAAACATTTTGCAGTACGTGCGCTTTGCCGTAATAGGCGTTCAGTTGGTGAATATTTAAAACATTGTTACTTTCCATCGTACCCCTCCGCATTGCAGTAATCCCTTTTGCTGTAAAAAATAGCCTTTTTTGTTTTTAAAACAACCTAAGCTATTTTAATTTCTGCGTGGCCGCATACCCAAAAGGCAGTGCGCGCGCCTCCTTCTGGGGACCCTACTCACAGGGCATACGCCCGCACCGGCTGGGCTTTCTGCCTTTTTCGCAATTTAAAACAGTTGTTGCTCATCGCTCTTCATCTGTGGAATTTGACAAGCAAGCACATAGGGTTTTGGAACCATCTTTAATCTATTTTATAAATTTGCTGAACTTCTTTGCTGTTGCGAATTTCATCTGGAGTTCCAATTTTAAGCAGTTCTCCATGGTTTAATACCGCAACCCTGTCTGTAATGCTGAGGGCAAACTCGATGTCATGCTCAATTACCAGAATAATTTTTTCTTTGGCAAGCTGTTTGATTAACCCGCCAATGAACACCCTTTCGGTGGGGCTTAAGCCCGCCATTGGTTCGTCAAACAGAATAATTTTGGGGTCAGACGCAAGTGCCATGCCCAGCTCTAGCTGGCGCTGTTCGCCGTGGGACATGTTTTTTACCTTGACGTTCTCATAGTCTTCCAGCTTTATCTGCTTTAATATTTCATTGACCCGGTCACATTTTACCTTATTTGACCTCCAGGGCAAAAACCATTCTAAAAAACCCCGGGACTTGCCCCAGCTACTGTTTTTTAACGAAAGATACAAATTTTCTGTACAGGTTAAATCTTTAAACAGGTTACAGATTTGATAGGTTCTGGCCAGGCCAAGCTCGCTGCGTTTTTGCACCGGCAGGCGGCTTACATCCACCCCAAAAAGCGTTATCCTGCCTTCATCTAATGGAATTTCTCCGGTGATCAGGTTAAACAGGGTGGTTTTTCCGGCGCCGTTTGGGCCAATTAAAACCGCACTCTTTCCCTCATCCAATTCCAGAGATACCCGGTTGGTGGCTTTAATACCGTCAAATGATTTGGAAACGTTCTCGATCACCAGGGCCGGCTGTTTTGTCTGGGTCATTTCAGCTCACCCCCTTCTTTTCTTCCCCTTTTAAAGCGCTCAAATACCGAAGTAAGGCCATCTGGTATTACCAGAATAACGGTTAAAAAAAGTAGCCCGGTAACAAGGGCATACCGCTTTGTAATGCCGCTCAGGGTCAGTTCTAAGGTGCGGTTGATTACTGTACCCAGAACAGAACCGCCGATAATGCTGTTGGTTCCGCCTAAAATAGACGAAATGAGCGCCTGGTTGCTGGAGTTCATGCTCATTAAATCAGGGCTGATCATGCCGGTGTAATAGAGGAACAAAATACCCGACACGCTTGAAATAACCGCCGAAATCATAAATGCGCTCCATTTTAACGCCGCGGTATTATAGCCCAGCGCAATCATGCGCGATTCGCTGTCTCTGATTCCCCGCAGACGCATGCCATAGGAGGACCGTGTCAGCAGCCACACCAGCACAATGCAAATACCAAACAGAATAAAGGTCCAGTAATACTGGTTGACGTTTGGTTTATCTCCAAAAATATTCAGCGCCTCGGGGAACTGAATACCAAGCAGCCCCGTCGAGCCGTTGGTCAGGTCGGTCCATTGCAGCGCAATAGACCACACCAGCTGCGAGAGCACCAGCGTCAGCATTAAAAACGAGGTTTCTTTTGTTTTATTTACCATAACACCGCACACCGCCGCAAAAATAAGGGCTATGGCAAACCCCAACGGCAGAGAAAGCTGAAGGGGCATGATGTTTTTTACCTGGCAGATTGCAATGGTGTAGGCCGTAATGGTGAAAGAAACCGGCACCATCAGTGAAAACAGCCCCAGCTGGCCCGCTAAAAAGGAAAATGATATGGTAAGCAGGCCAAAATACATATAGCGGATCATCATAGTTAAAAAAAACTGGGTCGAAAAAACAGGAATTGAAACCAAAAACAGCAGCAGTACAATAAAACCGGCCTGCTTAAGCCTGGCGGTATTTTTCAAAAACTTCATTTGGCTGGCCTCCTTCCAAAAAGGCCCTGGGGCCGAAACACCAAAACAATCGCAACCGGCGCAAACATAAAGAACAACGCAAACTGCGGTGCGAATACGGAACCAAAGGTAAAGATCATTCCAATTATCAATGCGCCTACAATGGCTCCTCCAAAGCTGCCCATTCCGCCTAAAATTACAATTAGCAGCGTATAAATCATTACTTTAGAATCTTCACCCGGAGAGATCATCTGGAAGGTTCCGCCAATCATGCCGGCCAAACCAGCCATAAATCCCGAAACTGCAAATACCCATGTAAATAACCGGCCGACGTTGATGCCCAATGTAGAGACAATTTCAAAATTGTCTACACCGGCCCGAATAATCATCCCTATCTTTGTCTTCTTTAAAATAAGCCAAAAGGTAATGCCAATAACCGCTGCAAACAAAATAATAAACAGGTTGTATTTGGGAAAATTAATGCTTCCTATTGAAAACTGTCCCATCAGTATTTTGGGGATTTTAATCTGCCTTGGGAACCCTCCCCAAATCCAGATTGCCAGGTCGGCACAGATAACCGAAAACGATAATGTAATCAATGTCTCCATGGTGGTTTTCCCGCGGGCTCGCCGCAGCAGAAAAAATTCCTCAAAAAAAGATAATACGCCCATGGAAATGCCTGCCGCCAACAGCCCAAGGAACCAGTTCCCTGTAACCTTTAACACGTTCCAGCCCACAAAGCCGCCAAATAAGTAAAACGTTCCATGAGACATGTTAACAATGCGCAACAGACCGAAGGAAAGATTTAAACCAATTGCCATAATAAACAAGTACCCGGCAATGGTAAGCCCATTTAAAAATGTAGAAAATATCATCTTATGCCCCCAGTATTCATGATATAGACAGTAAACCCGAAAACCCATGCGTTCTCAAGCAGCAGGCCATAGGCACCGGCATGCCCGGCCCGGGCATGGGCTCACCCATGCGGCCTTCCAAAAGTTCACCATGTGGCGGCCTCGTCCGTTTTCCAAATGCTTAAAGTCCTTTTTAACCTTTTCAATGTGGGTGATGACAGCACACTGCCGCCCTGGGACTGCAGTGTGCTGTCAACCGTATCATTTTAAAAATCAAAGGGTTCTTTGTTTTGTGTTACTCCCCCATGTGCATTGCCCAATACAATGATCAGGCCGTGCAGGCTGCTGCCGTGGTTTTTCTGAACTGTTTCCTGCCTTTTTCCATGACTGCTGCAAGGAGGATGCCCGGCAGGGAATGCGTATGGCCTGTAAAAGTTACTTCCAACCGCCGTTTTTCACAAGTTCATCAACATAATCCTTGCCCAGGTATTTTTCAATATCTTTCATATAAGCGTCTTTGGTGGTGTATGGGTAGTCTCTGGCGTCAGGCGGCATAGACATGTACTGCTCTTTATATGCGTCATACGGTCCAAACTGGCTGACGTTTTCAAAGGTCTTAACAATCTTGTTCTGCAAATTGCCGTTTGCATCTAAAATAACTTCTTTAACATACACGTTCTGAGTGGCATTGTGGAACTCGTCAAAGAAGAAGGTTCCCCGCGGAGAGTCGGTCACTTTTTGAGAAACAATTGCTTCAATAATAGCATTCAGGTCATCGGTTTTCCAGCCTACTGCGTCCAGGCCGCGAATAATGCAGCGGATGGTGTCATAGCCCTGAACCGACACAGCGTCAGGAGAGGTACCAAACTTTTCGGTGTACTTTTTAATAAATTCCTGGTTGGCCGGAATATCGCTGCCGTCTACATAATGGCCGGCAGATTTTACCCCTACAAAGCCTTCCGACACTTCGGTCAGCACGTTCACGTCGGCTACGTTGGTTCCGCCGATCAGCTGCGGGAACACCTTGTTCATACCGTACTGTTCCCATGCTTTCCAGAAGGAGATGATGGTCGCACCGCCGTCATTGAGGAACACGGCGTCATACTGGCCGGCCATACCCTGCAGTTTGCCCATGATGGAGCTGAAATCCAGGTTGCCTTCCGGGTACCATATGTACTCTATCTGCTCGCCGCCATTTTCCATAA
Organism: Ruminococcaceae bacterium Marseille-P2935; assembly: GCA_900104565.1. Lineage (GTDB taxonomy): Bacteria > Bacillota > Clostridia > Oscillospirales > Ruminococcaceae > Marseille-P2935. The sequence continues at coordinate 24,968 of LT629951.1, forward strand.
AGCCTCTGCAAAAACCGGCAGCCTGGCCCCAAGGGTAAGAATAGTCGGCGCCCACCGAAATAATCTTTTTATAACCCAGCTCTTTGGCAACATACTGGCCATAATGGAACATCACCTGATCAGCTGTCCACCCTGCGCGGATCATATTGGGCGAATAATTGCGCATGGTCATATCCTGCGGAGCAGAATAACCCGGCATAAAGATAACGTCCGGGTTCTTCTTCAGCCATTCTGCCTGAGCGTCGCCCTCATGGCCGGTAACCGAACCGATTAAAAACTTGCAGTTGTCCTTTTGTTTCAGGCTGTCCAGCTTGGTAACTGCCAGTTCGGCTTCCATTTTTGTGTCTTCAATAAACAGTTTAATGTCGTCCTGGCGGCCTTCTACCTCAATACCAAGCTGAATGCCTTTTACCAGGTTTTCGCCAAGGGCTGCAACAAACCCTGAATACGGGCAGGTTACGCCTACGTTAATGGGGGAATCGGGTTTTACTTTTGCATTGGGGTCCGCTGACGGTTCTGGGGTAACCGCGGTGCTGCCCGCGGGGGGAGGTGCGGAGCTTGGCTGCCCACCGCCTGCGCAAGCTGTAAACAGTGTCGACAGAATAACCAGTACCATTAGAATTGATAATGCTTTTTTCACCTTATTTCCTCCTCTTCATTTTTATTGCTAAAATTTAATACTTTTAAATTTTTGTATATGCTGCGTCAAGGCTGTCTCTATAGGCAGGCGCTCTGCACTGGAGGCCCCATAAAAACCATGTACCCCTTTGGTGCGGCTTAATACATATTCGGCATCCGAAGGTTCGGCGATTGGTCCCCCGTGGCAAAGAACAATCACATCGGGGTTTACCGAAACAGCTGCGTCATGAATCTCCTGAACAATTGTAACCGCTGCATCCAAATTCATCACCGAATCGGCACCAATGGTTCCGCCAACGGTGCAGCCAACATGGGCAACAATAATATCCGCTCCGGCCTTGGCCATTTCAATAGCTTCGTCGGCATTAAAGGAATACGGGGTGGTCAGCAGGTCCATTTCATGAGCAATGCGAATCATCTCTACCTCTTTGTCGTAGCCGAGCCCGGTTTCTTCAAAATTGGCTCTGGCACGCCCCTCAAACAGCCCTACCGTTGGAAAGTTTTGTACCCCCGAGTAGCCAATCTCTTTAATTTTGGTTAAAAACCAGCGCATATCCTTAAACGGGTCGGTTCCGTTTACACCTGCCAGTACCGGCGTATTCTTTACCACCGGAAGAATCTCACCAGCCATATCCATAACAATGGCGTTGGCATCTCCAAATGCCAATAACCCTGCCGAAGAACCTCTGCCCGCCATGCGGTACCTGCCCGAGTTATACACAATAATAAGGTCTGTTCCGCCGGCTTCTTCAAACTTTGCACTGATTCCGGTGCCGGCGCCTGTTCCAATAATGGGCACCCCTTTTTCAATGTTATCTCTTAACCGACGCAGAATCTCGCTTCTTGCAATTGTCATAAATCGGTTCCCCTTTCTGCTTTGCTTTTATTTAATGTAGCAAAAATATTCCTGTGCCCGCCCATTGCCTTAGCGCGCTCTTTTGCAATGCCAGCACATAAGAAGCTGAAAATAAAGTGGTTTTCGCAATTTTTGTTAAGGGTTGTCTTCCTTGCAGAAAGCTAATTCGCTCTGCAGCCCCTTGTTTTTGCCAGCCTTTTTACCTCTTAATCGGTTATATGTAATCAGCTGGTTTATTTTTGGTTTAACATTTGCAGCAGTATCTCCACGCTTTTTTGAGAAAACTCCAAATCGTTAATATTAGCGTCAATCTCCACCGCTTCTATTCCCTTTTTCAGGTTGTCTTTTACCGTCTGGTACAGGGCTTTGTCAACCTCCCAATCGCAAAAGGGCTGGCCCTCTCCGTCTAAAATAGAAACGCCCCGCAGCGGGAATAAAAACTTAACCGGCCCCTTGGCCGCATTTGCCTTTTCGGCAAAAATTTTACCCATTTTTATGTTTTCTTCCAAATTGGTGCGCATCAGCGTAACCATGGGGTTCCATTCATATAGCTGCCTGCCGCTTTCTTTTAGCACGCTTGGAACAGATGCCATGCCCCGAAAATTAACCATATCCACACACCCAGGCACAATCAGGTGAGGAATTCCCATTTTCCCCGGTGCATCCAGGCGGGCCGTCCCCGCCGACAACACACCACCGCCGACTTCGTCAGCCCACTCGGTGGTGGTAATATCCAGCACCGCCACCGGGTACCCTTCCTCAGTCAGTTCTTCCATAGCACGGCCGCCTGTTCCGGTAGCATGAAAAATCATGGTATCGTAGCCCTGTTCATCCAATAGCCGGGCGCACTGCTCAACACACTGTGTGCTGTTGCCAAACATGGAAATAAATATAATCTGGCGGTCCGCATTATTTTCGGTTATCCGGCTTGCTGCCATGCCGCAAACAGCCCCTGCCGCACGGGTAATGATTTTGCGTGAAAACTGATTGACCCCGCATATATCTACCACCGAAGGGAAAAGCACAATATCTTTAGTGCCAACATACTCGCTGGTATCCCCCGATGCCAGGGTTGTGATACAAACTTTTGGGAACCCTACCGGCAGATTGCGCATGGCGGTTGTGGCAATTGAGGTGCCTCCTCCGCCGCCCATGCCAATCACAGCACAGATTTTGCCCTGTGCATAAAGCTGATCCACCACTTTTTGAGCGCCCGTGCACATGATGCGCATGGCGTAACCTCGGTCGGCTTTCTCCCTCAGGGCCGCAATGGAACTTCCCGCTGCCGCGGCAACCTTGTCGGCCTCAATATCAACAGGGAAAATTTGTGTTGTCCCCATGACCCCGGTATTCATCGTCATCACTTCGATACCGTGTTTTAGCACCTCGTCATAAAGCAGTGAAAATTCCCGCCCCTTGGTGTCAAAAGTACCCAGCATTAAAATTTTTTGTTTCATCATTCTCCTCCAAATCAAAACGGCCCAAAATTTTGGAAAGTTTCAAAAACAATTGGAATTTGTTACCATTTCTTCTTTATCTTATCATTCTTTTCACAAAGCGTCAATAATAATATTATCCAAATAATTATTATAATGTTATCATAATTTACCCATATGCTTTTGTATTTTGCCCTTACCTTTATTTAATTTATTGTTTATATCACCAAAACAACGAAGCATATGCTTGTACAATTGATTACAATACAAGTTTGTCGTAAATAATCAAATTATGCGGTATTCTGTTTTTCAAAAATATTTAAATAATTTTTAGCAATATATTATCATAATTTATTTGTGTATTTGAGGTAATTAATTTCTCTTCTTCTGCAGTTATTAACATCTTTTGTTTTTTTTGTTGAAAACAGGGCGAATTGTTTTTTCCTAAACTGAAGCGGAATAGGGCCTGGTTGAAGCGGCGAAGGGCATGGCTCCCTCAAAACATACATTCAGGTTTTCTGGACCCAAAAGTTTGGCCCCGCTCCCGCTAACCCTGGGTTGTACCGCCGGCCAAAAGAGAGGGGGGCTCTGGCAGGCCGCTATTCACCCATGAACCAATCAGCGTAAGCACTTAACCGGCAGGCCTAATCCCTTTGCAATTTGCAGGTTAAACGGCAGGGTTTGTAAATTGTTTCTCCCCTCATCGTTCCCCCAGACGGAACCGGAACATGCTGCGGAAAAATATGCAGGCGGAACTCCTTTTAAAAAGCACTGAAAATTTTATCTTCCCTATTATGTATCTTAACCGTCAAAACAATTGACTCTAAAAATTTTTTCTTTCCTGAAAAGCATTTGATTGCCATTCCCTTCGCTCGAATCCCAGGCAAATGCCGACAAAATTTACCACCGGCAAAGCCGGAGGCTAGCAGTGCAAATAAAAAAGGAAGCCCTGGGGCAAGCTGCCTCAGGGCCTCCTTTTTATACCAACAGAATACATGCCAACTGCACTCATTTATTATTTACTAATCGTATAATAATTATTAAATTACCTTTTAGTATTATTGCAACTGCTTTTTCACCCGAGCCAAAACCCAATACGCAACCTGTTTCGGTATAATCTGGCAAGATTATTTTAAGGTGCATCAATGCGAAATAGCGCGCCCCTACACCGCACTGGCCAGCCGCCAGCCGCTGTCGGTTTTTTCCAGCGTCAGCTGCCCTTCCCCTTTTGTTTGATAATTGTCCATATTCTCCATTTGAACTACAACCTTCGTGTCCGACTGCTGGACCACCTCTATGGTTGCAGTCTGCCAGTCAAATCCACTGTTGGTTCCCATTTGATTCAAATCAATTTTTAGTATATTATCTTCTTCTATATACCTTTTGTATTGTCCTTCAAAACCATCTTTATAAAAATGATCCTGGGCAAACTGGGAAGTGAATACCGTTTCAACCGCTGTTTTAATCTCTTGAATTGACTGATAGGTGTCGCTTGTTACCGGCACAAACCATTGACCGCCATCTGCGGGCGGTTCCCCTGCCGCAGCCTGGTCATATTCCAAACCATTCCCCCAAAAGATTCCAGTTATCTCCTTGGCTTTGGGCAGGTTATCATCCAGCCAGTTTTTAATTTCTTCTTTGCTTATTGCCGAGCCAGACGCTTCTGCACCTGCTCCACTTCCTTGAGGCAGCGAAACGCTGTACGAGGCAACACCCGATGATGCGTCGTCTTTCCCGGTACATCCGGCAGAGACTGCTATTAAAAGCATAACAAGAAGAAACGCCCAAATTTTTTTCAAACCGATTACCACCTTTCTCTCCCCATAGGGTATGAAAACATTTTGCCCCAAACACGTTATTTCAAATCAGCCCCAATGGCTTTCTAACCTTCCCAGCCTTATTTAAAATACGTGTAGTATAAAATTATTATTAATTTACTAAAACACCATTAATCTTATGGTGTGAAGCCCACTCTTTTTAAGCTGCAAACAGTTTTGCGCCCTTATACATTTTATCCTTCCATTTTATTTTGGAATAATTTATGATGAGGTTATTATACCATGAACATAAAGTGTGAATGGTATAATTGGCCATTGGGCCGCTTGTCGGCCTGGCCATGAAAGTATAATAGCCGCTTTGCGGTTATTATGCCATGAACACGAAGTGTGAATGGTATAGTTGGCCATTGGGCCGCTTGTCGGCCTGGCCATGAAAGTATAATAGCCGCTTTGCGGTTATTATACCATGAACATGAAGTGTGAATGGTATAGTTGGCCATTGGGCCGCTTGTCGGCCTGGCCATGAAAGTATAATAGCCGCTTTGCGGTTATTATGCCATGAACATGAAGTGTGAATGGTATAGTTGGCCATCAAAAGTTGGTTGCCGCCTAACCGGCGAGCCATTGGCCATAATTAGGTACAATATCTGCTTTACAGTCCAGTTATTTGTACAGAATTTCAATATTCTCGGGTACCCATTGAAAACCTTTGATTAGCAACTGCAGTAAGGTTATTCATACGAAAAGTGTATCAATGTTCTAGAAAGCCATTTAGAATCTCTGATTTTATTTAGCGAGTGCGGTTATTCCCTATGCGGGGGGCAGGTACTTTTACTCGTGTAAAAGTACCCAAAACACGCTGCCCGCCTCAGGGTTTTACTCTTTGCACCTGAGGCGGCTGACGCCTGGTTTTATGCCCTGCACAGTTGCACTCGGCTGCACCACTCCAAGCGCCTTTGCTAACCGGCAGCGCGCCGCGGTGCAGCGGCCTGCGGCCGTGACCCTCGGGGCTTTCCATGTTTGCACATCAAAAGGCATCCGGCTACCCGTCGGCAGGTGCAGGGCAGTAGCCGAAAAAACTCATTGGAGTATACCCCGTACTGGGTCACAATCAAAACTGTTGGTTTTGTAGTGGGTGGGGTTATTCATACACAACGTGTTTCAATGTTCTCGGGTACCCGGTCAAAATCTTTGATTTTAGTAACGGATGAGGTTATTATAACTCAAAAGCAAAATGCAGCGCATTTTGTTGGGCACAGCCCTGCCGGCTTTAGACGGCCTTTTGTTGTTTCAATGCTCTCGGGTACCCACTCAAAATCTTTGATTTTAGTAACGGATGAGGTTATTATAACTCAAAAACAAAATGCAGCGCATTTTGTTGGGCACAGCCCTGCCGGCTTTAGACGGCCTTTTGTTGTTTCAATGTTCTCGGGTACCCACTCAAAATCTTTGATTTTAGTAACGGATGAGATTATTATAACTCAAAAACAAAATGCAGCGCATTTTGTTGGGCACAGCCCTGCCGGCTTTAGACGGCCTTTTGTTGTTTCAATGTTCTCGGGTACCCACTCAAAATCTTTGATTTTGTTAGTGGGTGAGGTTATTATACCATCTTTTTTGAACCCCCACATGGGTTTTAAACGAATTTCATTAAAACTTAAGGGTGTTCACACAAACTGTACACAAAAACAAAGGCCGGTAATCCGGCCTTTGTTTTTAGAGAAACGAATGAAAAGAATATTATTGGTAATAATCATAATCAGTTTGTGCCACCCATTTTCCATTTACAATCTGGCTGACTCTATATTTTCTGGTTACGTCACCAATTGGATTAAACTTGATGGGTCCGCTCATTCCTACAAACCCGTCCAGCGCGGCTAATTCGTCCCGCAAGGTTTTTCGGTTTACCTCACCTTTTTCAGCTGCTTTTTTCATAGCAGCTGCCAGCATATTAGTTGCATCATAAGAGCAAATACCAATTACTGTTGGGGCAAGGCCTCCTGAGCGGGATACAAATTCGTCATTCCACGCTTTATCGGTTGGGTCTTCCAGGTCCAGTACATGCATAGTTCCGCTATACACCCCTTCCCCATCTGCTCCAACCAGTTCTGAGAAAACTTCAGAAAAACCAACACCCATAGCAACAATTTCAACATCCCAGCCCATCTGGCGAATTTGTTTTACCATAATGCTAGCCTGTTGGTAAAAGCTTACCAAGCAGATGGTATCCGGGTTGCTTTGGCGTATTTTGCTCAAAGAGGCCGAAAAGTCGGTATCTGTATCGCTGAACATCTCTTCCATTGTTACCTCAATACCATTGCCTTCGCACGCCTTTACAAAGTTGTCTCTTACCGAAACGCCCCAGTCGTTATTCAGGTAAAGAACGCCAACTTTTTTGGTCCCTATGTATTTCTTCATGATAACATTGGAATAGAATGGGGCTTCACCATCCTGTCGACCCATAATTCCAAACTGGTAATCGCCCATTCCGGCATAATCTGTATGAGTCGCCGAGGGGGAAAGCTGTACAAGGCCTGCCTCCTCATAAATCGGCGCGGCCGCCATACAGGATGAACTGGAAAAGTCGCCGACTACTGCTAGAATTTTGTCGTCCTGTACAATGCGGCGGGCAATATCAACCGACTCTTTTGGGTCTCCTTTTGAGTCGAAGATCTCCTTTTCCAGCATAACACCGTTTATACCGCCTGCAGCATTGATCTCTTCGATCGCCATCTGAACTGCAATATCCATATTCTTGCCATTTTCAGCATTATTTCCGGTCATGGGGGCAGTTACTGCAATTTTATAAGCGGATGGTTTTGCTTCTGTAGAACCTGCGCCGACAGACGTTTGCCCCTGGCTAGAAGGTGCTGGTTGTGTGCAACCTGAAAATACTCCTAAAATCAAAATGACTGCAAGTACCAGTGAAAGTGCTTTTTTCATATCATAACCCTCCGTAATAATTCATTCATTTTAGATGATAACGATTTTAACAGGTCTTTTTCAAATTTTGGCCGCTTGTTCTGCCCGTCCAATTAATAGCTGATGCAGTTTTGTTTGGTTGCTTTCATGCACCTCGCTGCAAGTCTTTCCCGCACAAATACAAATTGGTCCGCTTCCACCTTGTTTCAGACATATATCTTTTCTGGTTACCCCAATCAAAAAATGCCATGTGTTGTTTATGCCTCGGCAGCTGCCTCAACAACCCAGCGTATTCTTTGGTAATCAATATCGGACGGAAGTGTACAGTCTGCCCCCAGCATCACACCAAGCTTGCCCGAAATGTCAATCAGCCTTTTCGTTTCCGCCTTGATCTGCTCCTCGGTGCCGGTATAAAGTAACCCTGTGGCCCGGCTGTCGAAACCGCCCATCCGGGGAATCTCCCCAAAATACTCCGCCCCCTGTTCCCAGGTTACATCATCCACATTGCAGGCCCAATGCATCAGCTGCAGGGGATAATCTCTCCACCAGTCCAGATGGTTTTTTATGCCAGACCAGCCACACAGGTGAGCAATATTGTAACTGGAAGTTGCATTCATTGCATCACAGACTGTAAAATCCTGTGGTTTAATCCAGCTGTCATATTGCTCCTTAGTATATCTTCCTACATCGGCTGAGTGGATAGCCAGGTAACTTCCAGTACATCCGCCCTGACTGGTACACAGCTCAATAATGTCAACACAATCCTGTGCGACCGCCTTCATCCCTTCCAAAACACTGTCCGGGTCATCTTTTAAGTGCTGGGTCGTCATTTCGTCCCCCGCCGAAAAGCGCATGGCAGAAAACGGTGCAAACAGGCTCCAAAAGGTCATACAGTCGCCCTGCAGCGCATCGTTGATGCGCGCCGCATACTCCGCCTGCTCCCGAATAAACTTATGATTCCGACCGTGAGGCTTTACCTTTCTCCAGTCGGTGGATTTTGTAATGGTCTGGCCAATGTCCCAGGGGAAAAATGCGTCATTCATAATCTTTAAAAAGTCGATACCAGACTTTTTATAGTACTGCATATGCGTTGCTACAAATTTTTCGCCATATCGATCCTCCCCTGTAAAATGGAACCACATACTCACAGGTACCCGGTCCACCTCTTTTCGCTCAAAGGCGTTTTTTACCCGTTCAACCTTATTCATTTCTTCCTCCTTCGTTAACACTGCAATCTTTTATTTTCTATCGATAGACAAATACATATAACCGTCTGGAATAAAGCCCAAAATTGACCTTTGACAAAAATTATTTTGTTTAATCGCTTCATTCGTCTGCAAAGCTTTCAAATGGCATCCGCCCCGCAAACGGTTTCATCGGAGCTGGGGGATCAACTAGGCCAACAGAATCCATAATGGGTTGCGGTGCTATTCTTTCGCTTCCTGTTAAAACCTGTTTTAAATGCCCAAATACGCTTTTTGCACCGTAGGGTTATCCAACAGGTCTTCTCCCGCACCGGTCAGTATGATGTGGCCTCTTTCCAGCACATAGGCCCGGTCGCAGACCGAAAGGGACATGTTGGCATTCTGTTCAATTAGCAGCACGGTTTTCCCCAGAGACTGAATTTTTAAAATAAGATTAAAAATTTCATCCACTACAATAGGTGCCAGCCCCAGGGTGGGTTCATCCATCATAATCAGCTGCGGATCGCTCATAAGACCCCTTGCAATTGCCAGCATCTGCTGTTCCCCGCCCGAAAGGGTCCCCCCCTGCTGGCGGCGGCGCTCACGCAATCGCGGAAACAATTCATATTGTTCCTCCAGCCAGTTGTTCAACTCTGCTTTGCTCATGTTTTTGCATATGGTCTTTCCTGTAATCAGGTTTTCTTCTACCGTCAGCTGCGGAAACACGTTGCGGCCTTCCGGTACATGACAAAGCCCCATCTGTACTATTTTGTGGGCGGGCTGGCGGGAAATATCCTGCCCTTTTAACCATACCGATCCGCTGTCTTTTTCCACAATTCCCGAAAGCGCCAGCAGAGTTGACGTTTTCCCAGCGCCATTTGCTCCGATCAACGAAACAATTTCGTGCTCTTTTACTTCAAAAGAAATATCTGTTACCGCCTGGGTCGAACCATAAGTTACAGTAAGATGTTCTACTTTAAGCATGCTCTGCCACCTTTCTTACCCGGGCTTTTTCGGTTTTCCGTTCCCCCAAATAGGCTTTTTTGACCTCTTCGTTAGAGGTTACCTGTTCTGGGGTTCCCTCGCAGATCTTCTGCCCAAAATTAATGACCAGCACCTTTTGGCAAAGGCTCATCACAAACTTCATATCATGCTCGATAACCACAATGGTAAGCCCCTCGCTGTTTAAATCCCGAATCAGCTGCAGCAGCTCCATCGTTTCGCTGGGGTTCATACCGGCTGCCGGTTCGTCCAGCAGCAATATTTTGGGACCCAGTGCCAATGCCCGCGCAATCTCCAGCTTGCGCTGAATACCATAGGGAAGATTCCCCGCATTCATCTGGGCATATTCCTCTATTCCCACCCGGCGCAGCATTTCCATTCCTTTTTCTGCCGCAAACGTCTCTTCCCGACGGTAACGTTTGGTGTGAAAAATAGAATCAATGAGCGTTGTTTTTAGTTGTATATGAAACCCCAGCTTAACATTTTCGAGAGTACTCATATCACGAAACAGCTTAATGTTCTGAAAGGTCCGGGCCATACCAAGTCCCGCAATCTGATCCGGCTCACAGGTGCTAATGTTTTTCCCCTCAAACCAGACCTCTCCCGATGTGGGGGCATATACCCCTGTGCACACATTGAAGAAGGTGGTTTTTCCGGCTCCGTTTGGCCCAATAATGCCGACAATTTCTCCTTCATTCACTTTAAAATTTACCTGATCCACTGCTTTTAACCCACCAAAAGATTTGCAGAGGTTTTTGCATTCTAAAATTGTTTTCATACTTCCACCTCCAGCCTTTGCGCTTTGCGAAGGTTTTCCTTTTGGCGGCGTTTCTTTTTCCTTCCGGTCAACGCACCGCTGCTGCTGCCTGCTATTCCCTGGGGACGAAGCCACATAGTAGCAATAATAATAACCGAATAAACCACCAGCCGCCAATCTCCAAACGGCCGCATCAGCTCCGATAACCCGTTAGAAACAAGTGACCCCACAACCGGACCAACCATGGTGCCCTGCCCGCCAATAATCAGCATAGACAACACATTAAAACTTTCGTTGGTGGTATACATATCGGCTGCAATAAACTGGTAATAGGGCGCCATAAAGGCTCCGGCTACTCCTGCCCAAAAAGCTGCAACAAAAAAATTAAGCGCTTTATACCGAAGCAGGTTTACTCCCAGCGACCGGGCCGCCGCCTCGTCTTCCCGTATGGAAAGCCATGCCCTGCCCACCTTTGAGTTCATAATTCTGCGAATGGTAAAAATACACAGGGCAAGTATTGCAAAAACGATGTAGTAATAATGGTTGACCTGACTTAACTTCATTCCAAAAATGCTTGGATGCGGAATATTTTTTATTCCCATGGCCCCGCCTGTAAGCCCGGTCCAGTTTTGAGCAAGCAGGCGGACAATTTCAGAAAAGCCCATGGTGATAATAGAAAAGTAAATACCCTTTAAACGGATTGCCGGTATTGAAATAACCAGGCCAAACACCGCTGTTGTAAGCCCTGCCAGCGGCAGAAGCAGCCAAAAGCTGATTCCAAACCGTGTTGCAAGAATTGCCTCGGTATAAGAGCCAATACACATCATTCCCGCAATTCCCAGGCAAAACATGCCGGAATAACCGTTGATTACATTCAGTGCTGTAGTTAGCACACTAAACAGCATAACCTTTACAAGCATACCTTTCAGGTAATTGTTCTGGCTGATTAATGGGAACAGCAATACAGCCGCACTAAAAAAAACCAGCAGCAGCCTTTGGCGCCGCATTACCCAGCTTTTCACCTGCTGCATCCCGCCAGAAATTTTTTGCATGATTTCATTCCGTTTCATTGGCGGTACCCCTTTTTTGTTCCAATGCCCTGAGGCATAAAGATTAATACCACTACCATAAATACAAACGCTATGGTGTCTCTGTAATTGGCAGAGAAAAACATGATTCCGATATTCTCCAACAGGCCAATCAGCATGCCTCCCACCGCCGCAGCTCCCACGTTGGACAAACCTCCCAGAACAACTGCCGAGAACGCTTTAAATCCAACTGCCTGACCCATGGTGGCGTATACGTTTCCATAGTAAACTGCCAGCAAAAGACCAGCTGTTCCGCCCAATGCGCACCCAATGCAGTTGCCCAGCAGCGCCATGCGGTTGACATGGATGCCAACCAGCGCCGCGGCTTTTTTATCCTGCGCAACTGCCCTGAGCTGCATGCCCACCTGGGTTTTTTTCGTAAACAAAGACAATCCTGACGCCATAATAATCACCATAACCAACACCAGAATCTGCACATAGGTGACCCGCAGGTCGCCCAGCTGAATATATTTTCCTCCAAACAGGCTGGCCATGGGTTTTACTTCGGTTCCAAAATAAATTTGTGCCAGGCTTTTAAACAGCTGGCTGATGGCCACTGTACATATAATGGCAATATGCTTTGGAGCAAGCAGAAAGCGCTCGTAACAAAACTTATAAATCAACATTCCAGCAACTACGCCGCCCGCTATTCCTGCAATACAACCAATCAGCAAATTATTTCCGAACAAAATAAAGGCGTAATATGCTGCAAATGCGCCCACCATGGCAACTTCTCCATAGGAAAACGTAACTAACCCAACAATGCCATAAATAAATGCATACCCAATGGCCATCAGCGCATAGATGGAGCCCTGGCAAACCCCGTTTAATATCTGCTCCAATATGTACATTTCTTCACCTCTTATACCAATTTACACCAATCATTTTTGTAACAGTTGCTTTCATTTTTTAGCAAGGGCTGCACCGCACCGACAAAACCGTATGCGGGTAAGTAAAGCGAGCCAACGCCTGCTTATACCCCAAAAGCAGCGGGTATATGCCCTAAAAGGGCAGTTGCGTTACCCAAAGGCTGTATGCAGTCCCAACGGCCTCCCACCTGGGCACCTCCAAGGGGACTCGCCCTGTGCCTGATACGCGTTTTTATTACAGGCAATAAAATGAGCAAAGTGAAAAATATTCTGAAACGTCACTTACACAACCGCTGTTATTCTCTTTTAAGCAAACCTTGCATCCCTTACCAAAGCCACCGTTAATAGGCAAGCCTTAATATTTCCAGCACATCCGCTTTTTCTAAGCTGCGAATACAGCCGATTGGGCCGTTGCGGGTAGCCGAAGCCGCCATCCTGTCGAACAATTCTTGGGTGTTAATCCCCAGTTCCCGAATGGATGTTGGCATTCCAAGCTCTTTAAAAAGCTCTTCCAGCTTCACAATTCCCCTGCGGGCTGTTTCTTCCGGGTTGTTTGCATCATACTCCACATCCATTACCTTGCTGGCAAAACGTGCAAAACGGGGAATATCGCTTTTATAGGTGTATTTCATCCATGCCGGGGTAATCACCGAAAGCGAGGCTCCATGGGTAACATTGTAATGGGCGCTTAGCTCGGTACCTATTGCATGGCTGGCCCAGCAGCCATTCCTGCCGCCCTCCAGCAAACCATTGTGCGCCAGGGTACCAGCCCACATCACCTGGCTTCTGGCCTCGACATTTTGTCCATTCTGCTTTAGTAAAAGCCCGTTGTTTATTGCGGTTTTCATCACTGCTTCCCCCAAACGGTCGGTCAGCTCAACGTCAGTGGAGTTGGTGAAATACCGTTCCATACAGTGAGATAAAATATCGGTCACCCCGCAAACCGTTTGTTTTTCTGGCAATGTTAATGTAAGTTCCGGATTCAATATGGCAAAAGCAGGCCTCAGGGACGCGTCTAAAACGTCAAATTTCTGCTGTGTTTGGGGGTTGCTAATCACCGAGCCAATGCTGCCTTCGCTTCCGGTTGCCGCAATGGTTAAAATAACGCCAACCGGTGGCGGGTTTTTCACCTCTCCTTTTCCAATATATAGGTCCCAAGGGTCTCCATGCCAATGTACTGCTGCAGCAATGCCTTTGGCCGTGTCAATGGCACTTCCTCCCCCAACTGCCAAAACAACTGACAAGCATTTTTCCCGAAAAAGTTCTACCCCTTCCCGCACTTTGTCAATGGTCGGGTTCGGCTGAATCCCCGAAAGCTCGGTGTATTCTACGCCGCTTTGGTTCAAAGACTGTTTTACTTGGTCAAGAAGCCCACTTTCGTCTAAAAACGAACCGGAATCCCGTACCAGCAAAACTTTTTTACCATACGCCGCACACTCTTTTCCCACCTGGGACTGTGTACCTGCCCCAAAAATAATTTTTGTTCCAAACTGCCATACAAAATTGTTGATCATTGCTTTTCTCCTAACGTTTTTCTTTTTGCGATAACCCTGTCGGCCGGCCGAACCAAGCGGGTTTTATACAAAAGCTTATTTAAAATAAAAATTCAAGAATCTGTTTTTAAACAAACCCTAATCTGTAATAAAAAAATCATTCTTTGCGCAAGGCGCAGCTGATGGCGTGTCCAATTATATGCCTGTTTCATACTATCTGAAGCGATTCCGCCCAGAAGCAGCCCGCCTTTTACTCCATTCTCTTGCTGCACTCCTATTAGGGTCTTTTTAAATTATGTCGATTGCAGGTTTAACCTAGCATAATACTAGCTGAAATGGCTCTTTGCGTAATTCATCCAAATCGTGGCTTGCAAGCCCCTTATCAACATACAGTGCCGCTACCTCGCTGTAGAGAGCGCACTGAAAATTCCCCTTTCCCTGCATTTTACTGTGATCCGCTGCAACCAAAACTGTTTTTGCTGCAGTTTTCATCGCCTGTGCAGTATCTGCACTAAAGCAGCTGATTTTAAAAAAACCGTTTCCCGGTAAAATCAGATCCGGGGTAATTACGGCATAATCAAAGTATAAATCTTTAAAAAATTCTACGGTTTTGCTTCCAATACAGTCATCGTTGCCAATAAAGTAATTTCCTCCTGCCAGCATTACATCATTTTTTTCGGTGGCACCAAGTAAAGCCGCTATACGCAGAGAATTTGTCGCAATGCGCATACCGCTGCGCCGGGCAAGCTGCTTGGCAATATACCAAGCCGTTGTGCCGTTATCTAATATCACACTGGACTGCTCTTTGATGTCCTGGCAGATGCGGTGAGCAATACGCTTTTTTTCTTCAGTCATCCGTTGTTTTCGGTCGTCAAACGGCCGAACCAGCTCAGAAAAACCCTGGGAAAGCGATACGCCTCCATGAGTTCGAATGACAATCTCTGATTTTTCCAGCGCTTCCAAATCTCTTCGGATCGTGGAAGATGATGTACCAAACTTTTGCGCCAGCCACTCAACCGGTACAACTCCTTTTCCCCGAATAAGCTCTAAAAGTTCATTTCGTCTGTCCCATTTTTTATTCATTCCTGATCCCCCAAAACGTGCAGGATTTTTTGCGTGTTTTCAACATTACTTTAACAGCCAGTGGAAAACGTGTCAACCCAAAAACGCTATTTTTTTAAGCAGAATGACTATTTTTTCAGAATATTTCAAAGAAACTACATTCATTTTTAACAGTTTTTTTGAAAGCTTAAAAATAATACGGTTTTATGCTATTTACGCACAAATGTGCATAATTTTATGCGCACAACATGCATTATTTCATAATTTCCTGCACATTTTACCATTTTAACTCTGTACTGATTAAAGTTTTTACCACCACATCACGCAGTTTAAAAGCATTTATAACACATAAGGACGAAAAACCGATAGGCAAATCGGCCGCGCTTAGCTTTTAAAAAACAGGGGTTTAGCTTTCGGTTTTATAATAGTCAAAACACCCCATACCCTCAGACTATATGAGTTTCCCTGCTTATTGTGTTTGTATTTATCTCCTTCCCTTATTTTGCTTGTAATATTTATGCTGAACCCTGCCCTACCTGTTTGTCGCCAACAATGCCTTGAAGGCAAGTCACAGGCTTGATCAGGCCTCGGTAATGGCTTTTTAGTTGGCAGGCACCTCACTGTCATATAGATTGCCTCCTGCTGCCTGAAAATGGCCATTGTTTGATTTAAGATGAAGCCTGAAAGGATCTTTCAGCCGGACATGCTGTTTTTTAAGTCATGCCCATGACAAACGTCTTAAAGATGCACTCAAAAATTACTTTCTTGCATTACCTTGCTGCCACCTATAAACGGTTATATACCTGGCATCACTAACTCTTTCCAGGGAAAAAGCCGGTTATTATAGAATATACAAAGAAAACCTAAAAGCTTTTCATTGCCTGAGCAAAGCGCATCGGTTGGCATAGCCCACACAGATTCCTGTTTTATTCTACCTGCCTTAACCACCAGCAATCATCTGCGTTTGTGTTCCGTTCGCCGTTTACTATTTCAGTTAAAGGAAGCCACTGCCGGAAAGGCCAACTGTTACTATCTATAAAGAAAAAGGGGTTCAAAACCATATGGCATTGAACCCTTTCATGCTATTACAAAAAGCTTTTCAGCAAACGCTGCACCGCCTTTTTATGAAAATAAAAAAATCCCGCCGAACTATAATTCGGCGGGATTTTTTGCTGGTGACCCGTACGGGAATCGAACCCATGTTACAGCCGTGAAAGGGCCGTGTCTTAACCGCTTGACCAACGGGCCTCAGTATCTATAAAACCTCGTAAAGAGAGTTTTAACAAATGGTAGCGGCAATAGGATTTGAACCTACGACACTTCGGGTATGAACCGAATGCTCTAGCCAACTGAGCTATGCCGCCATATCGCTCTAAAAAATTACTGAGCATTTAATATTATATCCAACAAAACGGCATATGTCAATACTTTTTTTCGAACCGCAACCAGATTTTTTTACAAAAAGGAACATTTTCGGAGAAACTTATTATACTATAAGTATATTTTATTGAGGTATATACCAGAGAGGGAAATATCCCTCTCTGGTTACCCTTCTTAGTTAGCCTTCCCCCGGAAAGATAACTTATCCGTTTAGATTCCTGCCGAATAGTTCGGAGCTTCTTTGGTAATAAAAATATCGTGTGGGTGACTCTCTTTTAAGCCTGCCCCAGTAATGCGTACAAACTGTGCCTTTTCATGCAGCTCTTCTATGGTTCTGCAACCGCAGTAGCCCATGCCGGAACGAATGCCGCCGATCATTTGGAACACGGTATCAGCCAATGGTCCCTTATAAGGCACCCGGCCTTCGACGCCTTCCGGCACCAGCTTTTTATTGCCTTCCTGGAAGTAGCGGTCTTTGCTGCCTTTTGCCATAGCGCCCAGGCTGCCCATACCGCGGTATACCTTAAACTGACGGCCCTGGTACAGCTCGGTTTCGCTGGGGGATTCCTCGCAGCCGGCCAGCATAGAACCAAGCATAACCACATTGGCGCCTGCAGCCAAGGCCTTCACAATATCTCCGGAATATTTGATGCCGCCGTCACCAATAACAGGAATATTATGTTTTGCCGCTACACAGCAGGCATCGTAAATTGCGCTAATCTGAGGAACGCCAATACCGGCCACCACACGGGTGGTGCAGATGGAACCGGGGCCAATGCCAACCTTCAGGGCATCTGCTCCAGCTTCAATCAGCGCTTCGGCAGCGGCTGCGGTTGCAATATTGCCTGCAATCAGTGCAACATCAGGAAATGCCTTTTTCACTGTACGCACGGCATTCATAATACCCTGGCTGTGGCCGTGGGCAGAATCCAGCACCAATACGTCAACATTCATTTCTACCAATGCAGCGGCGCGCTCCAGCACGTCCTTGGTAACGCCAATGGCTGCTGCACAAAGCAGCCGGCCGTTTTTGTCCCTGGCCGAGTTGGGGTAACGCACTGCTTTTTCAATATCTTTAATGGTAATAAGGCCTTTCAGGTTATTATCCTTATCTACAATCGGCAGTTTTTCAATCTTATGCTGGCGCAGAATCTCCTGTGCCTGCTGCATGGTGGTTCCAACCGGAGCAGTAACCAGGTTGTCTTTGGTCATAACATCCTTAATTTTTACATTAAAGTCGGACATAAAACGCAGGTCACGGTTGGTAATAATACCTACCAGCTTGCCTTTTTCACAGATGGGAACACCAGAAATACGGTATTTTCCCATCAGCTCATCTGCATCAAACACAAAATGTTCAGGAGACAGGGAAAATGGATTGACAATTACCCCATTTTCAGAACGTTTTACCTTATCTACCTCATCTGCCTGCTCTTCAATGGACATATTTTTGTGGATAACCCCGATTCCGCCTTCACGGGCTATGGCAATTGCCATTTTTGATTCGGTTACCGTATCCATGGCCGCAGTCATGATCGGCGTATTCAGATAAATGTTTTTTGCCAACCTTGTTCCCAGTTCAACCTGGTTTGGCAGGATGTCCGATTCGGCAGGTACCAGAAGAACATCGTCAAAAGTGAGCCCCTCTTTAATGAACTTGGACTCATAGTTTGTGTTCAGCATCCCTTATCCTCCTTTTTGCTCTCCCCAATAATTGCTAAAATTATATTTTTTCTATTCTACCACGATTAAGGCGGCCTTACAATGCATGTTAGTACCAACATTCTGTGCTTGTCTCTTTGGTTTTTAAGCCAAATTGCAATAGAACGGGGTACACAAAAGCCCGCCCGCGTCCTTTGGGCGCGGACAGGCCTGTTCCGCTTTGCAAACAGCAAAGCAAAAATTATGGTTTTACCCAGGTAGGTGCATACCGGCTGGATTTAAGCTTTTTGACATTACGGTAATATTCGTAGGTCATAACTGGCGCATCCCCTGCTTTTACAGCGCTGTCAACCCGGCAGATAAACACACTGTGAGTATCTAAATCCACTGTTTTCTCCACCGTGCAGCTTAAATATGCCGCTGCAAACCGGTCCAACACCGGGTCGCCATGCTCATCAAAATGATAGGGCTCCCCAGCCGCAAATTTTTCAATTTCCCTACCGGTACGGTAGCCAAATTTACCCAGCAGCTTATCCTCGGCCTCCTGTGTAACCACAGTAACCGCCAATGTACCGCCGGCAGTGATTAAATCATGGGTTTGGTTTGCCTTGGCTACGCTTACCCCAATGCGGACCGGTTCGGCAGTCAGCTGGAACACCGTATTGACCAAACACCCCCCCAGGGTGTCATTCCCATGGGAAGAAATAACATAAATCCCATAACTAAGGCGGAACAGCGCTTCAAAATCGATCATAACCTATCCTCCCTTATCTGAATCGTACCTCTGCCTGAAAGCAGGGCTTATTATCTAATGCGCCGGCAATGTAATAACTATTCTGGTCTGGCTGGCCCCCATTTATACGAATCTCTTCACCCAGGCAGGCCTCATTTTCATAGTGAATGAGAAACCGGTACAGTTCTTTTTCCGCCAATATATTCGCCGGCAGATAATCGCAGAGAATATCGCCATATACGGCGTTATTCACATGGCGGTTGCAGTCCAGGTCGGAATAGCGCACAGGGCGCTGTGCAAGGAATGACAATTGGCTGGGCGGGGTAATTTTACATTCCCCTGCCCACTCCCTTACATCTCCTGGTATGGTTGGAAGCTCACAGGTAAATGCGGTAGAACGCAGCACCTTGCGGCTTTGCGGGTCAATCAGCACCCAAATGGTTTTCGCCTTAACCAGCTGTTTTCCATCCTGGTCTTCTACCAGGACCAGCCTTGGGAATAACGCCCCTTTTGGCGGGCAGGGCGCGGTTTTAACCAGTATTGTCTCTCCATTTTGCGGCATTCGGACAATTTCTACCGCCATTTTTGTCAGCACAAACACCTGGCCCTGTAAAAAAAGCTGCTCGTAGGGGCATCCAAAGGCCTCCAGGTGCCCGCTGCTTGCTTCCTCCATATAATGCAACAGCCCCGAAAGTTTTAGTCTTCCCTCCTGGCCGCACAGATAACCAGGAATATGGTGCTGCTGGGTAAAAAACTGTTCCAATGTTTCATCCTCCTTTGAAAGCTGCCAACTATGCTGACTGCTGTTTGCACGGAATGCCCGGCGATTTTACCTAAGTTCATTTCGTGCATTCATAAATTTTCCATTACGTCCTGCTCTTTGGGCAATGCCTTCCTAACATTGCCCTTTTCCGCCTGCTTTGCCGCTGCCGCGCATATACCTTTTCATTCCGTTTTTAAAAAGGCGGCCTGCCAGGCAAAGAAATTGATTGGATGATTCATTTCAGGCAGTTTTTATGCTTTATGGAACAAAGGAAGGGCGGCTGTCGCCGCCCCTGTTTCTTGATTTTATCATGAACGCAGTGAGTGATAAAATTGCGCATTGGACCGGGAACCTCGGGCGGATCGGCCGGCACATCAATATGAAACAACTGATTTG
Organism: Ruminococcaceae bacterium Marseille-P2935; assembly: GCA_900104565.1. Lineage (GTDB taxonomy): Bacteria > Bacillota > Clostridia > Oscillospirales > Ruminococcaceae > Marseille-P2935. The sequence goes on from LT629951.1 coordinate 44,988, forward strand.
CGGCTATTTTATCACATCGACCCCCATGTAAGGGCGCAGCACCTCGGGCACCGTTACACTGCCGTCTGCATTCTGGTAGTTTTCCAAAATAGCGGCAACGGTACGGCCTACCGCAACACCCGACCCATTCAGGGTGTGCACCAGCTGCGCTTTGTCTTTCACGTCTTTTTTATAACGGATTGCCGCCCGGCGCGCCTGGAAATCTTCAAAATTCGAACAGCTGGAAATTTCCAGATAACGGTTGTAAGAGGGCATCCAAACTTCAATATCGTAGGTTTTTGCGCTGCTGAAGCCCAGGTCACCGCCACACAGGGTGACCACATGGTAGGGCAGCCCCAGGGACTGTAGCACAAACTCGGCATCTGCCGTTAATTTTTCCAGCTCATCATAAGAGGTTTCCGGCTCGACAAACTTCACCAGCTCCACCTTGTTAAACTGATGCTGGCGGATTAATCCCCTGGTATCGCGTCCAGCGCTGCCTGCCTCTGCCCTAAAGCAGGCCGAATAAGCGCAATATTTAATGGGCAGCCGGTCGGCAGAAAGAATTTCATCCCGGTGCATATTGGTGACAGGCACCTCGGCGGTTGGAATCAGGAAATATTCCAGGCCCTCCAGTTTAAACATGTCCTCGGCAAATTTGGGAAGCTGTCCGGTTCCTGTCATGGAAGCGCGGTTTGCCATAAAGGGCGGCAAAACCTCGGTGTAGCCGCGGCTGGTATGGGTGTCGAGATAAAAGTTGATAATGGCACGCTCCAGGCGGGCACCCAATCCCCGGTAGAAGTGGAACCGCGCACCGGTTACCTTAGCTGCGGTTTCGGGGTCTAAAATTCCCAGGTCAGAACCAATGTCCCAGTGGGCTTTTGGCTCAAAATCAAATTTTGTGGGCTCGCCCCAGCGGCGTACCTCAGAATTATCGCTGTCATCCGCCCCAAAGGGAACCGTTTCATGTGGAACGTTTGGAATGGAATAAATCAGCTCCTGCTGGGCAGCCTCCAGCTCAGCAAGCTTTTGGTTGTCCTCTTTTACCTTGTCGGCAATCTGTTTCATCTCTTCCATTATGGCCGAAACGTCTTTTCCCTCTTTTTTCAGAGCGGGGATTTGTTTGCTGGCCTTATTCTGCTCAGCCTTCAGGCCGTCAATGGCAGAACTGATCTGACGGCGCTGCTCGTCTATTTCTAAAATTTTGTCAATGGCTTCATCCATGGGCTTGTTACGTTTTTTCATGCCAGCCTTTACATAGTCTGGATTGCTGCGAATTAGTTTAATGTCTAACATGTTCTAATCAAACCTTTCTGTATTGTTGCAGGGCTATTTACCAGCCGCCGGTCAGCTTTTTTGCCAACGCCTCCAGCTCTTCCCTGCTGTAAAATTCTATTGTTAGGGCACCGCTTTTCTGGCTGCCGCTGATCTTCACCTTACGGCCCAAACTTTGAGAAAGCGCCAGCTCCATTTCGGAAAAGAAACTCTCTCCCCAAACGGTTCCGGCTTCTTTTTCAGCGGCCTTATTAGATCGCGGAGCCTTTTTCAAACTGGCGCCCAGCCGTTCCACATCTCGTACCGACATGCCCTTTTGGGGAATGTCCTTTGCTGTGCGGCGTATCAGGTCCCTGTCTTCCAGCGAAAGCAGCGCCCTGGCATGGCCTGAGGATATTTTCCCCTCGCTTACCATGCTTAAAACATCTTCGGGCAGCCCCAAAAGCCGTATTGCATTGGAAATTACCGGGCGGGATTTTCCCACGCGGGAGGCTACTTCCTCTTTGGAGCAGCCATACTGCTCAATTAACGCCTGGTAGCCCCTTGCCTCTTCCACCGGGTTTAAATCTTCCCTCTGCAGGTTTTCAATTAAAGCCACTTCGGCCACCTGCTGGTCGGTCATTTCCCGCACCACAACAGGCACTTCACTCAGTTCTGCCAGCCGGGACGCACGCCACCGCCGTTCTCCGGCTACCAACTGGTACCCGCCGCCCGGAATAGGGCGTACAATAAGCGGCTGCAGCACACCGTGTTCCTTAATGGAATCGGCCAGCTCCTGCAGCGCCTCAGGCTCAAAGTTTTTACGGGGCTGGTCCCGGTTTGGCTCAATATCGGAAATACGCAGGGTGGTTATGCCGGCGTCATTGGTATTGTTGTCTGCAAACAGGGCGTCTAAACCTTTGCCCAGCCCGCCTTTTCTTGTTTTTGCCAATTTTACACCTTCTTTCGGTTCAGTACCATCAGTTCCGCAGCCAGTTCTTCATATGCTTTGGAACCTTTTGAGGCCCGGTCAAAATAACTGACCGGCTGCCCAAAGCTTGGCGCCTCAGAAAGCCGAACATTGCGGGGAATGACAGTTTTATATACTTTTTTTGGAAAATATTTTTTAATCTCGTCCACCACCTGCATGGTCAGGTTAAGACGGGCGTCAAACATGGTAAGCAAAACCCCTTCAATGTCGATGCCTGGGTTATAAAGCCGTTTAATCTGCCGAATAGTGGCAATCAGTTGTGACAGCCCTTCCAGTGCGTAGTATTCGCACTGAATGGGAATTAAAACCGTATCGCTGGCAGTTAAGGCATTTACCGTTATCATGCCTAAAGAAGGAGGGCAGTCAATAATGATATAACCATACTCTGCCTTGTGGGGTAAAATCGCCTGTTTTAAACGATAAGCGCGGTTTTCCAGCTCCACCAGTTCAATTTCGGCGCCCGCCAGGTCAATATTAGCAGGAAGGATGTCCACATTTTGAAAGGCAGTTTTTTTCACTACTTCGGAAAACTTGGCATCCCCCACCAAAATATCGTAGGTGGAACGCTGCACTTCACGCTTATTAATGCCAAAACCACTGCTGGCATTGCCCTGCGGGTCAATATCAATCAGCAGCACCTTATTTTTTAAGGTCCCCAAGCTGGCCGCCAGGTTCACCGCAGTGGTTGTTTTTCCAACCCCGCCCTTTTGGTTTGCAATGGCTATTGTTTTTCCCATTCGTTTTGTTCCGCCTTTCTCGCTATTGAGAGATGCCCGGGCTCGCAACTGCGCCGGCCCGCAAATTTCATCCGCTTTTATTTTAACTGTATATACAGTGTGATGAGTGGCGTTTCTGCAACGCTCTAATCCCCGGTTTAAAACACACTGTAATTTTTTTCATTAACGTATATCAATATTTTATGGGCTCACATAAAATGCTTTATTTCGGCAATGCGGGCCTCTGTTTCCTACATTTATAAACAAGGCCTGTTTCACCCTTTACGGGACACAGGGAGTAAGTAAAAAATTTGGAACAGGTAATGTTGTTCATATGTGCAAACCCGAGGGTATTCTCAGGTATTCGGTCAAAACCTTGATTGAAATATAGAATCAGTCCTCATTTACTGTATCAGTGTACAGTGTTTTATTCCCCGATGCGGAAGCAGGTACTTTTGCTCGTGTAAAAGTACCCAAAACACGCTGCTGCGTGAAGCTTTTCCTTGCGACAGAGGCGGCTGACGTCTGGTTTCATGCCCTGCACAGTCGTCCTCAGCTGCACCGCTCCAAACGCCTTAGCTAACCGGCAGCGCGTTGCCGTGCAACGTCCTGCGGCCGTACCCTCAAGGTTTTTTTCATATTGGTATAGAAAAATCATCCGGCTGGCCGCTGGCAGGCGCAGGGCAGTAAATGAAGAATTGATAATAGGTAAGGTGATTCATACGCAAAGCGCAGGGTGTTCTCAGGACCTGTTTAAAGTCTTCGATTTAGCAAGTGCAGTGAGGTTATTCATGCCGAAGGCGGGGGTGTTCTCAGGACCCGTTTAAAATCTTCGATTTTACGAGTGCTATGAGGTTATTCATGCCGAAGGCGGGGGTGTTCTCGGGACCCGTTTAAAATCTTCGATTTTACGAGTGCTATGAGGTTATTCATGCCGAAGGCGGGGGTGTTCTCGGGTACCCGTTTAAAATCTTCGATTTAGCAAGTGCAGTGAGGTTATTCATGCCGAAGGCGGGGGTGTTCTCGGGTACCCGTTTAAAATCTTCGATTTAGCAAGTGCAGTGAGGTTATTCATGCCGAAGGCATCAATGTTCTCGGGACCCACTCAAAATCTTTGATTTTGTTAGTGGGTGAGGTTATTATACCACAACCCTATTTGTTTTAAAAGGCAGTGTTTCACATGAAACGGCAAAATTCGCCTATTTTCGTTTTTTCGCACAGAAAAGCCGCCCTTACGAGCGGCTTTTCTGCGAATCAGCTTGGGATGACATCTATTTGGGGAAGTAACAGCGTATTGTTAAGCCGTGTGGCGTTTTGACACCTGCGCAGCTGTTTTGGGAATCCGCACGGTGTAGGTGATAAATTCATCATCCTCTACCCGCTTCTTTTCCACATCAATTCCCGCTTGTTTTACAATATCCACCGCTTTATCAATGGAATTAAAAAACAAACGCAAATCTTTTAATACAATAATCCGTTTGCCTTTCGGACGGTCTTTTGCGCTTAACAAACGGTCAATATATTCTTCACTCTGACTCACATTTAGGTTATTTTCAATGATGTATTCCACTGCCTTGGGCCGGGCACCTTCCTCCAGCTTTAGCAGGCATCTGGCATGACGTTCGGTCAGCCCACCGGTAAGCATTCTTTCTAAGAGCGAACGGTCAAAGCGCAGCAAACGCAGTTTATTCGCTAAGGTTGATTGAGCCATACTGAGTTTTTTGGCAGCCTGCTGCTGAGAAAACCCCAACTCGGCAATAAGCCTGGAAATTGCCAGCGCCTCTTCAAACCAGTTAAGGTCGCTGCGCTGCAGGTTTTCGATCAAAGAAAGCACTGCGCTGTCTTCATCGCTTTTTTCTTCTATAATTGCCGGAATGCTGTCCCACCCCAGCATAAGGCAAGCCCGAACCCGGCGCTCGCCGGCAATCAGTTCATACCGTTCGCCGTTTTTGCGCACCGTCACCGGCTGCAGCAGCCCATTCTCCCGAATGCTTCGGGCCAGCCCGGCAATCTCTTCGGGAGGAAAGCTTGTACGCGGCTGGTTTTTCCCAGGGGCAATCTGGGTCAAAGAAAGTGCCACTACTCTATTAATTACATCTTCCTTCTGAAATAAGGACAACATAATAGCCACCTCCATTCAAATTCTGCCGGACCGCTTGTCCATTTACAGAATATCATGAAGATGGCATAAATTCCAGTGTTTTCCATCGCGTAGTTCGACAGCATACGACGTGAAAAATTTTATTTAATTGGATTTTTTGCAATTTTTGCTGAAGGGCGCGGGTACTTTGTCGATGTTTGCGATATTTTTTTGATTAAAAGAATCGATCTTCCCATTTCATCGTTCACCCGGTATTTGCGAACATCCTCCAGTTTGCCTCCCATAGCTGCAATGGCTTTTTGGGCGCCGGAAAGTTCGTCCTCCACATCATAACCTTTTAACACAATAAAATAACCCCCCACCTTTACAAATGGCAGGCAATATTCGGCCAGTTCCCGCAGGTCAGCCACTGCCCGGGCGGTGGCAATATCGTACTGCTCGCGGTAAAGGGGGTTTTTCCCTGCTTCCTCCGCCCTAAAATGTACCGCCTCTCCCGAAAGGCCAAGCTTTTTCAGCAATTCAGTTAAAAAAACCACCCGTTTGTTTAAGCTGTCTAACAATGTCAGCTTTAAATCTTCCCGTGCAATCTTAACCGGCACTGATGGGAACCCCGCACCAGTGCCAACGTCAATGACCGAAGCGCCCGGCTGCGGAGTATAGGCATGAAGCAACAGCAGGCTGTCCAAAAAATGTTTCTTAGCAATATCTTCAGGGGCGGTAATCGCCGTCAGGTTTACCTTTTGGTTGTACTCTACCAGAAATTGGGCATAGCAGTCCAGTTTCTGCAGCATTTCTTCGGTCAGGGTAATTCCAAATTCTGCCGCTTGCTGCATTAACAGCTCCTTCGGTATCACTGCGCCCCCTCCTCTCTGTTTTGGTGCCGGCGCTGCTCCAGGTAAATCATCAGCACCGAAATATCGGCCGGGCTCACCCCCGAAATGCGTGAGGCCTGGCCCAGGTTTTCAGGCTCCACCCGGCAAAGCTTTTCTGCTGCCTCTAACCGGAGGCCGCGAATTGCCTTATAATCCATATTTTCCAGCCGCACTGTTTCCAGCCGATGCATCTGCTCCACCTGGGCCAGTTGTTTTTTAATATAGCCTTCATATTTCAGTTCGGTTTGCGTAACTTCTCGAACCTCGGCAGAAAGCTTAGGTGCCGAAGGGTCGAAGGCGGCAAGATCGCTGTAATCCAGCTGGGGGCGGCGCAAAAGGTCAGCCAGGCGGGCACCGGTTTCGAGGGGCGCTGTTCCACGTGAAACAAGCACTTCATTCAGCTGGTCACTTGGCGGCAGCACCACCTGTTCCCACCGTTTTTGTTCCGCTTTTTTCTGTTCCATTTTATTTAAGAACCTCTGATAACGCTCTTCACTGATCAGCCCAATTTCGTACCCCAGGGGGGTCAGGCGCTCATCGGCATTATCCTGCCGTAAAATCAGCCGGTATTCTGAACGGGAGGTCATCATGCGGTAAGGGTCCTGACAGCCCTTGGTCACCAGGTCATCAATTAAAGTGCCAATATAAGAACCTGAGCGCTGCAAAACAATGGGGTCCTTCCCTTCCAGCTTACGGGCAGCATTGATGCCGGCAACCAAACCCTGGGCAGCCGCCTCTTCGTAGCCGGAAGTACCGTTAAACTGCCCTGCCCCGTAAAGGCCTTCCACTGATCTGAATTCCAAAGAGGACTTTAAATCCAGCGGGTCGATGCAGTCATATTCAATCGCATATGCTGTGCGCATCATTTTTAAATTTTCAAACCCTTTTACCGTGCGGTAAAAAGCCAGCTGAACCTCTTCCGGCAGAGAAGAGGACATTCCCTGCAGGTACATTTCGTCCGTAGAAAGGCCCATGGGCTCGACAAATATTTGATGGCGGGGTTTTTCAGAAAAACGTACCACCTTATCTTCAATGCTGGGGCAGTAGCGCGGTCCAACACCTTCAATTACACCGCCATAAAGGGGCGAACGGTGCAGGTTCTGGCGGATTACCTCGTGGGTTTTGGCATTGGTGTATGCAATATGGCAAACCACCTTATTCTGTAAAGGGGTGTCTGTCTCAAAAGAAAACGGGGTAATTGGCTCGTCCCCGGGCTGCTCTTCCAGCACCGAAAAATCGATGCTGCTTTTTTGCACCCTGGCCGGGGTGCCCGTTTTAAAACGCCGCAGAGGGATTCCCAGTTTTTCTAAGGAAGCCGACAGCGCATTGGCCGGGTGCATCCCGTCCGGGCCGCTCTCCTGGGAAAACTCCCCCACAAACACTTTCCCCTTCAGGTAGGTCCCGGTACATAAAATTGCCGCTTTCACTTCAAAAACAGCGCCCATGGCGGTTACCACTTCATTGACGGCGCCTTTTTCATTGGTGCGGATTTCGGTAATTTCGGCCTGCTTCACATCCAGGTTGGGCTGGCGTTCCACCGTTTGCTTCATCAGCAAATGATACTCAGCGCGGTCAATCTGCGCACGCAGGCTGTGCACCGCCGGGCCCTTGCCCCGGTTCAGCATACGGCTTTGAATCAGGGTTTTGTCGGCGGCTTTTCCCATCTCTCCCCCCAGGGCGTCAATCTCACGCACCAGGTGGCCTTTGGCCGTTCCCCCAATGGACGGATTACATGGCATATTTGAAATGGCATCGAGCGATATGGTAAACAAAATAGTGCTGTGGCCCAGGCGCGCGGCTGCCAGCGCCGCTTCCACTCCTGCGTGGCCAGCGCCAATTACCGCAACCTCATAGCTTCCCGCTTTATATTCCATGCTTTTTCTGTCCTTTCTAAACAACACAAGCTTCGGCCGCTCCGGGCCAGCTAAACATTTGGCCGGCTGCTGCAGCCAGCTTTTTCTTCAAAACTATTGTTTGCCGCAAAACCCTTTTTCCAGAGGGAATTCTACTTTTCCATAAAGGTCATATACACTACCGCAGCAAATAAAGCTACCTGTAAACTGGCGGCATACACCAGCAGTTTAAAGGATGCTGGAGAGACGCCAAATCATCTTTTGGCTAAACGGTGCGCCAAACAGGTATTGCAGTATTCCCTTCCGCTTTTTTCCATGGTTTTTTATGAAAAAAGCAGAAGGTCTCCATGGAAGGTACTCTCATAACCAATGCAAGAGCCTTCAAAAAACAAGTAGGAAACCACCGCATAAAACCCGGAAAGACGCTGTAAACAACATATTTGTATAAATAAACAAAAAAACAACATTTAGTATATTAAATTAAAAAATTTCAAGCCATCTCCCATCAAAAAGCAGGAGCTTTTTGGTACCTGTATAAATGCCTGTTTAAGATGCTGCGAAAGAAGAAAAAGAGCAGGCTACCCTAAAAACAGGAATTAAAACATTTCATTGTATACAAATATAATAATATTACTTTAAGTATATTAATTCATAAACAAATGGTTATTTTTTTGCAAAACCCCGCGGCCCTAAACAGCCGTTCCAATAGGATGGCTGCAGATAAAAACATTCTGTCCGCAGGACATTGTACCACAAAACGCCAAGGAAGAAAACTTTTATTTTCCCACACAAAACTGCGAAAACACCTGATGCACCACCTGGTCGGTTACCCGCTGACCGGTCAGTTCCAGCAGCTGCTGGATAGTATCGTCCACACACACGTTGACAGCGTCAAAGGTAAAACCACCTTCATAGGCCAAAAGCGCTTCTTTTGCAAAACCGGCTGCCCGGCTAATGCAGTCGCGCTGTCGCTCGTTCATAATGACTGCGCTGTCGCCGGATACCTGTTTTAAGTGCAGCAGGCTGGTTATTTCCTCTTCCAGCTGACGCACCCCCTCCCCCGTTTTGGCCGATAAAAATACCGTACGGCCCAGGCGGGGCTTTAGCTCGTCAAAGTTTTGGGGCAGCCCTAAATCGGTTTTGTTGACAATGGTAATCACAGGAATTTCCCCCATCTGAACCAGCAGATTCAAATCCTCTTCCATAATTTTTTCGCTGCCGTCCAGTACCAAAAGCACCAGCTGGCAGCTGGACAATTTCTCTTTTGCAAGACGCACCCCCAGCTGTTCTACCGGGTCGTCCGTTTCACGAATTCCGGCGGTATCCCACAAATTGAGGGTCACTTCCCCCAGCCGCACCGTATCGCTTACCATATCCCGGGTTGTTCCGGGAATCTCGGTGACGATGCTGCGTTCATAACCGGCCAATGCGTTCATCAGGGTGGATTTTCCCACGTTGGGCCGCCCCACAATGGCCGTCTCAACCCCATGTTTTAATATATGGCCGGTGTCATAGGTCGACAGCAGCTCCTCCAACTGGGCAGATGCCTTCTTTAAAACGCCGTCAATTTCTTGCCCGGTCACTTCCGGAATCTCCTCTTCGGGGTAATCGACCCACGCGGCCAGATGGGAAGAAAGGGTAATCAGATCCGACGTAATTTGTTCTGCTTTTTTAGAAAGCGCACCCTCCCTGAGGGAAAGCGCTGACCGGGCAGACTGTGCCGACCCGGCAGAGATTAAATCCATTACCGCTTCGGCCTGGGTTAAATCCATCTTGCCATTTAAAAAAGCCCTTTGGGTAAATTCGCCGGGCCCTGCCAACACCGCGCCGGCATGAAGGCAAGCCCGCAGCACCGCCTGGGTCAAATAGCTTCCGCCATGGCAGCAAAGCTCCACGATATCTTCGCCGGTATAGCTTTTCGGGGCACGGTATAAAAACGCCACCGCTTCATCCAACAGCGCATCCCCATCCCACACTTTGCCGTATAGTCCGGTATACCCCGGCTGGCCAGATAATTTCTTTCCCGAATGGGATCGGAATACCTGCTGGGCGACCAAAAACGCCTGGGGGCCCGAAAGGCGCACAATTCCAATTCCTCCCTGCCCGGCAGGGGTGGCAATGGCGGCAATTGTTGTAATATCAGGCATCTGTTACTTCCTTACCTTTCTGCGTATTGCAATACATTGTTTTACATCCTCCAGAACCTCTTGTTCCCTAACTTCTATCATCATCCACTTTTGGCCGTTGCCAGTTTTCGTTTGTTCAAAAAGGGTTTGCAGGTACCCGGTCAACTGCGGCATCTTTAACTCTGCCTCCAGCAGCTCCTTTTCCCCAAACACAACCAGCGAGGTAAAATACCCCTCTTTTGGGTACAGGGTGCACAGGCTCCGCCCTGCTTTTTTATACTTTACATTCCAGCCGGGGCAGCTGCAGCAGCGGCTGTACTCTATTTTCGCTCCTGCCTGATAGGATTCTTCCAAGTAACTGCACAGCTCGTTCCACAATGGGCTTTTTACATATGCGGCCATCTGTTCTTTTGTTGGTTTCTGCGCTGCCTCTAGTGGATTCCAACTCCGCATCATCACTTGCTCCTCACCATGTATTTCTTCTGTTTTCAGTTTAAAGGCTCGGTCACTGCTTGTCAATAAAACTTTGCGCCTGTAAATACGCTGCAGGGAACCCGCCCCTTTTTGGGGTAAAGATGCTTTTTTACTCCCGCAAGGCACAAAAACGCGCTTTTCAGGTCTTTAAAGTTCCTGACAAACAATTATAATGCTAAGCATAAAAAGGTTGGCCGTTTTAACGGTGAAACAAAATTGCTGTCTGTTCGGATATTTGCATCGCCCCAGTCTTTATTGAATGTTTTTTCAAAAAGTACTCTTTTTCTTTAAAGTATGTTGGACAGGTTTGCCGGTTGAAACATAAAAACGCGGAGGGCTTTTCTGCTCTCCGCGTTCTGTCATGTCATTAAATCTCGATCTTACCGTACAATGGCAGGTCTTTTCCCTCTTCAGGCCTGGTTGCTGCCGGACGGGAAGAAGGATCAGCAGCTGGTGCAGCGGAGGTTTTTTCCTCATCACTCCGCTTAAAATCACGCGGTGCTCTGGGGGCATGATCCCGGTTTTGATAACCATCCCTTCCGCGGTTTCCTCCACGGCCCGGGCGGCGGTCATTTCTGCCGCGTCCGCCCTCGCGGGGCGGATATTTACGGGGGTTGGTCGAGCTGATTACAACACGGCGGTTTGGCTCTTCCCCAATGGAAGCAGAAGTTGCTCCCTCAATTTGAGAAACTGCAGCGTGAATAATGCGACGCTCGTATGAATTCATCGGCTCCAGCGTGCTGCTGCGGCCAGTTTTTACTGCATTCTTTGCAATTTTAATTGCCAGTGCCTCAATGGTTTTTTCTCTTTTCTCACGGTAGTTTCCGCTGTCCAAGGTGATTTTTACATAATCACCTTCCAAACGGTTTGCCACCAGCCCGGAAAGGTACTGCAGGGCGTCCAAAGTCTCACCCCGGCGGCCAATAATGACACCAAGGCCCTCCCCTTCCAGCAAAAGCTCCGCATTTGAGCCTTCCTGTTTCACTGTAATGTTAGCGTGTACGCCCATTACCTCCAAAATTTCGGTAACATACTCCACTGCAGCGTCCACTTTGCTTTTTTCTACAAAAACGCGTACCTTGGCAGGAGAGGTGCTCAGGCCAAAAAAGCCTTTTTTAGGAAGCTCCAGAATTTCAAACTGCACGGCCTCACGGGTAAGTCCAAGTTCTTCGCAGCCTTTATTAATTGCATCATCTACCGTTTTACCGGTTCCAATTGCTTCTTTCAACAAGGTGATACCTCCTCATGCGTATCCACGCTAAATATCCTGGTTGTTTTCGTCTTCCACGTATGTCTCTCCGTATTTTTCCGCCATGCGCCTTCTGGCTTCCGCTATCTTCTGGCGGTTCAGCTCTTTTTGAGAAAGGGCCTTTTCCGCGGCGGCGGCATCTCCTGCTTTTGCCTTTTTCTTTGCTTCAATCCGTTCCAAACGTTCCCGTTCTTTTCGCTCTTCCATTTCGGCCTTAGCTTTTTCAGCCATTTCAACAGGGTTATAAACTTTGAACAAAATAAAGTTCTGAATCGCATAAACTACGTTGGAAATAAGCCAATAAAAACCTACGCCCGCCGGTACCATAAAAGCAAACCAGGCAGAGAACAAAGGCATCATCAGCATCATGGACATGTTCATGCCCTTCATCTGGGGGGCTGTTCCTGCGGTGTTTTTCATCGAGGTGTAAGAAAGCAGGAACGAGGTGACCAGGGAAAGGATAGGAATGAGCAGTAACCACATGTAAACAGGGTCTTTTAACAGGTCTAGGTGCCAGGTTGGGGTTTTGGTCAGGTCAAATGGTCCAAAGTTCAAGTTAAGGTTAACAATCTTATCGATCCATTCAGCGCCGGTATTTGCAAAAGCGGCCGGGTTTTCACGCACCAAACGGATAATTTCCATTTGAGTTGTATTGTAGTTCAGCGCAACACCGGTCAGCTTTTCAACCACCGATGCCATTGCGGTAATCGTTTCGGCCGGGATGCGCAGGATGTGCTTTAAGGGATTATAAATTACGTCAATTAAACCAAACATAATGGGAAACTGAATAAGCATAGGCAGGCAGCCGGAAGTGGGGCTGAACTTTTCCCTGGCATAAAGCTTATTCATCTCTTCCATTTGTTTTTCTTTGTTGGTCGCGTATTTTTTCTGAATTTCTTCCATCTCGGGGCGGATGAGTGCCATCTTCACCGAGCTTTTTTGCTGTTTGATTGACAGCGGAATCATCAGTGCCCGGGTAAGCAGGGTGAAAAGGATCAATGCCAAACCATAGTTTTGTACAAAATGGTATAGCACATACATGACCCAGCCCAATGGGTAGCCAATGATAGCGTAAATTTGTTGCATTTATCCATCCTCCAAAGGTAATCTTCTCCATCGATTACAATTATTTCTTTCTGTCACAAGGTTGTCCGGTTTTCGAAGATTAACCTTGTCGGGTAATTACCAGGTTATGGCACGGGATCGTATCCTCCCGCGTGGAATGGGTGGCATTTTAAAATGCGTTTTGCAGCTAAATACCCGCCCTTTACTGCGCCATATTTATTAATGGCCTCTACTGCATAGGCGGAACAAGTCGGATAAAACCTGCAACAGGCAGGCCGATAGGGGGAAATGCATTTTTGATAAAACTTGATGAGACAAAGTAAAATCTTTTTCATTCCTGTTCACCAGTTTGCGCGGCCTTTACCGCCGGCGTGTTATTGGGACAAAATTTTTTGCAGCTGACGCAGCATTACCTCCTGAACCTGCTGCATTTTAGCCCCGGCGGTGCGGCTTCTTGCCACAAAAATAAGGTCCAGCCCAATGGGAAGACCCGGCTCAATCTGCCGGTATGCTTCGCGGATCAAACGTTTGGCGCGGTTGCGCACATAGGCTTTGCCAATTTTCTTGCTTGCGGTAATCCCCATGCGGTTTTCGTCCCTTCTGGTTTTTACAAGATAAGTTACCAGAATTGGGTTGACCGCTGTCTTTCCCTTGTGGTAAATACGCCGGAAATCCCTGTTTTGATTCAGTGTTACAGTTTTTCGTGTCATTTTTCTGCCCTTTTTCTCATTATACCGTTCTGCTTCACAAACATACCGTATTTTCTGGGCCAATACCCTCATCCTTCAAGCGGTGGTTTACAATGGTTTTTGCCTGATAAACGAAAACAAGTATAACAGAGAAGCAGAATACCTGTGGTATTCTGCCAATTTTTTTGGCCCAACGCCAATAAAAAGAAAAGCCACAGATTTTAGAAAATCCTGTGGCCGGCATCTTAATAGCTCAACTGGGCTCTTCCTTTTGCTCTTCTACGGGCGAGCACTTTACGACCGTTTTTCGAAGACATTCTTTTTCTGAAGCCGTGCTCTTTTTTTCTCTGTAGCTTCTTCGGCTGATAGGTTCTTAGCATCAAACACCCTCCTTTCGAGGCAAAACCTTGCTTTATAGATTATAGCCCAACCCCCGGCTGTTTGTCAACAAAAATTTTAGCTCTGTCAGTGGTTTTTTATACATATTTTGTATTTTTCTGCCTTCTTTATTTAATCTCGCGCGCACGCGCGCGTACATATTATTAATATAACACAGCGTAGTTGTGGAAAAACTTGAAAAACCTTTCCAGGTATGGTACAATAACTTGGTCGAAATCTTGTGGAAAAATGATTTTTTCACATTAATTTTTCAGGTTTTCAACACTTTGCCCCGTTTTTTCCACATCGCAAAAATTAAAACTGTGAAACGCTTTTTAACCTGGAAAAGTTGTGAAATACCGGTGAAAAAATAACTGAAAAACGATCAGTTATTTTTCTTTTGGCTTCTTTTTTCCCGTTATATTTTGCAGCAATGCAACTGGAGGTTTAAAAAAACGATGGAATCCTTTACGGACGTATTTAACATGGTGATCGAACTGTGTAAAAACGACATCGCCGAAGTGGCTCATTCCCTTTGGATTCAAAAGATAGAGCCGGTAAAGTTTGAAAACAATACCGCTTATCTTTTTGTGCGCAGCGCGTTCAGCAAAAGCGTTATTGAGGAAAAATACCTGCCGGTCCTTTCCAAAGCGTTTGAAACGGTGCTTGGCTTCCCAATCGGAATACAGGTGGACTGTGATGATCCCGCCAAGGCAGACAACAAAAATATTGCGGCCCTTTCTTCCATTTCTAAAGAAGAGCTGGAAAAAAATTCTCAAGGCGGGGACTATGAGTATACCTTTTCCACCTTTATTGTGGGCTCTTCCAACCGGTTTGCCCATGCAGCTTCGGTTGCGGTGGCTGCCAACCCGGCCAGCGCCTATAACCCGCTGTTTATTTACGGCGGTTCGGGCCTTGGAAAGACCCACCTGCTGTTTGCAATTTGTGCCGAACTGAAAAAAACAAAGCCGGGCATCAATATCATTTATGTAAAAGGCGAAGAATTTACCAACGAGCTGATCAACGCCATTCAAAATGAAACCACCAAACAATTCCATGATAAATACCGCAAAGCGGATATTCTTTTGGTGGACGATATTCAGTTTATTGGCGGTAAGGAAAGCACCCAGGAGGAATTCTTCCATACCTTTAATACCCTGTACGAAGAAAATAAACAAATTGTACTGACATCCGACCGGCCCCCAAGAGAGATTAAAACCCTGGAAGACCGTTTGCGCACCCGGTTTGAATGGGGCCTTTTGGCCGATATTCAGCCCCCCGATTACGAAACCCGCATCGCAATTATCCGGCGTAAAGCCGAACTGATGGACATTCAAATTCCTGACGATGTAGCCGAATATATTGCCAACCGGTTAAAAACCAACATCCGCCAGCTGGAGGGTGCTGTTAAAAAACTAAAAGCATACAAGCTGCTTGCCGGAACCCCCCCTTCCATCATCATTGCACAAAATGCCATTAAAGACATTTTAAATGACAACCAGCCAATTCCGGTAACGGTAGAACGCATTATTTCGGAGGTTGGCCGCACCTATGGGGTCACCCCGGTGGATATCCGCTCCAACAAGCGTTCCGCTCAAATCTCCAACGCCCGCCAGGTAGCGGCATATGTGATTCGGGAAATTACTCAGATGTCTATGTCTGCAATCGGCGACGAACTGGGAGGGCGCGATCATTCCACCATTGTGTATGCCCTGCAGGAAGTGGAAAAGAAGATGGAAAACGATTCCAGGTATAAAGAGACCTTGGAAGACATTGTAAAAAACATTCGAGATAGTTAATATTTAACATTCCACATTCCACCTTTTTCACTCTGCTCTTTTCTGGTTTTTAAAAAGGATTTTTATTCCACTGAATTGTTCACATTTTCTCCACTCTCCCATTTGTTTTTAAGACCCCCTTGTGGAGAAAAAAATACTTTTCCCCTTTTACACATTTTTCCCCCACGCATGCCTTTCATAAAAAATGCTGTAAAACAGCCTGCAAAGCCAGTTTGCAGGGTTGTTCACAAATTCACGGCCCCTACTACTACTACTAAATTTATCTATTCTATTCTTTTCTAATAAAAGAGATTTTTTCCCTTTGTGAAAAATAAAGATCGAGGTGAAGTGAAATTATGAAGATTATCTGCTCCAAACAAAACCTGGTGGAAGCAGTCTCCAATGTTTCCCGAGCAGTCAGCACCAAAACCAGCCTGCCTGCCCTCAGCGGTATTCTAATCAAGGCTTCCGGGGAATATATTACCCTTACTGGCTATGACCTGGAACTGGGCATCTCTACCCAGATGGAATGCAAGGTTGTGGAAGCCGGAGAAATTGTTCTTTCTGCCAAATTGTTTTTTGATATGATCCGCCGCATGCCCGCGGAGGAAATTGTAATCTCCAGCGATGAAAAACTGCTGACCACGGTAAAAAGCGGAATTTCTGAATTTACTATTTTGGGAATTGATCCGGATGAATTCCCGGAACTTCCAAAACTGACCGACAGCGAAAGCATCACCCTAAACCAGTGTGTTTTAAAATCAATGATCGACCAGACCTTATTTGCGGTTGCAACGTCCGATTCCAAACCGGTGCATACCGGTTCGATGTTTGAGGTGGAAGGAAAAACCCTCACCGTTGTTTCGGTGGATGGTTATCGTCTGGCCATGCGCAAAGAACCGGTGAGCCTTGACCAGGAATTAAGCTTTATTGTTCCGGGCAAAACCCTCAGCGAGGTTTCCAAACTGATTAAAGACGATGACAAGAATTTGGAAATTTCCGTTTCCCGAAAACATATTGTTTTTCATATTCATGGTTACAGCATTATTTCCCGCCTGTTGGAAGGAGAATTTTTAGATTATAAAGCGGCGATTCCTCAAAACAGCGGTACCACAGTAAAAATTGGGGTGCGGGATTTTATTGATTCCATTGAACGCACATCGCTGCTTATTTCCGACCGGCTGAAAAGCCCTATCAAACTTTCGCTTGATGAAAACATGATCCGTCTTTCCTGCCAGACAGCAATAGGAAAAGCGTACGATGAAGTAAGCTGCGAAATTGACGGCCCCTTCTGCGATATGGGCTTTAACAATATTTATCTGCTCGATGCATTAAAGGCCTGCGGCTGCGATAAAGTACGGCTGGAAATTAACGGCCCCCTCTCCCCCATGAAGGTTTTGCCGCTGGAATCTGACAGTTTCTTATTTTTGGTACTGCCGGTGCGCCTGAAAAACGAATAGTACGGAGAAAAAAATGGAACAGATCAAAACTGGAATACACACCGAATTTATTAAACTGGACGCTCTGCTGAAATATGTAGGGGTCTGTGAGACCGGAGGACAAGCCAAAGAGGCGGTTGCAGCCGGGGATGTACTGGTCAATGGGGAAGTATGCATCCAACGGGGCAAAAAAATCCGTCCGGGGGACAAAGTACAGGTTGATCAAATTGAAATAGAGGTAACGGCCGGTGAAGCTTGACTATATCCGGCTGGAAAACTTCCGGAATATCAGCAGTTTGGAATTTTATCCCAATGACCGGGTCAATATTATTTATGGAGATAACGCCCAGGGAAAAACCAACCTGCTGGAGTCGATCTGGCTTCTTACCGGAAGCCGCAGTTTTCGGGGAAGCAGGGATGCTGATTTCATTCCCTTTTCTGGCGGTATTGCCCGCATTGAGGGAAATTTCAGCCGGGACGGGCTGAACCGGGAGGTAACTATCTGTATCGGCGAACAGAAGAAAGTGGCCCTGGGGGGCGTAAAACAGCCCTCTGCGGCTTCTTTAATCGGAGAATTTTACGCCGTCGTTTTTTCTCCTGACCATCTTTCTTTTATTAAAGACGGCCCTTCTGCCCGGCGGCGGTTTTTAGACCAGGCCGTTTCACAGCTGATGCCGCGGTATAGCAGGTACCTCATGGAATATAACAGGGCTTTGCAGCAGCGGGCTTCGCTGTTAAAAGACGCGGCGTACCATGCCGCCCTGCTGGACAGTTTGGCTGTTTGGGATGAAACTTTGGCCCGCTTGGGTTCGGCGGTTGTTCACGCCAGAATTGGTTACCTGAAGCGGCTTTCGGCACTGGCACAGGAATTCTACCGTGGAATTTCGGGAAAAAAGGAACAAATTTCCCTCTCTTACCTTGGAGCGCCTGATCAGCAGGAGTGTGAAATCAGCCGTGCAAAACTGGAAGAACTTCTTTTAGAGCGGCTGAAAGCCTCCCGTGGGGAGGATTTAAAAACCGGTTTTACATCGGTTGGTCCCCACAGAGATGACTTGGAAATTTTAATCAACAGCGTTTCTGCCCGGCAGTATGGTTCTCAGGGACAGCAGCGCAGCGCTGTACTGGCACTGAAGCTGGCCGAATGTGAAATGATTGCCCAGGTAACCGGCGAGCAGCCGGTGGTACTGCTGGATGATGTAATGAGCGAACTGGACAGCGGCCGGCGGGAATACCTGCTCAACCGCCTGACAGGAAGGCAGGTGTTTATTACCTGCTGTGACGCCGGGTATTTTAAAACATTAAAAAACGGCCTGGTTGTTCAAATGGAAAACGGAAATTTGCAGGCCAGGCAGTGCATTGAAAATATTTTTTCTGACTCAAAGGACTAAGCGGTTTTTCGGTAAGATCAATTTCCCGCTGGGAACGCACCTTTTTAAAACCTGATTGTCAGGCGAAGGTGGAACCCTTAAAACGGGCTTTATACAGCTGTTTATACCATTTAGGGGTGTAGATGCAGACACTTTTGTGAATATAAAAAAAACAGACTGTATTCATTAAATCCTAGGAAGAAAGGCGGAATATCATGTATTTACATTTGGGTCAGGATACGGTGGTGCGCACTGGCGATATCATTGGTATTTTTGATATAGAAAACGCATCCATCTCGAAATCAACCCGTGCATATCTGGCAGCGGCGCAGAAAAGCGGAAAAGTTGTCAATGTGTCGCTTCAGATGCCAAAAACGTTTATTGTGTGTAAAGAAAGGGAAGAAACAAAGGTTTATGTTTCGCAAATCAGTTCCGCTACCCTGAAAAAGCGCACCGGTTTTATTACCGAGCTGAAAAATGTAGGGGAATAGCCCCTTTTCCATATATGGTGCCGGAAGGAGATCCGGCCCATCCACATAAAATTGGAGGGAATCAATTTGGAAAATACTCCTGTTACCCAAAATTACGACGGAAATCAAATTCAGGTGCTGGAAGGACTGGAAGCGGTGCGCAAACGCCCTGGCATGTACATCGGTTCCACCGGGCCAAGAGGGCTGCACCACCTGGTATATGAAATTGTCGATAACTCCATTGACGAGGCCCTGGCGGGCTTCTGCAGCGAAATTAAAGTAGATATTCTGCCCGGGGACATTATTAAAGTTTGGGATAATGGCCGTGGTATTCCGGTAGGCATCCAGCCAAAGCTGGGTATTCCAGCGGTAACGGTTGTTTTTACCGTGCTGCATGCCGGCGGCAAATTTGGCGGCGGCGGCTACAATGTTTCGGGCGGCTTACACGGCGTTGGCGCATCGGTTGTAAATGCGCTTTCCGAATGGCTGGAAGTGGAAGTATGCAACGGCACCCATCGGTATTACCAGCGGTATGAGCGTGGTAAGGCAATGGATGACCTTAAAATAATTGGGGATGCCGATTTTACCGGAACACAGGTTGCATTTAAGCCTGACCCAAAAATTTTTGAAGAACTGCATTTTGATTTTGAAACACTGGCCAACCGCCTGAGAGAACAGGCGTTTTTAAACGCAGGTGTTAAAATTATTCTTACCGACCAGCGCGACCCCGAGCCGGTAGAAGAAATTATGCATTATGAGGGCGGTATACGCAGCTTTGTGGAGCATATTCATGCCCGTAAATCGGTGGAGCTTTTACATCCGGACGTTATTTACCTGACCGGCCAGAATGGTGAAAGCACTGCCGAGATTGCAATGCAGTATAACGACAGTTATAACGAGCTGCTTCTTTCCTTTGCAAACAATATTCATACAGCAGAGGGCGGTACCCACGAGGCAGGTTTTAAAACAGCCATTACCCGTGTGCTCAACGATTACGCCCGCAAATTTGGTATTTTAAAGGATGCCGATAAAAACCTGACCGGTGACGATGTCCGTGAGGGGTT
This sequence comes from Ruminococcaceae bacterium Marseille-P2935, assembly GCA_900104565.1. Classification (GTDB taxonomy): domain Bacteria; phylum Bacillota; class Clostridia; order Oscillospirales; family Ruminococcaceae; genus Marseille-P2935. Next base: position 64,853 of record LT629951.1, read on the forward strand.
AACGGCCATTATTTCTGTCAAATTAAAAGACGCCCAGTTTGAAGGGCAGACCAAAGCAAAGCTTGGCAATACCGATATTCGTACCCTGGTAGACAATGTGGTCAGTGAAGGGCTTACCACCTACCTGGAAGAAAACCCGGCAGTTGCCAGAGCTATTTTAGATAAATCACTGGGCGCCGCAAGGGCCAGAGAAGCCGCCCGCAGAGCAAGGGAACTTACCCGGCGCAAATCGGCTCTAGAGACCGCTTCCCTTCCCGGAAAACTGGCCGACTGTTCGGAGCGTGATTCTTCTTTAACCGAAATTTATATCGTAGAGGGCGACTCGGCAGGAGGCAGCGCCAAAATGGGACGTGACCGCCGCATTCAGGCAATCCTTCCCCTTTGGGGCAAAATGCTGAACGTCGAAAAAGCCCGGCTGGATAAGGTTTACGGCAACGAAAAGCTGATGCCTGTGGTGACTGCCCTGGGCACCGGAATTGGAGAAGAATTTGACCTTTCCAAGCTGCGGTATGGCAAAATTATTATTATGGCCGATGCGGACGTTGACGGTTCCCATATCAGAACCCTGCTGCTTACCTTCTTCTTCCGTTTTATGCGTCCTTTGGTGGAAGAGGGTCACATTTATATTGCACAGCCTCCCCTGTTTAAAATCAGCCGGGGCAAGCAGGTGCGCTATGCCTACGATGACAGGCAGAGGGACCAATATATTGCCGAACTTTACCCGGACGGCGGAAAAACCGACATTCAGCGGTATAAGGGCCTGGGTGAAATGGACCCGGAACAGCTGTGGGAAACCACTATGGATCCGGAAAATCGCACCATCCTGAAGGTAGAGATGGAAGACGCCGCAAAAGCAGATGCAATTTTTACCATTCTTATGGGGGACAAAGTACAGCCCAGACGGGAATTTATTGAAAAAAATGCCCGGTATGTTAACTTTTTGGATGTGTAATATTTTTTTAATACCGGAAAAAAGTTAATTTAACCGGGTAACTGTGTGTGGTTAAAATAAAATTTAAGCCGGCGCACACGGCGGAATGGACGGATAAAGTGGAGCAAAAAGACGGGCAGAACAACGAAAGTACGCTTTTTTTAAAACTGGAATACACCATAACTAAAGAGCAGTTTTTAGAATACAACCGCATTTTTGCGGTGGATTTTTTCCGTTACCGGCGCAGAAAGACGCTGATCTCCTGCACCATCGAGCTGATATTGGCGGTATTTATTCTGTTTACAATCATTCGTGCATGGAATAACAGCCCCGAATCGTTCAGCAGTATGATAATTTTTGTGCTGATTGACGCGTTGCTGATGGCAATGGGTTTGTATGGAATTTTATACCACAAGGTGTTTTTTCAGAAAAAGCTGGATAAAGCGACTGTCAAGGCGTACGAAAACAACCAGTATTTAAAAGAACCCGTTACACTTAAGTTTTTTACCGACCATTTCAGTGAAAAAACCTCAAAAGCTACCGTTTCAATGGATTGGCAGGAAATCAGTGAAATAAAAATTTACCGCAACATTTACATGATCCTTTTTCCTGATGGGCGCCGCAGTCTGTTTGTTCCAAAAACTGCCCTTGGCCAAAAAGAGCAGGAATTTGAGCAGTTTTTAAAAGAGACCGCTGTGCATTATGGTAAAAAGATCACGGAAGATATGAAACGGTAACAAAAACCGGATTTGAAACGAAATACGGAACAAGGGTGAAATAGATGAACATTGAAGGCTCTAATTCGAAAGTAATTGCGGTAGACATTGAAAACGAAATGAAAAAGTCCTTTTTGGACTACTCCATGTCGGTTATTGTCTCCCGGGCGCTGCCAGATGTACGGGATGGCTTAAAGCCGGTACACCGCAGAATTTTATATACCATGTTTGAAAACGGCCTGTACCCCGAAAAGGCATACCGCAAGTGCGCCGATACCGTTGGTGCCGTGCTGGGCCGTTACCATCCTCATGGTGATGCATCGGTTTATGATGCATTGGTTCGCCTGGCGCAGGACTTTTCTTTGCGTTACCCCCTGGTAGACGGCCACGGCAACTTCGGTTCAGTGGACGGCGACCCGGCTGCTGCTTACCGTTATACCGAAGCTAAAATGAGCAAAATCTCCATGTCTCTGCTCTCGGACATTGACAAAGATACCGTAGATTTTACCAACAACTATGATGACCGCCTGCAGGAGCCGGTTGTGCTGCCTACCCGCTTCCCCAACCTTTTGGTGAACGGTTCTTCAGGTATTGCGGTCGGTATGGCTACCAACATTCCGCCTCATAATATGGGTGAAGTGATTGATGCGGTCTGCCTGCTGATTGATAATCCGGAGGCAACTCTGGAAGAAATTATGGAATATATTAAGGGGCCCGACTTCCCTACCGGCGGTATTATTATGGGCCGCAGCGGAATCCGCGCCGCCTATGCAACCGGCCGCGGCCGTATTATTCTGCGTGCCCGCGCCGAAATTGAAGAGCATAAAAACGGCCGCGAACGCATCGTCGTTACCGAGCTGCCCTACCAGGTAAATAAGGCAAGGCTGATCGAAAATATTGCCGATTTGGTAAAAGAAAAACGGATTGAACAGATTAGTGATTTAAGGGACGAATCAGACCGTGACGGTATGCGCTTTGTCATTGAGCTGAAAAAAGACGCCAATGCACAGGTGGTATTAAACCAGCTGTATTCCTATTCCCAAATGCAGGAGACGGTCGGCGTCATTATGCTGGCGCTTTCTGGCGGCGAGCCTAAGGTAATGTCCCTGAGGGAAATGCTGGACCACTATATTAATTTCCAGTGCGAAATTATTACCCGCCGCACACAATATGATTTAAAGAAAGCAAGAGACCGGGAGCATATTCTGGAAGGTTTAAAACTGGTTTGTGACCACACCGATGAGGTTATTTCGATTATCCGTCATTCTAAAGACCAGAGTGATGCCAAGGTAAACTTAATCGAGCGTTTTTCCATTACCGATGTGCAGTCAGCAGCCATTGTTGCAATGCGCTTGGGCCAGCTGTCCGGCATGGAACGCATTAAGATTGAAGAAGAGCTGGCTTCTATTTTAGAAAAGATTAAGGAGCTGGAAGAGATTTTGGCCGACCACCAGAAGGTTTTGGATATTGTAAAAACCGAACTGATGGCTATGAGAGATAAATTTGCCGATGACCGCCGCACCGAAATTATGGCGGTAAGCGGCGAGGTGGACATAGAAGATTTAATTCCGGTGGAGGACTGTGTCATTACCCTCACCCATTTTGGTTATATCAAACGCCAGCCAATGGATGTTTACCGCACCCAGCGCCGTGGTGGACGCGGCGTTTCGGGCATGACCACCCGCGAGGAAGATTTTGTTGAAGAGCTGTTTATCTGCTCGACCCACGACTACATCATGTTCTTTACCAACAAAGGCAGGATGTACCGCCTGAAGGGGTATGAAATTGCCGAATCCTCCCGTACCAGCCGGGGTACCAACATTGTAAACCTGCTGCCGCTGGAAAATGACGAGAAGGTTACTTCGATGATTCAGGCGAATGATTTTAACGAGGAAGGAAAATTCCTGGTTATGGTTACCCGCCAGGGTGTTATTAAACGTACCGAGCTGACCAATTTCCGCAATGTGCGCAAATCAGGCTTGATCGCCATCAACTTGGATGAGGGTGACGAACTTGCCTGGGTACGCCTGACAAACGGAGACAGCAACCTGATTGTTGCCACTCAAAATGGTATGGCAATCCGTTTTAAAGAGACCGACGCCCGTGCTATGGGCAGAAATGCCCGCGGCGTAAAAGCGCTGACATTGGACGAAGGCGACTGTGTAATTGGCATGGCCCGGGAACGGGAGGGCGCAACGCTGCTTACCGTTTCAGAAAACGGAGCCGGCCGCCGAACCAAAATTTCGGAGTACCGCATTCAGTCCAGGGGCGGCAAGGGCGTTCGCAACTACCGCACCGCTGGTAAAAACGGCCTGGTTGCCGGAATTAAAGTGGTAAATGAGGATGATGATGTCATCATCATTACCGATGACGGGGTTATCATTCGTATTCCGGTATCTGAGGTTACGGTTCAGTCCCGTTATGGCGGCGGTGTCCGTGCTATGAGGGTAGCCGAAAACAGCCGTGTTGTTACTCTGGCACGTGCTCCAAAAGAGGATGTAGAGAGCGAAGAAGAGCTGGACGAGGACGGCAACCCAATTGCAAAAGACCAGCCGGACTCCCCTTCTGACCAAGCAGAGCAAACCGATGATTTTAGCGAAGATAAAGGAACACCAGAGCAAAACGAAACAGAAGAATAAAAAAGCCCATAAAGGGAAAGAAGCAGCCCCCATTTGTATATTTGTACAGATGGGGGCTGTTTTGTATAAAAAAAGGTACTTGATAATTTGCTGAAAATAGAGTGTTATATCCCTGTGATAAACATAAGCTCTGAATAGTAGTTTAAATGATTGGTGGTGCGGCAAAAAGGTTACCATCTGAAAAAAACTTCAACTTATAAGAAAGACACTTTTATAAACCGGGTTATGGAGTTAGCTTTAGAGCTAGTTAAGCGGTCAATTCTGCAGAGTTTAAAAAATATGGTTAAACCTAAAGCGAGAACGATTATTGGGAAAGTTTATAAAAACCAACATTCTTTCATCACTTTAGAGGAATTGTTAGTTCCCTTTTACTGGGAGAAGCTTACATGGCCTTTGCTTGGAACGATGCCAGCGTGTATGCTTTTTTTAAATTTTTAGGGCTGAACACTTTTTTGTTTATTATTTAGAGAATTACTTTGTTTCTTTCTGCATGCCCGGTTGGTAATTGATTACCCGGGAAAACTTTGTGAGGATACAAATTTTTAAGTTTTTTTATAAAAATATGGGTATTACCATAGCCCTAAATGAATCGCCCTTTTTTGAACAGGAAGCCCCCTGCTTATTAGGGTTAGTTTACGAGCGAAAACTCGCTTTAAACTATATTCTCGAGGATGGGAATGGATTGAAATAAGCTTAGCGGTTCCGCCTACATGCATTTTAATGACAGCCCGAAAATGTTTTAATTGTGAAGGCCAAAGAAGGTGTGGCAGAAATGAAAACTGTTTTTTCAATAAAAAATGTGGTGTTGTTTAACCCTGTCACAAAAAAGGAAGGAACCCCAGTTGCTGGGTTCCTTCCTTTTTACTGTTAGTCTAATCAGCCAATGACCTTACGAAACAATAATTTTGTTTTTATATTTTTCCTCATAATGTGCGTAGGTGGCAGTAAAATCGCCCGAATCGCTGCTGTGAAGATTGCGCAGGTAGGCATGACGGTCAAATTGATCATCCCCAACAGAGTGCCCGACAATATAAACCGCAACGTTGGAGCAGTGGTCTGAGATACGCTCCAAATTCGAAAGGGTTTCAACAAACGGAAACGCGGCATCCACGGTGCATTTTCCGGCCTGAAGCCTTTGAATATGACGGGTCTTCAGGGTTTCTACCATAAAGTCAATTACCTCTTCCAAAGGTTCAATTTGCGTACAAAGGCGAAGGTCGTTTTTCTCAAAGGCAGTTACCGCCATGTGTATAATCTCACCAACCGCATCGCTGGTAAGATCCAGCTCTTTTTGAGCTTCTTCTGAATAATGAATGTTGTTTTCGTATAACCTTTGGGCGCACTCTACAATATTTTCAGAGTAATCCCCTACCCGCTCAAATTCGCTGAGTACATGCAGCAAAAGCGATACATTGCGGCTTTCTTCATCATCCAGCTCCCGCTGAGAAAGTAAAAGCAGGTATTCTTCCAGTTTGCTTTCCAGACGGTCAATGGTGTTTTCTACCTCCCCAATACGCTCCACTGCCTTATTGTCATAGGTTTTAATCTGTTTTAAGCTTTCATAATAATTGCTTTCTGCCAAAATGCCCATCTGCAGCACCGATTTGGAACTGTGCTGAATGGCAAGACCCGGAGAAGTGAGCAGGCGCTCATCCAAATCGGCGCCCACATCATCCGAAACAATATCCCCAGGTTTGTCCTTTACCAGCATGCGGGACAATTTTTCCAATAGGCCGGTAAACGGCAGGAACAGCAGGGTAACAGTTACGTTAAATATGGTGTGGAAGTTGGCGATGCCGCCCTTATCGATGGGGCTGTTCCAGAACGGGAACCCCCAAATACCTTGTATTGTATAGATTCCGGCTAAGAAAATAGCGGTACCTAATATGTTAAAGGTAAGGTGAACGGCGGCAGAGCGCTTGGCGTTTTTAGAGGCACCGATACTAGCCAAAATTGGGGTAATGCAGGTGCCTATGTTCTGCCCCATAATAATGGGGAAAGCAGCCGCGTAAGAGATGGAGCCAGTGGAACATAAAGCCTGCAAAATACCAACCGAAGCAGAAGAGGATTGAATAATTGCAGTAACCACCGCGCCCACAAGAACGCCCAGGACAGGGTTTTGAAAGGCTGAAAACAGGTTGGCGAACTCAGGAATATCTTTTAAACCCCGAACCGCTGCTTCCATATTAAACATACCGGTAAACAAAATACCAAAGCCCAGCAGCAGCTGCCCAATGCTTCGTATTTTTGTTTTTTTGCCGGTCATGAATAACAGAATACCAACTACCGCTACAAGCGGTGCTAGGGTTGTAGGTTTTAGCAGTTTTAATAAAAAGGTATCGGCAGAAATGTCAGACAAGCGCAGAATATGTGCGGTAACAGTGGTACCGATATTGGCGCCCATAATTACACCGATTGCCTGCCGCAGTTTTAGAATTTTTGCATTAACCAGGCCGACGACAATGACCGTTGTGGCAGAAGAACTTTGTACGGCTGCTGTAACAACAGCGCCGAAAAATACACTTTTAAAAAGGTTGTTGGTCATCTTTTCTAAGATTTTTTCCAACCGCCCTCCCGATACTTTTTCCAATCCGGTGGCTAAAATATTCATTCCATAAAGGAATAAAGCCAAACCGCCCAGCAGTGAAACCACATTAAAAAAGTCCATAATTCCTCCCTAAATTCCTCAATTCGTCGTTTTTCCTGAACATCGACGTCTTCTTTACACATATTAACAAAATAATTATATCGTCTGCTATGCAAATTGTATGTAAAACCCCGGTCATACTTATGTAAAACAAAAGTAAATACAACCATAAACAAGGAATAAACTGTTTTTTAGTATGGGTTGTTTTAGCCAAAAATATTTCTCAGGTTTATTTAAATGGTGGTAACAAAAACTGCAGAACTCAAACCGTATGCCAGGCTCTTTTTTTGAATATTCGCCCCAAAGCTTTTCCTCAGGTGCTGTTCATACGAATCAATCAGCGGCCCCTCGGCTTTGCCAAAAAACTGCTAAATAAAAAGAAGCCTTTTCTGGCATCGGCTTATTCTGCCGCGCAGGAATTTGTTAAGAGAATTCAGCGTGCAAAAAAACCAGAGAGGATTTTCCCCCCTGGCTTTTTTCTAACCTATAAATCGTATTTGCTAAAGGTGTATCCATCGCTGCGCAGATCATCAATTACCCGACCTAAAATTTCGGTGTTGGTTTTACTTACTGCATGCAGCAGGTAAATTGCCCCGGGATGCACCGATTTTTTTATTTTTTCCAGTGCTGCAGCATGATCAGGCTGGTCGTCAACAAGCCAGTCTTTATACGCGAAGCTCCAAAAAACGCTGCGGTAATTGCAGGATTTCATTAATGCCAGCATCTGTTCGCTGAACTCTCCCATTGGAAAACGGAAGAGCGTCATTTCATAATTAAATTCTGATTTCATATAATCATGAAGACGCATTACATCTTCTTTTGCTTCGGCAAGCGGCATGGTCGGAAAGGAAAGGTGCTTGTCCGAATGGTTACCCACAATATGGCCTTCATCAATCATTCGCTGCACCAGTTCCGGGTTGCTTTTTACATAAGGCATGGTGACAAAAAATACAGCAGAAACATTTTTTTCCTTAAGTACGTCCAGAATTTTTTCGGTATATCCGTTTTCATATCCTTCGTCAAAAGTTAAGTAAATGGTTTTAGATGTTTCGGGCCCGATAAAATCTGCGTTATATTTTCCGTACTTTTCCTGATAAGCCACTGCACCGGAGGAACGGTTGAGCTGATCGACCGGCCCGCCAGGCCCCCAGCCCAATTTTTTACTGCTAAGAGCACCGATTTCAGCGAAATCGGTGCTCATTGCGGGTGTAGAGGCCTTAGAGGACTCATTAGGCTTCGAAGATTCATGAGGCTTTGAGGACTCGCCGGGCAAGCTGCTGGCAGCCGGCGGTACACTACTAACCTGTGATTGTGCGCTGGATGCCGGAGGCACGACGCTGCTGGAAGAACCGTTGTTTCTGGAAGAACATGCGCCCAACACCAGAATCAAAGCAAAAACCAGTGCAAGTGTCTTGAATGCTTTCATTGTTTAACTCCTCCAAATTTGTATGTGGCGGAAAACCGCCCGAAACTGAAACAGCAAAAAGTACAGCTGTTTCCCAACTAGTTTGTGCAAAAACAATTAAATCATAAGTGGCAGAAATTGGTTAAAAAACCATCGTGTCAGCGTTAAGCAAGTTCATAATTCTAAGAAAAATAATTTTCAATCTCATTAAAAATAAGCGTTTTGTATCCGTTTCCATCTGCCTTACTAAAAAAATAAAACAGATCACCTTGTGCCCTCAAGCAATTCTGTTGGGGCAGCAAACATGAAAGACAGCTATCGCCACAGAGAGCCTGAAAGGGATTGACAAAACCATGTTGATTTGGCTGGCCATTTTTTTGCTGTTTTCAATAAAGGGTAAGAATGAAACAGCATGTAACTTTAATGTTATTATACCCATTTCGACAAAATAAAACAAACCCGAGCAGGCTAATTTAAGAAAAATATAAGATGAGGCTTTATGTTTTCAAAAATTGAACCATCATGATTTGTAAAAAAATATAAAATTAAAATACAAATTCAGAACGGCAGTCCGGTTGGCTTTTGGAGGCTCTAATTCCTTTAAATTTTTTAAGGTGCAAATTTTTCACAAAAAATTCCTGGAAATATGGTATAATAACCTCACCCACTAACAAAATCAAAGATTTTGAGTGGGTCCCGAGAACATTGATGCACGCTGTGTATGAATAACCTCACCCACTAACAAAATCAAAGATTTTGAGTGGGTCCCGAGAACATTGATGCACGCTGTGTATGAATAACCTCACCCACTAACAAAATCAAAGATTTTGAGTGGGTCCCGAGAACATTGATGCACGCTGTGTATGAATAACCTCACCCGTTACTAAAATTGAAGATTTTAAACGGGTTCCGAGAACACCCCCGCCTTTGGCATGAATAACCTCACTGCACTCGCTGAATCAAAGATTTTGAGTGGATTCTGAGAACACCCCCACCTTCGGCATGAATAACCTCACTGCACTTGCTAAATCAAAGGTTTTAAACGGGTCCCGAGAACACCTCCGCCTTCGGCATGAATAACCTCACTGCACTTGCTAAATCAAAGGTTTTAAACGGGTCCCGAGAACACCCCCACCTTCGGCATGAATAACCTCACCCAGTACAAAACCAACAATTTTGATCGTGACCCAGTACGGGGTATATTCCAATGGTTCTTTTGGCTGCTGCCCTGCACCTGCCAACGGGCAGCCGGGTATTTTTGCCATGCCAACATGGAAAATCCCGGAGGGTACGGCCGCAGGCCGCTGCACCGCGACGCGCTGCCGGTTAGCTAGGGCGATTGAAGCGGTGCAGTCAAGGGCAACTGTGCAGGGCATGAAGCCAGGCGTTAGCTGATTCAGGCGTAAGAGACGTATGCCCTTTTGAGTATTTTTCCGGTAAGGGAAAGCCGCAGCAGTGACCTGCTAAGGGCAACCGAATGTCGTGAAGGAAGAACCAGTGAAACTGGTGACGTGGAAATACTGGGGGGCCGCAGGCCGAGACAGTGAGGCACTTGGCCCGCAGCAAAAGCACTTGCTCCCCGCATAGGTGAGAACCGCAAAATGGTTATGATACTTATATAGCTAGGCCGGCAAGCGGCTTTTTTCGGGGCATGCGCCGACAGATTTTACCAGATAAGATGCAATCATACTGGTTGCACCCTTGCCCACAGCATTATATTGGAAAGGGCTTATTCCCTAACCAGTGTGCCCGCCATTTGGCGAAAGGTTCCGGCCAGATGAAACAACAAACAAAAACATGCCGTATTTACGCAGGACCGGAGGGGTTTATGCAGCAAATTTTAGGATATATGCGCAAAGCGATTATCGATTATAAGATGATTGAAGATGGTGACCGTATTGCAGTTGGGGTCAGCGGTGGTAAAGATTCGGTGGCCTTGCTTACCGGCCTTGCCCGCCTAAGGAATTTTATTGGGATCCAGTATGAACTGGTAGCAATTACCTTAGACCCATGTTTTGACCAGGTTAAAACTGATTATACTCCCATTGCCGAGTTGTGCCGGCAGTTTGGAATAGAATATGTTTTAAAAGAAACCAATATTGGGCCGGTCATTTTTAAAATCCGAGAAGAAAGCAGCCCCTGCAGCCTTTGCGCCCGCATGCGGCGCGGCGCATTGCATGATGTGGCAAAAGAACATGGCTGCAATAAAATTGCGTTGGGCCATCATTGGGATGATGCCGTAGAAACTTTTTATATGAACCTGTTTATTGAAGCCAGGCTGGGCTGCTTTTCCCCCGTTACTTATTTGTCGCGCAAGGACGTAACGGTAATCCGGCCCCTGGTGTTGGCGCCCGAAGCGGATATCCGACGGGCAGTTAACCGGGTTGGGCTGCCTGTTGTCAAAAGCAGGTGCCCCGTAGACGGTGCAACCCAGCGGCAAAAAACAAAAGACTACCTGAACGATTTGGAAAAAATAAACCCCGGTGTAAAAAAACGGCTGTTTGGCGCCATGGTGCGCGGCCATATCAGCGGCTGGTAATAGAGAGGTATTTGTTATGGAACTGGAAAAAACTAAAAAGAAGAGAGACCCCAAAAAACTGTTGGCTTTATTTCTGGCAGGATTATTTGTATTTACAGCGCTGGTCAGTGCAGGGGTTGCCATTGCTGATTCGATTGCGCAAAGCAGGGTGAAAGCTCAGGCAGAGGAAGTTATGAGTAAATACCAGGAATATAATACTTTAATTTCGTTGTATCAGCAGGCCAAAGAGCAGAACGATACCCGTCTTGCAGAAATTGAAGGCGAGCTGGCCAAGGAGGGCGCCAACTTGGAAAAGCTGCAGCAGGAGCAGCAGGAGCTGAAGGATGATAACCAGAAGCTGGAAACTGCGTTGGAGAATGTAACCGCGCTTCTGGAAGAATTGAAGCAGCAATGGGGCTTGGAATAAAGTGTTTGGCGCATAAGGGCGGTAGCCGTGAATAGGGGCGTGGCATCTCAAAAAAGCGTGCAATTACATCCCTCGCGTGCCCTTTCGGGTATTGGGTGTTAGAGTATGGGGAATCGCCTGTGTATCATTGTCATAAACAGCGCGTTTTTCACAAAATCATATTATTAATAAGCAGTCCCTGCCTGTACAGGCAGGGACTGCTTTTGCATACAATCAAATTATCAAGAAGACATATTTATAATAAAAACCCTCATATCACCGCAGGGAAGTTTTCACGCAGCAGTGTGGTAACGATTCAGAAAGCCGCATCTTACTCCGGGTAAAATATGTTAAAACGCCGGGTAAAAGAAAGCTTTGCCTTGAATTATTACGTATCAGCGGCAGTTGATGCGGACAAAAATAAAGTGGTATCATGAGCTAAAATAACAGAAGGATTTTTATACTTGTAAAAGAAAGCTATGTTTTATCTCTGTTTTGCTCTGTCCTGAATTGCTTCGACTAGATGCTTACGGAAAAAACGGGCAGATGAATTTTCCATCTGCCCGTTTAATAAAAGTTACATATATTCAATATCAATTAGAATTGACTCTGTAGAAACAAAAGGGGTATAAAAAACGCAGGTTTGTCATTTACAAACCCGCGTTGGCGGAGAGTTAGGGATTCGAACCCTAGGTCCCTTTCGGGACACAGCATTTCGAGTGCTGCACCTTCGACCACTCGGACAACTCTCCCTATTTTTATTTACCATTGCCAGCCCATCAGCCAAGCAGGCCGGTTTATTATGGCTGCCTTACGCTATTTTGGCTGTACCGTTTTGGCGCCTATTTTTAGCCAAAACCTTTTGGAACGTAGTTTAGTATAGCAGATTCTGCCCAAAAGGTCAATTCTATAAACAAAAATTCTCCTGTTGCTGTTGCTTATTCACTAGAAAATACCAGTATTAAAAAAACTTAAAAAACAGTATCGTTAGGCGTGAGGAGCGAAAGAATAACAAAACAAAAAATTCAGCTGGTTGTTAAAATCAGTATTTTTATATGATCTTAATACGATCTCAATATCAGCCCAAAAACCCTAACACCATCCTAATTTTTATCGTGCTATACTGCTTGAAGAAACAAGAAAGGGAGGATGGTTATGCAGATTGTCTTGGCGGCAATCGGGCTTTTATCGATTGCGGTACTATGTTACCTGGTTGCGGTATTAATTGGAGGTGACCGGCAGTGAGCGAAGCAGTTTTACAATATATTTTATACGTTGTACTGTTGATAGGCCTGGCGGTCCCTTTGGGAATTTATATAGGAAAGGTAATGAACGGCGAAAAAGTGCTGCTGACGCGGGTTTTGTCCCCGGTGGAACGCGGCATCTACAAAGTGATGCATATTGACCCGCAGGAGCAGATGAACTGGAAAAAATATGCGCTTTCAGCCGTACTGTTCAGCATATTTGGGTTTGTTATTTTATTTTTGCTCAATATACTGCAGGGCTTTCTGCCCTTAAACCCCCAGCACCTGCCCGGAACAAGCTGGCATCTGGCGTTTAACACTACCTCCAGCTTTGTTACCAATACCAACTGGCAGGCCTATTCAGGGGAAAGCACCCTTAGTTATCTGACCCAGATGCTGGGGTTAACGGTACAAAACTTTGTTTCGGCGGCAACCGGAATAGCGGTGCTGTTTGCGTTAATCCGTGGATTTATTAAGGTGAAAACTGATGGACTGGGCAGCTTTTGGGCAGATATGACCCGGATTATACTTTACATACTTATTCCAATCTGCCTGGTTCTGTCCATCCTGCTGGTTTCACAGGGGGTTGTACAAAACTTTAGCCCATATGAAACCATCGATTTGGTCGAACCCATTACTGCCGGGGACGGCACTGTCATTACTCAGATGGTGGTGCCCCAGGGCCCGGCAGCCAGCCAAATTTCGATTAAACAGCTGGGAACCAACGGAGGCGGTTTCTTTGGGGTAAATTCGGCCCACCCGCTGGAAAACCCCAATGCCTTTTCTAACTTTTTAGAGATGACTGCCCTGCTACTGATTCCGGTAGCGCTCTGCTTTACCTTTGGGCGAAACATAAAGGATAAACGCCAGGGAATTGCGATCTTTTTGGCAATGCTGATTATGCTGGTGGTCTGCCTTGCAGTAACGGGTGCCAATGAGGCGGCAGCAACCCCGCAGCTCAGCCAGAACGGCGCTGTAGATATCACGGCAGGTGCCGGCCAGGCTGGCGGTAATATGGAGGGCAAAGAAACCCGGTTTGGCATAGCGACTTCAGCTACCTGGGCAGTTTACACCACTGCAGCCTCCAACGGTTCGGTCAACTCGATGCATGACAGCTATACCCCCCTGGGCGGAATGATAACCATGCTGCAGATGATGCTGGGCGAGGTGATTTTTGGCGGTGTAGGCTGCGGATTATACGGAATGATCGGGTTTGCCATACTGGCGGTGTTTATAGCTGGACTGATGGTAGGGCGCACCCCCGAATACCTGGGTAAAAAAATTGAACCTTACGAAATGAAAATGGCAGTTATGGTTTGTTTGGCAACACCGGTGGCAATCCTGATTGGCAGCGGGCTTGCCACTATGCTGCCCGAAACGATGCAAAGCCTGAACAACCCCGGCGCCCATGGCTTTTCCGAAATCCTTTATGCTTATTCTTCAGCGGGCGGTAACAACGGTTCGGCCTTTGCGGGATTTAACGCCAACACGGTATTTTTAAACCTGTCCATTGGCCTCATCATGCTGTTTGTCAGGTTTGTGCCAATGCTGGCAACCCTTGCCATTGCAGGCAGCCAGGTAAAGAAAAAGAAGGTGGCCCAAAACGCCGGAACCCTGCCCACTCATAACGGGCTGTTTATCTTCCTGCTGATTTTTGTTGTTTTATTGGTAGGGGCGCTCAGCTTCTTCCCTGCTTTGGCGCTTGGACCCATTGCAGAGTACTTTCAGATGTTAGGTTAAGGGGTGGTATAGAAATGTCTATGGCGAAAAAAACGGGTTTTATCAATAGGGATCTGCTGCTGCGTGCAGTGAAGGATTCCTTTTTAAAGCTGGACCCCAGGGTTCAAATAAAAAACCCGGTTATGTTTTTGGTCTACCTGGCTTCCATTTTAACAACAGGGCTTTATGTGCTGGCCTTGTGCGGAATCAAGGACCAGCAGCCTGGGTTCATATTAGGAATTGCAATCATTCTTTGGTTGACCGTATTGTTTGCAAACTTTGCCGAAGCCATTGCCGAAGGCCGCGGAAAAGCCCAGGCGGATACGCTGCGTGCCGCTAAGCGGGATGTTCAGGCAAACAAGCTGGCCGACCCAAGTGACCACGAAACTGTTCTGGTAGTGCCATCGGCACAGCTGGTGAAAGGTGATGTGGTAATTGTACATGCCGGCGAACAGATTCCGGCAGACGGCGAGGTCATTGAAGGCGCCGCCTCGGTAGACGAAAGCGCCATCACTGGGGAATCTGCCCCCGTCATTCGCGAAAGCGGTGGCGACCGCAGCGCAGTCACCGGCGGTACCACCGTCATCTCTGACTGGCTGGTGATTCGGGTTACCAGCGAAGCAGGAGAAAGTTTTTTAGATAAAATGATTGCTATGGTCGAAGGCGCATCCCGCAAAAAGACCCCAAACGAACTCGCGCTGCAAATTTTACTGGTGGCTCTGACCATTATCTTTTTGCTGGTGGTAATGGCGCTCTACCCTTACTCGGCGTTTTCAGCCAATCAGGCGGGGGTACAGAACAGCACCTCGGTCACTGCGCTGGTTACGCTGCTCATCTGCTTAGCTCCCACCACCATTGGTGCGCTGCTGTCAGCAATTGGTATTGCCGGTATGAGCAGGCTGAATCAGGCCAATGTACTGGCCATGAGCGGCCGTGCTATTGAGGCCGCAGGGGATGTGGATATTCTGCTGCTGGACAAAACCGGAACCATTACCCTGGGCAATCGTCAGGCTTGTGCCTTTATTCCAGTAGATGGAACTGACGAGCGGGAACTTGCCGATGCGGCCCAGCTTTCCTCTTTGGCAGATGAAACCCCAGAGGGGCGCAGCGTAGTGGTGCTGGCTAAGGAGCAGTTTGGTATTCGCGGGCGCAACATGGGCCAGGTACAGGCCACCTTTATTCCATTTACTGCCAAGACCCGCATGAGCGGGGTGGATACTGCGGCCGGGGATGAAATTCGTAAAGGCGCTGCCGAAGCAGTTAAGGAGTATGTCCTTTCCAAAGGCGGAGTTTACAGTAAGGAATGTGAGGATACGGTGAAAAGTGTATCCAACCAGGGCGGTACCCCGCTGGTTGTGGCAAAAAACGGCAGGATTTTAGGCGTTATACACCTGAAGGATATTATTAAACAAGGGGTAAAAGAAAAATTTGCCGACCTGAGAAAGATGGGCATCAAAACCATCATGATTACCGGAGACAACCCCCTTACCGCAGCTGCTATTGCAGCAGAGGCCGGTGTAGACGATTTTTTGGCCGAAGCTACCCCGGAGGGGAAGTTGGAGTTGATTCGCAGTTACCAGAAGCAGGGCCATATGGTTGCTATGACCGGGGACGGAACCAACGACGCACCGGCACTGGCTCAGGCCGATGTGGCGGTGGCCATGAACACCGGTACCCAAGCCGCCAAAGAAGCGGGCAATATGGTGGATCTGGATTCTTCCCCAACCAAGCTTATTGATATTGTCCGTATTGGCAAGCAGCTGTTAATGACCAGGGGCTCGCTTACCACCTTTTCGATTGCAAATGACGTGGCTAAATATTTTGCTATTATTCCTGCACTGTTTATGGGGCTTTACCCCGGGCTGTCGGCACTGAACATCATGGGGCTGCACAGCGCGGAAAGCGCGTTATTTTCGGCTATTATCTATAACGCGTTAATCATTGTAGCGCTGATTCCATTGGCGCTGAAGGGGGTAAAATACCGCGAAATCCCCGCCGGTAAGCTGCTTACCCAAAACCTGCTGATTTACGGCTTAGGCGGAATCATTGCTCCGTTTCTTGCAATTAAGCTGATTGATATGCTGTTGGTGGCCTTTGGGCTGTTTATTTGATAGAAAGGATAGGATTGCTATCATGGAAAAAGTAAAAGAGACAGCGCCCAAGGCGCTTATCTTCCTTCTGATTATGACTTTATTGTGCGGGGTGGTATTCCCTTTGGTGGTTACCGGAATTTCCCAGCTGCTGTTCCCCCGGCAGGCAAACGGCAGCATCATAGAAATTGATAGAAAAAAATATGGCAGCGAGCTGCTGGGCCAGCAGTTTACCGGTAACGAATACCTTTGGGGCCGTGTGATGAACATTGATACCAGCACATTTACCGACAGTGAAGGCAACCCGGTGATGTACGCCGGGGCTTCCAATAAAACACCGGCGGGCGAAGAACTGGAGGAGCTGGTGGCCCAGCGGGTGGAAAAAATCCGCGCTGCTCACCCCAACCAGGGCGACACCCCAATCCCGGTGGACCTGGTCACCTGCTCCGGCAGCGGGCTTGACCCACACATCTCCCCTGCTGCCGCCGAATATCAGGTGCAGCGTATTGCAGACGCCCGGGGAATTTCTGCTGAACAAGTACGTGAGATTGTGGTAAAATATACGAAAGGAAAATTTTTAGGAGTATTTGGAGAAGAGACGGTCAATGTTTTAAAGGTAAACCTGGCCCTGGACGGAATTTTAAAGTAAACGGTAAAGGGTGAACAAATGATGGATGATTTGCGGCCCAACCCGGACGAACTGCTGCACCAGATGAAAAAAGAGGAAGAAAAAAAAGAGCGCGGTAAACTGAAAATCTTTTTTGGCTATGCGGCTGGTGTGGGAAAAACCTACGCCATGCTGGATGCTGCCCATACTGCCCAAAAGGTTGGGGTCGATGTGGTGGTTGGCTATGTAGAGCCCCATGCCCGGCCGGATACCATTGCGCTTTTAAAAGGGCTGGAACAGCTGCCGGTTTTAAAAGTGGCATATAAAGGAATTACTCTGAGAGAATTTGACCTGGACGCGGCATTAAAAAGGCACCCTCAGCTTATTTTGGTGGATGAACTGGCCCATACCAATGCCCAGGGGTGCCGCAATATGAAGCGGTACCACGATATTGAGGAGCTGCTGCTGGCTGGTATTGATGTGTATACCACCGTGAATGTTCAGCATTTGGAAAGCTTAAACGACATTGTAGCTTCCATTACCCAGGTTGTGGTGCGGGAACGGATTCCCGACAGCGTATTTGACTCGGCCGACCAGGTGGAGCTGGTGGATATTGAGCCGGAAGAACTGCTTGTACGGTTGGGGGAGGGGAAAATTTACCGTGCTCCCCAGGCAAAAAATGCAATGGATCACTTTTTTTCGGTGGAAAACCTGGTGGCCCTGCGGGAGATTGCCCTGCGGCGCACCGCCGACCGGGTAAACCGCATAGCAGAGCGGGCCCGCAATTACCAGACCAACGACTATTTTACCGGTGAGCACATTCTAATCTGTTTGAGCAGTTCACCCTCCAACGCAAAGGTGATACGCACGGCAGCCCGAATGGTCACGGCGTTTCATGCCATGTTCACCGCTTTGTTTGTAGAAACCCCCGGTACGCGGGAACTTAGTGATGAAAACCGCTCCCGCCTACGGGAAAACCTGAAGCTTGCCGAGCAGCTTGGGGCGCGCATCGCCACGGTGTATGGCGATGACGTGCCTTACCAGATTGCCCAGTATGCCAGAGTCAGTGGGGTTTCAAAAATTGTGATTGGCCGGTCCAATAACAAGGCCAGGTTCTGGCAAAAGCGAATCACTCTGGTGGAACGGCTTGGGGTGCTGGCGCCTAATTTGGACGTTTACGTAATCCCCGATAACCAGCTGCCTTACTCTCCTGAAAAGGCTTCCCGGCGTAAGCCGAGCCTTCGGCTGATAGATTTTGTCAAAACAGTGTTTATTATGGCGGCTTGTACGCTGGCGGGGTACCTACTGTACCATTTAAACGTAAGCGAAAGCAATATTATTGTGCTTTATTTATTGGGTGTGCTTTTTGTTTCTAACCAAACCGAAGGAAAATTGTGGGGAGCGCTAGCATCCCTGGTTTCTGTTCTTACTTTTAATTTCTGCTTTACCGACCCCCGGTATACCTTTGACGCAATTGGGCCGGAATACCCCATTACCTTCTTAATCATGCTGGTTGCCGCGTTAATCACCAGCACCCTCACTACCCGGGTGCGCAACCAATCAAAGGAATCTGCCCTGCAGGCCCATCGCACCGAAATTTTGCTGGAAACCAGCCAAAAGCTTCAGCGGGCGGTCACCCGGGAGGAGATTGTAACCGGGGTGGCGCAGCAAATCACGAAGCTGTTAGAATGCCCGGTGGTGATTTACCAGGTCAGGGAGAATGTTTTGGGAAACCCTAAAATTTACTGGCCGGAAGGAAGGCCGGGCCTGGGCGAAGGGGCGGAAAAATACTTAAGCGAAGACGAACGCGCTGTTGCAGACTGGACGGTGAAAAACAAAAAACCAGCCGGAATTGGAACCGATACCCTACCCGGCGCCATGGCCCTTTATCTTCCGGTACATAACGGGCAGACGGTGTTTGGGGTAGTTAGTGTTGTTCTTTCACAAGAAAAAGCCATAGGCCCTTTCGAGCAGAACCTGTTGTTTGCCATGCTGGGGGAATTTGCCCAAACACTGGAAAAAGAGGAACTGAACGAGGCGCAGAAGGAAGCTTCTATGCAGGCGGAAAAAGAACGGCTGCGGGCCAACCTGCTGCGTGCTATTTCCCACGACCTGCGCACCCCTCTTACCAGTATTTCGGCCGATGCCAATATTTTGCTGGCCGACCATGGCAAGTTAGATAAGGAAACAAAAACAAAACTGTACGGTGATATTTATGACGACTCGCTATGGCTGATTAACCTGGTGGAAAACCTGCTTAGTGTAACCAAGCTGGAGGACGGCACGATGAATATCCGCATGGAGCCGGAGCTGATGGAAGAGATAATTGACGAGGCGATGCGCCATATCAGCCGCAAGAGCACCGAACATATTATTCAGCTGAACCTGAGTGAAGAGATGCTGATGGCCCGTGTTGACGCCCGGCTGCTGGTGCAGGTGGTGATCAATATTGTAGATAATGCCGTAAAGTATACCCCTCCAGGTTCTCATATTACCATTACCACCTTCCGCAGAGGTAACCAGGCGGTGGTAGAAATAGCCGATAATGGAAACGGCATTCCAGATGAGGACAAAGCCCGTCTGTTTGACATGTTTTACACCGCAGGCAACTGCTCAGGAGACAGCCGTCGGGGGCTGGGCTTGGGGCTTTCACTGTGCAAATCAATTATTACCGCCCATGGCGGGGAAATTTATATTCGGGATAATAAACCAAAGGGAAGCGTATTTGGCTTTACCCTGCAGCTGGAGGAGGTAACTGGCCATGACCAATAAAGTATCTGTTTTAATTGTAGAGGATGACCGGGCAATCAGCAATTTAATGACCACTACCATGCGCACCAGCGGCTACAGCTACCACACTGCGGCAACTGGAGAGTTGGCTATACTGCAGGCGGTTTCACAAAACCCGGATATTATTATTTTAGATCTGGGTCTGCCGGATATGGATGGCGTAGACATTATTAAAAAAATTCGCACCTGGTCCCAGAACCCGATTATTGTAGTCAGCGCCCGCAGCGAGGATAAGGATAAAATTGAAGCTTTGGACGCTGGCGCCGATGATTACATTACCAAGCCGTTCAGCGTGGAGGAGCTGCTGGCTCGGATTCGGGTCGCTATTCGGAAAATGCATTACGATACCAGCAGCCAGAAAAACGACCCGGTATTTCAAAACGGGGGGCTGCGTATTGATTATGCAGCGGGCTGCGCCTATATTGATGGGGACCAGGTTCACCTTACCCCCATTGAATATAAGCTGCTTTGCCTGTTAAGCCGCAATGTGGGCAAGGTGCTTACCCACAATTATATCCTCAAAGAGGTTTGGGGCAGCGTGTTAGAAAGCGATACCCCTTCCCTGCGGGTGTTTATGGCTACCCTGCGCAAAAAAATCGAAAAAAATCCTTCCGAGCCGGAATATATTCAAACCCATATCGGCGTGGGTTACCGGATGATCCGTATAAAGGGGGAGCAAGATGCAGAATAAACGCAAAACCCGGCAGCCGGCAATTTTTGTTCGGCTGGACCCGGCTCAAAACAATTTACCCCTGGCAAAGCGGGCCGCCATGCTGTTTTGGGAGCTGAGCAATCAGTTTCAGCAATGCCCGCAAAGCTGTTACAGCGCAGAACAAAACACGCTGAGGGTGATTTTTAACAACAGCTGTATTGATATAAGCGATTTGCTGGATCAGTATGGCCCCATTTTAGGTTCGGTAGGAAGGGAGCTTCCCCTTTCGATTACAGGAATGACAGGCCCCTTTGAAGAGGGGGAGGTCCGCTGCCAGGGGAAGAAAGATGATGTTTTTTTTGAGCGGTTCAGCCCTTCCGGGCAGGACATTACGTTGCTGCAGGATTTTGCGCTGGAGCTTGGCTGCCCCAGCCCGGCAGAAGGCATGTTTTTTAAAGATATGGCGCGGCATTGTATGGCACAGCACAGCTTTTTTGTGTTTGACCGCAGGTGGGATGACTTAACGCTGGCTAAAGAGGCTTATGAACCGCTAGATTTGTTTTACTACCGCTATCTTTTTCCAGGGGAAGCCGGCGAGGGTGATTTTAACGAAATGATCGCCGCCCTCAGCCTTTCTAAAATTCAGCACCTGTGGGAAGAATACCTGCGGGAGGGGGTTGCTTATGAGGAGTTCGCCCGCATCTACGAACAGATTCAGTCAGGCAGTCAGGTGGGTACCCATGCCTGGCTTGTAGGGCTTTGGCAGGCAATGGAAGGAGCGGGAGTAAGGGTGCGTTTGGAAAACGGGCATTTTCAGGTAACCGGCTCCAATACCCTACTGCAAAAGCTGGGCTATAACAACCCATCGGCTGCCGAAAAACTATTTTTAAAATTTATGTTTCCAAACTAATTTCAGCTATAATAAAGGCTACCCTTATGCCAATTCGGTAATTGCTTGGACCAATAAAAAACGGGGTGCAATCGCCCCCGCAAGCAAGAATGTTATAAAAAATAAAAAACGTTTTTTACAACAGCAGGCATGCGGGCTCTTTTTCCGCTATGACTGCTGTTTTTATCAGGAAAAATTGTTCCCGTCATGATAATAGCAGGCACCACAACAGCTGCTGCGCCTGACAATATCATAACTTTTGTAAAAGGGTCTGAATTCTGCCTTCCTATTCCGTAATACCTGAATAGAATGATGATCAAGGAAGCGTTTGAATCAATGGCCCTTTTGTTTTGAACAAGCCTGTACGTGATGTGAATTTATCTTTGCAGAATTTATATGTCAACTTCCAAATAGGGTTTCTAGTGCTGTATTTATAGTAGAACTGCTCATGTTCGTGCACTGTTTTCATAAAGACGAATTTTTTACTTCCTCAAAATTTTATCCATCGGTTTCCCCCCAGACAGTTCATCTATTAGCCTGTCAAGGTAGCGAAATTCCTTCATCAGCGGTTCGGAAATTGCCTCTAACCGGACTCCGCAAACAGCACCTGTAATAAGAGTACGAGCAGGGGTTGGAGCGGGCGCTTGTAAAAGGAATGTCTCAAAATCGACCTGTTTTTCAAATTGTGATTGCAGCTCAGCTTGGCTATACCCAGTCAGCCAGCAAATTATTTGGTTGACCTCATCTTTTGTGCGCCCCTTTTTTAGCCTTTGTGATATAAAGTGGATATACTTTTCCAAAGCTCATTTTGTAAATATAATTTGCAGCCATAAGAACAAAGTGAGCTCCCAGATTGTTTTTGACATATGTAAGAAAAATGATTTAAGCTTATACCATGATGGCTATTTTTACCGAGAAGCCAGTTATTATTGCCTGCAATAAAAAACGCGTATGATGCACCACGGAGCCACGCCAGTGCGTATGCGGTGCCCCTTGCGGGTATCGTGTGCCCCTTGTGGGTATCGTGTGCCCCTTGTGGGTATCGTGTGCCCCTTGTGGGTATCGTGTGCCCCTTGTGGGTATCGTGTGATCGTGTACCCCTTGCGGGTATCGTGTGATCGTGTACCCCTTGCGGGTATGTATTGGCACATCCAGTAAAAATTACCGGAGAGGGGTTTTCTAATGACTAAAAACATAAAGCGGCCATTTTTATACCCAGTAAATCATGGTGGTAAGCTGCCGTAAACAAAGTGCCCGCTCTATTGCCATATAAAATACAAGCGGTTTCTCTTCAGGCTTTTCGCGTTTATAAATTTTATACATTAAAGTTGGTGTGCGAAAAAATAGGTTTTTCCAAAGAGCCTATACACACAGGGAGTATGATTCAAACTGGTCGGATGTGGCAAGGGTTTCACTGTTAGAACATAAGTTCTAAACCTGCAAGCGGTGCGAGTGGTGGATTTTGCTTACATAGAAAGAAAAGCCGCAGGAAACCAGAATTTCCTGCGGCAGGCCTTTAAAATACCATATATTTTTTGGTTAGGCTGGGGCATAAAGCCCCGTTTTTTCCTATAACGGCCGGTTATGCCACACCTACCGTGATTAAAACATTGGCAAAAATCCGTTTTTCCCCGGTAGAGATCGCCAGGCGAACAGCGGGTTCGCAGCTGGCGCTGTAAAATTCCTGCCGGCCCAGGCCTGAAAGCTCCATTCCTCCAAGCAGGTTCCGGAATTCTGCAAAAATCTCCGGTTCGCTGCCATCACCCGGCAGCATAACCTCGGCCTTTTCCACTTCTATCACTCCCAGCAGGGCTGCCAGCACCTGGGTAACCTGGGGAACGCCTGCAGTAACGCCTAAATACACCTTTTTTGCCTCGCCAGACTTACTGTCCAGCGGGTAGTTGCCGTCAGAGATCAAAATTTTATCCCCGTGGCCGCACAGGGAGAGGGCTTTCATAATTTCCGGATTGATGCAGCTGGATTTCAGCATAAACAGGTCCCTCCACTTTTACAAATTAGCCTCTCAGCGGTTCCAGAATGCCCAGGTCAAAACCGTCGAAATGCTGTTCTTTCATCAGCTGAATTACTTCGTCAATGGTGGGCAGGCTGGGCTGAGCCCCCATACGGGAAACGGTGACCGTAGCCACATAGCTTGCAAATTCCAAAGCCTGGGCATGGGTAAGCCCGGCGCAGTAGCCGGTACAAAACCCGCCCACAAAGCTGTCGCCGGCGGCGGTGGGGTCTTTTACCTCTACCACGTCAACACAGGGGGAATACAGCAGTTCGCCTTTGTTGGCAACCACTGCCCCGTTGCTGCCCAGAGTGATGATTGCGTTTTGTACGCCAAGGTTCATTAAGGCGTCGGTAGCTTTTTTTACATCCGCCATTCTATGCTCATCATCAGTGCGGATGGTTACGCCGGTAATATCGGCAGCTTCATGTTCGTTGGGCGATATGTAGGCAAGCCTGCCTAAAAGCTCTTTGGAAAGAGGTGCGGACGGGGCGGAGTTTAACATAACCGGCACCCCTTTGTCATAGGCGTATTTTGCTACCAGCTCGTTAATTTCCATAGGAATCTCCAGCTGCAGGATCACCATGTCATACCCGGCAATCTCCTCCTTTAAAAAGGCGACATCGTCGGGGGTAATTGCAAAGTTGGCGCCGGGGACCACAATAATACGGTTGCGGCTTTTTTTCCCTTCCGCCACCTCCAGCACAATGTTCCCGATTGCCGAAGATACATTTTCGGCTATGGCAATATGCTCGGTATGAATGCCTGCTGCTTTGGCAGAGGCAATCAGCTCTTGGCCAAAACTGTCCGCCCCAACCTTGCCCACCATGGTAACATCGGCGCCCAGCCTTGCAGCCTGAACAGCCTGGTTAGCGCCTTTGCCCCCCGGTGCAGTGGTAAATTTTTCCCCCAGCACGGTTTCGCCGCTGTTTGGCACCTTACGGGTGGAGACGATCAGGTCCATAACAAAACTGCCCACTACCAAAATTTTGGGTTTTCTCAGCATACTATTCCTCCTTATTTTCAGCCACTAAAGGCGTGATGAACGATTGGAATATTTTTTGATATCCGTTAAACCTTTCAAACGGCACCAATTTTGAAAGGTTGCGGCGGCTGTGAGTTGCCCGCAAGGGCGGCGGATTTTTGATGCATGGTAAAGTTTATAGCTTTGCCACGGCGGCCGGCTGCGCCTGAAGTTTAAAACCTGGAACCGCTTACAGGTTTGTTGATTCTATTATAAATGTTTCATAAGTTTGCTGCAAGAGCTGCCGGATGAATTAGTAAGGGGCGGCTTGAAAATTCTTTCAAACCACCCCTGCACAACGGTATGTTGGCCCTTTCCGCCCCCCTTTTTACTTCGCTTTTAGTGCGAGGCAAAAAGAAATTGATAGATAGTCTCCGAATTATCCGTTTGTTTTTAAAGGGTATGCTAAGTCAATTAAGTGTTGCTTTTTCTGGAGCGGAAAATATCCAGGACTACAGCGACGATAATAATCAGGCCAAGAATGATATTCTTCCAAGCTGGAGAAACACCAATCAGGTTCAGGCCGTTGTTAATCATACCAATAATTAACGTGCCAGCCAGGGTGTTGAAGACGCTGCCCTTGCTGGCGCCACCAACATACACAGCAGCTAAAGCCATTAGCGATACGTCAGAACCGGAGGAGGGCTGGCCTGAGCCCAGTCGAGCTGCGAGGATGATACCTCCTAGTGCGCTACAACCGCCGGCAACCGCAAAGGCTGCGATTTTAATTAGAGGCACACTGATGCCGCTTAGGTTGGCGGCCTGTCGATTTTCACCAACTATCACAATGCTTCGACCGAATGTCGTATATTTGATAACAAAAGCGCCAATGAGGATTGCTACAAAAAGGATTAAACCGGCTACCGGGATTGTTTCACCCAAAACATAGCCGCGGGCAATGTTGGTGAACGCGGTGGGTAGGCCCGAAATAGGCTGGCTGTTGGTGAGAAGTAGCACCAGCCCTGCCAGCACATACTGCATACCTAAAGTAGCGATAAAGGAGGGAACATGCAGTAGCGAGACCACCACGCCTACCAGTGCCATGGTTAGCGCGCTGAGCAGGATGGTAATGAGGATTGCTAGATACATGTTTATGCCCATTTTCATAATCA
This sequence comes from Ruminococcaceae bacterium Marseille-P2935, assembly GCA_900104565.1. GTDB lineage: Bacteria > Bacillota > Clostridia > Oscillospirales > Ruminococcaceae > Marseille-P2935. The sequence continues at coordinate 90,253 of LT629951.1, forward strand.
TATGGGCGCACAGGCATCCACACAGGCAAACAAATCCACCTTGGCTCAAATCGATTTCACCAGACATTACCACAAAGGTTGCACCTAAGGCCACAACGCCAATGGTAGCAATCTGGCGAATAATGTTGATCAGGTTTCCGGCGTCAAAAAATTTGTTGGTGCTCACAGACATCACGACGAACAACAGAATACAAATAAGCCAGACGCCCATGGTATCCCAAATTTTCTTCCAAATACTAGTTAGTTTATTTTGAACCATATCATATTAAACTCCTTCTCCCACCGCGAGCGCGGCAATTTTTTCCTGCGAGAAGTCTTTTTTACTGAGAATTCCGGTGATGTGGCCCTCGCACATAACAATAATTCGGTCACAGATACCCATAACCTCATCAAACTCGGACGAGACCACAATAATACCTTTCTTCTGGGCAACCAGCTGGTTGATTACTTCATAAATTTCGCGTTTTGCACCCACATCGATTCCACGGGTCGGTTCGTCCATAATGATAATATCGGCGTTAGACATCAGCCACTTGGAAAGCACTACCTTTTGCTGGTTACCGCCGCTGAGAAACATTGCCTTCTGTTCTGCTGAAGGAGTGACAATCCCTAGAGTGTCAATATATTCCCCCGAACTTTCTGTTTCTTTTTTTCTGCTAATAAGGCCGTAAGTCAAAACCTTTTGGATAGCGACCATGCACACATTTTCGCGAAGAGAAAGGTTCAGTGCCAGGCCCTCCCGTTTGCGGTCTTCCGTTACAAAACCGATGCCATTGCGAATACTTTGCTTAGGTGAGCGGATGGATACTTCTTTCCCGTGAAGATAAAGGCTACCGGACCTTTTTTTTCGGGAACCAAATATAGTGTGCATCAGTTCAGTTCTGCCCGCGCCTACCAGCCCGGCAAAACCCAGGACTTCCCCTTCATGAAGAGTGAAGCTGATATTGTCCAGCAGCACACCGTCCGAAATATTTTCCGCTCTCATCAGTTCACTGCCCGTCGCGCTAACGCGCTCGGGAAACTGCTGGGACATTTCGCGGCCGATCATCAGAGAGATCAACTCGCTGCGGGTAATTTTATCAATATCACGTGTGGCGACATAGGTGCCGTCTCTCATGATGGTAATTCGATCAGATATTTCAAAAATCTCATCTAGGCGGTGGGAGATGAACACCACTGCCACGCCCTTGGTCTTCAGTGTTCGAATCATTTGGAACAGAACGTCAATCTCTTTGGTAGTCAAAGAAGATGTAGGTTCGTCCATAATGACCAGTTTTGCATTTTTGCTAACAGCCTTGATAATCTCAACCATCTGCTGTTGCGCGATACTAATTGATTTAACGGTGGTCTGCGGAGCCAGATCAATTCTGAATTCTTTCAGTAGCCTGGCTGCTTCCCGGTTCATGGTTCTCCAATCTACGGTTCCCGACTTTGTTTTGGGATGCCGGCCAATAAATATGTTCTCAGCTATTGAGAGAGATTGTACTAAATTAAGCTCCTGGTATATAATGGTGATACCTAAAGCTTCTGCCGCGCTGGGGTGTCCAATCTCAGTTTCTACGCCTTCTACTATAATTTGGCCAGAATTTTTAGTGTAAGCTCCGGAAAGGATTTTCATTAGAGTGGATTTGCCCGCACCGTTTCCCCCAATTAGCGCGTGAACCTCACCCTTGTTGATCGAGAAGCTGACATCCTTCAGCGCTTTCACACCAGGGAACTCTTTAGAGACGCCCTTTAATTCCAAAAAAATATTTGATTTATTCTCCATTTTCCTGCCTCATCTGTCATATGAAGTATTCACAAGTGCACTGCCGCGCAGGCAGCAGTGCACTTGTTAGAAGGAACATTCAACTTATTTGCCGAAAACATCTTCATAGGTTACTTTACCTTCGCTGGTATAGAGAACAGGATAATAGTTGGTCAACCGTTCCACTGTTTCTCCTTTGGCGTAAGCTTCCACATGATCCAGGGTGGTGGTCATCTCAAAGGTTGCGTCCACGTCCAAAGTAGCAATAAATTGGGTTTTGGCGTCGATTAAGGGTTTATCGTCCTCAGAGAGATCCCAGCCGACGATCACACACTCTTTACGTTGCGCTGCGTCTATAGCATCGTACTCGCCCAGGTTATTGTTGGTGCCAATGCCATAAACCAGATCAATGTGATCGTAAGCGGTCAATGCGTCTTCCAACGCGGCCATGCAGTCTTCTCGGGAGTCAGTAATATACTCATTAAGCACATTTACGGTCATACCTGCTTCTTTCAGGCCAGTGATGTAGCCGTCCACACGGTTTCGGCCAACGGTGCTGGCAGAGGTGGTGCTGACCATAGAAATTTCAGTCTTGCCCTGTTTTTGAAAGTATTGGGCAGTCCAGGTACCGGAGTATTTGGCAACCTCTACGTCATCGGCGATTACATGGCCTACATAAACGTCGCTGTCACTCAATCCGCCGGTATTGATAAAGTATACTGGAATATTGGCTGACTTTGCCTTTTCCAGAACATCTCCCAGAGAATCGCCATACCAACTGGCGATTACTAGCGCGTCAACGCCCTTTTGAATCATGTCGGTGCAATCATTCAGGGTGGTTTCTACATCCATACCAGCCTCAGCTATTATAGGGTTCCAGCCGCGGGCTTCACACTCACTCTTGAATGTGTCCGCCATCTCACCATAATAAGGGATATTTAAAGTAATAATTGAGAAGCCGACAGTGAATGGTTCGTCCGTCGAATCCGAAGGAGCTGGAGCTTCTGAGAAAGCTGAGGTGCTGTTAGCCTGAGAAATGCTGCTAGAGTTGCAGCCACACAGCATGCCTCCCAACACCATAAGCACAAGCAGAATGGAAAACAGTCTTTTCATTTCTTGTCATCCTTTCATAAAATATGATCACAGCGCGACAGGCTGTTATCTATATTTTATGTCATCCAACATCGTTCGACAATATGTAAAAAGCACATTCACTTTCGGCATTCTGCTTTTGTGATTTTAGTAGTAAGTTTCAAAAAATAAAATGGAAAAATACTAAATTTTATATAATATCATAAAGAAATTCGGTGTTTCCGCCGGTATTGAGATGGCGCAATTCCTTCTTCTTTGCTGAATATCTGACAGAAATAAACCGGGCTATCATAACCTATGCTTTCCGCAATCTGCTGGATTGTATCGTTGGTTTCTACCAGTAGCCGTTTGGCCTCCTCCATCCTCTTGCGGATCAGATAGCGGATAGGGGCTTCTCCGATTTGAGTACGGAACAGATGAGAAAGATGGCTCTTACTGACATAGATCTGTTGAGCAATATCTTCCAGACGGATCTGCTCGCGATAATGTTCATCAATATATTTTTTGACTGTTTCGCATTCATAGTTGTAGTTTTTGGTGGCTTTTCGAGTTTTATTGGTATTTCGCAGAGTAATAATGATTATTTCCTGTAGCAACAGGTGGCTTAAGCTAAATCCATATAAATTATCACGGATAGATTCCCGCAATAATGCCTGAAAACACATGACCAACATGTCCTTATCTACCGTGGGACGGATAATCGGATTAGTTGTTTTATCGATTAGGTGGTTTTCAGGTAATCCGCTTAGCTGAAACTGATCAAAGGTACAGACAATGCATTTTCTCATATGCTTCTGGTCACCCCATTCCTGATGGACATTGCCCGCATTAAAAATAATCATATCTCCTGCATTTACTTCATACCGCTGCCCGCAGATGAGAGCGCTTTCAGAACCCTCGGTAACATATAGAAGTTCGCAGGCTGCATGGGAATGTGCAAGGTTATACCAGAAGGGTTCTGTGCATTCCGACCCAACGTTCAGTAGCCGAGGGGCTATGTTAAGTTTATCGCCTACTGTTTTTCTCTTTTCCAGGTAATCAGTATACGGCACTGAAAAAGGCCTCCTCCTATAAAAAACTTTAGTTTTTTTGCTAATTATATCATATCCTGCAGTGATTTCAAGAAAGATAACAAAACTTTTCGTTTATTGCTATGTTTTTTGAGATATATCGCCATTCACCTGTAAACACATTGATTCCGAATTCCCTCTTTGGTATATTGACAATATTAAAAAGAACCAAAATAGTTAGAGGGAAAAATAATATGAAACTGTATTTTGCGATTTGCTGTATCATCTATTGCTTATGTGCTGTGTTTGCCAACGCCTTCGGAATTACTTCGCCGGATTTGCAGGCGTTTTTGGGAACGACTGAGACGCAGCAGGGTCTAATCGTTACCTTTCAGTCTATTGGAGGGCTTTTGGCCGCGATATTTCTGGCTCTGTATGGTGAACGCTTTAATAAAATTAAAACCATTGCTGTAGGCACTGCGGCTGTTGCCGTCAGTGCACTGCTAGTTGGCCTGCTCCCCTGCTTTTTTTCTCAGGAAAGCGGTAGGTCATTCGCTTACAACTTGCTGTTTATAGTACTAGCTATCGGCGGTATTGGCAACAGCACGGTGGACCTTACCATGAACGGTATGGTAGCGGATCTCTACTCCAAAAGTAAGGGGCTTCATATTCCTGTTATCCACACTTTTTACGGTGCTGGAGCTATGATTACCCCCATAATTTTTATGTGTTCTATTCCGCTATGGACTGGCGCTCCAAGGTTCAGCACCCCTTATTTGATCATCGCATTGGTGGGACTTACGTGCTTCGCGGCATATGCGTTTTCAGCTAAAAAGGTAATCCCTCTCTCTCCCTATGCGGATATGAGGGCAACGAGGCAATTGGTCTGCCACAATCCTGCGGAGGTATTTACAAGCCTCCGTTCCTGGGCCTTGATTTTTATCGCTTTTTTGTATGCCGCCTTCCAGTACGGCCTGTCTATTTGGCTATCCACCTATAATATTCAGCAGGTAGGCCTCTCTCAGGCTCACTCGGGTTATGTGGTATCCGCCTATTTTTCTGTGGCGCTGGTGATGAGACTGTTCTCTCCAAAAATCCTGACTAGGCTCTCGGCCAGTAAATACTACGCTATTTTTGGAATTGCAGCATCAATTAGCTTGTCTGCTGCATTTTGCAGCAGCTCTAGCGCAGTTTTTATTATATTTTTGTTGCTGGGAGGATTTTTGCAAGGTGGCCTAGTTCCTTGCTTCATGATTATCGCTAGTGATGCGTTACCGAACCGCCAGTCCGCTGCCGCCGCCTTTTTTTTGATCGCAATGAACCTAGCGGGCTTGCTGGTTCCGCTGATAATGGGCGTGATTATTGAACACATCTCTTTTCGGCTCGCTATGTTGTTTATTATATTTTGTTTATTCCTGTCCGCCGCCTTTCTGAATTTGCGGGGAAAAACGGTTGGACAGAGAAATTAATAATAGGAGGTTTTATCCATGCAAGAACATCTGGTTAGCAGTTTACAAACCTTATTTTACAAACGCAATGCCAAGCGCAAACGCGAATCCTCCTACGACGTTACTGGTGGGAACAATGATTTTGTTTTTATTGAACCGGGAGAAACCAAGGTCTTTGCTCAAATTTCCGGTCCGTCTATCATCACCCATTTCTGGTGCACGATTGGCAACTGTGATCCGTCTTCTAAAACCGGTGCCATTGGACACGAGGAATATAACGTCCGCAAAACTGTCCTGAAAATTTTCTGGGACGATGAGGAGAATCCCAGCGTACAGGCACCATTAGGAGATTTCTTCGGTCTGGGTCACGGTATTACCAAAAGCTATGTAAGTCAGCCCCTACAGATGAGCCCGGAGGATGGCCACGGTTTTAACTGTTGGTTCCCTATGCCGTTTCAAAAAAGTGCCACCTTTACCCTGACCAACGACTGCAATACTAGAATGCGACTGTACTTTTATATAGACTACGAGACAGTGCCTCGTCTTCCGGAGGATGCACTTTATTTCCATGCCCTGTGGCATAGGGAGCTTCCCACCAAAGGAGTCCCCCACGATGCACGTGCTACTCATGCAGACTGGGTTTTTGGTAGCGAGAAGGATAAAAATCTCACTGGAGAGGGCAATTATGTTGTTTTGGAGGCTGAGGGAAGTGGCCATTATGTAGGCTGCAATCTTAATATCCACAACTTGAATCCTTCCTTGTTATGGGATTGGATTGGAGAAGGCGATGACATGATTTATATCGACGGGGAAAAATGGCCGCCCTCATTGCACGGAACCGGAATGGAAGATTATTTTAACCTGGGATGGTCACCCACACAGGAACAATGTGCTCCTTGGCAGGGTGCAATTTTGGCTGGCGATCACCATTTCAAGGGGAAATATGCTTTTTACCGTTACCATGTCCAGGATCCAATTATATTTGAAAAGTCTATCAAGGTTACCATAGAGCATGGTCATAACAATCTACGTAGCGATGACTACTCTAGCACTGCATACTGGTACCAGGCAGAGCCTCATCGTCCCCACGCCGAAATTCTTCCCGTGGAGCAGCGGTTGCCTGTGGACGAAGAGCAATTTTGGTGGACAGGAAGGGTAACAACCGCGGAGAACACTACTATAATCAAATAAAACGAAACTCGGAACGGATTATGTGGTATCGTAAATGAATAAGAAGCAAATTGTGCTTACTCTGGCCTACTTGTATCATAAAACTACTGGATAGATCGTGGTTAAAAAGAAAGGTTATGCCGATTATGAGAAAATAGAAGCCATATTTAGGCGTGGTTTGCCAACAACACCATAAGCCAAGGGTGGATATTCATTTAACGCTGGGAACATAAGTAGTTTAACGAAGAACCTAATTCGTTGGTTATGCCAAATGAAACTGCAAATATCATATAGTATTTGCCTTAAAGAATTGGCGTTTTGCGAAGAAAACCAGTAACTGAAAGCAGTATACTCAAATTACTGTCAGTCAATAATAATCTTTGCAAGGCTGGCAGAGCGTATTACACTATATACGAGGAATAGAGGCTATGCCCGCATAATAAAAATCTTTAAATACAAGAAAACCTCCTTTTGTTAAAGTAAATGCAGGTTTGTCAACCGCAAAAGAAAACAAAAGGAGGTTTTGTCGTGAATGACATAGAAAGTTTATCACATTCCAAGTGGAGATGCCAGTACCATATAGTGTTTGCCCCGAAATATAACATGTAAATTTGAGTACAAATACAGCAGCAAACATTTCTGGTATAGAGGATACGGTAGGGTGCAATAAAAAGGCAACCAAAGAATACATCAAAAATTAACAGTGAGAAGATATTGCAATAGACCAGATAAGTCTGAAAGAATATATGGACCTGTTTACAGGTAGCCAGAGTACGAAAGCACAAAAACAGGCCACTGCTAAAGCGGCCTGTAAAAGAAATGCGATTGGAAAACCTGTTCAATGCCTCTTAAGAGGCATGCCAGTAATATACCCGTGTTTCACTGAATAAAGAAAATGCCGGCACACTGCTGGAAAACGACTGGATAGCGGGAATTAAATACACTTCGCAGGACCTGTACAGCCTGGAGCGGATGCGCACCGCTTACCCCAAAAAGTTATATTTTAACGGCTTTGATGAAATGTACCTTCCGGACCTCACGTTGGGGGTGTCCTCCACCATTGGCACCACCGTCAACCTGTTTGCGCCCACTTTTTTAAAGTTGAGGCAGGCATTTGAACAGGGGGATATGGCCCAGGCGTTTACCCTTCAGCAGCTGGTGAACAGGCGGGTGGAAACAATGGTGCGGGCAGGCATTTTTTCGGCGGTAAAATACGGTCTTTTACGCCGGGGAATTGACTGTGGAATATGCCGTGCCCCCTTTGCCCCGCTTACAGACCAAAGCAAAAGAGAATTGGATGAGATATTCTCCGAAGCGTCATAGCTTCTTTTTTCCAACCAAAAGGGCTTCCGGAAATCCGGAAGCCCTGATTTTAATTGAACCAGCAGGCAGCTACCCGTTGCAGAACTTCCCATAAAATTGGAACCAGCAGAGCCGGCAGCAGGTTTGCTGTTTTAATTTTTGCCCGGAATAAAAAGTTCATGCCAATGCAGGCAACAATGGAATAGCCAACCATGCAGATAGAGTCAAGCAAAACCTGCGAGATCAGCGGGGACAGCAGACCCGATAACAGGGTAACTGCACCCTGGTAAAAAAGCACCGAGACTGCTGAAAAAACTACCCCAAACCCCAAAGCGGATGCCATAACAAGGGCACAGACAAAGTCAATGGCCGATTTTAAAAACAGCACCGAGCTGTCCTGCCGCAACCCATCGTTAATAGCCCCGATGATGGCCATAGCCCCAATACAAAATACCAAAGATGCCGAAACAAAACCTTTTGCAAACCCTTTAGCCCCAAGTTTGCGCTCCACCAAAAGCCCAAGGCTGTTCAGCCGGTCTTCTATGCGCAACAGTTCCCCGGCAAGTACTCCCAGCACCAGGCTCACCAGCAAGAGCAGGCCGCCCTGGTCGGTCAGTCTTCCGGTAGCAGGGTCTGCCGAAAGCATGGAGGTGATGACCCCATTGAACCCAATTATCAAAATTGCAAGCCCCTGCATCTGGGTCAGTGCCCGTTCCAGCCTTTTGGGCAGCCCTCTTTGAATGATACAGCCAAGGACTCCCCCTGCGGTAATTGCCGCTGTATTCACTATTGTTCCTGTCATAAACAACCTCTTAACTGTTGTGGTCGGTTACATGGAAGGTTTTCAGGTTGCCGATTTTTTTGCCACGCTCTTCCAAAATGCCATAGATTTTCTCTAAAGGGATTTCCTGTTCTACCATAAGTACCAGCAAGTGAAAAATAAGGTCGCAAATTTCGTTGGCGGTGTCTTCATTTACACCGTTTTTGGCGGCAATAATCGTTTCGCCGCATTCCTCAGCACATTTTTTTAAGATCTTATCCAAGCCCTTTTCATACAAATAGCAGGAATAAGAATTTTCCATAGGGTGAATTTTACGGTCTTTTAAAACCTCATATAAATTTTCCAACGCGTCAATTTTGGCCATTTTTATAACTCCATTCCGCCGCTTCGCGTCGGCACTAAATTAGAAATTATTCAGAGAGCCCCGGCCACGCGAAGAAAAAATGGCAAAGGCGGTGCAGTGTTGTAACCAAAACAACAATTAAAAACCGGTTGTATTATAAACCTGTCCTACAATGTGGGATAAAAAAACGGTTAAAAAAGAAAGAAGCACCAAAAAAATGACAACCAAAGCTGTTGCAATGTTTACCGAAGAAATATTCGGCGTTCCGTTTTAGCTTTAACTTTTATACATATCATAAAAACTTTGTTGAGTATGGCTTCCAGCGCGGACGTTTGCCCGTCCATACAGGGCAAGCATACCCTGGGTGGTTAAGGCTGCGCAAGCCCCGGGGCTTTGTTTGAAAGAGATACCGCCAGAGCGGCTGTTTAACAGCGGCCTGCCCCGGTGTGCTGCGTGCCCTCGTATATTGGGTAGCGGTATACTGGGGTCCCCTCCCGGTGAGGAAGAGACAGCCTCTTTAGGGTATTGCGCCCGTGGGGAGGCGCTTGCCCCTTTGCAGGGAGGCTTTGCACTTCCCTTGGGTAACGCACTGCCCGCTTACACTCTTGGGTGTTGGGGCATTGGGGGATACGGGGGTTAGGCGTATACCTGCATGTGCAATAAAAATTGCTTGCGCACAGGCTTTTTGGGAAAACAAAAAACCAGACCGCCGGAAATATGGATGAAACGGGCGTCATTATTTTTGAGGGAAAGGAAGGCGGCAGGCGGTTTTATTCCACCAAAAGGCTTACTCTTCCCCCAGCTTTTTATAAAAGCAGCTGTGTTTTCCGGTATGACAGGCCGCTCCGGTTTGAATTACGGTAACCAGCAGGGTGTCGTTGTCACAGTCGGCTTTCATATCCACTACCTTTTGCAGATGGCCAGAGGTCGCCCCTTTGTTCCACAGCTGATTTCTGGAGCGGCTGTAAAACCAGGTGTATCCGGTGTCCACCGTTTTCTGCAGGCTTTCCCGGTTCATATAGGCGAGCATTAGCACAATACCGGTTCCCTGCTCCTGCACCACGGCAGGAATTAAATCAGACTTTTCAAAGTATTGATCTAAATTCATAAAATGTCCTTTCTGCCTGAAGAAGGCTTGTTTTAGTAAGGGCATGAAGAATACTTTTTGATTAAAATGTTACAGCTATAAAAATAATAGGCAGTTACGGTTGACCCGGCAACATTTTATGGTGTTGGGCACCTCAACCTGCCAGAAGAACTACGCCCTCACACTGGGATCTGTTAATGATTGAGGGCGTATGCGAAAAACTGGTATGGTTACCGGAGAAAGTGAGTGAATCATCTGGCAGAATGGACCAGGTATTCCCTAAAAAGCGATAAACCCACTGGTGCAGAAAAGGAAAAGCGCCCCAATCAGCTTCTGTTTACTGATTAGCAAACTGAACCGGTCTCACCGGAATTTTGCATGCATGAAGGTGTTCCTTCACCTGGCCAACCGTCAGTTCCCGGTAGTGGAACAGTGAAGCAGCCAAGGCGGCGTCGGCCCCTGTTTGCTGGAACACTTCGGAAAAATGCTCCAGCCTGCCGCAGCCGCCGGAGGCAATCACCGGAATGGTGACAAGGTCGGTTACCGCTTTGGTCAGTTCCAGGTCAAAGCCGTTTTTGGTACCGTCTGCGTCCATTGAGGTCAACAGAATTTCACCTGCACCCAGCTGCTGTGCTTTTAGCACCCATTCCAGCGCGTCCACGCCTGTGTCAATACGGCCTCCGTTCACCACAACGGTAAAGCCGCCGCCGGGCTTGCGGCGGGCGTCGACAGCCACCACAACGCACTGGCTGCCAAACCGGTCGGCGGCCTGGGCAATCAGCTGCGGGTTACGGATTGCTGCGGAATTTACCCCCACCTTGTCGGCCCCGGCCAAAAGCAGATCGCGAAAATCTTCCACAGTACGCACACCGCCGCCAACGGTCAGCGGAACAAACACCTTTTCGGCGGTTCGGCGCACCACGTCCAGCATGGTACCGCGGCCTTCGTGGGTGGCGGTAATATCTAAAAAGGTGATCTCATCGGCGCCTTGTGCGTCATACAGCATGGCGCACTCTACCGGGTCGCCCACGTCCTTAATACCAATAAAATTGATTCCCTTTACCACCCGTCCGTCCCGTACGTCCAGGCAGGGAATTATGCGCTTGGCTAGCATGTTTGATCACCTGCCAACCCAACCGCAGCTTTTAGGCTAAGGCTGCCCGAGTAAATGGACTTTCCGCAAATCGCCCCATACAACCCCAGTTCTTTTAAAGCCTTTATGTCAGCCAGTTCTTTTATGCCGCCGCTGGCAATAATGTCGCAGCTGACAGCCCGGTTGATAGCGTCCAGCTGTTCCAGGTTAGGACCGCTTAGAGTACCGTCCTTGGAAATATCGGTATAAATGATTCGTGCTACGCCAACCTGTTCCATCTGTTTTGCCAGCTCCAGATAATGCAGGCCAGAGTTGTCCAGCCAGCCTTCCGCTGCAACCATCTGGTTTTTGGCGTCAATGCCTATTGCAATCTGTTCACCAAACTCCTTTACAGCCTGGGCGACAAAAGCGGGGTTTTGCACAGCGGCAGAACCCAAAATCACCCGGGAGATTCCCCGGCTCAGGTAATATTCCACCGTTTGCATATTGCGGATTCCCCCGCCAAGCTCCACCTTTAACGAGGTGTTTTTTGCCACTTCTAAAAACAGCGCGGAATTGACGGGTTTTGCATCTTTGGCACCGTCCAAATCCACCATGTGGATCCATTTGGCGCCGGCGTCTTCAAAGGATTTTGCAGTTTGCAGATGGTTTTCGGCCACCTGCTCGGCGGTGGAAAAGTCCCCCTGGAACAGCCGCACGCAGCGGCCGTCCTTCACGTCAATGGCGGGCAGAATAATCATATTGGTTTCAGCTCCCCAAATTTTTTTAACATTGCCAGCCCTACCCGTCCGCTTTTTTCGGGGTGGAACTGTGCGCCGTAGAGATTGCCGCTATGCACCAAAGCCGGAATACGGCTGCCGTATTCGCAGCTGGCCGAAATAAATTCCCCGGGGCAAACAGCGCCGTAGGAATGTACAAAGTAAACATAATCCCCCGGCTGCAGGGTTTCGGTAAGGGGGCAGGGGGTTTGCACGGCCAGTTCGTTCCAGCCCATATGCGGCACCTTCAGCCCTCCGGTTTGCAGCAGCCTTACTTCACCGGGAATTAAACCAAGCCCTTTGGTCACCCCAAATTCGTAGCCGGTTTCAAACAGCAGCTGCATTCCCACACAAATTCCTAAAAAGGGCTTTTTGTGCGCCTGGGCTTTAATGGTATCCACAAGGCCGGTGGCATTCAGCATGCCCATTGCATCGGCAAAAGCACCCACCCCTGGCAGAATAATATGGTCGGCGTCCAGTAAATCCTGTTCGCTTTTTGTAACCAGGTTGGGAAGGCCCAAAAAGTCCAGCGCGTTTTTTACGCTGAACAGGTTGCCCGCCCCATAATCAATAATGGCGATCAATAAGAATCAACTCCAACGGGTTGCCCCGGAAATTACTAAAGTTTTTTTAAAAGGAATTTTTAGAATAAGCTTTTATGGCACGTTTTTTGCAAAACGGAAACCGGCTTTGCACAAAACATGGTTTCAGCAATCATCTGTGCCTGCCCGCAGCTTGCACGGCAAAAAATAGCAAAAGTGACCGGTGCAAAAGCGTGTTAGAATTTTAACGGCAGCAAAATACAATACCGGCAGGTCCGTTCATTAATACAGGCGGCATTCCCCTTGGGTATTGGCTTATAGGAAGCGGCTCAAGCCTCCGTGCCGCCGGACCGAGCCGATTCAGAACACGGCCGGTTTGCAGGAACAGCAACAATAGGAATAATAACGGTATGATTTTACCGGTAGAAAAGTTTGGCTGTTTTAGTATAAAACCTATAATCCTGCCTGGCACCTGGGGTGGTAATTAAAACGACCGGTTGAACAAAAGGGATGCGCAAGCCCGGGAAGGGCATAGTACCGGCTGCCTCTCAAGAGGTTTTGAAAATTCTTTCCGTTACATCACTTGCCCTGCCCCCTGTAAACGGGCAATCTAATCTTTTAAGATAGTTTTTTGAGGTTCTTAAGCTCGCTTTGCTCATTGCTGTTACAAAAGCTTTTTACTCTCAATGGGAAAGCCGGTGGTTTCCATATCAATAAAAGCTGCCTGTAACCGCTTCGGCGAAAATGGCGCCGGGTTTTCCACATTACAGCACGCCTTTTGTGGAAAGAACGCCGCCACCCTTAGGCAGCACTGCCAGGCGAAGAGCGTGGGCGCAGGCTTTGAACAGCGCCTCAATTTTATGGTGGTCATTTTTGCCGTAAGGAACGGCCAGGTGCAGGGTAATTCCCCCGTTCATGGCAAACGCACGGAAGAATTCTTCGGCCATACAGCAGTCAAACCCGCCGCAGCTGGGGGTATCAAACGCCGCGTCAAACACCAAAAACGGCCGCCCGCTGATGTCCAGGTGGCAGGAGGCCAGCGCTTCGTCCATTGGTATAAAAAAACTGCCAAAGCGGGCAATTCCGGAATTACCGCCCAAAATTTGAGCAAAGGCCTTGCCCAAAACAATTCCGGTGTCTTCAATGGTGTGGTGGCAATCCACCTGCAAATCTCCCTTTACCTGCAGGGTTAGGTCAAACCCGCCATGCAGCGCAAAGGCAGTTAGCATGTGGTCAAAAAAACCAATCCCGGTGGAAATATCGCTTTTTCCCTCGCCATCCAGGTTTAAGGTAAGGGAGATATCGGTTTCCTTTGTGGTGCGGGTTAGGGTGGTCTCTCTCATAATGAGCCTCCTTATTTTGTGTTAAGGATGAATATAAAAAGCAGGGTCCCGGCGGTTGACATAAAACCGGAAAACAGGGCTGAAAAGTGCACCCCTGGGACAAAAGACAGGGATGTGTGGGATGGCGCATAAAATGAAATAGCCGAGGAAAGGTTTTACAGACGGGAAAGCAGTTGTTTTCAGCAAAAACCGGCTGGTTGCGGCTTGCCAAAAGCTGGTGAGCTAATCTGCCAAAACCTCTTTAAACGCCTTTACAAAAGCACGGTTTTCGGTCATGGTGCCGGCGGTTACCCGCAGGTAATCCCCCAGGCAGCGCACAACAATCCCTTTTTTCTTAAGCGCCTCAAATACCCCGGGGGCATCTTCCATTTTCATATAAAGAAAGTTGGTACAGGAGGTGTAAAGCTTTTGAATTTTGGGGCATTCCCAGCTGTAGGTTAAAACCTCACCGTACAAAAAGTCCAGCGAATCCTGCACTTCCTGACGGCATTTGGCCAAATACTCCTGCTCCCGCAGTACCGTTTCCCCCACAATCTGCGATAAGGCGTTTACATTGTAGGGCGCTTTGGCACAACGAATTGCATTTGCAATCGTTTCGTTTGCAATGGCAAAACCAATGCGGGCGCCGGCCAGCCCCACAGCCTTGGAACAGGTACGCAGTACGATCAGGTTGTCGTACTGTTTGACAAAATCCAGCACCGACTGGTTGTAAAAATCCATATAAGCCTCGTCCACAATCACCAGGCAGTTGACCGATTCAATCAGATGAATCACTTCGTGGAAGTAGGTCCCCAGCGAGGTGGGGTTGCCGGGGTTGGAAAAAAGCACCGCGTCCACCTTTTGTGCGTTGGCGGTTTCAATCACCTTTTCCACATCTACCAGCATATTTTCGTCCTTGGGAACAATCACGTTTTCCACGTCGTTCATATAGGCATAAAACCGGTACATGTAAAAATCGGGCGAAACGGTAAGCAGCTTACCGCCTTTTGGAATAAATGCATTAATTAAAATCCCCAGCATTTCATCCAACCCATTGGAGGCGGTGACGCAGGCAGGGTCGGCATGATAATACGAGCAGAATGCATCGATCAGCCCGGTGCATTCCGAATCGGGGTAGCGGTTCAGTTTTGCACCTTTCAGGGCGTCTAAAATGATATCGGGAATATCCTGCATGGGGTTGTGCCAGCTTTCGTTGGCGTCCAAGCGAATTTTATAATCCCCGCTGATGGGGTCATAAGGTTCAAGTTCCAGTAGTTTTTCTGGCAGTTGATACATGGGCGGCCCTCCTTTGTTAATTTACAATTTGTAATATTATGGTATATTAACACTAAATGTAATCCGGTTTCTATACGAACAATAAATATAAAACAGTGTTGAAAAGCGGCGGTATCCAGCTGGGTTTTATTGGCCGTCAAACCGCACCCGAATGGAGTTTGCATGGGCGGTAAGGCCCTCTTTTTCGGCTATGCGTACCACATCCTCCCTGGCTGCGCAAAGGGCGTCCTCAGTGTAATAAATAAAGCTGGAACGTTTTGTAAAGGTATCTACCGACAAGGGGGAGAAAAACCTTGCGGTACCGCTGGTGGGCAGTACATGGTTGGGACCGGCATAGTAGTCCCCCAAAGGCTCGGGGGAATATTTCCCCAAAAATACCGAACCGGCATTGTCCAGTTTTCCCACATATTCCAGCGGGTTTTCGCACATTACTTCCAAATGCTCAGGGGCAATTTCGTTGGCCAGGGCAATCATTTGCTCTTTGCTTTGGCAAAGAATAATTGCGCCAAAATCGGTAAGCGATTTGCGTATAATTTCTGCCCGGCTTAAATCTTTTACCTGGCGTTCCAATTCGCTGGTTGTTTCGGCAGCAATACGCTCGCTGGTGGTGAGCAGAACAGCGCTGGCCAGCACATCGTGCTCCGCCTGGCTCATCAGGTCGGCGGCCAGGAACCTGGGGTCGGCCGTTTGGTCGGCCATTACCAGAATTTCGCTGGGGCCGGCGATCATATCAATGTCCACCTGGCCATACAGCAGCTTTTTGGCAGTGGCTACATAAATGTTGCCGGGGCCCACAATTTTATCCACCCGGGGTACTGTTTCGGTACCATAAGCCAGTGCGGCGACGGCCTGGGCTCCGCCCATTAAAAAGACACGGTCTACCCCGGCTATGGCCGCAGCGGTCAGAATATCGGGGTTTGGCTTGCCGTCCTTACCGGGCGGGGTCACCATAATCAGTTCCTTTACGCCGGCAGTTTTAGCGGGAATGGCGTTCATTAAAACGCTGGAAGGATAGGCCGCAGTGCCGCCGGGAACATAAAGGCCCACCCGGTTAAGCCCCCGTACCCGCTGGCCCAAAATAACGCCGTTTGGTTTGGCGTCAACAAAACTTTCCCGTTTTTGGCGGTTGTGAAATTCGGCAATATTTGCCTGGGCGTTTAACAGCGAATCTACAAAATCCGGGTCGGCCTGGGTCAGTGCGTCGTTAATTACTTCCCGGTCTACCTCAAACTGTTCCGGCACCCGGTCAAACCGCGCGGTATATTCCCGTACGGCGCTGTCCCCCTTTTCCCGTACTGCTTCTAAAATTTCGGTGACTACGGCAGTCACTTTTTTATCTACCTCGCCGCTTCTTTGGCGAAGTGCTTTTAACAGTGCCTGCTCGGCTCCG
Organism: Ruminococcaceae bacterium Marseille-P2935; assembly: GCA_900104565.1. Taxonomy (GTDB): domain Bacteria; phylum Bacillota; class Clostridia; order Oscillospirales; family Ruminococcaceae; genus Marseille-P2935. The sequence continues at coordinate 106,634 of LT629951.1, forward strand.
TTTTCTGCTTTAACCATTGGAATCATGCTGTTTTCCCCTTCCGAAAGCTTTCAATTTTGGTGAGAAGCTCCTCAATTTCCGGCTTTTTCAGCTTCATGCTGGCAATGTTTACAATCATGCGGGCAGAAATATCGGCAACTTCTTCAATTACTTCCAGCCCGTTTTCTTTTAAGGTTGTGCCGGTTTCTACAATATCTACAATGGCGTCGCTTAACCCCAAAATAGGGGCCAGCTCCACCGAGCCTTCAATTTTAACAATGTCAACGTCCATGCATTTGCCTTCAAAAAAACGCCGGGCAACTGCCGGGTACTTGGTGGCAATCCGCTTTACCTCAAACCCGTCGTAAAAACGGCAGCCCCTGGGGGCGGCAACCGCAAAGCGGCAGCGGCCATAGCCCAAATCCAGCACCTCGTAAAACTGGCCGCCCATTTCCATAATGGTGTCTTTGCCCACGACGCCAATGTCGCACACACCGTTTTCCACATAGGTAATCACATCGTTTGCTTTGGCAAGCACCACCTCAATATTGGTATTTTTAATTGGAAGCACCAGCTTGCGGCCCTTGTTTTTTACGGCTTCACAGTCGTAGCCCAGCTGCTCCAGCAGCAGGACGGTGTCTTTTTCCAGCCGCCCTTTGGTCAGGGCGATGCGCAGTTTATTCATAGTCGGCACCTGCCATTCTCAGTATTTCTACCGTGTCTCCCACCAGATGCAGCTGAGAGATTCCGCGGCCCAAGGCATAGGCCTTTGCTTCTTCGGCAGTATCGAAGCTGCTCACTTCGCAGAGGAACCCTTCGCTGATGCGCAGGTTGCGGTAACGAATGGCCTTAGCCATGTGAGCTTTGTCACTGTGCACCAAAATGTCGGGTGATTTTACACAGCAGCCCATGCCGCTTGCCATAAGGTAGCGGCCCACCAGGTCTACGTTGATGGCAAAGCCTACAGCCGGCAGTTGCCGGCCGAACTGCCCTACCAGGGAATCATACCGTCCGCCGGAGAGCACCGGCTCCCCAATGCCGGAAAGATACCCCTGGAAGGTGATGCCGGTATAATATTCCGGCAGGCTGACCAGCCCCAAATCCACCATGACCTTGTCCCGCAGGCCCAGGCTTTCCAGCGAGCGGTAAAGGCTTTTCAAATCGTCCAAAACTTCCCTTGCGCCGTTTTGGCAGAACACCTCAGCTGCTTCTTCGAGAATCTCTTCCCCGCCAAACAGCCGCGGTAGCCGCTTTAAGGCGCAGACAGCGTCGTTTTCGCCAAACTGTGCCAGCATATCGCCCAGCGCGGCATAGTTTTTATTTTCAACCAGCTGGCGTATTTTTTCGGCCGTAGCGGCGTCGGTGCCCAGGCTTTGCATAATAGCTTTAAAAAAGCCAATATGGCATAGCTCAATGCGGTAGCTCTCACCTGCACATTCCCGCAGGCTGGCACAGGCAAGCTCGACCATTTCCAAATCGCTTTTTTCACCCGGGGCGCCCATCAGCTCCACACCGGCCTGTGTAATTTCACAGCTTTTGCCTGCCAGCTGGCGCTCCATACGGTACACATTTTGATTATAATAAAAACGCAGCGGAGAAGCCGCCCCCTTTAGCCTTGTGGCAGCAAGGCGTGCAATTGGGGTGGTGCAGTCGGGGCGCAGCACCAGCAGCCGACCTTTATGGTCGGCCAGCTTAAACATGCTCTGCTGGGGCAGGTAAGCTGCGTCATCGGTAAAAACATCATAAAATTCCAGTGCCGGGGTTATGACCTCGTCAAACCCCCTTAATTGGAACAGGTTTGCCAAAGAACGCTGCAGCCTGCCCCGGACCAGGCATTCTTCAAATAACAAATCGCGGGTGCCTTCCGGCGTAATGCGGTCAAATTGCTTCATGAGGTCCGTCCTCTCTCAACGATAATACTTTAACATGCTAATATGGTGATATGCTAAACTAACAATAGTTTAGCATAAACTATTGTAATGGTCAACGAAAATAGCAGCTGCAGCAGCTGTTTTGGAAAAGATGTAAAAATGGGGGGCTTTTTCCGTTTAAAAATTGGCAAAACTCCCCCCCGGAAGCCGGGAGGGAGTAAAAAACAAATTATTTGAGGGGCTTGTCCTTTAAAAAGTCCCGGTAAATAAGGCTTGGCTGAATACCGGTGTTGCCCTGGTATTTGCCGCTGATATATTTGTCATAATCGCCTTTAATGGTGTGGTAATAAATCTGGCAAATCTCAACCCCGGCGTAAATTTTAACCGGCTGTACACAGAACATCTCCAAGGTCCAATAGCCGTGGAATCCGACATCTCCAAAACCGGCGGTAACGTGAATAAACAGCCCCAGCCGCCCCACCGAAGAACGGCCTTCCAGCATGGGAACAAAATGGTCAGTGGCAGTATATTCCAGGGTACGGCCCAGGTAAAGCCGGTTAGGCTCCAGAACCAGCCCCTCTTCCGGAATATCAATGATTCGGGTGTTCAGCGGTTTTTTCATATCCAGCACAGGGTCCTCATACACCAGCAGCTGGTTATGTAATTTTAGGTTATAGCTGTTGGGGTTGAGGCAGGAAGGGTCGTAGGGTTCGATAATAATCTCCTTGCCTAAGTTGCGCTGAATTTCCTTCCCGGATAATATCATGATAAAACCGCCTTTCTGGCTGAAAATCCGTCTTTATTAAAAAAAATTATAGCATTTTTTCAACAAAAACACAATCATTTTTAGCTTCAGCCATCCTATTCCAACCCCCAGGCTTCAGGGCCAGGTTCATGCATCCAAGCAGGGTTATTCTCCGCGCTGTTTTTTTGGCAGGCGGTGGGCAGTGTGCCAAAATTTCGCTTCAGAACATTTTTTTGAGTACCATCTTCTATCAATATCCTGCCCGGGTGTAAAACGAAAGCGCTGTGAACCGGTTAAGCCCACAGCGCCATGGCTGGTATAACTGTATTTTTTGGTCAATAGCCGGGGAAGGTTATGAGGAGGCTTCGCGCTGCCCTTTGGGTATCTTGTGCCCTTTGGGTATCTTGTGCCCTTTGGGTATCTTGTGCCCTTTGGGTATCTTGTGCCCTTTGGGTATCTTGTGCCCCTGGGGTATCGGCCTGGGCATCCATTTAGAATCACTGCTTTGCGGTTATTGTATTAGAAACACGGGCGTGAATAGCAGAATTGGTTATCAGCCTATGGCAGGCCGGAGGAACCATTACAGTTAACCGTTTAACAGCGATTGATGTACGCAAACGCAACCATGTTCTTTCAACACCAGACCATAACTTTCCCTGAGACGATGAGGTTATTCTACCATGCATGGCTGCTGAGGCTGCATAGAGGCAGCCAAATTACGGCCCCTTTTTCCTTCCGCAATTTCAATAAAATCCAGAAGGTCATCAATCTCCCAGGTTACGGGAATCTGTTCCGCGTTTTCTGCATGGGAAGGGTTATACCAGCAGGTGTCAATTCCTGCGTTGATGCCGCCCTGAATATCAGAGGTAAGCGAATCCCCCACAATTACCGTTTTTTTCAGGTCAAGCCCGGGAATCCGCTCAAATACATAATCAAAATAAGCCTTCAGCGGTTTTTGAGAGCCGGTATCTTCCGATACGAAAATATCGCTCATATAAGGCTGTATTACCGAACCGCCCAGCCGGCGGTACTGGGTTTTGGAAATACCGTTGGTGACAATATACAGCCGGCAATGAGGAGCCAATGCAGCGCAAAGCTCTTTTGCGCCAGGCAGCACCTTGCTTCCATCCCCCAAATTATAAAGGTACTCGGTGTTAAACGCCACCCCGTCCGCAGCTATTCCAAGAGCCTGGAACAACCGGGTAAAACGGGTGGTGCTAATCACCGATTTTTCAATCTCCCCCCGTTCAAACTGACCCCACAGCCCGTGGTTTATCTGCTGGTACAGGTGGTTGGTCTGCTCATCAAAAGGGAATCCATGGTCAGCAAAGGTCTTTTTTAATGCCGTTTCTTCGGCATTTTTAAAATCTAATAACGTGCCGTCGGCGTCAAAAAGAATGGTATGGTATCTCATTTTAGCTCTCCTGCCTGTGTGGCTTGGGTTATTTTTACCGTTTCACTATCTTTGCAAAATTTCAGTATCCTGCTGCCAAGGGCTGCAGCGTCCTTATATCCGTTGTGGTAAAGCGCCCACAGCTTTTGGGGGTCGCGTTCGGTGCGGTCCACCTGGACCGGCTCAGATGGCCGAAGCATAATGGCGTCTTCCGCTTGCTCCAGCTGTTCGCACAAAGCTAAGCTTTTATTATAGTTTTGCCAGCGGCCGCAAAGGGTTTTCACCAGTTTGGGGTAGCGTCTTCCATAGCGCAGATGGTAAAGAAAATTAAATTTCCCCCGTTTTTTTTGGTACCCTTTATTCCTGGTCAGCACAATGATGTTTTTACAAAACCCGTCCGCCAGGGCTTTTTCAACAGGAATAGAATCGGATGCCCCGCCATCCAGCAATTTTAACCCATCTACCTCTACAATCCTGGCCATCATGGGCAGAGAACTGGAGGCCTTTACATATTCAATGTCTTTCCTGTTAAGCACCGGATGATATTCGGGCAAACCGGTCTCGCAGTTGGTGGTTACGGCAGTAAGCGTTGCGGTATTGGCAAAAAAGGTATCGTAATCAAAGGGGAGCAGTTTATCGGGAATTTCATGAAACATAAAATCCATGCCGAAAATGGAACCCTTGGTAAGCAGCATACGGTAGCTGACATAGCGGGGGTCTGTACAAAATTGGGTGTTAATCTGCACGGTACGCTCCCGCTGGCGTGAAAGGTAGGACATAGCCCCGCAGGCCCCGGCCGAAACGCCGTAAATTTGCTGGAATTCCAGGCCATTGTCCAAAAACCAGTCCAGCACCCCGGCAGTATAACAGCCGCGCATGCCGCCGCCTTCCAAAATCAGTCCAATTTTAGCCATAGTAATCCTCCATCCGCCGCCCCAAATGGGCGTAATATCATGGCGTTTGATCCAAAAGCTGAGAAAACCCCTCGCTTTGGGGACCCTGCCTGCCGCTGCGTATTTTGGGCCCGGCAGGCTATTCAGTTTGGAACAGATACCATACCAATAACAAAGGAAAAAAGAAAAGCGGTTGCCCGCATCAATCCATCAGTGGTTATTTTAAAACAGAATAGCAGCTTTTGACACAATGAGCCGCAAAGAAAAACCTTTGCGTTTCAGCAGTTTCAACGGGGTATGCACCGTCAGTGCAGAAAAGACACGGATTCTATTTTATAAATACTAGCACATAAAAAGTATAGCCTCCCAGCGGGGGAAAGTCAATTATGCACGGGTGGGAGAAACACCCGGGAAAGCAAAAAACAAATTGCATTTTTTAACCGGCGCTTGTAAAATATGGTTTAGAAATAACGGGATTTGCAGGAACATGATGTTTCTTACAACTTCCTGTCAGCGCTCTGCCCTTTTCGCCTGAACCATACCTGGTCCGGTGCGTAAAAACATATCCAGGCGGCTGCCAGCCCGTGCAGATTACCTTTTGGCCGACGCTTTTTCAACATTTCGGGATTGGGCAAGGCCCAGGCTGGGTTCCACAGGGAGAGGGGCGGCCGCCAAACCCTGGTAACAACCCGGGATGATGGCCGGGGAAAGGGTATTCCTGCTGAATAAAAGCTTCCCTGCCAGGAATTTATGGAAAAACCGTACCTGTATTCGTAAGCTGGAAGCCCGCCGGAGCGATTGGTGCCAAAATGCTGAAACTGGCCAAACAAGTGGCAAAAAACAGTGTAAAAAGGAGAGAATACAATGGGCACGAAGATGTTTACAGCTGGTAATATTACAATCGATGACCAGGTGTACCCCGATGGAAAAACTGCCATGGGGCATTTGGGCGGGGACGCTATTTATTCAGCGGTGGGGGCAAACCTTTGGCTGGACGAGGTTGGCGTCCTCACCCGTATGGGGGAGGACTTCCCACAGGAAAAACTGCAGGAGCTGCAGCAAAGGGGGCTTGATACCGAGGGGATGGTGCCCTATCCTGGCGGAAGCCTTTGGAATTGGGTGCTTTATGAGTATGACGGCAGACGCAGGTTCGTTTTCCGCAACCCGGGGCCTGCTCCGTTTCTAAAGCTTTCCCCTGCCCCCAAAGACATCCCCTCCGGCTATAAAGCGGCAAAGCTTGCATTTCTGGCGGCTATGGACCCTGCCCTGCAGGCAGACCTGGCGGCTTATTTAAAAGGCCTTGGCATGGTGGTGGTAGTTGATCTGGCCTTAGACCTTCTGCCAGGAAAGGAGAAGGTGGTATGGGAGCAGTTGTTGCCGTTAACCGACTATTTTATCCCCAGCGAAGCGGAAGCGATTGCCCTGACCGGCAGCAAAGACCACGAACACAGCGCGCGCCTTTTTACAGGGCACGGCCCCAAAGCGGCGGTCATTAAGCTGGGGGGTGACGGCTGCCTGGTTTATGACAAAAAGAAGGACCAGGTTACCCGGTTGCCCAGTTACCAAAAAGCGAAGGTTGTAGATACCCTGGGCGCGGGCGACAGTTTTGGCGGCGGGTTTTCCGCAGGGTTGCTGCTTACCGGGGACGCAGCCCTGGCAGCCCGGTACGGCACCGTTTCCTCCTCTTATACCATAGAGGATTATGGCGCCCTTCATGTAACCAGGCATACCAAAGCGGAGGCTATGGCCCGTTTGCAGGAGTATCAGGAATCCCTTCCGCAGCCTGTTGCAAAAAAACTGCTGTAAAAACTGTGCAAACTAACAATTTGCCGGGAAGTGTTTGAAATTTTCTGTAAAAAAAGGTATACTGAATAACGGAATTTTGGGGCTGTAGGAGCCTGGCCAAAAACGTTCAGACTGTTTTGCGGGTGATTTTGCACCAAGAACCGAGACTACCCAGGCCGCGCTGTGAAAGGCTCGTTTTAGCCCGTACAGCGCAGGGAGATGCCCCTACAACAAAAAGGACATACGTCTGGGCTGCTCTGTTAAAGTTTTGCCGCGGTTTGCGTGGTGCCAGAAGTCCGCGTCGGCTGGCTTTGCCTGCGGCCCTTTTATGTTTTTTGCGGAACATGCTTTAAACAGCCTTTTGTGGAGTCAAAATGCTCTTATCATTCCCCTGCTTCGCGTGGTAAGAGCTTTTGTAATTTTTTTATGCCGGGGCGAAGCGGCGGAATGAAGCAAAGTTTGAAATTCCATTTCAAACTGCATTCGCAGAGCGATGCGCAGGGCGATTCGCTCGCTTTGCTCACTGCCGCCCTCATGCACAAAAATGCTCTTATCATCCCTTTGCTTCGCGTGGTAAGGGCACCTATTTTTAATTACGTTTTATGCCGGGGCGAAGCGGCGGAATGGAGCAAAGTTTGAAATTCCATTTCAAACTGCACTCGCAGAGCGATGCGCAGGGCGATTCGTTCGCTTTGCTCACTGCCGCCCTCATGCACAAAAATGCTCTTATCATCCCTTTGCTTCGCGTGGTAAGAGCACCTTATTTAAAATTACGTTTTATGCCGACGCGAAGCGGCGGAATGGAGCATTTTATGAGTCAGATCAACTTAATGATATCCGGCAACATTACCATTGACGACCTGGTGTTCCCTGACGGTCGTACCGCTATGAACAACCTGGGCGGCGACGTCATTTATGCCTCGGTCTGCGCAAACCTGTGGATAGACGGTGTAGGCGCCCTCACCCGTGTGGCGGAGGATTTCCCCATGGAGCACCTGGAAACCTTAAGAAAGCTTGGAATTTCTACCGAAGGCATGCCAATTTACCCGGGGCAGACCGTTTGGGACTGGTGTCTGTACGAATACGACGGGCGCCGCCGGTGGATTTACCGCAACACCCAGGAGGATTCCCTGAAGCGGCTGTCTCCGGGGGTGGAAGATATTCCCGAAAGTTATTATGCCGCCAAGCTGGCGTTTATTGCGGCGCAGGATGTTCCTGCTCAGGCGGTGATCAGCAGGCATCTTAAGGAGAAAGGCATTCCCGTAGTAATGGATTTAAACCATGATGAAGTGGAACGCAACCTGAATCTTGTCTGGGATGAAGTTCTTCCCAATACCGATATTTTCCTGCCCAGCGAGGCAGAGGCCCAAACCCTTACCGGAAGCGCCGACCATGAAAAAAATGCCCGGGAATTCTGCAAAAAGGGCCCGGGAATTGTAATTATTAAGCTGGGAAGCAAGGGCTGCATGATTTACGAAAAGGCTGCCGACAGGGTAACCTACCAGCCCTGCTTTGAAGAGATTAAGCCGGTGGATACCGTTGGCGCGGGGGACAGCTTCTGCGGCGGTTTCTGCGCTGGGTATATTCTTACCGGCGGCGACGTTGTAAACGCCGCTCATTATGGGCATGTATCCTCTTCTTTCACCATTCAAGACTACGGCTCGATTCATGTTGCCAGACATACTCGGGAGGAAGCAAAAGCCCGGCTTGAGGCATACCGCGAATTTTTAGCAAAGCGGAACTAGTGTGTATTGAAAGGGTATCTGAAAATTATAAATCCCTACCTGTTTTGCTAATTGCCCGGGGGTTGCATTTATTACTGTTTTTAGAGCTGCCCGTAAAACTTTTAAAAAGCGGCAGTTCTATTTTAACCGTAAATCCCCTGCCTTTTGGCAGGGGATTTTTGACGACAGGGTTTTAGCAAAGTAATATGGGCAGGCTTGCTGAAACATTCAATATTATGGAGGAAACGGATGAAAAAACTGACGGCGATTTTGCTGATGAACCTGCTGCTGGCAGGCTGTTCCAAAGAAAGCAGCGTTGGAATTATAGGCGGGGCCGATGGGCCAACCGCTGTTTTTGTTACATCTTCGGGGAACGGGTGGCTGTTAGCTGGGCTGGTACTGGCAGTGGCGGCTATTGTAGCAGCGATTATTCTGTTTTTAAAGGACAAAAGAAAGTAAGAAAAAGAACATTACTGAAAATCAGGGAGCCATCGCTGAAACGATGTCCCCCTGATTTTGGTTAAAAGGAAAAACAGCGTTGTTCGAAGAACTGTATGATAAATAGCAAAAAAGCTGGCAGACACTTTGGTGCCTGCCAGCTTTTTTCTATTCCACCTTGTGGTGCTTTAATCTTTTGTCAGCAGCATACGGTCGTTGGCCAGTTCCCCGCCGCCCTTTCTGCGGTAAAGTTCCATCAGCCCGGCAACGGTCATTTCGTCCCGTTCCTTCCCCTGAATGTCCAGAATAATCCGCCCGCCTTCCAGCATGATGGTACGGGTTCCGGTTTTCAAAGCAGACTGAATGTTATGGGTAATCATCATGGTGGTCAGCCGGTCGCGGGTGACAATATGGCGTGTAATATGCATCACCTTTTCGGCCGCAGCAGGGTCCAGTGCGGCGGTGTGTTCGTCCAAAAGCAGCAGCTTGGGGTGCGAAATGGTGGACATTAACAGGGTCAGCGCCTGGCGCTGACCGCCCGAAAGCAGCCCCACCTTGGTTTTCAGCCGGTCTTCAAGCCCCATTCCAAAAGGCGCTAGGGCTTCGGCAAACCGGTCCTGGTCGGCTTTTGAAACCCCTTTTCTAAACAGGCCCCTGCTGCGGCCGCTGGCCAGCGCCAGGTTTTCTTCAATAGTCATATCAGGGGCGGTGCCTTTCATAGGGTCCTGGAATAACCTGCCAATAATAGCGGCCCGTTTGTGTTCGGCCAAAAAGGTAATATCCTGCCCGCCCAGGGTAATGCGCCCGGCGTCAAGCAAAAATGTGCCGCCTATTGCATTAAAAAGGGTGGACTTTCCGGCACCGTTTGAGCCGATTATCGTCACGAATTCCCCTTCCTCCAGGGTCAGGTCCAGACGGTCCAGCGCAACGTGTTCGTTTACCGTGCCGGGTAAAAAGGTTTTACAGGCGTTTTGAATTTCAAGCATGGCGGCGGGCCTCCTTTTTTAACCGGTGTAAGTTGCGTTTGCGCCCCAAGGTAGGCACGGCCAGTGCAATAATAACAATAACGGCCGAAACCAGCTTGAGGGCAAAAGCTGGGAAGAAGCTGGTTTTTAATGCCAGGGCAATAATAAAACGGTACACAATAGAGCCTGCAACCGCAGAAATCAGCCCAATGGTTACCGACCTGCGGCCAAAGAAGACCTCACCAATAATGACCGAGGCGAGCCCCACCACTACCATGCCTACGCCGGAGCTGATATCGGCAAAGCCCTGGTATTGCGCCAGTACCGCGCCGGAAAGTGCGACGCAGCCGTTGGAAATGGCAAGGGCGGTAATTTTTACCCCTTCCACATTAATGGAAGAAGCGCGCACCATATCGGAATTGTTGCCGGTTGCACGAATGCAAAGCCCCAGATGGGTTTTAAAAAACCAGCTAAGCAGCAGCACCATGCACCCGGTAACCAGCAGCGAGACCATGGTTTTGGAAAGGTCTTTGGAAAGCCCCAGTTTTTCGGCCAGGGTAAACAAAGTTTCGCTGCCAATGAGCGACAGGTTGGAACGGCTGCCCAGCACCATGAGGTTTATGGTGTACAGCCCGCTCATGGTTAAAATACCCGAAAGGATCGGGTGGATCTCCAGCTTGGTCTGCAGCAGCCCGGTAACAGCCCCAGCAGCCCCTCCAGCCAGTACAGCGGCCAGAATACCCCAAAGCGGGTGCCCGGCCACAGTAAAAGCGGCCGACACCGCAAGCCCCAGCGTAAAGCTGCCGTCTGCCGTCAGGTCGGGGATGTTTAAGATTCGGAAGGTGATGTATACACCCAGCCCCAGCAGGGCATAAACAAGCCCCAGCTGAAACGAGCCTATAAGCAGTGCAGACATAAGCATGGCCTCCTAAATGATTTTATAAAATGTGTTTCGGTCTTTGGCTCAGCCCAGGGCAGCCCGGGCAAGCATTCTGTGAGAAAGAACGGAGCGGCCTGGGCGTCGGTGCCTAAAATAGCGTTTACGCCAGCAGCACTCCTCCGCGTCTGCCAGGAACAGCAAAGAAAAGCAGTGCTTTTTTACGGGGTCAGCCCGCAAAAAATGGAAACTTTTCCGGCTTGCCCGTTTATTTTACGGCAAATCCCACACATCGCATGCGCCGCCGTACCCAAAAGCGTATAACACGTATTATTGCATCCCGTTATGGAACAACCCCGCCCCTTAGCATCGACTGGCATGCATGCCATGTGAAGGGGCCGTTTGCGGTATTTGCACGTCACAGCAATATTTCAGAAAATGCTGTAGCCCGGGAATCATAAAAAGCGGTAATTTCCCTTGTATATAAGGGGGCTGGTTGAAACAGGTAGAAAAACTATGCTGAACCGGTTACTCCACCACAACAGCGGTGCTGAGGGTTTCGCCCGAAAGCTCAGCCCCAATGGCGCTGGCGGTGGTCTTGTTAATTACGGTTGTAAACTGAGAAACGACAACCGATGGAATTTCTTCTATGGGGGTTCCGTTCATGTACTGAACAGCCATGTCGGCAGTCATAGCGCCTATGGTGGGGTCGTCGATGCTGATGGTGGCAAAGGCGCCCGAGTTTACCATAACCGCCGAACTGCCATATACGGGAATTTTAGCTTCTTTGGCCACTTCGGCCACTTGGGGCATAGCACTTTGGATCATGCTGTCGTTGGGGACAAAAATAGCGTCCACACTGCCGGCCAGCGACTGGGCAGCCTGCTGTACCTCGGAAGAGGAGGTGACAACGGCTTCTTTATAATCAATGCCCTGGGATTTCAAATATTCCATAGCAGCCTTTGCGGTGGTAGCGGCATTAACCTCCCCGGTGTTATACAAAATGCCATAGCTTTTTACCTGGGGGGTAAGCTTTGCAGAAAGCTTGAAGATTTCATCCACCGGAATGGCATTGGAGGTGCCGGTTGCATTTTTGTCCGGTTTATTCATATCGGTAATAATTCCTGCACCTACAGGGTTGGAAACCGAAATAAAGAACACCGGAATGCCGCAGTCCAAATTTACAATTGCCTGTGCAGCGGGGGTGGCAATGGCCACGATAAAATCCTTTTTAGCACTGGCCATTTCCTGGCAGATGGAATTGAGGTTGGACATATCGCCCTGGGCGTTTTTATAATCGAATTCCATTTTGCCTTCGGTATAACCCAGCTCCCTCATGCGGGAGATAAAGCCTTCCCGCATGTCGGTAAAAGCGCCGTTGTCAGCCAACTGAATAATGCCCACCTGGGTGGGTTTCTCTCCGCCATCTTCCGGGGTGGAACCACCCGCGGCAGAAGAAGGGGAACCGCTTTGGCCGCAGGCAGCGGCAAACAGCAGTATGGTGAAGGCCAATAAAACGCTGAGTAATTTTTTCATGATAGAATCTTCCTTTCATAATGAATAAAACAGCAAATCATATTCTGTTCCATTCCAAGCTGTTTTATTATAGTGGTGCGCAGGCCAGGCCCATGGAACACGGGGCCATTTTGCGCAACTCAAACTGCTTTTGACAGTTTGAATGATTATGTCGGAGATTTTGGATGGCGGTTTTGAAAAAATAGCCTTCATGGAACCGGTACAAAACCCGGTAAAAGCGTGAAAGTATTCTCGTATAGGCTGATGCACAAAAGATGTGGTTCCACGGGGAGCATTCCATACCCCAACCTTTTTGCTGAAAAGCGACGCCCTCCAGAACATGAATTCAGGAAGCATTCCAGCCTTTTGGCAGGCTGTGGTTTTTCAGCAAAATAGTTTTGGTTTTTGCGGGGGATTGGAAACCCCGAAAGAGTTCAACAGACTTTTGGTATTGCCTACGCATGATTTTTTATTCTGTTTGCAGAACAAAAAAACGCCCGCCCTTGCGGTATGGTTACCCATATCCAAGGACAGACGAAGCAATCATCTGCGGTGCCACCTTGATTGGCGGAAAATTCCGCCCAGCTTTGCAGGGTGCCGACACACCCCTCACCCGGTAACGCCGGTGCAGCGTCGTGCAATACTAAGGCTACCCTGTTCCGCACGCCCTCAGCAGTCCATTTGCCGACCCGCTTCCTGCCGGGATTCCAGCCCCCCCAGCTCTCTGTAAGTGCGCTTCCGGTTTGATCTCTGCTTCAACGGTTTGTTGGTGAATATTCACTTGTTATTTATAAAACCACATTTTTTATGGGCTGTCAAGTATTTTACCAATATTTTGTGCATTTTTTTGTGAATTCTATTTAAGCGGGTATTCGTTTTTGTGTTAAAAACAGGTGTATTTTTGATGAAACCAGTGGTTGCCAAATAAAATTGGCAATCATAACAGGCCTGTTTGGAGGCTGTTACAATATCCTAAAATTTTTTGGAATTACCTTGCAGGAGTGTGTTTTGACCCCCCTGTTTTTATTGGGGGGACGCGAGCCGCTATACTTGTGAAGCTGCAGAAAGTCGGCCGCTGAGGGCATACGTTGCCCGTTTACAGGCAGAGGGGCGGGTTGAGCAGGTAAAATAAGTTACCGTCTTTTGAAAACCTTGCCGGGAATAAGCCCTGATGAACCAACTTGAACCGTCGGTTTGGCTGGTGGTTAGGGCTGTTTTGACCGCCTGCAAAAGCCTGTTTTGCACTGCAATCAACATTCAGCCTAACGATGAGAATTTTAAAAAGGTGGCCGCTTTGTCAAAACGCCTTCTCATGAAATTACGGCATAATAGCAAGGGGGTATTCTGTTTACAGCATGCTGGCCTCATAGGGAACCCTGCGATTATCTTATTCCCTATGGCGTTTCCTATAAATGTGCGGAGTGTAGGAATAGCATTTTTATAGCTTGGTGTGAGCGAAGTTGTTGCCTATGGGGTCAGGTCCTGCCTTCATATAGTGGCCTATGCGCCCGGAAAAACAGGATACAACCGGGGAAAAGGAATTTGAAACATCAGTAACAGCTTATGCGCCTGGCATGGATATTGCTGCCTTACAATAAAACAATACAAACAGTATAAATTTTCGATTTTATTCCATTACAAAAGGTACTACCGACCCACCGGAAGGCATGACGTAAACGTCTTTGCCCGCGGCATCCAGCTTTGCAGCAAGCTCGCCAGGGGTGCACACTGCCTGCATGCCCATTTGGGCGGCAGTCTGCGGGTCAATTTGAGTAAGCATAAGCACCTGGCTGCGGGCAATCACTTCACAGCAGGCATAAAAAATGTACCCGGCTATGGAAAAATCAGCCCGCAGGTCCGCGTCAAGGGAGCCCTTTTTCAGCGATTCAATCCAGCTGAAAAAAGCAGGGGCCCCGCCGCCTTCCCGGCATTCGGCCAGGAATACGATCTGACCGCCGTCCTTTACCGCCTGGGCTGCATTCAGCAGGGATTTAACCGCCTGGTAAAGGTTAATGTCCTTCGGGTACCCGCCGCAGCTTACTACCACCATATCGGCTTTTTGGGGGATTGGCAGGCCCATAACCTGCTGCACCACCCGGCAGCTTTCTTCCCAGGCCGATTTCCAGTGGCCGCAAAGCAGCCTGCAGTGGCGGGACTGGCTGTTTACCACAATATTAATGCCAAATACCGGGTTTACCAGCGCCGCAGCATCATTCATATCCCGGTCAATGGGGTTTTCCTCCAGTCTTCCCATGCCAATAAGCGGGTTGGACCTGGGCTGGTCCGGGCTTAGGGAGTGGATATGGTTTTGGTTGATGGTGCTTTTAGCGCAAATTCCAGGCAGAATGCTTTTGCGCCCTCCCCCGAAGCCGGCCATTAAATGATGCACCGTGCCGCCGATCAATATTACCTTGCGCCCCACCGCCAGGGGGTTTACCAGTACCCGGGTTCCCATTGGGGTAACGCCTACATCCACCAGGTTTTCTGCCATGCAATCGTGGTTTACCACCTGCACTTTGGCATAGGTCTCTTCCCCTGCCAGCTGTTTTAATTCCTCAACGCTCTGGGGACGATGGGTGCCCAAAGCAACCAGCACTGCCATATCGTGGTAGGCAATGCCCAGGTTGTGTAGGTAGTCCACCAGCAGGGTGCATATTTTATCCTGCCGCATCCAAAAACGGGTGATGTCGCTGATGACAATGGTTACCTGATCGCCGGGCAGCACCAGCTCTTTCAGCGGACGGGAATTAATGCAGTCCTGCTCTACCGCCTGCAAGAAAGAGGCGTTTAAATCTTCAATAGCAGCAATCTCTTTTTCTTTTAATACCGTTACCGACTTTGCAGCAGACAAATCCACCGGTACCGTTTTATCCCCATAACGCAGCTCAAACTGGTTCATATATCATTCCTGCTTTCTGTTTTTCCGGACAGCACTGCCGGAGGATAAGTGTTTCTTTAAAAATTATAACACGCTTTTTTGTGTGGTACAATGGAGCCTTTGCGTTGCGGCCCTGACAGATTCGGGTGTATAATGGTGAAAATGGCCGTTTTATACACACGAAAGGAGGAGAAAGTATGCCATGTATTTTAGGTGTATTGGGAATATGGGTACTTGCACTTTTGCTGATAGGGCTGGATGCCGGCAAAAAAATTAACCTGACAGGAAAGCTGCACATGCTTATTTACCAGCTGGCGGCGCCGCATTTTTTGCTGCTAAGCTGGATGGCGTCCCAATATGCAGGAAAGCAAGGGGTTGGGGTCTTCCCTCTTATTCTGGCCAGCGTCCCTTTTTATTTTTACCTGGTTTATACGTTTATCCGGCTTATGGTATTCCCTTTACAGCGGGAGGAAAGCGGGAACTTCCGGGTGCGGGTGATGTATGGCGGGCGTACTGTTCTGTGTGCTGGGGTATTGGGAGTACTGGTACAGGCGGTATTCTACTGCTTTGCAATCCCCTGGTTTTTGAAGGGTACTCTTCCCCTGTGGGTAATCATTGCCGACACGGTCATTGCGCTGCTGCTGCTATTTGTGGTATTGGCCAACGGCTTTTTACGAATTATTTGTACCTGCCGACGGCTTGGAGCCATACGGAGGGTTGTGATTATTTTATGCGTATGGTTGCCAGTTGTTAACTTGTTTTTGTTTTGGTACCTGTGCCGCAAGGCAGCCGAGGAATACGACCACGAATGCTACAAGGTGGTCAGCCAGCAGCTGCGGGCTGACTCCATGGTGTGCAGTACCAAATACCCGCTGCTTTTGGTACACGGTGTAGGGTTTCGGGATTTAAAATATTTCAACTACTGGGGCCGCATTCCAAAAGCGCTGATGAAAAACGGTGCTCAGGTGTATTACGGCCATCAGGAGGCCTGGGGCACCGTGGAGGACAATGCCCGGGATATTGGCGAAAAGATTCGGGAAATTCGGGAGCAGACCGGCTGCCAAAAGGTAAACATCATTGCCCATTCCAAGGGCGGGCTGGATGCCCGTTACCTGATTAGCCGGCTGGGCATGGGGGAACAGGTGGCGTCGCTTACCACCATCTGTACCCCTCATTATGGCTCCGAATTGGTTGATGTGCTGCAAAAGCTGCCGCCCAAATTTTACCTTTGGCTGTGCGGGGTTATCAACCGGGCGTTTCGAAAGGTGGGCGATAAAAACCCTGACAGCTATTCGGCCAGCCTGCAGCTTTCTACCAATTTTGCCGTTCAGTTTAACCGGGAAACGCCCGATGATCCCCGGGTTACCTACCAAAGCTATGCTACCCTGATGAAAAACAGCTTCAGCGACAGCCTGTTAAGCATTCCGCACTTTATTCTGCGTAGGGTAAAGGGCCCCAATGACGGCCTGGTTTGTGTTGATTCTGCCAAATGGGGCGTATTTTGCGGCGTACTTTCCAACCGCCATAGAAGAGGAATCTCCCACGGGGATATTATTGACCTGAAGCGGGAGGATTATAAAGGGTTTGATGTGTGTGAATTTTATATTGGCTTGGTATCTAAACTAAAAGAACAGGGATTTTAAGGTTGGCAAATAAAAAAATTGTAAATATAAGCTGCTTTACCCCGTCAATTTTACGTAGCAATAGAAAAAATTTATGAAAATCAACGCAAATTTTAGAGCACAAAGAAAAAAGCCTGCAAACCCGCAATACAGCGGGTTAACAGGCTTTTTTCTTGGCGCGCCAGAAGGGACTCGAACCCCTGACCTCTTGATTCGTAGTCAAGCACTCTATCCAGCTGAGCTACTGGCGCATAAGCTGACAAATAATCAGCTTATAAATAATACCATGGACAAACGATAAAGTCAACACAATTTTATATTCTTTTTGATCCTTTAGGGCAAATCGGTCGAAAACCAGTGCCCGGCAAAATTTTACTCGGTAAAAAATATTACTAAGAATATAGAATAAATATAATTTTTAATACTATAACCATAAGTTTAAAAATATGGCATTTTTATTAACTTTAAATATGTACTTATAAATTTGTGACTGAATTTTATTGTATTTTATTAAAAAAAACAGGTAGAATATTCGTCAAAACAGTTGAAAAAGAGCAAAAAAATAGTTAAAATATTAGACAGAGGAATCTTATAGGTGAAGGTAGTCTTTGGTTCCCATTAAGGGGATTAAAATAAATGTAAAATGTAGGAGGAAAAGAACATGAAGAATAAATTATTTGTGATACTTTTGGCTTTATGTTTAACCGTTAGCCTTGCTGTACCGGCTTTTGCCGCAGTAGGTACGCCAAAAGTTTATGATGGAGTTACCGATACGTTGGTTCTGTCAGGAGAATTTGCCGCCGACGGCTATGACGGCGCTGTCCAGGCTATAAACGGTGCGCAGTTAACCATTCGGGGTGATGGTTCCGTTCATGGCCAGCAGAACGATAATCACAGCGGCTATGCCATGGCCGTCTGGGCTATTGGTTCAGGAACAAAAGTTGTCATTGAGGGCGGTTCCTATACCAATGAGCCGGATATATGGAGTAGCGACCAATCTCATGTCGACCTGATCTACGCTTCGAATGGCGCCAGCATCGAGATTACCGGCGGTACCTTCCAGTGCGTTACCCCTAAGTGGACATTAAACTGCAAAGATAACAGCGGTTCCGTGATTACTGTTAAGGGGGGCAGATTTTATCAGTTTGACCCCTCTAACGCGCAAGTTGCTCCTACCGGAACTACCGAAATTGTCGTAGCTGAAGGCTATAAGGTTGTACAGGATGGTGACTGGTATGAGGTAGTCGGTAACGACGATGTTATTGTCGAAGTTGTTCCTCCGGAAGCGCCTAAGCCTGAAATTCCTGCTGATGCAGAGATCCCTGCTGATGCAGTCGATGCTATGAAGGAGGCCGGAAGCACCGTCAAGGTTCCGGTTGAATCTAACACCGAAATTATGGACGAAATAAATACTGCTGTTGAAAGTGCAAAAGACGCAGCAAAAGAAAAACTCTTAGCAGGTGGTGTTACGGTAGACCCGGGTGACACTGTCAAGGTTTTTGGGCGTGCCTTTATAGATGTACAGCCCCAAAAGTATATAGAAAAAGGCAGTAATGTCGAGGTGGCTTTTGACATCACTCCCAAGCTAGAACTGATCGCGGCAAAGGTTGTTGATGAAGCAATGCTTGATGATACAAACTCTGTTTCTATGGGTGTACAGCCTATTGCAGAAAATACTCAGACCGAAGTGACCCTGACCCTTCCTGCAGCATTCCAGAACCAGCTCGTTTACATCGCGCATAAAGGACAGGTTTCCACTGCCAATGCGGATGCAAATGGTACTATTACCTTTACAACGAATGGTTTTAGCCCATTCATCTTCTCCCTAACTGCGCCTACTTCGACCAGCAGCGATACCACTGATTGGTGGAACCCCGAGCCCGAGACTGAAGATAAAACCGTAGAGACCGAAAAACCCAACCCGGGTATGGGCGGCATGGGTATGCCAATTTGGTCGGTAGTAATGGCGGGCTGCAGCCTTGCGGCTGTTGCGGTAGCCTGTGGCAAAAAAAATAAATAGCTTAAAAACTTGTTTGCACAACAGACGCGGCGGCAGTTAAACTGCCGCCGTTTTTGTTATTTGACAAAAAAGTGGTCAGCATATGCTGGCCACTTTTTTATAAATACTTGGTTTTTATTTTCCTGAAGCGTCACAGTGATAAAGGTTTGTCCGATCTTTTGAGGGAAGACTCTTTTTTTATAGACGAATTTTCAGCAGCCTTTAATTTGGGCAGCTTGACAATTACTTTAAACAGGTCGCCATCCACCATCACGCTAAGATGCCCATGGTGCAACCCGACAAAACTTTGCGCAATCGAAAGCCCCAGTCCCGAGCCTTCGGTGGAACGGGAAGTGTCTCCCCGTACAAAACGCTCCAAAATCTGCTCGGAGGCAAAGTTCATTTCATAACCTGCTATATTCTTAAAGCTGATGGAAACAAAGTTTTCATCCCCGGTAATTTCCACATATACCCGCGTACCGGCCAAAGAATATTTTAATGCGTTAATAATCAGGTTGGCAAAAACCCGGTGGAGTTTTTTTCCATCTCCATTTACGTAAATGGGCTCTTGCTGACCCGAAACCTTGAAGGTAAGCTGTGAAGCGGAGATCTGTTCGTCCAGTTCGGCCATGGTCTGTTCCAGCAGTTCGCAGATATTGAGCTTCTCCAGGTTCAGCTCTACGTTGCCGCTGTTCACCTTCGAGATCTCGAACAGGTCCTGCACCATAGTTTTTAAGCGGTTTGATTTTTGACTGAGAATCCTTACGTAGTCATTGGCGTAATCTGGGGTTAAATTCTCTTTTGAAAGCAGGTCGGTATAGTTTACAATGGACGTGAGCGGGGTCTTTAAATCATGCGAGACATTGGTAATTAGCTCTACCTTCATGCGCTCACTGGCCACCTGTTTTTTAACAGCATCTTTTAGGCCCCACTGGATCTGGTTTAAATTGCTGGATAAGGGGTATAAATCGTGAAAAGCGGGCAGATCCAGGCGGGTGGAATAATCCCCCTGTTTGATGCGTTCCACATGATCCATCACTTCGCCAATTTGGGAAATCAGCGTGCAATAGGAACGGAAGGCGGTAACAATTAAAAAAATACCGGCAAAAATACACCCCACGCAGAGGAAAAGGTCTAAAAAGATAAAGAATTCCCCATAAAAAGGAAATCCCCCGCTCATGGCCGCAATGAAAAATAAGATGGACATAATAACAAAGGCAATCTCGCCCAGAACAAACTGGGTAAAACGACGGCGCATTCTAGTTTGAAAAGGATAGCGCATCTGATAACGGTTATAGGACTTTCGTATCGAAGCGGCCATACAGGTTTTAAAGGTCGCGGTACCGTTAAAATACAAATCGCAGCAAAGGGAATAGAACAGCCAAAAAGCCCCCTCCATGAAAAGGAAAAAGAAGATGGCGCTAGACGGGTTGAAAAATTCGCTTAAAGGGGTTTCAATATAAACAGAAACTGCAATGATTGCCACAGCACCCAGCAGAATTTTAGCTTCGATCCACACATGGCTTAAAGACCGCGCGATGCGCTGATTGGATGCCAAGAGATGCTGCCGACGCAGGTAAACGGTAATCAGCAGTACGACCATGCTGCCGAACGAAATAGAGGCGGCACCAAAACATACCATGGCGGATTGCCAGGCATGGTGAGCGTCATAATAGTTTCCGGTTGGCAGCAGCATGTCATTGGCATTTACAGCAAGCATAACGGTTACGCTGCTTTGGTCAAACAGCTGCTGGTTGGAAGGCAGCGAAAATTGCCAATACCCAAAAGTATTAGAACCCATGTAAGAACGGATTGCGTTATACACTTCGTCATATTCCGGTATACCGTCCAGGGTGACGTCCAGGTGGGTTTTGCTGAATTCCACAAACATGCTTTTGGTAGGGTCGTTCCGATACTGGTTTCGAAACTCTTCCAGGGTCAGGCAGGAGGAGTTGGTATAGTAATCATTGGTGGTTCGGTTATAAATAATATAGCTGAAATTAGCTGCATTATAGTCCAGCTGCTCCCTCACGCTGCGAATATATTCGGGGTTGATCTCGTTATTTTCCGAGGTTAAATATGCGGGGGTAAACACCCCCACCGAATAGGCTGGCATTAAGTTTTTTACCGTGGTCAGAATAAAGTTGCTGGTACGGTTAAAGGGCTTGTAAAATTCGTTGCGTACCGAGAACGCACCGGTAATAAAGGCGAATAATGCCAAAAAAGTTGCCAGAACCAACATAAAAATGGTACCGTTAAACCTAGATTTTTTCGATTTTGTATCCAATCCCCCACACCACCTTCAGGTATTTTGGGTCGCTCGGGTTAATTTCTATCTTTTCACGAATACGGCGAATATGCACCGCAACGGTATTTTCGGGGTTGTAGCTGGGTTCATTCCAAACCTTCTCATAAATTTCATCAATAGAAAACACCCGGTTCTGGTTGCGCATCAGCAGCTCCAGAATTTTATATTCCATAGGGGTAAGCTTAACCGGTTCACCATCCACTGTGAGGGTTTTGCTTTCGCAGTCCATCACCAGGCCGCCGGTTGTCAGGGTGCTCTGAGAAGGTGCAGCCAGGTTGCCCAGGGTGACATAACGCCGCAGCTGGGATTTTACCCTGGCCACCAGCTCCAAAGGGTTAAACGGCTTGGTTATATAATCATCCGCTCCCATGTTAAGCCCAAGAATTTTATCGGTATCCTCAGATTTTGCAGAGATAAAAATAATGGGAATATTATTATCCTCCCGTATTTTTAGCGTAGCACGAATGCCGTCCAGCTTGGGCATCATCACATCCATCAGAATAAGGTGAACAGTATTTTCCGACAGTATTTCCAGCGCCTGCAGACCATCGTATGCCTTAAGCACATTCAGCCCCTCGTTTCGCAGGTAAATTTCAATGGACTGTACAATCTCCTTGTCGTCGTCTACCACCAAAATGGTCATATCCTTCATGTTGGTTTTCCACCTTTCCAAGTTTTAAATTCCTATATGGGTCTGGCTTTTTTATACTGCAATGGGCAGTATACTGCCTGAGGCAAAGCTACCGGCTGATAAACAATAAAGTAATAATGCTGTACATTAGAGTGTTTTTAGTGCTTTATTTATTTGCGTGCCGTATGCCTGACCTATAATATCCGTTTGTAATTCAGGGCTGAGCCTAATTAAAGTGCGGACAATCCTTACACACGGCCATGACGGCATGCATTTTTATAGAACTGCTCTATGTAGGGGGCGCGGCATTTTTTTCGTTTCGAAAAACGTTGCGTTTACTAAGGACAGCGCGTAGCTTCTCCGCAGGGGGCAAGCGCATCCTCATAGGGGCTGCTGTACAAGTATGCCATTGCGGTGGCAGGTATTTACATTCGCCGAAAGCACCCCGGCATGCCGATGGGAACTATTACCTTTTGGCAGACTGTAGGGAAAAAGTATACCCACTGTTTTGCAGTTATGATACCATGAACACGAAGTGTGAATGGTATAATTGGCCATTGGGCCGCTTGTCGGCCTGGCCATGAAAGTATAATAGCCGCTTTGCGGTTATTATACCATGAATGCAAAGTTTGAGTGGTATCATTAGCTATTGGGCTGCTTGTCTGCCTGGCCATAAAAGTATAATAGCCGCTTTGCGGTTATCCCCTATGCGGGGGGCAGGTACTTTTACTCGTGTAAAAGTACCCAAAACACGCTGCTCGCGCAGGGCTTTTCCTTGCACCTGAAACGGCTGACGCCTGGCTTCATGCCCTGCACAGTCGCCCTCGGCTGCACACGCTCCAAGCGCCCTGGTGGCTAACCGACAGCGCGTCGCAGTGCAGCGGACTACGGCCGTACCCTCGGGGCTTCCCGTGTTGGCATGACAAAAAACATCCGGCTAGCCGCTGGCAGGCACAGGGCAGTAAGTGAAGAATTGGTAACAGGTAAGGTGATTCGTACCAAACTTGTATTAATGTTCTCGAAAACTATTTAGAATCTCTGATTTTATTTAGTGAGTGCGGCTATTCCCCTATGCGGGGGGCAGGTACTTTTACTCGTGTAAAAGTACCCAAAACACGCTGCTCGCGCAGGGCTTTTCTCGTTGCACCTGAAACGGCTGACGCCTGGCTTAATGCCCTGCACAGTCGTCCTCGGCTGCACATGCTCCAAGCGCCCTGGCTAACCGACAGCGCGTCGCAGTGCAGCGGACTACGGCCGTACCCTCGGGGCTTTCCATATAGGCTTTGCAAAAAACATCTGGCTACCCGTTGGCAGGTGCTGGCCATGGGAGTAAGTATAATAAGCGCTTTGCGGTTATTATACCACAAGGTCGGTCAAAAGTTTCAATGTTTTGCAGTAAAACAGAACCGCAGGGCAGTAATTTTTCAAAATAGGTGCTCCCCGGCCCTACCCGCCATAAATTGGTCCACATTGCCCACCAGCATTTGCAGCGGCAGTTCAATAAAATTGGCCAGGTCAGCTTCATGAAATAGCCGGTTCTATTTAATTCCTGCAGGTTTTGCAAAACGGTTACCCCATTTGTTTTTAGTATACTGTGGACATCTTAAAAATTACTTTATGACGCCCTTACATTTTTCTTAATGAAAAACGCCTTTGAGGTACCCCTCAAAGGCGTTTAAGACCAATGTTAATCCCGTTGCAATCATACCCTTCCAGGCACCTATTGTCAATGAGCCAAAAGATTTTTTGTGTAATATGACAATGAATGTTTGGTTTCTGTGTGCTGAGTGAGGAAGGGTATATTTAATGACCTTTGCTTTTTTGCTTTTCACCCGAATACGGAAAACAAGAGCTCTTTTAAAAGCGGTATAAATCAATGCTCATTGCCTTAAAATAATTGCTTTGAATTACCCAAGCACGTAAATATTTACATTTCTAAGACCGTTTAAGCAGCTTTCCAAATAAGTGTCGTAAAAAAGGTCGATGTCCACTACATCTGCCAATAAGCCGGTGCCGGTATCGGCAGCAATGGCATACCCATAAATAAAGCTGCCGTCTGCCGACGTGATATACAGCTTGGAACCATAGGGTATTTCATTGGGGTTAACGGCCACATGCCCCACAATGGCCTGGCGGCCGCTGGCGGTACGAGCGCCGGGGCGGGCGCTGTAACCGGTTGCCCGCTGATTGTAAAATACATTAGTATAGCCGATGGGAGCACCGTTTTGGTCAAAGGAATAGCCAAAATCCAACGGGGAAATAGCAACACGGGCACCCACCAGAACTTCGTGGTTTACGGGTTTTTTACTCACGTACTCGCCCACCAGCTGCCGTTCCTGAGGGACACCGTCTACTGTACGTTCCTCATAGGTAAGGGTTTTCTCGCCAGCCTGACCCTGCTGTGTAACGCGGGTGTAGCCGGTGCGGTAAAGGCTGGTTTCCTTGGTTACTACCTCAAAGGGAATCTCCTCATATTCTTCTACTGTTACATAATCAACTCGCTGCACAACAATTTCATCACCAGCTTCCACTGGTTTTTCCGGCGCAAGGTTGATCAGATCGTTGGAATCCATGCTGACACCAGCCAGCAACAGGGCATCTTCAACCAAACCGTCAATCATCATTACCTCTTGGGTTGTGCCGTCAGCGGTTACCTTTACGGGAAATGCACGCTGGATATTAATTTCAGCCAGCTTTCCGTTATAACCGGAAAAATCCACCACATCGAATGCCATGGTTACGATTCCCTCATCTTTGAGGATCTCATCCACATCCTGCTGGTGCAGAGAAAATTTTAAGGTGACGTCCTCGCCGTCACGGATATAAATTGCGTTGGCCATTTTGGAAATTTGAAACACCGTGACAGCCAGTATGATGGACAGCACACTTACCGCAAAGGAACGGCTCTTCAGGAATTTCCCAAAGGCGAGAACCTTCTTCAATAAGTTTTTCATAACTACCTCCATTTCCCTGAACAGGATCAGACCAGTTCTGCCGTTACAGGGAATTCTGGAACACGCTGTGCGTATTCCGCCCGGTCGTAAAAATGTCGGAATTTACCGCTTACGGGAAATATTTCTAGTATGACCAGAGCAGCCCAATTATATTCAGGAAACCAGGTTGTGTCAAGAAAATGAACGGCGTAAAACTTTTGTAAGAAAGCTGTTTTTCCTTGATTTCAGGCCATTTTGAGACCATTTTGCCCGAAACTTGCGGCGACAGGGCCTGTTGTTTCTGTTCAAAAATACCAAAATTTTCATATTATAAGGATGGTGTACAATTTTTATATAATATTATAATAAAATTGATAGTTTATATCATTTTTGCATAATAAAAAGCGATATTGTAAACATATCTGCCTAAATGCAGTCTACAATATCGCTTTTGGAAAATTTTGACGAAGTGTGTCGCTAATTATTAGAGTAGGTTTTGTGTATGCTCCAATATTTGTTCATGCTCCCCCCCGGACACAGGCAAAACGTTTGGATCAACCGGCTGAATTCTATTATCAGCTTTTTATTTATTGAATGATATAAAAGCCTTTTTACTTAAAGTACCTGGTTCTTTTTGGGGTCCACAAGCTGTAAATAAGCATGAAGCCGTGTTTGAACCTCCCGCCTGCTTACCTGGGAAAGCTCGATTGAGAGCAGATGCTCTATGACAAAAGAAGAGGATACAATCCCCCGGACTGTACTGAGGAAAGGGTCTCGGTCTTTGATATAGCCTGCCATAAAGCCGCCGCAAAAGCTATCTCCGCAGCCGGTAATGTTAACCACCTTGCTGGGGCAGGGGGGCAGTTGCCAGGCTTTGCCTTCTTTGGGGCAATAGGTGAAAACACCCCGATCCCCCATTTTAACGCAAAAAACCTGGACCGCATCGGTTACCAGCCGGTCAAGGTAAGGAATATACTCCAAAGGGTTTTGGGGCTGGGGTATCTGGAACAGCTCCCCTAATTCCTTTTCGCTTGGCAGAAAGCAGTTGACCCGTTTCATCTGTTCCATGCGGGCAGACAGCTCGTCAGCCGCAATAAATGGGTCGACGCTAACGACCGCATCTGCCGGCAGGGAATTCAGCCAGTCTCCGTTTTCCTTCCTGGAGCAGGAAACCAGGTGATACCCCAGGCAGCTTCCCCGGTAATCTGCGGGCAGTTCATCAGGAGTAGGGGTCATCTGCCAATGTTCGCTGGACCCTTCTACAAAGTCGATCCGTTTTTTGTCCCCCTTCTCATCCAGGTAAACAAGGTCATCTATAATGCCCACCAAATCCTGATGGCAGGTCACCCCCGAAAAATCAATGCCATAGGCTTCAAAGCGTTTCAGGGCATTTGTATCATAACGGTGCCCAATGCGGGAAACCACACCAACGTCATCCATCCAAAAGGAGGCGCCGATTGCCGCATAAAGGCTGCCTCCTCCCGGCAGGCCGGAAATTCGTGTACCGTCACAGCTGACAATATTATCGGTAGTAAGGTTGCCCACGCAGGCCAAACGAATAGACATCCCAGATTCCCTCTTTCCATTTGATCACCCATCGGTTTTTTCAAGATACCGGACGGGATTTTTTTTATTATAACAATATTTTTGCATCTCTTTCTATTGACAGAATGGGAAAACAATCTGGCTGTTTTCCATCCACTACCACCAACTTGATCTTATTTATGGGACAAGTCTCCTGGTCTTGTCTTCCCATGATGCCAGGCTGGTGTTTTGAAAAACCTATGTGGACCTGCATGAGGCTGTGGATTTTTGATCATTATAACAACTTGTACCATATAGTTGGACAAGTTGTTGATTTTGAATTGAAATATGGGAAATAGTTTTCTGTATTGTCAATGGAAAGAAGAAGGAGCAGGCTGATATAATGAAACTACAGGGTTCTGACCTGCCCCAACCCTTACATTATGCTGGGCTTTTCCTATATTAAATAATAAAAGTCCCGGAACACAGCAAGCATACCAACCTTTCCCTTACCGGTGCCCTTTGCGTTTTTTTGCAGAAAGGTCCGGTTTTTAGAAAAAACCTAGGGAATCAGGAGATGACACATGCAAAGAAATTATAAATATAACCAAATTATTCAGCTGCTGACCAGGAGAATTATAGACCAGGAATACCCCCCGGGAACAAACATGCCCAGCGAACATGAGCTGATGGCGGAGCATGGCATTAGCCGCAATACCGCCAGGCATGTTTTAAATGGCCTGCAGGAGATGGGAATGATTCGTCGCCAGCGGGGCAAACGCGGCATTGTAACCAACAGTAAAATTATTGACAATGTGGCAAAAAGCAGCCGTGTCAGTGAAATACTGGCGGAAAATAAACGTTTTTCTTACAGCAAGGTAATCTCCATTTCCTTGGTGGAGGCCCCTGCTCAGGCAGCCGAGTTCCTTGGACTTTGCCCAGGTGACCCGGTGGTGCGCATCTACCGCCAAAGGTTGGCGGACCATCTTCCGCTGGTGATTAATGACACCTATTTAAACCCCAGTCCGTTTGGGTTTTTATTAAACAGCAATTTGGAAAATCTTTCTCTCAACAATTATATTCAGCGTACCGTTGGAATCCAGGCTGGGGCTGCAAGGCGCGACCTTGAAATTATTACCTTAACCGAAACGGAGGCCGGCCTGCTGGGGCGTCAGCCCGGGGATCCGGCGTTTTTGCAAACCCAATATTTGTGGGACAGCCAGGGCGCGCCCTTTTATTTTAACTGGTCCATTTACCGGGCCGATATGGTTAAATTTTCGTTTTCTTCCACGGGCAGCTAAAGCTTAGGGGCTCTTTAAGGCGAAGGGCCATGGTTCCACTGGGGAGGAGCCAGCCGGGGCAGACAGCCTCTGGGGCTTATTCCGTGAAGGGGGTGCCCGCTGGGAACCGCCCGGAAGGAAATGAGGCCTTGTACCGGCAAAACCCTGCAGTACCGGAAGCCTTTTGGCAAAGTGTACCTTGCCCGGCAATAACGCAGCCGCAGCGTAAGACTTTTGCTGAAACAGTATACTAAAAATTACACCGGGGTTTTCCGGGATAAAATGAAAGGAGACTACATTATGCATGAAACGATTCAATTGATGTTGGAAGAAATTGCGTCCCAGGGAAATTTATTTGACGCCAGCCGGGAGGATTTGATGATTCAGTGCCGCAGCCTGATCAAAGAGATTGGAGCAGACCGGATCAAAAAAGTTTATATCGCTGGCTGCGGAGATTCTTTTTATGCGGGAATTAACTGCCGGGACCTATTTTTGAAATACGCCGGCCTTCATACCGAGGCATGGCAGGCGCTGGAGTTTTCCCGGTATGTATGTAACTATGAGGTTGATGAAAGCTCGCTGGTCATCTGCATCTCCAACAGCGGCAAAGTTTCCCGTACGGTAGAATGTGCGATCCGTGCCCAGGAAAAAGGTGCCGTTGTTATAGGCTACACCAGTAATAAAGAAAGCCCGCTGGCCAAGGCCTGCTCTTACCAGGTGTTTACCACTGTTCCCCAGTATCAGAACATCCATATTCCAGGTACCTTCTCCTACGGGGCGTCTATGATGGGGCTGGTGTGCATGGCCATTGCCCTGGGTGAAGCCAGAGGGGCGTTAAGCGGCAGCCAGGTAACAGAGCTGTGCGACTATATACATAAGCTGGGCAAGTGCGTCAAGCCAACGGTAGAGGCCTGTTCCCCAATGATTGAGCGCTATACCGACATTTACCTGGGAGAAGATTCCCCGCTGCGGGTGAAGCTGTTCCATTTTGTGGGCAGCGGCCCCAACTGGGGCAATGCCCAGTATGCTTCCGAAAAGATGCTGGAATCCGCCCGGTTTGATGCGGTGTGCCAAGGCACCGAAGAGTGGGCCCATACCCAGTACTTTACCACCCGGGTGGGCACCCATACGGTCATTTTGGCGCCAAGGGGAGAATCCCGTGAGCGGGCAATTGAAATTATGCAGGCGGTAACCGTTATGGACGGAAAGAAGATTGTAATTGGCGAAGACTCCGACCAGGAGCTGCGCCGTTCGGCAGATATTTACTTCCCTATCTGCGGCATGGAAAATATCCGCGAAGAATTTTCCCCGCTGCTTTACCCCCTTCCAATTGCGCTGTTGTCCATGCATTTGGGCAGGGTGCTGGGTGCACAGGCCTTTGGGTTTGACAAACCCTGGATATTGCAGGAAAACCTGCGCCAAATTTGGGAATCCAAAGTGGTTTCCCTTCAGGAGTCGAAGCAAGAGGATCGATGAAATCCGCCCGGCTGTTTTTCGGCCATATGACGAAGAAAGCACGTACCCCCAACGCTGGCAGAAAGCTGAAGGTTTTTAGTTAAATACCTGTTTTTTTACAGCATGTTCCGCTATGCAGGAATGCCCGTGGTTTTGAAGGCCGGTTCACAATAGGAATTCCGTCTAAATTTTTATTCTGCCCGCAGGTGGCCGCACCTTTATTCCTGGCCTAATGGGCAGCCCATTTTATTTAGGCCGGTTTATTTTGTGTGTCGGCCCTGCAGGGCCGTGCATTTACGGCAATAGCTGGGGACGGCCTTAGCAGCCAATGGTTAACAGCGGCTTACGGTTTGTTTTTAAATAAAATGAAAAACCGCTCCGAGGGTGTTTGCTGCTTTGGCATGCCACAGGAGCGGTTTGTTCCGAAAACAGAAATACCAACTCATCCAGGAGGACAAGCAATGAACAAAACAGAGTATGATCACCCCGTTTTACGGCAGTGCCGCCTTACGCCAGGAATTGTAAAGACGGTGCTGGATGTTATGGATTATGACAAGCTGGTAGATGTTTTACCAATCAAAGAGCTGTTTGACGCCCAGCAGATTGTGCTGTTGGCCAGCGGCCCGGAACTGCCGGCAGGCATAGCGGCCAAGGCTATTTTTGAAAGTGTGGTAAAAATGGACGTACGCGTGGCTACCACTTTGGAATTTTCCCGGTTTATAAACAGTAAGGAGCTGGGCTTTGCGCCGAATACCCCGCTGGTGGTAGCCCTTTCCATAACAGGGGACGAGGCCAGAATGACCGAGAGTATTCTGCGCGCTAACCGCTATGGTGCCAATACCCTGCTCATTACCAACAGCCCCGACTCCCCTGCTGCAAGTAATGCAAAACATGTGCTGACGCTGCAGCTGCCAGAAGGAGATTGCAGCCAGGGGGCCTGTGCCCTCACGGCGCTTATGACAGCCCTTACAGCAATGATGCTAAGATTTGCCCGTGCCAGGAATAAGGCTACCATGCAGCAGATGACCGCGATGGAACAGGGCCTGAGGCAGTATGCCGATGATTGGCAGGCACTGCTGCCCCAAATGGAAGAACAGGCCGTCCAGCTGGCACAGTCCTGGAAAGGCCTGCGCGCCTATGATTTGATTGGAGATTATGCCGATTTTGCAACAGCCCTGGCAGGCAGGGATCGTATCGCAGAATGCACCGGTGCCCATGCCGTCTGCAGCGACAGCGAAGACTGGTGCCATGTGAACTATTACCTCAGCCAGCCGGAACAGATTGGGCGGGCGGCGGTGGCAAATTCCGATACCCCTTCCTATGGCCGCGTAAAGGAAACGCTGCAGGCAGTAACAGACCTGCAAAGCCCCTGTGTGGTAATCAGTGACCGGGATGGCCATGAGTTCCCGAAGGGTTGCCAGGTATTTACAGCCCCGAAACCTTCCCACTTCTGGATGGCGCCGCTGCTGCAGCACCTTCCGCTGGGCCTGATGGCGGGCTATATGGCTGCTTTGACCCATGAAACACCGCTCAACCCAAAAGAGATGGGATTTCACCCGGTAAAAGACAGCCAAATCCAGATTATTTAAGGGGGAATCGGTATGATTGAAATGCAGGAAATCACCACCAAACAAAATGGTGTTCATAACATAACCGCCCAGGTGAAAGAAATTGTTGCCCGAAGCGGGGTGAAAGACGGAATTGTTACCGTGCAGGTGCCCCACTCCACGGCAGGCGTTGTGGCAACCTCCTTCTATGACCCAAAGGTCATGGAGGATTTGATGGTCGAGGTAAAACGTCTTGTGCCTTCCCGAATTAATTTTCGGCATGAGGAAGCGCCGGACGATGCGGCAGGCCATATTAAATGCGCGCTGTTTGGTTCGTCAGTTACCTCCATTTTGAAAGACGGCGCTTTTGTGGCCGAGGACGCTTTGGGCTGGTTCCTATTGGAATATGACGGGCCCCGAAACCGCCGGTTCTATGTATCGGTAATTGCAGACAGATAAGGAGGTTGTACTGTGTTAAATAAAGATTATCATCAAACATTCCTAAAACAGATTCGCTTAGCCCCTCAGTCAGTCTCCTGTATCGGCACTTTGGTGAGTCCCGGAGAACTGGAAAAGTCTGTTCCGGCAGAACAGCTAAAGGCGACCAACCGGGTAATTCTCACCGGCTGCGGGGATGACTACTGTGCCGCACTGGCCGCAAAACCGCTGTATGAACAAATAGAAACCCCGTCGGGGATTCGCCCCGCAAACCGTACCGAGGCGGAACGCGGTATTGTGTTCAGCCGGTATTACGACACCTACCGCAAATTTTGGCTGGACGATCAAAACGCCGGCCCTAACCGCGTAAACCCATTGATCTGCTGCGTTTCTGTTTCAGGTTCCTCCAGCCGGGCGGTTGAGGTAATGAGGCGGGCGGGTAAATACCAAAGCGTACCGGTTGCATTTACCGGGGACTTACAAAATGATGTTGCAAAGTCTGCCCCCTATGCAGTTAACCTGAACGTTACTGCGCAGGACCAGATGCCCAGCGTATCCACTTATGTTGCGGCGCTCAGTGCACTTTGCCGTTTTGGGCTGCATTACTGTACAATAAAAGGGCAGTTAACCCCCAGCGCTGCCAGCCAGCAGTGGGACGCAGCGCTTCATTATGCCGGATCTTTTACCAAAGAAGTAATGGACAGAATAGAAGAACAATCGCGTCAAATGGCACGGCATTGGGTAAATAGCGGCATGAAGCAAATGGAACTGGTGGCAGATGGCCCGGACCATGCCACCGCGCTTTTGGGTTCTATTAAAATGGTGGAAAGCTTTGGTGGGCTGACCGATGTGACCGACAGCGAAGAATGGTGCCGCCGAAACTATTTTGGCCGGTTTCCCCAGCAAACGGCAACCTTTGTCATTGCCAACCTCACATCCCCGTCCTTTGCCCGCACCTGCGAAATGATACGCAGCGCTGTGGCAACGGGGCGTATGGTAGCGGTAATCACCGATGCACCGGAAGTTTATTTTCCCCGTCAGGCCCTGGTAATTCGTATGCCGGCTGCAAAATACCGGTGGTGCAGTCCGCTTTTGCAACACCTGCCTATGGACTTTGCGGCCGCATGGATTGCATCGCTGCAGAACATGCCTGCATACCGTACAGACAACCCCCGGTATGGGAAGGATAAAAATGATATTCGCTTGCGCATGAGCCAAATTGTTACCCTTTGAGGAGGAAAAAGAATGGCAACCTATATGGATAAAATAGACATTTTAACAGAGTATGAAGGGTTTTACAATATTACCCCTATGGTACAACAGGTGATTGCACAGTCTGGAATCCGGGATGGATTCGTCATTCTGCACTGCCTTCATTCCACTGCAGGGCTGCTGCTGTATACAGGTTGGGACCCATATGCCAGGCTGGATATGATGGAAGAAATGGACCGGCTGGTACCCACCCGCAATGATTTTCACCATGTGTACGACACCCCGACTGATGCCTCCGGGCATATCAAAAGCGGCTTGGTGGGGTGCAACCTTACCTTGATTGTAAAGGATGGCAAGGCGTTTGTAAGCTCGACCCAGGGGATTTGCCTGGCGGAATTTGACGGCCCCCGCCAGCGCCAGGTACATATGAAGGTCGTTTCGGACAATTAAAAAGATTCAAAGACGGGCCATTGGTTTTCCAATGGCCCGTTTGCAGCAATGCAAGCCAGAAGCTCCATTCAAAGCTTTCCTTGGCCCAAACAGTGACAAACAAATGCTTATAGACCCTTCATAGCGCAAAAAAACAGGCCAACAGTCCTTGGATGCAAATACCCCCTTGATAGGTCCTGAGACGCCAATTGTTATGCCTGTAAAAGAAGCAGCCGTGCCCATGAAGCTGGTGCCGTCAAAGACGGTTGCCCTCGTTGAGGGTATATCAGCTGCCTTTTGATGAAGCAACAACGGCTTATGATGCGCTAGGGCAAAACCTGTTCATATCTGCAATATCAGCTGCTTCTAACCCCACTGTGCACAAACTACAAGTGGGATCAATAGCAAGCATTTGTCAACAAACGGGATGAACGGTTTTCGTAGAGGCGGCAAATGCGGGAGATGTCATAACCGTGTTGGTGTTTTCAGTTGAAATATCCAAGGCGGCGACCAGAGCAAGGCTGGCGGTACAAGGTATTAGTATGTTAAAACGCAAAAGCCCGCAGGCCAGATGTTTTACATGGAATGCTGCTTATAACCATTTAATATTTCCTATTATTTTCTAAAAAAACCTGATATTAAACCTGCCACCTTATTACTATTTTCAAGCTCTACAGCTTTGAACATGCATAGCTCATGACAACACATACATTCTATGCAGGTGTCATAATCAATTAGTTTCGTATCCTTGTCAATGGCTTGAACCGGGCAGCTTTCTACACACATATTGCATTTTTTACACTTACTAGGATTAATTCTAGGATGTGTATCAAAAAAATCAATCACTTTTACCAGGGCTTTACTATTGCGCTTTTTTGCTCCTCTGAAACATTTGGGAAGTTTAAAATTCCCTAACCTGGGGACTTGTTCATAATCACCTATAAGTATGGTGCTTTTCAACCGACCTTCTCCCAGTTTCCGTTTCTGGGCTGTTTCCAGTATCGGTACATCTTCAACATCCATCCCCACCATTTTTGCAGCCACAGCATCCAATGCCAATGGATCTTCACTGATGAGGATTTTATTAGCCTGATAAAGGCTGCCTGCTGTGGGTCCCTCTCCTTGCATTGCCAGAATGCCATCCATAATGTGAAGATTTATTTTAGTTGCTTTGTGTATATCGCAGATGATTTGCCCAAAGTTGATTGGATCAGGAGCCATCTTATGATACTTCGCCTTCCTGAGCCCCGGTATGCATCCGAATACATTTTTTACAGCTCCGGAAAAAATTTGTGCCGAATGTGTTTTCAGCTTCGGCAAATTTATAACCACGTCCGCATCGAACATTGGTTTTGCGATATACATTGTTTCTTCACACTGGCTTTCCGGTCTGACAGCCACCACACCTTCACGATCAAAATTTTTAATTAAAGCGCCTTCCTCCTCCGCTACCCTTTCGTATCCTGCAACCTTGAAACCCTGTGCGGTAGGTGCTATTCCGGCTATAGCTCCACCCGAGCTATCACCAATCCAAACATTGCAGTTCCTACCCTTTAATATCCTTATCATTGCTCTAACAAATTCTGAGTGTGTTACTGCCGCCGAATCAGATGGCTTGGGCCCAATCAGATTTACTTTAAGGAGTACATTATCTTGGGGCTGAACAAATTTATCCCATCCGCCGAGCATTTCTACTGAACCATTGATTTTCTCAATTAGGGTTTCCAGTTCATAATTTTTACATTCCCGTATAATTACCTTACTCATGCTATTCTCCTTAATGCAAATTTTTGAAATGCTTGTTTTATCTCCAATGTACAAGCTTTATCCTATCGATGTTTGTATCATTTCACCACCGATTAGGGGAAAAGCAATAAGGGTATTACAGGGTGTAGCCAAATTAATAGGTTTTTAAATTGTATTAATCTTTGCTCGATTATATTAAGGAAAGTCAGCCATTGATATAGGGGAACACCAAAAGGGTACCGTCCAGATAGGAATTTCAATCTTCTTCTGGGTATTGAGAGCGTGGAATAGATTGAATTTGTCCGGTTCGGACATGCCATAAACTTTTTGAAAGCAGAGACAGCCAAAAGGACTGGCTATGTCCCTTTTCATTACCCTTGCCCATCTAATCAGAGGCAAATTGGTTAGTGCCGGCGCTCTCTGTTGTGCGTCAGACATAGTCTGTTTTTCCCGTAGGCAGTTTGGAATTTTTACTATCATACCACATACTGGTTGGGTTTTCCAGGTAGGAATTAGGTTGTGTTGGCAGTTTTGGTATCGTGATCCAATTAATTTTTTGTAACTTAACCGCATATTTAAATATGTATTTTTCCCCTTGATAAGGCCTTCGAATGTAGAAGCCGGAATTTTTAGAAAAAGAAGCAGCCGGTGAAAGAATAATATAATGGTACTGTGTTTCACCGATACCATAAAAGAATGGAACATGTTAGAACATAAAAAAAGACCCGCTCTATATTGAGCGGGTCAATTTTTTTAAGCAATAAAGACCAAATTACATATGCGACTCTTAACAAACCGCATAGGTAAGCCAAATAATTGGTTGAAAAACTATCTCTTGGAGAACTGGGGAGCACGACGGGCTGCTTTGAGTCCGTATTCAAATCCTCTGAATGGCGATTTCCCTTGATTTTTCAAGGTTTTTCAGGGTATTCCACTAAAATTGCCCCACCCTTTAATCATAAAAATGGGGGCACTCTAAGCACCCACGGGCGCGGAAAATGCGGCATTTACAACGCTCAAAAGGTGTTCGGGCTTATTATACTTCACCTGCGCATAGATGTCCATAGTTGTCTTGCTGTTTTCATGCCCCGCAAGATACTGAACTGTCTTTGGATCAACGCCAGCATACAAAAGATTGGTAATGTAGGTATGCCGTAGCTGATGTGGTGTAACGTCAAAATCCAGACTATACACAAGTTTAGGATTGTTCTTCTGATGACCGCCAGGAATCGGCGTAACCTTGCATTTAATGCTTTGCCCATTTACATATTTGTAATAGGTGCGCTCCTTTGTAGACCGAACAACTACATACTGCCATAGCCTCTTAAACTGCGAATCGGCCAGCGGTTGCCCTTTGCTGTCTGCAATCACATATTCGGATATGGATGTTGCTTTTACTTGCCTCAGACAATCTGCCAGACACTTTGGAATAGGAATGTCCCTCTGTGCCGCCTTCGTTTTCAATGTTGTCGAAATCACCGGCCTGTTGTGTTCCGTGCGCCATGCTCTCCTTACAGAAATATATGGCGTAGGTACATCCAGAAACACGCAATCCCACTGCAACGCAAGAATTTCTTCCCGCCGCAGGCCAGAATAAAGACCGATCATAATAAATACATACGGTGGCAGCTCTCGGACGGTTTCCAGAAGCAGCTTCACCTGTTCATCTGTCAAAGCATTTTTCTTTTTCCCCGGTTTACCTCCCTTTGCCGATATTCCCACACAAGGGTTATAGTCAAGGAGTTGGTTACGCTCCGCCGAATAAAACACACACTTCAAAAGCATATTGACCGTGCTGTATAACCCTGCTGAT
Organism: Ruminococcaceae bacterium Marseille-P2935; assembly: GCA_900104565.1. GTDB lineage: Bacteria > Bacillota > Clostridia > Oscillospirales > Ruminococcaceae > Marseille-P2935. The sequence goes on from LT629951.1 coordinate 142,634, forward strand.
TTTTGGGATAATGGTATGAGTGCCAACCGAATATCGTCTGCTGTCACTTCTGACAAATACATATCTCCCAGAGGTTTCACAATATAGTTGTTCATATTCTGGGTATAGCCTTTCAAAGTGCTTGAAGATACCTTGGCTGACTGCATGAGCAGCCACTTCTCACAATACTCAGCAACTGTCGGATGTTTTCTGCGGAAAACTGCCTCCTCTACTTGGCGTCGAGCTTCCAACTCTTTTTCATAAAGCTCCTCGCTCGTTTCAGCGTATAAGTCTACTCTCTTACCGTCTGCGTCTGTAATCCGCGTCCTATAATACTGGATTCCTCTCCTCATAACAGTTCCATACTGAGGAATACTCACTTTTTTCTTAGCCATGCTTTCAGTTCCTTTCCTATTATTATGTAGTTCAGCGCTGATACTATCTTTATACTGAAAATCCATGGCTCTTTCAAAGGTGCGATTTATGTAATAGCAAAAGGCGAGGGTTCCCCCTCGCCTTCGCAATGTTTTCATTTTTTACTGTGCTGTTCCATATTCGGCTTCGTCCCATTGAGCAAATGCGTCCGTTAAAACTCCTGCCAGTTCATCCGGCTTGTTATATTTAACTTTTGCATATATGTCCATGGTAATCTTGCTGCTCTCATGCCCTGCCAAATATTGAACTGTTTTAGGGTCTACTGATGAATGAATCAAATTGGTGATATAAGTGTGACGTAGTTGGTGCGGTGTAACATCAAAATCGAGGCTGTAAATCACTTTCCCGTTATGTGCTGCTTTTTCTCCGAGAACCGGATTGACGGTATGCTTCACACGTTTTCCGTTCTCATACCTATAATATACTCGAGGCTTTGCTGTTCTGGTAACGATATACTGCCACAATCTCTTAAACTGCGTATAGGAAAGCGGCTCCCCATCCCGATTGGCGATCACATATTCTGATGTCGATTTTTTCTTTGCCTCTCTCAAACAATCCGCCAAACGATCTGGAAGGGGGATATTCCTTTCCGCAGCTTTTGTCTTTAACTCTGTGAGAATAATTGGCCGGTTATGCTCTGTATGCCACGCTCTCCGAACCGTCAAATAGGGAGCCTCTGTGTCTAAATATACCGAATCCCATTGCAGCGCAAGAATTTCTTCACGCCTCAAACCGGCATACAAACCAATCATAACAAACACATAGGGCGGTAATCCCTGAATAGCGTCTAAAAGCCGTTCTGCTTGTTCATCTGTCAACGCCTGTTTGTCCTCTTGAGGAATCCCGCCGCCTTTGGCATTGAGATATATTGTTGGGTTCGTATCAATGACATGACTTTCCTGTGCTGCGCGAAAAATGGACTTATACAGGATGATAACCGACTTATACACAGATACGGATTTCTTTGAAACCGGAACAAGCGCAACCTGGATGTCGTCCAATGTTACTTCTGCCATCCTCTTTTGGCCCAGCTCCTTAATAATATGTCGCCGTACCTTGGATGTGTAATCTGTCAATGTCGTATTACGAATATGGACAGACTGCATAAGCAACCACTTTTCACAATACTCTGCGACAGTAGGGGATTTTTGACGGAATGTGATGTTGTCAACCTTCTCCAATGCCGCCATTTCCTTATCGTATAGTTCTTCACGAGTTTTGCCGTAAAGGATTACACGCTTACCCTCTGCGTCCTCAACATCGGTTCTATAATACTTATGACCGTTCACTTGAACTGTACCATATCTGGGGATTCGCTTTTTTCTTAAAGCCATTCCACCACCTCCAAAAATAATTTTCAGCGCCGTACTCTTGTTTTATCAGAACGCGCCTATTTCATCAAAGGTGCGATTTTTATCTTCGCACATTGCGATATGTTGCTCTTTTCTCTATTGGCTTCGCTCTGTGCGTACTTTTTGCGATATACTCCTGAAGGCTGGTATGGGTAAAATAGACGCAGCCATTAGGCACATACTGAATATAGGAAATCAAACCGCTATTTCTGGCTTCATCCAGAGTGGTCAAACTGATTCCTAATATTTTTGCCGCCTCTTTACGGGTAATCAGTTTTTCCATATTCAATACTCACCTTCTCTCTGCTCTTTTGACAACTTCATAGTCAAAGCCGGGGCGCTGGCTGCAATAGGTGCAGATGTCCCGTTTCTGCTGCGCGGGGTTTACTCTCCTCAAATAATAAGAGCCTGTGCCATAAAAGTTATTGGCACAGGCCGGGCAAAGGCACATGATTAAGTTTTCGGGAACCTCCTCGATCAGCCCCACACTGACGGCCAGGGCATGGTCGATCCTGCGGATGTGTTTTTCCTCCAGCCTGCCGATGTACGTCTCCAGCCGCTTTTTATCAATGGTGCGAAGCTGCTCTAAAAGAACAAGAGAGGGCAGCTCCAGGCCGCTTTCTGCTTTTAACAGGTAGTGGGTGGGGAGCTTGGCCTTTGCGTCCACCTTGCTGGAGATAGCAGCTACAATGACGGTGGGGCTGTATTTATTCCCCGTGTTGTTTTGAATGATGACAACAGGGCGATAGCCTTCCTGTTCAGAACCGATACCCCGGCCCAGATCGGCATAGTACATATCGCCGCGCAAGTATGTTTTGTTCATGGTATTTGACCTCCCTTTTAAAAATTAGGCGGCAAAGGCCGCCTATGTAGAGGCCGTGCAGCAAAACAGAATGAAGGCCGGGGAGAGATAAAACAATTCTCCTGTTTTCATTGGCCTGTCCTGCTGTACGGCCCATATTTCAAAGCAAACCAATTTGTCCTCGACACCCCGGTTTGCTGCGGGAAGTCATCAAACGGCTGGCGGCTTGCCAGCTCCACGGGGAATCTCACCCCTCGCGTGGTTCTCACGCAACCGCCCCCATTGCCTGCGACGGATCACGGCAAGAGCCGCTTCAACGCTCGGACGTTAGGCTGGACGGGAGTATCATTGTCCCCGCTGCTGGTCGTGGCCGTACCGGGAGCCATCCGGTACTGGCAGCCTGCTGTTTCTCGCTCCCTGCCAGGAAGTACAAACCAAAGACCTACTTCTCTTTTTCGGTGGAGTCTCGTTGTTTTCTTCCGGCAGATCACCGCGCAGCCGCCGCCTGGGCTTTGGCTTTCGCCAAAGCAGCGGGAATGTGCTTGATGATTGGGTATTCGGTTTTCAAGGTTCCTGGAGAGGCCAAAAAAGAACCTCTCACTCTATTTGCCGCTGAGTGAGAGGTTTGACAACCCTGTTTACTCAAAAAATTTTTTTAATTTTTTGAGTATCCTGTTTTTCCGCTTCTGTATGGCCTGCCGGGAAACGCCCAGGTGCTTTGCCACTTCGCTTTCCGTTTTCCCGTCAAAGAACAGGGCATAGATCAACGCCCGTTCCTCTTTAGGGAGTTGCAAAAGCGCGGTATGTAGCTTGTCCAACGTAAGTTTTCGGAACACCACATCCTCCACGCTTTCTGCATTAGCTGCAAACTGACGGGCGTTTTCTTCCATGAGCCTGTCCAGGGAATCTTCCCGGCTGGGAATAACCTGTTTGATTTCACCGTTGCTGCCATAAATAAGACGTTCACACTTCAAATCTTTCTCAAAGTAACGCATTTTCCGGTCGCCCTTCATATAGGCGGCATACACTTCATCCGTGACCTCGATAAGTTGGCCGCGAACCCATATTCTTTTTTTGCCAGCGTCCACGCTGTGTACCTCCGTTTCGTCTGAATTTCGAGAAGAAGTCCAGACGGACGGCGGCCCTCTGCAACATGGAAGGCTTGTCCCACCGGGAAATACCAGAAAACCGCATTTACCGACAAAGTAAAAGCGCACACACCAAAAGGCGCGTGCGCTCGGCTGTTGGTTTTTGCCTGATGATGGGTAAGACCCGGAGAAAAGAAAAAAGTCTGTCGAACAAAAAAATACCGCAATCCCCGTAAGGACTGCGGTATGTACGAAATATGGTTTTTGTTCGGTTGTGGGCGGGAAGCCGCCCGGCTTTTCTCTTTCTGGCTCCATGCTATCCCCTTATGGGGATAAGCTGACAAGCACCACCACCTTTCCCCAAATTGAAATGTTGATAGGGGTAGTATAATGTATAAAAAAGAGGAAACAGCGAGGCTTCAAAGAGGATTTGCATAGTTTCATCGCAAGTTTAGACACGTCCCGTGTGTGATTTGTCAAACACAAGCGACAAGATATGAGATTTGAAAAACCGTCCCGAATGACCTCGCTTTATGGAAAGGAAAAGCGCAGCCTCTATCAAGACTGCGCTTTGTGGATATTATGAAGTTGTTTGAAAGCGATACCCGATTTCACGAATACTCTCGATGATAAAGGGATGGTGCGGATCGGCGGAATAGAGTTTTCTGCGTAGGTTTCGGACATGGTAGCCTACGGTGCCTCGTTCATTGACAGTTAGAGCTTCGCCCCACACCTTTTCATAGATTTGGGAATAGCTTAATACCCGCCCATTATTAACTGCCAGCAGACAAAGGAGATTATATTCTTTTGTTGTTAAGGCCACTTCTTTCTGATTACAGCGCACCAGCCTTTGGCTGGGATCAATCTCAAGATCGGAGAGAGATAGCACCGGTTCCGAGGTAAGCTCCCACTTTTTCAGCTCTGGATGAAGCTGCAAAAATGAAAGGAAATCTTCAAAAATCTTTTTTTCGTCCTCGTTCAGCTTCATAATGATTATTTCTCCGATGGTATCACCTCCTGGGCATTTGTCCAGGCAGCTTCTTTTAACTTGTTTCACTAATAACGTGTTCCAGCCTGCAAGCGTCCTGTGCTGCAATATCATGGGGAACACCGGCCTCAATAAGCTGTCTGGTAAAAAACTGGTGCTTTTCATAGATTTGCTGGGCGATCTGCCAGCCTTGCTCTGTGAGGGAGAGTGTGCCATCGTCCTTTTTTAGTAGGCATTTCTTTTTAGACAGTTCCTTGACCGCTCGGCTCACGGAAGGCTTTTTTACATTCAAAAACTCCGCTACATCTACACAGCGGGCATAGCCCTTTTGCTGCTGAAGCACCAGCACAGCCTCCAAATAGTCCTCCATAGAAGATGTTAAGGGCATATAGCACACCTCCTTTTTTCTGAACAAATAAAGTTATTTACACCATGCCAGCTTTCTGGAAATGTTTTTTGAGTAATTTCTTAGCAATAATCGCACCGATAAAAGCGCAAAGGCCAACAACAATAAGCATTATAATAGCCGTTATAGGCGATACCAACGTCTGCAAAATCCCCAAATAGCTTTCGCCAAACATTCCTGCGTACTGTTCAAGCGTTTGTTTTGAGAAAAACAGGAAAGGAATATATGTTCCACTGAATGCTGCTAAAACCATGTAAATAATATAACTGATTGTAAGTGTCTTTCCATTCGTACAACCTGTTTTCCAGGCAATCAGCGCAGAAATAATCCCGGCAATAATACAGCAAATTATCATAGGTGGATAAAAACCATAAATCCCTGTTACTGCACAAAAAATGAATAATGCCCACGGTTTTTTCGTCTTAGCTGCCACAAGGAAGTATGTAATAGCTGCCAGTAATGCCCACAATGGGCTTACTACTAACATAGTATAGGGAGAAAAGGACAAAAACGCACAAAGAATATAAATGACAAGCGCACATACAGATAAAAGAGCTGTGACGATCAAGTCTCTTACTTGAAAGCCTTTTTTGTTTTCATTTTGCATGGAATAAATCCTCCTTAAAATAATGATATTGGCTGGAACGATGTCCATATGACAACCGCAAAAAGAGCAAGCATACCTATCAATAAAAGGCCGTCTCTCAAGCGGAAATCAACTAATATATAGTGAGTTTTTTTACAGGGATAGCTGATCCCTCGCGTTTCTGCCGATGCAGATAATTCAGTTGCTGTCATCAAAAGTCGCATAAGTATAGGAATTAAAAAGCCTTCGTATGTCTGCGCTGGATGACTTAACACTCGCCAGAAAGATAATCCCACACCCCTCGTTTTCATTCCCTGCTTTATATAAATCGCATCCTGTTTTAGAGATGGGAGAAACCGCAAAATAATAGCTATTGGAATCACAATGGCCTGGGGGATATGGCTCACTTGAAGCGAGGCTATCAATTCCGCTATTTCCGTAGTCTGAAATAAGATGTTCAAAGCGAGTGCAATGGTTAAAATCCTTAATAAGAAGAAAGTTATCACAGAAGATAAATGGATTGGAAGGATTTGTGCCAGCATAAGTAAGGCTATATAAGCCGTTAAAAATTTAATACTTGTTTTCCAAAGCCCACTCAGGAAGGAAAATAGGCAAACAACACCAAAAAGCAATAGTCCTGTCAGACCACCACCTAAAGCAAATGCCAGCGCCGACGTCAACAAAATCAAAAGTAGTTTTATACGCGAATCGTAATATAAGCCATGATGTGTTCTCATTTATTCACCACCTTTCATCATGAAATCCTTTACAATTTTGAATGTACTTTTCCCTGTCATTTGTAAATCATCTTTGATAATCCCTTCCTTCAAAAGCAAAGTGCGCGAGGCGGTCAGACTGATAAACTCCAGATCATGTGTAATAATAAAAACCACTTTCCCAGACTTGCGCAGAAAGTTAACAGCATTGGCAACGGCATACATATTGTTCCAATCTAATCCACTTGTAGGCTCATCCAAAACGATGATTGGTTTTTCTGAAAGCATTGCGGCCCCTATTGTCAACCTCTGCTTTTGACCACCTGACAGAGCATACGGATGACAGTCTTTGAAATTTTCCAAATGAAGCATTTTCAAAATTCGAGACACTTTTTCATCTATGCCCGGAATCTTTTTGTTTCCTAACCTCAACTCCTCTGTCACACTGTCTGTATAAAGCTGGTGATCTGCTTCCTGCATAACAAAGTACACATAATCGGACAATTTTCGCTGCTTCACATTCTTTCCATCAATAAAGAACCCCCCTTGTCGACAACGAATCAAGCCGGACAGGATTTTTCCAAATGTTGTTTTTCCGCAGCCGTTTTCTCCAACCAGAGCAATCGTTTCTCCCTTATGAGCTTCTATTGAAATGCTGTGAAGAAGCTCCGGCATAGCCTTATGTGAAAAACTCATGTTTTTAATTTGGAGAAATACTTCTGAATGCCCAATCGGCTCTATCTTTTCTATTTGTATCGTATTGAGATTTAACGGACGAAGCCTCCTGCTGCGCATTTGAGAAGCAGATAGCTTTGCCATCTCCTCACCTGTTAATTCTTCGCAGATTCGTCCCTCTTTCATAATTAAAAATCGATCTGCAAGCCCGTATAGATAGAATAGCCTGTGTTCGGAGACAATGATTGTGTGTCCTGCGGCTTTCAAGGCAGAAAGGATTTTCCTCATCTGTAAAATTGCATGAATGTCTAAATTAGCCGATGGTTCGTCCAGTACATAAATTTGAGGATTAAGCGTAGTCGCTGCAAGAAATGCGATTTTTTGCCTTTCTCCACTGGACAGAGTAAAAATATCTCTGTCTTTTAGATTTTCCATATCCAATGATTGAAAGGCTCTGTCAACACGTTTGACGATTTCTTCATGAGGGATTCCATAATTTTCACAGGCGAACGCAACCTCGCTGGAGCTGTTAGTAGTAAAAAACTGACTGCGTGGGTCTTGAAAGATTGAGGCAATCTCCTTTCCAGCCTCACCAGCGTCTGATTCCTTAATGGATCGCCCTGACACAATAACTTCACCGGATAATACACCTTCAAAAAAGCGTGGAATCAAATTATTGATACACCTGGTTAACGTGGTCTTTCCACATCCACTTTGCCCGGTAATAACAAGAAATTCTCCCGATTTTATAGTAAGGTTTACATCCCTTAGATTTTCCTGTATCTGTCCTTCATATTGAAAAGAGGTATGCTCAAAGGATATAATTGGAATTTGTTTTTTCATGGCGGCACACCTCATAACTTCCAACTGATGGATTTTTCCCGGCATTCCAGAAAAGTACGATAAACCCCTTCTTTTTTTGCCAATTCCTCATGAGTTCCGTGCTGAACAATATGCCCCTGGTCAATGACAACAATTTGATCTGCTGTCCGAACGGTGGATAGCCTGTGAGCAATGGAAATCAATGTTTTGTTTTTGGTTAGTTCAAAAATTGCGTCCAAAAGGGCTTTCTCATTTTCCGGGTCTACGCTGGATGTCGCTTCATCCAAAATAATGATGGGTGCGTCTTTCAATATTGCCCTTGCTATTGAGATTCTCTGTTTTTCACCTCCGGACAGGGTTGAACCTGCTTCTCCTATCATCGTTTCGTATCCTTGAGGGAGTGCCTCAATAAAATCATGGCAACAAGCTCTTTTGGCTGCCGCCACTACTTCTGCATGAGACGCATTAGGTTTGCCAAATTTGATGTTGTTTTCAATCGTATCATTGAACAGGTACACTTTTTGAAATACCATGCTTACATATGACAAAAGACTGTCGCAGGTAAATTCTCTTACGTCATGCCCTCCAATTTTAACACTGCCGGACTTTACATCCCAAAACCTTGCAATGATATTACACAAAGTTGTTTTTCCAGAACCTGACGGCCCAACGATAGCACAGGTAGAGTTTTGGGGAATTTTTAAGTTAATTCCATCCAAAATGGAACGGCTGTCATAAGCAAAAGTAACATCTTTTAGTTCAATCTCATATGATTTCAGAGCAATGTCCTTTCCGCCAACATCTAAAACTGGTATATCTGAGATAAGATCCAGCCGATCTAACTGCGTAGCAAGCATTTTACTCAAAAAAGCTCCATCATTCATCAGTTCCAGTTCCATAAACATTAAAAATGCACAGATGATAAACAAAAGGCAATAGGGTAAGGTAATAACTCCCCATAAATAGAGTAGGGCTGAAAACAAAAATAATAGACAGCTTGTAATCTTAAATACGGCTTCATATATCTTCATAATTCCAGCAGTAGAGACTGTAACCGCTATATCGCTGCGACACTTGTTTTCAAAGGCTTGATCCACCTTTCCTTTCCCTTCTTTGCCTTTCCCAAATATGCGCAGAACAGAAATACCTTTTATATATTCTAACGCGCTCCCCACCAGCAATTCCTGGGCATTTTGCATATCTTCTGTATGTGCTCCGGCTCGTTTTTTTATCTGGCCCAACACAAGAATTCCTGCTAAAATTCCCGTTAAGGCTAAAAGGCCAATCTGCCAGCAAAATATACCCAACATTAACGTCATGGCAAGTGCCTGAACAAAGCCCCCCACCAAAAAAGTCAATGCAAGCATACAATTTCCTTCCAGATCGGAAATTGTTGTTGTCAATACCGTTTGTACGGTGCCGAGATTGTTTTCTGTAAAATACCCCATCGGTGCCCGTTTTAGCTGATTTCCAATCTCAAGACGCTTTTCCCGAAAAATCTCATATCCAGACGCACTCATAAACACATCGCTTAGATACTGAAATAAAAAACGGCCTAAAACACTAAGTACAATAATTCCAAATGCCTGTAAAATGACAGTTCCTGTCAAGTGTTCGATATTCAACATTACCAATAGCACCGCAAAAAATACAAAGGCAGCGCAGCAGGATTTTAGAGCATTGAAGATCAACCCGACAATTACACGGGAACGATATTTTCCGGATAACCGTAAAATCCTTTTTATAATTGAAAACATATTAAAATCCTCCTTCCACTTGATCTGCTGAACTCACATAATCTCTCCATAACCTTTGATAAAGCGGGCATTTTGACAGAAGCTCTTTCTGTCTGCCGCAGCCGACAATCTTTCCATTTTCCACCACGAGGATTTGATCTGCATTCTGGATCGTTGCAAGACGATGAGCCACTACAATAAGCGTTTTTCCTTTTACAAGCTTGCTGATAGCACTTTGAATGAGATATTCATTCTCTGGGTCAGCATAGGCTGTAGCTTCATCAAGAATAATCACTCTTGCATTTTTAAGAATCGCTCTTGCAATAGTAATTCTCTGACGCTCTCCGCCAGAAAGTTTTTCTCCAGCGTCTCCGGCATTTGTATCATATCCGTTTTCCAGATTTACGATAAAGTCATGACAGCAGGCAGCTTTCGCAGCAGCTACCACCTCATCGTCTGTCGCATCTGGCTTTCCGAGACGAATGTTTTCACGGATACTTTCATCAAACAAAAAATTGTCCTGAGCCACATAACTGACCTCACCCATCAACTGGGCAAAAGGAATCTCTTTGATATTTTTTCCACCGAAAATGACCTCTCCCTTTGTAGCATCCCAAAAACCAGCCATGAGTTTTGCAATCGTTGATTTGCCGGAACCAGAAGGGCCGACAATCGCTGAAACCGTGCAGGGTTTGATTTCAAAGGACACATTTTTCAGAACTTCTGTTTCATTATAAGCAAAAGAAACATTTTCAAAGCGATAGGCTGTTTCATCCAGTACAGCATTTTTTTCTGGACGGCTCAATTCCGGTTTCTCAATAAACTCTCGTATTTGGTCGAGGCAAGCTTTCACCATATTAAATTGTTCAGAATACTTCCCAACTCGCATAAGCGGAGCAATAAATCCAATGGGAAGGATAATGCAAGTGATAAAATCTGACAGAGGTAATGTTCCAGTCATATAAAGCCATGCTCCAATCGGCAGCGTTCCCAGCAATGTTGTAGGCATTACAGCTTGAATCACGGCTGACCAAAGCCAACTTTGCTTCCACCAGGCCAGAGTGCTGTCGTGAAAGAAGTTGATTGCACCTGTAAATTTACTATAAGAGGCGCTTCCTTGATTAAAAGCCTTAATAACCTCTATCCCGTTTACATACTCAACCAGCGTACTGTTCATCGCGTTTTGCGATTTCATGTAAGTAGTACTTTTGTTCACATAGTCTTTCATCATTCCAATGTATCCCAAAAGTCCGAGAGGAATTGTTATCAATGCCGCTAATCCCATGCGCCAGTCAAGAATAAATACCAGTAGTATACAGCACAGGGGAGCCACTATATTAGAGGTTATCTCAGGCATGAAATGAGCCATCGAATCCTCTAACTTTGAAACCGTATCCGCCATCAAATTTTTGAAATTGCCGGTCGGTGTATCCAGCATAACGCCCATGGGCACCCGAAGCATCTTATCTGCAATCATACTACGGATATTTTTCAATATTTTATATGTCGCCTTATGCGACATGAAAGAGGACTGGTATGTAAGCCATAGCTTTAATATCTGTCCACCCAAAGCAACCGCAAACAAGATACATACATTTTGAATGGTCGCTGTTTTGTTAAATAATTCTGCAACTAATAATGACACTGCAATAAAGGGAGCCATCCCAAACAATTCTCCCAGCGTTGCAAGAAAGGTTGAAAGATATAGTTGCTTTTTATTATTTCCGGCATAATCCAGCAGTTGATGAATTGCTCCGGATTTCTTTTTCTTCTCCATGAAAGAATCCTCCTTAAATAAGTTAGCAAAAACTAACCATTTGGTAAAAAATAAATGGCCAAAGCCACTTATTTGAACGGAAGTCCTAATACACCATACCATCCATAATGCTGGAATTTTATGATGTTTTTTACGTAATCCTCCGCTTTTTCATAAGGAACATCGTGCAAAATACACTCGCATAGTGCAGTAATATAGCCATGTGTCAAAATATGTATTTCTATATCGCTTGGCAGGTATTTTGTATATCCCGCTTCATATGCCGCTTTTACAAATTCGGAATTCTGCTTCGCATATTGGTTTGTAATTTCTTCTATAAAATTTTCGACGCGAGAGCCTTTGCTGCATTTCAACAAGAGCTGAAATTCCTCTAAATGATCGTACATATAGTTAATGTATGTCATGGCCTGCATATATGACGCTTCAACAGAATCCCTCTCAATGGCTTCTCTAATTCCAACTTTATCGTAAGGCTCTGCATTATCCATAAAATCTAATGTATAATGGTAGACATCTTCAATCAAAGCCAAAAATAGCGCTTCTTTATCCTTGAAATGACGATATACTGCACCTGTTGTAACCTTTGCAGCGGTAACAATATCTTTAAGTTGCGCTGCCTGAAAGCCTTTTTTAAGGAATTCTGCTTTCGCACATTCCATAATCCGCTCTTTTGTCAAGTCGGAGCAATAACTCAAAATATTTCCTCCTTTCTTAGATAAACATTTTATTTAAGATAATCGGATTATCAAACAAAAGTTAGAATAGCATATTTTTGTTTTACTGTCAAGTGGAGCCTACTCTTATTTTGTTATTTCGCCTGATTTCTATGTACCCAGCCGCGCAGGCGGCTGGGCTTCTTCTTTTTTGAGGCTGTTAATAAGCAGGGGTGCCGTACCCATAAATCTCATAGTATCCCACGGGGTAGCTGTTCTGGCGCACGGAATCACCGGAGTTGCCCTCCACGGTGTAGACGCGGCCATTCTCCACCTTCTCCACAATCCCTACATGGTCGGATGAGCCGTCCTGGCCTCCATCATCCCAATCGAAAAAGATGATGTCACCGGGGCGCGGCTCGTAGCTGTTGTCCTGCCACAGCCCGCGCTCCTTAAACCAGGGTACACCCTGGGACGCACAGGCCGCAAACTTCGGAATAACACCAGCGTCGATATAGCCGCACTCATTGGCACACCAGCTCACAAAGCAGGCGCACCATTCCACACGGCTGTCAAAGCCGTACCAGCTCCAATAGGGCGCACCGCCCGTATTCCCCACCTGGGAGAGCGCCACGGTGACGATCTCGCCGTCGCCTCCGGTAATGCCATAAAGCACCTGGCTCCAGAGGGAACTGTTCTCATCGGCCAGAAGCTCTGCCATCTGTTCCCGTTGATCTTCGTGAAAACTGAACTGATTGGCCATTTCCTCCGCCGTCTTGTGGCTGACCGTGATATACAGATAGGTGCGGGTGACGGTGACTTCTGTTTCCACGATATTCCCATGCCCGTCATCGGATGTTTCAATGATGGTTTCCGTCTTGGTAGAGGTGCTGGATGAGATCTCATTCATCTGCCAGAAAATATCCTTTAAGAGCTGCTTTTTGGAGTCATCCATGGTGGCGACTTCCTGGGCAGCGTCCGGGTCGGTGGTGGTTTTCACCGCATAAACCGCAAGCACCTCTTTCCAAACCGCCCGGCTGCCGGACATCTCCAACACATCGTAGGTGTGGGAAGTTTTGATTTCCTCCAGCTTTTCCTCGTACTCGGCGTTGATCTCCTGCACAGCGGTCTGCATGGTCTGCCCGGTGCCGGAGTCCTCCCCGGAGAAGAAAATCCCAAAGCAGGAGCCGATAATCATGCCAATGAGGCAGATCACAATAATCACCAGCACCGCAACCCAGCCGCCCGCAGCGATGGCAGCAATCAGCGCCTTTGTTGCTGCTATGATGGCTTTCACCGCTGCGATGGTGGCCTTGACCGCCACCTTTGCCGCAGTCACAGCCGCTTTCGCCGCAACGCGGGCAGCATGGGCGGCAGCTCTGGCGGCCCTGGCTGTGGCCTGGGCTGTTTTTTGAGCCGTTTTTGCTGCTTGCTGGGTAGTCTTGATACTGGCTTTGGCTGTCTTTTCCGCCGTCTTGATGGATTTGCTGGCGGTTTTCACCGTCCCTTTGGCAGTAGAGGACGCCTGCTTGATGGTCTTGCGGCTCCTGTCCACTGTTTTAATGCTTTTCTGGCCCCGATCCAGTGTCTTGACAGCCCCGCGCTCCTGCCGGATGGTTTTCACCGGCTCCGAAAGACGGTCTGCGGCCTGTCTGGTCTGTCTTGCCGCCTGCTTCTCCGCTTGTTTTTTAGGCTGTTCGGCTGCGGCCTTGTGCTTCTGGATTTTTTCTTTGACCTTGGAAATGTTCTCTTTGGTGGTCTTAACCCCTTTGCGGCCCTGCTTGTCAAATTGGTGGACAGCTTCACGGGCCGTGTTTTCAACCCCGGAAGAAATGCGGTCGGACGCATACTCGCCGGGAGAGCCTTCCTCTGCATACAGGCCATGCTCGCCCTTGTCTTTGGTGCGGATATATGCTTCTTTCATCCGTTCTGAAGCAACCGCCGCTTTATCAATCGCCTTGATCGTCTTATCCGCAACACTCCTTGTCTTAATACCCTTGCCCATAGGCTTCACCTCCTTCCCAGGGCGGGCGCGTCCTTATGCGTCAAGCAGCTTTGCCACCACAACCATCCTGCCGTTTGTCCGGGAATATTCACAGGTGGAGAGGGTAATGAGCTTGTCGCCATATTCCGCAGTCACGCCCGTATCATAAAGGGCCAGCGCCTTGCACTCTGCAATATACTCGTCAAAAGCCTCGGCGCTCTCCGCATTGACAAAGTGGTAATACTTGAAACCCTCCCCGGAATAGGCCACCGTCTTAAAGGCGGCGATCACCTCATACTCGCCAAAGCTGTCCAGGGTATCAAAACAGATGGTCTTATGCTCCCGGTAAAAATCCTCGCTTGCATACTTGCACAGGTCTGAGAACATTGTGCCGTTGTTCATGTGGTGGCCGTACAACACCAGATTGTCGGAAATGCCAACGTCGCAGTTTTCGGCCAGATAAGGCACGCCGTAACTGCTGTACGATTTGTCAAAGGCGTGTTTGAGGTAAAAATCCGGGCTGTCTTTGGTCTGCATGACAGGGTAATCAATCCGGGTGCCGGGGATGGAAACCCAGCCCACCAGGTCGCTGTTTTTGGCGTACACATCAGCGTATTTCTCAAACGCAGTTACTTCTTCCGTGGCCGGGGCGTTTTCCAGCTCCAGCGCGGGCAGCTCCACATCCTCCTTTATCAGCTCCGCCACTTCTTCAAAGGCTTCGGCGCTCTGCTTCTGGTCGAGATATTCACGGGCCAGCATAGCCCCGGAGAAAAGGAAAAGGGCGGCACAAAAGGCCGCCCCTGCGATCATCCGTCTGGTTTTCACTTTATCACTCATTTTCTTTACCCTCCTTGTCCTTATCGCGCTTGCTCTTTGCTGGCTGCCTGCCGGTGCGGTGCGTCCGGGGCCGCTTTCAGTTCCCGCAGCTCCAATTTTACGGATGATTTCTCACTGCCTGCTTTTTCAGCCAGCCGGGCCGCGCCGCGCTCCATCCCGGAAAAGGTCTTGCCGCAGGACAGAAACAGGCCCCGCAGCTTGGCAAGCACGCCTTTGTCGGCCTCCAGCTCCTGGGCCTGCTGTACTTCTTTGCCTGCAAGGGCGCGCCCGGCGCTTTTCATGTGGATTCCCGCCTGATGCAGCTCCTCCCGGAATACATCCAGCTTCCCGGCGCATTGCTCCATCGCCTTGCCGGCATGAGAGAAGCCGTGTTCCATGCGCGAGAGAACGGCGGGAATACGCAAAGCCTGCACCGCATGACGCAGGGCGGAGCGCCCCTTTTCCTGAAAGGTCTGCACCATGCGCCCGGCAGAGGAAATGAGGTTTGCCTTGGCGGTGGAAACCATCGCTTTTACCTGCTGGATTTTGCCTTCCGCCGCTGTCACAAGCTGCGCGCATTTGGCCCGGATTCCCTTGTCGTGGAGCTTGCCAACCTCCAAACGGATTTCTTTCATCTCCTCCATCATCTGGGCCAGCTTATCCTCCATGCCGTCGATATACCCCACCAGGGCCTGCACTTCTTCCTTCTGCCTTTGAAGGTTGTTTTTCTCCAGCACAGAGAGAAGCTCGATGATCTGGGGATGTTCCCCCAGCGTATAGGTCAATTCAGCCATCTTATTTTCCTCCTATCAAAGCCATTATCGGGCTGGTTCCGCCTGCTTTCTGGCAGGCGGCAGCTCCCGGCAGTATTCCGGGTAACGGATTTTCATGCCCTCCATGAAATAGGGGGCAAACTCGCAGCAGAACAGATCTTCCGGGGAATAGGCGTTGCTGTGTTCCGGCTCGGTATAGCCGTTCCAAAGGTTAAAGGCCAAACGGCACACCCGGACGGTGCCGCTGGTCTGCCAACCGCCGTGCATACCCTCCGGTTTGATACAGTCCTGCTTGAAATCAAACATCTGGCGGATGTTGGCCCGTGTTTCCGGGGCAATCCCCATGACATAAAAGAAAGACTGATGATAGCAGTCATTTTTCCGGGCCTCACTCATCATCCGCAAAAAGAAATCGCGGTGTTCTGCGGACGCAAACCGGATATTGAGCCTGTTCATACCAAAACCTCCTCGCCGCCGAACACGCCCTCACCGGGCTTGGTGGTCATCAGGGCATACAGCTTTGTATTGCGCGGGAAACGGTTGACAAAAGGCACCAGTGCGCTGCCGTAGCGGATGAGGCCGCAGCCCGCGTCCGCGTTGGTGACATAGCTCATCTGCTCCTTAGAGATATTGAGGAGCTTGGAGAGCTTTTCCCGGTCGGAAGCCGCCTGGTTGAGCATGACGATAAATTCCGAGTTACTGAGCATGGTGCTGGCCTGGACGGAATCCAAAAGGTACTCCACGTTCTGGGTAATGGCCGTAGGATAAGCGCCGCGCTTTCTGAACTGCCGCCATGCGCTGTTAAAGAAAATACCGCTTTGCTCATTTTCAAACATCACATGGAACTCGTCGATAAAGACGTGGGTGCGCTTGCCTCGTTTCCAGTTGAGAGTCACGCGGTTCAAGATGGTGTCGGTGATGACGAGGGAACCGGCTGGCTTTAGCTGCTCGCCCAGGCCGTGGATGTCGAACACCACATAGGGCTTATTCAAATCCACCGTGCTGTCGCGGCCAAAGATGTCCAGGGAGCCGGTGGTGTAAAGCTCCAGGGAAAGGGCGATCTCCTTTGCCTTTTCCTCCGGCTGCTCCAGCAGCTTGTTCCGCAGGTCGCAGAGAGTGGCGGCCCGGCCCTCTTTTTCCGCCTCCGGGTAAACAAGGGCGGTGCAGCGGTCGATGATGGATTTATGCTGCGGCCCCACGCCGCGCTTGTCGATCTGCTCGATGAGGGACATAACAAACTGCGACTTCTCCACAATGGGATTCTGCTCGCCGTAACCCTCCACCATATACATGGAATTGAGCTTGTCTTTTCCGCCTGCCACCAGGTGGGCCACCGTAGCCTTTTCGCGGCCCAGGGCTTTCACCAGTGCGCCAAACTCGCCCTCCGGGTCACAAATGAGGATTTCATCATTGGCGTAATTGGGATGGAGCATAAGGAAGGCGATCAGCTCTTTCACCGCAAAAGATTTTCCCGCGCCGGGAACGCCCAGGTAAAAAGCCGACTGGTTTAACAGGTTCGCCTTGTTGCACATGATGAGGTTGTGGGAAATAGCGTTCTCCCCAAAGTAAATGCCGCCCTTGTCCTGGATCTCCTGCACCTTAAAGGGGATGAACACCGCCAAACTCTCGGTGGTGAGGGTACGGAAGGCGTTGATTTTGCGCACCCCAATGGGCAGGGCCGTGTTCAGCCCGTCAAGCTGCTGGAACTTGAGAACCGCAAGCTGGCACATATGCTTTCTTGCCACGGAAAGCACCGCCTCGGTGTCACTGTCAAGCTGCTCCTTGGTGTCGGCGGTGATCGCCAGGGTAATCACCGCAAACATCATGCGCTGGTCACGGGTGGTGAGATCGTCCAGGAACTCCTTGCTCTCTTTGCGCTGAAGCTCCATGTCATAGGGCACCACGGCGGAAAAGTTGTTATTGGCATTTTGGCGTCTTTGCCAGTTGGTGATGTTCGTTTCCACGCCCAATAAGCGGTTTTCTACCTCCCGCACAGCCTCATCCGTAGGCACCGGAACCACGTCAATGGAGAACATCAGATTGCGGTTGAAATCCGTAAGCTCCGTCACCATGTTGTCCTTGATATAGCTGGCAAAATCCTTGAGGAACAACACCCGGCAAAACTTGTCACCCAGCTTCACATAGTCGCTGTTCTTCTCCATGCTGTCGGGGCAGATATAGTCCTTGAAATCGTGGCCGCGCTTTGCCATAGCCGCCAAATCAAAGGAGAACTCTGCCTCCTCGCCCTGGCGGTAGAAATCGTGCAGGATACGTAGCCTTTCGGAAGCGTCCAGCTCCACGCACTTGGAACCCAGGGCGGCAAAGTGAGAAATGAGGTCGGCCCCCACGCGGGAAAAGTAGGCGCGGGCCTCCTCAATATCTTTCTTCACCACAGAGATGGTGATATATTTCTCCTGGGTGATTCCATTGGCCCCGGTGGCCTTATCGAGCAGCATTTGATTGTATTCCCTGCGGTACTCGTCCCGGAAGTCCTCCTGCATAGGCATGAGGATGGAGTTTTCAAAGTTTGCCTTATTCGTCCTCCGGTTGTTGATGGTGATTTTCGTCACCGCTCCAGAATCCAGGGAGTTGAGAAGCTCCGAGTAGATGAGGAACATACTCTCTTTATCCTCGCGGCTTGCCACCAGATAATTGATGTCGCTGAACTGATAGGTTTTGGAGAACTTGTTTCCGGTCAAAAAAATGCCGTCCTGCCAGATACGGCGGACGGGGATCACATCCTGCACCTTCCGGGGTACGGTATATCGCTCCTTGTCCTGCTTGGACATGGTTTTCAACGTTTTAATCATGGGTTGCCTCCTTCCGCTTGTAAAACTGTTTCGGCTCTTTGGGCTGCTTTCTGACGGGCCGCCCGGTCTGCCGCCCCTCGATCACATCTTTCAAAGCAGCATAGTAATAGTTGCCGTCCTCAAACTTTATCTCCTTTGGCTCCAGCATTTCCGAGCGCAGCCACGCCCAGATGAATTGTTCCGCCGTCATGCCGTGGTAGGTGATAAACCCCAGCATGGCAAAGGGGGACGCGCCCAAAATGCAAACCCAGGAAAGGGTTTCCACGCCAAAGTAGGGGCGCAGGAGAAAGTAAAGGCCCACGGCCACGCCGCAGGCCAGAATGGAAAAAATGAATTGCCGCATACTCAAACCGAAAAACATGGATTCGGTGTAGTTGCGGATTTCGCGGTTGATCTTGACTTCCAAAATGCCACCTCCCGTTATCGCTCAAACTCTTTTTTCTGCTTGCCCTGCGCCCCTCTGACAGCCTGCCGGTCATAGAGCTTCATCACATCCATGCCGTCATAGTCCGCCAGACGGGCCAGTTGCACCCTGGTAACGCCGTGCTGCTTGCAGTAGTGCAAATAGCTCTGCATACCTGCCTGGTGTTCGATCCCGCCCTGTAAATCTTCGATTTCATACCAGGCGCAGGCATGGGCCTCCGGCGACATACAAGCCAGGGAATATCCTTGCTCCAAAGGCTCAAACAGGTCGGAATCGTAAGTGAAGCACTCGCCGTAATGCGCAAAAGGCTGGTCGTTTTCCCGCAGCGGATGGAACCGCACCATATCGTCCTCAAAGGACGCATAGGCTATCACGTCCTCCGGGGAAGCCTTGCTGCCCTTGACCAGCAGATAGTCGATTTTGTAGTTTTCCTCATCCGGCACATCCAGCCCCCGGTTCCATTGATAGGATTCGGTACGCTTTAGGGCGCGCCCGGCAAGCCTCATCAGCTTTTCTTTGCTCATGTTCAAAACATATCCCTCCGTTTCTTAACGCTCCCGGCCCTTTTGCCGGGAAGATTTCTAAAACAGCCGAGAGGCAGCTTCTTTCTGTTCCTCCAGCCGCGCCATTTTCCATTCCTCCCTCAACGTCTTTGTGCTTTCGGGCTGTTTTTCGCCGGGGAGAAGATAGGTTTTCCCGTTCCGCTCGGCAGCGTGGGTGGGATAGCCCATGACTTTCAGCGCCTTCTGCACCTCCAGGACGTGTTCCGGCTTGGGCTGGCAAACGCCCAGATTGCGGTAGATCTGAAACTCGCCGTACCACGGCTCATTCTGAAAGTTGTCGGCGCGGAAGAACACATCCTCCCGGATGTCCTCAAGAGGCGTTTCCAGCACCTTGCGGCAAACCTCGTTTCTTGTATCGTCCATTGACTTTTCCTCCTTTACAGGCCCATCATCTCGCGCACCACGCGGTCGGCCATCTTCACAGCGCCTACAAGCACCAGCATATTGAACAGCAGCTCGCCCACATAGCTCCACACCTGGGTAACTGCCGCCGCGTTGGGGTCAACCGCAGGGGGTGAAGCCGCGAACAGGGAGAAGATAATGCAGGCCAGCACGATGATTGCCCCCTCCAGGCACACGGCGGCATAGCTTTTGATGAAGCTCTTGCCCACGTTCTGGCTGGGTTCCCCGCCAAAGGTGGACAGAGGCACCGGCGCGATGGCCGTGTATAAATAGAGCTTAAAAAACCGCCCGTAGACGGTCATAATCATAATGAAGCTGAGAACGGTGATGAACAGCCCGCCGATGAGCGTCACCGCCCACAAAGGGATACTCTCAAAGAAGCCGCAGCTTTCCACCGCGTCAATGATCTCCTGTGGGAGAACGGTCTGCTGTGCGGTTCCAAAGCCCGCCGCGTTCATAATGGTGGAAACAAGGCCCTGGACAATGTTAAAGAGGGCCATCATCAGCTCCAGCCCATAGGTCACGACACCCTTGGCAATGGCAAACCGGATGAACAGCTTTAAGGCGTGTTCCGGCTTTTTCACCTCGGCAAAGCTGCCGCAGGTTTTCACAATCCCGATGACAAAGAACAGCACCAGAAGCGCAAGGCCGATAGCCCGCACCGCGTCGTGGATGTTGACGATCACACTCCAGATGGAGCCGCCCTTAAACTGCTCCGGGCTTTGGGTGATAAGCTGCCAGATTTCAGACAGATACTTGTTCCAGGTGTCAAGGGCATTTTGCAGGTTTTGCACAACCCAGTTATCGGACATTCAAAGACCTCCTTTCCGGCAGAAACAGGGGCGGGCCGCTGTGGCCCGCCCCTATGCCGCCGTTTTTCATCAGCCGGTAATCAGGGTTAAGATTTCTTTAGCAAAGGTAATCACAACGCCGCCTGCCAAAGTGAGGAAGCCGTTGGCTCTCTGGCTGGGGTCATGGGATTTGAGAGAGAGGCCGATCTGCACCACGCCGAAGCCCAGCAGGATCATACCAATAGCCCGGATGAGGCCGAAAATGAAGTCGCTGAGGTTGTTGATAACCGTCAAGGGGTCGCTGGCAGCAAAGGCCGTGGTGGTGCAGCAGCACAGCATAAGCACCAGGGCCGAGTAGACGGTAAGGGCGCTTTTGCCCTTTTTGCTCATAGGCAGGCTGCGGGTTTCCTTGTTCTTCTTGCTTTCCTTGTTAAACAGTTTCATTTTGCTTTTCCTCCTTGAATTGAAAGATTTTCTCCATGTCCTCGTCGGACAGAAGCTCACAGGTCACATCCGGCTCCTTGAGATTTGCAAGGTCGCCGGGGGTAAGGCGGCTGATGGTCAAGCCCGCCACAGCGTTTTCCGTGCCGCCGTGGGCATAGGCTGGCGCGCCGCCATCGGTGGTGTATTTCACATTGGGGTGCTTTAGCAATTCGTACTTTTCATCCATCAGCGGCGGCTCGCCCCGGATAAAGAGCAGGGCCAGGCGGTTGTCCAGCATACGCACCTCGTCCGGGGTCATCAGCTCCCGGCCCGTGATCTGGTTGTTGGTAGAGTAGCTGCCCGAATGGCCGGTACTCTTGCCGTAGGTGTCCAGCCAGAGGGTGCTTTTGCCCAGATAGCTTTCCGAGATGAGCTTGTGGGTGGACGATTCGTTGCCGCCCAGGTAGAGAAATTCATCGCAGTTGCCCATGATGGATTCCCATTGTTTCTCGTACAGCGCCTTGAGCTGGGCGATGTTCTGGATGATGATGGACACAGAAATATTCCGTGAGCGCATGGTAGCCAGCAGCTTGTCGAAATCATCGGGCAGGCTGACATTGGCAAACTCGTCCATCAAAAAATGCACCGGCACAGGCAGGCTCCCGCCGTGTACCCGGTCGGCGCTGTAAAACAATTCCTGAAAGGTGCTGGCATACAAAAGGCTCACTAAAAAATTGAAGCTGGCGTCGTTGTCCGGGATGAGGGCAAAGAGCGCCACTTTCTTTTCCCCCAGGCTGGCAAGCTCCAGCTCGTCGGTGGCCGTGAGGGCCGCCACGGATGAAAGGTTGAACTTCTCCAGACGTGAAGCAAGCGTGATCTGGATGGATTTTAAGGTCTTGGCGCTGCCGGAGCGGTAGTCCTTGTAATACTTCACCGCGATGTGGTCGGGGGAGCGCATTTCCAGCCGTTCAAACAGCTCATCCAGCGGGGATTGATAGCTGTCGTCGTCCTCCCGCACCTCACCGGCCCGCAGCATTTCCATGACCATGGGGAAGTTTTTCTCGTCCTCCGGGGCCTCGTAGTGGAGATAGAACACCAGCGCCATAAGAAGCATACTGGCCGCCGTATCCCAGAAGGGGTCGTTTGACTGGCTCCCTTTGGGGGTGGTGGCTTTGAACAGGTTCGTCACCATCTTCTGCACATCGTTGTCGTTTTTCAGATAGGCAAAGGGGTTATAACAGTGGCTTTTGTTCATGTTCAAAAGGTCAACCACCTTAATCTCATAGCCCTGCCGTTCCAGCAGGCCGCCGCAGTCCCGCAGCAGCTCTCCTTTGCAGTCCAGGATGAAAAAAGAGGTGTTGGCCTGGCAGATATTGACCTTTGCATAAAAGCGGCTTTTTCCCGCGCCGCTGCCGCCGCAGACCAGGGTGTTTAACGTCCTGCGGTGCTTTTTCCCGTCCAGCCCCATGCGGACGTGCTGGGTAAAAATGCGGTTTTGAAACGGGTTTTTATCCCGGTATTTCCGGTTCACGGCCCGCGGATCGCCCCATTTGGCGGAGCCGTGTTCCTCGCCCCTGCGGTAGTTGCGCCTGGATGAGAGGTAAATGCCAATGCCCAGCCCGTAGGCGGCAATAAAAATGAGGACAGTTTTTACACTGTCCTCACACCATGCAATCTGAAAGGGATGGTTCATTGCCGCAGGCAGGGCCTCCAGGATTTCGGAAAGCCCCCCGGAAAGAGAGGGCGCAATGAGCAGGGCAAGCCAGACTGCCGGGATCAGCCCCAGGGCATAGAGCCAGGGGCCTCCCGTTTTGTTATCGGGCTTCATCACGCCGCTTCGCTTTCCTGTCTTTTTGGGATGGGGCGTCAATGGTTTTGAGAAGCACGTCCTCCACCGGGCCGGGGTCGCGCTGTTCCTCCAGCAGATCGTTTCGCAGTTCGTTGAGGGCGCGGATCATAATGCCATGCTCGTATCTGTCCAGCGTGAGGACAACCTTTTCCTGTCGTTCCATTCATTCAGCCTCCTTTACCGTTCCTGTTCTTTCTGCCTGCCCGCGCGTGAGAGGCCCATGGCCCTTGCCATGCGCCCGTTGATCTCCTTAAACGTGTCGCGCATATCGGTGAGGGCTGCCGGGATTTCCTCCTTGGGGTCTTGCCCCTGAAGCACGCCGTCCAGCCGGGAGATGTTGTAGCCTCCCGCTTCCACGCCGTACCTCTGGCAGAGCATATAGCTGACGGCATAGGCTTTGTAGCCTTCGGTTTCGCGGGAATACTCTGCGTTGCTGCGGGCAAGCTGGGCATTGGCAAGCTCCAGAGAGACGCAGCGGAAGATGTCCGGCGCGTCCATGCCCTTTTTCACCAGGATGGCGTTCTGTTCCGGGTCGAACATGGCCCCGCGCCCCTGGCCGGGCAGCTCCTCCACCGCGCGGATGGGCACGGGGGAATTGCTGATGAGGGCCTTTAAGAGCAGGCGGTCGTCGTAGCTCACCTGGGGCTGGGCCTCGTCCCGCGCCGTGGTCTGGGAAATGTCAAAGACCTCCTTGGCATAGAAGTTCTGGCCCACGCTGCCGTCCTCGCGGCGGTATGCCTTGCCCGGCTCTAAAATGATGATGGGCAGGCGCTTTTCCTCTTCCAGAATCTCAACGCCCTGGGAAGCCCACTCCTTGTAGCCGCCCACACGTTTAGCGTTGGGGCATTGCTCCCCGATGAGGATGGCGTTGCGGGCGGAGTGGAAGGGGAAGCGGCTCTGGGTGTCCAGATATGCCTTCATGTCGCCGTGCCCTTCGGAAAACGCGCCGAACACCCTGTCCAGGGTGGCGTAGGCTTCCTTGCGCTGCTTTTCCTCGCGGATCTGCCACCACTGTTTTTTCGGCTTCTCCTTTTGCGGCTCCGGCTTCTCGGTGGCCTCCGGCTGGGGCTGCTGTTCAAACAGATCGTCAAAGTTATTCATGGCCGATTACCTCTCTTTCGATTTTGGTTTCTTTTTGGGCTTGGGCGGCTGGTGCCGCGTGGTTTTCTGGGCCGCCCTCTTTTGGGGTGCAGCCGGTTCCTCCCTCTTTGCAGCCTCCGCCTCTTTCTTCCGCTGGGCCTGGATGTCACGAAGCTCCTGACGGACAGACGGCTTCTGCGGCTCATCAGAAGTACCCCTTGCGGACTTGCTGCTGTTCTCTGAGATAGGCGCGGACGGATGGGATTTTTCCTCCGCTGGGGTAAAAGGGACGCTTTTCTCCGCAGAGGGGTTTTCCGGCTGGCTTTTCTCTTTTTGGGCTGGTTTTTCCATCAGCTCGTCTAAGAGCCTGTCGTCCTCGCTCTTTTCCGGGGCGGCTTTTTCCGGGGCCTGCGGCTCGCCGCCGCGCTCCTCGCGGGATTTTTCGATGTCCTCCTTGATGGACGCCGTATCCACCACCGTGAGGTTGAACTTATCCACGATCCGGTTGGCCCTCGCCGCGTCGTCCTCGAACACCAGGATGTCGATGGTATCGTCCCCCTTCCTCACCGGGATGGGGGCATACAAAATGCCGTAGCCCTTGGCCTGCCTGGCAAACTCCGGGCAGTCCTCTTTTTTGAGGGTGTAAACCTTTAAGGGCCGCTTTTCCCGCAGCATGGCCTCAATGCGGGCCTTGCCTTTTGTTTTCTTCTGGTCTTTCAAAATGGTATAAAGGGCTGCGGCCAGATTTTTAGCGGCAACGCCGGTGATCTTAAGGGCAACCTCCGCGCCCTCAAGGCTCATGCGCACCACCTGCTCCGCCGCGTCGCCTGCGTGATTCATAACCGATCATCTCCTTTCCAGCCGTTTCCTCCGGCCTTGTTCCTCGCGGGTTTTCTCTGTTTTTCCAGCCTGCTGTTCCTCGCGGGCAGCCCGTATCTTTTCTTTGAGGGAGAGGGAGCGCGCCGCAATGTCCTCACACAGCTTCACCTCCCGGCGCAGGGCTTTGATCTGCGCAGAAAGGGCGGAAACCTCCGCCCGGATTTGTTCCTGCCGGGCAGGGTCGGCAAGCGCCTCCTTGGTGCGCAGCTTCCGGTACAGGTTTTTCCGCTGTTCGGTCAGGCTGACAAGCCGGGCTTCCACATCCGATTGGTAGGCGCTGAGTTGCTCCAGGGTGTCAACGCGCTGGCGGGAAAGCAGCCTTGCCTCGTCCGTCAATTCCTCTGCCCGGATCAAGTCATTCCGCAGCGCGTGGGGCACATGGCCCCGCTGCCGGTTCTGCTTTTGGGGGAATACCCCTAAAAGGTAGCAGTAGTGGAAGTAGAGGGCGCGAAAGCCCGTGACCTTCCTGGCCTGCTTCAAGTCCCCCAAAAGCCTGCACCGCCTCGGCTCCGGCGTTTCCACCCTCTGAGGGCGGCGCTGGGCCAGAATCCGTTTGCGGATGTTCTCCAGAGAGTAGTCCTCGCCTAAATTGCGCACCAATTTCCTGCCATGGGGCCGGTCGTAAGGGCGCACCGTGATGTCTTTCCCCACCTTGATGTCGTAGCCCATCTGCCGCAGGCGGTAAAAAAACTGCCTCTCCGTCATCGACTGGCGGATGGCAGCGTCTACATCGGCTTTGATGAGGGAGAGATAAGTGGGGCGGCCCTCCTGCTCGGCCCGCCATTCCCCGTAGTGTTTGGATTTTCCACGCTTTGGATTTTCAATGACAGAAAGCCCATACTCCCGGCACAGCCGGTCAGATTCCCTCTGCATGTCGAAGTAATCCTTTTCCGTGCGGTGGTATTTGATCCCGTCGAGAAACGAAACCGTGTTCACCACAAAATGGTTGTGCAGGTGGTGGGCCTTGTCTAAATGGGTGGCAACCAGCACCTGGTATTTCTCGCCCCACAATGCCTTTGCCAGCTTCAGCCCGATCTCGTGGGCCATTTCCGGGGTGGCCTCGCCGGGGGCAAAGCTCTGGTAGCCGTGGTAGGCTACGGTGCCTTCCTCCTTGCCGAACCGCTTTTTGACGGCGATCATCTCATCGCGGGCGGTGGTGGGGCTGCAATTCACCCCGGACACAAACCGCTGCATGACGGGCACATCCTCATCGTCCACCGCAATCTTTCCCGTTTTCTTCTGCTGGACGGCGTACTCAATCACATCGGAGAGGCCCTGGGCCTCCTTGCCGTCCATGCCCTGTTTCTCGTAGGCGGCAGGGTTTTCGGTCTTATCCGGGTTTTCGATATAGATGAGAACCTTGCCCAGCCAGCCGTTCACCCGCCAGATAGACGTGGTAGCCATTGCTTTACTCCATAGGCTTTGGCAAAATCACCGCCCTGGTGATGTCCCGGATGAGCTGGTCAAACTTCCGTGTTTCTTCCTCGTAGCGGCGCTCGTCTATGACGCCCAGCACATGGGCTTTCTGGGCGATCTGGTTTAAGTTGTTTCCAATGCCGTGCAACTCCCGTATAAAGTCAAAGTATGCCGGGGGCGGCGCGTCCTGGGGAACCAGGCCGTTTATCAGGTGGCGCAGGTACACCTCGCGGGAAAGCCCGCTGCGCTTCACCTTTTTGTTGAAGGCTTCCGCCTCTTTTTTGTCCAGCCAAAACTGGACGTGTACGTTGCGTTTTCTCATTCCTCCGAATCCTCCTTCCTGCCTAAGCGGTTGATTTGAAGCAGGCACATAATCAGCACGCCGAACACGCCGCCCAGCAGAAACCCAATGGCAAAAAACAATCCTTCCATAGAAAACCTCCGTTCTGATAAAGGGGTATTAGGGGGCGTTCCCCCTAACAAGCTGCCTTTGTGGTATCACAAAGGCGATGCTTGCTGGTACATATACATTCCATTCCCCGCAGGGGAATACCGAACGCCCGAAAAAACAATTCATCGTTCGCCCCGGTCGCGGCTGCGGCCTCTGGGGTAGAACTCCACATCCCTGAAGCTGTCTGCGTCCAGGATATATTCGCCGTTTTTCCATCGCTCTTCCACCATCCGGCGGTCCTCCTCGCGGCTCGCTGCCTCCACCGTGACCGTCATTTCCATCGTCTCTCGAATTGCAATGTCATACTCGTTCATTGGCCTGCACTCCTTTCTGATTCTAAACTTGGGCAACAAAAAAGAGCGCCCTTTTTCAGAACGCTCTCCAATCGGATGTTTTAATTTCATCTTGCCTTTTCCTGTTTTTGACGGCGGCGGGTGGGGATGGCAAGGAGCTTCCGCACTCGGCCCTCCAGGTGCTTCTCAATGGCCTGCAAGTGTTCCTCCGGCAGATTGAGGCTTTCATGCCGTTTGAACCGGAAGCCGATCATCCGCCGAAGCTGCTCTTTCTGTCTGGCCCCCATGACCTCCGCGCACACCTCCTCATAGGAGATGTTGTAGGGGTTGGAACGGGTTTTCGCATACTCGTCCAGATGGGCATAGTCCTCTTTTCCCGCATAGCAGAACAAGGAAAGCCCGTTGTCAAAGACAGGGGCCGGGGCGATAATCTTCCCACTGTGGTTGTCACGCAGAACGCCGAAGTTGCCAAAGTGCCGATCCTCGTTGTAGATCAGCGCGTCGAACACCAGCATACTGCAAAGCTGCTCGGAAAACTCCGTCCCCAGCTTCTCGTACCAGGCAAGGCAGGCAGCTATTCCTCCGGTGCGCACAATCCGCCCAATGGGGATATATGCCGTGTCGATGTTCGTAAACAGCTCACACTTCGAGGCCGTAATGCCTTTCCAGTTCTCCAGATCGTAGTGGACGGCGTTTAACCCCATGGTTTCCGCAACCTGCGACGCATAGTATTCGCAGTAGGGTTCCCGGCCTGCGTTGGACGCGCCGGTGGTGCCGCCTTTATAAAGATAAATCCCGTCCTGCTCCACATAGCGCCACGCTTTGGGCAGCATACCGCCTGTGGTAAGCTCCGGGGAAGTGGTAAATGCCTGACGGCTTCCGCCCGCGCCGGTGTAGGCCACCAGGGCCAGAATCTCGGAAAAGCGGTTTTCATAAAGGTTGTATTGGGAAAACTTCCCCTCAAACCCCTCCGGCACCACCCAATAGCTGTCGTTCAAAGACAGCCCCTTGCAAACGTCAATGATCCCCTTGGTATCGTTATGGCTGAGGCCCAGGGTTTTCAGAATCTCATCCACAAAGGCGCGGTTTTTGGGAATCACCCGCCGCTCCAGCCAGTGAATAACGCCCTCGCCGGTGCGCTCCATATCCAGGGGCAGTAAGTGGGTCTGTTCCTCATTGGTATAAAGGATTTCGGCCACCAGGCCGGACAATCCCTGCTTCTCCATTGAAAAGCGCATAAGCTCCGTGTCGTAGATACGCAGACTGTAAATGTTGCTCATAGGTTCCTCCTTGTCGTCCAAAAGAAGGGAAACGTCTTTCCCCAGCGCGGACGCAATCTTCAAAATCATATCCAGCGTGGGATTCTGCACACCGCTTTCCAGGCGGCAGATATTGGAGCGCTGGGTTCCCACACGCCTTGCAAGCTCCGCCTGAGAAACGCCCTGTTCCAGCCGGGCCTCTACAAGCTGGGCAATAATTTTTTGCCGTCCATGCAGTTCATCCATGTTCTCACCTCGTCTATAATGTTATCATAAAAGATAACATTATGCAAGGCGAATGACAATATCACCTTTCGCTCATCGTTCTTGCTCCTTTCCTTTCGCGCCCCGGATAGGAATACCCAGCCTTCGGCACAGGTAGTCGTTCACATCCTTTCCCCTGGGCGGCGGGCAGTTTTTGACCTCGTATTCTTTGGAGATCACTGTCTGGATGGCTTCGGCGGCCATCCTGCCGGGGCCGTCGTTGTCCAGATGGAGATAGACGGTTTTCACATGAGGATAATCCTCTAAAAAACGGGTGAGGGCCACAGGCAGCTTGCTCTCCGCAATCTTTTTCTTCGGCTGATATACCCCGGCCAAAGACAGCAGGTTGTGCTGTTTCCAGTCGATTCCGTCCAGCCTGCAAAGGCTGGCATAGGACATGACATCAATGGCACACTCACACAGATGGACAGCCGGATTTTTCCCGCAGGCGGGCAGGGCAAAGGAATAGTGCTTGTCGCTGCCGCTTAAATCCCCGTGGAACCGGCCCTCGCTGATCCCTCGCAGGCAGCCAAACCGCGCTTTTCCGGTTTTGTCAAAGCCGACGAACACCACATTTCCATGGCCCTTATTCCGGCTCTCATAAATGCGCCCGGTCTGGACGCAGAAGTCCAGCACCTCCATGGAAATCCCACGGCCTTTGAGGTAGTCCAGCATAGCCTGGTTGTTTGGGGCGGGCGGCGGCAAAAGCAGGTGCTTCGGTTTTTCTTCCCTTGGAACGGACGTAAAGGACGGCGGCGGGGCGGCAGCCCTGCCGGCAACGGCCTCCATTGCCTCCATGAAAGAACAGCCCTTGACTTTGATGAGGTAGTCCAGCGCGCTGTAACCGCCGATCCCACGGGAAAACCAGCACCATTTGCCATTGGAAATACGCAGGCTGTCGTGTTCCCTGGTGCAGTAGACATTGCCGGAAACATGGACAAGCTCCTGCGGCTCACAGGCTTGTAGATAGGTGAACAAGTCCACCTCCCGCGCTTTTTCGATCTCCTCCTGGTTGTAAAAAGGCATAAAAAAATACAGCCCCCTTCCCATAGCCACAAATTAGCTGCCCGCATGGGGCAACCGGCTATGTAAAGGGGGCTGTATTCTTCGGATATGTAAAAGGCCGACTGGACTATTCCAATCGGCCCCGTGAAAGCGTACAATTATTTATTTCATCGCCATGATACAAAGCCGATGCTTTGTTTCGTCATGGTCAACGATAATCTTTGAAAAGCCAGCGTCTTTCAAAAAATTAGAAAGCTGTGCTTTATCAAAAATCTGCAAGCCCTCTATGACATCCAGCCACTTTTCATCACTTCTATTTGTACCGTCAGATTCATTTACAATCAAAAACAAGCCATTCGGTTTTAATACTCGACAGACTTCCCGGAAACTTTCTGTAGGCCCCGGCCAAAAATAGACGGTTTCAAAGGCTGTGGCCAGATCAAAACTATTTTCTGAAAAAGGCAGTGTAGCGACATCTCCCTGCAATACCTGGCACCTCTTATGTTGGATTTCCCGCCGATTGACCTGTTTTGTTTTTTCTACGGACACCTCAGAATAATCCAACGCGGTCAACGTCGCCTTTGGAAAATTATTAAGAAGCTGGGCCGCATTGCGTCCGCCACCGC
This sequence comes from Ruminococcaceae bacterium Marseille-P2935, assembly GCA_900104565.1. GTDB lineage: Bacteria > Bacillota > Clostridia > Oscillospirales > Ruminococcaceae > Marseille-P2935. The sequence goes on from LT629951.1 coordinate 172,757, forward strand.
AGCCTAATTCTATGATCGTCTGGGGCTGGATAGAAGATAAATGCCTTATGCCCCAGTCGGACACCCCCGCATGAGCTTTATTCATTCCGCTTACCATCATCTTTCCTAATATCCCGTCCGGCTTCCGGGTATTACTAAAATATTTTTTTATCAGTCCCATTTTCCTTACCTCTGAAATGAATTAGTTGTAGCTAACCGCTTTTATTATACAGCACTTTTTTGAAAAAGTCCATCTTGGTATGTAAAAGGCCGACTGGATTGCTCCAATCGGCACAGGGGAATCAACGCTCCAATCCCACAACCTTCCGTTCCGGGACTTCTTCGCCCTCATCGGGAACGCTGTCAATGAGCGTCTTGTCTTTCTCATCCACTTTCAGCAGGACGTTCAGTTCATTCAATCGGGCGGTTTTTTCCGCCAGCTCCTCCTCGCGGGCAAAGGGCGCGCCCAATTCAGCGCGGGCATTTTCAAGCTGCCCTTTTGTTTCCTCCAGGCTGCTTTGCTCTGCCTGCAAGCTCCCCGCAAGGTTTTCAAGGGCATTGTCCAGACGGGCGATATTGCCGAACACATCCGCGCCCAGCGTCACCGTATGGGAGAGGGTGCCTTTCAGGGTAATGCGGTACTCGTTGCTGATACCATCATAGGCCAGCACCATGGAAAAGCCCCTGTATTCTCCCAGCAAAACCGCGTCGGAGCCAGTCATTTTGCTGCAAACGTCGATGATAGCTTTGCCAGCGTCCTCTTTTTCGGCATACTGTTTGCCCTCGATCACCATGCCGCAGAAGCCCTCTTGACCTTTCGGATGGGCGGCTGCCAGCGCCACATCCTTCTCATAGCCCGCAATCCGTTCTGTAATCCGAGCGATGTCTGCCGGGTATTCGCGCAGCACCAGCTCCTCCAGGGAATACCGCTGATTGAGATAGCTGGCCTTGAGCATATTGAGCTTTGCCACCTCCATATCCAAATTGCATTTTTCAATGATGAGAGGGTTGCCGGTGGCCAGCGCCTTGATCTCGGAATAGCTGAGGGCCGTTTCGTCCACATCCTCTGCCACTCGGACAGGGGCCTTGCTGGTCATGATCTGAGCAATGAATTTCTGCTTGTTTTCCACAAGCTGGTAAAGGTAAGCGTCAAACGTACCCTCGGTTACATAGCGGAAGATTTCCACCTCCTCGTTTTCATTCCCCTGACGGACAATACGGCCCAGCCGCTGCTGAAGGTCGGAAGGCCGCCAGGGGCAATCCAGATCGTGCAGGGCGATCAGCCTGTCCTGTACGTTAGTGCCAGCGCCCATCTTCTGAGTGCTTCCCATCAGCACTCGTATCTGCCCGGCACGGACTTTCGCAAACAGCGCCTTCTTTTTTACCTCACTGTCGGCGTCATGGATGAACGCGATCTCATCCTCCGGGATACCCTGCTCCATGAGCTTCTTTTTCAGATCGTCATATACGTTGAAAGAGCCGTCTTTGGTGGGCGTGGACAGATCGCAGAATACAAGCTGGGTCGAACGCTGTTCTTTGGTCTGTTCCCAGATTTTGTAGACGTTCCGGGCGCAGACAGCCACCTTGCCGTTTGGGTCGTCGGCAGCCAGCGGGTTGATAAGACGCATATCCAGGGCCAGCTTGCGCCCGTCATTGGTAATGCGCAGCATATTGTCCACATGGGGGTCAACGCCTCCATCCCGGATTTTTTCCGCCCGTTCCGCCAGCCCTTTCACCATCTCCTGCTGAAGCTCGGACGGCTTGATAACCTCTGTGTGAAAGTTGGCCTTTGGCACGGGAAGATGGAGCATATCTGCCGTCTGGATGTCGGCCACCTGTTTGAAAGCGGCCATCAGCTCCGGCAGATTGAAAAACTTGGCAAACCGGGTCTTGGCCCGATAACCGGTGCCTTCCGGGGACAGCTCGATGGCGGTGATGGTTTCTCCAAAGTCGCTGGCCCAATCGTCAAAATGGATGAGGCCCATTTCCTGCAACAGCCCGTACTGCAAATACCGCTGGATGGTGTAAAGCTCCACCATACTGTTCGAGATGGGGGTGCCTGTGGCAAAAATTGTGCCGCGCCCTCCGGTGAGTTCATCCAGATAGCGACATTTCATAAAGAGGTCGGAACTTTTCTGCGCTTCGGTCTGGGCGATCCCGCCTACGTTGCGCATTTTCGTCATTAAAAAGAGGTTCTTAAAATAATGGCTCTCATCCACAAACAGGCGGTCAACGCCGAGCTGCTCAAACGTCACCACATCGTCCTTGCGGCTCTGGTCGTTCAGTTTTTCCAGCTTTGCCTCTAAGGATTTCCGGGTGCGCTCCATCTGCTTGACGGTGTAGCGTTCCGCCTTCTGTGCTTTGGCCTGTTCAATGCCAAACAGGATTTCATCAATCTGCTGCTGTAAAATGGCCTGCTGGCGCTCGGCGCTCATGGGGATTTTCTCAAACTGGCTGTGGCCGATGATAACCGCGTCATAGTCGCCGGTGGCAATACGGCTGCAAAACTTCTTGCGGTTTTGTGTTTCAAAGTCTTTTTTCGTAGCAACCAGAATATTGGCGCTGGGATAGAGCTGGAGCCATTCCGCCGCCCATTGTTCCGTGAGATGGTTTGGCACCACCACAAGCGACTTGGTGCAAAGCCCCAGCCGTTTCATCTCCATGGCGGCGGCCACCATTTCAAAGGTTTTGCCCGCGCCTACCTCGTGAGCCAGCAGGGTATTCCCGCCGTACATAACATGGGCGATGGCATTGATCTGGTGGGGCCGCAGCGTAATTGCCGGGTTCATGCCCTCGAAACGGATATGCTGGCCGTCGTATTCACGGGGACGGCTGGAATTGAAGGTTTCGTTGTAGATGGCGCACAGCCGTTCCCTGCGGTCGATGTCTTTCCAAACCCACTCGGAAAACCTCTGCTTGATAAGCTCCTGCCTGTCCTGGGCGATAGCGGTTTCTTTTTTGTTGAGAACCGGCTTTTTATTGCCATGTTCGTCCTCGATATAATCAAAAACCCGCACATCCTTCTGGTTCAGGGTTTGCTCCAGGATGTGGTAGGCGCTCATGCGCTTGGTGCCGTAGGTGGTGTTAGCCTTGACATTGGCCCGGTCAAAGTTTTTCTCGGTGATATTCCACTGGCCGGTGGACTCGGAGCGCAGGATTTTGATACGATTCTGGGCCTGCCCATAGGGAGTGAGCAGCTCCACCATAAACTGCTGATATACGTCGATAGGAACCCAATTCGCGCCAATACGCACACCGATCTCCCCAGCGCCCAGGTCGTGAGGCTGGACAGCCTCCAAAGCCTCCACCTGTTTACGGGCGGCTGCCTTTTGGCTGTCCGGGGCCGCCTCCAGAAAGGCTTTTGCCATCCGCAGCTTGCGGCGTACATTCCCCGAAAGGTATTCGTCCGCCGTCACGGGGGAAAAGGCTTGCAGGCTGAGGGAAGCTCCCCGCAGCCTGTCCGGGTTTTCCGGGCCTTCGATGTTGCGGAAAATCACGCCGGAAAGCTCGGCCTCCAGTTCCTCCGGGGATTTGCCGGAAAGCTGGGCCATATACTCCATGTCTACACGGGCTTTCTCTGCAATCGAAACAGCCAGGGCCTCGCTGGCGGTGTCCACGCTGGTCACAGCCACATGGGGCCGGATGGTGCGTTTGGTGAACATATCCGTTTTTCTTTTTAGGCTGCCATCTTCGTCCAGCACCTCCAGAGAACACAAAAGGCAATAGCTGGAGTCCTCCGAAAAGGCCAGTTTATTGCCCCGGCTGCTGATAAGGCCGTATTTTTTTGTGAAGCTGTCATACAGGGTATTGAGCTTTGCCTGCTCCTCTTTGACGTCTGCGTCCGGATAGCCTTCGGTCTGGTAGTCGATGAGCCGGCGCACACATTCCCGCAGCTCGATCATGCCCCGGATTCGGTTTTCCGCCGTCACGGATACCTCCAAAGGGTGCATACGGCTGTTTTCCCGATAGTACACCTGTCCATCCACAACGGTATAACTAAAGTTCCTGACATTCGGGTCGGCGGGGATGGAGCGGTCTTCCTCCTCGTCCAGTTCCTCCAGCTCGTAGGGCTTGATCTCCGCCTGCAAAAACTGGACGGCTTCGGCAAGCAGCTCTGACAGGTCGGCCCCCTCGCGGGCTTTGCAGGCGCTGTCCGGGCCAAACCGCGTGGATTCCATCACCATGTCGCCTAAAACCATCTCCGGGTGCTGCACAAAATAGCTGTTCATGCGGATGCCGTTTTCATCCGTATCCAAATGCAGCCAATCCGGCTCCAAATCCGTGATATGGTCGCGCTTTTGCAGAAAGAGGATGTCGCTGGTGACTTTTGTTCCGGCATTTTGCTTGAAGGTGTTGTCCGGCAGGCGGATAGCGCCAATCAAATCGGCGCGCTGGGCCAGATATTTGCGGACGGCAGAGTTTTCCTTGTCCATGGTTCCCTTGCTGGTAACAAAAGCAATAACCCCTCCGGGCCGCACCTTGTCCAGCGCCTTCCCAAAGAAATAGTCGTGGATGAGCCAGTGGTGCTTGTCGTACCGCTTATCTATCACCTTGAAATCCCCAAAGGGGACGTTGCCCACCGCTACATCAAAGAAGCTGTCGGGCATTTGCACCTTTTCAAAGCCGTTCACGGAAATGCTGGCATTCTGGTAAAGCTGCTGGGCGATTCTGCCGCTGATACTGTCCAGCTCCACACCGTAGGTTTTGCTGCCTGCCATATCTGCCGGGAGAAGCCCCAAAAAGTTGCCGGTGCCGCAGGATGGCTCTAAGATATTGCCCTGCTGGAAGCCCATCTGGGAGAGAGCCTTGTAGATTCCCCGGATGACAACGGGCGGGGTATAAAAGGCGGTGAGGGAGCTGGCCCTTGCCGCCGCGTACTCGTCCTCGTCCAAAAGGCTTTTCAGTTCCTGGTAATGGGGGCTGGTTTCTTCAAAGCAGTCCGCAAGGCCACCCCAGCCCACATAGCGGGATAGCGCCTCCTGTTCTTCCGGGGTAGCCAGCCGTTCCTCGGCCTCGATCTGCTTCAAGGTACGGATGGCGGCTGCGTTAGCTGCATATTTTTCGCTGGGTGTGCCATGCCCCAGGGCGTCATCAGTGATATGAAAATCATGGCGCTGTTCCCTGGGGATTTCCGGGTGTAGAGGGGCAAAGGTCACGCGCTCACGGCGGGGGCGCTTGGGCAACTGCGGGAGCATTCTTTCTTTTAGAGGTTGTAATTCTGCCTGTTCCTCTGGGGAGAGAGCCTGTGCAGCTTGCTCGATTGCATATTGATTGGGGAAGTTCCTGAAAACGCACAGCCATCTGTTTTCATGAATGTCATAGACGGCAGCGCCCTCGTAGGCAAAGTCGCTTTCCCCCTCCATAACGCCGTCCACATACTTCTGTGCAGCCTGTTCCGCTTCTGCAAGCGTTTGATACCTCTGCTTGTCTACAAACCCTTTCTCCTCGTTAGGATACACGACTACTTGATAAGGCGGGGCCATCAGGCGGTCATAGCGCCCTATATCCTCCGGGGCAAGCCATTCCGGTTTTTCAGGGAGAGCAGCATATAATTCCCGCATTTTATCAAGATGCGTTCTTACATATCCAGACCAAAGGTGCTTTTCCGCCCGTTTGCCAGCCCCCAGAAAGTAATCGCAGTCGGCTTTTAGGCGGCTCAACAGCCGGTAATTCTCCTGAGAAGCCGGATCACCGTTAAAAATGTGGATGGATTCCAGTTCTTCCTCTGAAGCAGAGATAAGGTTATCAAAGACCAGTTCCTCCAGCTCGTTTTGGATGAGTTCCTCCAGGCTCTTGTACTGCCTGCGCTCCAGGAATTCGCCGTTCAGATACCTCTCTATGCGGAAGTTGACCAGATCAGCGTTGACCTGGATGGGGATTTTCTCATCTGTAATAGTGGTGTAGGCAAGACCCACATTCCCCAGGTCGCTGAAATCAGCAGGCTCGTTGTATTCATCCTCACAAAACTCGTTAATCAGATCCTTTGCCTTTTCCAGAAGTTCTGTATCCGGTTCCTCTGTCAAAAACTCACGCTCAATAAAGCCTGCAATTTCCCGGTTGCTTCCTTCGCCTCCGTGGGCTTGGTATTCGGCAATGCCGTCTGCGATCAATTCTTCGGAAGCCACAAACCCAGCTTCTTCCAGATACCCCGCAATTTCTTCCCGCTGGGCCTGTTCCGGGGTGAGTGCCGGGGGCAGCTCCTCCATTTCTTCTATACAAAGGGTGATGTCTGCCGCGATTTCTTCCTCCGGGTCGGCATGGTCGAGGAAAGATTGCAGAAGCCTTCGGATTTCCTCACGCCGGGCCGGGTCATGGAGCTGTTCTGCAATGGTTTCTACTGCCTGCGCGTCGGTATCCCCATAGCCCATCCGGGAGCCGTCAAACTCGCCAATAAAATACAGCACTTGGGCCGCCAGCTTGGAATAGGGGTCTGCGGCTTCTTCTTTTTGGGGTGGTTCCTGCACTTTGGGCGGCGTGTGAAACACGGGCGCGTCCTGAGTGGCGGAAACCGTCATTTCTGAGGTGTCGGCAATATGCTGAATCTGATCCCGCACCGTCTGGGGCATTTCCTCATCATAAAATTGCACGGTGCGGTCGGGGGCGATATGGGCCACCGTTTTGTAATCCCCGTGTTCTTCCTCCAGCCTGTTCCAGACAGTGAGGCCGTTCCCCAGATGTCCATAGCCCAGGTCATAGGCTTTTTCCGGGGGCATGGCGGGGGCCGCAGGCTCCTTGTGTTCCGCAAAGAGGGTAAAAGTACCCTGCCGGAACGCAGAAAGGTTTTCAAAGGCTGTTTGCCGCCACTTATACATCCGGTCGTCCTGCGGGGTGGCTTCCCACACCGGCACCATCATCTGGTAGATTTCCTCCACGCGGGCCGGGTCGTCAAGCTGCGGCTCGATGAGCTTCACCGCGTCCCAATAGTCAAAGCCAAACGGATAGGGGTGCGGCTGCTCCTGGGGTACGTTCTCAAAGAAAGTGTGGATGTTCCGGGCAAGCTGGTGTTTTTCATACTGCGGCATAGCGGCCCGGTCATCCTCGGATAAAAACCGCCCCTGGGCGATCATGGCGCTGACGCGCTTTTCCACCGCGTTCCATTTCAGCTCCACCTTGGCGTAAGGCTCTGTGATACTGCCATGGCTGAAATGGACGCCCTTGCCGGGCTGATAGGTCACGTTGTCATTTCCGCCATGATACCCGCTGTATTCCCCATGGTAATTCTTTAAGAAATCCTCGCGCTCCCTGCGGTCTGTGTGGTTGCGGTAAAAGGAATACACTGCCAGCCGGTAGTCGGTGCTGCGTTTTCCTCCGCGCAAAAGTCTGTCAATCTCATCCATGGAGATATACAAACGCCGCTGAGGGTCATAACTTTCAGCGGCGGTAAAGTGCAGAGGTTCCCGCTGTAAATCTGTAAGCTGTGCTTGCAGCACAAGAGGCCGATAAAAACGGAAACGCAGAATGTCCGGGTTATCCTGATAGGCTGCGGCAAACGCTTCATATTCGGAGAGGATGGCCTGTAAGCTATCTTCCCGGCCTAACAGCCCTGCGATTTCCTCCACTGCCTCCGGGAATCCACCTGGTTTATCATAGATGGCTCGCAATGAGGGGAAAAACCGCTTTTCTTCATCCTCAATGTCACGGAACATCAGCAGCAGCCGGTCGGCCAGGTCATGGATTTCATAGTGATCTACTTGGTCAAGCTCGCTCTGGGGCATATACCGCCCCAGCTCCAGCAGTTCCCGGATACGGGCTGCCGCCTGTTCCCAGGAGATAAGCGTGGCGCTGGAACCCTGGGCGCTCTCGCCCCCGGCTATGCGGATTCCTTCGGCATTGTACCAGACAGCATACTTGCGCCCATCCAGACAGAAGCCCGCGCCGTTTTCCCCATAGTGTTCTGCAAGGAAACGGGCGTTGTCTGGCTTATCCTTTTTGAAATAGGCGCAGATGGTGAGGCGGCTGTTCTCATGGTTGGAGCCGATACAAAGTGCCTCATCGATCACCTGCTGGGGCAGCGCATGAGAAAAGAGGGAAATCTGGTTTCCGCCTTCCGACTGCGGCTGGCTGAAAACTCCAAAATCAAAGAGGGACATCTGCTGGCCCTCCTGTGTGGGGAGCTTGCGGATGTCCGTCTGGATAAAGTATTCTTTTTTGTCGATGAGCTGGGCTGTCCATTCCGCCACCAAACCCCAGGAAAACACGGCTTCTTTGGTGCGAGATGGGTAAGAGCCTTCCCACATGAGCAGCCCGTCCTCCTGCGGCTTATACCCCAGGCGCTGCCCATCTGCAATGATTTCGGTGTACCTGTCCTGGTAAGCCGTTTTCAGATAATCGGCCCGTTCCTGCGTATCCTGGTGGACGGAGAAGAAAAGCTCGATCTGCTGTTTCTTATACTTGAGGTCATCGTCCTTATTGGCGATAACGGCCATGATCTGCTTTTCATCCAAAAAAGCGGGCAGCTCTGGGCTGTCCGCTTCCTCTGCATTTAGGGTGCTGGGCTGTTCCGGTTCGGAAATTAGTTGTAAATCAGCTCTTTCAGTATGATCTCCTCCGCTGCGTTCTGAAGGTTGTTCATCAGCCCTACCCACTTCATCGGGTCGCGCTCCTTCAGCTCCTCCGTCACGCCGTTCTCTTTGGCCATCTGTGTCACCATCTGCTCCATCTGGCGCTGGGCCGTCTGCTCGATCTCCGCCAGATGGCTGGAGAGCTGCCCGCTGGTCAACAGGTTCGTGTAGGTGATCCTGCGGTGTTCTTTCAGAAACTTCTTCCGAAGCAATGCGTATTTCCCAGAGGGAGCCTCCGGCTCCTGCGGGGGCAGAAGGTTCGGCAGGTTGTAGTCGCCCTGTCTCGTGTATGTGATCCCGTTCATTCTCAAAACTCCTTTCTGACGGCTGGTTTCTCTGTTCAGTTACAGCATACTGGATTTGCGGCTGGCCTGCAAATGTGCGATTCTCTTTTTGGGGCTGTCTTTGCAGGGCGAGGACGGTGCGGGAAATCTCGGAAAGGCACATCTGGGAGATGTCGCCGGTGGCCACGCCCAGGGCGTTGAGGGTTTCCGGCGTGTTAAAATTCAGCACATCCCGGAAATCCTCATCCTCAAAGGTTCCGGCAGGGTCAAGGCCGCAGCGCACCATGAGCATATATCCAATGCTGTTTTCCAGGGCCTTGCGGTACAGGACTTCCACGTTGTATTCGTCCAATTCCTCTAAAAAGCTGCCTTCCGTAACGGTTTTCAGTTCGGAGAGGTAGTCCTGGATGTTATCCTCCACTGCGTTTTTCGCCGCAGAGAGCAGGGCCGCGCCCAAATCCTCCTTATGCTCCAGCTCGCCAAAGCTGTTCTCCAGCGTTTCGATGATTTCCGGTTCATATTCCGGCCTCACAGCCCAAAGAGGGATGGACTGGGGGAAGTTCCCCTCATGGGTGTCGGAAATGTCAAAGTAATATTTCAGCCGGGGCCTGCCCGTATGCTCGCCGTCAAAAACAGCAATGCCATTCGCGCCCCGGTTTACCCAGCGCCCAAACCGTTTATTCCATCGCTCGATCTCCAGGACGGCGGTGGCGTCCGGGCGCTGGGCATAGACAAGCAACTGCTCATCAAAGGAAAGACGGTAGTTGCGGCAGGCTGAGGCAAGAAATGCCTGCCACTGTGCCGGAGCTGTCACACTTCGCTGGGTTTCATGGTACAGCTCCGTCAATGCTTTGTATCGTATCGCCATCGGTTGCACCTCCTTTTTTGTTATTCTTTTTCTGTGTTTTTCAGCTCCGCGCTGTAATCTCGATCCGGGTCATACTGCCTGCAAAGGGTAAGCAGAAGCAGCCAGATGGTTTCTCCGGCTTCGCTGGGGTACAGCCGCAGATCCACGCAGGACGCTCCATATCCATCTGTAAAAGGCGTTCCGTAGGCCATACATTTGGAGAACAGCCGTTGTGCCATCTGGCGGTATTCCTCATACGGATTGTTTTGGGCGTGTTCACGCAGAAGCGTAAGCAGAAGATTAAACCATGTGGTGTGTGTTTCCAGTTTTACGGGCGGCAGATTTGCCATTTTTCTCACCTACCTTTCCAATGACGCAGCTTTGCGCTGTCGGGATTTGACTGGTTGACCCTGCTCATCGTAGTTTTTGGGGTCTGCGGCAGGGGTCTGCCATCCGAACATGGAGCCGGCCAGCATGGCGGCCTCCTGCGCTTTGGTGACACCGTTTTTCACATTGCAGTCATCCGCGAACTCCCGATTCTGTCTGGCGTCGGGGGTTGAAAAATCATAGCAGGGGCTGTATCCATTTTCACCCCTGGTTAGGAGAATCAGTTCCCCGGATGAAGGAAGTACGCTGAAGCATTGTGCAGGCAGAGAGGAGCGTAGGGGAATGACGGTGCTGCCGTTTCGTTCCATCATCTCAGCGAATTGATAGACATGACAGAGGTTATCCCATCCACCGCCAATCTCCATATGGCACTCGTCAATATACCGGCAGCTTCGGTCAACATGACTGCCATCGGAACGCTGAATACGGATGTGGTCGCCGTCTGGAATACGGAACAGCTCCCTGCCGCTGGAAGCCATAAATCGAATGCCTTCTTGGGCCTTCTCTATGTGGTGTTCTAAAAACCGGGCAACGTAGGCGTAGAGGTAAAAGTTATAATCTCCATAGTTGAGATTACACCGCAGCATATAGGTGTGCTGGGACGTTTGCACCTTAAAACCATACTCGGTGCAGTAGTTCCCCTCAAATTCAGCCTCTGGATGTTGACAGCAGAACCTGTTCATGCTGGCCCGGCTACAAAGCAGCCCATCCTTTTCCCGCAAGGCGTTGACCACTTCGTCAAACTCCGCCTTGAACTCACCGTCCTTATATTCCTTTCGGCGGTCGAACCAGGAAGTATAAAACTCTTGCCCAGCGCCAAAATCCCCGCGCAGATAGCCGATACAGCCCGTTTGACCCTCGATCTGACTGCTCTGGCTGTATGCGTACAGCCGTTCCTCCGGGGTCATGCTGGTAATTTGAAACTTCATCATCGTTCACGCTCCTTGTGTTTTGCAGTTTTTGAGTGGGGAGTCCGCGCCTTTTCCGCCCTCATCTTTTCCCGTGCCTGCCAGTATTCCGGGTGGAAGGTTTGCAGGCTGTCGTTAATCACAGCCTCGTATTCCCCAGGGGCAAAATACTCGTTGACAGGCGCTTGATACAGCCCTCTGTCCATCAGCTCCCGCAAAGCCACCGGCGCGGCGCAGTCCTCCTCAAAGCAAAGGTAGCCGCGCTCCATAAAGCCGCAGGTCTTGGCCTCCTTGCAAAGCACCTTGTCCGCAAGCTCCCGGCTGACCATAACCCCGCCATGGCCTGCGGTGCTGACGGAATAAGCGCCGGGGCAAAGGGTGTGGCAGGTCTGGATTTCTCCCCAGGGGGAATCGGCGGGTTCCAGCTCCATCTTGTTGGGATCAATGCCGCGCTGCTCCAGATATTGAACCTCCTCATGCGCCCGCGCTACCAAATCCTTTTGCGCGTCAAACAGGCTGCTGAAATAGTGGCCCCAGTAGTAATCCGTCCGGTCTTTGCATTTCCAGGTAACGAATTGCTGAGGCGCTGTCAAATGGACGCCCAATACAAACTCGCTTTCGCCCACATGGCAGGAATCCGTTATGACATATCCTGCATTTTCTCTGTAATCCATCATCGTTCACGCTCCTTATTGGTTTTCTTTTGAGCCTGTTCCTGCTGGATGGCAGTAAGCCCATGCCTGGCCCAGCCGGGAAGGTTTTCCGGCTCCATCGTTCCCATCACATCCATGCGCTCATACCGGCTCTCTTTGCCGGTATAGAGATCAATGCAAAAACAGGCGGTGCCCCGGCTGTGGGGAGAAGCGCCAAAGCCGCCCGTGCAGAGCTTGAGTTGATGGGTTGCCCTGCGGTATTCCCGGCGCAGCACATCCGGCTTTACCACCACGATTTTTCCATGCAGATCATCCTCACCGGAAAGAGGGGTGCAGCTCTCCGCTGTGATAAGGCGGTCGTTTATGCCCTGTATGCGGGGCTTGTTCAGTTCTATGCGGGTTTTCTGCGCTTGCTCGGCAACCCGCCGGCCGAACAGCTCTGCAATCTCTGGGAAATCATCACTTGCCATCACTTCGCTGTATTCTGCAAACAAAGCATTTTGACGGCAAAAGGCGCACATATACTTCATGCCGGTTTCATCCCGTGGATTTTCCCCCAGAACAATCTCCCGGTCGCCTATATGCAGCCCTTGGATGATCTCATAATCACCGGCCATGCGTTTTTCCTGTAAATCATCGTTCATCTCTTTGCCTCCGTTTCGCTCAAAATAAACGCCTTGATTTCCTTTACACTGGCGAAATCCCGTTCATCCCCTGTGAGGTAGCGCACCGCCTCCTGCCATTGAGAGAACGGATAGGCATTTTCCTCCATCCGGCGTAGGTCGGACAGCGCCATCCGGCGCAGGAACGGTGCAAGATTGAGGTCGGAAATGTAGCAGCCGCGCCGGGCCGCCAGGACGTCCAATATATGCAGCTCGCTCATGGGCGCACCTCCATCCCTCCCGCCTCTTTCAGAAGCTCCTCCACCAGCCTGCCGCTGCGGATTTTGTTGCGGTCGGCCAGCACCTTGTTCTGGACGCACAGCACCGCCCGGATGTTGGGGACGGTAATGCCGGGGATCTCCACCATCTCCTCCGGGGTGACGGTGAGAAGCTGCACCGGGGAATAGCCCGCCTGGGCGAAAATGCGGAACAGCCGCTGTTCAAATGGTTCTTTCATCTGCCATCAAGCTCCTTTCCAGTTCTTTTTTGGGTATGTAAGAGGGGCGGCCCCGTATGGCCGCCCCTGTGGCTTCTGCTATTTCTTCCGGCTTCTGATTTTAAGGAAGATCAGCCCGCCGATGATGAAAAGAACAAGCCCGATGGCAATGATTGCTTTTAATTCCATGATGATTTCCTCCTGACACAAATTCAAACCGCCTTATTCAGCGGATTTGTTACCCTTTTTTCTCTTGTTCACATATCCCAGAATACCCAGCGTGGCAGCGCCCGCAGCGGACACGCCCATGAGGGCCATCCAAAGCCACGGCTTGCTGTCATCGCCGGTTTTCGGTGTGTCGCGCAGTTCATTGTGCATTTGCGCCACAGTGGTCTTATCCGCCAGGATTGTCACCGTCTTATCCGCAGGCAGCACATAGCTGGCGCTGGCCCCGTCCGACACCTCGGACACGGTGTAATCGCCTACGCGCAGGCCCTCGATGTGGATTTCACCGTTTTTATCGGTTTTGAAGGTCTGGTCGTAACCGTTCGCGCCCGTCACGCGGAAGGAGAAGCCCTCCACCTTGCCGTCGCTGGATGTCTTTTCAATCCGCAGGGAGCCGGTCTGGGCCGCGTTGACAAAGCCTTTTCCGGCCTCGTTCTCTACCTCGTAGATTTTGCCGTGTTCGGCGATCTCCACATAGTAGGCGTTTTCATCCAGCAGGAAGCCCTCCGGCGCTTTGGTTTCCTTTACGAACACGCCGCCGTAGAGGATATGGGCCATCTCATAAATGCCGGTGCTGGTTTCCTCCATCTTGCCCAGCAGTTCGTCGCCCTCGTCCAGCTCCTTATTTCCATTGGTATCGCGGTACACCTCGAACTCGGCCCCGGTGAGCTTGTTGTCCGGGTAGTCCTTATCCACTTTCGTGAGCCGCAGGTTGCCGTAAATGCGCTCGTTGGCAAGGGAGATTTCCACTACCTGCCCATCTTCCTCCACAGTGACGGGGATGACCTCATCAGAGAGAATGAAGCCTGCCGGGCTTTCCAGCTCTTTTAATACCCAATCCCCAAAAGGCACATCCGCGAAAGAGAAGCTGCCGTCCTCCGCAGAGGTGGCGGTGGCAAGGGCGTTTTCTGCGGTAAACTCGGTTTCATCGCTCTGAAAGAGGCCGATCACAGCCCTGGAAAGGCCCGTGCCATTCTCATCGGTTTTGAGGCCCCGGATTTCACCGCGGATCAGCTCATTGGAAACAGCCTCGCCATTGTTGGCGGCAATCTCCACCACGGCCAGGGAAGGCCCGCCGTATTCAAAGCTGAACGGGAAGGTTTCACCATTCAGCAGGTAATGGCTGTCGGTGGACAGCTCCTTCAGATAGAAGCTGCCAAAAGGCAGGTCGGTCTTGCACATGGCCTGGCCGTTCTCATCCACAGAAACGATTTCCAGAAGCCCGTCTGCCGGGATGATGGAGCCGTCCGCTGCGGTGATGTCCTCCTGGGCATAGAGGCCAAAGGTAACAGCGGTGATTTCGCCATTCATGCCAATACCAAAGGTTTCATCCTGCTCCAGTACCTTGTCAAGCGTCACAAGGGCTTTCTGGCGCTGGTTGTAGAAGCTGGCAGAAGTTTCGGTGATTTCGACTTCCTGGCCTGCATACACAAGCTCCACCTCGGTGATATTCTCGCCGGTGTCCGCCATGCCGTGGGGGAACTCGATTTCTTTCACCTGGAATTTGCCCAGGTAGAGAGGCTGGCTCTGGGCCGTCCCGTCCTCCCCGGTGGTGATGGTGTCCACCACTTCGCCCGCAGAATAGCGCAGGGTGCCGTCCGGCGTGTAGACGTCCTCCAAAGCTGTGATCTCAAACACCGCGCCCGGCAGGCCGGTCACTTCGTACACCGGCTGATAAACGCCCTCGTTTTCCTGCACGGATGAGAATACTTCGCCGGTTTTGCTGACCTTGATAACGCCTTTCTGGGCCATGTTGGACTTGGTGACTTCGATGACTGTCACGCCGCCCTCCTCGGTAGAATTGTCCTCGGTCACATCAAAATACACAGGGGTGCTGTCCAGCACATAGCCATAGGGGGCCTGCACCTCCACCAGCGAATAGCCGGAGCCATACTCCAGCTTTTCCGGGGTGACAAGATAGCCCTCGGCATTGGTGTAAAAGGTATCAATCGTGGTGGGCGTCGGATAGGTGAAGGTCATTTCCACCTTGCTGCCATCCGGGCGGTAAATCTGGAAGCCTGCGCCCGCATAGGGGATGGTGACGCCGGTTTCCGCGTCCACCTTGACTACTTTTATATAGCTTTCAAAGGCTGCATTGTTGATGAGATAGCGGTAGGTCTGCCCGTCCTGGGAGATATACACCTCAAAATCATCCATCAGCTCCCGGCCCTCCCAGCCTTTGGTCTGATGGACGATATACGTTCCATAGGGCAGCTTTTTCGACTGCGCAAAGCCATTCTCATCACAAACAAGAACATCGCGCTCGGAGTCCTTTGCCGCGTCATAGCTGCCCGCAGCTTTCAGATAGATTTGGAACTCTGCGCCTTCCTCCGGGGTTTCAATTCCTGTTTCGCCATCGTCCGTGTGTTTGATGATGGCAATATCCCCCTTGATGATCTGCTCTGTCACATCATTGGCGGTATCATTCAGCTCAATGGTGTATAGCTCCGGCTCCGCGCCCACATGGTGGATGGTGGAATCCACAAGGTAGCCCTCGCTGGGATTGATTTCACGGATCGTCCAGTCGGAGTCGCAGACATAATAGCCGGTGGTGAACTGACCATTCTCGTCGGTCGTAAAGCTGTCGATGAGGGTATCGCCCTTATACAGCCCGTAGGTCGCTCCGGCAAGGGAGCCGTCGCCCTGGGGCGTTCCTGTTTCCACATCGCTCTTGGTGACGGTGACACGGAACTTTTTGAGGATATTGTTCACGGTTTTATCCGTGACCTCATTCCATTCGATGGTAGCTGTCTGGGCCTCCGGCACCACATAGCGGATGGGGGTATCCACCTCCTCCAGCACATAGCCCGTGCCGATCAGCACGTTTTCAAACCTTGCCACTCCTGTGGAATCCGTCACCGCGTACTCATCCACCGGCAGGCCGGAGAGGGATGTGCCGGACAAGTGGAAGGTCATGCCCTCCGCCAAACCGTCCTCGCTGGTTTTGGTAACTTCCAAACTGCCACGCTTGAGAACATTGTTAAAGGTCACGGTAGCC
Organism: Ruminococcaceae bacterium Marseille-P2935; assembly: GCA_900104565.1. Taxonomy (GTDB): domain Bacteria; phylum Bacillota; class Clostridia; order Oscillospirales; family Ruminococcaceae; genus Marseille-P2935. Next base: position 188,697 of record LT629951.1, read on the forward strand.
GTCTGGCCGCTGACGATGGTGACGCGCTGGGTGGCCTGGGGTTCATATTTGTCAATGGACTGCTCGGTTACGGTGTAAACGCCGGGATTGAGGTCGGTAATGTCGATTTCACCTGCGGCATTGGTGGTTTTGGTGGCGTTATATCCCTCGCCGGTGATGGTAAAGGAAATCCCCTCCACCTTGCCGTCCTCGGAAGTTTTGATTAACTTCATATTGCCGGTTTTCACTTCCAGATTAAGGTAGCCTACCATCTGGTCGGAAACCGTCGTGCCGTAGGTGGCAAAGTCCTGGGTGCCGCCCCCGGTCACGCCGTCCGTCCAAACCACCACGCCGCTGCGCTGGGCGCTGATCTTTTCCGCTTTCACGGTTACAGAGCCTTTGAGGGCCTGGCTGGATGTGATGGTGAGCTGGCTGCCGTCTACGGAGAAATTCAGCCCTGCGGTGCTGCTGCTAAAGGTATAGTCCCCCAGTACACCGTTGGTATCTGTAAGTGTGGCAGAATACTTTTCTCCATCCCATTTCAGCTCATAGGCTCCCGCGTCGGCGGTGCTGCTGAAAAAGCTGGGCAGCATGGTATGGCGCTTCACCGCGCTTTCAATCGCGGAATACTGGCTGAAAATCTGGCTGCGCAGGGGATGTTCCGCGCTGATATATTCCGTTACATTGTTTTTCCCCTGGGCGTTGGCGTCCACATGGTTGAACTGGCTGTCACGCTCGCCCACGATGGTTTCCCAGACTAAAAGCTGGGTGGCGATATATCCGGCCATCTGGTTCGCATGATCGGGGTTGCTGCTCATCCATGAGGTGCTGGCGTTGCCCTGCCACCCATAGGTCATAATGCGCCCGATATACTCTTTGATGGTGTTGGGTGGAATCGTCGGATTGAGGCTTGAGGGGTAGTTATCCCAGAAATCCTCGCCGCGCCCCGTATATTGGTCGCCGGAATGGACGCCGATTCCAGGCTCGATACAGTAGATAGCGCGCCCGTTGTATGCGTCCTGGGTGTGGACGGAAAAGTGGGTGCCTGCGCTGGTTGACCATCCGCCCAGAAAGTTGAGGGCCGGATGGCCCCAGCCTGCTTTATTGGGGTCGTTTGCACGGGGAATATCCACCATATACGTCGTCATGGTTTCTCCTGCGGCAAACGCCGTAACACCTGTCCCCGCAAACATACCCAGGCACATGAACAGCGCCATGAGCAGGGAGAGAGGCTTTTTCAGTGTTTTCATCTTGTTACCTCCTTGAAATGGCCGCAAAAAAAGCACATCGCTTTGGATGTGCTGCTTACGGCTGGATTCGTTTACGTTCTAAAAAAGAGAGGCGCGCCCGAATCGCTGCCTCTTATCCGCCCTTCCACACAACCCCACACGTCTGTTGAAAAGAAGCCTGCCAGGGCTTTCTATCATCTAAGGCTCTGGATATATCTTCTTTTTTAGGCTGTTTAGGTTGTCTGGAAGGGGTGAGGTGTGGAGAGGGGAAACCTGCAAAGCCAGGCGTTTTCCTGCAAATGGGCGCACTTCTCCCTTGTGAGTAAGGTTATCGCTCTAAACTGCGTTGGCGTTTTCGATACAGCTCCAGCGCCTTGATGATGGTATCCTCAATCTTCTGCGCGGGCGTCCCCGGCGCAAAATATTTGTTGATCCGCTCCTTTGGGATTTTGAATTGTTCTTTCTGATTGGGCTTTTCCTCCTTCATAATGGAAACAAGCGCGTCCTTGGCTAATCGTTCCCCGCCTGTCTTGGCTTCGGACATCTGACGCATTTTGATGGCCTGGGCGTGGGACGGGGTACAGTCCAGTTCGTCCATGATTGCAAACAAGTCGGCCTGTTCCTCTTTTCGCAGGTAGGACAGCTCCACCGCAGGCCGCAGGGCGATTTGCAGCGTTTCCGGGTCTTTCAACACCGAATTGTCCACCAATTCCAGAATTTCCGGGATGAGATTGGTGAGGCGGATAAAACGAAACACTTGATCTCTACTTTCACCACTTTGTCGTCCGAGTTGCGCCGCTGTATCTAACTTTGTCGCCACTGGCGATAAAGTTAAATCCGTCCTCTGTCCCTGCCTTTTCATCGCGTCCAGCTTCATTTTGTAGGCGAACGCCTTTTCTGAGGGCAGGATTTGTTCCCTTTGCAGGTTGGAATCCACCATAATGATCGTGGCTTCATCGTCGGTGAGCTGCCGCACGATACAGGGGATTTCTGTGAGGTTTGCCAGCTCCGCCGCCTTTTTCCTGCGGTGTCCGGCCACCATCTCATAACCGCCGTCCGGTTTGGGCCGCACTAAAGCTGGCACCAAAACGCCGTACTGCTTCACGCTCTCCGTCATTTCCTGCATGGCAGCGTCCATCCGCACCTTAAATGGATGATTAGGAAAATCGCTGATTTCCGAGGGATTGAGGTTGATGACTTTTTCCAGGCGCGCCTCCGCCCGGCTTTCTTCGGTGCTGAACAGGTCATCGGCTGAGGGAAGATTGAAGTTTAGCGCGTTGTTTTTCGCCATCTGCCAGCACCTCCTTTGAAAACTCTGCGTAAGCCTGGGCCACCTTGCTGCCTTTGTCATAGGCGTAAATACTCTTGCCTGCGGCGCTGATTTCTGCGGCTTTGATTGCCACGGGGATTTCGGAACGATAGATTTTCAGAACGCTCCCGTAGCTCTGCCGCAGGGTATCCGCCGTCTGGCGGGCCAGATTGGTGCGTCCGTCCACCAGGGTGAGCAGCACTCCGTCCACCTTTAAGGCCGGGTTGATCTGACGCTTCACCTTGCCTATGGTTTTGATAAGCTGGGTCATGCCCTTTGCGGGGAGATAGTGGGCCTGGACGGGGATAATCACGCTGTCCGCTGCTGCCAGAGCGTTAATGGTAATCATACCCAGGGACGGCATACAGTCGATCAACACCACATCGTAGTTTTTCTTTGCCTCATTGACATAGGTGCGCAAAGTGACCTCCCGGCTCATGGCGTTTACCAGACTGACTTCCAGCTCCGACAATTCGATGTTGGCAGGCATAAGGTCTACGCCCTCGCTGTGGTGCAAAATGCCCTCATCCGTGGTGAATGGCTCATCACGGATGATTTTTCCCATGACGGTGGCAAGGGTGGTCTGCAAGCTGTCCTGATCTTGCCAGCCCAGGCAGGTGGTGAGGTCGCCCTGTGGGTCTGCGTCGATGAGCAGCACCTTTTTCCCCAGACGTGCAAGTCCAATGCCCAGGTTGACCGTCGTGGTCGTTTTGCCTGTGCCGCCTTTCTGATTGGCTAATGCGATCACACGGCCATTCTTCGGGCGGCTTCTTTGTTCCGGCATTTTCATGTCCTCCTTTTCCATAGATTTAGCCGCCCGTTGGCAAGACGGACGGCTATGTACGCGGGAAATCTGAAAGACGGGCATGAAAAAAGGCCGTCTTATCTAACAGCAGATAAAACGGCCCTTTTCGGACGGGGATATGTAGTTTTTATACTTTCTTCACCGGGGCGCACATTACCTTGAGCAAAAGTTCGTCGATACAGCCGGTGTCCCGGTTTTCTTTCAGCATGGCGTTGCGCAGGTTGTTAAGGCTCTGGATCACAATGCGGTTCTCTGTGGGGGTAAGATATATTTTAAGTTTCCGCTTTTTCATTTGACACGCCTCCTTTGTGCCTCCATTGTATAGAAAGGGGAGCATTTTTACAAATGTGCGAATACTTTGCAACTTGAATCATAGAAAAAATCTTATGTAAAAGACAGAATAAACTGTATTCGGTTTAGTCAAACCTTGACAAACCCGGCCAAACCTTCCAAAAGAAAATCCAGGAATAACAGACCGTAAAAGCTGGCTGTCACAGGGGAGAAAATCCCTCTCAAAAACGGCCCGATTTCGGCTCCCAGTTGCCCCATTTTTTAATCATAACGGGGTCAAAAATGCCTGTTGCCCCATTTTTAATCAAGAAAAATGAGGTCAAAACCGTTCAAATCCGAACAAAATTAGAGAAACAAAATCAGCGTTTCGAGAATAGAAAAAGCCCGGAAAACCGCATGGTTCCGGGCTTTTTGAACATTTTTGAATTGGTTTGTCGGGCCTGTTATCTCTTAGAGAACTGAGGCGCGCGACGAGCTGCCTTGAGACCGTACTTCTTACGCTCTTTCATTCTCGGGTCACGAGTGAGGAAGCCAGCTTTTTTCAGAATGGGGCGCAGCTCCTCGTTGTGCTGCAATAGAGCACGGGAAATACCGTGGCGCAGAGCACCAGCCTGGCCGGTAACACCGCCGCCAGCAACGGTGGCAATAATGTCAAAACGGCCCATGGTCTCGGTAAGCTCAAGAGGCTGACGGGTGATCAGCTTCAGAGTGTCAAGACCGAAGTAATCGTCAATGTCTCTGCCGTTAATGGTAATAGAACCAGTGCCCGGATAAAGTCTTACGCGAGCTACCGAGTGTTTTCTTCTGCCGGTGCCGTAAAAATAAGGTTTTTTATCGTACATCGTCTGCTCCTCCTCTCAATTACAGGGTCCAAGGCTCGGGTTTCTGAGCCTCGTGGTTGTTGTTGGTGCCTTTGTAAATGCGAACCCTTGTGAGAGCAGCTCTGCCCAGAGTGGTGTCGGGCAACATGCCTTTTACGGCAAGCATCATTGCTTTTTCTGGGTTTTCACGCATCAGGGTGGAGTACTGAACTTCTTTCAGACCGCCTACCCAGCCGGAATGACGGCGATAATATTTCTGCTCCAGCTTTTTGCCGGTGAGCACAGCTTTGTCTGCATTGAAGATGATTACGTGGTCTCCGCAATCAATGTTGGGAGCAAAGCTGGGTTTGTGTTTGCCTCTTAAAATATGTGCAGCGGTAGCGGCGGTGCGGCCCATTGGCTTGCCCGCAGCGTCCAGTACATACCATTTGCGGCTGATCTGGCCTGCTTTTGGCATAGTGGTTGACATAATTTTCCCTCCTGAACCTATTATCTTCCTATTACATGGAATTTTACATTTCTGATTCTGGCTTTTTGCAAGCCAAAACGCCCCAAAACCGGGGTCAACAGGTTTTATTATAGAGGGTAGAACCAAGCTTGTCAATAGTTTTTTTTCAAATTTTTAATTTACAACTTATAAACTCTTAAATTCACCGTTTTTTACCGTTTTTCTCCACCCTACTTAAAGACCATTTCACTTTTTAAGACCGTCGAATATTGTCGAGTTTCCACATACTGTGAAAAATATGCTGGGAAAATGGTGTAAAGATTTTATATTATATATAAGGTATATGAGAAAGAGGTTTTCCACACTTTCCACAATGGGCATGTGGAAAACTTGGCAAAACGACTAACCCAACCGTTTGAATCGGGAAAGCTTTAATGAATTGAGCACCACAGATACCGAAGAAAGCGCCATGGCAGCACCTGCAAAGGCAGGAGAAAGCAAAATATGAAATGCCGGGTAAAGCACCCCGGCAGCCAGCGGAATTCCCAGGCTGTTGTATAGAAAGGCCCAGAAAAGGTTTTGGCGAATCACCCGCAGGGTAGCTTTGGCCAAAAACAGGCTATCTGCTACCGAAGTCAGTTCATCCCGCATCAGCAGAATTCCAGAGGATTCTGCCGCAACATCGGTTCCTCCAAATACCGAAATTCCAACATCAGCCGCTGCCAGCGCAGGGGCGTCGTTAATTCCGTCCCCAACCATGGCAACCTTGCGTCCCTCATCTTTCAGCCGGGTAACCACCTCCTGTTTCCCGGCGGGGACGACCTGTGCCATGACCCGGGTAATTCCTGCCTGCTTGGCAATGCGGTCAGCGGCCGAGCGGTTGTCACCGGTAACCATAGCGGTGGCATAGCCCTTTTGCGCCAGCAGCCCCATCACCTTTGCGCTGTCGGGGCGAATGGTGTCGGCCAGCGAGATTACACCCATTAGTTGGTCCTCCTCCGCCACATAAATAGCGGTACAGCCCTCCAAAGGCGAGGGAGTACCTGCGGGCAGTGCGACGCCGTACAGCTCCAGCAGCTCTCGGGTACCGGCAAGCACCCGGCGCCTGTCCAGTACAGCCTCCATGCCGCGCCCAGGTACTGTTTTAATTTCCTCCGATTTATGGTATTCCAGCCCCTCCTCCCCGGCGCGCTTTAATATTGCCACAGCAATGGGGTGGGCCGAACCATGCTCGGCCCCGGCGGCAGCCCGCAGTACATCTGCTTCGGTAAACCCTTCCAGTGCGGAAATGCCGGCCACACTTAAAACGCCCAGGGTAATGGTACCGGTTTTATCGAATAAGACGGTATCTACCTTGGCGGCGGCTTCGATCACATCGCCGCCGCGGTAAAGAATGCCAAGGTTTGCACCCCGGCCGGAACCCACGATCACAGCAATTGGGGTGGCAAGGCCTAAAGCACAGGGGCATGCGACTACCAGAACTGAAACGAAAATGTTTAATATAAAACTAAGTTCTTTCCCGGCGGCTGCCCATACAATCACGCTGAAAATGGCAATGCAAAGAACCGCCGGAACAAAAATCCCCGAAATTTTATCGGCTAGCCGGGCGGCAGGGGCTTTGCGCTCCTGCGCCTGGGTGACAAGCTTAATCACCTGAGAAATTGCCGTGTCTGCCCCAACCCCGGTGGCTTCCACGGTGAGCAGCCCATCCTTGCAGATGGTGCCGCCCGAAACCTTATCCCCCGGGGCTTTGGCTACCGGAAGGCTTTCTCCGGTCAGCATCGACTCGTCCACCGCGGCCTGCCCGCTTTTTACAATTCCATCCACCGCAATCCTCCCCCCGGGGCGAACCAGAACAATATCGCCCAGCTGTACATCGGCGATCGATACTGTCTGCTCCACACCGTCCCGAATAAGAATCGCTTCGGTGGGAATCATGCTAACCAGGCTGTTAATGGCGAGCTTGGCCGAATTTTTGCTCTTTTCTTCTAAAAATTTGCCCAGCAAAACCAACGCCAGCACCACAGCGGCAGATTCATAATACAAATTATGTGCCGAGTGGGTATACCCCTGCCAAACCTGCCAGGTGCTGAACAGGCTGTAAACAATAGCGCTGCCGGTACCCAGAGCAACCAGGCTGTCCATATTTGGGTGAAGCTTTATGAGGTTTTTTACACCATTCGTAAAAAAACTGAAGCCTGCCGCCACCACCGGAATCGTAAGAATGAGCTGGGAGAGCGCAAAGCCCAGGGGGTTTGACTCCATAGCGATAAAGTTCGGGAGCGGAAGAGGAAACGGCAGCATGTGCGACATGCCAATATACATCACCAGCGCACCAAACACAAGCGCGACTACAAGCTGAGCCGCTTTAAACCGGTGTTCCTCCACCAGCGTAGGAATATCGTTTTCGGCAATTTTAGCCGAAAAGCCTGCACGCTCCACGGCGGCAATCAAGGCATCGGCCCCCACTGTGGAATCAGACTGTATGGTGGCAATTCCGGTAGCCAGGTTAACCGATGCTGTAGTGACTCCTTTTACATGGGCAAGCGCCTTTTCGCAGGAAACTGAACAGGAGGCGCAGCTCATGCCGGAAATTTTAAGAGAAATTTGTTGAATTCCCATCGAAATGCTCCATTCCGCCGTTCTTTACCGGCATAAAATAGTAGGAAAACCAGATGTACAGCACCATCTTTTTTGATGATGCCCTCAAAACCACGTTCCAAACGCAGATACTCCTGCATTTAAAACGAATCAGGCAGCAGTTTTTTAAGGAAAGCAGAAACGAAGCAGTTTCATCAGCACTCCGCTCTGTCCCGGCAAACAGCCGAAAGCAACCGAACAATGGCATATATGCCGCCTATTACAGACGTAGAGCAGGAAGATAAATACTTTTTTAGTATTTCAAAAAATAACTGCCCTATGCCATAAAAACGGAAGAGTTGTATAATTTGAATTACGTTAAGATTGCCTGCATCAGTTATTGGGGGCCGAGAAACAGATCCTCGTAAAAAAGCGGAGGTAATTTTTACAGTATAAAAAAGAGCCGGCGTTTTATACGCCGGCTTTTGAAAGGCTATGCTAAATCCTGAATGCTCATTTTTTCTAATTCCGTCTTTTGGGCCCTTTTTTCGCGGCAGGCAAAATAAACTGCTAAAAAAATAACGGTAGAAATATTAGAGATAAGAAAAACCGGTATGACAACTGCGGCAATTTGCCCCACACCGGGTTGATTGCCAGCCTGCTGTACAGTTTTTTGCTGAATGACCGCTCCGTTTGCAGAAGAACCTGTATTGGCCGCAGTTTGAAAAGCAGCTTTGCTTCATGCGTATAGGAGAGAAAATAAAAAGCAAAGAAGAGGGATCACAAGCCCCAGCCACTTGCTTTGCTTTTTGCAAGAAAGATTTGAGGCCAGACAATGCCTCCCGGAAAAATGAAAGGCACCAGCATGGATCACACAGTTCTAGGTATTTTGCAGTTTCCCTTCCACCCTTTTTTCTTATACTCAGAAATTAATATTTTTGCGGTGTCAAAATTCTGTTTTTTCATTTACGGCAAGCCGCTTAATCAGTACAGTATAGGGTTCATTAGCTGTATTTTCAGGAAAATAGATTTTTGGAATGAGTTTATCCGGCCTTAACCGGACGGATGGGGGCGTGTAGTCAAGTTCGCAGGAATGTGATAAAATAACCGCAAAGCGGCTATATTATATTGATGCGCCGGCCGATCCGCCCAAGGCTCCCGGCCCAATGCGCAATTTTATCACTCACTGCGTTCATGATAAAATGACCGCAAAGCGGCTATATTATATTGATGTGCCGGCCGATCCGCCCAAGGCTTCCGGCCCAATGTGCAATTTTATCACTCACTGCGTTCATGATAAAATAATCGCAAAGGCGGCTATATTATATTGATGTGCCGGCCGATCCGCCCAAGGCTTCCGGCCCAATGTGCAATTTTATTACTCACTGCGTTCATGATAAAATGACCGCAAAGCGGTTATTTTATATTGATGCGCCGGCCGATCCGCCCAAGGCTTCCGGCCCAATGCGCAATTTTATCACTCACTGCGTTCATGATAAAATAAAAAGAATCAAAACACGGTTTTAGTGAGTTGTGTTAGCAATCGAATGGATATAACAGGAGGAATTAAAAATGAAACGAATGGTAATTGGTATGATGATAGTTATAGTACTTATGGGCTTATCTTCAGGCTGCGTACAAAATCAAATGGAATCAGGTGAAGCGAATAAGATAGAGAAAATTAACTTTGCAGAAAATCAGCTATATGCAGTAGCATATTTGGGGTATGAGAATTTGGAAGATTTTTCTTTCTATGCAGACAAATATTTATTAAGTGATAACGTTCCCATACACTATTTTTCCCCGGGCGAATACTATCTTGTGATACCAAGATATGCAAACACCGACCTGCTATTATACAAAAATGATATGGATACAATGAGTACCTCGTTGGTATATGAGGAAAAAGAAATGCGGCCCTTTATCATTCAGTGTAATATCAGTGATATTTATTCTGATGTAACAATTTGCTTGATTTACCAGGGTGAAAAGGTTGAGTTCTCCCCCTATATATCGCTGAAAGACGGGTCCGTCCAGGTGGGAGAACGAGGAATAAATATAACAAAATAACCCTGAAAAATGAGCAAATACTGCAAGTGAAAGCAGCACAACCAGCTGTTTTTGCCAGTGTGATGCTTTTCTGTTACGCAGCAGGGCGGAAACAGCTTTCCTTACATGGCTTTGCAGGGCGAAAACGAAAGGGGCCGTATATCCTCTGGTCCTTTAAAATGAAGTTCTGCTGCGTAACCACAGAAATGTGCACCTTTATCCGCCTAATGTCTAACTTTTTATATCGTTTATATATCTCCGCAGGAAATACAGGCGCCGTTTAGGCACAAAGGCACTAAAATTTACTGCGCCTGAAACATCATAAAAGTGCAAATAATTTATATTCATATTGCTATACATAAATTATGCTGCACCCATTGTTATTTTCCTGCTATTTTTTATTTTAGCAAGGCAGGAGGGCTTACAAACTGCGCTAAAACCCGGCACGCCGGGCTAGGCTTGACCACTGACAGAACGAGCCATACCTGCCGTAACAATCCGCTGAACTATAAAACAAAAGCACCGTCGCAAGACGGTGCTTTTTATTTTGGTGGGAGGAGATGGATTCGAACCATCGAAGTCAGAGACAACAGATTTACAGTCTGCCCCCTTTGGCCACTCGGGAACCCTCCCATATTAACATTTTTGGAGCTGGTGGACGGACTTGAACCCCCGACCTGCTGATTACAAATCAGCTGCTCTACCAACTGAGCTACACCAGCATAATACCAGCCTGCAGAGCCTTTAGGACTCGCTGCCCTTACATATCAAAGTGACGGTTACCAATATACCACACAATTTGACGGATGTCAACTGTTTGTATTGTTTTTTTGCATTTTATTAAGAAAATTTTTGCCGTACTCTTTTCTTCCCGGTTACAGCAGCCGGTAGCATCCTGCAAAAGAGAACGCGGTGCTGTGCCCCCACCGGTCATTGGGACTTGGGAGTTGTTTTTCTCAGCGAAGGCAGTAGCCGCTGAAAAAAAACATCGGCATGGAACAGCAGTGTATCATCTGAACAGCTTTTCTTCATAGCTATTTTCATTCAAATAATGAATCAGTATTTAAAATACCCAGAACACGGCGGATATGGCCTGCTATGTTATGCAAGGCCATGCCTCCGCCGGTAAATCCTCGGGGCCAGTAAGTGAAAATTGCAGCAGAGCAACAGTTTTCATAAAATAATGGTTATGTGGGCTCACGAAAATTACCAGGAATTTTCTTTTAATCTGTTGGTACCGTATTTTGCAAAAGCAGCTCCCCGCAGGGAAGCGATAAAGCATGCCTGCGGGGGAATACTGACCTAAAACATAAGACGAAGTGGGCACCGAATACCATGAATACTTTTGTATTTTGCACGATAACAGACAGGTTATTCGCTATTAAAAGGCATCAGGTAACTTTGAAAGCTTTTTCGCCATAGCCGTTTTAAAAAATATACGGCGTTATAACTACCTGTATTTTACCATATTTTTACAGGACTTCTTTTTCCCTGGCGTGCTGGTGTTTTTACAAAAAAATTAACCAATATGGTATTATGGTGTGATTATTTTAATCTAAACTTCAGAAAACCTAAAGGAATCCTTGTTTATCCCAAGTATTCTTAGCTTTATGACAGGCTGAAGGTAACCTTGTATTTTTTCAGCCAGTAATTTAGCTGTAAAAAGTATGCCACGGTTTGGGGCACCGTCATCAGTTGGCCATACCAGGGAATTTGGCTGGTGGATTGTGTAAGCTGCAATAATTTTTTGGGGCTGACTAACTGAAAAATTGGCTCGTTTGGGCTGGCGATAATGTCCAGCAGGCGCTGTTTGACCATTTTGAAATATTCGGGATGATGGGTTTTGGGGTAGGGGCTTTTTTTTCTCCACAACACCTCGTCAGGCAGCAGCCCCAGCACGGCCTGGCGGAGCAGGCCTTTTTCGTATCCATTATATTCTTTGAAGCTCCAGGGGACAGAATATAGGTATTCTACAATTCGCGAATCACAAAAAGGAACCCTTACCTCCAAACCGGAATACATGCTCATGCGGTCTTTGCGGTCAAGCAGGGTTTGCATAAACCATTTGAGATTCAGGTTCATCATAATTTTATTTTTATCATCATCCAAGCAGCCGCCCTTTAAAATATTACATTTTTTTACAGTGTCGTAATATTTTTCCATTACAAATTGGTTAGGGCTTATCTGTTTTGCAAGGTCATCCTGCAAAAAGCCGTACCGCCACAGGGTGGACTGCGCCCAAGGAAAGCCCTCCCTTTCCCGAATGGCCTTATCGCGGTACCAGGGGTATCCGCCGAATATTTCGTCTGCACATTCCCCCGAAAGGGCAACGGTACATCCTTTTTTTACCTCCTTGCAAAAAAGCAGCAGGGACGAATCAACATCCGCCATTCCGGGCAGGTCCCGGGCGTCCACTGCGTCAAATAACGCATCGACCAGCTGCGGGGTTTCCAGCACAATGCTTTCGTGTTCGCAGCCAAGGTAATCGGCCATGACCTGAATATAGTGCGGGTCGCTGTTGGGCTGGAATTTGCTCGGGGTAAAATATTTCTCGTTGTCCTTGTAGTAAACCGAGTAGGTTTTAAGCCTCTGGCCTGATTCGGCCAGCCTTTTGGCAGCAACTGATGAAATAATGCTGGAATCCAGCCCGCCGGAAAGGAAGGCTGCAATGGGCACATCACTGACCAGCTGCCTTTTAATCGCATCTTCCACCAGGTAACGCACTTTTTCCACAGTTTCTTCCAGAGTGTCGGTGTGTGTGTGATCGGCCAGACTCCAGTATGCTTTGATTCGAAGGCCATCACAGTCATAAAACCCGCAATAGCCCGGTTTCAGTTCTTCAATATTTTTGAAAACTCCGTACCCGGGGGTCCTTCCGGGTCCAAGCAGAATCAGCTCGCTGACCGACTCCAGGTTGATTGCCGGTTTTACACCGGGGTGGGCAAGCAGAGTTTTTATTTCGGAGGAAAAAATGAACTGTTCCCCTGATTTTGTAAAAAAGAAGGGTTTTACCCCCATTTTATCCCGGGCGAAAAACAGCTGCTTTTTGCTGTGGTCCCAAACGGCAAAGGCAAAGATGCCGTTTAGTTTTTCAGCGCAGGCTTCCCCCCACGCAAGGTATGACTTCAGCAATATTTCGGTATCTGACCTGGTTTCAAAATCGAAGCCCAGATGGGAAAGCTCCTGCTTCAGCTTACCGCAGTTATATAATTCTCCGTTATACACCATGGTATATGCACAGCCGCCCCATACAGCAGACATAGGCTGCTTTCCATTTTCGGGGTCAATAACCGACAGCCGTGCGTGTAAAAGCAAAGCGTTTTCCGATAAGTATATTCCGTTTTGGTCAGGGCCCCGCCTCAGCATGGTGGAAAGCATTTGTTCCCGGAAATTGTGAGAGCTTTGGGTTAGGTCCCCCGACAAGTGAATGACTCCTGCTATGCCGCACATAGTTGTCACCTCGCAAAAAAATAGGCGCTCCCCTTGGGGAACGCCTTTGTTCTGTACAATATATGCTGGCATATGCCAAATAGTGCTTCCTTCATAATTCGGGGGGCATTATTCCTGTTACTGTTGAAGAAACAGACAGGGGGGTTCATCCTTTTTAAAGGTGTTTTGATCTGCGTTTTTTATTGTTTGCAGCCACAGATACCACGGATTTCCAAATGTTTTCCTCGCAACAATAGCAAATGTGATCAATACAAGAATCATTGTCACCATAGCTACTACTGTCAAAACGACTCTTCCCTCTACAATGTTACTAAGCTCATCTGCATTTTCTCCCGCAATAACGACATCGTTTTTATCGAAATACAAGTTAATGTGTGTGCCGTCAGGAAGTCCTGCCGGTAAACCGATCGTTTCCGGATCAATATAGTAAAGCTTGTTTTTTACATAACGAACCTGCCCGCTTTCCACCCTTCCGGTACGGGATTCGTCATAGTCTCCGTCATATCCCAATTTTGTGCCCGACATCATGTATCCTGTTAATATAAAAAGGATGACAACAAACAGCAGGGTAATCCCCAATGTGCCCCAGAGCGTTTTAAGGAACGCTTTTGCTGCCGCTTTTTCTTCCGGTGTTTTATTCGGTTTTTTGTTCAACCGCAGGCCAAGCCAGATAAAGCCTATTCCCTTTGCGGCGTTCATATTCCGTGCAACATCATTGATACTCATATCATATAATCCTTTTTCATGGTACTTGATAGCCGTGGCCGTTACAAGTTTTACCTAAATCAAGTTGTTTATATTGTAATTGGCCTAAATTTTAGCTATTAGTGAATAAACAAAAAGACAAACCTGTTTTTAACAGGTTTGTCTTTTTGTGGTCGAGGCGACAGGATTCGAACCTGCGGCATCTTGGTCCCAAACCAAGCACTCTACCAAACTGAGCTACGCCTCGTCGTTGCACTGGAAATAAAAGTTGTACCGATCTGTACCTTGGTGAGTGGATGCTAGCGTTTAGCGCAGATTCCCTTATATTTGCAAGTGCTTTAATATTATACCTTACAAATGCTTCCCTGTCAATCATCAGTTTTATAGCGGGTATTCCCCGCAAAAAAACCATTCTCCCTTGACTTTATGCCGTTAAACCGATAGAATAAACCTGTTAAGGTCATGTCAAAGATAGGTTATAAGAAAGCGTTTGGCTGGAGGTAATTTTACAAAATGAAAAATACAGAAAAAACCATGGAAAAAGTGGTTGCCTTATGCAAAAACAGAGGCTTTGTGTACGCCGGTTCGGAAATTTACGGCGGTCTTTCCAACACTTGGGACTACGGCCCTTTGGGTGTAGAGTTTAAAAATAACGTAAAACGTGCCTGGTGGAAAAAATTTGTGCAGGAATCCCCCTACAACGTAGGGTTGGACAGTGCCATTTTAATGAACCCTCAGACCTGGGTGGCGTCCGGCCACGTAGGAGGTTTTTCTGACCCCCTGATGGACTGTAAGGACTGCAAAACCCGCCATCGTGCAGATAAACTGATTGAAGAGCAGGCTGGATTTGACCCCGCTGGCTGGAGCGATGCCAAAATGATGGAGTACATTAAGGAAAACGGCATTAAATGCCCCGAATGCGGTTCCACCAATTTTACCGATATCCGCAAGTTCAATCTGATGTTTAAAACCTTTCAGGGCGTTACCGAGGATGCGAAGAATGAGATTTACCTTCGCCCCGAAACAGCACAGGGTATTTTTGTAAACTTTGCTAATATTCAGCGTACTACCCGCAAAAAGCTGCCCTTTGGCGTTGGCCAGATTGGCAAGTCCTTCCGTAACGAAATTACCCCGGGCAACTTTGTATTCCGTACTCGCGAATTTGAACAGATGGAGCTGGAATTTTTCTGCAAGCCCGGCACCGACCTGGAATGGTTCGCTTACTGGAAAGATTTTTGCCACCAGTGGTTGCTGAAGCTGGGCATGCAGGATGAAAACCTGCGGCTGAGAGATCACGAGCAGGAAGAACTTTCCCACTATTCCAATGCAACCACCGACTTTGAATTCCTTTTCCCCTTTGGCTGGGGCGAGCTGTGGGGAGTTGCGGATCGTACCAACTTTGACCTTACCCAGCACCAGAACCATTCCGGCAAAAGCCTGGAGTATTTTGACCACGAGACCAACGAGAAATATGTGCCTTATGTTATCGAGCCGTCTTTAGGCGCCGACCGTGTGGCGCTGGCATTTTTGTGCGATGCCTATGACGAGGAGCAGGTTGGCGAAGGCGACACCCGTGTGGTACTGCGTCTGCATCCGGCGCTGGCGCCCTTTAAGGCTTGCGTACTGCCCTTGTCAAAAAAGCTGAATGAAAATGCAGGCAAGATTTACGAAACCTTGCGCGCACACTTTATGGTAGATTATGATGACGCCGGCTCAATTGGCAAGCGCTACCGCCGCCAGGATGAGATTGGCACCCCCATTTGTATCACCTATGACTTCGAGTCGGAAGAGGATGGGTGTGTAACTATCCGTGAGCGTGACAGCATGGAACAAAAACGCGTACCCATCGATTCGCTGGTAGCCTATATCGACGAGATGATCAGGTTTTAATAGGACATTTTGGCTTTTATATTGGGCTGTACAATATAAAAATTAAAAAGGACGGCCATTTGGCCGTCCTTTTTTCGAGGGGGGATTTATTTGGGTCAAAGAGTTTTCTGTTCAGATTTAAGGCGGGAAACTGGAAAAGCCCCCTTCCAGGAAAGAGGATGGCTGCCTTAGCTCTCCCCTTCTGTTACTATGGATATTGATGGGGCAAGCTATTTTTGCCAACTCTCTTGTAAAAGCCTCCGTTCTGCTCCGGCCTGCCAAAAAACAGGCCGGATTTTTGTTGTTTTTTTTTGTGAGTTTTCGTTTTGCTGCACTTGGAAAAGAATGGAGAGAATGGTAAAATTGTTGTAAAATTTAAATTTTTAAGGAGTATTTTTATGGAACATATTGGAATTATTGGCGGAAGCGGATTTTATGAATTGTTGGAAAACCCGCGTATGTTTATTCACGACAACAAATATGGCCGTTCGTCCGAAATGTTTGAGGGCACGATTGATGGGGTACCTGTTTATTTTTTGCCCCGCCATGGTCCAAACCATAAGGTAATTGTACCCCGCATTAACTACCGGGCAAACATTTGGGCATTTAAAGAGCTGGGAGTGAAGCGTATTTTTGCCACCAACTCAGTGGGTTCCTGCAACGAGGAGATGAAGGTGGGGGATTTTGTCATTCCTGATGATTTTGTGGATTTTACCCGGCGTTCTCCCCGTAGCCTGTATGACGACATGACCACGGCTATTCATGTGGACATGTCCCCTTCTTCTTATTGTCCAGACCTGCGCAAAGCCCTGATTGATGCATCACGTCAGGTACGCCCCAACAACACCCATGACCATGGGGTTATTTTTGTCAATGAGGGCCTGCGCTACGAAACCCCCTATGAGCTTAAAATATTTAAAATGCTGGGCTGTGACTTGATTGGTATGACTACCCTGCCGGAGGCGGTATTTGCCCGGGAGGCAGCTATTTGTTATGCCCACATCTGTGTGCCGGTTAATTACTGCTTCGGCCAGCATATTGATGCCAACGACTTCCCCCGCATTTTGGCGGAAGCCATTGGCGACTTTAAAAAGATCCTCACCATAGCCATTAAAAATGTACCGCAGGAACGGGATTGCTGCTGTGCTCACGCACTGGACAATGCATTGCTGGAAAAAGTGGACGAGCAGTAAACGGAGGACAATGGATTGAAACAGATAAAAGCCATCCTGACTGATTTGGACGGTACCCTGCAGGATTCGACCGACAGTATTTGTGCGGCGCTGCATGATTCATTTATCAATGTGGGAGTACTCCCACCATCCAAGCAGTCAATTTTAAACATGTTTGGCCTGCCGGTGGAGGTCATGCTTACCGAGCTTACCGGCGTTTCGCCTGACGACAAGGCAAAAATTGATGAGTTTTTGGCCGAATACAAGCGCCAGTACCCTATCCATATGGAGCACGCTGGACTGATTGACGGTGCAGAGGCGGCAATGCGGCATTTTGCAGCGCAGGGTTGTCCCATCTGCCTGATTACCTCCGAACGGCAGAAAAACGTAAACCATGTACTGAAAAAATATGGGATGCAAGACGTGCTGCGCTATGTGATCACAAGGGATGACGTCACCCATTTTAAACCGCATCCTGAGCCGTTGTTAAAGGGCGCTCAGAAAATGGGTGTTATGCCGGAAGACTGCGCTTACATTGGCGAGTCCCCTTTTGATATGCAGGCCGGAAAAGCGGCGGGGGTGTATACCATTGGGGTGCCCTCCGGCTGTTGGAGCCTGCAGAGCTTGATCGACTGTCGGCCTGATCGAATTATTGACCGGATTGGCGATTTAAAAAACGCAATTTATTATCATTTGTAACGGCCGTGAACAGAGCGTATTGCAAGGAGGAACTTTTTTTACAGGCGGAAGTACGCTTGATAGGGATGATAGGCTTTTTACCGTTTTTTCTTTATCTCCATTAATCTTTATTCATAACAACAGGCGTCTCTCCACAGAAAAGAGAGACGCCTGTTTCAGTATTCCCATTGGGATACAGAATTTAAAACCAGAGAAAAACAGGGGCAACTTACATGGAAGCTGTAATAAAATATTACAAAATGTAAAGGCGGAAAGCAAGATACGACGTTCTGTCAAAATTGTAAGGCTGCGCTTCAGCCCCAAAGCCAATTGTACCCTTTTTGCAATTCAGGCTGTTCTCCACAATTTTGCGGCGGGCTGGTTGCCCCCAAAACAAAGCGCTGCGAGACAAACGATTTTCTAGGCGGAGCTGGCGTTGCCCACCTGTGCGCCCGGTCATCTTTATGACCATTCATTGAATTGAGCGTTTTTATTTTTTTAAGAATAGAGCTTATACCAATAAATTGGAACGAGTGAAGGATAAAATAATAAATCTGAAGAGTTTCCAAGCAAACATTAATGCAGATATTGATATTCAATATATCCAAATATTTCCTCATATTTTCCAGACCGTTTTGTTCAATAATTTTTTTGAACGTTGTACTACCAGATCCCTAAAAATGATATCACTTCAATTTAAAAATCTTAAAATATTTTCCAAATCATGAACTTTCCATCCCTTTGTTGTATTCCCGAATGGATTGTTATATACTAGAACAGTACTAAAACCCGATGGATAGGTTTTAGAAAAAACCAAGGATATGGAATCATCCTACCGTTTCAATATCCGCAAAACCAGGCGGAGTAAAAACGGCCTGCCGTTTGCCGGGAAAGCGGCTGCTGCACCGCATGCAAAAAAAGGCTGTAAAAGGTTGCGGCATTGGTGAGGAATTATGAAAATAAAACGAATTGGAAAAATTATATTATGTATTGGGCTAATCTGCCTGGCGTTGGGCGCGGTGCTTATGATGGTTGCGCCCGACCCATGGCCGCTAATTTGTTTTGGGGTGTCCATCCTGCTGAATGTGGTGGGTATCAACCTGATTTTAGCTGCCCGGCGGTAACCCTATTACAATCTGGAACACGGAGGTTCCCCGATGATTGACATATTAAAACGCACTTGGGCGGCAGTGGATTTAGACGCTGTCGCTGGGAATGTAACTGCAATTCGCAATACGCTGCGCCCCGGCTGTATGCTGATGGGGGTAGTAAAGGCGGATGCCTATGGCCACGGAGACTATTATGTATCCAAAGAGCTGGCCGAGCTTGGAACCGACTGGTTTGGTGTGTCAAACCTGGTAGAGGGCATGGCTTTAAGGGATTACGGGCTAACCCAGCCCATTTTAATTTTTGGTGCAACGCCTGTTTCCCAAACGGAACAGCTGATCCAACACAGCATAACTCAGGCGGTCTATTCCCACGAGCATGCGCTGGCGCTGAGCCGTGAAGCCCAGCGGCTGGGGCTGACAGCAAAAGTTCATGTAAAGGTAGACACCGGCATGGGCAGGCTGGGCTTTGTGGAGGACGGCATTTCGGATGAGGCCGAGCACCAGATTGCCGAGGTCTACCAGCTGCCCGGGCTGGAGGTGACTGGGATTTTTACCCACTTCGCCTGCGCGGACGAGCGCAGCGAAAGCGCCGTTTTATATACGAAAGCACAGTTTGACCGCTTTATGAAGGTGTGCAGATATTTGGAGCAGAAGGGAATCCGGCCAGGGATTCGCCATTGCTGCAACAGCGGCGGTACCTTGCTGTACCCCGAATACCAGCTGGATATGGTACGCCCCGGAATTATTCTTTACGGGCTGGACCCCAGCGACGAATGCAGGGGGATTCTGCCCCTTTCCCCGGCTATGTCCCTTTATACCACCGTTTCGATGGTAAAAGAGATTAAGGCAGGGACCTGCGTCAGCTATGGGCGTACCTTTACTGCCCCTAAAGATATGACGGTTGCTACGGTAGCCATTGGCTATGCCGACGGGTATTCCCGCGGGCTTTCCAACAAGGCGCGGATGCTGGTGCGGGGGCAGTTTGCCCCGGTGGTCGGCCGTGTCTGTATGGACCAGTTGATGCTGGATATAACGGGTATTCCTCAGGTAACCGAAGGGGATGTGGTGACAATTGTTGGGCAGGATCAAAGCAATGTGCTCACCGTGGATGAGATGGCCGCATTGTGCGATACGGTCAATTACGAAAAAGTATGTGTAGTGGGCCGCCGGGTGCCGCGGGTATATTATAAAAACGGCAAAGAATTCGGTGCGGTGGATTACATACGTCCCGGAAAGACCGATTGGTCCAGGGAAGGTTAACAGTGGATTCAGCGCCTCGAACAAGCTGGTTTGAGGCGCTTTTTGCTGCCTTAACAGCCGGTTTGCATCGTTTCAAAAGCAGCCCGGGCTCAAACCCCGCAGCGGCATCCTATATTTCCATGCCAAGCAATAAAAACTTTTGCATTTTAGGACGTTCCTACCTGTCTTTTTGCAACATGCCCGGCAAGCTCTGCACTTCCTGACGGCGTTTAGCCAGGTATTTCGAAGCCTCATCGTGATATTCCTATGAACGCTAATGTACTTTATGTTTTTACCATGTTTTAAAAGGCTTTCCATGCAAATTGAACAACATACGGCTCCATTATTTGGGGGTTGCGCTTAAAATACGGTGCGCCGCCCGAGGGTTTGCCTGTGGGCAGCTGCCGTACTATAGCCTTAAACTGCTTTGGTGAAGGTAATTTAATTAGTTTTGGCGGGTAAGCTCACAGCTTTTTGAGAAACTGCAAAACAGTCTGTTCCTGCTGAAAAACCTGCTTTTCCTCCTAGGAAAATCGAAAAAATCTTCCGCGGCTATTTACGCGCAGTCCCACACTAAAAGGGCGTACGAACCTGTTGGGCATGTGCCTCATAAGCATACGTACCCAGAACCCATACACCAAAGGGCACGCGAGGGGAGGTACAATGCCTCCTCATAGAAGGCACACAATAGCGATACCCAGGGGGTACAGGCGGGTGCGGAAGGGCAGCGGTTTCAGCTGCCTATGGACTGTACTGCTCCAAGTGCCACCCCAAAAGGGGATATGGAAATGCGAGGGCAGTGCCTGCCTTCCGCTGGGTACTTTTACTGCAAGTGAAACATACATCCGCCGTTTGGATTATGTTTAGAACACAGGGGATATTCCTGTGTTGCTGCCGGGTTACCGGTTTCAACATACTGCCGGTGTGTTCGGAATACTTGACAGACGGCGGCTGGCACCAAAAATTACGGCTCCCCGCCGCTGGCGTTAAGAGAGATTTCGGCCTTTGGAAGGCTTTTGCAGGCGTTTTAGGGTGGGGCGCAATCAAGAAAAAGAGGGGGGCTGCATGTGCAGGTAAAGACATGGGTAAAAAAGCTTACAGGTTTTTATGAGCAGGATGTTGTACAAGCTCCTTCTAAAAGGCGGCCAAAACGGCAGCGTATGTTAATGGTGGGGGTGGTAATCGTATGTTTTGCAGTGCTGGCGGAAATTTTTATCTGCAACAGCCGAGCATGGGAAGCAAAATTAGCGGGGCTGCCTGCTCTTTATTACCCGGCGCAGCAGTTTTCTTCCCTTCAGGACTGCACCCTGCGGGAGGATGGCCTGTTGGAAATAACCGGGGAGAACCCGGTGTTTACGATAGACGATATTTACCAAAAGGTACATTCTGTGGCGCTGGATGTTGTCGAAACACCAAAGCCGTTTACCTTTCAGGTTGGTGTTTGTGATGATGCGTTTGCCAAAGGGGAACGATGGAGCAGCTCCTTTACTGCCCACGGCGGGGCAAGGCGTTCCTTAAATGTTGCAATCCGCTCCAACGGCCAGATGCACAGCTTGTCCGTCTCTTTTCCTGGTGAGGCGGCGGGGCTTTTCGTAACAGGGGTAGAGCTGAACCGGCCGGTGCCGTTCCATTTTTCATGGCTGCGTTTTTTAAGCGGTGCGGCGGGGCTTATTTTATTAGCTGCTGCGGTGATTTACCGGTGGGACCGTAGGCTGCTTTGCCTTCGAAACAACAAACAGCAGCTTATTTACCGGCTTTGTGCAGCGGTTTTGGCAGCGTTTTTTTGCTTTACCTTTTATTCGGGGCTTCCGGCCGACATGCACAAGGAACCCCACGGCCTGGCGGCAGAATACCACCCGGGGGAGGAAAGCTTTGACCGGTATCACATGATGTTTGATTCGCTAAAAAATGGCCGCCTTGACCTGAATTTGGAGCCCAACGAGCGGCTTCCTCTGGTGACCAACCCCTACGACCCAAGCATCCGCGAGGAGCTGGAGATCCCCTTCCCGTGGGATATCGCCTATTACGAGGGTAAATTTTATTCTTATTTTGGGGTAGCGCCGCTGTTCCTGTTCCACCTGCCTTATTATTGCCTCACCGGCTTTTTGCCTTCGGCCGAGCTGGCCACCCTGTTTTTTGGCCTGCTGTTTTTGATGGGCTACACCCTGTGTTACCCCCGCCTGTTTGAATACCTGAATATGAAACCGCCTTTTCTGCTTTGGCTGGGGGGGTATCTGGCCGGAGCGCTGGCGTGCGGCGCGCTTTGGGTGATGCGGCGCCCCCTATTTTACGAAGTGGCCGCCCTGTGCGGCATTGCGTCGGTTGTCTGGATGCTTTATTTTTCCCTGCAGACAGCCCTGAGAAAAAAACAGAAACCGCTGTTTGCATTGCTGACCGGTATTGCGGCAGTGATGGTTGCGTCGTCACGCCCCAACCTGCTGTTATACAGCCTTTTGGCTGCTTTGCCCCTGCTGCAGGCATGTTTTTTTGACCGGCAGCAACCGTTCAAAAAACGGCTGATCACTTTGTGCTGCCTGGCAGTCCCTTTAGCGGCCGGGGCGGGTGGGCTCATGTGGTATAACTATACCAGGTTTGGTTCGGTACTGGAATTTGGCGCCCGTTACCAGCTTACAGTGAGCGATATTTCTTATAACCGGGCGCCGGGGCTTGGAGGCTTGCTGACCGGGGTTTATCATTACCTGCTGCAGCCGCCCTACCTCAGTTTGGATTTTCCATACTTTGGCCTTAGCGGGTATGGCGCCGGGTTTTTTGGAAACTATTATTTTTTAAACCCCATGGTGGGGGCGGTGTACCTGCCCATTGTGCTGGCGTCCCCCTGGGTGCTGCTGTGCCAAAAGGGCCGGAAGAAAAGAGGCTTTTCCGACTGGTTTGGCTGGGGGCTGCTTGGGCTGCCCCTATTGATGGTGATTCTTTTATTTTCCATGGGCGGGGTGCATTTTCGCTATACGCTGGATTTTATGCTTTTTTTGCTGCTGGCGGGAATATTGGGGGGCTGCAAGCTTTATAAAAATACAGCGGCCCGTCTGAAGAAACCAGTTTTCTGGGCGGTGGCCATTTTGCTTCTTCTCACCTGCCTGGCGGGGCTGGCGCTTTCTTTCACCGGGGAATACAACCTTTTCCTGCATAACCGGCCGGAATGGTTTTTAAATTTGAAGTACTGCTTGGAATGGTGGAGGTGAGGGTATGAAAAAAAAGCTGCTGCCCCCCATTTTATTGTTTCTGTTGGCACTGGTGTTGGAACTTGGGGTCTTTAACTTCCGGCACCTGGTTACGGCGTTGGATTCTCTGCACCAGCGGCTGCTGCCCGCCTCCTCGCTGCGTATGGAAAACGGGGAATATCAGGACGGGCGACTGCGGGTCAAAGAGGGGGAGCCTATCTATATTTATAACATTGGCAAAGAGCTGAAATCGGTAGAGCTTTTGGCAGACACCCAAGGCCAGGTATACACCTATGACCTGCTGATTCAGGACCAGGCGTATTCCAAGGGCTGGCGATATGCCGGTACCTACAGCTCTATCTGGTCGGTACCGCGCTCCAAGGTAGCTTCCATCCACTCCAACGGCAAGGCGTCTGCCCTGCAAATTGTTTTTACCTCTCTGCAAGGAGACCTTTTTTTATACGGGGCTGCCCTGAACCCGACGGTTCCCATGAATTTTTCCATCGGCCGGCTGTTTTGGGTTTCTGCTGTACTGTTGGGTGGGTGGCTGTTTTTTAAAAAGCGGCTGTGGGCGGTGGAATTCTGCCCGCAGAACCCCAGGCATCGGTTTTCTGTTGCGGCGGTTATTCTGCTGGGAATGCTTTTTTGCGGGTATTCCTTTATCACCACCATACCGGACACGGAATGGTATTTAGGCCAGGCCCTCAGCCTGCCTTACACTGGGGATGCCCTCAGCTACAGCGATGCCTATCATCAGCAGCTGGACGCCTGGATCAAGTGGCAGGCAGAATTGGATATTCCTGTTGACCCCGCACTGCAAACGCTGGAAAACCCGTATGACCCATCACAGCGTTCTGAAGCGGGGGTTCCCTTTGCATACGACCGGGCGTACTATAACGGTTCGTATTATTCCTATTACGGGGTTGGCCCGCTGGTTGCAGCGTATCTCCCGTTTTATCTGCTGACCGGCCGCATGCTCTCTACCCAGGCCGCCTGCCTGGTTTTTGGAATGTCGTTTTGCCTGGCTATGCCGTTGGCGGTGATGCAGTTGTTGTTCCGCCTGGTAAAACGGGTGAACCTGCCGGTGCTGCTGATAGGAGCCCTTGCGGTGGTATTGGGCGGCGGTGCCATGTGGTGTGTGCGCATTGCTACCTTTTACGAGGTGCCGGTGCTGGCGGCGCTAAGCTTTTTAGCAGCCTTTTTGTTTTTTGGGGCCCGGGGCGCCAACTTGGAAAAACCATCCTCTGTTTATATGGCGCTTAGCGGGATCAGCTATATATTTATGGTAGCGTCCAGACCGAATTTTGGCTTATATGGGCTGCTGCTTGCACCAATTTTCTGGCAGTTTTTATTTCATAAGGGGCTGCCGGGTAAAAAACGGGCTGCTTCGGCAGCGGCGTTTGGACTGCCGGTTTTGCTGGGGGCGGCCGCACTGATGTGGTATAATGCTGTGCGCTTTGATTCCCTGTTTGAATTTGGCGCTGTTTATAACCTCACCATCAGTGATGTGCGTTACAATACCCTTTTTAAACTGGGCAACTTTTTTCCCACGGTGTACCACTACCTGCTGCAGCTGCCCACCTTCGATTTATATTTCCCGTTCTTCCGCCTGAGCGGAATGGACCAGGTGGCGTGGCACAATTATTATTACGCATGGCCGACGGTAGGGCTGTTGGGGCTGCCTGGCGCTGTGCCGGCGCTGGGGCTTCCTTTTCTGGCAAAAGGGGAGAAAAACCGTTTGCTGCGGCATACTATGGTTCTTTTCCTGCTGGTGCCATTATTCCTCTGTTTTTTTGATTTTTCGGTTGCCGGTATATTTACCCGGTATGCAGCAGATGTGCTTCCAATCTTTTTATTTGGAGGCGTTTTGTATACAGTTGTATTTCTATCAAGGACAAAAGGGGATAGCGCCGATAAAAAACAGGTGACGATAGCTATTATTTTATTTTTTTGTACAGCTCTGATAGGAATTTTTCTTTCTTTTAGTGGATATTTTGGCCATTTTTTAATTGATTCACCAAAAGAGTATATAAAACTTCAAACTGTATTTCAGTGGTGGACTTGACCGGATCCGATATAAAAAGAAGTAACAACCTGTTTGCATGTGACAATGGCGAAAATTGCATGAAATACGAAAAAACAGTAACAAAAAAGTGCATATTACTTCTGTAATGACATATAAAATGTATATCTTGCAACAAAGCGGTAAAACATTATTGACTATGTTTTATAGAGGTTGTACACTGTACGCACATCAGCAACGGTGCTGTAGAAGTTTTTGCGGCACCGTTGTTTTTTTTACGCTGTCTAACGCGAGCAATTTGCAAAATATGGGAGAGAGTAATTTGTGATAAATTGACAAAATTGGATGATCTAATATATTTGTTTTAAATGATATTGACATATTTTTATGGATTGTGTATACTTTGTACAGACTCAAAATAAATGATTCATGAACAGAAAATGATGGGGCTCTCGATCAATTCGAAAAGAGCCTTATGTTTTTTTAGGTATCAGCGTGTTAGAACAAAGAACGGAATATATACCAAAAAGCAGGAAATGTTCCTGTTGTGAGGACAGTATGCTGCCGGATGAAAGCAATCATGCGGTTAGAATAAAATAGGTTATCGCGTTCCGCACAAAGTGTTAACCAAGAATTATGAAAGTGATGCTGTATGTGCGGAGAACGGAGGGGAAGGACATGTTGGAGGTCAACAACGTCGGGATTGTATTTGGTGGCCTGGTAGCACTGGATCAGGTCAACATGAAGGTGAAAAAAGGTGAGATCCATGGTCTCATCGGGCCGAATGGTTCCGGTAAAACAACACTGATCAACGTCATTACGGGCTTTTACGTGCCCACTTCAGGTGAGGTAAAATTTAATGGCAATGTAATTAGCGGAAAATCTCCGCATTTAATCAGCCACGCCGGCCTGGGACGTACATTCCAGAACATTAACCTGTTTCCGGAAATGTCGGCGCTTGAGAATGTGGTAACTGCCCGGTGCGTACATACCAATTATAATATGCTGGATGCAGTCTTTAAAACGAAACCCTTTAAAGAGCAGGAAGCAGAAGCTAGGGATAAGGCTATTTCGCAGTTGGAGTTTGTGGGGCTGCAGGATGATTTGAACACCAAGGCGAAAAACCTGCCCTATGGCAAACGGCGCCTTCTGGAAATTGCGCGTCTGCTGGCAACCGACCCCCAGCTGGTGCTGCTGGACGAGCCGGTAGCAGGCATGAATGAGCAGGAAAGTGATGAGGTTGCCCGTATTGTACATAAGATGAGGGATGTTGGCGGAAGAACCATCCTGTTGATCGAGCACCATATGAAGTTTGTAATGAACCTTTGCGAACAGCTCACCGTTTTAAACTCTGGCTGTGTGATTGCCGAGGGTGTACCTGAAGAGATTCAGAATAACCAAGAAGTTATTGCCTGTTATCTTGGCAAACGGAGGTAGATGGAATGCTGGAAATAAAGAATTTAACCTGCCATTATGGCGTAATCCGGGCGCTGCATGACATCTCTATGACCATTCCGGATGATGGTATTTTTGCAGTAATTGGAGCAAACGGCGCCGGAAAAACCACGCTGATCAATTCCATTGCCGGCCTGGTTACCCCTACCGAGGGAAGCATTAATTTTAACGGCACCGAAATTACCGAGCTGCATACCAAGGATGTAATCCGTAATGGAATTGCGCTTTGCCCCGAGGGCCGCCGTGTTTTTAAAAGCATTTCGGTTTACGAGAACCTGGTAGCCGGCGCTTATATTATGAAAGATAAAAAACGGGTTGAGGAAAATATAGAAGAGGTTTTCCGCTTGTTCCCCCGACTGAAAGAGCGTGAAAAACAGCTGGCGGGTACTCTGTCGGGCGGCGAACAGCAGATGCTGGCGGTTGGCCGTGCACTTATGACTGACCCCAAATTGCTTTTGCTGGATGAACCGTCTATGGGTCTTGCCCCCAACCTGATTGACTTTGTGTTCGAAACCATGGAGCGTATTCATAAAGAATTGCATATCCCCATTATTGTAGTAGAGCAAAACTCTGAAATGGCCCTTTCGGTAGCCGATTATGCCTATGTGCTGGAGGTTGGGGAAATGACCCTGCAGGGCACCGGGCAGGAGCTGCTGGAGAGCGATGAAGTTAAAAATAAATACTTAGGCGCATAGTTTTGTATCAACCCCTTAAACGAGTTTTTTAAGGGTACTGATAGAGCGAAAAGATTTTTAAACAAAATAATCTTGGAGGGAAAATCATGAAGAAAACAAGAATTCTAGCATCTGTGCTGGCGTTGGCAATGGCTTCGTCCATGCTGTTCACATCCTGCGGCGGCAGTGATGTCATTAAAATCGGTGCAATCGATCCTTTGACCGGCGCACAGGCCGTTTTTGGGCAGGACTCTATTAACGGCAAAAAGATGGCTGTGGAAGAGATTAACGCCAAAGGCGGTGTACTGGGCAAAAAAATTGAACTGATCTCTGAGGATGACGGTGCACAGGCTGCACAGGCTGCTACTGTTGCAACTAAGCTGATCACCCAGGATAAGGTTGTAGCTATTGCAGGCGCTCATGGAAGCTCCAGCACCCTGGCAGTTATGGAAGTACTGAACAAATACGGCGTACCTTGCGTTACACCTGGTTCATCCTCCCCGAAGATCACCTCTTCTGGTTGTGAGTGGATCAGCCGTGGTATCCCCGATGACCGCCTGCAGTCCAAGATTCTGGTAAAATATGCCGGAGAGACAGACGGCGTGAAAAAACTGGGCGTTCTGTATTCCAACGATGACTATGGCAAGGGCGGCTATGACGCAGCTGTACTGGCCGGCGAAGAATACGGCGTTGAAATTGTTGGCGAGACCTTTATGTCAGACGATCAGAACTTTACCACCCAGATCAGCAAGCTGAAAGATGCCGGCTGCGACGGCGTTATGTTCTGGTGCGTGTACTCCCCTGCCAGCCTTATTGCAAAACAGATGAGAGACATGGGCTGGGATGTTAAACGGTATGCTTCCCCTGGTATCAACAACCCGCAGGCATTCGAGCTGTCTGACGGCGCTATCGATGGCATTATCAACACCACCGGTTTCGTTGCCGCTGACCCAGATGAATACGTTCAGGACTGGATTAAACGTTACGAAGAGAAGTATGGTATTGAAGCTTCCCAGACCGCAGCTGTTGGTTACGACTCCATCTATCTGATTGCCCAGGCAATTGAGCGCGCCGGTTCCACCGATGCGAAAAAGGTACAGCAGGAGATCCGTTCTACCAAAGACTTTAAGAGCCTGAAAGGTATGCTGACCATCAACTCTGAAACCGGTGAGTATGAGTGCGAAGTTCGCTTGACCAAAGCAAACAGTGCAACCAAGACCTTTGATTACATCGCAAGCTATACTGCCTAATATCAGATAAACTCGTATTAATCAAACAACCGATAACTGCCCGCCAATAATTTGGCGGGCAGCATATCATAAAACCATTTTCCCATGCTGCTGCAAGGCAGCCGGAACGATTGCAGTCGTTGTAGATGAATGGGCGGAACACCAGGTCCGTAGTCATGGGATGAACTACCTTGTGAGGTGAAGTGAATGGGTTTATTTATTTTACAAATCGTAAATGGGCTGGTCATCGGCATGCTATATGGACTGGCCGCCCTGGGTTTTTCTATGATCTTTAAAGCGTTGGGTTATATGAACTTTGCCCACGCCGACACCATTATGATTGGTGCCATTGTTTATTATTTGTTAATTACCGCGTTAAACATGCCGTTTTATCTGGCATTTTTCTTAGCGTTGATACTAACTATGGGTTATGGCGTATTCACAGAAAAGATTCTGTTTGTGCGGTTCCGCAGAACATCCCCCATCACCTTTATGTTGGTTGCAATGTCGCTGTCCACTGTTGTAAAAAACGTTACATTATTATTGTTCGGGCCGCTGCCCCATGGCTTAAGCATGAATTATACAGATGCTTATTTTATGGTAGGCGGTATGAAAATTTCACTGAACAACTTTGTTATCCTTGGAATCGCTCTTTTAATTTTGCTAATTCTGCAGCTGTTCTTCACTAAAACGAAGTTCGGCTTATCCATCCGAATGGCACAGGACGACCCGGACACGGCCTCTGTAATGGGTGTTAACGTACTTTCTACCCGTGCGGCAACCTTCGGAATCTCTGCCGGTTTAGGCTGCGTGGCAGGTATGCTGATGGGACCGATGTTCTCTATTTCTACTGAGCTTGGTACACAGATTTCACTGAAATCCTTTATTTCAGCAGTAATCGGTGGATTGGGCAACTTTGTAGGCTCGGTTTGCGGTGGCTTGATCGTAGGCGTAGTAGAAAGCCTGGGGGCAACCTATGTTTCTTCGGGTTATAAAGACGTTATTGTGTATATCGCAGGTATTATCGTACTTGGTTTCTTCCCATATGGTATTTTCCGGCGTGTAGCCACAAAACACTAGAAGGGGGGATACAATACATATGTCCAACAAGTCACTTTCCTTAAATGGCGGCGGAATCATGGATAAAATGACCAAACATAAGGATCTTATAAAAGTAATCATCTTTTTAGCTTTTATTGCCTTTTGTTATTTTGATTCCTATTTTTCCATTGTCGGTATCCGTTCCTGCGTAAATGCCATGGCAGTTATTGGATTGGTGCTCATTTCGGGCTATACCCGCCAGATTCATCTGGGCCAGATGGCATTTGTTGGTTTGGGCGCGTATACCTCGGCTATTTTAATGACCAAGTTAGGGTGGAACTTTTGGCTTACCATTCCCTGTGCTATTATTGTTGCAGGGTTAATTGGCGCTTTGCTGGGTATTCCTACCCTGCGGCTCCGTGACGGCCCCTACCTGGCTTTGGTTACACAGATTTTTGGTGAAGTTATTTACGTGTTAATCATTAATCTGGAACCCCTGACGGGCGGTACCTTTGGTATTAATGGTATTCCTGCGCCCTCTGTCGGCTCTGTCAGCTTTGCCAATCCTTCCCTATTACTGCTGGTTACAGCGGCCTTTACCATGCTGGCATTTTTTGTGGCGAATAAAATTGCAAAATCAAAATATGGCCGGTTCTTTATTTCTATACGTGAATCAGAAGCAGCTGCTCAGTCGGTTGGTGTAAACACCATGAAGTATAAAATCATCGCGTTTACCCTTTCCTCTGCGTTTGCAGGCCTTGCGGGTGTATTTTATGCGCAGTGCTTTGGTGTAATCAATGCTACCGAATTCCGCTGGTCTTTCTCATTGGAGCTTCTTTCCATGGCAATTATCGGCGGTATTGCAAGCCTGGAGGGCGGTGTGCTTGGCGCAATCACCCTGACAGTGGCGTTGGAAATGCTAAGACCATTGGGTTCTGCGGCCAGAATGATCGCATACGGTGTGCTGGTTATTTTGGTGCTGGCCTTCCTGCCGGATGGTATTATCTCGCTAATCGGCAAGAGATGGTCAGAAATTAAACTGATGTTTAGTGATCGTATTAAGGTGTTTACCGACGATCGAAAGAAAAAACGGCCCAAAAAGGCCAAGGTGGATGCTTAATTTAGAGGCATGCCCATTTGTATTGTAGTTTAAAACAGGAGTTGAAACAAATGAGCTTAACACGCGAGACATATCAGCTCTATTTGGACATTTTGACAGAAGAGCTGATTCCCGCGTTGGGCTGTACCGAGCCAATTGCAATTTCTTATGCAGCAGCCAAAGCCCGGGAGGTGCTGGGCTGTATGCCAGAGCATATTAAAGTGCGATGCAGCGGCAATATTGTAAAGAATGTAAAAGGCGTAGTGGTACCCAATACGGGTAATTTAAAAGGCATAAATGCAAGTGCTATTGCCGGAACAGTGGGGGGAGACGCCTCTAAGGTTTTAGAGGTTCTCACCGTACTGACGCCCGATGATATTGCAAAAACCAAAGACCTGCTGAAAACAGACTTTTGCAAGGTGGAATTGTGGGAGGATGCTCCTGCCAACCTTGCAATAGACGTAGAGGCGTTTGGGGAAGGCCATCATGCCAGGGTGGTAATTGTGAATGCACACACCAACATTGTCCGGCTGGAAAAAGATGGAGAGGTTTTATTTGAGAAACCGGTAGAAAAAACCTGCACCTATAAAACCGACCGTTCTAAACTCAATGTAAAAGATATTCTAGAGTTCGCTGATACCTTGAATGTTGAAGATGTACGGGACTTATTTTCCCGGCAGATTGCCTACAACACGGCAATTTCCAAGGAGGGGCTCACCCATTCCTATGGAACCGGCGTTGGTGCTACACTGCTTAAATTTTATGGGGATCAGGACGTACGTATTCGTGCAAAGGCAGCAGCGGCAGCAGGGTCGGACGCCCGCATGAGCGGGTGTGACCTGCCGGTGGTCATTAACAGCGGCAGCGGAAACCAGGGGATGACGGTGTCCCTTCCAGTAGTGGAATATGCCAAGGAACTGGATGTCGGCGAAGAAAAACTTTTCCGGGCTTTGGCGGTAAGTAACCTGGTTGCACTGCATCAAAAAACTCAAATTGGTTCCCTTTCAGCCTATTGCGGGGCAGTATGCGCGGCGGTAGGTTCCGGCGCTGCAATTACCTATTTGCATGGCGGCAGTTATGAAGATATCAGCCGTACCATAATCAACACCCTGGGGGATGTTGCGGGTATTGTGTGCGACGGTGCCAAACCTTCCTGTGCGTCTAAAATTGCTTCTGCGGTAGATGCCGCAATTTTGGGGCATACCCTGGCCATGGATGGCAAAGCCTTTGCTCCCGGGGAAGGCCTGATTAAAGACGATGTGGAGCAGACCATTGCCAGTGTTGGCCGCTTGGGGAAAGAGGGCATGAAGGAAACAGATGTAGAAGTACTTAAAATAATGCTGGATGAATAGCTATTTTAAGTAAGGTTTTTGGTTATCTAAAATAAGGGCTTTTTCTGAATTGCAGGTTCGCCCTCCCAGCTGCCTTCTTTGTGTCAGGCGGTGTTTTGGCAATATTCTGCTGTTGTTGGGATGAAACGATTTTTTGTTTGTTTTCCCGTTAGGCTATCCTCGGAGGGAGAAACCTTGCCCTGTTTTTTAGAAAACCATTAAAAAGAGTAAAGAGAGGGATATTTCATGCTGAAAAACAGAGATCAAAAATTAATTCAGGCAAAATTACAGGCGGAAATGCAAAAACAAGGCATTGACGCATTGATTCTTACCTCTCCGGATGGCATTTATTATGCAACCGGATATGCCAGCTCCTTCCTGTTCACCACCTATCAGACCGGCTACTGCATGGCTTTGGTTCCTGCCAGCGGTGAATGTGAAGTTATTATGATGGAAATGGAGCGTCAAACTGCCGAGGCTCAGCTGAAGGATGTTAAAATCCATACCTATCCAACCTGGATTTACATCGATGACGAGGGCGTTGATACCGGTGAAAAGCCAGCTCAGCCTGACCTGAACGCTCCGTTTGACGCATTGGCAGAAATTATCCGTTCGAAAACTGCTAATGCAAAGGTTGGTATGGAACTGCAGTTCCTGCCCCACAACAACTATGCGCATGCCAAAGAAGTTTTTGGTGACAACCTGGTAGACGCAACCGAGGTACTGCGCCGGGTACGCGCAATTAAAACCCCCTGGGAGATTGATGTGCTGCGCCGTGCCGCCAAGAGCTCGGAGCGCGCTATGCTGGAAACAGCCGGTTATATTCAGCCGGGCTGGACCCAGAAGATGGTATTTGACGCATTCCGTGAAGCCTGCTTCCGCCAGGATCCAGAGGTTGACTCCTATGTGCTGGTGCCCTCTATTGGCAAACGCTACTCCTCTATGGAGCTGCCGCTGGAGGATGTAGTGCTGGAGGAAGGCGACATTGTTCGCTTGGACTGCGGTCCCTGCATTCATAAATACAACTCCGACCTCTGCCGCACCTTTGTGCTGGGCGAGCCCAGACCTGGTCAGGCAGAACTGTATGCGAAACTGAAAGCCGGCCATGACTACGAGATGTCTTTGATTGGTCCAGGCGTCAAGATGAGCGAAGTGTTCAACAAAGTTTTGGACTTCCAGCATAAAAATGGTTTGGAAAAATATAACCGCGGTCATTTCGGCCACTCGGTTGGCTGCCAGAAATTCTCCGAGGAATATCCGTTTATTGCACCGTCCAGCGATGCAGTGTTTGAGCCAGGTATGGTTTTCTGTGTGGAAATGCCGTACTATAGCGCCAAACTGGGCGGTTTTAACCTGGAGGACGAGATTTTAATCACAGAGAACGGCGTAGAGCGCTGGACCTATGTGAATGATGATCTTTACTGGGGCAGAAAATATTAATCAGTAAAAAAATGACACCGTGTTAAACCACGGTGTCATTTTGAATCCCATTTTATGCAGACGCTTTGAGCGTCCTTAGGAAAGGCGGCATAAACAGCATGAAGTATAGAAAAATTGGAAAAACCGATATTTCCGCCTCGGCAGTAGGTATTGGAACCTGGGCAATAGGCGGCGGTGAGCTTTGGAGCGGCAGTGATGACGCCCAGTCGATCAGGGCGCTGCACGCAGCGGTAGACAGCGGTATAAACCTGATTGATACTGCTCCCGGCTACGGCTTTGGGCACAGTGAAGAGGTGGTTGGAAAAGCCATCAAGGAAATTGGCCGCGACAAAATTGTTTTGTCTACCAAATGCGGAATCTGGTGGAAAACCCAGCGGGGCACCTATTTTAATACCCGTGATGGAATTTCTACCTATAAATGTGTAGACGCGGAAACGATCCGCATTGAAATTGAAGACAGCCTCACCCGCCTGGGCACCGATTATATTGATATTTACCACACCCATTGGCAGAGCACACCGCCCTATATTACCCCGGTAAGCGAAACTATGGGCGCACTGCTGGACCTGCAGAAGCAGGGAAAAATAAGGGCAATTGCGGTATCGAACGCCGACACCAAATGTATGGACGAGTATTTT
The DNA here is from genome assembly GCA_900104565.1 of Ruminococcaceae bacterium Marseille-P2935. Lineage (GTDB taxonomy): Bacteria > Bacillota > Clostridia > Oscillospirales > Ruminococcaceae > Marseille-P2935. The sequence continues at coordinate 222,539 of LT629951.1, forward strand.
GCTTGTGGGCGCATCGAAGCCTGCCAACCGGGCTACAGTATGCTTAACCGCAAGATTGAAAAAGACATTCTTCCCTATGCGATGGGGCATGACATGAGCGTATTGGCCTATTCCCCGCTGGAACGTGGCTTACTGACCGGAAAAATTACAATGGACACCAAGGTGGATATGGCACAGGATATGATGCCGTGGATGAAGCCGCAGAACCGTGCGCGGGTCATTGCCATGTTGGACGGCTGGAAGGATTTGACCGAAAAATATGGCTGCACTATGGCACAGCTGGTTATTGCCTGGACCATTAGTCAACCAGGGCTTACCCATGTACTGTGCGGCGCCAGAAAAGAGAAAAACGCTATGGAAAATGCAGCGGCCGGTTCCATCGAGCTGAGTGCTGAAGATATTACAGCTATGCGCGCAGCCGTAGAAGCATTGGGAGAGCCTGTAGTATAATGGTGTACACCCGGAATGCTCCATTTTACTTAGAGTAAAAAAGAACCTGCTAGATATTAGTCGAGTGTTCGTAAAACAGCGAAAGGTCAAGTATCCGCAAAGGATACTTGACCTTTTTCTATACAGGGTTTGGGGCAGGCACGCCCAAACATGATAACGGTGACAATTAATCTGGAACCGTGGTAGAATTTTGCTCTCAAGCAGCAGGTTTTAGAGAAAGGCCTTTGGCGCATTCAAAACCGGAACACATTCCAATAAAATGGAAATGGTCAATCTTCTTTATTGGAACGATATCTTTTTAAATTCACAATAAATGCCGCAATCCACAGCACCGAACAAAGAATATTCAGCGCAAACCAGAAAACAGAATCGTTATATGTTTGATATACAACTTCAAGGATGGCTCTAATTGTCCAAATAGCAGCGCATAGTGCAAAAAGTATTACGGTGAAGAGACTTGTTTTTTTCATAACAGGCACCTCCGTCAGATTCCGATTTGTCTTTTTGTTATTATATAGCAGGTTTGGTATTGAAACAAAAAATTTCTTTGTAAACATGTAGAAAATGAGGGCAGCCAGCTGACTGCACTCAATCACTTTTTATATACCCTGCCCATGATGGCGGGTTCTTTTTTTGAGTATAAGATCATTGCCGGCATAGCCGGTGGAAATAAAAGCACCTTGGCTTTTGAATGGAAGGTAAAAAATGAAAACGGATTGAAAAGGAAGAATCACTGCTTCGCCGACAGCAGGGCAGGTTGATTAAACGGGCTATAATTACCGGGCTGCCTTGTGTAACGACAGTATTTTCCGCCAAAGATGTACCACTGACGAGACCAGCATAATCCCCAAAGCCAGCGCTCCTGCAATTCCAATCGTATGGAAAAGCGATTCCAAAAAGGTTTGTGTGTTGCCGTTCAGGGCATACTCCATGGTATAGTAAATACCGCCGCCTGGAACCAGTGGAAGCATTGCCACCACCAAAAAGCAGGTAACCGGGGCTTTGAACAGCCGCGCCATCCCTTCGGCATAGATCGATATTGCTATCGTTGCCAAAAAATATTGCATGAAGTCGCTTCCGACGGGCGCTGTTACTGAATAGACAAGCCACCCCAAAGCACCTCCCAGGGCTGCAAAGGGGAAAATAGAACGCCGTACATGAAAAATAAAACAGAATCCCAGGCAGGCGCAAAAAGCAAACAGGCAGTTTATCAAAATGTCCATTGCAACTTCCTTTCTGCCGTTTCCGCCGGCAAATCATTATAGAAAATTGTTTTGATACAAATGCGATATCTTTAAAATTGCAGCGGGTTCTTGTCCCTATAAAAATTGCACGAAAACCCGGTCAGGGAAAATGACAATCCCTGTGCGATTAATGGCCGAGCGGTCCCAAAGGGTGTGGAGGATGCTGGATTTATCTACTCAGTACAGTGTGAAGGTTTTTCCGATAGGGGGCTAAAGTGCCCCCGGGATTCTTTCAGCAAAACAGGTGATGTGACGGCGTGGACTGGTGTTATTTGCACTGCGCAAATCTTTTTTGATAAGGGACTGTATGCCGTTTGACGTAAGAGTTACGGGACCTAGGCGGGTATAAAAGTGTGCAGATCAAACGATGCCAACCATGAAAAAGCGGGATAACCAGAGGGTAATGCCCGAGCCCAAAGCGATTGCGGCACCAATCAACAATGCTTCGGTCAGTTTAATCATACCGGCAATCAGGTCCCCACCAATAATATCACGCATAAAATTAGTCAGCTCCACTCCGGGAACCAGGTTCATCAGGGCACCTATTATTATTTTATCCACATTTGTGCCAAGTCCAATGCCAACCCCAAACAGTGCAGCGGCGGCAGAAAAGGCACTGCTGGCCACGTTGACGAAAAACGCATTGGTATTAAATTTGGTAAGGAATACGCCGGTAAGCTTAATGATAAGGCCGCAAAATACCGAACAAAGCCCGTCAAGAATGCTTCCGCCAAAAAACAGAGTGAAGAAAAATGAGGTAAGCGCATAGGCAATTAGTAAAACCGGCAGTGAAAAAGCGGGCCGGCCGGAAATTTGACACAGCTGTGCCTGAATATAGTTAAAGTCAGGGCATTCACAGCAGACATTGCGGCTCAGCCGGTTAAGCTCATCTACCCTTACCAAGTCCATATGTAAAGCGCGCAGGCGCTTGGTTTTGGTAATACAGTGCCCCTCGGGCGTAGTGATTGTTACTACAATAAAGGAGGGAATGGCAAATATTTCTTTTTCGGACACACCGTAGGCAGTTAGAATACGGTCAATGGTTTCTTCTACCCGGTAAATTTCGGCACCATTTTGCAGCAGCAGGTAACCTAAATCGGCCGAAACTGCCAGCAGCTGCTCGTAATTCAAAACAACCCCCTCTTTCTTTCAAAACTCATTTTACAAACCAAGTTTATCACACGAAAAGCTGTGTTACAATCCGAAAAGCTTTATAATTTCTTAACATTTGATTCGTGCACGAGGTAGGCTTTTATGCTATACTTATCCTTGTCATAAAATGCTTGTCCTGCGCCAGCGGGGAATCTATGGGAGGAACATTCATGCTTCAGCAACCGAACCGGTTAGGTGGCGGCTTTGTACCGGAACAAAAAGAATATGTTTACATTCCCGGGGTAGGGTTTCCGCCTGCGCCCAAAGTTGCTCCGCAGATTATTGCGCTGAAACGCACCGCCATTTTGCTGGGAACTTCACTGTTATTTTATTTGATTATCAGCATGCTGCTGCCAGTTGTTCTTTATGGGCTGGCCCAGCGTTTTATGTACCGCCTTATGGTGGGTGGTGTGGTCAGCTCAGGTATTTCCCTGGAATTTGTCTCCGAGCTAATTAGTACAGTGTGCTACCTGGTACAATTTTTGGTACCCTTTTGTGTATATTGCGCGGTGATGCATATGCCCTCGGCGGTGGCTTTTCCGTCCAGAATACCCGATTCTTCGATTGCCTTGCCGGCAGTACCGATTGCTTTGGGCGTTTCGGTGATTGCAGGAACAAGCGTAGGGGTAGTCCAACAGGTTTTCCAGCAGTTTGGGGTTGTTCCGGTAGCGCCTGATTATGCTCCTCCGGGGAATATGGCAGCTTTTGTGCTTTATGCAGTGCAGCTGGCGGTTTTTGCCCCATTGGTGGAAGAATTTGTGTTTCGGGGTGCAATTATGCAATCTCTTCGCCAATTTGGCGATACCTTTGCGCTGGTAATCTCCTCCTTGATATTTGCAATGCTGCATATGAACATGGTACAGTTTCCCTATGCATTTTTGATGGGGCTAACCATTGGCTATTTTGTTTTGCGCACCAGCTCTATCTGGACAGGAATTTTTATCCATATGGCAAACAATGGAATATCACTTGTTTTTACAATAGTAGACCCTGTGCTTGATGACAGTACGTATATATTACTCTATTATATACTAAATGCAATACTGCTTCTTGCAGCCTTGCTCTGCGCAGTATTCATGCTGCGCAGCCATCGAAATATGTTTACCATGTCCAAACAAGGCTCGGTGATTCAAGAAAAAATTAAATACCGGGTTTTCCTGTTATGCGTGCCTATGCTGGCGGTTATTGTTCTGTGCGGGTATTATATTCTGCAAAATTTCCAAAAAGTATAATGATAGCAGACAGGATTGCAGTATAGGAAATATTGGCAGCGAACGGCTTTGTTGTTAAGAGCCCGTCATAAAAAAGGCATGATAGATCAAATACAAGTGAGCGGGTCCTTAACCCTGCAAGGGGAAGGGATGCGCTCTTTTTGCAAAGGCAGCTGCAGAAAAACTGCTTGAAGCAGTACTTTAACACAAGCTGGCCCGCTTTTAGTCGGCCAACCGGGTAAATTTGTTGGTTCCCGGGCGGAGACTTCCTTGATGGCAAACCTTGTAAATTTTTTATATGGTGCAGCCAACTGTTATAAAGTTTGGCGGCCGGTTTATAGAATACGGCTGAAAAGCTGATGATTTTGGGGGGATAGTCTGTACCGAGGAATACGGCAAGCAGAATAGTACCGTTTTTAAGCATTGGTGAATCATGCCCGGCTATCCACAGGAAAGCAGCATGTTGAAAAAAGGAGGAGACAGCAGTGGCTTCAGAAGATGATAACCGTTTTATGGAGTATGCCATTTTGTTGGGAGAAAAAGCGGCAGCATTGGGCGAAGTACCGGTAGGTGCTGTGGTTGTGAAAGATAACGAGATAATCGGAGAAGGTTATAATCTGCGGGAAACAGGGAAAAACCCACTGACCCATGCCGAAATGATTGCCATTCATTATGCCTGTGAAAAACTGGGTGGCTGGAGACTTTCCGGCTGTACCCTTTACGTGACGCTGGAACCCTGCCCCATGTGTGCAGGCGCAATCGTAAACAGCCGGATTGACCGGGTAGTATTTGGCGCGCCAGACCCAAAAGCCGGCTGCTGCGGGTCGGTGATTAACCTGTTTGCTCTGCCGTTTAATCATAGGCCTGCCTTGTCAGCAGGGGTTTTGGAAGAGGAGTGCCGGGTACTTCTGCAGCAATTTTTTAAACAGCTTCGCAAAAAAAATTAGTTTCCCGATTTTAAAGTCAAATATATTTCATGTTACACATCCATTCCCCTACCCTAGCACGTGACCTCTTTTAATGGGGCGCGGTTGTGCGGGGGGAGGCTGGGGCGGTGTTGGTATTAGCAAAAGTGGCCTTTGGGCAAAGAAGGGATTCCCCCTTTCCACCGGCAATCGGTGGAAAACCCTGTGGAAAGTGTGGATAACATATACTATTTGTAGGATTTCGAAAGAAAAAAGGAGCCTTTTGTGTAAAGGGCTCCTTTTTTTCGCGTAAATAAGCTATTTTTCGTAACTGCTTAAAAGATACTCTTTGTAAAATTCCGTATTGGTATCGTAGGTATAAATGTTGAAAACTTCCCCCTGCTTTTCCAGGTCCAAGCGCACCAATGCAAACGGCGGGGCCCCCTCTTCCTCTGTTACCCGTGCCATTACGCCGTCCTTCTCCCGTGTAATGGGAAATGGCGCCAAAACCGAGGAAACACCGTTGAAGTCAGTGCCGATCCGGCTTCCTCCCAGCAGGTGAGATTTTAAAATAAACAAATTGCCTTCGGCAGCCCGAATCATAGAAAGATCGGTTTCGCCGGCAGGTTTTGCCCATCCGGTGCAAAGCAAACTGGTTCCCTGACGGGACAGTATTTTAACCGGTTCAAAGTATTGCAGGTCATTCCCTGCAAGCATTGCCGCCCGGCCAAGTTCACAATCAAAGGCTTCCAGCTTTTTGCCCGGCTCTATTCCCAGCATTTTTTCCACAGAAGATAAATGAATTTTGTCGTAGGTGGACACAATTTCTCCGGAGGAACTGAAAAAATAAAACCGATTGTAAATTTTATCGTCCTCCATTACCAATGCACTGCCGGCCATAATAGGAATAGCAAACCGGCCGGAGAGCTGTTCCATACTATACAAAAAAGCATCTAATACAGGGGCGATTAAATTATCCGCCATAGAGCGGAATTCTTCCTTTAAGCCCGAATCGCCGGCACGAATCAGCTCCGCCAGTTTAAGCGCTGTTTTTTCAAAAGAAGGCAGAGCGAAGGCCGGCAGTACACCGCTGTATTCGGGAAAACAAATGAGCTGTGCACCGCCGCCTGCCGCTGCGCGCACAAGCTGTTCCAACTGCGATAGATAATCCCCAATCGAAGAATAATTTTGGATTTCCAGGGGACAGACAGCCACCTTTACGTTATTGGGAGAGACAAACTCTAAATTTTTACAGGGGTCTATATGCAGACGGTCCATACTTTTAGAAATTTTAGATATTGATATTTTAGAGGTCATCAAATATTGTAAAAAGCCTAAGCTAAAATCATTTTTTGCCATGCTATGCTCCGTTCTGCCGTATGCTGCGGCTGATTTTTAAAAGGTTCGAAGGCACATAGGGTACGATAGACGAATGACTAAGATTATAAAATAGCCCTACCGTTCCAGTTCGGCGGCATAGGCCCGGTAAACGTCCGGGCGGCAGCCTTGCTCCAATTTACTGCGCCGTGCCATTATGGCCGGGTCATCCAGGTCAATCGAAAGCATCACCGGCAGGTCGGTTCCAAGAGGCAGCAAAAACTGCTCCTCTCGCCTGGCAGTTTCTTTTCCAGCCAGAATACAGCGGCTGTTATTATTGACGTTAACTACAGTTGCCCCATAGGACATGGCAGCATTATATGCCCCCTGTAAAATGGTGTGCATACCGTAATCGACAAATTCAATGTATTGAGAGGAGATAATCAGCTTTGCACCCCGCATGACGGCACTTCGCAGCACTTCCGGGTGATAAATATCCACATCAACACACAAAAAAATACGGCCAAACGGGGTGTCGTATAAATCCAGGTCGGTAGAGCGCTTAAGCGCGGTTTGGTAGGTAAGGTTTAAATGGGTGGCACGCTGCACCCCAATTACCTGGCCGTCCGGCCCTATGAATGCCATACATAAAAAGTTGGTGGCAACAAATCGGCCGGTTACTAAATACACATTGTATTCTTTTGCATAATTAATACATTTTTTAATATATCGAGGCGCCTCATATTCGGCGGTATAATTTTTAATGTCAGAAAAAACCACCATCTGAGTTCCCTCAAGGGGTGGCTGAAATGGCTGTGTTAGCCCCAACGACAGCATGATATCCGGCTCCTTTCTTTTTTTGCGGTGTGTATCAAGTTCCGGCAGGCATTGTCGGAATGAAAAACCTCTACGTTTTAAAAGGTTTTTCTCTTGCTTGTACTTCTTATTATACAGGAAAGCAACCCTCCGGACAACGCAAAATAACCCCTTCTTCGGCAAATTTCATAAATTTTTTATGAGGTTTTCCTCCCCCATCTGTAAGTGAGGGCAGTTATGCAGCAAAAGGGTTAAAGGTTCCCTACCCCAATGCCAAGTGATGCAGGAAGAAAAAAACAAATAAGGAAAGCTTTTGTTTTTTCTGGCAGGAATAGCGTTTGAAAATAATGGCTGTTTTCAAAAGAAGTAACGGGCAAATTATAGAACATGGAAGGTACGGTTTTTGCAGTAAGCTCCTGTGTAAGATGAGCGGCATTCAAGCATGGCGGTACAATGAGGTTTGGCTCTGCAGCTGACAGGTACTGAAAAATGCCCCGCATGATGATTGTTGGTTTGCCAATCATCCCGTCAATCACTAACGCATTAGGTCTGTTTTTTGCTTCTGCCATTTTTTAACCCTTACCTTTGCCGTCAACCGTATTGTATGGAAGAACAGCCGGTTAAGAAGTGATACCCTTTCGCTTTTGAGCATTTAAAAGACGAATTTTGTAGCGAAAATTACCCGATAAACAGCTTTTGCCGTTGCAGTACCTGCAGTGCGGCAATAAAAACATCCCGCTTTCCGGACCTTATATACATCAGCTTAAACGGGCGGTATCAAACAAATAAACAATAAAAAAGCATCACCGGAGTTTTGGTAAAAACTCCGGTGGCAAAAGAAAACACTATTCAATTTCTAAATTCTGCTCGCGGCCTGGTCCAACGCCCACCATTTTAATGGGGCAGCCACAAATCTCTTCCAGTTTTTGCACATAGTCTTTGCAGGATTGGGGCAGCTCCGCATAACTTTTGCAGCCCGAAATGTCGTCGTCAAAACCGGCAATTTCCTCATACACAGGTTCGCATCCAGCCAGCTCCTCCAGGGTAGCGGGGAAATCGGAGGTTACGGTGCCATCCGGCTTTTTATAAGCCACACATACCTTTAAGCTGCCAATGCCGCTTAAAGTATCCAGTTTGTTTACTGCCAGTGCAGTCAACCCGTTTACCCGAACTGCATGACGAAGGATTACCGCGTCAAACCAGCCGGTGCGCCGGGGACGCCCGGTAGTGGTACCAAACTCATGGCCCCGCTGGCGAATCAGCTCGCCGGTTTCATCTTCCAGCTCGGTGGGAAACGGCCCTTTGCCTACCCGGGTTGTATAGGCCTTGCAGACGCCGATTACTTCATCAATTAAAGTAGGCCCAACACCGGTACCGGTACAAACGCCACCCGAAATAGGGTTAGAGCTGGTTACATACGGGTAGGTGCCCACATCCAAGTCCAAAAGGGTTCCCTGCGCGCCTTCAAAAAGCACATTTTTACCCGATTTGCAGGCTTCAAATGCCAAAACCGAAACATCGGCCAGATACCCGCTTAACCGTTTGCCATATTCGGTATACTCTTTTATAATCGCCTCGGCATCCAGCGGGCTGCCGCCGTATACCTTAGTGATTATTAAATTTTTTACAGTACAGGCGGTACGCACCTTTTCGGCAAATATGTCGGGGTGGGTAAGGTCGTACATACGAATACCGCTGCGTTCGGACTTGTCCATATAACAGGGGCCAATACCGCGGCCGGTGGTGCCAATATCACCCTTGCCGCGCATCTTTTCGGACAGGCTGTCCAGCACAATATGCCAAGGCATAATTACATGCGCGCGGGGGTCGATTCGCAGGTTATTACAGGGTATTCCACGGGCCTTCAAACCGTCAATCTCCTCCAAAATTACCTTGGGGTCAATGACTACACCACATCCAACTAGGCAGGCGGTTTCTGGGTATAATATACCCGAGGGAATGAGGTGAAGCTTATATACTTCGCCGCCGCTCTCCACTGTGTGGCCGGCGTTGTTACCGCCCTGGCTACGAACGACTACATCAGCACGGGAGGCCAGAATATCAATAATTTTACCCTTACCCTCGTCGCCCCACTGAACTCCAACAACAACTTTCGTCGGCAATTTGAAAACCCTCTCTTTCGAATATTTAATGGCCAGCTGGGCTGGCTCACCACGCTTTATTATAGCAAAGCAACTTGTTAAGTTCAACAAAATTGAGCATAATCTAAGATTTTTTAGGAAAAATAATTGGAGCAGCAATACAAAAAACTTATGTTGTCTTGTTTTTACCCGAACCGAATCATCCTTTTGGCACTGCGTTTTATAGCAAGGTCAAATCTGCACGGTTGCTTTGGGTGCAAATCTTGAATCTTTACAAAACAAGAAGCTTTTGTACCACTATTTTGCGGTAACGCAAAACCGGTAACTGGCAATTCAAAACGGAACTGCTCGTGAAGGGAAAGTACCGTCCCAAAATCCCTGCTTTCTTTCCGCGCTGAAAAAGCAGGAGACACAGTATCAATTATGCGCGGAGGAAAGGTGATTATTATGGCTTTAACCCCAAAAGATTATGAACAGATGAATAAAAAGGCGTCTCCCCCCACTAAAAGCTATCTAACAATTCCCATGGCATTTTTAATAGGTGGGCTTATTTGCACATTAGGGCAATTTTTAACCAACCTGTATACTATGCTGGGGCTGGTAAAAGAAATCGCCTCTGCAAGCACATCGATTACCCTGATATTTTTGGCGGCGCTGCTGACCGGGCTGAACGTATTTGACAATATTGCTAAGGTAGCTGGAGCCGGTACATTGGTACCCATTACGGGCTTTTCCAATGCAGTGGCAGCCCCTGCGCTGGAATTTAAAAGTGAGGGGCTGATTTTAGGCGTAGGTGCTAAAATGTTCACCATAGCGGGGCCGGTTATTGTGTATGGCACCGTTGCATCGGTAATTTATGGGATTATTCTATATGTTTTTAAGCTTTATTAAAAATGTTTCTAAAACTTAAGCCCTTTAAACGGTGCTGGTGAAAAATAGGGCCTTTACCGGCTTTTTAAGGAATCACTATGCCATAACCGTTTTAATCGAACGAATTGGGCTGAGGCACAAAAATTAAATTTTACATGCCGCGAAACGGCAGAATGGAGAGATTATATGGCAACCCGAGTTGGAAAATACACAATCCGTATGGACAACCCACCCTCAATCATCGGCTTTGCCGCTGTAGGTTCCAAAATGGAATCAGAGGGGCCGCTGGCGCAGAATTTTGATCTGCTCTGTCCGGATTCCACCCTGGGGGAACAGACCTGGGAAAAGGCAGAAAGCCGCCTGCAGAAGGACGCGGTAAATACCGCTCTTTCCAAATGTCAGCTTTCCCCGCCTGATATTGATGTCATTTTTGCAGGAGACCTGCTGAACCAGTGTATTGGTTCTACCTATGGGCTGAGGGATTTGGGAATCCCTTTTGTAGGCCTTTATGGCGCCTGCTCCACCATGGCCGAAAGTTTGAGTATGGCATCCCTGTTCATTGAAGGGAAAATGGCGTGCCGCACACTGGCGGTTACCTCTTCTCACTTCTGTTCGGCCGAACGGCAGTTCCGTTTTCCGCTGGAGTATGGGGGCGTGCGCACCCCAACCGCCCAGTGGACAGCCACTGCTTCAGGCGCAGCAGTCGTGGGGGAAAAAGTTTCTCCGCCCTACGTACGTCAGGTTTGCCTGGGCTGTATTGAGGATTTAGGAATTAAGGATGCCAATAACATGGGTGCGGCAATGGCGCCGGCAGCAGCTAAAACCATTCAGCGGTTTTTTGAAGACACCTATACCAATGCCGACAACTACGACCTTATTCTTACCGGGGACCTGGGGACGGTGGGTTCTGACCTAATGATTCAGTTGTTAGAGAAAGAAAATTATCAGGTTCGTGCCAAACACAAGGATTGCGGCATGATGCTTTATGATTTAAACAATCAGGATGTAGGAGCAGGCGGGTCCGGCTGCGGCTGCAGTGCCAGCGTGCTTTGTTCTACCATTTTGCCTCAAATTAAAAACGCACAGTTAAACGATGTATTGTTTATAGCAACCGGTGCGCTGCTAAGTCCCACTTCCGTACAGCAAGGGGAGTCTATACCGGGTATCGCCCACCTGGTGCACCTATCCTCCCGGGAAAAATAAGACAGGTGTTTTCATTTCCCTATGGGGCGCAAGTGAAAAAACTGAAGTAAGCAATGTAAATAATACAACTGGAGATTAGAGCAGGCAAAAATAGGATTCGATTGCCCATTGACAGGCAGCAAGGCATACTGGCAAAACAACGCAGCACATTTTTGGGTGCCTGCCGGTAAGTACATTTTTTTACGAGGGTTGGCTGCCGGTTTATCGGGTCGTATAAGGTGTTCAAGCAATAGAAAGGAATTATGGATTATGGAAGTCTTTATGGAATATCTGAAAGCATTTTTGGTTGGCGGATTGTTCTGTGCTGTTGGCCAGGTGTTAATCGATTATACCAAACTTACTCCTGCGCGCATTCTGGTGTCCTATGTGGTGGCAGGCGTTTTACTTGGTGCTCTGGGCGTTTATAAACCCCTGGTGGAATTTGCCGGGGCGGGTGCCACGGTACCGCTTACTGGTTTTGGTTACCTGCTTTCTACCGGGGTAAAAAAAGCAGTGGCCGAAAAAGGCCTGATTGGTGTGCTTACAGGCGGTTTAACAGCATCGTCTGCAGGTATTACGGCAGCTATTTTATTCGGTTTAATTGTTGCGCTCGTTTTTAAACCAAAAGATAAAAGCTGAAAAAGCAAACATTTTATGTGGGCAAATTCAGCGTATGGAATGTTTTTTTACCCAATAAGCCCTTCGAAGCACCCACTATACAATACCAATTCTCTGGCTGGCGCAAATACAGTTTTTCGCAGTGTATATTACCAGGTGCATACGGCTTTTGCCATGCGGAATTTGCACAAAAAAAGCCTGCCCAAAACATCGGGCAGGCTTAGTGTATTATTAATAATTCCAGTTGGGATAAATGAACATTCTGCAACATCCCTGTAATGCATGGTAAGCAGGGTTCCCCAACCTTTACGAGTGGTTCACAGGGCGTCCCCTATATCATTACCAGCGGCAGCGCGCTCCGGGTTTTACCAGGGAGGTGCCAGGCAAGAAGGGCTTATGGGTACCAATAACATTAGGCCAGGCCACAATCTATATAATCTTTCCATTTTTCCTCATGTGCTTTATTGGCAGCCATGCGGTAAACAATGTAGACAGTGGCCATAATTAAAGAGGCCATCGCCATCATTAAGGGTACCGCCACAGTGAGCACGGTGACGGGAGAAGTAGCTTTGCTCTGCTTTTTCATGGAGCACCATCCTTTTGCGCCAGATATAACAAAAAAGCAGCCCAATGAACCATCGGCCTGCTTGATTTTGTTCGGTTTGAGTGGAATCTAGCCAACCTTGTTCAGCTTGCAAACCAGGCCAGATTTTTTTCTTGCAGCGCAGTTCTTGTGCAGAAGACCTTTAGCGCAGGCCTGATCGATCTTTTTCACTGCAAGTTTAACAGCAGCCTCTTTATCGGCAGATCCGTTTTCCATAGCCAGCTCGGCTTTTTTGATTACGGTCTTTAAGTTACTGCGAACCGCTTTATTCTGCATGGTTTTGGCTTCAATCACCTTAACCCTTTTTTTTGCGGACTTGATGTTTGGCATAAATTCCACCTCCTTCAGATCATGACAGTACAAGTTATATTAACATTTTTTACGTTAAATTGCAACTGAAATTATAAAAAAACTTTTATTTTTCAAATATTTCCTTCTAACCCACCCATTTTGGACAGAGATTTTAGTGAAGCAGTCGTTATAGCGAACAGCCAACAGCAGCCTGCAAGATGAAGTTAGCAGGAAAAAAGAAAATATAGGATTGCACAGAAAGGATGAAACATACATGAATTCTCGCACCGACTTAGCAATTGAACAAACTGAAGAACTGGAAGGCCGACTGCCCCAGGGGGTGCGGATGGAACAGCACCAGATTCAGGGCGTTATGGTAAACCGGGTCTATATTGAAAGTGAAGCTGGTGCAAAAGCGTTGGAAAAGCCAAAGGGCTGTTATGTCACAATAGATATAGCCCCGCTGTGGTCTTCGGTAGAGTATGGAGCCGAAGAGGTGGACGCCCTGGCGGAAGAAATCCGCACCCTGCTTCCTCAGGAAGGGGTGATTTTGGTGGTTGGACTTGGCAATAGTAATATTACCCCGGATGCCCTGGGCCCAAAGGCCATCGGCCAGATTTTAGCTACCCGGCATATTCCAGACGAAGTAAAAAAAGAAGGTGGGCTTACCGAGCTTCGCGCGGTTGCGGCGCTGGCTACGGGTGTTTTAGGGCAAACAGGCATTGAAAGCGGAGAAATTATACATTCAGTGGTAGAGCAGATACAGCCGGCCGGCGTCATAGTAATTGATGCATTGGCCGCTAAAAGCGTTGAACGGTTGGGCAGAACAATTCAAATTGCAAACTCGGGAATTTCACCCGGGTCGGGCGTTATGAACCGCCGAAAAGAACTAAGCCAAAATACACTGGGGGTTCCGGTTGTATCAATTGGCATTCCAACCGTAGTGGATGCTGTTACGGTTGTGTGGGATATGATGGTTCTTAACAATCAGGAGCGGGAAGAGCTAAGCAAAAAAATTCAGCCGGGCGGCAGCGCCATGATGGTGACCCCACGGGAGGTAGACCAATTGATTGAACGTGGGGCAAAGGTGCTTTCTATGGCGGTAAACCGGGCATTGCAGCCTTCCATTTCGGCAGAGGATTTAACCTACCTGCTTTCCTGACGGCATATTTTACCATAAGGCAGAATAGACTTTGGTATAGTCAACAAACTACGCAATAGTTTGTGGGCGGCAGACGAAGCCTTCCGTCGCACCAAAGTACAGATGTTGACTATGTATCCAAAGAAGAGTTGCCTGTGAGGGGATCGCGGAGCAACTGCCGGATGCGCTCGAAGCGGCAGCGGTTTTGAAGCTTTTGGTGTATGACACGCCCTATTTATTGCCCGGATAGGGCCGCAGCACAATGGCCAATGGCAGATTGTGCAGTCAGCGCTAAGTATGTGTTATGCACTGCCCTCGCTGCTGGCTATGTACAGCAGTATCGGTACAGAATGCTGGGAGTTAACAGGCTAAAAGGCCGATTAGGGCCTTGCTGCCGGTCACTTTCTTCCCTTTGGGAACTGCTGTGGGCATTGGGATGTCGAATCTTGCCTGTTTGGAGGTTTCAGCCTTGAGAAGACGATCATCATCGGGGCGGAGGAAGGCTCCTTTCCTACGCCTTTTTTCTTTTGTTCTTACCGCAGGTTTTTTATTATTTGGCATAATAAAGCTTGCCCCTATGGGTCTGCAGCTGATTGAAAAAGCGGCGCTCGCGTCTACCGTGGCAACCATGCCAGATGCGGGTCTTTCCCTTTTGGAAAAACGGTTCGCGCCGGATGTGTCCAAGCCTGGGGAATCAAAACCTCCGGAGGATTCAGGGCCCCCCTCTTCCCCGCCACAAAGTTCACAGCAGCCAGACTCGCAACAACCCGGCACCTCCTCTGGCCCTCCAAAAGAAATTCCTGAGGTGGACCCCGAATACCGCGGTACTATTTTAGCCGAAAATTTGGCAGGGTCAGATAACGGCAGTTACCTAAAATATGGCGCAGGGTACTTAAAAAATTATACCAACCTTAGTTTTGACCAAATCCGCAGTATTTTAGACCAGCCGATGCAGCTGAAAATCAAAAATGACGACCAGCCCAAGGTATTAATTGTGCATACCCATACCACCGAGGCATACGAAGAATATGACCGCGATTTTTACGATACCCGGTATACCTTTCGCTCCACCGACCCGGAGAAAAACATGACTAAGGTTGGCGAAGTGCTTTGCCAAACCCTCAACGAGATGGGTGTGCCTACCATACAGGATAAAACCCTGCACGATTACCCGTCTTACAATGGTTCTTATGACCGGAGCAGGGAAACCATAAATGACTACCTGAAGAAATACCCCTCCATTCAGGTGGTGCTGGATGTTCACCGGGATGCGATTCAGCGGGAGGAGACTTTGGTCGTAAAGGCGGTAGCAGAGGTACAAGGGCAGAAGGCTGCCCAGCTAATGATGATTGCCCCTTGTGACGACGGTACCAATACCATTCCCAAATGGCGCGAAAACCTGCGCTTTGCCGCCGCGTTCCAAAGCCAGATTGAAACCGATTATCCACAGCTGACCCGCCCCATTTTCTTTAGCTACCGGCAGTATAATATGAATGTGACGCCCTATTCCCTTTTGCTGGAATTTGGATCCCATGGGAATACTTTGGAGGAAAATCTCGTCACCGCCCGTATGGTGGGCGAATCTTTGGGCAAACTTCTCAAAGAGAACATGCAATAGCAAAGAGAGGTACCCAATGAAACGCAGCACCCAACTTTTTTTGGCGTCCTTTGCCATTACCCTAATTTTAACCCTTTTGGTATGCGGTTTTGTGGCAGTGGACCAAAGCACCAGCCGGTATGGGTTTGGTGAATTTAAACCGATTTTTTCTGTCCAGCCCCGGGACGATCTTCATTATGAGATTACCTGGTTTGGCAAAGATTATATTTTATCGCTGGATATTTTTAATATAGCTGCAAAATACCGCCATGAATACAGTTTTTTATCCTCTGCACCCCAACGGCTGGCCCGGCAGCTGGTGACCTTGAGCATCGAGACCTATCAGGAACAGCAGGAGCGGCGGTTAGAGGAAGAATTTATTCAAAATGTGCTGGATGATATTCAGAATGAGAAGCAGCCATAAAAACGGGCATTTTATTCATATGTAGCAACAAAAATATTAAAATGGGGCATTGCTTTTAAAACGATGCCCCATTTTAACTTTATTTTACCATATCATTTTCAGCAAAATCAGGTTTTAAACAAACCCTTACTCAAGGGCTTTGCCGTCAATCTTATGCTTTCAGCTTTTGTTTTTTTATTTATACGCTTCTGTTTACCCATATGCCACATGTCAACCGGTACGCCATAACGCCCTAAAATCATTCGATTTTTGCGGTTTTGGTAGCAAAGCCAACCTGGAATGACCCTGTTGAAGGTGAAGGGTTTAACTTTAATTTGTTGTTTTGTTGCAGGATAGTTTTACTTCAAAGTGAAACGAGTATTTTCGCTTGAATAAATAATACCTAACCAATTATCTAAATCCTGTTGAATTCCGCAAAACAATACTACTTAACTAAATTCGATAAATTACTATTATTGGGTTATATAGTTTTGGGTGTCTCTTTCATAATATCCATTTCATAAAACAGTCAGGCGAAATATTTCGCCTGACTGTTTTTAAACGGTTTTATCCTTCTGACTCAAGGGGTTCCCATTTGCTAAAATCGTGGGCAACCCGTACCCGTGTATCCACCCGGTGAAGGCCGTCCAAAGCGACCGGGTCCCCAGTAATCATTTCCCATTTGGTGGCGCGACAATACAACCAGTCGTTGTCATAATCGGTCACCTGCTGTATTTCAATACCATCATCATTTTCCCCAGCCAGCGAAAGAATCTGCATATCTTTCCCCTGCAGGTCGACCGAATAAAGGGTGCCGCAGTCGGCGTAATAAATGCGGCTGCCAATAATGTTAAAATGGGGGGAGGTGCGGCCAATATTTACCACGAAAACCGGTTCCCCCAAAGGGGCTTTATAAAACACCCCATATTCAATCAGTTCGGCGTCCGGGTCGATTACCTCAGAATAAAGGTTGTTGGTATCGTACTCAGCAGGTAGTATAGGCTCCCCTGCTGTGGAGGAGGATTCTGCACCTGGCTTGGGTCCCGAAAAAACCTCATTCCCCTGCCCGCCGCAGGCTGCAAAAGCGAAGCATAAAATTGCCGGCAGCAAAAGAACTGCAAGCTTTTTCATGACTAGTTCCCTTTCTTGACGCAGTCCAGCATCATCTGATAAAATTTAGGCTGGTCGGCATTGTAGGCAACCAAAACATTGCCGTTGGGGTCGTCCTTTACCAAAAGTTCCCCGTCCGAAGCGCCGCCCCCAATGTCAATATTGCATGTTTGCCGGCGCCAGTCGGTAATTACGGTGGGGTCAATGACTGCCGCAACGGCCAGTGCGTCATGAATGGGGTCCTCAGTACCGTCATGCCAGCCCATCCGGCGGGAAGCATCTGCCCGCAGGCGGATCAGCTCTCCGGCCAGCTTGCCCGCTTTTGTACCGGTGGCGGTTAACTCGTCGGCCTCGGTGACCTTGATACAGGCGGCATGGGTAGCGTTGATCGGAATAATGCGTACGGGTACGCCGGAATCCAAAACGATTTTGATTGCTTCAGGGTCATGGAAGAAGTTTGCCTCAGCAGCAGTGGTGATGTTGCCCATATGCACTCCACCGCCCATAAATACAACCTCTTCAATGTTTTCTATAATTGTGGGGTCCATACGGAAGGCCATGCCAATGTTGGTGGGGGGGCCAACCGCAATGATGGTTACTTTGTCGGGGGAATTTTTTACTGTATCCAGAATAAAGGAGCAGGCGTGCTGTTTTTGTGGTTTAGAGGTTGCGGCAGGCAGGTTTAAATAAGCAGGATGAATGCCATATTCCACACCATTTTCCACTATGGTAATAGGGCTGCCGGGGTTGTTGGCGTTACGTCCGGGGGTCATATTGCGCACCATAGGTGCGGGGCAGCCGGGATAAACGGGAATATTCGCGCCAAGCATATCCAGCACCCGCAGGGTGTTTTCCGTGCAGTTTTGAAGCGGACGGTTGCCTTGGGTTATGGTAAAACCCAAAATATCAAATTTTTCCGACAACACCGCCATCAAAATGGCAACTGCGTCATCCGACCCGGTGTCCACATCCATTATCAAAGGTTTTTTTGTCATTTTGTATTCACACTCCTAATATTAATTTCAGTTTAGCTGCCAGGGTACTCCCCTTATGCCGGACCCTATCCAGGCGTTCCCTCTATCCATACGCAATAGCATGTGAGGGCGTACAAACAAATAGAACGACACACAAAGGGGTGTATACCATGCACACATATGCCACAAAAGGAATAAACAGCTGCGGCCGAAAGAAAGTTGTGTTGCAATGGCCTGTTTGTAGC
The DNA here is from genome assembly GCA_900104565.1 of Ruminococcaceae bacterium Marseille-P2935. Classification (GTDB taxonomy): domain Bacteria; phylum Bacillota; class Clostridia; order Oscillospirales; family Ruminococcaceae; genus Marseille-P2935. The sequence continues at coordinate 240,771 of LT629951.1, forward strand.
CCAGTTCATTTACGACCTGGGAAACCACAGCCGCTTCCGGTGGGAACAGATGCCCTCAAAAAGGAACCTTTCGTTAGTTTTGATATGCAGAAACCCCACAACCAGAACATCCATAAAGTCAAACGGCGGCTGCTGTGTGATGCTGAATAAGCGGCGTTTCTTTTGGCACATTGTCAGCAGCCTTCTTTTTCATGTTTTTTGACTATAGTATAGCATAAAATAAAGGAAAATGGCGGTTAATTCTTGGAAAATTTACAGTTAGCCGTTCCCACTGACGATTGATTTGTGGTATACTAATCCTGTTAGCGCAAAGTGGGTTTGCGCAAAGTCAAAACCTTGCGGTATACCGCATATTTCGGAGGTTTATTTATGTCCGACAGACGTAAAAACATTCGCAACTTTTGTATTATTGCTCATATTGACCACGGAAAAAGCACCCTGGCCGACCGTATTTTAGAAAAAACCCAGACAGTAGCGGCGCGGGATATGGAAGAGCAAATTTTAGATAACATGGAAATCGAACGCGAACGCGGCATTACCATCAAAGCCCGGGCGGTACAGTTAAATTATAAGGCTAACGATGGCCAGATGTATGCCTTTAATTTGATTGACACCCCGGGGCATGTTGACTTTAACTACGAGGTGTCGCGCTCTTTAGCTGCTTGTGAAGGTGCTATTCTGGTGGTAGATGCCTCGCAGGGGATTGAAGCGCAGACCCTGGCCAACACCTACCTTGCCATCGAGCATGACCTGGAAGTTGTGCCGGTGGTCAATAAAATTGACCTGCCGGCGGCAGACCCGGAGCGTGTATGCCATGAAATCGAGGATATTATTGGTATTCCCGCTATGGACGCCCCCCGTATTTCGGCCAAAACCGGTGTGAATATTGAAGAGGTGTTAGAGCGGATTGTCACCGATATTCCGGCCCCAAAAGGGGATGATGACAAGCCGCTGCAGGCACTTGTTTTTGACAGCTATTACGACAGCTATAAAGGCGTTATTGTGTATGTGCGAGTTATGGAGGGCGTGGTACGCCCCGGCATGACCATTCGAATGATGGCCAGCGGCGCCGAATTTACAGTGGTAGAAACCGGCGTAATGGGAGCTACTTCCCTGGTACCCACCCCAGAGGTTTATGCCGGCCAGGTTGGCTACATTACCGCCAGCATTAAAACGGTACGGGACACGACCGTAGGCGATACAGTAACCGATGCCGACAACCCCTGTGAGCATGCCTTGCCCGGTTACCGCAAGGTAAACCCCATGGTGTTTTCGGGCATTTACCCGGCCGATGGAGCCAAATACCCCGACCTGAGGGACGCTTTAGAAAAATTACAGCTTAACGATGCCTCCCTCACCTTTGAACCGGAGACATCCGTAGCGCTGGGGTTTGGGTTCCGCTGTGGTTTTTTGGGCCTGCTTCATATGGAAATTATTCAGGAGCGGCTGGAACGGGAATATAATCTGGATTTGATTACCACTGCCCCCAGCGTGGAATATAAAATTCATTTGACCAACGGCGAAATGATAACCATTGACAACCCTACCAACTACCCTGACCCGGCGTTGATAGCGGGTGCAGAGGAGCCTTTTGTTAAGGCGAGCATTTTTACCCCCACCCAGTATATTGGCAATATCATGGAGCTTTGCCAGGAACGCCGGGGCGTGTACCTGGACACCAAATACCTGGATGCCGACCGGGTGGAGCTGCATTACGAACTGCCCTTAAACGAAATTGTTTACGACTTTTTCGATTCCTTAAAATCCCGCACCAAGGGCTATGCTTCCTTTGACTACGAGCTTTGCGGCTACCGTCCCTCTAAACTGGTTAAGCTGGATATTATGCTGAACGGCGAGGTTGTGGATGCACTGTCCTTTATTGTATTCAGCGACAACGCATACCCCCGTGCCCGCAAAATGGCCGAAAAGCTGAAGGAGCATATTCCCCGGCAGCTGTTTGAGGTGCCTATTCAGGCGGCAGTAGGCGGCAAGATTATTGCCCGCGAAACGGTAAAGGCTATGCGCAAGGACGTATTGGCCAAATGTTACGGCGGAGATATTACCCGGAAGAAGAAACTGCTGGAAAAACAAAAAGAGGGTAAAAAGCGTATGCGCCAGCTGGGTACTGTGGAAGTGCCGCAGGAGGCGTTTATGGCAGTGCTTAAGCTTGACTGATGCCGTAACGGAAAGGCGGGTTTTACAATGGCCACAGTTTCTTGGAAAAGAATTTTGAAAGAATGGATCATACCATTTGGTATAGAAATTATTGTTGTTCTTTTACTGATTAAATACGTTTTCTTTTTTGTAACAGTACCAACCGGGTCGATGATCCCCACCATTAACGAAGGGGACTGGCTGTTTGCCACCCGGGTGCATAACCCCGAAAACCTGAAACGAGGCGACATTGTTGTGTTCGATTCAGAAGAGCTTGGGGTTACCCTGATCAAACGGCTAGTTGGGCTGCCTGGTGAAAAGGTTGAGGTTGACGGTACTGGCGCCGTGTTCATCAACGGAGAAAAGCTGGAGGAACCATATGTTGCGCATCCATCCGGGTTGGAAGGAAGCTTTGAGGTGCCCGAAGGCTGCTATTTGTTTATGGGGGACAACCGGGCAGGCTCTAACGATGCACGTTATTGGGAGCAGCCTTATATCCCGGCCGATAAGATTATTGGGCATGCTCACTTTACACTTTTCCCCTTTACCCGTTTCGGTATACTGAAATGACAGGGCTTATTAAAAAACAGGATGATTTGGGCATTTACCTTCATGTTCCTTTTTGTTTATCCAAATGCCCTTACTGCGATTTTTATTCCCTGGTTTCCACCCCGGAACTTTGGGAGAAATATACCAGCAAGCTAAGGGGGTTAATCTGCTGCAACCCGTTTACAGGGCGGCAGGTGTCTACTTTGTATTTTGGGGGAGGCACTCCTTCGGTGCTGGGGGCCGGGCATTTAAAGAGGCTGGTCACAGCGGTGAAAGAAAGTTTTTGCCTTCAGGAAGATGCAGAGATTACCTTGGAAATGAACCCCGGGGACGCTTCGCGCGAGTTTTACCAGCAGATGAGGGCCAGCGGGGTAAACCGCATCTCCATGGGGCTGCAGGCCGCTCAGCCAGATGCCCTGCAGCAGCTGGGGCGCCGTCATACCCGAGAGGATGCCGCACAGGCGGTAACCTGGGCCAGACAGGCTGGGTTTGACAATCTATCGCTGGATTTAATGCTTGCTACGCCTGGGCAGACCCAGCGGCAGGCAGCAGAATCCATAGAATTTTGCGCAGGCCTTGGGGTGGATCATATTTCAGCCTATTTATTAAAGGTAGAACCGAATACTCCCTTTGACAGCAAGGAGATCACCTCCTTGCTGCCGGGGCCTGATGAAGCCGCGGCGCTTTATTTGTTTGCTGTAGAAAAGTTAAATCAACTCGGTTATCAGCAGTACGAAATTTCAAACTTTGCCCGGGAAGGTAAAATATCCCGGCATAATACCCGGTACTGGCTTGGGCAGGACTACCTGGGCCTTGGCCCGGCTGCGCACTCGCTGGTCGATGGTAAGCGGTTTTACTTTCCCCGGGATTTAACTGGTTTTTTAGCGGCCCGTGACCCTATGGAACTGGTGATTTCAGACGGAGAGGGCGGGACGGAAGAAGAGTTTATTTTGCTGCGGCTGCGGCTGAGCAGCGGAATCAGCTGGGACGAGTACCGCGAACGGTTTAAAGGTAGCCCGGAACGGCTGGTTCAAAAAGCAGCACCCATGGCAAAAGCAGGGCTTGCCGTACTGGACGACACCCACCTGGCCCTTACAGCCCAGGGCTTTTTAGTTTCAAACGAGATTATTACCCGTCTGCTTTCATGAATGCAGACTGTTAAGGTTTTGGGTGAAAAACAAACCCTTTGCATTGTTGGTTTACGAAAAGGCAGTGCCATATAAATTGCGGTGTGTGCTTTAACCGGTATTCCTTGCATCATTACGAATTATTCGCGCAGGAATTCCCTGCCGGGCATTATAATCGGACGGTCGGCTTGTGGGTGTATTTGAATGATTAAAGTGGCACACTATCGTAACAATTATTGCATGAAAGCTGCCACAGACAACTTTTGTTATTTATAGGATAAAAACAGGTACAATTCAGAAGATGCGTGCTTAAGGATGCGCGTGCCTATTGGTATGCGTTGTTCAGCAGGGGGAGGTATTGTATCAATGGGGAGGCTCCAAACTTTTGAGTACCGAACCCTTACCCAAGTCTGTTTTCCCCTTTTAGGGAATCCGTGTACTGCCTTTGGGGCATGGGATGGAAGCCATTCGTAAATAGATAGGATGCAGCAGGGGCTATTTTAGGAAAACAGATTCATCAAATGAACCCTGCCGTTTGCGGGAGTCGTGTGCGAACATGATAAAAAATCTGTATTTTACAGTTTTTCTACAGGCACACCCTTGTCTTTGTCGTGAAATGACGGGTTAAAAAGACAGATAAGCTGTACCAACGGTTCATTCTGGTCAACTGGAGGAGATAAAATATGGCAGAGATAAAAACCAATGCGATGCGTATGTTGGACCGTGCAGGGGTTCCCTACCAGGTGCATACATATGACCATGACGACGGTCTGATCGATGGGGTCAGCGTAGCGTCAAAATTGGGAGAAGACCCAAACCGGGTTTATAAAACGCTGGTAACCCGCAGCGTGGGCGATAACCTGTTTGTATTTGTGATTCCGGTGGACTGCGAGCTGGATTTAAAAAAAGCCGCCAGGGCGGTGAAGCAAAAATCTGTATCGATGATTCATGTGAGCGAAATCAATAAATTAACGGGTTATATTCGGGGAGGTTGTTCTCCCATTGGGATGCGTAAGCTATATCCTACTGTGATTCATTCGGCGGCCACCTCTTTACCAAGCTTTGCTATAAGCGGTGGGAAAATTGGTCTGCAGGTTGAGCTGAACCCGTTGCAATTAGCCCAAACAATAAAAGCCGATTTTGCCGACCTGGTGCTGGCAGCAAAGGAGGAAGCGTAGTGGCTGGACGTGAACAGGTGATTCAAAGGTTGAATGAGCTGCAGCTCCCATATGAAATTACCGAGCATCCGCCGGTATACACCATAGAAGAGATGGATGCCCTCAACCTGCCTTATGCGGAAAAAGTAGTAAAAAACCTTTTTTTGCGGGATTACAAAGGAAAACGGCATTTTTTAGTGGTGTTAGCCAAAAATAAAAAAGCAGACTTGAAGGAATTAGCCAGCCAGTTGGGCTCAACCCCACTCAGCTTTGCTTCACCTCAGCGTCTGCAAAAATATTTATGCCTGGAAAAGGGAGCAGTTACCCCACTGGGAATGATAAATGATGTAAATTGCGCTGTCGAGGTGGTTTTTGATCGTGACTTAGCAGACCAAAAGGTGCTGGGGGTGCATCCCAACGAAAATACCGCCACTGTCTGGATCTCTTACGAAAATTTATTGAAGTTTGCAGAATCCTGTAATCATACTGTTCATTTAATAACAATATAATAAAACCTTGCAGCAACAAAATATGCTTTCATATGGGGTGTGAACCGCCGCATCTTCAATAACAAAAAGTTTGCAAAGTTCTATGCCCGCAGCCGAAAGAATAACACTGACAAAATAATAATTTGGCAAGCCCGCTATTCGGATGCTTTGAAAACAGGAGTTCTTTACCGTTATTCATTGTATTTAAGGAATAAAAACAGACCCAAAGGCTTGCACATAGCTGTACGTTCATAAAACAGCAGCAGGCCCTTGCTTATATGGCAAACGGCACTTGGTTTGATCAAAAACAGCCAATCAAAATTATCAGACACTTTTAAAAAGTATCACAATCCAACCCACTATATTCATCCGACTTTGCATTGCGAAATACGCAAAATGCGATTCGGGCAAATTATTTTACAAATCTTATTATAAAATCAATTTTGGAAGGTGATGTGATGAAGAGCAACCTAATTAGTCTGAGGCTACGTCAAATCCGCATGGAAAGTAAGCCAAAGGTAACCCAGTCCGACCTGGTGGCCCGGCTGCAGACCCTGGGAGTCTATATGGATGAGACTATGATTTCAAAAATTGAAATGGGTAAACGCGGGGTTTCCGATATTGAATTGGTAGCGTTGGCTAAGGCACTAAAAATTCCGGTAAATGGGTTGTTAAGTGATCTGTTGGAAGATGAGGAAAAGAACAAATAAAAAGTTGGCGGTATCCATGGCGCAGTGCGAGCATGATGCATTTTATGGCAGCCTAGCATTTTGAGGTACCTATTTGGTGAAAGAACATGACAAAGAGAAAAGCATATGATTAAGGGCGCGGAAAACTCTGCGCCTTTTATCATAACCTAAAAAAGAGGCGCATTCAATGCGCCTCTTTTTTATATAGAAATTATTCTACGTCGTACAGTTTAGAAAGTCTCAGCAGGTGATTGTATTTTTCTGCTGCGTTTTCAGCCGCTTTATCGAACAGAGTGTCTGCACGATCCGGGAAGGTACGGGTCAAAGCACTGTAACGAACTTCGTTGTTGATGAAGTCTTTGTAAGAAGCGGTAGGAGCTTTGGAATCCAGCTGGAAGGGGTTTTTGCCTTCTTTTGCCAGTCTGGGGTCAAAGCGGAACAGGTGCCAGTAACCAGAAGCAACCGCATTCTTAATAGTAGTTTGAGCCAGGCCCATGCCGCCTTTGGTACCATGGTTGATACAAGGAGCGTAAGCAATGATAATAGAAGGACCATCATAAGCCTCAGCCTCGTTAATTGCCTTGATTGCCTGGTTATAGTCGGCGCCCATACCAATCTGGGCAACGTATACATAACCGTAGCTCATAGCAATTGCAGCCAGGTCTTTCTTCTTCACCTCTTTACCAGCAGCAGCAAACTGAGCAACAGCGCCGGTCGGGGTGGATTTAGAGGACTGACCACCGGTATTGGAGTATACCTCGGTATCGAATACCAGGATATTTACATTCTGGTTAGAAGCAATGACATGGTCCAAACCGCCAAAGCCAATATCGTAAGCCCAGCCGTCGCCGCCGAAGATCCAGCAGGACTTCTTGCTCAGGTAGCTCTTGCTCTTGAGGATTTCCTTGCCAGCGTCGCAGCCGCAAGCTTCCAGAACACTGATCAGCTTATCGGTAGCCAGTTTGTTCTCGGCAGAATTGTCCATGGTGGAAAGATAACCTTCGCAAGCAGCTTTTACATCTGCTTTGTCGGTGCTTTCGCCCAAGGCTTTTACTTTTTTGCTCAGGTTCTGACGGATATAGTCCTGAGCCAGGAACATACCGTAACCGTACTCAGCGTTATCCTCAAACAGGGAGTTTGCCCAAGCGGGGCCATGGCCATCTTTGTTTACTGTATAAGGAGTGGAAGGAGAAGAACCGCCCCAAATAGAGGAACAGCCGGTAGCGTTGGCAATATACATACGGTCGCCGAACAGCTGGGTTACCAGTTTTGCATACGGAGTTTCGCCGCAGCCTGCGCAAGCGCCGGAGAACTCGAGCAGAGGCTGTTTAAACTGGCTGCCTTTTACCGTGTTCTCTTTAAATTTCTCGTTTACTTCTGGTTTCGCATCCAGGCTCTGGCCATAAGCAAAGACATCTGCCTGAGCCAGCTGGCTGTCCAGTTTCTGCATGGTAAGAGCTTTTTCGCCCTTCTTGCCCGGGCATACGTTTACGCAGGAGCCGCAGCCTGTGCAGTCCAGAGCGGAAATGGTCATGGCAAATTTCATGCCGGGAACACCGGTCATATCCATTGCCTTGGTGCCTGCAGGAGCAGCCTTAAGCTCATCTTCGGTCATAGCAATTGGGCGGATAACAGCATGGGGGCAAACATAAGAGCAGAAGTTACACTGAATGCAGTTGTCAGGGTTCCAGGAAGGAACATCAACAGCAACACCGCGTTTTTCATAGGCAGAGGACCCCAGAGGTACAGCACCGTCAACGTGGTCCATAAAGGCAGATACAGGCAGGGTATTGCCCTTCTGTGCGTTAACAGGCTCCAGGATGTTGTTAATATAGTCAACCAGATCCTTGCGGTCGCCGGTAGCAGCAGCTTTTGCTTCGTCCTTGCCAGCGTTCTTCCAGGATTCTGGAACTTTAACCTCAACTGCACCCGAAATGCCGCGCTCGATGGCAGCATGGTTCATGGCAACAACCTTTTCACCTTTTTTGCCGTAGGAAGCGGTAGCAGCATCTTTCATGTATTTTACTGCTTCGTCCACGGGGATGATATTTGCCAAGCCAAAGAATGCAGACTGCAGAATGGTGTTGATTCTGCCGCCCAGGCCAATCTCACGGCCAATGTCTACGCCGTCGATGGTGTAGAACTTAATGTTGTTGTTGGCAATATAGGACTTCACTTCGTTGGGCAGTCTCTTTTCGATCTCGTCCATATCCCAGCTGCAGTTAAGCAGGAAGGTACCGCCGGGAACGATATCGGAAACCATGTCATACTTGCCAATATAAGCGGGGTTGTGGCAGGCAACAAAGTTTGCCTTGTTGATCAGGTAGGTAGATTTAATCGGGGATTTACCAAAACGCAGGTGCGAAACGGTAACGCCGCCGGATTTTTTGGAGTCATAATCAAAATATGCCTGTGCATACATGTCGGTATGGTCACCGATGATTTTAATGGAGTTTTTGTTAGCGCCAACGGTACCGTCAGAGCCCAGACCCCAGAATTTGCAGTTGGTGGTACCAGCTGGTGTGGTATCTGGGTTTTCATCCAAAGGCAGGGACAGGCAGGTTACATCATCGTTAATACCGATGGTGAAATGTTTAATTGGAGTTTTGGAAGCCCCGTTTTTGTAGGTGGCAATGATCTGAGCAGGGGTGGTATCTTTAGAGCCCAGGCCGTAACGTCCGCCATAAACAGGAACATCTTTAAATTTGCTGCCGCTCAGTGCGGTAACAACATCCAGGTACAAAGGCTCGCCCAAAGCACCAGGCTCTTTGGTGCGGTCGAGAACCGAGATTACTTTAACAGAATCAGGAATCACATTCAGCAGATACTTGGTGGAGAACGGACGATACAGGCGAACCATAACCAAACCGTATTTGCCGCCCTTTGCGTTCAAATAATCTACAGTTTCCTGAATAGTGGAGCAAACAGAACCCATAGCAATAATGATGTTCTCAGCGTCAGCTGCACCATAATAGTTAAAGGGAGCGTAATTGGTGCCAATCTTCTCGTTGACCTTGTTCATATACTCAACCACAACCTCAGGAAGAGCGTCGTAGTATTTATTGCAGGCTTCTCTGTTCTGGAAGAAGATGTCAGGGTTCTGAGCGGTACCGCGCTGTACCGGATGCTCCGGGTTCAAAGCTTTGGCCCGGAACTCTTCTACCGCGTCAAAGTCAACCATATCAGCCAGGTCTTTATAATCCCAAGTTTCGATTTTCTGAATCTCGTGAGAGGTGCGGAAACCATCAAAGAAGTTCAGGAAAGGAACTTTGCCCTTAAGAGCAGCCAGGTGCGCTACCGGGGTAAGGTCCATAACCTCTTGCACACTGCTTTCAGCCAGCATGGCAAAGCCGGTCTGACGGCAGGCATATACATCGGAGTGGTCGCCAAAAATAGATAGTGCATGAGAAGCAACCGCACGGGCAGATACGTCAATTACGCAGGGTAACTGCTCACCAGCAATTTTGTACATGTTGGGGATCATCAGCAGAAGGCCCTGGGAAGCGGTAAAGGTGGTAGTTAACGCACCAGCTGCCAAAGAACCGTGAACAGCGCCTGCTGCGCCTGCTTCGGACTGCAGCTCTACAACCTTAACCTGGTTGCCGTAAATGTTTTTGAGCCCCTCTGCGCTCCATCTGTCGGTCACTTCCGCCATAACTGAAGACGGAGTGATGGGGTAGATAGCGGCAACGTCAGTGAATGCATACGAAACGTGTGCGGCGGCGTTGTTACCATCCATGGTTTTCATTTTTCTCGCCATTTATTAATTCCTCCCTTTGGATATTTATGTGTAGACCCGTGCCTTTCCAACGCAGGCCTCCCTAAAAAGCCGAAGAAAAGCACTTACCCTTCAAATTCTAACACTTTTAGCAGATATTGTAAAGGGCGGGAACCTTTAAAATTGCGCATAAACAGGACGAAAAGGTCGATTTTACAGTTTGTTTTCTTTGTGGTTATAAACGAGGGGGAAAGCGGGGTACAAAATTGACATTCCCACAAAAAACAGTTATATTATATGTAGTTTTCGGCTAAAAATAATAAGAAAATAATAAGACAGTAAGGAGAAACAGAATGGACCCCGACAGTATAACCTATTGGATACTTTTAACCACGCTTTTGCTTATCTATTTTTTGCTTTCCCTCACCGAAACGGCGATTGTTTCGCTCAGCGATGCCAAAGTGCATAAAATGGCGGAAGAAGGTAACCGTAAAGCGAAAAAGATTTTGCGGGTAACCAGCCAGCCCGGCCGTTTTTTAGGTACTTTTCAAATAGGAACCCTGTTTTGTGCAGTTTTTGCCGCAGGGGTGGCATCCGGCGGCGTAGTGACTTTACTGGAACAGCGAGCATGGTACCCCGAAATACTATCGTCCGGGGTTTTAAGAACTCTGGTGTTAGTTGGGGTCGCTTTGCTGCTTACCTTTTTTATGATGGTGCTGGGGGAACTGGTTCCCAAACGGATGGGCGGACGCCATGCAGAAGCGATCGCTTTTGCTTTGGTTGGTCCGTTTGGAGTGTTTTATAGCTTTATGCGGCCTTTTGTGGCGCTGGCTACCACCAGTGCAGGCGGCCTGCTGCGGCTGTTTGGAGTCCCGGTGCGGGATGAACGGGAAACGGTGACCGAGGAAGAGATTCGCATGATGGTGGATGCCGGTGAGGAAAAAGGTTCGATCGAACAGAGTGAAAAAGATATGATCAATAATATCTTTGAATTTGATGACCGTACTGCCAGCGAGGTAATGACCCACCGCACCGAAATTGCGGCGGTAGAAAAAAATGCCTCCATCCACGAGGTTGTAGATATTGCCATTCAGCAGGGTTATTCCCGTATTCCTGTTTATGAAGATGATTTAGATAATATTGTGGGTATTATTTATGTTAAGGACCTTCTAAAGCTGATTTGTGATGGCGGCCTGGATAGCTTTCGTGTGGATCAGTATATGCGCAAACCCTTGTTTGTACCCGAATCAAACCGCTGCCGTGACCTGTTTACACAGATGAAAGAGAAAAAAGTACAGATGGCAGTATTGGTGGATGAATACGGCGGCACATCGGGTATTATTACCATGGAAGACCTGATCGAGACAATTGTAGGCAATATTCAGGATGAATATGACAACGAAGAAGAAGAATTTTCTAAAATATCTGAGGATGCCTATAATCTGGATGGGTCTCTTGCACCCAGTGAAGTGGAACAGATTTTGGATATCGAAATTCCGGACAGCGAAGAATACGATACCATTGGAGGTTATATAATCGACCTTTTGGGGCGTATTCCCACAGCTGACGAACACCCTGAGGTAGTGATTGACGGGTATCGGTTTACGGTACTGAATACCGAAGACTGGCATATCGACCGGGTTTTGGCAGAAAAAATTATAGTGAGTGAACCTGAGGAACCCGTCGAAAAGAGTAAAGGCAGAGAAAAAGAGAAAGATAAGGATTAAGACTAAAAGTGGGAATTGTACCGTATACAGTGCAGGCAAAACGCCCCCATTTTTTATTCTGTTTTATACTGCTCAAACCATTTTTATGGGAATTGCCAAACAGGCGCATACCCTTTTGGGAGATATAAATTCCGAAAGTTTTTGATAGCAAAAGGCCCCAAACGGGGCCTTTTTTAAAACAGAAAGGAAATAAGAATGCAGGCAAAACGGTGGAATAAGACCGATTTATTTATTTTAATTACGGCAGGGGTCGTTGCAATTATCGTAATCATCTGGCTGGCTGTCCGCTCAGGCAGCGGAGGATATGTGCCGGGCGGGTTTGCTGCAGTGGTAACAGTGAACGGTGAGACCGTACTCACTCTGCCTTTGGAGCAATACCAGAATGAGACAATCATTGATTTAAACGAGCTTTCAGACATTCCCGCCAATTTAGAGCTGAAAGACGGGAAAATTCGCTTTGTTAACGTCAGCTGCCCCGACCACTTGTGTGAAAAGGTGGGGTGGATTGGCACTGCCGAGCATCAAACAGCAGTATGTATGCCCAACCGGGCGGCGGTAACCATTCTTAAAATGGACGAAATTGATACAGCTAAAAACCCACTGACATACCCTGAGCCGTGACCATTTCGTCTGCTTAAATTTTGAGGGGTTTTGTTGGGTTACGACTGTAGATTAGGGAATTTGCAATTCTTCCCACTGTAACTTTTATAGAACGGCAACTGCAAACAAAGCCCTATTACCATGACAGTTTGTCATAATAAAAAGCACCTGATATTCAGGTGCTTTTTTTGTAAACTTATGGGGGCATACCCTACCCATTCAAACCAATATCCTGCTTCAACATCAGCCGCTTTCCGCCCATATGGACCAGGGGCTTCCAGCTGAGCTCGGGTTTTAGCAGGGCATTCAGGGCGATCAGCTGCCAGCAGAACAGGAACAGATGGTATACCAGCACCCCTTTCAGCTGCCTAAGGGTCAGCGAACGTTCGGCCAACAGCACAAAAGCAGACATGCCGGTAGTCAGGGCATAGAACAATACTGTTTGTATTATACAAAGCTCTGCCAGAAGGGAAAACCGGATGGGATTGACCAGCAAAGCGGTAATGCCGTATGCCAGCGATGCGGTAAGAAATGCCAGCCCAACAATCTGGAACAGCGGCGCCATGGCATAAATCATCAAAAAAAGTGCGGAGATTCTGTCCGGGGCCTTTTTCCCCCGGAATATCAGGAAGGTCAACTTTTTCCAATATTTTTTTACGCATTGAATTGACCCGGTGGCCCATCTCTTACGTTGGATCCATGACTGGCCCAAACCGACCGGCTGCTCGTCATAGAATATGGCCCCTTCCACAAAGTCCACCCGTACACCATTCAGCGCCAGCTGCATCGTGTATTCCAAATCTTCAGTGAGGGTAAAGGTATGGAATCCTCCGGTTTGTTCCAGAGCCTGCCGGGTGATCATCATACCGCAGCCACCCAGCCCGGTGGATACCCTAAGCCTAGCAGTCAGCCGGTGGAAAAAACAGGTCATGGTTTTAAAGCTGATGTTGTAACAGGAGGAAATAACTGAGTCGTCGGGGTTTTTTACATCCCGATAACCCTGGGCCGCTGCTGCTCCTGCAGCAATCGCCCGGTCCATCTCCTGTAAAAAATGAGGTTCCACAAGGTTGTCCGCATCAAATACCACATAAGCTTCATAGCTGGAGCTGTTCTGTGCTGATTCCAAAAATTCGGTCAGCGCTTCCCCTTTACTGGTGATGGGCCTGACGCACTGGAAAACCTTTGCCCCGTGCCGGACGGCGACCGCTCCAGTCTGATCGGTACAGTTATTAAGAATGACGATAATATCGTACAGTTGCCGGGGATAATCCAAATGGTTCAGGCTGTCACACAACGCGCCAATGACCGCCTGCTCGTTTCTGGCTGCTACCAGGCAGGCAAATTTTGTCCTGCACAGCGGCAGAGACGATTTCGGATTGAAGCTCTTCAGCAAGAATATTGCCGCGGCCGACAGAGTAAGCAAAACAAAGAATAGGATGAGCATTTGGTCTCCCTCGCTTTCTAAATCGTTACGGATAATCAGCAGGTAAGGGCATAAGATAAAAACAGACCCGCAGCTGCTTTATATATAAGTAACGAGATTGCTGGGGAAAAATTTGCAACGGCCGGCTTAATATTTCTTTAAAATTGTCTTAATTTGCCAAACTGTGCCGAAATTACGCATTCACCAACACAGCAGCTGCTTTGCAGACTGCTCATAAGCACTGTAATTTTGCTTGAAGTTTTATCGTACAGCGCTGGTCTTATGGCAGAAGACATTTTGATTTCGTCAGCTTTTATATCTTTGTTTTTGGGGTTCGTTTGTTTTTTTGCCTCACTTTAAAAGCTTTTCACTTCACCAGCATAGCCGTTGACTGTTTATAAAAATTATAACCACCAGTTTACCGGTGGTGTGCACGGCCTTAAAAGGAGCAATCACCGGCCGAACCACTGAACGATATTATTGTATTACATGCCCAACATCTGCAAACAGGTTTATTGGGAAAACAGCTATTTGTATGATAAATTCCGGTTTGTTCTTTCAAATCCCTTCCCTGGAAAAGAATTTTTCGGGAACTTGCCTCTTCCTGGCAGAATCCGGGGGAACATGCAAAATCGTACAACAAAAAAGCACCGGGAGTTTTTGCTCCCGGTGCTTTTTGATTTCATTAATATCTGCTCTTTGCAGTATAAGAGGTGTGCAGGGTTTCGTGAGCGATGTGGCTGCCGGGTTTTTCCAGAAACTCATCATACAGCTTTTTGATAGATGGGTTCTCGTGTGATTTACGAACCGGCTTGTCAGCGTCAGCTTGGTATAAAGCCGCCGCACGTTTACCCTTTAGGTCCACAAAGTTGCGCACAGAAGCGGGCTGAATGGGCTGGCCGCCGCCGTTTACACAGCCGCCGGGGCAAGCCATAATCTCAATAAACTGGTAATCTGCCTCGCCGCTCTTCACAGCTTCCAGTACCTTTTTGGCGTTGGTAAGGCCGGAAGCCACAGCAACATTTACCTTCAGTCCGTTCAGGTCGTAGGTAGCGGTCTTCACACCCTCGGTGCCACGAACGTCGGTAAATTCAACTTCCTTCAATTCGGTGCCGGTTACCCACTCGGCTGCGGTGCGAAGGGCTGCCTCCATTACGCCGCCGGTAGCGCCGAAGATTACGCTGGCGCCGGTGGATTCTGCCATGGGATCGTCAAATTCTTCATCAGGCAGAATTGCAAAGTTGAGGCCGGCACGCTCGATCATGCGGGCGAGCTCACGGGTGGTCAGAGCAATATCAACATCAGGAACACCGGCTGCGCTCTGGTTGGGACGGCCAACTTCGGATTTTTTCGCAGTGCAGGGCATAATGCTGACCACGACAATATCCTTGGGGTCGATGCCTTTCTTTTTTGCATACCAGGTTTTGATGATGGCGCCGGTCATCTGCTGGGGGGATTTGCAGGTGGACAGATGAGGGATCATCTCGGGGTAATAATGCTCGCAGTAGTTGATCCAGCCCGGAGAGCAGGAGGTGATCATGGGCAGCGCACCGCCGTTTTTCACACGCTCAACAAACTCGTTGGCCTCTTCCATAATGGTCAGGTCGGCGCCGAGGTCGGTGTCAAACACCGCATCGAAGCCCAGACGGCGCAGGGCAGCTACCATTTTGCCGGTTACTTCGGTGCCTACTGGCATATCAAATGCTTCGCCCAAAGTAACGCGGATCGAAGGTGCAGTCTGTACCACTACATGCTTGGTTGGGTCTGCCAGAGCATCCCAAACCTCCTGGGTCTGGTCTTTTTCAGCTAAAGCACCGGTGGGGCAAACAACAATACACTGCCCGCAGGATACACAGGCAACATTGCCCAAATCCTCTTCAAAAGCACAGCCGATATGAGTACTCTGGCCGCGCTCTAAGGTGTTGATTACACCAACATCCTGCCATTTGTTGCAGGCAGCCACACAGCGGCGGCAGAGCACGCACTTGTTGTTGTCGCGGTACATATGAACAGCCGAATCGTCAATTTCGTATTCGTTGTTAGCGCCTTTATAGTAGGTTTCATCCTCTACGCCCATATCTTTACACAGTTTCTGCAGTTCGCATTTGCCGGAACGCACGCAGGAGAGGCATTTGCGATGATGGGTGGACAGAATCAGCTCCAGGGTGTGGCGTCTGGATTCCATGACGCGCTTGGAGTTGGTAATAACCTCCATGCCCTCGTTTACAGGGTAAACGCAGGCGGCAACCAGGCTTCTGGCGCCTTTTACTTCAACCACACAGATACGGCAGGCGCCGATTTCGTTGATTTCCTTTAAATAGCACAGGGTCGGTATTTCGATACCCGCATACCGTGCAGCCTCCAGGATGGTAGATCCCGCAGGTACGGAGAAGGGCATACCGTTAATTTTAATATTTACTTGTTCCATTTAGGTACACTCCTTTCCTTATCTCTTCACAATTGCGCCAAAGCGGCATTTTTCAATACAAGCGCCGCACTTCAGGCACTTCTGAGCGTCGATGACATGAGGGTTTTTAACAGTGCCGCTGATGGCACCAGCCGGGCAAACCTTGGAGCAGAGGGTACAGCCTTTGCACTTTTCGGCAATAATGCTGTAGTGCAGCAGGTCTTTGCAGACGCCGGCAGGGCAGCGTTTTTCTTTAATGTGTGCCTCATATTCATCACGGAAGTAACGCAGGGTGGAGAGAACAGGGTTAGGAGCAGTCTGGCCCAAGCCGCACAGGGCGTTGTCCTTAATGTAGTAGCAAAGCTCCTCCATTTTGTCCAAATCTTCCATGGTGGCACGGCCTTTGGTAATGTTGTCCAGCATCTCATACAAGCGCTTGGTACCAATACGGCAGGGGGTGCATTTACCGCAGCTTTCATCTACGGTGAACTCCAGGAAGAACTTGGCAATATCCACCATACAGGTGTCTTCGTCCATAACAATCAGACCGCCGGATCCCATCATGGACCCTATAGCAATCAGGTTATCGTAATCGATCGGGGTATCAATCAGGCTGGCAGGAATACACCCGCCGGAAGGACCGCCTGTCTGGGCAGCCTTAAACTTTTTGCCGTTGGGAATACCGCCGCCGATTTCTTCAATAATTTCCCGCAGGGTTGTGCCCATAGGAACTTCAACCAGGCCGGTGTTATGTATTTTACCGCCCAAGGCAAATACCTTGGTACCCTTGGATTTTTCGGTACCCATAGATGCAAACCACTCAGCGCCGTTCAGGATGATTTGGGGAATGTTTGCATAGGTTTCAACGTTGTTTAATACGGTTGGCTTGCCGAACAGGCCTTTTACTGCCGGGAAAGGAGGACGGCAGCGGGGCTCGCCGCGGTGGCCTTCAATCGAGGTCATCAGGGCTGTCTCTTCGCCGCATACAAATGCACCCGCGCCCAGGCGGATATCGATGTCAAAGCTAAAGTCGGTGCCAAAAATGTTTTTGCCCAATAAGCCCAATTCGCGGGCTTCTTTAATGGCAATCTGCAGGCGTTTTACGGCAATGGGGTATTCGGCGCGTACATAGACATAGCCCTGGTCGGCGCCGATTGCATAGCCGGCGATAGCCATTGCTTCAATCAGAACGTTGGGGTCGCCCTCCAAAACCGAACGGTCCATGAATGCACCCGGGTCGCCTTCATCGGCGTTACAGGCAACAAACTTCTGGCCTTTGGGCTGAGCAGCTGCAAACGCCCATTTTCTTCCTGTGGGGAAGCCGCCGCCGCCTCTGCCGCGCAGGCCGGAATCGGTAATTACTTTAATTACTTCATCAGGGGTCATCTCAGTCAGCACTTTTGCCAGTGCCTGATAACCATCATAGGCGATGTATTCGTTAATATTTTCAGGGTCGATCACACCGCAGTTGCGCAGTGCTACACGATGCTGCTTTTTGTAGAAGTCGGTTTCGTTCAGGCTCTTGACGGTATCATCCTCTACGGTTTCAGAATAGAGCAGGCGTTTTACCACACGGCCCTTAAGCAGATGCTCCTGAACGATCTCGTGCATATCTTCAGGCTGTACCATGGAATAGAATGCACCCTCGGGGTACACCACCATGATTGGGCCCAGTGCGCACAGGCCGAAGCAGCCGGTTTTAATTACCTTTACTTCGTCAGCCAGGCCGGCAGCAGCAATTTCGCTTTCCAGCGTTTCAATAATCTGCGCGCTGCCCGACGAGGTACATCCGGTACCGCCACAGACTAATACATGGGAACGATACATTGGTTTATTCCTCCTTATTTTGCATTGGCGCCAATGGTATATTCGGTAACCGGGTTGCCGTTAACAATATGGTCAGAAACAATTTTAGCAACCTTTTCCGGGCTCATTTTTACATAGGTAACCTTTTCCTTGCCCGGAACAAATACTTCAACCACCGGCTCATACTGGCAGATACCGATGCATCCGGTTTGTGCAACGGTTACGTTGTGCAGGTTCCGCTTTGCTACCTCATCGGTAAAAGCAGTTAATACGGGGCGCGCTCCGGCGGCAATGCCACAGGTAGCCATGCCCACAACAATTCTTATATTGTCCGACTCATCGTGACGGATGCCGATTTTGCTTCTCATCTCATCGCGAATGGCCTGAAGCTCTGCTAAAGTTTTCACAGATAGCCCTCACTTTCCTTTTGTTCCGCTCCGCCCTCGTTCAGGGCCGAGACATTCTCATTAATGTAATCTTCTATAAAACGTAAGACCTCGTATGTATTCAGCGGAACGCCCTCCAGCTGCTGCCGGAACTGGCGGGTATCGGCAACAAAACGTTTGCCGTCTACCGAATAGGAATAGATAAAATCAAGGTCCGGATTGCACCCAATCAGCGATACCACCGTTTGTGTCATATCTCCCAGCGGCATACAGTCAATATGGTCGGTTACAAATACTGCGGTGACTGTGGTACCTACCCCAACTGCACTTTCAATCAAAAATTCCCCTCCGGTCTGCTCGGCAGCCATACGGTAAAACGGAATTCCTAAGCCAACTTTACGGGTGGTGCGGGTGGTAAAAAACGGGTCGGTTACCCGCTGGAGCTTTTCCTCATCCATACCGCAGCCATTATCCTTAATGACAATGGTTTGCTTGTGTGCTGCGCGTTCTTGCTCCAGGCTGATTTCGATTAAACTTGCACCGGCGCGAACCGAGTTTTGCGCAATATCCAGCACGTTTAAAGACAGATCCTCCATGGCGGTTTAATCGTTGTATTTTGCCAGGATGGTATCTACATCGTCCACAGTCAGACGGCCGTAGACCTCATCGTTGATGGTCATAACAGGAGCCAAGCCGCAGGCGCCGATGCACCGGCAGGCTTCCAGCGAAAATTTGCCATCGGGAGTGCACTCGCCGCTTTTAATGCCCAGCCTTTGAGAAATACGGTCAAACACATCGCCAGAGCCCTTTACATAGCAGGCGGTACCCAGGCAAACCGAAATTTTGTTGCGCCCTTTGGGGTTTAGTGCAAATTGCGCATAGAAGGTTGCTACGCCATACACTTCCGACAAGGGAATACCCAGTTCGGTGGCGATGATCTCCTGCACCTCGATCGGCAGATATCCATAGATATCTTGCGCCTGCTGCATAATGGGCATCAGAGCGCCTTTTGTGTCCTTCAGCCCCGCAATTACCTCGCGCAGCTGTTTTTCCTGTTCAGGGGTGCCCTGAAAGGGGACAACGGTTTTTTTATTGGCCATCAGATTGAAACCTCCTTGGGTTATAATAAAGGATAGGCGGTTTGTTAAAAAAACAACAAACTTAAGCCCGCTTTTTCGTGAATATTATAACAGAAAAAATGTTTTAAATCCACACTTATTCCAGACTTCGGTAAGCAAAAAACTTCCTTTCTATCCAAAGGTTTCACATATTTTGCCGAATTTAGCGTTCTCTCAAAAATATACAAAAATAGTGGTAGTTTGTTTTGTTGTGCAACTTGGACAGATTGATAACTCTTTCATTTAAATATCCAGTTGATTTGCCTATCGGTTTCATGGTATAATGGCTATATTACATCAATGTTCGTGTGAATTTTTTGCTATTATTCACAAACTTTTGGTGTTTGATAAGGAGGATTCGTATGACAGTCGGTGATGTTCGCAATATTTTACAGGCCAGAGTACTTTGTGGAGAAGATTTTATGGAAAAAACGGTACATACTGCATGCGGCAGCGATATGATGAGCGATGTACTTGCTTATGTAAAAGACCAGTCAGTCCTGCTTACCGGGCTTGTTAATTCCCAGGTGGTTCGCACTGCCGAAATGATGGATATGGTATGCATTGTATTTGTTCGGGGCAAGGTACCGGATGATGCCATACTGGAGCTTGCCAAAGAAAAAGAAATTGTCATCCTCTCCACCAATTACAGGATGTTTACCGCTTGCGGCCTTCTGTTCGATCATGGGCTGAGAGGAGGCTGCGAGCTGAAGTGAGCCAAAAAATAATCATGAATTTTACCGTTCCCGGTGACGATTTCACCCGGGCCGGAGAAGCCTCCAGTGCGGTGAAACGAGCCCTCAAACAGCTGGGGCTTAATTCCGACGTGATTCGCCGGGTGGCAATTGCCATGTACGAAGGTGAAATCAATATGGTCATTCACGCCAACGGAGGCGAAATTGTTGTAGAAATTGGCAGCGATGACGTCCAAATGATTTTGACCGACCATGGCCCGGGCATTCAGGATATTGCGCTTGCCATGCGGGAAGGTTATTCCACTGCACCGGACGAGGTACGCAACCTGGGGTTTGGCGCCGGAATGGGCCTGCCCAATATGAAAAAATACACCGATGAAATGACAATTGACAGCATAGTGGGCCAAGGTACCACGGTACGTATGGTGGTACGGGTACCACAGTCCTGACAGGGATGGAAATGAGGTGATTCCAGTGAGCGAATTTTTTCACTCGGTTACGCTGGACCGGGATAAATGCCAGGGATGCATTAACTGTGTTAAACGCTGCCCCACTGAGGCAATCCGTGTAAGGGACGGCAAAGCGAAGATTATAAAAGAACGTTGTATTGACTGCGGGGAGTGTATTCGTATTTGCCCGCATCATGCGAAGCTCCCTATCTTTGACCCTTTGTCAATTATGGAAGATTATAAATATACCATTGCTCTGCCCGCCCCTGCGTTATATGGGCAGTTTAATAATTTAGATGATGTGGATATTTTGCTGACCGCCTTGCTAAAGCTTGGATTTGATGAAGTGTATGAGATTGCCAAAGCTGCCGAGCTGGTGTCGGACAGTACCCGTAAGCTGATGAGCCAGGGGGCGCTGGCCAAACCGGTCATCAGTTCCGCCTGCCCGGCGGTGGTGCGGCTGATCCGGGTACGGTTTCCCGAACTCATTCACA
Organism: Ruminococcaceae bacterium Marseille-P2935; assembly: GCA_900104565.1. GTDB lineage: Bacteria > Bacillota > Clostridia > Oscillospirales > Ruminococcaceae > Marseille-P2935. The sequence continues at coordinate 261,758 of LT629951.1, forward strand.
ACGTACTGCCCCTGCACGCCCCAATTGAACTGGCCGCCCGGATATCCAAGCAGGCAGCAGTCAAGAAAACCGGGCTGCAGCCCGAAGAGATTGGCACTATTTTTATCTCCCCCTGCCCTGCCAAAGTGACAGCGGTTAAAATGCCGTTAGGAACTGAAAAAAGCGCCGTAGACGGTGTTGTGGCTATTCGGGATGTTTACCCAAAGCTTTTAGGGCTGATGAAAGAAGTCAATATTCCCAACGAGATGAGCTCAGCCGGTCGTATGGGCATCGGCTGGGGTTCCAGCGGCGGAGAAGCAACCGCCCTTTTAAACGAACGATATTTAGCGGCCGATGGTATTGAAAACGTGATTAAAGTATTGGAAGACCTGGAGGATGAAAAGTTTACGGATTTGGATTTTGTGGAGCTGAACTCCTGCAGCGGCGGCTGTGTGGGCGGTGTGCTTACCGTAGAAAACCCCTATGTAGCCAAGGCGCGGCTCAAACGCATCCGCAAATACCTGCCAGTTTCCTGTAATCGGATTGACGATGTCATTCCCAGAGAGGCCAAGTGGGACGCCCGGCTGGAGTACCTGCCGGTGCTGCAGCTGGACAGCAACGTGGATGCAGCGCTTTCCAAAATGAACGAAATGAATGAAATTATTGCGCGGCTGCACGGCATTGACTGCGGTTCCTGTGGGGCTCCCTCCTGCAAAGCGCTGGCGGAGGATATTGTACGGGGCTTTGCCACCGAAGACGCCTGTATTTTTAATATTAAGGCTCAGCTGCACAATTTGGAGGACAAAATTTCGGGGCTGAAGAAGGGAGAATTGGAATGACCGTAAGGGAATTGACCGAGAAAACCGGCTGGGCAGTATTGGCTGGCCAGGATGCGCTCAGCCGTGAAATTGACGGTATTTATTGCTGCGACATGTTAAGCATTGCCATGGGGCGGGCTCCGGCAGACAGTGCCTGGGTGACGGTAATGGCTAATGTAAATACCTTGGCAGTGGCCGTATTGGCCGATGTGGCCTGTGTAATTCTGGCCGAAAATGTGCGGCCCGATGATGCCACAGTAGCAAAAGCGCAGGAACAGAATGTTGCCCTGCTGCAAAGTGGCATGCCGGTTTATGAAACTGCCCGCAGGGTGGAATCAGCGCGGGACCATTGATAAATCATACGGATAAGCTTTTGGGTAAGGGTAGTTTTCGCCGCATGTTAGGTTAACAGACGGTTTGCAGAATTAACGCCTGCGTAGCTTGATTCACTGCGGCTGAAGCGGTAAACAAAACGGATCCGTTTTTCATTGCGCACTACTTTTCATTGAGCACTACTGTAAACGCCAGCCGGAACCGAGGAAAGGTTCCGGCTTTTTGGGAGGCAGAGATGAAGCCATATTTTTACGATCTGCACATCCACTCCTGTCTTTCCCCCTGTGGGGATGATGACATGACGGTTCATAATATTTTGGGGATGGCTATGGTAAAAGGGCTGGAGCTGATTGCACTTACCGACCACAACAGCTGCAAAAACTGCCCGGCCATCCTGAAAGCAGCCGAGGGTGCTCCGCTGACCGTTTTGCCCGGCATGGAGCTGTGCACCAGTGAGGAATTTCATGTGGTGTGCCTTTTTCCCTCGCTCAAACCGGCAATGGCGTTTGACGAATATGTCTATAGCCATCTGCCTAAGGTTAATAACAATGAGGCAATTTTTGGAAAACAGCAAATATTGGACGAGCAGGACCAGGTAATTGCTGTCGAACCGATTATGCTGGCTGGGGCATCCACTATTTCGGTCGAGCAGCTGCCGGGGCTTATGGCCCAATTCGGCGGGTTTGCATTTCCCTCCCATATTGATAAAAACTCCTTTAGCATTGTGGCCTCCCTTGGCCTTATTCCTCCAGAGCTAGGTTTTACCTGCGTGGAGGTTTTTCAACCCAATACGTTTTTTGCACGGCCCGGGGCTAGGCTGATTACCAACGGTTACCGGGTTATCACAAATTCGGACGCCCATTACCTGGGGGATATTGCCGAGCCGGAGCGCCAGCTGGAACTGGAGAGCCCCGATTTTTATGGGCTGGTAAAATCCTTGAGAGTAAGGTAAAATAGTTGCAAAGCAACTATTTTACCTTACTTTGCAGTTCACCACCGGGCAGAAGGCAATCATACCGTTTACTCCCCATCACTCTGTCTAAACAGCCCAATGGCACGGTTTTATTTTTATAGGGCGGGGTGGGCCTATTGACTCTATAAACCCAGAAGACACCCCAAGGCGTTTATACCCGGGCCATATTTGAGGGTGTAAGCGGGCGTGGGTGAGAGCCGCGGGGTACAAAAACGGTAAGAGGTAGAGTACAGGCGTACTATGTGAAGCTCTGAACACCGAAGCACATAGGATTAATATATGACCGCAGGCGGATTGGCAGCTCCCATCTGGTGCCATTTGTACCGTAGTGACAGGTATTTTGCACAGTAATCAAGTATGTTAGGCTTCCTATATGAGGGCGAATCCAGTAAAAATAGCGGTAGGTGGGGTTTCTCAACTTTTTAAAACAGGAAAGCTGCTGTTTTTAGCGGGACTATAACGAAGGAAGGAGAACAGGGCATGACAAAAGGAATTTTAGTTGGACTAAACCTGCTGCTTATTGCAGTAATGATCGGCTTTGGCATTTTTCAGTTTTCAAACGGCCGTTCCGATAAGGGAGAAATGATGGTGATAGGTGCGGTGCTGGCCGCAGTTATGCTTGTTTTTAACCTTAGGCAGTTTAAAAAAGACGATACGGATCAAAAGTAACATGATAAGAAAGGAAATAAAACAATGTCTCAAAAATTTTTAATTGGCGCAAATATTGTACTCATTTTATTTATGGCAGGGTTTGGAATTTCCGACCTGATTGCCAACCGCCCAACCGGAGCAATTTTTATGCTGGCAGCTACAGGCTTAGCGGTGTATTCACTGGTACGCAACATTAAAATTTATAAGGAAACGGTGAAAAAGAATTCAAAAGATAAATAGTTTCTGATAAAGAAAGGACATCTTCACCTGGAATACCGTGAGCTGACATAAATGTCGGCAGAAACTGCTAGCAAATCACAGAAAAGGGTCCAGGGTTGGGTGTCTTTTACAGTAAGTTCAAGTTTGTCTGAATATATTTGTGCATAAGAGCACTGTATGTGGCCTTCTGCTAAGACTAAGGGTTTTCAAGTGTACTTCCATCATTATTTGCTAAAATTTATGCACCTTATCATTCGCCACACGCCGGGCGGCCAGCACTGCGGGTTCGTTAGAAAGCGGCGCCGGGGTGGTTGCCATTAGTTGAAAAACCAAAAGGGTTCACATAAAATGTGTCATAACCTGGTGGCACTATGGTATGGTGCCCAGGAGGAGAAAAATAAGGGGGTCCTCTTTTAAAACTAAAATATTGAAAATACAGTCCAAATCATCTTTATACTTGGTGCTGGGGGTTATGTCCTCACTGACATCAATAGGTTTTAAAACTTCCTTATCCTCTGGGAACAAATGCTCCGGCCACAGGGGTTCCGTTTAAGCGGAGCCCAGCATCAGGAGAAGGATTGCGTACCGGCTGTTTCCCGGCCCCAGAGGAGTAAAACGGAGATTTTAAAAGAAAACCGGCGTAATCTGCTGCTACAGGCACATTTATTGTCTGGGGGGTCTCCCCGCTGTCTCCCAAAATTCTGAAGCGGCGCCCCTCTACACAGTCCCGATCCTCTTTGGTTAAAAAAGGCGCGGGCTTAAGGTGAGCGACCGCGAGGGTATGCCGGCCGAATCAAACCCCTCCAAAAAGTCTTTTCCTGCCTGGTAAAAAGGGCGGGTAACGGGCCGTTATGGTTCTGAGCAGGCATAGGGCTGGCGTTTACGCATGCCCCCAAAAGCATCAGAATCTTTTTTGGGAAGAAATCCGCTTCCTGTAATAGCTAACGCGCCTTGCTTTGTGACAGGCCGCTTAACAGCAATGTATGCTCTCTGTTTGGGCGTAAATGAACTTGAAATGCCCCTGGTGACCGAAGGCCTCCATTCTGCAGGCCCGTCAGGGGGCACCGATTTTTTGAAAGGTTGAGCAGGCCTTGGTTTCAATTGGTTCATGATAGTAGTTCCTTTTTATTTGCAGTTAGAACATTTGTTCTAAACTTAAAGTATTTATGGGGAATTGCGGATTTGTCAAAGGCGGGTTCCAAAGCTTCAAAAATTCGCCCGGATTTGATTTGGGCCCCTCGGAAGGTACCGGGTACCACCGGGTGACTTGTTATTGAAAAATGAATAATTTTGGTCATTTTTCATGCCAAAACCGCCTAAAAACCGGTTTGTGGTTTTATGGGGGCTATGTTACACTAAATACATCAGCTGAAAAACAAAAAGAATGGGAGGTAACAATATGAAAATAAAAACAATCAAAGGAATTGTTATTGCGGCAGCTGTGCTTTTGCTCGTGGCAGTTCTGGTTTCCAGTTCTATGTATACCATCCACACTGGCCAGGAGGCGGTAATCCGGCGGTTTGGACGTTATGTAGAAACAGTAAGCACCCCCGGCATTAACTTTAAGCTACCCTTCATTGACCAGAAGGACATTGTAGATGTCAATGCAGTTTATCGCATGGAGTTTGGTTTTTTTACCGATGATCAAGGGCAGTTCCAAGATGATTTTGCAACATCCAAAATGCTCACAGGGGACGAAAATATTGCAATCGTCGAAACAATTGTTCAGTATCAAATTAAAGACCCAAAGGACTATCTATTCCAGGTGAACAATATTGACAGCACCCTGCGTACCATTTCGGAATCCACTATCCGCCGGGTAATTGCCAGCCATACTTTAGACGAAGCGCTTACCGAGAATAAATCAACCATTCAAAGTGAGATTATGGCGGACCTGCAGAACCTGTGTGACAAGTATAGCAGTGGTGTTAAAATTGTAGGGGTACAGCTGCAGGACGTAAACCCTCCACCGGAGGTTGACGCGGCATTCCGGGATGTTGCAGGCGCCAGGGAAGATAAAAATGCCTACATCAATGAAGCAAACGCCTATAAAAACGAGGTGCTGCCAGCCGCCAGAGGCGAAGCTGCCACCTTGGTAAACGAAGCCAATGCTTATGCGGCCAACCGTGTTGAATCGGCCAAGGCGACGGTAACTGCCTACGAGCAGCTTTATGAACAGTACCTGCAGGGCAAGGATACCACCCGCCGCAGAATTTACCTGGAAACCCTTAGTGAGGTGCTTCAGGGTGTGGACATTTATATTATGGATGATGACAACGGCATGAAGCTGTTTAACTTAAAATAGTGAGGAGGAATTAATATGGATATGGGCTATCAGCCCCCCGGAATGGGGAATTTTGGCGGACAATATGACAAGCAGAACGCCAGAGATAATTTTAATAAAGCAATGAAAAATACCGGCCGTACCATCCTCATTGTAATACTGGCAGTAGTTGCACTGCTGATTATTTCCCAGTGCTTTTATGTTGTGGACGAAACGGAGCATGCAATTAAATATCGGTTTAGCGAGATTATTGAGGTAAATGCCAACAACCTTACTGATGAGGAATATGCCAACCTGGTAAATGCACCTGATTACCAGAACATTAAGCTTACCTATGGTGCGGGGCTGCATGTTAAGGTTCCGTTTGTAGATAAGATTGAAAAATTTGATAACCGTCTGATTACATACGACACCCTGCCCAGAGAGGTTATTACTTCGGATAAAAAGAAAATCATTCTCGATAACAATGCCCAGTGGTGGATTGTGGATCCTATGCGGTTCAAAATTACCATGAATTCGGTGAATTCGGCCAATCAGCGCATCGAGGACCTGATGTATTCTAAAATCAACGAGAAGGTAGGCCGTACAACCTCGAAAGATTTGATCTCCAACAAAGATTATGTGAGTACTATGCTGCTGGAAAATGCTGAGGAACTGAATAAAACCATGGCAAGCTATGGTATTAAGGTACTGGATATTCAAATTAAGCGTACCGACCTGCCGGATGATAACAACGAAAATATCTTTAACCGTATGCGCACCGAGCGGGAACAGATGGCCCGTCAGTATCGTTCGGAAGGTAAGGAAGAGGCCGAGAAGATCCGTTCGGCTGCCGACTTTGAGGCTGCTAAAATTCGTGCGGAAGCAAACGCCGAAGCCCAAAGGATTCGAGGAAAAGGCGATGCAGATGCGGCGGCAATTTTTAACAACGCATATAACAAAGACCCGGAGTTTTACAGTTTTTATAAAACGCTGGAAACTTACCGTACCACACTTAAGGACAGTGGCGCTAAAATTGTCATCAGCCCCGATTCGGAATTTGCGAAATACCTTTACGGTGTTGATTAAGTTGATAAATCAGTTACGTTTTTCTGTTGCAGATGTATTCAAAAAAAGACTGGCCCCGGGAATTCCCGGGGCCAGTCTTTTTTTCTTTTGTGAACTCTTAGTTTTTCTGTATAGCTGTTACCTTTCTTTACATGGCCAAATCACTTAACGGACTCCCACCATATAATGCCACAGCTCGGTAACGCCTTCCAGGGCAAGGTCGGCAACAAGGCCCTGGGCGGTGGAGGCCGAAAGGTTCAGCAAAAATTCCCCCACGTCGTCCGCCTGGCGGGCGGCGTTTACCAGGTCGGCCGGCAGGTCGGTCAGCCTGCCTAAAACCAGGCGGCCTGTCCTTTCCGCCGTTACTTCGGCAAAGCCGTGTTTTACCAGCCACCCTACCAATTTGTTGCTCATGCCCTGCAGGGCGGGGCTGTTGGCGATTAGGCTGTTGATGGACGCGTAGGACAGCATCTGCCCGGCAAAACTTCCAATGCCATAGGCGGTAGGGTGCAGTCCCTTAACAAACTGTGGGGTTGTTCCATATTGCAGCAAATCCATTGAACCGTTGTTCCGTTGGTTTATTTCTGACCCAATACTCACTATATCACTTACCGTTCCAAAAAGAAATGCCGCCCCCTTCGGAGCGGCATTGGAGCTTACAAATTATTCTTTTCCATTTTGCGAAAAATAACAATCACTCACCTAAAAAAGCCTGTACCCGATACAACAGCTTTTTTGTTTCATTCCCCATAAAAGATAAAGCGATTTTTAACACCTCTTTGTCATCATCAAGGGTTTCCAACGTGGAATACATTAATAATTCCCGAACCTCTTCTTCCTCAGAGGTGGCCATTTCTTCAAAAAAATCAAAAATCCTTTGTAACAATGCCTTATTATGAATTGGATCCTGAAGCAGTTCCAATACACAGGACATTACGCCTAACCCCCAAATTACATATATCCCATCACTAAAATCAATTAAACGTTTTTTACAAAACATATCAAACATCTGTTTTAAGCTTGGATTTTTCAGCAAAAATAATTCGACAATTTTATTAATAGACAACTAATTCCCTCCTAAAGCGTTATTTAAATCATATAATAGATCCTCTGCAACTTTTTGGTCATTTGGCGAAAGGGTATTGGAATCAATTAATTTTTGTAAATATTTAGATATATCTTTTACCTTTTGCGAATGGCCGGACCGACTGAGCAAAATACCAGTTGTCCGCTCAAATCTTAAAACATCAGCCGTTCCGCCATCCCCAATAATCGATCCTGGCCGATATATTTCGCCTATAGTATGTTTTAAATTATTATCACTGACTGAATTTATGAGTGCTACCCTTTGGCTTTCTCCCAACCAATCCTTATATGCCCCTGGCAAAACTTTTCCATTCGGCGCTATATAAAAATCAATTTCAATATCAGGGATAAAAAATGTTTCAGAATCGGTCTCGTCCTTCCTTTCAACTCCCCCCAACTCATCCAGCAAATCCCCTCTGGCACGGTGCCAAAGCTCGGTAACGCCTTCCAGGGCAAGGTCGGCAACAAGGCCCTGGGCGGTGGAGGCCGAAAGGTTCAGCAAAAATCAGCTTATTTCTTTTTAATATAGCACACAAACGCCTAAAAAAACAGGCCGCCTAAAAATGCGGCCTGTTTGCGGATCACAGAAAAATATTTTGCATTTGTTTGTTGTGATGCAAATGTTGCTATCACTGGTTGCGTAGGTTTACCTCGTACCCCTGTGCCCTGAAATACGGCGCAAGAAAATTTGCCACATGACGGCTGTAGTCCCCCTGATCCGGATATCCTTCCAACCAATTTTTATCCCCTGATAAAATATCTTTACACTTGTTCATTAACCAAGCTGAATCAACTCTCATGTTAGCTGAAATCCGTTCTTCAAAAGTTGTGGGGCTTCCAAAAATTTTAGAATCCTCTTGATCTAACCTCTCCTTCATAAGATACATTAACGTAAAGGTTAAAATATTTCCATTGTGATCTAAAGTAACATACCAAACATCTGACCTTACATCTCTAGGGTCTACAAAAATCCATAGAGCAAACCCATTTCCAATCAAAAAAAACTCATCTTGATTTAAACCCTTGAATTGCAAGTTGTATTTTTGTGCCAACGGCTCAAATGTTTTATATGCCATAATTTCAAAACTTTTCATTGTTTCTCTCCTATTTTAAAACCATTGTTTTTGTTAATTCATCATAGAAATAGCCTTTTTTTAATAAGTAGGCATACTCTTTTCCAAATCCAGTGATTACTTCTTCTCGAGTGTATCTATCAATATATGATAGATATCTTGCCTCCGGCTTTGTTGCTAAAACGATGTCGTCTTCTCGACGAATGGCTTCATCCAGCCAAGGCTTATTGTACAAATCCCAAAAAGTATCTTGATTGTAAAGCTCATCCGGTACGTTCAAAACATTGAATCCACCCTTGTTCCCGCCAAAATCCGTAGATTTCACGTTGCCCATTTCGTTGA
>LT629951.1:271078-808649 GCA_900104565.1 Ruminococcaceae bacterium Marseille-P2935
CCGGCTGATCCTTTTGGTTATAGCTTTCCTGTGCGTTTATATTCTCGATGTTTTTTTACCCATATTTCAATGATATCCCGGAAAAATTGGGTTTCAACAACACAGGTATCTGGCTGACCTTCTAAGGGGAATAGAAATCGAATCACGGTTTTATCCGGGTAAACATCTATCTCTGACGAATTACCAAACCAGCCCTCCTGCTTTTTTTCCCCGCTTAGTACCGAGTCAATGTCTTCTAGTTCTAAGCGACCATCTGTTCCTTGAATATCGGAGTATAAAAAGTTTTCTAAAATATCCCCGTTAGGCAGCCCGTCAATAGAGATAGCAAGAGACTTATGGTTTTTACTTAAAACGAACTCTTTAAAGTGGTAAGAATACATAATATAACCTCCCTGTTTATTGCAATATTGGATAAGCCGAAGTGATTTCGTTGTATTCGTTTAGCTGTATCATAACGCTAAAACCATAGCTGGTTTTCTCTTGTGCCAGTGCTGCCCTCATCGAGGTTTGGTTTTACATGTTGAAGCTACAAACGGGGTTATAAAAAGTAGAATGCCACATGATTCAAGGCCTTCGTAGGAGTTCTGTATACCTTTTAAGCGTTTCAGTTAGATCAAGTTCAGTACAACACTTTTGTTTTTCTTTAAGGTAGGAATACTGACCTCTTTTAGAACACTGCCTTGTAAAATCACATCTTTTGGTATTGTTACCATACCACTTGCACCTTCAGCAAAGCGTTTCTCCAAAATGCAATAAATTTCTTTGACTTCCGATTTACTCAAGGGACTTTGCGGGTCAAAAAGATCTTTGGAAGCTATCTCCTGATAACCCTGAGTAGATTCGATGGAGCCGTTAACAGGGCTGGCGTGTGAATCGATGTCAGGCATGACGTCCATCTCAGCCACACGAACATCTCTTTTCCATGCAATGCGCTCCAACAGAAAAATAATCTCCAGCCGTTCCTGATGGCTAAATACGTTTTGAGCTTTAGACCAGAGTTGGGCGCTTGGAACAATGATAATATCCTTGCCTTGAAACATGGGAACAATTTCAAAAATGACGCTGTGCCCACCGTTTATATATTTTATCTGCTTCCATTGCATTTCAAACTGCGCACCATCGGGCATTTTCACCATACGCTCACATCCTTTCCGGTTCATCTTCAATGACTACTTCTTCGGGCCGCCATCTTTCCAAGAGACATTCACGGATATTATGTAGTATCTTCAGTTTTTCCTCGTGCGATATCTCCATGGTTTCAAATGGCTTTTCCCATTTTGTAATCAAGTCGGTATCAAGATAGAGGACTCTATCTCTAAAATCAAGCTCGATTATCATTTTCTTTGTTCCCTGGTAATATTCGAAGGAATAAAAGTGTGGAATTTTTATGTAATAGTCTCTTTTCATTTTGATCACCTCAATCAAATAGTTCTGTAAAGATATTGGTTATGTACGGATTCCCCTGCAGGGTTGGGTACTCTATTGTATTGAATATGCTTTTAGGATTTGCCCCTTTTACAAAACCATATACATTTCCAGATGCCGCTTTTGCATATCGCTCGGATAAAATTTTCCATATTTCAAGCGCTTGATCGTCTGTTATAGGACTACCAGGTTCAAAAAGTTTTAAATTGTCAAAGTATTTGCCGCCAGGGGTCATTTCAAGCGTCATTTTACCATTCAGCTGGGCAAAAGCTTCTGCACGATCACGGTTTCCTTTTCCCGAGTAAAACACTGCTTGGTGTGAACCGGTTGAAACATCCACCGTTTTGGCTTTTTCCACAAGGGCATTATAGTTCCACTCGCTTTGTGCACCAACTACATCCGTTTGCTTAAGAGCGGAACCAGCTTTGCCAAAGTCAAACTCTGCAATGTCCCCTCTGACACAGTGCCAAAGCTCGGTAACGCCCTCTAAGGCAAGGTCGGCAACAAGGCCCTGGGCGGTGGAGGCCGAAAGGTTCAGCAAAAATCCGCTTATTTCTTTTTAATATAGCACACAAACGCCTAAAAAAACAGGCCGCCTAAAAATGCGGCCTGTTTGCGGATCACAGAAAAATATTTTGCATTTGTTTGTTGTGATGCAAATGTTGCTATCACTGGTTGCGTAGGTTTACCTCGTACCCCTGTGCCCTGAAATACGGCGCAAGAAAATTTGCCACATGACGGCTGTAGTCCCCCTGATCCGGATATCCTTCCAACCAATTTTTATCCCCTGACAAAATATCTTTACACTTGTTCATTAACCAAGCTGAATCAACTCTCATGTTAGCTGAAATCCGTTCTTCAAAAGTTGTGGGGCTTCCAAAAATTTTAGAATCCTCTTGATCTAACCTCTCCTTCATAAGATACATTAACGTAAAGGTTAAAATATTTCCATTGTGATCTAAAGTAACATACCAAACATCTGACCTTACATCTCTAGGGTCTACAAAAATCCATAGAGCAAACCCATTTCCAATCAAAAAAAACTCATCTTGATTTAAACCCTTGAATTGCAAGTTGTATTTTTGTGCCAACGGCTCAAATGTTTTATATGCCATAATTTCAAAACTTTTCATTGTTTCTCTCCTATTTTAAAACCATTGTTTTTGTTAATTCATCATAGAAATAGCCTTTTTTTAATAAGTAGGCATACTCTTTTCCAAATCCAGTGATTACTTCTTCTCGAGTGTATCTATCAATATATGATAGATATCTTGCCTCCGGCTTTGTTGCTAAAACGATGTCGTCTTCTCGACGAATGGCTTCATCCAGCCAAGGCTTATTGTACAAATCCCAAAAAGTATCTTGATTGTAAAGCTCATCCGGTACGTTCAAAACATTGAATCCACCCTTGTTCCCGCCAAAATCCGTAGATTTCACGTTGCCCATTTCGTTGACAATACTCCTCATATCCATATCAAAGCTGCCAAGAATGGTTGTCGTTTTGTCAGGATTTGCTTTTAGGATTACCCCTGAAGAAGGCGTGTACTCAATTTGAGTGATTCCTTTACTTATTTCCCCTACATCTTGCGCAAAGTCCAGATCCTGCTGGGAAACAGGGTTGTTTTTTGTGGTTTGGGTCTCAAACTCTGCAATGTCCCCTCTGACACGGTGCCAAAGCTCGGTAACGCCCTCTAAGGCAAGGTCGGCGAAAAGGTCGGCAACAAGGCCCTGGGCGGTGGAGGCCGAAAGGTTCAGCAAAAATTCCCCCACGTCGTCCGCCTGGCGGGCGGCGTTTACCAGGTCGGCCGGCAGGTCGGTCAGCCTGCCTAAAACCAGGCGGCCTGTCCTTTCAGCCGTTACTTCGGCAAAGCCGTGCTTTACCAGCCACCCTACCAATTTGTTGCTCATGCCCTGCAGGAATTCTATTACCTTTATTGCTATTATAGCATACCAAAAGAAAAAGAAGCAGCCAGACATTGTCTGGCTGCTTTAAAAACCGTAGCGTAGAAAACTTTCAATGCTGCACGTATTGCGGGTTAAAAGCTTATTGGAGCTGCATTATTTTTCAGTAATAATTGATCAGCTTAAAGATTAATTACACTGTTTTTAATATCAAAACATTTCCAGTTACTTGAATAATTTCTAAAATAAGGATTATTCCAGATATCTGTCTGAGTGTTGATATACAATTCGTGATTTTTGGTAAACAAACAATACGGAACATCGGTTTCAAATGCAAAAATAGCGTTTGTTTTTATTTGATTCATCAATGAAAAAACAATGGTTACCATTGTTTTCCATCGTGTATGAAAATCTTCAAAATCTTTATTTAAGTGAAATATTAAAGATTTTTCATATTTAAATTCCTTATTTAAAAAATCAAAATCATATGCATCATATGGTGGGTTTCCTGAATCAATAAGGAAAATCGTCAGTCCGATAATATTCTGGAATTGATTGATTTCCACACCTTTTTCTAAAAAAACAGGCTTATCACACGTTAACCCCATTTCCTTTAATTGATGCAAAAGCATTTCGTTTGTTAGCTCATTGCTCTGTATCAGCAAAGTATAGTCAACAGCCATTATTTATTACTCCTTTCATGGATATAGATGAAAAATATTGCCATCTTTATCTATCGCAATTATTTCTTTTAAGCCTTTTATTGGCCAGTCTTTAATTTGTTTTATTAAATCATTTATATTTCCTTTCCAATCTGACAAATTTAGCACGATTCTTTCTGTTTGTCCTGATATAATTTTATCTTCAATTTTGCTCATAATTCCTCTTGGACTTTTATTTGCCCCTGGTGAATAATTATCAAAGACTTTCCCATTAATTTTATAATCAGGATTTTTAGGCCCATCCACTTTAGGGTTTTGTTCAACATCATACCCGATTTTAGCTAAGATGTCTGCTGATTCATTTTCTCTTGTCAAAGATCTGATTGTTTCTAAATTATCTTTAGAGCTAATCTTTGTTTTTCGTCCCTTTGAAACCGCATTTGGATCAGGTATATTTTGGGGTAAGGTTTTTGTTGCCCCTTCCATTCCCCGAATAAAATCGACGTCGTCGCCCTGACGAATTGTTTTATCAAACCATAGTTTGTTAACTTCGTCTTGGGGAGAATTAGAATTTTTATATATGTTGTCCGACGAGTTAAGGGCATTGAATCTACCTGGATTCTCTCCGGTATCAGTAGATTTTATGTTGCCCATCTCTGCAGCACCCTGTACGGAATTTTCGTCCGTTTGCTTAAGAGCGGAACCAGCTTTGCCAAAGTCAAATTCTGCAATGTCCCCTCTGACACGGTGCCAAAGCTCGGTAACGCCCTCTAAGGCAAGGTCGGCGAAAAGGTCGGCAACAAGGCCCTGGGCGGTGGAGGCCGAAAGGTTCAGCAAAAATTCCCCCACGTCGTCCGCCTGGCGGGCGGCGTTTACCAGGTCGGCCGGCAGGTCGGTCAGCCTGCCTAAAACCAGGCGGCCTGTCCTTTCAGCCGTTACTTCGGCAAAGCCGTGCTTTACCAGCCACCCTACCAATTTGTTGCTCATGCCCTGCAGGGCGGGGCTGTTGGCGATTAGGCTGTTGATGGACGCGTAGGACAGCATCTGCCCGGCAAAGCTTCCAATTCCATAGGCGGTGGGGTGCAGTTCCGCCATGGCTTGGGGCGTTTGGGCATATTCCATCAGGCTCATGCCGGCCAGTTCGGCGCTGCGGCTAAGCATGACAAATTCGGGAAAACCAAACAAAAGGGTGTTTAACGTGCCAGCAGCAAACGCGTTAATTTTAAACTGGGCATTTAAAAAATCGTTATACTGGTTCAGCGCTTCCACCTGCTGCACCGTTAGGCGAGAGCGGTCAATGGTTGCCAAATAGCGGCACTCCGCTTCCACTTGGCGCAAAAAATCAGCTTTGTTCTGTTCAAAACGGAATTCCTCCGTCTGAGTGTTGGCGCCTTCGGCCTTCAAACTGTCTAAAAATGCTTTCTGGTTTCGCAAATTCTGCAATGCTACCAGCGGGTTCCCCAAATTACGGTCAACCGAAAGAATCAGGCCGATGGGGTCAACATCGGGTACCATCAAATTCAGCAGCATATTGGAATCTACCGATTTTGCGGCCATATCCGGCGTCAAGTTGGGTTCCAGCCCGAATATTTCGCGCTCTTCTATTACCTGAGACAGCTGCTTGATTGCCGCATCATAACGAATTTTCTGGCTCATGCTGCCAAGGCTAAGGTAGGCAGACCGTTCGGCTTTCCAGTGGGTCATCACTTCCCGCAGCTGTGCCGTTGTCATGTTGTCTGTCACTACCGAAATATCCTCTGTCATGACCTGGCCATTGTGGGAAATTACATAGTCATTTTGTTTGTTTTCCCCGGTTTCAAGCGGCGAAAGCGGCGTTTCAGAAGCGGTGATTACTGCCTGCTCCAAAGGTTCTTCTGGCTTTTTCCAGCCGTTCGACAAATCTCCCAGTTTAGGAATAGAATGAAGCAACAGCTGCAGGTTGCTTTGTTTTTGCTCGTTCAGCAGATGCTGCTGCATCTCTTGTTCCCAGAACGTTTTATTCTGCTTCGAGGTATAACCCGGGTACCGCATGGCCGAGTTTCCGTAATAATATTCCGGGTCGAGTGAATTGGTAGAGGGCGGCTGCCAGACCGGATCGCCAGTTTTGTAAACAAACTGGGCCTGATGGGGGTCTAAGCCGTATGCATTATTTCGCGGCTGGGTTGTTTTCAGGGGTATGGTTGCAGTGTTGGCAGCTGACGTACCAGCGGCTGCGGTGTTAGCAGATGTTTTTATAAAGGTGTTACCGTTCCGGTTGGTTTGCACCCCTAAAAAGGGAACAACGGATTTTAGGGGCTGCCGGCCATAAAAGGTTGAATTTTGCCCCGTGTTTGTTAGCGGAAGCTTGGCGTTTTGCGGCAGGTTGACCGGCCATTGGGGTTGTTGCCCAAAGTTTGGCCCAATGGACAGGGTGCTGTTTTGTAGGGTGTTTTNAAGGTCGGCAACAAGGCCCTGGGCGGTGGAGGCCGAAAGGTTCAGCAAAAATCAGCTTATTTCTTTTTAATATAGCACACAAACGCCTAAAAAAACAGGCCGCCTAAAAATGCGGCCTGTTTGCGGATCACAGAAAAATATTTTGCATTTATTTGTTGTGATGCAAATGTTGCTATCACTGGTTGCGTAGGTTTACCTCGTACCCCTGTGCCCTGAAATACGGCGCAAGAAAATTTGCCACATGACGGCTGTAGTCCCCCTGATCCGGATATCCTTCCAACCAATTTTTATCTCCTGATAAAATATCATGACAGTGGTTTAAAAATCCAATATTTGAAATACTTAAATCTGCAAATACTCTTTCAAAGAAATTTTGTGGCTGCCCGTACACAGAAAGGTACTGATCGCGGTCATCTTTTGTTAGCCTTGCAGCAAAAATGTAATCTAAGGTGCGAACAATAATATTTCCATCTGCATTCAAAGATGCATACCAAGTGTTTGACCCATCCCTGGGGTCAACAAACACATATAAAGCAAATCCCCTGCCCACAAGGAACATCTCGTCTCCATCCATTTGAGCGAATTTTAGGCCGTATTTGTCAACTATGGGTTTATATATTTTTTGAACTATAGTGCTATAATCTTGCATACTTAATCTCCTCTCTTTCTAACCATCCTATTTGTTATTGCATCGTAATGATAGCCTTTTTTAATCAAATACTGATACTCTTTGGCAAAACCGGACGGTCCCCATTTTCCAGTAACTTTATCGAGTGACTGTAAAACCTTTCCTTCTGGCTTTGTTGCTAAAACGATGTCGTCTCCTCGACGAATGGCTTCATCCAGCCAAGGCTTATTGTACAAATCCCAAAAAGTATCTTGATTGTAAAGCTCATCCGGTACGTTCAAAACATTGAATCCACCCTTGTTCCCGCCAAAATCCGTAGATTTCACGTTGCCCATTTCGTTGACAATACTCCTCATATCCATATCAAAGCTGCCAAGAATGGTTGTCGTTTTGTCAGGATTTGCTTTTAGGATTACCCCTGAAGAAGGCGTGTACTCAATTTGAGTGATTCCTTTACTTATTTCCCCTACATCTTGCGCAAAGTCCAGATCCTGCTGGGAAACAGGGTTGTTTTTTTGGGTTTGGGTCTCAAACTCTGCAATGTCCCCTCTGACACGGTGCCAAAGCTCGGTAACGCCCTCTAAGGCAAGGTCGGCGAAAAGGTCGGCAACAAGGCCCTGGGCGGTGGAGGCCGAAAGGTTCAGCAAAAATTCCCCCACGTCGTCCGCCTGGCGGGCGGCGTTTACCAGGTCGGCCGGCAGGTCGGTCAGCCTGCCTAAAACCAGGCGGCCTGTCCTTTCAGCCGTTACTTCGGCAAAGCCGTGCTTTACCAGCCACCCTACCAATTTGTTGCTCATGCCCTGCAGGGCGGGGCTGTTGGCGATTAGGCTGTTGATGGACGCGTAGGACAGCATCTGCCCGGCAAAGCTTCCAATTCCATAGGCGGTGGGGTGCAGTCCCTTAACAAACTGTGGGGTTGTTCCATATTGCAGCAAATCCATTGAACCGTTGTTCCGTGGGTTTATTTCTGCGGCAATATCCACCAATCCAAATGTAAATCCATTCAAAACCCCAAATAGAACCGCATTTCCGGTTGTTTGGTTGGACAAGAATTTTTCGTACTGCCTAAGCGCTTCCCGCTGCTGTACAAGCAGTTTGGATTGATCCATTCTGGCAATTTGGTTCAGTTCAGCCTTAACCTGCTGCATGTATTGGTTTAGGTTTTGGCTGTAGTATATCTCCAGGCGGCGGACTTCGGGTGTGTTGCCTTTTTTCTCTTTTACGGCCTGCCAGGCAAAATATGATTGCCGCAATGCCTGCAATGTTTTTAACGGTGTGCCTAAATTTGAGTCAACAGACAACACCAGCCCAATTGTGTCGGTTTTGGGAACCATCAGGTCCAAAACCATTTGAGCGTCAACCGATCTCGCCGCCATTTCCGGCGTCAGGTTGGGTTCCAGCCCGAATAGCTCGCGGTCCTCCAATTCCTGCTCTAACTTTGTTATTCCTGCGGCATACCGCATGAGCAAAATTATATCACCGGCTGAAGACGCATGGGCTTTTGCCATGTCCCACTGCTGTATAATATCCTGAATCTGTTGAGATGTCATTTTATCCAACAGAACCGACACATCTTTTACCAAAACCTGCCCATTGTGAGAAAGCGCGGGCTGATCCTTTTGGTTATAGCTTTCCTGTGCGTTTATATTCTCGATGTTTTTTTACCCATATTTCAATGATATCCCGGAAAAATTGGGTTTCAACAACACAGGTATCTGGCTGACCTTCTAAGGGGAATAGAAATCGAATCACGGTTTTATCCGGGTGAACATCTATCTCTGACGAATTACCAAACCAGCCCTCCTGCTTTTTTTCCCCGCTTAGTACCGAGTCAATGTCTTCTAGTTCTAAGCGACCATCTGTTCCTTGAATATCGGAGTATAAAAAGTTTTCTAAAATATCCCCGTTAGGCAGCCCGTCAATAGAGATAGCAAGAGACTTATGGTTTTTACTTAAAACGAACTCTTTAAAGCGGTAAGAATACATAATATAACCTCCCTGTTTATTGCAATATTGGATAAGCCGAAGTGATTTCGTTGTATTCGTTTAGCTGTATCATAACGCTAAAACCATAGCTGGTTTTCTCTTGTGCCAGTGCTGCCCTCATCGAGGTTTGGTTTTACATGTTGAAGCTACAAACGGGGTTATAAAAAGTAGAATGCCACATGATTCAAGGCCTTCGTAGGAGTTCTGTATACCTTTTAAGCGTTTCAGTTAGATCAAGTTCAGTACAACACTTTTGTTTTTCTTTAAGGTAGGAATACTGACCTCTTTTAGAACACTGCCTTGTAAAATCACATCTTTTGGTATTGTTACCATACCACTTGCACCTTCAGCAAAGCGTTTCTCCAAAATGCAATAAATTTCTTTGACTTCCGATTTACTCAAGGGACTTTGCGGGTCAAAAAGATCTTTGGAAGCTATCTCCTGATAACCCTGAGTAGATTCGATGGAGCCGTTAACAGGGCTGGCGTGTGAATCGATGTCAGGCATGACGTCCATCTCAGCCACACGAACATCTCTTTTCCATGCAATGCGCTCCAACAGAAAAATAATCTCCAGCCGTTCCTGATGGCTAAATACGTTTTGAGCTTTAGACCAGAGTTGGGCGCTTGGAACAATGATAATATCCTTGCCTTGAAACATGGGAACAATTTCAAAAATGACGCTGTGCCCACCGTTTATATATTTTATCTGCTTCCATTGCATTTCAAACTGCGCACCATCGGGCATTTTCACCATACGCTCACATCCTTTCCGGTTCATCTTCAATGACTACTTCTTCGGGCCGCCGTCTTTCCAAGAGACATTCACGGATATTATGTAGTATCTTCAGTTTTTCCTCGTGCGATATCTCCATGGTTTCAAATGGCTTTTCCCATTTTGTAATCAAGTCGGTATCAAGATAGAGGACTCTATCTCTAAAATCAAGCTCGATTATCATTTTCTTTGTTCCCTGGTAATATTCGAAGGAATAAAAGTGTGGAATTTTTATGTAATAGTCTCTTTTCATTTTGATCACCTCAATCAAATAGTTCTGTAAAGATATTGGTTATGTACGGATTCCCCTGCAGGGTTGGGTACTCTATTGTATTGAATATGCTTTTAGGATTTGCCCCTTTTACAAAACCATATACATTTCCAGATGCCGCTTTTGCATATCGCTCGGATAAAATTTTCCATATTTCAAGCGCTTGATCGTCTGTTATAGGACTACCAGGTTCAAAAAGTTTTAAATTGTCAAAGTATTTGCCGCCAGGGGTCATTTCAAGCGTCATTTTACCATTCAGCTGGGCAAAAGCTTCTGCACGATCACGGTTTCCTTTTCCCGAGTAAAACACTGCTTGGTGTGAACCGGTTGAAACATCCACCGTTTTGGCTTTTTCCACAAGGGCATTATAGTTCCACTCGCTTTGTGCACCAACTACATCCGTTTGCTTAAGAGCGGAACCAGCTTTGCCAAAGTCAAACTCTGCAATGTCCCCTCTGACACAGTGCCAAAGCTCGGTAACGCCCTCTAAGGCAAGGTCGGCAACAAGGCCCTGGGCGGTGGAGGCCGAAAGGTTCAGCAAAAATTCCCCCACGTCGTCCGCCTGGCGGGCGGCGTTTACCAGGTCGGCCGGCAGGTCGGTCAGCCTGCCTAAAACCAGGCGGCCTGTCCTTTCAGCCGTTACTTCGGCAAAGCCGTGCTTTACCAGCCACCCTACCAATTTGTTGCTCATGCCCTGCAGGAATTCTATTACCTTTATTGCTATTATAGCATACCAAAAGAAAAAGAAGCAGCCAGACATTGTCTGGCTGCTTTAAAAACCGTAGCATGTGCAATTTTCATCTGCTGGTCATTTTGTAAGTTGAAAATTCATTTAGTTTCCATGTTGTTTTTGCAGTTCATCCCAAATAATTTGAACCCAGCTGCGGACTTTTTCTAAATCCTGTGAATGGCCTGTATCTTTATACAATAATTCATTCCCACTCATATCATAATTCATTTCAATTCGAATACCATCCTTTATGAAATAACCACTCATAGCATCCCACCAGTTCTTATATTCAATTTCTTCGGGACAAATTTTTTCTTTTACAACCTTTACTATTTCTAAGAAAATTTCCCAATCATCATATTCGCAAAAATAAAAATACTTCTCACCTTTTTCAAAAGGTGTTTCTATTAATCGTTTTTCCAATTTAATTCCTCCTAAGTTCTTAATTTAAGCCAAATAGCATATCGATTTTACTTCTTGAGCGCATGGATGCAGCAATTATTTTTTGCCATAGTTGCGCACCAACATAACCCTGTTTAGTGTACTTCTTTACTAGCTGCTCAAACGTAACATTCTTTTGGCTATTAAACAAATGTTGGGCCCAGGCGGTGTTGTTCATGGCGTTGCGGGCTTGCGTGCGTATGCTGTTTCTCATATCAAACGCCTGCTGGGCCACCTCTTTTAACGGTTTGCTGTAATCCAACCGGCTTTCTATCAAGCTTTCCTGCCACTTGTACCATATGCGGGTCTGGTAGGAACTGAGTGACCTGTTGGATGGATTTTGTGGTAAATGATACTTTTGTGCCCGTTGTACTAAACTGAGCGCCTCATCTCCATAGGATTCTGGGATGGATAATATCAAAGATTCTGCCAGATCCTGCCGACCTGCACAAAATTCAAAAATCTCTTCATGGGACATGGTGGTTATTATACCATGTTCTTTAGCAAATTTTTTAAGCTGCTCTACCGTATATACTTTCCGACTTCCAGTTGCAAAACCATCCAGCAAATCCCCTCTGACACGGTGCCAAAGCTCGGTAACGCCTTCCAGGGCAAGGTCGGCAACAAGGCCCTGGGCGGTGGAGGCCGAAAGGTTCAGCAAAAATCAGCTTATTTCTTTTTAATATAGCACACAAACGCCTAAAAAAACAGGCCGCCTAAAAAGGCGGCCTTGTTTTAAGCAAAATTATTGACGATCACTTTGTAGGTGGTTGGTCTGTTCAAAAGTCCTCAATTGATGCAAGCGCAGCTTTAATTAAGTGGCTATACAAATCGACGTATTTTTTTCTACCACCACGTTTTTTTAACTGCGACTCAGCCTCACTCCTTAAGCACTCGAATTGCTTTTTGCTATAAGAACCTTGCGTATAATCAAACACACTTCTGTATTTAATATCCGCCAGCTTTGCTTTGTCGTACGCCATTGTCTTAAAGAAATGTCCTGTACTTTCCGAATCAGTTATGGATAGATTGCTATCTTTTTCTGCAACAAATATTTCAAAAAACAAAGAGTCTGCTCTGTTGTCACAAACGACCGTAATCGTAATGCTGTTTTTTTTATATGTGATTTTTTTCGCGTGATAAGTAAGATAAATTTGAGATTGTTCCCTTGCGAAGCCTGATTCAGATTCAAGCCATCTGAAAGTTTCAATTGTCTCGCTTGTTAAGTCCCTGACTTTCATCAAAATACCCCCTTCATAAAGTCTTCAGCATACTCTTTGTACTTGTATAGGTATGATAAAACAGATTCCATTAAGTAATATGGAGAATGTATTGCTCGTTCTACATCTAGACCTAAATCAACAATTTTATACTTATGTACCATTTTGTCGATGAGCCATAATGCATTATCCACTCCACCGATAAAATTTGCGAGTTTTTCGCCAAATATAGCTTTTGTCTTATCATAGTATTTGAATCCCTCATATACTTCGGCGCCTATCTTTTCCGCATAAGGTATTACTCTTTTCATGCTTTCTCCAATAATTACTGTCTTTTCCGAACCCTGCGCAAAGTCCAGATCCTGCTGGGAAACAGGGTTGTTTTTTGTGGTTTGGGTCTCAAACTCTGCAATGTCCCCTCTGACACGGTGCCAAAGCTCGGTAACGCCCTCTAAGGCAAGGTCGGCAACAAGGCCCTGGGCGGTGGAGGCCGAAAGGTTCAGCAAAAATTCCCCCACGTCGTCCGCCTGGCGGGCGGCGTTTACCAGGTCGGCCGGCAGGTCGGTCAGCCTGCCTAAAACCAGGCGGCCTGTCCTTTCAGCCGTTACTTCGGCAAAGCCGTGCTTTACCAGCCACCCTACCAATTTGTTGCTCATGCCCTGCAGGGCGGGGCTGTTGGCGATTAGGCTGTTGATGGACGCGTAGGACAGCATCTGCCCGGCAAAGCTTCCAATTCCATAGGCGGTGGGGTGCAGTTCCGCCATGGCTTGGGGCGTTTGGGCATATTCCATCAGGCTCATGCCGGCCAGTTCGGCGCTGCGGCTAAGCATGACAAATTCGGGAAAACCAAACAAAAGGGTGTTTAACGTGCCAGCAGCAAACGCGTTAATTTTAAACTGGGCATTTAAAAAATCGTTATACTGGTTCAGCGCTTCCACCTGCTGCACCGTTAGGCGAGAGCGGTCAATGGTTGCCAAATAGCGGCACTCCGCTTCCACTTGGCGCAAAAAATCAGCTTTGTTCTGTTCAAAACGGAATTCCTCCGTCTGAGTGTTGGCGCCTTCGGCCTTCAAACTGTCTAAAAATGCTTTCTGGTTTCGCAAATTCTGCAATGCTACCAGCGGGTTCCCCAAATTACGGTCAACCGAAAGAATCAGGCCGATGGGGTCAACATCGGGTACCATCAAATTCAGCAGCATATTGGAATCTACCGATTTTGCGGCCATATCCGGCGTCAAGTTGGGTTCCAGCCCGAATATTTCGCGCTCTTCTATTACCTGAGACAGCTGCTTGATTGCCGCATCATAACGAATTTTCTGGCTCATGCTGCCAAGGCTAAGGTAGGCAGACCGTTCGGCTTTCCAGTGGGTCATCACTTCCCGCAGCTGTGCCGTTGTCATGTTGTCTGTCACTACCGAAATATCCTCTGTCATGACCTGGCCATTGTGGGAAATTACATAGTCATTTTGTTTGTTTTCCCCGGTTTCAAGCGGCGAAAGCGGCGTTTCAGAAGCGGTGATTACTGCCTGCTCCAAAGGTTCTTCTGGCTTTTTCCAGCCGTTCGACAAATCTCCCAGTTTAGGAATAGAATGAAGCAACAGCTGCAGGTTGCTTTGTTTTTGCTCGTTCAGCAGATGCTGCTGCATCTCTTGTTCCCAGAACGTTTTATTCTGCTTCGAGGTATAACCCGGGTACCGCATGGCCGAGTTTCCGTAATAATATTCCGGGTCGAGTGAATTGGTAGAGGGCGGCTGCCAGACCGGATCGCCAGTTTTGTAAACAAACTGGGCCTGATGGGGGTCTAAGCCGTATGCATTATTTCGCGGCTGGGTTGTTTTCAGGGGTATGGTTGCAGTGTTGGCAGCTGACGTACCAGCGGCTGCGGTGTTAGCAGATGTTTTTATAAAGGTGTTACCGTTCCGGTTGGTTTGCACCCCTAAAAAGGGAACAACGGATTTTAGGGGCTGCCGGCCATAAAAGGTTGAATTTTGCCCCGTGTTTGTTAGCGGAAGCTTGGCGTTTTGCGGCAGGTTGACCGGCCATTGGGGTTGTTGCCCAAAGTTTGGCCCAATGGACAGGGTGCTGTTTTGTAGGGTGTTTTTGTTAGACGGAAGGGCAGAGCCTGCGTTTTTACTTGTTTCATGGCTTTCCTTTGGCTGGTAAAGGCCGGTAGGAACGCTAGCCGCCGCATGCTTTGGTATGGTAAACTGTGCATCGCTTATTCTTTTTAGCCTGGCCTTTTCCAGGGCCAGCAGGTCGGCTTCCCGCTGGGCAGCGGTGGGCCTTCCGCCGTAATCGTATTCGGGATCATATGTTCGTGGCGCAGTTCCAAAAGTATACTCCGGGTCAGCGCCAAGGCCATTCCGGCCGCTGTATAGGTCGTAGCCTGGGCTATATTGATTTTTTACGTTCAATTGGTCACCTCCATTATAATATGAAATGGTAAATTTTTCAAGAGAGCAGTACCGCACACTTATTGTAGATTAATCTACTATAAGTATATATCAACGGAGCTGATTTGTCAAGAACTTTTAGTGGAAAATAAAGCAATATTCTTTTTTAAATAGATAATCGGCGCACAAATAAAACAGCCGCCTCTTTTGGGGCGGCTTAAATATACGATTCTTTTGTAACAATCGCTATAAAAACAACGCCAACTGAACATATCAATTCAGCTAGCGTTGCAGGTAGTTATGGTATTACGTTTGATTTAAAATTTTCTGCATTCGGTTATCTGCTTCGCTGCAAAACCCCATGTAATTCACCTGATCAATTTCTTCCTGCTGAAAAAATATGGTGTAATCATCCCCTATGTTTCCTTCAGGATAAAGGCAAGCTACATAGTCCCAAATCAAATTACTGCTTGCCTGAATCTGTTTTCTACCATATATCATAATAGGGCGGTTTCCATCCTTCAACGTTACAACTGTTCCAATCGGATAATAGTTCACAGGTTCACCTCCAGTACCTTTTTATGTTTTTCTATGACGGGTTTTATTTTTTCAATCAATTCTTCTGCTGTCATGTATTTTTCATTTAAAACTATCCTTGCTTTTGTTGAGAGAATTTCAGCGCCAAAATCCAACAAAAAGTCATCTGTTTTGCAATAATAATCTACAGTCTCATCAGTGTTGTTTTGATACTGTATCTGTGTTTGCGGAAAAACTTTAATGCCAATACCTACACAGCCATCATCTTCATAGGTCATATCTGATTTTCGAAACAGATCCATATCCAGTTTTTCCTGAAGAATACATAAACATTTGCTATCACGCCGTGTTTTTGACCACAACACTTTTTCATCATAAAAATCATAGTAGTCTGCAAAAATACCATCTTTCCAGCCGCTGTTCACAAGCTCTTGTTTTAGCCGGGCTGTAGCTCCTTTTGAATTAAATTTTCCCGGCTTCCACCCTCTGCCAAACCATTTCTTTTTTGCGTACTTCAATTTTTTATACATAGTTTGGTACATCACAACATGCCCTTGTGAAAAAGCTTGGACAAGATCATACATCAAATGATTAAATACTTCATCGAAATCATCCGCATCATCCTTTTGAAGGATAAAATAGCAATAACCATTCTTTTTATTGCTTACGTCCCTTTGTGTATACATCCAAATTCTGTTTTTATTTGGCTGAAAAATCATTCTAATCCCCCTTATAGGTTTTATCCACAATATGTTCACCCAGTGCTCTGCCGCCAGCTGCACCGGCTATTCCACCAACAATTCCCCCTAAAAAGCCACCGATTGCTGTACCAAGTCCAGGGCAAATTGCCGTACCAATCGCTGCCCCTCCCATTGCACCAAGCTTAGCGCCGCCTAAACCACCTGCCCAGCTTCCACTAAGGCCAACTGATGTTTGCAGTGTTTTTTTGCCAAGCTTTTTATCGTTATTATTCAAATCCATATAAATTGTACTGCCCAACTCATAGGCGTCCAGCGCAACGCCAATAACTGCAAGAGCTTTTCCTCCGTTTTTTGCAGCAGCGGCTACATCATCAAAATTCTTAAACGCTTCGTAAACGGGTGTTGGAATGTTTTGATGATTTATCGCTTAAATTGAACTCATTTTATTTTACTATATCACACAACTATATTAAAACACAGGCCGCCTTAAAAGGCGGCCTAAAGTAAATATTACTTTAAAATCTCGATACTTTTAATCTCTGGTAATGTTGCCTCAATCCATCCCCTATAACTTTCTAAAATAATACTAGGCACTTCTGGTTCATTGTCTACAGCACGAATAACACTCCTACAATGGCCCTCTAATTGATCACCATCCTTAAAATAAACAATGACTCTCTTACCAAAATAATCCCAAAGCTTTTGTTCGTTAAGCATATATTCACCTCACCCTCAGTCCATTAATGTCGGTACAATATGCACCCCTTTGTTACTGTAATGAATTTTAAATTTATTTGTTGGAACCCACATTCCATCTAAATTTAAGACATAACCCACAATTTGTTTTGTCTGAACATATTCAGTATGCTTCCATATTCCTGTTTTTGCTCTCAATATTTTTCCAGTTCCACAAAATTGATCTACTAGGCTCTGTGCCTGTGTTTCTCCTCCTACTATAAAGCTTCTGCCTTGTATGTAATTGTTTTCACCTAATATATGTTTTTGCTGGCTCCCTGGCCATATACTTTGTGTCTGGTAATCTGACTGTAGATATTGTTTAATCGTTTGATTATCAAGCCTTACAAGTTCATCATCAGTAAGATTATCAAAATTAACTTCAGGTATGCTGGTCTGCCCCACAAACCCGCCGCGTTGCAATTTCTCAATATACTGCTGGGTACCAGGGGTTTGAACGCCAAATTGGTTAAGCATTCCAATTAATATCAGCGGATCGCTTGCCATTTCGAACACAGTCTCTATCGTATCGGCCGCTATTTTGCCTAACGCCCCTGTTTGCCGCAGCTTATCCAAATCATCTATTAAGGTTCTGACTCCATATTTTTGGCCTGACTGGACTAGGTATTCCCGGTAGGTCATATCGTGCTGCCATGTGAATTCGCTCCATGTTAAAAGCGAATTGATCATACTAGACAAATTTAACACCAATGTTTTAGGTGCCCTCAGCGTTGCTCCCATCAGGTTTAAAATGGAACCTAAAATATTTCCCTGCTGCAACTTCTGCCAATAATTTTCATTGGTATCGCTAAAGTCGCACAGCAGCTTTACAACCGAATTCAGCAAATTTCCGTCCAGCTGGTCACGCTGCGAATCTGCTGCCAGTTTTTCCAGGTAAAAATTGATGCCGCCCTGGTCATACAGCTGACGCAGCGCTGCTGTTTTGTCTTCTTCTTCCCAGGTAAAATACGCATGGGGCAGCAGCCCAATGTCATACAAATCCCGTTCCAGTCGCTCACGTTCCTTCGGTGTCAGGTATGTTAGCGTAAACTGCTCCTGTTCTTCCTCCTCTGAAAACAGGTTTTGCGGTATGGCGTTCCAGCCGCTGATACTGTATAAAAATCATTTTATTTTACTATATCACACAACTATATAAAAATATAGGCCACCTTTTAAGGCGGCCTATATCGAACGCTTAAATGTTATTTTTCTAATTGATACACCATAATTGCCTCACTTTTACCTCTCTCAAACACAAAAATTATTTTACAAGTAGGGCATTTCCATACTTCATAGGACGTGGAATCATCCAAGGATTGCTGCTTTCACAATCCATAATTTCGTTCCACGCTTGATCTGTGTAAACAATTAACTCTATGTCATTGGGAGCCTGTTGATTATTTAGCTTTTCTCCACACCTGCACATCATTCTAGCCACTGTATTCCCCCCATATAATTCCTTTGTTCGTCCAGATTTTAGAGCGTCCGCCATAAACTAGTATGAATTATGGGGGGAGTATAGAAGATATGAAACACCTCAAATAATGAAACAACATTTTAATCAGTCTTTATCCAAATAAACTTTTTGTTGTGAATTCAATGCTCGCCACAAGAAGCGTGTTATTGTAGTTATTAGTTCCGGAAAACATTCGGTAAAACCATCCTGTTGGATTCTTTGATAATCAAATGATTGAAATTGAGCTAACGCATTATTAATGTTTGGTATCAACCATGCACTATCATCGTTATCTCTGGAATAAAAATCTGCTAGTATCTTGTATCCTTGGTCAAGCATACGTTCCATTAAAACATACAAATAACCCTCCCATATAACTATTTTATTCTTGTTTTCATCACTAAAGATGACTTGTCCTTCTCCTTCGTATCCCCTATAAAATTTATCATTAACCACAATTATTTCTCCTTCCAATGTCCCATATCAAGCAATTTTATTTGTTCCGCTGTCGCAGTCCCATTCTGTCTTGCCCGAATAGCATCATACCATTCAAATCCTGGCACCCAGTCTGCATCCGTTCCAGTATTGCCAACTTTAAAATATGTTTGTGGACTTTGTCTACCATGCCCTGGAAGTTCGCATTTTATAACCCATGTATTTTCTTGATTTCCCGGAGCGCCAGGGGTTCTTGTATGCCAACGAACTTCATACTTATAGGTTGCATCTCGCCACTTATATGTAATTTGCTCATACCCTTTTTTTGAAGATGCCTTTATTGTTGCGTTTTCTGGAATTTCAATAGGGGCCTCTCTTTTGTATTCTTGGGCCACTTTCATTGCTTCATCAGGGGTCATCTCTGAAAACTTTACTGTACCTTCCGCACCCTTTTTAGAATCAGAAAGCCTTTCTACAGTTTTTCCAACAAACCCACCGTTTTGCAATTTTTGGGTATATTGGAGAGAGCCCGGGGTGTTTACTCCCAGCTGCTTAAAAAATGCCCCCAATACTGCCAAAGGGTCGCTAGCTGTTTCTAGCGTAATCTCTATTACACCGGCGAATATCTCTCCTGCCCACCCCATCTCCCGCAGCTCGTCCAAGTCATCCATTATGGTTTTCACACCATTGTTTTTTCCCATTTTGGTTAGATAATCACGGTAGGTCATATCGTGCTGCCATGTGAATTCGCTTTTGCTCACCAGCGAATCTATGAGGCCGGATAAATTAAGCACCAGCGTTTTTGGCGCCCGCAGTGTTGCTCCAACCAGGTTTAACGCCGCTCCTAAAATATCTCCTCTTAAAAATTTCTGCGCGTAGTTTTCATTGGTATCGCTTAAATCAAACAGCAGATCCATTGCCCCATTTAGTATGTCCCCCATGGTACCGCTCTGGTCTACTTTTTGATCTAAATAGGACTTTAACTTTCCTTGTTCGTACAACTGACGTATGAGTTTATTCTTTTCCTGGGCAGTCTTCTGATTAAAATCCTGCGGCAGCAACCCCTGTCTCCAAAGCCCTTCCAACAGGCGGCCTTTCTCTCCCACTGACATAGAAGATAATTGAAAAACATCCTCCCAGGCAGTTTGTTCCCCATCGTCTTCAAACAAATGCCGAGGCAGTTCGGCCTCACTTTCCCGTTCATACAGCCGCTGCAGCGCTTTTTCCTTTTCCGCCTCTTCCCAGGTAAAATACGCATGGGGCAGCAGCCCCATGTCATACAACTCCCGTTCCAGGTGCTCACGTTCCTTCGGGGTCAAGTAGTTCCGTGTAAACTGCTCCTGTTTTTCCTCCTCCTCTGAAAACAGGTTTTGCGGCATGGCGGTTTTACCGCCCTGCCCCGCTCCAACGCTGTAAGACATTTTTTGAGGCGACAGCACAGGCTGGTTTTCCGTCCCCTCAAAGCCCTGCAAAAAAGGGTCGTTCTGGTAATGGCCGTATTTTTGAAACTGCTCCAGCTTTTGTTTGGTCAGTACATTTTTTCTAATAAGTTCCAGTCTTGCGGGTGGCTTGACTGTGCCTGCTGGCCGTATGATGTGCGAATCAGCGGCAGCTCCTCTTCGGAATGAAACCCGGGGAAAAGTTCTTCATCCCCGATATCAATGACCTGCTGTGGGGCGGCCGAAACACTTTTTATATTCTGCAAGCTTCCCCATTGGTCCTGCGGTTTTTTCAGCGGTGTTTCTGCCTCCCAAAAACCTGGGAAGGGTTCTTCCCCCAATATGCGCTGAACAAATTCTGGCTGGGGCAGCTGGTTTTTCTGCTGCCCGCTGCGTTGCACATTTGACCATTGTGTCGGGGGCGTTTGGGTTTTCCATGGGGCTCCCTGGTTATTGTTTTCCGGCAAAATGTTCGTCACAGGGGTTACCAGGTTTTGGGGGTTATACTCTTTTTCGCTTATACCGTAGCCTGTTGGTTCCTTGGAAGGGTAAGAGCCAGTGAAAACACTAGCCGCCGCATGCTTTGGTATGGTAAACTGCGCATCGCTTATTCTTTTTAGCCTGGCCTTTTCCAGGGCCAGCAGGTCGGCTTCCCGCTGGGCAGCGGTGGGCCTTCCGCCGTAATCATATTCGGGATCATATGTTCGTGACGCAGTTCCAAAAGTATACTCCGGGTCAGCGCCAAGGCTATTCCGGCTGCTGTATGGGTCGTAGCCTGGGTTATATTGTTTTTTTACGTTCAATTGGTCACCTCCATTATAATATGAAATGGTAAATTTTTCAAGAGAGCAGTACCGCACACTTATTGTAGATTAATCTACTATAAGTATATATCAACGGGGTTGATTTGTCAAGAACTTTTAGTGGAAAATAAAGCAATATTCTTTTTAAAATAGAGCGGTGAACAAAAAGAACGGCGCCTACACTCGGCGCCGTTTTTAAAAGTTGGCTAATCAGCCACAAGAATTTCATTTTTACAGATACTATTAGTAGCCGTTTATGCAGTTAAAGAGCTTTCTTCCACATCTAAAGGGAAGTCCTCCGCCTCAGGGCTGTTCTCTGCCGAAGGAGGCTGGCTTTCCATTTCCTGCTGGCGGCGCAGTTCCTCCTGATGCTGGTAGTACTCTTCAGTACCGGGCTCCGGCCATGGGCCGGTATATTCCCGGTTTACCATAGAGGCCAGTTGTTCTGCACTGGCGGTATAGCCAAACCGGTCTTCCAGGTGTAAGTGGTACTGGTAGTCTTCCAAATCAGCCTGAAAAGTGGCCCGGAGGCCATTTATATTTAGTTGCGAAAGCTGTTCTGCTATGGGCTTGCACGCCTTGGCAAAGGCGGCTTTATCGGCATAGCTGCCGGTCAGTTGAATAGAAACATTGCAGTAATCACGCTGGGAAAGCTGTTTTAGCGTCATCTCCTTGTCATATTCCATACCAGTTAAATGCACGCTAACGCTTAAAGAACCAATCTCCTTGTTACTCGAAAGCTTTGTAAAAATCTGGTTATACAGCTCATTTTCCAGCCTGCCTTCGGTTACGGTGCGGTCCGGTCCGTAATATTTCCATAAGGGGACCGAAACGGCAACGCCAAGGCTTCCCACAATCAGCATAAAACAAACGAATCCGCTCAGAAAATCATATTTCAGTTTGGCGCCTTTCCCAAACAGGGTGCCAATTACAATCTCGAGCCCTAAAAAGACCAGAATGAGAGGGGTGAGCTTGGCTGCGGTAAGCAGGTTTACCTTGTCGGAGAAAAAGCTGGCAATAATCAGCACCCCTACCGCAATCAGGCTAAGCCCCAAAGTCATGGTGCCAATCCGCCGGGTTTTTACCGGTTGTTGGGGCTGCGGATTAACCGGGGTATAGTTTTGATAAACGGGCGTTCCCTGCGCAGATGGGGGAGGTGCTGCACCTGCTCCCACGCTTGACTGCCGGGTGGCCTCGGTGCCCGGCTGTTTTTCCGTTTGGGGCTGGTTTTCCCCGGCAAAAACCTCCGATGCGTTAAAGTCTAATTCTTCGTTTTCCATACGTTCATCATTCATGGTAATGCTCCGTTCTGCCTAAACAGGCTTTTTTTTCATGGAATGGCCCACTACTGCTGGCTGCCAAATTCCGTATAATCCTCTTTTTGCTCGGTTTTAGAGACACCGTCCTTTTTTCCGCCCCGCAGCATATGCACACCTACCAGGATGATAAGCACTGCTACGAACAGGGTGGGCAGGAAGCGGATGAATTCGTCCAGCCCGGGAATATATTCCGCTACAATGCGCCAGTAAGCATTGTAGAAGTTGTTTAAGATCATATAAACGCCCAGAATGATACACCCAATGCCAATGTATTTATGCCGCCGGTCCAAAAAGCTGCGGGCCTTGGCGCCGGTTACCCCTTCACCAAACAGGTCCTGATAAAACCGATGATCCATTACCAGGCGCTGCTCTTCCGGTAGGCGCTTGATGTTATGTGTTTCAAAAAAGGAATAGAACCAGATAACCGGGAGCAAAAACATTAAGAAGGGCAGGTTCAAAAACCCTCCCACGGCAATGATTCCCCAGAAGATGCACATGATGGTAATGCCCTTTTTCATCATATTTAAATACATTTCGCCTGCCCCGGGAATACAGGAGCAAACAAAGATAAAGAAACTATTTTTTCTCATTTTTCAGTACCTCTTTCCAATCAAAGTTTTCTATGGAACGGAAGATTTTAGAAACACTGTCCGAGACGCTTTCGGAAAATTTAACCGTACTTTGGGTAATTTTTTGGGCCGAATTTACCAGGCTGAACCGGTCGTTTTCCGTAGGAATGCTTTGCATGCCAAGTACCCCGGTAACCCAAAGCACCATGGCAATGCAGGCTGCGGCTGCGGCAGTGACATAGCGGTTAAAAAAGAGTACCCGTACCCGGTTTTTTACCCGTTTTAATATGCTTTCGGTAATTGGGTGAGGAGGGGTGATCAGGGTATCCTCGCATAATAACTGGCTATAGCGGAGGACACAGTCATCACAGAAGGACAAATGCTCTGCAAGCTCAAGCCGTTTTAATTCGTCTGCACCGCCAGAAATTAACGCCGAAAAGCCGGCGTCACTAATGTGGCCATCCCTGTTAAAATATTCTGTCATGTCATGTTCCCTCCCTTAGCTTATTTTGCAGAATTATTTTTGCCCGGTAAATTTGGGTCTGAACGGTCTTTTTGGGCCGGTGGAGAGCCCTAGCAATTTCATCTACGTTTTTTTCTTCCAAAAAAAACAAAACTGCTACGTTTAAATATGGCTCGTTTAATTGATAAATTTGGTCCTGTATTGCCTTTTCCCCCTCCTTAACCAGGTAAATATCATCCGGGGAAGATTCTAGTGTTAAGGCTGGCTCCATATCGGGTACAGGCATACATTCCACCCGCCTGAGGTAGGCGCTTTTCAGGTGATCTTTGGCTTTGTTTGTGGCGATTCGGGCGATCCAGGGTTTTAAATTGGCGGGATCACACCGGTCAATGTGGGTGTAAGCAGATAAAAAGGTCTCCTGCGTCAGGTTTTGCGCTTCCTGGTGGTCTTGCACCAGCTGGTAACAGATGGTGTACACCAGCCGTTCGTATTGTTCCACAACCGAACGGAACTGTTCATTTGTCATCTTTTCTGCCGCTCACCACCCTCAAATGCCTCTCAATCAATAAAACGAGATAAAAAATGAATTGTCTTCAACTTTTATAAAAATTTTTTGCAGGGCAACCGGTGCCGCCTGATAAACTGCCACAAAGGCCCGCCAAGAAATCAGGTCAAAATGCTGCGCAGCAAGGAAACAATTCACAGACAGGGAAACAAAAACCTGTGATGTTGCTTTTCAACCGGTGTGGCGGCTGACTTAATGGACAAACAATAAAAACATGTATTGAATGAACGGCAGGCCAAAGCAGGTGCTCTCCACCATTTGGGGATGCGCCTGCGAATAGAGATGAATCCTCTATTCAGAATACCCTTTGCGCTGTAAAAATACAACATTACCCAAGTAATTTTATGGATTTGGTTGTTCCAGAAAATAGGGTGTGCTACAATAGGAACGGAACAATACGGCTGGCCTGCCATGAGGTGAACGCCATATGCACGCTAGCGGGTTTTATAGGTGCCGGCCGGAACTGGACTAGCCTGGGAAAGTATACTATTTCGCTGTAAAAGCCCGTCCTCTTAGCACTGCCTGACGGTTGTATGGCAACAAATGTGGATAAGGGTATAAGTACCCATGGGAAAATTGGGGACAGCCCAAAACAAATAAGAAAGAAGGAACAAAAGGGTATGTGGATTGTTTTCGCCATTTTATCTGCAGTTTTTGCGGCGGTGACCTCCATATTGGCTAAAGTGGGAATTGAAAATATCAACTCCAACCTGGCTACAGCCATCCGCACCATTGTGGTGTTGCTGCTTTCCTGGGGTATTGTTTTTGCAACCGGGGCACACAAGGGAATTCCTGATATTTCAAAACGCAGCATGGTGTTTCTTGTTCTGTCCGGAGTAGCGACGGGTCTTTCCTGGATCTGCTATTACCGGGCCATCCAGCTGGGCAATGTTTCGCAGGTGGTGCCCATTGATAAGCTGAGTATTGTGCTTACCCTGGTGTTTGCGGTGCTTTTTTTACACGAGCCGCTGTCGGTCAAAACAATATGCGGCGCAGTGCTAATTACCGCAGGAACTTTGTTAATGGTAATATAGGTTTTGATACAATTAAAAAATGATGTGTTTTGTTTTTTCTGGCAGGTGTACGCAAACCGCTTTTTGCAGGGGCTTAGGCCGTTTTTATAAATATACCAGCAGAATAAAATTGGCGGGGTGTATTTGGCAGCGTGCAAAAACCAGGCGGACTGTCTTGTCTTACTGCCGGCCCAACTGAAAAAATATCCCCCTTAGGGAATGTTGGTTTCCTATAATGTTTATCAATCATGCGGCCCTTGGGAAAAGCTCTGTTGTGGATGTGACCCAACTGAGCGTGCACGGTGCAAAACAAAAAACACACCGTATAGCGAACGCGCCTCGCCGGCAGTACTCCAAAATGAATCCAACTGCAATGCGGCCTGACAGGTAAGGCGTTTTTCAAAAACAATTTTCCTTACCGGCGGATATGGGCGGGATAGAAGGATTGCATTTTTAATCTATATGTAGTAGCAGGACGGCGAAACGGAGCTTATGGTGAATACGTTATATTTAAGGGAAATACGCAGGCGGCAGGGGCCAGAACAAAAGGGCTATCCGTTTTCCCTGCCGGCAGTACAGCATTTAAACAAACTGACCCTTTCCAGCCCGGTTACGTTTTTTATCGGTGAAAATGGGGCGGGAAAATCAACCCTATTGGAAGCAGTAGCGGTAGGCTGTGGGTTTAACCCCGAGGGCGGGTCCAAAAATTTTAGTTTTTCTTCGGCCGATACCCATTCCTCCCTGCACGAATGGCTTACCCTGGTCAAAGGGCCTGTACGCCCCAAAGACGGTTTTTTCTTAAGGGCTGAAAGCTTTTATAATGTGGCGTCGGAAGTGGACCGTCTTAGCGATATGCCGGTATTTTCAGGGAGGAATTACCTGGATTATTTTGGAGGGGTTTCGCTGCACGAGCAGTCCCACGGGGAAAGCTTTATGGCGTTGATGATTCACCGCTTTTGGGGAAAGGGTGTTTACATTCTGGACGAGCCGGAGGCGGCGCTTTCCCCAACCCGCCAACTGGCCATGCTTGCGCGTATTGCCCAGCTGGTAAGGGAGGATTCACAATTCATTATTGCTACCCATTCCCCTATTTTAATGGCTTATCCGGGTGCGCAGATTTTTTCCTTGGAAGAGAAGGGGATTTTCGAGATGAATTGGGAGGAAACAGAACATTACAAAATTACCCGACGTTTTCTCGAAAATCCAGGGCCTATGCTCCGGGAGCTGATGCGGGAAGAATAAATTGGAGAAAGAAGCGGTTTTATGACAAAATTAAAAATTACGGCGGGCGGCTACGAAATGGCGGCAGTGCTTTTAGAGGAAAAAGCCCCCAAAACCTGTGAAGTATTTAAAAAGATGCTCCCACTGAAAAATAAGATCATCCACGTCCGCTGGAGCGGGGAAGGGGTTTGGATTCCATACGGAGACACCCGTACAGGGTTGGACTATGAAAACAACACCAGCCACCCGGCCAAAGGTGAAATGTTGTTTTATCCCGGCGGGGTCAGCGAAATGGAGCTGATTTTAGCATATGGGCGCTGCCTGTTTTCCAGTACCTCCGGCCAGCTGTCGGGCAACCATTTTCTCACGATTACAGACGGTTTGGAGCATCTGGAGGCTTTAGGCAAAAAAGTGCTTTGGGAAGGGGCACAGACAATCACTATTGATTATTGGCAGGAATAAGAAAAAGCAATACAAAAATATAAGCATAGCTGAGAACCGGCTTGGTCACAAAAAATGCCAAGCCGGTTCTCAGCTATGTCTGAAAGTTTTACCATAAGAAAAACAGGGAGGCATACGGCCACCAGATCAATCACAGGGGATTGGGCGCCATGAGGGGTTACCCACTGTACGGTTGGTATAAACGTTTATCCGCTCAGGCAAACCCGGCACTCTTCACTGGAAGTGCCGCCTAAAATACAACTTTTCGATAAGGGGGTTCTGCACGTAAAAACCGGCATAGGAATCTATGCCGGTTTTATTTTTTGATTAGGGGGAACCCCCAGCTGTACCGGTGGAGGTGCCCGCAATAGAACATGGGCTAAAACTGCGGGCAAAGCAAATGTGCCAAATAATGGGCTTTCAAAAAGAAATAGTTTCCGGCAGGGAATATTGCTATTTTTTATGGCTGTAGGGCAGGTGATGTAAGTAAAAAACTTAGTGTTCTTGAAGGGGGCTTACTGGCAGGTTTACCCGTCTGTTATTTTGTTGGGGGTTCTATTTCATACTTGTGCTGCTCAAAACCCCTTGCAAGCAAATCCCAGGTAGACCGGTCCACCCGGCCGGTTTCTCTGACACCGCAGTACTTTTGATATGCTCCGACAGCTTCGGCGGTAGGCGCGTCAAAAAGGCCGTTGATAGGGATTAATTTTAAATTTTTAAATTTTTTAGCAATTTCATTTAGCATGACCTGAATAATATACACCAAGGTACCCCGGTCCCCTTGTTTTACCACCAGGTTAAAATCTGAAAACGGCTCGATGGGAAGCGGCGGAGATTTGAGCCGAGCAAGTTCGTCGTATACCTCTTTCAGTTTGTTCCAGGTGTCAAAATCCACCACACCGGTTACCGGCAGGCCGAACAGATCCTGAAAGATTTTTACCGCTTGGGTTGTTTCCGATCCAAAAATTCCGTCAGGTATTACCTGTGGAATTTGCGGATAGGTAAAGGAGATTTCATGCAGCCAGCTTTGCAGCTGAAAAACAGATGAATTGGTAGCCATAATTTTTCATCCTCCTTATGAACCGGTTGTTTGCTGGCTAAGCGGGTAACCCGGGTACTGCCTTGGCAGGGTCTGGGCTCCGGCGCGCAGGTTGGTGTATTCCTCGGTAATGGCATTCCAGGTTGCCGGCCCAACAGCCCCGTCTGCCGGCAAGCCGAATAACCGTTGAAAGGCCCGCACAGCATTGTAGGTAACAGTGCCAAATACACCGTCGACGGTCACGATAGGAATTCCGGGGAAGAAGGTGGACAGATAAGCCAGGTATTCCTGTAATTGTATCACCGAGCGCCCAGTCATGCCCTGTTTGAGAACAACACCAGGGAATGGCTCTGCTCCAGTAACTGGAATGGTGGGCGGAATAGCTCTTCTTATGCCTGCATAGGCATAAAATAGAGCATAAAAGGTGGCGTTGCCCACTATGCCGTCGGGGGTTAAACCACTGAAGGTTTGAAAAGCAATGACAGCATTTTTGGTGCCGGGGCCGAAGACACCGTCAACAGTAACAGGCGGAATAAAGGAGTTGAACTCTGAAACCGCTAACAGGTAGTATTGAATCACCCGTACGCCATTTCCAGAGCTTCCTTCCTTCAGCACGCCGGGGTATTGTTTGGCAACATCCTCCAAGCGCAGTCCCTCCGAATTAAGGCTGGCCAAATTACGAACGTTTACATTAATAAACTGGATTTCATACCAGGTTGCTTTTCCCACAATGCCGTCTGCAGTCAGTTCAAAAATTTGCTGGAAGGTGCGTACGGCATCCTGGGTTTCTACACCAAAAATTCCATCTATCTGTGAGATTTTTGGAATGAGAGGATAATTTCGGGAAATTCGGTTCAGGCTGATTTGAACAGTGCGCACCTCATTCCCAACACTGCCCAACCTAAGCGGATACCCGGTGTAAGATGCAATATTAGGGCCAACCGGGGCATTCTGCTCTATTTGAATGTCATCTCCAAAATAGTTTTGCAAAATCTGGTATGGAGTATACCCGTTTTGTGCCAAGCTTACCGACCCCCATTGGGAAAGACCGGCACAGGTGACTGTGGTTCCGTTGCAGAATTGTGCAAATAAAGGTTCAACTGCCCCTGACCGGTGAATATAATCGTTAAACAGTTCATCTACAATACGATTGATAGAGTCAAAAATATCCCGTCCAAACACATAGGCCTGGTCGTACTGGGTAGAGTTGGTAATGTCAAATGCATATCCTTGGCTGCGGTACCATTCGGTGTAAACCCGGTTGAGCGCAAAGGATACCTGACAATAAATATTGGCCCGCAGGGCCGACTCGGGCCAGGTAGGGAAAATTTCGCTGGAGGCGACATTTTTTATATAATCCTTAAAATTAATGGTCACATTTTGCGCATTGGCGGCAGGCCGCCCCAGGTGGACAGTAATAGTAGTAGGAACGATTGGAGTACCCGGCATAACGGTTGTTCACCTCCTAGTTAATCGTTGGGGCGGGACGGGTATCTTCCGGCAGGGGAACCAGCCTTAGCGGGAGGATTGCGATGGCCCCTCCAAAAACCTGGAGCTCCTTATCGGTTACCGGGAAATAGCCCGTATACCTTACCGTAACAAAATACTCTTCAAACGGTACCACCTTAGAAGGGGACTGGGCCAGCGCCCGGTCAGGTGCCGGGACGTTTATAATGGCGGTTTGGCCGTTGTCGTTCGTGGTGAGCAGCCGTTGCATTTGATATTCCCCATGATATTTACTAAAGATGGAAACAGAAGCACCCGGCAATGGAATGGCCGAATCAGCAGTTGTTACAATCACTTGAATTTGACCAATATCGTTCAAAGGCCTTTCTTCCAGTTCGGAATTTTCCGGCGGGTAGATTTCTCCCTCAGCGGCTACCGGCAAAGGAAGTATTTCTGGCCCGTAGGGGGATTCCTCCTGCTCTTCTTTATCAATCATACTGTAGTCTAAAATGGGTTCCAAAAGCAGCTCATCTGCATCTATTGGTTTTTCTGCATCCGTTCGCAGGCTGCCAAATTCAGGTGGTTCCTCCCATTCCTCGCCTTGTTCCCGCTCAAAACCGGCTTCGGTCATAATGTCAATATGTGAAGTTCCTTCGGTTAGGGGTTGGAATGACGCTTGCTGATCTGAACTTGAGGGGGAAAGAGCTGTATGTTCTTCCGCCGGGGGGCAAGGGTTTTGTTCGGTAGGTATACTGGTAATCAAAGGGTTTTCTTCAGGGGTGGAATCCAGCTCATTCAAGGTGTTATTCAGGGCTGGCGGAAGATCAGAAACAGAGGCACCGGTAGCTTGGCGCGCCAACTCTAAAGTTTCGGGACGGATGGGTGTGGTTTTTCCACTGTCAATAAAACGGAAATATTCCTCTACCCAATCATACCCGGGTTCCAGTTTTTCCATAGGAGCATCGGGTTTGCATTCAGGTGCTGGCTGCTGTTCCGGTTGGGGTTGAGCGCCTGGAATATCACGGGGGCGGACCAGTACTGCCGGAGGATTGGTCTTTACCCCATTTGCACCAACCTCTTCTTCCAATCTTTCAGGGGGCATATCGATGGGAGAAAGTGAGCCATGAAAATGGAATGCTGGGTTGCTGGCTCCATGATTAGATTCAGCCAGAGGAGAAGCTGGTTTTATTCCGCGGGATTGTATTCCTATTTTGCTTTCAATTGCAGTCTGTATAGGTGCGGCGGTTGAAACAGGAACGCTGGCAGTTTGGGGGCTGGCTTGCATTGTAGCCGGGTTATCCTCGGCCAGAGTGGCGTTTGCTTGTGCAGGATGATTTGCAGCTTGCACAGCGTGAATCTGCGGCTGCTGCCCAGACGATGCTTGTTTTGTGTTGATGACAGTTTGGTGGGCAGGTGCATTCCAATTGTTTGAGGGCGGAGCAGAAGCAGCGGCTGAAGCGCTGCGGCTATATTGTATCAGCTGCTTCGCATATTGACGGCTGAGTTCCTCCAGTTGGGAGGCAGATAGCTTATCAAACCGGCTGAGATCGCTCATTCTTTCGCCACAACCTTTTCATTCATATTTGTTAGGGCGCAATAGGCCATTACACACAACCTATATGCGTCCAGGCACAAAAATAGACCCTTCCCACTGAGGAAAGGGTCTGAAAACCCGCATATACAGGTTGTGCGATGAGCTTTTTATAAAAATATGGCGGGAGCTGAAGCACCTGTCTGCTAACCATGGGGAGACGTTCATTCGGCCCTGCGGCTGTCTGCCGTCTCGCATCTTTTTCTCACCTCTGCCTGGAAACTGTAAGCGAAAGCTTTTTAATTCCTACCAGCAAAGCTTGTGATTGTAGTGCACCAAAGCGGTGAAAACAACCTGTCCCCCGCCTTTGCAGGCAGGGGACAATTTATGGGTTATACGTTTTTTTCCATAATATAATCATCCATTACATAGCCATTTCCGATGTC
This sequence comes from Ruminococcaceae bacterium Marseille-P2935, assembly GCA_900104565.1. GTDB lineage: Bacteria > Bacillota > Clostridia > Oscillospirales > Ruminococcaceae > Marseille-P2935. The sequence goes on from LT629951.1 coordinate 302,103, forward strand.
GGTTACCTCGTCTCTGACGATAGAAAAACCCAGAGCCCGGTAGGCTGCAATAGAACCCTCGTTATATTTATTTACAGTCAGCCATATAACAGGGCGGCTTTCTGTAAGGCAGCGCCCAGTCAGGACATTTAAAACTCTTGCAGCAATTCCACGCCGGCGAAAAGCTTTATCCACATAAAGCTTGCTTAAAAAAAGGCCTTTTTCATCTGGTTTAACCCCAATATATCCGGCGTTTTGGCCGTCCAGCCGAATCAGGTAATATTCGTGCCCCTCTTCCGTTATCTGGCACTGCATAGCATGCACGGATTGAAACCGCTCCAGCATATAATCAATCTGCTGCTGACCAAGGATAGGAAGGTAGTGTTCGGTCCAAATTTTCTTAGCAAGGCCGGCTATGGCCTGCAGGGATGTGGGGTCGGTAACGGGAAGTAAAATAAGATTATCGTTCATTTTGATGCTCCATTCTGCCGCTGGCCAGCAGTATCAAGTAATCGGGGCCAAGTATTCGCCTTCGTTTGCTTCAGGCTGGGCTTGGTACCCAGGTGAACTGCGGTGAGCGGGCTTGGTGATCGAATTGCTGTCAGGTCAAAAAAGCTTTGCTGGCTGTACCATAAAAGGAATATTTGACATCAGGTACATCGGCGGGGCCGCGCCCTCATCATACCCTATAAGGTACTTGATGCCCAACTCGATACCCAAAGGGCACTCGATACCCAAAGGGCACCCGATACCCAAAGGGCACCCGATACCCAAAGGGCACCCGATACCCAAAGGGCACCCAATACCCAAAATAGTACAAGGGTAGGGCAGGCACAGTTTTAGGGCATGAGCCCGGCCATCAGAGTAAAACCAGCCGGACAGAAACCCCTTAGCCAACCAGCCTGTATTTTGAAATAAACCGGTTATGAATGCTTTGAAAATGCCGCTTCATAAACAGCATCCTGTTCGGGTAAATGAGTGATAAATCCAATAGGAATCTTATTTTGTGTTGCGTCAATCACTTTTTTAGCGCCGTTTTCACCAAATGCGCCGCACAGCTCAATGCAGTCAATCCCATTATCCTGTAATTCTTTTGCTGCCGCGCATGCTTCCTCTAAATTAGATACCCCTATTATTTGTGCCAGCCCTTTATGAATAACGGCTTTATCCTGATTCTTATCAAAGTTGCCCATAATAATAAATGCGAATTTCATGTTATGTTCCGTCCTCCTCCGGTTTGTTATGTTTGCGTAATCTGCCTGCAAGGTGCTTTTCCTATGAGGTTTTTTGGTGGGTGCCTGTCAAATATGGCAGCGTGTTTTTAAAACAGATGGAAAAGCCAGCTGGCATTCATCAGCAAAAAAATAACTGCACACAAAGCATATAAACTGCGGTTCCGCCCAATATGCTGACCAGATTATTGCGCTTATAAAGATGAAGCGCGACAGTAACAGCTACGGCAATCAGTTCGGGTAGGCCATAGGGGTAAGCCAGCAGCGAGACTCCCCGCAGGCTGTATACTACCAGCATGGCCATCACCGCCGGCGGCAGGGCCTTACCCAAATATAAAACTGCCCCCGGGACGTTGCCTTTGCGGAAGAAGAGAAAGGGAAGCGCACGGGTGAGGATGGTAACGGTACTGATTACTGCGATGATGAGCAGTGCACGTGCGGGAGAGATCATAAAGGCTCGCCCCCATTCTGCCCCGATTCTTCGGGTAAGGATAATTTAGGTTCCAATGGGCGGCGGAAGGCCATGAGTAAAACAACCATAAAGATCATGGCGGGCAGCACCAGGTTGTCCGCACCAAAGGCGAATAAACCCAGCAGTGCACATGCGGCGCCAATCATTGCCGGCAGGTGGGTTGGGCAGGAAAGCCACTGTTCCACCAAAATAACCACAAACAAGGCAGTCATGGCAAAGTCAATACCGGTGGTGTTAAAGGAAATGAAAGACCCTGCGACCGACCCAAGGGCCGACCCAGCTACCCAATAGCACTGATTCAGCAGGGCAATGGCAAATATAAACCGGTCGGGATCCACCCCTTCCGGTGGTTTGGCGGAGCAAAGCAGGGAATAGGTTTCGTCAGTAAGGGAAAAAATCATATAAGGCTTTTTCTGCCCCATGCCCTGGAAGCGTTTTAAAAATGAAAGCCCGTAAAATACATGGCGTATATTTACCAGCAGCGTCATGAGCGCAACTTCCAACAACCCAATTCCAGGCGCAAAAAAGTTAATAGCGACAAACTGCATGGAGCCGGCGTAAACAGTAAGGCTCATCAGCAGTGCCCACAAAATATGATAACCCGCATTCTGATACAAAAGGCCAAACGCAATTCCAACAAACAGGTAACCTAATAGGACAGGGACCGTAACCGGGAAAGCCGCTTTTATTGCTTTTTTCATGAAATACCTGCCGAAATTAAAACCCCTGCAACAGCCTGTGCAATTATCATCACTACCGAAAGGGTCATGATTCGGCGGCCCATTTTAACCCAGCCGCGGTTTATGTAGATAAAACTGAGAACAAAGGAAAGCATGGGAAAGAGTATGAGAATCACGTAAATCCAGTTTGGAATCCGATCTGGTTTTTCTCCTTCCGGCTGAGGTTCTAAATAAGCGTAACTGTTTAAGGGAATATGGCAGCGGTCGCATTCCTGGGCGGTGTAAGGAAAAACGCGCTGGCACACGGAACAAAATTTCCTTGGCGGCTCCGATGCGGGCAGGGGCGTTTTACAGCGGGTACAGTTATTTTTGGCTTCACTGTTATGTGTGCCGCATTTTGGGCAGATTTTCAAACAATTCACTCCTTTAACACGATATTTTTATTTTAACATGAAAAATAAAAAAAACAAACAGTCGAAAAATAAGAAAAAATTCCCTTACAGTACGGTACATGTTTCATTTAAAAAAGAGAAAACTAAACCCAAACGAAAAAAGGAGGAGCGAAAATGAACGAACAGCAGTCCAGAATTAAACAATATATGGACAGTCAAATTTATGACCTGAAAGAAGGAATGCACTGCCTGCAGGACAGGGAGAAGCAGCCCAATACGCTTGGAGACCTGTACAATGGTATGCTGAAACATGCTGTCAGCTTTGAAATTGGACATATGGAAAAGCTGCGGGACGAATTGGTAGATTTATTAAAATAACAAAAACGCCATGCTTTGCATGGCGTTTTTATATGGAATAGCTCAAAAAAGGACAAAGTGCTTCCGAAATAATGTACGGCCAAATCCTCCCCGGCATTTCCGGCGCCGGTTACGGTACAAAGCCTTAAGGCAGATGCAAAGGGAAAAACAGCTGGAAAGTTTTTAAATTGCGTTACACCACTATTCCGGAAAGGTAAGTTCATCCAGTACCTGCCCGGTTGCAGCGTCTTTTACCGTAACTTTAATGGTGATATCAGGTTCGGTTTTTCCGTCAAATGCCTGGTAGACCGAAGAAAAAATAGGCAGGGCAAGCAAGGAATAAGCGTCAGCGCTTTTTTCATATGCTTTCTTTTCCACCATTACCACAAATTCCGAAGCGGTTTCGTTATAGGTAATGCTCTGAATGGAAGTATTATCTTCACTGCTTATAATTCCTTCAATTAACTCATCCAGGCTGCTTCTCAGCTGGCCCAGCAATTTTTCATAATCAGCTTTTGCCAAAGAAAAAGTAACAGAACCGTCAGGCCTTTTCTCAACGTTGCGGTCCCCGCCTAAAGGCAGGCTGTCCACATCAATGCCGTCCAACAGGTCAGGCGGAATGGTAAGCACTACCGTATCACCCTGCTTATCCACGCCAATGGCTGGTTGGGAAGGATTCACTGTCAGGGAAGAAGCCTGTGATTCGGAGCCACTGCTGCTAACGGAGGAGGCGGGTTGTGAGGAGGAATTTTCTCCGGAGCCAGAGCAGGCCGCAAGAGAAAAGCACATCAGAAAAGCCAGCGCCAGTGCGAGAGTTTTTTTCATAAATACCTTCCTTATTTACACAAAGCATTTTATTGGGTAGAAAAACCTGAGGTACTTCTAAAAAGCGCCTTATGCCGTTTGAATCTATGGAAAGAGATATTTCTGCATCAGAAGTACCAAAAGCCCGGCAAATATTTCTGTATGGTTTTTCTTGAAACAATTTTAGGAATGATTTTCGGTTTGTTTGTTTTTTTCAGAATACTCCGGTCTGCCTGCAAAAAAGGCAAGCTGTCTGTTTTGACCAAAATGCCCCAAAAGCCTTACATAGCCCTGCCGGAACGATAAACTGGTTAATCTTTTATCACCTTACAATAATAAAGGATGGCTAAAATAAGCCCGATCAAGCAGTATAGGCCAAACAAGCTGGCTGCAATGCTAATTAACCACCCTACAATGGGAATCCAGCTTAACCAGGATACCACAACCCCCGCTATACTTGGTGCGATCACATATAAAATGATGGAAATAATCAGAGAGTTTGTATCAACCGCTTTTGTACTAAAAGGGAAAAACTTTTTTAAATCCATTTTACCCACCCCTTATTTTTGTTTATATCCATTGTATTCTCAGCAAAAAGCTTTGTCAAATACCATGGAAAGGCAAGCCGTTCTGGTTTAAAAACTGAGCCAGCCCATCCTTATCGTTGCAGCCAATTACCAGGTCAGCTGCCGCCTTTACAGCTTCGGGCGCATTGCCCATGGCTATGCCTGTTCCAGCCGCTTTTAGCATAGGAATATCGTTGTAGCTGTCGCCAAAAGCCACAGCATCCTTTTCCTGCAGTCCGTAGGCGTTCAGCAAAACTTTAACCCCAGCCGCCTTGTTTACCGACGCATCCATAATCTCCAGCAGAATGTCACTGGAACGGACGACAGCAAGCTCCGGGTATTCACCGGACAATGCCTCCTCCATTTCGGCACAGTCAGCTGGGGAGCAGATGTACAATAACTTATGGGGCAGGGTTCCCTGACGAAGCAGGGTGAAAAAATTTTGCTGGGCTGGAAGTACTTGTGTGATTCTGCTTTCGTTTTGTACAAAGGGGTGTTTTTGGTTCTGCACATACCAGACATGGCCGGAATAGTAGTTTGGAACAGCATGTGGCCACCGAAGCGCCGCCTGGTGTAAAACCTTCCACGCTGAATCAGCCGGGATGACGGTACTCTTTAGTACTGTACCGTCTTCTTTCAGGGCCAGAGCTCCGCTGTAACTGATAATGGGTACGGTAATGCCGGCTTTTTGTGCTATGGGAAGAATTGCCTCCGGCATTCGTGCAGAAACCATAACAAAGGGAATGCCGGCGTCCTTTACAGCCTGCAGTGCCCGGACAGTTAACAAAGTAAGTTGGTGTTCAGGGTTCAGCAGTGTTCCATCCAGGTCGGAAAAAATAATTCGGTAAGGGAACTTTAACATAATACCACCCCTTCTTTTTATTACTGAATGAAGCGGTCACCCATTTCAAAGGCTATAGATTCCGTATGTTTTTTGTGTCGGTGCGGCCGCACAGGCCTTTTGGCAGCCCAGCTGTTTGAATAAGATGACATCTCCATTACGGTCTGATTTAATATTGAACAAAAAAGCCGCCGAACAAGCCCGGCGGCCCTATACGGCGGTTAAACTAAGTTTACACATTTTGCCGCCCCTTATATAAATATTATAAAGTGAATTTTGGACTATTACAACGGCAGTATAACAAATTTATAAACTTAAGGTGCAATATTTTGTAAAATAACGTATCAATTTAAACATACCGGTGAATTTTATTGGCGCCATTATAAAGATAAACTAAGTTTTAAGCTGGTTGGAAACCTGTTTGATGAAACATCGCTTTTATTATTTGAATCAGAAGGAATTTTAAAATCAGATTGTTTTATTGTATACTTTTCTTAATTTATATAACAGAATTTTCCTACATATAATTTGTAAGGGTTTTACAAATAATAAAGAAAAAGGAAGGATCAAAGGTGAAAAATTATGGAAAACACAGATACAATCATGCTGCTTCGGGAGTGTGATGCAGGGACTAAAATGGCAATCTCATCAATTGACGAAATACTGGACCGTATATGCAGTTCCAATATGCGGCAGGCATTACAGGAAAGCAAGCAACACCATGAGCGGCTAAAAAAACAAATTACTTCTATTTTAAATAAATATCAGTCAGAGGAAAAAGAACCGGGCGCGATTGCAAAAAGTATGTCTTGGATTAAAACAAATTTAAAGATGGGTGTGGACAGCAGTGATGCAACGGTTGCCGACCTTATTACAGATGGATGCAATATGGGTGTAAAATCATTGAATCGGTATTTAAACCAGTATGAAACGGCAGATCGTTCGGTAAAGGATTTATGTAGTGAGCTGATATCTATAGAAGAAAAACTGTGTCAGCAGCTCCGCCAATATTTGTAAAAAACCTAGGGTTTGTTGGTAAGCAAAATAAAATATCAAAGCCTCATTTAGCATTTGTTAATGAGGCTTTTCTCTATTTTTAGGGCATACTAAACCAGAGGTGATAAAAATGGCGGTAGCCAGCAAAACAGTCATATCTTTTGGTTTGGTAGAAATTCTAATTGCAATGTACACAGCGGTGCAGGATAACGATATCAGTTTTAATCAGCTGCATAAAGATGACCACCAGCGGATTCGGTATAAAAAAGTTTGCGGCCATTGCGGGAAAGAGGTTGGCAGCAAAGATATTGTCAATGGGTATCGGTACGATAAAGACCATTATGTAATAGTCACAGATGAAGATTTGGAACAGATTAAAACTGAATATGAAAACTTACAAATAATATGCCAGTTTGTCCTGCGGTGTCCTTTGAGCCAGTGGCATCCCGTAAAAAAAGCCTGGGACAGCGAGCGAAGCGAAATGTTTCAATGCCCCTTAATAGGCGTATCAGTAAAATGCCCTTCTAGAGCTGGTGTATACACGCGTTCAACGCGTGGGTTTGGTTCCTAAAAAATTGAGCTGCCCATTGTAGAGCAGCTCTGTAAAGGGGGTTAGAAAAAAGTTAAGAAAGGATATGAAAAAAGTTTGAAATAAAAAACTTCACATATATTGTAAAAAAAATTGTCTATTTTTTTCAATAGGTGAGTTACATAAAAAAGTAATTGATAGTTTGGTATGATTATCCTATTATTCAAAGGTCTTAGTTGATTTGGGCGAGTTTTTTAACATAGATTAAACGTACATATCCCTAATAGCTAGAGGGTGGATTTTGTTTATCGAAATGTTCGAGTGGGTATAAACGTAACATTAATTACGAATAAATTGCTCAAAAATTAAAAAAATATCCCCATTAGCCTTAATTGGTTAGTGGGGATATTTCTATTTTATTATGTACCTTTTATCGTCAGTTTGTCGTCAGACGAAAAATAAAAACCGCCCAGATTAGCCATAAATGGCTTAACTAAGCGGTTTTTTGGTGGAGCGGATGATGGGAATCGAACCCACAACCTCAGCTTGGGAAGCTGATGTTTTACCACTAAACTACATCCGCACCTGACTCTTCTATTATTACCTAAAAAGCAAAAAATGTCAATGGGTTAACGCTCGCTTTCTTCTTTTTCGGGGCTGTTATAGAAGATAAAGTCATCCAAGTCACCTGACACCTCAAACCATTGTTTCATGTCCTGAGGGTAGGACCCAGGTAAGAGAGGAAAATGGTCGTCCTTTATTCTGTTATGTGCTAGAAAATTCATCCTGGTTCCTCCATTCTTAAAAAATTCCAAACCTATGTAGTGGTTTGGGTATAACTACATTCTATGCCGCAACAAATAAGATGATACCAAGAAATAATTGCATATTACGTTGATATTTGTCACCTTGCTGGTATATAATTAATATGTATGTCATAAGATGGGTTCCGTTTGGAATAAGACAAGGACAGAAATGGAGTATGGCTATGGAGAATCGAGCCGCATGTTTTTTTGACAAATTACGGGGAAAACGCCTCACCTTTATTGGAATAGGGGTTTCACATACCGATGTAATCCGCATGTTGGCAGCAAAAGGCTGCTGCATAACGGTACGTGATAAACGCTCAAGGGATAAAATTGGCCCATTGTGTGATGAACTGGAAGCTCTGGGGGTTTCTTTTATATTGGGAGAAGATTATTTAAAAAACCTTTCAGGAGATGTGATCTTCCGTACCCCTGGTATGAAATATGATACGCCGGAGCTGATAAAAGCAAAGGAAGAGGGCGCAGTGATTACCAGCGAGATGGAAATGTTTTTTGACCTGTGCCCCTGCAAAATTTTTGGCATAACCGGCAGTGACGGAAAAACCACCTCTACCACCATAATCGCCGAAATGCTGAAGGCGGAAGGGTATACCGTACATTTGGGGGGTAATATAGGCAAGGCGCTGCTGCCGGTGGTAGAACAGGTTAAACCAGATGATATGGCGGTGGTGGAACTCTCCAGCTTTCAGCTGATTTCTATGCGCCGCAGCCCCGACATTGCGCTGGTTACAAACCTGGCGCCTAACCACCTGGATATGCATAAAGATATGCAGGAATATATTGATGCAAAGAAAAATTTAATATTGCATCAAAATGCATTTTCCCGCGCTGTTCTTAACCAGGACAATGAAATAACCGCTGGCTTCCAGTCGTTGGCGCGGGGGGAATGCCTATTCTTTTCGCGCCAAAAACCGGTAAAACAGGGAGCGTTTTTAGACGAAGACGGCATGCTTTGCATGGCCCACAAGGACGGTACTACAAAAATAATAAAAGCGGAAGAAATCCGGATTCCCGGAGTGCATAACGTCGAAAACTTTTTAGGCGCCATAGCGGCAGTGTGGGGTTATGTTTCGGTGGATACCATCCGTAAGGTGGCCCGTGAGTTTGGAGGGGTGGAACACCGCATTGAATTTGTACGGGAGTTGGATGGGGTGAAATGGTACAACGATTCGATTGCCACCAGCCCTACCCGCACCATAGCCGGGCTGAATTCATTTTCCCAGAAAATGATTATTATTGCCGGCGGGTACGATAAAAAAATTCCTTTTCTTCCTTTGGCACCTAAAATTATCGAAAAAGTAAAGGTACTTATTTTGACCGGAGCCACTGCCCAGAAGATAGAAGATACCGTTACCAGCTACGCCGGGTATAACCCCAGGGAGCTGACCATTCTGCATGCCGGCGATATGGCCGATGCGGTTCGTCTGGCCAGAGAATACGCCAAAGCTGGGGACGTGGTTTCCCTGTCACCGGCCAGCGCCAGTTTTGACTGCTACCCAAACTTTGAAGCCCGCGGCCGCCATTTTAAAGAGCTGGTCAATGCACTGTAGAAAACCCCCATGGTATGGGGCAGGAGGCAAAAAAGAATGACAACCACTATGGAACTGATCAAGGCTTTGTCCAATGCGGTCGGCGTAGCGGGCAGAGAAAATAAAGCCGCACAGCTAGCCGCCAGATTATTAGAGCCCTATGGTAAAGTAGAGACCACCGTTTTGGGCAGTGTAATCTGTACGCTGCAGGCCCCAAAACAAGGCCAGGCGCACCTGCTGCTGGATGCGCATCTGGATGAAATTGGTATGATTGTTTCTTATATAGACGAAAAAGGCTTTCTCACCGTATCCAATTGCGGCGGAGTGGACCGGCGCCTGCTTTCGGCAGCCCAGGTAGTGGTGCACACAAAGGAAGAGGACCTGTATGGTGTGGTGTGCTCGATCCCCCCCCACCTTTCAAGCGATTCGGACAAGGTGGCTAAAATTGAGGATCTGCACATTGATGTGGGGCTTAGCGGTATACAGGCCAAACAGAGAATTGCCTTGGGAGATAGGGTGACTATTTTAAGCACCGCCCGGGAGCTAATAGGCGAAAAAATATGCGGCAAAGCGCTGGATAACCGTGCCAGCTGTGCTGCACTGATCCGCACGGCCCAGCTGTTGGAGGGCAAAGAGCTTCCCTGCGGGGTAAGTATTCTGCTCAGCACTATGGAAGAGGTCGGCGGGCAGGGGGCAAAAACCGCGGCTTACCAGTTAATGCCCACCCATGCCGTAGTGGTGGACGTCAGTTTTGCTCATACCCCTGATGCGCCGCGCCATAAGTGCGGTGATTTAAACAAAGGCCCGATGATTGGCATTGCCCCACTGTTGAATAAACAACTGACCGAACTGCTGCAAGCTGTTTGCCAGCGGGAGGGGATTCCCTTCCAAAGCGAGGTAATGGGCGGTGAAACCGGGACCAACGCTGATGCAATAGCGGTAACCGGTGCAGGGGTAAAAACTGCGATGGCGTCAATCCCCCAACGGTATATGCATACGCCGATTGAGGTGGTAAGCGCACAAGATGTGGAAGACACCGCCCGCCTTTTGGCTGGGGTTATTTTAAGCGGAGAAATTGCATAAAGCTTTCTATTCCTGCAGAATAGCGCCTTACAAGTATTGTAAACCTGTGCCTATAAAAAGGAATAACGGCGGGGCCCACCTTTACCCGGCCAAAACCGGCTGGCTCGGCGGTAAAAGTACCAGCCTGGTTATGCTGCCAAATGGACACGGGCCGGAGTGTCAGGTGCGCTCCCGGTTGCAACAACAAGGGATATACAAGTATATAATTTCTTAAAATATATTTTGATGAGATATAAAGAAGGTGAACTGCTTGATTAATTTAATCGAACGCCTTAGTGCACTGCCAGGGGTTTCGGGGGATGAAGATGCCGTCCGCAGTGCGATCATTCACGAAATTGATGGAATTGCCCCTTGGCGGGTAGATGCGCTGGGCAATTTGATTGTAGAGAAAAAAGGAAAAAAGACGCCCAAGAATAAACTGCTTTTTTCTGCTCATATGGATGAAGTAGGCTTAATCATTACTGCGGCAGAAAGCAGCGGCATGCTGCGCTTTGCAACGGTGGGTGGTATTCATACAGCAGCGCTGATTGGCAAGCCGGTGCGCATAGGTACCGATGGTATTACAGGGGTAATTGGCACCAAAGCAGTGCACTTACAGTCTGGCGAGGAACGGGATAAACTGCCCAAGCTGGAAGATTTGTACCTTGATATTGGGGCGGACAGCAAGGAAGAGGCGTTGGAAAAAGTCCGTTTGGGCGACCGGGCGGTTTTTGATTCCAGCTTTCTCTGTTTTGGGGAAGACTGTATCATGGGCAAGGCCTTGGATGACCGTGCGGGCTGCACACTGCTGATTGAGATGATCCGGTCCGAGCTGGAATATGATTGCGCATTTTCTTTTACGGTTCAGGAAGAGACCGGCACTGCCGGTGCCAAGACAGCTGCCTATCAGCTGCAGCCCGAAATTGCGATAGCGGTAGAGACCACCACGGCGTCAGATATTCCCGATGTAGGCGAACATAAAACTGTTTGCCAGGTTGGCGGCGGCCCGGTAGTTTCTTTTATGGATAAAGGAACCATTTATGACCAGGAGCTTTACCGCCTGGCAATGGAAACGGCCCGGGAGCATGGAATTTTAGCCCAACCGAAAGCGGGTGTTTATGGTGGAAACGAAGCCCGTTCCCTGCAGACAGCTGCTGCAGGGGCCAGAGTTTTGGCCATATCGCTGCCCTGCCGCTACCTGCATTCCCCCGCCTGCATGTTAAAACAAAGTGACATTAACGGGACACGGGAGTTGCTTATGGCCCTCCTGCCCCGGCTGGCACAGCTATGATCCGCGCCTTATTGCCCGATGAACGGGACAGAGGATTAGAAAAAGCTTTTTTGGAGCTTTGCGCTACGGATTGTATTTATGGAAGTAAAGTATACAATTTGTATGAACTGTTTGGGAAGCATTATGACGCAGCGCGCTTTTGGGTTTACTATGATGAGACAGACAGCCCTATGGCGGCTTTGGCTGTCTTTGGAGGCGGCTTGACCATAGCATCGCCGACAATCAACTGGCCGGAAAAGCAAAAATCAGGATTATCTTTTTCTGAACTAGGCGAATTTTTGCCCTTTGCAAGTTGTAATAGAGTATACTCTTCGTATTTAATTTCTAAAAATATACATGAATTAAAGGGTGGGGTGCTGACCAGCGGTTGCTGTATGATCTGCCGGCAGATGCCAGACCAGGCAATGCTTTCCATTGAACCAACACAGACTTTTTCCGAGGTATACCGCCTGCTTTGCGAGGCGTTCCACCTAGAATATAACAGTGAAAGTTATGGTTGGTGGTTGCTGCAGAATTCCGCCAATTACCGCAAGGGTAACTGTGAAATTTATGCCATTTATTGCGCGGGCGAAATGGCAGCCACGGCGGGTATTTACAGTCAGGATGACCGATATGGGCATATTGGCGGTGTAGCTGTTGCCGAACAATACACTGGCAAAGGTTTTGGCCGGGCGTTAGCGGCTTTTGCAACCCGCCAGGTCATTAAAAAGGGAAAGACTGCTACGCTTTGCTGCAAGCCTGACATGGAAGCTTTTTATGAAAAGTTAGGCTACCGTACCATAGGCGGCTGGGGCGAGCTTGTTTTACCCAGTACAAAGTAAAGAAGCGCAGGAGGAAGAATGAAACAGGACTTTTTTTACATAGACCCAAAAATTGAAGGGCTTGCCCAGTCTGCTCAGCAGAAAGCGCGGAGCGCCTTTGAGCAAATTGATGAAATTATGGAGTATAACAGCCTGAAGGTGCTTTCGGCATTTACACAAAACGGTATTAGTGAAAGCCACTTTGCAGGTTCTACCGGTTATGGTTATGACGACCGCGGACGGGACGCATTGGATCGGGTGTTCGCCCAGGTAACCGGCAGTGAGGACGCATTGGTTCGGCACAATTTTGTATCGGGCACCCATGCGCTGATTACCGCGCTGTTTGGGGTTTTGCGTCCGGGGGACCTTATGGTGTCGGTAACCGGGAAACCTTATGATACCTTGGAGGAAGCGATTGGACTGAGGGGGGAAGGAAGCGGTTCCTTAAAAGATTTTGGCGTTCGCTATGCCCAGCTTGACCTCACCCGGCAGGGAACGGTGGATTTGGACGGAATTCCCCAGGCGGTGAAGGGGGCTAAGGTGGTCTATATCCAGCGCTCCAGAGGGTATTCCCTGCGGCCGTCTATTTCAGTAGAAACCATTGGGGAGATTGTAAAGCGTGCACGCAGCGTAAACCCCGATGCAGTTGTTATGGTAGACAATTGCTACGGAGAGTTTGTTGAAAAACTGGAACCCACCCAGGTAGGGGCAGACCTAATTATCGGTTCCCTAATAAAAAACCCCGGCGGCGGAATTGCCAAAACAGGGGGATATATTGCAGGTAAAGCCAGGTTGGTGGAGCTTTGCGCTTACCGGCTTACCTCCCCAGGTATGGGCAAAGAGGTTGGCTGTACCCTGGGGGAAAGCCGCAGCATGTTTATGGGGTTGTTTTGGGCGCCCAGTGTAGTAGCGTCAGCGGTAAAAACCGCGGTGTTTGCAGCGGCATTGTTCGAAGAGCTTGGTTTTTCAGTTTATCCAAAGGTGACTGAAGCACGTACCGATATTATTCAGGCCATTGAATTGGGGGATGAAAAACGGTTGATTGCTTTCTGCCAGGGAATGCAGAAAGGTGCGCCAATTGATTCCTTTGTAACCCCCGAGCCCTGGAATATGCCGGGTTACGACAGCCCGGTTATTATGGCGGCCGGCGCCTTTACCGGCGGCGCGTCCATCGAGCTTTCGGCCGATGCGCCCATTCGTGCACCCTATGCGGCCTGGATGCAGGGCGGTTTAACCTACCCTACCGGAAAAATGGGGGTTATGCTGGCGGCTCAATCTATGTATGAACAGGGCCTGATGAAAGAGTTGTATTGACAATAGTACGGGAGAAATGGTATAATTTCACCCGTAGCATGCGGATATGGCGGAATTGGCAGACGCGCTAGACTTAGGATCTAGTGTCCCCGACGTGCAGGTTCAAGTCCTGTTATCCGCACCATGAGATAAAACCGTTTAACTAAGCCATTAGTTAAGCGGTTTTTTTTTGCCATTCTTTGATGTTTCTGAAAGATAGGCAAAAGATAGCTAACTTTTGTCGTAAAAGTGTCGCCAAATGCAGACGGACTCAGATTAAAAATGAGTGCCGGTGATGGAGCTCATTTTTTGTTACAAAACACGGTTAACAAGGTAAAATTCAACAGTTAAAAACCTGTAAACCGGTTTGTAGTTATGCCAACAACAGGTTGATTCCCCTTGTGAGAATACTGCTATTTTAAACCGGCGGAAAGCTTGATCTAAAATATTTGAATCGGTTAAATTGCTTGACATTTTGTGGCGTTTAAAGAATGATGGTATAACAAATATACCATCATTCTTTCATAATAAGTGAAACCGATTTCAATAATGAGTTGAGGCATTTTTTCACTTATGCTATGAAGTTGTATGGATAATATATATATTAAAACTTAACTAAAGATATATAAAATATAGAAAATAACGATTAAATAACAAATTTTGGTTGACATGGTAAATTTTGTATGCTATCTTAAGCTTATAAATTGAAAGCGGTTTCATAAGTGAAATGAAGTGAGTGAGTGTTGCATGAATATTTACGATATTGCCAAGGAAGCCGGAGTTTCTCCCACCACAGTTTCCCGCGTATTAAATGGCAATAAAAATGTGAAAGATGCAACACGGAAAAAAGTTTTAAAAGTAATTGAAGGAAAGAAATATGTTCCCAATATGATAGCCAGAAACCTGAGCGTAGGAGAGTCACAAAACGTAGCATTTTTAGTTCCAGATATTGAAAACCCTTTTTTCAATAAAATACTGCATGGCATAACCGACCAGGCATTGGTGTACAACTATAATGTTTTTATGTTTGGAACAGATGAAAATTCGGATCGGGAACATAGGGTTTTAGAATCGTTAAAGGCCGAAATGATGAAAGGCCTTATTATTATTCCAGTTTGTGAAACCGATACCATTACGGTTGGTAAGCTGAAAAATTTTGAAAAACAAGGGGTTCCGGTGGTTCTTATTGACCGTGACGTGAAGAATGCAAACTTTGACGGTGTTTTTTCGGAAGATATTGAAGGAGCTTATGAGGCGGTTGAATGTTTGATTCAGGAAGGCCATAAAAAGGTTGCTATCATCTCTGGGCCAGAGACCTCCCGGCCAGGTCATGACCGCCTTAAGGGGTACAAAAAGGCCCTTGACAGCTACAAAATTGAAATAAACCCGGACTATATTGTATACGGCAATTTTAGGGAGGAAGAGTCCTACCAGGCTATGAAAAAGCTGATGGAGCTTAAAAACCCCCCAACCGGTATTTTTTTAACGAACAATATGGCTATTTTGGGGTGCCTAAGGTACTTGAAAGAAACGGGTAAAAAATTGTGCAGGGACGTTTGTTTGGTCGGTTTTGACGACATTATTGAGTTGACATATACCGATATTCATTTAACGGTGGTTACAAGGCCTGTGTACGAAATGGGCTGTGAAGCGATGGAGCTCCTTGAGCGCAGGTTTGAAAGCAAGCAGGAGGCTACGGCAGAAAAAATGGTCATACGCAGGAATTCTGTGAAAACATGGCTGGTGAAACGGGGTTCTGAAAAGTTTGCAAAGCCTTAAAAATAATCCGCTGAAATAAGTTTTTTTCCTAAAAACCAGTCATTTGTGTTAAAAAACATGCTGGGGGTAGCTTTTTTTACCTGTTTGGAATCATAGTTTTATCCGGTTGGCAGTCTTAAGCGAGCAAAAGTTTTATGAAATAGCAGTGTAATGGTTTTCCCCTGTTCATGAAAGCCGGCAGAGAATCATACACTACCAGGTAAGAAACCGGTTCCATGCAGCCGCGAGCAGAGGATTAGTCATAATCCTGTAACAACTTTACCCGAAACGTGACGTGTGTTTGGTTTGGCATTTCTTTGTTTTGAAGTAACGGATACCTGTTTCATAAAACTGAAACAAAAGTGGTTTGGCAGTATACAGCAAATTGGCCTGTTCCGGTGCAGCAACAGAAAAGTGTTTCAGAAATTGATGCCAAAAGGTTATTTTACAGCAATGCATAAGCGTATTCATTCCATAGGGCGGTAAAAAAACTGCATCAGTTTTAGCAAAGCATGGGTGTACGGCAAAAGCCGGCAAATTCTGAGGGGGTTAAATTTAAATAAGCAAAAAGTTTTATTGTTAATCATCGAAGGAATTGTTCCTTGGGTATTATAAAGAAACTGGTTTAGCCGGCTGGGACGGATAAGCGATTTTTGATTACCGGACAGCGCCGCTAAGCTTTCTACCATAGACGTTAAGAAACCAAAATGTTCTGAAAATACAAACTTAGGGGGTAGCGATCCATGTTAAAAGGAATTCCTGTACAAATTGGTTCCGACCTGCTGAAGGCCCTGGCTGATATGGGGCACGGAGATCTGCTCATTATTGCGGATGATTTTTATCCGCCCATCTCCAAAACTCCGGGGGGGATCAGCATACAGGCCAAAGGAAACGGCGCTGCAGAAATGATTGACGCAATTTTGCAGCTGATGCCGCTGGATTCGGATTATTGCGAACATCCCGTAGAGTATATGGTGCCAGATCAGGAAGCGGGCATTGTGATGGAACGTCCAAAAGTATGGGATGATGCCATAGCGGCGGTTAAAAAGAACGGGTATGATGTAAAAATTGTCGGCGAAATTGAAAGGAGTAAATTTTATGCCAAGGCTGGCAAGGCGTTTGTAACGGTATGTACCAGCGAACGCCAGCCGTATGGGTGCTTTATTTTGCAAAAAGGTATTATGTAATACAAAACAATTGTTAGGAAACAATTAATTATTCATCTTTAAAGGAGGAACAAACATGAAAAAGCTAGTATCCCTATTGTTGGTCGGGGTTATGCTGCTCGCGGTAGCGGGATGCAGCGGCGGTACCCCGTCCCAGCCAGGCAGCACGGCACAGCCCCCGGCACAAACATCCAAAGCAGGCGACCCAGCACCCGAACAGAAGACATTTGACATTATCTACCTGACCCCGTCCACCGCGTCGCAGTTCTGGACCTACATTGGAATTGGGTTTGAAAATGCGATCAAAGACCTGGAGAAAAAAGAAGGCGTAAAGATCAACTTTTCAACGGTAGGACCGGCTGAAGAAAGCCAGACCGAAGACTATGTTACCGCGTTTGAGCAGTGTATTGCAAAAAAACCTGACGCAATTGTAACTGCTACTCTGGCCATTGATGCCACCATTCCAAAAGCCCGGGAAGCCACCCAGAACGGAATTGTTTTAAACTTTGTAAACTGCGGCTTGGGCTCCGGCAACGACGGTGCAAACGCCGAAACCTACAACCAGTTCTATTACTGCTCCAATGATACCATCGGTGAGCTGGCCGCTCAGGCGTTTTTGGACGCCATGAAGAAAAAGAATATGCCTATTGATAAAGGCACCATTGGCATCAACATGAACGTGGAAAACGAAGCGCTGAATCACAGAATCCAGAGCTTCCGCGATTCTATGACTAAAAATGCTCCCAAATTGGTTCAGACCGACACCTATTATAACGGCAACGTGGTAGAGAAGGCCCAGGCCAACGCAGAAAATATTATTTCTACCTTTGGCGCTGATCTGATCGGTATGTATTCCGGCAACAACATCACTGGTGATGGCGTTTGCCTGGCAGTACAGAGTGCTGGAATCGGCAGCAAAATCGTTTCGGTTGCCGTTGACTCGGACGATATTGAAATTGCGGCGTTGAAAAACGGCACTTTGGACGCCATTATTGTTCAGGACGCTTATGACCAGGGTTACAAATGTATGGAAAACGCCATAATGACCCTGCTGACCGGCAAAAACCCCGAAAGCGAAAAACAAGTAAACTGCCCGCCAGTCATCATCACTCCCGACAATATGAACGATGCTGCAATGCTGGACCTGCTGGACCCGACTCGCTTAAAACAGAATTAATCGCTTGAATTCAGACGACTGAATTAGGTAAATAAAGGAGCGGGCCGTTGTGCCACTGATGTGGATAACACAGCGGCCCTCTTCTTATAGGTGGGGATAAAATGATGCAAGACACGATATTAAAAATTGAACATGTCAGTAAATATTATGTTGGCGTCACGGCATTAAATGATGTCAGTTTTGAGCTGAAAAAAGGCGAGGTTCGGGCACTGGTTGGAGAAAACGGTGCCGGGAAATCAACCTTGATCAAGTGTATTATGGGGGTTGAAAAACCAGACAGAGGCACGATTTCCATGAACTATGACGGCCAGTGGGTGGTGAATACTAACGCGGTAGAAGCACAAAACCGTGGCGTATATGCAAACTACCAAAATATTAACATTGCGCCAGATTTGAGCATTGCCGAAAACTATTTTTTAGGCCGGCAGCTAACAACTAAATTTGGTACAGTGGACTGGAAGAGAATGGCCGCTGAGAGCAAGAAAATAATTGATAAGTTTGGAATGAACGTGAACTCCTCTGACAAGATACGCAATCTTCCCCTAGCGCTGCAGGCCATGGTAACGATCAGTAAAATTTCGGTGAACGATGACATCAGGCTGGTAATTTTTGACGAGCCAACAGCCCTTCTTGAAAACGAAAAAGTAGAGACCTTATTTAAGTTTATACAGGAACTAAAAGAAAAAGGCGTCAGTATTATTTACATATCGCACCGGTTGGAAGAAATTATGGATATTTGTGACAGCGTTACCGTTTTAAAAGATGGGACCTATGTTGACACAAAGCCAATTGAAGAGGTAACAAAAGATTCGCTTATTACCATGATGGTTGGGCGAAAAATGTCCGATATTTATAACATTGAACATCCGCAGCCCGGGAAAGAGCTTCTGCGTATAGAAAATTTTAACGATACATCGCATTTTCATCAGGTTGATTTTAAGCTGCATGCGGGCGAGATCGTTGGCTTTTTCGGACTGGTGGGCGCGGGCAGAAGCGAACTGATGCGGGCCCTTTGCGGCGTGGAAAAACGCCTTACAGGTGACGTGTATGTAAAAGGCAATAAAGTCGAAATAAAGGACCCCAGCGATGCCTTAAAACAGGGGATCGGGTTCCTGACCGAAGACCGCCGGGCAGACGGGCTTGCGTTGCAGCTGCCCATTAAAATTAATGTCAATATGAATTCCTACGAGATGATTCGTAAACGTGGAATAATCGATTTGAAAAAAGAGGTTTCCAGGGCAGTGGATTATTCCAGCCGGGTAAATGTAAAAACCCCCAGCGTAATGCAAACGGTACGGAATCTATCTGGTGGAAACCAGCAGAAAGTTGTAATTGCAAAGTTATTGTGCCGCGATCCGGATATCTTAATTTTTGATGAGCCAACAGTAGGTGTAGATGTAGGTGCAAAAGAAGAAATTTACAAGATTATTGAAAACCTAACCCATCAGGGCCGGGGAGTCATTCTGATATCGTCCTACCTTCCGGAGGTGATGGGGCTGGCCGACCGCCTGATTGTAATGGCTCAGGGGAAAGTAACCGGAGAGTATGACAAGAATGAACTTGCTTCCTTACATGAAGAAGATGTTTTGCGTAAGGCTTCAATAGAAAATTAGGAAGGAGAATATTTATGGGGAAAGCGAGATTGCAAAATAACTTTGCTAAAAGTATGTTTCAGCAAACAGAGTTTACCCTGGGCGCCATTATAATCGTATTATTCGTGTTAACCTCCATTTTTACCAATAACTTTTTTTCGGTTTACAACGTAACCAACCTGTTAAAGCAGTGTGCAATTATTGGTGTCCTGGCAGTTGCACAAACATTAATTATTATTACTGGAGGCATCGACATCAGCGGAGGCGCGGTTGCCGGATTGTCCTGTATGGTGCTTGCGCTGCTCCAGCGCGATACACAGATGAACTTTTACCTTACCCTGGTAATTGCATTGGTTGTTTCGGTGGCGGCAGGCTTTGTCAATGGTGTGATCATTCATGATTTTAAAGTACCGCCAATGATTGCAACACTGGGCACTTCCACCATTATTCGGGGTATTATTAAAATCATCAGCAACGCGCTTACCGTCAGCGGTCTTGACCAAAGAATTCTTGACATGGGCAACAGCAGCTTTTTTGGTTTTTTCCCGACGCTGGCTATTATTTGGATAGTAGTAGCGCTTTTAATTTTCCTTATTTTACGCTACACCATTTTTGGACGGAACCTGTATGTAATAGGCAGTGGTTCCGATGTTGCCAAGCTCAGCGGTGTTAAGGTTCGAAAAATGTTGTACTCGGTGTACTCTTTCGCCGGTCTGCTTTACGGTATTGCAGGAATAATGCTTGCGGCACGGGTACAAAGTGCACTTCCTACCGGTGGCGAAGGTTATGATATGAACGCCATTGCGGCGGCTGTCATTGGCGGGGCATCCTTGTCCGGCGGCCGGGGCACCGTAAGCGGAACGGTACTTGGAACCATTTTGATGGTATTAATCAACAACGCAGGCGTACAGTTTGGGTTAAATACCCATGTGCTTGAAATTACAAGCGGTGTACTGATTGTATTTGCAGTAACCATGGATATGATTAAAAACCGTAAGAAAGCATGATAGCTTTTGAAAAGAAAAGTACATACGCAGTTAAAGCGCAGCTAAAACCAATAAACCAAAGCTGCCTGTGGGCATGTCAAAAGGCTGTTACCGAAGATATTCGTGTAACAGCCTTTTTGCAGTTCAATTTTATTTATTTCTGTGTATTCCAGCCTGAGTGCAACATGAATGTTTAAATCGCTTATTAGGCCGGCAGACCCTCAGTGGTACCCTGATTTATTTTTTAGTCTTAAAATGGCTGTACAGGCTTTTCCCTGTAAAAAATAATAAAGCCAGAAGATAGCCTATCGCGCACCAGGAAAGTACCAGGTATGATTTTTCTGTTTTTTCGGTCGCTTGAAAAACTATGGGAATAAAACTATAGACCTGAGAAAAAACCGCCCAGCCACAAAATAAAACAGGATGCGCTCGAAACCTTGTACTTTTAACAGTTGCAAAGATTAACAGCAAGAATACCGCCCAAAAGGCATAAGAAACGATTAGTTGCACCCGAAATTCGACAATATTTTGATACACATAGGGCTGAAAAACCATTCGCATATTTGCGCTTGTCATTCGCGGCAAAAAATATACACAGGGCAAAAAGGTCAGCCACCCTATGGTGAGAGCAGGGTGTTTTTTAACCGTCAGACAAATAATGCTGCATAAAATCAAATAACCGCCGATGAATAAAAGCAGGAGGTTTATGGCAAAACCAAATACAATGCTTAAAAGCCCGACACCCAGTAGAATATATCCGACGATCTTTTGGGGAGGATATTTTGCCCGGGGTTCTGTTGGCACAGACAGTCCTTCCTGCGGTGAAATTTTTTCCTGCAAAATTTCCTCCTTTACAAGCGCGTCGAGTGAAACACCAAATAGCTCGCTGAGCAAAACCAACTTATCTAAATCGGGAATACTGCTTCCCGTTTCCCTTAATTAAAGATATTGTTGGGTAAAAAAAGAAAGGTCAGTCGATTTTGCCGATGAAGCGGTAGTAGATTTCTACTTCCTGCTCACGACTTCCGTCCTCGCCCTTGACAGCTTCGTGGACGGTTATTTTTTCAATTAGAGTGTTCAGAAGTTCGGCGGTCAGCTCCACAGGGTTGACATACTGTTTCATTAGGGCAATCCACTTTTCAGCATCCGCTGCGGTCTGTACGGCGGCTTCCATCATTTCGTGAAGCTGTCTTATTTTTGTTTCAAGCTCCTTTTGCTCGTTCTGGTACTTCTCGGACAGCATATTGAAATTATACTCGGTTATGCGTCCGGCAGACCAGTCCTCATACATTTTAGCAAACAGCCCGTCAACCTCGGCTTTACGCTTTTCCGCCTTTTTCAGCTCCGCAGCCTGCTTTTTCTTCGCAGAGTTTCTTTCCCTGTCGCTGGCATTGAGCAGCCGTTTCAGCAGCTTGTCCTCGTCTTTCTGTGCCAGCATAGACCAGTATTGCAGTCTTGCAAGCACATAGGCATACAGTACATCATAGCGGATATAGTGCATAGAACACTGGCGTAATCCCTGTCCGTTCTTGCTGCAATGGTAGTACCCGTATGGGTTTTTGTTCTGCTTGTTTTCCCCATAGGCTAAAGACCATCCGCAGTCTGCACATTTTATCAATCCTGCGAAAATCTGTGTCGTACCGTTTCTACGTTTCCTGCGTCTGCTTGCAATCAGCTCCTGAACTTTTTGGAACACTTCTTCGGAAATGATGGCTTCGTGGGTATTTTCCACACGATACCATTCTTCCTGCGGCTTCCGCACCTTTTTCTTGTTCTTGAATGAAATGTTGCTCTGCTTGTTGTGAACACTGTGACCGATGTAGGTTTCCTCTTTCAAAATACTCTTGACCTGTGCAATCGTCCACGCATAGGCTTTTTCTGGAGGCGCACCGGCGTAGATATTGGCGAAAGTCCCGTATCTTTCATAGTTCAGCCAGCCGGGGGTAGGTACTTTTTCCTCCACCAGAATCCGTGTAATGCTGGCGGCTCCACGCCCGTGTACAGCAAGGTCAAAAATCTTCTCTACAATCCAGCGTGTTTCCGGGTCGATCAGAAGATGACCTTTTTTGTCCGGGTCTTTTACATAGCCCAGCGGTGCATAGGCTCCATAGTGTGCGCCATTGGCAAATCTTGTGCGCATGGCAGCCTTGACCTTTTTGCTGGTCTGTCGGGCGTGCATTTCATTCAGGATGTTTAAGAACGGGGCAAGCTCGCTTTCTCCGTTGATGGTGTCCACATTGTCATTGATGGCAATGTAGCGTACTCCCTTGCTGGGGAAATAGATTTCCGTGTACTGACCGGTCAGGATATAGTTTCTTCCCAGACGGGATAAGTCC
Organism: Ruminococcaceae bacterium Marseille-P2935; assembly: GCA_900104565.1. Taxonomy (GTDB): domain Bacteria; phylum Bacillota; class Clostridia; order Oscillospirales; family Ruminococcaceae; genus Marseille-P2935. Next base: position 324,768 of record LT629951.1, read on the forward strand.
TTTGTGACAACGCAGTTGATTTTCCCGTCCTCGATGTCATCAATCATCCTTTGGAAACTTGGACGCTCGAAATTTGTCCCACTCCATCCGTCGTCAATGTACTCGTCTACAACGGTCAGCCCATGCTCTGCGGCATACTGTCTAAGCATCATGCGCTGGGTCTGGATACTGCCGCTTTCCCCCTGTAATTCATCGTCACGGCTCAATCTCAAATATAGTGCAGTGTTATAAATCGTTGTATTGTATGGTTGTTTCACGGTTAAAAATCCTCCTTCTAAAAGAAACAACCCACGCTTATACAATACTCGCTGGTACAAGTATATCATAAGCGTGGGCTGATTGACAGTCGTTATTCCGCATTTTTTCAGGAAGCGGCGGCAGCGTGCTGGATCACATCTTCCAGCAGGCTGTCAAGCGGCTTCCCATCCTGTGCGAAATGCTCCGATACCTTGATACGGACTTTCCCCATGACAAAATACTGGGTGCCGTCTTTTTCGGTAAGCAGGGTGCCGCTGTTTTCGTTGTTGCTCTCGTTTTTGCTTTTTGCCATAGGCAGTTACCTCCATAAATGAAATATGCCCGACAAGGGAATGTCAGTCAGGTGTACAGCCGCAGACTGTCTCCATGTCAACAAAACCGTGTCAACCAGCAGAAAAGACTTTGAAAACAATCCATAGGCGCTCTATTATTACTTTTTACTTTTTCTTTGATTTCTTGGTTGACATGGTTGACAAAGGAGAGAAATGCCCCAAATATCAGGATTTTCCCCGTCAACCGGCTGTCAACCAAAGCGTCAACCAAACTGTTAACCGGTGGCTTTTCAGAATGGCAGTTCCATTTGCCGGGCTTCTTCTTCCGTGATTTCCTGAAAACCGTCCCCCTCCGGCGGAGCTTGGTTGACACGCTCCCAGCCTTTTTGAGAACCGTATTTCTTATACCGCTTCGGGCTTTTGTAGGCTGCCCAGCCCTGTATGATGCCGCCCGCAATGCCGGTATTCATAATCTCGCAGATTGCCCGTGTCTCCCAGTCTGCCGGGGAATTTAAGTTCCCCAGCGCTTCCTCATAAAGCTGCTTGGAACATACCCTGTCGCCGGTGTAGTCCTCCAAATAGGCGTAGATCATGCCAGCCTGTGTGTCTTCCTGCATAAAGTCCTGCTGGTGGGCGTTCAGGTATCGGTTCATTTCTATGCTGAATGACAGCTTATACTTCCCACTGCGGTAAACCGTCATGGCTTCCGCCCACATCTGTTCGATATACGCCCTCGCCGCCGCTTCATCGTCCAGTATGTGAACCTCCGCCCGTTCCGGGTACACCGGCACGGGGAGAAAGCGCCGGTTGCCGGTGCGGTCACGGGGCAAAAAGTCCTGCCGGTTGGTCGTCCCTCCAAATACACATTGCCGCAGCCGGTCTGCCGGGTGTGTCTCATACGGCACTTTGTAGGTTTCTTTCTGGCGGCTTAAGAATGACTTGATTTCCTCAATACTCTTGGCGTTGGCTGTGGCAATCATCTCCGACATCTCGATAATCCAATGCCCTTGCAGCTTGCGGTACACATTTTCATCGTCCAGCTTCTTCAAATCGTCTGAAAACCATTCATCCCTGCCTGCCAGCAGCCGGAAAAAGGTAGATTTCCCGGCTCCCTGACCACCAACCAGACAGAGCATGACCTCAAACTTGCTCCCCGGTCTGAATACCCGCCGGATAGCTCCCATCAGGAACAGTTTCAAGGCTTCATAGGTGTATTCGTCCGTATCGGCTCCCAGAAAGTGATGCAGGGCGTAACGGATGCGCTCCGTGCCGTCCCATTGCAGGCTGTTCAGGTAATCCCTGACCGGATGGTAGCGGTTTTCATTGGCAACAATCTTGATAGCGCTCTGCACCTTTTTCTCGCTGGTAAGCCCGTAATTTTCTTCCAGATACAAAAGCAGGTAGTTCATGTCCATGTCGGTCAGCGTGGTACTGGTGCGCTCCCAGCCCAGCGGCTTCACAATGTCAATCTGCTCCGTCAAAAGGTTCAGGCGCAGCGCCCCGCGAAACAGCGGGTCACGCTGGAACACCGTCAGGCAGTTTCGGATGCTGTTCTTCACGCCGCCTTTCTGCGTCCCCTCTAATGTCTCCCGGATTTCTTCCGGTGTCTGCGCCGGTTCCATTGTGTCCATCGTCCTTTTGACCGCTTCCTGCGTTTCCGGCGGCAAGCTCTGAAATTCGCTGTTCAAGCCGCAGCACCTCCTTTCCCTGTGCGGCGATCAATGCCGCTTTTTCTTCTATTTCTCCGTATAACAAAATATCCAAAAGGTATTCTGTGTAGCTTATCCTCTGCAACGCTTCCACAAAAAGAGGATGCCAGATGGCATCCTGCGGCTGTGGGGAGTATGCTGTTTTCCAATGCTCCAGCAGGCGCAGATAATCGCATAGCACCCGGAAACAATACCGTTCCGTTTCCTGAAATCTCTGCTCCGCTGATTTTTGTCGGGGCTGTGACCTGTTGTGACGCTTCCTATCTGGTGGCGCATTGCCGGATTTCTCATAGGAAACGCCGAAGTCCTCCGCAAGCCTGACCGCAGCTTCCCGTTTCCCCAATCCATGCAGCAAAGCGGCAAAGTCGATCACATCCCCGGAAACCCCGCAGCCGAAGCAGTAAAAGCGGCTGTCCACTTTCATGCTGGGCGTGCGGTCATTGTGGAATGGACAGCAGACCATGCCGTTTCTCCCCACCCGGATTCCATAGAATGAAGCAGCCTGCCGGGTGGTAACAGACTGTTTCACCGCTTCAAATACATTCAAATGCTCCCTCCATAAAAATACCGGTAGCGGTAAAGCTGCCGGTTATATCATAGCTCCATCTCATGTTTCTTTCTCTGTACTTCCTGTGGCTGCTCCCTCTGGCGCAGTGCGGTATCTACGGCGTTCTGCACCTGCCGCAGCCGTATGACTTCCTCCCGGAGCGGCTTGTGCTGCGGAGACAGTTCGGCATACTCTGTTTTTAACTGTGCGTATTCTTGTTTCCATGCTTTCAGGGCAATGGGTTTTCCGTCCAGTTTTTCTTTCAGAATACGGCGGGCGGCATAAAACAGCCGTAACTCCGCATCGTGGGATGTTTCAAATTTCTCCCTCTGTTTCTTAAACTTGATATTGTTCAATTCCGTATGAACAGGTTTTAGCCGCTGGTAATTCTCGCCCTCCCGTATCAATTCCTGCAATTCCTTTATCCGGGCAGATTTCTTTTTCATGGAGCCGCTTAATGCTTCAAATTCTTCACTGACAGAGGAAAGACGCACCTGCAAATCCTCTAATGTGAGCAGCTTGTTTTCCGTCAGATAATTGACGGCTTCGGCAAACTGCTTTAAGTTTCCGGTTCTGGCTTTATTGCTCCATGTACCTGCGTTGCGCTGGTTGTAATAAGCGATCAGCAGGTCGGCAAGGTTCGGTGTCTGCGGTTTGGAAAGTTCTTCTTTTACCTCTGCCATCCAGACAAACAGGGCTTTGATCTTCTTCCTCACATCCTGCATGAGCCGGTTGGTAGCTTTAATCCAGCGGTTCAGTTCCCCTTTTTCGGTACGGATGCCTTTTGCTTCCATCTGCCGGACATTAGCGCCCTCGTGGACAGTAGGTATCAGGTCAAGCCCCTGCCGCATATAAGAACGGTGGTCGATACGCACATCCAGTCCTTTTTCCTGAAATTTTGTATTAACGGCAGCCGCCCACTGCTCCCGCCAGTGTTCCAGCGTTTCCGGCTCATGCCAGTCTTTTGTATGGACAGCGTTAAACATATAATCGCCGTTTTTATCCCGGATTCGGTTTCCATCTTCATCAAGAAGATATTCCCGTCGCTGTTTTTGTCCCCATGTGCCATCCAGGTTCAAAGGGCGCATGGTTGTCATCACATGGAAATGCGGGTTAGGGATGCCGCCGTCCTCTTTCTCCGGGCTGTGAAAAGCAAGGTCGGCAATCATGCCTTTTGCCACAAACTGCTCCTGCACGAACTTCCTCGCCAGTTCCATGTTTTCTTCCAGCGTCAATTCATTCTGCATGGCAATATCAAAGGAATAGGCAAGCTGTGCTTTTGGATGTTTCTCGCAGCTCTCCACAGCATTCCAGAGGGTCGCCCGGTCAAGATATATTTCCGGCGCATGGGGCGGCAGCATGATTTCTGAAGCAATCACACCGCCCTTTTTGGTGTAATCACTGACTTCTCCATAGTAGCTGCTGTAAAGACGCTCCCCGACTCGGTAGGCTGCGCTGGCAATGGCGCTCTGACCGGCGCTGCGCTTTATCTGTGCGATTGAAAAATGATAAAGTGCTATCCTTAGTCACCGCCTTTCTCCTGCACGGAAATACGGGCGTGGTTTTCTGCGGCAGACCGGATGAAATGCTCCGCCTGCGGCAGATTCAAAATGCTTTCCATGAGGGAATAAAATTCCGTTTCGGTCAGCTCCTTTGTCTGTGGCGCAATGCTCTCAATAGCTGCCCCACGGGTAATCAGCCGGTGCGTCCTCTGTTTCCGGGAACCGCTTTCCAGATACGCCTGCCGGTTTTTCAAACGCTGCATTTTCCGTTTTTCCCGTTCCAGCAGGACAGTGGTTTTTTCATATTCCTGCTTTAACTGTTCCAAAGATTTTTCCATGTTCTCACATCCTTTACTGATAAGATAAAGAAAGACCATCCGCAGACAGTCTGTGTGTCAGTGCTTCTATAAAACCCGATGAAAAGGGAAAACCGCAGAGCGGATTTCTCTTTGCGGCGGGTACACAGGGGATAGCCGCTTTAGCGGCGCAAGGGGGTGTAGCCACCTTGTCGGAGCGAAGCGAACGCAGACCTCGGATTGCTGATTTTATCAGCGGCAGAGGTAAGCTCCGCAGGACGCACGATACATGGTCTTTAGACTATGTATAGAAGTGCGCCCTTAGTTCCTAAGGGATTTTGCCGTTTCCGGCAGTCTTGCCCTTTTTCTTGGAACGCTTGGAAAGATACTTCGGGCAGTCAACCACAACCGCCCGGAAGCTCTGTTTACATTCGTGCTGGCATTTCCGGCACAGTTCGTTGTAAGTGATACGGCTGCGGTCATTTAAGAAGAAAGACCATTCCAGCCGTCGCTTGTTGCTCATTCTTGCCATAACCGGCTCCTTTCTCCGTTTCTATCTGATGTACGCAGATAGGCTGTTTTGGTGTAGCGTTTCGGTATCATTTTTAAGGTTTTTTCCCTCTGTATGCCCCTTTGGAAAGTGCGGCAGTATTGCAGTCAGGGGATAATACCTCACGCTTATTTGTCACTTCCCGGTACGGTTTCGGAGCCTTTTGCCATCCATTCAAAGAAAGCAATCTTGCTGACCTTGATAAGCCTGCCCCTGCGGAACGCCGGAAAGCCGGGGGTGTGTACCAGCTCATAGGCGCTCGCTCTTGAAATTCCCATAATCCGCTGGATGTCCGCCACATCCAGAACCAGCGGTAAATCCTCGTAGCTGTTCAATCTCTTTTTATCGTTCATTCTGTTCCTCTCATAAATCAAATAGGTTAAAATGCTTCCTGTTGCCGTTCTCCCCAAAATCCGTTTTCCTGCCCCATTCCTGCGGTGTTTCCCTGCATTGGTGCGCCGGATGCGTCACTTTTCCTGCCGGTCATATCCTTTTTGGACGGTCATTCACTTGTCAAAGTACTGTTTGGTACGAAATTGCCAACTGCAATCATCATAGCGGACTATTCTTGACAAAACAATGCTTCTGCGATACCATGAGTGTAATTGATATAACTGAATTATATAATTACCATAATCAAAGGCAGGGGATAGGGATGGAGAATCAGTTTATACGGCATGAGCCATGTTTTGAGAGGATTTTGTTTGTCCTGACGCTGGACAGGAAGAAAATGAAAGAGCGGATTTTGATTGGGGAAGAACAGCAGATCCGCTTCCGGCTGAACGGGAGCCAAAACGCAGAGGTGCTTTGTGATATGACACGCCCGCTGGGAACTTTTTTGATAAACTTTGAGCGTGACACGGACAGAGACTGGAACTTATACGGGCTTTCTCCACTGCGGCAAGCCCTCCACTCCAACCGATGGAAACAGCCGGAGCTGGAGCAGGCGGCAAGCGAATTTCTCTGGGGAAAATATCTTAGCAACGACCCTCTGAAAATGTATGTGGCGTTCCGTATTTGGAACAGCTATCTGCTTGCCAGAGAACCCCGTGACCGTAACGCTGCCTGTGACCGCTTCATGGATAAAATGAGCAGACTGATCGGGGTATTCCAAAACGAAACCATGAGCTTTGACAGGGAGACAGGAAAACCGAAACACTTTCAAGCTGGCAGCCTTTATTTCAAAGGCGCACCGTCAGAAGATACCCGGCTTGACCTCTGGTTCCCGGACAACCGGCGCACAGAAGAATGTGTGTCTGCCTATGCGTCCCTCTACCCGTTGATTACCTATTATCTGAACAGGCTGAATGACTGGGGGCTTTGCTTCCGGCAGTGCAAGGTCTGCGGGAAATATTTTCTGGCAAAGAGCCAGCGGTATGAGCTGTGCAGCGACAAATGCCGAAAAGCACAGGCGCTTCAAAACAAGCGTGAATTTGACGAGAGGGCAAGAGAAAATAACTATGACCTGCTTTATAAAAATGAATGCCAGAACTGGCGCAACAGAATAAACCGGGTAAAAAATACCGCAGGCTTTCCGGCTGACCGTCTGGAAAAAATACAGGCTGCCTTTTCCGACTTTAAGAAAGAAGCCTTACAGAGAAAAAAGGCTGTAAAAACAGGAACAGCCAGCCCGAAAGAATTTGCGGACTGGCTGTATCAGCAGAGTAATGTAATTGTTGAGCTGACCGAGATATGAAAAACTTTCTATCGTCAATTTCGCATTATTGCAATAACAGATTGCTTCTTCCATGAATGGTAATATTATCATCAAACTTTTGGAAGAACTATAAATGTCCGAGGTGTCTTTGATTTCGACAGAAAAACAGGCTGAATTGTTACAACGCTCGGACATTTCAAAAATTTTTTGAGAAATGGCGAAAAAAGCGGGGCAGCACACGCCGCCCCGCCGATCCCATACGGCTATTCCATCGTCCTGATTTGCTCAACAAGAGATTGCTTTTTCAGATTTCCAGTTGTGTAAGAAATCAAGGTGAATTGCACAATCAGCAGGATTGCTAAATATATCAATACGATCAGCCACGGAAATGAATAGTGAAAGTATGGATTCATCGTTTTCACAACTACCTGTACGGATAGGAAGCCCAGTCCAGTCCCTAAAACCAATGTTACCAGCGTAGCAAAAACTGAATACATCAACCCCTCATAGCACAGCATTTTGATAAGCTGCTTTTTACTCAAACCAATCGCCTGTAACATTCCAATTTCTTGCCTGCGGGACAGAAAGTTTGTGATTGTCGTATTGACAAGGTTGATTAAAGAAAAGCACACAACAATAACAGCCACGATCAACAATACCCCGAAAGAAAGTTGTTGAAGTCCGCTATAATAAGTGATACTTTCCTTTATGGTTTCCATAACCAAATCGCTATTTCCGTCTATCAGTTGATTTAATGCAGCTTCAACCGTATCAAATTTTTCCATATCGGTAATTACGGAAATCGTACCTGTGCAATCTATCCCGGTCGCTTCATTCATAAGCTGCTCTGGAAGCGCAAAGCATTTTGAAAAGCCGGAGTAAGAATATTCGTTTACAATGCCCATGACGGTATAGGTCTTTGTGCGAATTTGGCCGGATTTGGTTTTATAGTCCACTTCGACGGTATCACCCAACGCAGCCTCAATATCATAGAGATCGGCACGCTCTTGAAGCAAGACAATCCCATTTTCTGCCACCAGTTCATCATAATCAGTCGTTCCCGCAATTCGATCTTTCTCCAAATTCTGCTGTTCATCTCGGCAAAAGCCCTGAATCCATTTTCCAGAATTACCATTTACACGATATTCTGCATCCGTGTAATACCAGTGCTTGATTCCTGTAACGCCATCAATAGATTCTACTGCATTTACAAAATCGGCATTTAGAAAATTCTTTTGCTGCAATCCAGACAAAGAAATACCGGCAGTGTCCCACGATTGATTTGCGTTGAGCTGGATGTTAAATTCACCGACAGGGAACGCCCTGCCTCTTGCCTCTGCAACGCCATCATAGGAAACTAACATTGTCGAAATCAATACAACCAATACTCCGCCGAGTGAAAGAGAAAGTATTGTTAAAGTGGACTTTGCCTTTTGTCTGGACAGATTCATTTTAGCAAGTGAAGCAGGCGTTATTTTACGGTGCAACACGGAACTTTCTTTCATTTTCCCCTGATAATCGGAATATCGCAATGCTTCCAGCGGAGATACTGCCGCAGCTCTTTTTACAGGAGTATGAATAGCAATCATTACAATAATAAATGCAAAAAGGCCAACCCCGGCCGTCACACATAAAGTAGTCAGCCAGTACCAACCGGCAGGAATCAGGAAGTACCCAATCACATTTCCAATAACCAGACCAATCGGGATAGCAATGGCAGCAAGTAATTTCCCCTCGCGGTAAACCATCTTTTTGATCTGTCGTTTTGTAGTTCCGATTGTGCGAAGCTGTCCATAGTTACGGATACTGCTTGCTACTGAAATATAAAAAATCGAATAGATCACAATGCCGGAACCAATGAAAGTTACAAAACCGATCAAGAAATAGAACAGCATATCGCTTCCGTGATTTTCGTCCTTTAAGTTAAAATATGTGGAACGGACAATCACACTATCATCGGAAATTTTTAATTGCTGCGCCAGAGTGTTTGCATAGTTGGTGGCTTCTTCCTCGCTCATATTTTGAGCGCCTTTCAGCCCAATGTAATAATCAATCATGCCCTCGTCGCCATACTGCTGCCTTACTAATTCTTTCGATATAATGGCTGTATAGCGCCCAATATCGCCGGTTTTCACATCTAAGATTCCCGTCAATTTGAAATCATGGGTAGTGCCGTCAGAAAAGGGGATTTGAATTGTCTGCCCCAATTCATTTGAATAGCCCAAACTATCCAAAAAGGATTCCTGTACTACAATTTCATTCTCCGAAGCTGGTAAATCTCCCGAATAGGGCATACTTTGGGATGTTAGCATATCTGCATTTGCATAAGTAAAATTCACGGTTGAATGATTTACCTGTTCAGAAAATGCGTTAAAAAATTCCCCAATCCACGCAATTTCTTCTTGCTTGTATAGTTCCTGTCCCTGTTGTTCAGAAATCGCATGATACATAATCTGTGCTGTTTTTTGGTTGCGGTTCTGCGTTTCCTGCATAACCCCAAAGCCATAGAGGACAATAGCAGATAGCAATGCGCTGGCAAGTGCAATCGTCAAAACAATAAAGATATTTCTTTTTCGATTTGCCGATATACTGCGGTTTGATATGCGCTTTACTATGCCGCTGGTATCATTTTCAAAAGGCCATGTCATAGCCTGTCACCTCCTTACTCCACAATCTTGCCGTCCTCAATGCGGACAATCCGATCTGCAAGGCGGGCAATATCGTTGTTGTGGGTAATCATCACAACGGTTTGCCGGAACTCCGCGCTGGTGCGCTTGATAAGCCCCAGCACCTCGGCGCTGGTCTTGCTGTCAAGGTTGCCGGTCGGCTCGTCGGCCAGCACAATAGCCGGTTTGGTAATCAGGGCGCGGGCAATCGCCACACGCTGCTGCTGGCCGCCGGAAAGATTGTTGGGCATATTTTTCAGTTTATCTTCCAGCCCCAGCAGGTGAACGATCTCGTCCAAAAACTTCTGATCCACCGTGTCCCCGTCCAGCTCCACCGGCAGGACGATGTTCTCATACACATTCAAGATGGGAACAAGGTTATAGTTCTGGAAGATAAAGCCGATGTTGCGGCGGCGGAAGATGGTAAGCTGTTCGTCGTTCATTTTTGACAGCTCTTTGTCCCGGACAATCACATTGCCGGAAGTAGGGGTGTCCAGCCCGCCCATCATGTGAAGCAGGGTAGACTTGCCGCTGCCGGAGGTTCCCACAACGGCCACAAACTCGCCGTCATTTACGGAGAAGTTCACACCGTCAAGGGCGCGGGTGATGTTCGGCTCTGTGCCGTAATACTTTTTCAGGTCGATAGTCTGTAAAATGCTCATAAAATTCAATCCTTTCTTTGTTTGTTGTAAATGCGGAACGCTGCTGCGCCGGTGGCCGCCAACTGTACCAGAATCAGCACAGCGAACAGACCGAAGCTCTCATAGTAGAATAGTTCATCCCAAAACAGGAGAACATCACAGAGAGCAGTCAAGGCAACCGTCCAGCGGATGTGCCGGGCCAGCCATTGCCGGAACACCAGCACAAGGACAACGGGTGGGACGATCAGCAGCGCCAGATTCAAAATCAAGGTCGGGGTCAGTTCCATTGCGTCGCCTCCTCACTTTTGTTGATAAGGGTATTGTAAAACCCAAATGTCCGCGAAATGTTACAGCGGCCAAAAGATTTCATTGAAAATCGGGGTGAAATGTTACAACGCTCGGACATTTCAAAAATTTCCTTGAGGAACGGTAAAAAAGCGGGGTAGCACACGCCACCCCGCCAATCCCATACAGTTGCTATTCCGTTCTCAACCGTTCCACCAAAGTATCTTTCTCAATGGATCGGCTAACCCCATAGCTAATGCAAATCTGCAATCCAACAAGCAAAATGGAGAATAAAAGAATCGGGAATATATTAAACTCAAAAAGGATAAATTTCAGGGCCAATACCTTATTTGCCAAATAACATAGCAGGACACCTACTGTAACGCCAAAAAAGGTTGCCAATATTGCAGACTTTACACTAATGCTCATTCCCTCTCGGTAAAGCATTTTTCTTAGTTGCTGATTTGTCATTCCGACTGCCTGCAAAAGAGCAAATTCCCGTTTACGGACAATAGCGCTGCTGATTAGCATATTCACCATATTTAATAGCCCGAAAAGAATTACAAATGCAGAGATACCGTACAGACTGCTTGTGGTTGCCTTTATGAATCCTCTAATTGTAGAAAATTCTTCATCGTAAATTTTGAGCCTCAAATTCGGATTTCCGCTTATAAGCGCCATGATCCCATCTTGAACAGATTCCTTATAATCCGGGTCGCAAAAAACGGATAAATGTGATGTATTATTATAAGGGGAAAGTTCTTCTATTGCTTCGCTGGTACAATAGAACAACCCTGTTGATGGGAAGTAAGCAATCCCGGCAACGGTAAAAGTTTTTTCAATGGTTTGTCCGGCAACATCAAAATGGAATAATAGTGTATCTCCAATTTTCAAATCGCCATAGTTTGTATCACTTCGATCTGTACGGTATTTATTGACAACTATGCCATCCAGACCGACTTCATCATAATTGATTGTACCGTCCACAAGTTCACTTGCATTAGCAACAAGTTCTGGTGATAGACTGTTTACAGTTTCTAAATTGTCCTCTGGCGAATCGTAGACAACTTTTGATTCTACTAAGCGGCCCACGACACATCCATCCAATACAATCTTTTCTACGCCGGGAATTTTATATATTTGTGCCTGCAAATCCTCTGATAGAGGATTGTCTTGAATGATAGTCGGAAAACGCTCATAAAAGTTATCCATCTGTATGCCAATCTGGAAATCCTCGTCTAATGGATAGCTTTGTCGCAACATAGCCGGAAGATTGATGGAAGAAATGAGGATAGCTAATGCAATCATCAAGGTTCCACTAATGCTCAATGAAATAATTGACATACGGTTTTTCTTCTGATTCATTTTCAGGTTGCTTTGCGCCAAAGTATTTGGTGTAATCCGCTTCAATGTTTTGTGTCCTTGTCTGGCCTTTTCCCCTTGAAATTTCATTGCTTCAATAGGAGAAGTTTTGGCAAGAAGTTTCGCCGGCTTTCTCAAAGCGAACTTGATAACAGCAAAAATCAAGAATCCAGACAATAAAACAATCGCCATATCATATAAAAGCCATCGTACCCCGGAGAGAATAACTACAATCAAAATAGAAATCAATGCTCCCAAAGGGATAAACCGTAATGCCAGTAAATTCCCCTGCATTTTCAAAAAGTAACGCAACTGTTTTTTCGTCGTCCCTAATGAAATAAACTGGGCATACATAGGCATCGAATTGACAATGGAAATATAAAAAATACTGTAAATTACAAAGCTGCTGGCGAACATAATAAATATCGCAAAAAAGATAATACCGACCGCCACAGCACCATCAATATAGATTCCATCAATATATCTGTCATTTAGTATGATGTCAAAATCCTTAATACCTTCGGCTTCACCCTTACTTTTCAAGAAATCTTTTTGAGTGTCAGGACTCATATCGGCTTTTTCCGAATTAAGTGAAACTAATACATCAACAGTCGAGGCAGTTTGTGTGCTGTAAGTTAAAGAAAGCTCGCTGTACTGTTGTGCATATTCTGTGCGGAAACGATCAGAGGTCAGAATATAAAACTGTTTTCCTTTTTCCTGCGTTTTGTTTTGGATAATGCCGCAAACAGTAAATGTGTTTTCTTTCAATTCGTTTGTCAAGGTGTCTACATATTCAAAGGAAAATGTATCACCTAACGCCAATTTGTGAATAGACAGATAAGTTTCAGATACAAGTACCTCTGTGTTACTTTGCGGTAGGTTTCCATCCATCAGTTCAAAGCCCAAAAAGGACATTGACGGATCATCCATGTATGCCAGATCAGTGCGCCCATCACTGTTCACAATATTACCAAAGGTCTTATAAACACCAACTGCTTCAAAATCATTATCGGTCTGCAACTTGTTTTTCGTATCTTCGCTCACAGCGCGAAACATAGCATGATAAGGTGCTTGTGTGGATTGTTTCAGTGCGTCATTTACTAAAATCGAAAAGACGGTTGCCATTAGGCAAGTCGCAATTACAATAATAATTGCAGTGATTAAAGTCTTGAGCTTATGTTCCTTTAGGTCAGCTTTCGCCAGTTTCTTTATAATAGTGCTGGTGTCATTCTCAAAAGGCCATGTCATAACTTGCCACCTCCTTACTCCACAATCTTTCCGTCCTCAATGCGGACGATCCGATCTGCAAGGCGGGCAATATCGTTGTTGTGGGTAATCATCACAACAGTTTGCCGGAACTCCGCACTGGTGCGCTTGATAAGCCCCAGCACCTCGGCGCTGGTCTTGCTGTCAAGGTTGCCGGTTGGTTCGTCGGCCAGCACGATTGCCGGTTTGGTAATCAGGGCGCGGGCAATCGCCACACGCTGCTGCTGGCCGCCGGAAAGATTGTTCGGCATATTTTTCAGTTTATCTTCCAGCCCCAGCAGGTGAACGATCTCGGCCAAAAACTTCTGATCCACCGTGTCCCCGTCCAGCTCCACCGGCAGGACAATGTTCTCATACACATTCAGGATCGGAACAAGGTTATAGTTCTGGAAGATAAAGCCGATGTTGCGGCGGCGGAAGATGGTAAGCTGCTCGTCGTTCATTTTTGACAGCTCTTTGTCCCGGACAATCACATTGCCGGAAGTAGGGGTGTCCAGCCCGCCCATCATGTGAAGCAGGGTGGACTTGCCGCTGCCGGAAGTTCCCACAACGGCCACAAATTCACCGTCATTTACGGAGAAGTTCACGCCGTCAAGGGCACGGGTAATGTTCGGCTCTGTGCCGTAATACTTTTTCAGATCAATCGTCTGTAAAACGCTCATACTCAAAACTCCTTTCAAGGCTTTCTGCCTGTTGATAAGGCTATTGTAAAACCCAAATGTCCGCGAAATGTTACAGCGGCCAAAAAATTTCATTGAAAATCGGGGTGAAATGTTACAACGCTCGGACATTTCAAAAAAATTTACGGCGGGCAGCCGGAAATGGCCGTCCGCCGCGTTCTATTTTGTAGGCAGCATAATAGAAAATTCCGAACCCTTGCCCGGCTCCGAAACCACTTTGATATAGCCGCCCTGCCGCGTTACAATCTCACGGGCCAGATACAGGCCAATGCCCACGCCCTGCTGTTCGTGTACTTCTTCCTCACGATAAAAGCGCCGGAAGATGGCGGCCTGATTGCTTTCGGAAATGCCCTTGCCGGTGTCGGTCACTTTGATCTCCACATACATTTCCCACAGCACCACCGACACAGAGATTTTTCCGCCTGCCGGGGTGTACTTTACCGCATTGTCCAACAGGTTAAAAAGGGCTTCGGATGTCCACTTGCTGTCATGGGAAACGGCCAAATCCTCCGGGCAGTCCACGGACACGGCGATTTCCTTTTTCTCCGCTGCATACACGATCCCACTCATGGCCTGCGCCACGGTATCAAAAAGGCGGCCCGGCTTCTTATCCAACTGGATCACGCCCGTTTCCAGCCGGGAGGTTTTCACAAGGGCCTGAAAGAGAAAGTCCAGCTTATCCGTCTGGCTGCGGATTCCCCGGATAAAATCGGTGCGCTCTGCCTCGGTCATGGGCTTTTCCAGCAGCGTGTCCGTCGCCATTTTCAGATTGCTTACCGGCGTTTTCACCTGATGGGAAATATCCGATACAAGGGTCTGTAACTCCTGCCGTTCCTCGTCCACCCGGCGGCGGTTCTCCTGCATGATCTGGTAAAGCCTTGCCAGCCGGTGTCCGATTCTGGCAAGCTGGGTTTCGCTGTCCTCTGGGCGCTGGGGTGCTTCATTTCCGGCGATCATGTGGTCTAAGGTCTGGCATAGGTCAGCGGTAAACTGCGACAGCCGCTTTCCAAACGCCTGTGTCAGTACAAAAATCCCCACAAGGGCGCACAGCAGCAGCGCACCGCCCGTCAGCAGCACCGCAATTTGTTTTGTCACAAAAAACAGGGCTATGGTGATCCCGGACATGGAGAGGACAAGCCCCATTGCCACCCGGCCAAACAGCCGCTTTACCGAGAGGTTTTGAAACTTCATTTTGCCTCGCCTCCCGTCCATTGATAGCCCATGCCGTAAACAGTCTTGATGTAGGGTGCGCCGCCGTCAGATTCAATCTTGCTGCGAATCCGGCTGATGGAGGTTGTCAGGGTGTGTTCGTCCACAAACCTCTCGTCTATATCCCACAGCTTTTCCAAAAGCTGCCCACGGGTCAGCACTTGCCGGGGATTTTTGCGGAACAGGTTCAGCATTTTATACTCCATCGGGGATAGGGTCAGGGGCTTGCCGTTTAGGGACGCCGTCTGCTCCGAGAAGTCCAGAAACAGCCGCCCGTCGTCGTAAATGTCCTTGGCCGGTTTGTGGTGTTCCAGCATAGCGAACATGGCTTTGATTTTTCGCTGCAAGGCCCCGATCACAAAGGGCTTTGTGATGTAGTCCACCGCGCCCACCTCATAGCCCCGTATCTGGTCGCTCTCCTGATCGTTGGCGGTCAGGAATATTACGATGGTGTCCGGGTGCTGGGGCTTTATCAGCTTGCACAGCTCAAAACCGTTCCCATCTGGCAGGTTAATGTCCAACAGCACTAAATCAAATTCCCGCTGGCGGATGGCGTCGGCTGCGGTTCTGGCATTTAGAGTAGAAGTCACGCCGTAGCCGTCTGCGGTCAGGTTATAGGCTAACATCTTATTCAAAAAACTGTCGTCCTCGACAATTAAAATCTGCTTCATATCCTCACTTCCTTTGCTTTTTGCAGATAGTATAACAGGCAAATGTCCGAGAATTGTTACAAGGACAAATATATTTATCATTTTACAGCTTTTTTATGTGTACTGCAATTTTATAAAAGAAAGGACAGCAGTATCATCAAATTGCTGTCCTTGCGGTTTATTATAGCTGGTAGTGTATAAGCGTGGGTTCATCATATTTGGTGTGGTATCTTTAACTATGGGAAACTCCCGTTTCCCATTTTGAAATAGATTGCCGGGAGATACCAATTTTTTCAGCAAGCTCTGCTTGAGATAAATGCTTTTCTGCCCGAAGCTTTGCTATGTTTTCTCCTAAGGTCATATAACCCCACCTTCCTTTGGCTTTAAGTATAACAAAAAAGCAGGAGGGAGTCGACCAACACGCCTTGAAATCATGGCAACCGGCAGTTGCAACAGACATTTTAATTTGTTTTGCCTACAAAAAATTGGCCGCGGAGGCCTTCTTAAACACCTGGACATAAAAAAGCGGTTTCCTATTTTATGGGGACATGCGCTTAAAAACCGCGGTGCATCTGCTATTACGATGCAGTATTTTGGTCATTTTACGTTATATGACCAAATTGTCACACAAAATGGTTCAAAATATTTTATAATAAAAATATCTTTTCCAATTATGTTGCTGGGAGGGTTGGTTGTGAAAATTTTATTGGTAGAGGATGACCGCACCATAGCCTCTGGGCTGGAATATTCCCTGCAAACCGAAGGGTATGAGGTGATGGTTTGCGAAAACTGTGCTCAGGCGGAAAAGGAAATAGCGACAGGGGAATATGCCCTGTATTTATTGGACCTTACACTGCCGGACGGATCGGGTTATGACCTTTGTCGAAAAGCCAAAGGGTTTTCGGATGTACCGGTCATTTTTCTGACCGCCTGTGACGAGGAAGTGAGCGTGGTGATGGGGCTGGATATGGGGGCGGACGACTATGTTACCAAACCCTTCCGCTTAAGAGAACTACTCAGCCGAATCAAATCGGTTTTGCGCCGGGCAAACCGGATTCCTGCCGACCCGGCGGTGTTGAATTTTGGGAACCTGACCATTCAACCACAAAAAGCTATGGTGCTTGTAAATGGCAAAGAGGTAGCGCTTACGGCGTTAGAATACCGGCTGCTGCTTACCTTTGCTGCTCATCCAGGCCAAATTTTAACCCGTTCACAGCTATTGGAAGGTATTTGGGACATTGCGGGAAACTTTGTCAACGACAACACCCTTTCGGTATACATTAAGCGCCTGCGGGAAAAGCTGGCAGAAGCTGGGGATGCTGAACGAATTGCAACCGTACGCGGGTTAGGGTACCGTATGGAGGGGGAATCATGTTGAAAAACCGGGAGATCAGACTGTTTTTCGGGGGCTATTTTGTATTGTCAGCGCTTACGGCGGGCTTTTGCTTTTATTTTAGTGCCCCGGCCGGCTGGGCGTGCCTGGCGTTGGCGCTGATTCTGGGGGAAGGGTTCTGGCTGTTTACCTGGTGGAGATACCAGCAAATCAGGCGGTTATCCTCTTATTTGGCAAGCGTCTATTCCGGTGGCGAGGCACTGGATATTCGGGACAACCGGGAAGGCGAATTGAGCATTTTAAAAAATGATATTTACAAAATTACCCGTGTACTTACCCGGCAGGCAGAACTATTGCACCAGGATAAAGATTATCTGGCCGAGGCGCTGGGGAATATTTCGCATCAGCTTAAAACACCCCTGACCAGCCTTTATGTTATGACCGACCTGCTGAAAGCGCCCGGCCTTCCGCAGGAAAAACGTCAGGAGTTTTTAACCCGCACCACCGACCAGCTGGACAGAATACAGTGGCTGGTTGCCTCGCTGCTCAAACTGTCGCGCATTGACGCTGCAGTGGTGACTTTTAAAAAAGAACCGGTGATGATAACCGAGCTGCTGAACCGGGCAGTGGCACCCTTCGAGATTCCAATGGAAGCGAAGGAAATTCAGCTAACCAAAACTGGTGATGCGGCGCTTTGCTGGACAGGCGATATGAGCTGGACCGCCGAAGCTGTGGGGAATATCATTAAAAATTGCGTGGAACATACCCCACAGGGCGGCAGCATTTGGGTTGACTGTGTAGAAAACCCGCTGCATACCGAAATTTCCATTACCGACAATGGCCCGGGCATCCCGCTCAGGGACCTGCCGTTTTTATTCCAGCGGTTTTATAAAGGCGAAAACGCCGGGGCGGACAGCGTAGGAATCGGCCTTGCTATGGCAAAGACTATTTTGCAAAGCCAGAATGCAGACGTTTTTGCAGAAAACCTGCCCCGGGGAGGCGCAAAATTTACCATCAAGCTATATAAGCAGGTTGTGTGACAAAATTGTCATCTGTACCGTCACCGCAGAGTCATTTGGTTGCAGTAAGATGAGCACAGTAAAAAAACAGGAGGTAAACTAAAATGGAATTACTGCGGGTACAGCACCTGTGCAAAAGCTATGGAGAGGGAGAGGCCAAAATTGATGCGCTGAGAGACATAAGCTTTTCAGTGCAAAAGGGCGAATTTGTAGCGATTGTGGGGCCTTCAGGCTCTGGAAAAAGTACCTTGCTTCATATTTTGGGCGGAGTTGACAGCCCTACTTCCGGAAAAGTATATGTGGACGGCA
Organism: Ruminococcaceae bacterium Marseille-P2935; assembly: GCA_900104565.1. Lineage (GTDB taxonomy): Bacteria > Bacillota > Clostridia > Oscillospirales > Ruminococcaceae > Marseille-P2935. The sequence goes on from LT629951.1 coordinate 342,979, forward strand.
CCGATGTTTACGGTTTAAACGAGACTGCCCTGGCGGTTTTTCGCCGCCGCCAGATCGGGCTGATCTATCAATTCTACAATTTAATTCCGGTGCTGAACGTACAGGAAAACCTGACCCTTCCCCTATTGCTGGATGACCGCAAGGTGGATAACGGCCAGCTGAACCGGCTGGTTCATACCCTTGGGCTGGCAGACAGGCTAAAGCACCTGCCCAACCAGTTGTCCGGCGGGCAGCAGCAGCGGGTAAGCATTGGCCGCGCTTTAATTGCAAGCCCTGCCCTGGTTCTGGCAGATGAGCCTACGGGAAACCTGGACAGCAAAAACAGCGGGGAGATTATTGCGCTGCTCAAAGAGTTTCACCAAAACCTGAACCAGACGCTGATTATAATTACCCATGACGAGCGGATTGCACTGCAGGCTGACCGGATTATTGCAATTGAAGATGGAGCCATTGCCCGTGACGAGGTGATCCGGCCATGAATGTCATTAAAAAGCTGACCCTGCGCTATATGTCGCAGAATAAAAAACGAACCTTAGTTACTGTAATGGGCACCATTGTTTCGGTGGCAATGATCACCGCAGTGGCGGTGATTGCAGCGTCTTTTATGGATTTGATGCAGCGCACCGTTATAGAAACCAGTGGGAAATGGCAGATTCAAATTGAAAATATACCGGGCAAAAATCTTTCATCTGCTTTTGACCAGCCGGGAATTGACGCGGCCAGCGCCATATATGAAAGCGGTTTGGCAAAGCTTCCCCAAAGCGCCGACTCGCGGCGCGGGTATCTGCTGTTAACCCAGGCAGCCGGGCAGATTGACGTATCTTATCCAGTAGAGCTGGAGGAGGGGCGTTTTGCCCAGAACAGCAGCGAGCTGGTCATATCCCGGGAATTTTTAAATACCTCGGGCAACCGCTGGGGGGTAGGAGACCGGATTAAGCTGGAGACCGGTCGGCTTTTTGTCGATTATGAAGAAGAGGACGGCGAGCAAGTCCGCCGCATTTTGGGCAGCCAGGATGCGCTGACTGGGGAAGAACAGTGGGAAAGCGCGGGAGAAAAAGAGTATACCATTGTTGGTATTGCGCGCATGGGGCAACAGTTGGAGCCCACCTGGCGGGCGTGGTACACCGGCTTGACAGCTATGGAAGAAACTCTGCCTGAAGATTCCACCCTCATTATGCGGTTTTGGATTGACCACCCGGACAAGACGATTTATCGGGTTGGGGAAAATTTGCAAAACCGGTTGGGCGCCAATGTGCTCAGCTACAATAACCAGCTGCTTTTTTATGCGGGGCTTTCGAACAATGCCGAGCTGGTAGTGATTTTAACCATGATTATTGGCATTATTTCCACGGTTATTTTGGTGGGCTCGGTCAGCCTCATTTATAATGCGTTCTGTATTACCCTTTCAGAGCGCAGCCGTACCCTGGGCATGCTGGCCAGCGTGGGCGCGACAAAAAGGCAAAAAAGGGGCAGCGTGTTTTTTGAAGCTGCCGTGATTGGTATTATATCCATCCCCCTTGGCGTCCTATTCGGGATTCTTGGAATTGGAATCACCTTTGCACTGATTAACCCTGTGGTGCAGGGTGTGTTCAGTACCGCGCAAACCTTAAGTGTGGTGCTGCCGGTTCCAGTGCTGCTGGCAGCCGTGGCGTTCTCTGTTGTGGTACTTTTTGTTTCCGCCTGGATCCCCGCTCGCCGGGCGTCAAGAATTACCCCCATTGAAGCGATCCGGGGCAATCAGGAGCTGAAAATCAGTGCCCGACAGATCAGGACCTCCTCCGTTACCCGCAAAATTTTTGGGTTTGAAGCCGAGCTGGGGCTTAAAAATATTAAGCGCAGCAAAAACCGCTACCGTGCCACACTGTTTTCGCTTATCATCAGTGTAGTGCTGTTTTTAACCGCTTCCACCTTCACCTTTTACTTGAGCAGAACCTATGAAATGGCACAAACTCAGGTGCAGTTTGATATTGCCTGTTATTTTAGCCTGGACGATGTGCAGCAGCGCCAGGAGCTTGTAAGCAGATTGTCAGAAGCCCAAGGATCGGACGGTATAACGGTAAGCGAAGAAATGTACTTTTTTGCAAAAGTACCGCCTGGCCAGCTTAGCCCTGCAGTGGCAGAACGTATGAAAAACTGGGGGGAGAAAAACGCCGAGCTGATGGTGCACATCCTTTCGCTGGATGATGCAGCCCTCAAAGAATTTGGGGAAGAAGCAAAGGTAGCTGTGGAAGAGCTGCATAGCAACGAGCTGAAGGGAATTTTAATTAGCCCCATCACCTTAAAAGAGGGAAGCAGCATGAGCGAGATAGCACAGCTGCGTGAACCGGTTGGAACAACACTGCATCTGCTGCCCTGGTCGGCGGAAGGTGCCCGGGGCGAAATACAAATTATTGCCCAGACGCCCCAGGTGCCTACCCCTGTCAGCAATATTCAAGAGGATTACAAGCAGGTGTACCTAGTAACTTCCCAGCAGGCGCTGGATGCCTGGTACAGCAAAAATGGGGAAGACACTGCCCGGCAATATGTCGCCCTGTTCCTCGCTAAACAGCCTACCGACCTTTACAACAACCTGAGCGGGCTTTCCAGTGAATTCCCCGCTGCAAACATGAATATTTTTAATATGGCAGAAAACCGCGGGGTATACCAGCAGATGATGATTATGGCGTCGGTTTTCCTGTATGGGTTTGTTGCGCTTATCACCATGGTCTGCACGGCCAATATTTTCAACACCATATCAACAGGGGTAGCGCTGCGCAGCCGGGAGTTTGCAATGCTGTATTCGGTGGGTATTTCCCCCAAAAAATTCGACCGTATGCTCCGCTATGAGAGCTGGTTTTATGGCATGAAGGCGCTTCTTTATGGACTTCCTATCAGTGTGTTGCTGGGCGTCTGGATTTATAACATTTTGCAGGGAATGTTCTCCTTCCCGTTTAGCCTGCCGCTGGGCAACTACCTTGCCGCAGTTGCCGGGGTATTCCTGCTGGTTAGCCTTACCATGTGGTATTCGGTACGCAAAGTGAAACGTGCCGACATTATGGATGTTTTGAAAAACGAAAATCTGTAATGATTGCTTGGTTGCCCAAAAAGAAACCTTAAAAAACCATACGCAGGGCTCCAAAATAAGCATTTATTGGAGACATACTTTTTAAAAGGGCCTAGCAGCCGTATGGCGGAAAAGGTGGGAATTCCCCAAGCAGATTCGAATTTTTTTACACCACCGCGCCGCCCCCTAAAAAAGGCTACATTTTGAAAAGCCCAATGCCTTTATGCACTGCCCTTGTGGACGGCATATCCATAGGGCGCTGAATCATCGCTCCAAACCGGAATTTGCAGAAGCTGTTGGCGATGCAGGTGATTTGGCTGCTTGCACAAAGCATACGATACCGGCTTTGAAGAATTGGAATTCTCAAATGCTCCTGTTTACTGGAAGCAACCAAACATCAAAAAGCGCCGTCCTTGACAGGAACGGCGCTTTTTTGTAGGATAACCGTATAGCTTAACGATTCACTTTTACTGTGGCGTATTTTACGAAAACTATTGCGGACAGTATTCATAAAGCATCAGGATGGGAGCCGATAGGCGAATCGACTGCGTATCATTTTTTATAAAACAGGGTGCTAAGCTTTTGGCTTTATGGTAAGCGGTACTGCACTGCCGTAGGAAGTTTTAAATTGTCATCCCTTAGGCATTGCCAAGCGGGGGCATAATTTTTTAATAAAGCAGCCAGGAGAAACTAAATACTGGTTTTACACCGAAAAGTCGTATGGAAAGTAGCAATATGCTTGAAAAGATAATGGTTTTCCTGTTCTGCTTCCCTTCACATAAAAGTTTCGGTCCTGTCCTGATAGCGCATATTTTGGCGGGCAGCTGCTTTTCAATAGCCTATTCCAGAAGTTTTATGGCTGGTGGATTAACATGGCTAAGCTGTAACATGCCTTTCGGGGGGTGTAGCCCGGGTTTCCCCTGGCTATGATGGGGGTAATTCCCTTTTTCCATCGATAATTGGAGGCACTATGAGTTTTACTGTTTTAAAATGTATTGCTATTTTCACCATGCTGATCGACCATATTGGAGTGTTGTTTGGAGGAAGCCATACACTTTTTATGCGGCTGATTGGCAGGGTTGCAGCGCCTGTGTTTCTGTTTGGCATTGCAAACGGGTACCGCCACACCAAAAATGTACGCCGCTACGCTTTGCGTATTCTGGTATTTGCATTGGCTTCTCAGCTGCCTTACCTGTTTTTTTTACAGCAACAGGCAGTTGTTGAAGCAGAGAAGTTTTTCTGGCAGCAAGCACCTCTTAATTTTTTATTTACCCTGGGTCTGGGGCTTATCTCTACCTGGGCGTATCACAGGGTGGGCCAGAAGCATAGCCAACTTGCGGGCTTTTTGACTGCATTACTGCCCGCCCTGGCGGGTGAAGTGCTGCGGGCAGAAGGCGGGGCAGCCTATGTTTTGCTGGTTTTGCTTTTTGATTTGACCATGGGACTTCCGGTTTGGAAAAAAGCCTTGCTCTGGCTGCCGGTTTTTCCGGTTATTTTTAGCGGGGCTTTGTTTTCGCTTTTTGTTTCACCAGGGCAGTTTGACCCGGGGTTGATGTTCGTTTGTGCGTTCGGGCCCTATTTGGGCGCTTTGGTTACCTTTTTTTATAACGGCAAAAAAGGTTCCGACAATAAGTGGATGCAATATGCTGTTTATGCGTTTTATCCGGTACATTTATTCATATTGGCGGCTGCGAAAGCCCTGCTTTAGTGCGGGGCTTTTATTGTGTTCATATACAGCCACCGGCTATGCGGCGTCTGCCTCTCCTACGGCCATAACATGCGTATGCTAAAAAACGGCCGCATATAAAAATTCCATACACCAATTATTTTGTATTTTTGGTGGTGCAGGAAAAAAGCTGATGCCAGATAAGCCGGCAGATGTATAAAGGTGACCTGTAGCATTGCTGTTGACCAGCGGTTTGCTTTGGAAAATGCCTAGGACTGTTTTGGTGCGCTGCAGTACAGGTGTTTTCACCACTGCTGACAGGATATGCAGGGGGCAGCAGGTTTGGCCCTGCTTTAACGCAGGGCATTTACTGTGCAGGAGTACAGCAACACATATCCTAAAAGAATGCGCAGGGCAGGCCGGCTTACACAGCTGACGCCGTTAGCAGCAGCTCTTATACGGCCGAACTGTATTTACAGGACGGTACCGCTGGACGTATATTGAACAGATAATTTAAGCAGGTAATTGTCGTAGCCCTGTACCGTTAGCTCGTCCAGCAGAACATCTTCGTAAAAATATTCCCCCAAACTATAATTGTTTTGTTTTGCGTAGTCCAGCAGTTGCTGGTAGGCGCTCCTGGCGGAATCAAACCCTCCCTGATGATAAATGGTCAGATAAAACCCGGCGGGCTTTATCTGCAGCGGAAGGTGGCCCTTTTTATGGAAGATACGGGTATAAAAGCAATGGTAGGCTTCCCAATGGCCGCAGGTGACCTGTTGGGTTCGTTTTAACCCGCCAATTGCATACGGGCTGAATATTCCATTTTGTTTACAAAACAGAACGTGCTGTGAAATGCACAGTGCCATGGATTTTTCGTCTTTTCCAGGGGGAGCGGAAACCACCAGGAACTCCTCCTGGCACTCCTCCTTTTGAATTTTACCTGGAATAACCTGCAAGGCGCTTTGTGTGATCTTTACTTTTTGGCGAACAAAACCGCGTATACGCTTTAACTGTTCCATTTTCTGGGTAATTTCCTGCTCTTCCCTTTTCAGCAGCGCCACAAATTCTTTGGGGCTGCGCTGCTGCAGGTATGCTTTGATTTGTGATAAAGGCATATCCAGTTCTTTCAGCATAGTAATTACGCTGAATACATCCAATTGAGCGGAAGAATAATAACGGTATCCATTTGCTTTTTTTATTTCGGGGGAAAACACGCCTATTTCATCATAATGGAATAAGGTGTGTTTGCTAACGCCGCAAAGCCGGGCAAATTCGCCCGTAGTGAATGCCGCTTTGGAATGCTGGTCCATAAAAATCTCCGTTCTGCCGCTTTGCGCGGCGCAAAATAAAAATGAGAGCGCGGCTCTTGTCATGCGAAGCGGAAAAAAATAACAAGAGCATTTCAGCTTCCCGCAGAAGACCGCTCCAAAGCGTACTCTGCCGGGAAGAAGTATAAGGAATCCTGTGCACCAGCGCGGGTGGTTCCATGCAGGGAAACATACAGCAAGTACATAATACAGGCCCTTAGTAAGAGGCAAGCTGCGGAAAGTTACTTTCATACAAAGGCCTGTTCGGTCTTTATTCAGCGTTCTGCTTAGCCAAGGTTTGCAGTTTGATTTTTGCTTCTATTAAGGCTGAAAGGCTTATTTCCGAGAATGAAAGAAAAACCATGCCGGTTTTTATGTAAGGAAAATATTTTCCTTTTAATGGGGGCAAATAGTATAATAGCCCGGGGTTTGCAAAAGTCTTTTATGGGGCATATAGGTTACTGGCGGGCAGGGCGGAACCGGGGAGATTTTTGCCCAGCCGGAGATCAGGAGAGTTCAATTGCAAAGCAGCAGGGCTATGGGGGCCTCCAGGCTCGACGATGCGATGGATGAGAGGGGTTAGGGGAATTCCAAAATTAAGGGGATCTGCTGATCTGCCATTTTTATGCTTCCTATTGACTGTCGGGTTACCCAATAGTTTATGATAATATGTATGGCTAATTTTTTCAATAGGAGTAATACTGATGAGCAATGCACTGGCAAGGGAATTCCATTTTGGTTCCCTTTTAAGATTCGCGTTTCCCACTATCGTTATGATGATATTTACATCCCTGTACACCATTATAGATGGTATTTTTGTATCGCGTTTTGTTGGAACCGATGCTTTGTCTGCGGTCAATATTGTTTTTCCGGTTATTAATATTGTTTATGCAGTTGCTATTATGCTGGCGACCGGAGGCAGTGCTGTAATTGCCCGGCGTATGGGCGAAGGAGACATGAGAACGGCAAAAGAAAATTTTTCTTTTATTGTCTTGGTGGGCGTACTGGCAGGTTTTCTAATTTCCGTATTAGGCCTAATTTTTTTAGATCCTCTGGTACATTTGCTGGGTGCCAATGAAAAACTGGTACAATTATGCAAAGAATACCTTGCAATTTTACTGATTTTTACGCCTGCATCGGTATTGCAGCTGTTGTTCCAATCTTTTTTTGTTACAGCTGGCAGGCCGGGTACCGGGTTAACCCTTACTGTTTTAGCGGGTGTTACCAATGCTGTATTGGATTTTATATTAATTGTACCCCTGGGTATGGGTATTCAGGGTGCTGCGCTAGCCACGGCTGCGGGGTATTTGATACCGGCTGTATATGGGGTCGTTTTTTTTCTTGTACGTAAGGAAGGGCTTCGCTTTGCAAAGCCTGTGTTGGACTGGAGAATGCTTTGGCAGAGCTGCGGAAATGGGTCTTCCGAGATGGTTACCAACCTTTCTACCGGCGTGGTAACTTTTCTGTTTAACCTGGCTATGATGCAGCTGCTGGGGGAGGATGGCGTAGCCGCCATTACCATTGTTATGTACTCTCAGTTTTTACTTACCGCCATGTATCTGGGTTTTTCCATAGGGGTCGCGCCGGTTATCAGCTTTAATTATGGCAGCGAGAACTTTCCTCATCTGCGTCGTATCTATAAAATATGTATTGGGAGTATAACGGTATCTTCCGTGCTGGTATTTCTGCTTGCAATAGGGCTTGCTTCTCCTGTCGTAAGCGTCTTTTCCCCCAAGGGGACGGTGGTGTATGAGATTGCCATTCATGGGTTTTTGCTCTTTTCGATCAATTACCTGTTTGCAGGAATGAATATTTTTGCGTCGTCCTTTTTTACTGCCCTGTCAAACGGTAAAATTTCAGCATTTTTATCTTTTTTGCGTACAGGCGTATTTATTGTGCTGGGTATGCTGCTACTTCCCCGAATGCTGGGGGTAAATGGAGTATGGCTGGCCGTACCTTTTGCCGAATTTTTTTCGGTTCTTCTTTCGGTATTTTGCTTATGGCGCGGAAGAAAAGCTTACAATTATGGCAGATAACCTTGTTATGGAAAACCTTTTGTGCTAGAATGAAAATACACTAATCCGGTGTACAAAACCGAAAGATGGAAAGGGGTTTGAAAATGAAAGTTGTCATTATTGGCGGCGTGGCAGGCGGTGCTTCGGCTGCGGCCAGGCTGCGTAGGCTGAATGAACAGGCCGAGATTATTCTACTAGAGCGGGGAAACTATATCTCTTACGCCAACTGTGGGCTGCCCTATTATGTAGGCGGAGAAATTACCGATAAAGCCGATTTAACCTTGCAAACCCCAGAAAGTTTTTATGCACGTTTCCGTGTGGATGTACGGGTCAACCAGGAGGTTGTTTCGGTTGACCCCAAAGTACAGACAGTTACCATTAAAAACCTAAAACATGGCACTGTCCATGAAGAAAGCTACGATAAATTAATCCTCTCCCCTGGCGCAGAGCCGGTACGGCCGCCTATTCCCGGAGCAGATGACAATAGAATATTTACTCTTCGCAATATTCCCGATACGTTTAAAATCCGGGAATATATTGAGGAAAAACGCCCCAAAACAGCAGTTGTGGTAGGGGGCGGCTATATTGGTATGGAGATGGCCGAAAACCTGACCCGTGCCGGGCTTAAGGTTACCGTAGTGGAAATGATGGATCATGTAGTAGGCCCTTTGGACTACGATATGGCATGTGATATTCACCACTATGTAAAAACCAAGGGCTTGGAACTGCGCCTGAAAGAGCAGGTAAAGGCATTCCGGTCGGAAGAGGATGGCCTGAAAGTGGAACTGAGCGGCGGAGAGCTGGCTGCCGATATGGTGCTGCTGTCGGTAGGGGTACGCCCTGATACCAAGCTGGCGAAAGCGGCTGGGCTTCAGCTCAGTGAAAAGGGCGCTATTCAGGTGGATACGCAGATGCGTACATCAGATAAAAATATTTACGCAGTAGGCGACGCGGTAGAGATTACCGATTTTGTTACTGGCCAGCCGGGTTATGTGCCTTTGGCGGGCCCGGCCAACAGGCAGGGGCGTATAGCCGCAGACAACATATGCGGGCTGAACAGCAGCTATAAAGGGACACAGGGTTCAGCCGTGCTGAAAATTTTTGACATGACCGCTGCTGCCACCGGTTTGAATGAACGGGCGGCGAAAGCTGCCGGTCTGGATTATGATAAGGTGTTCCTCTACAGCGCATCCCATGCCACCTATTACCCAGGCGCCAGCAATATGAGCCTTAAGGTGCTATTTGAAAAGGGGTCCGGGCGGATTTTGGGCGCTCAAATTGTGGGATTTGACGGGGTGGACAAGCGCTGTGATGTGCTTGCCACAGCAATTCGCGCCAACCTGACCGCAGCCGACCTTACCGAGCTGGAGCTGTGCTATGCCCCCCCGTTTTCTTCAGCTAAAGACCCTGTGAATATGGCGGGTTTTGTGATTGAAAATTTGATGACTGGAAAAATAAAACAGCATCATTGGCATGATGTGGCACAGCTGCCCAGGGACGGCAGTGTCACCCTGCTGGATGTGCGCACCGTACCGGAGTATGAACGGGGGCATATTGAGGGGGCCGTCAATATACCGCTGCACCTGCTGCGAGACCATTTATATGAGCTGGACAAAAAGAAACCGATCTATGTCAATTGCCAAAGCGGGCTAAGAAGCTATGTAGCCTGCCGGATTCTTTCTCAGAACGGTTTTGACTGCAGCAACCTGGCAGGCGGCTGGAGGCAGTACCATGCGGTTACCTCTGACCAGGCGTTTGACTGTACACCAAATCACCCCTGCGGGCTGCCCATCAAATAAAAAAACTCCCTGCACCAATTGGTGCAGGGAGTTTTTTATTTGGAAACCACCGGCTCTGCCGGTGGAGGTATGATATAAAAATGCTTAAGATTTAAAAGTCAATCATTTAAAATAATAAAATGAGCGAATGATTTTCCCATTTATGGGTGGCAGGATAAATCAACGCAAGCGTAGAAATATTTGACTTCTCTTGAGAACAGCTAGTAACCTACCTTTTTAGGGTTGTGCATACCGTCAGTTGAACTATGATTAAGGCTAAAAGGCTGTACAAATTTTTCGAACTTTACATCGGCAAACAGAAACAACTGTATTTTCTATCGCCAAGGCCATCCCCCCGGGCCTTATCCTCGCTGCGGGCGAAAGCCTGCTTTTTTGCCAGCACTCGGTGCTGTTTGCTTTGAAGACCAAAGCATCTTTAGAAGTTAATTTCCATTTTGGTTGCTGTTTTTTGAACAACTGCCTGACCGATCGTTTTGTTTTTACAGGGAGCAGTTTTAGCCTGTTTGCGGCTTACCGTGAATGCCATCTGTGATTATTGCAAAATTTTCTTTTCCAAGGAAAACCCAACATGCTTTTTTAAAGGTATGGCATAAAACAGCCCCTCCATCTTCTGCCGGAGGGGCTGTCTCCTTTTTCTGTTAAATTTCTGTTTTCCAAAATCCGTGTAGATTACACCAGGCATAAGCGGCTAGCGGTTCATCACCGTTTGCAACACAAAACTGCGCGACTGGTTCGTCTTGAGGGGAGAGATAAACAATCTGCCCGCCTTTTTGGGTTTGCAGGTAAACCCAGTTAATACTATGCTCTTCGCTCATGGGGTGAAAAACACTGCCCACCTTTACCGTGACCTCGTTGTAGTTGCGTTCCACCACAGGCAGATGCTTTTCTGAGGCCCCTTCTGAAGTATTGGCAGTCAGTTCAGTCATAGTTTCACTGAAACATTTTAAATGCTCGGGGTTGTCCCCTGCAATTAACTGTACAATGTTTTTTCCATCATTACATGAGAAAAATTTAGGCTCGCAACTCATAAAACACACTCCAATTTGTTTTGATTTCCCTGATAGTATGCTGAAATTGTCCATAAATATGCTGTTGGCCGGAACTTTACCCTGCGGTGCGCAGCAACCAAAAATTTGCAGTGAAAAAAAACAGTGCCGCACGTTAAAACTTTTTTAGAATAGGATATTCTATATTGTTTAAAAACGAAAAAATAGTATGGCAAATGTGCTGACAGCCGACAAATTGCAACAGGTTGTTGCATCAACAGGGAACCGGAAACACAGGGAAAAAAGTTCGACCTTCAGTAGTTCCATAGTAATATGTTCTTCATGCCCACAAAAACTGCTGTGATTGCTAATGCAGGCATCAGTTTGTTTTTGAAATACGTAAACGCACAGATGTCCCGACTTTGGAAACTGCAGGAAAAAAGCTTTAAAAAATTTAAATAACCTTTTTAAGATAAAAACTATCTATCAAATTTTTGGAAGAACATAAAAAAACCGGACAAAAAGAAAATCCTTTTTGTCCGGTTTTCTGGCACCCCCAGTAGGAATCGAACCTACAACTAGCCCTTAGGAGAACCCGTAAACACTTTCCCTTTTTGTTCATTAGCATTCAAAAAATGCTGTAAACATCAAGGCTTTTTCGGTGTCCGAGTCCATTTACATTTAGGTTTGTCTGAGTTCACCCATTTCGTTAGATGTTCATGGGTACGTTTTAGACGTTTTTTAGATTTTTCTAACAGTAGCGGAAAATGCATTTTCCATTACTCGCCGGTATTAGATAAATGGGATATTAGTACCCTGTTAACCCTCAGGGGACGCACTTTCTATGACACCATATTATCATGACAGCATCAGAAAGTCCATATAACAAAAAGAGTACTGATAGACTCTTTCTAGATGGATTCGTTCGTTCAATACTCTCTATGTAATTTTATTTAATTGCTTGTGCCAATGTATTTATAAGTGCAGCCATTTCTGGGTTACTCAAGATTTTCAGTAGTTGCTCGGGACTTAATTCAGCATCACCAACTATAAACTACAACATTGCTTTAGCCGAAAGTATATGTTACACACTTATTCTTCTTGAATTCCAGTTTGTGACTACCGTTGCCAAATGCGATAGCATTGTGGCCTTTGTAGGAAGGATTGTTGTCAATCAGGCAGTCAATCGCAGCATTTACAAGAGTTGCATCAACTACTTCTGAAAACCAGAACATACCGGAAGTGCCCTGCTTCATGAACATTACGGAAACATAGTTGTCTGCCATGAGGATAGGAGTCGATGTAGCATCATCGTTAATATCAATCTTATTGATGAATTCAACGTTTCCGGTTTCTTTGTTGATGAACATATAGCTGATGTTGGAAACAGTACCGCCTCTGAAAGTTACATTGTTGAATCCAATGCTTGCTTCAGCGTAAACAGGAGTTTCGCCCATTGCTACACCAACTAAGTTCTGAGATACTTCGCGACTGGTAGCAATACCGTCGTTATTTACATCAGCTGCTTTAGGTGCATAGAAGTAAACTCCTTTGTGAAGAACCTGGGTACCGGACACAACTGCTTTGATAGTGTCGCCAGGCTGTGCAACTACTTTAATGTTGTATGTTTCGGTGCCAAGTTTTACAGGAACAACCTCTACGTTGTCTCCTGCTGTTACAGTGATCTGGATATTATCCTGATAACCGCTGCCGCTATTGTTCAGTGTGATTTCAAGATTTGTTGTGTAATATTCGCCATTTAAAGCAACAGGTGCGCCTGTCATTTTCAGATCTGTGATAATGATCTGTGCTTTGTCTGCATACACAGCATTCTGCGTCAGCAGGTAATCAACAAGTGCGTCAACACGTGTGCCGACTTCGGTAAGATTAGTGAATTTTCTATTGCCGGTTGCCCAGTCAAAAGTACCGTCCTCATTCTTCATTTCATTGTTGTAATCGTGCATTACAGTGCCCCACTGGAAGTTGTCAGGAACATTGTAGGTTTTGTTATATCTCAATGTTTCGCCGCCATTAGCGCATGTCCAGATAGCAGTCTGAACCGCTGCAATGATATCACCGCGAGTCAGTTTGTCTGCGTCTGTGAAGCCATTCTCAGCCAGATCGGCTTTCATAGCTTCCAGAGAAACATATGGATAGGAATTGGTTACAATAGAACGAATTTTAGCAGCATTTTCATTATTGAAATACTCGCTGTCTTCAAGGTTCATACGCTTGTAATAAATGCTGTCACCAATTATGGTTTCAACATCACAGCAGTAAGTAACATCGTAGTTACTTGTATAGGGAGAATAAATCCCATTAGGTGTCCATGTTGTGCCGTTGTATGCAGCAGTATCGATTACAACAAATGTCTGAGGGGATTCGCTTGCCATGAAGTGATTGCTGATTTCATACGCGTGACTAGGCTTTCTGAACAGAGACATGTAATTATAGCCTTCGGTACCCGCTGTCACTTCAACAGCCATTTCGTCACCATACCAGATGTTGCCGTTGTCTAAAGTTGTTTTTGCCATTGCCGGTGTGCTGACTACACTTGAGCACAACACAAGAGCCAGTAATGTGGAAAGAACTTGGTAAAGTTTTTTTGCCATGTTTAACTTCTCCTTTTTGTAAAATGATTTCGAAAGATGAAAAGAAACATAGACGGTCGGGCTGTCATAGCTTGTAAAAGCCGTAGACCCCTTAACTTTGCGCCCCAATTTTTCAAAAGGTTTGCCATTATCAAGTTTCTATGAATTCCAGGTGATTAAGGTATGTACAGGATTGGTATACATACCATCCTGTCGTTTTTCCCAGAACAGATACGACAGAAATGAGAATATATATCGTCTGTGACCGACAACTATTCTTATCAAAAACATTTTACCAAATATAGGTCTCGAAATAAAGATATTTTTTTGAAAATATTTATAATCAGATGAAAAAACTCAATTAAATCAACTAAGATGTATGTGCCGCTTTTGAAATTCTCGGAGCTGCACTATTCAGATGAGAAATATCCCGATATGCAAGAAGGGACTGATCTTCAAAAATTCTTTCCGGAATCTGTGATATCCAGCTAGATTCATTCATAGTAGGAACTTCCAGATCAAATGCAAAGAGAACAATTGCCGCAAGATCACGGATGTTCATGTTTTGAATGACCGTAGCATTACAGCAAAAAAAGCCCTGTGATGGTGACCACCACAAGGCTATGTAAGATATCATCATTCAATTTATACAGAGAAGTACACAAAGAAACACCCAGCAACAGTGAATATACCTCTCTTTTAGAAAAATCGTTCTTCAAATTTTCATCGTGTTTTTGGTGAAACATATTATTTTTTAGATTTGTTCTAATTGTAAATTAAAAATATTAGATTAAAATATTAGAAAACGCGGAAGATTACTTAGAATACTTCCACGTCTATTGGCTGGCGTCCCCGAGAGGATTCGAACCTCCGGCCTGCTGCTTAGGAGGCAGCCGCTCTATCCTACTGAGCTACGGAGACATTTGATAAAAACCCTTATTTTTCAAGGCTTTTCGGCCTTCCGATTCGGGTTCCAGATTATATTTTTATACCCAAAATCTATTAGAAATTTGGATGTAAAAATTCTTTTTTGGGAAAATGCTAACGCCGCCTTTTTTAGATTTTTTGAGAAAACCTATCTGGATTTGTATTCCCATCCAGATTATTATTCAGTTCATTTTCCCCGTACTAACAAGTTATTAGGAGGGGCTTGTTATATCCATTTAACTATGGGGGCGAATAGACTATTTATGCGGTTTTTTCCATTGAAACAACGCATTTATTTTACAATGAAGCGTATGTTTTGTCAACTGAATGGAAGAAAATGCGCAGAACACTTTATTATTATCGTAAAAGATGCTATATTAATAAAGGATTTCGCTGGGACACGTTTCCATTTCAGCTTGGAACGGGATAATCTGCCCTGTTCAGGTTTAAACTAGAAGAAGCGAAAGAAAATTTTCAACAAGGTAGGTAGAATTTGCGTGCAGGGACTTAAACGAGAGAAGTCCTGCGGTGCATTGGTGTACCGCAAGCAGGATGATAAAATTGAATTACTGGTGCTGAAGCATCGCTATGGCGGACACTGGTCTTTTCCAAAAGGCCATGTGGAAAATGGCGAGAACGAGCACCAAACCGCACTGAGGGAAGTTAAGGAAGAAACTGGCCTGAGCATTGATTTGCTGGAGGGTTTCCGTAAAAGTGTGGAGTATTACCCGAAGCCGAATGTAAAAAAACAAGTGGTGTATTTTTTAGGCCACGCAAGAGATGACAAGGTAAAGAAACAGGAAGAGGAAGTGAGCGAGATTAAGTGGGTTGATTTAAAAGAAGCCCACAAAGTTGTAACTTTTCGCAATGACAAAAACCTTATTGATGAGGCAAAACGGTATTTAATTGATCCAAAAGAATTGGAAAGATAGCCCCGCCCAAAAGGAATGGGCGGAATACATATGATAATTAGGGCTTGTTTGAAATAGAAAAGTTTGCTGTAAAACGAAAACTGTAGGAATACGTTCGGTGATCCAACTAGTTTTTTAAACGTGGCAGATTGCCGCTGTTTTGGCAAACGACGTGATCAAACGCCCCTAGGTTAGGTAGGTAAGTATTGTGCAGGAGTCCGCAAAAAAACAAACCCTGCTAAGCCGGGTTTTCGGCTCTTCTACCAGGGTGATTTCGGTTAGTTTTGCCATGGTAATATTAGCAGGTACGCTGCTTTTAATGATGCCGTTTTCTGCAAGGGATGGGCACTTCACCAACCCTTTGGATGCTCTATTCACCGCCACCTCGGCTACCTGTGTGACAGGGCTTATAGTATTTGACACTTTTACAAAATGGACAACCTTTGGTCAAATTGTTATTCTTGCATTGATTCAGATTGGCGGGTTGGGCTTGGTTACCTTTACAACTTTTTTTAACGTGCTGATTGGCCGAAAACTGGGCCTGCGCAGTATGCAGCTTGCCCAGGAATCGATCAATTCTTCCAGCATGGTCGGAATTACAAAACTTGTTAAGATGGTCGTTCTGGTGTCTTTCCTTATTGAAATGATTGGTATGCTCTCCCTTTGTTTGACCTTTGTTCCAAAATATGGTGCACAGGGCGTTTTTATCTCCTTCTTTTTAGCAATATCCGCATTCTGCAATGCAGGGTTCGATATTTTAGGGCGGGAAGGAGAGTATTCCTCCCTGATTCATTATAATGGCAATTTTAATGTTATACTTACCATTGCACTGCTCATTATTATAGGTGGTTTGGGGTTTGCGGTGTGGAATGACCTGATTAATTACCGGAAAACCAAAAAACTACTGCTGCATACCAAAATAGTTCTGCTTTGCACCGGTGCGCTGATTGTAGTTGGTACCCTGGCGTTTTTAATTATTGAATGGTCCAACCCTGCTACGATTGGTGAAATGCCATTTTACAAAAAAGTGCTCAATTCATTTTTTCAGTCAGTAACTTTACGTACCGCGGGGTTTAACTCTATTCCGTTGGAACCGCTGAATGGGTTGACCAAGATGGTTTCGATTGTGCTTATGTTTATTGGTGCGGCACCAGGCTCTACTGGCGGCGGTATTAAAGTAACCACCTTTATGGTAATTGTTATGACGGTTGTCAGTGTTGTAAAAGGCCGGGACGACACAGTTATTTTAAAACGTAAAGTGAATAAACAGGTTGTATATAAATCGCTGTCTGTTATGATGATTGGTGTTTTGGCTGTTGCTACCTGTTCTATTATTATTTTCTTTACGACTAGCGAAAGCCATATGGTTTCCGGGTTAGACGCCTGTTTTGAATCTGTTTCGGCATTTGCAACGGTGGGTGTTTCCACTGGTGTCACCTCGATTGCCAATGTTCCATCTAAAATTGTTTTAATTCTATCCATGTTTCTGGGCAGGGTTGGCCCTGTATCGCTGGCACTTTCGCTGGCAATGCGCGGCAGCGGCAACAAAAAAGAGGTTATTCCGGAAGGGAAAATTATTGTCGGCTAAAGCAAAAGCCCGCCTAAGCGGGCTTTTGTGGGCTTTTAACCTTTGCATTAACGGCTTGGTTAAACCATAGGCGGCGTTACAACGGCATAAGCGGGTGTGTTATAACCAAAGTTGTTTGCGATGCCTACTTCATCATATAGGAGACGTTGTCAATGAAATTTCCAACAGTGCGGATTGCTTTGCCGGCATTTTTTTTCAAAGCTTTCCGTTGGGATTTCATGTTTTTACCAGACATCATATAAGCTGCGGTACCTACTGCCATGGTAACCGCCAGGCCTGTAAGAGCGGTCGATGTGGTTCTGTTCATAGGTTGATTCCTCCTTTAAATTATGAATCGCTTTCGCACTACTATTGTTTCACAAACTGCCGGGCAAACACCCATCACTTTTTACCATATGCACAAATAAAATGGGAACGATTGCTCCAAAAATATACAATTTTTTGTTTGCCTGATTTCTTTTTCAAAATTTTGTTATGGTTTTAGTGGAATATTATAAAATTTTTTTAAAATAGCATCAATCATTATATAAAACGAATAATTTTTGATTTAATAAACACGCAGTCGGCTGTTTTGCTCCATGTAGGAATGGGGAATATAATAAAACTGCTTACTAAAGCGAGGTAACTTATGGAAAACAGACCACGTAGGGTTGCAGCTATTCATGATCTTTCTGGTTTTGGGCGGTGCTCCCTAGCAGTCATTCTGCCGGTACTATCCGCTATGGGGGTACAGGTTTGCCCGGTGCCTACTGCTGTCCTTTCCACCCATACTGGTGGATTGGGTGAGGTAGAGTTTCGGGACCTTACCGACTATATGAACCCATGCTTAGCCCATTATAAGCGCCTGGATATTGAGTTTGAATGTATTTACAGCGGTTTTTTGGGTTCGGAAGCACAGATAGACCATTGCCTGGAATTTTTGCGTGCTTACCCCAATGCGCTGCACGTGGTGGACCCGGTAATGGGTGACCATGGAAAAGCCTACCGCACCATGGGGGAAAGCATACGCAGAAGAATGGGGGAACTGGCACGGGAGGCAGACATTATTACGCCAAACCTGACCGAGGCATGTATGCTGTTGGGGCAGGAATACCAAAGCCAGCCGGTAACCCGCACCCAGGCCAAAAGCATGCTGTTAAAACTGAGCGAGTTGGGACCAAAACAGGTTGTCATTACCGGAGTGCAAATGGCTGCCGGAGAGATGGCAAATTTGGGTTACGATAAAGAGCGGGGCTCCTTTTGGATTGTAGTATGCGACTATGTTCCAGTCTCTTACCCCGGCACTGGCGATATTTTTTCCAGTGTACTGGTGGGAGGTTTACTTACGGGGGATAGTCTGCCAATTGCCATGGAACGTGCAACCCGTTTTTTAGAGCTGGTGATTAAAACCACCTTCAGCTACGGAACCGACACCCGTCATGGCGTCATGCTCGAAACGTCTTTAAGCTGGCTTACCCAGAAGGATCTGTTAAAGGGTTACGCAGCGCTGTAAGCAAATACCGTTAATTGAGGGTGTATGCAATGAACAGCGAGAAAAAATGGAGTACCTACGATCTGGTAGTGGTCGGTGTTATGGCTGCTGCTGTATTTGTGGCAACGTTTTTGTTAAAAATTGGGCCTATCCCGACTCCGGGCGGTCCTACCCAGCTTAAAATGGGCAATGCGCTCTGCTTATTGGGCGGCCTG
Source organism: Ruminococcaceae bacterium Marseille-P2935 (assembly GCA_900104565.1). GTDB lineage: Bacteria > Bacillota > Clostridia > Oscillospirales > Ruminococcaceae > Marseille-P2935. The sequence continues at coordinate 361,498 of LT629951.1, forward strand.
TTGTTTGGTGGGTTAAGAGGTGGTTTGGCAGCGGGAATTGGTTCTGCTCTTTTTGATCTGACCAACCCGGCCTTTGTAGCCAGCGCACCGTTTACCCTGGTGTTTTTCTTTATGATGGGGTTCGTATGCGGAAAAATCTCACATTTGGGGGATAACAAGGGTCAGAGCTTTAAATGGAATTTAATTGGCGCCATTGCTGGGTCGGTTTCTTACATGGTGCTGCATTTTGGTAAATCTATTCTTACATTGGTGCTTAGCGGCAGTACCTGGCAGGCGGCGGTTGTTGCCAACACTACAAAATATATTACCTCAGGCATTAATTCGGTGTTTGCTGTCGTTGTTTCGTTAGCATTGGCTCCGGTTATGCGGACAGCTCTGAAAAAAGCCGGAATTTACGAAAAAATTCGAATCTAACCAGACTAGGTTTGAAAAATAGGCTGTAAGCAAATTGGAGAGAGGATATTGCCTGTTGGGGTCTTGGAAGCTTAATTCCCCTATTAAGGCTTAGAATATAGAATTTAAATATACCATCGTGTCCCTGCCCAAGAGGGCAGGCAGGCAAAAAAGCTGTATTTGAGGGGCAGACGCAGATTTACTGCGTTTGTCCTTTTTTAGTTGAAACCACCGGTATTGCCGGTAAGGTATTCCGCTAGCTTTCGCTTCAAGCAAGAGCCAAAGCGAAAAATCAATAAAATACCTTGCTGAAAATTCATACACCGGGTCCGGCTGCTTTAGCAGCGAATCGATCAATATTATTTGCAGCGTAATATAAGAGGTAAGCTGGTTTGGTACCCCATAAGGGACTTAAAAATTTATGAACATTGAAAATATGTAACGATTGATACTTGAAATCAATAACAGAACTGTGTAAAATAAGATGTAACGCTTGTTATACTTGGGTAGTGGAGCGCTACAACAGGTCAATAACCTGCGCGCAAAATGTGTAGCGACGTTTGTCAATACAGGTGGCTGTTTTTGGCGGTATCGTGAGAAATGCATTTAAAAATGCGGAAAACAGTAACTTCCCGCCTCAAGTTCACTAACTTTCGGCAAAAGGGGGTTTGTGTAAACGCCTTGACAAGGTGGTTTTCAAACTAAAAATTGTTGCCGATGTTACCTGCCTGTACATGAGGGGCCCGTTGCAGCTCTATCTTTTTTGCAAATGAAAATTTTATGAAAATAGTATGAATGCAAAGGCTTATGCCAATGCTGGAAAAATGGGGAGATACAAAAACATGGCAAAATTAAACCTGGTTCTGGTGGAACCGCAAATTCCCCAAAATACCGGTAACATAGCTCGAACCTGTGCGGTAACAGGAGCAAGCCTGCATTTGGTAGGCCCACTGGGTTTTTCCATTGACGACAAAAAATTAAAACGCGCCGGATTGGATTATTGGTACCTTTTGGATATTACCCAGTATAGCTCTATGGAAGACTTTTTTGCAAAGAATAACGGCCCCTTTTTCTATTTCACCACAAAGGGCAGAAAAATCCACAGTGATGTTTCTTATCCTGATGGAGCCTACTTGGTATTTGGCCGTGAGGATGCGGGTTTGCCGGAAGATTTGCTTTTCCAAAACCCGGACTGGTGTGTGCGTTTACCTATGATTGAAGGAGCACGAAGCCTGAATTTATCCAATACTGTGGCAATTGCAACCTACGAAGTTCTGCGGCAGTGGGGTTACCCCAAGCTACAGGCCGCCGGCCAACTCACCAAGTATACATGGAAGGATTAAAAAATATATGGAGCGAATTAAGTTCATTATAGATTCCACCAGCGATATTAAGGATGAAGACCTGCAGGAGTATGACATTAAGCTGATGCATGTACCCATTACGGTAGACGGAGTTGGGTATTTGGAACGGAAGGACTTTACCAGTCAGGAGTTTTATACTGTTTTAGCAAATGCCCAGGAACTGCCTGCTACCAGTCATATTCTACCTATTCAATTTTTGGAAGCCTATAAGGAAGCTTTTGATGAAGGGTACACCGATGTCATCTGCACCACCATGAATGCAAAAGGCTCCAGCACCTTTCATGCCGCTGAGATGGCGGCAAAGATGTTGGAAGAAGAATTCCCTGAAACTGAGGGAAAGCTGAAAATACATGTGGTAGATTCCCGTGCGTACTGTGCAGTTTATGGCTATTCGGTACCTCAGGCAGCCAAACTTGCCCGGCAGGGGGCTGGAGTGGAGGAGGTACTGGAATATTTGGATGATTTTATTCGCCGTTCAGAAATATATATTGGGATGTATTCTTTAAAGTTTGCGAAACGTTCCGGGCGCATCAGTGCGGCGTCTGCCATTGTCGGTGAAGCCCTTGGAATCCGTCCTATTGTCGAAATGATAGATGGCAACACCAAAACCATTGTAAAAATGCGCGGCGACAAGCAGATGGTACCGCAAATGGCCGAGCTTTTCCGCAAGCGGTATATTCCGGGGTCGGACTACATTGTGGCCAAAACCACCAAGGAAGAAGAAGCGGAAGAACTGATAAAGCTGTGTACCCAAATTGCCGGAAAGCCGCCGGTCGGGGTGTATTTTTTGGGTGCTTCCGTTTCAATCAACTCGGGACCAGAGACCGTGGCGTTTATTTTACAGGGCAATAAGAGACCATAAAATAAAAACGATATGGGTAAGGGTTCTTTTTCCTAAAAATACTTCAGGGCGTTATTGTTTCGACCAAACGATGACGCCCTGAATTTATTATGTTCTATTGATGTTACAGGTTTGGCTAATAAAAAGCCGAAAAGAACTTCTATTAAATTTTTTAAAATCTTATTGCCGTTTCCAGCCCAACTGATCGGAATTGCATCTGCTGGTTTTTCTGAAATCCGTACACTTTTAATTTTGTAAAAAGCGACGGTCTGCCCAAAATTTGCAGTCCTGCTGCCGCAAAATATTAAAACCTTTCAGTTTGACCATCAGGGTATAGGTTCTGAACCACTAAATACAACAGTTGAGGGAATTGGGGGTTGTATCAAACCGTTCTTTACCGTTTTATAAATGATAGATCAGAGCCGATTATTTAACGGAAAAGCCGCCCTAATTACCATTTATAAAAACAGTTGTTGAACCCATATAGCGTAATCATTTTGTACAGGCTTCTATAGTTTTACGGCGGGAATAATCCGCAGAGCGCTTTGTTTTGCGGGTATATTTGTAATGATCTAAAATATTTTGTTTGTTCCAATGAAATACGGGCAAAATAACCGCATAGAAAACGAGCAGGAAGAAAAATTTTGGTATGAAAAGCAGACTGAGCTAACTTGTAAAAAAAGAATTTTCCGGCAAAATTCACAGTTGCGTCAGGGGTGACAAACCTTTTGCATAAAGAAGCGCCAATTTATGGCAAAATTAGCAGAATCAGGCGCATAAACCCTTGCATTTTCAGGGGTTTTGATTTAAAATAACTAATGAATTGTTGTATATTTAACAACTGTTCCCAATGATTTTCGTCGCAGTGCCTAATAGGGGGTTTGCCGGGCACAGCGAAAAAACTGCAATTACCCCGAGGGATATTCCAAGGGAAATAGAATGATAAGTCGAAAGGATGACGGACATGACCGCTATCAACAAAAAGACCATTGAGGATATTGACGTATCCGGTAAAAAAGTTTTGGTTCGCTGTGATTTTAACGTTCCTGTTAAAGATGGCGTAATCACCAGTGACAAAAGAATTATTGCATCCCTGCCCACCATTGAGTATTTGGTGAAGCATGGTGCTAAAGTAATCCTCTGCTCTCATCTGGGCCGCCCCAAGGGCGAAGTGAACCCCGAGTTTTCTATGGCTCCTGTTGCAAAACGCCTTTCCGAATGCCTGGGCCAGGAAGTGAAAATGGCAAAAGACGTGGTTGGTGAAAGCGCAAAAGAGATGGCCGCTTCCTTAAAAGACGGCGAAGTTATGCTGTTAGAGAATGTTCGCTTTGAAAAAGGCGAGACTAAAAATGATGCCGAACTTTCCAAAGCGTTTGCTTCTTTGGCAGAAATTTATGTAAACGATGCGTTTGGCACCTCTCACCGCGCACATTCCTCCACTGCTGGTGTTGCCGATTACCTGCCGGCAGTTTGCGGTTACCTGATTCAAAAAGAAATTTCTATTATGGGCGGTGCTTTGGCTAACCCCAAACGCCCCTTTGTGGCTATTTTGGGCGGAGCAAAAGTTTCGGACAAAATCGGCGTGATCAACAATCTGATCGATAAAGTAGATACTTTGATTATTGGCGGCGGAATGGCTTATACCTTTATGGCTGCAAAGGGTTGGAATGTTGGTACCTCAATTTGTGAGACCGATAAAATCGAGCTTGCAAAAGATCTGATGAAAAAAGCCGAAGAGAAAGGCGTCAGCTTCCTGATTCCGGTAGATAACGTCATTGCGGACGAGTTTGCTGAAACTGCCAATTCCCAGGTAGTTGATTCTGACTCCATTCCAGACGGCTGGATGGGTATGGACATTGGCCCCAGAACCGAGCAGTTGTTTGCCGAGGCTTTAAAAGGCGCCGGTACCGTAATTTGGAACGGGCCTATGGGCGTATTTGAAATGAAAAAATTTGCCAACGGCACCAATGCGGTTGCCAAAGCAGTTGCAGACAGCGGCGCAATCTCGATTATTGGCGGCGGTGATTCTGCTTCTGCGGTTACCAAATTAGGCTATGCCGATAAGATGACCCATATCTCTACCGGCGGCGGAGCTTCTCTGGAATTTTTGGAAGGTTTGGAGCTGCCTGGCATTGCCTGCCTCAATGACAAGTAATCCTTTACAGGCGTAACATCCAGCCTGTTTATTCATGAGCTGTTCAGCGCCATGGAGTAATTGGCAAAATGGGATGGCGGGAGCTGATCCTTCCCCCATTTACACATAAATTTATTTGACGGAAAGGAAGAGGATTATGATCACGAGAAAAACTTTTAACTCGATTAATGAGATCCAGCGTGTACAGGAGATTGCCTGCGAGTCTGATCAGGATGTATTTCTCCACTCGGAAGATGATTCGGTTATGGTAGATGCCAAATCCTTCATTGGCCTGTTTGCCCTCGATTTTTCCAAACCCATTAAAGTTGTTTCTGAGGACGAGAGCGTTCATAAGAAAATTGCAAAAATCTAACTGGCTACAAACAACAGCCTGGAAATTTAGTTTCCGGGCTGTTATTACTGATATCGGGGGTATCCCCTTCTATAATTTTATATAAAGGATGATATAAAATGAATAAAGCACTGAGAAAAGCTGTTATCGCTGGAAACTGGAAGATGAACAAAAACCGCGCAGAGGCGAAAGAACTGATTGAGGCATTAAAACCTGTTGTTGCAGACGCAAAATGTGACGTTGTTATTTGTGTTCCTTACACTGACCTGGAAACCGCAATGGCCGCTACCAAAGGCAGCAATATCAAAGTGGGTGCTCAGAACTGCCATTGGGCAAAATCCGGTGCTTTTACTGCTGAGATTTCTGCCGATATGCTCACCGAGATGGGTGTGGAATATGTGATTATTGGCCATTCCGAGCGCCGGCAGTATTTTGGCGAGAGCGATATTACCGTAAATCATAGAGTGCGCGCAGCCCTGGATGCTGGCCTCACTGTCATCCTTTGTGTTGGCGAGCTGCTGGAGCAGCGCGAGCAGGGCATCACTTCCGAAATTGTTTCCATGCAGACCAAAGTGGCATTGGGCGGCGTTTCGGCGGAAGAACTGAAGAGAATTATTATTGCATACGAGCCGGTTTGGGCAATTGGCACCGGTAAAACTGCTACCGCAGACCAGGCCAACGAAGTAAACCACTGCATTCGTGAAGTGGTTGCCGAACTGTATGGCAAAGCAGCAGGTGATGCAATAACCGTACAGTATGGCGGCTCGATGAATGCAGCCAATGCAGAGGAACTGTTGGGTAAAGAGGATGTTGACGGCGGGCTGATCGGCGGTGCTTCGCTGAAAGCACCGGATTTTGCAGCAATCGTAGCAGCGGCCTCCAAGTAATTTCGATTTACGCATGGCCGGTTTTTAAGCCGGCGGATTGGAGAAAATAGCATGAAACCTTTGATGTTAATGATTTTAGATGGTTTTGGCCAGAGCGGCACCGATTATGGAAATGCCATTCAGGCAGCCAAAACTCCCAATATTGACCGTATTTTTGGTCAAAACCCAAAGACAACGCTCGGCGCTTCGGGGATGAATGTAGGCTTGCCCGATGGGCAGATGGGCAACTCTGAAGTTGGGCATACCAACATTGGTGCCGGCCGCGTTGTTTACCAGGAGCTTACCCGCATTACCAAATCAATTGCTGACGGAGATTTTTTTGAGAATGCCGAGCTGCTGGGTGCTGTGGAAAACTGTAAAAAACACGGTACTGCACTGCATTTAATGGGCCTTCTTTCTGACGGCGGCGTGCACAGCCACATTCAGCACCTGTATGGAATGCTGGACCTGGCCAAGAAAAATGGTTTGGATAAGGTTTATATTCACTGCTTTTTAGACGGCAGAGACGTTCCTCCAACCTCTGGCAAAGATTTTGTTGCGCAGCTGCAGGCGAAACTGACCGAGCTAGGAATTGGCAAAATTGTAACTGTTATGGGCCGCTACTATGCCATGGACCGTGACAACCGCTGGGAGCGTGTAAACAAGGCCTATGACGCTATGGTAATGGGCGCAGGGAATTTTAACAATGACCCGGTAGTTGCTGTGGAAAAATCATATGCCGAAAATATTACCGATGAGTTTGTGCTGCCCACTGTTTGCCTGCGTGACGCAGAAATCAAAGAAAATGACTCGGTTGTCTTCTTTAATTTCCGTCCTGACCGGGCGCGTGAAATCACCCGTACCTTTGTTGACCCTGAATTTACCGGGTTTAAACGTGAAAAAGGGTTTTTTAACACCTATTATGTTTGTTTTACCCAGTATGATGCTTCTATGCCCAACGTACATGTGGCATTTAAGCCGCAATCGCTGAAAAATACTTTTGGCGAATTCATCTCGGAGCATGGCCTTACCCAGCTGAGAATTGCCGAGACAGAAAAATATGCTCATGTGACCTTCTTTTTTAATGGCGGTGTTGAGACCACCTATAAAGGGGAGGACCGTGCGCTGATTCCTTCCCCCAAGGTTGCTACTTACGACCTGAAACCCGAGATGAGCGCGTATGAAGTGACCGATGAGGTTTTAAAACGCATAGACAGCGGCATTTATGATGTGATCATTCTCAACTATGCCAACTGCGACATGGTAGGTCACACCGGTGTATTTGCCGCGGCAGTAGCGGCAGTGGAAGCAGTAGATACCTGCGTGGGCAAGGTTGTAGACAAAGTACTGTCGGTTGGCGGCGCGGTGTTGATTACCGCTGACCACGGAAATGCCGACCAGATGTATGAGCCGGATGGCTCGCCCTTTACCGCACACACCACCAACCCGGTTCCCCTGGTGGTTGCAGGTTACCCCTGCAAGCTGAAGGAAGGCGGAAAATTGGCTGATTTGGCACCCACAATGCTGGAAATGCTGGGACTTCCCCAGCCTGCCGAAATGGATGGCAAAAGCCTTTTGAAGAAGTAACCCTGTTATTGGAAAAGTAATGTTTTATACTAAGGGCGCAATCGATTACAGATTGCGCCCTTGCTATATGGCGATTTGTTTTTAGCGATCAAACAACTGGAAAATTGTATAGCTGCTTACTCTTTTGAACATTACTTTTTGAAATTACTCAAACATTTGACGATTTTGTGCTCAAATAGCGCCGGAATTTTTGCGGTGATACAAACAATATTACAGCCTTTCTTGCTTCTGTAACAATCCCCTCTTATACTTTCCATTAATCGTGTAGATGAAATAAGGGGTTTGAAACTTACCAATGGGCATTGTAAAGCGAAAAACGAAAGTGGGTACCCACTTTCTATGCTTGCTCTTCTAAAAAACACGGTGATAAAACAAATGAATAGAATAAATATGGTATTTCAAGTCAGCATTAAGCCAGCATTTAAACAACGCCGTGTAGTGCTAAGGTAGTGCCAGGTGTTATAAAACCACCGTATATGGAGATACGGTAAGATAAATGATGATATGTGAAAACATTTGGATTTGAAGCTCTCATAGCACATAAACATTTATGAAGGCCTGCAAGAAGATTTGCACCTATCCAATCAATAAAAAACGGCCTATGAGGCTTATGAAACACCGGTTGGATTTGTGTCTATTATGTAAAAACTATGCAATTACCAAAATAAGGATTGTTATTTGCCCGTTTAGGGATTATAATAATACTAGAAAATTATATCTGGCATTAGATTGTATGGCAGGAGGAATTGAAATGAAAAAGAGTACCCTAATCTCTTTGATTGCTTTGTTGGTTGCTGCAGTCGGCGTGCTGATTGCGCTGGTTGCTTATTTTAAACGGAAACGCTGCGTGCTTTGTGATGATTTTGATGAAGATATGATTGACGATTGCCCCGACTGTGATTACTATTCCACTGATTTGGAAGAAGACGATGAAGGAAACGTTGAGGCAGCTTCAAATACTGCAACCGAAGAGAAACCCCTTGGAACCGAAGACGAAGAAGAATAGAAGATCATAGTTCAGCGGTGAGTATTCACCGCTGAACTTGTCTAATCCTGTCGTAAAAAAAGTTACGAAATGGGCTTGCATCCTTTGGTGATTTATGCTATAATAAAAAAGCACTCAAAAGAGTGCATTCATATCGCGGGATGGAGCAGTCCGGTAGCTCGTCGGGCTCATAACCCGAAGGTCGGTGGTTCAAATCCGCCTCCCGCAACCATAATTGGCGACCAAAATAGATGCCGCCACGATAAGCCCGGTAACCGCAACGGTTTCTGGGTTTTTTCGTACCTAAAAAAGCAATGAAAATAAAAAATGCAATCCCCTAAAAATAAATGACAGGGGGACTTGAACTAAAACTTACGGTTTTTAAGGGCAGATTTTACGAAGGAATCGTAAAATCTGCCCTTGCTGTTATTGCTTATTTTCTTTTTTTAATCTTGCTTTTGCTTCTTCAACGGATTCACCGTCTTTGGCAAGATAAGTATTAACGAATTTATCTTCAATTTTTGAGTAACCGCTTACAACGCCCTGCTCGATCTTCTTGTAACCGCCTACAACACCTTTTTCGACTTTCTTATATCCATCAACTACTGTTTCGGCGATTTTTTCATTTGCTTTAATAAGTTTAGATTTTGCCATATTTACACACCTCCCTCCGATCAGGTTGATTCCAAGCAACAGCACAAACAGCCATACGGCTGTTCCTGTCAGAATATTAAATAACTGAACCTTTTTCGATTCTATGCCGGAAAATGATACCAACATAGAACGCTGCAAAGAATAAATCGAAACAAATGCATCCGTAAGCGAGATGTTTCTTAAGGCTTCTATCACCGGAGAGGAATTTCCTCTTGCCTTTACAAGCCCGATTACAGCCAGTGTGATTTTAGCAAAAGTATAGGTGGCGACTGCGATCATAATAATTTCGTGAAAGACACTACCACGCTCTTTTACAACCGAGAGGATATTGATTCCTATCAAGCAAAAGGAAAGAGCAATAAGCAAAACCCCCGCAATTCGCTTGGCAAACAGCTCTGTCTCAGCGTTTTCTCCCGATTTCCGTTTGACTTGCAATACAGAAAAGCGAGCAACAGTCAACACAGAATAATAGGCCCCCAATGTAACATACCACCAAGAATACGTAACGAAACCGATAGCACAATTGCCGATAGCATATACAAGATTGATAATAAGGCTTGTATATGTGTTTCGTATCATTTTTAAAATATTCATTTGATACCTTTAATCATAGGAATCAAAGAAACCAGCATAACAATACCGAGAAATCCTACAAGAGTGCCCCATATAATTATATTCCAGACAAGGCACATGCACATTCCTGTACCGAGTACTAAAGCGCCAACTATACCGAAAACGATGAAAAAGATGTTTTGGGCGTTCAATTTCGGCCATTTTTTATTCTCCATTTTACACCACACAAAAAAGTCAATAATGCCGAGGAGCAATCCAATACCACTGAAAATCACCCCTTCTGCAAATGCGTTCCATTCAGGCAAAAGAGCCATACACATACCGAGAGAGAACAATATACCGCTAACAGTCCCAAGGATCAATGCAACAAAATTACTTTTTTTCATATAAAAACTCCTTTCATTAAACCAACACTTGTATGTTTTTTGCATTTTTAGTATAATACCGCTAGCAGAACAGAACAATCATCAAATTGGAAACAAGTGTTGGAATAATGAGGAAACCGTATGAACACAAAGTGTAATAAGCGGCGAAAAGAATCGCAGAAAAAAATCGAAAAAGCTTTTGTAGAACTGCTACAAAGCCGTGAAATCAGGGAAATAACCGTATCTGATATCATCAAAATTACGGGACTTAACCGAAGTACCTTTTATGCAAACTACATCGATATTTACGATCTTGCCGATAAAGTAAAAGAAAAATTAGAAAACGACTTTTCTGAAATGTTTGCAGATTACGATTATTATAATGAACGTACCGGCGCTCTTAAAATGTTTACCCATATTAAAGAGAATCAAATCTTTTATAAAACCTACTTTAAATTGTGTTACGACAGTAAGCATCAGGTTTACGTTTACGATCGAAAAAGAGCTGAAATGGAATTCGGCAACAAAAACATAAAATATCATATTGAGTTTTTCAGGAACGGCCTTAACGCCATTATAGAATTGTGGCTTTCGAACGGGTGCAAAGAATCGCCGGAGGAAATGGCGGAGATTATAAAAAATGAGTATAAAGGACGGTAGAAGATAACGCATCTATTTTGGTCGCAATTAAAAATCGAGAAAATGACCTTCGGGCATAAACCTGAAGGTCATATTTTTAGAAAATCTTTTTACTGTAAACGAAAAACAGTTTCGTGCATGTAATGCAATTAGCAGAATTTCCCCTTTCCTTAAGAGGGGGCCGGAATCCTCCCTGTAAAAGCCTATGGCTATTTCTCTGTAATTGGTTTGGCTTTTTCTTTCGTATGTTTGGCTTTCCCCTGCAATTCGGGTACGGGAGGTGCGTCATTTTTAGGAAGATGCATTTTATGATTGCTTTCAGTTCCATGTGGGTCTTTGGGATCAGGCCTGCGCATACCTGCTTTTGCCATTATAATTCCTCCTTTTTGATTAGTATTTGCAGGCGGAAGAAAACTATTCGGTAAGCTATGCTGAAAGCATATTAAAAAGCCGCATAGGCAAAATGAGTATGCAGGATAACAGAGATTTTTATTAGGATACAAAACGGTCATATATATTTAATATTTTAAATACTTGACGCTTTAAACTGTATATGTTATTCTTACAGCAATAAATGTAATTTTTTTTATTACAGTTAGGAGAAAGATATGAAAAAACCAATCATTATGTTCTCTGTTTTATTAGGGCTGTTTGGGGTGGCAGCGTGCAGCAGCAATGGGGGTAGTTCTGCGCAGCCGTCACTAACCGCTTCTGTTCCATCCAGCCAGGCGGCAGAGAGCCCGGCAGGTGATACAGCGCAGCAGCAAAACTCAAACCTTAGCGGTGAGCAACCGGAGAAAGGCGTTTATCAAAAAATTACTGCGGAACAGGCAAAACAAATGATGGAGGAAGGCGGTGTAACAGTAGTAGATGTTCGCCGCAACGATGAATATGACAATGGGCATATTCCTGGTGCCAAATTAGTGCCAAACGAGGTGATCGAACTGCAGGCAGAGGAGCTTTTGCCAGACAAGGACGCAGTGCTCTTAATTTATTGCCGCAGTGGAAACCGCAGTAAACAGGCGGCAGATAAGCTGCTGGCCATGGGGTACCAGGCGGTATATGATTTTGGCGGTATTATAGATTGGCCTTATGATATTGTTACGGGGGAGTAAGCGCAATGACGAGTGATTTTTGCGTGGCGGTGCATGCATTGGTTTATTTAAACCGTAAAGCAAAGGTATTATCCAGCGAAGAGCTGGCTGAAAATATTTGTACCAACCCTGCCAGGGTAAGGAAGGTAATGGCCAAGCTGAAAAAAGCTGGACTGGTACAAACAAAAGAAGGCAACGAGGGTGGTTACCGGTTTGACAAAAAACCGCAGGAAGTTACGCTGTATCAGGTTGCTAATGCCTTGGAATTCCGTTTTGTTTCGGCGGCTTGGCGCAGTGGAAACCCGGATATGGAATGTTTAATCGCTTCAGGAATGGCGGATGTTATGGATGGGATTTTTACAGACTTAAATGAGCAATGCAAACAACAGTTAAAAAATATTACAATCGCACAAATAGACCATAAAATTTTTGGAGGGAAACAGTCTTGAAGGGCATATGGAAGATCATGCTTGCCCTGGCGGTAGCTGTAGGGGCGTTTTATCTGCTTGTTTTTAATGGCAGTTCCTGTGTATGGTAAGGAGGGAAAAGTATGTATCAGATAATCAGTCTAGCCGTGTTTTTGTTGGGAATGGCGGTGGCAACTACAGTTCTTTTCCTTGCATCCAAGGCGCTGCATATCAAAAAAGGTGGGTTGCCTTCTGTTTACTTTATCGCTTCGTTCCTGTTTGAGCTTGCCATGGTACGCAACCTATTTTTGGCTTTCAACCCGTATGCATGTGCCCGTTTGCCGGTGGCGGTTTTGGCCGTAAGCGCAGGGCTTGCCTTATTGCAGGGTTTTTTTGTTTATGATTTGATTCGCCGCAGAAAATGCGGCTGAAATAAATAAGAATGGAAGATCTAGCAATGTCTGCCCTGCGCCGAATGGCAGGAAACATTCTGTTTTCTTAAGCCTGCCATGGATGTCAAACTGCTTTATACCGTACTCCGCAACTATATGAATACTGACCCCATCAGGAATAAAGTACAAAACGGCCTTTTGGAGGCGCTTACCTGACAGGAGCAAAAAATTGAACAATACAGCAGTTTTTAAGCGGCAGGTGTAGTTCGTTATGATACGAAAGGTGTGGAAGTTAGTGTATACCAAATGACAGGTTGCCCGAATAGACACTGTGCCGCTTAAAACGGTTCTGGTTTTGAATTCTTGAAATAAATTAATAAAGGAGATGACTTATGGGTTTTACAATAGAAACAGGGGTACCGGCTTTTACGGTATTTTTTCAAGGGCTGTTAAGCTTTTTCTCGCCCTGTGTGCTGCCGCTGGTGCCGCTGTATATCAGTTACCTGGCCGGGGGAGCCCAAACGGTAGCCGAGGACGGAACAATCCATTATCCCCGCAAAAAGGTATTTATCAATACCCTTAGCTTTATACTGGGAGTAAGCTTTACCTTTTTCCTACTGGGCATCGGATTTTCAGCGCTGGGTCGTTTTTTCAGCGGAAACCGAGTGTGGTTTGCCCGCATCAGCGGTATTGTAATGATTTTATTTGGGCTTTACCAGTTGGGCGTGTTCGGACGCTCCAATACCATAGAGCGGGAGCGCAGGCTTCCGTTCCGGCTGGACAAATGGGCTATGAGCCCCCTGGTAGCCCTGGTGTTAGGCTTTACCTTTAGTTTTGCCTGGACCCCTTGTGTTGGCCCAACCCTTGGCAGCGTACTGCTGATGGTTTCTTCAGCCGGTACCACCGCATGGGGTCTGCTGCTAATTGGCGTTTACACCCTGGGTTTTGTACTGCCATTCCTTGCGGTGGGGCTGTTTACCGGTGCAGTGCTGGGCTTTTTTAAAAAACACCGGAATGTGGTCAAGTACACCGTAAAGGTGGGCGGCGCGCTGCTGGTGTTAATGGGCGTAATGACGCTGACAGGCTTTATGAACGGCATTACCGGGTACCTATCCTCCTTTGGCGGGGCAGCAGGTGGCGGAATATCCTCCTCCCAGGTTTCGCAGTCATTACAACCGGGTGAGGGAGAAACCTCCTTACAGGGCCCAACAGAATCGTCCGCGGCTGGCAATGCCGCTTCCAAAGGCGGGCAGGCTGCCATTCCAGCGCCTGATTTTACCCTGACCGATCAGTTTGGAAATACCCATACCCTTTCGGACTATAAAGGGAAGACGGTGTTTTTAAACTTCTGGACGACCTGGTGCGGCTACTGCAAAAAGGAGATGCCGGATATTCAGGCCCTTTACGAAAAGTATGGCGGCAACCAAGAGGACTTGGTTATATTGGGGGTTGCCAACCCCAAAACAGACAGTGCTCCAAACAATGCCGATGAAAACCAGCAGGTGATTGAAGAGTTCCTGCAAAAGGGCGGTTATACCTTCCCGGTGGTGATGGATTTGACAGGAGATGTGTATGCCTGGTATGGTATCCGGGCGTTTCCTACCACCTTTATGATTGATAAGGACGGCAATGTTTTTGGCTATGTGGAAAGCGCCCTGACTGCCGATATGATGGAAAGTATTATTCAGCAGACAATGGACGGAACACACAATTCCTAGAGCGATAGGCAGTTTTAAAAAGGGAAGTAGGCTGCAAAGCCTGTGGCGGGAACAGAAGCCGGCTGGTGTTTTGAAAACTCCTTCGGAATGACGTCTTCCTTAGTGGGCCGGTTTTGTCCTATTTGGCGCACAAGGCGGCTGGTGTTAGTACCCGCCGCCTTGTGCTTTGCCCCAATGCCTTCTGTCAGGGGAACTGTCGAAAGGGCGCTTTGTTTTGTACAGTTATTTTATCTGCCATTTCAATATTGTTTCGACCCTAGGGGTGTGATAAACTAAAACTAATATACAGTAAAAAATGGAATAAAGTGGTGCTGGTATGTAGACTTTTAAAATTGCGTTTTTGCACATGGTTGCCTGCATCAATATGCCCAGCGTACAATAATCAGAGTATTCTTTTCAACCCTCTTGAAGTGGGCAAAGTGCCTGTGTCATTTTTGCTTCGCATGCCTTTGGCCGATTCCATACCATATATTGTGCCGGGCGAAGCGGCAGAACGGAGCGTTTTTATGTTAGCAGTGCTTTCTCCTGCAAAAAATATTACCGCCGTACAAAACACCGGGGTTTCCTGTACCCGGCCGGTTTTTAGTCAGGAAGCTGCCAAGCTTGCAGAGATGCTGCGGCAATATGCACCCTGGCAGCTAGAAAGCCTGATGAAGCTGAACCCGGAGCTGGCAATGAAAGCCTATGCAAATTTTCAGGCCTTTGACCCGGATGCGGCAGGAAGCCCTGCCGTTCTCTCTTATTCGGGGCTGGCCTATCAATACCTGGCGGCAGGGGAGTTCACCCCCCAGGAACTGGAATCTGCCCAGAAACGACTGCGTATTTTCAGCGCATTGTATGGGCTGCTTACCCCTTTTGATGGGATAATGCCATACCGGCTGGACTTTTTCTGCCGGCCAGGCGGACAAAACCTTTACCAATATTGGGGGAATAAGGTTTATCAGGAACTGTTTGCTAGTACCCATACAGTGGTGAATTTGGCGTCGGCTGAATATGCCAAGCTGTTTTTGCCTTATTTACAGCCGAAGGACAGGGTTTTTCACTGCGAATTTATGGTTGTAAAACGTGGCAGTACCCGCGTACAGGCCACATGGGCAAAAATGGCCCGGGGAAGGATGGCGCGTTTTATAGTACGTAACCGGCTGGGGTGCCCCGAGAATTTAAAAGAATTTAACGATTTGGGTTTTGTCTTTTCCTCCCAGCTATCCACTGGCAACCGGTTTATTTTTTTACAGCAAGGCGAAGGATAGGAGGCGCAGAATGTCTATTACCTGGAACCCATGGCATGGCTGCCATAAAATTAGCCCCGGCTGCGCCAACTGTTATGTTTATCGGGCAGACAAACGACATGGCCGCGACAGTACAGTGATAAAAAAGACAGCTGAATTTGACCTTCCGCTGAAGAAAAACCGTCAGGGCAGATATAAAATACCGTGGGGAGAACTGGTTTACACCTGCTTTACCTCTGATTTTTTACTTGAAGAGGCGGACCCTTGGCGGGGCGAAGTTTGGCAGATGATGCGGACCCGGTCCGACCTGGAGTTTTTATTTATTACCAAGCGCATTCACCGCTTCAAAGAATGCCTGCCTCCCGACTGGGGAGAAGGCTACCCCAATGTACACGTTTGCTGTACCGTAGAAAATCAGGATCAGGCAAATTTCCGCCTGCCTATTTTTCAGTCGGCGCCCATTGCCAAGAAAAGCATAGTCTGCGAACCATTGCTGGGGTATATCAACCTGTCTGACTGGCTGGGAAACTGGGTGGAAGAGGTACTTGCAGGCGGGGAATCGGGCAGCGCTGCCCGGATATGTAAGTATGACTGGGTATTGGATATTCGCCGCCAATGCATCGAAGCTGGTGTGCCTTTTACCTTTCACCAAACAGGCGAAAGACTGGAAAAAGACGGAAAACTTTACTGTATACGCCGTAAATACCAGCACAGTCAGGCCAAAAAGGCTGATATTAATACTTAAAGCGCCGTCCCTTAGGAAAAAGCAGGTACGTATTTGTTTGCTTTGTTTGCTGCCGGCCCGATTTCTTCTTTGGACCGATACGCTTTCAATACCATCCGGCGAAAAGCCCCAACCGCATTTTTCCTTCACCGCTTTTCGCAATAAGAGGAAGAAAACCAATTTCTGCCGTGGCCAAACAGTGGAAGGGGGAATGGTATGAAAAAACTGATTTTTATTGGAGGCACTATGGGGGTGGGAAAAACCACCGTAAGCCGGCTGCTGCTTCAAAGGTTAAGCCCGTCTGTATGGCTGGATGGAGATTGGTGCTGGCAGATGAACCCATTTATCGTAAACGAACAGAACAAAGCGATGGTGCTGGACAATATTACACACCTTTTGACCAACTTTTTGCAAAACCCGCATGATGATTATATGATTTTCAGCTGGGTGCTGCATCGGCAACAGATCATAAGCGACTTGCTGAACAGGCTGTCGGAACATCCATTTCAATTTTACCCGGTGACCCTGCTCTGTGAAGAGAAACCCTGATCGTCCGGCTGCAGCAGGCTATTTGCCGAGGAGTACGGGAGAAAGATGTGACCCTACGCAGTGTACAGCGGCTTCCGCTTTACCGGCAGTTGGATACTTTTTTGTTGTGGTGGACAAGCTGGTGCCGCAGCAAACTGCCGACCAAATTTTACAGCTATTTACACATGAGGGTAAGGAACATTTTCCTTTACGGGATTCACAGCAATAATAATTGTCATCAAACTTTTGGGACACCAAAGGTAGCTGCCATAAGTTATTTTATACGGATAACCGGGAGGTTAAATTAGGATGGAACTTCGGGATAAAAACGGCCTGACCGAACAGGAATTTCTAAATCAATATCATCAAAAGGATTACCCGCGTCCTTCCCTTACCGCAGACATTGCGGTGTTTACAGTGGGAGAACGAAAAAATTCATATGCCTGCAGGTTGCCGCAGCTGGAACTAAAGCTGCTGCTGGTAAAACGGGGCGGGCATCCATTCTTGGGTTGCTGGGCATTGCCTGGCGGGTTCGCAGAGCCCGGGGAAGACTTGGAGCAGACGGCCAGCCGGGAACTGGAAGAAGAGACCGGGGTGAAAAACATCCCTCTTACCCAAATGCGCCTATTTAGCGCACCCAAAAGAGACCCCCGCAGCTGGGTGGTAAGCTGTGCCTACCTGGCGTTGGTGCGTCAGGATTCGATTCAGGTAAAAGCGGGGGATGACGCACAGCAGGCAGGCTGGTTTTCGGTCAGCTACCGGCTGGTAAAAGAGCGTCGGTTGCCCTCCCGGGAAAGTTTGCGCCGGGAACGCTGGTTTGAATTGGCTTTAAAACATAACCAGACAAAATTGAATGCGAGCGTTTTGGAATGGACTGAGACGGGAGAAAATGGCATAAAAACCGGGTTGACGGTGCAGAAACAAGAGGGGTTTGCCTTTGATCATGCCGAAATTGCTGCCAGGGCAGTACGGGAGCTGCGGCAGCAGACGCGTTATGGTTTCGGAGCAGTTCAGCTGATGCCGAAATATTTTACATTGGATCAGTTGCAGCAGTATTATGAGGTTATTCTAGGCAGACAGCTTTCCAAACAAACCTTCCGCCAGGCGGTGGCCCCGGCGGTAGAAGCGACCAGCCGTTTTGATCGCCTGCCCGGGCAGCGCACTCGAAGGCTTTACCGCCGGGCTTTGGACGGACTGGCCGTAGGATATGGGGATTTTGAAGATTGAGGAAATGCAACACAGCGGGTACTTCGACCGGCAGGCGCTTTCGGCCTATTACAAAGTGAATCATATATGCAGAATATATTTGAGTATAAATTTATTACTTTTATACAATTTGTATTTGTATGGAATAAAAGAATAAAATTGTTAACCATACTTTTATAAGTAAATACAGTTTGCGTTATTATTGGCTCATAATAAGGCATAAACTTTGGAGTACCTTCCGGAGCAAAATTCAGAAAGGGAGATTGCTATGAAATCATTTCGTAAAGAATTATTTTTTAACCTGCCAACCCGCCGGGGGGTTGTGAATATTACCCCTGCGGTTGAGGAGGCGTTAAGAGAAAGTGGTATTCAGGAGGGGCTTATTCTGGTAAATGCTATGAATATTACCGCCAGTGTATTTATTAATGATGATGAAAGCGGACTGCATCAGGATTTTGAACATTGGCTGGAAAAACTTGCCCCAGAGAAGCCCTATAGCCAATATCATCACAATGGTTATGAGGACAATGCCGATGCACATTTAAAACGCACAATCATGGGGCGTGAGGTTGTAGTGGCAGTCACTGAGGGGAAGCTGGATTTTGGAACTTGGGAGCAAATCTTCTATTACGAACTGGATGGCAAGCGCCGCAAGCATGCATTAATAAAAATAATTGGGGAGTAGAATGCTTTTGGGGGAGAAATGTTTGGCTGATTCAATTAAAGCTTGGGCAAAAAAATTAAAATGCGAGCTAACCGCTCTGTATTTAGCTTACCGTGATCCCCGGATGAATTGGTGGCGTAAGGTACTTCCCTTTTTGGTGATTGCCTATGCAGTCAGTCCGGTTGACTTTATCCCCGATTTTATTCCCATACTTGGCTTATTGGATGACGCGCTGCTGCTGCCGGTTGGCATCTGGCTTTGTATTCGCATCATCCCAAACAATATTTGGCTGGAATGCAGGGGGAGAGCAGGCCAGGGGGAAGAGATTCCCAGGCAGTTTAAAACCGTTGGGATTTTATTGGTGATAGCGTTTTGGGCAGTTATTCTGATCCTGTTTTTTCGTGCAGTTTTCTGGTAAGCTGATATCATAGCCGCAAAATCCTCATAATACGCTTATGTGAAGGGCGATTTCCCAAAGGGACAAAGTTTGTACCCTAAAGGTTACGCGACAAAGGTAGTGAAGGCAGCGCCTTTCCCTCATTTGGGTGTTTTTTGATTCCGGCTCTCAGCTGAAGGAAATCATAACAAGTGGGATACAGTTATGATTATTTGGTTTTCTATCAGGCAAAGCTTTTTATCATTCTTTTTCTTTATAGTCTATGCTGTTGTTTGACGGCAGAATGGAGTACGATAATGAAACAGCAAATTTATGAATTTGATGCGATGATTCAAAAGGTGCCGGATTTGGACGGCGCTTATATTGAAATTCCATTTGACGTAAAAGAGGTTTTTGGAAAATGCCGGGTCAAGGTTCATGCCACCTTTGATGGGGTACCGTATGACGGCAGTTTGGTACGGATGAAAACGCCAGGGCATATTCTAGGTATACGAAAAGAAATAAGAAAAACAATTGGAAAACAACCAGGCGACACCGTGCACGTGACCTTATATGAGGTGGTAACATCAAAAAATAATGTTGCCGGGGTATAACTGCAAAACTGTGTGTAACGTCTGAGAAAATTGTTTTCGCTCAGGAACGAGTGTGGATGGCGTGTACTAAGGAATATTAGGGTGCAGGCCTAAAACGGCAGCTAGGAGTAGTCAAAAATCTTCTTGATTTTATTAAAAATGAAAAAGCAGCAATTTTTATGGTATTATTCTTTTAGGGGCACCCCGTATTGTATACCATTTATAACAATGAAGCATAGTATGGCAAGGTGAACTTAGAAACAGTGTGATCCTTACATGAATGGAGGAGGGTATCATGGGCTGTTTGGGCAATGGATTGTGGTTTATTTTTGGCGGGTTATCCCTAGGGCTTAGCTGGACGCTGACGGGGGTACTTTGGTGCATTACCATCATTGGTATTCCAATCGGAATACAGTGTTTTAAAATGGCAGGTCTGGCTTTTTTCCCTTTTGGCAAAGAGGTCCTGTACGGCGGAGGCGCCGGTTCTTTTTTGCTAAACTTATTCTGGCTGGTTTTTAGCGGGGTGTTTTTGGCAATAGAGGCTGCATTGATTGGCTGCCTGTTTTGTATTACGATCATTGGCATTCCCTTTGGCAAACAGTGTTTTAAAATTGCAAAGCTGGCGTTAATGCCATTTGGAGCAAGTGTTATATAGCCGCCGGTCCTTGGATTTTATTTCGTATAAGTAGCGTGCCTTTAAGAAGGTACTGTGTACGGATTATTTTTGCATTTTGATATGCTTAGCACCAAGGCCGTAAGCCGCAGAAGCGGTTTTTATAAGGGCGGCATCATAAATTCTACCCATTATTTTTTAAGGTTGCTTACAAAAAAGAGGCCGGTAATTTTGGCGGAGAAGTGCACTTTTGCACAAAACAACCGTACCGCTGAATGCCGTAAAAACAAACCCTATGCGGCAGTGTTTTGGCCTTTTTTATATAAATTTGAATAAATGCCTGGCTAGGGGCAATTTTTTCTTCTTTTGAATAGGATATAGAAAAAATGCGAAGGGCGGTTTTACCTGTGCAATTATTTTTTCAGTCCTGTTTAGAAGCGTTGGTGCTGGTAACAGCACTTTCGGTGGACGCGTTTGTGGCCAGTTTAGCCTATGGTGCCCACAAAATTAAAATCCCTTTTTCTTCGGTTATGATTATCAATGTCATTTGCAGCGGAATTCTTGCGGGTTCACTTTTGGTGGGAACAGTGGTTCGGCCATATATACCGGCACACTTAACCAGTTGGATTTGTTTCAGTTTACTGTTCGTTTTGGGACTGGTAAAATTGTTTGACAGTTCAATCAAGCGTGCCATTCAAAAAAGCAAAGGGCAGCAAAAAGAAATTGAATTTTCTGCCTTTGATTTGAATTTTATTTTAAAAATATATGCAGACCCGGAAAAAGCAGACCGGGATCAGTCCAGAACATTAAACCCAATGGAGGCAGTAAGCCTGGCAGTAGCAGTTTCGTTAGACGGTTTGGCAGTTGGATTTGGAGCAGGGCTTGCCAGTATTAACCTGGCAGCGGTACTGCTTTTTTCTTTGGTTGCTGGCATTGCAGCAGTTTTATTAGGCGGTGCAATAGGCCGTAAAGTGGTGGAACAGTTTCGGCTGGACCTGTCTTGGATCAGCGGCGTACTGTTAATTCTGCTGGCAATTATGAAGCTGTGCTAAAATACTTAATTTTGTCTTAGTTTTGGTTAAAAATATTTCCAAATGTAAGCATAAGGGGTATAATGAAAATAAAGAAGAAATAGTATGGTTACACGTGGTTTTTATACTGTATTTGGCAGGAGGGATTGTGGTGAAAAGCGGAATAAGGCTGGGGGTTTGCGGGTTTGTAATGCTGGTGCTGCTTAGTCTGCTTTTAGCTTTGCCGGTGTTTGCGGACAGTGTTGTGCCGGCTTCCGGTGAAGACCAGGGGAAAGCCAGCCAATTTGGTCCGGTTCCTCTGCCGCCGGTTAACCCTAATTTAGCGCCTGTTCCAAAAGAGATGCCTGCATTTATGCAGTCGCAAAGCGAGCCTTTTCCGCTCATTCAAAACCTTTCAACAGAAAAAGGTGAGAACAACAAAATGACGCTGCAGCAAATACAGCGGCTGGAAGAGAAAAAGGGGTTCTTTGTGGGAATAGGCGGGGGGATACTGCTGTCCTTTGGTGGATTGGCGATGCTTTTGAAAAGGAAAATGAAGCGGAAAGCCAGTGACAGATAGCTAAGTGTGAATCAAATAATTTTTTAGCGGTATTTACAAGGTGTATTTGTAAATACCGTTTTTGTTTCTTTTAAAACTGATGCTTGACAAATGAAAAGACAGACAATATAATAAATTAGTAATTTAGTAAATTAGTAGTTTAGTAAAGGTGATGTAAAATGAACATACCAACAACGTTAAAGCATAAGCCGGTCATTGTCTCAGAAAATTATGAAAATGTCGACGGCCGCAACGCATATCAATCCGATGCAAAAGGCCTTTCTCTGGGCCTTGCCCAGTGGAATGACCGTGGTAGGGTAGATATTTCTGCAAAAGTTTGGCGTTATACCGGGGAAAAATGGTCCCGGCAATCAGAAGAGCTGCCCATGCATAGGGTAATCGACCTGGCAATTCTTATTTGCCGGGCGAAGCTTCATTTTAGAGAAGCCTACCGTTTCCCCAATTTTTACGACCCCGAGCACCCGGTTATCGACCGTGTAGGGCTGCAAGGGGACGCAATGACAGTGGAAGTGTGTACAAAAAATGAGCATATTAACGAAGACATGAAGCTGTTTGCCAATGCCCTCAGCCAGGATGATGAGCTGATTGGGGAGCGGTTAGCGGTTCTTTCGCGCTTATTGAAGGAGATGGGGTATTAATGGATGCAAAACAGCACCGAAAGGAACTGGTGCAGGAATATAAACAACGGAAGCTGACTGGCGGTGTATTCTGTATTGTAAATGATTTGACCGGACAAAGGTTGCTGCTAGCAGAAACTGACCTGCAGGGCAGCCGCAACCGGTTTGATTTTATGACTATGACCGGAAACAGCCCCCACTATAAATTAAACAAAGACTATGCTGCACAAAAAGGAAAAGGGTTCCGGTTTGAAGTTTTAGAGCAGATAGAACAGAAAGAAAACCAGGATAAAGCAGAATTTTTAGAGGAACTGGAAGTGCTGCGTCAGCTTTGGTGTGAAAAATATTTGCCCGAAGCATTGTATTAGAATGGTTTTGCAGTCTGGTAAAGTAAAAAGCCCGCCTCTTTTTTATTAAAACAGTCCCCGGAATTCGGAAAAGCGCAGTTCAGCAGTATACTGAATACAACTTGCGGCTGCCGTACAAATTTGGTTTATGAAAACCCAAAGAAAAACTGTACCACCAGTGTTATTGGGGACAAAAGGAAGCGGCGAGGGACTGGAATACCGCAGGCGGCCGTGAGAAGAAAACTTTTCACAACGGCTGCCGCTGTTGACCGAAAATTTTACGGCTTTTAAAGGCACTTAACTGCAATGGGGTAATTTTCGGAGGCCTTCATACGATTTAATAGAATACCGCAGTGTTTTTGCAGGTTAAAATTACTGTGAAACGAGCTGCCTGTTTTATTTTCAGACACGCCGCCAGTAATGGAATGGGAGCAATGAATATGACATTACAGCAAATGATATCTGCCAGCAAATCCATTGTGTTTTTTGGTGGGGCAGGTGTTTCCACCGAAAGCGGAATTCCGGATTTCCGGTCAGCTGACGGTCTGTACCATCAAAAATACGATGTACCGCCCGAAACACTGCTTAGTCATGGTTATTTTTTAAAACATACCAAAGAATTCTACCGGTTTTACCGGGAAAAAATGCTTTGCCTGGGTGCCAAACCCAATGATGCTCATTTTAAACTGGCGCAGCTGGAGCAGGCAGGGCGGCTGAAAGCAGTGGTAACCCAGAATATTGATGGGCTGCATCAATTGGCGGGAAGCAAAAAAGTATATGAGTTGCATGGTTCGGTATATCGTAACCATTGTATTAGCTGCGGCAAACAATATGGCGTTGAGAAGATTTTGCAAGGGGAAGAGATCCCTCTATGCAGCTGCGGGGGAGTGATAAAGCCCGATGTTGTGCTGTATGGTGAGGCACTGGACGACAGGACTGTTGCCGGCGCTGTACACGCCATCTCAAACAGTGATATGCTGATTATTGCGGGCACCTCGCTGGCGGTTTACCCTGCTGCTGGGTTGGTTCAGTATTTTAATGGCAACCACTTGGTGCTTATCAACCGTGACCCAACCCCTATGGATTGTTGCTGCGAACTGGTAATTCGCGATAAGGTAGGCGAAGTACTGGGACAGATAACAGCGGAATAAGCAAGGCAGCTAATGCCCTGGAACACCGGGGCATTTTGCTGTGCCTTTTACAAGTGGCGGGGAACGTGAACCAGATGCATGACAAGCTGGATTGCGATAGGTATGCGGCATAGGAAACTCAAAATAGCAGGTAAAGGTGATCTTGACAGACAGCCACAGCCTTACGCCCGGCAACCAAAGCTACCCCTTATTTTAGCCGAAGTGCCGATGGGTGTAACCGGGCTACAAGCGGAGATATACGGCAGCCCATGGAAGTTATAATTCCGTCTGTGTCAAGTCACACACATTTCGTTGTACTGTATAAAAAAGCTGCTGGGCGGTTATCACCCAGAAAGGTAATCAGGGGGCTTTTGTTGCTAGGCATTATCGGTTAGGAATACAGGCTTATATATTGTAATAATGCTCTGAATATGGTAGGGCGAAAAAAAAGAAAATAGGAATTTTGTATAGTTTTCGACGGAAATGAGGCGACATCATGAATTGAACTCAAAAATTCCCAGTCAACATTTTTTTGTCCCGAATGCTGTGCTCCGGTTCGCCAGGGTGGGCAGTTTTGCAACCAGTGTGGCGCTAAAATACCAGAGCGGCACAATCCCGTTCCACCAGCGAATGAACTGATGCCGCAAATTCCGCCCAGCGCTGGTATTGAAGCATATAATGCCCAGGTAAAAAAGCAATCCAGCAGGAAAAGACCCATTACTACCATACTGCTGGCGGTACTGTGCGGCGTTTTGGGTATCAGTACAGCGGTGATGGAAATTTATTCTGTCTGGCAAAATATTCCGCTGGCCCAAAAGAGCGAAGAGCTGAGGAAGAGCATTGACTCTTATGATGAACTGTGTGAAATGCATGAACAGCTGCTTGTAGAATATAAAGAACTTTGCACAGACTACGATACGGTTTATGATATGGCTGAGTACTATGAAAAGGAACTGCTTAATCAGCAAAAAGGAATTAAGGCATTGCAGTATGTTGCAATCATCGATTCCGCTTCGGTTTATCATCGGTATGATTGTACTAGAATGGATTGGACGACCGGCTGGTGGGCCTGTATGAGTCAAGACGCAAAAATGCTTGGCTATACGAAGTGCAGTATTGCTGGCGATAATTTTTGGCAGCCATTTACTATTTGTGTAAACAGTGATATAATACTATTCTGGTGTAGTTTATAAAACAATAAGATAAACTACGTATGATTGTAAAACAGGAAAGAAGAATGGTTATGAAAAAAATAGTTTTTGGAATTTTATCGTCCTTAATGGCATTGACAATGGTGGCTTGTTCAGCAGGGGGCCAGTCTTCCTCGGCTGCTTTATCCAGCGATCCATCAGTGGCTCCTACCAGCCAGGCAGCTTCGTCGCTGCCGGCAGAAACAGAGCCGGTCACAATGCGCATTGCCACTATGAAGGGACCAACCACCATGGGAATGGTGAAGCTGATGTCTGATGTGGACAGTGGGAATGCCGGCGGGAATTACCAGGTAACCATGTATGGCACCTCGGATGAATTTGTACCCAAAATTGTGAACGGAGAGGTTGATATTGCGGCTGTTCCCTGCAATTTGGCTTCGGTGCTTTACCAAAAGACCGGCGGGAAAATAAAGGTGACGGCTATCAACACGCTGGGCGTTTTGTATATGGTGGAAAGCGGCAACCAGGTGCAGTCGGTGGCTGACCTAAAAGGAAAAACCATTTATACAACCGGAAAGGGCACCACCCCCGAATATGTTCTGCGGTATGTTCTTACCCAAAATGGAATCGACCCGGATCAGGATGTAACCATCGAGTTTAAATCGGAATCAACCGAAGTAGCTGCTATGCTGGCCCAGGGGGAAAATGTGGTTGCCATGCTGCCCCAGCCGTTTGTAACCACTGCCCAGGCTAAAAATGAAAAATTGCGGATCGCCTTGGATATGACGGAAGAATGGAATAAGATCAGCACGGACAGCAGCCTGGTGACAGGTGTTATTATTGTGCGGGATGAATTTTTACAGCAGAATAAAGAGGCTTTTGACACCTTTTTACAGGAATACAAAGCATCGACTGAATTTGTAAATGCCAATTTAGACCAGGCGGCCGCACTGGTTGGCGGGTATGAAATTGTGCCGGAAGCGGTGGCAAAAAAAGCGCTGCCTCACTGCAATATTACCTATATTGACGGCGCCGAGATGAAACAAAAAATCAGCGGATATTTAAATGTGCTGGCAGAGGCAAACCCGCAGTCGGTGGGAGGAAAGGTACCTGATGCGCCATTCTATTATGAAAAATAAAATATGGTGGCAGCGGGCGTTGGCTTATCTTTTCTGGTTGGCCGTATGGCAGGCCGCCAGTGTGGCAATTGGGCAGGAGCTGTTTTTGGTTTCTCCCTTTGCGGTGATCAAAACCCTCCTTTCCCTTTCAAAAAGCGCAGAGTTTTGGGGAGCGGTGGGATTCTCCCTGCTGCGCATAACAACCGGCTTTTTGCTGGCTATTCTGTTAGGCGTGGGTTTTGCAGTGCTTTCGGCCCGGTTTCAATGGGTGGAGCTGCTGTTATATCCGCTCACAGCGGTGATTAACTGCACGCCGGTGGTGTCCTTTATTATTCTGGCGCTTATCTGGATCAGCTCCAGCAACCTGTCGGCGTTTATTTCTTTTTTAATGGTGTTCCCCATTATCTACCAGAATACCCTGCAAGGCATTCTTCATGTCGATCATAAACTGCTGGAGATGGCAAGGGTGTTTCGGGTAGGCGCCTGGAGGCGGGTTCTTTATATTTACCTTCCCGATGTGATGCCTTTTTTCGTATCAGCCTGTTCGGTTGCATTGGGAATGTGCTGGAAAGCAGGAGTCGCTGCCGAAGTAATTGGTTTACCCAGTGGTTCCATTGGAGAAAAGCTGTACCAGGCTAAGATTTATTTAAACACCGGCGAGGTATTTGCCTGGACAGTTGTGATTATTGTCATCAGTATTCTGTTTGAAAAACTGTTTTTGACGGGGCTTCGGGCGTTGCAGCGAAACCTGGAAGGAGGCCCCGCCTGATGAATATTGTGATAGATCGCCTGTTGAAACGATATGGAGATCAAATTGTTCTGAATGGGTTTTCGGCTCACATACCGCAGGGGAAAATCACCTGTTTGATGGGGCGTTCCGGCTGCGGAAAAACTACGCTGCTGCATATTTTAATGGGGTTGGTTCAGCCGGACGGCGGCAGTATTTATGGGTTGGACGGCCTGCGTATCAGCGCGGTTTTTCAGGAAAATAGGCTGTGTGAACGGCTGAATGCAGTTTCTAATGTGAAGTTAGTCTGTGAGTATACCATGAATGACGGGAATATTAAAAACCAATTGGAAAATGTAGGACTGTTAAATGAGGATATTGCCAAGCCGGTCAGCCAGCTAAGCGGCGGAATGAAACGCCGGGTAGCAATTGTACGCGCTATGGCAGTCCCGTTTGATTTGGTATTCATGGACGAACCTTTTAAGGGCTTGGACGATGAAACCCGTCAATTGGTAGTGGGGTATCTGTTGCAAAAACTAGGCGGAAAAACGGCTTTGATTGTCACCCATGATCCGGCAGAAGCCCGGCTGCTGGGCGGCACGGTTTTGGAAATGGAATGAATTCTATTACACGTAAGAATAAAAAACACCCCCAGCTTGAAAGGTACACGATGGTTGCTGTGTAGCTGGCAAATAGGCAGTTTTTTTCTTTGGGGCACAGCTGGTTCCCCTACATTCCTGGTGTGGCGTCAGTCTGCGTATGCTGTTTGAAAAACTGCCGTTTTTTTACCATAAAAAACGATCGATTAACGGTATACGCCGGGTAAGGTTGTAAAAAATCAGGCAGTGTTCCTTTAAGGGTTGAACACTGCCTGATTTTTTTGACAGCTAACCCTTCGGTATTCCCCTATAGGGCCGCTGCTTTCCCAAAGCTGCATTTAATAGTGCTTTTGCCTGGGAGCGCAAGGGCATAAAATATGATTTCGGCAGAGCAAATTGCAATGTGTTCCTTATTTTCAACTTGCAATTCGACTTTGTGTTTCCGGTCAAAAAGTTTGAATGTTCATCAATTAACAGTGAATAAATATTAAGTGCGTAAAAATAGGACTATCATTTAGAAATAGGCGGTAGTCCCATTTTTATATGCAGTAATGGTGACGATATGGTATTCTAGGATAGAAAATATTGAAAACACACGATGTAAAAACATTTTTGTATCAAAAAGTTGTTGTGTAAAAGTATTTTGATAGCCTGAAATTAGCTTATTGTGTATGATATAGATAAATAAAGGTGGTGAGATTATGAATATTGGAATAAAAATTAAGGAAGCACGAATTGCCGCACGACTTACACAAGAACAAGCTGCGGAAGTGCTCGGTGTAAGCAGACAAACGATGTCAAACTGGGAAAACAGCAAAACATACCCAGACATTGTTAGTGTAATAAAAATGAGTGACTTGTACGCAGTAAGTCTCGACCACCTTTTGAAAGAAAAGGAGGAAGCGCCTATGTCGCATTATATTGATTATCTTGAAGAAAGCACTAACACCGTTAAGAGCAAAACTAAACTATCTAAAATTATTTTGATTGCTACTTACCTTAGTATCTGGTCATTCGCCTTAATAATGTTCTGGTTCTTTATTAGCGGTTCGGATGCTATGGGATTTAGCCTTGTGTTCTTGTGGGTTGTTCTTCCTGTTTCAACATTTGTGATTTCTTTGCTGATAGGCAAGAACGATTTCTGGAGAAAGCGAAAATGGTTTGCAACTATCGCTTTTGGTGCAATGTATATGCTGGCTGAATACGCAACATTCAGTACCGCCAATATGATTGCATTCGACAAAATCAATATGCCGCACTTTGAAATAATTTTAGTTGGTGCAGTTATCTCGGCTATCGGATTAGGAATTGGCACTATTGTCAACCACAAAAAATCCAACCACTAATCTAAACACAAGAGGTTCCATTCTTATCGAGCGGAGCCTTTTTTATATCCCCTAATGAAAAAATCTACAATAGCTGTCCCTAACTATACTCCGGGAAGATAAAAGGGAATTGGGAGATTTTTAATGATCAAAGTGATAGCTGCAAAGCAGTATTTTTTAAGTGGCAGTATCTTATATCATGACTTGAGAATTTTCCTCTTTTGCTGCAACTAAAAGGTAAAAATGGGAAGTAGATAAGTGAAGGGTCCTGAAACGGAATTCTGGGAGGTTGACGGGATGAATGACTGCAAAATTGTTGATTTGTTTTGGATACGCTCTGAGCGCGCCATAACTGAGACAGCGGAAAAATACGGGAAATACTGCCGAAGCATTGCTTATAACATTTTACTTGATGAAGAGGATGCGGAAGAGAGTGTGAACGATACCTATTGGGGGTATGGAACAGTATACCGCCTTACCGTCCCTCTGTCCTACGGACTTTTTTAGGAAAAATCACACGCCGTATCTCACTGAAGAAGTGGAGGGACAAAACCAGAAACAAGAGGGGCGGCGGTGAAGTGGCCCTTGTGCTTGAAGAACTGGAGGAATGTATCCCTTCCGCCCTTGCTGTTGAAGATAAAATTCATGCGGCGGAGCTTTTAGAAATACTTAATCGCTTTGTGGCTTCATTGCCTGAAACAGAACGACGGGTTTTTCTTTGCCGTTATTGGTATCTGGATTCTGTCGATACAATCAGCCGGAATTTTCACTTCAGCACCAGCAAAGTAAAATCCATGCTTTACAGAACAAGAGGAAAGCTGCTTTCCCAGCTGCGACAGGAGGAAGCTTTATGAATGCGAGTCATATTTTGGATGTGTTGGAAATGATTGACGATCCGTTTATTTTACAAGCAAAAGACGCAAGTAAAAAATCTGCGCATGATCCGCATAAGAAGGTTAGAAACCTTAGGCGGACATTTGTTTTGGCAGCTATTATTGCAGCGGTATTATCTTTCTGTGGTTTTGTAGCTTATGAGTTTGGGTGGTTTGACCCATGGATTCAGAGGCCATCAACAGACCCGACTCAAACTGTGCGAAGTGCAATCGAAAACCAGCTTGAGAAAGAATATACGTGGAATATCCGCATTGAGGAAATTGAGATTGACAAAGCAGAGACCGAGCGCGTTAAGGCAATGTATTTGGGTAGTGAACTGGCCGCTTTGCGAGGCTGGACAGACGAATCTCTTGCCGAGCATTTTGTCGTGGTGCGGGCAAAATATTATGCCGAGTATGACCATACCAAGACATTTATAGGTGACGGATACACACAACAGTATTTTTACCTGATACAGGATAAAACTACCGCCAAATGGATTATTGTGGACAATACAAGCCCAAATACGCACAACAAAACATAACCTGGTCATTTGTAACATAAAAATCCATCATGGAGTGCCGCATCTTAAAATTAATACCTCACGTTAGGGGAGGGCCATTTTTCTGTTTTATCCGATTCTCATAGCAGGCCGTTGTATTCACCGGCAGCAGATGAAAACAGGTAAAAGCACCTGGTTATCCAATAAAATAATTGGTGCATAGTTTTTCAAAAATAAATTTCTCATTAGGCTTTTCTCTTGCTTTCCATATTTTATCCAGTATAATGAAAACAAAGGAAACCTTTAGAAAGATTGAGCTTAAGGGGAGAGAACATGGGCAAGGGCGAGGTGTTTGAATACCTGGGCAATGTGCGTGTTTTAGAGGATATGCGGCGTGAGCTAATCCGTGACAGGGTACGTTGCGTCAATGAGCAAAAAATCCTGGGACAAAAGAAAAAGTATACCCACAGCGCTACACTGGATGGGCTATGGAATATTCCAAAGGCAGCGTTTTGGATTGTGCTTTTACATGGAATTTTATTTTTCATTTGCGGGTTGCTGGACTACGTTCATATCTTATTCCCTTTTTTACCTCAGGGTGGAAATATTATATTACGTTTAGACGGTAAATTTGTCCCGTTTATCCGCTGGATGGAAAGCTGGTTTTTAGGTGCAGATGCCTTAATTGTGCTGTGGCCCGAAACTATGCTGGACAAGCTTAGAATGATAGCCGAGGGTTCTGTTTCTATGGTTATTTTAGCAGCGCTTTTGGTGAGTGCATGGGTGATGATAAAGTTTGTATTGAACACCTATGTTGACCGCCAGGAAATAGTGAGTTTTGAAGAGATGGAGCTAAATCGCCTACGCATGGAGGAGGCCCGCAAAAAAGAGTTGGAAGACGATTTAAGCCTGCTTGCCCGGCTGTTGAACCGTACGGAAGAAATACTTCAGAGAGCCTATGAGATACCGGTATTGCCCAGGGGTTACAGACGATATGAAGCAATCAACCGGATCCAAGAACTTTTGGCTGACGATAATTGTCATTCTGTAGAAGATGCCGTGCGCCTGTATTATCAGGAAGATCATCAGGCTCCGGCTGCTTCTGCGGCCTTTCATGATGGTGATGCCGCATGGGAAGATAAAATGAATGAATTTAACTGCACTGCCAAACAGTTTTTAGAAGAGGGAATGAAACAGGAAGTGGAAAAACGGCAGGAGCAAACCAGCGTATTGAACGGATAGCGCGTTTTTCAATAGTCTTGGCCTTCAGCGGCAAATTTTGTTTTATACTGGTTAGCAGGCGTAGATTTCTGCAGCTTTTATAAGTTGCATAACACGGGTTTCGATGAAAAAACAGCACCAAAAGGGTTGCTTCTGGCGCCGTTGCTGAATATGCGTTTGTGGGTTGCTTTTTGCAAAAAACCAATGGCAGGTGTACAGTTTTTTCATATTGGTTCTGCCCAAGCGTCAGCTCAAAAGGCGTTTCATATAAAAATGGCCGAAGCTGAATTAGCAGGCTGATAACAATTCACTATGATTTTAATTCGGGAAAATAGAGCTGAGAGACTTCTTTCAGTTGCTTTTCCATCTGTTCGATTACCGACCCGGGGTGAAGAATTTTTACGCCACTGCCCAAACCAAAGATCCAGGCAAGAAA
Source organism: Ruminococcaceae bacterium Marseille-P2935 (assembly GCA_900104565.1). Taxonomy (GTDB): domain Bacteria; phylum Bacillota; class Clostridia; order Oscillospirales; family Ruminococcaceae; genus Marseille-P2935. The sequence continues at coordinate 393,431 of LT629951.1, forward strand.
CTGCGGGCTGATCGCTGCATGAATACGTATCATAAAATGCTGTGCATCAGTAGGAATGATAGAAATATCTTTACCAAACCGATCAATTACTACCCCCACTAACCGGTTTTCAAATTCCAGAGTGACAACTTCCTCTAAACCACCATACATGCCAAACATTTTCCGAGAGTAAACTGCCATGTCAAATTGGTCGAAAACATCTTGCCCCGCTCTTTTTTCACCGGTTAAACAAATATCTACCATTTTGTCTACCCGGTAATGCTTGATTCGGCAGGCAGCAGCGTCATAAGCGATTAAATAATAGTTTTCGTCGTCCCAGCTTAATGCATAAGGGCTTACTACATATCGTTCGCCATCCCGGCGGAATTTACGCTTCTTTTCTACCGTATATTCAAAATATTGAAAAGAGATTTGGCTGCCTTGGGCAATGGAAGAATGAATTTGGTCTACGTTGTAGTAGATGCTTTCGTTAATTGCTTTGATTCGGTTGGTCACATAAACCTGCCGCTGCAGCAATCGTGCTTGATGGCTGCTGCAAAGGCTTTCGATTTTATGAATCAATTCAGTGCTCTTTTTTAATGTAATAAATTTTGAGGACTGCACTGCATCTACCAGCAGTTTAAGCTCAGGCAGTTCAAAGGTACGGTTGGCAATATAATAACCATAAGCTTTCCCTTCGCGGGTTACTTCAACATCCAGGCCATAGAACGAGAGCGCTTCCAGATCGTCATAAATACTTTTGCGTTCGGCCCTGATATCATACCGGCTCAATTCCTCTATTATTTGCATGATGCTGAGGGTATGGGTATCATCGGTTTTCTCCAATAATATTTTCATCAGGTAAAGAAGCTTGAGTTTTTGTTTGGACGATTTAGGCATATTTTCAACCTCCAAAAAACGCGTGTCTTTTTACTACGGTGTCATCTTCTGGAATTAAACCTGTTGCAGTCTGTTTAAGAAAGGTTTTCCATCCAAGGTGTAGCGTTTTTAGATGGTGCGTTGATTATAGGATTATACATTCATTGTTCTCTCAGGCATTCAAAACTTCGATTTGGGTACGCTGTAGGATTATGATACCACAAACACGAGGTAACCTTAAAAACAGGTTTGAGTATTTTCGGTACCCGTTTAAAATCTCTGATTTTATTGAGTGAGTGCGGTTATCCTCTACGCGCAGGGCTTTTCCTTGCACCTGAAACGGCTGACGCCTGGCTTTATGCCTTGCACAGTCGCCCTCGGCTGCACCGCTCCAAGCTTTTAAGCCAACTGGAAGCGCGTCGCAGTGCAGCGGCCTGCGGCTGTACCCTCAGGTCTTCCCATGTTTGCACATTAAAAAACATCTGGCTACCCGTCGGCAGGTGCAGGGCAGCAGCCAAAAACATTGAAGTATACCCCATACTCTGGGTTACAATCAAAGCGGTTGGTTTTGTATTGGGTAAGTGATTCGTGCGCAAAGCGCATGGGGTTCTCGGGTACTCGGTTAAAATCTTTGATTTAAGTAACGGGTGAGGTTGTTATTATACCACGAACACGAAGTGTGAATGGTATAATTGGCCATTGCCGTATGGCAGGCCGTAGGAATAAGTATAATAAGCGCTTTGCGGTTATTATACCACGAACACGAAGTGTGAGTGGTATAAATTGGCCATTGCCGTATGGCAGGCCGTTAGAATAAGTATAATAAGCGCTTTGCGGTTATTATACCATATTTTGGACAAGAGGCAAATGTGGAATAGGAATAAAAAAAGGTGGCACACTTTTTCTGAGGTGACCAGTATGAATTCGATTTGGAGAGATAGCGTGTCCCTGCCTAATTTTCCTAGTTTGGATGGAGATAAAAAAACAGATGTTTTAGTAGTTGGTGCGGGAATGGCAGGAATATTGTCTGCTTTTTTTCTGCAACGAAGCGGCCTTTCCGTCATTGTGGCAGAAGCGGGCAGAGTTGGTGGAGGAGTTACAGAAAACACCACAGCCAAAATAACCTCTCAGCATGGGCTTTGTTACTCCAAGCTGATCCAAGAGGTGGGCAAAGAGAAGGCCGGGCAGTATGCCATGGCAAACCAGCAGGCGGTGGAAGATTATTTTGACCTGATAAGTGAGCAGAAGATTGAATGTGACCTGCAGCGTAAAAATGCGTACCTTTATACGTTAAATGACCCGGAAACAGCAATGACCGAAAATTTTGCCGCAAAGCAACTGGGGCTTCCTTCCCGTTTTGAACCTGACCTTTCCCTGCCTTTTCCTACAGCAGGTGCGGTAGAGTTTAAAAACCAGGGACAGTTCCATCCACTTAAATTTGTTAACGCTCTGGCTAAACAGCTTACGATTTATGAAAATACCCGGGTAGAAACAATTGAAGAGGACACTGCTTTTACCGCTCTTGGGAATATTTGTGCAAAATATATTTTAATAACGACTCATTATCCGTTCATTAACGTACCGGGTTATTATTTTATGCGTATGCATCAGGAGCGCAGCTACGTGATTGCCCTGCAAAACGCACCTGGTGTCAACGGTATTTATATCGACATGGCACAGGACGGTCTTTCTTTGCGTAATTATCAAAATCTGCTGCTTTTGGGGGGTGGGGCCCACAGGACAGGGGAAAACCATATGGGTGGCAACTACCAGCGCCTAAGGCAGCTTGCCAGGGAGTATTTCCCCGGCAGCAGCGAGGTTGCCCATTGGTCAGCCCAGGATTGCATGCCGATTGACCAAATTCCCTATATTGGCACCTATGCGCCAACAAAACCCAACTGGTATGTCGCGACTGGTTTTGGGAAATGGGGCATGACCGGTTCTATGGTGGCGGCGAAACTGCTTTGCGCCCAAATTATTGGCAAGGGTTCTCCTTATACCGAGGTATATGACCCCTCCCGCTGGAATTTAAAAAGCGCTGCCTCTAACCTGATGGACGAGGTAGGCCATGCTGTTCAGGGGTTGTCGTCAACAGTGGTACAGTTGCCAAAAACAAAAACAGATGAGCTTCCAAGAGGGCATGGCGGAATTGTTGAGCATAACGGGCGAAAAGCAGGGGTTTATAAAAATGACGAAGGACGGCTGTTTGTGGTATCGGTGCGCTGCCCCCATATGGGGTGTCAGCTGGAATGGAACCCGGATGAGCATACGTGGGACTGTCCCTGTCATGGTTCCCGTTTTGATTATCAGGGCAGGGTGCTTAACAACCCTGCCAATCGGGATTTATCCGAATCATAAAAGAAAGAAGGTTGGAATATGCGTATTAATAACAGCAAGGTAGTAGTGATTGGCGCGGGTTCCGTAGGGTCGGCTACAGCCTCCAGCCTGGTGACCCAGGGTGTTTGCGACCAGGTTATGCTGCTGGATATTAACAGGGAAAAAGCCTATGCTGAGGCATTGGACCTGCGCCACAGCATTCAATATCTCAACCGCAATGTAAAGGTGTGCTGCGGGGAATATAAGGACTGCGGCGATGCGGACATTGTCGTTGTAACTGCTGCAGCGCCAATGAAGCCGGGGCAAACCAGGCTGGACATGCTGGCTGATTCTAAAAAAATCATCAAAGAGCTGGTAGAGCCGGTGATGGAGTCGGGTTTTGATGGTATCTTTTTGGTTATCACAAACCCGGTCGATGTGATCTCCTATTATATTTATAAATTATCCGGGCTTCCAAAAAGCCAGGTGATTGGCACTGGAACAGCACTGGACACTGCCCGTCTGAAATGTTACCTGGCAGAACTGATTGACGTAGACCCGCGCAGCGTACACGGCTTTTGTATGGGTGAGCATGGTGATTCCCAAATGGTGCCGTGGAGCCGGGTGATGGTAGGGGGAAAAAGCTTTACCGATATTCTGCGCGATAATCCCGGGCAGCTGGGCCAGGTGCACCTGAAAGATATTGCAAAAAAGACTACGCGTGCCGGCTGGGAAATTATTGAACGGAAAGGCAGCACCAATTACGGAATTGCAGCCTCTACAGTTGGGATAATTAAAGCTATTTTAAACGATGAGAATAAAGTGATTCCTGTTTCTACCCTGCTGGACGGGGAATATGGCCACTGCGAGGTTTTTGCGGGTGTGCCGGCGGTTCTCTGCCGCAGCGGCGTAAAAGAGGTCATTCAAATTCGTATGCATGAGGATGAAAAAGCCCGGTTTGACCATTCGGTCAAAATAATTAAGGAACACTGTGATTCATTGAATGTAAAATAAAGGATTGCCTCCAGTGGGATACAAGCATATTTTCGTTGCCCTTTGTCTACAATAGCTGCTTTTTATTGCAATATGATAGAACAGGGGACATACACTGCAAAGTATAACAGGATAAAAAGAGGTATCTGCATAACACCTGCAGATACCTCTTTTATCATTTTTTAAAAGGGAATCGGCTAATCGTAAAAACTGGGGCATAAGAGAAAACAGGCAGCAGGCAGATGAGAGGATGCGTATGCTGAAACGTTAGGTTAACAGACAGCCGGAAGGTTCGGTTTTATCCAGCTCAATGAATTGGCCCAGTCCTTCTGCCGCCAGCCGGGCACATGGCGTAATGTCTTCCTCCCCAGTGCTTGTTACCCTGCTTATGCTGGCTGCCCGTACCCAGCGGCACCTGGAGACTACAAAAATTGCGGCGGTTTCCATATCGGAACAGAGCACTTTCCCTTTACGCCACGCCCGGTCTAATATAAATTCATTGGTGATTAACGTCCGGTCAAATTCTTTGGGCCGGTAAAATGCGTCTTTACTTTCTACGATTCCAAGCTTTAGTGTAATACCTGGGTTTTGTCCTGCCGCTGCTTGTTCCAAAGTGCGGTTTAACACATAATTGGCCACCGCAGGAAACTCCATTGGTACGTAGTCGGCGCAGGTTCCGTCCATTTTTACCGCTGCGGTTGCCAGTACAATATCGTTTGGCTGGGCGTTTGGCTCAATAGGTGTTGCAAACCCAACCCGCACGACCGTATCCACACCAAGGGAGGCTAATTCTTCCACGGCAATTGCGGCGGAAGGGGAGCCGATGCCATAAGACAACACGGTAATTCGTTCCCTATTTTTAGTGCCTAGCATAGCTTTAAATTCCCGATGATAGGAAATTGTCTTAGCATCCTCTAAAAAACTGGCAATTATTTCACAATCGGCTGGATTTTCCGTTATAATAGCATACCGGCCCACATCCTCCCTGGTTAACCTGGTAAAATGCGTTCTATTTTCCATCATGCAACTCAACCTTTCTTTTATTTTATGGGTATGGGTCAGTTTGCCTGGTCACGCTGTATCAGCAGGCGAACGGCATCTACAGCAATTTTATTTGCACGCCCATGGCCGCCGTAAAAACGTCTGGTCGATTCCCCCGAGCTTGCACGGTCCATTTGCTGGTCGCTTCCGCGCACATTATTGCCAATTAAAAAAATTGCCCCGCAGCGTACGCCCAGCACCGACGCTGCGACAAACAATGCAGCAGATTCCATTTCCCCGGCAATTGCCCCGCCGTAAACAAACCCCTCGTGTTTGGCAAAAAGCTCTTCCTCCACCCCCATCCGTTCAGGGTTGTGCTGGCCATAATAGGAGTCCTTATTTTTGACGATTCCCACATGATGCCGTAATCCGTTTTCCACATCATCATGATTTTTGGCGGCGTCCTCCAAAGCTTTTACCACCTGAAAATCGGCAACTGCAGGGAACTGGGGCTGCATATACTCTTTGCTGGTTCCATCCATGCGAATAGCTCCATTTGCTATCACTACGTCGCCCAGCTGTACCCTTTCGTGCAGGCTGCCGCCGGTACCTACTCGAATAAACGTATCGGCGCCAATGGCGGCTAGTTCCTCTATTGCAATTGTGGCCGAGGGTCCGCCGATGCCGGTGGACATAACGCTCACCTTGACGCCATCCACATATCCCGTATAAGTAAGGTATTCGCGGTTATAGGCAATTTTTTGAGGATGATCAAAAAGGCTGGCAATTCCCTCGCATCTTCCAGGGTCGCCGGGTAAAAAAACATACCGTCCAACGTCCCCTTCCTTTAAACGAATGTGAAATTGCAACCCTTCTTTTGTTACCATAACTCTGCATCCTTTCTGTTTTAGTTTTTGATTAGATCCAGTTTATACCATTAGATATCAAGCGGTTTGGGCAAAAGCCATGGGCAGGTGTTTGATCAAAAAATAGCTTTGGGTGATAAATTTTGATTTTTTTTGCTTAGGCACTTGAGTTTTTTTGCGTATGATATATAATTAAGGTATTAATAAAAGCTTTTATCAAGTTAGAAGGGGATGGTTCAAATGAAAATTCTTGTGGCAAACCCAAATAGCTCTAAAATTGTAACGGAAGTTATTGTAAAATCCGCGATGAGGAACAAAAGGGCGGAAACCGAAATTATTCCCCTGACAAACCCTAAGGGGACCAAAAATATCGACTGCGGTTTTGCCGATTACCAGTCGGTCTGGTCTTTTCAACGTGCTGTTTTAGACGCAGTGGAAAACCATCAGCCTGATGCTGTTGTTCTGGCAGGGTTTGGCAATGTGGGGGTTTTTGCGCTTAAAGAGGTACTGGCAATTCCGGTGATCAGTATTTCTGAGGCAGCACAGACAATTGCTTGTATGCTGGGGCATAAATACACGGTATTAACCATGCTGAAGCAGTTCATTCCATACCAGGAGGACCTGGTACGGCTTTATCGTTTCGAAAATAAATGCGCTTCTGTCCGTGCCATCAATGTCAACGTGGAAAACTGTGTCACCAACCGGGAATCCACATTAAACGAGCTGAAGGAAGAGATTTTAAAAATAGCCGAACAGGACGGCGCTGAGGTTGTTATTTTGGGATGCGCCGGCTTGTGCGGGTACGATGAGGAATTGCAGCGGCTAACAGGGCTCCCGGTTTTAGACCCTGTTGTGGTGGCGGTCAAGGTTGCTGAAATGATGGTGGAAACCCATTTGACACATAGTAAAAAGTGTAAATTTAATTTTCCGCCACAACAGCTGGATGCGTATTTTTCCGATGGGGAGTAACCTTGGGTAACTGTTTCAAAATAGAACATTTATGCGTTAAAACCGGTGGGCTTAGCGGCTGTAACAACAGGCGTTAAGCCACCGGTTTTTTAGTAGCGGAAACTTCCGTCACAGACGGCAAAGGCGTTTTCAAAAATTTTTTCTTTTCAGTATGGGGGAGCGGAATGCCAGCAGCTTTGCAGTATCGAATCAGCTGCTGCCAGAAATGGGTTTACCCATTTGCAGGCAGCGGGTCAGGGGTAAAAAAGGAAAAATTTTAGTGCGTCTTAAGACGCACTCCGGCAGCAGAATGTTTCGAGGCTTATTGAAATCCCCCCGGCAAGGCCTGAGGGTACTGACTGGATACCACAGGCCTTGCCGGGAAGGAGGAACATTTATGGGGAAACACTAAAAACAATGGCTTGGCCTGCAGTGCGTGCAGGGCATAGGACATCATATCCGTTTTTGGAATTCTGCCTTACCTTTACACTAAACGGGCCAATCTGGTCAAAGGAAAATTGGGGGGTGAAATTCCAACCGGATTCTGATTTTTCTAAAAAAACCAGCTTTGCTTCACCAAACAATTCCCCGGCGATCAGGTAGGGGAAGTCAAAAAGCTTTCCGGCCCATACGGTATGGATATAGTCAAGATGGTAAGAAAATACCTGCTGGTACCCGTCTTCTGAAAGGTCGTATACGGCAAGCTCATCTCCGTGAAAGCCGTTGATGGTTACCAGTTCATCCTGGCCGTCGCCGTCCAAATCAAAGGCTGCCGCATCACTGATTTCATGGGGCAGCAGTTTTTCAACGGCCCATACCTGGCCTATGCGGGAGGGCACTTTTACCGCATACAAGCCTTCGCTGGCTGAAAATAAAAGAGTATGATGCCCGTTAAAACTGCCCTGCCAAAAGCCGTGATTTTTTGTCATTGGCTCAATTAGGGGGGTGAACTGCCAGTTGCCTCCAACCAGTTTATCGGGAACCTTGGCAATCAGAACCTGGCCGGGAATACTCCAGTCCTCTTTTTCTATTTTGGGGCCGGACAAGGTGGCAGCCAGTAAAAAGGCCTGGTTTTCTACCATGATATAAGCAAATTTGTGCAGGTATGGCATAAAAAAGCATGGTTCAAGTTTCCAGTGGCGTCCATCTTCCCGAGTGGCTAAGGCAAGGTAAGAGCCTTGGCACTGAAATTCGGGGAAAAACCCCTGAATTACTAAAAAATGGTCCTGGTCCAATTGGTGAAACATCTGCGCTCCGCCGTTGGAAGGGTTCCACTGTTGGAAGGAGCAGCCATCTCCCTCGAGAGGGAACATAGCGCAGGCCCCGTCGCTTCCGCTAGCGCAGATTGCATACGGTTTTCCGGAACAATCAAAAAAGTCAATGGCATAGGGGTTTTCAATTTTTGCCCGGTCAATTCGCGTTATTTTCATAAAACCGCTCCCTTCTGCTGCGCCAACCTGAAAACTCTACTAAAAAGCTTTGCGGGTAATGTTAGATCAATCCGCTGGATTTTGGGTGAACGCCAGAGTATGCCCTTAACACCCCTTTACGGCCTGTTTTTGTTAAAATACGTGGCCGATCTATTCCAAATCCTCGCCAGTTTGTACACTGGCGAGGACTTATGCCCTTCGGTACCAGTTGTTAACAAAATTACCATCTTCAGGCGGGCTTTCAAATACGCTTTGATTTTTTATTTTTTCAGTTCCCATTTTTTCTTGCGCTGGTAGTTAATAAAGCCTATTACAAATAGTGTAATAATGGTGATAAAATAGGGGAATCCGTTAATCAAATCAACCGACATCTGCAGCGACTGCATCACGTTGGAGAACACATTGGCGAAGGCAAACAGGATAGAGGAGAGAAACGCCCCTACCGTGGTAGCTCCGCCCATATTACAGGCTGCGATGCTCATAAAACCGATGCCTGCGGTCATGTCCCTGGTGAAGGAGGAAAAATACCCCATGGTAAGATATGCACCTCCCAGGCCTGCTATCGCCCCGGAGATTGCAAATGCGGTATAGCGCACCTTGTGCACCCCGATCCCCACCGAGCTGGCGGAATTTGGGTTTAAGCCGACCGCCCGGATTTTCAGCCCCAGCGGTGTTTTTTTAATCATAATATAAACAAAAAGAATCACAAACAGCGACAGGTAGGTAAAGAAGCTGTAGTCGGTGAACAGCACCCCGAGTACCGGAATGTCGGACAGCAGCGGGATGGTAAACCTTGGCGCTACCTGATGCGGGATCGAAATAGAGGAGCCCTTCTGTCCGGTAAGCACCGACAGTAAAAATACTGTCCCGCCGGAGGCAAACATATTAATGGCCAGGCCGCACAGAATGTTGTTGGTTTTCAGCTCCATGACCAGGTATCCGAAAATTAAACTGATAGCAATGCCCCAAACCACCGCGCAGAGCATCCCTACAACCCAGCTCTGTGCCGCCCAACTGCCAATCACTGCAATCAAGGCGCTGGAGAGTAAAATACCCTCCAATCCTATGTTATTGACACCGCTGGTCACATTGATCACCGCGGCCATCGAGCCGTAGGTCAGCAGCGTCAGCACACGGATGGTCGCCGATACGGTATTCGCTGAAAACAGCGTATCCAGAATCAGGTTCATGAAGCGCTCGCCTCCTTTGTAATTCCCGCTTTCTTTACGGTCAGTTTATGGCGCCATTTGGACAGGAACGCCTCTGCGGCCACCAGTACAATCATAATTGCCTGTACCACCGAGATTACCTCGAGCGCCACATCGGAGGTCCGGTTCATAATATCGGCTCCTGCGCGCAGGTAACCCATAAACAGTGCGGCTAAAATTGCAAACAGTGGGTTCTGCCGGGCGATAATCGCCACCACCATGCCATCAAAGCCGTAGCCAGTAGCGCCTTCCCACGAGAATGCTTTGTAGGAACCCAGCACCTCTACGCCGCCTCCAAGACCGGCTATGGCACAGCCGATCACCTGGGAAAGCACAATTACCTTTAAGGTTTTGATGCCGGAATAGGAGGCGAACAATCCGTTGGAGCCAGAGATTCGAATTTCGTATCCCAATTTGGAACGGTATAGAAAAACGTAGACAAAAATTGCCACAACCACTGCGATCACAAATCCGAAGTGGGCAGTGCCAAAGATACGGGGGATTACCGCAGATTCGGGAAACGGCTTGGAGATTCGCGCCGAAACCGACATATCCCTTAAATAGTAGTTCAGGATGAACATACTGATGCTGATCATCACATAGTTCATCATAATCGAGACCACCAGCTCGTTAATATCATATTTTGCTCGCAGAAATGCTGGAATAATTCCTACCAGACCGCCAAAAACTGCTGCTGCAAGCAGGGCTGCTATTGTGTGTATGCCAGGAGCCATACTCATATTGACGGCGATACAGGTAGCTCCAATGCCGCCAAAGAAAAATGCACCCTCAGAACCCATGTTAAACAGGCCGGCCTTGAGCATGATGGTCACCGCCAAGCCGGTAAACATAATTGGCGTTGCCAGTTGGAAGATCTGGCTGAACCGGCGGAGTGTGGTGAACGGCCCGAGGTAAAACGCCGAGATAGCTTTCATTGGGTCCTTGCTGACTAACAGGATCAACAAAGTCACGCAAACCAGCGAAATAAAAATCGTTAACAATACCTTGGTGAGGTCAACTAAAAGGTTGACCTTTCTCAGTTTATCTCCCATATTTCCCCCTCCTATACCTGAAAGCTGACCTGCTCAGCGTTCATTTTTTTCAGTCCAAGCATGTACAGGCCCAACTCCTCCTCGGTCAGCGTTGAACTGTCCGGGAAATATGCAACGATCTCCCCCTCGAACATAACAATAATGCTGTCGCTCAGCTCCAATATCTCATTGAGATCGGCTGAAATCAACAGTACCCCCGCCCCTGCGTCCCGCATCGAAACCAGTTCTGCACGGATAAATTCGGTAGCACCTACATCCACGCCGCGGGTGGGCTGATCGGCCACAATCACACTGGGGTTGGAGGAAAGCTCTCTGGCTACCACTACCTTCTGGATATTGCCGCCTGACAGAGATCCGATTGGCTGCAGCGCACTGCTGCAAAATATTTTGAAATCCTGAATCAGCTTGTCTGATACCTCGGCGATTTTTTGCGGATGTATGAAGAATTTTCCACTGAATCCTTTTTTCTGATATCGGTCGGAAACTATATTATCCGCAATGGAACAGTTGGCGGCGATGCCGCGCTTCATCCGATCCTGTGGGATATGAGACATCCCAAGATCCCGGATCTGCCGAATGGATTTATTTTTGATCTCCTGGTTATGTAAGATAACTTTGCCATAGTTGTATTTGGTCACACCGGTGATAATCTCTATCAGTTCGCTTTGTCCGTTGCCTTCTACGCCCGCAATACCCATAATCTGTCCGGCTCGGAGCTCAAAGTTTATGCCATTGAGGATTTTAACCCCTTCCGAGTTGGTATAATTGAGGGAATCCACCTCCAAAACCACATCCTTTGGATGGGCAGGGCCTTTTTCGGTTTTGAGGATTACGTCACGCCCTACCATCAGGCGGGAGATATCCTGCTCGGACACCTCATCGACGTTGTAAACCCCCATTACCTGGCCGGCCCGGATAATGGTGATCCGGTCGCAGAGTTCTTTGACCTCCCTGAGTTTATGGGAGATAAAGATAATGGTGTGCCCCTGTTTTTTAAACTCTATCAACTCTTTAAAAAGCTCATCCGTCTCCTGCGGGGTTAATACTGCAGTCGGTTCGTCCAGGACTAAAATTTCCACGCCGCGGATCAAAGCTTTTAGAATTTCCAACTTTTGTTTGCTACCCACCGAAAGGTTACCCACCTTCTCGTATGGGTCGATATTCAGGTTATATTTTTGTGCGACCTCCTGGGTCATTTTTACCGCTTTTTTTAAATCGGTAAAAACACCAAATTTTCTAGGTTCGATGCCCAGTACAATATTTTCGGCTACAGTTAGTTTATCCACCAGCATAAAGTGCTGGTGTACCATGCCGATTCCATGTTTGATTGCATCCATGGGGGAATTAATGTTGTCCACCTTTTCCCCTTTTATATATACCTCTCCCTGGTCAATCTTTTCCAAGCCAAACAACATTTTCATCAGGGTTGTTTTGCCAGCGCCGTTTTCCCCGGAAAGGGCATGAATCTCCCCCTTGCGGACAGAAAAATTGATGTTTTTATTGGCCATAAACCCATTGGGATAGATCTTGGTAATATTCCTCATTTCCAGAATATTCTCATAAGCATTCTCTTCCGTCACTTGAATACCCCCTCCTTCAGGACTAAGAGGGGTCGGAATCTCTCCCGACCCCTCTTCAAAATGGCAGTTTAGTTAGGTAAGAAGCTGTTTCTGTATTCGGTCACCTCTTCAGGTGTTTTGTCAGATGCACGCCAGATTTCAATCTCGCCGTTGCAAATTTTTTCGCGGATTTCTTCTACCTTATCCTGAATCTCTTTGGGAACGGTGTTCAGATAGTTGTCGTTGTAAGCCAATGCCACAGCATTGTTTTTCAGTCCCATGGGAACGCCCTTTCCAAACTCAAGCTCACCTTTGGCATACGCTACTACAGAATCATAAATGGTGTTATCTACACGTTTGAGCATCGAAGTGATGGTCAGTGCAGAACCCTCGGGATCGCTGTCCTTAATCAAAGTGGATTGGTCGGAATCACAGCCAATCACATAGCCGCTGCTTTCTTTAGCCGCCTCGATAATTGACATGATGGTCTGGCCTGCCGGCGTGAACAGGAAGCTTGCGCCCTGAGAATACATCTGCAGCGCCAGCTCTTTGGCTTTTACGGTATCCTGGCCGTTGCCGATATAGGCGGACAGAACCTTCATATCCGGGTCCGCATAGGCAACGCCCTGCAGATAACCGCAGACAAAGTTGTTGAGCATTGGCTCATCAGCCGAACAGAGTACGCCTAGCGGGTCGCCCGCTTTTGCATTGGGAAAATTCGCCTGGTCTTTGGCAGCCTCGACCGCCAATACGCCTGCCAGGAAGGAACCTTCCTCAGCTGCGAAATCATAGGCGTACAGATTAGGAATATTATAGTTTTTAAAATCACCGATGTTATCGTACATAATAAATTTCTGATCGGGATAATTTTGTGCGGTTTCCATCACAATGCTGCTCCAGCGGAAACCGCCCATAATAATCAAATCATACCCTGCCTCGGCGGCGTCGGCCAAGTTTGCTTCATAAACTGCAGAATCCTTACCCATTTCCACTACCTGCACCTGCACGCCCAGTTCGTCTCTTAAACGATAGGCGCCGGCAGCAGCGGAATCAAAATACCCGTTGTCGCCCAAAAGCCCATGGATCAGTACGCACACCTTTAGCTTGCTGTAATCAATCTCATCGCCGCCGGTGGACGTATCGCCGCCGGCAGAGGTGGTTGCCCCAGGAGTAGAAGCAGGCGTTTGCGAGGATGTCGGCCCTGTTTGTGTACAGGCGCCAAGGGTAAACAGGATAGTCAGCGCTAGAACAAAAGCTATAACCTTTTTCATTTTCAAACTCCTCCATAAATTTTATTGACTAAACAATATTACGACTAAATTTATACAAAACAATTTTGGATTAAGGTTTTACCAACCAAAAATGTTTTGTCTTACAAGTTAATTTAAACTAAAAAACTGATAAAAGTCAATTGATTTTTGATATTTTTAATAAGTTTAGATGATTCACCATATTTTGAGTGGGTTTTTCGTGAGAATTAGAAAAAAATATATGTCAATTTGCCTCGTTTCAATCAAAATACGCTTTGTTTTTTGTTAATTTTTTGTTTTTTAGTAGTTGACTTACTGCTTGAAATTCATTATACTTGCAATTAGAAAAAACGTATTACTATTATATTTATTGCTTGGAGGGACATTGAATGAGCGATCTGCACATGATGGATGAGATTCTAAGACAAGCTCAAATGGAGTATACCATTTCTGAGGTTGAAAAAACTGTCATTCCATGTTGCAAAACAGTTAAAGAAACGAAAAAGAACAAACGCATTATTATTACAGGCAGCGGAGATTCTTATTATATTGGCGTTTCAGTGAAGCCGTTTTTCGAGAAGGTTTGTCCCAATTCTCAAATAGAAGTGATCCGGTCGATGGAATTTGCAAAATATAACTTACATAAAGCGGACGCCTTTACGACCGTTATTGCTGTTTCTATGTCGGGGAATGTGATGCGCACCATTGAGTGCGTAAAAGAATCACAAAAGCAAGGAGCGTTTGTAATAGGAATTACCAACAACAACGACAGCCGTCTGGCCGAAGTGTCGGAACGGCCTATTTACCTGGCATTAAATACCGAGCCTACATGGACCTGTGGGACTTTAACCTATACAGGCAGTCTTTATGCCTTATACCGTATAGCGATTGAGCTTTCGGAAAAAACACCGGAAGAAAAAGCCCGGCTTTTAAAGGAACTTGCCGATACAATGTCTAAAATTGGTGCGGTAATTGAACTGAGTGACTCCATCTGCAAGGCGGCCGCACGCAACATGCGCATTATTGGCAACAAGCCCCCGCACTATATTTTGGGGGCGGGGCCGAACCTGGGTACGGCTAAATACGGTGCAGCCAAGTTTTACGAAATATGTTCAACGCTTGCCATAGCACAAGAATGTGAGGAGTTTTGCCACTGTGAATTCTGGATGGTGGACAGGGCTAATCTGGTTTTCTTTGCTGCCCCGACAGGCGCTGGATTCCAAAGGTGCGTCGAGGTTTCCACTGCTTTACGAACCTTTGGCTGTGATTTGTTTATGGTCAGCGACGATGCCCAATTATGTGAAATTGGAAAATTTTCGATCCGGATGCCGCATTGTGATGAACTGTTTTCGCCCCTTTTATACTCCATTCCTTTCCAATTGGTGGCCTATTATTATTCCTACGAGAAAGGGCTGAATCCGGATACCAGGGACCACACCGATCCATTTCGAAAACAATGCAGCCGCCTGCTGACCCGCGGGGTTGTAACCGAGCTTTAAAAACCAGTCCCCGTTTTAAGCAGGCAGCAGAATGCAGGTTTGGAGGGTTGCTTGAAAAAATCAACCCTGATTTTTCTGCAAGCAGCGGTACCACTTCGTTAAAAAACTCAAAATACAACCAGTATTTCTGTGGTTTTTGTTTTACGGTAAAATTCGTTGATTTCTCTATTTTCAAACAAGACCTATGTTGTAAATGTTAACGGACTATATTTTTTGGAATAGGGGGAGGAGTATGAAAGAGAATTTGTTAGTAGTCGGGCATATTAATATGGATACCATCCATACACAGCAGGCTGACGCAACCGAAAGCCCGGGTGGGGGAGCCATGTATATGGCGTTTGCAGCAAGCGTGTATGGAGAGCCGGTTGACCTGCTTTCTACCAGATGCAGTGATGTTTCCGAGTGGATTTTTGACCAGATGCATCAAAAAAAAATTAATACCGATAATGTTTTGCCTATTTTAGGAAAACAGCGCCGTTCCTCTATGTCTTACACCGCTGACTTTAAACGGACCAACCTGGCGCATGCTACGGGCAGCTGGCTGGAGGCTACCATAGAGCAGGTGCCGAGACACCTGCCCCTGAGGCAAAAAAAATACGATGTCGTTTACCTTGCCCAAATGCTGGCCGCCAATCAGCTTTTGTATGCCAAATGGGCCAAAGCGCAGGGGGCCACTGTCGCGCTGGATATCTCTGAATATTATGCGAAGCAGAATCTCTCTGCCTTGCTGGAGTGCTTACAATTTGTGGACATTTTTATGCCCTCTACGGTGGAATTGGATCTAATGTTTCCGGAGTATTCCGGGGACATTGACGCAATAGCAAAACAGATTAGAAAGAGTACCAGTGTAAATAAGCTGGTTGTAAAATGTGCATCCGAGGGAAGCCGTATTTACGATTTTTGTAATCGGCAGTTTGTTTCGGTTGGTATTCATCCAGTAGGGCGCATAGTCGACGCAACAGGCGCCGGAGACAGTTATAACGGAGGATTCCTATCCTATTGGATGGCCACTGGGAACGCTGTGTTAAGCGCAAAATATGCCGCGGTGGTAGCGGGTGCATGCATTCAGGATTTTAGCTTTCGCAACCTGTTGAATAAAAACCGCAACGAGATAGAGGCTTTGGCTGACACCGTTCCTGCAATTCCTTTTGATTTTAGTGAATAATTTCCTGTTAAAATTGACTTATTCACTGAAAAAATGTATCATTTTCACGAGAGGGGATGTGCAGCTATGAAGCCAACCATCAAGGATGTTGCGCGTTTGTGCAATGTTTCCGTAACTACTGTTTCGATGATACTAAATAACAAGCCGGTTCGCACAACCAGCGAAACCCGCGAGCGTGTATTGGCGACTGCAAAAGAGCTGGGTTATACTCCTAACCAGCTTGCTGTTGCGCTGCTTACAAAAAAAAGCCGGACGATTGGCCTTATTCTGCCCAATATTGGAAATTACTTTTTTTCTGAACTGTCTAAGAATGTAGAGCGTGAACTGGACCAGCGCAAATATTCCCTGTTATTTGGGAATACAATGGGGACATCGGAAAAGGATTTAAACTACCTTGAACTTTTTATCAACAAAGGGGTAGACGGCATTATTTTTGTACATTCGTCTCGTTCTAACAGTGAAAACTACGCTGCCAGATTTGAAGAAATTGTTCAAAACGCGCACATTCCTATTGTGCAAATGGACCGTGTCATCTTTCAGGGAAACACTTGCTCGGTCAGTGTCGATCAGGAAATGGGCGGTTACCTGGCAACCAGGCATTTAATTTCGTTAGGGCATAAACGGATTGGATGCATTACCGCAGAGCCAACCTTGGATAATGTGAAGAAAAGGCTAAACGGATATAAAGCCGCATTGAGTGAAGCGGGGATTGAATTTGACCCATCTATTATTCGCAGTGGGAATTTTTCGATCCGTACAGGAGCAGAACAGATTCTGCCCCTGCTTGAATCCAATATAACAGCAGTTTTTGCCTTTAATGATTTAATTGGGGTAGGCGCCTATCAGGCCTGCCGGAAGCAGGGTGTTCGGGTACCTGAAGATATTTCCATTGTCGGGTATGACGATATTATTTTATCCGAAATACTGGATGCACCGTTAACCACCATTCATCAGCCTATAGAGATTATTGCACGGGAAACTGTGAATTTGCTGTTTAGCCTTTTAGATACCGAAGAGCAATATGTCAAAAAAATTGTTTTGCAGCCTCAGCTGATTATTAGGGAAAGCACAGCAAGACATGAGGAGAAACAGGAATAGAGTAATTTTTAATATGATTAGGGGTGGCTTAATGTTTGAATTTAAAAGAAATGACTCTGCCCCCAAGCTTTTAGGAGCTATTCATTTACCCCCTTTTTTGTATGGGAAAAAACAAGACCTGGCGCAAATAAAAGAATGGGTGATTCGGAATGTAGAGGCTCATGTGGAAGGCGGCTTTGACAGTGTAATGCTGCAGGATAATACGCCTGACTACCCGGGGCTTGAGACAAAATCTATTGTATATTTATCGGCGCTTTGTTCTTTTGTAAAAGACCGCTTCCCCAAGTACCCGTTCGGGCTTATTATTGAAAGTAACGACGCAAAAGTATGTATGACAATAGCTGCGGCTGCCGGCTTTGATTATATTCGAAGCAAAGTGTTTGTGGGCGCTATGCAAAAGCCGGCTGGAATGGTTGAAGGCAACAGCAGGGAAACGGTTCATATGCGCCCATTATTAGATAAAGAAGTTTTGGTTTGTGCTGATATTTATGACCGCATGGGACAGCCCGTTTTTGAAAAGGATTATCGTCTTGCCGTTAGCCAGGCCAAAAAATATAAGGCTGATGCAGTGATTTTGACAGGGCAGGACGAGCAGGAAACCTGCCAGCTGCTGAGTCAAGTAAAAAGTCAGTTTCCAAATCTGCCTGTGTTGGCAGGGGGTGGGATTGATTTACAGAATATTACAAAAATTGCTTCATTTTGTGATGGTATGGTAGTTAGTTCCTGCCTTTTAAAAGACGGCAGCTTGGACGAATGGGATGTTAACAAAATAAAAGCAATTGCCAATCGGCTGAAGTGTTTGTAGAACGGAAAAATTAATTTGGTCTTAATACAAATATCTGAAGTCACCTGTCCGGTTGATACTTCAATTTGTTTATTTAAGCGGGTTGGGTGCACGGTAAGTACCCAAATGCCTGCCTATTGGGGAATATTAAATAAGGAAGTTTTACGGATATTTATTTGCGAGAATAAAGAGAAAACCTTATCTTGTTAGCATGAATGGAGATTTGGCAGCAGACAGTGAATTTTTACTGCCTGCTGTTTTTTGTATAAAACCGACAAGCTTTGGCGGCGGGGGTACCCCGTTGGCAGTTACATTATGCATTTAGAAAAATACCGATAAAATATTTTACTGTAAACGAAAAACAACTGGGGTCAACTGTTTTAGCAGTTGTAGTGGGGGAAAAGCAATAAGCAAAAGTTCAGTATTTATGAAATGTAAGCCGGTATCGTGCTCTTCTAAGGCTTGTGCAATCCGCTGGCTGGGTCTGGCCAGGAAGAGCATTCAGACGCAGGAAAGCAGGGCTAGCGGAAGATTTCTGAACCGTTTTAATCAGCTCCAGATCATCCATATCCGGAAACACCGGATTCAGCATGATTAAATCAGGGCGATGGGAAAAGAATATTGGTTTTCCCTGTGATCCTGTTTCGACCGTCAATACCTGGCAACCGTTTGTCTCCAGAATTGTCCCCATAAAACTGCGAATATTGGCCTTCTTTCATAACCAGGATTATATATTTATTATTGCTCATAGCCCGCATCCTCCATTATCAGTGTGAAGCGAAACACCGCGCCGCCCGAGTTACGGTTCTTTGCACCAATGTCCCCTTCGTGTGCCTTAATTATTGCAAAACAAGGCCATATATTATGCAGTATTTAACCCGGTTGACTGTTTTGCAAGATGTTGAAATGGTATTTTTACAGAAAAGAAGAATGAGCAGTAACCATTTGGTCTACTGCTCATTCTTAAGTTTTCCATGTATTTTGCCTGTTTACATAAGGTCATGTTAACAATGGCCCCATAGGCACCGTTTACCAAAAGGGGTGATTACCGCCCGCCCTTTTTTTATGTAGGGCGTGTCGAATAAAAATCCTGGCCGTTCTTTTCCATCTTCCACCAGTTGGCATAAACTGCTGTATACTCCACTATTATAGTAAAGCTCATAGTCAGATTTTACGGTAACTGCCAGGTTGTAATCTAAAGTAATCAGTTTTTGTTCGGCAAGCCGGGTGAGAAGTTGGCTGCGGTTTTTTATCTCTTCCATAGTATCATCCGCATTTTTCAGCAGAACATGGTTTAAAGCGGTCGAGATAAGCGATTTTTCTTTTGAACTTCTCAATTCCAGCCGTACGAGCGGAAGCTGGCGTACCAGGCTGATTTTTCGAAGAAGTTCAGTTTCTTGGGTGGTTAATTTCGGTAAATGACTCATATATCCAACCCCTTTTCTATTATACAGCTATCTTACTATATTTTTCTCCATAAAGGAACATAAATACTGAAAAATTACTGACATTATGGCCCCTTTGTAGGCCCAGCCAAAAGAATGATACCTGCGAACCCATATCGTTTATGAACGGAAATTTTCCTCCCTTTACCCTTTGGACTGATTCAGGCTATAAATAACTTCCTTCCATCAAAATGACGGAAGGAGGCGCATTCACAGATAGCACCTGTTTGATCAATGCAAATTTTATAACTTCCGGGGCAACGGGGCCTCTGCATCCTGGAACTGGTGCGCCTTTTTCTTTCCTGGTTATTGGTGCTGCTACCGAAAAATGTACGGTTGGGGAATTCTTTGCCTGGCGGCATCACTCATGAAAATGGTGATTCCGTTTATAGGCTTGGCGGTAGCTGTTGCTATGGGAATATTGGGCAATAAGCTTTATTATAAAAAGGCGGAGAAATCGGTATTGAGTGCTGCGCGTTTGACCCCTAATGTGTGAAAAAATTATTTGCAGAATGTTGGGGGAAGAAGTGCGGCGGTTGTCATAGGAGCAATATTAATTATACTATTTTTATTTGCATATTTGGGTGGATTCTATTACTATTATTAAGGGCTTGTTTGTAAATTTGCCATATTGGGCAAAGCGGAGGCATTCGTCCGCATGCGCTTACGGTTTGGTGGCTGCCTTGGACAGGCTCTAAAGCCGAAGGAAAGTAATATTGTGATACAACGTTTGGTGGGAGGGATACAGCCTTGGGATATTAGGTTATATCTTGATTTCGGTGCCTGGCAGAAGATACAGGAATATGGAGAAAGCCATCCTTCTTTGGAGTGCGGCGGTGTTCTTTTAGGGAATCAGCGAGTAGAAAATGGTACCATATTTGTAGAAATCCACCATTTTTTACCGGCAAAATATACCCAGTCAACTCCGGTCTCCCTCACCTTTACCCATGAAACATGGGCAGATATCATCAGGAGTCAGGAACAGGACTTCCCAAATGAAACGATTGTGGGATGGCAGCATACTCACCCTGGCTTAGGGGGGGATCCAAGTACGACCTGTTTATCCAGAAGAATTATTTTAATCTTCCTTTCCAGGTGGCATTGGTGGTTGATCCTATAAAAAAGACAGCGTTTTTTTCCAGTGGAAGGATGGGGTTATCCAGCCTCTTGGAGGGTTTTACCCAGTAAAGGAAACTTTGAGCTAATCAAAAGATAGGAGAACAGTATGGAAAAAGAAAAGATCGATCGAATTAGCGAGCTGGCCCGCCAGTCGCGGGAAAGGGAGCTGACAGCAGAGGAGAAAGCAGAGCAGGCGGCTTTACGTCTGGAATATATTGATGCAATGAAAAAAAGCCTGAAGACTGCGCTTGATCATACAGTAGTGATTGACGCCGAGGGGAAACGGACCCGGTTAAGTGATAAAAAGCCATCCTAGATTTCATGGCTTATTTCCTGCTGGCCTGCCCACAGTGATGAATTCCGTTTAAGGCAGGATATTGGAAAAAGCATTTTAAACAAAATTTTTCCGATGAAAATCGGTAGATTGGAGTATAATCATGCGAGAAATGCGGCGTAAACAGAGCCAGCTTCCACAGGAGGAGGCCTGGCGTATACTAAAAGAGTGCAGCTACATGACACTTGCCACCATCAACGAAGATGGGAGCCCCTACTGTGTACCGCTTTCGCCGGTGCTGATTGAGCACAATATCTATTTCCATTGTGCAAAGGAAGGGCAGAAGCTGGAAGGTATTCTTCGGCAACCAAAAGTTTGTATCAGTGCAGTGGGGTTTATGCAGCCTGTGGCAGGCAAACATACCATCACCTATGAATCGGTTATTGCGGCCGGCTGGGCCGAGCCGGTAGAAGATTTGGAAGAAAAATTGAATGTGTTGATAGAATTATGTCTACGTTATTCTCCCGGAATGACCCGGGAAGAAGTAATCGATGATTGCCGCAAAGGCGCAGATGCTACGCAGATTATAAAAATTCGGGTGGAAGAATTAACTGCGAAAAAGAAATAAAATGATAATAAAAGCCTGGGCTGTTAATATCTCTACGGCCCAGGCTTTATTATGTAACTTTAGTAGAATGAATTTACCGGGATGTTGGTGAGATTCGCTTTCAATACCGAACCAAGCAAACTGACTACAAAATGGAACCCCGGTACAATCGGAGTAAAAAAACGCCTATTAAGCAGTAGCAGTGCAGTGCCCATGGCTGGTAGACTTCCTTGTATTTTAAGCAAGAGTTACCTTAGGCCGGAGCTTTAGTACCAGGAATGCAGCACCTGCAATTTTAAGGGCATCCCCCAGCAAAAACGGAAAAACACAAGCTGTAAGGGCAGCTAAAAAACCTGTGTTGGAAAGAACCATAAACCAGGCGGTGCCAAAGGTGTAGCAGGCAATTAAACCAGCCACCATGGCAAGAATCAGCTTGGAATAGGAATACCCGATTTTGGAAAGCAGAAAACCCACTAACCAAGCGGCAGCCACATAACCAATTAAATATCCGCCGGTGGGCCCGGCCAAAATTGCCAATCCTCCTCTAAACTTTGAGAAAACAGGAATTCCAACTGCACCGATGAAAAGATAAACCCCCATGCTTATAGCACCGCCAGCAGCTCCCAACATTCCTCCAGCAACAAAAACGGAAAATGTTGCCAAATTAATAGGAACAGGTTCTAAGGGGATTGCTATTTGCGAGAGAATTGCAGTCAATGCCGCAAACAAAGCACACAAGACAAGCTTTTTAGTTTTTATTTTCATTCTGCCACCTCAATTGTAAACTTATTTAATTAATAATGTTTACAATGATTGTAGCAAAATAGCGTTTTGCTGTCAACACAAGTGTTTTCATCCATTGAAAAAATTTGGTCTAGATGGCCGCTTTGCGCTTTACTTCTGCCCAAATTGCTGTTCCAATATATAAAAACTCAATCAATTTTATGAGAACCAGAATCATTAACCAGTAATTATAGATAGTGCTTGAAAAAAATTTCTTTCATAATACTTTCTGTTTTTACGCCCACCCTCGGGAAATTATAGCGAAGGTTCACTAAACAGAGCCAAAACCATCTAATCAGTGGTTAGGAAGCTTTTTGTTTTCCAAGTAAATGTTCTTTTGAAAAAATTTATAAAATGAGCCTTTCACTGGTTTCCAATAAAAGGAATTCACACAATTAAAGTTATGTAAAAAAATTACTGAAATATAAAAAAGCCGCCCCCGAAGGAGCGGCGGTATCTGCCTAGCAACCGTATCCAAACAGCTTACAAATGAGCTGCCACATAGAGCTGCAATCAAAGTTGAAGTTACACATTGAATTGACCTCCATTCAGTATTTGTCTCGCGAGGACAACTTTATTGTAATCGTTTTGCGAGTATTTTTCAAATGCAATTTATACCAAAAGCACAAATAGCATCAAATTTATAATTTTTATTTAGTAATTTTTCAAAATTAGAAGTGCTCATAGGCTTGTAAAGAAGATAACCCTGTACAAATTTACAGCCTACCTGGCACAGAAAATTGGCCTGTTCCATTTGGTCTTCAATTTTCTGGTTTTGCAACAAGAGGTTATGAAAGGGCTCATTGTAAAAGACATATGAGAGGCTGGTGCTGCGCTATGCGGGACTTGTCCCGCATAGCGCAGTACGCAGTTGAATTGTGTTGTTATAGGCAACCTCCTTTAGACCTTCTTCTGGTGAAGAAATCAGCTCATGTTTCGCAAACCGGGTTAGCCGTCCTTTGGGGGAATTCAGTTAGAGGGCATAAAAGCCGGTCTTTTCTAAAATGAATTGGGATTCTTAACAGAATGTGGTATGATAAATCAGCAGGAAAACAGATTGTTTTGCTAATAAGCAGCATGCCTTACGGGCACAAAAACACCTGTCCAAATTGCGTAACCAGTCCCCATGCCCCACAGAACGCAAGTGCGGGAAAAGTGCGTATCCAACACAAAGCCGGAAAAATAGTCTCTGCCTGCCCAAGGGGAGACGAGTACAGTTTTTTACATGCAGGCTATGCCAGCTTTTAACAGTATGATATTAATTCCATAAAACAACAAATATTGACAGGCAATATTGCAAATCCTTTTGTAAGGAGCTCTGATTATGAAAAAAATCCCTTATCAATTAACGCGTTCCCGCCGTCGTACGATTGCGATTTACATTTGTCCAGACGGGCAGGTACAGGTGAAAGCACCTTATCACTGCCCTGTAAAACTGCTTGAGGCCTTTTTGGAAGAAAAACAGGATTGGGTCAAAAAAAACCGGGAGAGACGACTGCAAGAAATGAAAGACAAAGCTTTATTTTCGGTTCAGGCAGGGGACAAATTGCGTTATTTGGGAAAAGAGTATACGGTATTGCCTGGTGAGGGGCAGGAAGTGGTTTTTACTGGCGAGGCTTTTCTTACCCCTCAATACAGCTGGGAAGACTTAAAGCCGCTAATTGTGAAGCAATACATTGTGTTGGCAGAGCAGTTTATACCTCCTCTGGTGGAATATTATGCCAGGCAAATGAAAGTTGCACCGGCTAAAGTACGCATTGGAACTGCAAAAACCCGCTGGGGTTCCTGTTCGGCAAAGGGCAGTTTGAATTTTACTTGGAGGCTGATAATGGCCCCGGCAGAAGCAGTGGAATATGTCGTAGTTCATGAACTGGCCCATCTGCGTCAGCTGAACCATTCCCGTAATTTTTGGCAGATTGTAGCTGAGATACTGCCCAACTATAAGCAGAGAGAAAAACAACTGAAAAGCTTGCAAAAATATTTGGAAAAAGAAAATTGGGAAAATTGAAGTGCAGGATTTTGAATGGGAAATGTCAAATTGTTTGAAGAAGGAAAGCGAAGAATTTGTAAAAAATCATGAACATTTATTATATTTTATGTAAATGCAATCAAAAACCTTATAAAACACAAGATATGATTAGTCAAATATCCAATTGTAATTTTGTGCAAATAACACTATAATTACAATAAATTGCAAGTACTTTATTCCTTTACAGCTTTTAAGTATTAAAAATGGAAAGATTGAATAAGTTATTTGCAATAACCACAAAAACTGGAGGGAAAGAAATGAAAAAGATCCTCGCAGCCGCTATGGCAATGGTGATGGCTCTTTCGCTGTTCACCGCCTGCTCGAAAAATGAAGACACAGTTAAAATTGGTATTTTAGCCCCGCTTACCGGCAACGTCTCGGTCTATGGCATTGCTTCCAAAAACGGCACGGTCATGGGGATTGATGAGATAAATGCAAAGGGTGGAATCCTTGGCAAACAGATTACCACCGCCATTCAGGATGAGAAAGGTGATGTCGCAGAGGCAGTTACCGCTTATGACAAGCTGGTCAGCGATAAAATCGTTGCCCTGATCGGCGATGTAACCTCTAACCCCAGCGTTGCTGTTGCAGAGCGCGCCGCCAAAGACGGCATGCCTATGCTGACCCCAACCGGGACTACCGCTGATATTACCAAAAAGGGTCCAAACGTATTCCGCACTTGTTTTATGGACCCGTTCCAGGGGCAGGTAATGGCTACCTTTGCCGCCGATAACCTGAAGGTTAAAACCGCGGCGATTATTGTTAACAACTCTGACGACTATTCCAAAGGCTTGGCAAAATCCTTTAAAGAGACCTGTGAAGCCAAAGGGATTCAGGTCGTTATTGAGGAAGCCTACGGCGCTACCGACAAAATGTTTGAGACCCAGCTAACCAAAATTAATGCACTGAACCCAGATGTCC
Source organism: Ruminococcaceae bacterium Marseille-P2935 (assembly GCA_900104565.1). Classification (GTDB taxonomy): domain Bacteria; phylum Bacillota; class Clostridia; order Oscillospirales; family Ruminococcaceae; genus Marseille-P2935. Next base: position 418,616 of record LT629951.1, read on the forward strand.
TGTACGTTCCCGACTACTATAACACGATTGCACTGATTGCCACCCAGGCTCGCCAAATCGGTTTCACCGGGCCAATGCTGGGCGGCGACGGCTGGGACGGCGTACTCGGCGTTCTGACTGAAGACAATAAATCAGTTGTAGACAACTGCTACTTCTCAAACCACTATTCTCCCGAGAACACTGACGAGCGTCTTGCCAACTTCCGTAAGAGCTATCAGGAGAAATACGGTGAGGAACCTAACGCATTTGCAGCTTTAGGTTATGATTCTGCTTATATTATGGCTATGGCAATTGAGAAAGCTGGTTCCACTGATAAAGCCGCTATTGTAGAGGCTTTAAAAGGGCTGGAGTATGACGGAATTACCGGTCACATCACCTTTGATGATAACGGTGACCCCATTAAGGAAGCATTTATTACCAAGCTGGAAAATGGCGGTGCTACTCTGGCTGCCAAAGTATCCCTGTAAGAGGGAAAGCCTTTTGCCCGGGGCCTCCCGTAGGTTTGGCATAGGCAGAGATTCTGTTGAAAAGACGGCGAGCCTGTATTTCAAATAGTTTGGTTTTATCTAACGAGAGGTAGGGCGCAAGCTCTGCCTCTTGTTGGTTATTTTGGAGTTTAGGATTTATATACGAAAAAAGTCATAAAAACGGAAAAAGCATTTGAAAAGTGTACTGAAAAATGCTATCCTTATACATGCTGGATGCCCTGTACATACAACTGTACGGCAGGCATCGACAATATGGCGAAAGGTAAGGTGCTTAATGGACCAACTGATTCTATTTGTAAAACAGCTTATTAACGGTATTCAGGTTGGCAGCATCTATGCCCTGGTGGCGCTTGGTTACACCATGGTATATGGCATTGTTAAACTGATAAACTTCGCCCATGGCGATTTTATTATGGTAGGGGCGTATGTAACACTGGCAACCGTCCCGTTTTTAATTACCTGCGGGCTACCTGCCTGGGCCTGTATTTTGGTGGCAGTAGTAATTTGCGCACTGCTGGGCGTCACCACTGAACGGGTGGCCTATAAACCACTGCGGAATTCACCGCGTATTTCAGCGCTGATTACCGCAATCGGGGTTAGCCTGTTTTTACAGAATGCATTTGCATTGGCTTTTTCCCCCGAACCACAGGCAATTCAGACTATTTTTCGTCTGAATGCGGTAAACATTGGCGAAATTCAGGTTGCAGGCGTTACCTTGTTAACCATTGTGCTGTCGGTAGTGATTATGCTGCTGTTACAGCTGTTTGTGAAAAAGACCAAGATGGGTAAGGCTATGCGGGCAGTGTCTGAAGATTCTGCCGCTGCCCAGCTGATGGGAATTAATGTAAACACTACCATCTCGGTAACCTTTGCAATTGGCTCTGCTTTGGCAGCGGTTGCAGCGGTTATGTATTGTGCGATTTACCCGCAGGTTGACCCGTATATGGGTTCGCTGCTCGGGCTTAAGGCCTTTATAGCAGCGGTGTTGGGAGGAATCGGGGTGATTCCTGGTGCCATGCTGGGCGGCTTTGTAATCGGCATTGCCGAAAGTATGACCAAAGCGTACATATCTTCACAGCTCGCCGACGCAGTGGTGTTCGGTATTCTGATTATCGTTCTTTTAGTAAAACCGACCGGCATTCTGGGCAAGAATGTCGGTGAGAAAGTGTAGGTGAACAACGGTGAAACTTTCTGCAACAACCAAACGAAGCAACCTTGTGAACCTGATCGGTTCCGCCGTTCTGTTCGCTGTTATTATGGCCCTTTCTGCAGCCGGCATCATCGACCGCTATCTGCAGGGTGTACTGATTATTATTTGCATTAACATTATATTGGCCGTTTCCTTAAACTTGACGGCGGGCTGCTTAGGCCAGCTGGCACTGGGTCATGCAGGCTTTATGTCAATCGGCGCATATGCGGGGGCAATCTTTGCAATTTATTCCCCGCTGCCGGGAGAAATCACACTGATCCTTTCCATGCTTATTGGCGGTGCGGTAGCGGCTGTTTTCGGCTTGCTTGTCGGTATTCCCGTACTGCGGCTGAAAGGCGACTACCTGGCGATTATTACGCTGGGCTTTGGCGAAATTATTCGTGTTATTATGGAAAACCTGGAGATTACCGGCGGCGCTTCGGGCCTGCGCGGTATTCCAAACAATACAAACTTTACCACCGCCTATTGGGTGATGGTGATTGTTATTGCGGTACATTTTACCCTAATGTGGTCCCGCCATGGGCGTTCCATCAAAGCAATCTGTGCGGATGACATTGCTGCTGAGGCGGCTGGCGTGCGCACCACCTATTATAAGGTGTTTACCTTTACCATTTCTGCATTTTTTGCTGGGATTGCCGGCGCACTTTATTCCCAGCATATCGGCCTGCTCAGTGCGAAAGCCTTCGATTTTAACCGTTCTATCGAGATTCTGGTGCTGGTAGTTCTGGGCGGCTTGGGGTCTTTTACCGGTTCTATCGTAGCGGCTACCGGGCTCACCACCCTTACCGAGCTTCTGCGGGAATTTTCTGACTGGAGAATGCTCGTCTATGCGCTGGCGCTGATTTTAGTAATGTTGTTTAAACCGTCCGGCTTGTTTGGACGGTACGAATTTTCGTTAACCCGGCTGATCGACCGCATCTTTAAAAAAGAGAAAGGGTCAAAGCCCTCTCGTGGGCCCGAGAAAAAACTTCCGAAAAAGGAGGATGCAAAGGTATGAGTGATAAAATAATTCTGAAAACCGAAAACCTGGGCATCACCTTTGGCGGATTAAAAGCAGTTGGCGACTTTAACATGGAATTGCGGGAAAAAGAACTGGTTGGCCTGATTGGGCCAAACGGCGCAGGAAAAACCACCATCTTTAATCTGCTGACCGGCGTTTACCAGCCAACTGAAGGTGCCATCATTCTGGACGGCCAGACCATGAATGGCAAAAAGCCCCATCAAATGGCAAAAGCCGGAATTTGCCGTACCTTTCAGAACATTCGACTATTTAAGGGCATGAGTGTACTGGAAAATGTAAAGGTAGCATTTGGGCAAAACATGAAATACAATGTTGCTCAGGGCATCTTTCGGACTAAATCCTACTGGCAGGAAGAAAAAGAAATTGATGAAAAAGCCAGAGAGCTTTTGAAGATGTTCCATTTGGAAGAGTTTGCCGGCAATTTGGCTGAAAACCTGCCCTATGGCCAGCAGCGAAAACTGGAAATTGCACGTGCATTGGCAGGCAGCCCCAGGGTGCTGCTATTGGACGAACCGGCGGCGGGTATGAACCCAACCGAAACCGCTGAGCTAATGGAATCGATTGAAAATATCCGCCGGTCATTCGACCTTTCTATTTTGCTGATTGAGCATGATATGAGCCTGGTTATGGGAATTTGCGAAAGAATTATTGTAATTGACTACGGTATGATCATTGCATCTGGTACCCCATACGAGGTTGCCAACAATCCAAAAGTAATCGGCGCATATTTGGGTGAATAGGAGGGAGAGAGCGTATGCTGAAGGTGAATGATTTAAAAGTGTGCTATGGTGCAATCCAAGCAATCAAGGGAATCAGCCTGGAGGTCAACGAAGGGGAAATAGTTTCTTTGATTGGAGCCAACGGTGCTGGAAAAACTACCATACTGCACACCATCACTGGCTTAAAGAAAGCCGAAAGCGGCTCGGTAACCCTGTTTGATCACAACCTGCTTGCTACACAGCCCCATAAAATTGTAAGCCTGGGAATGGCACACGTTCCGGAAGGCAGACATATTTTTGCCCAGCTGACAGTGGAAGAAAACTTGGAGATGGGCTCTTATATTCGCAAAGACAAAGCGGAAATCGAGGCAGATAAGCAGCAGGTGTTTCAGCGGTTCCCTCGTTTGAAGGAACGCCGCAAACAGCTGGCGGGAACCCTTTCAGGCGGTGAACAGCAGATGCTGGCGATTGGCCGTGCACTGATGTCCAACCCCAAGATACTGCTGCTGGATGAACCTTCCATGGGCCTTTCGCCCCTTTTGGTAAAAGAGATTTTTGAGATTATCAAAGAGGTGAATCAAAGCGGTATGACCGTTCTGCTGGTAGAGCAGAATGCAAAGATGGCCCTTTCGGTTGCCAGCCGTGCCTATGTGCTGGAAACTGGAAAGGTTGTTATGCAGGGGAATGCGCAAGAGATGCTGCAGAACGACCAGGTGCGCAAAGCCTATTTGGGGGCATAAATTATTATATTTTCAGAATGATTCGTAAGCAGCCTCGTGGATATATGCCTCGGGGCTGCTTCATTTTGTTTTGGAGATCGAGGGTATATTAGAAAGTAAGCTGTTAATAAAAGTAAGAGGGCTGCTGTTGGCTTCCCGCATTGCCTGTTTATAGGCTGTGAGTTGAGCTATATAAGCAAAATTACTTCTGGGTATGCACGAGGAAAAGGACCCTGAAAGGACAATTAGCTGCCGATTTAAATTGGCAGTTTTGACTATATTGGCGGCTGTTTACTACTGCCGGGCGCCAGGCCTTTTCCTGCAAGTTTTGTACATTAAAATCCGCTGCAATGGGAAACACCCCATTGCAGCGGATTTTAACTTATGATATTCGCTGGATTTAGAGAGAAAAAGCCATTTGTTTTTTAAGCCTTTTCTAAAATCTGTTGTTTTCGCTGCAGCAAATCTCCTTCTAAAAGCTCCTGTTCCACCTTATCTAATCCAATCCGGTCGATCATAGAGCCAAAACGTTCGTGAGGCTGGCCTTTTTCCTTAAAAAGCAGGATCGATTTTTCCAGAATATCCAAAGCCTCTTCCACCGAGAAGATGCCTTTTAGCATAGACCCATGGCGTATTTGTTTCCCCCAGCGTCCGCCAATATAAATGCGGCAGCCCGAGGTATGGGTTTCAATAGCGCCAAAGGGGCATTTTCGCTGGCAGATACCGCAGTTATTGCAAAGTTCGCGGTTAATTTGGCAAGTACCTTCCTCAAAATGGGCAGCCTGCATTGGGCAGCTGCTTTCTACCAGGCACTTTTTACAGCCCCGGCAGGCCTCGGTATTTAAAACAGGACGGTTTTGACCGGTAATACCAAAATCGTTCAGATCAGGCTTTACACAATTATTGGGGCAGCCGCCTACTGCGATTTTAAACTTGTGCGGTAAAGTGACATTACCATAGCCTTCAAAAAAACGTTTATGAATTTGAGTGGCAATGGCTTGCGTATCAAGCAGACCAAAGGTGCATACAGAGCCTTTGCAGGACACAACAGGCCGAACTTTGGCACCGGTGCCGCCCGTTACCATACCGTCTTTTGCAACATATTCCTTTACGGCTTCAATATTTTCAAAACTAATCCCAGGCAGCTCTAATGTCATACGGGAGGTAAAAGAAATATTTCCGTTGCCAAAGCGCTCCGCCACCTCACTCAGGTTTTTCAGCTGACTGGCACTAAGTACCCCGTTTTCGGTAATAATACGAACAGAAAAATGTTCTCCGTCTCGGTTGGATAAAAAACCCTGGCTTTTTACTCGTTTACGGTCTGCTGCAGAAATAGCCATTCTCAGCTTCCTTTCTAATGATTTTACTTCAGTTTTTTGTGCAAAACATAAGTTTTTATCTTTTTTCATAACAAAAACAGAATAACACTTGAAAATACATTTGTAAAATATTATAATCAATATATTAGCATAAGCGAACACTTATGGTTTTGGGAGGCAGAGCAATGACCATTCGACACATGCGCATTTTTATTGCGGTGGCAGATCATGGAAAAATGAGCACCGCAGCCCAGGCTTTATATATGACCCAACCGTCAATTAGCCAAGCGATAGGTGAAATTGAACGGGAATATGATGTAAAAGTTTTTGAGCGGTTGGCCAGGAGGTTGTATATTACCGAAGCCGGAAGTCATTTACTGGATTACGCCCGCCATATTGTCTCTTTATATGATGAGATGGAGGCGTCTGTACGTAACCTGGGGCAGGGCCTTCAGCTGCGAATTGGTGCGACGGTAACGGTGGGTACCTGTGTCATTGGTGACATAATTGATGCGTTTGAAAAAAAATTTCCAAAAAATAAACCACAGGTCTTAATTGACAATACCGATTCGATTGAACGCAAAATTTTAGAAAGCAGTTTGGACGTTGCGTTAGTAGAAGGTTTGGTGAAGAGCCCAGAGCTGATCTGTCAGCCTGTCATGGAGGACGAACTTGTGCTGGTCTGCGGCAGAAATCACCCATTTTGGGGGAGAAAGAACCTGGATTCTGCCGACCTGCAGGGGGTTCCATTCATTCTGCGTGAAAAGGGAAGCGGTACCCGGGAACTGTTTGAAAACAGGCTGCGGGAAAAAAACATTGTCGTAGAAGAAGGCTGGGTAAGCAATAATTCTGAGGCAATAAAAAATGCAGCAATACGGGGGTATGGCCCCACTGTTATTTCAAAACGCCTGGTAGAAAAAGAACTGGAAGGTCAAAGCCTTAGAATAATTCCAATCCGTGATATGTCCATGAAACGGCAGTTCCGGCTGATTTATCATAAAAACAAATATATTTCAGCCTCTATGCAGGAATTTATCAACCTGTGCATCAAAATACAGCATGCCGGAAAGGCGGAGAGATAATGGTTTCGGAAAGCAAAGTAACTGTACGATATGCCGAGACCGACCAAATGGGCATCACCCATCATTCAGTTTACCCCATCTGGTATGAATTGGCGCGTACCGACCTAATAAAAAAGCTGGGTATTACCTATACTCAAATGGAACAGTCCGGGGTTATAACGCCTCTTGTTGACCTGCACTGCCGGTATATTGGAGTTTCCAGGTATGAGGATGAATTGATTGTAAAAGCCTGGGTACAGGGGTTAACCGCAGCACGAATTGAGTTTGGGTACGAGGTATGCCGCGCCGGAGAAAGTAAACCGATCAATACTGGTTCGACAATGCATGCCTGGGTTGACGCCAAAACGTTCCGGCCGATGAATATGAAAAAGCGGTTTCCCCAGTGGTTTGAGGGGATTCGGCAGATGATGGAGGAAAACAGCAAGCCATGCCCAAAAACATACTGATTACCGGGGCCTCCCGGGGAATTGGGCGAGAAACAGCCCGGTTATTTGCCCAGCAGGGCAATCGCGTAGCCATTAACTACAACAAAAGTAAAGAGAAAGCTGAAAGCCTGGCAAGGGTTCTGACGCAGAATGGTTGTGAAGCAATTGCAGTCCAGGCCGATATTAGCAGCCGCACAGAAGTTGGGCAGATGGTTGAAAAAATAGTCCAAAAATGGGGCGGAATTGACGTGCTGGTAAACAATGCGGGAATTGCCCAGCAGAAACTGCTGCAAGATATTACCGAAGAAGATTGGCAAAGAATGTTTAATATTAATGTAACGGGGGCCTTTTTTTGCACACAGGCTGTGTTGCCGTTTATGTTAAAGAAGCAGGCTGGCTGTATCATCAATGTTTCTTCCATTTGGGGTATAGCCGGGGCGTCGATGGAATGTCATTATTCTGCCTCAAAGGCAGCGCTGATTGGGTTGACCAAAGCCTTGGCAAAGGAATTGGGCCCCTCTGGTATTCGGGTAAATTGTGTAGCGCCAGGGGTGATTGATACCCAAATGAACGCGGCACTCTCAAAAGAGACCCTTGAGTGGCTGAAGGAAGAAACGCCGCTTGGAATTTTGGGCAGGCCGGAGGATATTGCACAAACAATCTGTTTTTTAGCTTCCCCTAAAGCGGGTTTTATTACCGGCCAGGTGCTTAGCCCAAACGGTGGTTTTGTCATTTAATTGCAATTTCCATTTTATTAAAATGATGCGAAGAAAACACCAAAAGGGTACGCGGTACCAGCTCCCTCGCTCATATCTGCACATCGGTAACAGGGCTTGCTTGGATCCCTGCCTGAATGTGCAGCTTTGCTGTAGGTATTATAAAACAGCCCTTGTCTATTCTTAAAAACCTGTTGCGAAGGGATAAGATAACATAGCATAAGCCGAATAATACAATTTGCAGTTTCCACATACAATGCTGCTCCAGCCCTTGCCTGGTTCAAAGGATTCTGCTTTTTAAAACATTATCAACCATATTAGAGGGCAGTATTTTTCCACCATCGGCCGCCTAGGCTGTGGAATATGATGGGAATTTGCCGGCATACCTGAAAAACAGTCCACAAAACGACACAGCCGGTAAATGAAAGCGTGTATTTCTTTCAATAAAATCTGTCAAATACTGCCGGGTGCCGAGACCGCATCAGTTCGGTGGTTATCAGGTATTCGACCCTTATTTAATTGGTATTTTTATTTCAGCATGAAAAAACAGCGCCTGTTTAATAGGCGCTGTTTTTTCATGGAAAATATCGCAAACTAGGAGTTATCGATTAATAATTTTCGGCTTTAATTTGGAAGTAAGCTTTAGGATGATCACATACCGGGCAGATTTCGGGTGCTTTTTTACCAATTACAATATGCCCGCAGTTCGAGCACTGCCAAATGGTATCGCCATCTCTAGAGAATACCAAACCATCTTTTACATTGGTGAGCAGTGCACGGTATCTGGCCTCATGTTCTTTTTCGATTTTGGCTACCGATTCAAAAAGGAAGGCAATTTTGTCAAAACCTTCTTCTTTTGCCTCTTTGGCAAAGGTGGCATACATGTCGGTCCACTCGTAATTTTCACCCTCTGCGGCATCCAGCAGGTTGGCAGCGGTATCGCCTATGCCATCGTGCAGCAGTTTAAACCAAATTTTGGCATGTTCTTTTTCGTTGTTAGCGGTCTCTAAAAAGAGTGCGGCAATCTGCTCATAACCCTCTTTTTTGGCCTTGGATGCATAGTAAGTGTATTTGTTTCTTGCTTGGGATTCTCCTGCAAAAGCAGCTGCCAGGTTAGCTTCCGTTTTAGTTCCTTTTAAATTGTTCATCGTTTAAACCTCTTTCCTTATGTTAAAATTTAATGTTGCAAATTTTTTTGACAGTCGGGGCATACTCCCCGAAAGAAGATATCGTGATTTTCCACTTGAAAACCAGTGGATGCTGAAACCTCTTCATCAATATTTTGACTGTAACCATAATCAACATCATAGAACCTGCCGCATTTAATACAGCTGATATGGTAATGTGGGCGGCAGGTGTGGTCAAACCGGTCAGCCCCGTTGGGGTTGCATACACGAAGCAGTTCACCGTCTTCCACCAGTGAATTTAAATTGCGGTAAACGGTACCTTTGCTGATATCGGGGTAGGTTTTGACAACCTGCTCAAATACCTGATCAGCAGTAGGGTGGTTCCGCAAAAAACATACAGCACTCATAACAAGTTGTCGCTGAATAGTATTACGTTTTTTCATGGTTATCACCCTTGTTAGTAATTATTACTAATTAAGATTATATATTAAATTTCAAAAATGTCAACCCCCATTTTATCTTTTTCATTTTTTTATTATGCCCAGAAATTTAAAAAAGACAAAAAAAACTTTTCTTGACATGCTATTGGTTTTTCAGTAGAATTGAAGAGGTTTAAAAGAGAAAAAGGGTTTTTATCATGCGGCGTTAGCAAAGGCTAACACTGCGGAATGAGGGGATGTATGAATGACCTTAGATAAGATTAAAACAGGCAATGGTGGAGTAATTACCGCAGTGGGAGGCACTGGGGCGCTGCGCCGGAGGCTTTTGGATATGGGCCTTACCCCGAAAACAAGGGTGCATGTACGTAAAGTTGCCCCAATGGGCGACCCGATCGAAATTTCCCTGCGAGGGTATGAACTCACTTTGCGCCGGGAGGATGCTGGAAAAATTGAAGTTGAGGAAGAGGTGCAGGTATGATTTTTGCACTGATTGGCAACCAAAATTGCGGTAAAACCACCCTGTTTAACCAGCTTACGGGCAGTAATCAGCATGTGGGTAATTTTCCGGGTGTAACAGTAGAAAAAAAGGAAGGGATCATTCGCAAGCGAAAGGATGTACGGGTGGTTGACCTGCCGGGAATTTACTCCCTTTCTCCCTATACGGCGGAAGAGGTAGTAACCCGGGATTTTTTGTTAAAAGAAAAGCCGGATGGGATTATTAACATTGTAGATGCAACCAACATTGAGCGAAACCTTTATTTGACTCTGCAGCTGATGGAACTGAATATTCCCATGGTGTTAGCACTAAATATGATGGACGAGGTTCGTTCTTGTGGTAACTCAATTGATATTCAAAAGCTGAAACAAATGCTGGGTATTCCCATTATTCCCATTTCGGCCAGTAAAAATGAAGGCGTTGATGAACTGGCTAACCGGGCAATTAGGGCAGCACAGGAGCACTCGGTGCCTCAGAAGCTGGACTTCTGCAAAGGGGAAGTCCACAGGGCAATCCATTCCATTGCACATATTGTGGAAGACCAGGCTGAGCAGATAGGAGTTCCCGTGCGGTTTGCAGCCACCAAACTGGTGGAGGGTGACGAACCCATGATGGAGCAGCTTGGCCTGAGCGAAAATGAGCGGGACATTATTGGCCATGTAACGGATGAGATGGAAAAGACCCTGGGAACAGACCGGGAAGCTGCTTTGGCCGATATGCGTTATACTTTTATTGAAATGCTTTGCAAGCAATGCGTACATAAGCATGGTGATACCAAGGAGCAGCAGAGGTCGATTAAAATTGATGAGGTTTTAACCCACAAATACTTTGCAATTCCTATTTTTATTGTGATTATGAGTTTGGTATTCTGGCTTACCTTCGGCGTTATCGGAGCAGCGCTAAGCAATCTGCTTTCCCTTGGAATTGACTGGCTGACCAGCGTTGTAGATACCGGACTCGCTAACTTTGGTGTAAACGCCATGATACACTCCTTAATTATTGACGGCGTTTTTGCCGGCGTTGGCAGTGTGTTATCCTTTTTGCCGATTATTGTAGTTTTGTTTTTCTTTTTGTCTCTGCTGGAAGACAGCGGGTATATGGCTAGGGTAGCGTTTGTTATGGACAAGCTGCTGCGTAAAATAGGCCTATCCGGCCGTTCCTTTGTGCCAATGCTCATTGGGTTTGGCTGTTCGGTACCGGCCATTATGGCAACCAGGACCCTTTCCAGCGAGCGGGACAGGCGCATGACCATTCTGCTTACTCCCTTTATGTCCTGCAGTGCAAAGCTGCCAATTTATGCGGTGTTTAGCGCGGCGTTTTTTCCAGGGTACGAGGCGCTGGTTATGATCAGTCTGTATGTATTGGGAATGATAATGGCAGTTCTGAGCGGCCTTTTATTAAAGAACACAATCTTTAGGGGGAATCCGGTTCCCTTTGTCATGGAGCTTCCCGCCTACCGTCTGCCGTCTGCTAAAAGCCTGATGCTTCATATGTGGGACAAGGCAAAAGATTTTCTGCACAAAGCATTTACAGTCATTTTTGTGGCAACTATTGTGATATGGGCACTGCAGAGCTTTGATTTTAGATTAAATATGGTGCAAAACAGCGCCGACAGTATGCTGGCGGCAATAGGAACCCTGATTGCCCCTATTTTTAAACCCCTTGGCTTTGGCAACTGGATGGCGTCCACGGCACTGATTACTGGCCTTACTGCAAAAGAAGCGGTAGTAAGCACGTTAGCGATCTTAACCGGTGCAGGGGATTTATCGACGCTGCCGGGAATGCTTTCGGGGTTGTTCACCCCATTAACCGCAGTATCGTTTCTTTGCTTCACCCTGCTTTATATGCCCTGTGTCGCGGCTATGGCGGCAGTACGAAAAGAGACTTCGTGGAAGGGCGCCTTGGCTTCTATGGGATTCCAAACAGCGATAGCATGGGTTGTGGCTTTCCTGGTATTCCAGGTGGGAAGCTTACTGGGACTTCATTAGGGTTCTGAAAGAAATCCCCGGTTTTTTGAGCACAGGTAAAGGCGAGGCCGGAAATAAGGGGCTTTTTATCGGATTCTGAGTATTTTTAAACAGTAGCCGTTTGCTCCTTAAAGCAAAAACAGCATGTTATTTTACAAACAATACATTAAAATAATAAGGAGGCCTTGCTATGAAACCAATTGATTATATTCTGATTGGCGCTTTGATTTTGCTGGTTATTTTTGCAGTGATTAGTGTACGAAAACGGAAAAATAATTGCGGATGCTCGGGCTGCAGCGGTTGTTCTGCACATGACCATTCTGAAGAGGGAGGAAGCGGTGATTCCTGCTCTGGGTGTGGGCATTCGGAGGAATAAGGGAAAGCACTTCAACCAGGCCTGTGAATAGTGCTGAGGTTTTGGAATGTTTCTAATGCGCTGCCTAAAAAGACAGTCCGCTGTCTTTTGGGGCGGCGGCAGAACAGGCTGGTACAGGTTTTATGATAAGTTGTCACCATAAAAAGAAAGAGGCGGTACCGATTACCGCCTCTCATTTTTATTGTTTTTAAATAACGTAAAAACTGCCTGCGTAAGGCCGCTTTTGGTTTTGTTGGAGTATGCAGGGGTTTCAGGTTTCCTTCAGTGTGGTGTCAAAAATGCCTGCTTTCACGCAAAATTATTTGGAACAATTCCGTTTTCATGCAAGTTTTATCATTTTACTGTGGGAATAAATGAAGTTGTAGTTTAAATAGCAAACATGATTGATAAAGCTGTTGTATGAAGCTTTTCTGATGAAATATTCTTTTAAATATCAATTCCTAAAAATTGTTTTACCAACAGCCCCACAACAAATGAAAGAGCAGCTACCCCCAGGCTGATGAAGGCCATTTCGCTAAAGCGGCGCTTAAAACTTAAACCTTTGGCTACCGACACATAGTAGGTGAACACAAAGATGATTAATACCACGGTAATCAGCATGGTAATCAGCGCCATCAGGTAATGTGCTTCGGGAAAGAGAAGGTAAGGAAGCACCAGCAAAGCTACAGTAATACAATAGGCAATCCCTGTATAAACACAGGATTTTAATGCATCTGAACGACCTTCGCTTCTGGCAGAAAGAAATTCTGATGAAGCCATAGACAATGTGGCAGAAACACCGGTAATTAGCCCCGACAGTGCAATTAACCGGGTATTTTGCAAAGCAAAGGTTAACCCGGCCAAGGTGCCGGTTAATTCTACCAATGCATCGTTAAGCCCTAGTACCATGGAACCAACGTATTGTAAACGTTCCTCGTCCAGAAGGTCGATCAGCTGTTCCTCGTGGCGTTTTTCATCTTCCGCAATTTTAGCCGCTTCGGGCACTTCATCTATAATGCTGTCATAAGTGGCAGCGGCGTTGTCTTCACCGTTTTCCATTAACTTAATCGCGAAGGTATAGCCAAACAGCCGCGCCAGCAGGGTATACCAAAATACCTTTCCTTTTTGGGGTTTTAGCTTTTTTTCAGTATATTTTTCCCATATTTTGCAATGAGCCTGTTCCTCATCGGCAATGTTTGTTAGTATGGAACGGTTTTTTGTATCTTTTACGCGGGATGCAATCTTTAAATAAATTGCATGCTCTGTAATTTCCCCCTGCTGCATCCGAAGGATAATTCCCAACGTTTTTGCAGAAAGTTTTCCCTGTTGCATTTAGTAGCCCCCCATCTTTTTTTTCGTAATTAATTGTAGCAAACTGGAAGGTTTTGTCAAGAAAGGTTGAAAACAGCCCGTATAAAACAACTGATTATCTTTTCATATGGAAAAGGTTTTTTTGAGAACAATGGAAAATGTGGGGAAGCTGATACAGCAGTTGCCTGTTTACAACAAAATTAACTTATTTTCCAATCAACAGGGGTGGAGGAAGAAGAGGCAATATGGGCAGCCCATACAGATATTCGGCACAGGCTGGAACAATTGACGTAGGCAGTATTGCCCTGTTGACAGTAAAAATGGAATCTATTTAAATTTGTAGCATTCACGGAGTTGTTTTTATGGTATAATAACCACAAAGCGCTTATTATACTTATTCCCATGGCCTGCCATACGGCAATGGCCAATTATACCATTCACACTTTGTGTTCATGGTATAATAACCTCACCCACTAACAAAATCAAAGATTTTGAGTGGGGCCCGAGAACACCCCCACCTTCGGCATGAATAACCTTATGGCACTTGCTAAATCAAAGGTTTTAAACGGGTACCCGAGAACATTGATACACGTTGTGTATGAATCACCTCACCCGCTACCAATTTTTCAATTACTGCTTTGCACCTGCCGACGGGTAGCCGGATGTTTTTTGCCATGCCAACACGGGAAGCCCTGAGGGTACGGCCGCAGGCCGCTGCACTGCGACGCGCTGTCGGTTAGCTAGGGCGCTTGGAGCGGTGCAGCCGAGGGCGACTGTGCAGGGCATGAAACCAGGCGTCAGCCGTTTCAGGTGCAACGAGAAAAGCCCTGCGGCGAGCAGCGTGTTTTGGGTACTTTTACACGAGTAAAAGTACCTGCCCCCGCATAGGGGATAACCGCACTCACTAAATAAAATCAAAGATTTTGAGTGGGTCCCGAGAACACCCTACATGCTGTGTATGAATAGCCTCACCCGTTGCCAATTTTTCACTTACTGCCCTGCACCTGCCAGCGGGTAGCCGAATATCTTTTGCAAAACTCATATGGAAAACCCCGAGGGTCTGGCCGCGGGCCGCTGCACTGCGACGCGCTGTCGGTTAGCTAGGGCGCTTGGAGCGGTGCAGCCGAGGGCGACTGTGCAGGGCACGAAGCCAGGTGTCAGCCGTTTCAGGTGCAACGAGAAAAGCCCTGCGCGGGCAGCGTGTTTTGGGTACTTTTACACGAGTAAAAGTACCTGCCCCCGCATAGGGGAAATCTCACTCACTCATTAAATTGAAGATTTTAAACAGGTCCCGAGAACACCCTACGCTTCGCGTAGAGGGTCTACCCAATACGTAATTTGTGTGCTTTGGTAAAACCTTAATTAATTTCAGAAAAAACAAGGAGTGGTTGCAATGGCAAAAAGTAAGTTTATTGATGAGTTTAAAAAGTTTATATCCAGAGGAAACGTAGTGGATATGGCAGTTGGTGTTGTTGTAGGTACTGCGTTTACAGCAATTGTAAATTCACTGGTAAAAGACATCATTATGCCGTTTGTAGGCTGGATGATCGGTGGAATTAATTTTTCAGACTATAAAATTGTGCTGGCCCCAGCGGTTGGAGAAACTCCGGAGGTGGCGATTCTTTATGGAACCTTTATCAATCAGATCATTAACTTTTTAATACTGGCGTTTGTTGTTTTTGTCATGGTAAAGGTATTGAATAAACTTCATAAGAAAAAAGAGGAAGAACCAGTCGCCCCGGCGGCACCCCCGGCTGATATTCTTTTGTTAACTGAGATCCGCGATCTTTTGAAAGAAAGACCTGTGGTAGCAGACGGGGCGAAGAAGGAATAAGTTGGAATGAAAACAGAAATAAGATTAGCCAAGCCGCAGGATGCAGCAGAATTATTAGAAATTTATGCATTTTATGTTCAGGAAACTGCCGTATCGTTTGAATACCAGGTGCCGGAATTAGAAGAGTTCAGGTCCAGGGTTGAGCAGGTATTACAGCAGTACCCTTACCTGGTATACCTGGCAGATGAAAAGATTGTTGGGTTTGCTTATGCCCATAAACAGCTTGAGCGGGCTGCCTACCAGTGGAATGTGGAACTTTCGGTGTATGTACACCATAACTTCCTTCGGCGCGGAATAGGCAGGGCGCTATACGGCGCACTGTTAGAACTGCTTACCCTTCAGGGGGTACGCAATGCGTATGGATTAGTCACCTCTCCCAATCGCAGCAGTGAAAAACTGCATAAATCGTTTGGTTTTCAGCTTTTGGCAATTCATCGCCGTACCGGGTATAAAATGGGCCAGTGGCATGATGTAAGCTGGTTTGAAAAAAGCCTGAATTCTCACGGGAAAGAGCCTGAGGCGCTTATTCCTGTAAGTGGGTTGGATGCGAACCGGGTACAGTTCATTTTAAACCAATATGGCAATACGCCAATCAAATAGGAGGAATATTATGAAGGTCACTAGCAGCGGCATTGTAGATGGTATTATTCAGGACCGCTTTGGAAAAAGGGGAAACCAGTTTAATGATGTTGGTATGTGCACCTACTCTCTTCCATTAAAGATTCTTGAAACACCTGCAGGTACCGTTTCCTATGCACTTTATATGGAAGATAGAGATGCGATTCCTGTCTGTGGTTATTCCTGGATTCATTGGGTTGCCTGCAATATCAAAAAGAACGAACTGAAAGAGAACGAATGCATTGAGGCTGATTTTATTCACGGCACTACCAGCTGGTCGGGAAAAATCAAAGGCTGTGACCGTATGAAATCCAGCATTTATGGGGGCCCAGGGCCAAGCAATGCCCCTCATTTATATGAGATTAAGGTATTTGCGCTGGACACTATGTTGGACCTTCAGCCGGGTTTTTACCTGAATGAAATGTTAAACGCCATGGAAGGGCATGTGTTGGATACTGCTTTGCTAAAGGGCATCTATATCCATTCCAATTAAAACAGCAGATGTAAACAATTGGTACGGCAGCAAAAGCAAGGAAAAATAAAAAGGGTGCGAAAGGAAATTTCCTTCCGCACCCTTTTTATTTTTGATAAAACGGTTCAGAAAGATCAGGCCGTTTCATTTGAGGGTAAGCAGGTCAAAACTACCATAGGGTACAGGCATAAAATATTTACGCAGTATCTTTGAGTAGTTTATAGAAATAACTGTGTGATTGTGAAGGGGCCGGGGCCTGTGCAGGCGTTCCGGCATACGGTTTACAGCCGCCCCAACAATTTTTCCAGATTTTCTACCGTTTCGCGGGTAATAAAATGTTCTATCTGCTCCACCTGCTGCAATTCGTTTTCAGAATGATTTAGCTTGCAGAAAAAGCGCAGCAGCACATCATGCCGCCATAACAGGTAAGACCCAATCTCCCAGCCTTTTTGGGTGGGAGTGATCAGACCATATCGTTCAAAGTTAACCAACCCCAGCTGCTTGAGTTTAGAGACCATTTTGGAGGAAGAGGACGGCTGTACATTAAGCTTAGAGGCGAGCAGATTAATGCGCATATAATCGTTTTTTTGGCAGTAACGGCAGATCATTTCTAAATAATCTTCCATCGATTCGGTAATGCCAAACTGTTTTTTTAATTGGTACCCTTTTAAGGTATGAAATTCGCTGTGTACCGAACGATTTTGCTCCATAAAAATGCTCCATTCTGCAGCTCTGCGATTATTCAATTTAGAAACAAGTTGGTTCTTATTCATTAGAGCAGAAGAAAAATAAGAGCGTTAGCGCATGGGGCATAAGTGGGAAGGAGAGCAGACCACTCCTGCGCATAAGGAAAGTCTAACATTTTAAACCTTGCTCTATTCTGCAGCTTCGGACATATTTTATGAAATGACCTAACCATTTTGGGTATGGTGCAGTCATTTAGCCGAAGGAAACTTTTTTGCTGTATCCCTGCGAAAATCAGTCACCCAACCTGAACCTCATGCATAAGTTGCTACTAGGAAACATTATTTCCACTATCTAATACTTATTTTGAGGAGAACCCAATTATGAATGAAAATATACTAACATTGAACCATGTTTTGGAGGGAAATACCGTGAGAGTGAAAAAACTGGCTACCAGCGGATCAATGCGCCGCCGCTTACTGGATATGGGGTTAATTGAAGGAACCAAAGTGGAATGTGTTCAAAAAAGCCCGGCTGGTGACCCAATCGCCTATCTGATCCGGGGTGCAGTCATTGCACTGCGTTCGGAGGATTCGTCCCGTATTTTTGTAGAATAATAACAATAAAGTAAGTTTACTCTGCACGAAGCCATCGCGCCATGGCAGATCGGTGCGCTGAAACGATAAGTTTTGGCCTGCTCCCCGGTGAGATTAGTCCAAGCGGAACTTGTTTTGCCGGTAGATTGTTTTAACATTTGCAGCAACTGCAGCAGTTTTGGTACGCAAATCCAGAAATCCAGTGAATAAGGTGACAAGTAACTGTGTTGTTGTACGCTTTCAGCGCCATCCTTTTATTCTGCTTTCTGTAAGATATTGATCTGTGTACCAGAGCTAACGAACAATCCGGAAACCGGCAAGGGTTTCTGTGGTTTTTCTTAAGGCAGTTCACTTTCAGCAAATTTTTCTGGTATCAATTCAGAAATGCTCTGATTTCGTCCGCCTCCCTTCAGGGCGGCGGACTTTGTAAAACCTAAATTAGAAAGAAAGATTAGGTGATGAATATGGGGTTAACAGCAAATTCCACAGGAGCAGGCGCCGTAGACCACGGGCTACTGATTGAAAAATTAACACCGTATGATAAGGTGGTAGCTTTGGCCGGCAACCCAAATGTTGGCAAGAGCACAGTATTTAATGGGTTGACCGGGCTCAACCAGCATACAGGCAACTGGCCGGGAAAGACAGTAACCAATGCCCAGGGGCGCTGCCGCCATGGCGAAATGAATTTCATCATGGTTGATATTCCAGGCACCTATTCCCTGATGGCTCATTCGGCCGAAGAAGAGGTGGCCCGGGACTTTGTTTGCTTTGGCGAACCTGATGCAGTGGTTGTAGTTTGTGATGCGACCTGCCTGGAGCGCAATTTGAACCTGGTGCTTCAAACAACCGAAATAACCCCCAACGTGGTGGTTTGCATCAACTTAATGGACGAAGCAAAGAAAAAACATATTCAAATAGACTTAAACCAGCTTTCAAAAAATTTAGGTGTCCCGGTTGTAGGGGCAAGTGCCCGTAGCGGAAAAGGACTGCCAGAATTAATGGATCAGGTATCCGGCATGGTTACATATCAAACCAAAGCAGCCCCTCCTCCTATTCGGTATATTAAACCGGTGGAGGATGCGGTTGCACATATTCAGCCGGTTATTCAGGCAAAACTGTCCGGAAAGCTGAACAGCCGCTGGGTTGCGCTGCGGTTGTTGGAAGGGGACGAAAAACTGGAGCGCAGTTTAGATGAATATTTGGGGTTTCCTCTTACGCAGGATGAACAGGTGTCGGCTTTGGTAAAAGAGGAAAAGGATGTTTTGCTGGAACAGGAAATTGATGAAGATAAGCTGCGGGATATTTTGGTTTCCTGTATTGTGCTGCGGGCAGAGGAAGTATGCTATGATGCGATTTGTTTTGAACGGAAAGAATACCTTCAGCGGGACAGAAAGATCGATCAATACCTCACCAGCAAATGGACGGGAATCCCTATTATGCTGCTGCTTCTTGCAGGGGTGTTTTGGCTTACGATTACCGGGGCAAATTACCCGTCAGCCTTGCTCTCAAACGCTATGTTTGCCATAGAGGATTGGTTGAAATCGGCTTTTCAATACTTTCATGCGCCGCTCTGGCTGGAGGGTGCCCTGGTAGAAGGCGTATTCCGCGTGTTGGGGTGGGTCGTATCAGTTATGTTGCCCCCTATGGCAATCTTTTTCCCGCTTTTTACCCTGCTGGAGGATTTGGGATACCTGCCCAGGGTAGCGTTTAACTTAGATAAATACTTTAAAAAGGCCTGCGCCTGCGGAAAACAGGCCTTAACAATGGCTATGGGGTTTGGGTGCAATGCGGCCGGCATTGTAGGCTGCCGGATTATCGATTCCCCCCGGGAACGGCTGATTGCAATTATCACCAATAACTTTGTACCCTGTAATGGGCGTTTTCCCACACTGATTGCAATTATTACCATGTTTTTTGCAGGTACTGCACTGGGCGGTTTTCAGTCAGTAGCGTCCACATTGCTGCTTACGGGAGTTGTCGTATTTGGGGTGCTAATGACCTTTTTTATCTCTAAACTACTTTCTCTTACCATCCTAAAGGGGGTACCATCTTCCTTTACGCTGGAGCTGCCCCCCTACCGAAAGCCGCAGATTGGAAAAACCATTGTGCGTTCCGTTTTTGACCGTACCCTTTTTGTGCTGGGCCGTGCGGTAGCAGTCGCTGCTCCGGCGGGACTTGTAATTTGGATTATGGCAAATATAACGGTAGGCAGTTCCAGCCTGTTGGCGGTCTGTGCGGGTTTTCTGGACCCGTTTGCCCGGCTTATCGGGTTGGATGGTGTTATATTAATGGCATTTGTTTTGGGTTTCCCGGCCAATGAAATTGTGATACCGATTATTATTATGGCGTATCTTTCTACAGGCAGCATATCCGACATGGAAAACCTTACTCAATTAAAAGACCTGCTGGTAAACAATGGCTGGACCTGGCTGACAGCGGTGTGCACCATGCTTTTTTCACTGATGCACTGGCCCTGCTCCACCACCTGTATGACCATAAAAAAGGAAACTCAAAGTTTTAAATGGACGGCTGTTTCCTTTTTGGTTCCCACCGTTACCGGTATTATCATCTGTTTTGTGGTTGCCAGCGCAGCAAGGCTTTTACATTTGGCATAACAGCAGCAAGATGAGAGGTGTCTGCATCCCAAGCCTTGCCAGCTAAGAGGCTGCGGTATCACAATACCAGCCGCTTATGCAAGAATATTTGAGCATTTTAAAGTAGCGCAACGGTTTAACAGGCGGTTGACCCAACAAGATGCCGGGAAATAGATAGAAAAATTATACCTGTTATGTTAAAATTAAAAAAGAAAGATTAATAAAATTTACTGATGCAGATAAAAGAGGGGGTTGAGGAATGTATTTGCTTGTTGGTGTTTTATTCCTTGCCGTTGGGGCATTGATGCTTATAAAGCCGCATGTTATTTTTACCATTGCAGAGAACTGGAAAAGCAACGATTCGGTAGAACCTTCCAATTTATATATTTTTAGTACGAGGTTTGGAGGAGCAATTCTCTTATTGGTAGGGGCTTTGGGTGTAATAGCACAATTTATATTGTAAGCATTGGTAAACAAAGGGGAATGGTGTCTAAACAGGTGTAACAGGTATGTGTTGCCCCGCGGTCCTACCATCCCTCGAAGGTGGCTTTGCTGGGTTAGCTGCGGTTACGGGCTGACCAGCAAGGCAGGCTGTTTTTCGCCCATCAACGAGGATAACACGGCCCAAGGGACGGACTTAGTAAAACAGTTCTTGTAAAAAGGCGGTTTGCAGTGAATTTTTTCAATCTTGAAAAGCAGGTGGCTGCGTGTTAGAATATAGGGCGAGTGTCAAACAGGCATAAGGTTCATGCGCTGGGAAAACCAGCGCATGAACTATGTTATAACCAAATTCGCCTTGGCGGAACAGCCGCTCTGCATCGCGTGTTATGTCATACAGGCATTCGAATAAAACGGTTAAAGGGTTGTATGTTGTGGCAAACAAAAGCTTAGCAAAAAAACTGGACAAAACCTTCTACCAAATGCTGGTTTCTATTACTCTGCCTATTGCATTGCAGAACATCATTTCTTACAGTGTTAATTTAATGGACACCGTTATGCTGGGGGCGCTTGGAGAGGTAGCGCTGTCTGCTGCGGCGCTGGCAAACCAGATGTTCTTTATTTTTACGGTGGTATGTTTTGGCGTGGCGGGCGGAGCCATTGTATTGGCCAGTCAATATTGGGGAAAACAGGATACGCAGTCTATCTGCAAAGTAATGAGCATTGCTTTGAAGGTGACCACAGGGTTTGGCGTTGTGTTTACTCTGTTTATTCTGGTATTTCCGGCACAAATCATGGGGGTATTTACTCCCGAACAGGCGGTTATTGAAGCCGGGGTAGATTACTTAAGAATGGTTTCCCTCTCGTACATATTTTATGGAATCACCTCCACTTTTCTGGTGATGCTGCGCAGTGTAGAGACGGTAAATATCTCCCTGTTAATTTACTCCGTTTCGTTTGTAGTCAATGTGTTTTTCAATTATGTATTTATTTTCGGCAAGTTTGGAGCGCCAGCACTGGGGGTTACCGGTGCGGCAGTAGGTACGGTAATCGCCCGTATTACCGAGTTTATCATCATGCTGGTTTACCTGCTTAAGTTCGAAAAAAAGCTGAAATACCGTCCTTATATGCTAAAATGGAAGGACAAGGAGCTGCTGGGGGATATTGTCCGTTATGGTTTGCCGGTGTTGATTAACGAATCTTTCTGGGCAGTAGGGACCTCGGTGCACTCCATTATTTTAGGGCATATGGGTTACATGGTGGTAGCCGCCAATAGCATCTGCAGTGTAGTGTTTCAGATGGCGTCCTCCTTTATTATGGGGGTAGGCAATGCTTCGGCAGTTATAGTGGGCAAAGTGGTGGGCCAAAACGATGTGGAGTATGCCAAGCTGGTGGCAAAAAAGCTTAAAATGATTTATTTTTGGATGGGGATCGTTTCTGCAGGAATTTTACTTCTCATTAAAAATCCCATTATTGCTATTTATGATATCGAACCCGCCACAGTAGTCATCGCCAACCAGCTGATGATTGCCTATGCGGGAGCGGTGTTCTTTATGGCGTTTACCTGTCCGCTGATTATGGGCGTATTCCGGGGCAGCGGCGACACCAAATTTGCCATGGTGGTAGATGTGGGCTGCCTGTGGCTGTGTATTCCTATTGGTGCGGCCGCCGCTTTTCTCTTTCACTTGCCGCCGGTGGCAGTGTTTTGCTGCCTGCGTTTCGAAATGGTGCTGAAAACTGTTATTTGCCTGTGGCGGCTGCGGGGAGACAGCTGGATTCGCAATGTTACCCGGTAAACGCGGGTATATTTTTAAAATGAAAAAATTAATACCTTTTGGTAAAACCAGTGCCCGGCATGTTTGCAGGCGCTGGTTTTTTAGCATTTGCATTATAATACCTTTGCCTATTCCGCGGTTTGCGCCCTTGACAGGAAGAAAACACCTGCCTTATAGTTAAACCAAAACAACGGAAAAGGCGGTGGATATATGGAAATTTTTCCTGCAGAGGATTATGGGCAGATGAGCGGTATGGCTGCCCAATTGGTGATTGAGCAGGTAAAGGCCAAACCCGGCAGTGTGATTGGTCTGGTAACCGGGGGTACAACCGAGGGAATGTACAGGCAGCTGGTGGAAAGTTACCGGCAGGGTCAGGTGAGCTTTGGGCAGGTAAAGACGGTCAACACCGATGAATACTACAAGATTGCTCCCGATAATGATCAAAGCTATCAATATTATATGCAGCAGAGGTTTTTTTCCCAGGTAGATATTAAGGCCGAAAATACCCTGTTGGTAGACGGGCTGGCGGCAGACCCGGCTGAGGAATGCGCACGGTATGACCGGGCTTTGGTGGAAACAGGGCCTATGGACCTACTGATTTTGGGTATGGGTGGAAACGGCCACATAGCGTTTAATGAGCCGCAGCCGGATTGCTTTGAACGAAATACCCATCTGGTCAAACTAACCGACAGCACAATTCATGCAAATTCCCGTTTTTTTGAGCGGTGGGAAGATATTCCCAAATATGCAATTACTATGGGGATTGGCCCCATGATGGCGGCAAAGAAAATTGTTTTTTTGGTAAGCGGAGAAGGTAAAAGCGATATGCTGCAGCAAGCACTTCACGGCCCGGTAACGCCAATGGTACCGGCCTCAATTTTACAGTTCCATCAAAATTTAACAGTAATTGCCGACAAAGCGGCGTTAACAAAGGTTGTGTTGTAACAAGTATTTGCCAAGACGTAAGCCCATAGCAGGCAAGGGTGACGGAAAATCTGTCACCCTTGCTTTTTTGTTGTAAAACAACGCCAGATGAGCCGATTAAGCAAAAAAAGCTTTTGGTGTTAATAACCACTGTAAATTTACTTGAGGCTTATTCCGGCCGTCATTTCGGTAAAATCAACTTTTTTCTTTCTCATAGTGTTAGTTTGTTTGGCAGCGCCGCTGGATATTTGTTCGATAATAGATTAACAAATTTTTACTAAATTGTAATAACTGAAAAATTCCTGGATAAATTTCAGAATGTATCATCAAATGTATTAAAAATGTATCAACAAGCAAAGTCTGAAAGTTGTTTTTTTAAACATTTAAATGTTATATCAATACAACATATAACCGTTTCGTTTTTAATGAAGTAAGAGGTTCTTCACCAATTGCAAAAGTGAGGGACATCGTGTTTTTCCGGCAGCAGCTATAGGGCTTAGGTGAAAAAATTTAATTTTAGCGAAATGATAAGAGAAAATGCAAATGTATAATAATTCGGTTTTTTAATATAATTGGATCAGATTATGAGCAAATGTATTAGTTTTTACCTTTAAATGTACTAATATTGATACGAATAAATTAACCAAAAAATATTAACTATATATGTAATTTGTTATAATAATTGTTCAAAAAGTGCTTGAAAATCCTGCTGATTATGATATGATTTGAAATACAACAGAGATTTTTATAAAAAACATTTACATACAAATGAGGTATAAATATGAAGAATCCTCCCAGTAAGCCGTTGTACTACCAGCTGAAGCAAAACATTCTCAAATGGATTGAGGACGAAAAATACATGCCGGGAGACCTTCTTCCTTCAGAAAAGCAGCTGCAGGAGGAATTTAATCTGAGCCGGACTACCGTGCGCTTAGCAATGAAGGAATTGGAGCTGGAAGGCGTTGTGGTGCGAAGCCCTGGGAAAGGAACCTTTGTAGCCTGCCTTAAAACCGAAACCGGACCCCGCAGACTGCTAAGCTTTACCAAAGAGATGCAAAAATGTAATCTCACCCCCAGCAGTGAGATTTTATCCTTCGAAAAAGAACTTCCGCCGGCCAAAATTGCAAAAGGCCTTGAAATCAGTGAGGATCAGACTGTTTGGCGGATGGAGCGGATCCGACTGGCAGATGGGGTGCCAATGGCTACCGAAATAAACTATATTCCCTCTACGCTGCTGCCGGGCCTTGAAGCTATTAATAAATCCCTTTCCTTTTACCAGTATATTGAACAGGCCCACAATATTGTGGCGGCCTACGCCAATGAACGGGTAGAGGCTCGAATTGCCAATTTTCGCGAGAGCAAACAGCTGGGGATTGCCAAAGGTGCACCGGTATTGTATGTAGAACGCTTAACCTATGGCTATGTGCGTAACCGGCCAATGGTACATATTCCGATCGAAATGGTTAAAATCGTATACAACGCCGAAAAATATGCTGTAAACCTGCATATTGAGCGGTAATGAAAGCGCCTTAATAAGCAGAAGAAGACCGCTTATTTGCAATAATTACAAAACTAGGAGGAAGAAAAATGAAAGCGAAAAAACTACTGGCATTATTTCTTGCAGTAATGATGGTGGCCGCTGTTGCGGGATGTACACCGTCCTCAACCTCGACCAGCGCACCGGTATCAGGGCCAGCATCCACCGGCACAGATGCCTCTAAAGCTGAAGTGCCCACCGAGGGACTGACCTTCAAAGACCCCGTTCCAAAGCCGGACGTAATTACCACAAAAGGCCCTGATGGAAACACCGCCGCTTGGTATACCGACCTGGAGCTCACACCGGAGGAATTGGCCGAGGTTCGGGGAATGAACCTGACCGCTTGCTTTGAGCTGATTAACTCCAGCGAATGGGATGCCGCCAATCTGATTGGGTTTACCGATGCCTGCAATGCCATGAATATTAAAATTGTTGGCCAGGCAGTGTGCGATTTGGACCCCATCAAGCAAAAAGCCAATATGGAACAGTTCCAGGCCATGAACCCCAACATCGTTTCCTGCCAGCCTCAGGATCTGGACGTTTGTGCACCTACCTTTGACCCTTTGTGGCAGGCCGGCGTAAAACTAACCTTTATGAGCAATGTTCCCACCGGCTATACTGCAGGCAAGGAGTACGTAGGCGCTATTACCGACTCGCTGTACGATATGGGTGTTGACAGTGCCGAGATGCTGGCCGACGCTATTGGCGGCGAAGGCGAAATTGTTGCAATTACCGTTTCTGGCGTTAACTATGTATGCAATACCCGTGACCAGGCTTTCCTTGACACCATTAAAGAAAAATACCCCAATATCAAGGTTGTTGAAGTTGGCGGATTCCAGGAGGCCAGCGAAGCCGGCCAGGTAACCTCCGCTCTGCTTACCAAATACCCCAATGTTAAAGGTATTTTTGTATCCTATTCCACTCCTGCAATCGACGTACTGCAGACTGTTAAATCCTTAGGCCGCAAAGATGTTAAGATCGTAACCATGGACCTCGATAGCACTTGCGCTTTGGATATGGCTGAAAACGGCAACATCGTTGGCATCGCCTGTGACATGCCTTACGCTATGGGCTTTGGCCGTGCTTTGATGGGCGCTTATGGCGTTCTGGGCAAAGAGTGCCCGGGTTATGTTACCTCTCCTTCTTTTAAAGTAACTCGCGATAACCTTGTGGACGGTTATAAGACCTCCCTGGGCATCGAGCCGCCGGCAGAAGTTCTGAAAGCACTGGGCAAATAATAACGGATTCAAATTGTGAGCCAGAGCCCTGCTGGGCTCTCGCTCACACTGTTTTTTCAATCCAAGATAAGACGTTTGGGGTAGGGCGGTAAGCTTTGGGTCCAACACCTATCGCTGCACCAGGCCTTTCTCTTTATCCACAAAGGCACAAACGGCAAAAAGGTGCAGGAGGGCGGTATAACCTTAGTTTGGGGATTGTACCTGGACCATTACAGGCTATATAAGAGCTTGCGGTGGTTTGTACCCTTTACCGAGAAAAATAAAAGGAACCCGCGGTATAAAGGGTCAGCAGCTTCCGGCTTTTGTGATAAGGCTGCCGCAGGCAAAGCTGAAATAAAGTGGTTACAGGGCTGTTTCAGCCTGGCCATAATACAGCCGGTTTCGGAGAGGCTGGAACATAAAAATCCTCCTCCAATTAGTATAACGCTTATGCAGGAATCAGGCACGTCAGTGCAGATTTGCCTGCATAAAACCAAAATAGCTGTCCTAAGTTTTACCCAAAATAGAAAACAGCTACCTTTTAAACGGACCGCCATTTTATTGACGACGAGGTGAGTGGAATGAATGAATGCCCAATTGAGATGCAAGATATTATCATGGAGTTCAGCGGAGTGCGCGCCCTGGACGGCATCGATTTTAAGCTGGAAAAAGGCGAAATCAGAGGTCTGGTTGGCAAAAATGGCGCCGGAAAAAGCACCCTGATGAAAATTATTAACGGCGTTTATACCCAAACCAGCGGAACGGTAAAATTTTTTGGTAAGGAAATCAGCAAAAATACCTCGGTAAAAGAACGCGAAGAGACGGTGAGTATGATCTACCAGGATTACAGCCTGGTGGGTGAAATGCCGGTGTTTCAAAATATTTTTATCAATTCTGAACCGGTAAAAACAGGGCTGATTGACGACAAAGGCTGCGTAGCGCAGGTGCAGGAATTTTTTGATTCGATGGGGATTAAAATTGACCCTCTGGAGAAGGTGAAAAATTTAAGTACCGGGGACATGCAGCTGGTGGAAATTGCAAAGGCAATTATAAAAAAGACAAGTATTATTTTAATGGATGAGCCTACTGCGGCATTGGATGCAGAGGCCACCGTTAAATTTTTTGAAATAATCTATAAACTGAAGGAACAGGGATATACCATTGTAATCAGTACCCATCATCTAAAACAGATTATGGAGATTTGCGACAGTGTAACTGTTATTCGGGACGGCAAGGTGGCAATGAACCGGCAGATTAGTGAGACCTCGTTGGAAGAGATCATCAGCGCCATGCTGGGGGACACCAGCTACCATGGCCGAAAACTGCGGGCCCACCGGGAAGAAAACACCGGTAAGCCGCTTCTGGAACTGAAAAACATTACTTCCAAGGTAATCAAGGAACCACTTTCCCTGCAGGTGTACCCGGGAGAGGTTGTGGGGCTGGCAGGGCTGAAAGGCGCGGGCCGCACCGAAATTTTTAACTGTATTTATGGAATAGACCCCATTAAGAGCGGAGAGATTTTAATAGAAGGTAAGCCAGTTCATGTAAAGTTGCCTGGAGATGCCATTAAAAATGGAATCTTTTTAGTGCCTGAAAACCGCCATACTCAGGGCTTAAGTCTGATGCATTCCCTATATGACAATGCACTGTTGCCCATTTTACCTTCTCTTGTAAAGAAAAAGGCGCTGATTGACGATAAAAAAGGTGCCGAAATTGTAGATGATATCATCCAGGTCATGAAGGTGAAAACCCCCGACCGCAAGGTAACCATCAGCAAGCTTTCTGGCGGCAACCAGCAAAAGGTGGTTGTAGGAAAAGCACTGAAAAGCAACCCGAAAATCATGATGATGGATGACCCAACCTATGGTGTGGATATCCATGCAAAGGTCGATATCTCCAACTCCATTGACCAGTTTACCGATCAAAATTATGGTGTGCTTTACGTTTCCTCCGAGCTAGGAGAAATGATCGAAAACTGCGATAGGATTTTAATCGTAAAGTATAACCAGATTGTGGGCGAAATCAAAGACGTCCCCAACGCAAATCTTACCGAAGACAGCTTAATGGCTGCCATTCAATAACATTAGGAGGCGGAGTTATGCAAGCAAAAAAAACAGCAAAAAAATTTAACTTCTCTAATTATATGATCTACATAGCCTTTGTGGCGCTGCTGATTATTTTTTCGGTTACTTTAAAAGATATGGGCAACGGCTTTTTAAGCCCGGGCAACGTCTGGAATATTATACGCCAAACCTCGCTCATTGCCATTCTCAGCGTAGGCATGACCTTCGCCTTGGGCGCCGGCCAGATCGATTTGTCGGTGGGTTCTATTGTAGCGGTAACCTCCCTTACCAGCGCACTGGTGGTGCAAAGCTATGGCCTGGTACCCGGCCTGCTGGCTGGCCTGGGGGTTGGCGTTGTGATCGGCGCAATTAACGGCGTGTTAATTGCCTGGGTAAAAATTCCACCCTTTATTGCAACGCTGGGTACGCAAATTTTATTTGCCGGTGTTGCCAGAACCATGACTGGGCTGAAGTCGATTCCCATTACCAATAATGCTTATAAGTTCTGGTTTGGCGGCGGCGATATTTTCGGGCAGGTTCCGCTGCTGTTAGTCTGGATGGCAGTTATTGTTGCTTTAGGGCATATTTATCTGCGTAAACGTCCTTTTGGCCGCCAGGTAATTGCAGTGGGCGGAAACCCAAAAGCGGCGCTGTATTCTGGCATAAATGTAAAATTTACCATCTTCAAGGTGATGCTGCTCAGCGGCGTCTTAGCCGCTATTGCCGGAATTTTATGGGCCGGGCGTTTTGGCGGCGGGCGTTACTCTTTGGGCGATGCGGAAGAAACCTCGGCAATTGCGGCAGCGGTGCTGGGCGGTACCAGCATCGCCGGAGGTAAGGCCTCGGTACTGGGGGCTTGCGTAGGCGCCATTATGATGGGGATGATCAACAATGCATTGGTTATGTACGGCTTGGATGTATATCAGCAGATGATTATACGCGGCCTGATTATTATTGTGGCGGTAGCAGTTACCATTAACGCCGAAGAAAAATAACCCGGGAGGAACCATATGCTGGACATCATTGGAATCGGCGATGCCGATGTGGATATTATGATCCATGTGGATCATATCCCCTCTCATGACGAGAAGGTACGGGGCAGTCTGATGGGGCTGTTTCCCGGGGGGATCATTGCAAATTTCTGCTGTGCTGCTTCTACTTTTGGGGCGAAGGCAGGTGCGGTGTGCAAGGTCGGGCAGGACTCCTATGGCCAGATTGCACTGCAGGACCTGAAGAATCGCGGGGTGGATACTGCGGGCATGGTGGTTGAACCAGGTGCTCAAACCTATTTTTCGGTGGTCCATTTGGATAATACAGGGGAAAAAGCGCTTACGGTGGTGGTTACCTCGGGCTTTTTACCCAAAAAAGAAGATCTGGATTTTGAGTATATCCGTTCGGCAAAACGGGTACATATGACTACATTGGACTTGGACCTGGTTGATTTTGTGGGCCAAGCATTAAAGGGAAGCGACGTCAAGCTTTCGCTGGATATTGAGGGCACGGCCTCAAAGGCGGACTGGGAAACCTGGAAGAGGGTGCTCGGCTGCATCGATACTGCATTCCCCAACGAGGCGGGCCTGGCCGCACTGTGCAAGACTACGGATATTCAAAAAGGCGCCCAAATGCTTTTGAACTGCGGGGTTAAAACGGTAGTGGTAACCTGCGGAGCCAAAGGGGTGAAAATTTTTGAAAAGGGCGTTTCCTTTGAACACCCAATTTTCCCCGTAGAAGTCAAGGACACGACAGGCGCCGGAGACTGCTTTAATGCGGTGTACTTATCCTGCCTCACCAAGGGCTGGCCTATGGAAAAGGCTGCAAAATATGCTTCAGCCGCTGCGGCTATTTCAGTATCCGCGGTAGGCTCCCGTACGGCCCAGCCCACCTTGCAGCAGGTGGAAACCTTTATTGCAGAAAGGGAGTTAGGAAGCCATGCGAATTGAAACGGGTATTTACATTGGAAAGGAGCAGTCGGCAGCAGACGGGTGGAAGATTTTACTGGAGCAGGAAAAGACGCCGTTCCGGATTACAACAAAGCCCGATTGCCCGGTCATTGTTTGTGAAAGAGATACCCCACCCTGGATGGAAGAATACTTAAAGGCTGGCGGCGTTATGATTGTTACAGGTGCACAGCCTGCCAGCCTGTGCTTTCCCGTCCAGTATGTGGGGGATGCTTCACTGGAAGAGGTTGATTTAGCAGATTTTGACCGGGGAAAAGCCAGAGTCCAGTCTATCTGCTCAATCTTTGACGGTAAAGGCAGGGGAAAGCTTACCCTGCACGAAAAACGCCTGCCTAAGTTCGACATGCATCCGGATGAATTCCCGGTTGTGCTATTTGAAAAAATTGGTGACGGGGGGTGCTGGTACACCGGTGTTCCCATGTCGGCGCTTATTTCGGTGCTGGGTGATACTTTGCGGCAGACGGACTCCTTTTCTGATTTTAGTGAGCGGGTGGTTTCGGTCGACAAACATCATCTGCTGCATGTAATGCGCTGTTTGCTGGTAGACGCATTTACCAGGCAAGGGCTTCCTTATGTTCATTTAGGTTACTATCCCGACCAGTATCAATCCCTTTTTGCTTTCCGGGTGGATGTGGATGGCATTTATGGCGAAAACCTGGAGCTGCTGAGCAAAGCAGGCAAAGAGAATGGGATACCCATCAGTTTTTATGTAAACCAGAAAATGTGTGAGCCTGAAGCAGAATGGCTCAATAAAATAGATCCGTTCCACGATATTGGCAACCATGGGGTGCTGCACAATCTTTATACGTCGCTGGAAGATAACCGGCGCAACGTGGGGCAGTGCCGGGATTGGATGAACACAAAGGGTATAGAAAACGGCCCCTGGTATGTTGCTCCCAGGGGGATGTGGAACTTTAATCTTCACCGGGCATTGGCCGAAGAAGGGTATGAATTTACTTCTGATTTTGGCTTTTGCATCTTCGGGCTGCCCTTTTACCCTTATTTTAACGGGGAGAGGATGCAGGCTCTGCAAATTCCAATCAATCCGTTTTCAACCGAGCGGGCTTATGCCAAGGCAGAGGAAGAAAACGGCCAACTGCCCACAGCCCCATTTGTAGCGGATTATTTTATAAAGTCAGTGGAGGAGCAGTATACCCAGGGAATGCCAATTATTCTGTACAGCCATCCCCAACGGTTTGGGCCGCTGTCCAGCCAGGTTTTCCCACAATTAAAAGCCAGGGTTGACTCGCTGAATATTTGGCAAACCACATTGCCGGAGATTTACACCTGGTGGAGCCAGCGTGACGCAGTGCAATATTCCGCCGAATGGACAAGGGATAAACTTCAAATTCAGGGGGATATTCCTGAACATATGCAGGTTAAAACGATATTAGGCGTAGGCAGTGCGGCAAGGGGGTGCGCAGGGTGAATGGGCCAAACCGGCAGGTGAAGCAGGCGCTTTCTGCTAAAGCGCAGGAATGGTTTGAGGATGTTGCGACCCAGCGCGTTCTGGGGGCCACTGCACATATTAAGCTGATTTCGGATATGTTTTTAGACCTTTGCAACCGGGCGGATGCTATGACAGGTGCCGAGCTGACGGATGGCATAATGGGTGTTGCAGAATATTTTATTTCAACCCGTGGAGAAGCCAGCCAGGCCATTACCAACGCGATTCGACTGATGCTGGGAAAAATAGACAATTACAGGGAAGGCACAGGGATGCAGGCAGCGGAGTACCTGAGGGGAAGCATTGCGGGGTATCTGCAGCAGTCTGCCGGAAATCTGCAAAAAATTAAAGAATATACCGGTAAAGTGATTGCAAAAATGAATACTGTGATGCTGTTTGATTATTCCAGCACGGTAAATTATATTGCAGACATTGCCCACAGCCAAAACCAGGTGCTGAAGGTGCTGGTACCGCAAAGTATTGCCCTGGACGGCGGCAAGCCATACATCAAGCCATTCCGTGAAGCGGGGCACAAAGTGCATTTTATTCCCGATGGGTCCCTTTATTATTACATACAACAATGCCAAGCGGCCTTTATAGGGTCAGAAACCTTTTACCCCAATGGAGACTGCTTTAATACGGTTGGAGCCGAAATGCTAGCTTTTCTTTGCACCCATTTTGAGGTTCCGTTTTATGTGATAACCCCGCTCATTAAGCTGGACCGGCGCGCACAATATGGGTACCAAAAACCTCCCATTATGATTAATAATAAAGCCCGTATGGCCCGGGGGTTGGAGGAAGATATGATAGATGGGGTGGATTTTACCTGCCCGGAGCTGGTTCGTATTCCTGCGCGGGATATTACCGCCTATATCACCGAGAAGGGAATCATCCCCCCTGGGGGGATTTACGCAGAAAGCCTGAATTTTATTTAAGCAGTTTTTAACGGAGGTTCGCGCCCTATGCACCCAGTGCCTGGGCTGAGACTGGATGGTGCTATGGGGTACCTGCTTTGCACCGAGCGCCAATACCTAAGCCCAATGGAAAGGTGTTTGCCTCTTCACCCCTTCGAAGAATTGGCAGATGCAGTTGCCAGCTAATCATTCCCCAAAAGGGTAGGTTGCGCTGTAAAATTCCCGCTGGGAAAACAAGTGACATTTTTAGCACGATACTTTGAAAATAATGTTCCTTTTTGGAAAAACCTCTTTGGTATATTTGGCGCCAAAGAGGTTTTTCTTTGTCCTTCTTTATTGTACCGGAGGAAAGGAGTCCTTGTATGGCACGCAGCCTGTGTAAGAACCTTTCCCATCCAAAATGATTGATGCATAACAATTTGCGGCTTTTATAATATGGGATTTTCATTTTATAGAACAATAACATGAAAAATGAATAGTTTTGGCTCCGTTAACAATACAAATACCGAATAGAATCCGTTGTGAATCCTGCTCTTTTAATTGCTTGTCCTTATAAAAAATATAAAAATATATTGACTTGATTCGTAGATATAAATAGAATGAGACAAATCTTTGCAACACTGGCAAAGAAAAAAACATTTATGAGGACTGACACATAGTACATTTCATTATTTGAAGGAGGAAACAATTGTGGGAAAGAAAGTTTTGATTGCTGGGGAATCATGGATGAGTTATACCACACATGTAAAAGGATTTGACAGCTTTTATACATCTGTTTATGAAGAGGGCGTCGAATACCTGCGCAATGCTTTAAAACTGGCTGGCTATGAGGTTACCTTTATTCCAAACCACTTAGCACCTGTAAACTTCCCTTTTACCATGGAGGAACTGGCAGAGTATAGCTGCGTAATTCTTTCCGACATTGGTTCCAACACCCTGCTGCTGCCTCCGGAAACCTTTGCAAAAAGTATAAAACGCCCCAACCGCTGTCAGTTAATACGGGACTATGTGTTACAGGGCGGTGCATTTTTAATGGTTGGCGGATATATGTCCTTTACTGGTATTGATGCAAAGTCAAGATATGGCCAAACCGCTATACAAGATATTTTACCGGTACGCTGTATTGCAGTAGATGACAGAATGGAGCACCCAGAAGGGGTGGTGCCTGTAACAATAGCAGATCACGATGCATTAAGAGGCTTGCCTCAACAATGGCCAGCCTTTTTAGGCTACAATAAAACCGAGGTGATTCCGCAGGGCCAAGTATTGGCCACTATTGATGGTGATCCGTTTATTGCAGTGGGTGAATTTGGCAAAGGAAAGGCTGCTGCCTTTACATCAGACTGCGCACCACACTGGGGACCACAGGAATTTGTGGAGTGGGAGTATTATAATACCCTTTGGAAGGGGTTATTGGATTTTTTAACGAAGTAAAAGAATAAATATGACCCTTTTAAACAATATTATAGCCCTTTTAAAACAATGCTGTTTAATGGAAGAATGTAATAACAGTGATGCATATGCATAACAATAGTTATATTTTTCAACGGTTAAACAGCATTGCTTTTTTGTTTATAAATATACGGTTTTTAACTGCTATAAGTTTACGTGAAAAATTGAAATGCAAAGTTTGTTTATAGTTTTTTCTCATAAATTATTTAACATAAACTTTCTTTTTTGACAAATTTGTCAAAAAGTTGTTGACTTTGTGACTGAAGAGACGGTAGTATTAATTTGTGATAAAGATGCATATGCATTTGGCTTATTTCTAACTTATACCAATTTGTTTACCAGATAGGAGTACGAAATGACCAAGTCTACAGGTTCTCGCCCAGTCTATATGGAGATATATTATAAAATTATTGACGATATTATGAACGGGGTTTACAACATTGGTGATTTGATTCCTACTCAAAACGAACTGGCTGTTCAGTTTAATGTCAGCCGGGTCACGGTGCGTGAGGCTATTAAGGAGCTCATGCACCGCGGGGTTTTGCAGACAATAAAAGGCAAGGGAACCTTTGTAACCACCAAGCCGGGTGAAATCGGCAACTATGAGCGCACAGGGGGATTTTCTAAAAACAGGGTTAGCAGCCTGGGGCGCAGGGTGCGTTCACGTATTGTAGATATTGAAGTTGTTCCGGCAGATAAGCGTTTAAGCGCCAAGCTTAGGGTGCCGCCCTTCACATTGCTTACCCATATTTGCCGTGTGCGCATGGTAAACGACAAGCCAATGTGCCGGGATAATGTATACATAGTAAACCGCTACGTGAAAAACATAGATTTCTACAAGGAAGATTTAGTGAATGGGTCGCTTTACTCTTTACTCAAAGAGAAAGCCGGAATCATCTTTGATTTTGTAGAAGAAAAAATTCGTGCTGTGGATTGTCCCGAAGATGTAGCGAAAAACCTGGAGATTAACCCAGGGGAGCCGGTGCTGAATATTAAACGAACTTCCTATGACGAGTTTGGAAAGCCCATCGAATATTGTGAAAATTATGAGCGGTCAGACCTTTACTATATGGTGATTCAATCGCGCAGAAGCGGAAAGAAGGAAATATCACCCCAAAAATACGATAAAATTTTTGGAAGTATTTTAGGCGCTGCAGTCGGCGACGCTATGGGGGCCGTAACCGAAACCAAAACAACGGCTTTGATTAGGAAAAAATTTGGAGGTCTGGTGGAAGACCTTTTACCCCCGCCGGATGATTGTTATGTTCGCGGAAGAGAAACCGGCAGTGTGACGGATGATTTTAGCTTAGCTTATTTTACGGCGATTGAACTGAACAAGTGTAAGGGCAATGTAACCGAACAGGTAGCGGTTAACTCGGTGCTTACCTGGTCCGAGTACCCGGAGTTTTTCCGGCTGGCGGGCAGTACCACACAAGAAGCAGTGCTGAAGCTGAAAGGAGAACCGATACCAAGCAAAAATGAGTACCTGGCATGCAATAATGCCAAAGCTACCAACGGCGCAGCCATGAAAATCTTCCCCGTAGGTTTAATTAATCCAGGCAATATTGAAAAGACCGTACAGGATACTGTGACCATATGTAAACCCACTCATCC
Organism: Ruminococcaceae bacterium Marseille-P2935; assembly: GCA_900104565.1. Classification (GTDB taxonomy): domain Bacteria; phylum Bacillota; class Clostridia; order Oscillospirales; family Ruminococcaceae; genus Marseille-P2935. The sequence goes on from LT629951.1 coordinate 454,148, forward strand.
CTATAATATTACCATTTCGGCGGGAGCTGCAATTGCAGCTGCTGTTGCTACAGCGGTGGAGGATGGTGCAACTTTAGACCAGGTACTTCAGGCAGGGATTGAGGGCGCAAAACTTGGATTCCTGGAAGGGACCAAACAATGCAAAAGACTGGCAGGCCCGTCTGTAGAAAAACGAATTAGACTGGCGATAGAGATTGCGGAGCGGCGGCTTGGATGGGAAGATACTATGAAAGAGCTGTCTGACATTATTGGTACCGGGCATTCGGTTGCAGAAGCTGTTCCGTGTGCATTTGGAATTTTGGCTGCAAACCCGGATAACGCAATGGGGGCAGTTAAAATGGGGGTAAACATTGGTGGGGACACCGATACTGTAGCTACAATGGTTGGGGCAATGGCTGGTGCACTTTATGGGGCAAGGTCGTTTCCGCCGCATTTTCTGGAAATTATTAATCGAGCCAACGGCTTTGATTTGGAGCGGATCGCCCATGATATTGCTACGGAATATTACGGAAACGCTTAGCAAATTTAAAAGGATATCAATGTTTTAGGAGGACAACTAATGGAAAAGTATGACAAGGTATTTGGCAGTATTTTAGGCGCTGCAGTCGGCGACGCTATGGGAGGTATTACCGAAACAAGAAGTGCTGAAATGATTAAGGATTTCTTTCATGGCTATGTGGATGATTTAATCACTCCTCCAGATGATTGTTTTATTCGTGGCTGCCAGCCCGGTAATGTGACAGACGATTTTAGCCTGGCATATTTTACGGCAATTGAGCTGTCGAGGTGCGCCGGAAAAGTGGACAACAACCTGGCTAAAAAAGCAGTGCTGACCTGGTCTGAATACCCGGAGTTTTTCCGGTTTGCCGGCCCCACTACACAAGCTGCAGTTATGAGAATGAAAGGCATCGACGTTCCGTATAAAAACGCATACCTTGCCTGTGATAATATGAAGGCTACCAATGGTTCCGGTATGAAAATTTTTGGCGTTGGCCTGATTAATCCGGGTAACCTGGACAAAGCGGTAGAGGATGCGGTAACCATCTGTATGCCGACTCATCCCAACAATGTGGCAATTTCGGGTGCTTGCGCAATAGCGGCGGCAGTGGCAAAGGCTATGGAGGATGATGCCACTCTGGATGATGTGATCGATGCCGGTCTGTATGGAGCGCATAAGGGGTTTATTATTGGATCCAAAAAAGGTTTTTCCCTGGCTACCCCATCAGTAGAAAAGAGAATGCGCCTTGCTGTTGAAATTGGTAAACGCGGCATGGGATGGGAAGAGACCATGCTGGAATTAAGAGATATTATTGGAGCAGGCCTGGCAGCAGCCGAAGCAATTCCTTGTGTGTTTGGTATTCTGGCTGCCAACCCGAATGATGCATTTGGAGCAATTAAGATGGGTGTCAACATTGGCGACGATACCGATACGGTTGCAACCATGGTAGGCGCAATTGTGGGCGCTTTATATGGTACCAGCAACATTCCTCTTAAATTCTTAAAGCCAATTAACGAGGTAAATAAATTCGACTTAGAGCGGCTAGCTCATGATATTACAGGAGCATATTACGCATGAAAAAAGAAAAATATGTTGTTGCAGTTGGCCCGGTTTGCATTGATGAATATTACAGTGCGGATGCTTGGGTAGCAGAAGGAGACAAAGGGGTTGTACGCCCCGAAACCAATACCGTTGGCGGAATGATTCCCAATGCGGCTTGTGTATTTGCAGGATATGGGGTAAAAACATATTTTTTTGATGTGATGAATGACGGCCCGCTTTCCCAGCAGATGCTGCAAAATTTGCGGGAATATCACCTGGATGTTTCCCCCGTGTATTTTGACAATACCATGTCCGATTCCAAATGTATTATTGTGCTTACGCCTGGGGACCGGACGATTCTGGTTGCCAACAGCAATAAACCCAGTGTAAAGCTGTCTGGAGAAAGGTTGGAACTGTTCCGTGGGGCGTCGTATATCTACACTACCGTAGGGGATTTTGCGGGTTTTCAGGATGCTGTGGAATTAGCCGATGACCTAAAAGCCCATGGCGTACAGTTGGTTTTTGATATTGAACGATCAAATTTTGATAAAACCGGCGAAGAACTGTTTAAAAGAGCGGATGTCCTCTTCTTTAACCAGTACGGTTTTGAAAAATACTGTGATGGAGAGAATGCTCAAGCGGTTTATCAGCGTCTGTTCGACTGGGGGGTTAAAATTATTACCGTTACATTGGGTAAAGACGGCAGCTATACAAAAACCCCAACGGATGAAGCAAGAGCTTATGCTATTGACCTGCCGGTTGTGGACCCCACTGGAGCAGGTGATACCTTTAACAGCTCGTTTGTACGCTGCATTTTAGAAGGAATGGATATTCATAAGGCGGCGGAATTCGCCAACATGGCCGCCAGCTATTCGGTAACTCAGATGGGACCTAAAGGTGGGGTCAGCAGCGTAGAACATATTGAAGAAATGCTAAAACAGCATTGTAAGTAATTTGGTAGTAACAATACACCCTTTTATCTAACATGAAATGAACGGCAAATTGTAAATTAGGGGGGAACAGCAATGTCAGCAGAACCGATTTTAAGGACCAGCAAAATCACCAAAGGCTTTTTTGGGGTTCAGGTGCTTAAGGGGATCGATTTTGAGGTTTGTCCGGGCGAAATTATGGGCTTGGTTGGTGAAAATGGCGCCGGAAAATCTACCCTGATGAAAATTATTACCGGCCTCTATACCAATGATGGGGGCGAGATTATTTTTAAAGGGGCGCCGGTGTTCTTCAGTGATCCGGGTAAGGCAAGAGATATTGGAATTTCGATTATCCATCAGGAATTCAACTTGTTTTCCAATCTTTCGGTCGCTGAAAATATCTTTTTGGACCGTAAGGAGTTCCGCAACAGGCTGGGGCAGGTAAACTGGAAAAAAATGAACGAGGAAGCCCGTAAGGTATTGAGTGAACTGGGCGCCAGTTTTGACGTTACCATGCCGGTGCGGATGCTTTCGGTACGGGAACAGCAGCTGGTGGAAATTGCAAAGGCAGTTTCGACCAATGCGCAGGTTCTGATTATGGATGAACCGTCCGCGGCGCTTCCGGATAACGAAGTGCAGAATATGTTTGATGTAGTGCGCATGCTGAAACAAAAAGGCGTTGCAATCATTTATATTTCTCACAGAATGGGGGAGATTGAACAGATTTGTGACCGTGTAACTGTGCTGCGAGATGGTATCAACGTTGATGTGCTGGATATGAAGACCAGAAAGATTGACGATGTAATCGCGCAGATGGTAGGACGTGAAATTAAGGATTATTACCCCCATACCAGTCGTGAACCGGGTGACGAGATTTTAAAAGTGGAAGAGATGTCCGGGGATGGGCTCAAGAATATCAGTTTCACGGTGAATCGCAAAGAGGTTGTAGGTTTATATGGTTTAGCCGGTGCGGGATCAACAGAAGTGGCTGAAATGATTATGGGCCTGCGGCTGATGCCAAGCGGTACCGTATTGATGAATGGTGAACCGGTTAAGAAAAATGCAATAGAGGCTTCCATGGCTGCCGGTATTGGCTATGTGCCGCCCGACCGGCGTCAGGAGGGTATTGTTGTAAACATGCCCATTGCGGACAACATCATTATGGCCAATCTTCCCAAGTACATAAAAAAGGGCTTGCTGGACTTTAAAAAGATTGCTGCCAGCACGGCAGAGCATATTAAGGAGCTCGCACTAAAATGCAACGGGGCAGATCAAACGGTTCTTAGCCTGTCGGGAGGCAACCAGCAAAAGGTGGTTTTGTCCAAATGGTTGGACCGTAACCCCAGCATGCTGATATTAAACGAGCCGACCCGTGGTGTAGACGTAGGTGCAAAAAGTGAAATCTACCGTTTAATTGATGAACTGGCAAACTCCGGACTTGCTATTTTACTTATTTCCTCCGAGGTACCCGAGGTGTTAGGCATCAGCGACCGTGTTCTGGTTATGTGTCGCGGCCGAATTACAGGCGAATATAAAAACGAAAACCTAGGGCAGGATGTTCTGCTGAAGGCGGCGTCTGGTACTACAGGGGGTGACGGCAATGAATAAACTTTCTGTTCAAAAATTCTTAAAACGACAGGAAACGATTATTTCAGTTTTTACCTTATTGGTCTTTTTTGCCTTTTGTATGCTTTCTCAAAATTTTGGAACAGACTCTAACTTTCAGTTGATTTTACAACAGGTTGCGGTCAACGGCATCTGTGTGGTTGGCGTTGGCGTGGTAGTCATTTTAGGCGGTATTGACCTGTCTGCCGGTGCTGTGCTTGCTTTGTCGGGCGTAGTTGGCGGCATGTTTATCAAACAGGGAATGCCTGTACTGGTTGCAATACTTGCCAGTATTGGAATTGGTATGCTGTGTGGGGCCTTTAACGCCCTGCTCATTACGCAGCTAAGCCTTCCCCCGATTATTACCACCCTGGCAACCAACTACCTGTTCCGTGGGGTAGCCATTATTATTACCGGAGGTTCCTGGGTAAATAATTTCCCAAGAGAATTTACCAAATACGGCACAGGGCGGATATTTGGTACCTCGAATGTATTTTGGATGTTTCTGATCATTCTCGCCATAGTTTCTTACATGATGAAGTACATGAATATTGGACGTAAGATTTATGCGGTAGGAACCAATAATGATGCGGCAGACAAAAGCGGCATTAGCTGCACAAAGGTTAAGTTTTTTGGATATACATTGTGCGGCGGAATTATTGGGTTTGCGGGTATTATGTATGCAGCGCAGATCGGTGCGGTCGCATCCACCTCTACCGGCCTTACTTTGGGTACGCAGGTGCTGGCGGCAGCATTGGCCGGCGGTATCTCTATTGCAGGGGGCAGGGGTACCCTGTTTGGTGCTTCGGTTGGTATTTTAATGATTGGAATTATTAAAAACGGCCTGATCCTCACCAAGGTTTCAGAGTTCTGGATTGATGCGATCACCGGAGCCATTATTTTGCTGGCGCTGGCACTGAACGTTCTCAACTCCCGTGAAAAGAGAAGGGAGGAAGCATAATGAGCAAGGTTAAAAACTGTATTTCATCCTACATGAAAAGGGATGGAAACCGTAATGTAGTATTGCTAATTGCCTTTATGGCCGTGCAGATCCTGTTTTTTTCGCAGGTCACCGAATATTTCCTTGGCATTTCTAATTTTGTCAACCTGATGCGCCAGACGGCAGAGTTGGGTATGGTCACCATTCCGCTGGCAATGCTGATTCTTACCGGAAACATTGACCTCTCGGTAGGTGCAGTAATGGGAGTATGCGCTATCTCCCTGGCCAGAATGCTCCGTGCAGGCATGAATATAGGGTTGTCTATTTTAATTACCCTGTGTATTGGCGCTTTAATGGGCTGCATCAACGGCTTTTTTGTAGCAAAGCTTCACCTGGCAGGTATTGTAGCGACAATTGGTACCCAGGTAATGCTGCGCGGCGCATGTTTCATTTTGACAGGCGGGCGTCCAGTCAGCGGATTACCAAAAGAGTTTTTAGATGTAGCAAAATGGAACTTGTTTGGCATTCCGTTTACCTTTATTTTAATGATAGCAGCATTTGTAATTGCAATTTTTATTATGCAGCGTACCAGCTTTGGGATTAAACTGCATGCAATAGGCTACAACGCCAAGGCCAGTAAATTTTCGGGAATTCAATCCGATAAATTGAAATTTTGGCTTTATGTTTTAAGCGGTACAGTAGCGGCAATTGCCGCCACGTTTATGCTTACCCGCTTTGCAAGTGCAGAATCGGCATTTGGAACCGGATACGATACCGACGTACTGACTTCGGTACTGATTGGCGGTATGAGTATTGCAGGCGGCTCGGGCAACCTACTGGGGGCCCTGTTGGGAGTACTGACCATTGGTACCCTGAGAAACGGCATGAACCATTTGGAAATTTCCGCCCTGTATCAGCAGATGGTGCTTGGCGCACTGATTGTAATTTCCGCAGCAAAATGGAGAAAATACAAGGCATAACGTATACAATCGCGGAAGCGAAAAATAAAGGAGGATTCATATGAAGTTAAAAAAGGTATTAGCACTCGTTCTTGCACTGACAATGATCATGGCGTTTGCGGGCTGCAGCGGCAATACGCCTTCCAGCACCCCTGCGTCTACTGCTGGTGGGGGTACTGAATCAAAAGGCGAAACGCCTACTCCGGCAGGTGGAAAATCGTTATTCATCTGCCCGAAATCGGTTGGATTTGACTATTGGACTGCCTGTGAAAAAGGCGTAAAAGATGCAGCTGCAGCGTTGGGTTACACCGCAGTTTTCAATGGACCTTCTGAGGTTGATTCTGCCAAACAAATCAATATGATCGAAGACATGCTGACCAAGAAAATCTCTGGCCTGGCTGCCGCCCCTAATGATGCAGCGGCAGTTGGCCCCGTGTTTGACCGTGCCATTGAGCAGGGCGTAAACACCATTACATTTGATACTGACGCGCCTACTACCAACCGTTCCTGGTATGTTGGACCGGATTCCGACTACTCCATGGGCCAGCAGATTGCTGAAATGATTGCAGAGGAAATGGGCGGCGAAGGTGAACTGGCATTCATGGTAGCTTCTTTGGGCGCCGAGAACCAGGTAGCTAAAGTTGAGGGTGCAAAAGCCGTATTGGAGTCCAAATACCCGAAAATTTCTATCGTTACCACTGTTGTTTCTGACGACGACAACCAGAAAGCTTTTGCAAACGCACAGAACCTGCTGTCTACCTACCCGAACCTGAAAGGCATTCTGGGCTTTGCAGGCGCCGAGGCCCCGCAGGCTGCCGAGGCGGTTACCCAGGCAATTGCCAATGGTGATGTAAAAGAAGGCCAGATTAAAATTACTGGAATCGGCTTCCCATCCCAGTGCAGGCCTTATGTGAAGAGCGGTATTTTGAAACAGGTCCTCAGCTGGAATCCGGAGGTTATGGGTATTGTAACAGTACACGTGCTGGCCGCAATGGAAGAAGGCAGACCGATTGATTCTACCTTTAAGATTGACGGCGTAGAAGGCCTGAAGATTGAAGATAAGAACGTTTACTCCGGCTGCCTGGTATTAGATATTAATAACATCGACCAGTACAATTATTCCTGATCATAATTTCCTCCTGATATTCAGGAAACAGACCTAGAGACCAACAGCGGCGTGCGGATTGCAATTTTGATTGACGGGCTTTACAGACCGGCTAGGAAGGGTAGTCTGTTGCGCCGCCATTGGTTTTCTTACATCATCACGAAGAAAGAGGTGCTTCAGTATGAGACAAATTAAGGCAGTACCCATCACAAAAGAAGGCTTTGCTCCGTTTGGAAGATATTATAATCTTTATGAGGGGCGTAGTACAAAAACCGAAGACTTTGAGGCTTATATGCTGAATGAGCTGCATGTGGATGAGCCTATGAATTTTGGCATTACCATCTGTAAGGCTGGGGATTTTGACAGTGTTAGCATGGAGCGTCACTTTTTGACCGAAGAGCCGCAGTTCTGCGGGGACGGCACCATGGTGCTTACCGTAGCAAATACCGACCCGGAACATTACCCTGCCGCTGAGGATGTACAGGCATTCATTTTAAAGCCAGGCGATTTGGCGGTGCTGGCTAAAGGAATCTGGCATGACGCCAATCATGGCATAGAGAAAGACACTATGTATTATTTTATGGCTACCAATAAAGCTCCAGATTCCCGCGAGACCGAATGGATCGAGATTAAGCCAGAACCAGTAAGAGTTTTAGTAAAATAACGGCGAAGCGGCAGAAAGGATGAACGAAATGACAATAAAAGCTATGCCTGTAACAGAGGAAAACTTCAAACGCTTTGGCGTTTATACCAAAGTAATCAAAGGCGAAGGCCGCACCGGAGCAGGTGGTTGGCGTGCCTGGATGACCCCGGATGTAGCGATGGACCAGGTTGCTCATTTTGGTATGACAAAGGTAGCGGGAATGCCCTTTGAAGTAGATAAAATGGAACGGCATACCAAGACCAAAGAACTGCTGATTTGCGGAGATAAACCCATGGTATTGGCGCTGGCTGATACGGACCCCATGTCCAGCGGCGCAAAGGCTGAGGATATTGCGGCGTTTTTGATTCAGCCCGGAGAATTTGTGGTGATTGACAAAGGTATTTGGCATGACGCCTGCCGCAGTGCACAAGGGGATGGATGCTACTATTACTTCCTCTCTTTAGAGACCGATGAAAAGGCAGTATTTACCGATATTATCGGAGAGCCGGTTCGGGTTGAGCTATAATTTAAAGGACGTGCAGTTTTTTTAAATTGGTGGACAATAGGGGAGGTGTAGAAACTGGCGGACAATTTAAACCGGGTGAATCAGTGGATTGACCAGAATCGCTCAGACATCATCCGTTTTTTGGCGGATATGGTGAGAATTCCAAGCGTTAATCCGTGGTTTAGCAATTATGACCCTTATACGACTGAAAAAGAGGTTCAGGAGTTTATTGCAGGTTCGTTAAAAGAAATGAACTTTGATGTAGATATATGGGAAGTGGATGCAGAAAAATTAAAAGAGTTTAAAGGCATGCCCGGGTATTACGAGAGCAGGCCAATGAAAGACCGCCCTATCCTGTGCGGCCGGCTCAAAGGCTCGGGCGGCGGGCATTCCCTGCTGCTTACCGGCCATGCTGATGTGGTAACCCAGGGGGATGGCTGGACAAAAAGGGCTTTTTCTGCAGAAATTGAAGATGGGAAAATGTACGGTCGGGGTACTGTGGATATGAAGGGCGGAATTGCAGCCATGATTATGGCAGTAAAAGCGATTCAGCAATGTAATATTCAATTAAAAGGAGATGTACTGGTAGGTACCGTACCAGACGAAGAAGCCGGAGGCATGGGCACTCTGGATTTTGTTCATCAGAGATGCTGTAAGGCAGATGGAGCAATTATGACCGAGCCAACCTCTTTAGAGATTGGCCCAATGTGCCGGGGCATTTTGTGGGGTAAAATTGTCATTCCAGCACGTGCCGGCCATATTGAAATGTATCAGGGGCATTTTCATGAAGGCGGGGCGGTGGACGCGGTCAAGCTGACCCAGCTGTTCCTGGCCCAAATTGATCAATTTAACCGTAACTGGTCCAGTAAAAAAGTACATCCTTTACTGCCTATGCCCTGCCAGATTTTAGTTGCCCAGATTAAGGCTGGTGAATATCCGTCTGCGTTTGCGGGCAGCGCTGAAATTTATTTTGACGCACAGTACCTGCCTGCGGACCTAGATGAAAAGCACCGCGGCAGTAAAATTAAAAAAGAAATTGAAGAGTTTGTTGCCGCGGTGGCACAGACCGATGAATGGATGCGTGAAAACCCGCCCTATGTGGAGTGGCTGTTAGACGCCGATTGCGCCGAAACGCCGGTGGATTCTTCTTTTGTTACTACTTTGATTGATGCAGCGAAGAAAGTATCGGACCAGATTAAAGTTTCGGGGGTAGGGTCTCATACTGACATGGGCTGGTATGTACACAGCGGAATTCCTACCGTTAATTTTGGACCCGGTAACCCAAAAATTGCACACCAGGCCAATGAGTATATTGAGCTGGATGAATACATACAAGGCGTAAAATTAATGGCGTCCATGATTATGGACTGGTGTGAAGTTACAAAATAAATACTCAAAAGTTTGTCCAATTTGGTGCATTCCATTTAGAACAGCGATAACCACAGCTGCTTGCGGTTATCGCTGTTCTGATTTATTTAAGCAAACCAGCAGCCATGCGGGCGGAAAGGAATTAGCTTTAGCTTGCAGAAAAAGTGGGTTCTCTGTTGGAGCAACCGAGCGGCAGCTCTGTGCCACTTTAAAACAGTTGTGGGCTTCAGGTTTCTTGAGTATAATAATGGTGTAAATTTGCGGCAGAACATGAAATAGGATTGGAAGAGGTGATACCATGAAACACCTTGCCAATATCATTACATCTTTACGCTTCGTTTTTGCAGCGTTCATATTGTTTGCAGCACCGTTTTCCTGTTTTTTCTGGGGGATGTACCTGTGTGGCGGTATGAGTGATTTGCTTGACGGAATGGTTGCCAGAGGAATGAAGCAGCAAAACAATGTGGGAGCAAAACTTGACAGTATTGCAGATGTAGCCTTTCTTCTGGCAATCCTGACAGTAGGGGTAAAAAATGTAAATTTTCCTACTTGGGTTTGGGCTTGTGCGGCTGGCATCATGCTGATTCGGCTAATAGCATATGGCATCGGTTATCACAAATATCGAACATTTTCATCCCTGCACACCAATATGAATAAAATTACTGGGGTACTGTTATTTGCATTTCCTGTTTTTTATGTGATATTTGGGAGGAATGGGGCAGGTGCCATACTGTGTTTTATCTCGTTTACATCTTCTGTAGAAGAATTGCTGATTACTGTAAAATCTAAAATGCTGAACCGTGATTGCAAAAGTATATTTAAATGCTGAGGTTCAGTTTGATTAATAGTTTTCCATACAAAAGGCGTCATCGCATTGAAACGATGACGCAATAAAACGCTTGTTTCCCCGTTGGGTATTATAATTCCCAATAGGCTTATTACGCTTATAAACTTTATTGTACAGCTGTTTACAGCAGGGGCATTTTCAGCACAGCTTTGTTTGGTACCTTTACTTTTCCCAAGAAAATGAGGTATGATAGGTGGGAAACAGTTCATATTAAAAATATGTGAATACTCAGGTTTTGTGCAGTGAATTTTTTAATGAAAAACAGGCCTTATGAAATTTATTACCAGCAAAGGAGAAGGCTAGTGGAACAACGAATCCGATTAGGGCGTTACCGGCATTTTAAAGGGAAGGAATACAGGGTGCTTTACCTTGCCAAACACAGCGAAACATTGGAAGAGATGGTAGTATACCAGGCTTTATACGGCGAATACGGCATCTGGGTACGGCCGGCCAATATGTGGAATGAACAGGTGGAACGGGATGGCCATACTTACTCCAGGTTTACTTATTTGGGGGAGTAATCCCCCATTTTTGGTGCAGCAGCTTTTGATACTTTATAAAAACGTCATCATACGAATAATCGGGGCTCTTGCAGTAATATGGCTGGTAAGGTTCACTGGTAAAATAAGGGGCCAGGCGTTTTTCCAAATCCTGAATGTTACGGATGAATTCTGCCGACCGCCTGTAGCCAAGGCAGATCCATTCCCGGTTGAGGGCATATAAATAAGGGAATAGGTTATAAGGCCTGCCATCGTGGTAGATATGCAGCACCATGGGATGGCGGCAATAACCATGCGGCTGCCCCAGAATTAGCGCGTAAACCGCACGGTATATCTGATAAAGCTCGACAGCCTGCTTGTTTAAGCGCTTCGGGTCTTTGGCTAGGTAACGGGCGCAATCATCCCATTGTTCATAGGGCTGAAAAACCTGCAATAAATCACCTTTTTCTATCATTTTTATTATAAGGAGGATACCCAATGAAACTGCAGAAATTCACTCTTTCCACCAAAAGGGAAGGCTTTTATAATATTACGGCCCAGGTGCGCCAGGCAGTAAAAGAAAGTGGTATTCAGGATGGGGCTTGTGCCATATTCTGCCCCCACACCACTGCGGGCATAACCATTAACGAAAATGCCGACCCGGATGTCGTAACGGACATGCTGTTTGGGCTTTCCAAAGCCTACCCCGACCGCCCGGAGTTTCGGCATATGGAGGGCAATTCTTCGGCACATTTAAAAGCCAGCGCCATGGGCAGTTCTGCCACGGTGCTGATTGAAAACGGCAGCTTGGTTTTAGGGACCTGGCAGGGTATTTATTTTTGTGAATTTGACGGCCCGCGTACCCGCAGCTATTATGTAAAGGTGATGGAATGACCTACCCCAATATATTGCAGGCCCGGTTTATTAGTCGCCCCAACCGTTTTATTGCAGTTTGCCAGAACCAGAAGGGAGAGCAGCTGACTGTACATGTGAAAAATACCGGCCGCTGCCGTGAGCTGTTAATACCTGGTGCAACGGTATATTTGCAGCACCACACCAATCCTGCCCGCAAAACAGCCTATTCGCTGATTTGTGTGCAAAAGGGAGAGCTACTGATCAATATGGACAGCCAGGCCCCAAATCAAGCGGTAAAAGAAGCGCTGCTGCAAAACCGCCCAGCCCTGTTTAACGAAGCGCCGGTTTTGGTCCGGCCGGAGCAGACACTGGGCAGCAGCAGGCTGGATTTTTACCTGGAGACCGAAAGAGAAAAGATTTGGCTGGAAGTAAAGGGGGTCACCTTAGAGGAAAATGGGGTTGCACGTTTTCCGGATGCGCCAACCCTGCGGGGAATAAAGCATTTGGAGGAACTGGAAACAGCTGTGAAACATGGAGGCCGTGCAGCGGTTCTTTTTGTACTGCAGATGGAGAGGGCAAGGTTTTTTACCCCCAATGATGCCACCCACCCGGAATTCGGAGACGCTTTGCGCCGGGCAGCAAAAGCGGGAGTGCAAATTTTAGCCTATACCTGTAGGGTTACTCCGGACAGTATTTGTCTTGCCGGCCCGGTACCGGTTCGGCTTTGAAAAAAATAAAAGAGAAGCCGAAAAAATCCCCTGCCTATATGTACGCCCTGTAAAAAACTTCTGCGTTAAACAATAAGGCCGATCATAGTAAGCATAAAGGCATGAGAAAGTTTCTGCCAGGACGGCAGCTGCCCATTTATGGGCGGCAGGGCAAATAAAACAGAAAAATGGGATTTAGCCCCCCTATAGACTATGGAAAACAGGTTTTTAAAAGGTCAGCGCAAACCCCTGGCTTCGTGGGCGCTATGACCTGCTAGCCCCATACATATGATGAGGCGCTACTGATGCATACCTCGAGTTGCCTGTTTGGCGCATATTCGTTTTGAATGGGCAGGTTTTAAAAGGAAGATAACGCGCCGCAGCCGCCTTTTGCAGTGCAAATGCGCAGCCAGGCACTGGGTGCAGAGAATGCTGGCCCCAAAAAAACAGGTTTTCCTACGCAAGAGTAAAAAAATAAGCACCAAGGCAGGAGTGGTTGGTATGAAAATTTTAATTGATGCAGACGGCTGCCCGGTGGTGGACCTTGCAATCCGTATTGGAAGGGAATATGGGGTGGAAACTGTCATTTTATGTGATACATCTCACGAATTCACCCGGTCCGGGGTACGCACCATTACGGTAAGCAAAGGCAGTGATAGCGTCGATTTTGCCCTGGTCAACCTTGCCCAGCCCGGAGATATTGCAGTGACGCAGGATTACGGGTTAGCAGCACTTTGTTTGGCAAAGCATGCCTTGCCTGTCAGCCAGAACGGTATGGTTTACCGGGAAGATAACATTGACAGTTTATTGCTGGCCCGGCATACTGCAAAAAAAATACGTCAGGGCGGCGGCCGCCTCAAGGGGCCTTCCAAACGGACGGCTGAACAAGATAAAGCATTTGAAGCCTCTTTACGTTCCTTATTGATGAAAGATGGAAAAAACGGATAAAATTCTTAAGAATCTCTTGCATTCTGTTTTTAGAAAAATAGACTGTGGTATAATAACCTCACCCACTAACAAAATCGAAGATTTTGAGTGGGTCCCGAGAACATTGATACACGCTGTGTATGAATAACCTCACGGTGCGCTCAAACCAAATATTTTGCGTGGGTCCCGAGAACATTGATACACGCTGTGTATGAATAACCTCACGGTGCGCTCAAACCAAATATTTTGCGTGGGTCCCGAGAACATTGATACACGCTGTGTATGAATAACCTCACGGTGCGCTCAAACCAAATATTTTGCGTGGGTCCCGAGAACATTGATACGCTTCGCGTATGAATAACCTCACAGTGCGCCCAAACCAAATATTTTGGTTGGGTCCCGAGAACATTGATACACGCTGTGTATGAATAACCTCACGGTGCGCTCAAACCAAATATTTTGCGTGGCCCCGAGAATATTGGTACTCAAGGCGTATGAATAATCGCAAAGCGGCTATTATACTTTCATGGTCAGGCCGACAAGCCGCCTAATGGCTAATTATACCATGAATACTTTATATAGTATGAATAACCTTCCCCTCTATGCTAGACCAAAGGCTTTAAGCAGGCCATAGAACACCGATACACGTTGTATATGAATTACCTCACCCCTTATCAATTCTTCACTTACTGCTCTGCACCTGCCAGCGGCCAGCCGGATGTCTTTTTCTATGCCGACACAGAAAGCCCCGAGGGCACGGCCGCAGGCCGCTTGCACTGCGACGCGCTGCCGGTTAGCTAAGGCGCTTGGAGCGGTGTAGCCGAGGGCGACTGTGCAGGAAATGCAACCAGGCGTTAGCCGTTTTAGGTACAAAGAAAAGCCCTGCGGGCAGCAGCGTATTTTGGGTACTTTTACACGAGTAAAAGTGCCTGCCCCCGTATAAAGGAACATGATAAAATAGCCACAAAGCGGCTTGTTTATATCTATGCACCGGCCAATCCGCCCATGGCTGCCGGCCTATGCGCAATTTTATTCAAAAAAGAGCCAGTTGTTCTGGCTGGCTTTTATTCCTATCAATCGTTTAGCCGGTTCTTGCACTGCTATTTTGTGCTTCGGATGGAACAACTTTATCGCAGCTTTCATACTTACACGTTTTAACCTTTTGCAATTCCGGTAAATATCTTCAGCAGAAAGGCCAAATTAAATCTTTATTGCCGTTGCCTTTCTGTGCGTTTTTGGTAGCCTATTTACCCAAATTGCAGCGCAACTCTTCTATATCATAAAAAGCGGGTGGACAGATGAAAAAAATAACCATATTAATACCGGCATACAATGAAGAACAGGTACTAAACCAGCTTTATGACGTTTTGAGCGGTGTTTTAAACAGCCTGCCGGATTACCAGTTCGAAATGCTGTTTGTCAACGATGGCAGTACCGACAGCACTATGGCTGTAGTCAAAGCCCTGCGGGAGCGTGATGAGAGGGTTTGTTATGTAGATCTTTCCCGGAACTTTGGCAAAGAGATTGCAATGATTGCGGGGCTGGACTACTGCACAGGGGATGCGGTGGTGATTATTGACGCCGACCTGCAGGACCCGCCTGAGCTGATTCCTCAGATGATTGCATACTGGGAGCAGGGCTATGATGATGTTTATGCAAAACGCCGCAGCCGTAAAGGCGAAAGCTGGATGAAGAAATTTACCGCCCGGTGCTTTTATAAATTGCTGCAAAGTACCACCCGCATCCATATTCAGGAAAACACGGGGGATTTTCGCCTGCTGGACCGACGCTGCGTCGAGGCGCTGAAAAAATTCCGCGAAACCCAGCGTTACACCAAGGGCATGTTCAGCTGGATTGGCTATAAAAAGAAGGAACTCCTCTTTGACCGGCAGCCCAGGGCGGCAGGCAAAACCAAGTGGAATTATATGAAACTGACCAACCTTGCCATTGAAGGAATCACCTCCTTTACCACAGCTCCGCTGCGCATCTCCAGCATTATAGGGGTTCTCATTTCCATTGGCGCATTTTTATATATGCTNGCATTGATACACGCTGTGTATGAATAACCTCACGGTGCGCTCAAACCAAATATTTTGCGTGGGTCCCGAGAACATTGATACGCTTCGCGTATGAATAACCTCACAGTGCGCCCAAACCAAATATTTTGCGTGGGTCCCGAGAACATTGATACACGCTGTGTATGAATAACCTCACGGTGCGCTCAAACCAAATATTTTGCGTGGCCCCGAGAATATTGGTACTCAAGGCGTATGAATAATCGCAAAGCGGCTATTATACTTTCATGGTCAGGCCGACAAGCCGCCTAATGGCTAATTATACCATGAATACTTTATATAGTATGAATAACCTTCCCCTCTATGCTAGACCAAAGGCTTTAAGCAGGCCATAGAACACCGATACACGTTGTATATGAATTACCTCACCCCTTATCAATTCTTCACTTACTGCTCTGCACCTGCCAGCGGCCAGCCGGATGTCTTTTTCTATGCCGACACAGAAAGCCCCGAGGGCACGGCCGCAGGCCGCTTGCACTGCGACGCGCTGCCGGTTAGCTAAGGCGCTTGGAGCGGTGTAGCCGAGGGCGACTGTGCAGGAAATGCAACCAGGCGTTAGCCGTTTTAGGTACAAAGAAAAGCCCTGCGGGCAGCAGCGTATTTTGGGTACTTTTACACGAGTAAAAGTGCCTGCCCCCGTATAAAGGAACATGATAAAATAGCCACAAAGCGGCTTGTTTATATCTATGCACCGGCCAATCCGCCCATGGCTGCCGGCCTATGCGCAATTTTATTCAAAAAAGAGCCAGTTGTTCTGGCTGGCTTTTATTCCTATCAATCGTTTAGCCGGTTCTTGCACTGCTATTTTGTGCTTCGGATGGAACAACTTTATCGCAGCTTTCATACTTACACGTTTTAACCTTTTGCAATTCCGGTAAATATCTTCAGCAGAAAGGCCAAATTAAATCTTTATTGCCGTTGCCTTTCTGTGCGTTTTTGGTAGCCTATTTACCCAAATTGCAGCGCAACTCTTCTATATCATAAAAAGCGGGTGGACAGATGAAAAAAATAACCATATTAATACCGGCATACAATGAAGAACAGGTACTAAACCAGCTTTATGACGTTTTGAGCGGTGTTTTAAACAGCCTGCCGGATTACCAGTTCGAAATGCTGTTTGTCAACGATGGCAGTACCGACAGCACTATGGCTGTAGTCAAAGCCCTGCGGGAGCGTGATGAGAGGGTTTGTTATGTAGATCTTTCCCGGAACTTTGGCAAAGAGATTGCAATGATTGCGGGGCTGGACTACTGCACAGGGGATGCGGTGGTGATTATTGACGCCGACCTGCAGGACCCGCCTGAGCTGATTCCTCAGATGATTGCATACTGGGAGCAGGGCTATGATGATGTTTATGCAAAACGCCGCAGCCGTAAAGGCGAAAGCTGGATGAAGAAATTTACCGCCCGGTGCTTTTATAAATTGCTGCAAAGTACCACCCGCATCCATATTCAGGAAAACACGGGGGATTTTCGCCTGCTGGACCGACGCTGCGTCGAGGCGCTGAAAAAATTCCGCGAAACCCAGCGTTACACCAAGGGCATGTTCAGCTGGATTGGCTATAAAAAGAAGGAACTCCTCTTTGACCGGCAGCCCAGGGCGGCAGGCAAAACCAAGTGGAATTATATGAAACTGACCAACCTTGCCATTGAAGGAATCACCTCCTTTACCACAGCTCCGCTGCGCATCTCCAGCATTATAGGGGTTCTCATTTCCATTGGCGCATTTTTATATATGCTGTTTATTGTGTTTAAAACCCTAATTTTTGGCGACCCTGTGCAGGGGTACCCTTCCATGATGGCGGTGATGCTGCTGCTAGGCGGTATTCAGTTAATCTCTTTAGGTGTGATTGGGGAATATGTTGGCCGAATTTTTAACGAAACCAAAAACCGCCCTTTATATTTTGTAAATGAATACAATGGAGAAAAGGAGCAGAATCGGGACAAATGAAGGATTTAACAAAACCGAAAATTCCCTGTTGGGTTACCTGCCTGCTCAGTTTTCTTATTCCGGCATCCCTGTTTTTGCTGGTTTATGCGTGGCAGGGCGTTTTTCCCTTTGGGGAAAAATCCATGCTGTTTGTAGATATGAACGGCCAGTATGTCGATTTTTATGCCGGGCTGCATGATATGCTGCGGGGGTCAGAGAGTATCAG
Organism: Ruminococcaceae bacterium Marseille-P2935; assembly: GCA_900104565.1. Classification (GTDB taxonomy): domain Bacteria; phylum Bacillota; class Clostridia; order Oscillospirales; family Ruminococcaceae; genus Marseille-P2935. Next base: position 471,787 of record LT629951.1, read on the forward strand.
CTATTCCTTGAAAGCTTCGATGGGGCTGAATTTTATTGGCGTATTTGCATATTACCTGGCAAGCCCGCTGACGCTGATTGCAATGCTAATGCCGCTGGAATACCTGACAGAAGCCATTTTTATCATTACCATATTAAAAATTGGCTTGTGCGGGCTTTCGTTTTCACTGTTTGCCCGGTTTATCTTAAAGGAACAAGGCTTAAAAAACCTTTTGTTTTCTGTTTGTTATGCCCTTATGGCCTATAATATTGTTTATGCCTCTAATTTGATGTGGCTGGACGGCGTAATCCTGCTTCCAGTTGTAATTTGGGGGGTAGAGCGGCTGCTTTATGGCCGCCCGGCGCTGTTTACCGTTAGTTTGATTATTTTGTTTATTGCAAATTATTATATTTCTTTTATGGTGGGGGCATTTGCTTTTTGCTGGTTTATCTGCCGGCTTATTATACAGCCCAAGGAGGAGCGGAATTTTGGTAGAAAGCTGTGCGCCTTTTTTAAAGCCACCCTATTGGCGGCAGGCGCCGCGGCATTTTTCCTTCTGCCGGCCTTTTTTGCTTTAAAAAATGGGCAGATTGGCTTTGGAAATTCTATTTCTAAATTTGAAACCATGTTCACCTGGCCGGAGTTTTTCTCGAAACTGGTAATTGGAAGCTACGATACCATTCAAAATGGCGGCGCTCCGAATATGTACTGTTCGCTGATAACCCTGCTGGGGCTGCCGGTTTATCTGCTGAACCGCGAAATCCCCAAACGGGAGCGGGTGGCTTTTGGCGGGCTGAGCCTTTTTCTTATACTGTGTATGTACACCAATATTGGGGATTGGGCGTGGCATGCCTTTAAATTCCCCACCTGGTTTCCGTTCCGCTATTCGTTTGTTTTAAGTTTCCTGTTCATTTGTATGGCGCTGCGCGGGCTGCAAAAGCTGGCGGGGCTGCAGCTTGGAAGCCTGGGGATTGGTTATGGCCTCAGCCTTGGGGTGTTGTTGCTTGTTTTATGGCAGAAGCCCCAAACACTTGATTCCAAACAGATCGGCATCAGCATTCTGCTGCTTGGGTTTTATGGGCTGGCGGTGTATTTTTGCAAGACCCGGCCGCATTGGACCAGGGTCATCACCCCATTGGCTGCATTGGCGGTGCTTTTAGAAATGGGCGGCAATACTTTGTTGCTGTCACAGGGGTTAGAAAAGGAGTTTGGTTACCATGACCGTGCGTCTTATACCAATTTTATTTTGAAATACCGTCCGGTGGCAGCAGAATACAACGCCTCTGGCAGTGAGCTCTACCGTATGGAGCTTACTGCAAAGCGCAGTGACAACGACCCCTTAAGCTTGGGGTACAACGGTGTTTCTCATTACAGCACTACCACAAACCAAAGACTCAACCGGTTTTTAAACCAGCTGGGCCACCAAATGGGGATTATCAACTCTACCCGGTATGACCGGGCGGGGATTGTGGCTGATGCTATTTTAGGGCTGCGGTATGTTGGTTCCACTCAAAACCTGGCTGAGGAAGGATACCGTGAAGTGGGCAGCGCCGAAGGGCTGACCATTTACGAAAACCCCTACGCTCTTCCGGTTGTTTACCTGGGCAAAGCCCGTGCGCTGGAACTGGATTCGGAAGACAGCGATATGTTCCAGTTGGAAAACCAGCTGTATGCGGCGGCTTCGGGGCTGGAAGGCCAGCCGGTTTTTGAACCGGCTACGGTAAAAGAAGAACTGCAGAATTTAAAACTGGAGCAGAAGGATGGCTACCTGCAATATGACAGGCTGGATTCTAATGCGGATTCGTTGTTGCTGCTAACCATTCAAAACCCCAGTCAAAAAATGGCGTATCTGAGCCTGCCGGTATATGATCGCAGGTTTTCGAATGCAGAGGTATATGTCAACGGGAATTTTGTGCGAAACTACCTCAATTATATGAACCATGGAATTCTGCCGTTGGGCAGGGAAAGTACCATTCAGGTTACACTCAAATTGACCGAGCAAAGCATGCAGGTTTTGCCCGTTCAGTGTTACCTTTTAAACGAAGAGGCACTGGCTGCCCATACTACGCATCTTCAGTCGGGCGGGATTACGGTAACCAGCCAGCACAGCAGCCGGATTGAGGGCTCTTTCCCTCAAAACAGCGCCAATGCGCTGCTTACTTCCATTCCCTACGATAAGGGCTGGAGGGTAGAAATTAATGGGGAGCGGGTAAAAACCACCCGGTATCTGGATGTGTTTTTAGCAGCGTCTTATTCCGGCGAAATCCGTGAGGTCAAGCTCCAGTTTGTACCTATGGGCAGTACAGCGGGGCTGCTTATAACGTTTGTTACCATAGGGGGTTACGGGGCATGGGCGCTTTGGAAAAACCGCAAGCGTAAAAACACCCGATGATTCTGGCGGGCTGGCAGGCCCGCCTTTTTTCCGTAGTTAAAAAACAACGGTTCAGCCGGCGAGGATCAACCATGTTAGCGTTCAGTTTTCAGCGGAAGTGAAAGTAAAAATAAATAGGAGTAAGACAAAAAGTATAAAACCACTTTTTTGGCAGCTGCATCGCACATGATACGATTGAGGAAATGAAGAGGCTGGGGATGGTGCTTATTCCGGTTTAACCGGTGCGCCTTGAGGTAAAAGGAATCTGGGATGGGAGGATGCAATGGAATGAATCAAATCAGCTGTAATATCTGTCCACGAAATTGCGGGGCAGACCGGACAAGGACAGCCGGTTTTTGCGGGGGAGGCAGCCAGGTAAAGCTGGCTAGGGCGGCGCTGCACCATTGGGAGGAGCCATGCATCAGTGGCAGCCGCGGTTCCGGCACGGTGTTCTTTTCCGGGTGCTCTTTGCAATGTGTTTACTGTCAGAACTATAAAATCAGTGCGGAAAATTTTGGCCGGGAAGTTAGCACCGGCCGCCTGGGCGAAATTTTTATGATGCTGCAGGAGCAAGGGGCGCACAATATTAATTTGGTAAACCCGACCCATTATGTGCCTTGGATTCTTGAGGCGTTAAAATCTGTTCAGGGGGAACTGACCATTCCGGTGGTATACAACAGCGGCGGCTATGATCAGGTAGAAACACTGAAAACTTTGGAAGGATATGTTCAAATCTACCTGCCTGACCTGAAATATTATTCCTCTGAAAAATCCGCCCGGTACTCCAATGCACCGGATTATTTTCAGGTGGCTTCACAGGCGGTTCAGGAGATGTTCCGCCAAACAGGGCCCGTGCAATTGGACGCAGACGGTATCATGCAGCGTGGGCTGATGGTGCGTCATCTGGTACTGCCGGGAAGCCGGCAGGATTCCATGAAGTTATTAGACTGGCTGAGCCAAAATCTGCCTACCGGGCAATATTACATCAGCCTGATGAGCCAATACACCCCGTTTTATCACAGCGGGCAGTTCCCCGAGATCAACCGGCGTATCAGCACCTTTGAATACCGCCAGGTGGCGGACCACCTGATTGACCTGGGGCTTACAGATGGTTTTATGCAGGAAAAAAGCTCGGCAAAAGAGGAGTACACCCCGGACTTTGACCTGACTGGAATTTAATAGTAGAAGGGGGAAGCGTTTTGGGGCAGCTTGGTTTTTCTTACATAGGCTTTTTTTACCTGGTTCTGCTGTTTGCTCCGAATTTAATTTGGACAAAGAATAAACCGGCAGGGTATGACTTTGCAGGGGAACCCAAATGGTTGGTTTGGCTGGAACGTATGGGGCAGGTGCTGGTTACCTGCACCTGCCCTGATTTTTTCCGATTTCAACCCGAAGCCATTTAGTCCCTGGAGCGTTTGGCTGATTTTATCAGTTGCCGCAATGATTTTATACGAGGCGTACTGGGTTCGGTATTTTAGGGGAGGACATACCCTGAAAAATTTTTATGGGAGCTTTTGTACTGTCCCAATAGCGGGAGCAACACTGCCTGTTTTAGCATTCCTGCTGCTTGGAATATATGGCAAGGTGGTCTGGCTGATTTTGTCGGTTATTCTTTTAGGAATTGGTCATATCGGAATCCATTTATATCATAGAAACAGGATAAGGCCCTGATTACGGATATTGGGGCGGTTAGGCCCAAAAGGCATTTGGTCCGTTACCTTCACCCATGCCGAACCATATTGATTCATAGTCAAATGCGGAATTCTATGATCCTTTATCTGACAGGACGGGAAAACTTAATTTGTTTTTGACTCTTATATCCGTATCCCTGTAACTGCAAATACGATCATAGTTGCGAAGGCTTTTACTTGAATCAGATTTGCAATCGACCACGCTTTTCCAGCGTGGTTTTCTTCTTTTTCGGTTAAAAAATGTTTCTGTTTGAAATAAAAATGCCCCAGGTAGGAATCTAACAGATGAAGTGGGAACCCACCAGAAAGGAACGAACCGGAATGAAATTGCAGGAAGAAGCGTTTTGGACGCAGGTAAATGCGCTGAAAGAACGGCTTTACCGCATTGCCTGCGGTTATTTGAATTCCCAGTCGGCGGCGATTGACGCAGTGGATGATGCTGTATACCGGGCATGGCAGGCAAAAGCAAAATTAAGGCAGCCGGAGTATTTTGATACCTGGATTACCCGGATATTGCTGAACGTCTGTGCCAAAGAAAAACGCCGCCAAAAGAGGGAAAAGGTGGTGGGAGAGCTACCCGAAACAGCGCAGCAGGAATTTGATTCCCTGCCGCTGAAAGAAGCGGTTGCCAGGCTGCCGCAGGAATTGCAGGAGGTCATTATATTGCGGTATTTTGCGGACCTTACCCTGGTGCAGACCGCCAGGCAGCTAAGCATTCCCCAGGGAACTGCAGCTACCCGACAACGCAAAGCTCTGCAGCTTCTGAAACTGGATTTGGAGGAATAACCATGAATCGAATGGAAGAATACAGCAAGCTGCGGCGCAGCCTGAAAGAGGTACCGCCCCAGCTGGAATTTGTTCGCACCCGGGTTGAGGCCCGAAGTAAAAAAAAGAAATATTTTTCATGGGTATGGAAAGGCCCTGTTCTTACAGCCGTTGCCCTGATAATGGTATTTACAGTGCTCACTAACACATCAGTAGTGTTTGCACGCGCGGTGTCCGAAATTCCCATTCTGCGGGAGCTTGCCCTATTTGTAGCGTTTGACCCCAGCCTGAAAGCAGCGGTTGAAAACAAATATGTGCAGCCTGTGGGGCTGACCCAGCAAAGCGGCGGCATCACGGTGGAAATCCCTTATGTAATTGCTGACCAGCAGCGCTTGTCGGTATATTATCGGGTAACCGGAGGGGAAAACTGGATGTATGAGCCCGAGCCTAATCCGCTTCGGGATGAAAAAGGCCAGGAGTTAACCAGCATGACATCCTCTAAAACTATTTACCCTGATGAGGTCAAGGGTTTGCAGGAGCTTCGTTTTGACCTGGCGGAATGCACACTGCCCCAAAAGGTAAGGGTGCAGTTCTCCTTGTTGGCCAGTGAGCGGGAGCAATTAGCCGGAGAAGCCCCTTTACGTGTGCCGCAGGACGGTGTTGTGGAGTCAGAAGGCAGGGGGGAACAGCCTGCCCAGGTTGCTTATGGCGAGTTTGATTTTCTGATTCAAATTGATTCTCAACTAACACTGCCCACCAAGGTTATTCCGCTGCAGCGAGAGTTCACTGTTCAAGGACAGGCCGTTAACCTCAATCAACTAGAGATTTACCCGACCCAGGCCAAGCTTTTGTTAGAGATTCCACAAAGCAACACCGCCCTTGTGAAAAAGCTGCGGGTATGGCTGGAGGATGAAGCCGGAAACCGCTGGAATGGTAAAACCAACGGTATATCTGGCAGGGGGGACAATAACGGCAATGTGGGTGAGGTGTGGATTGAAAGCGCTTATTTTACCTGGGCCAACCAGCTTACCCTGCATATTGATGCAGCGGGTATTTTGAAGAAACAGGAAGAAATGGTAACGGTCGATTTAAACAAAGGTACCGCTTCCCCGCTGCCGGAGCATATAAAGCTGGAGAGGATTGCCAGGCAAGGGGGCAGGGCCACCCTGTATTTCAGCATACAGAGAGAGACAGAAGACCATTCTACCCAGCAGTTTGACATGATCTATTATGACAGCAGCGGACGAGAATATAGTATGGGCAGCCAGGGAACTTCGGTGCTGGATGAGCAGGATGATCAGCTGCATTTTACCGTGGAATGCCCGGAAGATGGTATCATTCAGCTGCGCCGAATCGACAGCTCGTTTACGTTACTGGAACAGCCAGTAAAAATACCGATTGATTTTCCATAAAAACGGTACAGTTTTAAGGAATATTGGCGGTTTGTTCGATCACCACTTAGCAGAGCCTGTAAGTGGCAAAATAAAAGTGCGGTTGCCTGGCAGAAGGCAGCCGCACTTAAAAAATGGACTGAGTTACAAAAACTGCTTCCCTAGTACTGGCCTTTTACTTGTACAAGAGGAGCCTTAAAATTTTTGACTGTCATACAGTTGAAATGCAGATATTCCAGGTATTAGATGCTGTAATCGTTAAAATTTGCATAGTGGATGCTGCTTTCTGGAAATGAAACGTGTAAAGAATTTAGGGAGATATTATCATAATTATCTGACACTGAAGAGAAGGTCGCCATAGGTAGGAAAAGGCCAATAGGTTTGCGCGGTGAGCATTTCCAGCTCGTCAGCAACTGCCCGGGCTTCCTGCATGGTGGCAAACACACTGTGGCGGTAGAAATTAGCGCATTCCTGCATGCTGTCATAATCCTTCACCTTAAGCAGCAGCCCTTCCAGAGCCTGTGACTTTTTATATAGGCAGGCAGACAAAGAAGCTATCTTCTGCAACAGGGTTTCTTCTACCGAGCAATCCAATGAAGACGAAACGGCTTTTTTGCCGGCGATGGTATCCGACAATTCCTTTTGGTAAGCGCATACGGCTGGAAGAATTTCTTTTTTGATCATATCCAGCATAGTAAGGGCTTCAATGTTTAACACCTTGCAGTAGTTTTCCAAAAGAATTTCATATCTGGAATGCATTTCTTCTTCGGTAAAAATTTTATGATGAGTAAACAGTTCAATGTTCTTTTTACTAATAAAATAGGGCAGCGCATCGGGGGTAGAAGTAAGGTTCAGCAGTCCGCGTTTTGCCGCTTCTTCCTTCCAGGTGTCAGAATATCCGTCGCCGTTAAAGATGATCCGCTTGTGTTCTTTGATTGCTTTTCGAATCAGTTCGCCCAGTGCCGCGTTAAAGTCTTCTGCCCCTTCCAACTGGTCGGCAAATTGACGCAGCTCCTCGGCAACAATGGTATTCAGCACAATGTTGGGGCCCGCAATCGAGAGGGTAGAGCCCAGCATACGGAATTCAAATTTATTGCCGGTAAAAGCAAAGGGGGAGGTGCGGTTACGGTCTGTAGTATCCTTGGGGAAGTGAGGCAGCACATCCACGCCGATTTCCAGTTCGGTTTTTTCTTTTGCACTGTAAGCCGAATCGGTTTCAATCGACTCCAGAATGTCGGTCAGTTCATCACCCAGGAAGATAGAGATGATGGCCGGAGGCGCTTCGTTTGCGCCCAGACGGTGATCGTTTGCCGCACTGGCTACCGATACCCGCAGCAGGTCCTGGTATTCATCTACCGCTTTAATTACTGCGGTAAGGAACAGCAAAAACTGAGCGTTTTCTTTGGGGGAATCTCCGGGATCTAACAGGTTTGTACCCGAACTGGTAGAGATGGACCAGTTGTTATGTTTGCCGCTGCCGTTTACCCCGGCAAAGGGTTTTTCGTGCAGAATGCAGACCATGCCATGGCGGGCCGCAACTTTTTTCATTAGCTCCATAGTCAGCTGGTTGTGGTCGGTAGCAATATTGGTTGTGGTAAAAATAGGGGCCAGCTCGTGTTGAGCAGGGGCTACCTCGTTATGTTCTGTTTTTGCCAAAATTCCCAGTTTCCACAACTCCTCGTTCAAATCCTTCATAAAGGCCTGAACCCGGGGTTTTATGGCGCCAAAGTAATGATCGTCCAGCTCCTGGCCTTTAGGAGCTTTTGCACCGAACAGGGTGCGGCCAGTGTAAATTAAGTCTTTGCGCTGGTCATAAACTTCTTTATCCACCAAAAAATATTCCTGTTCGGGGCCAACGGTGGTAACTACACGGGTGACACTGTCGTTGCCAAACAGTTTTAAAATGCGCAGCGCCTGCTGGTTAATGACCTCCATAGAGCGAAGCAAGGGGGTTTTCTTGTCAAGTACTTCACCGGTGTAAGAACAGAACGCTGTTGGAATACACAGGGTGCCGTCTTTAATAAAGGCGTAGGAGGTGGGGTCCCAGGCGGTGTAACCCCTGGCTTCAAAGGTAGCCCGCAGACCGCCTGAGGGGAAGGAGGATGCATCGGGTTCGCCCTTCACCAGCTCCTTACCCGAAAACTCCATAATCACATGGCCGTCGGCGGAAGGAGAAATAAAGCTGTCGTGCTTTTCAGCAGTGATGCCAGTCATGGGCTGGAACCAGTGGGTATAATGGGTGACTCCCTTTTCAATTGCCCAGTCCTTCATGGCGTTTGCTACAACATTTGCCACGTTAGGGTCCAGGGTTTTCCCATCGGCAATCGTTTTTTTCAATGCTTTAAAGGTTTCTTTGGGAAGCCGTTCCTTCATAACCGACTCATTGAACACCATGCTGCCAAATAATTCTGGTAAATAGCTCATACATCATAACTCCTTTTCTAACAAATAACTAAATGCAGGATTAAATATGAAATTTTGCATTTAACAAAATAAAAAAGGCGCTGTGAGCATTTGCCCACAGCGCCTTTGCTGTTTATGGTGCCATTATATGCCCTGCTTGTGCATTCTGTCAACGAGGAAATTTTGAAAAAAAGTGCATTTGTAGCATTGTACAGAGAATAAGTACCCAGATAAAATGAGTTTATGCAAACTGCAAGAAAGTTTTTGATACAATACAATTTCTATTGACGACGCGCATATTTTGTTATAGGATAAATGCAATGAACAAAGGCGTTCATCAAAGGATAGGCCGGTTTTGGCCCTGTCTTTTGATGAACGCCTTTTTTTGCAGCAAAAAGGAGGCTTGTGCGATGATCAGAGAAGGTGAGGTCCGAATTCCTGCCGGATGTGCCATATCAGGCATTTTTTCCAGAAAAGGAAAACGGATTGGAGGGGAAGCGATTATCGATTCTATCGCCGTTATGCATGACCGTAGCAATGGGCTGGGCGGCGGCTTTGCCGGCTATGGAATTTATCCCCAATATAAAGATTCCTACGCGTTTCATATTTTTTATGACAATCTGACAGCGAAGGCGGCTTGCGAAAAATTTTTGGAAGAGCATTTTGATGTGGAAAACCTTTCTAAAATTCCCACCCGCAAAATTCCACAAATTACAGGCGAGCCCCTTATCTGGCGGTATTTTGTAAATCCCCTGCATGTCAAACTGGTAGAAAGCCAGCTGGATGAAAAAGAGTTTACCGCCCGGTGCGTCATTAAAATCAACACCTCCATTGACGGGGCGTACGTGTTTTCTTCCGGTAAAAACATGGGGGTGTTTAAGGCGGTGGGCTACCCCGAGGATGTGGGGCGGTTTTACCGGCTGGAAGAGTACGAAGGTTACTGCTGGACCGCTCATGGCAGGTACCCAACCAACACGCCAGGCTGGTGGGGCGGTGCTCACCCCTTTGCACTGCTGGATTATTCTGTAGTGCATAACGGCGAGATTTCCTCTTATGACGCCAACCGCCGGTTTATCGAGATGTTTGGCTACAAATGTACCCTGCTGACCGACACCGAGGTCATTACCTATATGATTGATTACCTGGTCAGACGAAAAGGTCTTACCCTAAAAGAGATGGCCGATGTGATTGCCGCCCCTTTCTGGGCAGCCATTGACCAGCTTCCGCCAAAAGAACGGGAATATTATACCTATTTAAGAAATACCTTTGCCAGTATGCTGATTACCGGTCCATTTTCAATTTTGCTGGGGTTTGAGGGCGGTATGATGGCGCTGAACGACCGGCTAAAGCTTCGCTCCATGGTAGTTGGCGAAAAAGGCGATATGGTTTATGTCGCCAGCGAAGAATGTGCCATCAGAGCGATTCAGCCTATTTTAGACCGGGTTTGGGCGCCCGCTGGCGGCGAACCGGTCATCTTTACCCTGGAAGGAGGGAGAAACTGATGCCGATTGACTTTTTATACCCCGAATATGAAGTGGTTCGGGACCAGAGCCGCTGTATTACCTGCCGGGTATGTGAACGGCAGTGCGCCAACGAGGTGCACCGGCTGGATGAAGAGCTGCACCTTATGAAAAGTGACGAAAGCAAATGCGTCAACTGCCATCGGTGTGTTTCCCTCTGCCCCACCAGGGCACTGAAAATTGTAAAAACAGACCATACCTTTAAAATGAACTCCAACTGGACGGGGGAGGCTATTTCTGACATCTACCGCCAGGCAGGTACCGGCGGTGTATTGCTTTCCTCTATGGGAAATCCCAAAGAATTTCCTGTTTATTGGGATAAAATCCTACTCAATGCATCCCAGGTTACCAACCCGTCCATTGACCCACTGCGTGAACCTATGGAAACCCGGACCTTCTTGGGGAAAAAACCGGAGAAGGTTGTACGGGACGAAAACGGTAACATTTGCAGTAACCTTTCTCCCCAACTGGAACTGGCTGTACCGGTGATGTTTTCGGCCATGAGTTATGGTTCCATCAGCTATAACGCCCACGAAAGCCTGGCCAGAGCGGCACAGCAGCTGGGTATTTACTACAATACCGGGGAAGGCGGCCTGCATGAGGATTTTTACCAGTACGGGGCCAATACCATTGTTCAGGTGGCGTCCGGTCGGTTTGGGGTGTATAAAGACTATTTAGAAGCTGGGGCTGCCATTGAAATTAAAATGGGCCAGGGCGCAAAGCCCGGTATCGGCGGGCACCTGCCAGGCACCAAAATTGTGGGCGATATTTCTAAAACCCGAATGATCCCCGAGGGTTCCGACGCAATTTCGCCCGCACCCCACCACGATATTTATTCCATCGAAGACCTGCGGCAGCTGGTTTTCTCACTGAAAGAGGCTACCGAATACAAAAAGCCGGTGATTGTTAAAATTGCGGCTGTACACAATGTAGCGGCAATTGCCAGTGGTATTGCCCGTTCGGGGGCTGATATTATTGCAATTGACGGTTTCCGTGGGGGCACCGGAGCAGCCCCCACCCTCATTCGCGACAATGTGGGAATACCCATTGAGCTGGCATTGGCAAGCGTTGACCAGCGTTTAAGAGAAGAGGGCATTCGTGACAATGTGTCGGTTGTCTGCTCGGGCAGTATTCGAAGCAGTGCGGATGTGGTGAAAGCGATTGCCCTGGGGGCAGACGCCGTGTATATTGCTACGGCGGCGCTATTGGCGTTAGGGTGCCACCTTTGCCGCAGCTGCCATGCAGGAAAATGCAACTGGGGAATTGCGACCCAGCGCCCAGAACTGGTAAAGAGGCTAAACCCCGATATTGGCTGCCAGCGGCTGGTTAATTTGGTTACGGCATGGAACCATGAGATTAAAGAGATGATGGGCGGAATGGGAATTAATTCGATTGAAGCGCTTAGGGGCAACCGGCTGATGCTTCGGGGAATTGGCCTGACCGACCGGGAACTGAAGATTCTTGGTATTCAGCATGCCGGCGAATAGCGGGACGGAGGGACAGAATGAAACGAATTTATGTGAACGAAAAATGGTGCCTGGGGTGCCATTTGTGCGAATATTACTGTGCCTTTGCCAATTCGGACGAAAATGACATGGTAAAAGCGCTAAAAGATATTGTCATTCATCCCCGCATTAAAATCGAAGAGAAGAACGGAATCAGCTTTGCCGTTTCCTGCCGCCATTGTGAGGAACCGCTATGCGTCAAGGGCTGTATTACTGGGGCGCTCACCATAAAAGACGGTGTGATTCAAATTGACAGCAAAAAATGTGTCGGCTGCTATACCTGCATATTAAGCTGCCCTTATGGCGCGGTTATGCCGTCCGATCATGGGGTTGTTCAAAAATGCGAGCTTTGCACGAAAAACCAAAGCGGCGATCCGGCTTGTGTAAAAGGCTGCCCCAATAAAGCAATTGTTTACGAGGAAAGGTAGGTGCCGGAATGAACTATGTTATCATTGGAAACTCTGCAGCAGCAATTGGTTGTGTGGAAGGAATCCGCCAATTGGATTCCGAGGGGTCAATTACGATCATATCTGACGAGCCTTACCACACCTATTCCCGTCCGCTTATTTCCTATTTATTATATGGAAAAACCGATGAACAACGGATGAAATACCGTCCGGATGATTTTTATGAAAAGAATGGCTGTAAAACGATTCTGGGGAAAAAAACAGTGGACATTTGCACCGAAAAAAAGCAGGCGATATTGGAGGATGGCACCCAAATTCCTTACGATAAACTGCTCATTGCTACTGGCTCCCGGCCGTTTGTTCCCCCCATAAAAGGCTTGGACCAGGTACAAAACCAGTTCCGATTTATGAAGCTGGAGGATGCAAAAGCCTTGGAAAAGGCCTTAACCCCCGACAGCCGTGTGCTGATTTTAGGAGCCGGGTTAATCGGGTTAAAATGTGCCGAAGGAATACGCAGCCGGGTACAGTCCCTTACTGTTGTGGATTTAGCTCCCCGGATTCTACCGAACGTTTTAGACGAACAAGCAGCTTCTATTGTGCAAAAGCATTTGGAAAAGCATGGCATAGAGTTTATTTTATCTGATTCAGTTGCGGTGTTCCAAGCCCAGCAGGCTACCCTGAAAAGCGGTAAAAAGGTACCGTTTGATGTTTTAGTGGTGGCGGTAGGCGTAAGGCCAAATACAGAGCTTGCTGCAAAAGCTGGCGCAGTCTGCCCGCGGGGGATTATGGTTGACGAGCACTGCAAAACGACCCTGACAGATATTTATGCCGCAGGGGATTGTACCGAAAGTATAGACATTACCACAGGCGAAGCCAAAATTTTGGCTCTGCTGCCCAACGCCTATATGCAGGGCGAATGCGCAGGGCTGTGTATGGCAGGCGGTCAAAAGTATTATAACCAGGCGATTCCCATGAATGCCGTAGGCTTTTTTGAACTCCATATTATTACCGCTGGCAATTATGGCGGCGAGGAATACATTCAGTTGGACGAAAGTGGGTACAAAAAGCTGGTTACCAAAGATAATTTGTTAAAAGGTTATATTTTGGTGGGCCAGGTGGAACGGGCAGGAATTTATACCGCACTGATCCGGGAACGGACTCCGTTAGACACCATAGATTTTGAACTGATTAAGCAAAAACCCCAGCTGATGGCGTTTTCCAAAGTACAGCGGGCAGAGAAACTGGGAGGTGCAAAGATATGAAAATTGATGCGGCAAACATGCATTTTCAAACCCTTAACGAGAAGATCCGTGGAACCCGCGCAGGCAATGTTGTAATTGAAAACTGTATAGGGCAGCGGTATATTGCCAGCGGGCTGGCCAAAAAGAAGATACGGATTTTGGGTACCCCGGGGAATGCCTTGGGAGCATATTTAAACGGAGCGCAGGTAACCGTAGAGGGAAATGCACAGGATGCTGTTGGAGATACCATGAATGACGGAACGATTTATATTCATGGTTCCTCAGGGGATGCGATTGGCTACGCAATGCGCGGAGGGAAAATTTTTGTGAAAGGCAGCACCGGCTACCGGGCGGGGATTCATATGAAAGCATATAAGGAGAAATTGCCGGTGTTGGTAATTGGCGGTCATGCCGGAAGCTTTTTAGGCGAGTACCAGGCAGGCGGCGTAATTATTGTATTGGGGCTCAATACCACTTCAAAAATTCCGGTTGGTTATTTTTGCGGAACCGGCATGCATGGCGGCAAAATCTATCTTCGCTGTGACGAGCTTCCCCATGACCTGCCCAGTCAGGTAGCGGCGAAAAAAGCCGCGCCAGAGGATTTAAAAGAGATTGAAGAGTATATTGATGAGTTTTGCCAGGAATTTGAGGCCAGTAAAGCAGAAATTATGACCCATAATTTTTATGTGCTAACCCCAAATACGAAAAACCCATACAAACAGCTTTATACCCATAATTAAACCGTGGTATAATAACCTCACCCACTAACAAAATCGAAGATTTTGAGTGGCCCCGAGCATACCCCGACGCTGACGCATAAAGAATAACCTCACGGCGTATATCTCAACGGTTCTTTTGGTTGCTACCCTGTACCTGTCAACGGGTAGCCGGATGCCTTGCAAACATGGGAAGCCCCGAGGGTACGGCCGGCAGTTGCACAGCGACGCGCTGTCGGTTAGCTAAGGCGGCGCTTGGAGCGGTGCAACCAAGGACGACTATGCAGGGCATGAAACCAGGCGTCAGCTGTTTCAGGTGTAAGAGACGTATGACCTTTTTAGTACTTTTCCAGCAGGGAAGAGCCGCAGCAGTGACCTGCTAGGGCAACCGAACGTCGTGAAGAAAGAACCAGTGAACTGGTAACAGAGAAATACCGGGGGCCCGCAGGCCGAGACAGTGAGGCACTTGGCCCGCAGCAAAAGTACTTGCTCCCCGCATAGGAGAAAACCGCATTCATTACTAAAATCAAAGATTTTAAACGGGCCCCTAAAGGTTTATAATACTGGTTTCTATGGCTCGCCATATAGCAACACAGTGTACCATTAGCATTTTGTATATGGCACAAAACCGCAAAGCAATATTAATTTTAAATAATCATATCAATTATGCACTAGTATACACCGCCATTTGCAGAAAAAGGAACACTACAGAAATTAGGGAGGACGGCGCTATGAATTACACAGCTAATGAAGTATTGCAGTTTGTTCAGGAGAATGATGTAAAGTTTATTCGGCTTGCGTTTTGCGATATCTTCGGAACGCTAAAAAATATTGCCATCATGGCGGGGGAACTGCCGCGTGCAATGGAAAGCGGCATCTCTTTTGATGCGTCGGCTGTGAAGGGGTTTATGAATGCCAGCGAATCGGACCTGCTGCTTTTTCCCGACCCTTCGACTCTGGCGGTATTGCCCTGGCGTCCTCAGCAAGGGCGCGTGGTGCGGTTTTATTGTGATATTCGGTATCCGGACGGACGGCCTTTTGAAGGTGATGGCCGCCAGTTGCTAAAAAAGGCAATTGATCGGGCCGCCCGAATGGGATTTCAATGCAAAATTGGTTCGGAATGTGAATTTTACCTGTTTCAGACCGATGCGGATGGAAACCCAACCCTTAAGCCATATGACAATGCCGGGTACCTGGATGTCGCACCCCAGGATAAAGGCGAAAATATTCGCCGCGAGATCTGTCTGACATTGGAAGAGATGGGGATTACCCCCGAAAGCTCTCACCATGAGCAGGGCCCAGGTCAAAACGAGGTGGATTTTCATTATAATGATGCATTGGCAGCAGCGGATGATTTAATTTCATTTAAATCAGTGGTGAAAGCAGTCGCTGCTCGCAGCGGGCTATATGCCTCCTTCCTGCCAAAACCGATTAAAAACGCCAGCGGAAGCGGGCTTCATGTGAATATGTCGTTAAGCCAAAACGGTTGCAATATTTTTAAAACGGGCAACGGCCAGCACTCGGAGCAAGCGGAAAGCTTTATTGCTGGTGTCCTAGCGCGTACGGCCGAAATTACCGCTTTTTTAAACCCTATTACAAATTCTTATCGCCGCTTCGGCTGTTTTGAGGCGCCGAAATATATCACCTGGTCTCATCAAAACCGTTCCCAGCTGATTCGAATTCCGGCAGCTACCGGCGAATATGCCCGTATGGAGCTTCGTTCTCCCGACCCGGCATGCAACCCATATTTTGTTTTTGCGCTGCTGATGCATGCGGGGTTAGACGGCATTGAGGAAACCGTGTCGCTTCCCAATCCGACGAATTTGAATTTATATACTGCAGAGAAATCCCTGACAGATGCGATTCCCACCCTGCCCGAAAACTTAGGGAATGCGGTGGAACTTGCGCGTACCAGCGGATTTGTAAAAAAGGTGATTGCGCCAGCTACGTTAGAAAAATTTCTTCAATATAAAGAAGAGGAATGGAAAGCCTATCTGGAGTCGGAAGACCGTATTCAGTTAGAGGAGAATTTGTATTTCCCACGCATTTAATTGCAGCGTAAATAAACCGTTAAGGGGGTGGCAGGATGGACTTGGACCGTGTGCTGATTGTATCTGGCAACGAGAAAGGGGCAGCGCTTATCAGCGAGCTTCTTAACTCCAGTGCGCCTGCCACCATTTTGACTGCCCAAAATGGTGGGGAAGCCAGACGGATGCTTGCCCAGCAGGACTTTGACCTGGTTACCGTAAATACGCCCTTGCCTGATGAATTTGGGGCGGATTTTGCACTGTTTGTTACCGAATCCACAACAGCAGGGGTACTGCTGCTGGTGAAAGCGGAGCTTGCGGATGACGTGGGGGCAAAGGTAGAAGATTATGGAGTGTTTGTTGTACCAAAACCTATTAGCCGGGCATTTTTTTACCAGGCCTATAAACTGATTTTTGCTTCCAGAAGGCGGCTACAGGGCTTAAAAAAGGAAAATATTCAACTGCAAAATAAAATTGAAGAGATTCGTCTGGTTGACCGGGCAAAATGCTCGCTGATTCAATACTTAGGGCTGTCTGAGGCCCAAGCCCATCGGTACATTGAAAAACAGGCGATGGACTGCAGAATAACCCGCCGGGAGGTTGCGGAAAATATTTTAAAAACCTATGAGAGTTAAAGCCAACCGCGCAGAAGAAAGGCGTCGGGCGCCTACTTTTGCAAGTGGCGGCCCCGACGCCTTTTCATATCAGTTTAAAAAAGCCAGTTGCTATTGGTGCTTTTTATATTGTATCGTACGTCAGCATTCTTTGGTCGTGCCTGGCGGTGAAACAACAAAAACATAACTCGGTTTTTTATAATTTGCTGTATAAAGCTATCAAAACGTTTATCCGGGCCATTGGGGATAAAAGTCAAAAAAACTCAAATATATCCCTGCCCAGCAGGGACAGGTGATAAAAAATAATTGCTGTTCAGTGTGCATGGCCAGTGCTGTTACTGTAGAGGATCTTTCCGGTTATTTTAAATAGGAAAGCGTCGCTTTTTAGTACGGCCTGTATTCTATTAACGTATGTTTAGGAATGATAGAAAGGAACCTGTTTGATGAAACTTCATTTTACCAAAATGCATGGTTGCGGGAATGACTATATTTATTTAAACTGTTTTGAACAGGCAGTTGAACATCCGGGGCAGCTTAGCATTTCATTATCTGACCGGCATTTTGGAATAGGCGGAGACGGGATTGTCCTCATCTGCCCGTCTCATGTTGCCGATGCCAAAATGCGTATGTTCAATTCGGACGGAAGCGAGGGCAAAATGTGCGGCAATGCCATTCGCTGTGTGGGAAAATACTTGTATGACCATGGCATGGTAAAAAGCGACAGCATTACAATTGAAACCTTAAGCGGAATTAAAACTTTAAAGCTATGCCTGGAAGATGGAAGAATGTGTGCAGCCCGTGTGAATATGGGAAAGGCGGAGCTGAACCCGGCTGAAATTCCAGTTAACCTTACCGGAGATGCCGTGATAAACCATCCGCTTGTGGTAGAGAATAAGGAATATGCAGTGACCTGTGTATCCATGGGCAATCCCCACTGTGTGGTTTTTAAAAAGAATATCACTTGCTTAAAACTGAATCAAATTGGGCCAAAGTTTGAAAACCATCCGTTGTTTCCCCAGCGGATCAATACAGAATTTGTTCAGATGATTGATCCGTGCACTCTGCAAATGCGGGTTTGGGAGCGGGGCAGCGGAGAAACGCTGGCTTGCGGCACAGGTGCCTGTGCAGCAGCTGTAGCGGCGGTAGAAAATGGGTACTGTAAAAAGAACACCGATATTACGGTAAAGCTGCCTGGTGGCGAACTTATTATTCGCTATACAGATGAGGCTGTATACATGACCGGCCCGGCAGCAGTTGTGTTTGAAGGGGAAGTTGAAGCATGAAGAAAAAAGAAACAAAATTTATTTTTGTAACCGGCGGTGTAGTATCCGGACTGGGCAAGGGGATTACGGCGGCTTCGCTGGGAAGGCTGTTAAAATCGAGAGGCCTTAAAGTTGCGGCTCAAAAATTAGACCCCTATATTAACGTTGACCCCGGCACCATGAGCCCGTACCAGCATGGTGAGGTGTTTGTCACCGAAGACGGTGCCGAAACCGATTTGGATTTGGGCCATTACGAGCGGTTTATTGACGAGGATTTGAACAAATATTCCAACCTGACAACAGGCAAGGTGTACTGGAATGTATTAAATAAAGAGCGCCGGGGGGAATACCTGGGCGAAACCGTGCAGGTGATTCCCCATATTACCAACGAAATTAAAAGTTTTATTTATACCGTGGGGCAAAATACCGACGCCGACATTGTCATTACCGAAATTGGAGGTGTGGCCGGAGACATTGAAAGCCAGCCGTTTTTAGAGGCGATCCGGCAGGTTGGGCTGGAAAACCCGGGCAACACATTATTTATTCATGTGACGCTGGTGCCATATATTAAAAGTTCCGGCGAGCATAAATCCAAGCCAACCCAGCATTCGGTCAAAGAGCTGCAGTCGGTTGGCATTATGCCCAATATGATTATCTGCCGGTGCGATGAGCCGATCGATAAAACAGCACTTCAAAAAATTTCCCTGTTCTGCAATGTGAAACCGGATTGCGTGATTGAAAATATTACCCTGCCGGTACTGTACCAGGCGCCTGTGATGCTGGAAGAAAACCACCTGTCCGACATTGTATGCCGTGAGCTGGGGCTGCAGGTTCCGCCCTGTGATTTAACCGAATGGAAGGAGATGCTCAGTCGCATTGCGGGGAGAAGCAAACGAGTGAAAATTGGCCTAGTGGGCAAGTATGTGCGCCTGCACGACGCATACCTTTCGGTGGCCGAGGCGCTGCACCATGCCGGTTATGAAAACGGCTCGATGGTCGAAATTGATTGGATTGAGGCAGAACAGGTTACCGATGAAACGGTAGCAGAACTGTTAAAGGGCTGTAATGGAATTTTAGTCCCAGGCGGGTTTGGAGACCGGGGAATTGAAGGGAAAATTATCGCCTGCCGTTATGCCAGGGAGAACAGTATTCCCTACCTGGGCATCTGCCTGGGAATGCAGATTGCGGTGATTGAATATGCCCGCCATGTGTTGGGTTTTGAAGGGGCCAATTCCAGCGAATTTGACCCCGAAAGCGCCTACCCCGTCATTGACCTTATGCCTGACCAGCAGGGAAACCTGCCCAAAGGCGGCACCATGAGGCTGGGCGCGTACCCCTGCAAAATCCGGCCGGCGACTAAGATGTTTGAATCCTATGGGCAGGAGCTGATTCAGGAGCGTCACCGTCACCGGTATGAGTTTAACAACCGGTACCGGGAAGAATTTAGCCGGGGAGGTATGGTTTTTGCAGGTGCTTCGCCGGATGACCGCTTAATTGAAGCGGTAGAGCTGCCGGGGTATGACTTTTTTGTGGGGGTACAGTACCACCCCGAATTTAAGAGCAGGCCCAACAAGGCGCACCCGCTCTTCCGGGAATTTGTAAAAGCTGCCCTGAGCCATCAGCTGGAGGAATTGAGATGAGGATTAACGAGAATTATTGGAAGCTGCAGGACAGCTATTTATTTTCCACCATTGCCAAAAAGGTAAAAGCCTTTTTGGCAGAGCACCCGGACCAAAAAATCATTCGGCTGGGGATTGGTGACGTCACCCTGCCGCTGCCGGCAGCCGTTGTTTCGGCCATGCATGAGGCAGTGGATGAGATGGGGAAAAAGGAGTCGTTTCATGGGTATGGCCCCGAGCAGGGCTACAGTTTTTTAAAAACAGCCATTCAGGGCTATTATGCGCGCCTGCCGGTTAAGCTGGAAGAGGAAGAAATTTTTGTGAGCGACGGCGCCAAAAGCGATTTGGGCAATATTTTGGATCTGTTTGACCGGCACAATACCGTACTGGTGCCAGACCCGGTATACCCGGTGTATGTAGATACCAATGTAATGGCTGGGCGCAATATTGTGTATATGAATGCCAACGAGCTGAATGGTTTTTTGCCGATGCCGGATGGGCAGGTTCAGGCGGATATTATCTACCTGTGTTCCCCGAATAATCCTACGGGCGCCGTTTATCATAAAACCCAGCTAAAAGCATGGGTGGATTATGCCCGCAGGCAGGGAGCGGTTATTTTGTTCGATGCGGCATATGAGGCGTTTATTAGCGATGAGTCGCTGCCCCGGAGCATTTTTGAAATTGATGGTGCCAGGGAATGTGCGGTTGAGTTTTGCTCGTTTTCTAAAACAGCCGGCTTTACCGGTACTCGCTGTGGATACACCGTCGTACCCAAAGAGCTTACTTATGGAGGAACCAAACTGAACTCCATGTGGCTTCGCAGGCAGACGACAAAGTTTAACGGGGTTCCATACATTGTGCAAAAGGGCGCTTCCGCTGTCTTTTCAGAAGAAGGGCAGCGCCAGGTGAAGGCGAATATTGACTATTACAAAGAAAACGCCCGTATAATTGCAGACGCTCTCAAAAAGCAGGGCATTTGGTATACCGGCGGAGAAAACTCTCCCTACTTATGGCTGAAATGCCCGGAGGGAAAATCTTCCTGGGAATATTTTGATTACCTGTTGACTCAGGCTGGTATCGTAGGTACCCCCGGTGCAGGTTTTGGAAAAAACGGGGAGGGATTCTTCCGTCTAACCGCTTTTGGTGACCGTGAAAACACCAAAGAGGCAGTACAGCGCCTGGCGTCTCTGAGATAAACGAATATAGAGATTAGGTTGTGAGATTATGATAAAAGCAAACGAATACCGTACCCACACCTGCGGCGAACTGCGGGAAGGTGAAATTGGCACGCAGGTTCGTGTGGCGGGGTGGGTAGAGAATATCCGAGACCATGGAGGAATTCTCTTTTTAGATATTCGAGACCAGTATGGTGTGGTTCAGGTTGTTTTGAAAGACGAAAGTATGCTGGAGGGGATTACCAGGGAATGTACCGTAACAGTAGCCGGTACGGTAATCAGGCGTGATGAGGAAACTTATAACGAAAAAATTGCCACAGGTACCATCGAAATTGTAGCCGAAACGGTAACTGTTTTGGGAAAATGCAGACATGTGTTGCCATTTGAGATTTTGTCTTCCCGCCAGACCAAAGAGGATGCCCGGTTAAAATACCGTTACCTTGACCTGCGCAACCGTCAGGTACACGATAATATGGTAAAACGTTCGCAGATTATATCTTTTCTGCGCAGCAAAATGACCGAGCTTGGCTTTTTAGAGATGCAGACCCCTATTTTAACTGCGTCTTCCCCGGAAGGTGCCCGTGATTATCTGATTCCAAGCCGTAAACACCCCGGAAAGTTTTATGCGTTGCCCCAGGCTCCCCAGTTGTTTAAGCAGCTGCTGATGGTGTCTGGTTTTGATAAATATTTTCAGGTAGCCCCCTGCTTCCGGGATGAAGACGCTAGGGCAGACCGCTCCCCGGGGGAATTTTACCAGCTGGACTTTGAAATGGCCTTTGCTACCCAGGAGGATGTTTTTGCAGTAGCCGAAGAGGTGCTGTACGAAACCTTTTCAGCATTTTCAGACAAAACAGTTTCCCCGGCACCCTTTGTGAGAATCCCCTATGCTGAGGCTATGTTAAAATACGGTACCGATAAGCCGGATTTGCGCAACCCCCTTACCATTGTTGATGTGAGCGGTTTGTTTGAACAAAGCGAGTTTAAGCCTTTCTGCGGCAAAACAGTACGGGCAATTAATGTACCAAAATGTGCATCACAGCCCCGGAGCTTTTTTGAAGGGATGCTGGAGTTTGCTACCGGGATTGGAATGAAGGGGTTGGGTTACCTGAAAGTTGCCGAGGATGGTACTTACCAGGGGCCCATCGATAAATTCCTGACCCCGCAGCAGCGCACCGAACTGAAAGAGCGGGCGGGGCTGACGCCGGATTGTGTGTTGTATTTTATTGCAGATGAAAAGAACATTGCACCAAAGCTGGCGGGGCAGATTCGCACCGAGCTTGCCCGCAGGCTGGACCTTTTAGAGAAGGATGCCTTCCGTTTTTGTTTTGTGGTGGATTTTCCCATGTATGAACAGGATGAGCTGACCGGCCAGATTGTTTTTACTCACAACCCGTTTTCCATGCCCCAGGGCGGGCTGGATGCCTTGCTGCATCAAGACCCTTTCAGCATATTGGCTTACCAATACGACATTGTCTGCAATGGGGTAGAGCTGTCATCGGGCGCAGTGCGCAATCATGATTTGGATATTATGCTCAAGGCATTCGAGATTGCAGGGTATCAGGAAGATACCATTAAAGAAAAATTTTCCTCCCTGTATACAGCGTTTCAATACGGTGCGCCTCCTCATGCCGGCATGGCGCCCGGAATCGACCGCATGGTAATGCTGCTCACCGGTGAAGAGAGTATTCGTGAAGTGATTCCATTCCCCATGAATGCCAACGCACAGGATCTGATGATGGGTTCGCCCAGCGAGGTGACTGCGCAGCAGCTGCGGGAGGTTCATATTCAGCTGAGGTAATAGATAAAATGGATTGAAAAAGGTATGCGCCTGTGTAAATGGCCATACCTTTTTTGGTTTTGCTGTTACAGAAAATTCCTGCTGATTGAATCGATGAAAACTTAAAAAACTGGATTATTGATTTACCGAGGCAATTGGTTGCGAATGAATGCAAGTTTTGAAGGGGGAAAGCACATGAATCCGGTACGGTTTAAAATGAAGGTATATCAGAAATTTTGTTTTGATATTTAAGTTTGCAGGGTTGGAATCATTTTTTACGAAACCTAATAATTAATAATTTTGTCTCTTGTTAGCTGCATCAAAAGGATTTCTTTGAATGAATCGTATTTTTAGGTAAAATATTCAAATAATGTTTAAAGAAATAAATTCGTAATAATGTGTTATTATTATCAGCTTGTCTTAACGAGGCAATTGTACTACAATAATAAGAAATATTTGGAAAATAGGAGGGGTTTTGTTGACACTGCAACCACATCATTGCACGTTAACTGAACTGGCCAGCCAACTGGGAACCAATTTGGAAAAAGGGCTAAGCGCTGGCGAGGCTCAAAAGAAGTTGGTGGACATAGGAGAGAACAGGCTAAAGGAAAAAAAGAAAAAAAGCAACTTTCAGCGGTTTATTGATCAGTTTAAAGATGTTATGATTTTAATACTCATTGCTGCCGCAGCCGTATCTTTTGGTATTGCCTGCTATACGGGAGAAGCAAGCGAGTTTTTTGAACCGTTGCTTATTTTGCTGATTGTAGTACTGAATGCCATAATGGGTATGCTGCAGGAAAGCAAGGCTGAAAAAGCACTGGATGCATTAAAAAGCATGTCGGCCCCCCATGCGCGAGTATTGCGTGATGGCGCTGAGCAGGTAATTGATGCGGCTCAGCTGGTTCCCGGAGATGTGATTTTGCTGGAGGCGGGGGATTTTGTACCTGCTGATGCAAGGCTGATTCGTGCTGCCAGCTTAAAGGCGGAAGAATCTGCCCTGACTGGGGAATCTGTTCCAGTAGAAAAAGATGCCTCAGAAACTCCGGAGGAAAACGCACCGTTGGGTGACCGGCGCAACATGGTTTATTCCGGTTGCAGCATTACCTATGGCCGGGGCGTAGCAGTTGTAACCAATACTGGAATGAGCACCGAGATGGGTAAGATTGCCGGCCTTTTGGAGGGGGAGGGCGAAACCCAGACCCCGCTGCAGAAAAAGCTGGCCAATTTGGGGAAATACCTGGGTTTTGCAGCATTAGCCGCCTGCGCGGTAATTTTTATTGTGGGTGTGTTAGACAAGATCCCCATTATGGAAATTTTTATGACTTCTGTATCGCTGGCAGTATCTGCAATTCCAGAAGGACTGCCTGCCATAGTTACCATTGTTTTGGCAATTGGCGTGCAGCGCATGGTAAAAAAGAATGCTATTATTCGCCGGCTGCCTGCGGTGGAAACATTGGGCAGCGCTTCCGTTATCTGTTCCGATAAAACTGGAACCCTGACCCAAAACCGCATGACTTTAGTAAAAGCCTGGGCAAATGGTACCATTGCGTTGGAAACCGTGAACGGAGAGAATACCCCTGAAATAAAAAAACTGCTGGAATATGGCACCCTGTGCAGTGATGGTGCTGTCAATATTGCAGAAGACGGCAGTGAGCAGCACATTGGCGACCCCACCGAAACAGCGATTGTTCTGGTTGCTTATAAAAATGGAAGCACCAAAGAACGGCTGAATGAACAATACCCCCGTTTAGCCGAGCTGCCCTTTGATTCTGACCGTAAGCTAATGTCTACCATCAACCAGTTTGGCGATAAAAAAATAGTCATTGTCAAGGGCGCGTTCGACATGCTGTCCCGGCGCTGTGTGGCCGGAAACCTGGATCAGGCCAGGGAATTTACCGAGCAGATGAGCCGTGAAGCGCTGCGCGTGCTGGCAGTAGCTTATAAAGAGATTGACGAGGTGCCTGCCGAACTTACCTCTGAAACATTGGAAAATGGGCTTACTTTTTTGGGCCTGGTAGGAATGATTGACCCGCCGCGCCCCGAAGCCAGAGAAGCGGTTAAGGAATGCCGTCAAGCCGGGATTAAGCCGGTTATGATCACTGGTGACCACGTGGTGACTGCCTCCGCAATTGCCAAGGATTTGGGTATTCAGCTGGAAGGGGATGACGCCATTACCGGCGCTGAACTTGCCGCTATGAGCGAGGAAGAGCTGGATCGCCGGGTAGGAAGTATTTCGGTTTATGCCAGGGTTTCCCCCGAAGATAAAATACGCATTGTAAAGGCATGGCAGCGCCAGGGGCAAATTGTCTCTATGACGGGCGACGGCGTAAACGATGCCCCTGCCCTGAAAGCTGCCGATATTGGCTGTGCAATGGGCATTACCGGGACTGACGTAGCCAAAGGCGCGGCAGATATGACTCTAACCGATGACAATTTTGCCACCATTGTTCATGCAGTAAAAGAAGGCCGCGGTATTTACGATAATATTAAAAAGGTTGTCGGGTTCCTGCTGGGCACGAATATTGGCGAGGTATTAACGGTGTTTTTTGCCATGTTGTTCTGGCGCCAGTCACCGCTGCTTTCCATGCAGCTGTTATGGATTAACCTGGTAACCGACAGCCTGCCGGCCATTGCACTGGGCATGGAAGCGGTAGAACCTGACGTTATGCAGCGCAAACCCAAACCAAAGGATGAGGGCCTTTTTGCCAATGGCCTTGGGGTACGCATTGTGCTGCAGGGCTGCATGTTTGCAGTGCTGACCATGATTGGCTTCTACCTGGGCTGGAATGTGACCGGGTACATTGAAGGCGGTCGCACCATGGCATTCTTCATTCTTTCCCTATCCCAGGTTGTACAGGCGTTTAATATGCGCTCTAACCATTCGCTGTTTAAAATCGGGTTCTTTACCAACAAAAAGCTCAACGGAGCCGCAGCTGTTTCTGTTTTGCTGGTTGCGCTGGTGCTGTTTATACCACCTGTTGCCACAGTATTTGGTTTAATTTCCCTTAGCCCGGCCCTTTACCTAATTGGCTTGGGACTGTCTTTTGTTCCGCTGGTAGTTATGGAGCTCTCTAAAGCGTTTGGCCTGATTAAGCACCATCAGTAATGAAACACCGACAGGATGAAGCAAGGGTTTATTATTTGTTTTTAAGATTTGCCGTAGGACTTTAAGCTCCTACGGCCTTTCTTTCTGTTTTGCAGGAAAATGATTTCACCTTATCAGCGGCAAGAACGAATCATCATGAAAAAACAGCAGACATAGCGGTTTTTTATCCGCTTTGCCTGCTGCTTTTTGCATGATTGAATTGTTTCCAACATCTTTATGGGTGAGGGCGCCCGCCCCTTTTTTGTTAGGAACAATATTTATTTGTGATAAAGCTTTTTGGTTTGATATTGCGGTTCGCAGGTCAAATTCATTCCCAGCTTGCGGAAGGTGGCGTCATCCACACTGGATAAAATCACCGATGAATGCGCCTCGCACCCGCGCAGTTTGGGCAGCTGCTGCATCGCCAGGGCGGCAGTGGGATTGGTGGCGGCACTGATGGAAAGAGCCACTAAAATCTCATCGGTATGCAGCCGTGGGTTACGCCCCCCTAAATAAGAAGTTTTAAGCTCCTGAATCGGTTCAATAACAATAGGGGCAATCAAGTGCATATTGTGCCGGATGCCTCCCAGCACTTTTAAGGCGTTGAGCAGTACGGCGGCCGAAGCTCCCAATAACGGTGAGGTTTTTCCGGTAATAATCTGCCCGTCAGACAGCTGGATGGCGGCGGCAGGCATGCCGGTGCTTTCGGCCCGTCCCACAGCGGCAGCAGCTACCTTGCGGTCATCGGTAGAAATACCACACTGGTTCATCAGCAGTTCCACCTTATAAACTGCGTCGCTGTCTACCCGGCCCTGGCGCTGGTCACACAGGGTATGATAATACCGGCGGACAATTTCCTGCTTGGAAGCTTCACGCACCACGGTATCATCCATAATACAGTTTCCTACCATGTTGACCCCCATATCGGTGGGCGATTTATAAGGGCTTTCGCCATAAATTTTTTGAAAAATGGCATTCAGTACCGGGAAGATTTCCACATCACGATTATAATTGACCGAAGTGGCGCCATATGCCTCTAAATGGAAAGGGTCGATCATATTGACGTCATTTAAATCAGCAGTGGCAGCTTCGTATGCCAGGTTTACCGGGTGTTTCAGAGGCAGGTTCCAAATTGGGAAGGTTTCAAATTTTGCATAGCCCGCATATACGCCGCGTTTGTGCTCATGGT
Source organism: Ruminococcaceae bacterium Marseille-P2935 (assembly GCA_900104565.1). Lineage (GTDB taxonomy): Bacteria > Bacillota > Clostridia > Oscillospirales > Ruminococcaceae > Marseille-P2935. The sequence goes on from LT629951.1 coordinate 498,524, forward strand.
ACAGCTGAGAAAGGCAGGTAGCCATTTTGCCGCTGCCTGGCCCGGGGGCTGTGATAACCACCAATGGGCGGGAAGTTTCGATAAATTCATTTTTGCCATAACCATCGTCACTTACAATAAGCGGAATATTAGCTGGGTACCCGGCAATGGGGTAATGGCGATACACTTTGATTCCCAGGTTTTGCAGACGCTGCATAAAGGCATCGGCAGCCGGCTGCCCAGAGTATTGGGCGATTACGACGCTGCCCACAAACAGCTCAATACTGCGAAAGGCATCGATCAAACGAAGGACATCCAAATCGTAAGTAATGCCCAAATCGCCCCGAACTTTATTTTTTTCAATATCTGCGGCATTAATGACAATAACAATTTCAGCCTGGTTCTTTAGCTGCAGCAGCATATTTACCTTGCTATCGGGTTTAAAACCCGGCAGAACCCTGGAAGCATGAAAATCATCAAATAATTTGCCGCCAAACTCTAAATAGAGCTTACCGCCAAACTGTGCAATGCGCTCTTTGATGTGCTCCGACTGCATTTTTAAATATTTTTCATTGTCAAACCCAACACCGATCATACTTTGTGTCCCTTCCCCTGTTTTACACTTTTTTTTCATTCCTTACTTATTATAGAGAAAGAAGACACGTTTTACAACATAAGCAAAAATTTTTTCCCGATTTGTAGAAATTGGTAACAAGGAAAGTAAATTCCTAGGGACAATCCACAAACTGACCCTGTTTTATTCCAAAGGCCGGTCTGCGGATTATATAAGATAAAAGATTTGTTCTATGTTTTTTGCATTCAAAGCCGTACTATGTGCAATAGGGGCGATTTTTGGCGGTAAAACCATATTAGACGTAATTTTTTATTTTATTGGTGTTATTTTTTTATAACAGGAGCAGCAGTTACGCAAACTGTTTGAAAGAAAACGAATACGTATACCAGCCGTACCTGCAATTGCTGTAGGAACTGTGTTAGCCAAAGTTTTTCCTCTGATAGGAAGGTGATTGTTTTGTTGAAGCCATTTTAGCTTTACAACCCGTACCCCCTGCTCGGCAGCGACACTCCGGGCTAAGCACCAGCATCTACCACACTTTCGCCCCACACCTCAGGGCACAAGCAGATGTGAGAGGGGATATAAGTATGCAGAAAATAGTGTTGCTGTGTAGCCAGCCAGCCTTGTGTACTTGGTTATTGGCTTGCGATTGGGGGGATTTTCAGCGCAAAGTAAATTTTAACGCTCCAGCTTGACAAAAAAAATTATTTTTGCCTATAATGAGGAAGAGACGGAATTGTTTTTATATGGATAAAATAATAAATATAAGAACTACTTAGTTAGCCATAAGCTGCTGAGTGACCGTTTCAGTCTGATTTTACATGTTGTAAGATGGTGTTTCATAAAAACCATTTGAAACATATGGACAAGTTGGAGGGGTGCGTATGTATAAACAATCTTCCCATAAAAAATGGATGTTGTTTTTACTCAAATGCATTCCGATAGCAGCAATTCTTGCTGTTTTATTATATGTGGGCAACAATTTACACGGCCTAACTCCGGACAAAATTGTAGCGGCCCTACCCAATAGCCGTTTAGCGTCAGCTGTTATGCTTTTGGGCTTATATTGTGCAAAATCAGTGATAATGTTTATTCCGGTAATTGCACTTTATATTGGAACAGGTATGGTGTTTCCGCCCCTTACGGCAATACTTATTAATGTGCTGGGTTTGGCAATAGAACTGACCATTACCTTTTATATTGGCCAATTAAGCGGAAAACAGGCAGTAGCAAAGCTGACAGCAAAGCATAAACGGGTAAAAGAGGTATTAGATATGGGGAAAACCAACTATATGGCCATATTGGTTATTCGGTTATCCGGGCTCTTCCCGGTAGAGCTGGTAAGCATCGTTTTAGGTTCAGTAGGGTACACATACCTTCCTTATCTATTGTCATCACTTTTGGGGCTGATTCCTTTTATGATACCCTTCACCTTAATGGGAAAGTCAATTCAAAATCCTCTTTCGGCAGAGTTCCTTTTGCCGTTCTTTCTTGCGGTTACGGGTAGTATTCTGGCTATGGTGTTTTACAATTGGTTACAGAAACAAAAAACAAAAAAATAAAGACATTTTAAAGACAGTCTGCGAAGACTGTCTTTTTTTATCCAAAATAGAGCTGGACAATACTAACAGAATATGTAAATATTTTACGTTTCTTGCGGTGGATTTGGCGCGTGAAATGTTTTAACCCTCTAAAAAATGTATTCAGTATTTTATTAGGGGTGGTGCCCGCAACAGTGCAGGGGCAATACTGAGGTGTTGAACTCATATTATTTTCCAGCTTTTAGGGTCAACCAAGAGAATGAATCATTGCGCATAAAGCTGGAAAGCCGAGGTAAATGCGACTTGAAGGAACCGTATAGCTTTGGGTGTGTGGTATTGGCCTGTGCCCATGAACATGTCATTGCGTAAAAAATCTGGCAGCCCGGCCACAGCCCCTGCAGAAAGGAGACTTTTTGTTTCATTATCAGATGCACATCAGGGTATGACAACTGTTTTTCGTTTTACTGCTATTATATCAACAGTTTCGACAAATATAAGGAGTATAATTTATATATTATATAAAATATATAAAAATAATATTGACAGTGTAAAATTTACAAGATATATTAACAATATAACATATGTGACAAGTGATAAGTTCGCTTTTCCATATGTGGTTAACAGTGAGGATCTTTGATCCACGCCGAACCGGATTTGATCACCCCGGGACTCAGCCGCCTGTTAACGTCGTTCGCATCACCAGATAACAAAACAACAAAAGGGAGTGAATGTCACCGTGGAGTTTGTCAGTAAGAAATTTACAGACAAAGAAGGAAAGATGTTTTATACCGGGTTGGGCGAAGGGGACGTTACTAAAACCGTACTAATGCCTGGAGACCTTGCAAGAAGCAAAATAATCGCGGATTGCTGGAAAGAATCTGAGTATATTGGCAGACGTAGAACCTTTGTCAGCTATAAAGGAAAAACCGAGAAAGATGTGCCAATTTCAGTGGTTTCTTCCGGTATGGGTCCTATGGCGGTAAGTGTTGCACTGGAAGAGATGAAGCATTTGGGCGTACAGAACGTCATTCGTGTAGGTACCGGTGCTGCCCTGCTAAAAAATTACAAGCCTGGCACTATGATCATCGCAACCGGCGGTGTGCGCGGCGAAGGCTGTTCTTACGAATATGCTCCCGCCGAATATCCGTCTTTGGCCAACCCCATTGTTACCCGTGCCTTAATTCAGGCCTGCCACGAGTTTGGTGAAGAACCAATCGTCGGTTTATACCGTTCTCACGATTCGTTCTATCGCGAGACGAAAATCGTTATGGTCAATACATACGAGCGCATGAAACCCTGGGTGGACGCCGGCGTTAAAATGGTGGAAAACGAAAGCTCTGCCATGTTTATTATAGCTGACCGGCTTGGCATGCGGGCAGGCTCTATCTGCGTTTCGCTGTGGAGCATGATAGAGGGAACCGAGTATTATGAGGGGCCTAATTCTGCCGAAGCATACCCCGAGTCATTTGATCCTGACTTTATGAAGCAGCGCATTCAAAAATGCTGTGAGATTGCTACACGGGCGGTCGAGATTTTAGACGAGTACGACCGTAACCAGAAATAAGGAAGGAGGAAGAAACAATGTCGGTAAAAAATTCGTTTGAAAGCGGAAAGCTGACCCATGAGGATGGGCGGATGCACCATCTGGGCATCAATGAGCAGGAGATCACCAAAAGTTGTATCTTAACCTCCAACCTGGAGCGCACCAAGGTGATTGCAGATACCTTTGACAAGGCGGAAAAAACCGGGGAATACCGGGAATATATCACCTATAAAGGGGAAAAGTTTGGCACTCCTATGAGTGTAATGTCTACCGGAATGGGCTGCATGCCCATGGCAATTGCAGTGGAAGAGCTGAAACATGTCGGCTGTACCAACATGATTAAGGTCGGAACCTGCGGCGCTATTCAAGAGGATATTAAACCGGGCACCATTATTGTTCCAACTGGTGCGGTCCGAGGAGAGGGCGCTACGATCGAATACCTGAACCTGCAATATCCGGCAGCTACCGATATGGATATTCTGTTCGCTATTATGGATAGTGCTGCAGAGGCTGGCGTGGATATTCGCACCGGTGTTGTACGCACTCATGACGCTATTTTCCTGGAATCGCTGTTTGCCCATGACGGTATGGAAGAACGGATTAAACCCTGGAAAGAGCTAGGTGTATTGGGTATTGAAAACGAAGCGGCTGCCATGCTGACTATCGCTTCCATTATTGGAAGCAAAGCCGGACTGGTGCTTGTAGTGGCCGAAAACTATGTGACCGGCGAGAGAATGGACTTTGAAAAGGATTATGACCGCGTCATGCATACTGCTATTGATATTGCGGAGCGTGCTTTAGTTAAAATAGATGAAAAGTTTTAAGTTGTAGCTTCTGTATCGGTACAGCGGTGTAAAAAGACCGCTGCAAAATATTGAACACATATTAAGGAGGAAAGAAAATGAAAAAGGCGAAAAGAGTCATATCCGTATTATTGGCTATGGTTATGATTGTTGTGGCATTCAGCGCCTGCACAGGGGGCACCCCATCAGGTTCTAGCACAGCAGCGCCGAGTGGAACAGGCAGTACAGCGGCTCCCGGAGGAGACGAGGCAAAGAAATTAGATATTGGGTTAATTTACAGTGCCGGCGGCCGAGGTGATAAGGGCCTGAACGACATGATGTACGGCGCTATGGAAAAGGTTAGTAAGGAAAGAGGCTGGACTTACAGTGACCTGGAGAATGAGAATGCTTCCAACGTTGAGCCGGCTAACCGCCAGTTCTGCGAACAGGGGAAAGATGTTATCATCAACTTTGGTTTTGGCTGCATCGATGTCGTGAACAAACTGGCGGTGGAATACCCCGAGATTACATTTATTACAATTGACGCCGTTACCAACGAGTTGCCCAATGTTAAAAACTTTATTTTTAAAGAAAACGAGGGTTCTTTCCTGGTGGGCCTGGTAGCCGGCCTGATGACCGAGACAAATAAAGTCGGCTTTGTGGGCGGTATGGAAAACGACCAGATCAAAGGCTTTAACGCTGGTTTTATTGACGGTGTTAAAACTGCCAACCCCGACTGTGAAGTGCTCAGCGCTTACTGCGGCGCTACGGTAGAAGCCTTTGGCGACCCTACAAAAGGAAAAGAAATTGCACTGTCGCACTACGATTCCGGTTGTGACATTGTATACCATGCAGCGGGCGGTTCCGGTATGGGCGTATTTGAAGCAGCCATTGCAAAAGGCAAATGGGCTATTGGTGTAGACTCAAACCAACAGGCCGAGGCGCCGGACAATATTCTCACCAGCATGCTCAAACAGGCCGACGTGGCAATTGAAGAAGCACTGAACGAGGTGGCAGACGGCAAATTTGTACCGGGCGTTTTCACCTATGGCTTAAAAGAAGGCTTTGTTGGCTATGTTAACGATGACACCAACAAGGGCAAAATTCCTGACGATGTGGCCAAAAAGGTAGACGAGTTGGCCCAGAAGGTAATCAACGGCGAAATTACCGTAAAAGATACCCTGGATTAATTAAACTTGTTATAACGGCTGCCGCCCCAATCAGCCGGGGCGGCAGAACGTAGATTGACACACCTTTTATAAGGGGAGTGAACTTTGTGAGTTATCTGTTAGAGCTCAATCAGATTACCAAAACATTTGGCGATCTGGTGGCCAACGACCATGTGACCGTAAAGGTAAAAGAGGGCTCGATACACTCGATCGTCGGTGAAAACGGTGCAGGAAAGTCCACGTTAATGAACGTTTTATATGGGCTGTTAAAACCGGATGGAGGAGAAATTATTCTGCGCGGCAAAAAAATGACCTTTACTTCTCCACTTGATTCTATTGCAGCTGGGCTTGGAATGATTCACCAGCACTTCATGCTGATACCCACCATGACTGTTTTAGACAATATAATATTGGGCTATGAGATTGGAAGTTTCAAGCTGAACCGCAAACAATCCCGAAAGGAACTAGAGCCTTTATTTGAAAGTTTTGGGCTAGAGTTTTCTTTGTTTGACACCAAACTTGGAGAGCTTCCGGTAGGGTTGCAGCAAAAAATTGAAATTATCAAGGCTCTTTATCGCAAAGCAAGCCTGATTGTATTTGACGAGCCTACCGCAGTGCTTACCCCCCAGGAGATAGAAGAATTTTTTATACTGGTGAATAAGCTGAAGGCGGAAGGTAAAACGATACTCTTTATCTCTCATAAACTGAATGAGATTATGGAAATCTCGGATGAGGTTACAATTATGCGGGCTGGCAAGGTGGTTGACTGCGTGCAAAAATCAGACGTCAACGAAGAGATTCTTGCCAAATTAATGATCGGCCGTGACCTGGTGGAACAAAAGGTAACCTTCCGGGAAAATAATAACGAGCCAATTATCCAGGTGCAGGGCCTTGAAACCGAGGTGAAACTGGGTAGCACACCGTTGAAAAAGCTTGCCTTTGAGGTGAAAAAAGGTGAAGTTTTTGGAGTTGCGGGTGTTGCGGGGAATGGCCAGACCGAACTGGTTAACATTTTGGTCGGTACCCAGTTCCCGTTAGCCGGCCATGTCATCATTAATGGTACAGAAGTAACCCGGGTTCCGTCCCATAAACGCACCCAAAGTATGGCATATATTCCCGAAGACCGACAGACCGAAGGCTTAATTATGCCGCTTTCTATTTCTAAAAATATGATTTTAGGAAAGGTGGATCTGCCCCAATTTATACGCCATAAAATTTTCCTTAACTTTAAAAATATTAATGAGAACGCACAAAAAGCCGTAAATGACTACTCTATTAAAGTTTCTTCTGGTATTCATGATCCACTCAAATCCCTTTCGGGAGGCAATCAGCAAAAGGTGATTGTGGCCCGGGAACTGAATGACGAACCGGAGATTATTTTGGCGGTGAATCCTACCAGGGGAATTGATATCGGTTCCATTGAGTACATTCATTCCTGCATTATTGCCGAGCGTGAAAAGGGAAAAACCGTACTGCTCATTTCCAACGAGCTGTCCGAAATCATGGCACTTTCTGACCGGATTGGAATCATCCACGACGGGCAGATTACCAAAATTTTGGATAATAATGGTGTGACCAAGGAGCAGATCGGGTTTTATATGCTGGGCGGAAAGGATGAAGAAAAAACCGGGGAGGTGGTGGCAGGATGAAAATACGTGTTCCGAAAAGTGCGGTTTTTTCTATCCTTTCGGTACTTGCGGCCTTGCTGATTGGTGCGGTCATCATCCTTATAAACGGGGAAAACCCAGTGACCGTGTACTATTGCATGATTGTACAGCCGCTTAGTTCGGTGAACAACCTGCTCAATGTCTTTTACGTCATGACCCCGCTTATGATGACCGGCCTTGCATTTATTGTGGCCAGCAAAGCCAGTATGATTAACCTGGGGCTGGAAGGACAGCTGCTGCTGGGTGCATTAGCGGCTGCTTGGGTAGCAACCTTGTTTCCGGCTCTTCCATGGTATCTTTATATTCCGCTTATTATGATCATCGCCATGGTGGTGGGAGCCTTGTGGGGGCTGCTGCCCGGTATTTTAAAGCTCCGGTTTGGAGCAAGCGAGATTGTAACCACCATTATGTTAAACTACGTGGCGCAGTTCTTTATCAACTTTATTATCAGCGGAGGGTACTTTAAACACCCGGATATTGAACAGCGCACCCCTTACATATTGGAAAACGCACACATGGCCAGCCTGTCTGAAATGGGGACAGCCATGGGCATCAAAACCTTCCGGGGCGTGCAGCTGAACGCCATGTTTATCGTTGCCATTATCTGTGTATTTTTGGTGTATATTCTGCTGGAAAAAACCAAATGGGGCTATAAAATTAATGCCGTGGGGCTTAACTTGAAGGCGTCTACCGCCAACCGCATGAGTGCAAAAAAGATTATGCTGTGTGCTATGGCACTTTCGGGTGCGATTGCAGGCATCGCAGCAATGGGAGAGGTTTTAGGTACCTTTAACGGGGTAATCGAAGGATTCTCACCGGGATATGGCTTCAGCGGTATTTCGGTAGCGCTTTTGGGCCGCAGCCATCCGATTGGGATTATTTTGGGCGGTTTATTCTTTGGCATTATGAACCAGGGCATGATGTATATCAATGCCAATACTTCGGTACCCAAAGATTTTGTTAAGGTGCTGCAGACATTGATTATTATCTTTATTGTGCTCAGTCCTTATTTCGAATCGAAATGGGAAAAATTCCGTGAAAAAAGTTCTCATGCGAAGGAGGCAAAAGCGGTATGATTGAATTTATTGAATCGGTCGGCGCTTCTACCATCCGCATTGCAACCATTTATATTCTGGCGGCTACAGGAAGCAATTTCGCCGAGAAATCCGGCATTCTGAACATGACAATTGAAGGAAATATGTTGGTATCGGCTTTTTTTGCGGTATTGGTTTCCTATCATACCGGTAGTGCCTTGCTGGGAGTTTTAGCAGCTGTTATAATTGGTATAGTATTTAGTGCGTTTTATGGCTTTACTGCGATTACTGCCAAGGCCGATCAGATGATTAGCTCGCTGGCCTTTAACCTGTTTGCTACCGGAATTACCGCTTACCTGCTAATTACTTTCTTTGGGTCTGCAGGCGCTACCCCAAGAGTAGCGGCCGTACCGGAGGTAGCAATTCCGCTATTGAGCGAAATTCCTATCATTGGCAAGATTCTGTTTGTGCAGTCTCCCATTGTGTACCTCTGTTTTGCGTTGGTGGCTGCAGCCTACTATGTGCTTTATCACACCAAATTTGGTATTCGGGTTATATCGGTGGGTGAACATCCGGTAGCTGCTTCAACCGTAGGCATCAATGTACACAAAATCCGCTATATGTCTATGCTGATTGCCGGAGCAATGGCAGGGCTGGCCGGAGCCTACCTATCCATTTCGCTTTCCAGCCAGTTTGTAAAAAACATGACAGCGGGCAGAGGATACATTGCACTTTCCACAGTAATCTTGGGCAAACACAAGCCTATAAATGTGGCGCTTGCGGGTATTCTGTTTGGGTTCTGTGATGCGCTGCAGATTCGTTTGCAGCAGTCCTCTGTTCCCACCCAGTTTATCCAAATGCTCCCATATGTAGTAACCGTTATTGTGATCGCATTCTTTATTGGCAAGGATGATAACCCCGCAGCCATAGGGCAGGCCTACTAACGCAGAAATACGGATAGAAATTCGTTTGCGGAGATGAGAATATGAAAACAGTAGCCGATATTAAAACAACCGAGGATTTAAAAGAATATTTACAGATTGACACCATTGTACGAGGCCATTTTGTATATATCGAGGCATACCGCAAACTGCGGGAGCTGATCATCGGAGGCTATTATAAAAAAGGCGATAAATTTCTGTCCGAAGCGGAGCTGGCAGGCATTATGGGCATTGGAAGAACCTCACTTAGAACAGCGCTTGCTGTTTTGTACGAGGATGGTTATCTCAAAACCTACCAAGGCAAGGGAACCTATGTAGTTTATGATCCTCCACTGGCAACCAAGGCTTATCCGGATAAATATATGCTTCCAAGAGCAAGGCTGGCAGAAGTCAGCGACCATATTACTGTTCTGCACGACCGACAAAATCCACTTGACTACGATGCTTTTTTGGATGAAAAGCTCGAAGCCAACGGTTCGAAACTGGTTTTATTCCAGAGAACATACAGTGTTGATGATGTTAGCCCAGCAATTAATTTGAACTGTTATTATCCGGCCAGCCTTTTTCCTGATCTGGATTATAAAAACTACGACCTTACAGAAAAAATGTTGGAGCAGTTGTTTGAGGAAAAGGTAAGTTATGTTACTTGTACTTTTACACCTGCGCCAAGCAGCCTGCCAAGGCAGGTGCCAAATGTAAAGTACGACAGTGAAAACTTTGTATTGGTGTCCTCCCTTTGGTATGGCCATGATAATAAGCCAATCCTGTTTTGCAAAGATCACTACAATGGCAATATAATACGATTCAGGGCGAAGTTTTACAAATAAATGCCCCTGTGACTTTGCCCTGGTCAAAAAAGAAAGGTATGATGAAGAATGTCCTACGAAACACTCAAACTGACCAACAAACAGGGCAAGATGTATCATATCGGAATGGGCGACGGAGAGATAGCGCGCAATGTGCTGCTTCCCGGCGACCCCGGCCGTTGTGAGATTATCGCAAAATGCTTTGACGAGTCAAAATTTGTGGCGACCCACCGGGAATACACCACCTATACCGGTACCTACCAGGGGACTGACGTAGCGGTTATGTCCACCGGTATGGGCTGCCCGTCAGTCGCCATAGGCATAGAAGAACTAAAGCATTTAAACTGTAAGAACCTCATCCGGGTAGGCACCTGCGGCGGGTGGGGCTATAACATTAAGCCAGGTACCATTATTATTGTCACCGGTGCAGTGCGCGGCGAAGGGACTTCGCTGGAATACGTACCGGTGGAATACCCGGCAATTGCCAACATAGACGTGGTAAATGCCCTGAGGGATGCAGCTAAAGAACTTGGTGTTCCTGTGGAGCTGGGGCTTACCAGAAGCCACGATGCCTTCTATAAAGAATCCCCGGGCGTACCCGAAATGGTGGAAAAACGCATTCGTCCTTGGGCGGAAGCCGGCGTAAAAGTGGTAGAAAACGAAAGTTCCACCCTGTTTATTGTCTCAGAGCTGATCGGCCTTCGGGCAGGGACTATTCTGGTGGTTTTGGACAATATTTGGACCGGCGAGGAGATTGACTATGATGACGATCTGCCGCCGCTGGTGGAAAAGATGACCCAAATTGCGCTGGGTGCCCTTGTAAAGCTTCAGGCAATGGATGATGCACAAAAATAAAAACCTTTTGCGCGGACATATCTTCTGACGTTCTATGTCCAAATGCGTGTAAAACCGTCCGCTATTCCCCAGCGAGGCTGGCGGGCGCAAACGTTCAGGATATTTTAGAATATCGCTGGAGAAAAGGTGAATCGCATGGCATTTGAATCCTTAAAACTGACCAATCCTCAGGGCAAAATGTGGCATATTGGATTGGATGAAAACGATATTGGAAAAGGCGTTATTTTGCCTGGCGACCCTGCCCGCTGCGAAATGGTTGCCAAGCTGTTCGATACCGCCGAGCTAAAAGCAGTTTCCCGTGGGAACCCCACCTATACCGGCACCTACAATGGGGCTAGTGTTTCGGTCATGGCAACCGGTATGGGCGGAACGGCAGTGGCCATTTGTGTGGAAGAATTAAAACACATCGGAGCAAAGAACCTGATCCGCATGGGTACCTGCGGCAGTCTGCAGCGGGATATTCCCGAAGGTTCGATTGTAATTTGCACAGGCGCGGTGCGCGGAGACGGCACAACGCCGGAATACATTCCGCTGGAATACCCTGCAATTGCAGATATTGATGTGGTAAATGCCCTGCGGGATAGCGCCCGTGAATTGGGTGTAGAACCCATTTTGGGCCTGGTGCGCAGTCACGATGCATTTTATATTGAATCTCCCGGCGCACATAAAGGCTGGGATGAAAAGATTAAAGTTTGGACTGACGCAGGCGTAAAAGTGGTCGAAAACGAAAGCTCTACGCTTTTTGTCGTTTCCTCATTACTGGGAGGGTTACGGGCAGGCACCATTCTGCTTGCCGGCAACAACCTGTATGACGGTTATGGCAGGATGAGTACCTCCAACAAAGTGGATTACCCCGCCAAGGTGGAGCTGATGACCAAAATTACCCTGCGTGCTCTGGAAAAACTGGATAAACTGGACTAGAGTATCATAACGAAAAAATGATTGTAGCATTCACCGACGAAAAGTTTTGGCTGATGCATGAAGAGGGTCGGACTGCGCATCGGTCCGGCCCTTTTTGTGCCCTACATTCATTCCAAACCATAAAGAAGAAAGGAATGAAACTCCATGGGGAAAACAATCATAAAAAATTGTGACATAGCTGATTTTGATACGTTAAAATACGATCGAAAAGATATTCTAATAGAAGATGACTTAATCGTAAAAATTGCCGATTCTGTTCCGGCGGAAGGAAACGAAACGGTGATTGATGCAGCAGGTAAAATGGCGCTGCCTGCATTTGTGGACTGTCATGCTCATCTGCTGCAAAGCTTTTACAAAGGCTATATGGATGATTACCCGATTACCGACTGGCTGGTGCGGTTGTTCCATGCCGAAGATTTAGCCACCGAGGAAGATAACTATTACGCCGTACTGCTCAGCTGTATGCAGGGATTGCGTTTTGGCACTACCACCATCAACGATATGGGGGGTTACCGGTTTATTGATTCTACGGTACAGGCAGTGCGGGATGCGGGTATGCGTGCTACGTTAGGCGTATCGCATACCGATGTAGCCGAAAATGACGCGACACCTATCCGCACCGTAGAGGATGCCTTAAGGGAATCCAACGATATTTATACCCGTTACCATGGCCTGGATCACGACATGATTCGTATGGGCGTGGCACCGGCAGGGCTGCCGGCATGCTCGAAAGAGCTGATGCAGGCGTTGAAGGCGTTTGCCAATGAGCGCGGGCTGGTATTCCATACCCATTTGGGCGAGGGGAAAAAAGAAACCCAGGATGTGAAAAACCGTACCGGCTGGTGGGAGGCGGAAACCCTGTATAACTACGGCCTGCTGGATGAACGCACCTTGTTGGCGCATAGCATCTGGCTGCAGGATTACGAGCTTGACCTGATTAAAAAAGCGGGCGCAAACCCGGTACATTGCCCCAACACCAACATGAAGATCAGCGATGGGATTCCTAAAATACATCAGATGCTTCAAAGAGGTATTAATGTATGCATCGGCTGTGACGGGGAAGCCAGCAGTTCTACCCGCGATATGATTCGTGAAGCAAGAGCAGGTGCATACCTGCAAAAAGCAGTTACATTGGACCCCACCGCCATGGACCTTTCTTCCACCTATAAGATGATGACCCAGAATGGTGCAAAGGCGCTGGGATATCAAAACTTAGGCCGCTTAGCAGAAGGTTATAAGGCGGATATTCTTTTGGTGGATATGAGTAAAGATATCTCCCTCACCAACCGCTCCACACGGCTGAGCAACCTGCTTTATGCCGGCACTGGACATGCGGTTGACACAGTGTTTGTTAACGGCCGTATGGTTTTAAGCGGCGGAGAAAACCTGCGCATGAATACCGGAAAGGTGCTGGAAAAATGCGAAGAACTGCTTTATAAACTGGACCAGAAAATGGCAAAATTATAACCGGAGGGATCTATGAAAAAGTATTTTGAAAACCTGAATTACTCCTCCATTTTAAAACGCGCCCTGCTGTTACTTATTCCGGTGTTGCTGATGCCTTTTGGTATTGCCTGCTACTATGCCTGCGGGTTAGGAGCCGACCCGTTTTCCATCTTTGTAGATGGTGAGCATGTGCTGTTAAACTGGACCTACGGCCAGATTACCCTGCTGAACAATGTCATCCTGTTGGGAATGATGTTGATCTGGGGGCGGAAGTACCTTGGAATAGGAACAGTGGTTACCACCTTTACGACCGGCTACTTTATCGACCTGTTCCGCGATATGCTTGTAACCCGTTTCCCGATTGAAACTACTCCTATATGGGGGATGAGTATTATTTTGGCGGTAGGCGCCATCACCTTTGCAGTAGGTGTAGGAATCTACATTGCGATTGAATTTGGCATAGGATCTACAGAATTTATCTCACTGGCATTGACACAGCTGCTTAAAATAAAGCTGAAATACGTGCGTATAGCCTTAGATGCGCTGTATGTTGTAATTGGTTATTTTATGGGCGGCACAGTCGGTGTAGGTACCATTGTGGGTATTTTGGCTACCGGCCCTATTGTAGAATATACGTTAAAGCTCTGTCAAAAGCCTATTTCACACTTTGTAGGCCCAATCCGCATTCAAAAGGAAGAGGCCGTTGCGTAATTAATTTTTGCCAATAATATCCTCCTAGCATAATAAAAGGAGCGGGTTTTTATAACCCGCTCCTTTTGTTTGTTAGCGCTGAATAGGTCTGGCTCCCCAAGTTTAACCGGGTGAAGAATACTGGCAGTCAAAAAACATAATCTCCCGTGATTTGCCAATTTCAGGGAGACTATGAAAATAAAAAACAAACCGTTGCAGACAGTATTGGGTTGAAGCAGGAAGACAGCCACGCAATTTTACACATATACTTCAAGGGTGGTTTTTGACACGTCTATTGGTTAAGCATATTGGTTTTAATATATAATATTTATATAAACCATCCGCTCAGCTGTTGGAATACACAAGAACGGGTTTTTTACAACCCCTTTGCTATATTGTGAAATCGAAAACAGCTTAAGATACGATAAAATCCCCTCCGGCACTGCCGGAAGGGATTTAGAATGAACGAATATAATTTTCAGTAAATGTTGCAGGCCTCGGTAAATATGAACATGTTTATTCAAAAGCTTTTAAAAGAGTTCCATTTTTTCTGGCACAATCAAAACGGTAGAAGGTTTCCAGCGCCACTTGAGTTTCTTTTTCTATGGCGAGTGGAGTGATTCCATTTGTTGTTCCAAAAAAAACCTCTTCTGTATTCAGGTTGCCAGAACAGGCGCAAATACATGCGCCACGCAGGTTGCGGCGATGGCAGATGGTGAAAATTGCCGCTGATTCCATTTCAACATTGGTGCAGCCAAGCTTAACCAGTTTTTCCACCCATTCGGGGGTTTCGGCATAAAAAGCATCGTCGGTAGCGGTGATTCCAAAATGAACGGCATGAGGGGTATCCCGACACAATTCTTTTGCTGTTTGAATGAGCAGGGTGGTTAAATCCAGGTCAGCTACAGCTGGGAAACATTCGGGTACATACATTCTGGTGGTTCCGTCGTTTTTCATAGATGCGGTCGTTATTAAAAGGTCACCGGGGTGAACCTCGGGTTTTAATCCGGCAGATGTGCCAAGACGGATAAACACCTTTCCACCAATATTTGCCAACTCTTCCAGGGCAATTGCGGTGGAGGGGCACCCCATTCCGGTAGAAACTACCGATACGCGTACACCCTTATAATAGCCGGTATAGCATTTGTGTTCCCGTTTATGAGCGACCAGTTTGGCATTCTCCAAATATTTGGCCACTACATCACAGCGGAACGGATCGCCAGGCAGAAGAATATATTCCCCAACATCCCCGGGTACCATATTAATGTGGTACTGTAAAATTCCAAGAGTTCCGGTTTCCTTGTTAAAGGCCATACCTAATCAGCCTCCGTTTCTGCATGCTTTAAACTGTGAAGCATTAATTCCAGGCAGCGGTCACGGTCCACCTTATAGGCGACATAAACCGGGTCTGCAGGTTTGGCGAACATGCGGGTATCTACAACCAGCTGGCCGTCAGAAAAACCGCCGGAAAAGTCCACATCACAGAATTGATGCCGCAGGTCGGTGACAATGGAGGGATCAATTACTGCGCAGACAGTGACAGCGTCATGAATCGACACCTTGCCGCAGTCACAAATATTCAGCAGGGTGCACTTGCGTACAAATTCTTCGGTCAGGTCGCCTACAAATTGCCCTACATAAGAAGTTTTACGAAACTCTTCGGCTTCCTCATGGCCGCAAAGCACCGATTCCGTAGCGTCTAAGGTAAATAAACGTATTTTACAGCCGCTTTTTAAAACAATTTGAGCCGCCTCAGGGTCGTCATAAAAATTTGCTTCAGCCACCGGAGTGCGGTTGCCATGCGCAATAGCCCCGCCCATAATGACAATTTCTTCAATTCCTTTACAGATAGAAGGGTCCATCCGCAGCGCCATGGCAATATTGGTGAGGGGGCCCACTGCCACAATTGTAATTTTTTCTGTAGTATGTTTTAGCGTTTCCACCAAAAAGGAACATGCGTGCTTAGCTTCTGCTTGAATAGAAGCCTTAGGAAGATCCAAATATTTTTGATGAATGGAAACAGTTTCTCCGTTTATTACCTTTTCGATGGTTTGACGGCGCACATTCAAAAGCCTACCGGCAGTTAGGTACTGCACCATAGGCTCGTTGCAGCCGGCATATACCGGAATATTTAGCTTTAAAAATTCCACCATCCTTAAGGTGTTTTCCAGGGTATAACAAAGTGGCTGGTTGCCGTGGGTCACCGTTATGCCCAAAACCTCCAGCTTTTCGCTAAGCGCGGCAACTGCAATTGCCACGGCATCGTCAGTGCCGGTATCCACATCCAGAATAATTTTCTTTCGTTCCATAGAAAAAACCTTTCTGTGTTCCGCACGATTATATTACCAACAAAATCCATTTATATTTTAACATAACAACCATATTTTTTCCATATAAATTCTAAAAATTTGTATGGAATCTCGAATATTTGTTGAGGAATGAAGTTGATTTTTATTTACAGGTTGCCATTTTAAATATTTTCTATTATAGTTATTTTAATGGAGGTAGTCTAAAAAAGCCAATTGTAAGACCCTTTGGGAACTGGACAGCCCCCAGGAGAAAATGATTGAGCCGATAATATGTGGCGTTAGGATTCTGCATTGGGCCCATGCTGAGATTGGGGTGAAAGAGCAGGGATTATTACAGTTTTGTCGAATGAAGTGGTAGAATGGAGCATGAATATGAATGATGTTTTAGTAATTGGCATTGCAGGCGGTACAGGGTCTGGGAAGACAACGCTGGTACACAAATTAAAAGAGATGTTTGGGGATGATGTAGTAATTTTAAGCCACGATTATTACTATAAGTGCAACGATCATCTTTCGTTTGAAGAGCGTACCAAGCTAAACTATGATCATCCCAATTCGCTGGATACCAGTATGATGATTGAAGATGTTAAAAAACTGCGCCAATGGCAGGCCATCGACCACCCGGTGTATTCTTTTGTAGAACATAACCGCACCAAGGAAACCGTGCATGTTGAACCTAAACAGGTGGTTATAGTAGAAGGCATTTTAATATTCGAAAATAAAGATTTGGTCGATCAGATGGATATTAAAGTATTTGTTGATACTGATGCCGACGTGCGTATTATTCGGCGTCTGTTGAGGGATGTCGAGGAGCGTGGCCGCAGCATCAGCTCGGTTATTAATCAATATCTGGATACGGTAAAACCTATGCACGAGCAGTTTGTAGAGCCCAGCAAAAAAAATGCCGATGTAATTATTCCGGAAGGTGGATTTAATTCGGTAGCAGTAGATATGCTGATGGAAAAAATCCGCTCGGTGCTGTCTGTGTAAAAAGCCGCGAAACATTTACGATAAATGACTGGTTTTTCCCCCGATATGGGGGTGGAAAAGCGACCCTTATCGGAGGGCCGCTTTTCATATATAAAAACATGCGGGAAAATTTTAAGGTGTGGAGGAAAAACAAAAATGGAAAGTTCAAAACAGCGAAGCAGCTTTTCGGGGCGCTTGGGATATGTCTTATCGGTGGCAGGTTCTGCCGTAGGGTTGGGAAATCTTTGGCGGTTCCCATATTTGGCAGCCAAATATGGCGGGGGAATATTTTTGCTGGTATATCTTGTTTTGGCAGTTACCTTTGGTTTTGCGCTGATTGTGTCAGAAACAGCGCTTGGACGTATGTCCCGTAAAAGCCCGATTGGCGCATTTCACTTTTTTGGCAGTAAAAAGCTGAAAATTGGCGGATGGATCAATGCCATTGTTCCAATGATGATTCTGCCTTATTACTGCGTAATTGGCGGGTGGGTGATTAAGTATCTGTTTGAGTTTTTGCGCGGAGGAAACGGCCTTGCGGAAAATGATTATTTTAGCCATTTTATAGCAGACCCAACCGCGCCGCTGATTTGGTTTGCTGTCTTTGGAATTGCAACTTTTTTTGTGGTAATTTGCGGGGTAGAAAAAGGGGTGGAAAAATCTAGTAAAATTTTAATGCCTATTTTAGTGGTGCTTGCCGTCTTTATTGCGGGTTATTCGGTAACAAGGCCAGGGGCATGGGAGGGCGTAAAATACTATTTAATTCCAGACTTTAGCAAATTTTCGCTTATGACCGTAGTTGCGGCAATGGGGCAGATGTTCTATTCCCTTTCGATAGGTATGGGAATTTTATATACCTATGGTTCTTATATGAAACGGGATATTGATATGGAAAAATCAGTAGGGCAGATCGAGATTATGGATACTTTGATCGCATTTTTATCTGGTCTTATGATTGTTCCGGCAGTATTTGTATTTTCTGGTGGAGATCAAACTGCTTTAAATGCCGGCCCCGGCCTGATGTTTATGACCCTTCCCAAGGTTTTTAACAGTATGCCATTTGGCAATATTGTTGGTGTTGTATTCTTTTTACTGGTTTTGTTTGCAGCGCTGACTTCGTCCATTTCTTTAATGGAAACCTGTGTTTCTACCCTGCAGGATCAGACACATTGGAGCCGCAAACGCTGTAGCCTTTTGATGTGGGGAGAAATGCTTCTGATCGGAATCCCATGTTCCTTGGGATTTGGAATCTGGCAGGGAATAGCTCCGCTGAATATGTCAATCCTAGACTTCTTTGACTTTTTATCGAATTCCATACTGATGCCTATCGCAGCCTTCTTCACCTGTTTGCTGATCATTAAGGTGGTTGGATTTAAAAAGATAGCGGATGAAGTAAAATTCTCCTCAAAATTTCGTCGCCAGAGATTGTACGAATTTTGCATGAAGTACTTGGTACCGATCTGCCTGCTTGCAATATTGCTTAGCTCGGTATTGAATTCACTGCAGATTATTAAAATATAATATTTTATGCTGTCCTCCGCTTTTTTCAGTGGGGGGCAGTTTTTAGCGGGAAAAGATACCGTCATTCACAATCGGTAAGTTCGGTAAATAAAAAGGACTAAAGATCAGGAGGAAAGTAGAAAACCTGCTGTTTTAAATTAAAAAAGTAAAAAGGAGATATCCATACACTGGGTACCTCCTTTTTTATAGAATTTATCATTTACGTCAAAGTTAAAAATATTTATCAATATAATTTTCAATATTTCCTAAATGACTGCGAATTGCCTGTTTACACTTAGGAACATCGCCTTCCTTCAAATACTGCACAATAGCTTCGTGATCGTGATACGCCGTCAGCTGTACATCATCATGAACAATAAGGCGAGAAATTAGTCTGGTCAACATTTTAAAGGTCATTTTATACATTTCAATAATAATGGGATTACCCGTCATACGAATAATCTTCTGATGGAATTTTGCGTCCAACTTGACTGATTCCATCTGGTCAACATCTTCCACTAACATCGACTCGAATTCAGCAATATCTTCCGGGGTCAGGTTCTTAATGGTAAAATCTACGCTGCCTTCTTCTAATATTTTCCGCAGCTGCATTAAGTTTTTGAAATTTTCCTTGCTGTCCAGGTTGCCGATGCCCAGAAAATCAAAAACCTGTTCAGCAAATTTATCGGTGATGTAAGTACCCTCACCACGTTTGGACTCCAGAATCCCATAAGCAGATAGAATGCTCAGGCCTTCTCTAAGTGGTGCCCGACTGATCCCCATTTGTGCCGCAAGCTCTCGCTCGGGAGGAAGGCGGTCACCGGTTTTCAGCGTGCCGTTTGCAAGTGCCTCTTTAAACTTATCTACTACTTTTAAGGCCATGGAGGAGCGGTCTATCTCATCAAAAAATCCAGTCATTGGCACACCTCGAATCAAAAATAAAATAGATATTATTGCTAGAGCAGGCTGTCTTTCCTGCTCTAGCAATAATAAAAAAACAAAAATTATTTAGCGCGGGAAATATACTTGGAGTGGCCTTCATTAATCATCAGGTTGCCGTCCTTAGCAACCAGTGTACCACGAACGAAGGTCATGACTGGCCAGCCCTTGAACTTGCGGCCAATATACGGAGACCATTTGTTTTTGGCCTTAATATCTTTTTCAGAGAATTCTTTTTCCAGGTTCATATCCACAACTACGATATCTGCATCATAGCCAACCTGAATTTGGCCTTTGCCAGGCAGGTGGTAAATTTGAGACTGGTTGTAGCTGGTCATGCGAACTACATTCTCAAGGGTTAGTTTACCACTATTTACCGCATCAAGCAACCAAGCAAGCTCCACTTCGATACCGGGAATACCATTGGGGGATTTCCAAATATCGTCGATCGCTTTTTCTTTGTCCTCTTTCAGGTAAGGGGAATGGTCGGAGCCAATCGTATCTACATATCCTTTGGCCAGCAGATCCCACATCCGCTCTTTATTATCTTCCTCATGCATTACTGGGGCGAATTTTAAGAACGGGCCGTATTTCTTCATGTCATCCGCTACAAAGTTGAAGTACTGGCCGCAGCTTTCGGCATAAACCTTAATGCCTTCTTCTTTTGCTTTATGGATTTCAATCAGAGCATCAGCGGTGCTGATATGGGGGAATACAACAGTAGCGCCGGTAATTTTAGCAAAATAAATACATCTGCGAACAGCCTCTACCTCGCCAAATGCAGGGCGGGATTCGTTGTAAGACATGGCATCGGTACGGCCGGCGTCATGGGCCTTCTTTTCGAACAGTTTAATAATGGAGTCATTTTCTGCATGTACCGTCATGATTGCGTTCATGTCGGCAATCAGTTTAAGCCCCTCATACAGAGTAGCGTCATCCACAAAGCCCATGTTGGGGGAAGACTGGCACATAAACACCTTGACAGTGGCAATGCCCGATTTTTCCCAAAGGTCACGGGTATCTTTTAAACTGCTTGCATCCAGGCCGCCGTGAATGGCATAGTCTACATAACCTCTGTTTACATAGCAGTCCATACTGGTTTTTAAAGTGTCCAGGTTTAAAATAATAGGATCATGAATTGGCATTAGAATGCAGGTTGTGATACCGCCCACAGCGCAGGCAGCAGTGCCGTGGGTAAAGTCCTCGCGTTCGGTGTGGCCTGGATCTTCAAAATGAACATGAGCGTCGATTCCGCCAGGAATTACATATTTGCCGGCTACGTCTACCACTTCGTCCGCATCAATTTTTACATCCGGAGCGAGAATGTGGCTGATTTTGCCATCGGTAATACCAATATTGGCTTTGTATGTACTATCTTTGGAAACTACGGTACCGCCAATAATGAGTTTATCTGCTTTCATTCAATTGACCTCCTTATAGTATATAGAATAAAAATAATGATCAACTTATTTCATTCTGCGGTCGATTTCTTTTGCAGGGCGATTGCGGGGATCGTCCAACAGATCGTGGCGGATGGGGTAGTGGACGTCCAGAAGAACCGACCCGTCTTCCAGTCCCAGGGTGCCATGAACTTCATTGCGGTCTGCATACAGGCAGTCACCGGGGGTTAAAATTCTTTTTTCAGTTCCGCAGGTGATTTCAAATTTACCCTTAATAATATAGATAAACTGCATGTGGTCGGGATGGCTGTGGGGCGGCACACAAGAGCCTTTGTCGAACATCATCTCGCCGGCCATAATGTCATTGCACTGGCCCAGAAGCCTTTGGGTGATGTTATCGCCTTTGTCGGTAAATAGAATGTCTTTCAGTTCCACAAACATGAAAAAATACCTCCTAAAAAGATGCACAAAATTTGGAGTTACAAGTGGTCATACCATTGGTAATACCATAAGACTATTATGCCATATTTTAGCGCAAAGTTTAATACCCTTTTTCATTAAAAATTGAAATTTGTCAATGTTGCACACAAACATATCGTAAGTATATATAGATTAAACGTTTATTCAAAGTCAGCATCAGCTTCCTTAAAGGTTGTATGAACCAGTGGATACATCGCAAGCAAAAAATTTGTAGAGTATTTTGGTTGACATTTAAAAAAGCCAATGTTATCATGAAACCAAATAGGTTAGACCAATGAAAAAACAAACCAATGAACAGGAGGATTATAAAATGAATACATTTGAAATTGGTGAAAAAGGTAAAGGCCGCAAACTGCTCATTAACCTGGACCGGGGCGAAAAGCTTTTAGAGAGCATCATGGAAGCGCTGAACAAAGCTGATATGAAAAACGCTGTCTGTCTGTCCTGCATCGGTTCTTTGCAGAAGGCTTACTATAACCGTGCTCAGGGCCTCAACGATGACATGATTCTGGACCATCAGTACATCGAGGGCGGCCTGGAGATGGTTTCTATGCAGGGTGTTGTCATCGACGGCATGCCTCATTTCCATTTCTCCTTCTCTGACCTGAAAGGTGTATATATGGGCCATGTGGAAGAGGGCTGCGAGATTCTTTACCTGGCTGAGATCCTTTTTGAGGAGTTGGACGGCGTTAACCTGACCAAAGTTAAAAATGAAAAAGGCATTGCTCACTTTACTCAAAAGTAAAAACCTGTATTTTTAGAGCTGGGCACTGCGTTAGGCCTAAATTTAAGTTTAAAGTACTACGAATGAAAAGAGAAAATCCTCCTGTGAAACATCATAGGGGGATTTTTCCCTACTAAAGGAGAACTTATGAGAAGAATTGTTGACCTTTCTTACGATTTGTACCCCAGCGATAAGGCGCGTAAGCTGCAGATTACCATGATAAACCCCCACAAATTCAACCCTGATGTGAATTGCCTGGAGGACCAGTGGTATATTGCCCACGAGGTATTTATGACCAGCCATATTGGCACCCATATTGAAACCCCTTACCACATTAACCCCAAGGGGAAAGACTGTGCCACTTTAGAGCTGGAAAAGCTTTGTGGCGACGCGGTGCTGCTTGATATGAAGGGGTATTCTGACGATTTTCCGCTGCAGCCGGAACATGTTGAAAAGGCAATTCAGGCTGCTGGCGGCATAAAGGAAGGGGATATGGTGCTGGTGAATTTGGGTTATTGTCAGTATTTTGGCACCCCGAAATATGATCATCCCCCTTATTTTACCAACGAGGCCATCGAGTATTTAATTGGCAAGGGCATGAAATTTATGGGGGTTGACGCCAATGGAGCCGAGGTGCCCCATGATGATAATCACCCCAACCATCATTCCCTGTTGGACCGGGGAATCCCCCTGATTGAAAATGTAGCCAACCTGGATAATCTGCGGACCAGACGGTTCCAGCTATACTCTTTTCCGGTGGCTGTCCACGGGTTGGAATCACTTCCGATTCGCCTTGTCGCCATTGAGGAGACAGAGGACTAAAAACTGCATGAAAAATCCCGCGTTTTTTCGGCAATTATTTCCCAAGATTTTGCCGGAAATCCGTGGGATTTCTCTTTACTTTTTGCGGCAATTCATGGTATTATGTTGGTAAGACCAGCATACTATCATGCCATAATGTCGTTTTTTGTGCGGTTTTAACTGCCAATAATAACTGATTTTGTCAGGTTTAACCGAAAATTTGGTATGCCGAGTCGACGGAAGGTATGTGTACAATATTTATCAAATATAAGGAGGATCATATGAAGATTGACAACATTAAAAAAGTAGTCATCGCTGGTGCAGGAACCATGGGGTCTTCCATTGCCCAGGTGTTTGCCGGTAAAGGATACGACGTTGTTTTATATGACATCAAACAGGAGATTTTGGATAAGAGCTGTGATCTGATTAAGCTCAACCAGGCCACTTCGGTAAAAGAAAACAGCCTTACCCAGGCCGAAAGTGACGAGCTGCTGCGCCATATCTCTTACAGCTGTGACAAAGAAGTGTTCCGCCCCGCACACCTGGTAGTAGAAACCATTGTGGAGCGCATGGATATTAAGCATAGCTTTTTTGCGGAGATCAGCGAGCTTGTTTCGGCAGATACGCTGCTTACCAGTAATACATCGGGCCTTTCCCTTACCGAGATTGCAAAGGCTGTAAAAGGCCCTGAGCGGTTTTGCGGCTTCCATTGGGTGAACCCCCCGCACATTGTGCCTTTGGTTGAGGTAATTCGCGGGGGAAGAACTTCTGACGAAACTGCGCAGGCCGTATACTCCCTGGCTGAGCGGATTGGCAAGGTGCCCACTATGGTGAAAGACGGCCCGGGCTTCTGCCTGAACCGCCTGCAGTTTGCGGTGCTGCGTGAAGCTATGCATATTGTAGAAAGCGGCATTGCCAGCAAAGAAGATGTTGACAAAACCTTTAAATATGGTTTGGGCATGCGTTATGCCTGCTTAGGGCCATTTGAGATTGCAGACCTTGGCGGTCTGGACACCTTCTACCGCATTTCCGAGTACCTTTTTGCTCAGTTGAGTGACCGGAAAGACGTACCGGATATGCTGAAAGAATGCTTTGACAGCGAAGCATACGGAGTAAAAAGCGGAAAAGGCTTTTATGATTATTCGAATGGCAGAGATAAACAGGTGATTGCAAAACGTGATGCCGACTTTATCAAGATTGCCAAATGTTTATACGAAGATAAATAAGAAAGGAGCATGGTCTCTTGAGAAGCGATTTAATGAAATCGGGCGTCACCAAAATGCCCCACCGGGCGCTGTTCAAGGCGCTGGGCCTTACCGAAGAGGAGTTAAGCAGGCCGATTATCGGTATTGTAAATGCGCGCAACGAGGTTATTCCCGGCCATATGCATTTAAATAATATTGTCGAGGCGGTT
This sequence comes from Ruminococcaceae bacterium Marseille-P2935, assembly GCA_900104565.1. Taxonomy (GTDB): domain Bacteria; phylum Bacillota; class Clostridia; order Oscillospirales; family Ruminococcaceae; genus Marseille-P2935. The sequence continues at coordinate 523,005 of LT629951.1, forward strand.
AAAGCAGGTGTGCGCATGGCGGGGGGAACTCCGCTGGAATTTCCTTCCATTGGTGTCTGCGATGGTATTGCCATGAACCATGACGGCATGCATTTCTCCTTGCCCAGCCGTGAGCATATTGCCGATTCGGTAGAGATTATGGCTATGGCTCACCCCTTTGACGGGCTGGTATTTGTACCAAACTGTGATAAGATTGTGCCCGGCATGATTATGGCGGCCTTAAGGCTGAACATCCCTTCCATTTTTGTCAGCGGCGGCCCCATGCTGGCGGGTAAAACCACCGACGGCAAACGCCTGAGTCTGACTTCTGCTTTTGAAGCGGTAGGTGCATACGGTGCAGGCAAAATGAATGAAGAAGAATTTAAAGATATTGAAGAGAACGCTTGCCCCGGCTGTGGAAGCTGCTGCGGTATGTTTACAGCGAACTCGATGAACTGCATGACCGAGATTCTGGGCCTGGGCCTGCCTGGGAACGGAACGATTCCCGCAGTATTCTCTGAGCGTATTCGTCTGGCTAAAAAAGCCGGTATGCAGATTATGGATTTGCTGGAAAAAGACATTAAGCCCCGCGATATTGTCACTGAAAAGGCACTGCAGAATGCGCTCACCGGCGATATGGCTCTGGGTTGTTCCACCAATACTGTGCTGCATCTGCCGGCTATTGCCCACGAAGCAGGTTTGAAAATTGACCTGAAAGATGTGAACGAAACCAGCCAGCGGGTACCACACCTTGCCAAGCTGAGCCCGGCAGGTTACCACTGCATGGAAGATCTGCATCAGGCAGGCGGGCTGCAGGCGTTGCTGAACCGTCTGGATGGCTATGGCCTGATTCATACCGATTGCATCACCGCAACCGGAAAAACAGTGGCTGAAAATATTAAAAACGCCAGGGTTATGGATGACGACGTCATCCGTACCAAGGAAAATGCTTACTCCCAAACCGGCGGCTTGGCAGTGCTTTGGGGCAACATAGCTCCGGATGGTGCAGTGGTTAAGAAGGGTGCGGTACTGCCCGAGATGATGGTGCATACTGGTCCTGCAAAGGTTTACAACAGTGAGGAAGATTGTGTAGATGCGCTGATGAACGGCAAGGTAGTGGATGGCGATGTGATTGTTATCCGTTATGAAGGCCCCAAGGGCGGCCCCGGAATGCGCGAAATGCTTTCACCAACCTCTGTACTGGCCGGCCGCGGGCTGGACAGCACCGTGGCACTGATCACCGACGGCCGCTTCTCCGGCGTGTCCAGAGGCGCATCCATTGGCCACGTATCGCCTGAAGCAGCCGAAGGCGGAATGATTGGCCTGATTGAAGACGGCGACCAGATCAGTATTGATATTCCAAACAACAAGCTGGAGCTATTAGTGGATGAAGAAACTCTGGCAAAGAGACGGCAAAACTTTACCCCTGTGGTAAAAGAGGTTCGCGACGGCTACCTTCGCAGATACCGCGCAATGGTTACCTCTGCCAGCACAGGAGCAATTTTAAAATATTAAGGGGGAGAAATATGGGTCAGATGGTAGAAATCAGATGGCACGGCCGCGGCGGCCAGGGCGCAAAAACTGCATCCCTGCTGCTTGCTGATGCTGCGTTTAACACGGGCAAATACGTACAGGGCTTCCCAGAGTACGGCCCGGAGAGAATGGGCGCTCCAATTACTGCTTACAATCGTATTAGCAGTGAGAAGATTAACGTTCATTCCAACATTTACGAACCGGATTATGTTGTGGTAGTCGACGAGACACTCATCTCTTCGGTTGATGTAACCAAAGGGTTAAAAGAGGATGGTGCGATTGTAATCAATTCCGCCAAATCCCCGGATGAAGTAAGAAAACATCTGAAAGGATATAAGGGCAAGGTTTGCACCATTGATGCTGGACAAATCTCTATCGACACATTGGGCAAATTTTTCCCCAACACCCCTATGCTGGGTGCAATCGTAAAGGTCAGCGGAATTATGAATGAAGAGGATTTCCTTAAAGACATGGAAGGCTCTTTCAAACATAAATTTGCAACCAAACCCCAGGTAATTGAGGGCAATATGAACGCGCTGAAACGTTCGATGCAGGAGGTGCGCGGATTATGAGTTTTACCAAATTTGAAGACATTAACGAAAACATCAGCTGGCACGACATTACCCCTGGCGGAGAAGTTTATGAGGGTGGTACATCCCGGTACTTTAAAACCGGCGAATGGAGATCGATGATCCCTACCTTTATTGCTGAAAAGTGCAAGCAGTGCCTGTTGTGCGTTCCCGTATGCCCAGACAGCGCAATTCCTGTAAAGGATCAAAAGCGTTTGGATTTTGATTTTGACCACTGCAAGGGCTGCGGCGTTTGCTACAAAGTTTGCCCCTTTGGAGCAATTGAATTCGGCGTAGAAGAGAAATAGGAGGGAGTATTAGAATGGCTATCAGAGAAAGATTATCCGGCAACGAAGCAGTCGCCAACGCCATGCGCCAGATCAATCCTGACGTTGTTGCTGCATTCCCCATTACGCCATCTACTGAGATTCCCCAGTATTTTTCTCAGTTTGTGGCAAACGGAAAGGTAGATACTGTATTTGTTCCGGTTGAGTCGGAGCACAGTGCAATGTCTGCCTGTATCGGTTCCCAGGCTTCCGGCGCAAGAACCATGACCGCAACCTCTTCCTGCGGTTTGGCTTTGATGTACGAAATGCTGTATGTAGCAGCTTCCTGCCGTCTGCCTATCATTATGTCGGCAGTAAACCGGGCTTTGTCCGGCCCTATCAACATCAACAATGACCACAGCGACTCGATGGGTGCCAGAGACAGCGGCTGGATTCAGCTTTATGCAGAAACCAACCAGGAAGCTTATGATAACTTTATTCAGGCTGTTCGTATCGGGGAACATGCAGATGTCCGCTTACCAGTTATGGCTTGTCAGGACGGCTTTATTACCAGCCATGCGGTAGAGAACATTGAACTGATTGAAGATGAAAAGGTAAAAGCCTTTGTGGGTCAGTACAAACCCGAAAACTACATGTTGAACCCCGAGCGTCCCATGGCGGTAGGCCCCTACGATACTGTCAACTATTATATGGAGCACAAACGCCAGCAGGCTCAGGGTATGATCAATGCCAAACAGGTAATCATGGATGTTGCTGCCGAGTTTAAGGCAATGACCGGCCGCGAATATGGCATGATTGAAACCTACCGGCTGGATGACGCCGAAGCTGCAATTGTCTGCATTGGCTCCAGTGCCGGTACCGCCAAGGTTACGGTTGATAAACTGAGAGCTGAAGGCAAAAAAGTTGGTTTGTTAAAAATTCGCGTATTCCGCCCCTTCCCGACCGAGGAGATCTCGAAGGCGCTTACCCATGTAAAAGCTGTTGCTGTTATGGACAAAGCGGAAGGCTTCTCTGCACAGGGCGGCCCTCTGGGTGCAGATGTTCGCGCTGCGTTGTATAATGACCCGTTTAAAGCAAAAATTGTTAACTATATCTATGGCCTGGGCGGCAGGGACGTAACCGTCACTAGCCTGGAGCAGGTTTATAACGAGATGCTGGAAATTGCCGAAACTGGAATTGTCGGCGAAACTTACCGGTATCTGTCGGTAAGAGAATAGGAGGTGCACACAAATGGCTTATAATTTTAAAGAAGAGATGAGCAAGCCCGAGCGCTTAATGGGCGGGCATAGAATGTGCGCCGGCTGCGGCGGACCAGTGGCGGCGAGAGGCGTTTTAAGAGCGCTGGATCCCGCAGACAAAGCGGTAATCGGCTGTGCAACCGGCTGTATGGAGGTTTCTACCTTCATGTACCCCTACACCGCGTGGAAAGACTCCTTTATTCATTCGGCCTTTGAAAATGCCGGTGCAACAGTCAGCGGTGCTCAGGCGGCATATGAATCGCTGAAAAAACAGGGCAAGGTCGACGAAACTTACAAATTTATCGCATTCGGCGGCGACGGCGGTACTTATGATATTGGTTTCCAGTCCCTGTCAGGGGCTATGGAGCGCGGGCATGATATGGTATATGTTTGCTACGACAACGAAGCTTACATGAATACCGGTATTCAGCGTGCTTCCTCTACCCCTAAATTTGCCGATACCACGACTTCTCCTGCCGGCAGTGTTATTCCGGGTAAGCAGCAGATTAAAAAAGACCTAACTGCTGTTATTGCTGCGCACCATATTCCCTATGTTGCACAAACTACCTTTATTGGAAACTTTAAAGATCTGCACGAAAAAGCGCACAGAGCCATTTATACCCCCGGTGCTGCCTTTATGAATATTTTGGCGCCCTGCCCCCGTGGCTGGAGATACCCCACCGAGAATTTGATGGAGATGTGCAAGCTAGCAGTAGAGACCTGTGTATGGCCTTTGTTTGAAGTGGAAGACGGCATTAAATGGACTCTCAATTACAAGCCGAAGAACAAGCTGCCGGTTGAGGATTACTTAAGACCGCAGGGTCGTTTTAAACACATGTTTGCAAAAGGCAACGAATGGATGATCGAAGAGTTCCAGAAGGAAGTTGACCGTAAGTGGGAAAGCCTTTTGAAGAAATGTGAAGAGTAATTCTTTTTGCCCGGCTAAACTTGTTTAGAATGAGCAAAAGCGATTGCTTTTGCATGGCGTTCCAGAATGTGTGGGAGTGTCATAAAAAGCTGAATTGAATGACTATTTCATACCTTGTTGTTGCAAGAACATTGATCTATGCCGTCTTGCAAGATGCAATCAGGGTTACAGAAAATTTCTCTCCATTTCCTTTATAGATGAATCACGAAAAGCCCGTGGACAAATCCACGGGCTTTTCGTATGATGTTCGGTAAAAATAAAGGAATTTTAGGAAGATGTGCATTCAGTACAAAAAAATCTTTTCGTCTTTGTTAAATTAGGAAGGAATATCTGAAAATAATAGCTATTCAGTTTCCAATTTCTAGTCCCATTGTAATCTGTGCCTAATCAGGATATAATAACCTCACCCGTTACTAAAACCAAAGGTTTTAAACGGGTCCCGAGAACACCCTACGCTACGCGTATGAATAACCCCACGGCGTTGTTCAAATCTAAAATTTTGGACCAGATGCTGAGCACATTGTTACTTCGGCATAAATAACCTCACTGATTAAAAATGATTCATATACATACTCTACTCTTACCGCTAGCAAGGGATAATTGGGCGCCTAGCGGAAATGAAATATCCAAAACCCTAAATATGGCTGGGCAAGTGCGTGGACTATTGGGGAAGAAACCCCGGCAAAGGAGTATACCCTTGGGCTTATTTGTCAAGGCGCAGTAATGCCAGACAATACAGTATTTTTGAATCTTATTGTAAGGATACAAAAAAGGAATGACAAAAATGAAAATATTATCTCAAATTGGAATAGTACTGGGAATCTGCCTGGTGGCTGAACTAATTGCAGAAATTTTGCCTGTTGCTTTTCCGGCCAGTGTAATCAGTATGATACTGCTGTTTGTACTGTTGCTGCTGCGTGTTATAAAACCGCAGCATATTAAGGAAAAAAGCAGTTTTTTACAGCAGAATATGGCGTTTTTCTTTATTCCGGCCGGTGTGGGTATTATGAGCCAGTACGAATTTATTAAAAACAGTATTCTGCCGCTGCTGATCATATGTATTTTGACTACATTGATTACCTTTGCCGTAACCGCTATTACTGCTGGCCTGATTATAAAATTGCAGGAAAAATTAAAGCAAATAGGAAGATAGATGGACAGTACCTTTTAGGCTATCTGCCCATGAATCCGATCGTTTTTCACTTAATTCTAAGTGTGATAGAACAAAAAACAAGCAGTTACCCGCAATTACAGGCAGTTTACCTACATTAAAACGCCCTTATTCAAGGAAACCCTTATCCTAATTCTTCCCTTGTGTGATAAGGGTGGTCAATTTTATGCCGGTACAAGGGGGCAGAATGGAGTTTAATATGAAAGACCTGTTTCAGTCACCGTTATTTGGGATAGTTTTATGCATTGTGTGCTTTGAGGTGGGGCTCTGGGTAAATAAAAAGCTAAAAACACCTTTGGCAAACCCATTGCTGATCGCAATAGCCATGGTAATTATAATTCTAAACGTGTTTCATATTCCGCTGGAGGATTTTCAGCAAGGCGGGGACGTCATTTCGTTATTTTTAGCGCCTGCAACTGCTGTTTTAGCCCTGTCTATTTACAGCCAGCTGGAGGTTTTAAAAAAGAATTTTCTTCCTGCATTAGTGGGGTGTACAGTTGGGTCGCTAGCATCTATGTTTAGCGCTTTCTGGCTTTGCCAATTGTTTCAATTAGATGATTCGCTGGTGCAGGCAATGATACCAAAATCGGTGACAACTCCCATCGCTATGGGAATTTCCGAGCAGCATGGCGGTTTGGTCCCGGTTACGGTTGCGGCAGTCATTGTAACCGGAATTTTAGGTGCCATTGCGGCGCCTTGGCTGGTGAAATTATTTCATGTAAAAAATAAAGCGGCAGCCGGGCTTGCAATTGGCACCTGCAGCCATGCAGTAGGGACCTCGAAGGCGCTGCAAATGGGGGAAATTGAAGGGGCTATGAGCAGTATTGCCATGGGATTTTCGGGTATTATAACCGTAATTTTATCGCTGTTTTATTAAAACTGTTGCAGACAGTTTTAATTGCGCAAAAGGGCGGGAGCCGTCAGGCGAATCGCCTGCGCTAACTAATATAAAACGAAAAAAATTTAAGACAGTTTTGATGGCACATCAGGAGTGAACACGGTCATCAAAAGGACGCAAGCCCTCACGCCCCCTATTGTGTTCGGCAAAAAGGCGTTTTATGAAAACTAAAACTGTTTTAAGCAAATAGTATTCATCTGTTCCCCCACGGAATGCTGGTGCATAGGCAAAACTATTTGAAAGACGTTCCAATAATTAAAATAAAGTGTTTTGTCTTATTGGGTCAGTATATTTTCAAAATAATATTTATCTTATTTAAAACTTGCCATCATTGGCTAATGACCGGTTAAGTGGGAATAAAACAACCCGAAAAAAGCGCCCATGAAATCATGGACGCTTTTTTCAGGTTAGGGATATAGGAAAAGTGGAATATCAAAAAATTATTTGCTGGTTTCACGGTCGATGCTGCGCAGAATTTTTAAACTGACAGGAGCCTCCCTTTCCACATGAAAGGGACCTGATTCTACGCTTATCGTGCCGTTATAACCGCAGCGCTTTAGCTCAGAAATAAGCGCTTTATATTCATTGTAGTGTGCTTCAACCAGCTGCCCGCGATTGGAGAAGTTGGCAATATGCGCATGTTTGACATAAGGCACATATTGCGGAATTTCTGTTATACTTTCCTTCTCATAAACAAAATGGTAAAGATCCAGAGTAAGACCAACATTATCACGGTTTAGCTGCTGTACAACTGCCAAAGCTTCTTTTGTGGTGTTAATCAGGTTTGTCATACCGGAACAAACAGCCTCTGCCAGCACCCAAATGCCATAACTTTTGGCAAGATCGGCACAATCTGCAGAAAACTGCGTATAATCTGCAACCCCTTTTTCGTAAGGGTAGCCCTGAGGCAGATTACGCGCACCGGGTGAACCGATTCCCACCGTTTTGCAGCCAAGCTGAGCAGCACGGTCAATCACCAGTTTGGCATGCTCGCAAGCTTTGCTACGGTCATATTCCGGCCCTGCAATTTTAATGGTTGCAGGGGCAAACGAGTTAAAGCCAACACAGGGAATAGGCCCGTTTTTTACCTGGTTTAAAGTAGATGCAAATTGGGCATTGTCCATTGCTGCAACAGCCAGGCCTTCCAACTCAATATAATCATAACCTATCGAACAAACTGCTTCGTAGTTTGCAATTTGTGTACAGGTGCCAATTTTCATAAACGCCTCTTTCTGCTGGGATTAGTTCTTTTCTGCAAAATAACCCACGCCGTTTTCGTTGACCACCTTGGTCAGATTAACATCCAACAGCTCGCAAAGGGTAATCTCAGCCAGGTAGAGGATGCGTGTCTCGTTTTCCAGATGACCGGTGTAGGTCTGCTCCAGATCAGAGATAACAATGTGGAAATGGGGTTTTCCGTCAACAACAACACCCTGCATGGAGCAAAGCTCCATAGGTGCTTCCACGGTAACGTAATCTACATGCAGCTTTTCGTCATAACCGTCTACACGGTTAAAAATAGCGCGGTCCAAGGAACCAATGCCGGAAAGGACAATTGCATTTTTGATTCCCTCTTTTTCCAGCGCTTCCATAATGCTCTCTTTTAAGTATTCGCCGCGCTCCAGGTTTAAAATAATGGTTCTGCCTAAGCCGCCGCCATGATAGGTTCTCATATTGCAATCCTCCTGTTATGGTTTTGTATTATTTTATAAATTGGTAATACCATAAGACTATTATGCCATAAAACCAGATGGATTTTAAGTACTTTTTGAAAATAAATTTAAATTTGTTAGAATAGATAGAATTTTAACACATGTATTGGGTATTTGCATAATTAAAGGTTTTATCTTTCGCAAAGGGAATGATATTTTTGCACCAGTAAAGAAAAGCAGCTTTGCAGCTGTTGGCAGCTGTGCCCCAAAGCACGAATCAGAGTAAAGCCGCCGGCCAGTTCAGTCACGCCATATTCCAGTGGGAATTTTTTAAGGATGCTCCGGCAGTCATCACGAAAGGCTCCATCCAGCTGGGGATCAATCACTACCAAAACCCCTTGGTGGGTGTGCCCCTCGTAAAAACCAATACCTGATAACGACTGTGTAGAGGGTTCCAAAAGAATATTATCTAAAAATACAGGAAGGCCATTATAACGGATGAGGGTGTGCTGGCGCAGACGGGAAAATTGAAATACTTCGCCGCTGCCGTACCGCCCGCAGGAAAGAATATCGCTGTAAACAAGCCGTCCTCCTGTCTGCACATCCAATTTGGAATTGCTTTCAAAGAAGCTGCCGGCAAACGGTATAACTGGCTGAGGCAGGTATTCAAGTAATGCACCAGGCGCTACATGGGCGGTTAGCTCCTGTTTTGCAAAACCTCCGTCCGGCATCTGAAATACCTTGGTGAAGGACTGCCCCAGCATCCGCAGGCAGGCATTTTCTGTGAGAATAAGGTCGATGGAATAACGGTCCCCTTCCAAAACGCCTGCAGATGCACTCATGACTATCAGTTCCAGCACGCTACCGTCATAAATTGGTTTTGCAACTTTAAATGGCGCTTCAAAATAGCAGTCGGTTAAAATTGTCCGGCTGCCGGTTTGGTCGGTTTTTATTTTTAACATTCCCTGCATACCGGGCATCTTATTCCAATCCTTCCAGCAGTACGTTCTTTTTTATCCAAGCGATTACATCTTCTACACCACTTAAATTCATTAGATTGGTAAAGAGGAAGGGGCGTTCCCCACGCATGCGTTTTGAATCCTGTGACATTATCTCTAGGTTTGCCCCCACATAGGGCGCCAAATCGGTCTTGTTAATAACCAGTAGATCAGAGCGGGTAACGCCGGGGCCGCCTTTTCGTGGGATTTTTTCCCCTTGGGCGACATCAATGACATAGAGGAATGCATCTGCAAGGTCGGGGCTGAAGGTGGCGGAAAGATTGTCGCCGCCGCTTTCGATAAACATAATCTGCACATCGGGGAATTTTTCCGCCATGGCATCCACCGCTTCCAGGTTCATGGAGCAGTCCTCCCGGATGGCAGTGTGGGGACAGCCGCCGGTTTCTACACCCACGATACGCTCGGCGGGCAGAGCGGAGTTTTTAATTAAAAATTCTGCATCCTCCTTGGTATAAATATCGTTGGTTATGACACAAATACTGTATTCTTTTGACATTACGCGGGTAAGGCGTTCAATTAAGGCGGTTTTTCCCGAACCTACCGGGCCCCCTACGCCAATTTTTACATAACTCATAAAGATCATCCATTCCGCCGTCTTAAGACGGCATAAAATAAAGAGGAAACCTGCATCTTACCACGCAAAGCAGAGAAATAATAAGATGATGCTTTTGCAATAAATGGAAGAAAGTATTCACAAAGGCATGAACGCTTCCTACTGAGTGAGGGCAACAGGCGCCCAAAGTAACCCCGGAATATAGCATACAAATTTGGTTTTTTGGGTAGATGATACGTTTGCTAAGAGCCTTTGGAATAGCACGATCCCCTTTTTACATACTTAAAGATAATTCTGCTTTCCCTGCAAAAAGAGCACGAAGCTGTCGGTGGGGTTTCAGTTCCGGAATTTTGAAATTGTATCATCTTCCGGACGCAGATGGACAGGGACTTGTCACCGAACCGGCAGCAGTAATACATAGGGCAGATGTGCCTGCTGAGAGTATAGGTTAAGGTTTTCCCAGACCAGGAAGGCGATTTGAATAGATTGTAAATTTGGAAAAAGAGCCAGCTGATGATTGCCGATTACGAAATATAAAGGCGGGAATAAAGCTGTTCGTGCTGCATAGCGCGAATTTCGAGCCCCATACCGGTTAGCCCGAGCTGTTGCAGAGAAAGGGCTTTTGCTGTGTTTACTGACTGGTAAAGCAAGGGGAATGCTTCTTTTATCAGCTTTTGCCCGCCCAGCTGGCTTAGAGGTACCAGCTTAACCCCATTGGTTACCACTGCCGAAAGACTGTTATATGCAAAAGCGGTCAGGGCGGCTGCTTGGTCCACCCCTGCTTTTTTGGCATAAATTCCAAAAGCAATACAATGATGGCCATCAGCATGCCCCTGGCGGATTGCATTCTGGTACTCCTCTAACTGCTGGCCGCCCATAAATTCTACTGCCTTTATAAATCTGGCGCACAGCTTTTGACTGCCCCGGCGAATTTCTGCAGCTGCTTTCAATGCGGAACAAAGCAGGTCCATCTGGCAGATTTGGCTGATATCATCAGCATTTTTCCACGCCAGGGAGATCAGGGCCAAATCCCCGTGGGCCAAAAAGTTCAGATGGGCGTTAATGAATTGACCCAGGGTGGCAAGGTCATGTACGATCCCTTTTTGTACATAGGTTTCTAATCCGTTTGAAAGGGTAAAAGCGCCGATTGGAAAGGTGGAATCACATACCTGAAGCAGAGTGAGCAGCTGCATTTCAGTGAGCATGGGCTTTACACTCCCAAACATCAGTTAAAGTCCCCAGCTCTTCCCGAACCTGAAACCCCAGCTTTTTCAGGTAATCAAAGGTCGGCGCGTCATAGGCCAGGCGAACTTCCCCCTCGGAGATACTGAGGGAAAGATGCCGGTTACCCAGTTCAAAGCATAGCCTCCCCATTTCTGCCTGGCTGAATACCTGGGCAACAATCAGTTTACCTTCTTTTATTTTAACTGCAATAATCCTGTCATTATCTTCAAAAAGAATATCGCCGTCCTGCAGCTTGGCATCAACCATATGGGTGTGCTCGGCACCCCCATGGCAGTGGGTGGTGGAATGCGCATGCAGCTTGATGCCAATATCCTCACCGGACTGAGTGGTTTTACGTAGCAGCTTTTTATCCGTTTCAAACCAGTCGATTTCTACATAATCAACCGGCTTGCCTTTGGTGTCATAGTGATGCAGGTTGCCCAAAACATGTTCAGCAATCATAAATTCCCCTCCCATGCTAGAATAAGAAATACCGCTGAGCCATGGCAATTTCGGAAAAAGGCTCGCAGGTAATGTGTTTACCATTTACTGTGACCCGGTAGGTTTCGGGATCCACCTGAATATCGGCTATGGTATTATTATGAATCATGTCTTTTTTGCCTATACTGCGGCAGTTGATCACCGGGCTGATCAGCCTGCGCAAACCCAGCTTTTGGGGAACCCCCTGCTCAATGGCCGCTTTGGAAAGAAAGGTAACGCAGGTTTTGGGCAGGGCCCCGCCGTAGGCGCCGAACATGTTGCGGTAGTAAACCGGCTGTGGCGTGGGGATCGAGGCATTGCTGTCTCCCATTTTAGCGGCAATGATAAAACCACCTTTTATAATCATTTCGGGCTTTACGCCAAACAAGTCGGTGCGCCACAGCACAATATCGGCAAGCTTGCCAACCTCTAGGGAACCAACCAGATGAGAAACCCCGTGAGTGATAGCCGGGTTGATGGTGTATTTGGCCAGATAGCGCTTAATACGAAAATTATCCCCGGCAGTTTCCTCTTCCAGCGAGCCCCGCTGTTTTTTCATTTTATCGGCTGTTTGCCAGGTGCGCATAATGACCTCGCCCACCCGCCCCATGGCCTGGGAATCGGAGCTCATCATGCTGAAGATCCCCATATCGTGCAGCACATCCTCTGCTGCAATGGTTTCGGGACGGATGCGGGAATCGGCAAAGGAGACGTCCTCGGGAATTCTGGCGTCCAGGTGGTGGCAGACCATCAGCATATCCAGGTGCTCGTTAATGGTGTTGCAGGTAAAAGGCTTGGTGGGGTTGGTGGAAGAGGGAAGAACATTGGGGAAAGCCGCTGCACGGATAATATCCGGGGCATGGCCGCCGCCAGCCCCTTCGGTGTGATAGGTGTGAATGGTACGCCCTTTAAAAGCGGCCATGGTATCCTCGACAAATCCTGCTTCGTTCAGGGTGTCGGTATGAATGGCAACCTGAATGTCGTAGTTATCTGCAACAGTTAAGCACTGGTCAATGGCAGCCGGGGTGCTTCCCCAGTCCTCATGAAGTTTTAATCCAACGGCACCCGCTTCAATCTGTTCGGCAAGTGGCGCGTAGGTGGAGCAGTTTCCTTTTCCCAAAAAGCCAAAGTTCATAGGCAGTCCCTCAGCAGCCTGAAGCATTTTTCCAATATTCCAGGCGCCGGGAGTGCAGGTGGTTGCATTGGTACCGTCCGCCGGGCCGGTGCCGCCGCCAAACATGGTGGTAATGCCGCTGTAAAGGGCAGTTTCTACCTGTTCGGGGCTAATAAAGTGAATATGCGTATCCAGCCCGCCTGCGGTGGCAATCAAGCCTTCACCGGCAATGACCTCGGTTCCTGCACCAATCACCAGTGACGGGGTTACCCCATCCATAATTTCGGGGGAACCGGCTTTGCCAATTCCGCAAATTTTTCCGTCTTTAATGCCGATATCGGCTTTTACAATGCCCCAATGATCCAAAATGACCACATTGGTAATAACCGTATCGGGAACATTTTCGGCGGTGCAGGACTGGCCCATACCATCCCGCAGGGATTTTCCGCCGCCAAATTTTGCTTCGTCCCCATATACGGTATAATCCTGTTCTACTACTGCATATAAATCGGTATCCGCCAGGCGGATTTTATCGCCGGTGGTAGGGCCAAACATATCGGCATATTTTTTTCTCGACAGTTCAAAACTCATTGTTGTGTACCTCCGTCTGTGTGGGAAAATCCCCGTGCCTCCATTTCAGAAAACGCTGCGGCAATTATTTCTGTGTCATCCATATTGCCGCAGGTTAGCCCGTTTAATCCATAGCCATAACGGCTGCCGCCGCAGGCAGTCAGTGTTACGGTTTTTTCTTCTCCCGGTTCAAACCGCACCGCTGTGCCGGCAGGAATATCCAAATGCATGCCAAAGGCTCCCTTACGGTCAAATTTCAGTGCTTTGTTCACCTCAAAAAAATGGAAGTGAGAGCCCACTTGGACCGGGCGGTCACCGGTATTCATAACAGTAATGGTAACGGTGGGTTTGCCCTCGTTGCACCGAACAGAACCATCCTGGGGTAAAACAGCGCCAACTGGTTGCTGACAGGAGGAAGAGCGGATCGGATTATGGACAGTTACCAGTTTGGTGCCGTCAGGAAAGGTGGCTTCGATCTGTACGTCATGAATCATGTCTGGCACGCCGGTCATCACGTCATTTTCAGTGAGAAGCCTAGTGCCATACTGCATAATTTGAGCTACGGTCATGCCGTCTCTTGCACGTTCCATCAGTTCGGCACTGATGTAGGCAATGGCTTCGGGGTAGTTCAGTTTTACCCCACGCTCCTTCCGTTCGGCGGCCAACCGCCCTGCGAAGTGGAGCATGAGCTTTTCGGTTTCTCTGGGTGTTAAATGCATACAATCCTCTCCTTTATTAACTGCAGCCTAAAATGTTTTACAGCGTAGTAGGTTAAAAGCTTTTGAGCCTGGCCGTTTTAATCTTAACGCGCTCCCCATGCAGGGCGATGCGCAATCAATAGTCCTGCTGATTATTTATAAAAATAGCACTTCCTTATTATGACCAGAACAAAGGCCCTATTTGCAAACAACAGGTCTGAAAATAACCTTAAATTTAGCAAAAAGGGAACAAAGGCTGCGGTACTGCCACTGTAAGGTAAGTAGAAACAGGCATGCCTGTTGTAATGCAGCCCAGCAACAGGACACTGCTAAGCGCTATACACACTATGGGTGTAACCCATGGCTTTGAACTGAGCTTGAAATTTTATGCTCATCAGCTGCCCGGCTCAATTGAAATGATGAAAGAAAAACGGTAATTTTCGATAAAAAAACAAAAAAAGGCAAGGAGAAAGCTCCTTTGCCTTTGTAAATATCATAGCACAGCGCTAAATCTTCGTCAACGCCCGACAGAAGAATATAGGACGGTATGAAAAAAATTTATCGTTTTTTCCAAAACTATTTTAAAATTTTTCGCTGCTTCCGTGCAAATCACAATGACGCTAATTGATTAGCTCCCAGGTTATCTGGCCGTTGTTAAGGGAAAACCTCCATATTCAGGAACTTTTTTCGAACGGCTTTAACTGAAAATTGAGCAAGGAATACTGCTCTTTTTACAATTAAGCCGAAGTATAGAAAAAACATTCAAACAGACAAAATTGTTTGCTGGACTTAAAATTACCCCCAAAAATCACCCCAGGGGGCTTGCGTCGTTTTATATGAAAAGCTGATATTTCTATTTTGTGTTGTTTAAAAAGGCCCTGGCTTCTATTTGGACAGGACCTTTTTATTTGCCGTTTTTACATAATAACGTTGTGTAAAAACTTTAAAATCATTGGAAAGTCTGCCGGTTACAAATAAAATTATAATAAGTAAAAAACTTATGACCAGAGACCGTAAAAGTTAAAAACAACCAAAAAGTTTTTATAGAAAATATCAATGGAAAAAATTGAGAAATTTCGGTACAATATACCATGGCACAGAACAAATGTGTCTGAAAAATAAGGAGGGTAAAAAATGAAAAAACTTTTGGCGCTTGTGTTGGCACTTGTGTTAGCATTTGGCATGGCCACCGTAGCTTTTGCGAATCCGGATGAAATGACAACACAGCTTGTTGCAAACCCCGGGAAAACCTACTACATTGGCATTGAGTTGGCAGAAGGGTACAAGCTGTCTGACCTGCGAGTGAAAAGCGATTTTACCGAAGGAAAATCCCTGGTAAAAATATCGTTGGAAAAGAACGACAGCGGGGAAGCCGTCATTAAGTTTGATTTTGCTGAAAACTGGGATGTAAACAATAAAAAACTGTCAGGTAAATTTTGGATTACTGACAAGTACGGAAAAAACATCATGAACGAAGCAATTGTTGATTATTTTGTACCATCGGAAGGTTCTCCATTCTATGGTTGCTTTATCGAGGGGAATGATCAAAGCAACAATGAAGAGCTTTTTTTTGAAATTTGGCCCGATGCCATGGTGGGCTGGTGGCACCCTGCGCTTACTGTAAACTGGGATGAGTTTAACGAAACTTTCTGGCAGTATGATGATGAGGAAGCTTCGGAGTGGTTTGACCTGCCTCCCAATGTAGTTCCAACCGTGATCGATTTTAAAGACGAGGTAGAAAAGCTGAAAATGAAGCTGGACGGTATTGACGCACAGCTTGATTTTAAAATGTATAAGCAGGGCAAGGTGAACATGGCGTTTACCACTAAGCCCCCCAAAGCACTGATGACTGCCAACCCGGACGCTGATATCAGCTTCTTAAACTTCTTGGCAAATCCTGACCTGGATTTCTCCGGCGACCTGAAATTCTTTGGAGAAAAGGACAAAACCTTCGTATACCTATATAAGGACGGCAAGTTAATCGATGCAAAAGCCACATGGAGCGAAGATGACGTAGCGTATATTGTAAGGACAAGCAAGTTGGGCGCTTATGTCGTTTCAGACAAAAAACTGGTTTCTGCTTCTGCTACAGAGGACAATAATAAAGAAAACCCGGGAATGGGTGCGAGCGGCGTGGTTAACGTAGCGGTTGTAGCCGTAGCTATTTCGTTGTTTGCAGCCGGCGCGGTTGCTTTCAAAAAAGCTTCCAGGTAAATTGTTAAAAAAACGGCCGTTTTCAAGCCGATTATTTCCCCGGTGTAAAGCGGCGATCATGTAAAAAAATACGAGAAAAACGCCCCTTGCTGTAGGATTAAAACTACAGTAGGGGGCGTTTTATCATTGGGCAAAAAAATGGCCCGGCACCCCAAGCCGGTCAAAGAAGGCTGCAGATTAGGGTGCGTTTTTTCGTGTTAGGTAGCTAAAATAAGGTGTTCCAAACAACAAGCGCCTTCCAATATAGACGAAAGGAAGAAAATTCTGCGTGATTTAAAATCACCCTTTTTTGCAGAAAAATCACCCCGTGGGTGATTTTAACTTTTAGACTCAACGCTATAATGAGGCTAGAAAACCGCTTGTGGATGAAGAAAGCCGGGAACGGCAAGGTGGAAACCGGCTTGATCCTGGAAGACGACATCAAACAGTTATTAAAGGAGGAAATTGCATGAAAAAATGGGTGCCGCCCTGTTGGCGCTAGTCATGGCAATATCTATATCGGGCTGCAGTATGCTGACCCAGCTAAAAAACCTGAATGAGCAGCTGTAAGTCCATAAAACCAGAGTGGTTTTGGAATTTTTTTGAGGATAAATTCTCTTTAAATGATGATAGTCTGATAACACCAAGAGGGTGAGCTTTAGCTCACCCTCTTGGTGTAGTGTTACTATTCGAACAATTCACCCAATTCGCTTTGGCAGATGGGCTGAATGCCGCTTTTATTTAATACTTGAATGGCTTTTTCATTATCGGGTACCCGAAAAATCATATAAGCACGGTCTTTTTTACGGGTTAAAAATGCGTAGGTATATTCCAGGTTTACATCGTTTTCCCCTAAAATATCCAATACATGGGCAAGACTGCCCGGTTTGTCTGAAAGTTCAATGGCCAGTACCGGTGTAATGGAAAAAACATACCCGGCATCTTTTAGAATACAGGCGGTTTTGTAGGAATCATCTACAATTAAGCGCAGAATACCAAAATCCTCAGCATCTGCCAATGAGAGAGCACGCATGTCAATATCATTTTTCTTTAGCAGTTTGGTAAATTCGGCAAGCTGACCCGGCTTGTTTTCTAAAAAAACTGAAATTTGCTTTACAGTCATGGGTTTCGCTCCTCTCTTAATAAAGTTTACGTTTATCTATAATACGCACTGCTTTTCCTTCACTGCGGGCGATGCTCTTGGGTGCTACCAGTTTCACAGCAGCATAAATTCCTAACATGGCCTTTAGAGCTTCGACCAGTTCTTTTTCCCGGGCCGATACCTGAGAAAGTGCATCAGAGAACATTTCAGGGGTCATTTCTACCTGAACTTCCAGCTTGTCGGAGTTATTCTCCCGGCTTACAATAATCTGGTAGTTGGCAGGGTAGCCCTTGTTCAGCAGTACAGTTTCAATCTGAGAGGGGAATACATTAACTCCCTTTACAATCAGCATATCATCACTGCGGCCCATAGGTTTGCACATCTTTACAAGGGTTCTACCGCAGGAGCATTTTTCACGTGTTAATACGCAAATATCGCGGGTGCGGTAACGCAGCATCGGGAACGCTTCTTTGGTAATGCTGGTGAATACCAGTTCACCCTTTTCGCCATCCGGCAGTACTTTGCCGGTATCGGGGTCAATAATTTCGGCAATAAAGTGGTCTTCATTAATATGCATGCCGGACTGTGCGCTGCACTCAAACGCTACACCCGGACCTGAAATTTCGGTAAGGCCGTAAATATCATAGGCTTTAATCCCCAATTTCTCTTCAATATCCCGGCGCATTTCTTCGGTCCAGGCTTCGGCGCCAAAAATACCGGCTTTTAATTTCAGTTGGTCTTTTAGTCCCCGCTCGGCAATGCTTTCCCCTAAAAAAGCGGCATAAGAGGGGGTGCAGCAGAGAATGGTGGAGCCCAGGTCGCACATAAACTGAATCTGCCTCTCGGTATTGCCCGAGGACATGGGCAGGGTAAGGCAGCCTACCTTGTGAGAACCTCCGTTTAGACCGGGGCCCCCGGTAAACAGGCCGTAACCATAGCTTACATGTACTACATCTTCTTTAGTGCCGCCTACCGCCACAATTGCGCGGGCACAGCACTCATCCCACAAATCAATATCGTGCTGAGTATAAAAAGCAACCACGCGGCGGCCGGTAGTACCACTGGTAGACTGAATACGCACACAGTCCTGCAAGGGCATAGCCAAAAGCCCATAAGGGTAGGCGTTTCTTAAGTCGTCCTTGGTAAGAAAGGGTAGTTTATGCAGGTCGTCTACCGATTTAATATCATTGGGAGTTACCTCCTTCTGGTCCATCAGGTCGCGGTAGTAGGGCACATTGTTATAAACGTGGTGTACCGTGTGCACCAGGCGTTCATCCTGCCATGCCCTAATCTGTTCCCGAGAGGCACATTCGATCTCGGGCTGAAAATAATTCTGCATTGTTATCATTCCCTTTCCTTGTATTTTGGGCGCTGATTCTGTTTTTTTGTTTTAGTATATCACGTTTCCAGGTAAGGGTAAATGATTTAAAGATGAAAACGATCCACAAATCTTTTCTTTTTCATACCCTGTATGAGTTTACTCAGAAATAAAATTTTCTGCCAGCCCTTTTATGCATTCTCAAAAATGGTTGACAGAAAATTTCTATAGCGCGAAGCGCATACGAGAACGCATAAGATGAACCGATGTGGTTTTTGGCGGCACAGCAATAAGGTATATTCCTATTTGAAAACAGCATAAAACAAGAAAAAAGGGCGGAAGTATGACACTTCCGTCCCAATTTTATTTGATTACAGTTTTTATAGGTAGTATGACTTCGCTGCGCTGTCCTGCCGCTGCTTTTCAGCAGTTGCAAGCAGAAACTGATAAATAGGAGCAAGCAGCTTGAAATCTTCTGCCAATTTATTGCTTAACTGGGGCGAAAAAAGCAGCTCCGTATCGGAACTCTCGGCGCAAAAACAAATGTTTTTGCGTTGAAGCCAGCCTTGAAAAGCAGCCGGCGCATCTGGATAGCGGGGTCGTTTATAACAATCCCCCTCCATGTGGAATACCGCCTGCTCCCGGTAGGCCTGGCTGGCTTTAAAAAAGCTTTTATCGTTTTCTAAAATAAGGCTGCGCATAGTGTCCATATATTCGGGTGATGCATGATAAAAGCCACAGCCATATCCAAAGGTACCATTTGAAAACAACTCAAAATAATAACCGGGAACAACGGTACCATGCATTTTTCCCCGTTTGAAAACCACCCACATGTTGTCCCGGTAGAGGGACTTGTCTTTAGAAAAGTGGGTGTCCCGCCGGATTCGGCTGATGGTTTTATCCACCCTGGGGTCGGTCGTGAGAAGATCATCCAGCTCCAGCATGCAGGGGGTGAGCAGCCTTACCAGTTCCTGCAGTGGCTCCAGCACATAGCGGGTATAATCTGGTTTGTGTTGGTCAAACCAGGCTTTGCTGTTTTGAAGCCGGTTTTCAAAAAGGAAGTCTAATGTTGTATTGGAAAATGGCATCATGCCGCCCCCCTTAAGTTTGTCTAACTTCTAGCTGTTCCAAGTTAATACTAGTATATATTAATCAAGCTTTTGGTAAAGCCCCTTACATTTTTAGTGAACAGTAAGTTTTTAGGAAAGAAGGATGGCCTGTGTTTTCCTGTGACATATTTTGTAAAGCAAAAAGGGCTTTCACGTTTTCGTGAAAACCCTTTTGGTGCCGCTGACCGGACTTGAACCGGTACGATGTTGCCACCGAGGGATTTTAAGTCCCTTGCGTCTGCCTGTTCCGCCACAGCGGCAAATTTGGAACGAAATAATCATACTATAATAAGAAGTTGAAGTCAAGAGATTGTATAAAATTAAAGAAACTGCCTATCCTTCCTGTAAATACAAAAAAGTTACAGGCAGCTACCAACTGCCGCCAAAAAAGTTACAAAAAAATATCCAACAGTGTAATAATTTGGAACGAATTCTGAAATATATTATTCATAATTATATAGTATGCTTATAGAAACATAAAAAAATTAGTTATTTTGCTACTAATAAATTACAAATAAATTACAAAATATTGCAAAAAAGTATTGCAATTGGTTTTTGGGTGTGCTATTATATGGATGTGGTCTGGAAGGAATGGAGTTGGAGAGCCCCATCCTTCCTCACATGATTAAAGTAAAATTTTTTAGGAGGAAATTACAATGAAAAAAGTTATTGCTCTTGTACTTGCTGTTGTAATGGCTCTGGGCATGGCTTCTGTTGCTCTGGCTGTTTACAATCCTGGCAAAACCGAAGAGATTGGTCTTTCCTTGCTGGGTGATGCCAAACTGTCTGATCTGAGAGTTAAAACCGATTGGGACGAGGGTAAATCCCTGGTTAAAGTTACTCTGGAAGAGAACGATGACGGCGATCCCATCATCAAATTAGCTTTTGCTAAAGATTTTGGCACCAAGCTGAACAACCTGAAAGGCGACATCAAAATTACCGATAAATACGGTAAAGATGCTGCTGAAGCTGGTTTGGTAGAGGTTTCTGTATTCTCCATTGACGATCAGGTAGGCTGGGAGCTCGTAGGAACCTATGAGGAAGGCACCTCCATCGCTCTGGATGACGTAGACGATACTACCGCTACTGTATACGAGTTCAAAGGCGGCAAATATGATGTTGACTTCACCGTTCCTAACGCTGATGTTCAGTTCTCTGTTCCTATGTACAAACAGGGCAAAGTAAACATGGCTTACAGCGGCGCTGCTGACAAGAAACTGGTTCTGGCTAACCCGGATGCTGACATCACCTTTGTTAACTTCCTGGCTGCTCCTTCCTTCGATTACAACGGCGAGCTGAAATTCTTCGGCGATAAAGAAGGCGACGATGCTATCTATGTATATGGTTATGCAGACGGCAAAGTTACCGACCTGAAACTCACTTACAACGAAGATGACGGCGCTTATGTTCTGAAAACCAACAAACTGGGTGCTTATGTAATCTCTGACAAGAAACTGGTTTCCGCTCCTGCTACCGGCGACGGTGACAAGGACAACCCGGGAATGGGCGCTAACGACATGGTAAACGTAGCAGTTGTTGCTGCTGTTGTTTCCCTGGCTGCTGCTGGCGCAGTTGCTTTCAAAAAAGCTTCCAAGTAATTTAATTTAAGTTACAGGAACTGATTTAAAGCTTAATAAAAAGGCCCTGGCTTCTCTCCAAGCCGGGGCCTTTTTCTGTTGCAATTTATCTCTTCATAAAAAGTAATAGGAAGTAAGCAGAGTAACTGCAATTAAAATAGAATAATTTGGGGAAACATCGGCGCGATTGCCCTTTTGCAGTTTTATACTGACCGCAGCATCTGTTGCTGAAAAACAGATGCTGTTCAGCATTATGGTTCTAATATTATTATGGTTGCTATGGTTGTATTGGCAGAAGCAGTTAAAACTATAAAGACAGTTGCGGTATTGTGAAAAAGGTCTCCTGGCTTCTATTTTGACAGGACCTTTTTATTTGCCGTTTTTACATGATAATGTTGTGTAAAAACTTTAAAAATAAAGGATAGTCTACTGATCACAAATAAAATTATAATAAGTAAAAAAACTTATGACCAGAGACCGTAAATGCTAAAAAGAATCGAAAGGTTCTTGTAGAAAAAATCAATAGAAAAAATTGGCAAATCTTGGTACAATTACTATGACACAGAACAAATGTGTCTGAAAAATAAGGAGGGTAAAAAATGAAAAAACTCATGGCGCTTGTGCTGGCACTTGTGTTGGCATTGGGCATGGCTACAGTTGCATTTGCGGACCTTATTGCAAACCCCGGTAAAACCTACAACATCCAGTTAGAACTGGCAGACGGGGTAAAAATTTCTGATTTGCGTGTAAAAACAGATTTTTCTGAGGGTAAATCTGCGGTAAAGGTTACCTTGGACACCAACGACTTGGGTGACCCGATCATCAAATTTGTATTTGCCGAAAACTTTGATGTAAAAAATACCAAATGGGAAGGCACTGTAACCATTACTGACAAATATGGCAAGCCTGCAGTAAATCAGGTATTGGATTGGACCGTGTCCAGTGATGGAATGGAGCTGGACCCCTATGTTGATTTTACCGATTTTGATGAAGCTGTTCTGACCATTCTGCCAGGTGCTGAAATTGGTTGGGATGCAGGCATTGATGTTGATTGGACAGAGCTGAACGAAGAATTATGGCCTGCTGATGCAGATGATGTGGTGCCGACCGTAGTAAACTTTAAAAAAGAAGTAGAGAAAATGCAGCTGAAGCTGGATGGCATTGACGCCCAAATTGACTTTAAAATGTTTGAGCAGGGCAAAGTGAACTTGGCATTCAATACAGTTCCAGACAAAGCCTTAATGACTGCAAACCCGGATGCTGACATCAGTGCTCTAAATTTCCTGGCAAAGCCAACCCTGGACTTTGTAGGAGATTTAAAATTCTTTGGCGAAAAGGATAAAACCTTTGTGTACCTGTATAACGATGGCAAGCTGACTGATGCCAAAGCTGAGTGGAGCGAAGATGACCAGGCTTATATTGTAAAAACCAATAAGCTGAGCTCCTATGTAGTTTCCAATATTAAATTAGAAGCAGCTTCTGCAGCTGATGGTGACAAAGACAACCCGGGCATGGGCGCTAACAACATAATCAGTGTTATGGTTGTAGCATCCCTGGCAGTGGTTTCCAGCGGTGTTGCTGTGCTGAAACACTAAGATAATCCTTAAAAGCCTGACCTTATCTGGTCAGGCTTTTTTTATGCAGCCCGTGTAAAACAGCCAGTCCGTTTTCATGGAATTTGCATTTTGCCCGGAATAATCGCCCGGAGCTCTCATACAACCTTTAAGTTGATATAGAGGTCAGCGCGAGAGCTGCAGCAGTTTTTAAGTTCAGCCAGGGTATAGCCTTTATCAACATATAGTAAAAAAGCTGACCCTCTGCTAAACGGGTTCAGGTGTGTTATTTATTACCAATTTCTTAAATTATCCTAATTTTTCCAAGATACTCTATAACTCCGAAGGAAAATAGTGTATAATGACGGTAAATCAGTGTGATACTTTCATTGTATGATGTAGTCAGCAAATCGGCAGGGGTAACCTACCGTTACACTAAAATTGCAGAAGTTGACTATGTACAAAAAGAAAGGCCGCCCAAACGGGCAAGCGCGCGGTAGCTGCCGTGTGGCTTCAAACCGTTTTGGTCCCAAGTTTTTAGTATAAGCACAAGTTTGAGGAGGAGTCATCATGAAAAAACTGCTTTGTGTTTTAATCGCCATTGTCATGCTGGCAGCTATGCCGGTAATAGCGCTTGCAGCTCCCGACGTAGGGGTGGAGTATGCCGGCAATATGGAATACCTTCCTGGTGTGACCTATTCTTTGGAGATTTACCTTACTGGTAATTATGACGATTTTGAGGATGATTATCGGTTGGGAGTAGACGTGCTGAGCGGAAAAAGTTATATGGAGTTTATTCGAGTGGTAAAAGTAAGCTCGGATGAATATACCTTGCAGTTTAAGCCAAAGGCCTATTCGTCAGCCGGAACCCGTGATACAGAATTTGAAGTATATATTGCTGACCGTTCAAATGGGGATCGCGTTGCATCCAGTGGCTCCGATACGATTACGATTGGTTATGGAAGCCGTACTACTGTAAACGACCCTGATCACTATGTTTACAATGTTGCCCCGGTTATCCGCTTTGACCCGGATTTGGACCATATTATGCTGCATTTTGAAAACAACGCTGCATTTGACGTACGTCTGTATCAACAAAGCCAGGTTAACCTGGCGATTGATACCTCCGTTATAAAAGAAATAGAAGTTGCGAATCAAAGTGCTACTTTAGAGTTTATGAATTTTGTTGCAAACCCGTCCTTTGACTTTGTAGGAACCCTATACTATCCCTCCAGCACTGCAAAATATGCGTACCAAATTACCAGTTCGGGGCTGAAAAAATTAAATGCTACCCTTGGAAGCGGCAGTATTATGTTCAACACCAGCCAGCTGGGCAGCTATGTTTTTTCCAATAAACCTTTAAATGGGGCTTCCACTGCCTCCGCGGACCCCACCAAGCCAGCAGTACCTACCACTGGTGAAGATGGAAAAAATAATCCTGCAATGGGTGCGGCCAATCTGTTTGGGTCGATTGCTGTTGTTGGCATGATGGCGATTACTGCAACCGTGTTAGGCAAGAAAAAGTAAGACCAATTAACTAAAAAAGAAAAGGCCTGCTGAGCAGGCCTTTTCTTATCATTGTTGTGGAAACCACTGGCTCTGCCGGTGGAAGTATGCCGTAAAAAAGCTTTAGCCAGGGGCAGCAAGCGAAGCGAGTTGCCAACAAACGGGCTGGTAGATTAGCAGAAATGGTTGTTAAGTGGGTGCATTGCCCGTTTACGGGCGGCAGGGTACTTGACGCAAGTGACGAAATGTTCCATGCCTCTTAAGAGGTGTGCCAGTAATATGCCATTCCAGGGCTGGTGCATACCTCGCGTTTAACGCGTGGTTTTGATTTGATTTTTATATTTGGCCATGATAAAATATTTGTGGCCAGCAGCCCAAGGATTGTTTCAAGAAAATTGACATTTTGTTACAGACGGCAGTGAGCAACTAGTCAAAAAAACGCAGATTACCTGCCGTTTTCCGAGGATTTTAACACAGCAGACGCCTTCATTTATAGAGAAAGACTAGAATTTCGATACCAATAGTCCCTAATATACTGCCGGAAATGCTTTGCACAAGATTTGACCATGCGGCAAATAAACCATTTGCCATATGCATAAAGAAGAGCCGTGAATGCTTTTCGCTTGCAGTACATAAAGGCGTTTGTTTAGCCTATAAATTTTACAACCAACCCTCTCTTGGCAGGCCTAATATAAAAGGGCTTATGCCCTAAGAGGGACTGATATTTTATAAAGGCAACCCAAGGGCAGTTGAGATACTTATTTGGCCCCTATAGCCTGCTGGTAATTATAATTTATGTTGCGGGTCGATACCAAAAGGGCAGCGCGCTACACAAGAGTGCAGACGTCTTCCCCCGGTAGACGACGTACCGAACACTCACACACAAAGGATGCACCCGGGCTGAGGGGGGGACAAGCAGTCAGTGCGGTTCCCTATGGGTATATTTGCCGTATCTTTGGGCCCTATGTTCTGTCCCCTTTGTATTTAGCGGTAAAATCGGTTACTCTATCTTTAACTTTATCCTTATTCCAGGGCTGTTTGATGACCCCTTAGGGGATTTTTATAAGGCAGTCATAGAGATTAATTAAAGGGCGGTTTATTCCTATGTGGATTTATTATGTATTATTTGCATTGATTTTGGGCTTGGGTTATTTTTTGTGTGAATATAAACCCAGTCAAGCTAAAAAAATCACCTATTTCATAATTATGGGGCTCGTTTTGACATTGGTTGTTGGGCTGCGCTATGGAATTGGGTATGACTATTTTACTTATGGCAAAATATTTGATGAAATAAAAGCCCTTAGTTTTGCTAAACTGTTTACCGGCACCACCTATGAAATTGGTTTTGCACTTTTATGTAAGATGATTTCGCTGTTTACCTCCTCTTATCTTGCTTTTTACCTCATTTTTGCGCTGTGCACCATTGGGCCGCTAATGGTTTTCTTATACCGGTATCAATATGGCTGGCTTATGCTGTTTGCCTATGCAACAATGGGGCTCTACTATGGTTCTATGAACATGATGCGCCAATATTTGGCGGCTACCATTGTGCTGTGGAGCCTGGAGTTTATTCAGAAGAAAAAGTTTGTGCCGTATTTGCTTATTATTTTGCTGGCTGCTTCCATGCATAAATCTGCCCTGATTATGATCCCAGTGTTTTTCCTTGCGCTGATTCCAATCAATTGGAAAACACTTACTGCCTATGGCGTTGGAGTGGTAGTGCTGCTTTGTACCTCGGATTATATCATTTCGTGGGTTACCCAATATGTTTATCAAAGCTATAATCTGCAGTCCATTTATATGCAGCCTACAACACTGCTGTATGCGATTTCCCCAGCGGTATTTATGGTAATAGCCCTGGTGCTAAAAAATAAGCTGCTGGCCAAGGATGCGGGCAATAAGGTGTATTTGAACCTGATCATTTATTATTTTATAACCTACTTGATGTTAGCTAAATACCTGATTGTGCAGCGGTTGTCCGTTTACTTTGCTGGCGCGCTGTTTTTGCTGATTCCTCAGGTGCTTTCCTTATTTGAGGTGCCGAAGAGCCTGACCGAGAAAATTGCGTCAACTAAAGCACAGATCAAAAAGGCAACCAGTACCCAGTCAAAAATATTGACCGCCAAATTGCTGGAAGAGAAAAAACAATTAAAAGAAACCCGTATATTTCATGGGTTTGCAATGGGAGTGCTGGTGTTCTTCTGTTTTATTGGCACCATGTTTTCCATGAACCAAGGGGATCACAGGGTTTTCCCCTATTACTCTGTTTTTCAATATCAAGACTTTATACCCGGAGAAACCAACCCCAATCCCGTATATCAGCCAGTAGCTGATGAAATTGCCAGATTATTTGGGGAATAATACCACAAAAAGCCACCCAATTTAGGGCGGCTTTTTGCATAGGTTGGAAAAAAATTAACTATTTATTCCTGAAAAAACGGATTCAAAAGGTAATATATTCAACCATTAGATGGCAGTTTGTTGCTTTTACCAAATAAATATGGAAATAAGCGAAGTCTGATTATGTTATATACACAATAACATTTGCTTATTTCCAACATCCTCCTATTGTAATAAGTGTTAGAAGTACCCTATAATGAACACGTGCCGAAAGGCAACCAAACTTGTAGGAGGAATTCCAATGAAAAAAGCACTCGCACTATTGCTGGCTCTTACTGCATTCTTCAGTTTAGCAGTAACAGCGGTGGCCGACGGTGAAGATTTAGACAATATAGCACCCCTGACTGACGGAATGACTTTGGGGGCAGACGCAGGCGGCGTAACTCCAGAAGGATTATTGAAACCTGGAAGCGAATACTTTTTCCCCATTCTAATTGTAGAAAATGGCGAGCAGATTGAAGTAAATGATGAGTACATGAACAACTTCCGTTTCAGCTATGAGAAAAAAGAAGGCTCTGCTGAAATCTCTGCGCTGAAAGTAATGGAAAAAGACGGTGAATATGTACTGAACCTGAAGCTGAAAGCTGGTTATCCAGTTAAGAAAACAGAAGTTCAGGCAGTTGTAAAAATGGTTGAGAAATCCACCGGAACTGAGAAATTTGCTGTTTCCTTAAACTTTGAGACCGGATATAATACCATTGATCCCAGCGCTTTGGAAGCTGCAAAAAATGGTGGTTATGTTCAGGTAACACCTGACGCGCCGGTTATTACCGAAAACAACTTTAATACTCTGAATGAGTATGCTAACGGCGGCAAGGTGACTTTTGCAGGCGGTGACTGGAAATTTTCCAGCAAGGTACTGGGTCAGGGCGCTTTAAACCTGGCACACAATGAAACCCCCGTAAAAGAAATTATGACGAAATACCAGGACAGCGAGTTTAAATTTGTAAACTTCCCAGCAGCTCCTACCTTTGATTTTACAAATGGTCAGCTGACTGTTCTGATTGACGACGAGCTGGCTGCTTTTGACGGTAAAATTAATGTTTACCGTTATATGGGCGGCGTAGTATACAAACTGAAAACTAACTTCAATGAAGAGGATCAGTCTGTAACCATCAATACCAACAAGCTGGGTACTTTCTTTATATCCAATGCAGAAATCCCCAACGGTACGGTTATCAATGCCAATGCAGGCGGCTCCGGCAGCGGTTCCGGCAACAATAACGGCTCTGCCAACCAAAGCAAGCCGAACCCGGGCATGGGCGCTGGCCGCTCTGCAGCTTCCGCGGTAGTAGTAATGACAGCAGCAGTTGCGGCAGCAGCCGGAGTCGTTGTGCTGAAAAAATCCAAGTAATAAAAAGCGATAAATCTTACAGTATAAATATAGCCTTTATACTGCTTGCAATCTGTTGGGTACCTGTGGCGGTTTTGTTCGCTGAGTGGTGCTAAAAAACTTTTAAAATTTGTATGGTTTAACGCTTAACAAAAACAAGATGCCCCCGCACATAGTGTGGGGGCATCTTGTTTTTTTGACCTACGGTCCAATTATCCACACATTAAATCAGTGGTAACGGCGAAGGTAGAGCAATGGACATACAAAAAGCAGGCTAGAATAAATGAGGTTTAGCCGCCGCACGAAGAAGGAAAAGGAGAACAACATCTATGGATGAAAAGGATTAATCACAGTATTTAACCCTTTGTTCATACAAAGTGGGAATACAAATAGCACATTGTATGGGGGGAATTTAGAAGGGAAAAGATAGATGGAAAAATGAGAACAGATTTAGGAGCAATATTGCAAGCACTATTCTGGCATAAAAAGTTGAGAGCCAATGCACACCTAGAGTATACCCATATGTTAGTAGAGATACCAGCAAAGATGTGCATATCGAGTTTCAGGGGCATTTAAAGGGGAAAAGATGATTGCCTGAGCTTAAAACATATATTTTTTGACGGGAAGCCCTATGTTAAATATGATTACAGAAAACCAAAATTTTATTACAGTGATTGGGACTGTGCCGCCAAGAGTATAATATAACACTGAGCTGCAATACAACGTCACAGAATGTATGGCTGTGTTTTATTGAAGTGAAAAATTTAAGCCCTTCGCTACAGCCATAGAGTAGTTGTAATATCCCGCTGCTTATTGCTGGAAACAATATAAAAAGACGGGCAATTAATATACCCGTCTTTTCTTATATTCACTATTTTGCCTCACCTGTTAAAAGGTTGGTTTTTTAATAGATGGATTCACCTTTACATCCACAGTTTCAGAAGAGATATCTTCACCCGGGCGAACCAGGCGCGCTGCCACTACAAACCGCTGGTGGGTGTTTGCAACACCGCCATAACGGTATGTACAGGTAGAAAGGAAGAGCAGCTTGTCGTTTGAGGTTACATCCACATCATAAATAAACTCTGAACGGGCTTGTGACTCGTTGATCATATTTTGAATATCGGCATCTGTAGTATTTTTTACTTTAATGTATTTAAAGCTGGTGTCAGTATCAAATACTGCAAAAATTTTCCACACCATATCATCGTCTACAGTGGAAAAATAAATATACGGATTATTTTTAGCAACATCCATATCTCGAAAGCGAATAAGCTGGGCAAACTCTTCTCCGTTTTTATTGTCGTCTACGTTATGCCCATAAATAATGGTATTGCGGGAAAGTTCATCTCTCGTGCCAAAAGTGTTCTCGTAATCAGCAAACAGGCAGCCCTCATAGCGGTACTGTTTATTTTCATCCAAACGCATATAATACTCGTTGTTAGTTGCCTGCACCACAGCATCGTTTACATCTGTGCCAGGAACCCGAAGCCAGCCGATCGTATCAGAATTTTTATTGTACTGAGCTACGATTTTTTCCAGCAAATCAGCCTCTGGCTCTTTTATAAAACCAAAATCCAAAGGTTCTGTTAAAGGGTTTTGAAAAGGGTAATCAGCATTTACCGAAGCAGTGCTTTGTGACTCAGAAGAGCTTTTTGAGGAAGAATCGCCTCCGCTGCAGGCTGTAAGGGAAAGAACCATGACACAGGCCAGCAGTACGCTTACAAGTTTTGACAATCGAATCATATGAGGACCTCCTAGGGATTGATATATACAAAAACCGGAAAAGATGCGAAGCACCTTATTTTTCCTGTTTTTTATCGTGGGTTACGGCATTGCAGACTATACCCCTACCGGCATCCAACGAAACTGTGGTACCAGTTTTCAGGATATCCGTAGCATGGCCAGCTCCCACCAACACTGGAATGTCCAGTGCCATACCCACAATCGCGGCGTGAGAGTTAAGTCCGCTGTTTTCTGTCACAATTCCCGAGGCTTTTTTCATAATAGATAAAATCTCATTCGAGGTTTGCGGTATTACTAATATATCATTTTGTTTAAAATTAATCAATGCTTCTTCTTCCGTACGGGCGACACAAACATTACCGCAAACCGAAAGCTTGTTGACCCCCTGGCCGGTTACCAGGACATCTCCAACAATATGAACCTTGAGTATATTGGTTGTGCCCGAAATACCCAACGGTACGCCAGCGGTAATTACCACCAAGTCGCCATTGTTGACGCAGCCAATTTCCCTTGCGGCTGCCACGGCAGAGGAGAAGAGGTCGTCTGTATTATCTTTAATGTCTATTTTAAGAGGAATTACCCCCCAAGACATACTAAGCTGCCGAAAAGTTATTTCATCATAGGTGCAGCCTATAATAGGCATGTCCGGGCGGTATTTGCTAATCATGCGGGCAGTGGTACCGGATTTGGACACAGCAATGATAGCCGAGGCGCCCAGATCATAGGCTGTGGTGCAGGTAGCGTGGGAGATCGCGTTGGTGACGTCTTTTGAGGCAGGATAATTCTGGTTTTCAAACCTTCCACGGTAGTTGATATCGCGTTCAGCACGGGCTGCAATGGTAGCCATTGTCTGAACAGATTCAATGGGGTAGAGCCCGGCGGCAGTTTCGCCCGAAAGCATGATTGCGCTGGTACCATCGTAAATTGCATTGGCAACATCTGTTGCCTCAGCACGAGTAGGGCGGGGGTTTTTCATCATGCTGTCCAGCATCTGGGTAGCGGTAATTACTATTTTACCGCAGTTATAGGCTTTTTTGATCATCTTTTTTTGAATAACCGGAATTTCTTCCAGGTCAATTTCTACTCCCATATCACCTCTGGCAACCATAATACCGTCAGCGACTTTGAGAATTTCTTCCAGATTCTGTACCCCTTCGGAGTTCTCGATTTTTGCAATAATTTTTATCGTATGGCAGCCCTGTTGATCCAGCAGCTGCCGAATTTGCAGAATATCATCCGCCGTACGGGTAAAGGAAGCAGCAATGAAGTCAAACCCGGTTTGGACACCAAAAATAATGTCCTGTTTATCTTGTTCGCTGATATAGGGCATGGAAAGGCATACTCCTGGCAGGTTCACCCCTTTTTTGTCCGAAACAGGTCCTCCATGCACTACGGTGCAAAGAATATCTGTGGCGGTGCTGTTCACTACCTTCAGTTCCAGTAAACCGTCGTCAATTAAAATTCGGCTGCCGGGAAAAACATCCTTCGGAAGATCCTGATAGGTGACCGAAACCCGGGAACTGTCTCCCTCAACATCCATAGTAGTTAGCGTGAAGGGGGCACCGTCTTTTAAAACAACTTTGCCGTCTTTAAATTTTTTAAGACGAATTTCGGGACCCTTTGTATCTAAAAGGGTAGCCAACGAAATGTTCATTTCGGTGCGGATTTTATCGACCATTTGGAAACGTTCCAAATGCTCCTCATGACTTCCATGGGAAAAATTGAACCGTGCCACATTCATGCCGGCAGCCGCCAATTGGCGGATTTT
The DNA here is from genome assembly GCA_900104565.1 of Ruminococcaceae bacterium Marseille-P2935. Taxonomy (GTDB): domain Bacteria; phylum Bacillota; class Clostridia; order Oscillospirales; family Ruminococcaceae; genus Marseille-P2935. The sequence goes on from LT629951.1 coordinate 554,523, forward strand.
TTCCTCGCTAGATGTAGCAGGGCCTAATGTACAAATAATTTTAGTTCTTCTCATAAAATGCTCCATTCCGCCCTTCGCCCCGGCGTAAAACGTTATTCAAATGTGACTCTTATCACGCGAAGCAAAGGGATGATAAGAGTATTTCTGCCTTCTGCAGGAGGTTGCTTTGGGGAGTGACCCCAAAAGAAGTATAGGTACGGGTAACTTAAGCTTATGGCGTGCTGCCCGGCACAGTGCCAGCCGCAGCAAACCTTACGCAGCGCAACCTGGGCTATGCCCAGGCTGTTGGCGTAAAGATCGCCCGAGAGGATAGCTTGAAAGCATATTTCAAACTTTTCTCCATTCCGCCCTTCACCCCGGCGTAAAACGTTATTCAAATGTGACTCTTATCACGCGAAGAATAACAAAAGTTTACATGATCTCACCCGATGAACATGCCAGTACTCGTGAGTCAAGCTTTCAAAGGAATCAGCCGTTCCGGGTAAAAGCAGCATTTGCAGCTGCATAAAACGCTGTATCTATTGTGCTCCGTGTACCTGGGAGTGTAATCGTGTTGAAAATAGAAAGATACTTTTTATTGATTTCGCGTTTCGTCAAAATTTTCAAATTTCCACTCTAAAACATCCCCGTCCTGAATAGGCTGCGAAAGAACATCCTGAGTGACCTTTTCTCCATTTAAATAAAGCACCCAGCCGGTATCTTCACGGTTGGGAATATTATTAAAGCTGATAAATTGCCCGTCTTTCAGTTCAAAAGGAATAATATCTAACGTTTGGGTAGCCATACCGGCTGTAGGAGAAGCAGAGCCTTCTATTACAACGGTTGAATCAAACAGTGACTCCATATATTCATCGCGTACCCGCAGAGTTACCGAAATTTTTTGCCCGTTTGCCTCACTAGCGGTAAAGGTGGGCAGGCTTTGCTCGGCCCCAGAGGAGGAACCCTCTCCCCGGGAACAGCCGGTGAATAGAATAAATGCGGTTAGAATAACGGCCAGTACCGATATTATACGTTTTATTATCATACGTTTCATACAAATACTCCATTCCGCCGATCTGAGCCGGCACAAAATAATAATTGAAAGTGCGGAGTGCCCCTATTAAGCAGATAGAGGGATGACAGGAGCGTTTTGGCCTAAGCAGGAGGCATGTCCGAGACGCGTTCCGCCAGGGAAAAGTATAGGCGGTAGTGAGCAACCCAAACTTCCCCAAGAGGAGGCTAAGCACTGTGCTTGAGAATCTGCCAGGGGCATCAGTTTAAAAACATTAAAAATATGCCCTTTTTTTCCACAGTAATAAAGGCTGCAGTATTCACCGATGTAGTTTAACAAATAATAAAAATAAAATAAATTACTATTTTTCCATTTAACAGTATACCGAATTAACCCCATGGAATCAATATAAATCCTGTGAACGGGGAAATAAATTATTAAGTTTACCTTAAATAAGTTTAAATCCTCTGTTTTTTTGTGAAATAGTTGCTATACTGAAACTGTATTACACGAATTAGTACAGTTTCAGTCAGTGGAAGGAGGGACGGATATGATTCAACTGGACTTACAAAGCCGCATACCTATTTATGAACAGCTGAAAAATAAAATATTCGAGATGATTGCATTGGATGTTCTGCATCCAAACGATCAGCTCCCATCGGTGCGCAATTTAGCACGGGATTTGGGGATTAACCCCAATACCATACAAAAGTCTTACCAGGAGCTGGAACGGGAAGGCGTCATTTATTCGGTAAATGGAAAAGGAAGCTTTGTGGCCTCTGGCGAGGAGGTAAACAGGCGTTTTCAGGGGAAGACTATGCATAAACTGGGTACTGTTTTACAGGAAGTAAAGATGGTAGGTGTAGAAAAAGATAAAGTACACACCATGGTGGACCGGATTTATCAAGGGGAGCGGAAGGAGGAGGCTGCACAGTGATCAAAGCAACTGAACTAACCAAAAACTTTGACGAGTATATAGCGTTAGATAAATTGAACCTGCAGATCGATAAAGGTTCTCTATATGGCTTGGTGGGAACCAATGGATCAGGTAAATCTACCCTGCTGCGGCTGATTTCGGGGGTTTATTATCCAGATGGTGGAACAATAGAAATTGATGGGGCACAGGTATTTGAAAATATTCCACTAAAAGACCGGGTCTTTTTCTTGTCAGATGATTTATATTTTTTACCCCAGTGTACCATGAATGATATGGCTGCGTTTTACCGGTCGGTTTATTCAGGCTGGTCAGACGAGAAATTCAAAAACTATCTGCTTCATCTGCCGCTGGACCCCAAAAAGCGGATCAGCACCTTTTCAAAAGGTATGAAACGCCAGGCAGGGCTATTGTTTGCGCTTTCCTGCCAGCCGGATGTCATGCTGTTAGACGAAGCTTTTGACGGGCTGGACCCAGTGGTACGAGGGGCATTTAAAAAAGTAATTGCCGAAGAGATGGCAGACCGGGAAATGACGGTGCTGGTATCCTCCCACAACCTGCGGGAATTGGAGGATATGTGCGACCATGTTGGAGTTCTGCACAAAGGTAAAGTGATGCTCGATAAAGAGATTGACGAGCTGAAACTTGGGTTTTGCAAGGTGCAGGCGGCATTTAAACCAATGGTTGACCCGGTTAAACTAGAAAAACTTGAAATTTTGCAGATGGATCAAACAGGCAGTCTGCTGAACCTGATTATTAAAGGAAACCGGGCTAGTGTTCTTAGCTATCTGCAAACATTGGATCCAATCTTCTGTGAGGCGGTTCCACTTACCTTGGAGGAAGTATTTATTCATGAAATGGAGGCGATAGGCTATGATTACAAGAACATCTTATTATAAAGCACAGCGTTTTTGGGGCCTTTACCGCCAGTGTATTCGCCGTAACAGGGGTTATTTTGTATTGACAACCTTAATTGGAATTTTGTTTTTTCCGCTGCAGTTTTTCTTTACTGTGACCAACCCCCGCTTTCACGAAAACTCGGTTTGGCTGCTTGCACCATCTCAGCTGCATACCGCAGTGTCTTCTATAATTTTTCCGCTGTTAGTTATGTTATTCCCATTTATTCTTAGCTTAATGAATGTGAAATATATGCACAACAAAATGGCGGTTGATACGTATCACGCTTTGCCGGTTACCCGGGAAGCGCTGCTGCTTGTAAATTTGTCTGCAACGATTACCATAACAGGCGCCTGCGTGGTTATCAATTACCTGCTGACAATGCTGCTGAAGGTCATCTACCTGCCCGGTACCTACACAGCATATGCGGTGGGCATGGCCTTTTGGGAGATATTCTCCTTCCTTGTGGTGCAGCTGGCTATTATTGCAATTGTAGGGTTTGTGGCCGTCTGTGTTGGAAACGTATTTGAAAACTTTGTGTTTTCTGGCATTTTGCTGGTATTTGCCCCAATCTGCCTGGCTATGACGACAGGGTTTATGGATTCGTACCTATTGGGATTTTCTACAGAGTCCTTTATTAAAGGCGAGGATATACTGCTCTTTTCTCCCATTACCATGCTTTACCGTTCCGGTTTGTTCGAAAGCCTGTTTGGGGTCCGCCCTATAAGCGGGCAGCAAGCTGGGGTTCCAAACCTGGTGGGGGTATTGATTTGGTTGGTCATTGCTGCCGCACTGCTTGTGGTCGCCTGTCTTATTTATTCCCACCGTAAAAGTGAAGCGGCAGGCCAAAATGATACCAAAGGTGTTTTGGCAATTGCAATTAAATTAATTGTCAGCTTTATTGCAGCAGGTATTTTTGGTGCAATATTCTCGTCAGTGTATGATTCTTCCCGCGGAATGTTTGTATTTGGCGTATGTATTGGAACATTAATTGTTTATTTCATTGCCGAAGTAATATTGGCAAGAGGATTTAAAACCATATTAAAGGCTGCCCCCATTGGTGTTGGCACAATGATGCTTTATGGAATTTTAGCTGCGCTTTTGGTAACCGGAGGCGCCGGTTACCAGCAGAGGGTGCCGGCTGTGGACCAGGTGGCCAGTGTGGTAATCAACTACCCCGACCGGTTTGTCCATGGCAGCTACCATAAGGACAACTATAGCACCTACACGGACCAATCGGGTAACCTGAAAAAAAATTATTTTGCAAATTATGATGTGGAATTAACTTCACCAGAAGCCATTGAAATTGTTCAAAAATTCCATCAATCTGCCATTCAGTATATGGAACCGGATTTTTACGGTGGCACCTATGATGAATATTCTGCCAGAAGTACGGTTCAAATTTCGTTGGAGTATCGTTTAAAAAGTGGCGGCAAGCTGGTACGCAGCTATTCCTCTATTCCGGTAGAGGCGCTTGCGGCGTTGATGGAATTGGATGTGAATGAGGAATACCAGCAAAAAACCAACCCCATTTTTCATATTGGGCCGGAAGATATTGAAACAATCAGCATTCGCAACCGGATTGGTGAGGAAACCTTACTGCTGAAAAAGGTTGACCAAGCATTTGCAAAGGCATTGCTGGAGGCTTTGCGGGCCGATATTCAGGCCGAGACGCTTAGTGATATCACCTCTCCAGCCAGTCCCGATTTTGGAAGCATTTCGCTTACCTTACAGGATACTCCGGATGACAATGGTGTGTTTTATCAACAGGCATATGCAATTATTGGTTCAGGATATGAAAACACCATTCGTGTTTTGCAGCAGAACGGTTATTCTGACGCTTTGGAAATTGATGCCGATCAGGTAAAACTGGTTTATTGTGAATATTATAATACCATGTATGGGCGAATAAGCGGCAATATTCTTACCATGTTCTCGCATGGGGGCGTGTCAGAAAAATTCTATGATATGCCTGCGGCAGAGCGGGAGAAATATTACCGTTCCCAGTACCAGTCTGAAAAAGAATATTATTATGTGGTTGAATCCCAAGCAGATATTCAGGCATTGCTGTCAAGCTGCCGTAATCAAATGGATTTCAGAGGCGGCGCCATCCTCTGTTACTTCGAAACAGAAGATGACATGATACCGTATCCGGTGCTGCTGCCATATAATTTGGCCCCGGCTTCAGTACAACTGAATTTTAAGGATGCATACCGTGATGAAATGGGATACCTGCTTCATGGGCAAAGCTGGTATCGGGAAAAAGAGACGGTAACTGCCGAGCTGGCATAAAAAGAAAATACCCGGCCGTTAAAACGGCCGGGTATTCATTTGAGGGAAAAAATATATTTGCCAAAAGTTGGTCGATTTCGAAGATTTTGACCGAGTACCGCGAAGAGGAATACGCCTTGCACAGGAATAACTGCAAAGCAGGTCATAAAATATTGAGCGTAGGCCAATTTGTTCCCATCTTTCAGCACTAATGTACAATTACATCATTCGTACGTTGTGGTAATGATATGAAATGGTTGTTTTTTTCTTGAAACTGATAAAAAGGGGCGGCTTGTATGCCGCCCCCTTTTTATATTAGTTCGCTTAAGCTTTTTTAGAATCCTTTCCAACCGTAATTCTGTGAAGTACAGTAAGTGCAACAATCAGCAGGATAATTGCAGTGCCCAGGGTTAAAAAGACGTTGCGGGTAAAGCCGGCAACAATATAACCGATTGCACAGCAGATGGCTACTGTAATGGCATAAGGAATTTGGGTAGATACATGGTCAATGTGGTTGCAGCCCGCACCGGTGGACGAGAGAATCGTAGTATCTGAAATAGGTGAGCAGTGGTCACCAAATACCGAACCGGCAAGAGTAGCTGACAAAGTAATAATCAGAAGTTCGGGAGCCACTTTTTGGCAGGTGGCAGTAATAATGGGGATCAGAATACCAAAAGTGCCCCATGCAGTTCCGGTCGAGAAGGAGAGGAAAGCCGCCACAATAAAAATAATGACGGGGATAAAACCGACGATCAGGTTTGAATCTGCCACCAACTGGCTGACAAACACATCGGTAGAAAGAATGGTGCAAACACCTTTTATTGTCCAGGCCAAGGTGAGGATCATGCAGGCTGAAACCATAGATTTTACACCCGTTACAACACCGTCCATAAACTGGCGGAAGGATAAAATCTTTCTGGGTACAAAAAGCAGAATAGCTACAACTAAAGCACCGAAACCACCCATTGCCAGGGACAGGTTAGCGTCGCAGTTACCAAACCCTTCAAATAAACTAACACCGCCGTCAAAGAAATCGCCGGTGTAGAGCATGCAAAGAACAGTGAAGATGATGAGCGAAACGATGGGGATAACCAGGTCAAATACGCGGCCTTTATTCGAAACAGGCACGCCCGCCAATTCATCGCTGGCACCGGCACCGCCTTCATTGGAGAACAGGTCGTTATTTTCCATTGCATTTTTTTCAAACCGTGCCATTGGACCAAAATCCAGTTTGGTAACAGAGAGTACAACAATCATAAGAATGGTAAGAATCGCGTATAGATTGAACGGAACCGAGGAGATAAATGCCTGCATACCGCTCATGTTTTCTGTTTCGGGGAAGTTGCTGATGACCGATGCGGCCCAGGAAGAGATTGGTGCAATGATGCATACAGGTGCCGCTGTTGCGTCAATCAGGTAAGCCAGTTTTGCACGAGAAATATTGTTTTTATCAGTGACTGGTTTCATAACGGTGCCAACAGTAAGGCAGTTAAAATAATCATCAATAAAAATTAACGCACCCAATGCGCAGGTTGCAAGCTGTGCACCCTCACGGGATTTGATCTTTTTCGATGCCCATTCCCCATAGGCATTTGAGCCGCCAGCCATAGTAATAACGGCAACCAACGCACCTAAAAGCGCTAAAAAGATAATCATAGTGGCGCTAAACTCATTACCCATGATAGTAAACATTGAACTGATGGCGCTTACAATACCGCTGCCAGTGCTGAAGGAATAGATGAGAGTACCGGACAGGATGCCGATAATCAGGGAAGAGAATACCTCTTTGGTGATCAGGGCCAATGCAATAGCAATCACCGGAGGAAGAATAGAAAGAATTCCCGCTTGGATCGGTTCCATATTATTCGCTCCTTTTTCTTAAAAATCTTATCCCATAATACCATAATTCTACCAGATAATCAATAAAACAGACACAAACCGTACATATTTTATTAATTAATACGAAGTTATTTTAAATGGGGTGGCTATGCTCACTGAAGAGCACAGAAAACCAGGCCGGAATTGTTTCCGGCCTGGTTTTGCTAAATTTTAGTATGCTTTAAACAAAGCCCGCAAGAGAAAAAATTGGAATAAATATTCTGACGGCCACCGCCTACACCTTAGTAAACAGGATGGAAACGACAAGTACCCGTCTGTTTTTATAAAACTTTAGAGGACCAAAGCATATCAGGTACAGCGAAAGCCCTGAGGTAAGTTATCACCCCAAAGTACATATTAAGGCAAAGCATCATTCAGCACTGGCAACCCAGCGTATCATTTTAGGCTGGGCAGGGACAAAACCCAAAATTACATCATCGGAGCGAACAACCGCAGGAAAGAGCGGAGAATACGCTTAGGCAAACTGATTTGCTTGGCTACTTCCAGGGTAATATTGGTACAGACCTGCAAAGTATCCAAAATATCCTTTTTTACATCTGCAATGACCGGCGCTTCATAAAAAACTACACCACATTCAAAGTGCAGGTAAAGGCTTCTGAAGTCCAGGTTGGTGGTGCCTACAATGGCTACCCGGTCGTCCACTACAAACATTTTTGCATGAACAAAGCCAGGCGTATACTCCATAATGGTTACCCCGGCCTCCAAAAGCGGCTTGTAATAAGACTGGGTGACCATATGCACATACCATTTATCGGGAATATGCGGGGTCATAATACGTACATCCACACCGCTTTGGGCCGCCATAGACAATGCGGTAATCATTTCGTTATCTAAAATCAGGTAAGGGGTAGTGATATATACATAGCGGGTAGCACGGTTAATCATATGCAGGTAAGCATTTTCCGAAACATTGTAATTGTCCAGCGGGCTATCACCAAAGGGCTGAACAAAACCTTTGGCATCTGTGCAGGAAACGGTTGGGCGGTACCGGTCGAATTCAATATCTTCACCAGATTCATATTTCCAAAGCTGAAGGAACATAAAAGTGAAATTCCAAACCCCGTCCCCAGTCAGCATAACAGCAGTATCCTTCCAATGGCCAAGCTTAGGGTAGACATTAATATATTCATCCGCCAGGTTAATACCGCCGCAAAAACCCACATTTCCGTCGATCACGCAAATTTTCCGGTGATCACGGTAGTTCATCATTGCATTTAAACGCGGTCGGAATGGGTTAAATACGGTAAGCTTAATACCGGCGTTTTGAATCAGCTTGTCATATATTTTTGGAAGGGTCTGCAGGCTTCCGACATCGTCATACATCAGCCTGACCTCTACTCCCTCGGTTACCTTTTGTTTGAGAATGTCAAAGACCGTGTCCCACATTTTTCCTGGTTCTAAGATAAAGTATTCCAGCAAAATAAATTTTTTGGCTTTCATTAGCTCTTGTTTTAACGCTTCAAACTTTTCTTCTCCCACTTTAAAGTACCGGGCAGTGGTGTTGCGGCAGAGCGGAAAATCTGAAACGTTTCGGATATAATCGCTCTGAACAGTCAGCTGAGGGCTTAATTCATTGAGAGCCTGGCGGATATTAGAGTCTTCCTCCAAATACTGATGGCCTTCCTGAACCGAAACCTCCAGCTTTTTGCGCATTTTTTTGTTCAGAGTTTTATTCCCCCAAACCAAATAAAACAGCCCCCCAAACAAGGGAAATACAAAAATGGCAATAATCCAGGCAATTTTGTAAGAGGGGTTGTCCTGTGAAGCAACTATCCAAAGCACCACCGCCAGGCTGAGCAGCTCCAGAACCGGGTAAAGGTAAATGGTTGTAGTACTGAGGTATGCGATAGAAACTACAATAAATGCAAATTGAAGCAGAATTAGGAGGCCTACGATTACCATACGGCTAAACAAAAAGCCAACCAGTTTTTTTAGCCGCATGCTGTCTTCCTCCTTTTTAAGCTATTCGCTATTTTATATTTTGCTGTGCAAAATTCCAGGCGTCGGCACACATCTGGTCAATATTCCGCACAGCCTGCCAGTGCAACAGTTCTTTTGCCTTAGCGGCATCTGCATAAGAGGTTGCAATATCTCCGGCCCGGCGGGGTGCAATTCGGTAAGGTACCTTTTTGCCGCTGGCTTTTTCAAAGGCGCGTACCACTTCCAGCACACTGTACCCCTTGCCACGGCCCAGGTTGATTGGCTCTACACCTGTGCGTGAAAGAATGTATTCCAGCGCTTTAATATGGCCTTCGGCCAAATCCATTACATGAATATAATCCCGTACGCCGGTTCCATCAGGGGTGTTATAATCGTCACCGAATACATTCAGCTGTTCCAGTTTGCCCAAAGCTACTTTAGCAATGTAGGGCAGCAGGTTGTTGGGAATACCATTGGGGTCTTCTCCGATCAGTCCGCTGGGGTGTGCACCAATGGGGTTAAAGTAACGCAGAAGAGCCACACTCCATTCGGGGTCTGCATGGAAAAGGTCGGTTAGAATCCACTCGATCATCAGTTTGGTGGTGCCGTATGGGTTGGTGGTAGAGAGCGGATAATCCTCCCGGAAAGGCACATTCTGATTGGTGCCATAAACGGTAGCAGAAGAAGAAAACACTATTTTTTTACAGCCTGCTGCTGCCATTACACGGCACAGCACTAAGGTGCCGGTTATATTATTGCTGTAATACTCCAACGGCTTTGCTACACTTTCGCCCACAGCTTTTAACCCGGCAAAATGAATGACCGCATCAATCGTGTTTTCGTGGAAGATCGTATTCATCCTGTTCTCGTCGCCAATATCAGCCTCGTAAAATTTAAAATCCTTTTTGGTAATTGACTTAATACGGTCTAAAACCTCTGGTTTAGAGTTGACAAAATTATCCACAATCACGATTTCATACCCTGCATCCAATAGGCAAACAGCTGTGTGACTGCCAATATAGCCTGCGCCGCCAGTGATTAAAATAGCCATAAAATCTTCTCCATTCCGCTGTAACCGTCATTTTTTATACCGATTTTTATACCGATCCAATTGACAAGTACAGCTTTATTATTTCTGTTTTCAGAACAAATATGAGCAGTTTGTCCTTTTGTTTCCAGTATAAAGCCGTCTAAGAAAACTGTCAATTAAGGTTTGTTAAGAATTTTACCGTTGCGTATAGACTAAGTAAAATTAACAAAATATTCTATCAATTTTTGTAAGAATGGGTTATACTAAAAGAAATAAAAGAGTAAAAGAAAACGGCCGGAATGGTGGCCGTAAACAGGAGGGAAAAAGGAAATATGGTAACCTTTCAGGATGTAAAAAACAACAAAGAATTGAAAACCTATATTGAAAATGCAGATGCCAGCCTAAAGGCGCTTGGCTTTACAGAGCATTCTTATGCCCACGTAAATAAGGTGGCCAAAGACGCTTATGATTTATTAATTGGTTTGGGGTACCCTGAGCGTACGGCCGAGCTTGCCAGAATTGCCGGCTACATGCATGACATTGGCAACGTAATTAACCGGATAGACCATGCACAAAGCGGAGCGGTAATGGCTTTCCGCCTGCTGGACAAAATGGGTATGGGTGCCGATGAAATTTCCATTGTAATTGCGGCAATCGGCAACCATGACGAATCTACCGCAGTTCCGGTGAATCCGGTAGCGGCGGCGTTAATTTTGGCCGATAAAAGTGATGTGCGCCGCAGCCGGGTACGCAACGCCGCCAATGGGAACCGCAAAGGTGTTTTGGATTCTTTTGATATTTATGACCGTGTAAACTATGCGGTGGAATGGTCTACTGTAAAGCTGGACATTGACCATAAAGCAGTCGAGCTGCAGATGCAGCTACACCCCGAAATCAGCGCAGTCATGGATTATTTTGAAATCTTTCTTTCCCGTATGGTGCTGTGTAAACGAGCGGCGGAGTTTTTGGGGCTGCGGTTCCAGCTGAAGATAAACGATTATAATTTGCTGTAATTATAGTAGTACGGGCCGGTAAATATTACCGGCCCGTATTTTTGTACCGTGCAAATACCCGGCGGCTGTGCCGGGTGAGAAAAAGGGTTTTTTGCATGGGGAAAAACAGGGAGATAGGATAAAATCTGTTGTTTGTCAGCGTGTATTTTGGAACGAACCACAGTATTTGGCAATAACGTAAGATGCAATATGGCAAAGAAATATGCCGGTGAAAAAGCTTGCTGGCAGGCAGTAGTATAACATGCTGCAAAAAATTTAGGGCTCGTGCTCCATAAACAGTTGCAGATGTCAGGCATATACTGTGCCATTACAAGTTAAGCAGTGCTATTCATTTGTTATTACTAATAACAGGCAAAGCAAACACTTATTCAAATAAAGAGTTTTGCAGTTTTGCCAATTTGGCTCTGCGGGCAGCTGTTGCCTGATCATCCAACTGGAAGCTGCCGTCCTCCAAAACAATTAGACAATCACCTTCCCTGGAATTGTCAGGCAGTAGGGAAAGAGGGATAGAGACTGTACTGCGGTCCAATGCTTCACATACGGCAAAGCCCTCTTCCAAACGGTCAATGGTATACTGTTTCATACTCGGCCCCTCCGTTAAGCAGCATTTTGATTTTGGACAGTGACAACAATGTCCGTCCCATCCAAGGTGAATACAATGGCTCCATCCAGGTCTGTTCGGTAAATTTGCGCGTTAATATTCTGCAGTTTTTCCATAGTCTCTTTGTGAGGATGCCCGTACTTGTTTCCCTCACCAAGAGAGATGGCTGCAAACCTGGGGGAGACTGCCGCCAGATAATCGTCACTGGTAGAGGTACTGCTGCCGTGATGGCCGGCTTTTAAAATGTCAGTATCCACCTTGGCGCCAGACTGTAAAATAGCCTGTTCGCCTTCTTCCTCACAGTCCCCGGTAAAGAGCATGGAATTTCCTCCAAAATCCAGCCGACAGACTACCGACATGTTATTGAGGTCAGCAAATTCTCCTGCCGGCCCCAATATGGTAAGCTGGGCACCGCTGCCCAGGTCAAAAATCTGTCCGGGTTTTGCCGCGGTAATTTTCAGCTCTTTTGCCGCCACTGCATTTAAAACATCTTCATAGGTTTTGGTGGTGGGTACAATCACATCAGGAATTTTGGGCATCAGCACTTGGGCAACATCCATATTTTCAATGACGTAATCCAATCCGCCAATGTGGTCAGAGTGCGGGTGGGTGCCAATTACCAGGTTTAAAGATGTTACTCCCTGTGATTTTAAATATTCAACCACCGTTTCCCCCTTGTTGTTCTCCCCGGCGTCTATGAGCACATTCTGGCTTGGTGTTTGAATCAGCAGGGAATCTCCCTGCCCTACGTCAATAACATGTACTTTCACAGCAGAGCCATCTGTAGGAGCAACCTGGCTGGAAAGAAGTTCGCCATCTAAACTCAGCAATTCGTTCCAGGTGGGGATGATGGGGAACGGGTCACCCATTAATTGGTTGAGTGAAATAAAAACTACAGCAAAAATGACAACCGTTGCAATTGCCCAGGCCAGCAGGCTGGACTTTGAAGTGCGTTTTTTCTTTTTGGAGGAAGGGGAACGACCGGTGCTGCGGCTGTTTGAACCGTTACGGTTTTTCTTATAGGTTGGCATAAATTACCTGCCTTTCCGGGAAGTTGGTTTTTTCTTAGCATATCGGGACGGCTTTTTTTGTTTTCCACGTTCCGAAGACCTGGCCTGTGCATACTCCCGCTGCCGGCGCAAATAAGCGGCATCGGGCGTCACTAGGCAGTCTTTCCCCGAGCCGATTAAGTCCCTCCGTCCGGCTTTTTCCAGCGCTTCTAATACCAGGGAGCGGTTTTCGGGCTTAAAGTACTGCAGCAGTACCCGCTGCAGTCGTTTTTCTTCGGCTGTACGGGGAATATACACCGGTTCCATTGTCATAGGGTCCAATCCGGTATAAAACATACAGGTGGAAAGGGTGCCCGGTGTAGGGTAAAAATCCTGTACCTGTTCAGGATGGATACGGTGCTTTTTTAAAAATAACGCCAGCTGAACAGCATCCCGCAGGGTACAACCAGGGTGCGATGACATTAAGTAGGGCACCAGGTACTGTTGCTTGCCTGCTTTTTGAGTAGCGGCATAAAAGCGCTTTTCAAACTCTTCATATGCGCCAATATGGGGTTTGCCCATTTTATCCAGCACCGGTGCGCTGCAGTGTTCGGGGGCCACCTTTAACTGGCCGCTGATATGATGTTCCACCAGTTCCTGCAAAAAGGTGGGGTCAGGGTCTTTAATCATATAGTCATACCGTAGGCCAGAGCGCACAAATACCTTTTTTACCCCTTTTATGTTTCTCAGCTTACGCAGCAGGTTTAAATACTCCGAATGGTCTACCTGCAAGGCAGGACAAGGCTTTGGAGCAAGGCATTTGCGGTCCATGCACAGCCCTTTGGTAAGTTGCTTTTTACAGGAAGGTTGGCGGAAGTTTGCAGTTGGCCCGCCCACATCGTGAATATAGCCCTTAAACCGGGGATTGTGGGTAAAACTTTCCGCCTCTTTTAAAATAGACTGTTCACTGCGGCAGCTAATCACCCTGCCCTGGTGCAGCGCAATGGAGCAGAAATTGCAGTGGCCAAAGCAGCCCCGGTTGTGGATGATGGAAAACTCTACCTCTTCAATTGCCTTGACGCCGCCGTCTTTTTCGTAAACTGGGTGGTACATCCGTGTAAAAGGCAGCGCAAACACATCGTCCAGCTCTTTTTGTGTCAGCGGTGGGGCAGGGGGCAGCTGTACTAAATATTGCTCTCCGTGTTTTTGCACCACGGCTTTCCCGGTAATGGCGTCCTGCTCGTCCAGCTGCAGCTTGGTAGCGCGGGCATAAGCGGTTTTATCGCTGCTTACCTTGGCCAGCGAAGCGCAGCTGACTGAATCGGACGGGATGCCGTTGGATCCAGTGAGAAAACAGGTGCCCCGAATGTCATGGATCGTTTGAACCGGTTCCCCGGCCGCCAGCCGTGATACAATCTGGCTCATGGAACGTTCACCCATGCCGTAGCTCAGCAGATCGGCTCCGCTTTCCAGCAGAATAGAAGGACGAACCGCGTCATCCCAATAGTCATAATGGGCAAACCGGCGCAGAGAAGCCTCCAATCCGCCGATTACCACCGGGCAGTCTGGGTAAATAGATTTTATTTTTTGAGAATAAACAATAACTGCCCGATCGGGGCGTTTTCCAGCCTTTCCCCCGGCAGAGTAGGGGTCGTCACTGCGCAGCCGTTTAGCGGCAGTATAATGGGAAACCATGGAATCTATATTGCCTGAAGTAACCAAAAAACCATATTTGGGCCTGCCAAAGCGGGTAAAATCCCGGTCGGTATGCCAGTCTGGCTGGGCAAGCATTGCTACCGAGTACCCCATAGACTGCACCAGCCTGGAGATAATGGCAATTCCAAAGCTTGGGTGATCTACATAGGCATCCCCGGTTACGCAGATAAAATCAGGCTGGGTAATGCCCTGGGCAGCTAGCTCTTCCATAGTAATGGGTAAAAAACCGCTCATGGGTTCCTCCTTGAAAAATAGCGCCGGACAAACGTTTGTCTGCCCGGCGAATCGTTTTAGGACACAAAATAATTTATATTGTCAGAATATGGCTTTGACAATAATTGCCAGAAAATACAAATTTAGCGCAAGCATTCAAAATAAGTTGCTTTCACGCATTTCAACCAATATATTCTATGTTTTACTGAGATATGGTTTGCTGTGATTCAGCCTGCTGGTTTAGTTTCATTTCAATCCAGCGGTCCCGTGAGATCAGCACCTGGCGGGGTTTGCTGCCTTCAAAGGGGCCAATGATGCCCTTGCTTTCCATATCGTCCATCAGCCTGGCGGCCCGGGCATAGCCAAGCTTTAGCCGGCGCTGCAGCAATGAGGTGGATGCCTGCCCGGCTTCGATTACACATTCAATGGCAGAGGGAAGCATGTCGTCTTCCTCGGCAAAACCGCCGCCGTCCCCGCTTTTATCTGATTTTTCCTGAACTGCCTGCTTTTCAATTTCGTCAATGACCTGCTGGTCGTAGCTTGCAGCAAAGTTTTCTTTAATAAAGGCAGTGACGCTTTCTACCTCGTGGTCGGTTACAAAACAGCCCTGTACACGCAGCGGCTTTACCGACCCCACCGGGGCAAATAGCATATCTCCGCGGCCAAGCAGTTTTTCGGCGCCGCCCATATCTAAAATAGTACGGGAATCTACCTGGGAGGATACTGCAAAAGCTACCCGAGAGGGGATGTTTGCTTTGATAACGCCAGTAATAACATCTACCGAAGGGCGCTGTGTGGCAATGACCAGATGCATGCCCGCGGCGCGGGCCATCTGGGCCAAACGGCAGATATAATCTTCTACCTCGTTGGGGGCGGCCATCATCAGGTCGGCCAGCTCGTCGATAATAATTACAATCTGCGGCATTGGCTTCATATCGGGCTTGCCGCTGACAAAATTATTATAGCCTGCAATGTCCCGCACGCCAGTTGCAGCAAACATTTTGTAGCGGTTCAGCATTTCGGTGACAGCCCAGCACAGTGCACCGGCTGCCTTTTTGGGGTCGGTGACCACCGGCACCATCAGGTGGGGAATACCATTGTAAACGCCAAGCTCAACCACCTTGGGGTCCACCATAATCAGTTTAACCTCGTCAGGGGTAGCTTTATAAAGAATGCTCATAATAATCGAGTTGATGCACACCGACTTGCCGGAACCGGTAGCACCGGCAATCAGCATATGGGGCATTTTAGCCAAATCAGCCACCGCAATATTGCCGGCAATATCACGGCCAAAGGCTACGGTCAGCTTGCTTTTGGCATCGACAAACTCATTGGAATCAATTATTTCCCGGAAACTGACGGTGCTTACCACCTTATTGGGAACCTCAATGCCAACGGCCGGTTTATTGGGAATAGGTGCTTCGATACGCACCCCGGCAGCAGCCAGGTTCAGGGCAATATCATCGGCCAAACCGGTAATTTTGCTGATTTTCACCCCGGCAGAAGGCTGCAGTTCATAACGGGTTACAGCAGGGCCGCGGGAAATATCGATGACGCGGGTTTGCACGCCGAAGCTTTTTAAGGTGTCAACCAGCTTGGTGGCATTTTGTTTCAGTTCGTCGGTGACATCGCCACCTTTGGGCTGTACCGGTTCATTAAGCAGGGTAACAGGCGGAAAAACATATTCCACTGTTTTAATACCGCCTTCTTCGGGCAGGTGCTCCTGCTGAAGATTCATATTTCCAGGCGCCGTATCGGCCTGTAAATCAGTTTCGGCCTTCCGGGTGATCATGTCCGGTTCTTCCGGATCAGTGTAATCCGGTGTAAGGGCACGGCTGATCAAATCATCAATATAGGGGTTCTTTTCGGTTTGGTCCTCTGGATCATCGGTTACCACAGACGGCATTTTGGCACTGTGGGGGACGGTCAAGTTGCTTACCTGAGGGGTGGTAGGGGCTGCGGGGGCTTTTACCGGCTCCAGTTCGGGATTGGCCGCAGGGGGCTCAGAGCGCAGGCTGTTAAACAGCCGGTTTTTCGCCTTTTTTATGGCCTGGTTATCCTGAATTGCGGCAGTGTCCTGCATAGGTTCAGAAACTGGAGGCAGAGGAGCCTCGTCCATGGGAACGTCAATATTAAACCGGGGAGCAGTGCGGCGCTCCACCACCTTTTCGCGATAAACTTCACCCAATTTTTCTACTGGTTTTTTAGCGCTGTGATATAAACCGATCAGGGTGCTTCCGGTAATGATCATCAAAAACAGGAAGATCAGCAGAATCATGGTGATTGCTGCGGGAATCTTTCCAAAAAGGTTTAACAGAGGTACGCCTAAAATTCCAGCAGCAAGGCCGCCGCCTTTACAGTCGACCCCCGTTTTAAACAGGGAAACGATGGTTGGCCAAACCCCGTCCACATCATTAATGCCAAAAAAGATTTGCATGGTACCGCAAAATAGTGTCACTACCAGCGCCGCCTGCAGCACTTTTAGGCCAATCCTAGTACCAGGGCGGTCCAATGTTGCTAAAATGGCTATGTAAATTAAGATAGGAGCAACCAAAAAGGTACCCATGCCAAACAGGCCGAACAAGACATCGTGAAACCACTTCCACACGACCTGGCCCTCAATAAAGGTCATGGCGCCCAAAAGGATACCTGCACCAAACAATATAATTGCCCAAAGCTGTTTTTTGGCAGCGGCCTTTTCCCGGTTAGCCTTTCGGGTTTCAGCAGATTTATTTTTCTTTTTTGTAGCCATGGCAATACCCTTTCAACGTCTTTTTCCTAGGGTGTGTTTTCAAATGGAACACACCATACTTTAGTACAAGCAGCAGTATCTATAGCAGTAAACTGCATAAAATACGAAAATACTTCTGCGCATTTACTTTATACAGCCGCTTTCCGGTAAGATTTTGAAAATCTTCCGGTCCAATCTGCTTATTCAGAAACAGGTTGGATTAGGACAACCCTGCCCAGAATACAGAAAGTATTCCCGTGCTTTTGAAGCTGCACTTTTCAGCAAAACATTCGCTGGTTCTCCATTTTATGATACGCCCTAATCATGGAGTTTGTATTACAAACATGCCCGAAACGATTTTGTTAGCCAATCAGCATCCGCTGAATAGAATGGTTGGTTAACGTTTCATATATTCCAAGCAGCACAACAAGTGTACCCACAACAAAGGTGTAATAGGCAAAATATTTAAATTTATCGCTCTTTACCAGCCAGTTTACCATTTTTATGGCAAGAAAACCAGAGACAGCAGCTACCAAAAGCCCAATGATAAGCACAGTTGGCTGAAAGGCCAGCCCTTCCGACATGGCATCTTTCATTTCTAACAGGTTTGCGCCAAGTACGGCTGGAACCCCCATAATAAAAGAGAAAGCCACGGCAAATTGCCGCTCCAACCCCATCATTAACCCCATAGAAATGGTGGAACCAGACCGTGAAAGGCCGGGCAGGGGGGCGATCGCCTGCATGGCGCCAATAGCCAAAGCATCCTTGTAACGCATATCGCCGGCGGTGCGGTGGCCTTTGGTGCAACGGTCGGCCAGCGTAAGCAAAAGCCCTGTCAGCAACAGGCAGATACCTTCCACGATAATATCGTTATCGGAAGAAAGAGACTGATAAAAATCCTTTAAAAATACTACAAGTGCCAACGGTATCAGGGAAACAACCAGCATAAAAATCATGCGGCGTTCCGGACCGGCCTTTTTAAAGGAAAATCTCCCTGTAAAAATATCGCCGATCATTCGGAAAAATTCTACGATCAAAGCCCAAATGGTGGGAAAGAAAGCAATAAATACCGCAATTAAAGTGCCCATGTGCAGGAATACCGAAAATATGGCTCCGCTTTCCCCGCCAGAACCAGTAAAATATTGAATAATAGAAAGATGACCAGAACTGGAAATAGGCAGGAATTCTGTTAGACCCTGTACCAGGCCTTGGATGATAGCGTCAAGAATGGACAAGATGATAACCTCCAATATGTATGCTGGCCATATGGTCAGCAGTGATAAATTTGCCCTGGGGCGTAACGGTTGTCTAAAAAAACCTTAGGGTTAGTAGAAATCACCCGGGAAATGGTAAAACCGTCCTGGTTTTTTACCCCTTCCAACAGTCCGTCCGAAAAAGGCATGGTTTCGGGCCGTGCAGAAGTTTCGGGATAAAGCAACATGTCAATTGGTGTGACAGAATGAATAATCATGTTTCTTTTTCCTCCTCAGGTTCTTCTTTGTCCAATGCTTCTTTTTCTGCTTTTTGTTCTCCAATCAGTTCATACAGCTTAGCAACGGCGTCGGCCAGCGAACCCAGGCTGTCAATCAGCCCGACTTTAACAGCGGCTTCGCCGTCTAAAACAGTGCCCACATCCATAACAAGCTCACCGCGGTTCATCATCAGTTCGCGGAACTGCTCTGAAGTCATTTTAGAATTATCGCAAACAAACCGGACAATGCGGTCCTGCATTTTATCAAAGTAAGACAGCGTCTGGGGAACACCCACCACAAGCCCGTTCATCCGTACCGGATGGATAGTCATGGTGGCGGAGGGAGCAATAAACGAATATTTTGAGCTGCACGCCAAAGGTACACCTATGGAATGACCACCGCCCAGCACCAGCGAGACAGTGGGCTTTTTCATGCCGGACACCAGCTCTGCAATTGCAAGGCCGGCCTCCACGTCCCCGCCGACTGTATTCAGAATAATAAGCAGGCCTTCAATTTCCGGGTCTTCTTCAATGGCTACCAGCTGCGGAATCACATGCTCATACTTGGTAGTTTTATTTTGAGGAGGCAGGATATAGTGCCCCTCAATCTGGCCGATAATAGTAAGGCAGTGAATCACATGTTTTCCCTTAGCGGGGGTAATAGAACCAGTTTCGATAATTTGATCAGTTTGTGCACTCTGTTCTTCCGTTATGCTTTGTTCCTCATCTACTTGTTCGTCTTCAGAATGAAAATTCTTTTCTTTTTTCACAATCAGGCCTCGTTTCCTCGGTTTTTGGTCTGATTGTAGTGTTGCACCGCCCCAGAGAAATATGCATTTTATACATTTGCGGCTCTTTTCGTGTTAGGTAAATTCAAACTGGAATGCCACAGATAACACAGGCAAAGCATTTAAAAACAACAAACAGGTTAAAAAACAACAACCAAATTATAGCCTGATAAAATGGAAATACTAACTATTAATTATAACATGTTGATGAGCGTTGTCAAACCGGAAAAGGTGATCGAAAAAACAGAAAAAAGCCCGAATTTAGCAGGTTTTCAGTGCGGGAAAAATATGGTACAATACTGATAAAGCAGTGAGTTTATTTGAATATGAAACGGCCGCCATATATGGGACAGCTTCTGTTTTTTATGCAGTGTACCGCACACCCTGCTTGCTTTGCGGGATCATAACCGTATAGCAATTAGGCTGTTTTTTTATGTGCTGGATTGGTACTGTTTTTCCTCTTACCATAAGATGTAAGCAGGGGACGCGTACCTAAAATGCAGCCAAGTAAAGCAGTATACTGTCAAAAAAAGCTTTGATTGGGGAAGATAGAGCCTTTTTAGACGTATTTCCCTTTGTTGCGTCGCAGGTATTCGCTGGCCATATGATCCGGAGTTTTTAACATTTGCGATAAACAATAAAATTTATACGGTACCATGTGTATGCAGGGGCCGACGAAGGAATGATATGATTTGGAAAACCTTTCTAATATTGGGGTGATCAAAGAACTTCTTGCACGCCATGGATTTACCTTTTCAAAAGGCCTGGGGCAGAATTTTATTGTAAACAGCAGTGTTTGCCCCAAAATGGCAGAACAAAGCGGGGCGGCAGAAGGGGTAGGCGTTATTGAGATTGGGCCCGGTATAGGGGTGCTTACCTGCGAACTGGCACGCCGTGCCAGCAAGGTGGTTTGTATCGAGATTGACTCCAGGCTGCTGCCGATTCTGGATGAAACGCTGAACGGGTTTGATAATGTCAAAATTGTAAATCAAGACGTATTAAAGGTGGATCTGCACCGGCTGATCAACGAAGAGTTTGCAGGGTTGGATGTAGTGGTATGTGCAAATCTGCCCTATTATATTACGTCCCCCATTCTAATGTATCTTTTAGAAAACGACCTGCCAGTGCGCTCTATAACGGTTATGGTACAAAAGGAGGCTGCACAGCGCCTTTGTGCACAACCAGGCACCCGGGAGGCAGGCGCTATTAGTTTGGCGGTTCGTTTTTACGCGGTGCCAAAGGTGTTGTTTCAGGTTTCCCGCGGGTCATTTATGCCGGCTCCAGACGTAGATTCTACGGTAATCCGCCTGGATGTTTTGGAAAAACCTGCAGTAGAGGTGCCAGATAAAAAAATGTTTTTTGAGGTTGTAAAAGGGGCGTTCAGCCAACGGCGCAAGACCATTGTGAACTGCTTAAACGCTTATTTTGGAACCAGCAAGGCAGAAATTGCTGCACTGCTGGAAGGATGCGGAGTACCGGCAACCGCCAGGGCAGAGGAGCTGAGCCTCGCGCAGTTTGGTAAGATTGCAGAGGCGCTGTATGGCCTGGGTAAGAAGGGAGAAAGGGCTTTTTTAGAACAGGAATAGACCTGCCGGCCAGATATGGCAGGGAGTAAACGGGTATTTAAAAGCATTAAAATGGTAAAATTGACGAGACAGGGGGAAGCAGAAATGTTGCAAGAAAATTATCGGCTGTCAAATGGGGTAGAGATACCTAAGCTGGGTTTTGGCACTTGGCAAATTCCAAACGAGGCTGCATCCCAAGCGGTACAGTCGGCATTGCACATTGGTTACCGGCATATTGATACTGCGGTTGGGTATAAAAACGAGCAGGGCGTGGGCGAAGGGATCAGGCTGAGCGGAGTCCCCCGGCAGGAGATTTTTGTAACCACAAAGATTCCGGGGGATGTTAAAAATTACCGTGGGGCGAAGGAGACGATTCAAAGCTCGTTAGAGAAGTTGGGCACCAGCTACATTGATCTGCTGCTTATCCATCATCCAAAGCCCTTTCAGGAATATGTGGAGGGCTCGCCCAATACCTATGCTGAAGAAAATATGGCGGTATGGAAGGCGATGGAGGAGGCATGTGAAGCCGGGCAGGTACGCGCTATTGGCTTATCCAACTTTTCCCCCTCTGATATGGACAATATTTTAAGCGGCTGCACGTTGAAACCAACGGTAGACCAGGTGCGGTTTTATGCGGGCAATACGCCTGAGGAGATTATTGATTACTGCCAGGTCCATGGAATTTTGGTAGAAGGCTATTCGCCCATTGCAACCGGAAAGCTGCTGGCCAGTGTGGAGCTGAAGGCCCTGGCGGCAAAATACGGCGTAACAGTGCCGCAGCTGTGCATCCGTTATGTTTTGCAAAGGGGCGCGCTGCCGCTGCCGAAAACAACGCACGAAGAGTACATGGCGCAGAATGCCGATGTGGATTTTGAAATCAGCATAGGGGACATGAAAATGCTTTGCGCGCTTTCATGAATTCTTCTCTAAATATGGGCCCCGGTAGGGGCTCTTTCTGTAATGGCACAGGTAGGGCTGCCATAGGGGGCATGATTGCAACCGGCGGAATGAAAATTTTAATAGGTAACACCATAACAAAAAGGGCTTATTCAAAAGAACAAGCCCTTTTTGTATGATTTTATATATTATTCGTCGTCGTCCCCTGCATTGTTAATCAGATAGCAAAGGGTCATTAAGCTGTCGCCCAGGTGGACATTTTCTACCCTGATATCCTTGCTGGCCAGCTTTAAATCATAATGAGAGAAGTTCCAGAAACCCCGGATTCCACAGGCAACTAGCCGGTCGGCCAATTCCTGGGCAGAACCTTTTGGAATACATAGTATGGCTACTTCAGGTTGGTTATCTTTGCAAAATGCCTCCATATCTCCAATATCCATAATTGGAATACCGGCGATCTGGTGGCCGATCAGGTTTAAATCTTTATCAAATGCACCAATCAAAGAAAAACCGCGCTTTGCAAAATCCAAATGCGTAATCAGCGCCTTGCCCAAGTTGCCTACGCCAATCAGTACGGTGCGCAGCTGGTGATCAATTCCCAAAATATGGGCGATCTCTTTGCGCAGGTCATCCACGTTATAGCCGTAGCCCTGCTGGCCAAACCCACCGAAACAGTTGAGGTCCTGACGAATCTGAGAAGCGGTGAGGCCCATAATGGATGCCAGTTCCCGGGAAGAGATTCGATGTACGTCCTTTTTTAAAAGGTCAGTTAAAAAACGGTAATACCGAGGCAGCCGTTTAATGACCGAAATCGATACCGCTTGCTTTTTTGCCACAAGTCCTACCTCCAGTCAGTAAGGTGGTTTAGTTTAGCTTTTCAATCGTCTGCATGACGTAATTGCCAAAATCCTCACAGGTTGCACCGGTGTTGCGGCCGGTAATTACCAGCTTCTTCTCTTCGTACATACAAAAATCGAGCGCTTTTTCCAGTTTGTCTGCCTCATTTTGATACCCAATATGAGAGAGAAGCATAACGGTGGCGCGCAGCATCGAGCAAGGGTCTGCATACTGGCCCCGGCCTTCGGTAATCATACGGGGAGCAGAGCCATGAATTGCTTCAAACATAGCGTAACGTTTGCCCAGGTTAGCACTGCCCGCTGTACCAACGCCGCCTTGGAATTCTGCTGCTTCGTCAGTAATAATGTCGCCGTAAAGGTTGGGCAGAACAAACACCCTGAAATCGCGCCGGCGTTTTTCGTCAATTAATTTGGCTGTTGTAATATCAATATACCAGTCATCCGTAATGATGTGCGGGTAGTTCTTGCCAATTTCCTGGCAAATTTTTAAAAACTTACCGTCGGTTGCTTTGATTACGTTGGCCTTGGTAATAATAGAAACCCGCTCTTTTTTATTTCGGTCAGCGTAGTCGTAAGCCATTTTAGCAATACGTTCACAGCCTTCGGTAGTTGCCACAACAAAATCCATGGTAAGTTCCGGGTCAACGTCAAATCCGCAGGAACCAACCGCATACGCGCCTTCTGTGTTTTCGCGGAAGAAGGTCCAGTCAATGCCCTGGTCGGGCACCTTGACTGGACGTACGTTTGCAAACAAGTCCAGTTCTTTGCGCATTGCCACATTGGCACTTTCAATATTTGGCCATGGATCACCTGCGCGGGGAGTCGTGGTCGGTCCCTTTAAAATAACATGGCATTGCTTTAACTCATTTAACACATCGTCAGGAATTGCCTTATGGTGAGCGACCCGGTTTTCAATGGTAAGGCCATCAATTATTTTAAAGGTCACCTTACCGGCTTTTACTTCATCTTTTAAAAGAAACTCCAATACCCTTTGAGCCTCATTTGTAATAACAGGCCCAATGCCATCGCCGCCGCAAATACCAATTATGATGGTGTCCAGCTTGCTATAGTCTACAAAATCCTTTTCAGCTTTAATACGGTAAGCGCGCTCCAGCTGGTCTTGTACCAGCTTGGCAAATTTTTCGCTTGCCAGCTTGATTTTTTCCTCCATATACAATCCCCCGTGCAATGTCAAATTTTTAACTTTCATTGCATTCATTTTACTCCACATCCTTTGGCTTGTCAATTCATATAGGGGTGAAAAGCCACCTGCCATTCGTTAAAAAAAGAAAGAATTTGTTTGATTTTATAGGGATTTTTTCCAGAAGCTATCACAGTTTATTAACAAATAAACGGTATAATAAAAATGTAGTCATGGTATGAATTTATAAAGTCAGCCTACAAACAATGCAAATAACAGCAATGTTTAATAAGGAGAATCAAAATGAATATAAACCTGCCTCAAGATATTGAGACATTGGAAGAACTGCAGAATAAAACTCCTGCCACAGTCGTATGTGTGACCGACCAGTTTGCCTGCGAACGGATTATATGCGCGGGACGTAAGGTGGCCGACATTACCAAGACGCCGCTGACTGTAATCACTGTGGCCGATACCCATCGCCAACCCGACCCGCAGGCACTGCAGCATTTGTTTAATGTTTCCAAAGACAATGATGCAGAGATGAATATGTTTTGCAGCGATGAACCGGCTAAGAGGATTATAACGTTTATTAAAGAAAATAAAGTAGCAAATGTACTTACCGGTATTCCCCAAAATTCCAATTCGGTACTTTTTCGGATGTACCGCACCTTTACCCATATTAAATTTTTTACGGTAGATATTGACGGAACAGTCAGCGAGGTTTTAGAGCGGGCCCCCCAGAATATTCGGGCATAATTATAGCAAGAGCTATTTGAAAAAAGGAGGAAAGCGCAGGTGGAAGTGGAAACCAGAAGAGTTCATTATGAGAGTTCCAGCAGGTTGGTGCAGGTAACCGGTGTAATCTGTGCCCCTGTTCGGCAGCCAAAGGCAGTTCTGCAAATTTCGCACGGCATGTGTGAGTATATTGAGCGTTACCAGGATTTTATGGAATACCTGGCGCGTAAAGGCTTTGTGGTATGCGGAAATACACATATTGGGCACAGAGGATCGGTTCAGTCGGACTATGATTTAGGTTTTTTATCGGAAGAAAATGGCTATAATTTTTTACTGACCGACCTGCGTACCATGAACCAGCTGATTCGTAAAGAGTACCCCGGCCTGCCGGTTGTTTTGCTTGGCCACAGCATGGGGTCCTTTGCGGCACGCATTTATGCCGAGCGCTACTCACGGGAGCTTGATGCGCTAATTTTAAGCGGAACTGGAGGGAGAAACCCTGCGGTTCCAATAGGAATTCAGATGGCAAAGGCGGTTGCAGCCGCCAAAGGCGGGCACTATCGTTCTAAATTGCTAAATAAAATGGCGTTTGGTACTTTTAATAACAAATATGATTCTGTTCATACTCAGTTTGACTGGATCAGCCGGGATGAGCGAATGGTAGAAAAATATTATGCTGACCCATATTGCAATTTTATTTTTACTGCATCGGGAATGAAAGATTTGTTTACCCTGCATGAACTGGCAAACCGAAAAGAGTGGTTTCAGAAATTCCCCAAACAGCTGCCGGTGCTCCTTTTTTCGGGCGATATGGATCCTGTTGGGGATTACGGAAAAGGGGTGCGGCAGGTATATCGCGACCTGGTAGGCGCCGGGGTACAAGATGTTTCCCTCCAACTTTATCCAGGCGGGCGCCATGAAATGATCAATGAGCTGAACCGGGATGAGGTTTATGAAGATGTGGCAAAGTGGATGAGCTGTAAGGTGTTAAAAGAGGAAGAGTGCTGCTAAATAAGGATTTACCAGGGGGACTTAACATGTTTCCCTGGTATTTTTTACCTTGCGGGGTATTTTTGCACAAGAGGCTGTGGAGCTTACATGGCAGAATTGTAAATAATTTAACAATCTGTAAAAACAATTGTAAAACCCCTTTATTATTCTGTTCATTTCATGTACAATAGATTAGAACAGGAGTGTGACATGCAATGAATATCTTTAACGTGAAAACGAAAGTATTTATGGGCGAGGGTGCATTGGAACACCTGAAGACCGTTACAAGAATAAAAAGGGCCTATATTATCTGTGACCCGTTTATCGAGTCCTCGGGACTTTTAAAACAGCTGACCAATGTTTTGGATGATGCACATGTGGAATATACCGTATTTGCCAAAACAGTGCCTGATGCGCCGATTGCTGTCATTAAAGAAGGGCTGGCCTTGGCCTTCCAGTATGAGCCCGATACCTTGATTGCTATGGGCGGCGGTTCTGCAATTGATACAGCCAAAGCCATCAACCACCTTTATTATAAGGTGGCAAAAGCGGACAAGTGGCCGTATTTTGTAGCTATTCCCACCACCAGCGGCACAGGCTCGGAAGTAACAAACTTTTCGGTAATTTCTGACCCGGAGCAAAAGCTGAAATACCCGTTGGTTGATGATGACCTGCTGCCTAATATTGCAATTTTAGAGCCCGAGCTGGTACGCTCGGTACCGCCCCATATTACTGCCGACACCGGAATGGATGTTTTGACTCACGCGCTGGAAGCCTATGTTTCTAAAGACGCAAATGATTTTACCGGTGCTTTGGCCGAAAAATCGATCCGTTTTATCTTTAAGTATCTGCCTAAAGCCTATAAAGACCCAGGCGATATGCGCGCCAGAAGCAAGGTGCATAACGCTTCCTGTATGGCAGGTATTGCATTTAACCATGCAAGCCTGGGCATCAACCACAGTATGGCCCACGCATTAGGCGGTATGTTCCATATTCCTCATGGCAGAGCAAATGCGATTATGCTGCCATATGTGATTGACTTTAACTCCAGTCTGGATCAGCACCCAGTGCATTATACCCGTGCTGCCAACCAGTACGCTTTTGCAGCTGAATTAATGGGCTGGATTGCCCCCAACAGCACCATTGGTGTAAACAGCCTGATTCGTGGTATTATTGACTTTGAAAAGGGCTTTGGTATTGAGCCCAGCATTCGTAGCCAGGGCATCAGCGAACAGGATTTTTATGATAACCTGGATGCAATGGTGGAAGCTGCAATCAACGACAAATGCACCAAAACTAACCCCAGGGAGGTTACCCGTGAGCAGCTAAAGGCAATTTATGTAAAGGCCTATTACGGAAAGTACGAAATGATGGGCAGTGTGCTTTAATCAGGAAAAGTACCCGTAAGTAGTTGCTGACACAGTTAAATGATGCAGTGGTACAACCATTCCAAAATGCTGCCCTGATGGTATGAAACTACATTTCGTGGTTAATTTAGGTTGTGCCAGCCAATGTAGCCTTTACATGGCATGTTTCTAGTGTAAAAATGGTATCGTACAGGTGTAATGGAATATTCCATTACACCTTTTTTTGTATAAAGAAAACCACGCGATAGTCGCGTGGTTTAAAGGAGCTTAAGCGATGAGAATATAAGAAAAAACTCCTTTTGATGTAAAATAGACTTGCGGCCTGATAACTGCAAGAACATCAAAGAGGACATTCAAATGAATGACAACAATAGTTTGGCACATACAAGTTGGAATTGTAAATATCATATAGTCTTTTCACCAAAATATGGAAGGCAAGTGTTTTACGGGGAGTACAAAATAGAGATAGGAAAAATATTAAGAGAGGTGCCATTGATTATATGACTCTACAGTAAAACGTGGATGAGGAATTTCAAAAAGTGGCATAAACTTTCAACTTTTTTGTCCAAAGTATTGACATAGGTCTAACCTCGATCCCAATGGTCTGGTTTTTCATTTCTGTAATTTGCTGGGTGGTACGTTCGTTCATTGTGTTTTCCTCCGCTTTCGGTGTTTCCTCTTTAGGTACCTGAAAAAACACTCTCTGTCAACCAACCGGTTGACAGAGAGTGCTACCTTACTTTTAAAAAGCTTTGATACAGGACGTTATTGTTCTACTTTTCTTTTCCAAACTCTGCTGCCAAGGAGCAACACCAAAGACGCAATACCAGCCAAGGGCACCGCTAACATACCCGTCTGGTTTTCCCCGGTCTGCGGATTGGATTTGCTATCCACATTGCTGTCACCCGATGGCTTGCCCTGGTTATTTCCAGTGTTGTTTCCAGTGTTGTTTCCACCAGATACATCTGACAGTTTAACTAAGCCGTTTATTGCCTCATTCAGGCTGTCGGCAGCTTCGTCCACTTTCTCCTGATCATTTATGCTCAGGGTAACGTCAGCATAAACGGCCTTGGCCCTTAACAGAACCGGCTTCAGCACGGCAACGCTTTTTTGGGTATAGCCGGTCAGATCCAATCCTTCCGCTTTTTCGATCAGGTTTTCAAGAATGGCTTTGTCCGCCTTGTACAACTGAAGATGGATAGAATTCAGCAGCTCCTCTGCGGCGAAGGATACCTCGTCTTCCATGGCATCCCCATCATCCATAACGGTTTTTGCCTGGGCCAAAGAATCTACCAGCTTCTGCCAGTTTGCCTTTACATATTTATCTTTCTGAGCAACCATGATCTCTGCCTTCTCAATCAGCAAACCCAGAGTTGCTTTATTTGGCTGGTACAGCCCCAATCTCCAGATACCTTCCAACAGAGTATCCCACGCAGAAGACAGTTCCTCTTGGGTTGCGTTCGGGTTTTCCAACGCGGCCTTCGCTTGCTCTTTTGCCTTTTCAAAGAACACCTTAGCACTGTCGACCACCCCATCAGTACTCAAATTCTGTGCAAACTTGTAGGTTTTCTGCAACAGGCTGCGGACATCTTCGACATCCTCGCTAGGTACGACCTGAACAAATGCTTCCGCCTTGATGGTTGTTCCGGCTACCGTGCCTTCCACCTTGAAAATACCAGGTTCGGCAACCATATCCTCTGTGACTTCATCCCAATCGACAGTCACAGATTTAATTGAGCCATCATTATAAGTAGCCTCCACCGTTTTCGGCATCTGCGGCTGCTTGCCCTCTTCTGTCTTCACAAAAGTTGTGGCAAAAGATATGATTTCTGTAGGAGTTTCTTCTACTTTTCCTTTAGTCAGGAAGACGGTTTCCACATCCTGCGTACCATCCTCTGCCGTCACTGTAATTTTTACAGCCGCAGCCGTATCCAGTTCGTCATCCACTGCATCAATAACTTCGGTACGGACGGTGGCATTATCCGAAACCTCTACATTCATTTTGTCGACCGAGAAAACATCCTCCACCGCAATTACCATGTTATCACCAACGGTTTCGATAACCTGTCCACCAGCGTAGGTAATTTTCTTGATGTCAGTGGCATTAGATTTTTCCCCATCGCCGATCCAGATAGGATTTGAGAAAGCAAAGCCGAGTCCCTGTCCTTCTCCATTTCCTCCGTTACCGGTGGTTCCCTGTTCACTGGTTACCTCAATGCGGTAAAATTCTCCCGCCTTAACGGGCAGAGAGATAGTGGTCTTGAACTCGCTGAGTCCCTGACCCTTCAGGTCTTTATTGAAAACAACTTCTGCTTCGCCATTTTCTGCACTACCGGTAATAGTGTTTTTAATGAGTTTGACGTTCACCAGATCATAGTTCTGATCGAAAGCGGTGATGTTGAAATCCACATTTCCGCTTTCCTTGATGGTAAGAGTTTGACCCATACCCACGCCCTCAATGTCATAGCGGAGTTCTGGACCATTTGAGCCGTAGAAACTACCATTTGCCAGAATATCTTGGATGTTATCATAAGAGAGGTTATCCATTTCGGTCTTGATATACGGATCCCCCATCTTAGTAGAGTTATGACCATCCGAGTTGGCGATTCCAAAGTACTTCTGTTCACCGCGACGGTTGACATTATCCCAGTAATCAAAGGCAAATGTATTGACGTTTTTGTCCGGATCAATGGCGTGATTGAAACCGTTCCAGACTTCGATACCTGTGTACTCACGGATGCCATAAGGATCGGAGAATTCCAGCCCCGGATAGTTGGGGTGCGCCACATAGAAGACGCCGCCATTGCTATTTACCTGATCAATTGTGTCTTGCCAAGTCCAAACTTTACCATTGACCTCCTTCCCAATCCGATACTCCGGAATAAAGGAACCAACACCGTAAGCTAAGGCATGTCCTTTACTAGAAGAAGTAATTTCTGTACCGGTAATGTTGACAAAGTTATCGGTGAGACGGTTGGTTTCTGTCACCGTATCATTGTATTGGCTAATCTTGTTGTGGTCGGTGCTGTACAGCCAGTTGAGCAGCTTATCCTCATAAGCAGAGTCTACATTTTCACGGATGGTTCCCTTGCCATCACTATAGATGGAGTGGGTATGGTTGTCACCGGCATAGTACCCCTGTCCGGAGATTGACAACGCCTCTGAGAAAGTCATTGCTACGTCATCGGATGTCCTTACCTCCGATTTCAGCAACCCACGACCGCCTTCCAGCGCCAGAACAGAGAATTCCACGGTTTTGATTCCGCCGGCCGGAATTTCTGGAATAGTGATTTCCGATTCACCGACACAGTACATCTGATAAGGAAGTTTCAACGTTGCCGTCACATTCCGAATCGGTTTCTCGGCTGAATTTTCCACTGTGACCTTGACCGGGAAAACATCTCCCTTCTGTACCTTACCATCATACACATCCATACGGGTTTCCATACCGTATTTATAGACGTTATAGTAGGCAGTCATGGCCTCCGGCTGCTGGGTATAGCCTTCGGTATCCAGAACGATGAGCTGCCGGTTGTAGGTGAAGGTTTCGTCTGCTGCCAGCTTTACCGGAGCATAACCCATCATCCAGTTGGTGTTGCCGAATACCCGGAAATCAAAATCATCTTCGTACAGGAACGAATAAACCTCCTGCTCACTAGTGGCATACTGCGCAAACCATGGCTGGATCGGTTTCTCATCGATCGGCGAATTAAAAGGCGCCGTTACATCGCCAACCCCCGGCACATAGGTCTTTTGTGTGTTCCCATCCACATCAATAACGTCGCCGACATATACCTGCAGCTCCTGACCGCTGGTATTGCGGATGGTGGTTTCCAATTCAGCATAGGGCTTACCGCTCTCTATGGTGATGATCTGCTCGATTTCGCCATCCTTACTTTCAGGGGTGTTTGCCAGATCATGATGGTAGACACCGGTGGCTTTCAGAACAATTTTACTTTTAGACTGGGATACTACTTCCAGATTATCAAACCTGGTATCCAACTGTTCCCAGGAATCGCCAGGAACTACGTTGTCCTGCGTTTCCTGATGCGGCTTAACATCTGAAATCCAACTGGTAAATATAAAGTCCATGACGTCCGATTTACCGCTAGCGGCAATGTCTAAAATACGACCCGCAGAGGAATCTTTCAGTTGACCGTCCTTGGTAATCTTAGCAACCAGCATGGTAAAGGCTTCATTTTCCAGCGTATAGTCTCCAGGTTTACCTTCCACTATCCCGCCAAAGGACTGCATGCTGGTAGTGTTCAGAATGCGGGTCCCTTTCATGGAATCTAAAATGATATCTGCACGGGGATTTTCCTGGTTATTCAGATCCACTGAATGAGAACCCTGCTCATACCCGGGTATAGAAGCGGTCAGAGTATACGGACCCTTCTCTACGCGGAGGGAATAGTTGCCATTCGCATCCGTGACGGTCGTCCCTGCGCTTTCACCTGCATGTTCGCCCACTGCATACTGGCAAGTGATATCCACATTTTTGACGGGATTACCGTACCGATCGGTAACGGAGCCGTTGATAGTGCCGTAATTGGCAATATCAGTTTCTCCGCTGACAATCTTAGCCCAGAAAGCGGCTTCGGCATACGGCTCGTTCACTCCACCCGGCTGGTGAGGCAAGTGGTAAAATGTCAGCGTTTTGCTCTCGCCAGCTTGCAAGGATGCGTCATACCAGATACCGAAAATGTATCCGTCATTCAACAGCCCGCTGGGAACTGCATCTGCTTCATCCCACAGGATTGCATGGGCGGTGTTGCCGGTATACGCGCTGGCAGAGCCTTCAAAGATATAGTTCTCAGTCCACTCATGGTTTGTTAGAACAGTGTTGATAGTGTTCATGGTCCAGCCCACACCCGGTACGTAAGTGTTTTGTTCATTGCTTTCATCCGGATCAATCTGATATTCAAAATATCCATTGTAATCCTCTGAACCATTGTTGGTCAGTTTCACCTGTATCTGAATAAGGGGCGTATTCTCCACAATAGAATAGGTAACTTCACCTTGAATATTCGGTGCGGCTTCCGAAAAACCTTTTCCGACCACGGTGTTCCCCTTGACCTCTAACTCATTCAGGTCCAATACACTTTTTCCCATATCCCAAGCTCCGCTCATCTTTGAAGCCAAAATAAACTGTGTCCAGTCCAAGTTTTCACGCTTGGCTTCCTGTGTCACAGCATCCATAATCGCACCCTTAGACATAGGACCCTGTTTGTCATTGGCCGCCTTTGTCTGACCAATTAAGGTTTTGACGTACTGATTTTCCAAATAATAGTAGTCTTGCCCAGTAACATAGTCACGAGCTTTGCTTCCGTAGGTAAAGCCCGGATCCACATTGCTTTTTCCCGCGACAGCTTTGTCGGGGATTTCTGAGCCTACTGCTGCGCTTATAGGCACCGTCAACAGTTGGACTGTTGCCAGACATGCAGCCAGTGCTTTCCCGACAACTTTTTTTAAGTTCATTTACACATCCTCCTTCATATTAGTACGGCTTTAATTTTAGTTGATTGTTCAAATAGCAACTATCAAGTTTTAGCAAAAAGTAAGTTGAATTTATGAAAAATGGCTTCAAATGCAAATGGAAATATGCTATTCTTTATTGCTAGGTAGAAATATGAGATACTGAAAGGATGAAATGATAAATATGAAACATATGTATATAAGGTTTCTTGCTGTAGCTTTTTCTGTTGTTTTCTGGATTGTAGCCGCTTGCGGCTGCAGCAATAACGCGCCTGTCCAGGATGGTCACAGCTTCGAGTCTCAGGCTTCGGATCAAGTAAGCGTTGGCATCTTTGCGTCTTTCCCTACCCTGCCAGTTCGGGAGTATACAAATCATATAAGTGCCGGATATTCCTGTGAAGTAAAGGAATATTCTAAATACACGCAACCCATTGAGGCGCTAACAGCCGGGGAGGTGGACGTCTGTGTGTCGGCATTGCCGTCTGTGCTGCGGGCGCAGTTAGATGGACATAAAGTAAAAATTCTGTGCAATTTTTATCAAAAGGGTTCCGCCGTTGTAACGGCAACGGAACAGAATATAACCTCCATTGAAAAACTGGCTGGAAAAGTCGTTGGATATACCAATGGTTCCATGGAATACGCACAGCTGCGGGCAGATCTGTATAACCGAAAGATAGACGCCGGCTCTATTACTTGGAAGGAAATTGAGCCATCAGAGATGAACGAGGCGCTGCAGTCCGGAACTATTGACGCTTACTGTGGCGATGCGGCGCTGGCCGGTACTGCTTTTATGGAGGGATACGGAAAAATTCTGAGCTATCCCTACTCTAGCGATCTGGGTTATGGAAATCTTGTTCTCGTCACAACTGAAGACAAAATCAACGAAAAAAGGGGCTGGATTCAGGAGATTGTCAATGTCAACTATCAGGTCATGGAAATGGTAACTCCTTTGGATGATTTCGGTCTGTCCTCGGCGAAGAAGTTCGGACTTGATGCTGCGGGAATCCAACAGGAACGGGATAATTATCAGTGGGGCTGGGATATTGAAGAAGAATATGTCATGTTTACCCGTAATCTTTGCAATTATTTTGTTCAGATGGGAATCTTCGAAACCATGCCTGATATGAATACACTATTTGACTTTACTTTCCTAGAAAATTGTAGTCATGAATTTGTTCGATAAACTTTATGTGATATAGCAGAATACTGTCGGGAGGCGAGGTTTTCGTTTCATATAAATAGCTTCTCGCTGCCTTGTATTCATCTGTCCACCATGACTGATTGTTATTTCTGCCGGAATAAGGCGGAGCAACATCCGGTTCAGTCAGCTCACTATATGGAGTGTCATCTTGTATTTGATCCTCTGACTGCTGTTCCGGTGTGTCAGCGTCATCTGCATCTGCCATACGGTCAGCCTTAAGATTTAACGCTTTCTGAATCACAGCATTTTTTTATTGATCATATAGATAAAAATCGTTCTATAACTTCTTATAAGTATTTACATGAAACCGCTGAAAGTGGTGGAAACAAAGGGATTTGAGTATATCTCTTTATTTCTTCTTATAAATCTTTACAGTTTGGTTTTGTAAAGTAGGGCACCATCGTCTTACACAAAATATCTCTCAATTCTCATTTTCCTCTTCACTCCGTTCCAACTTTTTCAGCATAACTTTTGGAAGAACAAGCATAGAAAAGAGGTGCTCTCTTCCGAAAAATTGTTTTTTGGGGAATGTTTTCAAACCTTCTTTACAGTTTCACAAATGGCATCAAGTGTGAGATTCCAAGCAGAGTTGAAAATAGACCAAAATTTGATGTAATTTTTTTGAAAGGTGGTGAACTCTTATGAGGATCCTTCGAGGTAACTACTCGGTGCAGCATATCTGATGGCAGATCTTGTTGATTTTCTATATTATTCCATCGGCTGTCTGCATACATTAAAATAGCAAAACAATACTTCGTGTTATGCAGAAATACAATTTTTGTCAGCAGTCAGAAGAAAGAAATATCGCAATTCAGGTGAATATCTGCAACGTTATCCTAATTTACTGAACAGAGATTTCAAAACACACAGACCAAACCAAAAGTGGGTTACAGATATTTTATATATCAAAACAGCACAGGAAACATTGTATTTGTCTATCATCAGAGATTTATTCGACAATAGCATAGCTGCCTACAGAACAGGGACAGAACAAAACATCAATCTTGTTCGATCTACTATTCGTGCTGCAAAAGAAAAAGAGAAAGTCACTGCAGAGCTGCAGCTCCACAGTGACGGGGCTTTCAATATACATCCCAAGCATATTTTATGCTAACACAATCTTACGGCATAACGCCCTCAATGCTGAATATTTCTCTTCCATTCTCAAAACAGAGTGCATTTATCGTACCAAGCTCAAAACTTACGATGAAGCACGCATACTCATAGATGAATACTTCTACTTTTACAATCATCAGCGAATCCAGTTAAAAGCAAAACTGACTGCCTTTGAAAAGAGAATTCAGTATGCTGCTTAAAATTTAATACTCTCTACCATAAGGTGCTTTTTTGTGCTGCCTGTACAGTTTAAGGCGGTTTAGAAGGCTGACGCTTTTTTATCTCCATAACTGAAAGGGGTTAACCATACCAAAGAAAAGCTACCCATTACCAGAAATTGAACGCACTCAAACGCAAATCTGACAGTATAAACCAGAACAAAATGCTGGAACGGAAAATTTCCGCCCTGCCTCACCGAAAACACAACCATCGTATTTTCCT
The DNA here is from genome assembly GCA_900104565.1 of Ruminococcaceae bacterium Marseille-P2935. Classification (GTDB taxonomy): domain Bacteria; phylum Bacillota; class Clostridia; order Oscillospirales; family Ruminococcaceae; genus Marseille-P2935. The sequence goes on from LT629951.1 coordinate 589,775, forward strand.
GTACGGTGGCTTTCTGAAAAGCATTGTACAGGAGCGACAACCATGACCAAAGACGAGGGCAAAGACTTCCTGTACCATATTGCAAAGAGCCGAGAAGCGCAGGAATTTTTGTGAAAACGATCCGGGGGAGGTGTCGCGGAGTAATAACCCTTGGTCACAAGGGCGCACTTATACACCTCGTTGGCACAAAATCCACATCCTTTGTCCTGCCGCTAGCAACAAGTCTTGTTCATTCTGCTGTGTCTCCTCTCCCCACAAAGTTTACAACTTTGCGGGAGCCCTGTGAGGTGTCGTACACTCGACCAGGGCTCTTGAAGAGAGCTATGGTGGCTAATACCGCAGCAAGAAAAACTGTTTTTCCCTGCCACATCTATGCTGTCTACCCTTTAATGCGCCCTCCCCAAAAAAACAGATTCATTGCAAGCTATTTCCTTTCATAGGGTCTAAATACGAAATTTGGGGGTGATACTATCCCTCTGGAAGCACTGGTGAAAGAGAAAACGGCGTGACTGAAGTCATGCCGCTCCTTGAAAACGCATTGTTTTCAACCTTTTTCAATTTTTACTGTTTTACAACCACCCAGCATTTGCGGGGGAGTTGTTTTTCTGAAAAGATGTATAGCTTTTATAAGTAAAAGATGTGTTTGGCTTGTTGTCCATTTTGTTGATATATTAGATCCGCCGGTATTCACAAAATCGTGCAGTGCGATCAAAAATGCGGTTAAAGGCTACCGCGAAATGAACCAATGCGGCATGGGATGGGAACAACCGTGCGATGTAAAAAAGGAGCAAGCCATCAGGCTTGCTCCTTTTTACAATGAAATGAATTCAATTATTTGGCGTACTCTATCGCACGAGTTTCACGGATCAGATGAACTTTAATCTGTCCGGGATACTCCATCTCACTTTCGATCTTCTTGACAATATCTCTGGCTACTACAACCATTTTGTCATCGCCTACGATGTCAGGTTTGAGCATTATGCGAATTTCACGTCCTGCCTGAATGGCAAAGCTCTTATCCACTCCCTCAAAGGAGTTGGCAATTTCTTCCAGCTTCTGCAAACGTTTAATGTAGTTTTCTAAATTCTCTCGACGTGCGCCGGGGCGAGCCGCTGAAACGGCATCTGCCGCCTGAACTAGGCAGGCTACAATCGTTTTGGCTTCTACATCACCGTGGTGTGCTTCAATTGCATGCAGAACCTCGGCATTTTCTTTGTATTTGCGAGCTACATCTACGCCGATAGCGACATGGGAACCTTCAATTTCATGAGTAAGGGCCTTGCCAATGTCGTGAATCAGACCTGCGCGTTTTGCGGTTGCAACATCGGCGCCCAGTTCCGCCGCCATAATACCGGCAAGCTGGGCTACCTCGATCGAATGATCAAGCACATTCTGCCCGTAACTGGAACGGTACCGCATACGGCCCAAAAGGCGTATCAGTTCGGGGTGCATACCCACAACGCCGGTTTCCATGACGGCGCGCTCGCCGTCTTGTTTGATTTTTTGGTCCACCTCTTTGCGGGCTTTCTCTACCATCTCTTCAATTCTTGCCGGGTGAATACGCCCATCCTGAATCAGGCGTTCCAGTGCAATTCTTGCAACTTCACGTTTTACGGCATCATGCCCCGAAAGAGTAATTGCTTCGGGGGTATCGTCAATAATCAGGTCTACGCCGGTCAAGGTTTCCAGCGTGCGGATATTGCGGCCCTCACGGCCAATAATACGGCCTTTCATCTCGTCATTGGGCAGCGGCACCACCGAAACAGTGACCTCCGCCACATGGTCAGCAGCACAACGCTGAATTGCCTGAGAGATAATTTCGCGGGCTTTTTGATCCGACTCCTCCTTCAATTGGCTTTCGTACTGGTTAATCTTAAGGGCTTTTTCATGAGCCAGCTCATTTTCCAGGTTCTGTAACAGGTATTCCTTTGCTTGTTCGGCCGTATAGCCCGAGATCTTTTCCAGCATCTCAAACTGATGGTGTTTTACCTTTTCGGCCTCATCCAGCCTTTTTTCCGCTTCCTGAACTTTGTTCTGCAGCGTTTCTTCCTTACGTTCCAGATTGTCCATTTTGCGGTCGACCGTTTCCTCCTTTTGCTGCACCCGGCGTTCCAGACGCTGCACTTCATTACGACGGTCTTTTAATTCTTTTTCTAAATCAGATCGCAATTTGTAGATTTCTTCTTTGGCCTCAACCAATGCTTCTTTTTTCTTGCTTTCAGATGTTTTGATTGCTTCGCTTACTATTCTTTTTGCTTCATCTTCGGCTGATGTAATTTCAGACTCTGCAACTTTTTTTCTATATTTAACGCCTAATGGAAAGGCGATTAATACTCCGACAGCAAACGCGACAAAACCACAAACAACTAACCACAAAATATCTGTTGGATTCATACTAAAAAATCTTACCTCCTTCTCTGTGAATTTTAATAATTTTTTTGGAAATTTGATAAGTAATTCATAAAAGAATACATATACATTCATATTTTACATTTATATTAGGTACATGTCAAGAAAATTATCCGGCCGGTTTGTGACCATTGCCAAAATAAACCGGCTCTTTATTATACCATGAACACGAAGTATAAATGGTATAATTGGCCATAGGGCCGCTTGTCGGCCTGGCCATGAAAGTATAATAGCCGCAAGCGGTTATTATACCATAAATATGGTTGACATCGCCCGGTTTTAGTGATACTATACAGATAAATAAAGCGAAATTCGTTGAAGAGGAAGCCAAAGCCGTTCCGTTTTTCAGAGATAGGGTGTACTGCTTGTTTGAGCAGTTGCTGGAAGCGCCCTTAAAACAATTGGTTTTGCGTACCGCCCTCCGAGTGCGGGATTAAGTTTGTTACCCAAACCCGCCGCCTGCGCCGCGTTAAAAGCGCTTACGAGAGGTATGGGTGGCAGCCTGTACAATTTCGGGTGGAACCGTGGAGCAAAGCTTCATCCCGTTTTGGGATGAAGCTTATTTATTTATACAAACTATATTGGATATGATAAAGAAAGGTGGAACTGAAATGATTCAAGTGACGTTAAAAGGCGGCACGGTTAAAGAGTTTGAAGCAGGCATTACTGTGGCGGACATTGCCAAATCCTTAGGCGCAGGGCTTTACAAGGCCGCCTGTGTGGCTAAAATAGATGGAGAGCTGTGCGATTTGCGTACCCCGGTCAACAAAGACTGTGCAGTAGAGATTTTAACTTTTGAAGATGCCGATGGCAAAAAAGCTTTTTGGCATACAACTTCTCATATTTTGGCACAGGCTGTGCTGCACCTGTTCCCCAATGCCAAGTTTGCAATTGGGCCTGCTATCGATAACGGCTTTTATTACGACTTTGATGTCGAGACCCCATTTACTGCTGAGGATCTGGAGAAGATCCAGGCTGAAATGGCTAAAATTGTAAAAGAGGGCGCCGAACTGACCCGCTTTGAGCTGGATGCCCCCGAAGCCCTGGAAAAGATGAAAGACCAGCCCTATAAGGTGGAACTGATTCAGGAGCATGCGGGTAAAGGCGAAAAGATCAGCTTTTACGGCCAGGGGGATTTCTGCGATTTGTGTGCCGGCCCTCATCTGCTGAACACCTCCCCGGTAAAAGCAATTAAGCTTACCTCCTGCACAGGGGCTTATTGGCGCGGCAGTGAGAAGAACAAAATGTTATCGCGAATTTACGGTATTTCCTTCCCTAAAAAATCCGAGCTTGACGCATATTTGGAGCGCTTGGAAGAAGCGAAAAAACGTGACCATCGCAAACTGGGCAAAGAACTGGAGCTGTTTGCGCTTTTGGAAGAGGGACCCGGGTTCCCGTTTTTCCTGCCCAAGGGGATGATTGTAAAGAACCTGCTAATTGATTATTGGCGCGAAATTCATACCCGTAACGGTTATGTGGAGATTTCTACACCTATTATGTTAAACCGTGCCCTTTGGGAACGTTCGGGCCACTGGGGGCACTATAAAGACAACATGTACACCACGGTGATTGATGACACCGACTTTGCTATTAAACCGATGAACTGCCCGGGCGGTATGCTGGTGTACAAAACCAAAATGCGCTCCTACCGTGACCTGCCGCTTCGGGTTGGTGAGCTTGGCCTGGTACATCGACACGAGATGTCCGGCGCGCTGCATGGCCTAATGCGGGTGCGCTGCTTCACCCAGGATGATGCTCATATCTTCATGACGCCAGACCAGATCAAGGATGAAATTAAGGGCGTTGTAGCTTTAATTGACGAGGTTTATTCGCTGTTTGGGTTTAAATACCATATCGAGCTTTCCACTATGCCCGAAGACCATATGGGCGATGAAAAAGACTGGAAAACTGCTACAGATGCTTTGTGCGCGGCTATGGACGAGCTGGGTAAAACCTACGAGATTAATGAGGGGGACGGTGCCTTCTACGGCCCGAAACTGGACTTCCACCTGGAGGATTCCATTGGCCGTACCTGGCAGTGCGGTACCATTCAGCTTGATTTCCAAATGCCCGAGCGGTTTGAGCTGGAATATACCGGTGCGGATGGCGAGAAGCACCGGCCGGTTATGATTCACCGGGTGGCGTTTGGTTCCATTGAACGGTTTATTGGTATTCTGATTGAGCACTTTGCCGGTGCTTTCCCCACCTGGCTGGCTCCGGTTCAGGTAAAGATTCTTCCAATCGGCGACCGCCAGGAAGAATACGCCAATGCCGTGGCAGAACAGCTGCGGGCCCAGGGCCTGCGGGTAGAGGTGGACGATCGCAGAGAAAAAATTGGCTACAAAATTCGTGAGGCTCAGCTGGAAAAAGTGCCTTATATGCTGGTCGTTGGGGATAAAGAGGTAGAGAGCAATACCGTTGCAGTACGTTCCCGCAGCGCCGGAGATAAGGGCGCCATGTCTTTGGATGACTTTATGGCCGCTGTATTGGAAGAAGTACGCACCCGGGCAAAATAGGGCCTTTATCTGTTCCTTTTCAGAGCAAAAGGTTATAGTAGTTTCAGTTAAAGAGAGTAAAGATCCGCGGGAGAATAGTTTAGCTCCTGCGGATTTTTCTTTTAGATTGCTGCGGCAAAGAAAAGCACCAGCCATGCTGGTGAGAAAAAATTTTCGCTGCAAGCAGCAAGCGAAACAAAAAGACAAAGTGAAAGCAACAAAATTTGGACAATAGAAGATGGCAGCCATTTTAAAAGATGTAGGGCGTAAGATATGGACGAAAGAATTTTCATGTATTGTGAGACGTCCGCCGGTATCGGACCGTTATTGGGCCTGCTTATGCCGGAGGTTTTGACTTTATTCAAACTGCCGGTGACAGACCGTGTGCGCCGGCACCTCAGAAAAATCAGTGAGATGAGACAGCCCTGTCATGCAAAGCTCGGAAGTGTTCTCTGCCTGGCAATTTTCATTGCCGCCGGGGTGGAACCAAAGGCAGATTATATGGTGCAGCTTCTGTGCGTTTTACCCTTTGCCGCTTGCAGAAAAGCTTACGTTTTCATTTGTGGAGTCAGTTTATTACACAGTGATGGTATTCATTTGCCAATCAGGTCTATGTCGGGCGAGGTCATGCTTTTAACAGAATAAAGACGGTAATACATAGAATTCCAGATAGTGGAAATAATATTGGTAAACCTGCTGGTGGATTATGAATAGCTTATGCATTTCTTGTTAAAATTGCTTCTATAATGGTTACAAACACACGGAATTACTTGATTTTAAAACTTCATCAGGCTATAATGATGTTGCAAAATGTAGAGTCCCTATCGTAGTGTGCCTTTTGGCAACGTATGACAGAAACAAAATGTCTTCTGCCGAAGTGGTACGGACATTTTACGGAAAGGAGTTGATGCGTTTGGCTCGACAAAAAAAGGGCAAAAAAAGCATAGCTGATTCAAAACAGATCGCTTCTGATCAGCAAAAAAGCTGTGCAGCCTTGGCGGTGGAAGAAAAAACTTCCCGGCCTGGAACGAGCAAGACAGAAGAACGGCCTTCAAAGCGCAGTTTCAACAAACGAACCTTACCAACTTTATTATATAAGTGTTGCTATTTTATAGGAGTTGGCGTTATCCGGTTTTCAAAACGGTTAAAACGCCGGACCTTTTGCATTGCCCGTAAAGTTTTTGTTTGGGCAAAGGGTGCGCTTTCCGAACAGAAGGTAAAGGCAGCGGAAAGCTCAAGAGTGTTTTGGAAGTCTATGGCAAAACCTTTTGCTGACTTTAAAAAAGAGTGCAGTGATTTTCGAAAGTCGTTGCATAAGCTGCGTTCTGAAACGGCAGACGGAAAAATTCCAAGGAATGTTGTTCTACACAAGACAGCTGTCTTTTTGGGTGGAATTTGGAAATATATTGCAAAAGCATTGAATTATTTGGCTCCAGCTGCTGCTGTTTACCTGCTGGTTTGGACGATTAGTTATGTCAACCATTTGACCTTGGCTTTAGAAGTACAGTACAGTGGGAATTTTGTTGGCTATATTCAAAATGAGACAGTGTTTGACGAAGCTGAAAAAGAGATGCTTGGCCGTATCGTTTACGAGGAATACAAAAGCCCTGAAGATACCATTCCACGGTTTGAATTAACAGTAGTAAAGGACGACCAGCTTTCCAGCAGTGACCAGCTGGCTGACCAGCTGATTCAGGCATCTGGCAATGAGCTGACCGAAGCAACAGGCTTATATGTAGACGATAAATTCATCGGTGCCACAAAAGACGGCGAATCTCTTATTATGGAACTGGAAGGTGTTTTAAAAAGTTATACCACCGGCGCTGAAGACGAGAAGGCCGAGTTTATTAAACCGATAAAGGTCAACGATGGTCTGTACCCGGTAAGTTCAGTGGTTGATTTCAATGCCCTGGAGGAGGTTATCAATTCTGAGGAAGAGGGAGAACGGGTTTATACTGTAGTGGCAGGGGATGCCCCAACGTTGATCGCGGATAAAAACGACATTCCTTATTCGCAGTTAAAAACGCTTAACCCGGACATTGAGGATTCCCTGTTAGTTGGACAGCAGGTTTTAATTTCGCAATCCGTTCCTTTTTTAGGAGTAAAGGTAACCCGTACTGAAACCTACGAACAAGAGATAGGCTACAAAACAACCCAGACACTCAATAAAAATTATAACGTCGGGTACACCCGTGTTAAGGTTTCGGGACAAACCGGCATAGAACAAATAACTGCAAAGGTAACCTACATTGATGGTGTTGCAGTAAACAGCGAGATTGTAGGCCGCGAAACCATAAAAGAACCTGTAGACCAGGTTTTAGAGGTGGGCGGAAATCGACCCATCCAGGTTGCCCCCACGCCAACCAGCCCAACGACAGGGTTTGGCTGGCCGACGGACGGCGGTTATGTCAGCTGCGGCTACTGGGGTTATTGGGGCCATAGCGGTATGGATATTGCCGGTTCGATGGGAACAGGAATACGTGCCTCTAAGGCAGGCGTAGTGGTAGGCGCAGCATATTCCGGCTGGAATGGCGGTTATGGCAACTATGTATTAATTGACCATGGCGGCGGAGTACAAACCCTGTACGCCCATAACAGCCAGGTGTATGTTTCGGTTGGAACCTATGTCCAGCAGGGACAACTGATTGCAGCCATGGGCCGAAGCGGAAATGTGACAGGAACCCACTGCCATTTTGAAATACGTGTGAATGGCAGAGCGGTTAACCCGGCATATTACCTTTAATAAAGTTTAAAATCTTTTGATTTGGCAGCGGCGCAGGTTCCTGCGCCGCTGTTTTAATAAGAAAAGTGTTGCTTTGCCCCATTAAAACGGTAGACTTTTGTCCGTCGTTTCAATCTGTCAAAAAACTGCATGCCGGCAGTATAAACGCCTGTGTAGCAGCACCTAAAAAACGACCCTAGAGAAAAATACAAATGATAGGGGGTTCATGACAGAGCTGGCGGGCCAACCAAAGCGTTACAAGCCAAATTTTGATGATTTTTATTCCAAGTAAAGTAACAATTAAGATCGGCATCAACATAATAGATTTTATGCTACAAATTGAAAAAAGAAAATACAATTGATCAGATTCATCAGCGTTGTTTTTTAGCTGATCTGCAGTGAGAGATCTTTTCCCAATCAATAATAAAAAATATATTAATGCTGAAATATTTTTAAAAAAAAGTCCAGAATAATGAGGTGCGGCAAAGCTGGAAAATCTTTTTCCAAAAGTGTCTGTGCCAAATTCCGCTATTTCATAAAACGCCTTTTATTTCACATAGAAAGGTGTTATAATATTAATGTTAAAAACGGATAAGGAGATTACCGCTTTGGAAAAATTTGTGATTGAGGGCGGAACCAAACTAAAAGGTGAAGTTACCATCAGCGGTGCTAAAAATGCAGCGGTTGCAATTATACCGGCTACGATTTTAGCAAAAGGCCGCTGTGTAATAGAAAACATTCCAAATATCAGCGATGTAACTATTCTGCTGCGGATTTTAAGGGAGATGGGTTGTACAGTCAATCTTATTGACCGCACTACGGTAGAGATTGATACGACCTATATTCATGAGCCGGTAGTCCCTTATGAAATGGCCCGGCATATGCGTGCCTCCTATTATTTTTTGGGGTCCTTACTGGGCCGCTGCAATGAAGCCAGTGTTTCCATGCCGGGAGGCTGTCATTTTGGAGTGCGGCCAATTGATCAGCACATTAAGGGCTTTGAGGCATTGGGAGCCAGCGTTTCCATTGATTATGGCATGATTAATGCAAAATGGGATACTCCCATTGGCGCCCATATTTATTTTGATGTTGTTTCGGTGGGTGCTACCATTAATGTGATGCTTTCGGCTGTAAAAGCAAAGGGCCTTACGGTTTTGGAAAATGTTGCCAAGGAGCCCCATATTGTAGATTTGGCAAACTTTTTAAACTCTATGGGAGCCGATATTCGGGGAGCAGGAACCGATGTCATTAAAATTCGCGGAGTAGATATGCTGCGCGGCACTACTTACTCGATTATTCCGGATCAGATCGAAGCCGGCACCTATATGGTAGCCACGGCCGCTACCGGAGGAGATGTTTTGATTAAAAATGTGATTCCAAAACATCTGGAGTCCATTACCGACAAGCTGGAAAAGGCCGGAGCGGAAATAACCGAGTATGATGATGCTATCCGGGTAGTGCGCAGACAGCCTCTTATCAAGACTAACGTAAAAACCTTGCCCCATCCCGGTTTTCCCACCGATATGCAGCCCCAAATAACCGTTATGCTTTGCCTGGCCAAGGGGACAAGCATTATTACCGAAGGAGTGTGGGACAACCGCTTTAAATATGTGGATGAGCTGCGGCGGATGGGGGCAAATATTCAGGTGGATGGCCGTGTGGCGGTGGTGGAAGGCGTGGATCAATTGACTGGAGCGCCTGTAAAGGCTACCGACCTACGTGCCGGTGCGGCTCTTTTAATTGGCGGCTTAATGGCCGATGGAATGACTGAAATAGAAGATATTTACCATATTGAACGCGGCTACGAAAATGTAGTTGAAAAATTGCAGTCTTTAGGTGCCAACATTCAAAAAGTTGTTGTTCCGGACGAAGTAGTGGCCAAAGCCCTATAAGGTGCAGACAACAGGAGAATTTAGGAAAAATGGGAAGCCGTCGCGCTTGCGGCGGCTTTTTTGATGAAAAGAAGGAGAAAAGGTATGTCGCGGTTTTGCGCATTATATAGCGGCAGCAGCGGAAATAGCTCTTATTTAAAGGGTGGCAGCACCGGCTTGCTGATTGACGCCGGGGTAAGCTGTAAGGCTATATTGGCTGCATTGCAGGAACGGCAGATTGCCTCCGAAGAGATACAGGGAATATTAATCACCCATGAGCATATTGACCATATACGGGGACTCAAGGTGCTGACCAAAAAGCTTAAGGTTCCAATTTACTCTTCTGGGGTAGTTTTAGACTATTTAACACAACGGGACCTGATAGAAAAAAACACTTGTTTAGTTCCTTTGGAAGCAGAAACCCAGATCGGGGAACTGCTGATACATACCTTTTCCACTCCCCATGACAGCTTAGACAGTGTGGGCTTTCGAATTCAATTGCCAGATGGCCGCACAGTTGGTTATGCCACCGACCTGGGGCATGTTACCGAAGAGGTGGACCGGCAGCTGACAGGCTGTGATTTGGTTATGCTGGAGGCAAATTATGACACCTCTATGCTGGAGAATGGACGTTATCCGTATTATTTAAAACGCAGAATAAAGGCGCCAAACGGGCATCTTTCGAATGACGACTGCGCAGCCCAAACGGTAAAGCTTGTTCGTAATGGCACTACCAGGTTGGTTCTAGGCCACCTGAGCAAAGAGAATAATTATCCTGGCAATGCATTTCAGGCAGTGTACAGCGAGTTGAGTATGGCCGGGATGCAGTCTCATAAAGATTTTATTTTGGATGTGGCAAAGCGCGATTGCCCATCGGATATCATTGTATTTTAGGAGGAAAGCGATTGCTGAATGTGCGGGTTTTGACTGTGGGCAGGCTGAAAGAAGATTATTGGCGCAAAGCGTGCGCAGAATACCTGAAACGTCTTGGCGGCTATTGTAAGGCCGAAGTGATTGAGGTAGAGGAGTACCGTCTGCCCGATTCGCCTTCTCAGGCGCAGATTAACCAGGCTATAGAGCAGGAAGGGCGCCGGCTGGAGGGGAAGATTCCCAGGGGAGCAGCTATCATTTCCTTGTGCATTGAAGGGGATAAACTGACCTCTCCGCAGTTCTCCAGCCGGATTGACCGCATGGCAGTCGAAGGGGAGAGTACGCTGGTATTTTTAATTGGCGGTTCCTATGGCTTATGGCAGGAATTAAAAAACCGCTCCTGTTTTAAACTTTCTTTTTCTCCAATGACCTTTCCCCATCAGATGGCCAGAGTTTTGCTGCTGGAACAGCTTTACCGGGCGTTTTCTATTTCCGGTGGTGGCAAATACCATAAATAATGCAGAAAGGCGGCGATAATGGGTGGGAAAACAGAAACGTTTTGAAATTATTTATAAGGATTCGTCTTTTGATTTCGGCGGCAGAGTTTTGCTGGACCGGGAGACAGGTGTACATTACCTGTTGTATTGCGACGGGGGAATCGGAGTGATTACTCCGTTGCTGGATAGGAATGGAAAACCAATTATTACTACCGTTTATTCTGAGATTGAAAAATAAGATACAATTGTTATGTTTTACAAGGCCCAAGCATTTTGCAGCAAACTGCATACAGTACCAGACTTGCTTCTGATTGGGAGAGAGGGAAGACCTTGGGAATGAAATTAAGACCAAACCTTGCAAAAAGTCTACTAAGTAACTAGACACTTTGGGCACCTATCCCTGAGGACAGGTATGCTTAGTACAATCTCTGCAAGCTGCTTCGTTCGTGTTAAAAAAATAGCGCAGACAGAGTTTACAAATTCTGTCTGCGCTATTTCGAATTGAAACATTAAATATTTTCTTTAATCCATTCTTCTAACGAATCCTTGGGACGCAGGCCAACCAGCCGTTCAACCTCATCTCCGTCCTTGAACAGGATGAGGGTGGGAATGGTGGATACGCCGAACTGCTGAGCAAGCTCCATCTCATCATCGACGTTAACCTTGCCGATCAGCACGTTGTCCGACAAGTCTTCGGCCAACTCCTCAATAATAGGGCCAAGCATTTTACAAGGCCCGCACCAAGGTGCCCAGAAATCTACTACAGCAACGCCCGAACCATTTTCTACATCTTTTTGAAAAGACCCTTTGTTAAAATGTACCGCAGACATTGAAAAACCTCCTTTATTTTACTATGCTCAATCAATTGGATATAACCATAGTTTTCCCAGCATGGGGCAAAATACTCTTGCCGTTCATGTTGATACTGTAATTATACTATATTGGTACACAAAAGCAATAGCAATATGAAAAAATTTCCTATTTATTCATATTCCGACCTTTTTATGAAAAACCCTTGACATTTTTTTAAAACACGGTATAATAATAACGTCGCCGATTTGAAAAAATCAAAGATATTGCCCGATTGTGTAATGGTAGCACGACAGACTCTGACTCTGTTTGTCTGGGTTCGAATCCTAGTCGGGCAACCAATAAAACTGCTTCTTCCATTCGGGCGGAGCAGTTTTGTTATCTCGGGGTATAGCGCAGATGGTAGCGCGCTTGGTTCGGGACCAAGAGGCCGTGGGTTCAAATCCCGCTACTCCGACCAAAAATCCGATTTCTATTTTTAGAAATCGGATTTTCTTTTTTGCTGGGATTTTGGGGTGCATCTTTTCAGGTGTCAACACAAGAGATAGTACCCTATAGGGCCTGAGCTAACCGCGGGTTCTGTGCGTGGTTTTATCTGCTATGGCACGGTATGTACATTAACTGGTATGAGTGAACATTTTGAAAAAAAATATAGTTATTATATACTTGAATTGGTGCATATTATAATAGGGTTAAAAGAAAGGAAGGAAATACCTATTGAACAAATTCGTATTCAATGATTATTATGTCGAACCTGAGGGGAAAATTGCCAAGCGGATGCTGTTTAAAAGTAATAATGTAATTGCTTTTGTTTTGAACATTGCAAACGGGGAAATACTGCCGGGGCACACACATCTGGAATCGACCCTTTTCCTGCAGGTCATGGAGGGTAAGGCCAAGGTTATCACAGACGGCAAAGAAACCTCGCTGCAGGCGGGTGAGTTAATGCAGGTTGATGGGCGGGAAAGTGTACAGGTTATCAACATTGGTGAAAAGGTTTTGCGCCTTTATGTTACAATTTCCCCCATAGGTTCCGAGGCCTTTGCAACAGATGCAAACATTTAATTACCAATTTTATAATGGTAGAACCTGCTTTTGCTATCAAACAGCCAAGCTTTGAAAAATTGCAAAATGTAGGAATGATTTAGGAATGATTTTTATACCGATCATTCGTGCGAATGATAGCACATATTAGCAAGCCCCTGATTTTGAAGTGTTTGAATTCATCAATAAACAAACAGACCGCCGGCTTTTGCCGGCGGTCTGTTTACAGTGTTACCACGTTTCGTATTCACCCTGTGGAGTTTGCTGAAAGAAGTGGGAGATATTTAAAAAGCACTGTAAAATAATTTGCAGTAAAAAGGGGTTACCCCAACCTGAATCAGTTCAGCTGGCTGTTATTTTTCAGCCATTGTTCAAATTCGGGAACTGGAAGCGGCTTGGAATAAATATACCCCTGAACCAAATCGCATCCAACGCTTTTTAAAAGGTCCAGCTGCTCTTCGGTTTCAATTCCTTCCGCTACAACCTGTATACCAAGTTTCTTGGAAATTTGAATGATTGAACCAATCAATTCCCGGGTTTTGGAGTTTTCTATATGATAGAAAAACCTGCGGTCTAGCTTAATAACATCAACGTCAAATTCCATCAGCAGCCCTAAAGAGGAGTATCCGGCACCAAAATCATCCAAAGAACAAAGAAATCCCATTTCATGCATTTGGTGAATTTGTTTTTTTACATTTTCTATTCCTTAGTCATCAAAAATGATTGATTCCGTCAGTTCTATTTCAATGAGCCCCGGGGGAATTTGGTATTGCTGTGATATTTTATGGAGCTGGTCCAAAAAACTGTGCTTTTGGAAATGACACCGAGAAAGATTGACGGAGATTGGGAAAGGCGTTATTCCAGCATTAATCCACTGCCGTAGTCTTTTGCAGACCTCTTTAAATATGTATAAAGTTGGTATTATATAATGTTTCTGAAATAATATTGTATCATGCATTAAAATCATATGGCTTACAGTGGGTACAGACCAGTTTCTGGGTTAAAAAATCCCCCGGCTAGTAAAAGACCGGAGGAATTTAACAGTGAGTTTTGCATGTTGTAAGAAATTTCACTATAACGTATATGAACCGTTTTCTATATAGGCGGTTGGGTGTATAGATGGGACAAGGGGGCATATTTTGTATGCCGTTAAACACAAGCAGATGCTTTGACTCCAAACCTATTCTTTGTTACTTGTGATAATCATATCCTCCTATCCAAGTGCGGTTAGGTGGTAAGTCGTAGTGAAAGCACACACAAATTTGTGTATAAAATGTGTAATATTTATGAATTTGTTTATTGCGTTAAATCGTCAACATGTGCTATAATTTAACAAATAATGAAATGAATTTTGCAAAAAAAAGACATTCTTTCGGAAAAAACAAAGTCTTATTCGGCTGTTCACAGCTGTTTAAATTAAAAAAGTGCAAATGGAGGAGAAGTCATTGAACTTTCAGTTTTGTAAAGTAAAATCTGTAATCGCTTTGCTGCTGGCAATGGCAATGCTCGTAGTGGGCTTTGCAGGCTGTGGCGGCAATAACAATTCTGCTTCGTCCGGGGCAGGCGCATCTCAAGGCGGAAATAAAGAGCCTATAGTATTTACCTATGCTCTTTCTACCGAACCAGATACCCTGGATCCATCGGTTTGGTTTACCACCTCTCCGCTTAACCTGAATGTTTATCAGCCTTTGCTGGAGGTTAACCCCGCCGGCAGCGCAGAGCCGTTCCGCTTTGTAATTGCTGAGTCCTATACCGTTTCTGAGGACGGTTTAACCTGGACTTTTAAAATCCGTGAGGGTATGAAATTTCATGACGGCACACCGGTAAATGCTGAGGCAGTTCGTTTTTCGGTACAGCGCACCAAGGATATTGAAGCTGCACCTGCTGGCATCTGGAGCACCGTTGAGAGCATGAATGTTCTTTCTGACTATGTAATTGAGTTCAAACTGAATGCTGCTGTTCCTTTTGACTATATTGTAGCTGCTGGTTACGGTTCCTTCATTATGAGTCCCACTGCTGTAAAGGAAAATGAAAAAGACGGCGACCTGGCCCAGGCCTGGATGACCGACAACGCTGTTGGCAGCGGCCCGTGGAAGCTGCGTGAATGGACCCGCGGCGAAAGAATGGTATTTGACCGTAACCCTGACTACTTTGGCGGTTGGGAAGAAGGCCAGCCCGATATGGTTGTTATCAAGTTTGTAACCGAATACTCCACCGCACGCTTAATGCTGGAAAAGGGCGAGGCTGACATGGTTGACTTTATCCCGGCAGACCAGGTGGAAGATATCCGCAAGATTGATGGTATTTCTGCCGAGAGCTACCCCAGCTTTGAAACCCTTTACCTGCAGTTTAACCACGAGAAAGCACCTACCGACAGTAAAGAAGTTCGCCAGGCACTTTCTTATGCGTTTAACTACGACGGTGTAACTAAAATTACCAACGGCGAATCCCGCCCAATGAAGGGCATTCTGCCCAGCAATATGTGGGGCTACAGTGACGAAACCTTCCAGTACAATTTTGACCTGGAAAAAGCCCGCCAGATTCTGGACGATGCCGGCTATAAAGATAAGACTCTGACCCTGAACGCTTACTATTCCTCTGAGGATGATATTTTGCGCCAGGTTATCGAAATGTACAAGGGCGATCTGGCTAAAATTAACGTTGACCTGCAGGTAGAAACCGCTCCATTCTCTACCATTGCTTCTAAACAGAAGGAGTTTGACACCTCCGCTAATATCTTTACCCGTTACTGGTGGTGTGACTACGTTGACCCCAACGATTTTGTGTACTACCTGCTGCACAGTGACGCAAACTACAAAATCACCTATTACAAAGACGAAGCAATGGACAAATTGATTGATGATGCTCATAAAATTGCCGGTGTTGACAAAGAAAAGGCGATTGAGATGTATCAGCAGATTAACGACATTATTACGGAAGATGCCCACAGCATCTTTGCATTTGAGAAGAACGTGGTTGTACCTATGAGAACCTGGGTAAAGGATTATGTTTACAATGCATCCTACCCCAGAATAGTAGAATTCTACGACCTGAGAATTGAGAAATAAACAAAGCAAGAGTTTTGTATAGTTTTAGGTGACACACCATGCCTAACACTCCGTTTTTGACTAAAAGCGGGGTGTTAGGCCTAACTATTATATTGTGGGAATGGTGCTATTATGAATGTTTGGCGATACGTAAGAAGGAGGCTTTTGCTGCTCGTTTTTGTACTGATCGGCTTAAGTATTATTACCTTCGCAATGACCAAATTTTCACCGGTAGACCCTGTTATTATGTGGGGCGGTGAAAAAGCTAGTCCGGAAGTAATAGAAAAAGTACGGGAAGATATGGGCCTGAACAAGCCGTTAATTGTACAATATTTCAGCTACATAGGGAACCTGTTCAAGGGCAATATGGGTGTGTCGCTTTCGACGAAACACCCCGTGGCGCAGGATATTGCCACCTTTTTTCCGGCAACGTTAGAGCTGGTGTTGGTATCGTGGGTAATTGCCCTGTTGATCGGTATTCCAATTGGAATACTGGCAGCGGTAAAAGCGGGCGGAAAGTTTGATAACATCAGCCGTTTCTTTGCACTGGGCGGTGTTTCTACTCCGCTGTTCTGGTTGGGGCTTCTGCTGCAGATATTGCTGTTTCAAAAACTGGGGTGGTTCCCCCTGCAGGGCCGTATTGGCGATACGGTGGCGTTGTTTAACCCCATTGAAAACATTACCGGCCTTTATTTGTTAGACAGTGCTATTACCGGAAACTGGACTGCTTTTTCCAGCGCGTTAAAACATATATTTACACCGGCGCTTACTATGTCTGTTTCGGGTATTGCCGTAGTTGTCCGTATGACCCGTTCCTGCATGCTGGAAATTTTAAATAAAGATTATATGACCATGGCCAAAACTTACGGTTTACCAAAATGGAAGGTGTTTTTTGTTTATGGACTTAAAAATGCGCTGGTTCCCATTATAACTATTGTTTCTATGGCTATGTGTAACAACTTTATGGGTTCTGTTTTAATAGAATCGGTATTTGACTGGCCAGGCATTGGCCGTTATGCAACCCGGTGCATTCTTAACGCAGACTTTGCACCAATTATGGCAGTTGTTCTGATTATGGGCCTCATTTATGTGCTCATCAATCTGCTTGTAGATATTCTTTACTTTATGATTGATAAACGAATATCTTACAACGAAACCCCACAGTAAGGAAGGTGAGCAGTAGAATGGAAGGACAAAATACCACCCAGGAACTTACCGTGCAGCAGGCGCCTGCTCAGACCAAAAGCAAAAACACTGTTTGGCGGCAGCTGCGCAAAAACAAGCTTTCCTTTTTCGGTCTCCTGGTTATTGTGTTTTTTCTGCTTTTAGCAGTCTTTGGACCATGGATCGCACCGTATCCTGAGGATGCGGGAAGCAACACTAAAATTGAAGAACGTCTGCAGTCTCCCAGTACCGAGCACTGGTTTGGTACTGATGATATGGGCCGCGATATCTTCAGCCGTGTTGTGATTGGCACCAGAGTTTCGCTTTTAGTTGGCGTTGTAGCTATTTTCATTACTATGTGCATTGGTATTCCCCTGGGAGCAATTGCCGGTTATTATGGGGGTAAACTTGACGAGTGCGTGATGCGCATTACCGATGTTTTTCTGGCATTCCCATACCTGATTTTGGCAATGGCCATTGCGGTCATTTTAAAACCCGGCCTATACAGCGCCATGGTGGCAATTTCGCTCACCTGGTGGCCATATTATACCCGCCTGGTGCGCGGGCAGGCGTTGTCACTGCGCAACCAGTCCTTTGTACATGCTGCCAAGATGATGGGCGCTAAAAACTCGCATATCATCTTCCGCCATATTCTGCCCAACTGTATTGGTCCGATTATAGTAAACGCCTCATTGGACATGGGGCTTATTATTCTGGCTACCGCCTCATTAGGGTTCATTGGCGTAGGCGCACAGCCGCCCATGGCGGAGTGGGGGCTGATGATCAGTACCGGCAGGGAGTTCTTTATGACTGCACCCTGGATGACCTTCTTCCCGGGCCTTGCAATCTTCCTGACTGTTTTGGGCTTTAACCTGCTGGGTGATGGGCTGCGGGATATTTTAGACCCCCAGTCACGCCCACGCTAAAGTAAGCCGTAACCAGTAAACTGGCACGAAAAGAAGAACGGATGGTGACTATGGAACAACTGCTACAGGTAGAAAATTTAAAGACCTACTTTAAACTGATTGACGGCACGGTAAAAGCAGTAGATGGTGTTTCTTTTTCGGTAAACCATGGGGAAGCGCTGGGTATTGCAGGCGAAACAGGAAGCGGCAAAAGCGTAACGGTCAAATCGATTATGCGCAACATGCCCTCCTATGCCGAAATTACGGCAGATAAGCTTACTCTGGAGGGTATTGACCTGCTGAAGCTGTCGAACAAAGAACTGCAGGATATTTGGGGGAAAAAGATCGCAATGATCTTTCAAAACCCGACTAGCTTTATTAATCCGCTGTTTACCATTGAAAAGCAGATGACCGATGTAATCTGCTTTCATGAAAAGATAAAAAAAGCCGAGGCTGTAAAAATTGCCCGGAACATGTTGGTCCTGGTGGGTATGCCCGACCCGGATGCGGTGCTGAAATCTTACCCGTTCCAGCTTTCAGGCGGTATGATACAGCGTATCATGATCGCGTTAAGCCTTTCCTGCAATCCGTCCCTGCTGATTGCAGATGAACCCACCACGGCGCTGGATGTAACCATTCAGGCTCAAATTATCAAACTGCTGGGCGATATTAAAACCCATACTTCAGGTTTAATTTTGATCACCCATAACCTTGCAATTATTACCGAAATTTGTGATAAAGTAGCCATTATGTATGCCGGCAAGATGATGGAATGGGGCGGGGTAAACCAGGTGATGAAGGAACCAGCACATCCCTACACACAGGGGCTTTTGGCCGCAATTCCGCGGCTCAGCAACGAGAGTAAAAAGCTGGAGTTTATTCCGGGCAACATTCCAAGCACGGTAGACCCGCCAAAAGGGTGCCGTTTTTCGCCTCGCTGCCCATATGCAAAACCGGTTTGTACCCAGGAAGAGCCGCCTATGGTAGAGATCGCTCCCAGCCATTTTGTGGCATGCCATTGCGCCGGGGAAGGAGGCTGTCGGTAATGCAGGAAAAAGAGATGCAGACGAAGCCTGTTTTGCAGGTGAAAGGTTTAAAAAAATATTTTGAAAAGAAAAGCATGCGCGGCCGGGTCATCAGCAGTTTAAAAGCGGTGGATGACATCAGTTTTGATGTGTACCCGGGCGAATCTTTTGGCATTGTGGGTGAATCTGGCTGCGGAAAAAGCACCACAGCTATGATGCTCAGCGGCCTTTACAGCTTAACAGACGGTACAATCACCTTTAATGGGGTAGATATTTCCGATTTTTCCAACAAAGCGGTAAAAGAAGAACGTAAAAAAATCCAGATGGTATTCCAGGACCCTGCTGCTTCGCTGAACCCCCGCATGAAGGTACGCGCCACCCTGATGGAGCCTTTTGTAATTCAGGGAATTAAGGTGGATGAATCAAAAATTGATGAACTACTGGAAATTGTGGGACTGAGCGCCGCTTATAAGGACAGGTATCCCCACGAGCTTTCGGGTGGGCAGAAGCAGCGTATTGGCGTAGCCCGTGCACTTGCTATGGACCCACAGGTGATTATTTTAGACGAGCCCACCTCGGCATTGGATGTAAACGTGCAGGCTCAAATTATCAACCTGCTTGAGCAGATTAAAGAGCAGAAAAACCTGAGTTATGTGCTGATTTCGCACGACTTAAGCGTAGTAAAAACCGTTTGCCGCAGGGTTGCGGTGATGTACCTTGGCAAGATTGTGGAGCAGGGGCCTGTGGATGAAATTTTTGCGGCCCCCAAACACCCCTATACCAAGGCTCTGTTTTCCAACATTCCAGTGCTGGATGACGAGAAACGGGAGAAGATTATTCTTGAGGGTGACGTACCAAGCCCGAGCAAAATCCCGTCAGGCTGCCGGTTCCATCCCCGCTGCTGGAAAGCACAGGAGATTTGCAAAAACGAGCAACCCCAGATGCGTGATACCGGAAACGGTTGTTGCGCGGCATGCCACTTTGTAGAAGAATAGGGGGATCAGTTTTGAATAAAAAGGAACAAATCAATAAGGGAATTATGCTTCTGGATGCAACAGAGGTTCGCAATAATCTCTCTTTAGAAGAAACGATAGAGGCTGTAGAACAGACCTATTCCCAGTATTATCAGGGTAAAACCCTGTTGCCACCAGTTGTCAACATGATGCTGGATGACCGTGACGGCGAATTGGATGTAAAAACCGGATTTATTGACGGTTTTAATCTAATCGGTGTCAAGATGGCCGCAGGATTTTATCAGAATGAAAAAAGCTATGGAATTCCCTCTTGGCCTTCTATGATTATGCTGGCAGATGCCCAGACCGGGTTTCCCTGTGCAGCTATGGATGGTGGTTATATCACTACTATCCGTACCGGAGCCGCTGGGGCGGTTGGCGCAAAACACCTTGCACGCAAAAATTCCGAAACAGTGTTGCTGGTTGGGGCGGGCAACCAGGCCCGCATTCAGCTGCTGGGCCTTAAACTGGTCATGCCCGGCTTAAAACGCGCAATGGTTTACAGCCCAGTGCGCGAAGAGGTGGAGCTGTATGTCACAGAGATGACCGAAAAAGCAGGTATTCCGGTAACTGGAGTATTCACCAAAGAGGAACTGAAAGAAGCGGCTGGAAAAGCAGATATTATTGTTACAGTTACCCCGTCCCGCGAGCCGCAGATTCTGCGGGAATGGGTGCGCCCCGGAACCCATATCAACGCCATTGGGTCAGACGGCCCCGGCAAGCAGGAACTGGACCCGGCTATTTTGCGGGATGCCAAGGTTGTAGCTGACAGCTTTAGCCAGACCAGCCAGATTGGCGAATGCCAGCATGCCATAAAAGCCGGTTACATGAAGGAAGACCGCACCGGCCTGTATGCCGAAATTGGTGAAGTGACCAGCGGCGTCAAACCGGGGCGTGAAAATAATGAGGAAATTACCGTGTTTGATGCAACCGGAATGGCGGTATTAGATGTTGCGGCGGCCTCTATTGTTGTTCGCCGTTCGGCAGAAAAAGAAGGCACGCGCTACTTCCAAATGTTCCATTTAGACTAAATGCTATGAATGCAGCCGCCTTCCGCATGAGGGCGGATTCTGCATGTTCGGCTGAAAAAGGAAACTTGCTTTTTATGTGTTGTTCTGTCAACAGACGGCAAGCAGCAAGTTACAGTATTTTTGCGGTAAATGCTACAGCGGTGTATATTCACAACGTTAGTATTTTTATAACAAATAAAATTAACATCAATAGGGGGTTTATCATATGCCAATTAATTGCAAAGAAATTCCCGAGCAATATGCCCGGGTACAGGAAAACCTGAAAAAACTGAACCTGGACGGAATGCTTGCCATTTCTCTGGAAAACTTTTACTGGCTGTCCGGAGCGCTGGTAACCACCATGAAGAGCATTCCTGACCGTATTGGCGCAGTGTTATCCATTTTGGATGAGGACCCTGTTCTGCTGACCTGCAGCATTGAAGAGAGCCTTGTAGTGGACGCCACCTGGATCAAAGACGTACGCACCTATGAAGAATTCAAGCAGTCCCCTATCGTCGTACTGGCGGACATTATGCGTCAAAAAGGCCTGGGTAAAGGCCGTATCGGTGTGGAGATGGACTATCTTGTCGCTTGTTATTATGAAGAACTAAAACGGGAACTGCCCGAGGTTGAGCTGGTTGACGTCAGTGTGCTTTACCGTAAGATGCGTATGGTAAAAACCCCAAGAGAGATTAAAATTCTTTCTCATGCAGCTTTTGCAACCGAAGAAGCCATGACCCGTACTTTTTGGGAAGCCAAACCCGGCGACCGTGAGATTGACGTTTTGAACAACATGATTATTAAAACCATGCAGGCAGGCGGCAGCCAGCCGTCCGGCAGCTTTGGCACCGGCCCCAAGAGTGCAGTGGCCCACCCATTTGCAGATGAAAGCCCCCTGCGCAACGGCGATATTGTCAGTGTTGACTTTGGTGCCTGTTTTGACGGTTATTATTCCGACATCGGCCGTACCGCAGTAGTGGGTGCGTCCGGTGAGCGCCAAAACAGAATTTATCAGTCCCTGTATGATGTTCAGCGCCGTTTGATCGATATGGTTCGCCCCGGTGTTAAGGCCTGCGATATTTATTTTAAAGCTGTTGAACTGCTGCATGCAGCAGGTATTGACCTGTCCCTGTCCCACGTTGGGCATGGCTTGGGTCTTTCCATTCACGAAGAACCGCTCCTTTCTCCTTTCTGTGAGCAGCCCCTGCTAGAAAACATGATCATTAACATTGAGCCCTTCTATGTCACCGACGAGGGGTATCATTCCGAAGATTCGATGATTGTAACCAAAGATGGTGTAGAGCTGCTGTCTACCTTTGCAGATCACTCCAAAATTATTCCAATCACCAACAAATAAGGAGCAAAACTATGCTGGTATTACGTTCCAATCACCTGCTGCTGGCCGGGGAGAAAAGCCCCCGGACCGGTATGGTGTTTATTGACGAGGAAACCGGAAAAATTATTGCTGCGGCACCGGAACTTACGGTTCCGGCAGATGCCAGGGTGATAGAGTTGGGGGAGCAGTATGTGGTACCCGGCCTGATTGATTGCCACACCCATATGGGGATGGACGGTCCCGGTGGGGATCCGGTGGGGGACCAAAACGAGCCTTATGACCCGGTGGCGCCCCAGCTGCGTGCTGTGGATGCGGCAGACTTTTTAAGCCGTGGGTTTGAAGCTGCACGCCAAAACGGAATTACTACCGTAGCGGTATTGCCAGGGGCCTACTGTGTGGTGGGCGGTCAGGTGGGAGTAATCATGACCTATTCTGATCAACTCACCAACCGTATTCTGCGGGAAAACGTCGGCATGAAATGTGCCATGGGTATTCGCCCTCGCATGGCGGCAGACGCAGCGGGGATTTCCCCCCAGACCAAAATGGCTGTTGCGGGGATGCTGCGGGAGTCTATGCTGCGGGCTCAAAAAAGCTTACAGAATAAGGGTGTGCGCCGAGACCTTGCAGCCGAAGGCTGGGCGCCGGTACTGCAAGGCAAAGCACCGCTGCGTGTGCATGCATACCGCGCTTCCGAAATGGCGGTCGCTATCAAAATTGCCGAAGAGTTTGGTGTGAAAGTAGTATTTGAGCATGGTGCGGAAGCGATGCAGATCAAGGACGAGCTGATTCGCCGGAATATTCCGGTGGTGTGTACTAACACCTATTTTCGTGCGCCCCAAACCCGTGAGGAGGCAGCCATTGAACCGGAGCTGCCAAGCCGCCTGATGAAGGCTGGCATTCGGGTGGCGATTTCTACTAACTTCCCCGAAATGGCGGCGGTTTCTCTGACCCAGCTGGCAGCCTTCAATATGAAATATGGCGTCTCCTGGATTCAGGCAATGGATTCAATTACCCGTATTCCGGCAGAGATTTTGGGTATTGATGACACGACCGGAACCATTGAGTCCGGCAAATTTGCCGACCTTTCCATCTGGGAGGGGGACCCTTTAAGCTGGAACAGCAAGCCGGTTACTGTTATGGTGCACGGCAAGCTGGCCCCCGGAAAGGGGTTGTAAGGAATGCTGCTGATACAAAATGCAAAAGTTTTAACCGTGACTAACGGTACCTTTCCCAAAGGAGATATTTTAATTGACGGCGGCAAGATCATTCGGGTAGCGGAAAAGATTGACCCACCGGCAGGAGCAGAATTGCTGGATGCCTGCGGCAGATGGGTCATGCCCGGTATGATTGACTGCCACACCCACTTGGGGCTGGACGAGCTGTACCACTGGGACGATATCAACGAACTGAACGAGATGGGAGACCCCATTACGCCGGCGCTGCGCTGTGTGGACGGTTTTTATGCAGATGACCCTGCGGTAATGGACGCCCTGGCAGCCGGTGTAACCAGCGTGATTGTGCATACCGGCAGTATTCAGGTAATCAGCGGGCAGTCAGCCTCTTATAAGCTGATTCCCTGCAAAGAGACCTCCAAAATGGTTTTAAACCCCTGTGTGGGGATTAAAGGCGGCTTTGGGGGTACCCCAAAACGCTTTTACTGCAAGCTGCATAAAATTCCTTCTACCCGTATGGGGGAAGCCGCGGTAATGCGCCAGGCGCTGGCCGACGCCGTCGCCTACCGGGACGGCTGGCGGCCCGAAGGGGACGGCCTTTGGGAGCAGGAAGAAAAACTGAAAGCGCTGCAGCCGCTCATCAATGGTCAAACTCCCTGGCGGGTGCATGTGTATAAACTGCACGATATTTACACCTGTATGCGGATTGCGGAAGAGTTTGGAATTCGTATGGTGCTGGAGCATGGCGGCGAAAGCCCTATGATAGCAAAGCAACTGGCAGAGAAAAATATTTATGTTACCGTGGGCCCCAGCGGGTTTATTGGTTCTGTAAAGCCCGAAACCTTTTACCCGGTTATTGAGCATGTACAGGAGCTGGAAGATGCGGGAGTTATTTTTAGTTTCCAAACCGATCACCCAATTATTACCGTGGCGTCGCTGCCCCAGGCAGTGGCAATGCTGGTGCGCAATGGCTTAGACGAAGGGGTGGCGCTGAAAGCGCTCACCATCAATGCGGCTATTATTATGGGCGAAGAAAAACGTTTGGGCAGCATTGAGCCTGGCAAGGATGCCGACCTGGTAATTGCTACCGGCTCAATATTTGACCATCAAACCTTTGTGGATCAGGTGCTGATTAATGGGGAAACCGTATTTGACCGTTTGACTGCAAACGCGTAAAATAGCGGTTTACCAACTATTCTTCAGATAAAATAGTACGGTATAAAATACCCTGGTATTATAAACGCATAAACCTGCCAACGCTTTGGGCTTGTGTGGTAATTGAAAAAACAAAATGCCTCCAGACCGTATTAGGCTGGAGGCATTTTTGCATTATATTTTACTGAATTGACAAAGTTCCTCTCCACGAGGTATAAACAGGGTAGAGGTACAACAGTGATTGCAGTAATTTTTGAAGCTGGTTCAAAAGAAGAGCATCGAACTTTTGCCGTTCATGGGTTTAGTTTGTGTATAGCTTTTGATTAAAGCAAAAAATTTTAAAAGGCTGCTACTGAAGCGAACAGCGATTACCAGGTACCGGCCGATTATTGGAATGATACGCTCACCCTGCAAATATGATATTGCCGTGGCCTTCAAGTTGAAGTCAATCACTGGCCCCACCTTGTAAGGTGTTATGAAACAGCTTTTATTGGGTAACGGTAACAGGAAAACGGGGTAATCATTACATGGTTTATGTCTGGCAATAAAAACCGTTGCAGGCATTTTTTATTGCGCATAAAGGCAGGAGCCGATAGACAGATCGTCTGCATATCACTTTTTATAACGAAAATACTGGTGACAGCTAGGCTTAAAGGAGAAAACCCATGGCAAGAATATTAGACAATTCAAATTTGCCGCGTAAAAAGTATGGGACAGAGGAACGTATTGATTGGGCTAAGGCTGTGGGCTGCAAAATTCCTTTTGAATATGACGGGGTAAAAGGAAATTTAACTGTGCTGGAGCACCAAAAAAAGAATTACATTGTAGTGGGATACAACAAAAGAAAAAAACGCTTGCGTACCAACCAGTTAATGGAGTTTAAAATACGGGATTTGGTGTTAGGTAGCAATCAGTTATTACAAAAACTTGATTTTTCCCAAATTCCGCGTAAAAATGAAAGGTACGATTGGGCGCATTCAGCAGGCTGTAAAATTCCTTTTGTTTTTTATGAAACCGAAGGGGAGCTGCAGATTATTTCCTATCAAACAGTGGAGGGAAAGGGCTACCTGACATTAGAATATTGTGGCCGCCGACACAGGATACGGAATATAAATTTATTAAATGGCAAAATTGCAAAGGCGATTGGGTTTTTCAAAAAGGAATACCAGTATAAAGTTGGGGACCATATCTTAGAAAAATCGAAGGATTTAACGATTATTGGGCAGAAATATGAGGCTAGTAAAGGGTCGCCTATTTTACGCAAGCTATATTATTACCACTGCAATAGATGCGGATATGAGGGATGGGTGGATGAATACTCCCTTTGCAGGTATACGCGCTGCTGCAGCCATTGTGCGGGGAAAGTCGCGCTGGCTGGAGTGGACGATATTGCCACAGAAGCGCCCTGGATGGCGGATTTCTTTCAGCCCAAGGACAGGCATCTGATTTATAGCCTTCGTAAAAATAGCAGTTACAAAATTTACCCGGTTTGCCCCAACTGCGGCCGAATACGTGAAACCATGTTTTCCATCGGCACTATTTATAAGCTCCATTCCATTGGATGCCCTAACTGCAGTGATGGAACCACCTACCCCGAAAAATTTTTAACCGAATTATTCCGCCAGCTAAAGCGGAAGGTGCTGTATCATCCGTCCAGGCGGCAACTACCCTGGTGCAAGCCTTATGTGTACGACTTTTATTGCCCCAAAACAAACGTAATAGTAGAAATAAACGGGATGCACCATTATCGGGAAGTAGGGCATTACAGCCGCTCTCTGGCACAGGTACAGGCTGCCGACCGGGCCAAAAAGGCGTTGGCACTGCAAAATGGCATACCGGAGCAAAATTATATACAACTGGATTGCCGGTTCAGCGAACTGAATTATATAAAAGAAAGTATTTTACAAAATAAAAAGTTTATGGCAGCCTTTTGTTTTGAAGAAAGCGATATATGCTGGGAAGCTTGTGAAGAGGCAACTATGACATCAAATTACTGGAATATTTACCGCTATAAACAAGAACATCCCACTGCCACAAATAAACAGATTGCAGAAATATTCCAGGTATGCAAGTCAACCGTTACCAAAGCGCTTAAAAAGGTTATGGCAGAACCTAAGGAAGAAAAATAAAAGGTGGTTCCTGTATTTTTCCCACGATAAGATATGAAATTCAGCCTGTTTATTCGGTAGCAGTGGTGAGTGGAAAGCGGCCTGCGGCGCTTAGTTTGAGAAGAGTCATAAGACCAGCCCGGCACTTAAGCACCAGGCTGGTCAGGGTTAGGAGTATTCGATTTTGTTTTTTTAGCGCTTTGCATGTCGTGGCAGGCTAAGTCTGGGTCATCTGCCAGCGGTATGTCATAAATTTCGTGATAAGATTCTACTGCGGCTTCATTCACTGGTGCGGCTGGTATCATGCCGGTACATTCTGTGCCCGATGCAACCGAAAAATGGTCCTCATCTGCATCAAGGTCCATATGAAAAGGCAGCTTGCTTTTAGGTTCCATTTTTTCACCTCCCATGTTATTATGGCAGGTAATATAAAAAAAATTCGGAAAGGAATCTGTATGATTGAAATAATTCAGATCAAAACAGGAAAGAAACAGTATCTTCCACTGCTGTTGGACGCAGACCCAAGTGAAAAAATGGTTGACCGGTATCTGGAACAGGGGGAAATGTTTTTGCTTACTGTGAACGGTGTTCCAGCCTGCGAAGCGGTGGTGATAAAAATATCGGATGAAAAGTGCGAACTGAAAAATATTGCTACTGCCAAAGACTATCGGCAAAACGGATATGCCGCCCAGATGATTCGGTTTTTGTTCCAGCATTATTCTATGTGCTACAAAACCATGTTGGTGGGCACATCAGAAAGCATGGCGCCATATTATCAAAAACAAGGCTTTCAGGCCAGCCATGTGGTACATAATTTTTTTACCAATCATTACCCTAAACCAATTTTTGAAGATGGAAAACAGTGTGTTGATATGATTTATCTGCGTAAAGATTTTTAGCGCACCGAATTGCGGGTATAATCGTAACCGCAGGGCAAAACCTTTGGAAGAGCAAGAGTAAACAAATCAGTACAACGGCTTTCTAAAGCTGCATAGCGGGCGCAAAGCCCGCCCTGCCCTTCCAGTTTGGCCAGCTGGTGCGAAAGAGGAAGGGTAGCTGTTTTGCGTGCCAGCGCCAAAATTTCGCGGCCCTTTGGGTTGCACCCCAAAACCCGCAGGTAAGGCGGGGGCACCATGGCGTCCTGGGCGGTAAGCCCCAGATAAGCGGAATAAACAATACGCCGCAGCCGCGCCAGAGGATACCGCTTGGTCTTGCAGTTTTCCAAAAGTTCAGGGAGGCTGGCAGAGGATCGTATCGCTTTGTAAAGCCGGTTTTCCAATCCCTCCGAAATATCGGGAAGCAAAAGCAGTTCCTCCGGGGACATGCTGCGCAGCTTTGCCAATACAGCGGTATTCAAGGCGTCCGGGTTTGCAGGGGCAAGTCCATTTTTTTGCGCTTGTTCATAAATTTTTGCAGCGGCAGCCGGAACAAATCCATCCCAGCTTTCGGGTCCGCCTTTTTCCCGAAGGGAGGAGGCGCTTGCAATACCGTCCTGCGGCTTTTGGCTGTGATGCCCTGCACCCCGGCGCTTAATGGTAAGAGGGGTCATAGCAAACCCTCGCTCTGCAATCTGCCGCAGGTATTCGACGCCCAGCGTATTGTTGGGGCTTTCTAATATAACCGCAGTTTCTTTTCCATAAATTTCATCCACAGCCAGTGTGCGGGCAGCGGCAAAGGATAACCCACGTTCCAAATGCTTTTTCATAGCATTTTCCACCACAGGGTCCGAAACAGCTTTAGCCGCCTTTTGTAAGACAGCTGCATCACCGCATTCACTGCCGAAACTGATGGCGTCTACGCAGCCTAAGGCTCCTAAAATAGATACCGCGCCAAACGCAAACCGTTGGGCTGTAGCCATAGCGTAAGGGGTCGGCAGTTCCAGCACCAAATCAGCGCCGCAGCAAAGGGCCGCGTTTGCCCGCTCTCCTTTTTCCAAAGCTGCAGGACCGCCGCGCTGCACAAAATTAGGGCTCATTACAGCCACAATGTATTCGGCGCCTAAACGGCGAGTCATGGCAAGCTGATATTCATGCCCATTATGAAAGGGATTATATTCCGCAATAACACCACAGATCATGGAAAATAGCCGCTCCTTTCCCGATTAACCTTGAAATTTAGGTGATATTGTAATAATATAAGTATAGTTGCTTTACGTCAAGAAGCAGAAAAATTGGAGGTAGTTTTTAAAGATGAAGGTATTGGTAATCAATGCGGGTAGTTCTTCCTTAAAATACCAGCTGATTGATATGGAAAACGAGCTGGTTTTGGCAAAGGGAAATTGTGAGCGGATTGGGATCGAAGGAGGCAAAATCAGCCATAAAACTTTTGATGGCAGGGCTTATACCGCGGACGTGGAGTTTCCGACCCACACCGAGGCGTTTATGAAACTTACCGAGGTCCTGACAAAGGGCGATGCGGCTGTAATTTCTGATTTAAAAGAAATTTCTGCGATTGGCCATCGTGTGGTGCAGGGAGCTGAAAAATTTAGCCAGTCTGTACTGATTACCGACGAGGTTCTACAAGCAATTATTGATGTAGCTGACCTGGCTCCGCTACATAATCCGGCCCATGTTTTGGCAATTCGGGCCTGCCAGAAGGTATTTGATGCTTGTGTACCGCAAGTTGCAGTATTTGATACAGCGTTCCACCAGACTATGCCTAAAAAGGCATATATTTTTGGCATTCCCTATGAATACTATGAAAAATACCATATCCGCCGTTATGGCTTCCATGGTACTAGCCATCGTTATGTGTCCGCTCGTTATGCCAAAATAACCGGAAATAAATTACAGGGCAGAAAAGTGATTACCTGCCATTTGGGTAACGGTTCTTCCATAGCTGCCATTAAAGACGGAAAATGTGTTGATACTTCCATGGGCCTTACCCCGTTGGATGGCTTTATTATGGGCTCCCGTTCGGGCGGTATTGACCCTTCGGTTATTACATTCCTGCAGGAAAAAGAGGGTTGGTCCCCCAAAGAGACCAGCGATGTCCTGAATAAACAATCTGGCTTCCTTGGAATTTCAGGGGTTTCCAGCGACAGCCGTGACGTTACCGCAGCTGCTGAAGCAGGCAACGAGCGCGCTAAGCTGACGTTAGAGATTGTATGGTATCAGATTACTAAATTTATTGGCTCCTATGCTGCTGCCATGGGCGGGGTTGATACGATTATTTTCACCGGCGGCATTGGCGAAAATGTAGCCACTCTGCGCCGTGAGGTATGCTCCAATTTAGAGTATATGGGCGTTAAATTTGATGATGCAGCCAACAATCAGTTTAACAGTACCGAACACATCATTTCTGCCAAAGATTCCAAGGTTGATGTTTGGATTATTCCTACCAATGAGGAACTGCTGATTGCCCGTGATACCAAAGAACTGGTAGAAGGTTAATTCAGCGGCTGTAACATAGTGGCATAAAAAACGATTCTCTCTAAATCGCTGTAGGCAGGCTTTCAGTTGCCCGTTTGCACCTTTTTGTGTTGGCATTGTAAAAAAGCCCCTTGAGGTAAAAAAAGGTTTCATTCAAAAAGCGAATACAAAAAAGCCGGCAAAGAACTTCTTTGCCGGCTTTTTCTTGCGAAGCAACAAGGTTCTAGAGTACCCGCCTGCCATCTTTGATGGCGTTTGCGGCTCAGGTTCTTATTGTGCAAATGATAAGAGTTTTTGAAAAACTGACAGTTCTTTCATGGCAGTAAAAAATTCTACTTTAGAAAGAACTAATCCCGCACATGAACAGAATCGGTATCACGGAATAACAGAGATACTGCCCAGATACCAGCCAGGGCTACTAAGGTGTAGACAATGCGGCTTAGCATTGCGCCAGTGCCGCCAAACAGCCATGCTACTACGTCAAACTGGAAAATACCTATAGCACCCCAGTTGAGTGCACCGATAATAACCAGAACGAGAGCAATTTTATCAAGCATCTGAATTCAACTCCTTTTGTATTCATACATTTTGAATTACTGCTAGCTATATTAAAGTCAATTTGTCACGCATCGGTAGTATTTGATTTACTTTGATTGATTATGCAGATTTATAAAAAATTATTTAATATAAATAACAACAAACTTTTTATATTGGCCTTGAAATTATATGTTAGGGAAAAGACCATGGCAGAAACTAGTTCATCCTGTTTAGTTTATGCAATATCGAATAACAAAAAACGCTGCACCACTGCAGCGTTTTTTGTTATTCGATATTTTTTAGTATAAAACGATTTTTTTTAAACTCAATTAAACCGTCATCCCGCATTTTACAAAGTTCATTTGACATGGCGCTTCGGTCCACCGAAAAATAATCGGCCAGTTGCTGCCGGTTAAAAGGAATTTCAAACACATTACTCCCATAGCGCTGCGCCTCGGCCGAAAGATAGGACAACAGCTTACCCCGAATGCCGCGCTGCGCCAAGTGGGTTAATTTTTCGTTCATGCGCAGATTTTTTTCTGCCAGTGTAGACATTAAATTGCGGATCAGCTTGGTATGAAATTCACATGCGGAAGTACATACGCTAAGAAGCCGCCGAACATTCAAAAATAGAATTTCACATGTTTCGGCCGCTACCACATTAACTCCCAAAGCAACACCTTGCATACAGGCGTAACTTTCCGCAAACACCTGCCCCGGTGAAATTTCTGCCAGGATGTTCCGGTTGCCCCAAAAATCTTCTTTTAAAATGTGCACGCTGCCGCTTAACAACAGTCCAATCGAGTTTACCTCATCCCCCAGCCGGCGTATAAACTCATTTTTGGTATAACTGCGTTTTTCTGCCGAAAGACAATGAAGCATTGCATTTATTTCATCCTCTTCAATTCCGAAAAACAATGATGATTTTTTTATAATTGATAAATATTTTTTCATATACCCGCCTTTTGTTGTTAATACAACATATTTGTTTTATTTATTGTAGTATGATGTGGGTGAAAAGTCAATTAAGAATGCATTAACCCATATGATATTGGAAGGGGGAATTTAACATGAATGCAAAACAGTTTCACATGAGCGACGCAAAACAAAAGGTTATTGAACCAGTAATTATGGACGAGAATCTTCATTACATGCATATGGTTTTACCCCAGGGGGAAGGGCTGCCTGTGCATTTTACCAATGCAACGGTATACATGACAGTGGTGACGGGTACGCTGTCTATCTGTCTTGGGGATGATGCAGAGATGGAGGTTCCGGCAAGAACCATTTTAAAAATTCCTTTTCAAACCCGGATGGACGCAAAAAATAAGCATCATGATACTCTAGAGCTTTTTGTTGTAAAGGCTCCGGCACCACAGGGAAATAGTTAATCACCAAGGAGGATTGGGTATGAAAGTACATGTGAATGAGGGCTGCATCGGCTGTGAATTGTGCGTCGGCATCTGCCCCAGCTACTTTCGTATGACTGAGGAAGGTGTGGCAGAAGCGGTCACAGAGGGATTGCAAGAGAATGATAGTCAGGTAATCGAGGCACGGGACAGCTGCCCCGTTGGCGCGATTGAAGTAGAGTAAGGGAGGTTATTGAAATGGCCCAAGAGATGTTTTGTTTTCAATGTGAACAAACTGCAGGCGGTGGAAAAGGATGTACCGGAAAGGCCGGTGTTTGCGGTAAACAGGCAGATACTGCCAAGCTGCAGGATCAATTAACAGGTGCGCTGATAGGCCTTGCGCGCGCTGCAGAGGGCAACCCGCGTACAGCAGGCGCTGACCGTGCAATGCTGGCAGGGTTGTTTACCACCATTACCAATGTTAACTTTAATAATAAAACAGTTCAGCAGATGATTGACCGGGTACATATAGAAAAAGCTGCCCTGGCCCCTCAGTGCAGCGGCTGCGGGTCATCCTGCCTAAGCAATGATGATTATAATATGCAGGAGTTGTGGCAGGCAGACGAGGATATTCGTTCCTTAAAATCGCTTATCCTGTTCGGCCTGCGGGGGATGGCTGCCTATGCGTATCATGCTATGGTGCTGGGCTATTCGGATGAGACGGTCAATCAATTTTTCTACGAGGGTTTGTTTGCTATCGGGTGTTATGATACTATGGAAGACTTGTTGCCCGTAGTCCTGAAAACCGGAGAAGTTAATCTGAAATGTATGGAGCTGCTTGACCGGGCAAATACCGAAACCTTTGGTACTCCGGCGCCGGTAACGGTACCACTTACCATAGAAAAGGGCCCCTTTATTGTGATTAGCGGACACGACCTTTACGACCTGAAGTTATTGCTGGAGCAAACACAGGGGAAGGGAATTAATATTTATACTCATGGCGAAATGCTACCTGCCCATGCATACCCCGAGCTGAAAAAATTTCCGCACCTGAAAGGGAACTTTGGCACAGCGTGGCAGAACCAGCAAAAGGAATTTGCAGGTATTCCAGCTCCGGTTTTATTCACTACCAACTGTCTGATGCCAGTCAAGGATTCCTACTCTGACCGCATCTTTACCACAGAGGTCGTATCTTATCCCGGTATGGTACATATTGGGGAGGACAAGGATTTCACACCGGTTATTGAAAAAGCGCTGCAGCTGGGTGGATATGCCCAAGACACAAAGTTTACCGGCATTAACGGCGGAACACAGGTTCAAACCGGATTCGGTCATGGTACGGTGCTTTCTGTTGCAGACCAGGTGGTAGATGCTGTCAAATCGGGGGCAATCAAACATTTCTTTTTGGTAGGCGGATGTGATGGCGCCAAACCGGGACGAAACTATTATACGGAATTTGTACAAAAAACCCCGCAAGATACTGTTATTCTTACTTTAGCATGCGGCAAATTCCGTTTTAATGATCTTGACCTTGGTACTATTGGCGGTTTGCCGCGGATTATGGATATGGGCCAGTGCAATGATGCGTATAGCGCGATTCGTGTAGCAATCGCTTTGGCACAGGCATTTGACTGTGGCGTAAATGATCTGCCCTTGTCTATGGTACTTTCATGGTATGAACAGAAGGCTGTTTGCATTCTGCTGACACTTTTGTCTTTGGGAATTAAAAATATTCTGTTAGGACCCACGCTTCCGGCATTTATTTCTCCCAATGTGCTGAGTTTCCTTGTGGAACATTATAATATTGCGCCGATTAGTACCCCGGAAGAAGACCTGAAAAAATTATTACAATAACCCCTAATATATCCAGCAAAGCCGGAGACTTGATTGTTTACAGTCAGCTTTCCGGCTTTGTTATACCGTTTTAAACCTGAATGACATATTTTCTTCTGAACATGAAGATATAAAAATAGGATGAAATGGGAATAGCAGCTCAGCTGTAGTAATTCTGCGGTGGATTGTTATGCTGTTTTCTATGCACATTTAAACAGGAACATTTTGAAGAAAAGCTGCTGTGGTGGATAGTATTCCGTGTTGATCGTCAACTCCCGCACCCTCAGTGCAGCAGAAGACTATGCCTGCCGCCGAAAAACTGTAGCAGTATGACATAAAACAAGCATAGGTCATAAAAACACTAAAAGTGTCATAAGAACTTGCATCTTAAGAGATGATGAAAGACCGTGTATTGCCGCATACGCACTATAACTGATAAAGCAGAAAGTTCTGATTGCTTTTGGTTTACATCACAGTTTTCGCGTTATTTGCATTGCTCTTGCTTCAAGCAAACGTTTAAGAGGGATATTCGCTGTCAAAGCAGGTGCATTCCCGAACAAAAAACCGGTGCGGTCTTTAGACTGCACCGGTTTTCTATAAGTTTAATTATTTGAGTGTATCTATGAAGTTATTTATACGTTAAAGCGGAACAGAACAATATCGCCGTCTTTCATGACATATTCCTTCCCCTCAGAGCGGACAAGGCCTTTTTCTTTTGCAGCGGCCATAGAGCCGCATTCCACCAAAGTATCGAAAGAAACAACCTCGGCCCGAATGAAGCCACGTTCAAAATCGGTGTGGATTTTACCGGCGGCCTGGGGTGCTTTGGTACCTTCCTGAATAGTCCAGGCGCGTACCTCCTGCTTTCCAGCAGTGAGGTATGAGATTAACCCAAGCAGCTTATAGCAGGCTTTGATCAGCCTGTCCAGGCCAGATTCCTGAATACCAAGTTCTGACAGGAACATCATTTTATCTTCGCTGGACATATCGGCAATTTCCTCTTCCATTTTGCCGCACACAGGGATTACTTCTGCGCCTTCTTCCCTTGCAACTTCGCAAACCTCCTGATAATAGGGGTTTGATAAAATATCTGATTGAAAATCACTTTCACTCATATTGGCAGCATAGATGACCGGTTTTCCGGAAAGAAGCGGAAGCTCTTTCAGCAGCTCGTCCGCTTCGTCGCCGCCATGATAAGACCGGGCGGACTTTCCTTGTTCCAAATGGGCTTTTAGCTCTTTTAAAATTTCAGCTTCAGCCAGGAATTTTTTATCTCCTTTGCTGGCTTTCAGTGCGCGGTCCAGCCGGCGGTCAACAATATCAATATCTGAAAGGATCAGTTCATACTCTATCGTTTCAATGTCACGCTTGGGACCAATCGAGCCGTCCACATGAATAATTTCATCATCTGTAAAGCAGCGTACCACATGGACAATGGCGTCCACCTCGCGAATATGAGAAAGAAATTTATTGCCCAGGCCTTCGCCTTTTGAAGCGCCTTTTACCAAGCCTGCAATATCAACAAATTCAATGACAGCAGGGGTGTATTTGTCAGGTTCATACATTTCTGCTAAAACATCCAG
Organism: Ruminococcaceae bacterium Marseille-P2935; assembly: GCA_900104565.1. GTDB lineage: Bacteria > Bacillota > Clostridia > Oscillospirales > Ruminococcaceae > Marseille-P2935. The sequence goes on from LT629951.1 coordinate 625,101, forward strand.
CCGATGGTCGGGCACTGCAACAATACCTACGTTGGGCTCAATGGTACAGAATGGGTAGTTGGCCGACTGGGCGCCCGCATTGGTAATCGCGTTAAAAAGGGTGCTCTTACCTACATTGGGTAACCCTACAATTCCTAATTTCATAACCGATGACTCCATTTCAAAAAAGTTTATTGCTATAAGCGGCAGGCGCAGCCTGATATTTACAGTTGCACCTAAAATAATTTATACGAAATTTTCATGACCCTTCATTTTGACTTTCTCGAATACCCAGACAAAATATATCGATACGTACAGCGCAGGGATGCTCCAGAAAGCCATTTAGAATCTCTGATTTTATTGAGTGAGTGCGGTTATCCCCTATGCGGGGGACAGATACTTTTGCTCATGTAAAAGTACCCAAAACACGCTGCCCGCCGCAGGGCTTTTCTTTACACCTGAAACGGCTGACGCCTGGTTTCATGCCCTGCACAGTCACCCTCGGCTGCAGCGCTCCAAGCTCTTAAGCTAACCGGCAGCGCGTCGCAGTGCAGCGGCCTGCGGCCGTACCCTCGGGGCTTCCCGTGTTTGCACATTAAAAAACATCTGGCTACCCGTCGGCAGGTGCAGGGCAGTAGCCGAAAAAACCGTTGGAGTATACCCCATACTGGGTCACAATTAAAACGGCTTGTTTTGTACTGGGCAAGGTTATTCATACACCAAGTGTAGGGTATTCTCGGGTACCCGTTTAAAATCTTCGATTTTAGTAACGGGTGAGGTTAATATACCACGAACACGAAGTGTGAATGATATCATTGGCCATAGGGCCGCTTGTCGGCCTGGCCATGAAAGTATAATAACCGCTTTGCGGTTATTATACCACAAAAATGCAACGTTTGGATACTTAAGCCCTAAAAGGGAAACCCAGCAGCTCCCAAATACGCAGCTGCACAGCAACAAAGCTTTAGAATGAAAGCAATTTACAGGCATGCCGGCCGTATATAGGGCCAAATTACTGTTCCAGCAGTTATTATACCGTTGTTTTCGGTCATTCACAAGGGGTTGTTAAAATTGATTGGACAAAACATTAAAAAAAAGTTCATGACTCGCAAAAAATATCATGTATAATAGAAAGAAAGAACGAATTTTTTGTTCATAATTTGGATGTGTTGAATAATTTGTTAACAAAAAGCGGGTACCCTATACCATAAAGGATACTTTGACAAGCAGTGAGAAAGAAATTCAATACCCAGCGATAGCGTAGGGTTATGAAAATAAAATTACTGGAGGTTTGAACAATGTCAATGGGAAAAATTTTAGTTGCGGATGATGATAAGAATATCTGTGAGCTGCTGCGGCTTTATCTGGAGAAGGAAGGCTATACCGTTGCCATTGCCAACGATGGCGAAGAAGCGTTAAGCCAGTTTGCATCCGAAACACCGGACATTGTGCTGTTGGATATTATGATGCCCAGATTGGACGGATGGCAGGTTTGCCGGGAGATTCGTAAAAAATCTAACTGCCCTATTATTATGATTACTGCAAAAGGAGAAACCTTTGATAAGGTTTTGGGACTGGAATTGGGTGCAGACGACTATGTAGTAAAACCCTTTGATGCAAAGGAAATTGTAGCACGCATCAAGGCTGTGTTGCGCCGTACTGGAAAAGCAGCTCCTTCGCTTGACAGTAAAGAGGTCAGTTACGATAAACTGGTAGTTAACATGACCAAATATGAGCTGAAGGTAGACGGCAAGGTAGTCGATACTCCCCCAAAAGAACTGGAACTGCTATATCATCTTGCCAGCAATCCCAACCGGGTTTATACCCGTGACCAACTACTGGATGAAGTTTGGGGCTTTGAATACTATGGCGATTCCCGTACGGTTGACGTGCACGTAAAACGCCTGCGTGAAAAACTGGAAGGGGTATCGGAGCAGTGGAGCCTGAAAACAGTTTGGGGCGTTGGTTATAAATTTGAAGTGAAAGAATAGGATGAGCATGCAAAAAAGCCTGTTTTCTAAGTATTTTTCCATTTGCTCCTCTATTATTATGGTAAGCATTACCGTATTGGGCATGGTGTTTATGTTGTTTGCCTCACAGTATTTTCAGGAGGATAAATACAAAACGTTGCTGAAAAATGCCAGCCAGGCCGCTGTGTTGACACAGGCCAACTACCAGCAAAATGGAAATGGTGTAGTTGACCGGTATACCGTACTGCCCAGCTATTTAATTCGCGGCGATGCAGTGGATGCTACCTTGTTTTTGGTAGATATGAATGGAAAAACATTGTTGTGCACCCATCAGGATGGGGCTGCCTGTAACCATGTCAATTACCTGGTACCCCAGGAGGCAATTGAGCAGGTACGAACAAAGGGCATTTACCAGGAAACCGGAAGGCTGGGGGGAATTTACAGCAAGCAGTATTTTACCGTAGGAGTACCGGTAAAGGATGAACAGGGGCTTCCGGTAGGAATCGTATTTGCATCCTCTTCAGCGGCCAGCCTGAACATCTTTTTGCTGGAAATTTTAAAAATGTTTGCACTCAGTTCCATAGCAGTTATTCTGCTGGCGTTTGTGGTGATTTATTTTGTCACCAAGCGAATGGTTGCGCCGTTAAGACAGATGGTAAAGGCGACGCAGAGCTTTTCGAAGGGTGACTTTACTGTTCGGGTACCGGTGGATAGTTATGACGAGATTGGCAAACTGTCTATGGCCTTTAATAATATGGCAGGGTCGCTGGCAACTATGGAATCGGTGCGCCGGTCCTTTATTGCCAACGTATCACACGAATTAAAAACCCCAATGACCACCATAGGCGGTTTTATTGACGGCATTTTGGATGGCACTATTCCCGAAGAAAAACGGGACCATTACCTGCATATTGTTGCAGATGAGGTGCAGCGCCTGTCCCGGCTTGTGCGTTCTATGCTGAATATTGCAAAAATTGAGGCCGGTGAGATGAAGCTTTCACCGGCAATGTTCGACCTGAACGATACCGTATGCCGTACCATTTTTACCTTTGAACAGAAGATTGAAGAAAAACAATTGGAAATTCGTGGCCTTGATGTAGGCAAGGTAATGCTGGAAGCTGACGCTGACCTGATTCATCAGGTAGTTTATAACCTTTTGGAAAATGCAGTGAAATTCACCAACATCGGGGGCTATATTGAAGTGGGTTACCAAACCGAAGGGAATAAGCTGCATCTAAGTATTAAAAACTCTGGCGCCGGTATTTCCAAAGAAGAAATATCCCGGATTTTCGATCGTTTTTATAAATCGGACAAATCACGCAGCTTAGATAAAAACGGTGTCGGGCTGGGGCTGTATATTGTCCGCACCATCATTAACCTGCATAATGGAGATATTATGGTAAAGAGTGTAGAAGGGCAGTATAGTGAGTTTATTGTTACGCTACCCATATCTCAAACCAAATCTTCACAACAACTTTTCAAAAAAAGTGAAAAAATAAAATAATCTGGACAATGATGGTTTATTTTCTTTTCATATTTTTTGTTTATACTAATGTCATTGGGACAGATGACCCGATAAATTATAAATTACGTTCTGCCGCGATGCTGCGGCGGACTGATGGAATGGAGATGCAAGTTTTATGAGCGATATGGATCGTTTTGATCAGCAAGGGAACGGCTCGTCTAACGGCAATTCAAATCCGCAGCAGGAATCTCCAAAACAGGAGTCTGCGGGTGGGTATACCTATGGCGGGCAAAACAATGGTTGGAATCAGGGGGCTGCACCTGGCCAATCGGATCAATCGAACCAATACAGCCAAACCAACCCCTACGGGAACTGGAGCAATGGAGCCGCCAACAACCCTTATGCCAATATGCAAAATAATAAGGAAAATGTTGGCCCCGGTGAATACCAATGGAATTTTGAAGAATACGATTCCCAAAACAAGAAAAACCATCGTGTCCCAAAAAGGAAAAAAGGCGGCATCATTGTCTTTTCAGTGCTGATGGCGCTGGTATTGGTAATTGGTGCGGGTTCTGTTGCCGGGTTTGGCGTGTACAATTATTTAAAACAGAATGATCAGCAATCCCAAAACCCTTCCTCCCCCAACCAGGGAGCAGGGGATACTTCCCAGCCGGACAGCGGCAACGTGCAGCTCAGCATTAAAGAGAGTCCCTCCAGTACGGAAACTGATCCGGTTACAGCGGATGGCAAGCTGACAACAGGCCAGATTTCGAAAAAAGTAGGTCCCTCCATTGTTGGAATTATAAACTACATGAACCCTACTGCCATGACCTCCACCAGCTCGACTGTTTCGGGTTCTGGCATTATCATAAGCGCAGATGGCTATATTGTAACCAATGCCCACGTTGTTGCTGATTCAGTTGGGCTGAAGGTGGTGCTTTCTAACGGAGAAGAGTTTGAGGCAAGGCTAGTAGGCAGTGATGCGCAAACTGATTTAGCCGTATTGAAAATTGAATCTGACACAGCTTTGGCTTATGCCGAGTTTGGAGATTCCAGTAAAGTTGAGGTTGGCGATAAAGCCGTTGCGATTGGCAACCCAGGGGGGCTTACCCTTTCGGGCAGCGTAACCCAGGGGATTATTTCGGCAGTAGACCGGCCAATCAGCAGCAGTGACGGCGGGCAAACCATGAACTGCCTGCAGACCGATGCGGCAATCAACCCCGGAAATTCCGGCGGTGCGCTGATTAACGAATATGGCCTGGTCATTGGCATTAACTCCTCTAAAATAGCTGCTACCGATTATGAGGGGATTGGCTTTGCGATTCCCACCAACGAGGCTAAGCCAATTATTGAAGACCTGATCAATTACGGTAAAGTGACCGGCAGGGTGAAAATTGGGGTCACCCTCAAACAGGTAGATGTTGTGCTGGCAAGAATGAACAATCTTCCCACCGGTATGATGATTATGAGTACCGAAGAAGGAACCGATATTGTAAACAAAGCGATTCCTGGTGATATTATTACAGCGATTGACGGCCAAACAGTAGAAACCTTTAGCGATATTACAGACATTATTGAAGGGAAAAAACCAGGAGATGTGATTACAGTTTCAATTTTCCGCCGCACCCAGGGGCAACGGGATAAGACGTTTGACATTATGGTTTCCTTAGCAGAAAAATAGTTTTAGCTGTTGTATAAATTGTGGCAATTCTTAAAAAAATGTTTTTTTAAAAACGGGAATCACTTGATTGTGTGGTTCCCGCTTTTTATTTGCTTTTGTAGAAAAAACTACTGGTTACAGGCAGGGCGGCAGCATATATAGACAATCGTTTTTGCGGCCAAATAGACCTTATCACATAATATGGCCTTTTGTCCTGGGTGTTTTGGGTATATGATATACGAATCTATTGTGTTAGGGTTAAGCATTGGGCAAAAAGTTTGAACCGGTATGTTTAGCCAGGTGCGGTCTGAAAATATTTTATGGGAAGTATTTATTCCATCTAAAATTTTCTATTATAATAATTGCACAAATTTTTGTTTTTTGTTATAATTACTATGATAATATGTCCATATGTTGTTGGGTATAAAAATGAATATTTATACCAGGGTGCCTATTGGGCACTCCGTACTTCTAAGAGAAAGAAGGATTCCATAACATGAAATAAAAGAATAGTGTGGTGATTTTATTGGCGCAGATGATGATATTAATTGGGCTGGTGCTTATTCTTTGTGTGGCCTCAAGTAAATTACTCTATCGTTTTGGGGTGCCGACTCTGCTGATCTTTCTGGTACTGGGTATGTTATTCGGTTCAGATGGTATTGTAGGGATTGATTTTGATAACTTTGCTTTAGCTCAGCAGATTTGTTCGGTAGGGCTGGTGTTTATTATGTTTTACGGGGGTTTTGGCACCAATTGGAAGATGGCCAAACCCGTTGCATCTCAGTCCATACTGCTGTCTACCCTTGGTGTGGTTGTAACAGCAGGGCTTACCGGATTATTCTGTTATTTTGTATTGCATACAACATTGCTGGAGGGGCTGCTGATCGGTTCCGTAATCGGCTCTACTGATGCCGCTTCGGTATTTGCTATTTTACGTTCGCGCAAACTAAACTTGAAAAATAATTTAGCGTCATTGCTTGAGGTGGAAAGCGGAAGCAATGACCCGATTTCATATATGCTTACTATTGTTGTTCTTACCTTTATGTCGGGGGGAGACGCCAAAACACTGCCGATTATGCTTGTCAAACAGGTATTGTTTGGGTTAGTCATAGGATTTTTAATTGCAAAGCTGGCCGCCTTTGTGCTGCGCCGTATTCATTTTGAAATCACCGGGCTTTATTCTATTTTAGTGGTAGCAGTAGCCCTGCTTGGTTTTGCGGTAAGTGAAGCATTTGGCGGGAATGGGTACTTAAGCGTTTACCTGGTTGGAATTATATTAGGCAACAGTAAAATACTGCACAAAAAAAGCCTGGTTCATTTTTTTGATGGCATTTCTTGGCTTATGCAGATCATGCTTTTCTTCGTTTTAGGGTTACTGTCATTCCCTTCCAATTTTACAGCAGTGCTTGGCACCGCTGTAGCGGTATCAGTTTTTTTAATTGTAGTTGCCCGGCCTATCGCTGTATTTAGTGTTTTAAGCTGGTTTAAAACGCCAATCAAGCAGCAGCTGTTTGTATCTTGGGTAGGGCTGCGGGGTGCGGCGTCGATTGTATTTGCTATATTTGCAGTTGCATACAATGTACCGATTAAAAATGATATTTTTCATATTGTGTTTGTAGTTGCACTTCTTTCGGTTGCGGTGCAGGGTACCTTAATTCCGACAATTGCCCGAGGGTTAAACCTGGTAGATAATGAAACGACGGTGCTTAAAACCTTTACTGATTATCAGGAAGAGCTTTCGACCAAGCTGATTGAGCTGCCCATAACAGCGGATAGTGACTGGAACGGAAAAAATATTATGAATGCGAATATTCCGGAAGAAATTTTAGTGGTGATGATTAAGCGAAAAGGTGATGTGATTGTTCCAAAAGGTTCGACCGAAATTCATGAAGGGGATGTGCTGGTGCTTAGCGGCAATCACTTTGAAGAAATCGCAATGTAGAGCTTAACAAACCAATAAATAAAAACGCACTGCAACTTTTGCAGTGCGCTTTTTTGATGGTCTATTTAACGTTAAAATTTTTTGCAGGCGGGGTAGAATTTATCAATTTACTCTTGCAGTATATTAACTAAGAGGAAGAATTACCTTCTCTGACAACTGCAGAATTCTGGATGGTACCGGATTGCTTCGGTATTCTGGCTGCTCTTACATAATGCATACCCGCATTATATTTAACCGTACGATGCAGCCAAATCAAACAATAAATAACATTGCAGCAATAGCCTGTGACTAAGCGGTTGTATTCGAATTCAAAAGAATGCCGTTATTGTCATTTTGAATGTAAAATATTTCATTTATAACGACGTCATTTTTAAAGCCTTCAAAAAGAAATCAGGCTGACCAAAATTGCCCGATTTTAATACAATACGAACCTGAGCATTTTGAACAGGCTGCATGACTGGAACGCCAGGCGCTACACTGGAGCCCATTAGATAAGAGGAATACCCCAGCCCTTTTGTAACGGCGCCGGAGGTTTCTCCGCCCGCAATAATCAATCGGAAAATTCCCTGAGCGACTGCCCTGACAGCCAGGTCGCGCATCAGGGTTTCTAGGGCAAAGGCTACCCGCTCTGCTCCTAGAAACTGGGTTTTCTCTACTTCCGAAGGGCTCGCGGAACTGTAAAGGAGAATATCTTCGCAGGGGTTGCTGTCAATGAATTCCCATAAAGTATTTATATTTTGCGTACCTGCCAACAGGGCTTCAGGCATAATTTTGCAGGCTTTCCCGCCTTCCTTTATAAAAACATCAATCTGCTCGCGAGTTGCTGCCGAGCAGCTGCCGGCCAAAATGATTGCCCTGCCCCCGGCTCCATTGCAGATGGGGGTTGGCCTGGTTGAAAGGGATTGGCTGTACAATTGCGCCAGAGGCTGCAAAATACCCGATCCCCCGGTAAGCAAAGGGAGCTGTTCAAAAATTTTAGCGATTAACTGGCCATGATGATCTTCGAAATAATCTGGAATTAAATAAAAGTGCTTATTCTGTTTTGATGCCGATTGAATCAGTTGGTTCAATTCCCCGTGTTTTTCTGATTCCAGCAAGGGTGCAGGCACGCAATAGCAGGCATAATCGCTTTGCGGATCCATCAGCTTTTCAATCGAACTGTCCCACATGGGGTTAAGGGGGTGGTTTTTCATTGGGCTTTCATCCAGTGGAATGCCGTTTACAAAAAGATGGCCGCTGCGCACGGTTCGTCCGTTTACGGGCAGGGCGGGGCATAGAATGGTGTAGGGGGTATGCAATTCTCTTAGAAGTGCATCCGCAACGGGGCCAATGTTGCCTTTATGGGTTGAATCAAAGGTGGAACAGTATTTAAAGTAAATTGTCTTGGCCCCTTTTGCCTTCAGCCACCGGGCGGCTGTCAGGGTTTGTGCAACAGCATGATGGGCTGGGACAGAACGGCTTTTTAAAGCAATTACCACTGCGTTTACGTTTTCCAGTGGAAGGTTTTCTTCCGGAATTCCATTGATCAACTGGGTATTTAACCCACCTGCAGATAAAAAGGAAGCTGCATCGCTTGCACCGGTAAAATCATCTGCGATACAGCCAATCATAATAGAACTCACCGAGCACTCATCCTCTCTAATTAAAATACTTCCATGTTATGTGTCTGTTTTGTAATATCCCAAGCCAGCGCAGCACGGCTGGCTTAAATTTATTTTAATTATATAACGGTAAAACGGCTTTGTGCAAGATGCTTTACGTTATGAATATCAATATAAGGTTTTCGAATACGCTGTGTCTGGAACCGGAGAAGGAACATTCTGTTCCATTCCAGTATAAAAAATACTGACCTGAGGGAATGTGTTTTTTTAACACAGATGCAGATCAATTCTGCGAAGGAAAATGCCAGTACAAAACTTCCTGGGAACTTATCTCACCCTGACTCCTGGAAGGAAATATGCGTAATTTACCCTACGTATCATTAGTACGTTCTTTTCGGGGGAATGCAAATAATCCGTATAGAGAACCGCTACGCTGTTGATTTTACGTTAGCGTAGCGGTTTGCTTGTTCGGTATTCTGATTTTTGTAAACATCCTGATTCGAGAATTATAAATTTCCTTTATTTTGTTGAAAGTTCGGCCTGTGGTTTAAAACTGTATCTGAAAAGTTTTCCTATTGCCTCATTCTGCCAAAAGGAATTTACCGCTTAACAGCGCCTTTTTAGAACGTAGCCATTATTTTACACCCCATAAAGGAAAATAGAAATTACAGCATTACTAAAAATTCAGAGCTCTTGTTAGACCAAAACCGTTGGCTTTTTAAATTTTGGTCATGTCCACCAGCGGAATATCGTCAATCCCAGCGCCCCGCTCTAGGGTGCTTACCAAAGCACCGGCAGTATCTAAAGAAGTAAGGCAGACAATGGAGCGTTCAATGGCGTGCCGGCGCATCTGCACCGAGCGTCTGGCAGGCTGGCGGCCTTTGTCCGAGGTGGAGATCAGGTAATCTACCCTGCCGTCCTGGAACAGTTTGTAAATGGTTGGCAGCTCGTTATTGGGGGAGATGAGCAGCGCAGGCACTCCCGCTTTGTTGAGCGCTTCACCGGTGTGCCAGGTGGCATACAAGGTAAAACCAAGGTCACTGTAACGTTTGGCAAGAGGAATGATTTCCTCCTTATCCTGGTCACGCACCGAAACCAGCACCCCACCGGTTTTGGCTTTTACCATTCCAGCGGCAGTCAGCCCTTTGTATAAGGCATCCTGAAAGGTACGGGCAATTCCAAGAACTTCTCCGGTGGACTTCATTTCCGGTCCCAGGTGGATATCCACATCCTGTAGCTTTTGAAAACTAAAGACGGGCACCTTTACCGCCACATAGCCATGCCAAGGGGTAACCCCGGTGCCATAACCCAGATCGGTCAGTTTTTCGCCCAGCATTACCCGGGTGGCAAGCTCGACCAAGGGTACTCCGGTTACCTTGCTGATATAGGGAATAGTACGGGAGGAACGGGGGTTTACTTCAATAACATAAACCTGACCTTCAAAAAGCACATACTGAATATTTACAAGGCCCAGCACCTTTAACTCTTTGGCCAGAATTTTGGTGTATTCTACAATCGTGTCAACCGTCTGCTGGGAAAGGGTTTGGGGCGGATAAACCGAGATAGAATCCCCCGAATGTACCCCGGCACGTTCCACATGCTCCATAATGCCGGGAATGAGGATGTTTTCTCCGTCAAAAACAGCATCCACTTCAATTTCGGTTCCCATCATATATTTATCAATGAGCACCGGGTTTTCAATGCCGTTCTGCATAATAATGCCCATGTATTCCACCACATCCTGGTCGGTGCAGGCAATAATCATATTTTGCCCGCCTAAAACGTAGGAGGGGCGTAGCAGAACAGGGTACCCCAGTTTGTCGGCGCATGCTACGGCATCCTTTACGTTGTATACGGTGTAGCCCTTTGGCCGGGGGATTCTGCACCGTTCCAGCAGCTCGTCAAACCGTTCCCGGTCCTCTGCAAGGTCAATGCTGTCTGCACTGGTGCCAAGAATGTTGACCCCCTTGGCTGCCAGCTTGTTTGCCAGCTTAATGGCGGTTTGTCCGCCAAACTGGACCACAACCCCCCAGGGTTTTTCGGTTTCCAGCAAACTTTCCACATCTTCAAAGGTGAGGGGGTCAAAATAGAGCCGGTCAGCAGTGTCAAAATCGGTCGAGACGGTTTCGGGGTTATTGTTGGCGATCACCGCTTCGCAGCCGCATTTTTTTAACGCCCAAACGCAGTGAACCGAGCAGTAGTCAAACTCGATCCCCTGGCCAATCCGGATTGGGCCAGAGCCAAATACGATCACCTTTTTTTTATCACTGCTGTGTTCCTGCAAAAATAGCTTGGCTTCATTTTCATGCTCAAAGGAGGAATAGAAGTAGGGGGTTTCGGCAGAGAATTCTGCAGCGCAGGTATCCACCATTTTATAGGACGCAAACTGCCGGCCGTTTACTTTCTGGCCGCTTATCCGTTCAATGGCACTGTCTAAAAAACCCTGTTTTTTTGCAGTCAGGTAAACAGGTGCGGTTAACAGGGAAGAGCGCAGCTGCTGTTCGGTTTTTAAAATGGAAGTAAGCTTGTTTAAGAACCAGTGGTCAATTCTGGTGATGTTAAAAATTTCTTCCACCGGCATGCCGCGTTTTAATGCTTCGTATACCGCAAACAGCCGCTCGTCGGTGCAGCTGCCCAACAAGTCTTCCAACTGCATGTCGGTCAGCTCAGCCAGCTTGGGCAGGGTGAGAGTGTCGATGCCAAGCTCGATGGAACGCACTGCCTTCATCAACGCCTCTTCAAAGCAGGCGCCAATGGCCATTACCTCTCCGGTGGCTTTCATCTGGGTGCCCAACGTGCGTTTGCCGTAAACAAACTTATCGAAGGGCCATTTGGGGAACTTTACCACAATATAATCCAGTGAAGGCTCAAAACAGGCATAGGTTTTTCCGGTGACAGCATTTAAAATTTCGGTTAAGGTATACCCAATGGCAATTTTAGTGGCCACCCGGGCAATGGGGTAACCGGTCGCCTTGGACGCTAAAGCCGAAGAACGGGAAACCCTGGGGTTCACTTCAATGACAGCGTATTCAAAATTATCAGGGTTTAAGGCAAACTGGCAGTTACATCCGCCTTCTACCCCCAGCTCCTGAATGATCCTCAGCGAAGCGGTACGCAGCATCTGGTACTCTTTGTCGCTTAAAGTAACAGCTGGCGCCACAACAATAGAATCCCCAGTATGTACCCCCACAGGGTCCAGGTTTTCCATGGAACAGACAGTGATAACATTATTCTGGCTGTCGCGAATGACTTCAAATTCAATCTCTTTCCAGCCGGAGACACAGCGCTCAATCAGCACCTGGGTGATGGGGGAAAGCCGCAGCCCATTTTCGCAAATTTCTTTTAATTCCTCCGGGTTTGCGGCAATGCCGCCGCCGGTACCCCCTAGGGTGAAGGCCGGGCGCACAATGACCGGGTAGCCAATCTCTTCAGCAAAGAAGAGGGCGGCAGGTACATCGTTTACCACTTTGGAAGGGATGCAGGGCTGGCCGATTGCTTCCATGGCGTTTTTAAACAGCTGGCGGTCCTCGGCTTTGTCAATAGTTTCAGGCTTGGCCCCCAAAAGCTGAATGCCGTGTTTTTCTAAAAAACCTTCTTTGGACAGCTGCATCGAAAGGGTGAGCCCCGTCTGCCCTCCCAAGGTGGAAAGCAGGCTGTCGGGCTTTTCCAGCTCTATGACCCGCTTTACCACATCCAGGGTGAGGGGTTCGATATAAATGCTGTCGGCCATTGCCTTGTCAGTCATGATGGTGGCGGGATTGGAGTTAATTAGCACAACTTGCAGGCCTTCTTCTTTTAAGGCCCGGCAGGCCTGGGTGCCGGCATAATCAAATTCGGCCGCCTGGCCAATGACAATTGGGCCGGAACCAATGACCAAAACCTTTTTCACCTGTTTATTCAGCGGCATGGTGGTTACCCCCTTGCATTAAATGAATAAATTCTCCAAAAATGTAAGCGGTATCTTGCGGGCCGGCGCAGGCCTCGGGGTGGAACTGTACGCTAAACCCGGGGAAACTGTGATACCGTACCCCTTCGCAGGTGCCATCATTGGCGTTGTGGTGGCTTACCGTTGCCACGTCAGGGTTTAAGCTTTTGGCTACTACCGCATAGCCGTGATTTTGACTGGTAATGACTACCCGGTTTTGCGTCCGGTCACAGACCGGCTGATTGGCACCCCGGTGCCCATATTTCAGCTTTACCGTTTTTGCGCCGTTAGCCAAAGCCAGCAGCTGGTGCCCCAGGCAGATGCCGAAAATAGGAATGCCTGAACCACAAAGCTTTTTAAGCTGTTCAATTATTTGAGGGTTATCGGCTGGATCCCCCGGTCCGTTGGAGAGCATAATTCCGTCGGGAGCAAGCCGGATCACCTCTTCAGCAGTGGTGTGGCAGGGCAGAACAGTCACTCTGCAGCCGCAGCCAAGCAGGGAGCGGATGATCCCTTTTTTACAGCCGTAATCGAGAAGAGCTACATGGTAGCGGGAGTTTTCCTCACCATAGACGGCAGGCTGCCGGGTTGAAACCGCTTCTACCGCGCCGGTTATGGTGAATTCACTAATCTCACTTAGGGCTTTCTCCACCTCAAGGTGTTCAGTTTCGGTAGTGATCATGCCGTTCATTACCCCATGTTCCCGAATTTTACGGGTAAGGGCGCGGGTGTCAATGCCATACATGCCAATAATATGATGGGAACAGAGAAAGTCGTGCACCGTTTGTTCACAGCGGAAGTTGGAAGGCGCTTCACACCATTCTTTTACGATGTAGCCCTTGACTGCCGAGCTGTCCGATTCCCCGTCCAGGCTGTTTATGCCATAGTTTCCAATAAGGGGAAAGGTTTGGGTGACAATCTGGCCGTAGTAGCTGGGGTCAGTCAGAGTTTCCTGGTACCCCGTCATACCGGTGGTGAAAACAATCTCGCCAATGGTAGTTCCAGTCTCCCCAAAGCTGTAGCCTTCAAACAGGGTTCCGTCGGCCAAAAGCAGATAGGCTTTTTGTGGTTGTTTCATAAAGCTTCCCGTCCTTTCTGGGAGGGTTGTTTTTTATGCGCCCAGAAGTTTTACCAATACCGCTTTTTGCGCATGCAGGCGGTTTTCTGCCTCATCAAAAATTTCATCGGCATGTGCCTCAAATACGTTGGCAGTAATCTCTTCCTCCCGGTGTGCGGGAAGGCAGTGCAGCACCATGGCGTCGGGTTTGGCATAAGTGAGCAGTTCGCTGTTAATTTGGTACCCTGCAAAGGCTTTACGCCTGATCGAAGCTTCCTCCTCCTGGCCCATGGAGGCCCAGACATCGGTAATCAGCACATCGGCATCCTTTGCTGCCTCGGCAGGGCTTTGGGTGAGGGTAAAGCAGGGGTATTCCTTGGCAAACTGCAGTACATCTTCTGCCGGGGTATAGCCCTTAGGCGTAGCGCAGGAGAACGCCATGCCTGCTTTCAGGCACCCGACAATCAGCGAGTTTGCCATGTTGTTGCCGTCACCAACATAGCAGACTTTCAGCCCTTCCAGCTTTCCTTTATGTTCCCGAATAGTCATTAGGTCGGCTAAAACCTGACAGGGGTGAGAATAGTCAGTAAGGCCGTTAATTACCGGGATAGAGCCGTAAGACGCCAGGTCCTCCACCTCTTTTTGCGCAAAGGTACGAATCATAATACCGTCCAAATAGCGCGAAAGTACCCGGGCTGTGTCCTGAACTGGTTCTCCGCGGCCAATTTGTAAGTCATTACTGCTTAAAAATAAGGCAGCCCCCCCCAGTTGGAACATTCCTGCTTCAAAAGACACACGGGTACGGGTGGAAGCCTTTTGAAAGATCATCCCCAGGGTTTTCCCTTTTAAATAACCCTTGTCAATGCCATGTTTTTGCTCATACTTCAGCTGGTCAGCAAGGTTTAAAATTTCGGTAATTTCCTCCGGGGTGAGGTCAAACATTTTTAACAGGTGCTTCATAATCATGCTCCATTCCGCCGCTTGCCCGGCAAAGATTTTTATATCGTTAGGATGAAAGAATAATGATCCGCTCTGGCTTACAGTATAAGGCTTTCCGGTGTTTCTTCCGCCGCTTTATTTGTAACTGCCGGTGTAACTTTCAAAAAAGAAATCAGTCCTATGGAAAGCTGAGTGGTTGTGACATTGGTGATATTGCACTTTGGTTTAAACTAGCAACACAGCTTTACAGAAAAGGAAACTATTGGTAAAGAAGTTATTTCGGGGTGCTGTTCGACTGAATTTTGATCAGGGCTTTTTCCAAACAGTCAAGCCCCTGGTTTAATTCCGGCATAGTGATGGTAAGGGGAGGTAAAAAGCGAAGTTTCGACTTGGCCGTTAAAACAATAACCCCCTGCTGAATGCCTTCTTTTACCACCTCGGCAGCAGGAACACCATCCAACTCCGCTCCCAGCATCAGCCCCTTGCCAGTAACGCTTTTTATAAGAGGAAGTGCTTCCAGCTTGTTTTTCAGGTATTCCCCTTTCTGTAAAACGTCTGTCAGCAGGGCGTCATCCAGGCGGTTCAGCACCTCGGTCATTGCAGCGGTGGCCAATGGGTTGCCGCCAAAGGTAGTACCGTGGTCGCCGTAACCCAAAACAGACTGGGTTTTATGATGAAATAATACTACCCCAATAGGCAGGCCTCCCCCAATCCCTTTGGCAGAGGTTACAACATCAGGGATGATTCCATAGTGTTCAAAGCAAAAAAGCTTACCGGTGCGCCCCGCGCCAGTCTGCACTTCATCCACCATAAAGAGGATGTCGTTTTCCTGGCAGACTTTGTAAATGGTTTTTACATATTCCATTTCCAGCGGAATAACGCCGCCTTCGCCCTGAATCAGCTCCACCAATACGGCGCAGGTTTTGGGCGAGATAGCGGCCAAAGTTTCTTCTAGCGTAGGGTTGGTGTAGGTAAAGCCGCCGGTAAAGGGGAAGAAATACTGGTGAAAATGATCCTGTCCGGTTGCAGTCAGGGTGGTTACGGTCCGTCCATGAAAGGAGTTGTTTAAGGTAATAATCTCGTTGCGGCCCTCGCCATATTTATCATAGCTGTATTTGCGTGCAGCTTTAATGGCGCATTCGTTGGCTTCTGCCCCCGAATTTGCAAAAAATACCTTGGAGTAACCTGTTTTTTCACAAAGCAGCTTTGCCGCCTTGACGCCGGGCTCGGTATAGTACAAATTGGAGCAGTGCTGAAGCTTTTTGGCCTGCTGGGTGACTGCATTCACCCAGCCTTCATCACAATAGCCCAAGCTGTTTACCCCAATTCCGCTGGAAAAATCAATATATTCTTTTCCGTTAAAGTCATAGCAGGTTGCGTTTTTACCGGTTTCGATTACAACGTCAAAACGGGAATAACAGTTTACAAGGTAGTCGGCGTCTGACTGTTTTAACTGGTCGCGGTATTCCATTTTTGCCAAGCTCCTTCCGTTTTACTTTTGAAATAACTGGGTTTTGCCCGTGTGGGACAGGCCTTTTTATAAAACAACCGGCGTGTGATTGGTTTGATGTTTTACCGTGTTGTTTTATAAAAAATTGTCATAGTAAATTTTATTTTATTTTTAGCAAAACTACGCCAAACTGGGGCATAGGTTTACTAGAAGTCTTTCTTTTTAAAAATAGTCGGAAAAAGTGCTCTGCTGTTTTTGTAGTGGTTATTTGAGGCTGCTAGCCGACGACCGAGTTTGACAGAGAAAAGGCCGGCGTATCGTAAATGGTTATCATGGGAGAAAAATTGAGCTAAAAATATTTAGGGTAAAAACATGGTGCCGATTCCTTCATCGGACAAAATTTCAATTAAGATGGAATGAGGAATGCGCCCATCAATAATGACGGCTTTTTTAACTCCCCGGCGCACGGCCTCCACGCAGCAGCCGCATTTGGGAATCATTCCGCCGGAAATTACCTTTTGCCCGATTAGATAGGGGACTTCGCTGACATGGACGACCGGTATTAGGGTGGATTCGTCATCCTTATTCTGTAACAGGCCTTTGATATCGGTCATTAAAATAACATTTTCGGCGCCCAGTTCGCTGGCAATGCTGGCTGCGGCGGTATCGGCATTGATGTTATACACCTGGCCTAATTCGTCGCATCCTACGGTGGCCACCACTGGAATATATCCGCAGCTAAGGCTGTCTAAAATGGGCTTTACATTGACCGAGGTGATTTCGCCTACAAATCCCAAATCCTGTTCTCCTTGCAGCTTTTTGGCCAGCAGCATTTTACCGTCTATTCCGCAAAGGCCAATTGCATTTCCTCCATGGCGGTGCAGCAGGGAAACCAGGTCTTTGTTAATTTTTCCGGCCAATACCATTTGGGCAACCTCGGCGGTTTCGGCGTCGGTATAACGCAGGCCGTTTATAAATTTTGATTGTTTTCCCATTCGTGTTAACGTTTCGGTAATTTCCGGTCCGCCGCCGTGCACCAGGACCACCTGGATTCCAACTAGTGAAAGCAGTACAATATCGCTCATGACGGCCTGCTTCAGGGTTTCGCTGGTCATGGCATTTCCACCGTATTTGACTACCACAATTTTTCCGTAATATTTTTGAATATAAGGCAGCGCCTGGTTCAGCACCTGTGCCCTTTGGGCGTTAGAAATTGCATGTTGTTCCAATCCAATCAATCCTTTCCGGCTTTAAGTGCGGTAGCTACCGTTAATTTTTACATAATCATAGGTTAAATCACAGCCCCAGGCGGTTGCGGAATTTTGCCCCTCTCCCAGGGAAACAGAAATGATAATTTCATCTTGAGCCAAAATTTTGGAAGCGGCCTTTTCACTAAAATCCACCCCTGATCCATTTTGGCAGACCAGAACGCTGCCAGCTTTCGAACTGAGGGCAACCGAGACTTTGTTTATATCAAAATCTCCGGGGGTGTAGCCAATGGCGCACAAAGCGCGTCCCCAGTTGGCGTCCTCGCCGAACATGGCTGCCTTAAACAGGCTGGAAGTTATGACCGACTTAGCTACCGCTTTGGCAATTGCAGGGGAGGGGGCGTAGGTGACAGTACATTGCAGCAACTTGGTGGCGCCTTCGCCATCCTTGGCAATCATGCGGCACAAGTGCGTGCAAAGTGCAGTGAGTGCCCCGGTAAACTGGTCAAAATCTTCGCCGGGGGCGGTAATTTCAGGGTTCCCAGCTTGGCCGCTGCATAAAATTGAGACCATATCGTTGGTAGAGGTATCTCCGTCTACGCTTACCATATTAAAGGTTTGATTCACCGTCCGGCTTAGTGCCTGCTGAAGCATAGCGGGTGAGACAGCGGCGTCACAGGTAATAAAACACAGCATGGTTGCCATATTGGGGTGGATCATTCCCGAGCCCTTTGCCATGGCGCCTATGGTGCAGGTTTTTCCTCCGGCAATAAAGGAAACCGCCGCTTCTTTTATCACCGTATCGGTGGTCATAATTGCGGTGGCCGCATCAGTTCCGTTCGTTGGGCCTATACCCAGCTGGCTTACGAGAAGGGGAATGCCATCTACAATTGGTTCCAGGGGGAGGGGCTGGCCAATTACCCCGGTGGAAGCGACAATGATGTCATTGGCATTCATTTTTAGCTCGTCTGCCAGAGCCTGGCAGGTGGCTTTGGCTTTTTTTACGCCATCGGTATTGCAGGTGTTGGCGTTGCCGCTGTTGCAGATAACCGCTTTTGCCATACCGTTTTGCAAATGCTCTTTGGTTACGGCAATGGGTGCGCCCTGCACTTTATTCAAGGTGTATACTGCCGATGCAGAGCAAAGGCTGTTACTGACAATTAGTGCCAGGTCTTTTTTATCCTTATTTTTGCGGATCCCACAATGAATTCCTGAAGCGGAAAAGCCCATTGGAGAGGTTACTCCCCCGGCAAGTATGGTAAAATCATTCATAAAAATTGCTCCATTCCGCCGCTCTGCACCGGCAAAAATATAATGGCACTAAAACTCTTATCGGCAGAGTAATGATAAGAGAAGAATGTATTAAAAACCCAAAGCAGCTACCGTTTGCTGCATTTCTTGTTCAGGGTGGTATTTGGCTGCTCTGTATAGCCTTCCGAACAGTATTGGTGATTCATTGGCTTTTGACTATAGGGTGCAGCAAAGAAGACGCCGTTTAAACTGTTGCCCCTCGAACTTGCATGGTGCTGTCAAAACCAAGAGAGATAAGCTTTGGTTAAAATGCGGTTGGAACCAGCATAAGCCCGGCAGATTCCGGCAGGTTACAGGCAAGGTTCATGTTTTGAATTGCTTGGCCTGCAGCACCTTTTACCATATTGTCAAGGGCAGCCACCACGATCAAACGGCCGGTACGTTCATCTAAATGCAGCGAAATATCGCAGTAATTGGAGCAGCGTACATTTTTAATACAGGCGGTTTGCCCACTGGGGAGCACCCTTACAAAAGTTTCATCACCATATTGCTGTTGATACAGGGCGATGAGTTCATTCAAAGTAGGGTTTTCAACCAGGTTTGTATAAATGGTGGAAAGAATTCCCCGGTTCACCGGCAGCAGATGCGGTACAAAGGTGATGGTGACCGGCTGTTTGGCCAGGATGCTTAAGGTTTGCTCAATTTCGGGAGTATGGCGGTGCTGAGCTATTTTGTAAGGTGCAAAATTTTCGTTGCAGTCGGGGAAGTGTGAGGACTGGCTTAGCACTCTTCCGGCGCCTGTTACCCCTGATTTAGAATCGATAATAATACTTTTTACATCAATGATGCCTGCCTTGATGGCGGGATACAGCCCCAAAGCAATGGAGGTTGGATAGCAGCCGGGGTTTGCGATTAGCCTGGCTGATTTAATTTTTTCCCGAAACAGTTCAGGAATGGCATAAACCGCCTCATTATGTAAATGAGGGTAAACAAACTCCCCTCCATACCAGTTTTGATAGTCCTCTTCGCTATTTAGGCGGAAGTCTGCCCCAAGGTCGATAAACAGCGCCCCTGTTTTTTCGCATTGGGCGGCCAGTTCCTGGGACAAACCATGAGGGACCGAGCCGAATACAACGTCGCTGCTTTGAATGACATCGTTTTGATTGGTAAGAATTTTATCACAGACCCCTCGCAGATTCGGATAAATTTCGCTCATGGTTTGTCCTTCGTAGGATACGGAGGACAAAGAAGATAATGTTACCTGTGGGTGGCTGGTCAACAGACGGATCAGCTCTGCGCCGGCATAACCGGTGGCGCCAATAATGCCCGCTTGAATCATTGGGGGTCATCTCCTTTTTATGCTAAATGAATATATACAATAAATATACATTAATTTTTTATAATTATACATCCTGGGTTTGGAAAAATCAACCGTTATTTCACGGGAATATTGCAGCAAATTTGCACGCATACAAAGAAAAAAGGTAGTGAAACCCACCAAAAAGGGTGTCACTACCTATCATATTCATGCAAAAATATTCTTACTGCAAATTATGAACCGGCAAGCTTCCGGTAGTTTGCCAACCCCTATGCAGCTTAGAAGGATGCTGTTTTGTATGAAGTCAGAAGCCTTCCATCCTTCCTTGATGCGGCTGCAGAAAAAGGCCATTTTTGTAAGAACTGAATCTGCCGTATTTTATTGCCCGGCTGCTTTTATTCCCAAAGCATAGGGCGCCCCACCTCCAGACGATTGGGCTATCTTTTACTTTCCGGCATAGGGTGCGGGCCCCAACAGGCTTTTTGCAGTACAGGCACGTTTACACTTTGTGAATATATGCCCAAGGGGACAATGATAGGGGCGGCGCGAAGATGCTACCCCCAAAATGAACACTTTAGCTAAACGGCGGAACGAGCGTATTGTAAAAAGTGTTATAAAATAAGTGCTGTTAAAATAAAGAGGAGATGTACCCCAATAGCAGTAGAACCAGCACCGAGGCACAGCAGTATAACAAAATTTTCCAGGGTGGCATTGTGGGGCGTTGTGGCATTTCTATCGTCCTTTCCACTACAAAATTTTATAAATCAATGGCTGTTTTTATTGCTCTGCAAACAAAAGCTGTCTGTGGCTGCAGGACTATGGTTAGTTAAAAATATTGATAAAAGAGAAGTAAATTCATTTGGATGCTGTAAACTGAATTGACCATGTTTACAATTTTTTGCAATCAACAACTGGCTTTGCGCAATGGTTTTATGCAGTTTTTCAGCCGATTGACGCATTATTGTTGCTTCCCGATCTCCGACAATAATCAGAACTTTTGCCTTGGTAGATGCAATTTTGGGGTTTAGTGAAAAATTGCCGTTGCTTAAGGAGATATTGATGAGCGACTGCTTAGAGATTTTTAAGCTGTCGGTATAATACTGCTCAAAAAGTGAACCGGGCAGACATAAGGCCTTTGCCTGCCATTTAGAAAACCATTTTTGTTTTACGAATGCGTAGCATAACTGATAGGCCGGAACGATAAGAGAATTTGCCCATTGAATTGGTATTACCAAGGCGCTTTCGATTACCGCATAGGCTGCAATATCCGGCCTTAAGGTTAGTACTTCCGTTACGATCTGGCCACCAATGGACAGCCCGTACAGGGCGAAAACCCGCCCGCCATAATATTGGTCAAGGTAGGCAAGCAGCTTGGCTGCGCTGTCCCCAATGCTGACAAAAGTTTCATCTCCGTTTTCACCGTGACCATCAATTACCGGCACAATCATATGGTAAGTGTTTCGCAGGAATTCAATTTGTGGCTGTAATGACCACCAGGATAACCCTCCGCCATGAAGCAAAACGATAGTAGGCAATTTTTTATTACCAAACTCTTTAAAAATCATAGTAGTTCCTCGGTGTTTCTTTTTCATCTATCGGCAATATGATTTCATACATAAATGGTTTTTCAAGGCCTTTTCATAACCGTGGTACCCGTACTGCTTGTATAACATAAGATTAAAATAGAAAACAAGTTTCCGGTCATTTTTACTTTCTATACAGCTATTATACTATTTTTGCAAAATAAATGGAAATTTAAAATGGAAAATTATTATGAAAGATGGGGGAAGGAACGTATGCCTTCGTGTTTATGGTCAAGGATAACGACAAATGATGAGAACCTTACCGGTAGAAGATGATCAGCTTTTAAGCGAGTGTACTTTTGAAGAAAATCATAAGCAGTCAATGCCGTTTAAAAAAATCAGACAGTGTAAAAGGTTTAAATAGGTGTCTTAGGTAGGGTGGAGTTACCTTTAGCCAGGGAACCAATGTTTTAACAATATAAATTTCGCCGGTATCCGTTTATACTGTGAGATGCCGGGAGAAAGGCTGATATAATTTTACCGTGTGCGGCGGTATTCATTGTTTACACGAAAGCACGAATACCTGTTCAAATCAGGTGTTCGCGGCTTTACTTTCGCTGTTTGATTCGGTATAATATAAAAGTTAAAGTATAGCTTGGTTTGACGAATTCGCAGGAGGTACGATATATGGCAAAGGAACTGGACAAGATATATGATCCCAAGGCGGTAGAGGAACGCACCTACCAGTTTTGGCTGGATGGGAATTACTTCCACGCCGAGCCGGATCCAAATAAAAAGTCCTATACAATTATGATGCCGCCGCCCAACATTACCGGGCAGCTGCATATGGGGCATGCGCTGGACAATACCCTGCAGGACATCCTCACTCGTTTTAAGCGGATGCAGGGCTATTCTGCCCTTTGGATGCCGGGTACCGACCATGCTTCCATTGCCACTGAGGCCAAAATTGTGGAAGCCATGAAAAAGGAAGGACTCACCAAAGATGACCTGGGACGTGAAAAATTTTTGGAACGCGCTTGGGAATGGCGTGAAACCTACGGTGGACGGATTACCCAGCAGCTGAAAAAGATGGGTTCCTCCTGCGATTGGGAGCGGGAACGCTTTACCATGGACGAAGGCTGCAGTAAGGCTGTGCGCGAGGTGTTTGTACGCCTGTATGAAAAAGGCCTTATCTACCGCGGGGAGCGCATAATCAACTGGTGCCCTCACTGCCTGACCTCCATTTCGGATGCTGAGGTAGAATACGAAGAGCAGGCCGGGCATTTTTGGCATATTCGTTATCCTCTTACCGATGGCAGCGGTTATTTAGAGCTTGCTACCACCCGCCCCGAAACCCTGATGGGTGATACCGCTGTAGCGGTACATCCAGATGATGAGCGGTATAAGCATCTGATCGGTAAAACCGTAACTCTGCCGCTGATGAACCGTGAAATCCCCATTGTGGCGGACAGCTATGTAGAAATGGATTTTGGAACCGGCGTTGTAAAGATTACTCCTGCCCACGACCCCAATGACTTTGAGGTGGGGCTGCGCCACAACCTGCCGGTCATTAATGTGATGACCGATGACGCCCATATGAATGAAAATGCCGGAAAATACTGCGGTATGGACCGCATGGAAGCCCGCAAGGCGGTTGTAGCAGATTTGGAAAAAGAAGGCTACCTTGTGCGTACCGAAGATTATTCCCACAACGTAGGCACCTGCTACCGCTGTTCCTCTTCGGTAGAGCCAAGGGTGTCCAAACAGTGGTTTGTCAAGATGGAACCTTTGGCAAAACCCGCGGTAGATGTTGTACGGGAAGGCAAGGTACAGTTTATTCCCGAGCGGTTTGACAAGATATATTACCACTGGATGGAAAATATCAAAGACTGGTGCATTTCCCGCCAGCTGTGGTGGGGGCATCAAATTCCCGCCTGGTACTGCGAGGACTGCGGTGAAGTCATAGTCGCCAAGGAACAACCGCATACCTGCCCCAAATGCGGCAGCAGCAACCTGCGTCAGGACCCGGATACGCTGGATACCTGGTTTTCTTCTGCTTTGTGGCCGTTTTCCACCCTGGGCTGGCCGGAAAAAACAGCCGAGCTGAAATATTATTACCCTACCGATACACTGGTTACCGGTTATGATATTATTTTCTTCTGGGTTGCCCGTATGATCTTCTCCGGGGTAGAGCAGATGGGGGATGTTCCTTTTAAAACGGTTCTCATCCATGGACTGGTGCGAGATGCCCAGGGCCGCAAGATGAGCAAGTCTTTGGGCAACGGTATCGATCCGCTGGAGATTATTGATAACTATGGCGCAGACGCGCTGCGCTTTACTCTTGCTACCGGAAACAGCCCGGGAAATGATATGCGTTTTTCGGATGACAAGGTAAAATCCAGCCGTAACTTTGCCAACAAGCTTTGGAACGCTAACCGGTTTATCCTGATGAATATGGAAGAGGGCGACGTTACCACGGTAGCGTTGCCCCAGAACCTGAACACCGAGGATAAATGGGTACTGACCAAATATAACCGTTTGGTGAAAGAGGTTACCGAAAACCTGGAAAAATACGAACTGGGTATTGCGGTGCAAAAGCTGTATGATTTCATCTGGGACGTGTACTGCGATTGGTATATCGAACTGACCAAATCCCGTCTGCAGGCAGGCGGAGATACTGCCCGCAGTGCAAAACAGGTGCTGGTGTATGTAATGGGGGGGACCTTAAAATTACTGCATCCCTTTATGCCGTTTATTACCGAGGAGATTTGGCAGGCACTGCCCCATGAAGGCAAGAGTATCATGATCTCTGAGTGGCCGGTATACGACGAGGCACTGAATTTTTCAGCAGAGGAGCAGGATTTTGAAAAGGTAATGGAAGTCATCAAGGCTGTTCGAATTCGCCGTGCTGAAATGAATGTGCCGCCTTCTAAGAAAGCCAGCGTATTTATTCAAAGTGATTTTGCCAACACCTTTGAAGCCGGTGCGCCCTTTATTGAAAGATTGGCATCCGCTTCATCGGTAGAATTGGTGGATCAGTTTGACGCTACAGGCGCTGTTCAGGTAATTACCGACAGTGCCAGAGTGTTTATTCCCATGGAGGAACTGATCGACATGGAAAAAGAATTACAGAGGCTGAACAAAGAGCTAGAAGCGGTGCAGAAGGATATTGATTTTATCAATAAAAAGCTGAACAACGAAAGCTTTGTTGCCAAAGCACCGGCCCAGGTGGTAGAGGCGGAACGGGAGAAAATTCGACGCCATCAGGAAAAGTACGACAAGATTGCTGAAAGTATTCGGGCACTTGGCAAATAAATAAAATTGGTCACCCACGAAGTTTGGCTGAGTTAAGGCAGGAGTTTTATAAAAAGCAAGCATTTATAAATGCCATGGTACAGGGCGCTTGCTATCACCTAAAGCCAGTGTAACACAGATCTGCGATTTTCAATTAGAATACCAGCAGGTACAAAATAAAATTGGGGCAAAGCTCCATTAACGCTGAAAGGCGCCGCCCTGGGGTGGCGTCTTTTTGAAAGAAGGGAAGAAACATGACCGAAGCCGAGTGCATTGCCTATTTTAACGGTTTGCAGCGGTTTACCCGCCGCCCTGGGCTGGAAAGGATGCTTACTTTACTGGAACGATTAGGCAACCCCCATAAAAAAATAAAAGCGGTGCATGTGGCCGGTACGAACGGTAAAGGTTCTACCGTAGCCTATATTAGCTCGGTATTGACCGAAGCCGGGTATAAAACAGGACGTTATATTTCCCCCTATGTAATAGAGTTTCGTGAGCGGATTGAGATAAACGGAAAGATGATTCCACCGGAAAAGCTGGCAAAGATTGTTACACAACTAAAACCGGAAATTGCGGCGTTGGAAGAAAAGAAAATTCAAATCACCTATTTTGAAGCGATCACGGCGGCTGCGTTGTGCTATTTTGCGCAGGAACAGTGTGATGTTGTCGTGGTGGAAGTGGGCCTGGGAGGGCGCTTTGACGCTACCAATGTACTGGAAAAGCCGCTGGTTTCGGTGATTACCTCCATTGGGTTGGATCACACCGAGGTGCTGGGAAGTACCATTGAACAGATTGCTGCTGAAAAAAGCGGTATTATAAAAGATTGGGGAACAACCGTCTGCTGCCCGGATCAGGACCCTGACGCACTTGGAGTTATTTTTGAACAGTGTGCCTTAAAAAACAACCGCCTGGTTATGGGGAATTTGGCTGCAGCAGATGTAAAGGCTGAAAGCTTTTCAGGTTCTGTGGTCACCTATGGGGACATAACGCTGGAAATCCCCCTGGTAGGGCGTCACCAGGTGGCAAACTGTATAACTGCAGTAGAGGTACTCGGCCAGCTGCGCTGTCAGGGATATGCAATATCTGACAAAAATATTACAAATGGTATAAAAAATACCCGGTTTCCGGCAAGAATGGAACTCGTTTCACAAAAACCGCTCCTTTTTATCGATGGCGCACATAATCCGCCGGGAGCAGCCGTTCTTGCAGAAACTTTAAAATTAATTCCCAATAAACCGCGGATTGCCGTTTTGGGTATGCTGGCCGATAAAGATGTTATTCATACGGTAAGTGTGCTTGCCCCATGCTTTGATCAAATAATTACCACTACACCAACAAGTCCACGGGCAATGTCGGCCCAGGAACTGCAAGAAATAGTGAATTCCTTGGAAAAAAAAGCGATTGCAGAACCAACTCCTGCACAGGCTTTAAAAAAAGCGGTAAAACTTGCCGGCTGTGATGGAACGGTGGTTGTGTGTGGTTCGCTATATTTGGCGGGAGAATTACGGGCGGAGTTCGTTTCTCATTCGTCAGAGCATATTTAAAAAAACATAACTTTTGAGCTGTTTTTCCAAAAGGTTTTCTCGATCTAATAGCAGCACCGTAGGTGTGCTGCGAAAATAAAAAGAACAAAAGCAAGCTGTCCCCAACCCACACAGGCGGAGGGACAGCTTGCTTTTGTTTAGTTAAAGTCACAGTTCCCCATTGAGAAGGTTATAAAGAGAAAACGGTATGTTAAAAATTTTAATCTTCCGGTAAGCAGTGTTTTACATGCAAGTTACAAATATGAATCGATTCGCAAATTTCGATATTTTTCCTAAAAAAGCGCCCGCAGGGTCTGCGCTAATTTTTATGCGGAATCCTCTATCCTTTTGGATAGGGGATTTTATTTTTTATCATAAGATTACACGGGAAAAGAATAATATAGCCAGAGCCTGTAAATGAGAGTGCAGCCCAAGCTAAATAGAATGAATGGGTTGAATCATTTTGAAGTTCCCACAATATATAGTTGGAGTTTTCCAATCGCTGAAAATAGGGACAAGCATACTGCTTTTTGGCTGATTACATACAAAAGGATATTGAAAGAAAGGAAAGTGAATGGAATGGTGAGGATTACCGCAGCGGATGAAATTACGACCGCTTATCTGATCGGGGAAATCGACCACCATGAAGCAAAAGATATTCGTGAAGAAATAGACGGCTCGGTAGAACGCAGCCTTCCGCGGCAGCTGGTTTTGGATTTTAAAGATGTCACTTTTATGGATAGTTCGGGCATTGGTCTGGTGATGGGACGGTATAAACTGATGCAATCGCTGGATGGAGATTTAAAACTGCAGAATTTGCCGGGCCATATTAAAAAGGTGATGAAGCTGGCCGGTTTGGATCAGCTGGGTGTGCTGGACGATGGAGGGAAGACAAAATGAGGACGTTAAGTAATCAGATGAAACTGGTTTTTCAAAGCCGGTCTGCAAACGAAAGTTTTGCCCGCTCGGCAGTAAGCGCCTTTGTAGCACAACTGGACCCTACAGTTGAAGAGATTGCCGATATTAAAACAGCAGTTTCCGAGGCGGTAACTAACTGTATTGTACATGCTTATCAAGAACAGATTGACCAAATATACATAACCTCTGCCATTTACGACGACAAAAGTATTGTGATTAAAATCAGGGATCGTGGCTGCGGTATTCCCGATATTGCCAAGGCTATGGAACCGCTTTACACTACCTGTGATACAGGAGAACGCGCCGGCCTGGGCTTTGCCGTGATGCAAAGCCTGATGGACAAGGTCAGGGTTACATCCAAGCCGGGCAAGGGTACCACCGTCGTGATGGAAAGGAGGATTGTTTCCAAAGGAGCAAAGCATGTATAGTGTAGTTGGTCTGGATCGTGAAGAAATCATCCAAAATAATCTGGGGCTGGTACATGCCTGTGCGCATAAATTTAAAGGCCGCGGAATTGAATATGACGACCTTTATCAGGCAGGGTGTATGGGCCTTATTAAGGCGGCAGACGCTTTCGACCAGGAACGTGGAGTGCGTTTTTCCACCTATGCGGTGCCGGTTATTTTAGGTGAGATCAGGCGTCTGTTCCGGGACGGTGGGTCGGTAAAAATCAGCCGTACACTGAAAGAAATGGCGCTGAAGGTAATGCGTACCCGGGAAAGGTTCTGCGCCAAAGAAGGGCGGGAGCCCACCGTAAACGAACTTGCCCAGATGATGGATATCCCTGTGGACCAGGTAATTGATTCTCTGAATGCCATGTCGCCAACCTTGTCTTTAACAGCCAGTGACGATGATGGCGGCGGCCAGTTGGATATTCCAGTCGATTCGCCAGAGGATTTGCTTTCTGACCTGATTTCGTTAAAACAGGCGGTAGGGCAGCTGGAGGGCGACGACAGAAAATTGATTGTACTGCGGTATTTTTCTGGCAAAACCCAAACCCAAACTGCTCAGATACTGGGAATGACTCAGGTGCAGGTGTCCCGCAGGGAGAAAAAAATACTGTTGAGCCTGCGCGGGCAGCTTACGGGCTAAGATACAAAAAAGTAAGGAGCCTCTTATATTAAATTGGGGGATAGAGCCTGATGTTTTCTGATTGCAGAGATAAACTGACCAATGAGAATTTGCGTTAAAAGGTTATTTGCCATTTTGCTTTCTGTATAACCATATAACAAAAAGCAGGTATGTTCCCCTAAGGATAACGATATTGAAAGGCGTCACCGTTTTTAACGGTGACGCTTTTTTCGTAAATAAGGTTGCTATTGGTTTTGGCCTCAGGTACAGTGGTTTTGGTAAATAACGTGATATTTACTTTTCATTAAAATGAATTTCCGGTTCGGGTAAATCATTTAAATATTCTGGCGAGACGGCAGGGACATAAAAAATTCCATAGGTGTGAATTGGAAAGTCCATATTTTTTGAAAGTTCCGGAATGTTCACATAAAACTTATAAAAAGGCATAAAACAGTCCAGTGTAGCTTCGGCGCGGTAAACAAGCTCTACATGCTCTACGGCCTCTTCCCCAGGAATTTCGGCTGGTACGGTGGTATAGTAATTACCATTTAACAGCTGCTTCTTTGCTTCATCAGCAGACAGAATGGGGTAATCCCCAATTTTTTGGCTTAAATCTGGCTCCGAGAGCCAAATAATAAACAGTTGTCTCTGGTCGTTCAGGGCAAAATGGGCCGAACCCAAATTATAGTTGACGATCTGCTGGGTCAGGTCTCCAGATGAGTCATAGATATTACTGCTCCATGACTGTTGGTTATAAATATCATAATCACCCCAAACATCTATGGCCGGTTTTTTAAAACCAGTGAGAGATTTGTATTCCTTGGCAAAATAATCTGCCAGTTTTTCGGCATTCCCCCGGCTTGTTATCTTCCCCAGATTGTCTGGCAAAGTAACCGGCTGCTTTAATTCAATACGTATATCCCCATACGCGTAGGCGGTAATTTTGTAGCTGGGGCAGTCTGCGTCAATAGAGGAGATATATTCTACAATTCCTTCTTTTACCCCAGACTTTCCCATATTTTTTTCCATACTGGTTATCGGTTCCCCAAATGCATCTGCAATTTGCTGAATCCGCTCTTCCAGCCGGCTGACAGGGAACTTGGCGGAATCTTCTAAAAAACCGGCGGGATGAATTTTAGCAGTGTTTTGAAAAACCGGCAGGGTAGAAAGGTTTGCGTTTTCACTCCAGGGGTTTCCTCCAATCAATTCATCCACCGAGTGGGCCATCAGGCCTTCGTAACCCATTCCGCTGCTTTCAAATTCTACCGTAAGCATAGGCAGGGCAGGGCATGGCTGACCGGAGCCGATACCCGGATCGGTTGATGAAAAAAGTTGGGGAAGCAGTATCAAACTAAAAACCAGACAGCAGGCAGCGGCAGCTGCTGGTAATAACCAAACTTTTTTGGAGGGCTTGGCAGCAGAAGGCTGTGTAACTGTGTTTTGCAGTGTTTGCTTTATCTTTTCCTTCCACTCGGCTTCAGCGGTAATATGGTCAAGCTCACGGATGTAATCATCCAGATACATGGTCAAACTCTCCTTTCAGCAGGGGCATTAGTTTCGATCTGGCACGGGAAAGCCAGGTGAGTACCGTGTTTTCCTTTGCAGAAAGAATCTGTGCAATTTCTTTTACACCCAGTTGCTCATAATAATATAAATAGATTACGTTACGGTATTTTTCGGGCAGCTGGCGAATAGCCCATAACACCTCATCACGGGTTTCGGCGGTGTTTTGAACTGCCGGCGCTTCGATATAGGGAGCGGTAAGGCGAAACCAGGAGGATTTCAAATAATCGCGGCATTGGTTTATGGTTACCCGAATCATCCAAGCCTTTTCATGTTCGGCATTTTCAAAATACGGTTGGCTTCGTACCACCTTTAAAAAGACCATTTGAGCAATGTCCTCAGCATCCTGTCTGTTTTTTACATAATGCATGGAAATGCGCAGGATCAGGTCGGAGTACTCCTCTACCAAACGGGAGATTTCTTCGGGGCTGCGGATTGAATCATGATTCATTGAATTTCCTCCTTTCACTTTGAATACGAACAGGAGAGGTTAAAAATTGCAGGAATAAAAAATAAATTTGTGCGGAAGCTGAGAAGGGTTCCATAAGCATTTTTACAGCTTGCCAATAAAAATAGCTGGTACCAACATGGTACCAGCTATTTCCTGCTTCGGTCAATCGGTATTTTAATGGCTAATTCTTTTCAGACTGGCTATATAGCTGCCAAAGCAAGCGGGCGCAGTAATCGCGGGTCAGCGGTTCTTCGGGTAATGCACTGGCCATTACAGGGGTAATTACCCCATAGGCAGAAAGGGTTTCGTAGGAATCCACCGACCAATCGGGCAGAGAATCTGCATCTTCAAATGGCAGCTCTGCCCGGGAGGCTGGGGCGAAACCAGAGGCGCGGTCTGTCATGCAGATTGCCGCGGCCCGGCTTACCGGAGCATCAGGATCAAAGGCGTCTAAAAGAATTCCGCTTTCCTGGGCGCATTTGACGTATGGCTTAAGCCATAAGGGAATAGAGCTGTCATTTTGCAGCCCGGTATTGACGCAAACAGGCAGTTCGCCGTCTAAGCCTTTGGAAGCCAGAAGCGCCGGAAGAAACTGGGCTCCGGTCATTACACGGTCAGGGTAAAAAAACCAGTTTTGTCCAACGCGTTCTCCGCATAAAATTCCGGATTGGTGTAGCTTACGGGCAGCATATTCTGCGTTGGCGGAAGAAAGGTCAGTAAAAGAAGGAATCCCTTTTTCACTGTCAATTTGAATTTTCCCAGTTACCTCATCGGAATAGTTTCCGCTGCCATCTACAGCACAAAAGGTAAACTGGTCGCTGCCTGAACAATCCAGATAAGGGGAGTATTCAAAGGTTAAGCCATGAAAGGTAATCTGCCCTTTAGCTGGCTGGCGAAGCACCTGAATGGTAACAGCATCACCATCAGGGTCAAACGCATCGATATATCCGTCCAGCTTTACATTTTGCAGAGTAATAAAGTTATCTCCCCGGGCAACCGGCGGATGCCCGGTATCCGCCTTGGTTTGAATAGAAAGCAGGGTAGGGGAGGAATCGGGAAGGAGCGGTAAAAAACCTATTTCTGCGCCTCCTAAAAAGTTTTGATCAGGCTGGAATATCATCTGTTCCATTTCCTTCCGGTTCACTTCCTGGAATAGGTGTACCGGTTTGCCATTCAGCAATAGCTCGCCTTGGGCAGCATTGGGCAGCCTGGTGATAGTAAGTCCTTTTAAAGATCCAGAGGCAAGTCCGGCACGCTTTTCCAGATCAGCGGCTGAAAAAGAAACCGGTTTTCCTTTTATGGCGGGCAGAATACAGCGGTTTTCTTTGGCGACAACCGGATCAGAATAAATAGTTTGAACAGAAACAGCAAAAGCAGTTACTTCAGCGAGAATGGAGATAAGAAGCAAAAGGCCAACAAAACGTTTCAAGAATATCCCTCCAAACGATCATTTTTCTTAGTATTTGGAGAAACAAATAGGTTATGAGGAAATATTAAAATATTTTAAGTTTCCTGCGGGAAAATATAAGTAAAATAAGACAAGGCTCTTGCTTTTTCACCAAAACAATGGCAAAATAAATGTGTATGATTTTTTGTGCTTTTTAATGAACAGGCACAATTTTTGATTAAAGTTTGCGGGTAACCGCAATGGAAGAGCAGTGCACAAATCCCACGCTCTTTCTTGCAATCTGGCATGCCGTTTGCCATAAAATTGCTTTTCATTTATAAAACAGTAAGGTCCATCCTGAAAAAGCTGCCCCCTGCCAGCAAAACCAAGGTTTTTGAACAATTAGGTTTAAGCGGCAGTTCAGCGACCTGTGACTGCGCACACCTTTATAAATGGAAGGTTGAAACAATAAACGCTTGTTTGCTTTTTCAGAAATTTTGGATAAATACGGCAGCCGCGGTATATGTTCTAAATCTCCATTAGCCGCTTATGGAGGTTTTATTTACATTTTATGCAGATACTGAGCGGCAGAATGGAGATTAATATGGCTCATCAATATGTAATGGTATTAGATTTTGGCGGTCAGTATAATCAGCTGATAGCCCGCCGCGTAAGAGATTGCGGCGTTTTCTGTGAGGTGCATCCTTATCGCATCTCTCTGGAAGAAATCAAAGCAAAGAACCCCATCGGTATTATTTTTACCGGTGGGCCAAACAGCGTTTACCTAAACGATTCCCCCAAAATTGACCCGGCAATTTTTGAATTGGGCATCCCTGTACTGGGTATCTGCTATGGTACTCAGCTTATGGCATATTCCTTGGGCGGCGAAGTGGCTACTGCTGAAAAACGGGAATATGGGCGTACCGAAACCGAGTTTAAACCCAGTTGTGCTTTGTTTAAGGGTCTGCCTGAAAAGGGTATTACCTGGATGAGCCATACCGATTATATTTCCAAGCTTCCCGAAGGGTTTGAAGTGACGGCATATACCGACGTTTGTCCGGTGGCCGCCATGCAGAATAAGGAGAAGAAGCTTTATGGCATTCAGTATCACCCGGAGGTTTCTCATACTGAAAACGGAATTGCCATGCTGAAGAACTTTTTATATGAAGTGTGCGGTGCTGTTGGTGATTGGAGTATGGAAAACTATGCGGCAACCTCCGTTCAGCACCTGCGTGACCAGATCGGGGAAGGAACTGCACTGCTTGCATTATCTGGTGGTGTGGATAGCTCGGTTGCTGCGGCGCTGCTATCAAAAGCGATTGGCAAGCGGCTGCACTGCATTTTTGTTGACCACGGCCTGATGCGTAAAAATGAGGGGGACGAGGTGGAATCGGTCTTCTCTAAAATGGATATTAATTTTGTGCGTGTCAATGCAAAAGACCGCTTCCTGGCAAAGCTGGCAGGAGTAAGCGACCCAGAGACAAAGCGCAAAATTATTGGCGAAGAATTCATTCGCGTGTTTGAAGAAGAAGCCAAAAAGATTGGTGCAGTAAACTTTTTGGCCCAAGGCACCATCTACCCAGACGTAATTGAATCTGGCACAGGGGATGCAGCGGTCATTAAAAGCCATCATAATGTAGGGGGCCTACCTGATTATGTGGATTTTAAAGAGATTGTTGAGCCGTTGCGCCTGCTCTTTAAAGATGAGGTCCGTACTCTGGGCCTGGAGCTGGGCTTACCGGAATTTTTAGTATGGCGCCAACCGTTCCCAGGCCCTGGCCTTGCAATCCGGGTTATTGGGGATATTACCGAGGACAAGCTGGACATTCTGCGGGATGCTGACTATATCTTCCGCGAAGAACTGCGGCTGGCCGGTATTGACCGTGATGTACACCAGTATTTTGCGGTGCTTACCAACATGCGCTCGGTAGGTGTTATGGGTGACGGCCGTACCTACGACTATACGCTGGCCCTGCGCGGTGTTACAACCACTGACTTTATGACTGCTGATTGGGCACGTATTCCATATGATTTGTTGGAAAAAATTTCAAACCGTATTGTCAACGAGGTTGGCCACATTAATCGCGTGGTGTACGATATTACCTCCAAGCCACCGGCAACCATTGAATGGGAATGATTTCAGAGGCCCGAAAAAGCCTGATATGACTGGGTTTTTGAGGGGTTAAGACCCTTTGTGGCAACGATTTGGCAACATTTTTTCATTATTCATAAAAAGAGAGCTAACTGATTTTGATTAGTCAGTTAGCTCTCTTTTTCTTTTTATTATTATTTTGTGCAACAAAAGGCCTCTCCCGTGGCCTACAAGTGAGGGGGTCAAAAGAGGTTCTGGGGCGGCACCTTTACATAGTTCTGGGCTTTGTCAAACTCCGGATAGTGGTAGCGCCACTTGTCATAGTCCTCCTTGGAGATCTCGCCCGCCTCCAGCATGGCAGCGGCCTGCTGCCAGGAGCAGAGCATTTCATGCAGCCGGGCGGCGTCCTTGTTCTTCCGCATATCAACCTTCAGGCAGACTTCTCCATCCATCTCGCTGACCTCGAGCCCGTAGTTATCCTCCAGGGTAAACAGGGTGTGCATGAGCCCCACATAGGAGTCTATGTCCGGGACGGAGAGGGCATGGGGAGAAACATCCAGCACCTGGGCTAGGGCAGCAGTCAGGTCCGCCTTAGGGGTTCTTGATCCTGTTTCGTACTGTGCAAGGCGCACATCGGCAGACTTCTCCGGGAAGCCCAGCGCCATACCAAGATATTTCTGTGTCATCCCCCGCAGGAGACGGAAAAAGTGAATCCGTTCGCCAATCGCCATATCATCAACTCCAATCGTTGCTTGTCCTTAGGAAAAGCGTAGCAGAAATGCTTAGTAAAGTCAAGAGAATCCTAAACAATTTTATTTAATTTATTTTGCGTACTCCAATTGACACAAGCTATTATGCTTAGTATAATGGCAGTAGACTAAGCATAATAGCTTAGAATCGATAAAATAAAAAAGAACTGCCGCAATCCCTGGTTATACATCCGGGAAAAAGTGGCGGACGAAAGTGAGGAGGCATTTATGGAACACAATATCCAGCCGCAGCAGCCATCAACGAAGAAAGGAAGGTATTTTCAATGCAGGCACAAAACTTTATGCGCGTGGAGGAAGTGGCCCAGGAACTGGGCATCTCCAAGTCCCACGCCTACAAGGTGATCCATAAGCTCAACGCTGAGCTCCGGGAGAAGGGCTATCTGACCATTTCCGGGCGGGTCAATCGTAACTTTTTCATGGAGAAGTTTTGCTACGGCAAGACGGGAAAGGAGGGCTAATCATGGCAGTTTATAAGGAAGAAAAGACAAACACCTGGCGGGCGGTCTACCGCTATACTGACTGGAACGGCGAGCGCAAGCAGACCCAGAAGCGGGGCTTCAAGACCAAACGGGAGGCACAGGCCTGGGAGCGGGAACAGCTCAACAAGACCAGCGCCGATCTGGATATGACCTTTAAGAGCTTCGTGGACCTCTACACGGCGGATATGAAAACCCGGCTTAAGGAAAACACCTGGGCCACCAAGGACCATATCATCCGTACTAAGCTGCTGCCCTACTTCGGCAGGCTGAAGATGTGCAACATCACCGCCCAGCAGATCATCACCTGGCAGAACGAGATGCTGAACCACAAAGATGAGAACGGTAAGCCCTACTCGCCGGTGTACCTGAAAACGGTCCATAACCAGCTTAGCGCCATCTTTAACCACGCGGTTCGGTACTATAACCTCCGGGAGAATCCCTGCAAGAAGGCGGGCAGCATGGGCAAAAAGAAAAACCGGGAGATGATGTTCTGGACCAAGGAGCAGTACCTGAAATTTGCCGAGGTGATGATGGACAAGCCGCTATCCTTCTATGCCTTTGAGATGCTCTACTGGTGCGGTATCCGAGAGGGGGAGCTGCTGGCCCTGACCCCGGCGGACTTTGACTTTGAGAAGCGCACCGTGTCTATCAACAAGTCCTATCAGCGCCTGAACGGCGAGGACCTGATTACCACCCCCAAGACGGAAAAGAGCAATCGGGTCATCACCATGCCGCAATTTCTGGCTGAGGAAATCCAGGATTACATCAAAATGCTCTACGGGATCGGGCTGGATGACCGGATGTTCACCGTCACCAAGAGTTATCTCCACCGGGAGATGGACCGGGGAGCCAAAGAAGCGGGAGTGCCGCGTATCAGAATCCACGATATTCGTCACAGCGCAGTGTCACTTCTGATTGACATGGGCTTCTCTGCCACGGCTATCGCGGACCGGGTGGGCCATGAGAGCATCGACATCACTTACAACTACGCGCACCTGTTTCCGTCCAAGCAAGCGGAAATGGCGGATAAACTGAACATGGAAAGGGGCAATTAAAAATGTCAGCAAAGAATTTGGACAAGCATAACCGTTGGAGGAACAAGACCGTAGCTTTTCGGGTTTCCCCGGAGGAGGACGCCCAGATCGAGACGGCGGTGAAGCTCACCGGCCTGACCAAGCAGGATTACATCATCCGGCGGCTGCTCTGCCGAGATGTGGTGGTCCAGGGCAACCCCAGGGTCTACAAGGCGCTGCGGGATCAGCTGGCCGCTGTGCTGGACGAGCTGCGCAGGATCGAAGCTGGACAGGGCGTAAACGATGATTTGCTGGACACCATCCAGATGATTGCTACCATTATGAACGGGATGCAGGAGGACTTTGCCTATGACCGATGAGAAAAAGAAAATGACCGCCCATGGCTCATCTGTTGGCGCAGATGATGGGCAGTCAATCTCTACAAATTCCAAGACCACTATACCAGACCCGGATGAAAAAAGCAATTCCCCGGAAAGAGATTTGGAGGAACTTTACCGGAAGATGCGCCGCATGAACGACCCGGCTTACCTGCATACTGTGACCCTGGACGAGTTGATGGACAATGTGTTCGAGGGCAAGTCTGCGGTGATTGAGAACCTGCTCTATACAGGAGCGTACATCCTTGCCGGAGCGCCGAAAATCGGCAAGTCCTTCCTGGTGGCGCAAATCGCCCACCATGTCAGTACCGGGCAGGATTTGTGGGGCTACAAAGTCCACCAGGGAACCGTCCTTTATCTTGCTCTGGAAGATGACGAGAGCCGCTTACAGCGCCGGATGTTCCGTATGTTCGGTGTGGAGGGGACAAGCTCCCTCCACTTTGCCACCAACGCTAAAATGATCGGCGGTGGCCTGGATGAACAGCTGGAAAAGTTCGTCCGGGAACACAGTGACACCAGACTGATTATCGTGGATACCCTGCAAAAAGTCCGGGAGGCGGTGAGCGACAGTTACAGCTACTCCAGCGACTATGAGGTGATCGGCAAGCTGAAGCAATTTGCTGACCGATATGGCATCTGCGTCTTGATCGTCCACCACACCAGAAAGCAGCCTGCGGGGGATAGTTTTGAGATGATCTCGGGCACCACCGGCCTGCTGGGCTGCGCGGATGGGGCGCTCCTGATGCAGAAGGAAAAGCGGACAGATAGCAAGGCGACTCTGGAGGTAGTAGGCAGAGACCAGCCGGATCAGCGGCTGTATCTGAGCAAAGACCAAGAAAGCCTGATTTGGGAGCTTGACCATGCAGAGAATGAGCTTTGGAAGCAGCCTCCGGACCCGGTGCTGGAAGCCGTGGCAAAGATCGTGTCTGCCGAGAATCGGGAATGGGAAGGCAGTCCCACAGAGCTGGCTCAGGCGATTCAAACGGACATGGCGGTGAACCGGCTCACCAAGCATTTGAATGTGAATGCCAGTCGCCTACTGGAAGAACATAAGGTAAAATACGAGAACAAAACCAAGCACGCCGGACGGCGTATCCGACTGACCTACATGGTGGTGGAAGCACCTGCGTTTGAAGTAATCGAGTAAAGCGCAACGCTCGCAACGGTCGCGACGGTGTTTTGAGGGGTACTCCCAGCACCGTTGCGACCGTCGCAACCGTCGCGGAAAGGAAAAACCGGGGTGGTATTTTGCCACCCCAGCTTCCAAGGGCCACGCTGTTTCGCGGTCGGCCCAGAAACAATAGGGTGGAACGATTTGTTCCGCCACGTAGAAGCGTTCGGAGAACGCGCAGCCACAGAATGAAATTCTGTGTTCAGAAGGGGCTTGGGGGCACTGCCCTCAACAAGCAGACGGCAGGAAATGTGAGTGTGTATTAACACTCGCATTGCTTGCCAGTCTTGTGTGTGGCTATCCACACGCATTGCTTGCCTGTATCTAAAACAACCGAAACGGCCCTTGTGCCGCTGCGGAAAATTAACTGAAATTCAAGTATTGGGAGGTAACGAGTATGAGAAAGATTCTGTCCTGTGAGTTCAACCCGGACACTGCCTGCGTGGAGCTGTGTCTGGAGGACGGGACACTGCTTTCCATCGACTGCACGGCCGTGGAGAACGAACTAGCAAACAGTATGTACCAGCGGTCGGAGCTAGACTGGCTGATCTATAATGATCCACTGGCCTATGCTGAGCTGATTTTGAATGGTGACCCGGAACTATATCTAAAGGCTGTAACAAAGAAAGCTTCCTTGGACTGAATTTTCAATTAAGAAAAAGAAACCCGCCTGCATTCATACCACCTATATGGATGCGGACGGGTTATTTCTATTGAATTTCCTGTTCCAAATTCCGGAACAGTTCAGAATTGAAAAAATCCTCAATCGTGATTCCCAGACCATCGCAGAGTTTCTTGATTGTAGAAACTGTTGCGCTGCGGTTCCGACCACTAACGATGTTGTTTACTGTGGATTGGGTCACACCGCTCATGCTACAGAGCTTGTTGATGGAAATATCGTGCTCGCTGCACAGTTCCAAAATACGCTCCTTAACAGCTTCACCGATGTTCATGGGTATCACCTCTCTTCACTGATGATGATACCCGGTTCCTCTTGAAAAGATTAACCCTTTTGAGTTAAAATAACTCAAAAGGGTTGGAGGTTGTAAGATGATATGAAAAGCTGTTTTTTCGTCGGACACAGAGAGGCATCGGAAGAGATTTACCCGTCATTGTATGCAGCTGTTGAGCAGCACATTTTGGAATATGGCGTCACAGAATTCATCGTCGGTTACTATGGTGGATTTGACCGCCTTGCAGCATCGGCAGTCAAAGAAGCAAAGCGTTTTTACCCGGAAGTGAAGCTCACTTTGCTGCTGCCATACCATCCGGAGGAGCGGCCCATCCCAACTCCAGATGGATTTGACAGCACCTTTTATCCACCAGGGATGGAAAGTGTTCCGCGCAAGGTTGCAATCGTGAGAGCAAACCGCTATGTTGTGGATCATGTAGACTACCTCATCTCCTATGCTTGGCACCCCGCCAGCAACGCGCGGGAGCTGGTGGAGTATGCAAAAAGGCGAGAAAAGAAAGGCTCTCTTTTCATAACATTGATAATGTCCGCTGATTAGACATAAAGTTGAGTTTTTCACGAAAATGTGATAAAATAAATCCAAGCATTTCTTGCTTTGGAGGGACTAAAATGGCGATTTGTTATGACCGCTTATTCCACCTGATGATTGATAAAAAGATAAGCAATGCACAGCTAAAAGAGAAGGCCGGTTTTAGTGCCAATATTATCACCCGCCTAAAGCGCAACGAGTATGTTTCTATCGAAAGCATCGAGAAGATTTGCCGCGTGATGGGGTGCGGTGTGGATGATATTCTGGAGTTTGTCCCGGAAGAAAAATAAGCAAGACTTTCGACAAAGTGGTCTGAAATTTGAAGGACACTTTCTGGATACAAGGCCCTAACAGGCTGAAAAGCTGTGAAAGATCGGATAGGAGTGTGGCTGTGATGGCGGCAGCAAACAAAACGGTTTGGGGAATCCATACGATGGACGATCCTCTTTTTTTGAATCAGAACCTAATTGCAATCGGCTGGGAAGAGATGGGCGACTTGTCGGCTATAGGTACATCCCGTGATGCCTACAAAGAAAAATATATCGCGGCCTATCCGGACGCTAAAAAAGGTTCGATTGCCACAAGTGCTGGAATGCTGTACCGATTTGTCCACGAGGTACAGGAAGGAGACTATGTGGTGTTCCCATCCAAAATTGACCGTAAGATCAATATTGGGGTCGTGGAAAGTGCCTATTTCTATGAGGCTACCGCAGCACTGTATCCTAATCGCCGAAAAGTAAAGTGGCTCAAACATCTGCCGCGTACAGCCTTTTCCCAGGGCGCTCTGCATGAAGTTGGCTCGGCACTGAGCTTTTTTCAGGTGAAAAACTATGCGGATGAGTATTTTAAGGCTCTGGATAAAGATTTCAAAGGCAATATTCTGGAGCCAGATACCGATGAGACGGTGGCACAAACGGCGGATGAAATCATCGAGGCTACCCGCGACTTTATCTTGAAAGAGTTGAGCAAAAATCTGAAAGGCTATGATCTGGAGCCGTTTGTCGCAAATCTTTTGCAGGCCATGGGCTACCGCACGATTCTGTCTCCGCATGGTGGGGATAGTGGCATCGACATTACCGCCTATAAAGACGAGCTGCCGCCCCGCATTGTTGTCCAGGTCAAAAGCCAGGATGGAGACATCAAAGAGACTACCATCCAGTCCTTAAAAGGCGCTATGCGCGAAGGAGATTATGGCCTGTTTGTGACACTGTCCAACTATACCAAAAATGCGCAGAAATATCTGGATAGCACCCCTATTATTCGCGGTATTAACGGCACAGAACTTGTGGATCTGGTCTTGAAATATTACGACCAGCTCAGCATAAAATACCGCCAAATGATCCCCCTGAAAATGGTGTACATCCCCGTTCCGCCAGAGGAGTAAATGGGAACCTGACAGGAAATTAAAAAGAGAACGGAGAGGTACCGATGGCAATCAAAAAGAGCGAAATTTACAGCCAGATATGGGCTGCATGTGATAAACTGCGGGGCGGTGTGGAACCTGCTCGTTATAAGGATTACATTTTGACACTGCTGTTTGTGAAGTATGTGTCCGACCGCTTCAAGAGCAGCGATAACTGGGACATTGAAGTACCGGAAGGCGGTAGTTTTGACGATATTGCTGCGCTGAAATATAAGAAAAACATTGGTGAAGGCATCAATATCATCATTGGCAAGCTGGCAGAAGCCAACGACTTGAAAGGCATTATCGACATTGCCGACTTCAACAGCGAGGAACTGGGCACCGACAAGGAAGCGGTAGATAAGCTCTCTGGTCTCGTGGAAATTTTCCAGAAACCGGAGTTGGACTTCACCAACAACCGCGCTGGCGGTGATGACATTTTGGGCGACGCCTACGAATTTTTGATGCGGAAATTTGCCCAGGATTCCGGCAAGAGTAAGGGCCAGTTCTATACGCCGGGCGAAGTCTCTCGGATTATGGCAAAGGTAATTGGTATTGATAGAGCCACCGATCCCAGCATGACAGTCTACGATCCTGCTTGCGGTTCCGGTTCGCTGCTAATTCGTGCGGCGGATGAGGCCTCCTGCGAGATCTCCATCTATGGACAAGAAAAGGATAACTCCACCGCCGGTCTTGCCCGCATGAATCTGGTCCTACACAACAAGGGCGCTGGCGTCATTGTCGGCAATAAAAGCACCTTGTCTGCACCCCAGTATAAAGATGAGAACAACCCTGAACTGCTGAAAACCTTCAGCTATATCGTAGTCAATCCGCCTTTCTCGGATAAATCCTGGATGGATGGCATTACGATCCCTGATTCTTATGGGAGATACAGCGAGACTGTGTTGGGCGTGCCGCCGGAGAAAAACGGCGACTACGCTTGGCTGCTGCATGTCCTGAAATCCTTGAAATCTACCGGCAGGGCAGCAATCATTCTGCCTCATGGTGTGTTGTTCCGAGGCAATGCCGAGGCTGATATTCGCAAAAAGATCATTGACCGGGGATATATCAAAGGCATTATTGGTCTGCCTGCCAACTTGTTCTATGGCACAGGAATTCCTGCCTGTATCCTGGTGCTGGACAAAGAGGATGCTGCTGATCGTACCGGCATTTTCATGATTGACGCCAGCAAAGGCTATGTGAAGGACGGCAACAAAAACCGTCTGCGGGAACAGGACATTCATAAGATCGTAACTACCTTCCTTACAATGGATGAAGCGGACCCCAAGTATGCCCGGTTTGTCCCGAACGAGGAGATCAAAGTCACCAACGAGTACAACCTGAATATCCCGCGCTATATTGACAGCAGTGAGCCGGAAGATTTACAGGACATCAATGCTCACCTGAACGGCGGCATTCCGGAAACCGATGTGGACAGCATGGCGGAATATTGGGCGGTATATCCATCTTTGAAGGAAATCCTGTTTCAGCCGCTGCGTCCGGGGTATCTGCGTCCGGCGGTGGGCAAGGACGAAGCGGTTTCCACGATTACCTCCCACCCGGAGTTTATCCGCCATGCCGACCAGGTGGACGATGCCTATACCCGATGGAAGGAGACCGTTACCCACGATTTGATGGAACTCGGTCGGGACATTCACCCCAAAGAGCTGATTGCCAAAATTTCCGAGCAGCTCCTTGATGATTTTGCCCAGGTGGCTCTTCTCGACAAATACGATGTCTATGAAGTGCTGATGGAGTACTGGGCGGAGACCATGCAGGACGATGTGTATGCAGTCTGCTATGACGGCTATGAGGCCGGGCGAGAAATGCCTATGAATATGTGACCAAGAAGAAAAAAGAAAACGGCCAGACCATCGAGGTCAAGACCGATAAGATCAAGGGCTTTGAGGGTAAGCTGCTCCCCAAGGCTTTGATTGCCGCACACTTTTTTGAGAAGGATGTCAAGGCGCTGGATACCCTTCAGAGCCAACTGGATGAGGTGTCCGCCAATCTGGAAGAACTGGCCGAAGAAAATGGCGGTGAGGACGGACTGTTTGCTCAGCTGGATGATCTGAAGAAGGCCACTATCAGCGCCCGGATCAAGGTAATCAAGAAAGATCCCGCTGCCAAGGAAGAATTGGCCACATTGAAAGAGTATATGTCCCTGTTGGATGCCGAAAGCAATTACAAGAAGGCAATTAAGCAGGCCGAGGCAGACCTGGACACCAAACTGGAGAAAAAATACCCCCAGCTAACGCTGGAGGAAATTCGCCATCTGCTGGTGGAGGAAAAGTGGTTTGCCACCATTTATAGCGGGATTGACGCCATTCACGAGGCAGTGTCTCATCATCTTTCTGCGCGTGTGACCCAGTTAGTGGAGCGGTATGAGTATACCCTGAAGGAATGTGAGGATGAAGTAGACCAGTACGAAACCAAGGTCAAATCTCATCTGGAAAGGATGGGGTTTATATGGTGAACGGATGGAAAACAAAAAAGCTGGGTGAAGTTGCAGAAGTTTGCATGTGTAAACGTATTTTTGCGCATCAGACCAGTAAAATTGGAAATATTCCATTTTACAAAATAGGCACGTTTGGAAAAGAAGCCGATGCCTACATATCGAGCCAATTATACGAAGAATATAAGTCTAAATATTCATACCCGGAAAAAGGGGATGTGCTCATTTCTGCGGCAGGAACATTGGGCAGAACCGTTGTATTTGACGGGCGTCCCGCTTATTTTCAAGATTCGAATATTGTTTGGCTTAAAATTGATAAGAGCCAGCTTTCTAACGATTATTTAGCCCAATACTACAAAGTGATAAAGTGGGCTTCATCTGAAGGAAGTACTATTTCGAGACTGTATAATGGGATTATTTGTGATACGGAGATATTACTTCCACCATTAGAAGAACAAGTCGCTATTGCCGAAGCCCTTTCCGATATAGATAGCCTGATTTCCTCCCTGCAAAAGCTGATCGAGAAAAAGAAAGCCATCAAGCAGGGGACCATGCAGGAACTGCTCACCAGCAAAAAACGCCTGCCGGGATTTTATAAAGAATGGAGAATTGTGCAGATTGGGGAGACACTAAGTATTGGGCACGGCCAATCACAAAAGACGGTTGAAAATAGATTTGGTAAATATCCTATTCTAGCGACGGGTGGTTGCATAGGGTATGCGAATGATTTTTTATGGGATAAACCATCGGTTCTTATAGGACGCAAAGGAACAATTGATAAACCACAATATGCCGATTATCCGTTTTGGACGATTGACACATTATTTTATACAAAGATTTTTGATGAATATGATGCTAAATTCATTTATTATAAATTTTGCATGATTGATTGGCATCAATACAATGAAGCATCCGGTGTTCCGAGTTTAAATGCGACAACCATCGAAAATCTTCAGATTATTGTACCTGAAAAAGATGAACAGCAAGCTATTGCCCAAATTCTCTCTGATATGGACAGTGAAATTGAGCAGTTGGAAAAGAAACTGGCAAAGTACCAGCAGATTAAACAGGGCATGATGCAGGAGCTGCTCACCGGACGGATTCGTCTGGTGGATGCAGATGGCAAAGAACAGCCGAACACACAGATTCTTCAGGAAAAGCAGTCTCAACCGGCACACAATCAGCATTTTGATGATGCAGTCATGATTGCAGGAATTGTGAATGCTTTCTATTCCGAGAAGTATCCTCTGGGGCGCAAAAAAGTTCAGAAGCTGCTCTATTTGGTT
Source organism: Ruminococcaceae bacterium Marseille-P2935 (assembly GCA_900104565.1). Taxonomy (GTDB): domain Bacteria; phylum Bacillota; class Clostridia; order Oscillospirales; family Ruminococcaceae; genus Marseille-P2935. The sequence continues at coordinate 669,164 of LT629951.1, forward strand.
CGCCGCAAGGAGCAGGCGGATATTTCCGCCTTTCATAAAAAAGCGGCTGGTCCCTACGCTGATGAAGTCCGCTATAAAGGCGGCGAGCCGATTGCTCAGAAAAACAAGTATATCCAGGTCAAAAGGAACGAAAAGGGCAGCCGTTTTGAAAAAGGTGTGCAAATGCAACAGGCGTTGACCTATTTGCAGGACTGGGGAAAGCAGGGAGATGTGGATTGGCTGGTGTCGCAGTTCCAGTACACAAGTGTCAATGAGCTGGAGCTTTTGGCAACGGTAGATATGGCAATCTGCGACTTGCGGCGGGAAGGTAAGGAAATTTCCGTAGCTTCGATTAAAGACTTGATCCGTTCCAATAAAGAATGGAGAGATAAGCTGAAAAAGGCTTATTTCAAGGACGCAGATATTCAGCGAGCCATCAAACACTGCCAAGAACTATTCCCTGACAAGGAGGGATAAAGATGGCTGTTGGACAACGGGAAAAAGCCACGCAGAAGCGTGTCATAAAGCTATTTGCTCAGGAACTTGGGTACACCTATCTGGGCGATTTCACCGAACGGAAAAACTCCAATATTGAAACCGAACTGCTGACGAAGTTCCTGACCCGCAAGGGCTATTCGCCGGTACTTATCAGCCGTGCTCTGAAGGAACTGCAGGATGCTGCCGGAGATCAGTCGGTGAACCTCTATGATTTGAACGAACATACCTATAAAAAGCTGCGCTATGGCGTCAAGGTCAGCGAATCTGTCGGCCAACATAAAACCACCGTCCAGTTTGTGGATTGGGATCATCCGCTGGAAAATGACTTTTACATCGCCGAGGAAGTAACTATCAAGCATAAACGTCCGGATCTTGTGCTGTACATCAACGGTATCGCTTTTGCTGTCATAGAGCTGAAGCGCAGCACCGTTTCCATGTCGGAGGGTATCCGCCAGAACCTGACCAACCAGCGCCCGGATATGATTATGCAGTTTTTTGCCACCGTTGGGCTTGTCTTGGCGGGCAATGATTCGGAGGGGGCACGTTACGGTACTACTGGTACACCAGAAAAGTATTACCTTTCCTGGAAAGAAGATCCCAACGCCAAAGATGAGGTTTCCGTAGCGGTACGCGCTCAAATCGAAAAATATCCCCTGCGTCTGGACAAAAACCTGATTTCTCTGTGCCGGAAAGAGCGGCTTGTAGAGCTGCTGCACAATTTTATCGTATTTGACAGCGGAGTGAAAAAGACCTGTCGGCCTAATCAGTTCTTCGGCAATATGGCAGCGCGGGATTTTGTAAGGCGGCATGAAGGCGGTATCATCTGGCATACCCAAGGCTCCGGAAAATCCTTGACCATGGTGTGGCTCAGCAAGTGGATCAAAGAGAATATTTCTGACAGCCGTATCCTGATTATCACCGACCGGGACGAGCTGGATGTGCAGATCGAGCAGGTGTTTGCAGGGGTCAATGAGAGCATAGTCCGCATCCGCCGTGGAAGTGAATTGATTCAGAAGATCAACGACACCTCGCCTGTCATGATGTGTTCCCTGATCCATAAGTTTGGCAAGAAAAACAGAAGCAAGAGCGGCGAGTCCGATTATACTGGATTTATTGAGGAGCTGAAACGCTCGCTGCCGGAAAACTTTTCTCCCAAAGGTGATTTCTATGTCTTTGTGGATGAATGTCACCGTACTCAATCTGGCAAGCTCCACAAAGCAATGGAAACCATTTTGCCGAATGCCACTTTTATCGGTTTCACTGGTACTCCGTTGATGAAAAAGGACAAGGAGACCAGTCTGGAGGTATTTGGTCCTTACATTCATCGCTACAAGTTTGATGAAGCAGTGCGGGATAAGGTGGTTCTGGATCTGCGTTATGAGGCACGAGAAGTGGAACAGAATGTTGTCCAGCAGGATCGGATCGACGCCTGGTTTGAGGCAAAAACGCGCGGTCTAACTGGTGTTGCAAAGGCTAAGCTGAAACAGCGCTGGGGCAATCTGCAAAAGATGTTCAGCTCCAAGGCCCGGTTGGGACAGATTGTAGCGGATATTGTTTTTGATATGGAGACAAAACCGCGCTTGCACGATGGGCGGGGTAATGCCATGCTGGTAGCTGGCAGTATCTATCAGGCGTGCAAATTCTATGAGTTGTTCCAGGAGACCGAGCTGAAGGGAAAGTGTGCCATCGTGACTTCCTATGAACCGTCGGTGGGCGATATTCGCACTGAAACTGTGGGTGATGATGGCGAGACCGAGGCTGTGGAGCAATACGAGATTTACATGAAAATGCTGGGTGGAAAAGACCCGAAGGCATTTGAAAAAGAGGTCAAGGAAAAGTTTATCAAGCAGCCGGAACAGATGAAACTACTGATCGTGGTGGACAAGCTGCTGACAGGCTTTGATGCTCCGCCTGCCACTTATCTGTATATTGATAAGTCTATGCGAGACCATGGCTTGTTCCAAGCAATCTGCCGCGTCAATCGTCTGGATGGTGAAGATAAGGAATTTGGGTATATTATTGACTACAAAGACCTGTTTCGCTCCTTGGAAAATGCGGTTGCAGACTATACCTCCGAAGCATTTGACTGCTACGATAAGGAAGATGTCTCCGGCCTGCTGACAGACCGTTTGGACAAGGCTAAGGAACAGCTGGAGGATTCGCTGGAAGCTCTGCGTGCACTGTGCGAGCCTGTGGTTCCACCCAAAGATATGGTGGACTACTACCACTATTTCTGCGGTGCCGACACCGAAGCCTTTGACTTGAATGAATTGGAAGAGAACATGCCCAAGCGGGAACAGCTTTACAATCTGTCGGCAACCGCTCTTCGCGCTTTTGGTGAAGTATCGGGCGAATTACAGGAAAAGTACCACTATACCGTGGAACAGATTAAGGCGTTGGAGAGAGAAGTTACCTACTACATCAAGGTGCGTGACGATGTGCGTTTGGCCAGCGGTGACTATGTGGATTTGAAGAAATATGATCCGGACATGCGCCATTTAATCGATACCTATTTGTCGGCCGATCCCAGTCGTGTGTTGACTTCCTTTGGAGGAGCAACATTGGTCGAGCTGTTGGTAGACAACGGAATTTCCGCGCTGAAGGATATGCCTTCCTCTACACCCAAAGAGCAGGAAGCAGTTGCAGAGACTATCGAAAACAATATTGGCAAGGAAATTGTTGAGAGAACCCAAAGCAACCCCAAATACTACGAGAAGATGTCTGCACTTCTTCGTGAGTTGATTGAAAAACGCAAAAATGACGTGATCAACTATGAGGAGTATTTGCGTCAGATTTTGGAGCTGGCAAGGAAGGTACATAAACCAGAAAGCGGCACAGAATATCCTCCGGAAATCCGGGAGAGTGCCGCCAAGCGAGCCTTTTATGACCATCTCAACGGGGATACGGTTGTGGCCAATCAGATATATGACGCTGTCATGTCCAGCAAACAGGATAATTTCCGGGGAAGCAAAATCAAAGAGCGCAAAATCTGGCGTGCTATTCGTGCTGTCGTAAAAGATGATCAGGAAGCCGATCAGTTGCTTGCATTGGTAAAGGAGCAGAGTGAATTTTAGTGGATGAACTGCAAATCGGCAACATGAGTATTGCCGTTACAAAAAAGAACATCAAGAATATGTACATTCGCGTTCTGCCGCCCGATGGGAAAGTCCAAATTACTGCACCGCACTCTGCTGGGGATGACGCGATCCGAATGTTTGCGGTATCCAGAATTTCCTGGATTAAAAAGCAGCGTGCAAACTTCGCAGCACAGGCACGACAAACGAAGCGACAGTATGTGACCGGAGAGAGCTACTATGTCTGGGGGCGTCGTTATCGTCTGGATGTGCAATACTCAAATGTTAGGAATGAGGTGTCCCTTACAGGCGGGCATCTGATTTTGCAAGTGAGGCCTGAAAGCACCCCGGAGCAGCGCGAGCGTGTTTTGAATGATTGGTATCGGGAGCAGCTAAAAAGCAAGCTGCCGGAAGTGATTCAAAAATGTGAACAGGTTGTAGGTGTCCATGCATCTGAGTGGAAGGTCAAAAACATGCGTACCAAATGGGGAACCTGCAATATAGACCGAAAAAGGATTTGGATTAACCTCCAGCTTGCAAAGAAAACTCCGGAGTGTCTCGCTTATGTCGTGACTCATGAATTGGTGCACCTGCTGGAGCGAAATCACAATGAGCAATTCCAGAAGTATATGGACGCCTTTTTCCCGGAGTGGCGAGTAGTAAAGGAAACACTGAATCAGCAAATGCTGGATTATATGAGCGAGTAAGCCTACATATCATTTGAAGCCGGATATCGTAGCCGTCAACATAAAGTATTGCAAAATTTCATTGCTTCTTTGGTCTCATGCTAAACCACATTTATTCTAAGTATGCGAAAGTTCATACCGGACAACTAAAAAGCTAGATATTTATATCTTTTTTAGCTTGGAGGGAGAAATATGGAACTTGAAGAAAAGCTTAAAGCAGCAAAAGTGCCAATGATAGTCGTACATTTTGACGAGAACTTTGAGACAACGTATACTGAAGAATATAACTTGGAGAATTTTGAACTGTCAGAATGGCAGATTGAGAGCTTTGCCAGAATTTTATTGCCTTCCATTCGTGAGTATTATAAAGATCCCAAACATGTGCAAGAGGCTAATGAATGGGCAAAGCAGCAAAATAAGCAAGCGACAGATACTTGAAGTGGATAGCAGAAAGTATTCAAGATTAGCGCAGTAATAAATTTGCTGAGCGACTTTTTGTATGGTATAATGATTCTTGCATAGAGTTTTTGCAGCTGCACTGCTGGCAACACCATGGCAACAAAAAATCAGATAGCCTCTACTATCTGAATAATGAAAAGAATACCAATAATCCGAGCTAAATCCCATAAGCAAATCTGTTTAGAAAACTTCTGACAGGAGCGAATGGGAATAAGCAAAAAGTGTATATGAGGGCCCGCAAACCCGCATTAACACTGGGTTTTTGATTTTCAAATTCCCCATTTGATAGCAGATTGATAGCACTCGCCAAATCCCGATTTATTGAGTTTGAAAAGAAAAATCGGGTGGCTTGCGAGTAGCCTGAAAATCCTCATCTTTTTACTCATAGAGAAAAGGTCTAACTGATTTTTGCTGATCAGTTAGACCTTTTTTATTTTGCTCTCATTTATCTGAATTTTCTGATTTTGCGCAACAAACGGTCTCTCCCGTGGCCTACAAGTGAGAGGATCAGATAAGGCCCTCCGGCGGCACCTTGGCGCGGATTTGGCTGCTGTCGTACTCCGGGTAGTGGTAACGCCAGCGGTCGTAGTCCTCCTGGGAGATCTCACCGGCCTCCAGCTTGGCTGCCTGTTCCCGCCAGGCCCAAAGCATCTCGTGCAGCCGGGCAGCGTCCTTGTTTTTGCGGAAGTCCACCTGCAAGGAAAGCTCACCGTCCTGCTCCGTCACCTTCAGACCATAGTTGTCCTCGAGGGTGAACAGGGTGTGCATGAGTCCCACATAGGAGTCTATGTCCGGGACGGAGAGGGCATGGGGCGAGACATCCAGTACCTTGGCCATAGCTGTGGTCAGGTCCGCTTTAGGGACTCTTGATCCTGTTTCATACTGTGCCAGGCGCACATCAGCGGACTTTTCCGGGAAGCCCAGCGCCATACCGAGATATTTCTGCGTCATCCCCCGCAGGAGACGGAAAAAGTGGATTCGTTCCCCAATCGCCATACATCCAGCTCCCATCTATGGTTGTTCTTATAAGCAACATAGCATATTTGCTTAGTTTTGTCAAGATAATCTAAGCAAATTTATTTAACAATATTTCTTCTAAAAGGCTTGAACTAAGCTTATATGTATAGTATTATAAGAATACTAAGCGGATAAGCTTAGATAATATAGCGAATCAAATGGCCCGTCAGATTTTTGGTTGCGAAACCGAGAAAAAGTGGCGGACATAAGTAAGGAGGCATTTATGAAACACAACACTTGCAGGCAGCAGTCATTAACAACAACGAAAGGAAGGGATTTACCATGGCAAATCAGATTTTTATGCGTGTGGACGAAGTGGCCGAAGAGCTGGGGGTGTCCGTACCCTACGCCTATAAGCTCATCCGGCAGATGAACGAGGAACTGGCAAAAACCGGCTGCATCACGATTTCCGGCCGGATCGACCGCAAGTTCTTCCATGAGAAGTTTTATGGCACGAGAACCGAGACGACGAGAAAGGGGGAGTAATTATGGCAGCGTTTAAGAACAAGGACAACGGCACCTGGTATGTGCAGTTCCGCTACACCGACTGGAAGGGTGAGCGCCAGCAGAAACTCAAAAGGGGCTTTGCCACCAAGCGAGAGGCGCTGGAATGGGAACGGGAGTTTCTGATGGAAAAGCAGGCCGATGTGAACATGACCTTTGAGAGCTTCGTTGCTCTCTACGAGAGGGACATTAAGCCCAAGTTGAAGCTCAACACCTGGCTCACCAAGGAGAGCATCATCAAAAAGAAGATCCTGCCCTATTTTGCCAAGCGGAAGCTGTCGGAGATCACGGCCAAGGACATCATGCGCTGGCAGAACGAGATCCGGGAAATGCGGGACTGCCACGGCAAGCCTCTGTCCAAAACCTACCTTAAAACCGTTCACAATCAGCTCAGCGCTATTTTCAACCACGCTGCTCGGTTTTACGGCCTGAACCTCAACCCGGCTCGGCAGGCGGGTAACATGGGGGCAGAGGAACGGAAAGAGATGCTATTCTGGACCCGAGAGGAGTACACCCGCTTTTCTGAGGCCATGATGGACAAGCCGTTGTCCTTCTACGCCTTTGAGGTATTGTACTGGTGCGGTGTCCGTGAGGGAGAGCTGCTGGCCCTGACCCCAGCAGATTTTGACTTTGAAAAGCGAACCGTCACCATCAATAAGTCTTACCAGCGGCTCAATAAGCAGGATGTCATTACTACCCCCAAAACGCCCAAGAGTAACCGCGTGATCCAGATGCCACAGTTCCTCTGTGATGAACTCCAGGACTACCTCAAGCAGCTCTATGGAGTGGAGCCGGACAGCCGGATGTTCCCCATCAGCAAAAGCTATCTTCACCGAGAAATGGACCGTGGCTGCAAGCAAACTGGGGTGAAAAGGATTCGCATACACGATTTGAGGCACAGCCATATCAGTTTGTTGATCGACATGGGCTTTACTGCCCTGGCTATTGCAGAGCGTGTGGGGCATGAGAGTATCGACATCACCTACCGATACGCCCATCTATTCCCCACCCGACAGGTGGAGATGGCTGACAAGCTGGATTCACTGAAAAATGAGAAGGGAGTGTAAGAAGATGTCCAAGAAGAACTATGACAACCACAACCGCTGGAGAAACAAGACGGTGGCTTTCCGAGTGTCAGCGGAAGAAGATCTCCAACTGGAAACCCTGGTGAAGCTCACCGGCCTGACCAAGCAGGATTACATTATCCGGCGGCTATTGGAACGAGATGTGGTGGTGCAGGGCAATCCAAAGGTTTACAAAGCCCTGCGGGATCAGTTGTCTGCCGTGCTGGACGAACTGCGCCGGATCGAAGCCGGGCAAGGCGTGAACGACGAGCTGCTGGATACTATCCGAATGATCACAACCATTATGAACGGGATGCAGGAGGAATTCGCCTATGACCAATGAGAAAAAGAAAATGACCGCCCAAGGCTCATCTGTTGGCGCAGATGATGGGCAGTCAATCTCTCAAATCACTGAAAATAGTATACCCACTTCCGGGCAAAAAAGCAACGATGAAATTGTAAACTCCCAAGACAGTCTGGAAGAAATGTACCACAAGATACAGCGTATGACAGACCCCCGATACCTGCATACACTCACCATGACAGAGCTGTTCCAAACCACCTATAAGAGTAGGCCTCCGGTGGTGGAAGGCCTGCTTTACGCAGGGGCATATATCCTTGCCGGCGCACCCAAAATCGGAAAGTCCTTCCTGGTGGCTCAGATTGCCTATCATGTCAGTACCGGGCAGGATTTGTGGGGATATAAGGTCCATCAGGGGACGGTACTTTACCTTGCGCTGGAAGATGATTTTCAGCGTATCCAGAGCCGGATGTTTATGATGTACGGCGTGAACGATACCCACAACCTCCACTTCGCCACCGCCGCCGGAAAGATTGGGAATGGGTTGGATGAACAGCTGAAGAATTTCGTGCAGGAGCACCCGGACACCAATCTCATCATCATTGACACTATGCAGAAGATCCGTGAGGTAGGCGGCGAAGCATACAGCTATGCCAGCGACTATGAGATCATCGGCAGAATCAAGCAGTTTGCTGATCAGCACGGTATCTGTGTTCTGACCGTCCATCACACCCGAAAGCAGCAGGCAGACGATTCCTTTGAGACGATTTCCGGCACCACTGGGCTGCTGGGCTGTGCAGACGGTTCCCTGCTGATGCAGAAGAAAAAGCGCACAGAACTGGACGCTACCATCAAAGTTGTAGGGCGGGATCAGCCGGATCAGATCCTCTACTTGAAGAAGGACCCGCAGACCCAGATCTGGAACCTGGAACGCATGGAAAACGAGCTGTATAAAGAGCCGCCGGACCCGGTGCTGGATGCGGTTGCAAAGTTGGTTTCCTTTGAGTGCCGGGAGTGGATCGGCTCTCCATCCGAACTGGCTGAAGCCATCCAAACGGGAATGGCCTCCAACGCCCTCACTAAGTACCTGAATGTCAAGGCAGGCAGGCTGCTGGAGGAATACCATGTTGGCTATGAAAATAAGGCCAAACATTCCGGTCGGCAAGTGAAATTGACCTATATGCTGGTAGAATCAACCGCCTGTGAAGTAACCGAAGAATAAGGGGCGCGACGATAGCGACGGTCGCGACGGTGAAAATGATACCGTCAAAAACACCGTCGCTATCGTCGCAACCGTCGCAGAAAGGAAATGAATATGAAAAGTGTACAAATCCCCTATGACCTTTTTGTAGCTTTGGTGGAGTATCATCTGGCCTATGACGATGATTATGCCGAGGAAATTCATCAGGGGCTGGAGCAAAAGTTAGATGCGCTGGTGCGGCATGAACTGTATGCAAAATATAAGACTGCACCCACCGCAGAAGAACGGGAGCAGGCCCGGCAGGCATACCTGGATAAGCGTGGAGTGTTCCCGGATTTTCGGTGGTAAGATAAGTTTCCGTTTAGACTAATTTCACCGATGAGATTAGCATAAAAGTTTTCTCTATGTTTGTAAGGACAGGAGCGTGGCACGCTCCTGTTTTTTTCTGGCAAAAGGAATGGCTGACGGCAGTTTGGGCAAAGAAATTCAGCTAAAAAGTATCTCGGATGAGGTGGTGTTTTGCCACCCCATTATCCCAAAGGGTGCCCCATTTTAGGGTACCCCAAAATCACCATAGGATGTCGTGTTTCACGACACCCCATGCCAAAAAAACAGAACACAGGATGCGGAGTAAAAGAGAACGATAGGTAGGCATTTTGCCCACACATCAAGCGAGGGCTACTGTGTTTTACGGCAGCCATCAGGCAATAAGGGGGGAACGATTTGTTCCAGGGCATCTGAAAGGGAACGACGCTTTGGTGTACCCTTTCAAAGCGTTCACAGAACGCGCAGCCACAGAATGAAATTCTGTGTTCAAGGGGGCTTGGGGGCGCTGCCCTCAACAAGCAGACGGCAGGAAATGTGAGTGTGTATTAACACTCGCATTGCTTGCCGGATTTGTGTGTGGATAGCCACACGCATTGCTTGCCAGATTCTAAAATTAATGAAACAGACTTTGTACCGCTACGGAAAATCAACCGAAATTTAAGCATTAGGAGGTAACGAGTATGAGAAAGATTTTGTCTTGTGAGTTTAACTTGGACACCGCCTGCGTGGAGCTACATCTGGATGATGGGACACTGCTCTCCATTGACTGCACCGCCGTGGAGAACGAGGTGGCGAACGGCATGTATCAGCGGTCAGAACTGGACTGGTTGATCTATAACAATCCGCTGGCCTATGCTGAGCTGATTTTGAATGGTGACCCAGAACTATATCTCAAGGCCGTGACAAAGAAAGCCCCGTTAGATTGACGGAAGAGAAAATAACTCGAGATTGAGTTTTTCACGAAAATGTGATAAAATAAATACAAGCATTTCTTGCTTTGGAGGAACTAAAATGGCGATTTGTTATGATCGGTTATTTCATTTGATGATTGATAAAAAGATAAGTAACGCACAGCTGAAAGAAAAGGCTGGTTTTAGTGCCAACATTATCACCCGCCTAAAGCGAAACGAGTATGTTTCCATCGAAAGTATAGAACGGATCTGCCGCGTGATGGAGTGCGGCGTGGACGATATTCTGGAGTTTGTTCCAGAGGAAAAGGAAGGAAAAGAATCATGAGCTTGAGTGCCAATGTAAGTGAAAAAGCCGCCCTGATCTGGGCGATAGCCGATAAATTGACCGGGGTATATAAGCCCCATGAATACGGTGAGGTGATCCTGCCCCTTACGGTGATCCGCCGCTTCGACTGCATCCTGGCCGACACCAAGGATGCGGTGCTGGAGAAGTACGAAGCCGTGAAGAATCTCCCCATGCGGGATGTGCTGCTGCGCAATGCCTCCGGCAAGGCGTTTTACAACACCAGCAAGTTCACCTTTGAGCGGTTGCTGGATGACCCGGACAACATCGAGGCCAACTTCCGGGACTATCTGAACGGTTTTTCAGAGAATGTCCAGGACATTCTGGAAAAGTTCAAGTTTGACGGACAGATTACCACCATGGCCAACAAAGGTATCCTCTACATCGTCATCAAAGAATTTACTTCTCCTAAGGCAAATCTGCACCCGGATGTGATCTCCAATCTGGAGATGGGCTATATCTTTGAGGAGATCATCCGCCGGTTTTCTGAATCCCACAACGAGGACGCCGGGCAGCACTACACTCCCAGAGAAGTGATCCAACTGATGGTCAATATCCTGTTCTACGATGACAATGACATTCTCTCCGGCAACAATGTGGCCAAGACCATCTATGACCCGGCCTGTGGTACCGGCGGTATGCTGTCAGTGGCAGAGGAATATCTGCACCAGCTCAATGCCTCCACCGAACTGATGGCCTTTGGACAGGAGCTGAACGATCAGACCTTTGCTATCTGCAAGGCGGATATGCTCATCAAGGGCAACAATGCCGACTTCATCAAGGACGGCAACACTCTGTCCGACGACCAGTTCGAGGGCCAGACCTTTGACTATGTGCTGTCCAATCCTCCTTTCGGTCGGGAGTGGAAGAACGAGAAAGCGGCGGTGGAAGCCGAGTCCAAGAGGGGTTTTGCCGGACGGTTTGGCCCTGGTCTGCCTGCGGCCAGCGACGGTCAGATGCTGTTCCTGCTCACTGCCATTTCCAAAATGAAGGAACCTAAGGACGGCGGCAGCCGCATTGCCATCATTCACAACGGCTCTCCCCTCTTTACCGGCGACGCCGGCAGCGGCCCTTCCGAGATTCGCAAGTACATTCTGGAAAATGACCTGCTGGAGGCTATCATCGCCCTGCCAAACGATATTTTCTACAATACCGGTATTGCCACCTACATCTGGGTGCTGTCCAACAAGAAAGCAGGCACCAAGCGAGAGGGCCGGGTGCAGCTTATCAACGCCAACGGCCTGTATGAAAAGCGCCGCAAGGCTTTGGGCAACAAGCGCAACGACATCCCGGAGAGCGCCATTCAGGAGATCACCCGCCTATACGGCGACTTTGTGGAGAGCGAGATCAGCAAGATTTTTGACACCACCGACTTTGGCTATACCAAAATCACGGTGGAGCGCCCGCTGAAGGACGAAAACGGTCAGCCTGTGCTCAAGAAGGGTAAGCCCCAGCCAGATACCACCCTGCGGGATACCGAGAATGTGCCACTGAAAGAGGGCATTCAGACCTACTTTGAGCGGGAAGTGCTGCCCTTTGCCTCGGATGCCTGGATTGACCAGAAGAAATCCAAGGTGGGTTACGAGATTCCCTTCACGCGGTATTTCTACAAGTACGAAGCCCCCAAGCCCTCGGCGGAGATTATGCAGGAGATTCTGACCATTGAAGCGGAGCTGGACGGCGCTCTGGCGGAGGTGCTTGGAGCATGAGAACGATGAAAGACAGCGGGATTGAGTGGATTGGAGATATTCCGGCTGATTGGAATATAAAGCGAGTTAAATCGGTTTTGTGCGAGAGAAACGAAAGTAACAATCCCATACAAACAGATGAAATTTTATCCTTGACTAATGACAGAGGAGTTATTCCTTATGAGGAAAAAGGAGACGTTGGGAATAAATCTAAAGAAGATTTAACTGGCTATAAACTTGCATATCCGGGAGATATTGTCTTAAATAGCATGAATGTTTTTATTGGGTCAGTTGGGCTATCTTCTTATTTTGGGTGTGTAAGCCCCGTTTATTATATGTTGTATCCTCGCAACAAAAACGATTCGGTTAGCTTTTTCAACTATTTATTCCAAACCAAAGAATTGCAGACCAAATTACATGGCTATGGTAATGGAATTATGGAAATTCGTATGAGAATTCAGATGTCTAAGTTGAATTCTGTCCAACTTCCTGTTCCGCCTTCTGATGTTCAACACAAGATTGCCGCCTACCTCGATTGCAAGTGTAGCCAGATTGACACCATCATTGCCCGTCAGAAGGAAGTGATTGAGAAGCTGAAAGCCTATAAGCTGTCCGTCATTACCGAAGCCGTCACATCTACTGATTCGCAGATGTGTAGATTCCGAAATTGTATAACTACCATTGAACAAGGCTGGAGCCCTGCCCCTGCAGAAATTGTAGGAGAAGATGGTTGGTTTGTATTATCTTTATCTGCAGTAAAAAATGGAAAATTCATTAAACTTTCTAAAAAACCAATTGACGCTAATGAAAACATTCCTACGAAGTTGTCGATCAAAGTTGGAGATCTGCTAATGACTCGTTCTAATACAAGAGAGTTAGTAGGGGATGTTTGCCTTGTGGATTCTGATTGTCCCAAAACAATATTTTCTGATTTGATTTACCGAATTTCTTTAAATGACACTTTGATTCCCTGCTATGCCATTTTTTTATTACAATCTGCTTTTATAAGACAACAGATTCAGGAATCCGCCCGTGGCTCAAGTGGAACTATGCCTAAAATATCTCATAAATCAATTAAAAATCTCAACGTATATCTTCCGTCTATACCAGAGCAAAGAGAAATTTCTGGTTTTTTGAGAAATAAATGTAATTGTATAGATACCTGTATTCAGGAAAAAGAAAGACTTATCAAAAAACTTACTGCCTATAAAAAATCCCTTATTTATGAGGTCGTGACCGGAAAGAAAGAGGTGTAAAGATGAATAAGCCCTATTTGAGTGCTGAAGAGCAATATAAGGAAATCCTAAATAATGAGGAAATAGAAAGAATTCAAGATACTGAATTACAAGAAATTAGGAGAAAATATTGGAATTTGCGCCACAAAGCTGCACTTGACGAAGCTCATATTTCAGACCAGGAGTTAGGTCGAGTATTGGATGATCTAAAAGCAAAAGAGCAGGCAGAGATCCTGCGCTATCGTCAAAAGAAAGGCGTGTGAAAATGAACCCACTTTATAACATTTGGAACTATAATTATATCCAGCAACAAGCCCAACAGCAGTACCATCAAAATCAGCTACAACAAGTGCTGGAAGCGGCACACAAGTTGCAGGATTATCTGGACAGTGCGGACAAGGTTGACCCAGCATATCAGGGGGCGTTAACCGCTACCTGCTGTGCTGTTTTGGCGGACTACGCAAAGAAACACGGGATTATCTGAGAAAGTAGGTGCGACCATGCCCGACTTTGATGTAAAAGAAAAACGCTTTGAGCAGGATATTGAGGAATACCTCACTACATATGGCGGCTATCAGAAAGGTAACTCTGCCGCCTTCAACCGGGAAAAGGCACTGGATACCGGTACATTCCTCTCCTTTATCCGCACCAGCCAGCCCAAACAGTGGGAGCGGTTTGAAAAAATCTACGGAGACGACAGCGAGGGGCAGCTTATCGACCGTTTTTGCCGGGAAGTAAAGCTGGTTGGCCTGCTGAAAGTCCTGCGCCAGGGCTTTACCGACCGGGGCATCAAGTTCCGGGCCGTGTTCTGGAAGCCGGAGACCTCCATCAACGAAACTAGCCAGGCCCAGTATGCCGCCAACATCCTCCACTGCACTCGGCAGCTCCACTACTCCCTGAGCAACGAAAACAGTATCGATATTGTCCTGTTCCTCAACGGCATCTCTGTGGTGTCCATGGAGCTGAAATGCCAGTTTACCGGACAGGACACTGCCAATGCCATCCAGCAGTACAAGTTTGACCGGGCGGGCAAGGATGCTATTTTCGAGTTCAAAAACCGAGTGCTGGTCCACTTTGCTGTGGATTTATCCAATGTTTATATGACCACCCGGCTGGAGGGGCCGAAAACCTATTTCCTGCCTTTCAACCAGGGCAGCAACGGGGCCGGAAATGTGGGCGGCAAGGGCAACCCCGTGAACCCGGACGGCTACGACACTGCCTACCTGTGGGAGAATGTGCTATGTAAGGACCGCTTGCTGGAGATCCTACATAAATACCTCCACTTGCAGCAGGAGAAGGACGAAAAGACCGGCGAGGTGAAGTCCGAGCGGATGATCTTCCCCCGGTATCACCAGCTGGATGTGGTGACTAAGCTGCTGGCCGATGTAAAGGCTAACGGCTCTGGCAAGAACTATTTGATTCAGCATAGCGCCGGTTCCGGCAAGTCCAATTCCATTGCGTGGCTGGCCCACCGACTCTCCGGCCTGCACAACGATCAAGACGAGAAGATATTCCAGTCTGTCATCATCGTTACCGACCGTCGAGTGCTGGACAGTCAGCTGCAAAACACCGTCTATCAGTTCGACCATGTGGCGGGCGTGGTGCAGAAGATCGACAAGAACGCCCAGCAGCTCCGTGAGGCCATTGAGGCCGGGACGGGCATCATCATCACCACCCTCCAGAAGTTCCCGGTCATCTACAAAGAAGTGCGCTCCGGCAACAAGCGGTTTGCAGTCATTGTGGACGAAGCCCATTCCTCCCAGACCGGCGATGCCGCCCGCAAGCTGAAACGGGCGCTGGCCGACACCGAGAAAGTTTTGGAGGAGTACGCCAAAGAGGAGTACGAGGAAGAAGCCACACGCAAGGACGATGAGGACAAGCTGTTGGATGAACTGGCCGCCCAGGGTATCCACGAAAATCTGTCCTTCTTCGCCTTTACGGCTACCCCCAAGGACAAAACGCTGCAAATGTTCGGCCAGCGGGATGAGAGCGGCAAATACCACCCCTTCCATGTGTATTCCATGCGGCAGGCCATCGAGGAAGGCTTTATTCTGGATGTGCTGCAAAACTACATGACCTACAATATGTACTACAAGATCGCCAAGGCCATTCCCGATGACCCGGAACTGGACACCGCCGCTGGTGTCCGTGCTATCCGGCAGTTTGAAACGCTGCACCCCCACAACATCTCGCAGAAAACGGCTATCATGCTGGAGCAGTTCCGCAATGTGACCCGCCACAAGATCGGCGGCAAGGCCAAGGCCATGATCGTGACGCCCTCCCGGCTCCATGCAGTACGCTATCTACTGGAGTTCAAGCGGCAGATCAAAGAGAAGGGATACACCGACCTGGATGTGCTGGTGGCCTTCTCCGGAGAGGTAGAGGACAACGGGGAGACCTATACCGAGGAGAAGCTGAACAAAACAAAATCCGGTGAGACCATCAAAGAGAAGGCTCTGCCTGAGGCATTCCATACGGACGAATATGGGATGCTGATTGTTGCAGAAAAGTATCAGACTGGCTTTGACGAGCCGCTACTGCACACCATGTTTGTGGACAAGAAGCTGTCCGGCGTGAAGGCAGTTCAAACCCTCTCCCGGCTAAATCGCACCATGCGGGGCAAGAAGGATACCTTTGTCCTGGATTTCGCGAACTCTGCCGAGGACATCAGAAAAGCCTTTGAGCCGTACTACGAGGAGACGGTTCTGGAAGAGGAGACCGACCCCAATGTGGTGTATGACCTGAAGAACACCTTGGACGAGTACCGGGTATATCAGCAGATGGAGATTGACCGATTTGCGGAGATTTTCTATTCCTCCAAGGAGCAGTCCGGCGGCGATTTGGGCAAACTCCAGGGCACCATTCGCCCGGCGCTGGATCGTTTCGAGGCACTGGAGGAAGAAAAGCAGGAGCTGTTCAAGTCCACTCTAGCCCGATTCAACCGCATCTATGCCTTCGTCACGCAGGTCTGCCGCTTGTTTGATAAAGATATCCACAAGTTCAGTGTATATGCAAAATTCCTCTATACCATGCTACCCAAAGGCGGGCGGGATAAGGTCTATGTGGATGACAAGGTGTTGCTGGAGTATTACCGTTTGGAAAAGGACTTCGAGGGCGGAATCCAACTGGAGAGCGCCCCGGAGGGTTTCCGCCCAATTACCGGCGAGGCTGGCCGCAAAGAGAAGAAGCGTGATCCGCTGACGGTTATCATTGACAAAATCAATGAGAAGTACGGCACCAACTTCACCGAGATGGATAAGGTCCTGCTTCAGATGGAGAACGACTATGCCGCTCAGGACAAATGGCACAGCTACGCCCAGAACAATGACCGCAAGACCTTCATGCTACTGTTCGAGAAGGACTTTCCCAACATGGCTGCCGCCCGGTATGAGCAGAATGAGGACTTCTTTGTGAAGATGTTCTCTGATCCTGACATGATGCGGCAGGTCATGGAAACCGTGGGCACGGTGCTGTATGAGAGGCTAAGAGGCCAAAAGGAATGAAGAGAAAACAATGAGGTGATGAAACTATGATTGAAAAAGTAAAAGGTCTTTCAATCTGTGGTCGTTGCTTTTCAAAGAAAACAAATTTGACTTTTTTCCCTAATGATAACGACCGTATTGCTATTGTTTACGGTAAAAATGGCAGCGGTAAAAGTACAATTTCAGATGGCTTTTCTCAAATTGCTTCCGGTGAGGATACAGAAGAATTATCTGCTTCACTGATTGATCGAGCTGATAACGAGATTGATTTGGTACCTGAAAGCAAAATATTTGTATTCAATGAAAAATATATTGACGAAAATGTAAAGATCGATGCAGATGGGTTGGGGACTATTATCCTTTTAGGAGGCCAAGTTGATTTACAGGCAGATATAGATCGCTATACGGCGTTGTTGGCGACAGCTCAAGAAGAACATGATGTAGCTCAAACAGCATTGCAATCATTTGGAAATAAGAATAACCCGCTTAGCCCTGATTACCATTTTACTCGTATCAAAAAAGTATTACAGGGCGACTGGGCAACTACAGATGCTGCAATCAAGGGAAACAAAATTAACTCGAAGGTAACAGAAGAGGTTGTCAGAGAAATAGGAGGCCTTTCTGTTTCTGAGACTAAAGAACAATTACAACAAAAGTTTGATGAAACCAAGGCGCTACTAGATAAGGTGGCCGATGTCACAACAAGCTATCCGGTGCCCATCGGTGGAATTGAGTTCACGGACGGCTTTGAGAGAGTAATTTGTGATCTATTAGCAGAGCTCGTCGAAAAGCCCGTGTTGACTGAGCGAGAATCGATGATTCTTTCAATGATTCAGAGTGGACGGCAATCTATTGTTGAGGCAGCAAAAAATGATTTTAGTGACGGAGCTACTACTGTATGTCCCTACTGTTTCCGGGAGATTGATGATGAATATCGTCGTAACCTAATTAATAGCATCAATAAAGTACTGAACAAGGATGTTGATGAGCATAAGGCAGAATTACGGGCAATATCTTTTCCTGGATTTGGTCAAGACTATTCTCGTTTTACGGATTTGGATGCTGGGTTAGTAAAAGAAATCCAGGAACAGATTGAGAATTGTCAAAAATTGATAGAGCAATATTTAGCCGCTATCCAACTGAAGTTAAATAGTATTTACAATCCGGTAAATATTGCCCCCATAGGTTTGGAAAACAGTATCCAGCAACTAAATGTGCTTTTAAGTAAACTTGAGTCAAAACGGCAAGAATTTGTAGATGCCATTCAACGACGAAAAACAATCTTGCGAGATTTGCTTCTGATTAACAAAAAAATTGCACACCTGCAGATAGGACAAGCGTATCGAGATTACCTGAAGCAACAGCGCGAAATGAGAGCCGCAGAGGCCAAACTGCAAACCAAGCAGAAAGAGGTGAACGAAACCTCAGAGCATTTAAAGGCTCTTGAGTTGCAAAAGTCAAATGTGGGGCTGGCTATTGAAAACATAAACAATGCGCTCGATTATGTGTTTTTTTCGCATGGTCGGCTTTCGATTGAGTTGAAAAATGACAAGTACTACTTGAAATCAAACGGCAATGATGTTAAACCCAAAAGCGTTTCCCTAGGCGAGAGAAACATTATTGCTTTATGCTATTTCTTTACTCAGATATTGTCAAATCAGGATATTGGAAGACTATATCAGGATGAAGAATTAGTGGTTATTGATGATCCTATTTCTAGCTTTGATTTTGAGAACAAAGTCGGTATAAGCTCCTTCCTGAGGTACCAGACACATAAAATTATTAAAGGTAATGCCAAAAGTAAAATCCTATTTTTGACACATGATTTATCTACATTTTCTGATTTACAAAAAATAGCTGACGAAATGGAGAAATCTTTTAAAAAGCAGAAGCTAGGTGTGTCTGTAAAGGGTAGAGCATTCGAATTGCAAGGGCAGACTTTGTCAGATCCGATAAAGTCCATTAACGAATATCGTGATTTGCTAAACATGATTTTTAGCTATGCAATGGGCAATACCGAGGGTTTGAGTTTGGTGATTGGTAATTCTATGCGACGCGCATTGGAAGCGTTCTCGACTTTCATTTATGGGACAGGAATTGCAGAAGTCTCTTTTGATCCAAAGGTTGTAAGAAGTTTGGGCAATCATTCCAGGTATTTTGAAAACCTTATGTACCGTCTTGTACTCCATGGAGAAAGCCATTTTGAAACACGCATTTATGCGTTGCAAGACGATCTCAGTTTTTACCATTTTATTTCGGAAGAAGAAAAACAGCGTACCTGCAAAGAAGTTTTATGTTTTATGTACTGTTTGAATCCGGATCATATCGAATCACACATTCCGGACGCAATCCGTGAGATTCAGAAATGGATGGCAGACATTCGCACAAACGAAGAATTTGATATAATAGCTAATCCGGAAAAGCGGATTATCCATCTATATGATATTCCTCTGTCCGCTGGTTTAGGCGAGAACATACTGGATAGTGACATACCCTATGTAGAATATGAAACGGATGTTGAGGATGGAGACTTTGCGCTTCGTGTATCTGGTGACAGTATGGAACCGGATATTCCCAACGGAAGTACCGTCTTTGTCAAAAAGCAAAGTGAAATAGCTGATGGTATAAGTGGTGCATTTTTTCTTAACGGGGAAGTTTACTGTAAGAAACTGCTACATAAAGATGGAAAGGTCTTTCTTTGCTCGGATAATGCTGAATACCACCCTATTGAAATTCATGATGGAGACACCCTAAAAGTGTATGGAAAGATTGTCAAAGTGCTTTGTTAGTGCTATAATACTCCTAAGCCACCCAATCATGCATCTCAAGCAAAACCCGTGATAGGATGGCTTGGATAGATTTTTGATAGCAAAAGTCCGAATAGACCTTAGGATAAGGATAATCTGTATCAAATAAAACCACGACGAATCAAATCCTCTATACAAAAAAGTTTAGAAATGGATTTAACTCGGCGAGTGGGAATGATCTCAGAGATCCGAAAAAGCCTGGAATGACTGGGTTTTCTAAGGTTTGATGCCCTCTGTGGCAACGATTTGGCAACAAAACTGAATTATTCATAAATAAAGAGCTAACTGATTTTTGTTGAAGTCAGTTAGCTCTTTTTAGTATGATAAATCACCTGTAACATGAGTGAAAACAGCGAAGCTTATCGCATTTGACGAGTTTACGTACAAATACAAACATAGAAGTTGCGAATTTTGATGTTGAGGGTATTACGCTGATAGGGCAAGAAAAAACATAGGCTGACTTACGGATAATATATTCAGAACCAGCCAATAGAAAAATCAACCTGCGAAGCAGATAGTAATGAGTGTATGGCCCATTTATAGGCAGTAAGGAATAATTTTTATACAATTGGCAGGCTGTACCTGCACGTGAGGCACGTAGGATGGGAACAAAAAGTACTTTGCTTACATATAAAAAAGCCACTGGCTTTTGCTAGTGGCTTTTTTATATGTATTTTAACGGTCCAATATTTTTAGCAGCTGGCCTTAGCCTTGTCAAATTCCTGCTGGATTTCCTTGGAAGGTTCCTTGGTAAGCAGGGAGAATATCACGATAGCCGCACAGGAAAGAATGAAAGCAGGGAATAGTTCGTAGATGGAAAATACCCCCCCCAGCGGTTTTAAAAGCAGTTTCCATACAAACACCATCACTCCGCCGGTAAGCATTCCGGCAATGGCCCCTGTACGGTTCATCCGTTTCCAGAAAAGCGAGAAAATAATAGCCGGTCCAAATGTGGCACCAAATCCTGCCCATGCAAAGGAAACCACCTTGAATATTACGCTGTTTTCATCCCATGCAATAATAACGCCGATGATAGCGATTATTACAAGAATAATCCGCGATACAAGCATTACCTGTTTATCTGAAGCAGATTTTTTGAAGACACCGGCATATAGGTTTTTGGAAAAGGCCGATGCGGCAATCAGTAGATAAGAATCGGACGAGCTGATGGTGGCGGCAAGAATTCCAGCCATCACAAGTCCGGCAATCAGCGGGGGGAAGAGTGTCTGGGACAAAACAATAAATACATTTTCTGCTTGACTGCTGGTATTCAGCGCTTCGTTTGCCGGGAACATTGCCCTGCCGAGCAGGCCTATAAATACAGCTGAAATGAGGGAAATTACACACCAACTCGTTGCTATCCGGCGGGAACGTTTTAACTCACTGCCTTTGCGGATCGCCATAAAGCGCAGCAGTACTTGCGGCATTCCAAAATAACCAAGCCCCCAGGAAAGTGTGGAAATAATGGTGAGCAAGCCATAGTTTCCGGCCTCACCAAAAAGTGGGACTCCGTTGGCGGCCTGCTGAACTCCATCTGTTACGACGGGGGTTGCAATAGAATTTAATGAAAGGAACCCTGGAATTGCTTTTGCATTGTCCAGAACCGCACCGAATCCGCCGACGTTGGCAGTGCCGATAATCAATACTGACAAAAGCGCTATTATCATTACAATGGATTGCATAAAGTCCGAAGCACTTTCGGCGAGGAACCCGCCTAAAAAGGTATATACAAGTACAAAAATTGCTCCTGCGATCATCATACTATGATAAGAAAATCCAAAAAGCGTTCCAAAAAGCTTGCCGCAGGTAACAAAGCAGCTTGCAGCGTATACAGTAAAGAAGATTAAAATAAACAGTGCCGAAATTGACAGGATGATCTTCTTTTTTTCATGAAAACGGTTGCTTAAAAAATCAGGAACAGTGATTGCATCACCCGAAACAATGGAATAGCTGCGCAGGCGCTTCGCAACAATCAGCCAGTTGATATATGTTCCAACTGCCAGTCCTACAGCTGTCCAAAAAGCATCGGCAAGGCCGCACCAATATGCAACACCGGGCAGACCCATAAGAAGCCAACCGCTCATGTCTGAAGCTTCGGCGCTCATTGCAGTGACCCATGGCCCAAGTGACCTTCCTCCAAGGAAATAATCTTCGGTGCTTTTTCGAGAGCGTTTTGAAAAATAGACACCTATTCCTATGATAATCAGTATGTATCCTGCCATAGCAATCAGGATTTTCAGCGTTTCATCTGTCATGATTTCCCTCCTGAAAATTTTTAGTTGACTACTGCATTATAATCAATTTCGACAGATTTGTAAATAAGGCGTTAAATAAAAGTATAATACAATATATTTCTGTGAATTTTTCTATTAGCATACAGCATAATTTTACCATTTTTTAAAATCTGGAAATTAGTAACAAACTAAAAATTCAGTAATTGATTTAATAAACATAATTGGTAGGATATTTGTTTGCAGAATATGGGTGCCTTTTTCCTTTCTGTAAAAACATCGTGCAGTAAATGTATTTCTATGATATAATGTCTGCTAACAGGCATATTTTATAAACAGTTTAATGTCCTATAGCATTCATCTTTGATTGCCGGTTTCATGCGCAATTGTACCATGTCGTTTCGCTGACACGGCACCATTTTCAACCAAGAAACAGCAATGCAGTTTTATAAAAAGACAAGACTCTCTTTGTAAGCCTGCCAAGAGTAAAACATGAACCTTGAAGATGTCTTACTTATAATTTTAAAGGAAGTGTTTTTTATGAAAAGGGAGGAACTTGTATCACTAATACAGTATTTACAGATGGTTTTCGACCGGGTTCGATTGGTGGAAGTTTCCCGCACCACTCAGTATGTATTGAATAAAGCAGGAGAATTAGTTCAGTTACCCTATAAATGCTACGCTGTTTGGAATAGACAGGAACGCTGTGAAAATTGTATTTCTGCCAAAGCATTTGCGCAAAAACGCCGCATTACCAAATATGAGTTTGTTAACAATGAAATTTATTACGTAGTTGCCAAATATATTGAAGTAGACGAAGCCCCCCTGGTTTTAGAGATTATTTCCAACGTGACTGATGAGGTAATGCTGGGGGCATTTGGTAAGGAAAAAATTATTAAAATAATTCAATCATTTAATGACAAGCTTTATTTGGATCCTCTTACAGGCGCCTACAATCGCCAATACTATCTGGAACAATTGCATACATTAGCAGGTTCTGTATCCCTTGCAATGCTCGATGTAGATAATTTTAAATATATTAATGATACATTTGGGCATAATGCAGGTGATGAGGTTTTAAAGGCGATTGTATCTTCAATTAAACAGAACATACGTAAAAGTGATTATATCATTCGATATGGCGGAGATGAATTCCTGATTATTATGTCAGACATCCCAAAAGAAAAATTTAAGAAGAAATTAGAACAATTTAGAACAAATATTTATAATATATCGCTGCAAAATTTCCCAAATATTCGTTTGTCGGTAAGTATTGGCGGCTGTTTTGCTGATGGCCAGCTGAAAAATGCAGTAAAACAGGCGGATAAACAGCTTTATCAGGCAAAATTAAACAAAAACCAGGTGAGCTGTGACGGTAATTCGTAATTTTAATAAGCTGATATAAAAGCATAGCAGGTATTTTATTGTATGTACAATCGAATACCTGCTATTTTTTATAAAGTTATTATTGACCAATCAGTCTGTTTTTGCTATATTATTATAGACCGATCAGTTTATAATAGGAATGAGGAGAATTCATTGAAAAAATCTGAAAAAACGGAGCGGACGAAAGACAAAATTCTCTCTGCGGCAGTTCGGGAATTTGGTTTGAAGGGGTACGACGCCGGTTCCATCAATCATATTTGCAACGAAAGCGGGATATCAAAGGGGTTAATTTATCATAATTATCAGTCTAAGGATGAGATTTATCTCTGCTGTGTGGAATATGTATTGCAACATTTTACAGACTATATCAAGCAGAATATAAATTGGGAAGCAAATGAATATATGCAGTTAAGGTTCCGTTTTTTTTCTGAGAACCCTCTTTTTGCCCGTATTTTTTTTGAAGCGGTGCTGCAGCCCCCAAAACATTTGGCAGAGCAGATAAAAAAACGAAAACAGGAACTTAATCAGCTGAATTTAAATATTTACCGTTCTTCATTAAAAGGAATTACCCTTCGGGCAGGTGTTACCGAGCAGGAGGCGGTTGAATATTACAGTATGATGCAGGAAATGTTCAATGGTTATTTTAGCAGCTTGTCTTATTCCGGAACTGATTTTATGGCTGTTATGGCTGACCATGAGTCCAAACTGGCTAAAATACTTGATTTTATGCTTTATGGAATTGCAAAAGAGGAGAACACAAAATGATTTTATTGCTTTTACGTTTGATTGCCGCAATTTTAATCGCATTTGTTGTGGGAAAGCTGGTATCTAAAATAAAGCTGCCGGCAATTTTAGGCTGGCTTTTGACAGGAATGATTTTAGGCCCCCATGCATTTAACCTGATTAACGAAACACTGCTGGAAACAGAGTGGTACAATGTGGCAGTGCATTTCCTGGAGTGTGCGGTTGGGCTTTTAATTGGAACCGAACTTGTTTGGGGTAAAATTAAAAAGACCGGAAAACAGATCATCTACATGACTTTAATACAATCCTTGGGGACGTTTTTGCTGGTCACGCTTGTATTTGGCGTTGTATTTTATTTTTCGGGGATTCCGCTGTACCTGGCCGTTATTTTTGGCGGCATTGCATTGGCTACTGCCCCCGCTCCAGCTTTGTCCATTGTGCAGGAATTTCAAACCAGCGGCCCGGTGACCAAAACACTGATTCCCATGGCTGCACTGGATGACATGGTTGCGGTAGTGGTCTTCTTTTCCACCACTGCTATTATTTCTGCAAATCTTTCAGAGCAAAAACTGCCTGCGTATTGGATTGTTCTGGTGGTACTTCTGCCGTTAATAATTGGTGTATTAATTGGTATACCGGCCGGCTTTTTGTTAAAAAAAGTGCGTGGAAAGCTGGCTACGCTTTCTGCACTGGTTGGAACACTGCTGGCAGTGTCTATGGTGGGATTTTTGGTCAACACTTACATTATGCCCAAACCGGTCCTTAACTTTATGCTGATTGGCATGGCTTTTTCAGCCGCATTTTCCAATATTGTTCCGGAAGAGCGGCTGGAAGAGATTATTGCCGATTTCAACCCTATTCTGGGTTTTGCAATGATTGTGGTTATTCTAAATCTCGGCGCTCCGTTGAATTATCACCTAATTCTGGGTGCAGGAATTTGCACTGCTGTTTATATTCTGGCGAGAGCCTGCGGAAAATATTTTGGAGCCTATTTTGGCGCCAGCGTTACAAAAGCGCCAAAAACGGTTAAAAAATATTTGGGGCTGACCCTGCTGCCTCATTCTGGCGTTTCCTTAGTGTTTACTGGTATTGCTGTTTCGGTGTTGAGTAAGCCTGCGCCGGAATGTGCGCAAATTATTCAGGGAACCATAGCGGCAGCGGCAGTAATTAACGAGATTATTGCCGTAATTGCAGCAAAAAAAGGGTTTGAGTGGGCAGGCGAGATAGAGCAAACGAGAACTGAAAGTTGAGTAATATAAGTTTTGAACCGCTTGGTTAACCAAGTGATAAAAGAATTTTAGAAACCTTTTAAGCAGTATTTACAACATAGCTTAATCGAACAGACATGCCTGTGTTGTACAAGGATGACCGGCATCACAAACATGAAAAAACGGGACAATTTTAACCCTATACCGGCTGCTGGCCGAAATAAGTAACTTTTATGCATGATTCGGTTTAACACTTTAGACTGCGGTTTTAAAGTTTGATTATATTATGAGGAATGCCAAAATGGTGCTGACCCAATTTCATTCTTTTGCTGTATATTGGTCAGGAATTACCTTATTTTTGTGGCTTCCTGACAAAATTGATGGCGGCCCCGGTAATTACCGGGGCCGCCGTTGCTGTTATAATATAACTGCAGGATCAAATGATCTGATAAAGTTTCAATCGGGTCGCAATACCTGTTGTATGAGATCTTTTCTGCCTGGGTGGTATATGGTCAGACCTGCTTTTATTCAATAACCCGTGCAGTTTCCCATTTATTGGAATGAAAGCGGATCATAAACATGATACCGCGGAATACCCAGTCAATGAACATGGCAATCCAAACGCTGAGCACGCCCAGGTGGAACAGAGAATGAATCAGGTAGCTGCATCCGATTCGGAACACCCACATGGAAATAATCGAGATGATCATGGTGTATTTTACGTCCCCGGCGGCACGGAGCCCATTGGGAACTGTAAAGGCCATTGGCCAGATCATAGCGCAGGCTATGCTATGATAGAAGATGATTTCTTCAGCGATCAGGGCTGTTTCACCGCTCATCTGGAAGATGGCTACCAGGACTGGGGCCAAAAGGGCAATCACCAAATTAAACACTGCCATGGCGCCGTAGGTGACGGCAGTCAGCTTTATGGTATACCGGCGTGCCTGTATGTAATCTTTTGCGCCCACACATTGCCCTACCACGGTAACAATGGAAAGCCCGATTGCCATTCCTGGAATAATTGCAAAGTTGCATACCGAATTTGCTACAGCGTTTGCAGCGATTGCGACGGTACCCAAAGCGGCAACCAGCCCCTGCACCAAAATTTTACCTATCTGGAACATGCCGTTTTCCAACCCGTTTGGAATGCCGATTTTTAAAATATTCCGAATCATTTTCGGGTGTATGTCCAATGGGAGAAAACGGTCTACATAAAGCTTATTATTATGGTTGCGCAGTAAAAACAAAATAGCTACAGCACCTACGACACGGGAAGTTAAGGTTGGAATTGCAGCACCCGCTACCCCCATTTTTAAACCATAAATGCAGATTGCGTTGCCGCTAATGTTGATGGTGTTCATAATAATGGAGGTGAACATGGAAACCCGTGAGTTACCCATTGCACGGAAGAGTGCGGCGCCTGAGTTATAAATTGCAATAAACGGGTAGGAAAGCGCTGTCCAATAAAAATAAATTTGGCAGTTTTGCATGACGGCAGGTTCCACCTTGCCAAATAATAAGCTTAGAATTGCCCCGTTGGCGATGAGGCAGATGAGCATAACCACAGCGGACAAAAATGCTGTAGAGAGGATCAGTTGTTTACCGGCAAGCCCGGCATTGTATTTATCTTCCCGGCCAAGATATTGAGACGAAACAATTGCACCACCGGTAGCCAAAGCCGCTAAAATATTGATTACCAGAATATTTATCGTATCTACCAACGAAACGCCCGATACGGCTGCTTCCCCGATGCTGGCAACCATGATGGTATCCGCCATGCCAATGGTTACCGCCAGTATCTGTTCAATGATCAGTGGAATAATCAGCTTAACCAAGTCTTTTCGTGTAAACATTCTATTTCCTTCCTTTGCCATAATAGTAATATATTGTACTTTTTTCCCAAAAATAGCAAGCCTTTTCGTATCAGGCACCGCCTTTTCCATGGAATCAATAAGGAAGGGAATGGAATCCTACGGGTTTTTGTCAGAAATGATTAACCGCTTACTTTTTTGATTGCGGGTACTGCATTGGGTTTTGAATTCGATGAAAACCGCGGCCGGATCTTACGTAGAACCGACCGCAAACCATACACTGAAATAGCGGATAAGAATTGTTTTCACCAGCGCTTTTGTAAAGCAGCAGGTTCCGGCCAAGCGGCTTTAGATTCTGGGTGCAGCAGCCGAAAAGCGGCCGGGCAGGTGTAAGCCGATGCATGGCGTAACCGCTTGTTTCAAAAAACCAGCGGGAAAAATGGTCCCCTTTTGTCATGACTTATGCCGGCGTCTGATCAGTTCTTTGCAAAAAAAGACAGAAAGCCCGGCAATTAAAGCAAGAACAGTGGCACAGACCCCTTTAAACACAAGGTCGCTTACTTCAAAGGAGGTTACAATTTGAGTGGGGCCGTCTGCTCCGCCAATGATGCCCACGGAATGTTTAGAGCGCATAGGATTCATACTCCTTTTTTGTGTAATAGTTAAATTTTGCCCCTGATGCCGCCTATTCCAGTTTGTCACCGGGGCGATAGATAGAATACATGACCTTCCTGGCTTCCTCCACCGTATACCCTTCGGGGGAGCAGACAAAGTTTTTACAGCCGTCCCAGCGTTTCAGCAACGCTTCAATTTTGTCTTTGCTTAATTCAAAGGGGGTAAAGTTGTTAATACGGGTCAGAAATTCGCATATTTCTTCGCAACTAAGGCCTAACGCCTGGAACAGCACAGCAGCCTTTTGGGGCATCAGCTTTTGGGAACGGCGTAAAAATTCCGGCATATATACAGTGCATGCACGCCCGTGTGTTACACCGTACTCTTCACTGAGGAAGTACCCCATGGGATGACAGAAAGCGGTGCCGTTGTGTGCCAGGGGAACTCCGGCATAAAGGGAACCATAAAACAGATTGGCCCGCTGGTCGGGGGTGATTTCGTTTTGCTCTTTTCCTTCAATCGCCCGCAAAGCGCCTAAAACCAACTGAGCGCCCCGAATGGCAAACAGGTCGGTTACTTCGTTGGCATTGCGGTTAAAGTAACATTCCACAGCGTGGGCAAAAGCGTCCAGCGCAGTAGAAACAGTAAAATTATAAGGCAGAGAATAGGTATATTTTGGGTCACAGTAAGCAATGGTACCATAGCAATAATCGTGAGCGATAGATTTTTTCTCGCCAGTTTCGTCGTTTGAGATAATCGCAAAAGGAGAAATTTCACTGCCTGTTCCGGCCGTGGTCCCTACAAATACAAGCGGCAGGGCCCCATTGGGGTAATGATATTGGTACAGCTCGGCACTTTCCATCGGGTTGCGGGCCAAAATAGCCATGGCTTTTGCGGCGTCAAGAGGGGAGCCGCCGCCAATTGCAATAATAAAGTCGGCATTCCATTCCCGCGCTTTGGCAGCGCCTTTTTGACATACCGAGGCATATGGGTTTTGCATGACTTCGTCAAACAGCTCGTATTCTATACTGCATTCCGTTAATGCAGCAATTACATCATCATAGGCTCCACAGCTTTTTGCACTGTGTTTTCCGGTTACAATCAGGGCGCGTTTCCCCAAAGGTTTCATCCAATGGCTATTTTGCCGGATACAATCAATACCGCCCACTACCCGTACCGGTAGATGAAGCATAAAATTGCTCATAATTATTGTTACCTCCAGACCAAACTTTCTATTGCGCTTTTATTGATACAATAGGCCGCCTGTTAAAAAATTTATTGCTTTTTGAACAGAAACTAATGAATAAGAAGCTTACGCCTTTGCCTATAGACGAATCAATTACTTTATTTACAGTGGGGTTCATATGGTGTTTCTGCTTTTGGGGTACAGCTGTGGCCAAACCGTTTTCTTCCAAGCCTGGGAAGAACAGCTTTATATCAGGCGTTGATTCACCCTGTTCATTATAGAATAAATGCAAAACTCAGTCAAGGACGAGAGAACAGGTTGTTTGTGCTGAGCAGGCGGTTGTGCTATACTATAACTGTTTAAAATAACCGTTCTCTGCAATCTGTTTTTTAAGGATTTCTGGCGGCTATTTACCCTTTAGGTGCAGGCACATCTTATATGATAGACAATAAAAAATAATCTATAAGGGTTTGCGGCATCCTGGCAGAAGTTTGTAAATTTTTACCCTCAGCCTGATGCGGAAAGCGAGTTTTTCCCTTTATAAAAATAACCTTATGCGGGAGGAATGCGGTATGAAAGTACTGGTAATTGACGGCCAGGGTGGCGGTGTAGGAAGGGTGTTAGTAGAACAGCTGAAAACAGCCAGGCCGGACCTGGAGATAACCGCAGTTGGCACCAACGCATTGGCAACGGCGGCCATGCTGAAGGCCGGCGCCGGCGCCGGTGCTACTGGGGAAAATGCAGTAAAATACAATTGTGCCAGAACTGATGTGATTGCAGGTCCAATCGGGCTGATCTTTCCAAATTCCTTGTTGGGTGAAATAACGGTACAGATGGCAGCAGCAGTAAGCTGCAGCGATGCCCACAAGGTGCTTATTCCCCATGCAAAGTTTCATGCAAAAATTGTTGGTTTGCAGGAAAAGCCCCTTTCCCAATATATTGCCGAGGCGGTAGATGCCATCTGTGCGCTTGGCTGAAATACTGCCGGAAGACGGGGCTTTGCATTAAGAGCGGCCCTTTTATCTATTTGTCAATAGCCATAACACCAGTTTAACTGGTGGTTTAAAGGAAGGGCCTTTTACTGTCGGATGTCTTTAAAACGCATCGCATCCCTTGATTGACCGCTGCTGTAAACAGGTGCGTTGCCATTGGGCAAGGTCCTGTTTATTTGTTGGATTGCTTTTTCGTATTTCGCTTCGTTCGACGCTTAAAGTGAAAGCTTTATTACGAAATACTTCCTCCGTCAGAGATCAGAAGGCTTGTAAACGTAATAAAAGGCACAGTTACTTAGGTAACTGTGCCTTTTCAATGCACTTTTGCAAAATTTATTTCCCGGTGAGGTGGGAAATAAAGCAAAAAATTTTAAAAGTTGTTTTTGCGTATAATTGCCACTCTTATTTTTTAAATATTGTGTTACATTCGCTGCAGCGGGAATCATGCAAAGAGATTACCCCACCGCAGACAGGACAGCGAAAAGTAACAGCCTGTTCCTTCATAAACGCAGACAGCCCCTTTTCTTTTACAGTGCAGCCGTTATGTATTAAGCCGCAGCGATAGCGGGTCCGGTAGCTTCTGTCCAGGTTTTTGACCTGTTTACAGGGAAACTGCGGGCATTCGTAGCAATAAGTTAACGCTGCTTTTTGTACACAGTCCTTTATGGCGCAGTGTCGGCAGTGGCCGGGTTTCTTGTTATCTTTTATTAGGCAGCCGGTGCAGGCCTTTTTCGGTGACAGGTGTTTATAGCAAACCTGGCAATTCATGCCGCAGGGGGCAAACAACACAGGATCAATTTTACCTGGCATTTTCATAACGTTTACTCCGCCGATTCCGGATACAAAATAACGTGCACCACCTGAGGGCGGTTATTCAGTCTAAACGGCATGGTGCTGGGGCCAAGCCCCCGGCTGACAACCAGTTTAGGATGATCACCATATACGCCGCAGGTGTACAAAGGAAGAACCCCCTGCTGCGGGGCAAAAAGGGGGCCAAGCTTTGGTATAATCCATTGGCCGCCATGAGCATGGCCCGAGAACATTAGATCAAAATCAAAATTGCAGTAGGATTCCTCACCTTTTAATGCAAACTTCTGCGGAAAATGCGAAAGCACAATGCGAACCCCGTCCAGCCCTTCCAGTTCTTTCAGCTTTTTGGTGCGGTAGCCGCGCAGCGGGTCGGTAAAATGAGTGTTGTCCCGATAAATCCGTCCCAGGCGTTCTTCCAGTCCCAGGATGTGAAACGAGGATCCTTTTATTTCACAAGAAGCAATGCGGTTATCTAAAACCATGGTGCCGGTCTCGGCAATTTCTTCCATCAGGCTGTCAAAACAATTGAGCCGGTGCTCGTGGTTGCCGGTGATGTAATATACCGGACAGACCCCTGTGAGCAGGGTGAGAAAGTTGATCAGGTCAGGAATATGGCGGCCGGTATCATCCACAAAATCACCGGTAATTACGACAAAGTCGGGGTGTTCGTCAATAATAACCCTTAAAAGGTCGGTATTGCTCAGACCAAACTGCTTGCTGTGCAGGTCGGACAGATGAATAACATGCACTGCGCTGGAAACTTTGGCCGGAATAGGGTAACGGTCAACCGTAAGAACACTGTTTTGATTGTGATAGAACGCATAGGCTGCGGCTCCAGCGGCCCCAGCAGCCAGTAGTTTTAACGCTGTCGATCGTTTCATGGTGTTCACCTAGTTTTTCAAGCTTTGCAGCGGAGCAGGAATATGCCCACCCCGGGCAATAAATTTAGCAGGGGAGAAGGTGCTTACCTTCATGACCGGGCCGTAACCCAGCAGTCCGCCAAAGTTCAAATCCTCGCCAACGGTTTTGCCAATAGCGGGGATCAGGCGCACGGCGGTGGTTTTATAGTTCACCATACCAATAGCCGCCTCATCTGCTATAATACCCGAAATTGTTTCGGGGGTGGTATCTCCGGGAATCATAATCATATCAAGCCCTACCGAGCAGACAGCTGTCATAGCCTCTAGTTTTTCTAAACTCAAAGAACCGCAGCGGGCAGCGTCAATCATACCGGCGTCCTCACTGACCGGAATAAAGGCGCCCGAAAGACCGCCAACAGTGGAGGAAGCCATGACCCCGCCTTTTTTCACTGCGTCGTTCAGCAGCGCCAGTGCAGCTGTGGTACCGGGCCCGCCGCAGCTTTCCAGTCCCATTTCTTCCAAAATATGAGCGACTGAATCACCTATTGCCGGGGTAGGGGCAAGGGAAAGGTCTACAATGCCAAAAGGAACACCCAGCCGGCGGGAGGCTTCGCTGCCGACCAACTGGCCCATGCGGGTGATTTTAAAGGCAGTTTTTTTGATGATATCCGCCACTTCGTTTAAAGGAACGTCAGGATGCTTGGCCACTGCCGCACGTACAACGCCAGGGCCCGAAACCCCTACGTTAATAACACAGTCGGGTTCACCGGGGCCGTGGAACGCCCCCGCCATGAACGGGTTGTCCTCGGGTGCGTTGCAGAATACCACCAGCTTGGCGGCGCCAATGCACTGGCGGTCTGCGGTCAATTCGGCGCACTGCTTAATTACCTTACCCATCATTCGCACCGCATCCATATTAATGCCTGCCTTGGTGGTGCCAATATTTACCGAAGAGCAGACCTGGTCGGTTTCGCACAAAGCCTGCGGAATAGAGCGGATCAGCGCTTCGTCCCCGGCCGAAAAGCCTTTATGCACCAATGCCGAGTAACCGCCGATAAAGTTTACGCCAACCTCTTTCGAAATTTTATCCAGGGTTCTGGCATAAGCTACCGGGTCGCCGCCGCTGGCTCCTGCCAGCATGGCGATAGGCGTTACCGAAATGCGCTTGTTAATAATGGGGATGCCATACTGTTTTTCAATCTCCTCGCCGGTTTTTACCAGGTCTTTGGCACAACGGCCAATTTTATCGTAAACCTTTTGGCAGGAACGGGTAAGGTCGCTGTCGGCACAATCCAATAAGGAAATCCCCATGGTAATGGTACGAATATCCAGGTTTTCGTCCTGGATCATGGTAATGGTTTCGAGAATATCTCTGCTGTTTATCATTACAACCTCCAAAAATTCAGGGAGTAGTGGTCAGGGTTTATTGAAAAATAGAAAATAGAACGGATATTGGTTTAAGGCGACCGGCTGCAAATTTATTAGAAAACTTGATTTGTTCCAGCTTTTTATGCAACAGCCAGCCTGCAGAACAAAGAGCGATTTTTGCTCTGCATTAAATGCGATGCATGGAATTGAAGATATCCTCGTGCATGACGTGAATCTGTAAGCCCATTTCTTTGCCAATATAAGCCATTTGATCGGCCAGCTGGGTGAAGGGGCAGTTCATACCCGAAATATCGACCAGCATAATCATGGCGAACAAATCCTGCAAAACGGACTGTGTCACTTCAATAATGTTTACATTTGTTTTTGAACACTGGTCGGCTACTTTTGCCAAAATGCCCACCATGTCCTTGCCAATAACGGTAACTACTGCTTTCATAAAATGCTCCATTCCGCCGCTTCGCGTCGGCATAAAACGTAATTTAAAATAGGTGCTCTTACCACGCGAAGCAAAGGGATGATAAGAGCATTTTTGTGCATGAGGGCGGCAGTGAGCAAAGCGAGCGAATCGCCTTGCGCATCGCTCTGCGAGTGCAGTTTGAAATGGAATTTCAAACTTTGCTCTATTCCGCCGCTTCGCGTCGGCATAAAACGTAATTTAAAATAAGGTGCTCTTACCACGCGAAGCAAAGGGATGATAAGAGCATTTTTGTGCATGAGGGCGGCAGTGAGCAAAGCGAGCGAATCGCCCTGCGCATCGCTCTGCGAGTGCAGTTTGAAATGGAATTTCAAACTTTGCTCCATTCCGCCGCTTCGCGTCGGCATAAAACGTAATTTAAAATAGGTGCTCTTACCACGCGAAGCAAAGGGATGATAAGAGCATTTTTGTGCATGAGGGCGGCAGTGAGCAAAGCGAGCGAATCGCCTTGCGCATCGCTCTGCGAGTGCAGTTTGAAATGGAATTTCAAACTTTGCTCTATTCCGCCGCTTCGCGTCGGCATAAAACGTAATTTAAAATAGGTGCTCTTACCACGCGAAGCAAAGGGATGATAAGAGCATTTTGGCCTCCCGCAGGAGGCTGTCTCGAGGCGTACTTCTTGCTTAACACCGTACAAGCCCCAGTGAGCTTTTCCAGTGCAACTTGAGCTATGGCTAAGCTTTTCATGCAAAAAGCGCCGGGGCAATTATATAATAGAATAGCTGTTAAGGTGAAAAGGTTTCAATCTGATCAATCTCCTCTAAAAAAATCCGAGGCGAAAGGTCGGAAGGAACATAGAATTCCTGGTTGTTTAAATGGACAGGAAAGATAATTGCACTGTCAGGCGAGCAGCTGCGCT
Organism: Ruminococcaceae bacterium Marseille-P2935; assembly: GCA_900104565.1. Classification (GTDB taxonomy): domain Bacteria; phylum Bacillota; class Clostridia; order Oscillospirales; family Ruminococcaceae; genus Marseille-P2935. The sequence continues at coordinate 703,303 of LT629951.1, forward strand.
TAAACTGGCTCAGGAAGAAACGGCGGACAAATAATTTAAGCTTATCCTTAATCTCTTCCGGTTCGATCTGCCCGGCAAACGCAATGCATGCGTAATAATATACTTTAGACGGCCGGAAATGGCAGTGTACCAGGTAAAACAAGAAGAAGTCATGCAGTTCATAGCTGCCCAGAATCTGTTCGGTCTTCTGCGAAATCTGTCCCGAAGAATCTGGCGGCAGCAGTTCGGGGGAAACAGGGGTATCCAAAATATCGTAAAGGGTTTCGGTCGCACTGCTTAACAGCTGCATGCCGCAAACATAATCTACCACCCGGCGCACCATGGTTTTGGTTAAACAGATGTTGACATTGTAATTTGCAATATGGTCGCCGGCAAAGGTGCTCCAGCCCAGTGCAGCTTCAGAAAGATCCCCCGTGCCCAGCACCAAAGCTTTTTCCTTGTTGGCAAGGTCCAGCAGAATCTGGGCACGCTCCCTGGCCTGTGCATTTTCGTAGGTTACATCGTGTTCGGCCGCACTGTGGCCTATATCCTCAAAATGCTGCAGTACAGCCTGTTTAATTGAAATATCCCGGCTGTCCGCCCCAAGGGCTTCCAGCAGGGCAAGTGCGTTAAAATAGGTGCGGTCGGTGGTGCCAAAGCCCGGCATGGTTACGCCGATTAAATTGGTACGGGGCAGTTCCAGTGCGTCCAGAGCTTTTGCGGCCACCAGCAGGCAAAGTGTGGAATCCAGCCCTCCCGATACCCCAAGCACCAGCTTTTTGATGCCTGTATTCTGCAGCCGGGCGGTTAAAGAACGAATTTGAAGATCAAACAGCTCTTCCAGCAACTGATTCGCCTCGGTTTCATCTGCGGGCAGGTAGGGGTTTTTACGTACGGGGCGCAAAATTCCACGCTTTCTTCCCTGAGGGATGGCATGGAAAAAAGGCTCTTTCCCGCCAGAAAGTGCTTTGTGGCAGCGTATGATATCACAATCCAAATCTCGAATCATGGAAAAACTGTCATAATCCCNTCGCTCTGCGAGTGCAGTTTGAAATGGAATTTCAAACTTTGCTCCATTCCGCCGCTTCGCGTCGGCATAAAACGTAATTTAAAATAGGTGCTCTTACCACGCGAAGCAAAGGGATGATAAGAGCATTTCGGCCTCCCGCAGGAGGCTGTCTCGAGGCGTACTTCTTGCTTAACACCGTACAAGCCCCAGTGAGCTTTTCCAGTGCAACTTGAGCTATGGCTAAGCTTTTCATGCAAAAAGCGCCGGGGCAATTATATAATAGAATAGCTGTTAAGGTGAAAAGGTTTCAATCTGATCAATCTCCTCTAAAAAAATCCGAGGCGAAAGGTCGGAAGGAACATAGAATTCCTGGTTGTTTAAATGGACAGGAAAGATAATTGCACTGTCAGGCGAGCAGCTGCGCTTAAACTGGCTCAGGAAGAAACGGCGGACAAATAATTTAAGCTTATCCTTAATCTCTTCCGGTTCGATCTGCCCGGCAAACGCAATGCATGCGTAATAATATACTTTAGACGGCCGGAAATGGCAGTGTACCAGGTAAAACAAGAAGAAGTCATGCAGTTCATAGCTGCCCAGAATCTGTTCGGTCTTCTGCGAAATCTGTCCCGAAGAATCTGGCGGCAGCAGTTCGGGGGAAACAGGGGTATCCAAAATATCGTAAAGGGTTTCGGTCGCACTGCTTAACAGCTGCATGCCGCAAACATAATCTACCACCCGGCGCACCATGGTTTTGGTTAAACAGATGTTGACATTGTAATTTGCAATATGGTCGCCGGCAAAGGTGCTCCAGCCCAGTGCAGCTTCAGAAAGATCCCCCGTGCCCAGCACCAAAGCTTTTTCCTTGTTGGCAAGGTCCAGCAGAATCTGGGCACGCTCCCTGGCCTGTGCATTTTCGTAGGTTACATCGTGTTCGGCCGCACTGTGGCCTATATCCTCAAAATGCTGCAGTACAGCCTGTTTAATTGAAATATCCCGGCTGTCCGCCCCAAGGGCTTCCAGCAGGGCAAGTGCGTTAAAATAGGTGCGGTCGGTGGTGCCAAAGCCCGGCATGGTTACGCCGATTAAATTGGTACGGGGCAGTTCCAGTGCGTCCAGAGCTTTTGCGGCCACCAGCAGGCAAAGTGTGGAATCCAGCCCTCCCGATACCCCAAGCACCAGCTTTTTGATGCCTGTATTCTGCAGCCGGGCGGTTAAAGAACGAATTTGAAGATCAAACAGCTCTTCCAGCAACTGATTCGCCTCGGTTTCATCTGCGGGCAGGTAGGGGTTTTTACGTACGGGGCGCAAAATTCCACGCTTTCTTCCCTGAGGGATGGCATGGAAAAAAGGCTCTTTCCCGCCAGAAAGTGCTTTGTGGCAGCGTATGATATCACAATCCAAATCTCGAATCATGGAAAAACTGTCATAATCCCCCAAATGGGTGGAAAGCGTTTCGCCACATTCAAAGATACCGGTAAAACCACGATAAACATAGGGTGAGGAGGTATCTCCAATACCACCGTTTGCCACCGCAACCGCACATCCGGAAGATTTGGCGGCAGCAGCAGCATCTTTTAAGCAGCTGGCAATAGAACCGGCCGTAACCGGGTGATAAGCAGGCACTGCAATTAAATCACAGCCTGCAGCAAGGAGAGAATGCATATGCAGGGTGATTTTGCCCGGGTCGCACGGCAGTACGCCAAAACGCAGCTGGCCGCAAGCAAATATGGTGTCGGGGGGGAGAATAAGGCTGCATTCGGGATCGGCTTGGCCTGCCAGGCTCTCTCCGCAGTCAGGAATATAGCCCAGCAGTTTACCGGAATAAAGCACCGCAGATGCGCTGATAATCTGCCCCTGCCGGTATACGGGAAGGCCGACAATCAGATAACAGGGAAGGTCAGCCGTAGCTGCAAGCAGCTTTTCCAGTGCCGAAGCGCATGCATCGGCAACGGTAAGGTTGCATAACATATTACCGCAGCTTGGGCTAGACAAAGCCAGCCGGGGCAGTAAAATAATATCGGGGCACTGGGAGCGCACATCCTCAACCAGTCCAAAAATTTCTTCCAGGCAGCTGCCAGGGTCCATGGGGGAGACGCGGTTTACTGCTGTGACAACGCGGATCATGGAATTCATGAAAAACCGTCTCCTTTACCAAAATAATCACAAAATAACTATTATAATATAGTACCATATTTCTCTGCTGGTAGAAAGCCCAATTGTATATAAATTTCCTTGGCAGAAACGAAAAATTCTTATCAAAAGCCGCACAATCAGCCTGTACCTGAAAAATTATAGAAATTCAGCGCTGCAGGCTGCTTATGGCATTGCTCAAATTCAGCAAAAGTAAATGATGAGGTGGGAACAGTGCTTCAAAAATGTCATAAGAATTTGTAATAGTGAAAATAGAATAGTTCATATTTTACAGTTACTGCTATTAAAATAAACTGAAATATGTTATGATAAATATATCTAATCATAAAGAGAAACCGACAGTATAATACTGCAGTATTACCTAATTAAGCTGCTATGGTTGGCTAGGCGGGCAAAAAACAAGTTTTACAGAATCGTTTGTTTTGATGGGGCTATTTGCAGCAGCAACATGAATTTAAATTATAGATTGGCAATTAAAATGGAATGGAGGGGACACCAAATGCATCATGATATTTTTGACAGTCATACCCACTCGGACAATTCTCCAGATGGTTTTCAATCGGTAACTTATCTGTGCGAGAAAGCTGTGGAAAAAGGAATTATGGGTATCTCCATTACCGACCACTGCGAGTGTGATGAATTTGACACCGGCCGCTATGCAATGCGTATTCGGCAATCAAACTTTGAGGCAATTAAGGCAAGGGTTTCCTTTCAGCACTCTTTAATGGTGAGTGCCGGTATTGAACTGGGTCAGGTGATGCGCAATATTTCGGCCGCCGACCATATTTTAAGTGTAACAAAGCTGGATTTTGTAATGGCCTCGGTACATATCAGCAAAGCAGGCGAGGATTATTATTATTTGGATTATAAAAGCGGCAAGGTTGATCTGGACGACCTGCTGAACCGCTATTTCGACGACGTATATGAAACTGCACGTTGGAATGGCTTTGACGTGTTGGCTCATCTTACCTATCCGGTACGCTATATTCAGGGCAGGGACGGTGTTCCGGTCGATTTAAGCCGGTATTATGACAAAATTGATGCGATTTTAAAGCTGGTGGCGCAAAACGGCAAAGGCATTGAAATCAATACTTCGGAGATTGGAAAAAACCTGAATGAAACCATGCCAAGCCTGGAGATTTTAAAAAGATACCGTAGCCTTGGCGGGGAAATTGTTACTCTGGGATCCGATTCCCATCGGGCTGAAACATTGGGCAGTGGCATTTCTCAGGGCATGGACCTGCTGGAAGAGGCGGGGTTTGGGTATTTCACTTTTTATAAAGAACGTGAACCCCGGCTGATTAAAATTGTGTAAGGCACGCAAACAGCAAATACCCGCCTTTTCAATAAGGCCGGCTGTTTATTTTAAATAATGCTGAATCAAAACCACGCGTTCAACGCGTGGTTTTGATTATTTTATGGGGACGTTTTGCTTATTTACAGTGAATAGAATATGTACTATAATAGTAGCAATCATTTTTGGGTTTCTGGCGCAGCCGCGCTAAAAATACGCCGTATTTTCCGCATGAAATACTGGTGGAATAATAAAACAGCATGCGGAGAAATGGTGGTTTTATGGATAAACTTCTGAAGATTTTAGAAAGCAATGCCCGCCTGGACAATAAAAAAATCGCAGCCATGTTAGGCGAAACCGAGGAGGCAGTGCAGGCAGCTATCGAAGCATATGAAGCCCAAGGTGTTATCTGTGGTTATAAAACCATCATCGACTGGGATAAGACTGACAGGCACTATGTAATTGCCCGTATTGAACTGAAGGTACAGCCGAAGAGGGACATGGGGTTTGAAGAAATTGCAAACCGCATTGCCCAGCTGGAAGAGGTTGAGTCGGTGTTTTTAATGAGCGGCGGGTATGATTTGGCGCTTACTGTTTCGGGCAAGACCTTTAAGGATGTTGCCATGTTTGTAGCCCACCGTCTGGCGCCGTTGGAAAGCATACAGTCCACTGCAACCCATTTTGTACTGCGCAAATATAAGGAGCGCGGGCTGATTTTAAGTGATGAATCCCGTCAGGATGAGAGGGAGGATTCCACGCTGTGATCGATTATAATCAAATACTATCCAAAAAGGTGCTCGAGATTAAACCTTCGGGTATTCGGCGCTTTTTTGACCTGGCGAGCGAAATGGACGGGGTCATTTCACTTGGAGTAGGAGAACCCGATTTTAAAACCCCCTATGCCATTCGCAAAGCCGGCATCGAATCTCTGGACCAAGGGCATACCTGGTACACAGCCAATGCCGGATTAAAAGAGTTAAAACAGGAAATTACTGCTTACCTGGAGCGGCGGTTTCAGACCAAATATGACCCTAACAGCCAGGTACTGGTGACAGTGGGCGGGTCAGAAGCGATTGACATCTGCATCCGTGCCCTGGTAAACCCAGGGGATGAAGTATTGGTGCCCGAGCCATGTTTTGTTGCCTATGCTCCGATTGCGGACCTTACCGGGGCCAAGGTAGTACCGATCCCCACCAGGGCGGAAGACCAGTTTAGAATTACACCACAGCAGCTGAAGGAAAAGATTACCGATAAGACAAAGCTGCTGATTTTTCCATTCCCCAACAACCCTACCGGCGCAGTGATGCGCAAAGAGCACTTGGAAGAGATTGCCCAGGTGTTAAGGGGTACCAATGTGATGGTGCTTTCGGATGAAATTTATGCTGAGCTTACATATGGGGAAAAACATATCTCCATTGCGTCAATAGACGGTATGTGGGAGCGCACCATTGTTGTGAACGGTTTTTCTAAAGCATACGCTATGACCGGTTGGCGCCTTGGGTATGCCGCAGGCCCCAAACCGGTGTTGCAGCAGATGCTGAAGGTACACCAGTTTGCCATTATGTGCGCCCCTACTACCAGCCAGTATGCGGCAATTCAGGCGCTGCGCAGCTGTGATGCTGAAATTGAAGCAATGCGGGAAGAGTATGACATGCGCCGCAAGCTGATTGTGAGTGAACTAAACCGAATTGGGCTTACCTGCCATAGTCCGCAAGGCGCTTTTTATGTGTTCCCATCCATACAGTCTACCGGCATGACCTCGGAAAAGTTTTGCGAAAGCTTATTAAAAGCGGAAAAGGTAGCGGTGGTCCCGGGGGATGCATTTGGCGCTTCGGGCGAAGGGTTTGTCCGAATTTCCTATTCCTACAGCCTTAATCACATTATGGAGGCAATCAAGCGCATAGAACGGTTTTTAACAAATTTACCCAAATAAGACATTGGTTAACCGGCGGGAAAACTGCCGGTTAACGCCGTTTGACGGTAAAACAGGACGGGGGAGAGGCAGATGAGTAAGCAAACAAGGGTGGCGGTAATGAATGCTGACCATTATGAGCCGGGAATACTGGACGAACGTATTGGGCAGTTGTTTGCCCTAACAGGGGCCGATCAGCTGATCAGCCCGGGGATGAATATTCTGATTAAGCCAAACCTGCTGTTAAAACGCACTCCGGAGGAAGCCACAACTACCCATCCGCAGGTGGTAGCGGCGGTGGTGCGCCGGGTAAAAGCGCTGGGGGCAGGCAGTGTTACCATTGCCGACAGCCCCGGGGGCCTTTATACCAAGCAGGCGCTGGCCGGAATTTATGAAGCTACCGGGATGGCTGCCGCTGCGAAAGAGACCGGAGCCAGGCTGAATGACGATTTTACCTTTTTTGAACATCCCTTTCCCCAAGGGCGCACGGCAAAAAGCTTCGAACTGATTACCCCGGTAAAACAGGCCGATTTGATTATATCCATTGCCAAAATGAAAACCCATTGTATGTCCACCTTATCGGGGGGAGTAAAAAACCTGTTTGGGTGTATTCCTGGCCTGCAGAAGCCGGGGCTTCATTACCGTTTTCCCGAAAAACCACAGTTCTGCGATATGCTGATAGACCTGGCGCTGGCGGTTGCCCCCGCCTTTACCATTGTAGACGGAATTTTGGCCATGGAGGGCAATGGACCATCGGGTGGAACCCCCAAACACGTGGGGGTTTTAGCTGCATCGCAAAACCCCTTTGCATTGGATTTGGCCCTTTGTAAAATAATGAATATTTCACCAGAAGAGGTATACACGGTTCAAAATGCAATCGAACGCGGCTTATGCCCAAGCCGGCCGGAAGAACTGGAACTGGTTGGAGACCCGCTGAAAATAGTAAAAGATTATAAAAAGCCGGACAACCGGTCGCTGGATTTTGTAGAGCGCATGCACCCTGTTATCCGGCCGGTTATGCGGGTCATTCGCGATAAGCTGATTATGCCTAAACCCTTTATTGACCGGGAAAAATGTGTAGGCTGCGGAAAATGTGCCGAAAGCTGCCCGCCAAAAACCATTCGGATAGTGGACAAAAAAGCGAAAATTGGGTACAATCATTGTATTAAGTGCTACTGCTGTCACGAGATGTGCCCGGTAAGGGCAATTGAGATCAAACGGTCCCGGTTCTTTTAGCGGGATCAAGTTCAAAAGGAGTGCAAGATGAACAGGAGTGTTACGGTAAAAGCCCCCTGTAAGCTGAACCTTTCGCTGGATATTACCGGAAGGCGGGAGGATGGCTACCATTTTATGAAGATGGTTATGCAGACGGTAGACCTTTACGACCGGGTTGTTCTCACCTCAAATTTAGATGGGAAAATCCGGGTGGTATGCGAGGATGGGCAGGTGCCGCAGGAAGAAGAAAATATTGCCCACAAGGCGGCGGTCGAGTTTTTTAACGAGACCGAACTGGAATGCAGTGGTTTAGATATATATATTGATAAAAAAATACCCATGCAGGCTGGCCTTGGCGGCGGCAGCGCCGACGGTGCGGCAGTGCTGGTTGGGCTGAACGAACTGTACCAAACTGGGCTGTCCCTGCATGAGCTTGGAATGATTGGCCAAAAGGTTGGGGCAGACATTCCCTTTTGCATTCATGGGGGAACCGCCCTGGTAGAAGGCATTGGAGAAATTATTACCCCACTGCCAGACCTGCCGGAATGCTATATTGTCATTGCAAAACCGCAGATGGGTTCCCAGACCGCGGCGGCATTCCGCCGGTATGATGAGCTGAAGGAACAGGAAAGGCTGGCTAAAATACCCGATTTGGAAGAGATGGTTGCGGCGGTAGTGTCAAACGAGCTGGAGCCGATTGCCCACAGCATGGGCAATGTGCTGGAATCGGTGCTGGATTTGGAAGAAGTAAAGCATATTGAAGCTGCCATGCTGGAACAGGGGGCACTGGGTGCCATGATGACCGGCAGCGGCTCGGCCGTGTTTGGTATTTTTGAAGGAAAATCTCAGGCAAAACGCTGCCAGCGCATTTTGGAAGAGGAAGGGGAATTTTCTTTTCTGACCAAACCGGTCAACCACGGAGCAAAAGTGGAAAAACAGGCTTAAAATTTGTTTAAATTAGGTTTGTTTTTTGCTGCGACTGGAATATTTTAGAAAATACCCGTCAAAACTGTGGGTAGGCAGATAAGGCCTAGTACATAGTTTGGCGGGTTTTTTGTCAGGGGTTGTTGGAATACGTTAAAACCTTGTTTGCTCCACGAAAAAAACAATTGCGTTTTAAAATACCAGGATGCAGAAATTTTGTTCTGATTTTCCCTGTGTTTTTTAGCGAAGAGACATTGGTTTTACATGATTACAGCCTCTTATCAGGGCAAAATATTTGTTTTACCCTTGCTGGAACAGATAAAAAGAAAAGAGGTACCCTGCGCTTTGGGACCATGGAGTTCTTTTGTTTTCCTGGTGAGATCATTCCTACCTGGAAATAATTGGCCAGCAGATTACAGAGTACCCCCAGGAATGGAGACGCAATGAAAAAACGGGAACTGATTTTATTGGCAGGGCTAATCTTAGCGGTAATTCTTTCGCAGGTAACGGCGTTTGCAGGCCAGTGGCAGCAGCTGCGCAGCGAGGTTGTACGTTTGCATGTGCTGGCAAATTCTGATAGTGAGGAAGACCAGTCGTTAAAGCTTAAGGTGCGTGACCGGGTGCTGGCCGAAGGAGCCGCTTTATTTTCCCCCGATTTGAGCCGCCAAGACGCGGTCGAAGCAATCGACCGTCAAATAGAAAGGTTGCAGCAGGCGGCACAGGACGAGGTGTACCGCCAGGGTTACCATTACCCGGTAACGGTCTGCCGCACTAAAATGTTTTTTGATACCCGGGCATACGACGGTTTTGTAATGCCTGCTGGTAATTATGATGCGGTCCGTGTGCTGATTGGTGACGCTGAGGGAAAAAACTGGTGGTGTGTTATGTTTCCGCCCATGTGCCTGCCTGCTGCAGCCCAGCAGACAGACCAACTGGAAGATGAGATTTTACAGTATGGCGACCCGGTTATTTATAAACCCAAGCTGGCAGTGGTGGAATGGTGGGAAAACCTGATGCAGTCGTTTTCCCAGAAGGAAGAGGCTGCAGAAAATAGCAGCTATGCCAGTTGACAAGAACAGAGGCGGAGGATATAATAACCTTGTATGTGAGAAAACCGTATTATGAGATGCTTTGACGGGAAAAAACTAATTTTTAGCGACGCATCAGAGAGGGGAAGCAAAGGCTGAAACTTCCCTGCGCGCAATATTAGAAGCCATCCCCGAGCACCGCGGAAGAACCGCGGCGTATTCACTGCGTTAAGGTGATTCGAGTGGCGTGCGGCAGCTAATTGCCGGCGCAATCCGGGTGGTACCGCGGAAGCAATGACAGCTTTCGTCCCTGAGGTTTTAGGGGCGAAGGCTTTTTTTGTTTTTAAAAGGATATTTCGCAGGGGGATATGCAATTTATGGTGTTTTTGCCCCAATGTGCAAAAACTTTATATGCCGTGCAGGGTTATGCTTCTTATGGTGTGCTCTGGTGCATAAATTCTGTTGCATACACGTCTAGCGGTGTATAGCCCCTAACAGTATATTTGCTAAAGTCCGATTTGGGTTTTACATGTTGTGAATTCTAAAACGGGGCGGTAATTTCACAGGCAGCTATAAAACGGAAAGGAAGAAAAAACCAATGGAGTGGACAGGGTTAAATGAACTGCGGGAAAAGTTTTTAAGTTTTTATGAATCCAAAGGGCATATCCGACTGCCCAGCGCGCCGCTGGTACCAAAAGATGATGCCAGCCTTTTATTGATTAACTCGGGAATGGCACCACTAAAAAAATATTTTATGGGACTGGAGACTCCGCCCAGAAAACGGGCTACCTCCTGCCAAAAATGTATTCGTACCCCCGATATTGAGCGGGTAGGTAAAACCAGCCGCCACGGCACCTTCTTTGAAATGCTGGGCAATTTCAGTTTTGGCGATTACTTTAAGCACGAGGCAACTGCCTGGGCATGGGAGTTTATCACCAAGGTTTTAGAGCTGCCGGTAGATCGCATTTGGGTATCGGTTTACCAGGATGACGATGAAGCGGTAAAAATTTGGACCGAAGAAGTTGGGGTAGACCCCAGCCACATTGTCCGTTTGGGCAAAGAAGATAACTTCTGGGAGATTGGTTCAGGCCCCTGCGGCCCCTGCTCCGAGATTTATTTTGATCGCGGGCCGGAGCATGGCTGTGGTAAGCCCGGCTGTGCGGTAGGGTGCGATTGTGACCGTTATGTGGAATTTTGGAACCTGGTATTTACCCAGTTCGATTCAGACGGCCATGGCAACTATACCCCGCTGGAACATCCCAATATCGACACCGGTATGGGTTTGGAGCGTCTGGCCTGCATAATGCAGGGCGTAGACAACCTGTTTGAAGTGGATACGGTTCAGAATATAATGAAGCATATCTGCAAAATTGCAGGCGTGGAATATGGTAAGGATGAAAAGACCGATGTATCTCTGCGCGTGATTACCGACCATATCCGCTCTACGGTATTTATGATCGGCGACGGCGTTGTTCCGCAAAACGAAGGCAGAGGTTATGTGCTTAAGCGCTTGCTGCGCCGTGCTGCCCGCCATGGACGTTTGCTTGGAATTCGCGAACCGTTCCTGTATAAGGTTTGCGAGACGGTTATTCATGAAAACGAGACTGCATACCCCGACCTGAAATCAAATGCCTCTTATATCCAAAAGGTGATCCGTCTGGAGGAAGAGCGTTTTGCCAAGACGATTGACCAGGGTATGGAAATGCTTAATGGTTTGCTGGATAAAATGTCTGCGAATGAGCTGAAAGTTTTCTCCGGAGAGGAAGCGTTTAAGCTGTATGATACTTTTGGGTTCCCCATTGACCTGGTGAAAGAAATTGCCGAAGAGCGCTCGATCCAGGTAGATGAAGAGGAGTTTTCGCGCTTTATGCAGAAGCAGCGCGAGGCTGCCCGTGCCAACCGCGCTGCCCAGGGGGATTTTGCCTGGGAAGAGAATATTTTGGGCGATGTGCCAAAAGCAAACTTCGTGGGCTATGCTACTACTCATGCTGATGCAAAGGTATTGGCCATTATCAAAGACGGTGAGCTGGCCGACAGCGTTTCAGAAGGGGAGCAGGCAGCTGTTATTTTAAGCGATACTCCTTTTTATGCCGAAAGCGGCGGCCAGGTAGGCGACCAGGGTGTGTTGAACGCAGGCGGTGCGGTATTTACGGTGCTGGACTGCAAAAAGAGCGCTACCGGCCATTATCTGCACATTGGCCAGATGGCTTCCGGCGTGCTGATGAAAGACGACGCCGTTGCTGCCCAGGTGGATGAAAAACGCCGTGCTGCCATTATGCGCAACCACAGTGCATGCCACCTGTTGCAGGCTGCGCTGCGCACCGTACTTGGCGAGCATGTTCACCAGGCGGGTTCTTATGTAGATGATACCCGCTGCCGGTTTGACTTTTCCCACTTTAGCGCCATGACCCCAGAAGAGATAAAAAAGGTAGAATATTTGGTGAATGAGCGCATCATGGAAGCATTGGACGTTACCGTACAGGAGATGGAGCTGGAAAAGGCCAAAAAACTGGGTGCGATGGCTCTGTTTGGTGAAAAATACGGCAATGTGGTGCGTGTTGTTGATATGTCCGGCTGTTCGGTAGAATTCTGCGGCGGTACCCATGTGCATAACACAGCCAATATTGGTCTGTTTAAAATATTAGGCGAATCTTCGGTAGCTGCGGGTGTGCGCCGCATTGAGGCTACGACCGGAATGGGCGTTCTTACCCATATGGAAGAAACCGAAGAGCTGTTGAACAAAGCGGCTGCAAATTTGAAGGCTGGCAACATTTCTGAACTGGTTGCCAAGACAGCGGCGGTTACTGCTGAGCTGAAAGCAAAGGAAAAAGAGATTGAAGCTCTGAATCAAAAAATTGCCGACCTGCGGGTAGACGGCCTGTTTGAAAACCCCAAAGAGGTTGGGCCGGTTAAGCTGGTGGTCGCATCCTTCAGCAACACCAAGCCGGAAACCCTGCGCCTGATGGCGGACCGGGTGCGCGACAATGCTCCTCAGATGGTAGCGTTAATTGTTTCGGTAAATGAGGGGAAAGCTACTTTAGTAGCTACTGCTGGAAAAGAAGCTGTGAAAAACGGCATCCACGCTGGTAAACTGATCAAAGAGGTTACTGCTATGGTCGGCGGCAGCGGCGGCGGCCGGCCAGACAGCGCAATGGGCGGCGCCACCGAAATTTTCAAAATTGATGAGGCAATTGCAAAAGTTCCGGAAATGATTGAAAAAATGGTTGGAATCAAGTAAAATAATACCGGTATAAAAAGAATATTGTCTGGAAAGGAGACTGCGCATGGACTGTATCTTCTGTAAAATCGCCGCTGGGGAGATTCCAAGCAAAAAAGCATATGAAGATGAGCAGGTGCTGGCGTTTTATGATATTGACCCCCAGGCCCCGGTTCATATTCTGATTATTCCCAAGCGCCACATTGCTTCGGCCAGTGAAATAACTTCGGAAAACAGCGGTATTGTTGCGCACATTTACGAGGTGGTTGCCAAGTTGGCAAAAGACCTTAAACTGGAAAAGGGTTACCGTGTGGTGACCAATACCGGTGAGGACGGCGGGCAGACAGTCGGCCATATGCACTTCCATCTGCTGGCAGGCAGAAGTCTGGCGTGGCCTCCGGGCTAAAACCAGTCTGAAATAGAAAAACTTTGATTTATGCTGCTTACAGGATGCCTAATGCCAATGGCTTCATCTTTCGTATACATTCCTGCAATAGGAAACTGCATGAATAATCATACAGAAAGTATCCCACAGCTTTTTGCGTACAGCGGTTCTTTTCAGCTGATTTTGGTAAGCTTTCTGTTTGAAAAGGCATCCTTGGTTCGCAATAAGCAGTAATTTTGTCAGATCTTTTTAGGAGTTGAATGAATTGGATCAGTTTTATACAATGACCATTGCCGGACACAAACGCGACCTGCCCATTTGTGAGGTAAATGAACATCTTTCAATTGCGGCTTTTAACATGTTTTCCGATGTGGAAATCACCATAGCAACTGCTACCGAGCTGTTAAAACGGGTACCTGATTTTGATGTGCTGATCACTGCAGAATCAAAGGGTATTCCTTTGGCATACGAAATGTCCCGTCAGTCGGGCAAACGTTATATTCTGGCCAGAAAAAGCGCTAAGCTTTATATGAAAAAGCCTGTAGCGGTAGATGTAAAATCAATTACTACCGCAAAAATTCAAACTTTGTACCTGGACAGTGACGACATGGCCCATTTGAAGGACAAGAGTGTGCTAATTGTGGACGATGTAATCAGCACTGGTGAATCGCTGGCCGCACTGGAAAATCTGGTGCATAAATCCGGCGGGAAGATTGTAGGCCGGGCCACCGTATTGGCAGAAGGCGATGCGGCCAAACGTGACGACATCATCTTTTTAGAGCCGCTGCCCCTGTTTACAAAATAATTTCTCTTCCCGGGTAATGTGAGGAGGATACAACATGAAGCGACCGTTGGCTGCAGCAGGATGCCTTTATTTTGCTGCGCTGATGGCCGCTCTTTTGTTTGGAGAAAGTTTTGCTGCTGCCGGCGTTCTCTTTTTTGCCGGACTGGGGCTGTGTTCTTTGTGTTTTTCCCAAATGCGAAAAGCATCTGTATGGGCTGCCTGTTTTACCTGTGTTACCGCCATGGCTTCGGGGATGCTTTTTGATCATTTTATACGAGCCCCTCAGCAGGCGTTGGCGGGGCACAGGGTACTGGTGTCAGGTTTAGTGACCGAAACTGCAGAAAAAGGAACTTATTCTTATGAGCTTACAGCCTCCTTCCCCGAGATAGAAGAGGCACCAAGCCATGTTGCGTTAACCATAATCTCCCGTACTGACCTGCAGGTTTGCCCGGGGCAGCAGCTGAGCTGTTATGTTGACCTGGAAGCAAAGGTAAATGGAGGCCGGTTTGACTTTTACAACCTGGCCCGGGGACAGTTTTTAACCGGATATAACCCTTCGAACCCAATTGCTGCACCGGGCGGTTTTTCCATTGAAAAGCTGCTGGTACTGGCGCGGGGGTGGATAAAAAATAACCTGTCGACCAGCCTGCCGCCCGATGCGGCGGCGCTGTGTAGCGCTGTGCTTTTGGGGGACCGAAGCGGACTAAGGGAAGAACAAATCGATGCATTAAAAATAAGTGGAATCTATCATCTGACTGCTGTGTCCGGTATTCATCTTTCGTTGCTTACGCTGGTGATCAGCTGGCTATTATCAAAATCCAGGCAGCTGAGCCGCAGGGCGGCTACCCTCCTTACCATGGGGTTTGCCCTGTTTTTTATGGCGCTTACCGGGTTTTCTATGTCCATCTGCCGTGCTGGGTGGATGATGCTGGTGATGCTGGCAGGGCGGCTTTTCTACCGCCAAAGCGACTCTGTTACCTCACTCATTTTTGCGGTTTGGTGTATTGTGGTGGTTACGCCCTACGCAATTTTTGATATTGGGCTGCAGCTTTCGGCTCTGTCCACCTTTGGCGTTTTGTGGGTGAATCCACAAATAGACAGCTACCTGAAAAGATTCCGGTGGTATGCTAAAAATTGGGGAAAAGCGGGAAGGACAGTAAAAAACTCGTTATTAATCAGCGCCTCTGTTGCGCTGGTTTCCGCGCCGGTAGCAGCCTGGTATTTTGGATACATTCCAGTTTTCTCTGCCCTTACCAACCTGCCCATGCTGTTTTTGGCGCCGGCAGTGCTGCTGGGAGCATTTTTAACTGCCTTGATACCCAATGCCTTTTCGTGGGTGCTATTGCCAATGAAGGCTGTGCTTATTACCTACTGCCGCCTAACCCTGTGGCTTGCAGGGGCTGTGTCTGCCTTGCCCTTTGCAGTTTGGCCGGTAGAACAAATTTTCCCCTTCTTCTGGATGATCTGCGGTGGTGCAGGGCTTTTTCTCCTAATTCGGAAGCAGGCTCCAGCCAGTGCCGTGGGGGCTATGCTGGCAGTTATGCTGCTTGGAATGTCCCCTATTGCCACCAATTTGGCCGTGAAAGGACTGGGCTACCCCGATAGGAACAATGATGTGCAGCTGGTCAGCATTATGCAAGGCCAAGCGGAATTGGTAATTAGCAAAGGTTCGGCTGTGGTTTTTCAATTACCTGAAAGTATAAGCGCTATGGCTAAACTGAGCGGGTATTTAAATTCCAGGCCGGATATTACATTAGAAGAGGTGTACTTGCCCAGAGGAAATGCTTATTCCGGGCTGGTGATCGAATTTTTAAAGCAGCATCAGCCGCTTTGTGCGGTATTGTACCCCGAGGATGCCGATGCAGAAAATTATATGAAAAAATACCTGCCGCATATGGAAATTCGCCAATTATCCCTGGTGAATAATGAAACAACTGCGGGAATCTGTCATGGTCAATTCATTCGAATCGAAATTGACGGATCGGTCTTGTTAAAATCAGTTCAAGATTGTGATATAATAACTGCAAAGCAGTCATTATATTTTCATGCGCAGGCCGATTCGTCTACGGTTTCCGGCCAGACGCACAATGACAGCATACTTCCCTGCGGACATAGTATTATGGATCCAGACTGGGACGTTTATATTGGTAAAGATGGAACAGTATATACCCACAAGCCCTTACAAATGGGTGGAAGAATACAGGATGGGCAGTTTGAAGCATTGGTGCTGACAATGCCCGACGGGGGATAAGGCATGATTTTAAAAACCGAGGCAGAGCTTGCAAAGCAGATAAAAACAGGTGAACCGGCGCGGGTTTACCTGTTTTACGGCGGAGACAATTACCTGAAGACCGCCTACCTGCAAAGCCTGGAGAAGATGGGGGAAAAGCGGAGGCTTTGGGATACGGTAGAGCGGTTTGATGGGAAAAAACTGAATCTGGATGAGTTTGGCGATAAGGTAGAGCCTGTTCCGTTAAGCGGAAGTATGCGCCTGGTGCTGGTAGAAGATTTTGAACCCGAAAAACTGGCGGCATCCGATATGCAGCGCTTGTTGGATTTGCTGCAAGATCCTCCGCCTTATTGTGTGATTGTTTTCTTGATCCGGAATGAGGAATATCACCCTGAAAAGACGGCTAAAGGTAAAAAACTGCTGGCAGCAGTAGATCAATCGGGTGTTTGCTGTGCGCTAAACCCACGTACCCGAAGTGACCTTGCCAAATTTGTGCGGGGAAATGCCGACAAAATGGGCTGTATTATTTATGACGATGCGGCGGCCGCTTTAATTGAGCGGTGCGGCGGTGATATTGGCATGATTAAAAATGAGCTGAATAAGCTTTGTAACTATAAGCCGGGCGGTACCATTGTACAGGCAGACATTGATAAACTGTGTACCGGGGTGGTGGAAGCTTCTGTTTTTGACCTGGCCAAGCTGATCCTGCGTGAGGATTACGCGGGAGCAATGAACAATTTAAGTGAGCTGCTTTATTTAAAAGAGCAGCCTACTATGATTCTGGCCGCCCTGTCGGGAGCCTTCTTAGACCTTTACCGGGCTAAAACGGCAAAGCTGGCCGGTGTGGAGGTGACACAGGTTGCCAAGGATTTGGGGTATGGCGGACGGGATTTTCGCATCAAAAATGCCTTCCGGGATCAGGGCCACTATTCCCTGGAATATTTGCGCCGGGTGATTGAACTGCTTAGCAGGGCGGACTGTACCTTGAAAAGTTCCAAGGTGGATGACCGAGTTGTGGTAGAAGAAGTGATTACAGAGATTTTTATGCTGAATAAAAAGGGGTAATTTTTTGATCAAACTGAAGCAGACGGTAATTGTGGAGGGACGGTATGATAAGGCAAAGCTTTCCTCTATTTTAGACGCACCAATTTTAGAAACAGGCGGTTTTCGAATTTACAAAGATAAAGAGCGTCTGGAACTAATTCGGACGGTAGCTCAAAAGACCGGTATTATTATATTAACCGATTCGGATACGGCGGGGTTTCAAATCCGCAGTTTTTTAAGCGGCGCAATTGACCCTGCGCTGGTTACCCATGTTTACATTCCAGATGTTTACGGTAAGGAACACCGCAAAGAAAAACCTTCTGCAGAGGGAAAGCTGGGCGTTGAAGGAATTCCAAAGGAGGTTTTGCTCAAAGCTTTTGAAAGGGCAGGGGTTCTTTGTGAAGAATCAGAGCCAGCACAGGCTCAGCGCCGGAAAATATCAAAAACAGATTTATACCTGGCAGGGCTTAGCGGTAGGGAAAACAGCGTGGCGCGGAAAGCTGCCTTACTGAAAAAATTGGACCTGCCTGAGCATTTAAGCTCAAATTCTTTGGTATCGATGCTTAACGTTATGTTTACTTATGAGGAATTTATACAAATTGTAGCGGATTTTGACGAAAAATAGAGATTACTTCAAAATTAGAATGCCGGTTTTTTATTGAAAAAACGGGCTAATAAAATGTTAAGGATTGAACAGTACAAGTTAAGTTTTGAACGCAGACAGGCCCATTGGCCTCAAAAAGCCAGCTGTATTTTTTAAAACAACTTTTGACAAGAAAGGTGGGACAAAATGAATATCTACTCGTTGTCTTTTTTGTTTTTGTTCCTGCCCATTTGCGTATTTGTTTATTACCTTGTTCCGTTAAAATGGAAAAGAACGGTGCTTTTATTTGCATCTTTGTTATTTTACGCCATGCTGGAACCGAAAAACCTGTGGCTGTTAATAGGGTCTATTTTGCTGGATTACCTAGTAGCACAGGAAATGGATGCCTGCAAAGAGCATTTGGGACGCAGGCGGGCCTGGCTTTTTTTTGGAGTCATAAAAAATTTGGGTATTGTTGTGGTAGTAGCCGTACTCTACCAATTACGCATGATGCAGTCCCCGCTGGGAATACAAATTTATACTCTGACCGGAATGGGATATCTGATCGATTTATATAAAGGCGACGCCAAGTTTGACCGCAATATCACTAATTTTGCGTTGATGTGCAGCTTTTTTGCTAAAATTTATACCGGACCTTTGGTAGATTATCAATATTTTGAAAGCCAAATTAACCACATAAAGCCGTCGCTTAGCCGTATTGGAGAAGGAATAGGAAGGTTTGCCCAGGGGCTGGCGAAAAAGGTGATCCTGGCCGATCAAATCCGGCTGGTATATGAACAGGTGCAGGCAATACCCTATAGCCAGAGTACAGTAACGAGCATATGGTGCCTGGTGCTGTTCCAGGCGTTTTGGCTTTATTTTACCTTATCAGGAATGAGTGATGTAGCAAAAGGGTTGGCCGAAATTTTTTCTATTGACCTGCCGCGCAACTTCTATTATCCCTTCCAGGCCAGGATGGTGGAGGACTTTTTTGAACGGTTTAATATAACGGTAACCGCATTTGTGCGCAAATACCTGTATGTAGAACTGGGCGGAGACCAAAACGGGCCCTGGTCTACTATTTTTAACACCCTGCTTACTACCATGTTAATGGGGCTGTGGTTTGGAATACGCATTAATTACATGGTGTGGGGTATTTATTTTGCAGTGTTTATTCTTTTTGAGCGGTTTATTCTAGGCAGTCGAATTGAAAAAATACCAATGTTCTTTCGCCGGGTATATTCTTTTGTGGTGGTTATTTACAGCTTTACTATTTTTACGGCAACCAGCCTGCAGGAAAGCTGGTTTTATATTACAGGCAGCATAGGGCTTAATCATTTGGAATTTATGGACGATAAAATGGGGTATATTTTGTCGTCCAACTGGCTGCTCATTTTCTGCTGCTTTTTCTTCTGTACCAGTTTCGTTAACATGATGTTTAAACAGCTGGAAAAGTACTTGCCAAAATTCCATGACCTGTTTGGTGCAGCGGTAAGCGCAGGGCTGCTTTTGCTGGTGGTTGGTTTTCTGCTTTAGTCATGATACTGGTATCAACTGGTCGACGGTGTTGGCCAGTTCTGCTGTACTGACAGACAAGCACAGTGGAGTGTGGGTTTTAAAAGATTTTATTTGCGTTGTAAACATGAACGGCCCCAATAACAGCTTTAGCTTTATAAAATCAGTGCCTTTCTGTTATAATTGCAGTTGAGAATGCTCTGCTTTTTATCGTGATAAAAACATCAACCCAAACGGTGACCCGGTATAGTCACAAAATATAATCAACCATGCATTAAAAAGCCCAATGTTAATTATGTTGCCTTAGTTTGCATGGCGGGGATGGCAGACTGCTAAAAATGTCATCCATAACCCCTTCATATACTTTAAAAAAGAGAAATCAACGTTTTTCAATAGGGGAGTTGCAGGGCAAAAGCAGAAGTGCCTGCCGTATTCTTAGACTTTTTACACAGCGGTGCCCTTGCTTTTAGAAAAGACTAGAATATAACTTTTCAAATAACTCCTAGTCTGTGGAATTTTATTTTAACCATATCAGCAATTAGATCAAATGCAATCCGTGTAGAGAGGAGGTACACTATGAGCTCCAAATTTTCAAAACGGGCGGCTTCTGTTATTTTGATGGCAGCGTTAGTTTTTGTGCCGGTTTTTACGCTGGCCTCCGGCGGGTTTGATGCGCTGCCCGATATACCGTTTCATTTGGAAAATATTCTGGATGGATCCTCCTTTGTTGCGTTGGAAGACGCCTTGAAAAGCAACTTCCCCATGCATAGTTTTTTACGCCAAAGTATTTATGGTTTGCGCAGAATTGGCGGCCAAAAAGAGATTAACGGGGTTTTTATTGCAGAGGATAGGTTGATTAAAAATGTGGAGGGCCCGCGTAGCTCTGCAGTGAAAAAGAATGTGGAGGCCATCACTGCCTTTGCAGAGCAGGCGAGGGTTCCAACTTTTTCGGTTATTATTCCTACGGCAAGTGCCGTACTGCGGGATGAGCTACCTCAAAGTGTACCCTATAATCAAAAAACCTTTATTGATGAGGTTTATGAAAAAATGACCGGCAAGGTTACGACGATAGATGTGTATTCAGCTCTTTATGCAAAAGCCCAGGATTATATTTATTACCGTACCGATTCCAGTTTAACCTCTTATGGAGGATACGTGGTTTACCAGCCAGTCGTATCCAGGCTGCGCCGCCAGGAAGGAGTTTCTTTAGACCGATTTGAACTGGAAAACGTACAGCATGGTTATTATGGCGATTTGTATCAGAAAATACCAGATGCACCTGTAACGCCCGATACAATTACCCTTTACCACTATCAGGAATATCAGCGTGAGTTTAAAATCACTCATTATTTAAACGACGGACAGAAAGTTTATTACACTCCTTATCCCCGCCAAATGTTAACGGTGGGAAACCCGAAGGACATCTTTTTTGGGGGGCTTTCGCCGGTTATTAAAATTGAGACCAGCGCCCCAAATGAGGAGCGCTTACTGGTGTTTGCCGATGAAAGCATACTGCCGTACCTTTCTTTTCTTGCCATTCATTACCGTGATATTACCGTGGTGAATACGGCTAAAGCAGATGATGAAACCCTCTATCGATTAGATGTTAAGGCTTTCGACCAGGTTTTATGTTCTTATTATGCAGACAGTTTTATGACAACAACAGGGCCTTCTCGCATTGCTTTGTCCTATAGTAAATAATCCTTTTAGTATTGATCGGACAATTAGGCCCTATGGGAGGGCCGCTTTCTTTACGTAAGAGCACTGCCTCACGTTTGCCAACGGCTAATTATAGAGTTTTAAAAAAGAAGGGAATTGGACTAAGAGTGTGTTTTTGTGCATCAGTGCGCTTTTTGCACCAAGCAAAAAAGATTTTTAAATCAAAAATTTAAGCTCCTATATGGAGAAAATAGATGGAATAATTTTTAAATTCTTTGCGCACAAGTGCCAACACCTAATGCGCCAAAAAGTACGTGGGGTACCAAGGTTTCAGGCGGGCAGTGCCTGCCTTTGAAAAAACGGGTTTCATTCCCTGCTTGGTTGCTGTTTTGGTAAATAGCTGCTTTTGCTTTCACCCTGCGTATTCAGTATTCTTACTGCTTAGCATATATTACATAAGCATGTTTAAATATACTTTTGAAAGGATGAAAAAAATGGAAAAACAATTTGACATTATTGGCGTAGGTGACTCGGATGTTGACATCATGTTAAAGGTTGACCGTCTGCCGAAACATGATGAAAAACGCTGTGCCAAATTGCTTGGGCGTTTTCCCGGTGGAATGGTAGCAAATTTTTGCTGTGCCGCTTCCAATTTTGGGGCGCGGGTTGGCATTGTTACTACGGTGGGGGACGACGAATATGGCCACATGGCAATCCGGGATTTTCATAAATATGGAGTAGACACTGCTGGCGTTGTAGTGAAAGAAGGGGAGGATACCTACTTTAGCATTGCGCAGCTGGATGCAACAGGAGAAAAGGCAATGACCGTTTGCCTCACCTCTGCCACTATGCCTGAAAATGAGGATGTGGACCTAGACTATGTAAAACAGGCGCGTTTTGTACAATTGATGGGGTCGGATGAGCGTTTAGGATTGTATGTTGGGCAGTTTGCAAAGAAACATGGTATAAAGGTGTCCTACGACATTGAACATGCTGCCGGACTGCACAGCGACGAAACCAAAAAAACCATGATGAAATGTGCTTATATTGTTTTCCCAAACGAAGCCGGGCTTGCTTCTTATACCGGCTGTGACAGCGTGGAGCAAGGAGCCCAAACACTGCTTGCTATGGGGCCGGAGATTGTTGTTGTTACCCAGGGATCAAAGGGTGTAGATGTATTTACAAAAGAGCAGCACTTTCACCAGGACGCTTTAAAGGTAGATGTACAGGATACTACCGGGGCAGGTGACTGTTTTAATGGTGTATTTTTATCCTGTCTCAGCAAAGGGTATTCATTAAAGAAGTGTGCCAAGCTTGCTACTGGAGCAGCAGCCCTTGCAATCCAAAAAATTGGTTCCCGTACTGGATTTCAGTCAGAATCGGAAGTTATAACATTTCTGTCCAAGGAAGGAAACATAGTTTTATAACTTTCGCCAAATTTTATTCATAAACTTAATTTTACATTCAAATGTACTTGATTTGTATTGGAGTTTTGCCTATACTATAGATGGTTTTTTGAGAAATTTTACAATACAAAGTAATAACAAATATGTAACCGTAACGCGCTTCCAACTCATATAAGCTAATTGAGGTTAGAATAAATGCTCTATGAGAAAAGGGAGCGTTACGGGTTTTTTATGAAAAGCTTGCCGCTGGAAGGAGGGCCTATGAAAGCAGACAAACCCTATGTTGTGGCTATTGGGCTCAATGATATTGACGAATACTACCAGTGTGTTGATAAGGGAATTGTAGTTGGAGATAAATGCTTTATCCGGTTTTTAGAGGCTGTTCCCGGAGGAATGATTGCCAACGCGGCCTGCGTTATGGCAAAGATGGGGATTCCCACCTATATGCTGGATACTTTGGGAGACGACCCTTATACCGAAGTGATTCGCAAGGATATGCAGGGTTATGGGGTGAATATGGATTATGTAGATGTTCTGCCCAGGTATAAAAACTGCCGCACCGAGATTATCCTTTCGGAAGGGGAACGTACCATCCTGATTTATGCAAACGACAAGCCGTTTGTCACCATGGATGATAAAAAGCTTGCACTTTTGGAAAATGCAACGTATGTATATTCCCTTATGACTGATATTCAAAAGATTCAGGATTATAAAAACCTGGTGGATCACCTTTACCGCAAAGGGGTCAAATTTATGTTTGACGCAGAGCGGACCACCTTTACCAGCTTTGATAACGAAACTGACCGGTTTTTCTTTGACCGTGCAAGCGTCCTTTCCTTCAACGATGCGGCGATTGACCAGCTTTGCGCTGAACGTGGTCCGTCGGTAGTGGACGAACTGATTGGAGACACGGATAAGATTGTTATCACCACACTGGGAGCGAAGGGCTGTGTTGTGCAGACCCGGGACCAAAAAATACAAATAGATGGTTACCCTGTTACTCCGGTAGATACCACCGGAGCGGGAGATACCTTTAATTCTTCCTTCCTGGTTGGGCTGATGAACGGCTGGCCTTTAGAAAAAACAGTATCCTTTGCCAACGCTGCCGCGGCGAGATCCATCCTTTATCAGGGTGCGAAAACGGGTGCGGTAGAGATGGCTGTAATAAACAATTTCGTTTTGAAAGGCGGAAAAAACCAATGAAAAAAGTAATTTCTATGCTGTTGGTACTCGTTATGGTACTGGGCATCGCCGGCTGCTCTGGCAGCGGCAACTCTTCCAGCGCTCCTGCTGATAACAGCACTCCTGCTGGCACCAGCACCCCTGCTGATGCAAGCAAAGCTGCCGACTACAGCGACAAGCTGGTTTGCCTGATTTCTGAAGTTCCCAAAGGCGCACCATTTACCGACCTGACCTGGAGAGGCTTTGAGAAACTGGAAGCTGACATGGGCTGCCAGGTTAAGCTGGTAGAGGCTATGGACAAAGCAGAGTATATTGAGCAGATTCGCTCCATGGCTCAGCTGGGTGCCAGCCCCATCTATGGTATGTTCGATGCTGTTTGCGAAGCTATGGTTGAAGTAGCTCCCGAGTTCCCTGAGACCAAGTTCTACCTGATCGACTCTTACATCGAAGCTGGCTTGGACAACGTTTGCGGCCTGATTGTTGACCCTTACGAGGCTTCTTTTGTAGCTGGCTTTGTTGCTGCTAAAACCACCGAGACCAAGAAAATTGCTTGGATCGGCCACTCTGACGCTCCTACCATTAACCGTTTCAGAGATGGTTATGTAGCTGGTGCAAAACTTGCTGACCCGACTGTAGAGGTTGCCTCCTCCTACATTGGTGATGCCAATGACCCAACCAAAGGCAAAGAAGTTGCCAACATTGCCATTGATGGCGGTGCAGATGTAGTATTCCAGGTTGGTAACCAGTCTGGTCTGGGCGTTATTAAAGCCTGCGACGAGAAGGGCGTAAAATGCATTGGTGTTGATGATTGGCAGGGCGATTTGGGTCCCAGCGTATTCTGGTCTGCTCTGAAAGATATTGACGGCGCTATCTACTCCACCGGTAAAGATGTTCTGGAAGGCAAATTCACTGCCGGCCAGGTACAGTTCAACATCGGTACTGGTTCTAAAGCTTACGATCAGCGTGACTTCGACAAACTGCCGGCTGATCTGCAGAAAGAAGTTGCTCAGCTGATGGAAGACATTGCCAGTGGCAAAGTCGACGTATTTGCAAAATAATCTACGCGGAGCGTAAACAATAGCACAATCACATTCGGGACGGGTTTTAAAACCCGCCCCGATTGTTGATTTTGCTCGTATTTTTCTCCGATTTTTTCGGAAGATATGCTGAGGTTGAAATGCAGACTTTGGCAGAAATGACGAATTTTTATCCATTTTATCCCTGAGGGATGGTTACTTCGGGTAAAAATTCAAAATTTTCTAATTTTTTAAACCTTACATCAACTGCGAAACCTACATCGCCCCGTGCAAACGGCGATGTGAAGATAAAGCCTGCTTACGGTTTGCAGGCGATCCCGGCGAGGGCATATCCCAGCGGATGCCCTGACGGCGCGCCAACCTTTTCGCTGGAGAAATGGAGGTAAACCAACGATGGAAAACATGGAAAATGTGTTAGAGATTATTAATGTCTCAAAGGTTTTCGGTTCTCTTGTAGCGAATAACAAGATTAATATGACCGTTAAAAAAGGTACTGTCCATTCCATCATCGGCGAAAATGGTGCTGGTAAAAGCACCCTGATGAACATTATCGCCGGAATTTACAAACCTGATGGCGGCGAAATTAAGGTGAAGGGTAAAACCGTTCATTTTAAAAACCCAAATAATGCCAGTGACTGCGGTATCGGAATGGTGCATCAGGAGTTTATGCTGTTTGATGACCTGACCGTTTTAGATAACGTTATGATGGGGCGCGAGCGTACCAAAACCGGTATTTTTATTGATAAAAAGAAAACCAGGGCAGAAATTCAGGAAATTTGTGATAAATATAACTTTAATATTCCGCTGGATAGTGTTGTCAAGGATCTTCCGGTGGCGATCCTGCAGCAGGTCGAGATCGTCAAGGTATTGTACCGCGGGGCGGACATTATTATTCTGGATGAACCGACCGCCGTGCTGACCCCACAGGGTATTGAAGGGCTGTTCAATGCACTGCGCTTTTTAATTTCCAAGGGCAAAACCATTATTCTAATTACCCATAAGTTGGGCGAGGTAATGGAAATCTCCGATTATATCACGGTACTGAAGGATGGCCAGGTAACTGGTAACGTGCTGCCCAGTGAAGTAGATGAAGAAAAACTGGCCGGCCTAATGGTGGGCCGCGAGGTTCTTTTAAACGCACAGCACATTGAAAAAGAGATTGGCGATGAAGTGCTAAAAGTCACTGACCTGGTGGTACAGGATAAAGATGGCATTGAGCGTGTAAAGGGACTGAACCTGACCGTACATGCCGGCGAAGTGGTTGGTATTGCCGGTGTTGCAGGCTCTGGCCAGAAAGAACTGGTCGAGGCTTTATATGGGTTGAACCCGCCGGTAGCGGGAAGCATTACATACAAAGGGGAAGACATTACCCACGCCAGCTGCCGGGATCACCGCTGCAAAGGCATTGGCTATGTGCCTCAGGACCGTCTGGGCGCCGGAGCCAACCGAGAATCCTCCATTTGGGAAAACTGTATTATGGGGTATCATGTAGCCCACGGTTTTAAAAATAAACTGCTGCTGGACCGTAAAGAGGCTGGTGAATTTACCGGGGAAGTTATTAAAGACTTTGCCGTGAAAACCCCCTCCCAAGAGTCCAAGGTCAGAACCTTGTCCGGTGGTAATGTTCAAAAGATGATTGTTGGCCGCGAATTTTTACAGAAAAACGACCTACTCATCATTGAAGACCCTACCCGCGGTATTGATATTGGTGCGATCGAATTTATTTGGCAAAAGATTTTGCAGCTTGCTGCCCAGGGCGTCGCTGTTTTGCTGGTAAGCCATGAACTGAACGAGGTTATGGAGCTTTCCGACCGGATTGAGGTTATTTATGACGGCAAGCTGACCTACGCAGGTGCTTACCGCGAGCTGACCGAGCAGCAGATTGGATTACTCATGATGGGAGGTAAAGCAGTTGACAAAACTCAGATTAAAAAAGATTAACCCGGATGTTAAATTTGAGGTATTTAAATATGTGCTGGCGTTTGTAATGGTAACCATCATTGCATCCGTTCTCATTTCATTCCAGGGCGAGGAACCTTCCAAAGCATTGTCTGCAATTGTAAAAGGGGCGCTGGGCAACTCTTATGCCATTGGTAATACCATTCGCTGGACAATCCCATGTATTCTATCGGGTATGGCGGCGGTTGTGGCATTCAAATCCGGTGTTATGAACCTTGGTATTGAAGGCCAGCTGTATTTTGGTGCTTTTGCTGCTGGTGTGGTTGGCTACATTATTGAGCTTCCCCCGCTGCTGCATATTATTTCGTGTATTGTTGCCGCCGGTATTTTTGGCTTGCTGTACTCGGTTATTCCGGCAATTTTAAAGCTGTATTTTCAGGTAAACGAAATGATTACCACGTTAATGCTCAACTATATTGCTATTTTGCTAACCGAGTTGTTTACTGTATGGGTAATGGGGGCAACTGCAGGGGTTAACCCTGACCTGCTGGCAACTCCTCCCATTTATGCCTCGGCCAAACTGCCGGTTTTAATTAAAGGAACCCAGGGCAACGCTGGTATTTTTATCGCTTTGGCAGTTGTTATTATTGTATTCCTGATTTATAAATACACCATTAAGGGCTATGAATTAAAACAGGTAGGCGAAAACCTCAAATTTTCCAAGGTCGGCGGTGTTAACGTAGCGAAGACCTTTGTGTCTATCTTTTTAATCAGCGGTTTTATAGCTGGTATTTGCGGCGGCGTAGAGGTTTTGGGTACCCATGGCAAATTTACCAGCCGCTTCTCCAGTAACCTGGGCTGGGATGGCATTATGATTGCTATGGTAGCCAAAAACAACCCCTTTGGCGTGTTGGGCATCTCCATTCTTTGGGGTATTTTAAAATGTGGTTCCATGGCCATGGAACGTGTAACCAACACCAACCGTCTTACCGTTTCGCTCATTCAGGCGCTGTTTGTACTGTTTGTAACGGTAGATTATAAAAAGATTGCTGGAATGCTGCGCGATAAGTTTGGCAAGAAAAAATTGGAACTGAGCGGGGAGGTTAAATAAATGGCAGAGATACTTAACATTTTATTTGGAACAGCCACCCTGGCCGCAATGGTCCGCCTTTCCACCCCTTTGGTGCTGGCCTCTATGGGCGGTGCATTTGGTAACAAATCCGGCGTATTTAATATAGCATTGGAAAGCTTTATGCTTACCTCCGCTTTTTTTGCCATGTATGGTAGTTATCTGACTGAAAACGCAATGGTCGGCCTCTTGTTTGGTATTGCAACCGGTTTGATCATGTCGGTGATCTTTGGAATTCTGGTTTTCCATTTTGGTTCGAACCCTACGGTAGTTAGTATTGCGCTAAACTTAAGTGCATGGGGCTTTACCACCCTGCTGCTTACCAGCATGTTTGGTACCCGCGGTTCGTTTATGGACCCTAAGATCGTCAGCTTCCCATCGGTTGATATTCCGCTGCTGAATCAAATTCCGTACTTAAGGGACATTTTGAACAATCAAAATGTATTGGTTTACGTAGCGTGGATTTCGGTGGTAGTATGCTGGATTATTATGTATAAAACGCCGTTCGGATTACGGCTGCGCGGTGTAGGTATTAACGAGCGCGCGGCCCAGACTACCGGGACCAATGTGTTGAAATACCGTTGGATTGCACTGCTTGCAACCGGCGGAATGGTAGGCGTTTCGGGTGCATTTTTACCATTGTGCGGCATCTCCATGTTTACCGAGAACATGTCAGCCGGTAAGGGCTTTTTGGCAGTAGCAGCAATTATGATCGGAAAAGGTCACCCGGTAAAAGTGTTTTTGTCCTGTTTGCTATTTGCCTATGCAGATGCGGTTTCCATTGGCCTGCAGGCGTTCGACGTACCCTCCCAGGTAGTGATGACCTTGCCGTATGCCGCTACGGTTTTGGTTCTGTTTGTCAGCAGCATTAAAAATTCAAAAACTGCGGCAATGGAAATTTAGCATTATTTTCACCTAAACTGTCAGTGAATGGGGGATTATTCCTTCTATAACGCCAAACAATATTGTGATTCTACCGCTTTGCGGCATTGCCGCAAAGCGGATATTTTAAGATGTCGCGCAGGCAGGATTTTTTATAATTGACAAAGGAGAATACTTTTCATGAGAACACCTGACGAATTACGAGCATATTTTACTGCCGAGGGTGCAGAGCACTTTGACGATATTGTGTTGATGCGGGCCCTTGGGGCAAGCCCTAACATCAAAGCAATTGGGTGCATGTATATTGACATTGCAGAGCATGCAGAAGAAAACGGCCTAACTTCCTCCCAAACTATTGACCGTGTCATGGAAATTACCGAATTTTTTGACAAATTGAGGGGGGAATCCAGCAAAGCAGTAACCAATGCCATGATGGTAATGACTGCCGGTGTTGAGAAATATCGAAATGCTTCCTTGAAGGAGGCAACCGAATATATTATAAAAGCCAGTCGTTCTTACAGTGAAAAAGCTGCTGCTTGGATGGATAAAATTAAAGAGTACGGTTACAACCTGATTAAAGACAGCAAGGGTGTACTGGTGTTTGATTACTCCAGCACCGTAGATGCTATGCTGCAGGTGGCTTATGAAAAGGGGACAAAGCTGGATGTTTATATTCCCGAAAGCCGCGGTTTAGATGGCGGGCGTCCCTTTGTGCAGAGTGCAATTAAATACGGACATAACCCGCATTTCTTCCCAGACGGTTCCATCATGTATTTCCTGGAAAAATGTGATGTGGCCTTTGGCGGCGCCGAGACCTTTTATCCCGATGGCACTGCTGTCAACACCAGCGGCACCGAGATGATTGCAGCGCTCTGCCAGGTGCTGGGTAAAAAATTCTATATTCCCACCACCCTCATCAAGGTTGACCTGCGGGGTATGTATGGTTTGGTAAAACGGGAATGCTACCGTAATCTTGACCAGTGGCTGGCTTCTCACTGGCCCGAAGAGATGCGGGCGAAGACCGATTTCAACTGCCCCGACCTGGGTGTTGTAGAACCCAAATTTATTACTGCCTATATTACCGAGGAGGGTATTATTCCGCCGCAGTCCATGTTCAACGTGAGCCTGGATTTTGCGAAAAAATTAAGCGAAGGTAAATGCTAAGAAGGGGGAGCAACAACATGGGAATGTTTGACCACAAAAAGAAAATTGCAATTGGTATGGTTCAGCCCACTCCGCTGCCCGGAAGCTTTCATCATAACGGTGAAAGCATTGGCCAGATTTTGGACTATGTGCTGAATGAGGCGTCTGTTTTAGACCGATATGGATTTGACGGCTATATTCTGCAAAATATGGGGGATAACCCCATTAAACAGCATGCTAATCCCGAAACCATAGGTTATATGACTTATTTGGCAAATGAGCTGAAAAGGGCGTTCCCCAAGTTGATTCAAGGCATTTTAGTCAACTGGGACGGCGTTGCTTCGCTGGCGGTTGCCGATGCGGTAGGTTCCGATTTTGCAAGAATTGAACATGCTTATATTGGCGCCGAGCTAACCACCGCTGGTATTATTGAGGGCCAGTGTGTAGAGGTTACGGCGTTTAAAAAGAAAATAGGAACCCCTATACCGGTTTATGTAGACGTATATGAACCCCATGCAGTGCAAATTAAAGAAAAACCCATTGGGGCCGCTGCATTTGAAGCAGTATATGAAGCCATGGCGGACGGTTTGTTTTTAAGCGGGCATGGTTATCAGCACAGTATTGAAATGGCAAAGGAAGCCCGGAAAACGGTTGGGAATACCCCCATTATTTTGGGCGGCGGCTCTACAGGAGATAATGTGTTTGAACTGCTGCAGTATTTTGACGGCGTCTGCGTAGGCGCCTGGATCAAGAACGGAAACCTCTCCAACCCGGTTGACCCCGAGCGCGCCAAACGGTTTATGGATGAGGTGGAGCGCGCCAGAAATTAACCCTTGACAAGTTGGGTATCCTGTGGTAGCGTTAATTTGTTCTTAGATAAGACGCACTATTACACAGAAAAGGAGGAAAACAGGTGGACGATCACAGTCGAAGTAGAAAGATGAACATTTTATTTCACAACGGCAAAGGTTGTGTTTTAAACGCAGTGATGCGGTGCCTGTTTTCGCCGCAGCAGCGTTGGTTGTTAAAATAGGGCAAATACATTCATGTACAGCGCAAAACCCCAGTAGAAACGGGCTGCCGTATGTTCTGAAGGGCAGTGTTTTCTTAAAGTGTTCACGCGTCTTCCATTGGGGGATAAGCAGGCATTCGGGCAGAGGTTTCTGTCTTATGCTGAAAGTTCTCGAAGCACCTGTTATGCAACTTGGGTGAAATAGGAAGAGAAGTACCTCTTAGCAAAGAGCTTGCGTAAAATTCTTGTGAGACGCTGTGTATGAAGTTTTGCCGTAAAAGTTTTGCAGTATTTTAAAAATAACCGCTGCAACAGGAACCAATGCTTTACCATTTTTATCATGCGCGTCAATGATGCGTTGTATGGTATGATATTTACTGCCTTAAAACAATAGAAAATGCCTTTGTGGAACCGCACTGAAGCTGGATTTTTAACCTCTTCAGCGCGGTTCTGTTCATGTTTTTGCTTCCTTGCTCAAACATAGAAGAGGAGGAACAAAATGAAACAGGAACTGATGAAACTGCTGATGGAACTGGCAGAAAAAAGAGATTACCGCACTTTAAAAGAGAAGCTTTCTGAAATGAATGAAGTGGACGTCGCAGAATTTTTAGACGAGTTAACGCCTGAGAAACGCATTGTCGTATACCGCACCCTTTCAAAAGAACAGGCTACCGAAGTGTTTTCCTGCCTGGATGTTGAAAGCCAGCAGCATATTATCAACTCCATAACTGACTGGGAGTTGGGGGAGATTGTAGAAGATCTATTTATGGACGATGTGGTGGATATGCTGGAGGAGCTGCCCGCCAATGTGGTAAAACGTGTAATGCAAAACGCCACGCCAGATACCCGTAAGCTGATTAACCAGTTTTTAAAATACCCCGAAAATTCTGCCGGAAGCATTATGACGGCAGAGTTTATCGATTTGAAAAAACATACGACGGTAGAACAGGCCTTTGCCCATATCCGTAAGACGGCGATGGATAAAGAAGATATTTACACCTGTTTTGTTACTGATGCAAACCGGGTATTGGAAGGGGTAGTAACCGTAAGGGAACTACTGCTTTCCCCTTATGAATCTGCTGTGGAAGAGCTGATGGACCCAAACGTAATTTCGGTAACAACTACCGAGGACCAAGAGGTTGTTGCTGATCTCTTTTCAAAATATGACCTGCTTACTATTCCTGTAGTAGACACGGAAAACCGCCTGGTGGGAATTGTCACGGTAGATGATGCGGTTGAGGTTATGGAGCAGGAAGCCACAGAGGATTTTGAAAAAATGGCGGCGATGGCGCCTTCCGAAAAACCTTACCTTAAGACCGGGGTGTTTTCTCTGGCTAAAAACCGGATTGGATGGCTGTTGGTGCTGATGATTTCCGGCATGTTTACCGGTGCGATTCTGCAGCGTTATGAGGAGGCTTTTGCTGTAATGCCGCTGCTGGTCACCTTTATTCCAATGCTTACCGATACAGGCGGCAATGCTGGTTCGCAAAGCTCTACGCTGATTATCCGTGGTATGGCGCTTTCCGAAATTCAAACAGGAGACTTTTTCCGGGTGCTGTGGAAGGAAGTAAGAGTCAGCCTTTTGGTAGGTGCTGCTCTGGCCCTGATTAACTTTGTACGGCTCATGATATTTTATCCGGGTAACTTTATGCTTTGTCTTACCGTAGTGCTCAGCATGTTAGCCACTGTAATTATTGCAAAAGCGGTGGGGGGAATATTGCCTATAGTTGCGAAAGTTTTCCATGCCGACCCGGCCATTATGGCGGCTCCGCTGATCACCACCATCGTGGATGCACTTTCGCTGGTAATATATTTTAACATTGCGGTACAGCTGCTGCATCTGGCGTAATAAAGCTTAGGCAAGCTGTGTGTTTAGAGCGTTTGCCTATGAATAGGCGTGTAAGCCTAAAAGGTTTTTCACATTCTAAAGGCAGAGCGTAAAATGATTAAAAACAAGTATGTCCCTTATGGGGTATGCTTGTTTTTTATTTTATGGAAACCACCGGCCCAACCGGTGGAGGTATGCCGTAAAAAAGCTTTAGCCGGGGGCAGCGAGCGAAGCGAGTTGCCAAGAAACGGGCTGCAGATTAGCAGAAATATTTGTTAAGTGGGTGAATTGCCCGTTTACAGGCGGCAGGGCACTTGATGCGAGTGACGAAATGTTCAATGCCTCTTAAGAGGCGTGCTGGCAATGTGCTCTTCCAGGGCTGGTATATACCTCGCGTTCAACGCGTGGCTTTGATTAGGTTTTGCTTGAAAGCAGCTGTTTGTGGGAAAAAAGATAACATGCTGTATATGGTTTATATACGCCAAAAGGAGGGGATTGTACAGCATAAAAAAACTTTATTTGTGCTGTACGGCCTGCCTTGGCAGGTTGACATCAAAATAAGGGCTTTGTATAATCAAATTAGAGAAGTTTATGGGGAGGAGGGATGAAAGTGGACAAAACAGAGCAGTTAATTTTGAAAATTGTCGAACAAAACAAGGGACAGTTAATCTCTTTTGCCCGGGATCTCTATCTTCACGGAGAACCTGGCTATCGGGAATTTCGTACTGCAGCAAAGGTGGCCGGATTATTTCGGGAACTTGGGCTGGAAACGGAAGAAGGTTTGGCAGTTACCGGCGTAAAAGGCCGGCTTAGCCGGGAACATGACGTGACCGTGGCGGCTATTGGAGAGCTGGATGGGATTAAATGCCCAGCACAGTCCCACGCAAACCCCGAGAATGGAATCTCTCATGCCTGTGGGCACCACATTCAGCTGACAGCCATGATGGGTGCAGCTATTGCGCTTTCCCACCCTGAAGTAAAAGCAGCCCTTGGCGGCAACGCGGTGTTCTTTGCAGTCCCTTCCGAGGAGTTTTCGGACTTGGACTATAAAGACAGCTTGATGCGCCAGGGTAAAATCCGTTACGGAGGCGGCAAGGCCGAACTAATTCGAATTGGAGCCTTTGACGATATTAACGTATGCGTTAACCACCATCTTCATATGGTAGATACCCATCATGATGTGCTGTTGGGGAATAACACCACCAACGGTTTTGTCTGCAAGGTGGTCAAATATACAGGCAAGGCATCTCATGCAGCCATTGCGCCGGAAAAAGGAATCAATGCCCTGAATGCGGCGTCCATAGGCTTGTCTGCCTTGGCCTTTCAGCGGGAGACCTTCCGGGATGAAGACCATGTGCGGGTACACCCTATAATGACCCGGGGCGGGGATATGGTCAATGTAATTCCCCAACAGGTTGAGCTGGAAGCCCAGGTTCGGGCCAAAACCATGTCTGCTATGCTGGACGCCAGCCATAAAACCAACCGTGCTTTCGAAGCAGGGGCCCACGCCATAGGTGCAAAGCTTACAATTGTTGATTATCCAGGTTACCTGCCTGTTTTAGAGGCTCCGGTGGCGTCTGCTCTGATGGAAGCCGGAAGGGCGGTAAGCCATGAGGCATCGGTAGGTTTGATTGACCCGCAGGTCCATAACAGCGCTTCTACTGATGTGGGGGATTTAACCCACCTAATGCCGGTGGCGGGTTTTACCACCGGAGGCTTTTCGGGTTCTCTGCACAGTGCGGATTTTGAAATAGTCGATGAGGAAAAAGCTTACCTTCTGCCAGTTAAAGTAATGGCCCTTACCATGTATCATTTGTTGAAGGATGGGGCTAAGGGCGCTTTAGAACTGATGGATCATTTTCCGCAGCATCTTTCTAAACAGGAATATTTGGAATATATGGAAGGGTTTTATCAAAACCGAAAATCAGAGGGAAACGGGTAAAATCATTTGGCGCGCCGGAAAAATGTGGGAAGCAATGTTTATAGTTTCCAGAACAACAAACAGCTGCATGAATGTGTATGGTAAAGAAAACAGGATTAAAACGATATGCCCCTGCCGACGTGAGGGGATGGCATGTTTTTTTTTACAGAGTGCAATTTTACTGCTGAAACACGTCTTCTCCTTGATAAGAGCCTATGCTGTTACAGTAAGACCAATGTACGTACGTAAAGCGGCAGAAGCAAAAGAAATAGGAGCCGGCACACCTTTTTCGGCTTCAATCATAACAAAGACGGTTGAAAATGTATTTTACAGGAAGGTTGTGTAATAAATGTCCGAGAAAAAAAGAGAAGCCAGCATCATGTTTGAAGAAATCAAACTGACCCCAAAAGCGGTGGAGCGCTGTTTGCGGGAGTTCCCCGGTATTGTTGATGCACAGAAGGATGTGCTGACCAAGCCGTATGCAAAAATTTATGCAGTGGGGTGCGGCGACAGCCTTTATGCACCCCAGTGTGCACAGCTTGCGTTTAAAAAGAACACTGGTCTGGAATTTGAAGTGCTGGAAGCCCATGAATTTTGCACCTACCATGTGGACGATATGCCAAAAAATTCCCTGGTGTTTGTAGCGTCTAATGGTGGTGCTGCGGCCAGAACTGCTGAGTGTGCTCATATTGCCAGAAAAAGGGGCGCTACAGTAGTAGCGATTACCGGTAATCCGAAAAGCCGCCTGGCAGTTTCCAGCGACCATGTAATTTCTTATGTGGCGGAGCGTCTGGGTCATGTTCCCGGAAACGTTTCGTTTGTCATGCTGCTTACCATGTTTTATGTCATTTCTGCCAAAATGGGTCGTTGGAGCGGTTATCTCAGTGCCGAGGGCGAGCAGCAGGTTTATGACAGCATTGCCCAATGCGGTGTTTTAATTGGAAAAATGGTAGAGCAGTGTAATGATCAAATCCATGATATTATGAAAGCGTGGAAGGACAAAGACCGCTTTTATTGCATGGGTGCCGGCCCCAATAACGCAATGGCCGAATTTGGCGGCGCCAAGTTTATGGAGGCAAGTTCGATTGACGGCATTCACCAGCAGCTGGAGGAATTTGCCCACCAGCAGTATTGGGTCAGCAATATGAACCCCGATACCAATTATTTTGTATTTCTTCCCGCTGGTCGCTGCCAGCGCCGTGGTGTAGAAATATTTAGAGAGCTAAACTTTTTGGGCACCGGCAACGTGTGCATTACTACCCAGGGCTACAACCCGGAGCTGGAGCAGCTGGCACAGCATTTGGTGGTAATTCCCGGCCAGGTGGATGAAAATTACACCCCGCTCATTAATTCAGCGGTTATTTCGCTGTGCGCCTATCATCAGGCAGAGATGCTGGACGGGCAAACTACTCATTTCCGCTGTGAGGAGCAGGAGCCCGAGCATTATACCACGATTCACTGGAGCCGTTTCAGTCCCGAAGTGGCAGATAAAGATATTGAAATGCCCGAAGAGAGCAAGCGTACGGTAGCGGGCCTTTCGTTTGAAAAGTAAACAAAAATATCAGGGCGCCGCAGGCTTCTGCGGCGCTTTTTGTAAAAAAGATTGGTATGCGTTGTCATAGGTCTTGCCAATTCCTCCAGAATGGGGTATGATAAGGAAGGTATAAACTGTCTTTTTCCAGTTAGTCAGGGCGAAAGCCGTGATACATATGTATAATTTGTAGGAAGGTTGTGTTTTTGATGTCCGAGAAAAAAAGAGAAGCCAGCATTATGTTCGACGAGCTTCAGATCACCGATAAGGCCATTGAGCGTTGCCTGAAAGAGTTCCCGGCAATTGTTGAGGCCCAGAAGGATGTTCTGACCAAAAAGTATGCAAAAATCTATGCAGTAGGCTGCGGCGATTCCCTGTACGCTCCTGACTGCGCTAAAATGGCATTCATGAAAAATACCGGTTTGGAATTTGAGGTGCTGGAAGCTCACGAGTTCTGCACCTACTACATTGATTTCATGCCCGAAAATTCTCTGGTATTCGTTTCTTCTAACGGTGGTGCTGCAGCAAGAACTGCTGAGTGCGCACATCTGGCCAAGAAGAGAGGCGCTACTGTAGTTGCCGTTACCGGCAGCCCCAAGAGCCGTCTGGCTGTTTCCAGCAATCACGTTATCTCTTACGTTGCCGAGCGTCTGGGCCATGTTCCCGGAAACGTTTCGTTTGTAATGCTGCTGAGCATGTTCTATGTTATTTCTGCTAAAATGGGCCGTTGGAACGGTCATCTGACTGCTGAAGAAGAACAGAAGATCTATGACAATATTGCTGATTGCGGCAGACTGATTAAAGAGACCATCAACAAATACAACGACAAAATGGACGAGATCATGCAGGCTTGGAAAGATAAGGATCGTTTCTACTGCCTGGGTGCTGGCCCGAACTACCTGATGGCTGAGTTTGGCGGCGCTAAATTTATGGAAGCTTGCGCCACCGATGGTATTCATCAGCAGCTGGAGGAGTTTGCTCATGAGCAGTACTTTGTAAGCAATATGAATCCCGATACCAACTATTTCGTATTTCTGCCGAATGGCCGCTGCATGCGCCGTGGCGTAGAGATTTTCCGCGAGCTGAAATTCCTGGGTACCGGCAACGTTTGCATCACCACCAAGGGTTATGATCCTGAGCTGAATCAGACTGCTCAGCACATTATTGAAATTCCAGGTGAAATTGATGAGAACTACACCCCGCTGATCAACTCTGCTATCATCTCTTTGGCAGCCTACCACCTGGCTATGAACAGGGACGGTATGACCATGCACTTCTCCAGCGAGGCTCAGGAGCCTGAGCATTATACCACCATTCACTACAGCCGCTTCAGCCCCGAGGTTGCTGATAAAGATATCGAAATCCCTGACGAGAGCAAACGCGTTTGCACTGGTCTGGTATTTGATACCAACAAGTAAGTTTTTTGAATTTTAACTTTCTGTGCAGTTAGTTTAATATCAGAAAGTTTAAAGGGCATCATCGTTTTTGACGATGGTGCCCTTTTTCTTTTTATTTAAAAAGGTATTATTTGGGGGAATACTAAATATCGTCAGCAAATTTGTCACTTTGAAACAAAGGGTTTATGACATGTTTCTATCCAGCCTGACAACCATATATATCCCGGGGCAGGTGGATTTTACAATGTAAGCATCATCTCTGCAATACAGGATGCCCTGCCGCAGGGCGGATAGTTGGATTTTTACTGTGTGCAGGACAACCGGTATGTTGTAAAAATGCTTAAGTGAACCGAGTTGAGTACAGCGAGGCGTGAAGGAGCCCCAAAGGAGAAAGACAAAATGCCAGCCCCATTGTTTTAGCTTCTGCGGAAAATCAATTTGGAAACGGTCCGCAGTTATGCGGTTATTGTTCCATATACTACTTTGCCCGGAAACGGTGAGAGAACAGGTTTTTGAATATCAGATTTCAATCAGAAGTTTTTTCTGCCAGCCTTTATTGTTTTTTTGTATTTTTGTGTTTGGAGATTTGCCCCCTGGTATTTTTTGAATAATCTGTTCGTCTTTTTTAATATTGATATTTTTTTCTGTATTTATAAAACATGATTGCGGCAAGGATGATTGCCATAAGCTCTGCAAGTGGGTTTGCAAGCCATATTCCGGTAATACCAAAAAGAATCGGTAAAAACAGCAGGCATACAATCATAAATACAAAAGAGCGGGAAAACGCCAGAACAGCAGAAATAATTCCGTTATTCAACGCGGTAAACATACCGCTGGCAAAAATGTTGAACCCGATGAACAGAAGGGCCAGACTGCAAATACGGTTTCCTACAACGGCAAGGGTATATACGGGACTGTTTGGTTCTGCAAAAATAGACACCAGCGGTTCGGTAATGCCGATTGCCAAGGCAGCTGAAGCAATGGAGAAAGCCGCTATAATTATAATGCTGGTACGGATTAGTTTTTTTAGTTTTTTGTGATTCTGTTCTCCATAATAGTAACTGATCATGGGGGCAACCCCATAGGAATATCCGCTAAACAAAGAGCTTACAAACATCATAACATACATTATGATTGTAATAGCAGCTACTCCATCCTGCCCTACATACCGCAGCATTGTCCAGTTGAAAATCAAGGTGGTAATTCCTGTCACAAGAGCAGTAGCCATTTCTGAGCAGCCGTTTGTTACAACCTTTTTTAACACGTTAAATCGCAATACCGGCCGTTCAAAATGAAGCAGGTTTTTTTTATTTGAAAAAACAATCAGTCCAACCACTGTGGTTACCGAATAGCCCAATCCGGTTGCGATGGCTGCTCCGCCTGTTCCCATTCCCATTACTTTTATCAGAAAATAATCCAGGACAATATTTGTAATTCCGCCTCCGATAGAACAAAGAAAAGAGAGGGAAGATTTTTCGCTTGCAATTAGATAGAGCGAAAAATTATTCATCAGCAGGATTGGAACGGTGAAGGGAAGATAACTGCTTAAATAGTCTGTGCAATAAATGAAAACGTCAGCGGATATATTCATATTTGTAAAGATAACGTTTATGCACAGATACCCTATAGAACACATCATTATTCCTACAGCTATATTGACAACAATTAATGCGGTAAAATCTTCTCTGGCCTCCAGACCCTTTCCTTCCCCTATTTTTTTCATGATGACGGCGCTCCCACCGGTTGCAAGCATGGTAGAAATTGCTGTTACCAGAGAAATGACAGGCGCAGTCAGGTTAATTGCAGACAGGGCGTTTGTCCCAATTAAATTTGACACAAACAATCCGTCTACCATTGTATAAAATGACATGAAAAGCGATATAGCAATGGTAGGAAGTGCAAATTTCATAATGTTTTTTAAATTGATTGGTTTTTGATACATGTTTTGTGTTTGCAATGAAACATGTTCCATTTCATATCCTCCTTGTGTTCTTGCAGTACATGGAATATAATAAACCGTACAGTAACAGTACAGTCAAGGGGCGATTTGAAATGATAAATGAAAAAAATGCGCTTTTTACAATTGGCCAGTTTGCAAAGCTGCATGCTGTCAATAAAAAAACTTTGATGTGGTATGATGAAATTGGATTGCTGAAACCTGCCTGTATTAAGGAAAACGGATACCGGTATTATACCTATCATCAAAGTTCTATGCTGGAAACTATACTGATGCTGCGTGAGCTGGATGTTTCGCTGAAAGAAATTCAGTATTTTATGGACAATCGTTCTGCTGTAAGTTTAGAAAGTTTGCTCACAGAAAAAATTCTGGAATTAAACCATACCATCAGCTACATGAAAGCGGTTAAACAGGCATTGGAAAATCACCGGCAGGAGATGAATACTTTGCTGCATATGGATTTGTCTGAAATTTCTGTTGTGAAAAAAGAAAAGAGATATTTGGCAACTGTTCCTACAAATCGGGATTTACCCTTTGAAAAAGAAATTGAAACTATTATTGAAGAAGCAAAAAAACATCAGCTTCGTCGTTTGCATGACGCTTCTTATGGTTCTATCATTCCGGTAGATAATTTGTTGGAAGGCAACTATTTGGATTATACGGCACTGTTTATAGAGATAGCAAATCCCAAACAGAAAAAAGGTATGCATATCCAGCCGGCAGGGAAGTATATCCGAGCATTTTGCAAGGGAAGCTGGGATGGCATTCCGGATTGTTATCAACGAATATTGCACTACGCAAAGCAGAATCATCTGGTTTTGTTCGGAAATGCATATGAAAAAGGAATCAACGAGATTGTCATTGATTCCTTAGACGACTATATTACACAGATTGAAATACCGGTAAAACCGCAATAGTGCAGGAGAATGTCTATAAAAATTCCTGCGGCGGTTGCTGCACACAGGCGAAAAACTACAAATTGTAATACAGCTTGTTTTATCAACGTTAAGCAATTCAGTTGAATAGATTCATTGGAATACCGCTGCCTAAACGTCGGGAGCAGTTCCTGAGTGATCCGCGCAATTTTCTGGATTACCCAAAAAGCACTGAATTTTCCTAAGGGAGCTCTCCATTTTTATTCCAGGTGAGATTTTTACTATAAAGCCATAGTATCAGGAATCAATCTGTTAACGCTGTGAGTTTTCCTTTACAGTTACGAAAGAATTTTATTTCCTATTCATTACCATTTGCCTGAATAAATTCTTTGGTAATCTGAAATGCACGCATTTCTTGAATATTAAAGCTTTGGAAGGAGGATTCTTCATAATAATAACGGCCGGAACGTAGCAACTGAGCCAATTCCTCCCGCAAAGGGTCATCGGCTGAGAGTTTGTTATAAAGCTTAAGCGCCTGAGGTTTAGCAGCATCACGAATTTGGTACAGGGCATCTACATCCAGTTCCTGCAGGGTACCGGCGGTGTAACGGTTTATGTTGTAGGATGCGATCAGGCTGTCTACGTTGCTCCAGCATAAAACAAGGAACAGCACGCTAAAGGTAATGGAAAGGCTTTTGGCAAAATTAAATTTTTTAAACTGTGCGGCAATTAGAAGAACAAAAACAGCGAACAGAAGCACCATGAACCAACTGGTATAAACCCGTTTGGGCGTAAGGCCATAATTACGAATGTAAAGCGCCATTTTGCTGATGGCAGTTATAATGAGCAGCAGCGTTTCGCAGCACAATAAAATATTCAGGGCTTTTAATACAGGGGGCAAAGTCTTTTCGCTATAAGAGGAAAATACAAGAACCACAATGTTAACCACCAGGTTAATGGCTGCTACTGCGCACAGCTCAAAAAATCCCCGGCGGGCAAATTCGGCATAGGTAGTGCCATCTGGACGCATATTGGAAAACGCAGTAAACAGGGTTGAACTTTGCGCAATGAAAAACAGCACATATACAGCGCACAGTAAGCTGAGCACAGTGGCAACCAGCGGGAAAGGCAGAATCTTCCTGTTTTTTCTTGCTGATTGAATGTCGGAAACGGTCATAGTTTTGGTGAGCCGTTTATGAGCCGTGCCATAAAGCAGACCAAATAGATAGCAGGCTACCAGAATAGAGAGAGGAAGACGCCAAACAAACTCCCACAGCCAGCGCCCAAGATGGTCTGTAATATTTCGCATCATTTGTTCAAAAGCGCCGTCTGCCTGCATTAACAGACCAATAA
The DNA here is from genome assembly GCA_900104565.1 of Ruminococcaceae bacterium Marseille-P2935. Taxonomy (GTDB): domain Bacteria; phylum Bacillota; class Clostridia; order Oscillospirales; family Ruminococcaceae; genus Marseille-P2935. The sequence continues at coordinate 744,784 of LT629951.1, forward strand.
TAACCCCAAGCAGAGGAATTGAGATCAGGATGCCGATAAAGGTAAAAAGCAGCGTTTTGGATTTTGAGCTTTTCTTTACATTTTCTTTTATAATTTTTCCTCCGCAGCCAAAGTTGCGGAAGGGGATGACAAAAATGTGATTGATCAAATCGCTGCCAAGATACTGCCCAAGTTTTGGTTCCATGCGGGTCGATGCGATGCTTCCCACCCAATACACAGCCAGCAGCATTAAAAAAAGCAGGTTCAGCGTTTTTAGCATATTATTAGCAATTACAGTAAAATTTGCGGCAGAAAACAGCATCAGGCATAATATGACAAAGCTGCTTCTGGCGGGGGGAATTCCTCTGTGGCGAAAATAGCACAGCGCCAGCACACAAAAATATAGGGTGAATAAGGGTACCCCTATACCCAGGTGAAACCAGTTCACCAGCCAGATAAACAGGCACCCCCCCAGCAAGGTCAGCAGTGCAAATAAAGTATCAATTCCATCAAATGGAACAGGGATAGATGGCTTCATTGGAGGAACAGCAAATATTGTGGACGGGGCAGCAGGCGCCTGGTCGGGGGTTCCCCGTTGAGACGGACTTTGAAAAATTCCGGCATATGGGTTGTTCGGCTGAGAAGCATGACCCGGCTGATCAGCAGGTTGAATGTGGGGATTTATAGGTTCATTCATCTTTTGTGCTCCTTTCCTGTTCCAGATATTCCAAAATGTCTGCCGGCTGGCAGTTTAGCTCCCGGCAGATGGCTTCCAAGGTGGAAAAACGGATTGCTTTTGCCCGGTTATTTTTTAAGATAGACAGGTTAGCCGGAGTAATACCCACCCGTTCGGCCAGTTCACCGGCCGATATTTTCCTTTTGGCCATCATAACGTCTAAATTTACAAGTATCGGCATGGCGCCCTCCTTAAATGGTAAAATCGTTTTCCTGCTTTATTTCCAGAGCCTGTTCAAATACATTTTTTATTACTCGCAGAATCAGCCCAAAAAATGAACATGCAATGGCGACTAGCAAAAAAGGCAGATAAAAAAAGCCGGAGGTCAGCGTAATCATTCCGGCGGCAAAACAGCACCAGGAAATCATACGCAGTAAACGAATATTTTCTTCGGTAAACACCTTACCAGAACGAATACGGCGCAGAAGCCGGTGTAGTGAGAAAAGCAGTATTGCCGCCGGAATGCAGCACAGGTAGACAGTGGCAACAATTGGAATGTGTACAGGCCTCATAGCGGGGCGCATGCCCAAGTACCAGTTGACTAAAAAGGGAGCAGTGCAGAGGACTACCCCCAATAGCCCCAAAAATAACCGGGTGCAAAACAAGGATAAAGTAAGTGATCTGGAATGATTCCACATGACGTCTCTTCCTCCAATTCGGTGATGATTTCATTTGAGATTAGTTTAACACGGGTCATATTGAAATACAATATTTTTTTATTGAATAACAATATATTTTAATCGAATTGTAATATGTTAGACAGGAAATTGCAAAAAGATGTAAACAGCTGTTCACAGTTTGTTGTGGAAAATAACAGAAAGATATGGTAACATAAAAATGGTTTTTGGGCAGACAGGATTTACCGGTGTATTTATCAGCTGCTTTGAAAGGGCAATGACGCAAGTAGCCAATAGGCCTTAACCCTATCGGCTCCTGATTTTGTAAAAATGCTTTTATCCAATACTCAAGTGACAGAATGGAGTATACCTATGAAAAATGTACAAGACCGGTTTTTAGAATATATTCAGTATGATACCCAGTCCATACCCGATTGTGAGTGTATTCCCAGCACCGAAAAGCAAAAGCTGCTGGGGGCAAGGCTGGTAAACGAAATGCTGAGCATGGGGATGGAAAACGCCCACATGGACGGAAAAGGCTATGTTTATGGGTATCTTTCTGCAACGCCGGGGTATGAACAGGCGCCGGTGCTGGGGCTGATTGCCCACATGGACACCTCGCCGGATCTTTCCGGGAAGAATGTAAAGGCCCGGGTAGTGACAAACTACCATGGAGAAGATATTACCCTGAACCGGGAGCAGGATATTGTTTTAAAGGTGTCCGATTTTCCTCAAATTACAAAGTATGAGGGCGAAGACCTGATTGTAACCGATGGCACCACTCTGTTGGGGGCAGACGATAAAGCCGGCATAGCCGAAATTATGACGGCTATGGAGCAGCTTTTAAAAAGCGGCCGCCCTCATGGGAAAATATGTGTTGGCTTTACCCCTGATGAAGAGATTGGCCGCGGCGCCGATTTTTTTGATATAAAAAATTTTGGGGCCGATTTTGCCTATACGGTAGATGGCGGAGAAGCAGGCGAAATTGAGTTCGAAAACTTTAATGCGGCTTCGGCAAAAATTACCATCCGCGGGGTTAATATTCATCCCGGCATGGCAAAAGATAAAATGATTAACTCCTTGTTGATTGCTATGGAGGTGCAGTCTCTGCTCCCCGAGATGGAAACCCCCGCCCATACAGAAGGCTATGAGGGATTTTGCCATTTAAACAAAATGGAAGGAACCGTAGAACGTACCCATATGCATTATATTCTGCGGGACCACAATATGGACAAACTGGAACAGAAAAAGGAGCGCATGCTGCAGATTGCTTCCAAACTGAATGAAAAATACGGCCGTGGAACAGTAACCCTGGAACTGCAGGATTCTTATTACAATATGAAGGAAAAAATTCTGCCCCATTATCATCTGGTGGAAAATGCCTGTACGGCGATACAATCGGTGGGGTTAAAACCTAAGGTGATCCCGATTCGCGGAGGAACTGACGGGGCGCGCCTTTCCTTTATGGGTCTACCCTGCCCCAACCTGGGTACAGGCGGGCACAATGCTCATGGTAAGTTTGAGTATATTTCAGTGAATTCTATGGAAAAAACAGTAAGCATTCTTTTGAAAATTTTGGATTTGTATAGCAAAATAGATCTAAAAAAGATAAAGTGAGGTAAATCAGATGAAAAACCCAGTGGTAACCTTTGAAATGGAAAACGGAAATCGAATCGTTGCGGAGCTCTACCCTGAAATTGCTCCCAATACAGTAAACAACTTTATCTCTTTGGTGAAAAAAGGCTTTTATAATGGCGTAATCTTTCACCGCGTCATTCCGTCTTTTATGATCCAGGGCGGCGACCCGGAGGGAACCGGTATGGGCGGCCCAGATTACAGCATTCGCGGTGAATTTAAAGCAAACGGTTTTGCCAATGATTTAAAACATTCCCGCGGGGTGCTTTCTATGGCGCGTTCCATGAACCCCAACAGCGCTGGTTCCCAGTTTTTCATTATGGTAGAGGACGCCCCGCACCTGGATGGGCAGTATGCCGCTTTTGGCAAAGTGACTGAAGGTATGGAAGAAGCAGACCGGATTGTTTTAACAAAACGGGATTATAATGACCGTCCATTGACCGAGCAGAAGATAAAAACAGCAACAGTAGAGACCTTTGGGGAAGAGTACCCGGAACCAGAGACCCTGTAAATGGAAAGAGCGCTCAGGCGCTCTTTTTCTTGACACCATATGGCAAACTACGTACAATAATACTGTATTTATTTTAATTATGAATCAGATGGATGATGTTTTCCACACAGCACTTTCTGCCGTACCGCCATAGGGGGAAAAAGACGTTTGTTTTCATAAGGCAGAAAATGTTGTGCAGAAAAAGCCCGGAATATGGGGTGGCAGGCCCCATGGCGCCATATGATGCGGAATGAAAGCGAGGGAATACAGGTGCAACAGACACAACCAGAAACACCAGTGCAGAAGCGTCAGCGTTCTCCTTGGTGCTATTATATCACAGGGGCGGTATGGGTGCTTTATGCATTGGCCCTTCCCTTATACCGCTGGTATCATTTCCTTATTGCTGCGGCAGTTTCGGCAGCAGCGTTTCTGCTTGCTGACCGGCTGCTGCCGGCTAAGATGGTACAGGTGCAGCAGTCTATGCCCAAGCCAGATACCGGTGACAGCCAGGTGGATATGCTGATTCGCGAAGGACGGGCAGCCATTGCAAAAATGAAGGAGTATAACGGGGCCATTCCTGACCCGGAGATTACCGCAAGCATACATAGGCTGGAAGAAATTACTGGAAAGATTTTAGATTACATTGCACAAAAACCTGAAGAAGCCCCAAAAATTCGCAAATTTATGAATTATTACCTGCCAACTACCCTAAAACTGCTGAACTATTATCAGCTTATGCTGAAGCAGCAGGTACAGGGGGAAAATATAACCCAGTCGATGGAGCACATTGAGCAGAGCATGCACTCTATTGTGGCGGCATTTGAAAAGCAGCTGGACAACCTCTTCCAGGATGAAGCACTGGATATCTCTACAGATATTACTGTGATGGAGGGGATGCTGGCCCAGGAAGGGCTGTCCGGCAGTGAGTTTGAATGGAAGGTCAAATAAGTTCCAGTTTAAAAGACAAACTATTTGAGGTTTAATCAGTGAATGGCAAATTGCAAATAAACAAGCAGGAGGTAGAGCAAAATGGCAGATATTAACGAAAAACCAATGCTGACCCTGGATACTCAGGAGCAGCCTATTCCAACCCTGACCCTAGACCCCATTGCAGACGAGCAGGAGGCACTGGCCAAAGCAAAACAGCCGGAGGCAGAACCTGTAAAGCTGGATGAAAGCACACTCAGTGAGGAAGAACGCAAAGCGGTGCAGGAATTTGCTGATAAATTTGATATTTCCAACACCAATGTGATTCTGCAGTATGGTTCGGCCTCTCAAAAAAAGATTGCGGCCTTCTCGGAAAGTGCTTTAAGCAACGTAAGAACCAAGGACCTTGGTGAAGTTGGCAATATGATTACCAGCCTTGTTGGAGAACTGAAGGGCTTTACCATAGAGGAAGAAGAGAAAAAAGGGCTATTTGGGCTGTTTAAAAAAGCGGGCAACCAGTTAGTAACCTTAAAAGCCCGGTATGATAAAGCCGAAAACAATGTGGATAAAATCTGCAATGTGTTGGAGGACCACCAGGTACAGCTGTTAAAAGATGTTGCTATGCTGGACAAAATGTATGAGCTGAACCTGGTATATTTTAAAGAACTAGCTATGTATATTATAGCCGGCAAAAAGAAGCTGAGCCAGGTAAGGGAGGAGCAGCTTCCCGGACTAGTGGAAAAAGCAAAACAGTCGGGTTTGCCCGAAGATGCACAGGCAGCCAAAGATTTGAGCGATTTGTGCGATCGGTTTGAAAAAAAGCTTCATGATTTGGAGCTGACCCGTATGGTATCCATTCAAATGGCGCCGCAGATTCGACTGGTACAGGGCAGCGATACCCTAATGGTAGAAAAAATTCAATCTACCCTGGTCAATACCATTCCTTTATGGAAAAGCCAGATGGTTTTGGCATTGGGGATTGCCCACTCGCGCCAGGCTATGGAGGCACAGCGTGAGGTTACCGATATGACCAACGACCTGCTGCGCAAAAACGCCGAGACGCTGAAGATGGGAACCATTGAGACAGCCAAGGAATCGGAGCGCGGTATTGTAGATATTGAAACATTAAAAGCGACCAACCAGTCGCTGATTACCACCTTGGATGAGGTGCTTAAAATTCAAAACGAAGGCCGTCAAAAACGCCGGGCAGCAGAACAGGAGCTGGGCCGGATTGAAGGTGAGCTGAAACAAAAGTTACTGGAGATTCACCAGGCATAAACTCTGCTGCATAAACTGGGAAGGAGGCGAGGAAGATTGCAGTTGTTAAAAAAACCAAAGATAGCCGTTGCAGCTATGATCCTTATGATTTTATGTTCTGCCATATTTGGTAATTATCGTTCGTTGCTTCAGCTTTCCCATAAGGTGGAGGCAGTATTTTACCAGGGAGAACAAGGTGACGGGCTTGGAATTCAAAATGATTTGGAAAAACGGATTGACTTGGCCTATAATATGGTTACCATTGCCCGAAAATATTTGCCCGAAAGTGATCAGGCTTTAAACGGTGCGTTAATCGCACGGGAGACACTCTTGCAGGCCAAGAGCCCCGCAGAAAAGTATAAGGCAAATCAAAGGCTGACTGAGGCCACCACCGACCTTTCTGCCAAATTGGCGGAACTGAAGCTTTCTGCTACGGATGAACGTTATCGGGCCAGTCTGTATCAGGACTTATCTTCCCGCAACAGTATTATGAGCCATGACAACTATAATAATGTTGCAGAGGATTTTAACCAGGTACTTCGGTCCTTCCCGTCCAATGTAATAAACCTGGTGTTTCGGGTAGAACCAGCCGAACTTTACCAATGATTTGAGGAGATATGCCATGACGATACAACAAGGCAGCAAACAAATTCGGGCGGGAGCCGCACTGATTGGTATGCTGTTGCTGCTTAGCATGTTTGCCATGACAGCCATGGCAGCGATTCAGGTGCCAGAGCCGGCAGAACTTTTTTATGTAGCTGATTATGCTGACGTACTCAGTGCAGATACGGTGAGCCATATTGTTTCTCAAAACGACGCTTTATATGACGCTACCGGTGCACAAATTGTTGTTGCTACAGTTGATTTTTTAGACGGGCATGATATTGAAGAATATGCCTGGAAGATGTTTAATGAATGGGGAGTGGGCTCCAAAGAAAAAAATAATGGAGTGCTGCTGCTTTTGGCAATTGGGGAAGACAACTACTGGGCAGTGCAGGGAAAAGGTTTGGAAGATATTCTGACCAGCGGTGACCTGGGGGACCTTTTGTATGATTACCTGGAAGAAGATTTTGCCAACCAGGATTATGATGCAGGCGTTTATAAGGTATTTGATGCAATGTTGCAGCGGTTGCAGCGCTACTATGGGATCGGCGAAACTGATTCCAGCCAGCCGATTATTTTACCGCCGGCTGGTGGTACGGTAGACCCTATTCCACCCAGCGAGCATTCGGGAGTTGGGTTTTTTCGCATTTTTCCGGTTATCTTGATTGTAATAGTTGTAGTTCTGGTAATTGTTTTAAGTGCCTTGGCACCAGTGCGCAGGCGCCCCTATTATGGCCCTACCTATTACCCAAGGCGGGGATTTTACCCACGGCGCCGCAGGCCGCCATTTATGGGGCCGCCTCCACCGCCTGGAGGCGGTATGCATCCGCCCCATTCCGGTGATACTCCTCCGTTTCATGGTGGAGATATATTCGGAGACTTTTTTGGCGGCGGAGGTTCGACACGGGGCGGCGGAGCAGGAAGATCGTCTTTTTCGGGTTCTTCTCGGAGTTCTTCCCGCAGCTCAGGCCGAAGTTCCAGTTTCGGCAGCCGGAGCGGAGGGGGAGGTTCCTCCCGGGGCGGCGGAGCAGGACGCAGAAGATGACCAGGTTCCCTGCCCCAAGCGGACAGAATTTATAAGAAAAATTTTTACAGCGGCAAGGCGAAAGCCCTGCCGCTGTTTTTGTATAAAGAAAACCACGCGATAGTTGCGTGGTTCAAAGGAGCTTAAGCGTTACATATATAAAGAAAACACCTTGAAGTAATTGTACCTAAATATTGTCGGCAAGTATTTTTCAATGAGAAACGTGAAGATATGCGAGAGATGCTGAGAACGCTGTGTCAGTGGAAAGGCGTGGAAATTATTGAGGGAGAAATCTGCTCCGATCACGTGTATTTACTGCTTAGCACCCCACCCCAGATGAGAGTTTCGGGGTTTATGGGTTACCTAAAGGGGAAAAGCAGCTTGATGATATTTCAGAAATATGGGAACATGAAATTTGCATACCGAAACCGCAAATTTTGGTGTAAAGGCTACTACGTGGACACAGTGGGAAAAAATACAAAAGCAATAAAAGAGTATATAGCAGATCAGTTAAAAAGAGATCAAGAAGCTGACCAGTTAAGTATTTACGATCCGAGAGACCTGTTTACGGGTAGCAAGTAACAAACTTGTGCAAAAGTCAGACCGTTATGCGTCTTGAGATGCTGCCAGTAACATAGGGCTTTGCCCGCATATGAAAAACCCCCGGCTTAGCCGGGGGATATTTATTGTTTTGCTGATGTAGCTACGAGATGTATCGGTGTACCTTTGATTGCTGCCATGACTTTTGATCTGAATATAAATTAATATTAAATAAAAAATATACAAAATGTAATTTATTTCGCAGCTTTAGTCTATTTTCATTACTTTTTCGATGACATCTGCCGCAGCCGTTGCGCCTCTCAAGCGATGGAAGGAAGCCGAAAGAGACCGCGCAGCTTTTTTATAGCTGTTATTTTGAAGCACTGTATCAACTGCGTTCCTGATAACCTGTGCTCCGTTCCCTGTAAGAAGCAGCCCTGCCCCCAGCTCGTTTGTACGGTTTGCAACACCTGATTGTTCGGGTGTTTGAGGAACAAGCACCATTGGCACACCAAAATAAAGTGCTTCATTCACGCTATTCATTCCACAATGTGTAATAAACACATCAGAAACCGCAAGAGCTGCCATCTGGTCTGTTTGCTGTACTGTATCAATATTTTCTGGAATGTCTCCCAAAGAAGAAATATCTGTATACTCTCCGACTGACAGGATAATACGATACGGACTATTCTTAAAAGCAGTAATACAGTTTTTGTAAAAATCTGAACGTTGGTTTACTACTGTGCCAAGAGAAATATAAACAGTAGGTGCATCCAGTTTTTTGATTGGTACTGTTATTGGACGTATGCTTGCGCCAACAAAGGTGTATTTATCAGAAAATGTTTCTGCATAAGGCTGAAATTCAGGTGCAGTATAAACGATCGTATTTGTATCATTATCATTTGCGATGATGGAAAGAATATTTTTTACCGCATAACCCTTTGCCCTCAAACGGTTAAGACTTCTGTTAATTTTGGGCATTGCAAACAACATGGAAAATAAATTTCCATGCTTGCTTTTTATAACTTTTGACGAGTATTTATTAAAAGCAAAGGTTGTTGTAGAAGATACAAATGGGATTCCAAGTTTTAATGCGATCAGCTTTCCCCAATATGCCATCGAATCTGCAACAATAACGTCCGGTTTCAGTTCCAGCATATCTTTTATAATTGCATCATCAAGGGCCAGGGTCATATTAACAATCAGTTCGGTTGAAAAGGCAAGGTCTTTGCCGATGCGTTCGCCATCTTCTGCGCTAAGCTTTGTCTGAGGGTCGTATTTGTCACAGGAGACAAAATGCGCACCTGTCGCTTCAATTTTTTTACGCATAGAATGATAAGAATAATACCACACCTCGTGTCCACGTAATATCAGTTCCCTTACAACACCGAGTGTTGGATTCGTATGGCCGTGCGCGGGAATACAGAAAAAGACGATTTTACTCATTTTTATCACCGCTGTTAAAAATCTGTTCCGACAGCTTATGAAAAGTTCCCTTCGGAGGAATCGCAATTCCCCGTTCCTTATCTGCCAGTAAAATCAATGTATCCCCTGGAGAGATACCAAACATCTCACGTGCTTCTTTGGGTATTACGATTTGCCCTTTGGTTCCAACGGTTACGGTTCCCGCATATTTTCCTTCCAATTCATCCATTTGATTTTCCTCCAAGTATGATTAGTATGAATTATATGAAAAAGTATACTATTTATTTTGGCTTTGTCAATATCAAAAAAAGAGATAGAGTTTTCTTCTAAAACCTTAATTTGACTTCTCTCTTTTTACCACAACACCCTTCATATTCCTCTAAAACCCATCTAGCAGTGTTTGCATTTTAAGTAAATCAATACAGCTGTTATATTACTCTTACGGCGGGCAGTAATAAAATATATCCTGCTTTTATGGAAAGTCAATTTCTGTTTTGAAAAAGGACTGGACAAAACTGTTTGAAAGTGGTAAAATTTATTTTGCTTAATATGCCAAGAATATGGGCCCGTAGCGCAGCTGGGAGCGCGTACGGTTCGCATCCGTAAGGTCGGGAGTTCGATCCTCCTCGGGTCCACCAACGAAGGGTTTCCTTCAAAAATAATATTTGTGCTTGGAGGCATAGCTCAGCTGGTCAGAGTGCCTGCTTCACACGCAGGAGGTCGCAGGTTCGAGCCCCGCTGTCTCCACCAAAAGACACAGCATTCTTAAATGGGTGCTGTGTCTTTTCTTATTTGTAACAATATGAAAAACTTAAGTTGTGTTTATCATGTTTATTTTAGGTTTATGATTTGTGCAGTAGTAAAAGGTGTAAAAATCCGAGAAAAAAGAGAGCCGAACATCGCCATCAGTTGCAGAACAAAAATTAAAACAGGCAGTGGGTATAATGAATACCCACTGCCTTATGTATTCCATTATTAAAAAAGGATACGGTTTTAAAGTGCAAATTTGACTATAGTTTTTTAAACAGTTCACGAGCTACCCCACAAACTGGGCAGGTAAAACCCTCTGGAAGGGCGTCGGATTCATGAATATAGCCGCAAACAGTGCAACGAAAGCCTTTCTTTTCTGTTGCTTCTTTATAGGAAGGGGCGTTTTTGGGAGTAGTCCCTTTTTTTACACTATGGTAATAGGCATAGGTCATTACTTCCTCGGCACTTAGGTTTTCCGCCTCAGTCACCTCACCCACATAAATAACATGGGTACCTACATCCAGCTGCTGTGTTACCTTACAGCTAAATCTGGCTGCTGCTGTCTGGGTGACATAAGCAATTCCATTTTTATCGATATTATGGGGAAAGCGCGAAAACTTATCGACTTCGGTACTTGATTTAAACCCGAATTCTCCAATTAAGTCCATATCGGCTGCCTGGGTAAGCACTACCCCAGTGAAAAAGCCGGACTGCTCAATAGCTTTTTGAGTACAGTTATTTTTGCTGATTGTAACCGATAATTTAGCTGGAGATGCAGTCACCTGTGTGAGGGTATTTACTACGCAGCCACATTGACTTCCATTGAAACAGCTGGAAATAAGATAAAGCCCATAACTTAATTTAAAAAATGCAGTTTGATCCATGAAGTACCTCCCAAAATAGTAAACGCTTCTTATTAGGAATTGATTCTAATAAATGCTAATATTGATTTTATTCCATTAAATTCCTTTTGTCAAGCAAAAACGACTTTTTGCGTAGGCGGATAATTTGCAGTAAGGTATTAAAAATATAGGATGACAGTTTCTGTCAAAAAGTAAGCGAACTGTAAGCGCACAAGCATAACAGAATGGCATGTTAAAATGTTGGCGTTTGCCTACCGATAAAAACCGTTTTTTATCGGCTGATTTTGTATTTTTCTTTTCAAAAAAACTTGACATTGTGGGCATATGCACATTATAATAATAAAAGAATGTTGTTGTAACTGTGCTAAAGGAGGAGGTTATGCCAAGAAACAGCAAATGCAGAAGAGTCTGTGCAGAACCGGTTCATCATATTTTTGTGCCGGAACGCAGCAGCGGCCAGGTTACGCTAACAGTAGAAGAGCTGGAAGCTATGCGCCTGTGTGACTTGGAAGGACTGGACCAGGACGAAGCTGCAAAACGGATGGATGTCTCCCGAGGTACCTTGCAGCGGATTTTATACTCTGCCCGGAAATGTACTGTTCAGGCATTGGTGGAGGGAAAAGAAATAATAATTAGTGGCGGCAATTACCGGGTGGCAGGAGAACCCTGCCAGTGCCGAAAAAATTGCAACCACTGCAGGTTTCACCTGAATAAAATAAAGGAGCTGGAATCAGATGAGTGAAGCAGAAAATTGTTCCCACAACTGCGGCAGCTGCAGCGAGAATTGTTCGTCGCGGCAGCAGGACCCTGCAGATTTTTTAGAAAAGCCCAACATGCTTAGCACCATCCATAAGGTAATTGGCGTGGTAAGCGGCAAGGGTGGCGTAGGAAAGTCGCTGGTGACTTCCCTGATGTCAGTTGTTTTAAACCGGCGCGGTTATCATACTGCAATACTGGACGCGGACATTACGGGTCCATCCATTCCGAAGGTATTTGGCCTTAGCGGGCGAAAAGCCGAAGGAGACGACAGCGGGCTTTACCCGGTTCGTTCCAAGACTGGTATTGATGTAATGTCGGTGAATTTACTATTAGAACACGAGAGCGACCCGGTTGTTTGGCGTGGCCCTATGATTGCCGGGGTAGTCAAGCAGTTCTGGACAGATGTTATCTGGAATGATGTAGACTTTATGTTTGTAGATATGCCTCCCGGTACGGGAGATGTTCCGCTGACTGTTTTTCAGTCTATTCCAGTAGATGGAATTATTATTGTAGCGTCTCCACAAGAATTGGTTTCTATGATTGTGCAAAAAGCAGTCAAAATGGCCCAAATGATGAACATTCCTATTTTAGGGCTAGTTGAAAATATGAGTTATATGGAATGCCCGGATTGTCATAAGCGGATTCAGGTATTCGGTGAAAGCCATATTGATGAAGTGGCGGCAGAGCATGGCTTAGAGGTGCTGGGCAGGATTCCTATTGATCCGGCGCTTGCTAAGGTATGCGACCAGGGAGTTGTCGAACTGTTTGAAGGCGATTGGCTGGATGCTGCAGCAGATAAAGTGGAAAAACTGAAAGGAAGTAATTGAGATGAAAATTGCGGTAACCACAGAAAACGGCCAGATTTTTCAGCATTTTGGAAAGTGCCCGTTGTTTACCATTTATGAGGTAAGCGAAAAACAAATTCTTTCTAAGTCCGAGCTTAATACAAGCGAGCATGGCCATGGTGCGCTGGCGGGATTTTTAAAAGCCAACGGTGTAACCCAGGTTATTTGCGGCGGTATTGGAGCAGGCGCGAAAGATGCATTGGCCGGGCAGGGGATCGCCCTTGTTTGCGGTATTACCGGAGGTACCGATGATGCAGTGCAGGCATTTTTGGCGGGCAAACTGCAGGGGTCCGATCAAGCTACCTGTAATCACCATGACCATGGGCATGAGGAAGGCCATGAGTGCCAATGCGGCCACCATTAAATTCGCTTTGTCCAACCAATTGGAAACGGAAGGCATAAGCCTGATGTTTCCATGTGTTTTCCCGCAATAGAGCGGGAGGCTGTTAAAAATAAAAATTAGTAAAATTCTTTTTATAAAAAGAGCTGCGCAGAACATTCTGCACAGCTCTTTTTGATACAATAAAAATATTCACACCAGCAGTATAAAACGCCGTAAATTAGCAGTTTGCAAAAACTCCTAATTGTCAGAACGGCTTTAGCAGTTCATGTTTACGGTGCGTAAAAGAAGTGTTTTCTCTTTCCCCAACGGGGCGGGTAATCTACTTTTTCCGTACTTATGCCTACCGCCAGTTTTGGGGTTACTTTAAATTTTCCACTATGCTGTCATAAACGATTTGAGCATCTTCACACATGACCAATACAATTACACCAGAATCTAACGTTTCCACAATAGCGTTGTCTGCAATCACCTTTTGGTCGGCCAGGTACTGTTCAAATGCCTTTTGCTGCTGCTGAACAAACCCGTTTACACTTTCCAGCACAGCCTCTTCTTTGCCCGCCGTGGGACGGATAACCGCCACACCATACGCCTTAATGTTTACCGGCGAAATACTTAAAGCAAATGCCTGCATATCTTCGCTGTTAAACTGAAACATATCAAAAATCAGTTCCGCACCCGGGTCATCCTTTGATGTCATTACCGGGAGAGAATCGTTTACCTCTTGCTTACGTGCGTCTTGTATTGCCTGTGAAAAGAGTTCGCTTTCATTTTTCTGAGGCTGAGAAGCTTCTGTGCTGCTTGTTTGAGCTGGGGAAGACTGCGACGGGATTGAGGATGAAGGGCCTTCTCCCTTGCAACCAGCAGCAGTAACTGCAATCAGTACACAAAGCAGCAATGCAATCCATTTTTTCATTTAGAGTTTCTCCTTTGCTGTAAAAGTTACCTGATAAGGGTACCATAAAACAAAATTTTGGTCAACTTAAATAGAGGGGGATTGTTTGAAATAATAGCTCAAAATCCAAAAACTAAAAAGCTTATTTACAACACATCTCTTTATTTATCTATGCACTGGCTACCCGGTCAGTGCTTTAGATAACCTGATGGTTTCGATTCAGGAAAGGACGGGATGGTCATTGCTCAGAAGCCGGTTGGTGATGGAATTTGTTTTAACGGCGATTGGACTTTTGGTTGGCGGCCCAGTTGGGATTGGAACCTTTCTTATTATTTTCGGGTTTTCCTTCCTGTTAGAAAAAATCTACTGCAGTATAGAACGCATCTATCGCGAAGTAGAACGAAAATTACAAACAAATTAAATGTTCTCCTAGCACACAAAAAACGGCCTGTTAAAAGCAGGCCGTTTTTTGTGTATATTGTAAGTGAAAACTACTGGTCGGTCTGGAGGTTCTAAAAAGGCGTTAGTGTTTTCTATGATAACTAATACTCAAAAAGTATGATAACCCGTTCACAGGTGGTAGGCAATAATCCCCACGTAAATGGCAGATCGCAATGCGTCTTTAGACGCAGCTAGTAATGAAGGGTTATGCCCAGGTAAGAAAATCTATCGGCTAAGCCGGTGGAAAGTTAAACGTTCAGCTCCGCGTGTTCTCCCAGAATCTTCTGGTTTGCATCTAAGATGGGGTGTATTACTTCGTTTAAATATTCTTCTACCTGTTCACAGGCCCGGCCGGTGAAATTGGCAGGGTCTAAAATAGCTTCCACCTCATGCAGCTCCAGCCCAAAGTCCGGGTCGGCACAGATGCGCTGGATCAAATCGTTTTTGCCGCCTTCCTCTTTTACCACGGCAGCTGCAGCGATAGAATGCACCCGCAGTTTTTCGTGCAAGGCCTGGCGGTCGCCGCCTTTTTTAACTGCGCTCATCATAATATTTTCGGTAGCCATGAAGGGCAGTTCGTTCATTACCCGCTGGCGCACCACCTTGGGGTACACCACAAGGCCGTCACAAACGTTAAGCAGAATATTTAAAATAGCGTCGGTGGCTAAAAACGCTTCGGCCACCGAAATGCGTTTATTGGCGCTGTCATCCAGTGTGCGCTCAAACCACTGGGTACCGGCGGTAAAAGCCGGGTTTAGAATATCTACCATGACATAGCGGGCCAAGGAGGTAATACGCTCACTGCGCATGGGGTTGCGCTTATAGGGCATGGCCGAAGAACCAATTTGATGTTTTTCAAAAGGTTCTTCCATCTCTTTAAAGTTTTGCAGCAGCCGCAGGTCGGTAGAGAATTTACTGGCGCTTTGGGCAATTCCAGCCAGTGCAGATAACAGGTAAAAATCTACCTTGCGGGAATAGGTTTGCCCCGAAACGGGAACCACCTTTTCAAAGCCCATCTCGGTTGCAATTTGCTGTTCGACCGCTTTGATTTTTACACTGTCACCCTCAAAAAGCTCTACAAAGCTGGCCTGGGTGCCGGTGGTGCCTTTGGAGCCCAGGAGTGCCAGCTGGCTTACCTGATAATCCAGCTGGTTCAAATCCATAACCAGTTCGTTCATCCACAGGGTGGCGCGTTTGCCAACTGTAGTAAGCTGAGCCGGTTGAAGATGGGTGTATGCCAGGGCTGGCATATCCTTGTATTTGTTTGCAAAATCTGCCAGCAGTGCAATCACATTGATCAGCTTGCGGCGCACCACCTGCGAGGCTTCCTTCATGACAATCACGTCTGTGTTATCGCCAACATAGCAGGAGGTTGCCCCAAGGTGAATGATTCCCTTGGCAGCAGGGCACTGAACCCCATAGGCGTAGACATGGCTCATCACGTCATGGCGGCATTCCTTTTCCCGCTTGATGGCAACGTCATAGTTAATATTGTCCTGATTGCGCTCCAACTCGGCAATCTGTTCGTCTGTAATGGCCAATCCCTGTGCTTTTTCGGCTTTTGCCAAGGCAATCCAAAGTTTCCGCCAGGTTTTAAATTTATGATCCTCCGAAAAGATATACTGCATTTCGTCACTGGCATAACGGGTTGAGAAAGGGCTGATATATCGGTTATGTTCCAAAAGAATTCCTCCTTCAATGGTAGGTGGGGCGTTCTGGGTAAAAGATTATAATGTGTGTGAAGAGAAAAACTGGGTCGTTAGCAGGATGGCTGCCCAGTAAAACAAGGGCAGCCAACCGCCGTAAGAGACGGCGCATCACAGTGATGCGAAGTTTGTTTGAAGGAATGGGCATTGCTCGATTACCGCTATACATCCATACAAAATGGCCTAGACTGTATGAACCGGGAAATAACTGTAATACTCATTCTGCAAAACTTTGGTATTGCCAACCGATTCATAGTTTTTATATGCCGGTCCTTAGCAAGGCAGAATTACAAAGCATAATAAGCAACGGCGCCTTCAAACATGCGCTGATCCTTGTTGCCGGGTACATTCTGATAAAGTCCGCTGCCATACCGTTCGCTATGACCCATTTTACCAAAAATCCGGCCGTCTGGCGAGGTGATTCCTTCAATTGCATTTACAGAAGTATTGGGATTGTAGCGGATATCCATAGAAGGGTTCCCTGCAAGGTCTACATACTGGGTGGCAATCTGACCATTTTCGGCAAGCTTTGCAATCAGCTGGGGATTTGCTACAAACCGCCCCTCGCCGTGAGAAATAGCGATGGTATGAATATCGCCTGGCTGGCAAAACTGCAGCCAGGGGGATTTGTTTGAGGCAATACGGGTATTTACAAGACCGGACTGATGCCGGCCGATGGTGTTAAAGGTGAGGGTGGGGCAGGTTGAATCGGTGTCAATAATTTCGCCATAGGGTACCAACCCCAGTTTTATCAAGGCCTGAAAACCATTGCAGATGCCGCACATCAGGCCATCACGTTCTTTTAACAGCTTGTGCACGGATTCCTTAATGATTGGACTGCGGAAGAATGCATTGATAAATTTGCCCGAACCTTCTGGCTCGTCTCCGCCGGAAAAACCGCCGGGAATAAAGATGATCTGGGATTGTTCAATCCGTTTTGCCATTTCGGCAACCGATGCGGCAATATCACCGGAGGTGAGGTTTTGAATGACCAGAATGTCAGCCTCGCCGCCAGCCCGAGTCACTGCTTTTGCGCTGTCATATTCACAGTTGGTGCCGGGGAATACAGGAATCAGCACTTTGGGTTTTGCAATGCCAATTTTGGGTGCGACCCGGTTAGGGGCATTATAGCAATATGCCGGAACGGGTTCGTCGGTTAGGATTGTATTACAGGGAAGCACCGGCTCCAATTTGTCCTCATACGCTTTTTGAAGCTGTGCCAGAGAAACGGTTTCGCCCTGCACCGCGAAGGTATAATCGGCTAAGGTGGTGCCCAGTTTGGTACCAAGTTCCGGGGCATCGCTGCTCAGCTCTAAAATAAAGCTGCCATACGCATATTGGAAAAGCCGCTCCTGAGGGAAACTTGCATCCAGCGCAAAACCAATCTGGTTGCCCATTGTCATTTTTACAAGGCCTTCGGCAATGCCCCCAAAGCCAGGGGTATAAACCGAGAGCACCTGCTTTTTCTGAATCAGTTCTTCCACCTGAGCATAAAGTGCAAGCAGGCTTTCTGGTTTTGGCAGTTGATTATCGCCATATTCAGGGGAAAGCAGCACCACCCGGGAACCAGGTTTTTTAAGTTCGGGCGAGATAACATGGTCGATATTCAAAGTAGAAACAGCAAAAGAAACCAGCGTGGGGGGAACATCCAGCTGCTCAAAGCTGCCGGACATGGAATCCTTGCCGCCGATTGCGCCAATCCCAAGCTGGACCTGAGCGTCCAGAGCACCCAACAGGGACGCTAAAGGCTTGCCCCAGCGCTGTGGTTCACTCCGCAGCCGCTCAAAAAATTCCTGAAAGGTGAGGTAGCAAAGGGTATGGCTGCCGCCGGCAGCGACCACCTTTGAAACTGATTCCACCACTGCCAGATAAGCGCCGTGATAGGGGCTTTGTTCGGAAAGATAAGGGTTATACCCCCATGCCATGGCAGAGCAGGTGGTGGTGTCGCCTTTTTCTACCGGGATTTTGGCCACCATTGCCTGTACCGGGGTGAGCTGGTGTACCCCGCCAAAGGGCATAAGCACCGTGCCGGCGCCAATGGTAGAATCAAACCGTTGGGAAAGCCCTTTTTTGGAACAGACATTCAAATCAGACATGAGAGCAGTTAGTTTTTGAGAAAGGGTTTGCCCGTCAGGGGGTTCCGGCTGCCGGTAGCAGGCAGATTTTACTGCCGCTTTCGCATGTTTTTCTGCCCCGTTGGAATTTAAAAAGTCGCGGGAGATATTGACAATATCATTGCCATTCCACTGCATGATTAGACGAGGTTCCTTGGTGACTACAGCAACTACAGTAGCTTCCAGGTTTTCTTCCTTTGCCAGCGTGGTAAATGCGTCTACGTCCGCAGGGTCTAACACCACGGCCATGCGCTCCTGCGATTCGCTGATAGCAAGCTCGGTTCCGTCTAGTCCATCATACTTTTTAGGCACGGCATTCAGGTTAATCAGCAGCCCGTCCGCCAGTTCGCCGATTGCCACCGAAACACCGCCTGCACCAAAATCGTTGCAGCGCTTAATTAGCTCCGAAGCCTTGGGGTTCCGGAAAAGCCGCTGAAGCTTACGTTCTTCCGGGGGATTGCCTTTTTGCACTTCGGCGCCGCACTGCTCCAAAGAGCTTAAACTGTGGGACTTGGAAGAACCGGTAGCACCGCCGCAGCCGTCCCGCCCGGTGCGCCCGCCAAGCAGCACCACAATGTCGCCGGGGCTGGGCACTTCACGGCGAACATTAGCGGCAGGGGCCGCCCCCAAAACAGCGCCTATCTCCAGCCGTTTTGCAACATAGCCCGGGTGGTACAGCTCATCCACCATGCCGGTGGCAAGGCCAATTTGGTTGCCGTAAGAGGAATAACCGGCAGCAGCAGTAGTTACCAGTTTACGCTGGGGCAGCTTGCCGGGCAGCGTTTTAGAAACGGGTACCAAAGGGTCACCTGCGCCGGTAACACGCATTGCCTGGTACACATACCCTCTGCCGGAAAGCGGGTCGCGAATGGCACCGCCCAGGCAGGTAGCGGCACCGCCGAAGGGTTCAATTTCGGTGGGGTGGTTGTGGGTTTCGTTTTTGAATAGGAACAGCCAGGGCTGAATTTGGCCGTTTACATCCACGTCAATTTTGACGGTACAGGCATTGATTTCGTCTGATTCATCCAGGTTTTTCAGCTGCCCGGTATGTTTTAAATATTTGGCGCCAATGGTTGCCAAATCCATAAGGTTAATGGGTTTGTGCTCCCGTCCCAGCTTTTGGCGGATCGAGAGGTAATTCTCATAGGAATTTTTTACAGTTGCATCTTCAAAAGAAGCGCTGTCCAGCGTGGTTAAAAAGGTGGTATGCCGGCAATGGTCCGACCAGTAGGTGTCAATCATGCGGATTTCGGTAATGGTGGGGTTACGCCCCTCTTCCTTAAAATATTGCTGGCAAAACAAAATATCATCCAAATCCATGGCAAGGCCGTAATCGGTGATAAATTCGTCCAGTTGTTCCCTGGTAAGGGCGGTAAAGCCAGAGAGGGTTTTAACTGTGGTAGGAATTTCGTATTCCTGTTTTAAGGTGGAAGCAGTAGCCAGCGAGGCTTCTCTGCTGTCGACCGGGTTAATGACATACCGCTTAATAGCGGCCAAATCATCCGAAGAAAGCGCCCCATACAAAAGGAATACCCGCGCAGTCTGCACGGTTGGGCGTTCCCCCTGGGAAACAATTTGAATGCACTGTGCACAGGAATCGGCCCGCTGGTCAAACTGTCCGGGCAGGTATTCTACTGCAAATACCATGCAGTCCTCTATGGGCAAATCGGTGTAGGTGACATCCACCTGCGGTTCCGAAAACACTATGTTTTTACACTGCTCAAACAACGAGCCGTCAATTCCTTCCACGTCATAACGGTTTAATAAACGCAGCTGCTGCAGGGACTTAATTTGCAGAATAGAACGAATCTCGCTGAGCAGATGCTGGGCTTCTACATCAAAAGGGGCTTTTTTTTCAACAAAAATGCGATAAACGGACATTCCGTAACACTCCTTGTCTCTCGTACTGGTCTGCAATGAAAAGCAAACGCCCTTCATCTGCCAAGCAGTGCCTGGCAGAAGGTATTCCCTATGCAGATGTAAAAATATAAATCTGCCTACGCCCTGGGAAATTAATATATTTGACTTTTTCAAATATATTAATGAGCTGAATTTAAGGGCAGTTATGCATTCAGCGCCCTTCTGCCAATATCCCGTCGTTTAAAGGCGCCTTCAAAGGTAATACAGTCGGCTGCGTCATATGCTTTTTCTATCGCTTCCTTCAGCGTTTTTGCAGTAGCGGTAACACCCAGTACCCGCCCGCCTGCAGTCAGCAGCCGGCCGTTTTCATCCTGCCTGGTGCCTGCGTGGAACACCTGAGCGCCTTTTTCTTCCGCAGCTTTCAACCCGGAAATGGGGTAGCCGGACTGGTATTTGATCGGGTAGCCTCCCGAAGCAATTACCACACAGCAGGCAAATCCCGGGTCGAATTCTACCTTGATTTCTGAAAGTTTTTCTTCTGCCACAGCTTTCATAATAGTAAACAGGTCGGTTTTTAACAAGGGCAGGACAACCTGAGTTTCCGGGTCGCCAAAACGACAGTTATATTCAATTACCTTGGGGCCCGCAGGGGTAATCATTAGCCCAAAATAGAGGCAGCCTTTAAAGGTACGGCCCTCGGCGTTCATCGCGTTCATAGTGGGCAGAAAAATTTCGTTCATGCAGCGCTCTGCCACCGCCGGAGTGTAATAGGGGTTGGGAGCCACCGTGCCCATGCCTCCGGTGTTAAGCCCCTGGTCACCGTCCAAAGCACGCTTGTGATCCATGGAGGACACCATGGGAACCATGGTTTTGCCGTCGGTAAAAGCCAAAACAGAAACTTCCGGCCCGGTTAAGAATTCTTCCACCACAATATGATTGCCGGAATCGCCAAAAATTTTATCGGTCATAATATCGGCTACGGCTTTTTCAGCCTCCTGTAAGGACTGGGCAATCAACACCCCTTTGCCAAGAGCCAGGCCGTCCGCTTTGACAACAATCGGGAAACGGTTGTTTTGACGAATATATTCTATTGCCTTATCCTGCTCGTCAAAGGTTTCATACTGAGCAGTGGGAATACCATATTTTTTCATAAGGTTTTTGGAGAACACCTTGCTGCCCTCAATAATTGCAGCTTTAGAACTGGGGCCGAAAGCGGGAATACCGTGCGCTTCCAACCGGTCCACAGCTCCTAAAACCAGAGGATCATCTGGAGCTACCACTGCAAAATCAATGTTCTTTTCTACCGCAAAGGCCTCTATGGCATTCAGGTCGGTAGCTTTAATCGGTACGCAGGTAGCCTCTGCGGCCATGCCGCCGTTACCGGGCAATGCGTAAAGTTCGGTTATCTCTTTATTTTCCTTTAGCTTTTTTATCAGTGCGTGTTCTCTGCCGCCGCTGCCAATCAGCATTACTTTCATGTAAAACTTCCCCCTATATGTGTATCGTATCTTTTTTGTATGCAAGAAAAAAGAATCTGTCATATGGCGCTGAAGCTTCCGCCTGGGTCCGCTTCCCTATCATAGTTTTTATAAAAGCCTTTTTGGAAAGGGTGCGGATGGAAATAAATAATTTGATTCGGATTTCTGAAAATAGAAAACTGATGCATGTTTCGCTGAAAAAGCACAGCAACAGGGTGAAAAAACGGGAATATTTTACGTGTGGAGATGCTTCTTCAGCTGAAACAGATTAAAATTTAAAGGTTTCAGAAAGCCCCTGATTCAATATGTTTGTGCTGCATAGGCGGCAGCCGCTCAACAGCCTGCTCAATCAGCATTAGTGCTTAAAATGACGCATGCCGGTAAACACCATTGCAATTCCATATTTGTTGCACAGCCGGATGGAATCCTCATCCCGGATTGACCCGCCCGGTTGGATAATAGCGGTAATTCCGGCCTGATGCGCTGCTTCTACGCAGTCGTCAAAGGGGAAGAAGGCGTCTGAACCCATTACCGAGCCCGCCGCTTTGTCTCCCGCATATTTAATTGCCAGTTCCAACGCAGTAATACGGTTGGTTTGCCCGGGGCCAATGCCTACCGAGGCATCCCCTTTAGCCAGGGCAATCCCGTTGGATTTTGTATGCTTTACAATCTTCCAGGCCAGATTCAGCGCTTTCATTTCGTCCTCGGTTGGAGCACGGTCGGTAACAACCTTTAAATCCTGCCCATTCAGCAGCTGGGTATCCAGCTGCTGTACCAGCAGGCCCCCAGCAACTTTTTTCATATCAAACAGGTTTTTAGCGTTGGGCACCATGCAGTCAGGAAGCTCTAATAGGCGGATGTTCTTTTTCTGGCTGAGCAGTTCCAGTGCATCTGCGTCAAAGGCAGGGGCGATGATAATCTCTAAAAAGATTTTGGAAAGCTCGGTAGCGGTTGCCAAATCCACCGGCCGGTTGAGTGCAACAATACCACCAAAAATAGAAACCGGATCGGCATTGTATGCATTCAAATAAGCTTCCAGAATAGTATCGCCAAGGCCCACGCCGCAGGGATTGGCATGCTTAACCCCAACGGCGGCAGGGCGGTCGTTGCCCAGTTCCTTCAGCATATCTAAAGCGCCGTTTGTATCATTAATGTTGTTATAGCTAAGCTCCTTGCCGTGAAGCTGTTTGGCTGCAGGCAGGGTGTTTGAAGGAGCGCCAACTTCTTTGTAAAAGGCGGCTTTTTGATGAGGGTTTTCCCCATAGCGCATCTCCTGCACCTTTTCGTAGGTGAGGGAAAGCTCTTGGGGGAAGAGGGGAGCGCCAAGCTGGCTGCGTAAATAAGAGGCGATCAGGGTGTCGTAGCTGCTGGTGTGTTCAAACACCTTATAAGCCAGCTGGAATTTTGTTTCTTTACTTAAGGCGCCCTCTTTCAGTTGGGTGAGCACCATGCTATAATCGGCAGGGTCAACCACAACAGCAACATCCTGCCAGTTTTTTGCGGCAGCACGAATCATGGTTGGACCGCCAATATCAATGTTTTCAATGGCCTCTTCAAGCTGTACGCCTGGTTTTAAAATAGTCTGCTTAAAGGGGTAAAGGTTGATGGCAACCACATCAATGGGGGTTACCCCAAGCTCCTGAAGCTGGCGCATATGCTCAGGGTTTTCGCGCATTGCCAGCACCCCTGCATGAATGGCAGGGTGCAGGGTTTTTACCCGGCCGTCCAAACATTCGGGAAAACCGGTAATCTCGGAAACGCCGGTAACTGCAACCCCGGCCTCCTTGAGCGCCTTGGCAGTGCCGCCGGTAGAGACAATTTCATACCCCAGCGCCGAAAGGCCTTTGGCAAAATCAACAATTCCAGTTTTATCTGATACACTAAGCAGTGCCCGTTTTTTCATAAAATGCTCCATTCTGCCGCTTCGCGTCGACGTAAAATACAATGAAACCCAGCTCTTATCACGCGAAGTAAAGAATGATAAGAGCATTTTTGTGCATAAGAACCGGAGCGTGACAGCGCGGATGGTTCTGCACATCGCTTTGCGAGAGGCAGTTTGAAAGAAACTTTCAAACTGTTGCTCCATTCTGCCGCTTCGCGTCGACGTAAAATACAATGAAACCCAGCTCTTATCACGCGAAGTAAAGAATGATAAGAGCATTTTTGTGCATAAGAACCGGAGCGTGACAGCGCGGAGGTTCTGCACATCGCTTTGCGAGAGGCAGTTTGAAAGAAACTTTCAAACTGTTGCTCCATTCTGCCGCTTCGCGTCGGCGTAAAATACAATGAAACCCAGCTCTTATCACGCGAAGTAAAGAATGATAAGAGCATTTCGGACTCCCGCAGGAGGTTGCTTCGAGGCGTATCCCGCCGAAGAAGAAGTATAAGAACCGGAACGTGACAGCGCGGATGGTTCTGCACATCTCCTAAGGTGGTTTTAATATTGTTGTCAAAGAGTGACTACGTTTCCAATATAGCACCTGCACGGTGCCGTATAAAACACAACAATATGGTAAAATAAACAGCGGCCACTTACTTCAGCTTGCCGTCGCAAAAGTCAGATACTGCCTGGGGCAGTATTTTCCATTCCACCTGTTCCATTACCCGTTTTTGCAGGGTTTCGGCAGTATCGTCAGGCAAAATTTCTACAGCCTTTTGAGCAATAATTTCCCCGCCGTCCGGTATTTCGTTTACAAAATGCACGGTGGCGCCAGTCACCTTCACGCCATAATCCAACGCAGACTGATGCACCCGAAGCCCATAAAAGCCTGCCCCGCAGAAGGAGGGGATGAGGGAAGGATGCACGTTGATAATTTTGCGGGAGTAAGCTTGGGTAAACCGCTCACTTAAAATGGAAAGATAGCCCGCCAACACCACCAGCCCAATATCGTGTTCCTGCAGGGTTTGAATCAGGGCGTCATCAAAATCATCCTGGCTGGCAAACTGTTTGCGGTTAATTACCGTGGTGGGAATACCGGCATTTTTCGCACGTTCCAGGGCATACAGCCCATCGCGGCTGCCAACTACCAGGGCAAGGTTCCCGTTTAAAATCTTACCGGCGGCTTTCGCGTCAATAATCGCCTGCAGGTTGGTGCCGCCGCCCGATACAAAAATTGCTACATTCAGCATAGTTCCACACCCTTTTCGCCCGAAACAATTTCGCCCATCACATAGGCATCTTCGCCCTGTGCTCTTAAAACCTCCAGTGCTTTATCTGCATCCTGTTTGCCGCAAACAACACACATGCCAACCCCCATGTTGAAGGTGTTGTACATATCGCGCTTAGGAATATTCCCCACCTTTTGCATGAGAGGGAAGATTGGCGGAGTATTTAAGGAAGCAAGCTCGATTTTTGCGGTGAGCCCTTCGGGGAGGGCACGGGGAATATTTTCGTAAAATCCGCCCCCGGTAATATGGGAAATGGATTTTACCGTAACCTGGTTTAACAGTGCCAGAACCGGCTTTACATAAATTTTAGTAGGGGTGAGCAAAGTTTCGCCCAGGGTGGCGCCAAGTTCGCTGCTGTAACGGTCCAACCCCTTGTGTTCAATATCGAACAGCTTACGCACCAAAGAAAAACCGTTTGAATGTACCCCGCTGGAGGGCAGGGCAATTAATACGTCTCCAGGGGCAACCTGGCTGCGGTCTAAGATACGGGATTTTTCTACAGCGCCAACTGTGAATCCAGCCAGGTCATATTCATCTTCAGGGTAAAATCCGGGCATTTCGGCGGTTTCCCCGCCAATCAGTGCACAACCTGACTGCACGCAGCCTTCGGCAACGCCCGAAACAATAGCGGCAACACGTTCTGGAATATTTTTGCCTACCGCTATGTAATCCAGCAAAAACAGTGGTTTTGCGCCGCAGCACACCACATCATTGACACACATGGCCACGCAGTCAATTCCCACGGTATCATGCTTGTCCATCATAAAAGCAATTTTCAGCTTGGTGCCAACACCATCGGTACCGGACACCAGCACAGGCCGCTGCATTCCGGTTAAATCCAGTTCGAATAGCCCTCCGAATCCGCCGATTCCGGATAAAACACCGGATGTCATGGTGCGGGCTACATGGGATTTCATCAGTTCAACCGCAGTATAACCGGCGGTAATATCCACACCGGCTTCTTTATAGCTTTCGCTAAAACTTTTCATAGCTCCTCCTTAGTCGTTGCTTTCGCTGATCTTCTTTTCAAACTTGGACTTTTTCTGAGTGCTGGGGACTTCAATGGGGTATTCCCCGGTAAAACACCCGGCACAAAAGCCGCATTTGGAGTTTCCTGCGATTTTTTTGGCGCTTTCCACCGATAAAAAGCCCAGGGAGTCCACTCCAATCATCTGACGCATCTCTTCTAAAGAGTGTTTGTATGCAATCAGATTTTCGCTGGAGTCGATATCGGTTCCAAAATAGCAGGGGTAGCGAAAGGGCGGAGCCGAAAGGCGCATATGAACTTCGGTTGCACCCGATTCCCGCAGCAGTTTTACAATTCTGGCGCTGGTGGTGCCGCGCACAATCGAATCATCAATCAGCACCACCCGCTTGCCTTCCACCGTGGAACGTACGGTATTTAATTTAATGCGCACTGCGTTTTCGCGCTGGGTTTGCCCAGGCTGAATAAAGGTACGTCCAATATATTTGTTTTTGATAAACCCAACCCCGTAAGGAATACCGGACTGCTTGGCATAGCCCAACGCGGCATCCAGTCCGGAATCGGGTACGCCGATGACAACGTCGGCCTGAACCGGGTGCTCCAGCGCCAAAAAGGAACCTGCCCGCTGGCGGGCGATATGTACACAGCTGCCGTCAACCACCGAATCGGGACGGGCAAAATAGATGAACTCAAAGACACACAGCGAGCTTTTTTCGCACCCGCAGTGGGTTTTGATGCTGCGCGGCCCGTTTTCGTCTATCACAACAATTTCACCGGGTTCAATATCCCGCACAAATTGGGCGCCGATGCTGTCAAGGGCACAGCTTTCAGAGGCAAATACATAGCTGTTTTTAATTTTTCCCATGCACAGGGGCCTAAAACCCAAGGGATCGCGCACGGCAATTAGTTTTTTAGGGGACATGATAACCAGCGAATAAGCCCCTTTGATTTTATTCATTGCCGCGCATACAGCGTCTTCAATAGAATGTGAGATGAGCCGCTCCTTGGTAATGGTGTAGGCAATCACTTCAGTATCGCTGGTGGTGTGGAAGATGGCTCCCGTCATCTCCAGTTCTTCTCTTAGCTCTGCCGCATTGGTCAGGTTGCCGTTGTGTGCCAGCGCCATGGGGCCTTTTACATGGCGGATGATCAGCGGCTGTGCATTAATGCGGTTTTGGTTGCCGGTAGTGCTGTAGCGGCAATGCCCAATTGCCATTTTTCCGCTGCCCATCGAGGCTAAAACCTCTTTGGTAAACACCTCGTTTACCAGGCCGGTGTCCTTATATCCTGTAATCAGTCCATCGTCATTGACTGCCATACCGCAGCTTTCCTGACCGCGGTGCTGTAAAGAATAAAGACCATGATAGGCGGAAAGAATGACGTCTAGCCCATCGTTATCGTAAATGCCGAATACGCCGCACTCTTCGTGGAGTTTATCCAACATGTTGTTCCTCCTGCTAATTCTAAATTTCTGTTTTGTACCGATTGATTAAAAGCCGTTGTATGAATGGTAAAGGGGCGGTTTAAATATTGTTGTAATACAATAACTTCTTTGCGGCATACCCCAAAGGCAAAGCTTTCAATCGCTGCTGATTATAAAAAGGCCAAACAGAATTATTCGCCCATCAGGCGTTTCATTACTTCCTGGTAAGCGTCTTCCACACCGCCCAAATCACGGCGGAAACGGTCTTTATCCAGCTTTTCGCCGGTTACGCTGTCCCAGAAACGGCAGGTGTCGGGGGAGATTTCGTCAGCCAGAATAATTGTCCCATCCGCAGTACGGCCGAACTCCAGCTTAAAGTCAATCAGCTCAATGTTCAGGTCTTTTAGGTAATCGGTGAGGATATTGTTAATTTTAAAGGAATAGTCAGCCAGGGTTTTCAGCTCTTCCGAGGTAGCCCATTCCATGGCGAGAATATGATAATCGTTTACAATAGGGTCCCCCAGTTCGTCATCCTTATAGCAGTATTCCAGAACAGTCTTTTTCAGTTTTGTACCCTCAGGCAGACCCAGGCGCTTGGCCAAAGAGCCAGCAGCAATATTGCGCACAATGACTTCTAACGGTACAATAGAAACCTTTTTTACCAA
Source organism: Ruminococcaceae bacterium Marseille-P2935 (assembly GCA_900104565.1). Taxonomy (GTDB): domain Bacteria; phylum Bacillota; class Clostridia; order Oscillospirales; family Ruminococcaceae; genus Marseille-P2935. The sequence continues at coordinate 772,309 of LT629951.1, forward strand.
AGTTTCGCGGTCAGAGATCTCTTTTACCAAATGTGTGGGAATGCCGTTTTTTTCCAACAGTTTCATCAGGTGGTTGGTCACCCGGTTGTTAATCACCCCTTTACCGGCAATGGTTCCCTTTTTTAAGCCGTTAAAAGCGGTGGCATCGTCTTTGTAATCCACCATGTACACATTGGGATCGTCTGTTTTGTAGACGCGTTTTGCCTTTCCTTCGTAGAGTTGTTCCAGCTTCTGCATGTTTTTTCCTCCTGTTTTTGAATGTTTGTTTTATTTTCAATTAAAGGGCTACCGGGGATGAATCGGCAGCACCGGTACCGATAAAATTACAACTGGTCAATCTGGGCCTGCAAAGCCTTATCTTTCTCCAATACCTCTGCGGTCATTGCCAGGCGCATATTCATTAACTTTTTGGCCAGTGCTTCGTCTTCTAAAGCCAGCATTTGAGCGGCCAGAATAGCCGCGTTATCGGCCCCGTCAATCGCCACGGTGGCAACGGGAACACCTTTTGGCATCTGCACGGTAGAAAGCAGTGCGTCCAAGCCGTCCAGCGTGGAGGACTTAATGGGAATACCGATTACAGGGAGTGTGGTGTGTGCTGCCAGTACACCGGCCAGGTGCGCCGCTTTGCCGGCTGCCGCAATGATTACGCCAAACCCGTTGGAACGGGCAGAAGAGGCAAACGCACAGGCCTCTTTTGGAGTGCGATGGGCAGACATTACCCGCACCTCGCAGGGGATGTCCAATTTTTTTAACTGAGCGGCCGCATTTTTAACAATGGGCAAATCACTGTCGCTCCCCATGATAATTGCTACTTTTTTGCTTTGCATTTTCATGACCACCTTTTTGTTTTAATGTTTGTTTATGGATAAAAGAAAAAATCAAAAGAATAAACCCGACGTTAGCGTTCCAACCAGGCTGCAAGTTGAAGGCAATAGCCTTATTCACGGAAAAAACGGTCGGGTATGAAATAATTACGATCAATTAAAGCAACGAAAAGGGCCGTGGTGCAGTTGCACCACGGCCTTTAGTAGTCAGGTTACAATGATTCTGTTTTTAGAGGCACTACGCATGGGGCTTCCAAAGAGTAGTTTTATTACGCAAAACGCCTGTGTAACCGGCGACATCAGCGCGCACTTGTCACCTGTGCCTGACCCGGACCCGAACCAGGGAAGGTTGTTATGAAACGGCCCATATAACCAAAGCTCCATTCTGACGCCTCCAACTTGAAATAACAATTCAATATTAAATTGTTTTGGGGGTAAAAGCAATGGTTTTTATTCTAAAAAATGTTTTTTCAGCTTTCTTGACAATCCCATAAATCATTTTACCAGTATTTTAGAAAGATTTACAATGACAGACTGATTCTATGGGCTAAGATTGTTAATTGTTTAGCGATTTTTGCATTTTAATGTGGGGAATGGTCACGTCTATAAATTCTTCACCCAGAGTCTTGTAACCTAATTTTTGATAAAAACCAACTGCAGTTTTTCTGGCATCCAAAATAATGCTGCAATATCCTTGGTTTTTTACCAACCCTTCTACCGCCTGTATCACCCGGCGGCCGATATCTTTTCCGCGAAAATTTTCATCTACAGCAACCTGACGCAAGCGGATGGTGGAATTGTTCAGCGGATAATACACGACCGTTCCTACCAGCTTGCCGTCCCAATAAGCGCCAATATGATGATGGGTCGGCTCCATGGAAAGGTCGTCCTCTGCCAATTTAAGCCCAAGCGGAACCCGGAGTACCCGGTCACGCAGGTCAAATTCCTCTTTGTATTGTGGAGATCCATAGGCGATTTCAAATATTTTTAACTCATGCATTTTTTCTCAAGTCCTCCCCGGTTAGATTAGCATCCAACTGATAAACACGCCGGGAGGTGACTCGGCCGTTTTTACGCTGGTATTCTTTTTCCAGGTAATCATAAAAGGTACCTGGGCTGATAATACCGTTTATGCTTAAAATGTCGGTACCGGCTTTGCTGATAATACTGTCAGCCAGCAAAACACAGTTGGTGCTCATTACAAAATAGGTTTTGAATTTTCCTCCTGTGAACTTATAAAAAGAAACGTTTGTATGCAGCGCAAGTTCGCTTGAAAAATCAGGATATCCCTCAGACGGCCTGGGAATTCCTAAAGCTTGATCCACCATGGAGGGAGGCTGCCATGGAATCAACCCTTTTTTAACCTGCCGTATACGCTCCCGTACGCTTTCTTTTTGTTCCTCAGTAAGAGTTAATCCAAAGGAAAAGATTGTGGTTTTATTAAATTTTAGGCAGAAGGGAATATACTGTTCTTTATTTGTTACAATCAGTACGCCGTCCCCTACCCCGGGGAACCGCTTACCAGATTCTTCATCATAATTTCCGTAGGCGATCAGTTCCCCCTCAAAAGCGAAGTCTACATGGCCAAAGGCACAAAAGCCATCTTTCGATACATGGACAAAAATTTCCAAATCAGGGGAAGGCTCGGCCAGGTCATGTTCCAGTAGGGCATCTTTTGGCACCGAACCCTCCTGCAAAGCCAGTACTTCGTTGATTTGGGTAAGCATGCGGTGCGGTAAAAATGCGGCAAAAAACACCGGCAGAGAGATGCGTACCCGCCGTTTCAAGCTGTTTTTGGTTTGAACCGGTATCATTTCACGAATCCCGTCTGAAATTAAGGTGACACCCAACAGTTCGCAATAAATGCCAATAATAACCAACACTGCACGCACATGCAGCAGCGGGGAAAAGAGAAGAAGGATACCAAAGGTGAAAAAAAACAGGCAAGAGATAGCAGCTGCTAAAAAGCCCTCGGAATGGTTACGTAAGATTAAAATGCTGTCCACCAGTTTAACCAGCCCGTTCAGCAGCGCATACAAAGCAAATAGAATAGAAAGCACCGCAAAGGGAAGCTGCCCGAAAAGCAGTAGGGTGATGCCCAGCAGCGTACTTAGCAGGGCGCCGCCCAGCGCTGCCTTATTCCTCTCTTTTGTCCAAAAGCTTATCATACCGGAAATGCCGCTTATTATAATAATCAGGGCCAAAAGCTGGAATAGCAGCGAAAGAAAATCAAACCCTTTCCAAAGAATGACAATACCGAATAATACCATTAAAATCCCCGAGAGCAAGTGGTTTACACGGCTCACGTTTAATTTATTCACATGCAAGTGCAGCCCTCCTTTTGCCTTTTAACCCAATACCCCAATTGTAGCACAACTTGAATACGATGGCACCGGTTTGCAATGTAAATTTACAAAATTGTTTATGTTTAAGGGGCGGTTTTCTTCTGTAATACCGCTGTTTAAAATAAGTTGAATCAAATTATATCAAATAAGCATCAGGAGCTATCACCGATAGGGGGAAGTTCCCATATAGTAAATGAAAGGAAATTAACCCATGCTACAAAAAACTGTTTTTCAAGGTTCAGATACAGTTCAATATGAAAAGCAGTTTCAGATTAAATCTAAATTTCAGTTTAAACGAAACAGAAATAAATACAATGAGCATAGAAAGCTGGAAATACAATGAATAATTTAATTCGTAATTCCCGCTGGTGCCCGGGGCCAAAGGGCGGACCAGAATTTTTTTCAGGATGCGGCTTTACTTATGACGACTTCTGCTTGGATGACTACCGCACCTGCAGCGTTACCCAGGCGCGTGGCTGCAAAGAAAACGCAATCATTCGGTTTGACCCGGTTATTTGCGTAATCGGAATGTGTTCGATCCATTGGGGGGTGATGGTACGAGCGATTGATTGTGAAAAAATTGAACTGGCAGCTGATTTTCACGATATGGATGGCAAATTGATTGCACCGGTAAGATGGGAGGTTCAACATCAGATTACTGCCCAGTTTAAACGGCAGATGTGTTGTTTTCAAATTCCTAAAAAAGCACTCACTGTACGCCTTTCTATCCGGTTTTCTGGTAAAATTACCGCCTGTACCCTTTGTGCTCCCGAGGCTTTTTTTGAATAGTTTAAGAAGAGATTTCCGGTTAAAAGCCGGAAATCTCTTCTTATCATTATTGTGGAAACCACCGGCTTTGCCGGTGGAGGTATCCCGTAAAAAAGCTTTAGCCAAGGGCAGCGAGCGAAGCGAGTTGCCAATAAACAGGCTGGCGGATTAGCAGAAATAGTTGTTAAGCGGATGAATTGCCCGTTTACGGGTGGAAGGGTACTTGATGCAAGTGACGAAATGTTCAATGCCTCTTAAGAGGTGTGCCGGTAATATGCCCTTCTAGGGCGGCGCATACCACGCGTTCAACGCGTGGTTTTGATTATTGCTGCAAATGAAAGCAGCACCTAAATTGACCGGGAACCCGATGGTACGTCGGGGAACGTGATGATTATAGGGGGAGGGCATAGAGTGAGCTTACTGGTTATTTCGAGTTAAGTATTTTTGGAAGGTGCGGTCTATCAGCAGTGCGCCAAGGGGAGCTGTCATTAGTATAGAGAGTACCGCTACGGTGAGGACAATATTTCCGCAGGCAAGCCCCATTGCCAAGGGCAAACCGCCAATGGCAGCTTGTACCGTCGCTTTTGGAATATAGGAAAAAGCGGTAAAAGTGCGCTCTTTTTGGTTTAGCTTTGTTCCCCAAAGGCAAACAAACACACCGCCTATGCGCAGCACCAAAACGCATATGATAAGCAAAACAGCCGCGAAACCAGCTTTTAATGCATAGTCTATATTAACTGCCGCCCCCACCAGAACAAACAGCCATATTTCGGCGGCTACCCAAAGTTTAGAAAATTTACTGGACAGGCGCTTGGATACATTTTCCCGTTTGATGCGCATAGCCACTCCCATTGCCATAACAGCAAGCAGCCCGGAAAAACCCACCGGGCCGGTAAGCTGCTGTTCCAGGGTTACCAGCAGGAATGAAATAGCCAACAAAACAACAATTTTGGCACTGTCCCTCATATGTACTTTAGCAAAAAATACGGCCAGAAGAAGTCCGGCTGCCCCGCCGCCGAGCATACCCAACAAAATAGAGGTTGGAATTGAGAGAAAAACAGCCGCTTCCATTTTACCGCTCTGCAGCAACCCCGAAAATGCTGTGAAAAGAACGATAACAAATACATCATCCACTGAGGCGCTGGCCATAATCATCTGAGGAATTGCTTTATCTGTTCCGTACCCGGTTTCGATTAGTTTTATCATTCTTGGAACAATGACGGCTGGGGAAACTGCAGCGATTACTGTTCCCATTACAGCAGATTCAAGCAGTGAAATACCAAAAAACCTGGGCGCAAGCAGCATCATTCCGGCAATTTCAAAACAAGCTGGAATAAAACACAACAAAATAGCTGGACGGCCAACTTTTTTTAAATCACTGATATTCAGGTTCATGCCGGCTCGCGAAAGAATAATAATTAAAGCAATTTGCCGCAGTTGCGGAGAAATACCAAGCAGAGACGGGTCCAGCAGGTTTAGGGCATAAGGCCCTAAAATAATACCTGTTATCAGCATCCCCAGCAAGCTGGGCAGCTTTAACAGTTCAAATACCTTTCCCAATCCGATACCGCAAAGGAAAATGAGCGCAAGGGATAATAACATAACAAAACTCCTCTCAAGAAACAATTGAAATCAATGAACACCGTTTCCTTCCAAGGCAGGCAGGACCCTTGAAAAGCAAACTGAAAGCGAAAGAAAGGGGGAACACTGCAACCGGCATAACAAAAATTTGCTCTTGTTTTCTGAAAATATTTTTAAAACAAATCTCTCATGCGCGGCGTTTTACTGAATAAAAGCGCTGACTGGCACAGAAGTTTTACACACGGGGCAGAAACATGCCGCAGTGCACAGTGCTTTTATTAAAAATTTTCACAACAAAAAAGCCGATGATTCTGCGAAAAGCCACCATCGCAGAAGTCATCAGCTTAAAAAAGCGGTTTAGGTTTTACCAAGGGAGAACTTCATTCCCTGTTTTTCATTATAATAAGGGGGCATACATTTGTCAATTGTAAAAGCAGTTCCCATACTTGAAGGCAGCTCCCCGCCCAGGGAAGGGTAAACAAAGGCCGGCAGGCTAAATTTGAACAGAAAGATGAATTGAAAAATAAAAGCACTATGCCTGGTCAATCCGGATATGTTCATGTCTTATAAAACCCGAAGAACCCGTGTTTTCATTTTATGTTCGTTTCAAATTTTAACTTTATCCGATTGATTATTAAAAATACAAGAAAAGATACCTCATATCCAACCACCAAATAAAGGATTGCTTGTTTTCAAAGCAGCGGGAAAGTACTGTTATACAGATTGTTGAAAAATAGTTTTGGCAAAAGTACAACCGCTAAGGGTTATTCCAATACTCATGCCGATTGCATTTTTAAGGATTTTTTATCATTATTCCTCGCCTGCCTTAAAAGATTACTGTTTTTGTTTTATGTTATACAGATAAAATAAAAAACCAAGCATAAAAATGCTTGGTTTTTTGGTGCCGGTGACCGGGGTCGAACCGGTACGGTATCGCTACCACTGGATTTTGAGTCCAGCACGTCTGCCAATTCCATCACACCGGCATATGTGTGTTTCAGAACGCTTATTCATTATACAATAAAAATTAGCGGGAATCAAGAAAAATTTTTAGAATGGTTTTCCGCTGGACAAGAATATATGTTCTGAGTATAATAAAACTTAGAACAAATGTTCTTTTGGAGGGGACAGATGGAGCGGAAAATATTACATTGTGATTTAAATAATTTTTATGCCTCGGTGGAGTGCAAGGACAAACCGGAGCTACAGCATAAGCCGGTAGCAGTTTGCGGCAGCGTAGCAGACCGTCATGGTATTATTTTGGCCAAAAATGAGCCTGCCAAACGGTTTGGGGTTTCTACGGGAGAAACTGTTTGGCAGGCCCAGCGCAAATGCCCAAACCTGATTTTGCTTCCACCTCATATGGAACAGTATGTGGAAATTTCCCGTAAAGTGAGGGAAATTTATTACCGTTATACCGACCAGGTGGAACCTTTTGGCATTGATGAGTGCTGGCTGGACGTAACGGGTTCTTTGCATTTGTTGGGAGATGAACGTTCTATTGCAGACCAGATTCGGGAACAGGTAAAAACAGAAGAAAAAATTACAATTTCGGTGGGAATCAGCTATAATAAAATTTTTGCAAAATTGGGCAGCGACTTGAAAAAACCGGACGGTGTGACCGAAATTACCAAAGAAAACTATAAAAATAAGGTATGGAGCCGCCCGGTATATGAACTGCTGGGTGTAGGCCGCGCTACCGCCCGTCAACTGGAACAGATGGGCCTTATAACAATCGGCCAGCTTGCGGCGTTCCCTTGCGAGCTTTTAAAACAAAAGCTTGGGAAAAACGGAGAGAAGTTATGGCAGTATGCCAATGGGTATGACACCAGCCCGGTAGCAAAAATGGATGCGTGTACTCCGCCTAAAAGTATGGGGAATTCCTCTACCTGCACCCAGGACCTGGTTACCCGAGACCAGGTGAGAAGGGTTATTCTGGCGTTAAGCGAGGAGGTTTGTATGCGGCTGCGGGCAGAAAACCTTATGGCGGGCAGCCTGGTACTCAGCCTGAAGGACAGCGAACTGAGGGTGCGGGAACTAATGGGGCATTTGGAATACCCAACCCGGTCTGCGTCTGTGATGGCCAGCCGGGCAGGTGAGCTGATGGATCAGTACCTTCCCTTCCCTGGAAGGATACGAGCTGTAGGGGTAAGGGCCTGCAGCCTGACCGATGAATGGGCGTACGGCCAGCTGTCTTTTTACAGCAATGTAGAAAAACTCCGACGTACCGAACAGCTTGAAGCAGAGGTGAACCGGCAGCGGCTGCGCTATGGGGAGAATATCATCCGGCGGGGCTCTCTGCTTTTACCCAACTACCTGCCTCAACGGCTGACCCATGGGGAATTCAAGCTTCCGGGGGCAAATGTATAAAAAAGGAGGCAACCAGAATTTAAAAGAACGCGATTGCTTTTATTCAAAAATTTCTCCCTTTTACCTTTTGGACTGATTCAGAATATAAATAATCTTCTGTCGTCGAAGTAACGAAAAAAGGTATATTCACAGACAGCAACTGTTCAATAAACAGGAAGTTGTTGTTAGCTTATCCCGACGCTAAAGCTTTCAGGATATTGCCTCATTACTTGTTCAAAAAATTCTATATCCGTATCAGCTGTGATATTTATTACCATCTCCGTCCCATAGTGCTCACTCCAAATATCGCATAAATCATTTTTCACATGGATTGTAAAATATTTTGTCATCTTGTTATATATGCCTTTATCTGCGGGTTCTTCTATCAGCAATTCTTCAACTAGGTCTTTTGTTACTATCCCTTTGATAGATACTTCGTATCTATCATCAACAGCAGTGCCATATAAAGAAGCCTGCCCAATTTCGGCAGCTTCTTCTCTCCAGCAACGAATTTCAAATGGATCGCCCACTTTTACAAAATGTTCTATTATCTTCTTCCACCAATGTGATGAAATGGAATTGTCTATCATTTGAATGCCAATTTGCTTCATAGAATTATCTCGCCCAATTCATATTTGTCATTTTCTTACTTTATCATATCTTTCTGCTTCAATCAATGCATTGTGAAATTGACGAAGTCATCACCCATCAGTCCAAAAGTAAAAAGAGAGAAAAATTTTCATCTCTCGAAAAAATACAAGGGATATGATATACTAAAACGGATATTGGATTTGAGGAAAGAGGGCGACTATTTGAGATTACTCACCAGAGACCGGTCTTTTTATAACGTGCTGCTGGCAATTTCGGTGCCGATTACACTGCAAAACCTGATTACCTTTGGTGTTTCCATGATGGACACCGTGATGATTGGGTTGCTGGGGCAGGCGCCTCTTTCAGCTGGCTCGCTGGCCAATCAGTTCTTTTTTGTATTTATGATCTTTACGTTTGGTATTGCGGGCGGAGCAAACGTAATGATCGCTCAATATTGGGGCAGAGGCGATACGGAGATGATTCGAAAGACCATGTCCATCATGTATCGTACCATGCTGGTGGGGGCTGTCCTGTTTACCTTGGCAGGACTTTTCTTCCCCAGACAAATTATGTCGATTTTTACCCCGGATCAGGAGGTTATTGAACTGGGTGCATCCTATATGCGTATTTTGGCGCCGACCTGCCTGCTGACCGGAATCACCAATACTACGCTGCAGTCTTTTCGGGCAGTGGGTACGGTAAAAATTTCGGTTGCGGTAAACGGTACTGCGCTGGTGATCAATACCTTTTTAAACTGGGTGCTGATTTTTGGTAATCTGGGGGCTCCCCGATTGGAAATTGTAGGTGCGGCAATTGCGACGTTTATTTCGCGCATTGTAGAATGTACCATTGTACTGGTTTATACCCTTAGGCTGGAAAAGAAAGTCAAGCTTCGCCTAAAGGACCTAAAGCACGTGGAAAAATCTATGCTGTCCGACTATTTCCCTGTGGCTTTGCCGGTACTGTGCAACGAGATGCTGTGGAGCTTGAGCTCGTCCGTTATTTCGGTTATTATAGGCCGCCTTGGAACGGATTTTGTCGCTGCCAACAGTATCTGCAGTGTGGTGTTTCAGTTGGTTTCGGTAGTTACCTTTGGAGTTAGCGCAGCGGCAGCCACCATTACGGGCAATACGATTGGCACGGGGGATTATGAAAGAACCAGGGAGCGGGCCAGGACTTTAATGGTATTAAGTGTTTTGATCGGGTTTTGCTCCTGCGCAGTCATGTATTTTGTCCGGCCGCTGGTCATCTCGTTTTACAATGTGCCGGAAGCCACCAAGCTGATTGCAGACCAGCTTTTAACCGTAGGAAGTGTAATCGTATTTTTCCAGACGATCGCTTCGGTTTCTTTGATGGGGATTTTACGGGGCGGCGGAGACGGACATTTTGTATTGGTAGTTGATGTGGTATTTATGTGGATTACCGCAATCCCCATTGGGGCGCTGGCAGCGTTCCTTTGGAAATTACCGATTCCTATTGTGTACGCGTTTTTAAAATCAGATGAGGTGCTTAAGAGCCTGACTGCGGTAATTCGATTAAAAAAAGGAACATGGATTCGGGATGTTACCCAATAATCGATATTAAAACAAGACCAATTTTAACAAAAATGCAAAACCTATTGACAGTTCCATAAAGAATGAACTATAATAAAGCAAGATAATCATTTTAGTCTGTGAAAGAACAGGTGCAGCACAGAAAATGCCAGGCGGGAATGTTTTATTGACGGATGAGCAACTTGTGGCTTTAGCCCAACAGTCAGATGCCCAGGCCGTTTCGGAACTTATTGTACGGTATATACCGCTGGTTCGTTTTAAGGCGTCTGGTTATATCGGGCCGGGTTATGAACCGGAGGATTTAGCCCAAGAAGGTTTTATTGGCCTTTTGGGGGCGATTCGTACCTTCGATTCCACACGAGACAGCCTGTTTCGTACCTATGCTACCGTTTGCATTACAAACCGGATGAATTCGGCAGTAAAAGGTGCAGGTGGCGAAAAACATAAGGCTTTGCAAAATTATCTGCCGCTGAGCGAGATGAATGAACAGGATTGCCGGCAGTCAGGTGAACTGGATCGGGTTAGAATCAGCGATCCGGAAAATTTGGTTATCATGCAGGAGGATCTGGACGAACGCAGATCCAGGATGAGAGACCTTTTGTCTATTTTTGAACAGGAAACATTGAAATTGTATCTCAGCGGACATTCGTATTACGAAATTGCCCAACTACTACAATGTGCTACCAAAGCTGTGGACAATGCCCTTCAACGAGTAAGACGAAAGCTACGATCGATCATCTGATCGGTCAAAATTCCCCAACTACATGCCCGGAGAGGGCTTGTATAATAATACCCTATGTCTCAATACGAGCGGTGACTTCAATCTCAGTTCAGCTGGGCCTGCGGGTAAATTTAAAAATCCATAAGCGAGGTAGAAAACATGTATCAGGACAAAACATTGGTATGCAAAGAGTGCGGAGCTGAGTTTATCTTCACCGCAGGCGAGCAGGAGTTTTACGCTCAGAGAGGCTTCGTAAACGAGCCCCAGAGATGCAAATCTTGCCGCGATGCTCGCAAAAATGCTGCGAAACCCGAGAGAGAAATGTTCACTGCACTTTGTGCAGAGTGCGGCAAAGAGGCGAAGGTTCCCTTCCGTCCTCGTGAAGACCGCCCTGTATACTGCAGCGAGTGCTTTGCTAAAATCAAAGAGCAGCAGTAATTTTATTGGTACAACAAAAAGAGTGTTTTGCGAAAGCAAGACACTCTTTTTTTGCGTAAAACTATAGATATTTTATTAGAAAACCTGTATGATTTTAAAGAATGCAGGGTTCAAAAGCTGTTTTGGTTGCTATTATAAAACAGCAAGAAAATCAGGCACTTTAGCCTAATAACAAAATGTTTTCCATAAAAATTACCCGTCCGCCATATTCCAGCCTCGGCTTTTTTAAGCTAGGTGAATAGTATTCAAATAAGGAATCATCATAAAAGTAAAAAATTGCTTGACAACCGTTTTGCACAAGATTATACTTTAATTCATACTTAATAAGTAGGAATTAAATGTGAAGTGCATCTGAAAGGTATGGAGCGTGTATATCAAAAAGCAATGATCGGTTTCTGCTAAAATATGTGGTCTGGCATGTAACAAACTTCTGCAAGAAAGCGGCTGCCTGCAGATTTATGCCTTACCGCTGTTTGGGGTAAAAATTCCGGTGTAATGCGGTGGCAAAACACACTCAAGCTTCTAAAGATAAATGATTCAGGAGCCAAGTAGTTCGGCCACAGTTTATTTTTGCATGAATATGAAGTTGTTTCCTTATCATTCCTTAACTTCGCCTGGTAAGGGAATTTTAGCAGAACAAAATGGCCACTGTAAAGCGGCAGAAATAAGGAGTGATCATAATATGGCAAAAATTTATCATAGTTTTCCAGAGTTAATTGGCAACACCCCATTATTGGAACTGAAGCGGTATGGTGAAAAATTAGGCCTTAAAGCGAAAATTTTAGCCAAGCTGGAGTATTTTAACCCAGCGGGCAGTGTAAAAGACAGGGTAGCCGCTGCAATGATTGACGAAGCAGAAAAAAGCGGAAAGCTCCGTCCGGGCTCTGTTATTATCGAACCCACCAGCGGCAACACAGGTATCGGCCTGGCTGCAGTAGCGGCATCGAAAGGGTACTCTGTTATTCTTACCATGCCCGAAACCATGAGCATAGAACGGCGCAACCTGTTAAAAGCATATGGCGCCAAGCTGGTGCTGACCGAGGGTGCCAAAGGAATGAAAGGTGCCATTGCAAAAGCCGAGGAATTGGCAAAAGAAACACCAAACTCTTTTTTGCCGGGCCAATTTATAAACCCTGCCAATCCAGAAGCACACCGGAAAACCACCGGCCCGGAAATTTGGAGGGATACCGATGGTAAAGTAGACATTCTGGTGGCGGGAATAGGCACCGGCGGAACCATTACCGGAACAGGGGAATATTTAAAATCGCAAAACTCCAATCTTCAGGTAATAGCGGTAGAACCGGCATCATCGCCGGTTTTATCGGGCGGCACCCCTGGCCCACACCCGCTGCAGGGAATTGGCGCAGGCTTTGTGCCGGAGATTTTGAACGAACATATTTATGATGAAATACTCTGTGTACAGGGGGAAGCTGCATATGCTGCCGGGCGTGAACTAGCCCATACCGAGGGGATTCTGGTTGGCGTTTCTTCTGGTGCAGCTTTAAGTGCCGCTGCCCAGGTAGCAGGTCGTCCCGAAAATGAAGGGAAAACCATAGTTGTTATTTTGCCCGATACCGGCGAACGTTATTTGTCCACCCCTATGTTCCAGGAAGCAGGATTATAATACACCATTCGGTGATTAAAAGCTTAGAATGTTTTTCATCCCATTTTCTTCGATTGCTGCTTCGGTTTGCCGCATAAGGTGTATAGCAGCGAAAAAATTTGCAATCCAACGCGTTTCCAAGTATAATAAAATCAGGAAAGATTATGAAATGCGGAGGATGGAAACATGACAGTAACAAGACAAAGCTTGATTGGCGAAATATTGGATACAGACCGTACTACCGCCCAATATTTTTTAGAGATGGGAATGCACTGTTTGGGGTGTCCATCTTCCCGGGGGGAATCGTTGGAAGAAGCCTGTATGGTGCATGGAGTAGACTGTGACATTCTGGTGCAGAAACTGAATTCCCATATGTCCGGCAAAGAATAGAACCGCTTATTCAAGTCCGCTGCATAGTCAGCGGACTTGTTGTATCAAAAGGCTTTAGGACAGGAGGAATCCGTAATGAGTCTTCCGGAGTTAGACGAGAGGTTGGGGACAGTTGCATCGCTGGTGCGCCCAGGTAGTTTTTTGGCAGATATAGGAACCGACCATGGGTATCTTCCGGTTTATTTGGTGGGGAGCGGTATTTGTCCGGCTGCCCTGGCCTGTGACGTAAATGTGCTGCCTTTAAAAAAGGCGGAAGAGGAAATTAAACGAAATGCATTAGAGAATCAGATTAAAACCCGGCTTACCAATGGGCTGGAGGGGCTGGAAAATTTCCCAATCGATGATATTGTAATTGCCGGTATGGGAGGGGAACTCATCTGGAAGATTCTTTCGGCGGCAGAATGGACGCAAAACCCGGTAAAAAGGCTGGTGCTTCAGCCAATGACCAAGGCAGACTTTTTGCGCACGGCCCTTTACAAAAATGGCTTTGAAATCATACAGGAACAGGCAGTACGCCACAGAGGGCGTCTTTATACGGTTATGCTGGCGGCTTACACAGGAAAGCATAGACAGATAGGTTCCTTGTTTTCCCTGGTAGGAAGATTACCGGAATGCCACACTGCAGCAGCGGAAAATTATATTTTAACCCAGGCCCAGAAGCTGGAGCGAAAAGCTGCCGGGTTAGAAAAGGCGGAAAGACAGGCACAATCGCCCCGGCAGTTGCGGGATTTGGCGGCGCAGCTGTACCGGGTAGTGCAGGAAAAGATAACGGTGGAAGAACAGAAATAGCCCGGATAGGAAACACATCAAAATGATTGATTCCATTAGCAATCCCCGGGCATTCCCCGGAATCTAATGCCCTTAGGAAGAAAACAGCGCGCTGTGCGAAGGAGCCAGACACGGATGCACAGTGCGAAGGATGCAGTTCCTGCTGAAAAACTTTCCTTGATAGAAACGCCGGAAAATGGCAGAATGGAGCATAAAGATGATTACAGTAGGAGATATTTATGCAAAATTAAATCAGTTTGCACCTTTTGGCTTGGCGATGGAGTGGGACAACAGTGGGCTGCTAATCGGCAGTGCGGACCTGCCTGCAGATGGAGTTACCCTGGCGCTGGACGCCACCCCGGCAGTGATCAAAGAAGCCGAAAAGCGGGGAGATAAGCTTATTATTACCCATCATCCCATTATTTTTGAGCCTCTGAAGGCAGTGCAGGCGGACAGTGTTGTTTACCGGTGCATTCAAAACGGGATTTCGGTAATCAGTGCGCACACCAACCTGGATGTTGCCAGGTGCGGTGTGAATGATGCTCTGGCAGCAGCGCTTGGATTGAAAGAGTGCAGGGAATTTGAAGTGACGCAAAAAGAATATTACCGCAAAATAGTAGTATTTGTTCCGTGGCAAGACGCCGCGAAGGTAAAAACGGCTATGGCTGCGGCTGGTGCAGGAGCCTTAGGGAATTATAGCGGCTGTGCTTTCAGCATGGACGGACTGGGCGAATTTTTACCGGAGGAGGGATCCAGCCCTGTAATCGGCAAAGTGGGGGTACCGGAACGGGTGAAAGAAACCCGCATCGAGATGATAGTCCCTCCTGACAGGGTATCGGCGGTAGTAAAGGCCATGAAGGAGGCCCACCCCTATGAAATGCCCGCATATGACCTTTTTCAGGATGAAGCGGCGGAAGCAGCCGCTTCTCTTGGGCGGGTTGGCGTTCTGCCCCAGCCAATGCAGCCGCAGGAATTTGCTGCAATGGTAAAAGAAAGTCTAAGGGTAGGCGGTTTAAAATATGTACCGGGTAACCGGCCTGTGAGGACTGTTGCCATATGCGGGGGCTCCGGTGCGGATTTAATCAGTTTGGCAAAAGCCAAGGGCGCCGACGCGCTGGTAACAGGGGACACCAAGCATCATCTGCTGCTTTTGGCAGAAGAATGCGGGGTGACGCTGGTAGATTCCGGGCATTTTGCCACCGAGGCAGTTGTATTAAGCCCATTAAAAGTTTGGCTGGAAGCGCAGTTTCCCCAGGGCCGTTTTACCATAGCAGAAAGCAGCAGGGATCCTGCGTATTATTTATAGAGCGGATTAGCCCAAAATTGCCGATGTATTAAAACGGCGGATGTGGTTGCTGCCGTACCAAGGTATGGGGCGAACACGCATAGAAAAGAGCCGTTGCCTGTTTAAACAGCTTTGCGGCGGTTGCCGTAAGCTTCCATGATGTTCCGGATTATTGCTTTTGAAAATAAAACGGAGTAGCTGGACTGAACCACCCATTGAAAGGAGCGTGAAACCCATGGCGCTGGACGGGGTTTATTTAAGTAGAATCCGGTATGAGATAACAGAAGCTGCGCTGGGTTCCAGAATAGATAAAATTGCACAGCCCTCCCGGGAGGAGCTGGTGATCACCTTGCGCTGGAAAGGCGGCAGCGGCAAACTGCTGCTTTCTGCCTCAGCCGATAATGCCAGGGTTCATTTTACCCAGACCTCACCCGAGAACCCCAAAAGCCCGCCTATGTTTTGCATGTTAATGCGAAAGCATTTAGGCAGCGGAAAGCTGGTGGGAGTTCGTCAGGAAGGGCTGGACCGTATTCTGTTTTTGGATTTTGAAACCATAAACGAGCTGGGAGATACGGTTGTTCTTACCCTGGCCTGTGAAATTATGGGCCGCCACAGCAATATTATTTTAATTGACCCGAACGGCAGGATTATTGACGCGATGAAACGGATTGATTTTGAAATGTCTTCGGTACGGCAGGTGCTGCCGGGGATGCAATACGCCCTGCCGCCCGCACAGGACAAGCTGAACCCATTTGATACACAGCCTGAAGAGATTGTACGGCGGCTGTGCAGCGGGCGCGATATTCCGCTTTCGAAAGCGCTGCTGGAAGCGGTACAGGGGCTTTCTCCCATTATTTGTCGAGAGCTGTCCGAGCTTTGTTTTCACGGGTTAGACCCGGTTATTTCCGAAATTCCTGTTGCGCGATGGGACCGGGTAAACGGCGTTCTGGCGGAATTTTTACAAACGGTTCGATCCTTTGCCGGCACCCCAACCATAGTGAGCGACCCGGCTACTGGCCGGCCGAAAGATATGGCGTTTTTACCCATTACCCAATACGGTGAGTCAATGGATTGCAAAACCTACCCAACCTTTAGCGCGCTTTTAGACGTGTTTTTTGGAGAGCGCGCCCGCATGGGACGAATCCACCAGCGCTCTCACGACCTGCATAAATTGCTGAGTAATACGCTGGAACGTGTGGTTCGCCGCACTGCGGCTCAGCGGGAGGAATTGAAAGAGTGCGCCCAGCGAGAACAGCTGAAAATATTTGGTGACCTAATTAGTGCCAATTTATATACCCTGCAAAAAGGGGATAAAACAGCACGGGTGCAGAATTTTTATGAGGAAGATTGCCCCGAGGTTCAAATTCCGTTGGACCCCATGTTAACTCCGGTACAGAATTCCCAGAAATATTACCAGGAATACCGTAAGGCAGATACCGCCGAAAAAATGCTGATTCAGTTAATTTCGGCAGGGGAGGAAGAGATCATTTACCTGCAATCGGTAATGGATGAATTGGAGCGGGCCATTTCAGAGGCGGATTTAAATGCTATTCGCGGGGAACTTGCCCAGGGCGGTTATGCACGCCGTGCTCCGGGAAAAGGGCGTATGAAGGAAGAAAAACTTTCCCCAATCCGCTATCGTTCCACCGATGGCTTCCTCATTTTATGCGGTCGCAACAATGTTCAGAATGACCGCCTTACCTTAAAAGAGAGCCGAAACTATGACATGTGGATGCATACCCAGAAGATACCAGGCTCCCATGTTATTGTGGTGGCAGACGGTAAAGAAATTCCCAATTCTACGTTGGAGCAGGCGGCAATTATTGCGGCAACCAACAGCAAGGCACGAGAGTCCTCTAAAGTGCCGGTGGATTATACCATTGTAAAAAATGTGAAAAAGCCAGTGGGGGCAAAACCGGGAATGGTGATTTACGAAACCTACCAAACTGCTATTGTTGACCCGAATGTGGAGTTAACCGAGTCGCTAAAAATACAGTAAAATAAGGTGAAGCTTACTGGAATATGGCGGGATTATGCAATTGCCCTTTTTAAGGAGGCTTCTCCTTTACGGATCTGAGTGCGTTTGCATGCTAAAATCATCAGTTTGTTTTTACAAAATACACAGCGAAATGTTTTGAAAACTTTTGCCAGGCGGCAGCTTGTCGCAGCATTTATACATTTCTACCGCTGATTTTAGCAGGATCTTTGACTATGCAGGTTTGAAGATACCTTCTCAGGTGGTCCCAACGGCTTTTGCTATTCCACTGTTGCATAAAGTATAAAAAAGGAGAGAAACTTTTGAGTTTCTCTCCTTTTTACTTTGTTATTCGGGTAATCCCCAACGTCCGCTGGAATCCCATACGGGCTTTCCGGAAGCAAAAGAATCTTTGACATTTAAAATTCGCTGATTGCTGCTGCCGCGGAATTGCAGGGATAGGTTGCGTTTGTGGAGGGAAAAAGGCCCGTCTACTACCACGTCGGTAAGCGCCAGTAATTCCATGGCGCCAGGTATGGTGCGGGTGTTTAGTTCTTCCCAGGTATAACCAGTGTAGACAGCAAGCTCCAGGCCGGATTGTTGAATGAGCCTGGCCAGGGGAATCAGAGCTTCTGCCTGGGCAAAAGGCTCCCCTCCGCTAAAAGTTACTCCCGAGAGCAGAGGGTTGCGCTTTATTTTTTCCATAATCTCTTCAGCGGTCATTTCCTCGCCGCCATCAAAAACCCAGGTTTCGGGGTTTTGGCAGCCAGGGCAATGATGAGGGCAGCCCTGCACAAATAAAGTGAAACGCAGCCCTGGGCCGTCGGTAATAGAATCGTTTACAATTCCTGCAACCTGAATATTATTTGCTGACATTGTGCTTCACCCTGTCGTGCTCCTCGGCGCGTTTTGCGTCGTTAAAGCGGTCCAGAGTGCCTACCAGATACCCGGTAATCCGGCGGATACGTTCAAAGCCTACCCCTTCTCCAATCATCTGAGTGTTTGTATTGTTATTCTTCATATGAATTCCTCCTAAGCTATTTTAAATTATTGAACAGGATTTACAATCCGGTCATGTTCTTCGTTTACATTGCCACAGCAGCCGCAGGTTTCGGCATTGTCGCGGTAACCGTTAAGTTTGCGCAACACTTCTATACTGACCCCTTCCCCTTCACGGCGGCCGCACCGCGGGCAGGTTTCGCCAATAATGCCGATATAGCCACAAACCGGGTCACGGTCTACCGGGTGGTTGATCGAGCCATAGCCGATACCAGCCTCTTTCATGCAGCGAACCACCCGCTCAAAGGCTTCCAGATTATTCGCAGTATCGCCGTCAAGTTCTACATAGGTAATATGGCCTGCATTGGTCAGAGCATGATAAGGCGCTTCAATATGAATTTTATCGTAGGCCGAAATATTGTAATAGACCGGCACATGGAAACTGTTGGTATAGTACTCCCGGTCCGTAACACCTGGGATTTTTCCAAAACGCTTTTGATCCATGCGGACAAAACGTCCCGACAGGCCCTCTGCCGGGGTGGCAAGCAGGGAAAAGTTAAGCCCGGTTTCTTTTGACTTACGGTCCACATAATCTCGCATATAACCCACAATCTCTAACCCCAGGTTGCGGGATTGCTCCGATTCCCCATGGTGTTTGCCGGTAAGGGCTACTAAGGTTTCGGCCAAACCAATAAATCCAATGGAAAGGGTGCCGTGTTTTAAAATTTCGCCAACCTCGTCGTCAATGCTTAGCTTTTCAGAGTCAATCCAGACGCCCTGCCCCATGAGGAAGGGGAAGTTCCGTACTTTCTTTTTGGCCTGAATGTGGTAACGGTCCAACAGTTGCTTGGTTACCAGGTCCAGCATACGGTCCAAATCGGTAAAGAAACGGTCCAGATTGCCGCCGCTCTGAATAGCCAGACGGGGCAGGTTAATCGAGGTAAAGCTTAAATTCCCGCGGCCGTAGGTTACTTCTTTAGTAGGGTCATAGGTGTTTCCCATAACACGGGTGCGGCAGCCCATGTAGGATATTTCGGTTTCCGGGTGTCCTTCTTTATAGTACTGAAGGTTAAAGGGGGCGTCGACAAACGAAAAATTGGGGAAAAGACGTTTGGCGCTAACCCGGCAGGCAAGCTGAAACAGGTCGTAGTTTGGATCGCCGGGGTTATAATTAACCCCTTCTTTTATGCGGAAGATATGAATGGGGAAGATAGGGGTTTCCCCCATTCCAAGGCCTTCTTCGGTAGCCAGCATGACGTTGCGCATTACCATGCGCCCCTCGGGGGAAGTATCCATGCCATAGTTAATGGAGGAGAAAGGGGTTTGTGCCCCTGCACGGCTGTGCATGGTGTTTAAATTATGTACCAGCGCTTCCATAGCCTGGAATACAGCTTTTTCAGTTTCCGGCCCTGTCGTTTCCACCGAAAAAGCATGAATCTTTTCAATCATATCAGTGGAAAGATATTCAGCGAATACTTCCGCTTCCCGTTTGCAATATTCTTCGCTGGCCGCCAAGGAGGGGAACAGATGATACTTCTGTTCAATACCGCGGATCAGCCCTTTCACTTTTTCCATCGTAAGGCCGCTTTCGGGGCAGAGAAGCTGAGCTGCCTTTGCAAAGTTTGCCATATAAAGTTTTTTATAGGTTTTGCGGACCCCCGGGGCAAGACCATAATCAAAGTTTGGAATACTCTGCCCGCCGTGCTGGTCGTTCTGGTTGGACTGAATGGCAATGCAGGCCAGAGCGGCATAGCTTTGAATGTCATTGGGTTCGCGCAAAAAGCCGTGCCCGGTTGAGAACCCGCCTTTGAACAGCTTTACTAGGTCAATCTGACAGCAAGTGGTAGTGAGAGTATAAAAATCAAGGTCATGGATATGAATATCGCCCTCTCGATGAGCCTTGCTTTGTTCAGGGGTTAAAATATATTTCTGGTAATAATCTTTAGAACCTTCCGAACCATATTTCAGCATAGTGCCCATAGCGGTATCGCCGTCTATATTGGCGTTATCACGCTTCATGTCGGAGTTGTTGGCATCGGCGAAGGTCAGCTCGTCATATACCTTCATGAGATGCGAATTCATTTCGCGTACCCTGGTGCGGTCCGAACGGTACAGAATGTATTTTTTGGCTACAAAGGCATACCCGTTTTCCATCAGAACATTTTCTACCATATCCTGAATTTCCTCAACACTGGGGGAAGCGCCGTTCTTAGCAGCACTTAAGTTTTGCTCAACAACGCCGGCCAGGCGGCGGCTTTCACTGTCACTGGCCTGCCGCCCGGCGGCGGCCATGGCCTTGTGGATAGCTGTAGCGATTTTTTCAATGTCATAGGGAACAACGCGGCCATCCCGTTTTACAATAGAATCAAACATATTACCTCTCCTTTTAAATCCTGCCCAAATAGTCCGCAACAACAAAAAAAACCCTGGGTAAAGGGTTCTACAATTTAATGGCATAAGTACACATTAAACTGCCAAAAAATCCTCACCGATTCAGGCAAATGTGTTCCGACCGGTATCCTGGCTTAAAGCATCCAGCCTATTCCTCCCGCCTTCCCGCCGCAGCAGTGGCAATAGGGAGTTTCGTAGCTTTTACAGTAAAGTGAGCTGCTGTGGTTTTTCACCACATTCCCGCTAATCTTTCGAAATCGGACACATAGATATTGTGTTTGAAATTATTTTATCTTACTATATATTGAAAGTCAAGGCATTTTTTGGATTTTTTAAATAAAATTATACAAAAAACGTATACATTGATTTGTCAATGGAAAAATATCACGAAAAGCAAAAAAATTCTGGGTTGAATTTGCTAAAAAGAGTAGAAAATGAAAATAATTTTCTTAACCGCAAACAGTCTTAGATTTTAAATTTGATATGAAAAGCAGGATTGCTAAATATTTAAGGCATGCTATACTGAAATGAAAAGATGGTTTATATATTATGTTGTTGAAAGACGCTGCGAAAGGGGACTGCATGTGGAAAAAGCAATTGTTTTAATCCTTATGGCGTTTTTATCCCTTACCAATCTGTTTGGAGTTACAGTGGCCGGAGTTTCGGTCCTTGTAGGAGTTGCAGCTTTTTTCATCTTTAAGAAAAAAGAGAACAAAACCTATCAGGAAAGTGGATTTGATATAAAATCTGTTTGGCAGACTGCAAGCAGACCAAAGATTTGGCTATGGATCTTCGCCCCTCTGGGGATGAATGTGGTGGTTATTCTATTGGCAAAGCTTATTTTACCGGGGTATATTCAACATGTAATCACAAGAAGCGGGGCAATGCTTTCCGTTCACATGCTGCCGGTTGTTATCGTTCCGCTTGCCGTTTTTGCAGTTGGGGAAGAGATCGCCTGGCGGGCGTTTTTTCAGAACAATCTAAAGTTATTTTTTCCGGAAATACCGGCCCTTTTTATCTCTTCCGCCCTTTTTTCATTGGGGCATTTAACCAGCGGTAGCGGTAGTATGGTCGTTGTTGCCTATGATTTGCTTTTTGTATTTGTAAATGCTTTGTTTTACGGCATCATTTTCGAACTTACTGACAATGCGTGGATGAGTGCTTTTTCTCATTTTTTGGCCAATCTGTTTGCAGTGATAATGCTTTTCTTCTTATAAAGGAAAGACCGGGTATGGAATGTTGCTGCAGAAATCTTACACGGTATGGTGGTCCATACATAAGTGAGCATAAAAAATCCCGCTAAACGACTTTTACGTCATTCAGCGGGATTTTATTCTGCTATTTATAGAGAAGAAAACGGCTGTATATTTTTATGATGTAAAAAAGTTATTTCAGTAACTCGGCCATCAGTGCACCAACACCTTTGCCCAGTTCCACTTTCATACCGCTACGGAACATGGCGCGTTCCACCGCAGCAATGGCAGAAACCATATCATGAATATCAATGTTGCCCATGTGGCCCATACGGAACATCTTTCCGGCATAGGGCCCAAGGCCGCCGCCTACCATAACGCCTTCTTCGGCAAGGATGGCACGGAACTGAGCATCGTTTACCCCGTCTGGGTAAATAACGTTAGAAAGGGTAACTGCACGGCAGGAACGATCGGCCAATACTTTAAAGCCCAATGCTTCAAAAGCGGTCTGCATGGCGCGTCCATTTTTAATATGACGGGCATAGCGGGCGTCAATACCTTCTTCACGAATGATGCGGACTGATTCCTGCAGGGCCCAAACCATATTAACTGCCGGAGTTGCAAAATATTTGGAAGTGTCGTGCATAACAGGAAGCCATTTTTCAAAATCACAATAATATTCAGGAATAGTACCCAAAGACTTGCGGCGCTCCATTGCGGCTTTGCTGGCCCACAGCATGGTCAGCCCGGGAGCTACGCCGAACGCCTTTTGGGAACCGGTGAACAAGATATCGATGTTCATGGTCTCTAAATTTTCTTCAATGCCGCCGGTGGCGCAAACGCCATCTAAAATATACATGGTATCGGGGTATTTGGCTAATACTTTACCAATTTCTGCTGCGGGAGCACAGGTGCCGGTTGCGGTATCGACATGTGTAACCGTTACTGCAGCATAATGTTTTTCGGAAAGTTTTTTGTCAATCTCCTCAGGGGTAACAGCCAAGCCCCATTCAGCCTGTAAAATATCAACATGCAGCCCTTTGCGCTCGCAGATATCTATGAAGCGGTCTCCGAAGAAACCGTTTGATACAATTAGAATATTATCACCGGCTTTAGTGGTATTGGCAACAGCAGCCTCCATACCAAGGGTACCGGTACCGGCAATCACAAAAACTTCTTCACATTTGCCAAACAAATCTTTTAACGAGTCCAGCGTATTTCGGAAATCCTTTACAAATGCAGGGTCTCCAAACGCTACGGTGTCTCTGCCCATCTGCGCCTGTATGGAACGAACCACAGGAGTGGGGCCAGGGATCATAACCAGTCTTCTGTTTTCCATGGGGTAAGTCCTCCTTATGTGTCGGCTTATGGCCGAAGAATAATAAGTTAATTATATCACAAATTCTGGGTTTGCAAATGGATTTTGACAGAATTGTACGATATTGATTAAAAATGAATAGTTTGTATTTAACCAGTAAACAACTACTTATAATATGTTCTTAAATGGAATACGTATGTGCGCAAATTGTGGAAGTGATTGGAATGAAAAATTATTATTGTCTGTACAAAACTGGGAAATTATGATATATTAAAAACAAAATAACCGTTTTTAATAAATATATTTAGGCGGTGACAGAATGTTAGATGAAAAATTGAAAAAGAGCTACCTGCCCATGACCGAAACTGCTTATTATATTCTGCTTTCCCTAACCAATGAACTGCATGGGTATGGAATCATTTTAAATGTAAAAAAAATAACGGATGGGCGAATTTCCCTGCAGGCGGGAACGGTATATAATACCTTGTCCAAACTGCAGGCAGATGGGCTCATTCAGGTAATTCGGGAAGAGGAGCGCAAAACATTTTATAAAGCAACTGCAGATGGTATTCTGCTTTTGAAGGCCGAACTTGCCAGATTGGCAGAACTTTATTACAATGGCAGCGTTCTGTTAGGAAATTCCCAGATGGAACCGCTTGCTCAGGTTGATCAGGATATTCCTGTCAAAGTGGAAGCAAAGGTTAAAACTTCTTCTGTTGGCAGTAAAAAAACGACAAAGGAAAAACAGCCAATAAAGGAGCAAGTTAAAGAGCAGCCGGCGAAGCCTGCAAAAACAGAACCGGCAGTTAGAAAGCCAGCTAAAAAGAAGAAAAACGACATCTTTTTGTTTTAAAATACAGTTCATTTATCTTATTGTGGATTATTTTTGCTAATCTGGTAAAAAAATAAAAAACGAATAGATTCTATTGACAAGCAATGACTCAGATGTTATAATACAAAAGTCGCATGCGGATGTGGCGGAACTGGCAGACGCGCTAGATTCAGGTTCTAGTTCCCTTAAAAGAGTGCAGGTTCAAGTCCTGTCATCCGCACCAGCAAGAACCGCCTAACTAAGCTATTAGTTAGGCGGTTTGTTTTTTGCCGTTTTTTGAGGTTTGTGTAAGAATAGCTGAAAGACGGCTAACTTTTGCCGTAAAAATGTCATAAAGAGGAGTATGTGTTATAAATGAAAAAAAAATAAATATGAAATGCTTTTGGCGGCGGTAATTGCTGCACGGGCAACGTCTTTTTTATTTAATACATTAGCATTAAAGAGCATGGAAACGTTTAATTTGATTGCCGTACGCTGTTTGTTGGCTTTTGCAATCCTCGCTGTTTTATTTTATAAAAAATTAAAGAAAATCAAGCTTCAAACCATTTGTTTTGGTGTAATTGTTGGCGTTTTGTATTTTTTTGTCATGACAACTGAGCTGATCGCGCTGAAAGAAGCTTCGTCCTCCACCGTGTCCCTTTTGGAAAATTGTGCGATCATCTTTGTTCCCCTCATAGAGGCGTTGCTGATCCGGCGGTTACCGGATGGAATAACGATCGTTAGCACATTTGCAGCTTTTCTTGGAGTTATTTGTCTTACTTTACAGCATGGAGGCTTATCTGGCGGTATGTTTTGGGGGTTGCTGTCGGCGGTAATATATGCAGCGGCGATTATAGTGACCGCCAAGTTTTCTCAAGGGTCAGAAGATTCTTTGGGTATTGGAATCGTACAAGTCGGTACTATGGGGGTACTTGCCCTTATTCCCACATTTTTGTTTGAGTCGCCTAGGCTGCCGGATCAAGGGGGGCAATGGGTTATAATAGGAATTCTTGCCATTGTATGCACCTGCTTTGGCTTTACCTTGCAGCCCCTTGCTCAAAGCAAAATTACTGCGGAACGCGCTGGCATATTTTGTGCCATAAGCCCGGCGATAGCAACTTTGCTTGGTGCGGTTGTACTGCATGAAACCATTGGTGTTTTGAGTATTGTTGG
The DNA here is from genome assembly GCA_900104565.1 of Ruminococcaceae bacterium Marseille-P2935. GTDB lineage: Bacteria > Bacillota > Clostridia > Oscillospirales > Ruminococcaceae > Marseille-P2935. The sequence goes on from LT629951.1 coordinate 797,385, forward strand.
ATTAATTCTGATATTGTCCGGTATTGTCCTGCCATATCTCCTAAAAGATAAAGAAAATTTATGGGGGAGAATATAAATTTTCGTACCTGCCGGTGTCGGCAGATGGCGGGCGCTTTTATCTTGTTTGATACCCGACTATATCAAAACATAGAAATAATTTAGCATATAAAAATAAGTATTATTTTAGCTATATACTCCCCCTCTTGTCGACCGCACTGACTTTTGTTGCCGTAATGGCCATTTGAACTTACCTTTTGGCAATTTCAGCTTTATCATAAAGGGCGTATACAGTGTTTAAAGTTCGGTGGGGCATATATACCTTATTTTATATAGAGCAGTTAGACTGTAGATTTACTGTTTTGAAGGTAATCGATATTCATTGGAGGAAAATTTACAGAATAATAAAATCTCAAGCATTGGACTTCTTATAAAAATACAGTATAATAAAAAACATATAAACACATAGGGAGAAAACATATGAAAAGTGCAGTGTTTTATTTGGGCTTTTTGGCAGTGGTGCTGGCAATTTTGCTGGGGCTTTCTATCTGGAAAGGGAGCGAACGTGAAAAGCTGATTGCTCAGCTGACTGACGATAATACACAACTGCAGTATCAGGTATCCCAGCTGGAGGAACAGTTAAACCCTAAGGGAACTGAAGAAAAGACCCCTCAATCGCTGCTGAAAAAAGAATTGGACAAGATCACCCGCCTGGAAGAAGGAACAGCGGGGTCAACTCTGAAAGCGGTTACTGTATCTGCTAACCTGTTGGACTGGTGCACAGAAACCCAGCTGACTGATGAAGAGATTGACAAAACAGTAAAAGATTATTACGACTCCTTGACGGAAGAAGAAAAGCAGCTGTTTGCGAAGCATACGGCGATATTGAAAAATTATGCTGGTCAAATTATTACCGGGGAACAGGGAATAGAAACCCTTTTGGAATCTGCCGGAAATCCCCAGCAGCACGAGAGCTACACCATGGAGCAAGCAGATCGGCTTTGGAATGCAATTTCCAAAGTTTTGATCTGATTATATAGACAGCCCTGTTCTCAAACCGGTAGAGAACGGGGCTTTCTTTATTTTTGCAAAAGAGGAGGTATTGTATCATGTATACCGAGGCAAAAAACTGCCCTTGCACCAGAATAACATGTAAGCGGTATCAGGACTGTGAAGCATGCATGATGTTCCATCAAAAGGTGAAACGTTACGGCTTACCAATGTGTCAGCGGCCAAATAAAAAAACAAAAAAGGAATCGGTTTAGCACCGTACCCAGATTCCTTTTCAAAGTGAAAATTTATGAGGTTTGCCTACAATTGTGGAGAGATGTTCTACAAGGTACCCATCTATACAAAGAGGTTGCTTTGTGTTATTATTTTTTTGAACCATTTCAACAGGATGAATGGAAAGAGGGTTTTGGTATGGGCTTTGTAGTAATTACAGGGGGCTTTACGCTGGATGACACGGTGCTTACCACCAATGAAGTGATGCGGAAAGCACCGGGAGGGAATATTCTTTATGGTGCGCTTGCTGCTCGAATTTGGCATGATCATGTGGGAATGTTTGGGGTAGTCGGGGACGATTATCCAGAATCTTACCTGGAAGAACTGAGACAAAATGGCTTGGATTTAAGCGGAATTACCCGGGTGGAAGGCCCGTGCCTGAAAAACTGGGCTTTGCTGGAAGGCGGTAACAGCCGTCAGTTAATTTATAAATTAGATTCCGGCAGCAATGAACAGATGGACCCAAGGTCTGAATTAGCTGAAGACAGCTGGGTCGAAAAGGTTTCAGCAGTACATATTAATGCAATTCCAATCCCCTCGCAGCGCAAACTAATTGAAAAATTCAGCGGCAGCGGCCGTTTTATTACGATGGATACCATTCATATTAAAAACCGCATTGATCCAACTGCCTTAAAAAATCCCGAAAATCTTCAGGGGGTGGACATGTTTCTGCCAAGCCTGGAAGAGGTTCGGGATATTTATGGGGACGGCGATTTAAAAAAAATCATGCGGGATGTTTGCCATAAAGCTGGCTGCGGCATGGCGGTTAAAATGGGCAACCAGGGCAGCCTGGTATATGACAACAAGAAGGATCAATTTATTCAGATCCCGATCTGCCCGGTTGAAGCGAAGGATACTACCGGTGCAGGAGATAGCTTCTGCGGCGGTTTCTTGGCGGGTTATGATCTGACAGGCGATTTGGTACAGGCCGCCGTTATGGGTACTGTTTCATCCTCTTTTGCGATTCAGGAGTTTGGGGCTATCCATATGTTAAAGGCACCTCGCGATGAGGCGAAAAAGCGTTTTGACCAGGTATATAAAAATGTTAATACAAACTATTAATATAAAGCGAGGAGAAAAAATGGATAACGTGAAAAAGCAAATTCGTGATATGATGTTAGAAGACATCTATGCACAGGGCGAGATGATTAAAAACAATGTTCCCAGAATGGAGGAGCAGGCAAGAGCTGCATTGAACACCATGGATGTAAATTCTTTGGACGCAGTGTATATGACAGGCTGTGGTGATTCCTATTATGTGGGCGAAGTAGCCCGTATGGCATTTTTAGAGTATGCAAAAATGCCGGCTCGTGCCATAGAGGCATACGAGTTTAGCCAATATGAAAGCCGGTATCTGGGGGGGCATGGTCTGGTAATTGCTGTTTCGGTTTCCGGCCAGGTTGGCACTACCCTGAGCACTTTAGATATTGCGAAAGAAAAAGGCTTTGCTACACTGGGGGTAAATGGTACCCCTGGAAGCAAAATCTATAATATTGCTGACGGCGTCATTGACATTGGCGTACGCGTAAGGGAGCCGGGCCCAGTTCCCCAGACCTATCATTATTTGGCAAACATGACCGCCTTGTTCTTAATTGCACTGAACATCGGCCTGAAAAAAGGAACGATTACTCAGGCGGAGTATGACAAACTGAAAGAAGACATTCTGTATAACCTTTCAGTCATGGGCGAAAATGCAAGAGCTCTTAAGGATCAGGTTATGAAATTTACCAGCACCGTGCTGCATAAAAACCCATATGTTGTGATCGGCGGCGGGTCCAACTTTGCTACCTCTATGTTTGCTGTTGCAAAAATGCACGAGGCAGCCTGCATGGGCGGCATCTACCAAGAGACTGAGGAGTGGAATCATGAACAATACTTTATGACTAACCCAGATGTAATTTCCCTGGTGATTGCTGCGCCCGGGCAGGGAATGCAGCGTTCGAAGGATGTTCTGCGTTCTATTGGCAAACTGGGCTGTACCTCGGTAGCAATTGTAGATGCAAAGGATAAAGACACTATTCATGCAAATGAAATCTGGAGTGTAAAAATGGCTGACAACGAAGTGTTCTCACCAATGAGCCTGAAGCTACCTCTGGAACTGTTTGCATATGCGGTAGCCGAGCTGCTGGATATCCGACCTTTTGACTATGATAATGAGGTGCGGAAAAAGACCTGTGAAGAAACCATCTACGACGGTGGTGTAAGCGCAGAAGAAGTTGCAAGACGGCAAAATTAATGTATGTATTTTACAAATTTGAAACGCTATGTGCATAAATGTTATGCATATTTACGATCAATATAGCAATAATACACAGAAATAAAGTCATTTTTTATAAAAGATCGAAAATTATGTATAAATTGTTGCAAAAGGGTTTTAAATGTTGTAAACTTATAGCAGTCGGAACAAGGTCTAACCAGTGACTGGTTTGACATGGGCTGACAAAAAAATCTAGGAGGAACATTATGAAAAGACTTTTAGCCCTTCTTTTGGCAGTAGTTTTGGCATTTTCCTTTACTGCCTGCTCTGGAGACAATACTTCCAGCACACCCGCAAGCACCGGTGGCGATACTTCCACCCCTGCTTCCACCCCTGCTTCCACCCCTGCTGCTGAGGGCGGCGAAGTTGTCCTGCTGGTATCCGCTGCTGGTACTTTGGACGACCGTGCATTCAACACCGCTTGCTGGGCTGGTGTAAAACAATTCTGTGAAGAGACTGGTACTACCTATGCGTACTATCAGCCAACCGAGGATACCGTTGATGCTCAGATGGTTCTCGCTGAGACCGCTGTAAACAACGGTGCAAAATTCATCATCATCAACTCTGACCAGTTCAAAGTTGCTGCTTATGAAATGCAGGAAAAATATCCTGACGTAACCTTCATTATCTACGACACCGTTCCGACAAATACTGACGGTGAAGAGAAGATCGCTTCCAACATGACCGCTATTACCTTTGCTGAAGAGCAGTGCGCTTATATCGCTGGTTATGCAGCTGTTAAAGACGGCTACACCAAGCTGGGCTACATGGGCGGTATGGCTGTTCCTGCAGTTGTTCGCTTCGGCTATGGCTTCGTAGCTGGTGTTGACCAGGCTGCTCAGGATCTGAAAGTAGACGGCGTTGAGCTGATTTACAGCTACTTCGGCAACTTCCAGGCTACTCCGGACAACCAGGCTAAGATCGCTTCCTGGTTCCAGAACGGCACCGAGATCGTCTTCGTAGCCGCTGGCCCTGCTGGTGCTTCTGCATTTGCTGCAGCTGAGCAGAACAACGGCATTATCATTGGTGTTGACTCCGACCAATCCGGCGAGTCCCCAACAGTTATCTCTTCCGCTATTAAAGACCTGCAGAGAACTACTTACAACTACCTGAAAAAATGGAAAGACGGCACCATCGAAGGTGGCAAACAGTTCCATTTGACCGCTAAAGAAGAAGGCGTTGCTTGCGTAATGGGTGAGAATGCAAGATGGAAAACCTTCTCTCAGGCTGACTATGATGCTCTGTACGCAGACCTGGCTGCTGATAAAGACGGTATGGCTTCTGCTATTCCAAACGATACCACCTATGAAGATGCTAGCCAGATTCCTGTAAAAGCAATCAAAGTTACCGTTGTTGAGTAATTTCGACTGTTTTGTGTTTAACTGACTTGTAAAACATGATAAGGCCGACCTAAGCACAGTGGATTAGGGGCTTTTAGAAGACTCCTTGGAAAAAAGGATTCTGCCCCATTCAGCGTAAAAACTTATACGGCTCTTCAAGCTGGTAGGGATTTACCTTGTCTGGAGTGGGTTCTAAGAGAAATCAAAAACACCAAAGTCTTTGACAAGCTTCTGATCTCCGGTGCAAAAGTCGGCCTTATATTTGTTAGAAGAGATTGATTTGCACATTTGCGATGCTTTAAATACAATATCATTTCCTTCCTTATGGGACGTGATGTTGCGATTACCAGCAAGTACTAGTGCAGGAGGGAATATTATTGGATTACGTAATTGAAATGCAACATATTACGAAAATTTTCCCGGGCATTATTGCAAATGATGATATCACTTTGCAATTGAAAAAAGGTGAGATCCATGCGCTTTTGGGCGAAAATGGGGCGGGAAAATCCACATTGATGAGCGTACTATTCGGCCTATATGAGCCTGATGGGGGTAAAATTTTAGTACGCGGACAAGAAACAGTAATTGCAAACCCCAATGATGCGAACAGATTAGGTATTGGAATGGTTCACCAGCACTTTAAGCTGGTTGATGTTTTTACTACTCTGGAAAATATTGTGCTCGGTGTTGAGACCACACATCTTGGCGTTCTGAAAATGGACGAGGCCAGAAAGAAAGTAATGAAACTCTCTGAGCAGTATGGCCTGGCAATCGACCCCGACGCTAAAATATGCGATATTTCAGTTGGCATGCAGCAGCGCGTAGAGATTCTTAAGATGCTTTACCGCGATAATGATATTCTGATTTTTGATGAGCCTACTGCGGTGCTGACTCCGCAAGAAATTGAAGAACTAATGCAGATTATGAAAGGTTTAGCGGCTGAAGGCAAATCGATTCTGTTTATTTCACATAAACTAAACGAGATTAAAGAAGTTGCTGACCGTTGTAGTGTTCTTCGCAAAGGAAAATATATTGGTACTGTAGATGTTGCTGATACGACCATTGAAGAAATGTCTGAGATGATGGTTGGCCGTAAAGTTATGCTACAGGTCGAAAAAGGTGAAATGACCCCTGGAGACGTAGTGCTGGATGTACAGCATTTATCAGTTCAGGTAGGTGAAGGCCATAAAAAGAAGGTAAACGATGTATCCTTCCAGGTTCGCAAGGGCGAAATTACCTGTATTGCAGGTATTGATAATAACGGCCAGACCGAGCTGGTACTTGCTTTGGCGGGTATTATGCCTTCCACTGGAACAATCAAGCTGAATGGTGAGGATATCTCTCATCAGTCTATCCGTTATCGCAACACCCACGGTGTGTCCCATATTCCTGAGGACCGCCATAAACACGGCCTGGTATTGGATTTTACCCTGGAACAGAACTTGGTACTGCAATCCTTTTTTGAACCGGAGTACTCCAACCATGGCTTCTTAAAGTTTGATAAAATTAGAGAGCATGCTGAAAAGCTGATTGAACAGTACGATATCCGCAGTGGTAACGGACCCACCAATATCGCCCGGGCAATGTCCGGCGGTAATCAGCAAAAGGCAATTCTCGCCCGTGAGATTGACCGTAAGCATGATTTACTGATTGCAGTACAGCCCACTCGTGGTTTGGACGTAGGCGCTATTGAATTTATTCACAAACAGCTTGTGAAAGAGCGTGATTCGGGCAAAGCCGTTTTGCTGGTTTCCCTGGAACTGGACGAGGTTATGGATGTAAGTGACCGTATCCTGGTGCTGTGTGAGGGTGAGATCGTAGCGAACGTTTATCCGAAGGACGTTACAGTACAGGAACTAGGTCTGTATATGTCTGGTTCGAAACGGGAGGCTAACGTATGAAAGGGAAATTAACGAACGTTGTAGGCTCTTCGGGTGTCCAGAGCTTTTTGGCTTCTCTGTTGTCAATCTTCTGTGGATTACTCGTTGGCCTGATCATCATGTTTATTTTTAATCCAGCTAATGCTTTTGCTGGATTTGTGGATATGATTACAGGTGGTTTTTCCAGTATGACCTACTTAGGCCAAGTGCTGTATACTGCTACACCGCTGATTTTGCTGGGTTTGTCGGTAGGCTTTTCCTTCCAGACAGGCGTATTTAACATCGGTGTCGGCGGTCAATTTACAGTAGGCGGTCTGACTGCAGTTTTAGTCGGCGGCTTAATCGACCTTCCTTCATCTATCCATTGGCTTGTTGCCATGCTGGCTGCTGCTTTGGTCGGTATGCTTTGGGCGGTTATACCAGGTGTAATGAAGGCCTATTTTAAGGTTAACGAAATTATCACCTGCATTATGATGAACTATGTGGGTATGTATTTAACCAATCAGCTGGTTAAGGATCTGCACTACGATCGTACCCTGGTTGCTTCCAAATACATTAAAAAAAGCGCTTTGATGCCAAAGCTTGGCTTTGATAAGATTTTCGAGGGTTCTTCTGTAAACTCCGGCCTGTATATAGCGATTATTGTAGCAATAATCATCTATATTATTCTTTACAAGACCAGCTTTGGTTATGGCCTGCGGTCCTGTGGATTTAACCTGGACGCCAGTAAATATGCTGGTATTAATGAGAAAAAGAACGTTATGTATGTAATGCTGATTGCTGGTTTAATTGCTGGCCTGGCAGGCGGTATTCTTTATCTGTCTGCTCTGACTAAGAACCTGAAGATTCAGGAGACCTTCCTGAATGAAACAAACTATGCAATTCCTATTGCATTGTTGGGTACATCGCATCCAATCGGTGTTGTTTTCTCTGGCTTGTTCATTGCCTATATTACAGTTGGCGGTACGCTGATGCAGGGCAAAGGCTTCCCGGTAGAGACTGTAAATATGATCACCGCTGTTATCATTTATTTTGCAGCCTTCTCACTGGTATTTAAACAAGCCCTTGGCAAAATGTCCCTTGCTTTGGCACATAAGGCTGGTATGGATAATAATGCCAATGCAGAAGTCAAGTCGTCGAAAGGAGGCGAGAAGTAATGCAGGTATTTACTTTTATTCTTCGTCAGATGTTTAACTTCTCGATTCCTCTGTTGCTGGTTGCGCTGGGCGGTATGTTCTCAGTGCGCAGTGGTATCACTAACATTGGTCTTGAAGGTATGATGGTGTTTGGCGCGCTTGTAAGCATTACCTTCCTGCGTTTTACCCAGGATGTAATGTCAGGTCAGCTCCAGCTGTTATTAGCGGTTTTGATTGCAACTGCTAGCGGCGTTGTCTTTTCTCTGCTGCATGCGTTTGCTTCCGTTAACCTGAAAGCAAACCAGATTATTTCTGGTCAGGCGCTTAATACTTTTGCACCGGCTTTCTCTATCTTTGTAGCTCGTATTTTATTTGGTGAGCAGATCATCCTGTTCAAAAACACCTTTGTTATTGAAAAGGTGCCTGTATTAGGCGATATTCCTGTATTAGGTGATATCCTGTTCACCAAAGCCTATTTTACTACCTACTTAGGAATTGCTATCTATTTTGTCTGTGCTTTTGTACTGAACAAAACCAGATTTGGTCTGCGTCTTCGTGCCTGCGGCGAGTATCCACAGGCTCCTGACTCGGTTGGTGTCAACGTATATAAGTACAGATATGCTGGCGTTATGATTTCTGGTGCTCTGTCTGGTTTGGGTGGTTTGGTGTTTGTTGTTCCCAACAGCACAAACTTTAACTCCACCGTTGCTGGTTACGGCTTCCTGGCTATGGCGGTTATGATCTTCGGTCAGTGGACTCCGATCCGTATATTCTTCTCATCCTTCTTCTTCGGACTGATGATGACCTTCGCAGCCACTTATTCCGGAATTCCGTTCTTGGCCACTCTGGGAATTCCTTCTAACTACTACAAGATGCTTCCGTACATTGTTACCATTATTGCGCTGTTCTTTACTCGCAATAGTTCTCGTGCCCCGAAATCGGAGGGCAAACCGTTTGAGAAGGGAATGCGGTAATCTTTGCGGAAAGCTCCGGTTTCTTTGGGCGTGGTAAGTAACAATACCCACCCATATGAATATTATCGGGGAAACAAAAATAAACGGTTGGCTTGCCTTTTGGCAGGCCAACCGTTTGTGAAGTAAAATAATAGATATGAAAAGGAGTCTAGCTGCGATGAAAGGTCCTGCTAACTATGCAATCCCCAATCGGATTAAATACGATACACCTGATCGTCCTAACAAACCTGCCAATCTGCTGACCAAACATGGTCTCTGTGCTGTGGTAGGTACCTTGGGTTTACCTGGAACTACCCAGAATCAGTATCCTCTCAGACACATTATTGAGGTTGCTGTTGATGAGGCAAAGAGACTCTATGCTGCTGGTGTACGCAATATCATGGTACAGAATGTAAACGACGTTCCCATGAAAATTGAGATCGGCCCAGAGACCGTTGCCAATATGACTGCGGTTGCCTATGCGGTCCGCAATGCATTGCCTGACGACTGCATTATGGGTGTTAGCGTGCTGCGTGATAATGGTAATGCCTTGGTGTCTGTGGCTTCCGCTGTGGAGGCAGACTTCATCCGCCCTAAATGCTATGTTGGTTCTATTGTTGGTATCGATGGCCTTCATTCCGGCATTATCAATGATGTGTTGGAAATGCGCTACAAACTGAAGTGCAATGTTCAAATCTGGCCTGATATTCATGACAGAAGCTCCATGCCTTTAGGCGGTGTAACCCTGCTGGATGCTGTTCAGCAGGCGATTACTGCTGGCCTTGCTGACGCTTTCAGCCTGGCAGGAAAGAATTTCCAGGAAAGCATTGAGATGGTAGATATGGTGAAATCCGCTCTGCCTGATTCTTATGTATTCCTGGGCGGTGGCGCAAACCCCGGCAATCTTCAGACCGTTTACGATCACTACGATGGTATCTATGTTGCTTCCTGTCTGAAAGATACCGGAAATATGACCGGAAAACTGGACGACGAGAAATTGAAAGTATTTATGGATGCTTACCGCAACCTGAAATAATACAACAAAATAAAAAGCTGTGCAGAATTCTGCACAGCTTTTTATTTTAAAAATTTTTCTGTAATTCTATCAAATCATATGGAGTACCTTGGTACACAATATAATTGAGCCAGTTAGAAAATAAGAGGTTAGCATGGCTTCGCCAGGTAATAACAGGGGGATTTTCAGGGTTATCATCCGGAAAATAATGAAAAGGAACCTGAATTGGCAGTCCGGCATTTTTATCGCGAAAATATTCGTTTGCCAATGTTTCCCGATCATATTCCGAATGACCGGTTGCAAAGAACTGGCGGTCGTCCTTACTGGCAATTAAATTAACCCCCGAAATATCTGATTCAGTCAAAATTTCCAACTGCGGCACTCGCCTTATATCTTCAGCATGCAATTCCGTGTGGCGCGAATGAGGAACATAATATAGTTCATCAAATCCTCGGAGCAGAGGATGGTTTTCCACCATTAGTTTATGAGGAAAGATGCCGAACATTTTGGATGGAAGGGCATATTTAGGAATACCATAATGATAATATAAGCCAGCTTGTGCTCCCCAACAGATATGAAAGGTGGAGTAAACATGAGTTTTTGTCCATTCCATAATCTCACACAGCTCTGGCCAATAGTCTACGTCTTCAAAGGGCATCTGCTCAATCGGTGCTCCAGTGATGATCATGCCATCAAAGTATTCCTCTTTTATATCTGCAAAAGTCTTATAAAACTTGAGAAGGTGAGCTTGAGGAGTGTTTTTAGAGGTATAGGTTGCTGTTTGCAGCAATTCAATATCTACTTGAAGTGCAGTATTACCTAAAAGACGCAGCAATTGAGTTTCAGTTTCAATTTTTTTTGGCATCAAGTTCAATATTACAATTTTAAGCGGACGTATGTCCTGACTGACCGCACGATTTTCAGTCATTACAAAAATATGTTCTGACTCCAGTACACGGGTAGCAGGCAGATCATTCGGTATCTTAATTGGCATGAATAGCGCCCCTTTCACAAAGATAATTCTATAATATGGGGGACTTAAATGCAATCTTTATTTTTTTGAAAAAAAACCTTGACTAAACGGGGTTCGATATGCTATACTATCGAAGCTGTCCCCAAAGGCGAGGGAAAAGGAACGGCGAAAGAGGCCGCGAAAAAAAGATAAAAAAGCCATTGACATGGAACCATAAGCTATGATATAATAGCAAAGCTGCTTAAGGGAAACGGCTGGCAGGCGACGAAAGAAGTCGAAAAAAGCAGTTGACAAAAAGCAGCGAATATGGTAAGATGTAAAAACCGGCCTGAGGGCTGGGGGACATCAAATGGACCTTGAAAATTGAACAACATTCAGCTTGAACGAGCGCCCTTGGAATTTACTTGAGAAGTAAATACTAAGGACAGAA
>LT629952.1 GCA_900104565.1 Ruminococcaceae bacterium Marseille-P2935
AGTCGGTGTCAATGACGTTGAGGATCCACCCGTTCCCATTCCGAACACGGCAGTTAAGCTCAACAGTGTCGAAAATACTTGGGTGGAGACGCCCTGGGAAGATAGATCGATGCCGACTCTATATATTAGCAGGTGTCAATGACGTTGAGGATCCACCCGTTCCCATTCCGAACACGGCAGTTAAGCTCAACAGTGTCGAAAATACTTGGGTGGAGACGCCCTGGGAAGATAGATCGATGCCTGCACTGAAGGACAAGCAGCTGCTTGTCCTTTTTTTCTATGCTAAAACCCCTTGAATGTTTGGGGTTCAAAGCGCTTTAGAAACAAAATAAAGCAAAAAACTTATTTCACATGAACGAATTTATCTCTGTTTGTTACTGGAACTTTATTAGAATGCATAAAGGAAGGAAAGACCTTTGCTTTTTATAACGATTCGAAGGATTAAAGTTGGACTAAAAATGGCATCTTCTATTCGTACCAGCTCTGCTGAAATCAGGTACAGGAATATAGTAATCTACCAATAAAAAGTAAATGTGTTGATTGGGTAGAGATTTGTTTTTTTATATGACAAAGACTATATCGTTGAAGTGTATAGCAGTATGAATGATACACCTTTTTAAAAGAATCGCTGGGGTGGTTCTTTTTATTGACTTTTATATTCACTGTGCTAAGATGTATCTGTGTTGTTTAAAGTTGGTCCATAATTGGAGTGCCGTTATGTTAAGAAAAAATCGTGACAACCTGGTTTTTTTCCTGATCACTTTTGCCTATTGGGCTTCCAACAGTGTATACTACCTATTTTTGGTGCTGTATCTATCTAGTCATGGTTACAGTAAGTTTATGTGCGGCGTTGCAAGTACCGCTTTAGCGGTTACCAGTATGTTGGTACAGCCAGTCATTGGTTATTTGGCTGACCATATACTTTCTGCCAAGAAATTGTTGATCATATCCTTTTCACTTGCTGTGCCGCTTACCTTTTTGTTGCCGTTTACTTTGACTATTATTCCACTAGCCATACTTTCGATCATTATTTTAGCTGCATTTGATTACTCTGCGTTTTCTACTATAGATTCCTGGGTTATGCAATTGCAGCGAAGTAAGCCTGATATTAATTACGGCATGATCCGGCCGGGAGGTTCGCTAGGTTACGCTTTTACTTCATTGATTTTTGGCAGTGTTATTGCCAGGTTCGGGTTTCCCTCCATGTTTTATGTTCATGCTGCGCTCATGCTCTTGTTGGTGCTTTTGTGCTTGTTGGGCAAAGAACCGGAAAAATTAGAAAAAAATTCTGACTGTCAAGGCAAAAGTAAAATTAATTTTACCCGGGGAATTACTCAATTAATTCGTTTCCCCGCATATGTCATTCTATTATTATGTATCCTTCTGTTTCAGCTTGCCCAACGTGGGCATGCAACTTTTCTTGCTATTATTTTAGGCGGAATTGGCGGCGGAAGTGTGCATTTGGGAACAGCACTGTTTATTAGCTCCTGTGTGGAAGCCCTTACTACTTTTTTAGTAACCATTGTGATTCGGCGCCAGATACTGCCGCTGGAGGTGCTGTATGCGATTGGTTTTGCAGCGGGAATTTTGCGTACCGTTACCTTTGGCCTTTCCATACCGCTTCCCGCAATGGTTGGCTTGGAAGCTTTTGCTGGAATGGCAAATGGGTTTAATCTGAGTGTATCTTATGAATGCATTCGGAAAACCGCGCCGAAGGAGCTTTTAGCTACGGCGATTACTTTGTCCAATGCGGCAGCCGGAGGCTTCGGGTCCGGCATAGGGAATCTAATAGGCGGTGCAATTATAGAACGCCGGGGAATACCAGCTTTTGCGGCATTTAGTACGATGGCCCTTATATGTGCGTTGATGTTGCTTGGAATAAATTATCTGATTCTTCATCATAAGGTAAATGCATAGGCATATAGGTTTCAGAACAGATAATACATGGCGATAATATATTTTTTACAAATAGGGTGATTTTTAATAATTGACTGTAATTCTGCAGTTAGAAAATCAAATTTTCTGAGGAAATAGAATACTTAAGTTCTTTTTACGAAAGTTTTTTTGGGATTGTCCCTTTCCTTAAATGTCACAACTATGCCCGGCTATGGATGTGAACAGTAGCTGGGGTTATTGATCTTTCCTTCATGATATGTTAATATTTTATTAGAAATTTCATGTAAGTAGCATGGCACTTTGGGGAAAGTGAAAGAACTATACGTTCTTTATGGTATATGCATAGTGTATAAGCGAGCCACATTCAGCGGTTGCCCTTTGGAAGGTTTGCTGCAGCTAGCACTGGCCAGAGAAGAACTTGACTCCTCTCGCGTGTGACTTATGGGACGCGATACGTTCGTTTGCACGCTTCACTACGGTGTTTCTTACGCAGTCATCATCTTATCGTTCTTTGCTTCGCGTGATAAGATGCGCTCTTTATAATTTTTGCCGACGCGAGGCGGCGGAATGGATGATTAAAATAAACCGTTTTTTTCAACGCATCAGTGTTAAGCTTTGGGTAACTACATTCTTGTTTTGGTCTTCGCACTGTATCTTTTATGTTTTTTTGGTTAGTTTTTTAACCGAGAATGGATACTCAAGTTTTCAATGCGGAGTAGTAACCACCATTATGCAGCTTTCGGTGATGGTTTTTCAGCCTTTGCTGGGCTATTTTACTGACACCTTCATCACACCCCGCAAGTTGTGTATTTTCTGTTTTATTTTATCTATACCACTGGTGCTCTGTTTTGCGTTTTCGGTACATATTTTTCCGGTTATCCTGCTATTAATGGCTTTTATCTCGGCACTAAATAATGCAATTTATACGGTAATGGATTATTGGACGGTTCAGCTGCGCGTCAAATACCCCGATTTAAATTACGGTATTATCCGTTCAGGCGGGTCTTGGGGCTATGCGTTTACAGCATTAATTTTTGGCAATGTGATCGCACAGTTTGGATATATGAGCATGTTTTACTCCTACGCTGTTATTTTGGCAATTGTTATTGCTTGCTGCTTTTTTCTTCCTGATGTCCCTTGCTTGAACAAAGTAAGAAAATCTAATGGGCAGGAAGCTCAGGACGAAAAGCCAGAGAGTTTTGGGCAGGCAATTCATATTTTTTGGAAGACAAAATCCTATGTTTGGATAGTAGTCATTCTGTTTTTGTATTATTTTTGCGTAAAGGCGCACCAAACTTTTTTGCCTATTATCCTGGCCAGGCAGGGCGGTGACAGTACTCACCTTGGCATCGCTATTTTTATTGGTGCTGTAGTAGAGGCGGTGGTGATGTGCCTGGTTTCGGTATTGCTGAGGCGTGGGCACAGCAGTCTTAACATGTTGTTATTTTGCATGGTTGCTACCACCTTACGTTACATTACCTATGCAATGCCGCTTCCTCTTTGGCTGACAATCTGTTTGCAGGTGCTGATAGGCGCCGCTACCGGTACTTGTATTAATATTACTGTCGATCTGGTTTCCAAAATGGTTCCGGCTAAACTGCTTTCAACTGGGCTGAATGTTTATGCAGCAATCGCGGTAGGGTTTGGCGGTTTGATGGGGAATTTTATTGGGGGCGCAGTAATTGATTTGTTTGGCCTTAACAATTACCTTTTTATGGTTACTGGAATTAATTTAGCTGCGATTACCATTTTTTGTTTTGTTTTTAAATTCAAACATAATAAATTATCAGTCAAAGCTTAGGAGGAATCTAAATGAAAATTACTCAAAAAAGCATCCCGGTACTCATTATCCTGTCTATTGTAACCTGTGGTATTTATTATCTTTATTGGATATATAATACTTCTTCTGAAATTCAAGCCGAAACCCTTAATTCTGATGTTTCACCTGCACTTGAACTAGTTTTTTCTCTTTTTTGTGGTATTTATCAAATCTATTGGATGTACAAATACAGCAAAAAAATTGTTGAAATGTATGCCAGAAGAGGGGTTCAGACCTCTGATAACAGCATTGTAGCATTAATTCTGTCCATTTTTGGTCTTTCCATTGTATCTGCAGCTATTCTGCAAAGCCAGCTTAACACTTATGTGGATACATTTGGCGGTCCGGTACAGCAATAAACTGTTGAAACCAAAAATCGCTTCGCTTTTATGTAATCAAATTTCTTAGCAAGATTATCCTCAGCCATAAAAAGCTGGGGATAATCTTATTTTTTAGCGTCTATGCAGCAAGTACTCCGCTTTTAGTTCAATAATTTATTCGAGTCATCAAATAAAAGGGTAGAGATATGGCTATCATTTTAATACCGCAAGGGGTAAAACTAAAAAACGACAACAGGAACAGGTAAGGGGGGCTTTTTGTTTTCCTGTTTTATTTTAACAGACAATATGACAAAAGAGATAAATATTCGGAAAAATTTTGTAACCTAAAAACAGTTTCGCATATTGATCTGCTTATTGGAAAGTGATACAATATCTAGTGTTGATTTGGGTTTGATAAACTATATAAGGGGTGTTTGTGTGAAATTAAGTGAAAATGCCAGGATTGTGCTTGAAAAACGTTACCTGTGCAAAGATGAGAAGGGAAAGCTGACCGAAACAGTAGAAGGCCTGTTTGAACGGGTAGCCAATGCTATAGCCAGTGCGGATAAAAATTTTAATCCCAACGCAGATGTAAAAGAAACCTCTAAAATATTTTATGATATGATGACCAACCTGGAGTTTTTACCCAACTCCCCGACCCTGATGAATGCAGGGAAGGAATTGGGGCAGCTTTCGGCTTGTTTTGTTTTGCCCATTCAGGATTCTATGGAGGATATTTTTGAATCGATCAAGCAGGCAGCGCTTATTCATAAATCAGGCGGCGGTACGGGTTTTTCTTTTTCCAACCTGCGTCCAAAGGGAAGTGTAGTGCGTACCACAGGCGGTGTTGCCAGTGGCCCGGTTAGTTTTATGCGTGTCTTTAATATGGCCACCGAAGCAGTGAAACAAGGCGGTACGCGCCGTGGTGCCAATATGGGTATTCTTCGCATCGATCACCCGGATATTCTGGAATTTATTGATTGCAAGAAAGATAATGCCGATATTACTAATTTTAATATTTCGGTAGGAATTACCGAACAGTTTATGCAGGCTGTGGAGGAGGACAAACCTTACGATCTGGTTGACCCAAGGACTAAAGAGGTTATGGGTACTTTAAATGCCAGAGAGGTTTTCCTTAAAATTGTTGAAGGGGCCTGGAGAAACGGCGAGCCGGGCATTATCTTTTTAGACCGCCTGAACCGCGATAATGTTGTGCCGTCACAAGGCATGATAGAAAGCACTAACCCCTGCGGCGAACAGCCGCTGCTACCTTATGAGTCGTGTAATTTGGGCTCTATCAACTTGGTACAGATGCTCAAAAAAACGAAAAAAGGGTACGAAGTGGATTATGACAAGCTGCAAAAAACAATTATTCATGCAGTTCATTTTCTCGACAATGTAATTGAAGTAAATAAATACCCGATCCAGCTTATTGATGATACCACCAAGCTGACCCGAAAAATTGGCCTAGGTGTCATGGGATTTTCCGATATGCTGTTGTGCATGGGTATCAGCTATGCCTCTGAGGAGGCCGTGGAACTGGCTGAAAAGGTGATGGGCTTTATTACCGAAACGGGACGGCAGGCGTCTGTTGACCTTGCTAAGGAGCGCGGAAGTTTCCCGTTATTTGAGGAGAGTATCTACAAGGATATGGAATGCCTGCGCAATGCAACGGTAACCACCATAGCGCCCACCGGAACCTTGTCCATTCTGGCTGGCTGTTCTTCGGGGGTTGAGCCGGTATTTGCTTTTGTGTATATCCGCAATGTTATGGATAATACCGAAATGATTGAGGTAAACCCGATTTTGCGCAAAACCCTGGAGGACAGGGGGCTGTATACCGAAAAGCTGATGCGCAAAATTGCCGAAGCCGGGTCTCTGGCACATATTGAAGAAATCCCGGAGGATATTAAACGGGTATTTGTTTCCTCTCACGATATTAGCCCTATTCACCACATTCAAATGCAGGCAGCTTTCCAGCGCCATACTGACAATGCGGTATCCAAAACGGTAAACTTTGTGCATGACGCTACAATGGATGATGTACGTGAAGTTTATATGCTAGCTTACAAGTTGGGCTGCAAGGGCGTTACCATCTACCGTGACGGCAGTCGTGACAGCCAGGTATTGAATATTGGGTCGGTGAAAAAAGGCGAGGCTGTTTTGGAAGCGGCAGCCGGAGAGTTCCCCACAAACATTAAGCCCCGTCCCCGCCCAGAGGTTACTTTGGGTGTTACTGAACGGATGAAGATTGGCTGCGGAAATTTGTATGTCACCGTCAATTATGACGAAAACGGCATTTGCGAAGTGTTCACCTCTACCGGAAAAGCCGGCGGTTGTCCGAGCCAATCAGAAGCCACTGCCCGCCTTGCTTCCATTGCGCTGCGTTCGGGTATTAGTTTGGACGAGGTGATTGAACAGCTCAGGGGGATTCGCTGTCCTTCAACCATACGCCAGACTGGAATGAAATGCACCTCCTGCCCGGATGCGATTGCCAGGGTGCTGCGCAGGGTAGATGAGATGATTAAAAACCAGAAAAAACATACCGCTGAGGAACATTTGATTCAGAGCGTTCCGGCTTCTTCCAGGGAAGAAACCCCTGCCAGCATGCTGCATGCAAAATATTGCCCCGAATGCGGTGATAAGTTGGAGCATGAAGGCGGCTGTGTTTCCTGCCGCAGCTGTGGCTATTCCAAGTGCAATTAGCTTAGCCCAAAATCGGTTGGGTTTCCCCGAAAAGCCCCGGGCAGGTTTTAACAGCGGTAAGATTAAAAAACTTAACAGCAGAACATAAAAAGCAGTCCCCTTTGTTAGATCATATAGCATGTATCTAACAAAGGGGACTGCTTTTTGCTGTGAACCACGGCGGTCTTTACATACAGTTAAAAATTGATCAATATAAATACCTAGTGCTGTGAATTTTTTTCTATCAGTCTTAAAATGGTTACGAGCGGAAGAATCAGCGCTCCGCAAAAAAAGTTATTGACCCCATGCACTACATCCCACGGCAGGCCTTTTATAATCCAGGCGATTGTAGCTTTAAAATTAAACCCAAACAGAATTGCTTGTGCCGGTGCGTACAGTGTTCCAAAGGAAAAACCATGCAGTGCACACACGGCCATATAAACAGGCGCCTGCACTTGGATTGGCATGTTTTGGGGCAAAAGCATTGTTACTGCCCACAGCACTGTCCATATGTATAAATACGGAACCCACCAGGCGGAAAAACCGGCAAACAGCCCATTGAGGAAAACGTAGGTATAGATTGGATAGAGCGCTTTTTTTCGGTAAACGATTGTAAGTGCTATGGTGAAAACGCCAATCAGGTGCAAATTAGGCAGTAACTCCATTAAAATTTTGGACGCATACATTAATGCGCCGAGCATTCCGAAAACAACGGTTTCTTTTATGCTAAGCTTCATGCTTATTCAACCTGAAAGGAGTAGGTTGCACCTTCTGCAATTTCGGTAGAGTCGACGCCTGTTTGCGCGTATTCACCGTTAATATAGAACGCCCAGTAAGCGCCGTCCTTGTCATAATCGACCGTAATGCCATTGACAGTTTTTATGTACAGCCCGTATTCGCCTTTTTCACCGGCGATCAGCCCAAGGTCCAACAGCGCTTCCCCAACGGTAGTTTTGTCCGTATGTATTTCAAATTCGCTTTCGTTGCCATCCTTGTCCGTTACCACAAATTTAAACTGCTTTTCTCCTTCTCCCAATACGCTTCCGGTTACCGCTGTACTGGAGGAAACGGGTACGGAGGTTTGTACTGCATTGTTGTCACCGCACCCGGTTGTAAAAAGTGCCATAGCCGCAATTAGCACGATACAAAGGAAGAGCGACAACGATTTTTTCATTCGTGTCATCTGCATTTTGTATTCTCCTATTTTATTTATTTCCTTATAGCCGGCTTCCGCGGTGTATACTAAGGATTTGACAACCGGATATTTCGACTTCGCACATAATCACCCGGCCTTCTCAGATTGCTCCAATGGCCTGTTCCAGATTTACGGCTTCAGGTAAGAGTGATTCAGTTTTATGCTTCACGGCGACGGGCTCGTATAGGACTTCCACCTATTTCCCCGGTCATCTTCACCATTATAGCGCATCGTTTTTTTGAATTCAAGCTGCCAAAATAATAAGGGAATCAAGAAACGGATTTTACGATTCCGGCAATTCTAAGTTTTGGTAGGCATGGTAAAACAGTACACCAAAAGCGCCACAAAAACGCGCTGGTTGTGTTATTAGGTTAGAATTCCTGCGGCCATTCCATCCTATGCCTGTAGGTTTTAAAGGCTTTTGCCGTCCATGTTCACGATTTATACCTGAACAGCAATACCGGCTTACAGCTGCCTTTCACGCATGGCAGATAAAATGGCTATATATTAAATTTTGAGATTAGCTGTATCAACTCATAGATAAATTTTTAAAAGAAAAAGGAAGGATGGAAACCTCCCTCCCTTTTTGGTACAATAGGGACAGAAAGGCGGTAAAGGCATGGAAAAATGGAAACAAATTTTAACGGAATCTGAAATCCCCTGTTTTGGGGTATGTTCCTATGCCGCAATTCCAAAGCTTATTCCCTGCCGGGCACAAAACCGACTGCCTGCCGGCAGCCAGTCGGTTATTATGTGCGGGTTCCCGTACTACACAGGGGAGTACCCAGGACGTAATGTGTCGCGTTATGCGATTTCTGATGATTACCATAACATAGCGGGTCAGATCTTGAAAGAAATTTGTAGTCAGCTAAAAGATTGTTACCCGCAGCACGTGTTTGTGTATTTTACCGATGCTTCCCCCATTCCGGAAGTACAGGCGGCCCGCCTGGCCGGGTTGGGCATTGTGGGAATCAATGGGCAGCTTATCACCAAAGAATTCGGTTCTTATCTTTTTTTGGGAGAAATTGTTACAACCATGGCGCTGCCGGTCACAAAAGCGGAAAGCGGTGGCTGCCTTGGCTGTATGCAGTGTGTAAACAGCTGCCCAGGCAATGCGCTAAGCCGCGAGGGCTTCATTAAGGAGCAGTGCTTTTCCTATATTACGCAAAAAAAGGGGAAGCTTACCGTTGGGGAAGAGCTTGGAATAAAAAAAGGGGGACTTGTGTGGGGGTGCGATATCTGCACCGACTGCTGCCCTATGAACCGGAATATTGCTAACACGCCTATCCAGCGTTTTTATCAAAACCTGGTGCCTACGGTGAAAAAGGAACAGTTGGAACAGCTGGTGCAGCAAAAGGCATATGGCTATAAGGGGCCGGCAATCCTGCTACGTAATATAAATCTATTGGAAGACGAGGAAAAACAATGAAACAAACACCGCTTTGGCAGGCTGTTACGGCTTACTGCCAAAAAAATTATTCCAGGTACCATATGCCAGGCCATAAGGGAAGAGGTGTTCCAGGCATGGAGCAGGTACTGCCATATGATGTGACCGAGGTAAAAGGTACAGACAGCTTGTTTGAAGCAACGGAAGCGATTGCCCAAACCGAAAAGCTGTTTTCAAAATTATACCATACCAATCGGTCCATGATTAGCTGCGGAGGGTCTACCTTGTGTATTCAGGCTATGCTGGCATTGGTTGCAAGGCCAGAGGGGAAGGTCATTGCTGGGCGGAATATTCATGTTTCTGCAGTAAACGCCATGGCTTTGCTGGGGCTCAATCCAGTTTGGGTTTATCCAAAACCTGATGCAGGTACAGGCCTTCCGGGACGGGTGCAGCCAGCTGATATTGAATCGGCATTAGCTGCCAACCCGGACGCCGCTGCCGTTTATCTGACCAGCCCGGATTATTACGGAGTGCTTTGTGATATAGCGGCTATTTCGGTAATCTGCAAAACCTATAACGTGCCTCTGCTGGTAGATAATGCCCATGGTTCCCACCTGGCGTTTTTATCGCCATCGCTACACCCAATAGCGGCTGGAGCAGACCTGTGCAGTGACTCCCTGCACAAAACCCTCCCGGCGCTTACCGGTTCGGCTTTGCTGCAAATAGGAAATTCCCGGTTTGCGCCTATAGCGAAAGAAAAGATGAGCTTGTTTGGTTCCACCAGCCCCAGTTATTTAATGATGCTTTCCATGGATGGGCTCATACCATATTTGCAGGAACAGGCCAGAGAGGATTTTGCCCGCACTGCCCAATTTGTCCGCCAGGCGGAATTTTTTGCCGAAGAAAGAGGGTTCAGTATTCCAAAAGGGAAAAAGGACCCTGTGAGAATTTCGCTTGGAATTGCAGAAATGGGTTATACAGGAGCAAGCTTTGGGGAATACTTGCGTGAGAAGGGCATTGAACCGGAATATGTAAACGACAGCTATTGCGTGCTTTTGCCGTCCCCATTGCATGATGAAAAAGACCAGCAGCGTCTCTTACATGCAATTAGCTCCTGCCCTAAATTGACGGCTATGGGTCAGCCGCCCGGTATGCTGGTACAGCCTCGTCAGGTAATAAGCCTTCGGGAGGCTATGTTCTCTCAAAGAGAGGAACTGCCGGTGGAACAATGCGCAGGGCGGGTAGCCGCGCAGATAAAAAGCCCTTGTCCACCAGGAATTCCAATTGTTATGAATGGCGAGCTGATTGATGAAAATATTGTTAAAATACTGAAAAACTATGGCGTAACCAGCCTGAATGTGGTAAAATAATTACAATAAGTTTATAACATGTGCAGTACAAGTACCCCTGGTACGTGACTGCCAGATAGTTTTCGTTCTATTTGGCATATTTCCACAATAACATATTTATGGCGAAATAATATCAAGATGGAATAGCTGACATGTTCTTCCAAGGAGGTTGAGTTCATGAAACTGATTACTGCAATTGTATCTAACGACGACAGCTCTAAAGTGTCTTCGGTGCTCACAAAGGAAGGCTTTTCTGTTACGAAACTGGCTACAACCGGCGGATTTTTAATGTTCGGCAACACTACCTTTTTAATTGGTGTGGAAGATGAAAAAGTGGATACCGTCATTGAACTGATTGCCAAGCACAGTAAAAAACGCACCCAGATGGTTCCGTCTTCGGCATCTTATGGGGTGGGGATGTATTCTTCCTTCCCGGTGGAAGTTCAGGTAGGGGGAGCAACCATATTTGTAACCAATGTAGAACGGTTCGAAAAAGTATAACCGCATTCCGGCAAAGCTGGAATGATATCTCGTACAGTTGAGGTATTAGGATTGTTTGAAAATTTTTATGGAAACCAAAAAGTAAAAGAGACGCTCGTCACCTTGATTGATGACGGGCGTTTGTCTCATGGAATACTTTTAGAAGGGGAACGCGGACTTGGCAAGAAAACCCTGGCCAAAGAGATTGCAAAAGCAGTGCTGTGTACCGGGGAGTCAAAGCCCTGCGGAGTTTGCCGGGCTTGTAAAAAAATAGAAGCAGGGGTTCACCCTGACTTTTTATACTTCAGCGGCGGTGAGGGTGCCCGTTCCT
Organism: Ruminococcaceae bacterium Marseille-P2935; assembly: GCA_900104565.1. GTDB lineage: Bacteria > Bacillota > Clostridia > Oscillospirales > Ruminococcaceae > Marseille-P2935. Next base: position 11,463 of record LT629952.1, read on the forward strand.
TTCATATTGACACCATTCGTGAAATTCGGGAAGCCGCTTATGTCATGCCGAACGAAGGTGCTGCAAAGGTCTTTTTATTAAGTGATGTGCAGAATATGACAATACAGGCTCAGAATGCTCTGCTTAAAATTATTGAAGAGCCGCCTGAACAAACGATGTTCCTGCTTACCTGTGACGATACTTCTGCACTGCTTACCACAATATTGTCCCGTTTGGTAACCCTGCGCCTTCAGCACCCCAGCCAAAAGGAATGCGAGCAAGCATTGGAAAAATTGGCACCGGAAGAGACACCGGAGAGAAGAACAGAAGCTGCCAATACTGCCCACGGAAACATTGGAGAAGCGCTGGCATTGATTCGGGACGAAACGGCCATGAAGATCAGTACAGATGCAAAAAAACTGTTGCAGGTGCTTTGCCTTGGCAGTGAGTATGAAATGCTTACCATACTATACCCATATGAGCGGCAGCGAGAGCAGTTTGTCCGGTTAATGGACGCACTGGGCAGGTTATTTTGTGATATTGCCCTCAGCCGGTATCATACCGCCCGGCAGGATACCAGGCAGTATGGGACAAGGATTTCCCAGCAAAAAGCGCTAAAGGCGGTGGAACTTTCTACCGCCATGAGAGATAAAGCCATTGGAAATGCCAACATTGCCCTGCTGTCTGCAGGCTATTGCGGAAAACTGAAATCCATGGTGTAGGAGGTACAGATGGCAGAAGTAATTGGGGTACGTTTTAAAACGGTAGGAAAAATATATTATTTTGACCCAGAAGAAAACCAGGTTTCCAAGGGAGACCATGTGATCGTAGAAACTGCCCGGGGAGTGGAATGCGGCGAGGTAGCCATGCCCAACCACGAGGTGGAAGAAAAGGATATTGTACGTCCGCTGAAAAAAGTGATCCGTATTGCCGATGAAAAGGATATGGAGCTGGTGGAAAAAAACAAAGTGAAGCAGAAGCAGGCTTTCGACATCTGTATGAAAAAAATTGCAGACCATAAGCTTGATATGAAACTGGTGGATGTTGAATACACTTTTGACAATAACAAGATCCTCTTCTACTTTACAGCGGATGGCCGGGTAGACTTCCGGGAACTGGTAAAAGATTTGGCTTCGGTTTTTCGCACCCGTATTGAACTGAGACAGATTGGCGTGCGGGATGAGGCAAAGATGTTGGGTGGTATTGGCATTTGCGGTAAGCCATTTTGCTGTGCTACTTTTTTAGGAGAATTTCAGCCGGTTTCCATTAAAATGGCAAAGGAACAGGGGCTGTCGCTGAACCCCACTAAAATTTCGGGTACCTGCGGCAGATTAATGTGCTGCCTGAAATATGAGCAGGAGGCCTATGAGGATTTGCTGCGGCATACGCCAAAGGTAGGTGCTTATGTTTCGACAAAAGATGGAAAAGGAGTAGTAACTGAAGTGAACCTTCTTACCGGAATTTTAAAGGTCAACCTGGATAAAAATGCGGATGTTTCCCGCATCTATTCCAAAAATGAAGTGCGGCTGATTAAAGATGCACGCATAGATGTCAATAAGGAAGAAGCAAAAGCCTTGAAAGGATTGGAATAGAAAAAATAGAAAAAGGCTTGTAAATAATTGTTCCATGCAGTTGATTTTTCACGGTTTTATGGTATAATAACCGCAGAGCGGTATGATACTTACGCATCGGTGGTACTCAATGAGCGTTAGCCCTTGAGGCATAGGCTAATATGCAGTGCTAACCATGCCGCTTTGCGGATACGGCATAATAACCAAAAAATAGTTATTATACCTATTTAAGCCATTTGGCAATGGCAAATGCAGTAAACTGCTTTGTGTTGGCTGCATTGCGTTGAAATCAATAAGGAGGTGCAATGAACTATGGCATATGCAATTAATGACGAGTGCATCAGCTGTGGCGCTTGCGAGGCTGAGTGCCCTGTTTCCGCCATCTCTGCTGGTGACAGCAAATATGTAATCGATGATGCTACCTGCATCGACTGCGGCGCTTGCGCAGGCGTTTGCCCTGTTGGCGCTCCGAATCCCCAGTAATCGGGATTATTCATGCAAATAAAAGGCACGGGCCAAAGGCTCCGTGCCTTTTCTCTTTTTTTATCGGGCAGAATATGGTATGATGAAAGCGTTATTACAGTTAGAAATGAGGAAGAGGATGGATCCGCAGTTTAGCTGGGAAAAATTAAGTGAAGAAATTTTAATTTGTGTAACGCCTTACCATAAATTTGGGACAGACGCATTTTTACTTTCAAACTTCGCAAAAGTAAAGCGTAAGGATAGGGCATGCGACCTTGGAACGGGCTGTGGAATCATTCCACTGCTGTGGTACCGGAGCAAAGAGGAAGGCCCAAAACAGGCATATGGAGTAGATATTCAGGAGCTGGCAATCCGCCAGCTAAGGAAAAGTATACAGCGCTCCGGTTTGGAAGATAAATTAACCCCATTATTAGCTGATCTGAAAGAGTTAGGCGGGCTGGTCCCCAAAGGGGAACTTGATTTGGTTACCTGTAACCCGCCCTATAAGGCCGAAAATTCGGGTATTTTAAGCGAATGGGACTGTGAAAAAATTGCCCGCCATGAAACCATGTGTTCCATGGATGATGTGGCAAAAGCAGCGTCAGCGTTATTAAAATTTGGCGGCAGGCTTTGTGTTTGCCAACGGCCTGAACGGCTGCCGGACGTGTTGGAAGCAATGCGTCATAACGGGCTGGAACCAAAGCGGCTTCGTTTTGTACAACAGCGCCCGGGTACGGCTCCCTGGCTGTTTTTAGCAGAAGGAAAAAAAGGAGCAAAACCTTTTTTACAGGTGGAAGCGCCGCTGATCATAGAAGGGGAAGGCGGTTTTTCCCGGGAAGTACTGGATATTTACAGGAAAAAAGATAACGTCTAAATGGCCGGAGGATGGCATATGGGAAAATTGTTTGTGGTGGGAACGCCAATTGGTAATTTAGAGGATATTTCAGCCCGCGGTATAAAAACCCTGGAAGAAGTGGATTTTATTGCAGCGGAAGATACCCGGGTATCGCTTAAGCTGCTTAGCCGGTACGGCATAAAAAAGCCCATGGTCAGTTATTATGAGCACAATGCCAGGGAACGCGGCGAACAAATTTTACAACGTATTTTAGCTGGAGAAAACGGTGCGGTCATTACCGATGCGGGTATGCCGTGTATTTCTGACCCTGGTGAGGATTTGGTAGCGCTCTGTGCGGAAAATGGGGTGGAAGTGGTAGTGGTTCCCGGCCCGTCTGCGGCAATTTCAGCCCTGGCGATTTCGGGGCTTGCTACCAGAAGGTTTGCCTTTGAAGGCTTTTTGGACCCTAAAAAAAATGCCCGAAAAAAACAGCTGGAAGAGATAAAAGAGGACCGCCATACCCTTATTTTTTACGAGGCTCCGCATAAATTGCTGGCTACCTTAGAGGATATGCTGGCGGTGCTGGGAAACCGTAAGATCAGCCTGGCCCGGGAACTGACCAAAACTTTTGAAGAGGTGGTACGTACCGACCTGCAGGGAGCGATTGAACATTTTACTGCGACGACCCCGAAAGGGGAGTTTGTATTAATTGTGGAAGGAGCCGCAGAACAAAGAGCGGAAATTCCGTTAGAAGAGGCGGTAAAGCAGGTAAAGCTGCTGCAAGAGGAGGGACTATCTGCTGCTGAAGCAGCTAAAACAATTTCCCGCCAGACAGGAATAAAAAAGGGGGACTTGTATAAAGCCTCTTTACAATGACCATCCTCCCCTTGAAGCTATGCGACAAGGGAGGAACAGAATATGGGACAACCTGAGAAGAATCAGTTAGCACAGCAGGACAATATAAGCAAATCCCGCACCGGGCTAAATACTCCAGGGACAAAGGTGTGCGGCAGCGGCAGCACCTTATTGGATAGAGCGGGTCAAGAAAAAGTGAATCTGATGGAATTATCCATAGGCGGCTTTTCCGGCAGGCAGATAGCTGGTTTTATTGACAATCATGAAATTTTTTATCTTCGCCAATTTTTCAGGCTGGAGCATGGAGGCGTGGTATGGAACTGGCAGGCCTTTTTATTTGCACCACTCTGGTTTGCCTACCGTAAAATGCCCTTTTACGCAGCGGCAGCATTGGGGTTGAATTGGTTTTTTATTATAGCAGCGTATTTTATGGCCGGCTTTTTTTCCGGGAATCGCGCCGCACTGGTTGATTATATTTCATTATTTGGCCTTTTATCGGGGGTTATACCGGCATTTTTCTATGGAGTTGCTGCCACACCTCTATATAAGCGGCATGTGCTTCAAAAATTAAGGCGAGCATCTCAGGCTGATAATAGAGGGCCAAAACGAGCCATGCTTTGGGCCGGAACCAGTTTTGCAGTGCTGTTTATTTTTTGGCTGGGGAGTTTTTGGTTTGAACAAATCGCTGTTCAGCCCTTTTACCGCAATATACTGTGTTATTTTATTCAGCAATACGTATCATAATTTGAAAAGACAGCAGCGTATACTAAAAATAGGATACGCTGCTTTTTTATGTTCTTTCACTTTTAACCGGTACCTAATACCGCTTAATTGTTTGAATTCCGATGAACGTTCACTGCTCCCGGTGGTGAAAAAGCCATGGAAACTTGATTTGAAAATTACTCGTAAGATAAGGCTGAAAAGTTTTTTGCACGCCTTAGCTATTCAGAGCCGCATTTTTAAAATCAATTTTGTGGCCGGCAGCAATTAGAACAGGAGGAAAATACATGCTGCAGCTGCTTACCCTGGCGCTTGTATTAGGGGTGATCTTTGTCAATGGGTGGACCGACGCCCCAAATGCAATTACTACCGTGGTATGTGCCAAAGTGCTTCCCTATCAAAAGGCGGTTTGGCTGGCTGCGGGATTTGACCTGTTGGGAATTTTAGTGATGTGTCTTTTCAGCCCGGCAGTGACCAACACAATGCTTTCCATGATGTGTTTTCCGGGTGTCTCTTCTGAAAACAGCATAAAAGCGCTGTGCAGTGCTATGGCGGCCATTATTGTTTTTTCTGTCATTGCCTGGTGGTTTGGGGTTCCCACCAGTGAAAGCCATGGCCTAATTGCTGCGGTAGCTGGCAGCGCAGCTGCTTTGGGCAAGTTTTCTTCCATTGACCCAGATACTTGGAGTAAAGTGCTGTGGGGGCTGGTGGTATCGGTTGCTTTAGGTTTTGGTATGGGATGGCTGTGTATGAAGCTGTTTTTTAGGTTGTTTAACAGACTAAAAGATGTACAGGTGGCTGCAGCACAGATAATGACGGCGGCGGCAACCGCCTTTTGCCATGGCGCCCAGGACGGCCAGAAGTTTGTTGCAGTTTTTTTAGCGGTTCAGCTGCAGTTTAACGGGAATGGTGATTTGCAGCCAGCGCGGCACCCGATCATTTTATTGCTTTGTGCTGGAACCATGGCACTGGGAACCTCTTTGGGGGGAGGACGTATTATTCGCTCTGTAGGGGAACGGATGGTGGCAATTAACCCGGTCAGTGGCTTATGCGCTGATTTAGCCACCACGGGCAGCCTGCTGATGGCAAGTATTTGGGGGCTGCCTGTAAGCACCACCCATACTCGTACTACTGCTGTAATGGGTGCCGGGTTAGGAGAAAGTGCCGGACGGGTAAACGGCAAGGTTGTTGGAGAGATGTTTGCAGCCTGGCTTATTACGTTCCCGGTGTGCTTTGCGATTAGTTTTTTGCTGACACGCTTGGTTTGCTGTTGGCCATAAAAGCTGCCTCGGCGCTTTGCAGCAATTTCGCACGGTTTGTCCTTTTCAGGGGCTAGTTGTTTTGTTATCGTTGTCAGCAGCTGTTGCAAATCCTATTCGTTATAATAGAAGTAAGAAAGAGGGCTTGTAAAATCCGGTTTGTTGAGCGGACGAAAAAACTTAGCACTTCTATACTTTCCTAACGGGAGTATTTTGCACCCTGCAAAACGTTCGCTGCCAGTAATTTTAAATAGGCCATGAAAAAGCATCCGTATGAACCCAACCATACGGATGCTTAACTGTTTTATGATCACCTCTTAGAGGAGACGGTATTTTTACAGCATTAGGTAGCACAGCGCCAAGATTAAAGTTTTGTCAGCATCTTCGTTGATTAACAGGACAATTAAAATTAAAATTAGCAAGCGCTCTTGATCAAGCCCAAAGGAATCCAATAATCCGCTTAGCGGTTTCATTCCTAAAAATGGGAGAGATAACCCTCGCTGTGATACTGTGGAAGCATCAGAATGATTTCTTTTATTCGTTTTTGGCTCAAAAGTTTCCACAGGTTCTGGCAGGTGATTATCTGATTCTGATGCCGGGTAAGGCCCATCCCGAATGGGCTCTCCGTTAAAATATTGCTGAGTAGAGCGCAGATTATCGTTTGCACGGCGCTGCATCTCTCGTACCCTGCGCAAAGCATCTTGCTGCATCTGCATCATTTCATTGCTGCTGTATCCGCTTTGGCTCCATTGCATTATCGGTCACCGCCCAATAGCTTTTCAAAAAGGCCAGATTCTTTTAAAAACGGTAGAAGCTGGATTAACTGCATGATGCGAATGGCCTCGTCCACCCTTTTGCTGCGCTCCTCATGAAAATGGGGTTTAAGCGCACGTAAAAGCTCGGTGTTTTTGTCGTTTTTTCCCATAGACGAAAACGCCTGTTGGGCTTTCATAAGCATACCAATATCTAGATTGCTGAGCAAATCACCCAAGCCTCCCGTATCTTGGCTGGAAAAAGACGATTCTTCCTGTTTGGCGGCCTTGACCTCTTCCTCTGAATCGCTGTCCCCGCCCAAACCCAAAGCGGCGGCAACCGAACGCAGCTGTGCCATGCCCTCTGGGCTGCCAAGAATCTGACTGATTTTTGAAGTGAGGTCGTCCATGGGTTTATTTCTCCTTCATCAGGCTGTTCAGTAGTTCCTTCACCTTTGGTTGGTTTAAAAGCTGTTCCATCTCTTTCGGGTTAGAAAGAACTCGGTTTATTTTTGCGCTTTGATTGGGGTTCAGGTTTTTTATTGCCTGGTCAAATGCTCCGTTTTCAAGCTGTTTTTTTAAATCTTGTGGGTTGGAGCCAAGCTTACGTCCAGCAATGGAAAGAAGAAGATCCAGCTTTTCCTTGGATAAATCAGGATTGTTCATTTTTATCACCACCTATTCCATTTAACACATTTTTATGATATGGTATTATTAATTATGCTATACCGGAGGCCTTGTAATGAACAATTCCACGAATACAAGATTGATTGTTTTATCGGACAGCCATGGAAAATTTTCTCCGTTGGAACAGATTGTATTACGCCACAAGGCGAATGCCGATCTTTTTATTCATTTGGGTGACGGTATGGAAGAGTGGGAACAGGTTGGTTTTTATTACCCCGAGATCGCCCGAATGGCTGTTCGCGGGAATTGTGATTTCTGCTCTCCGGAAGACGCTGAACAACTTATCATCCTTGGCGGAAAGCGAATCTTTTTTACCCATGGTCACCTATATGGGGTGAAAGGCGGCACCGGCCAACTGCTGGATACAGCTAAAGAAAAACAGGCTGATTTAGTGCTATTTGGTCATACCCATGAGGCAATGCTTTCCCATCCTTCTGGAGAACCATATTTTATGAATCCCGGAAGTGTGGCGCGTCCACGTTCTGGCCATGCCAGCTACGGGGTAATTGACATTACCGCAAACGGTGTAATTGTTGCGAACCTTGCAAAGCTGTAAACTGATACAGTTATTGCAGCAAGCAGAACAGTATTGCCCTTTTAAAATAGGTGCATACCATGCAAAAAGCTGCAGCCTTAATATTTTAATGAAATTTGAAAAAACCAGCGGTCTCCAGGCAGCAGGGCAATACCTGCCGCTACGCCGGATGCGTGCAGGTGGATAATTAATAAATTTAAAAGTAATTGGCGGCAGTTACCGTTTTGTTTTAAAACTGTTTTTTAAGTTTTATTATATAAATAAGATTCTGTGCCGGTAAAAAGGCGGAATGGGTGATCACCATAGATACAAACAAACTGGCTACCGGTTGGGTTGGCCAAAATTGGATCAAGTTAAAAGAGGTTAATTCCACCAATGAATATTTAAAGCAGCATGGCGTAAGCTTGCCGGATGGTACTGTGGTAACGGCCCAGTGCCAAACAGAGGGAAGGGGCCGCGGGGGTAGCCATTGGAACAGTGACCACAACGGTGCACTTTATCTGTCGGTATTACTTAAAAATTGCCCGAAAATACGCTCTCTACCGCTGGTAATGGGCCTGGCTGCAGCCCGGGCGGTAGAAAAGCTGTCGGGAATAGACTGCCAGATTAAATGGCCGAACGATATTATTCTGCAAAATAAAAAGCTGGCGGGCATTTTATGCGAAAGCAGGATCATGGGTGCCAGCCAATATGCAGTTTGTGGAATTGGGGTAAACGTTTTGCAGCCACAAAGCTATTTTGATGCCTGTCATCTACCTTATGGTATATCCATCTTTGCTGCCTCGGGGCTGGATTGTTCAGTTCTTACTGTGGGAACCAAGATATTAGAAGAGTTGGAGCCATTGATAGAACTGTACCGTACGCAGGGGTTTGTTGCTTTAAAACAAGATTACCGGCTCCATAGTGCCACAGTAGGCAAACAGATACGATTGATAACTGCTGATGGGGAAGAATTGGGTGAGGCGGTAGATCTGACCGAAGAGGGGGAACTAATCTGCAAAATTTCTGGCAAGCTGAAAGTGGTGACTGCCGGGGAGGTTTCTATTCGAGGACTGTACGGTTATGTGTAAAACAAGTATTAAAAGTGTTTATGAAACACCTCCTTTTGCAATGTTTTATTTTACCGCCTAAAGATGTTTCTGTTTCCCAAATGTTCATAAAAATAGAGCGCTGAGCATTTAGAAAAAGCGTTTGTATTTGTCTGGAAATAACAGAAAACTAGAACTCGCTTAAAAAACGAACATATAAAAGCCCGGCAACTGCACAAAATGTTTTGCAAGGTAAACGGACAGGACGGCAGATTGTGCCGGTGCAGCTCTTTTTAGTTGGATTTTTCATTTAAAAACACGTTCCGCGTTCCTTTTGGCAATATAACCAGGCTATGGGATGTACAGCTGCTTGCGGGCTTAAAAATAAAATGGCCTAGCCAAACATCAGTTTTTAGCGTGAAAAATCAGGAAAAATTAGTACAATGGGGCAAGCGGTACTTGAACGTAGATACGTAAAAATAAATATCCCCCGGCTTAGCCGGGGGTTTTTCATATGCGGGCAAAGCCCTATGCTACTGGTTGCGTCTCAAGACGCATGACGACCTGACACTTGCAAAAAATTGTTATTTGCTACCTGTAAACGGGTCCACATATTCTTTCAGTGTCATTTGGTCGTCTATCATATCTTCTTTCAACTGATTTTGAATATACTCCTGTATTCTCTTTGCATTTTTACCTGCTGTATCCACATAATATCCTCTGCACCAAAAACTTCTGTTTCCATATTTGTATTGCAAGTTTGCGTGTCTCTCAAATATTATCAAACTACTCTTTCCCTTGAGAAACCCCATAAATCCCGATACACTCATCTTTGGTGGTATTTCTACCAGCATATGTATATGGTCGGGGCATACCTCTGCCTCTATGATATTTACTTGTTTCCAATTGCACAATTCTCTTAATATTTTTCCTTTCTCTATTTTGTGCTCCCCGTAAAACACTTGCCTTCTATATTTTGGTGCAAAGACTATATGATATTTACAATTCCAACTTGTATGTGCTAAACTATTGTTGTCATTCATTTGAATGTCCTCCTTTTGATGTTCTTGCAGTTGTCAGGCCGCAAGTCTATTTTACATCAAAAGGAGTTTTTTCTTATATTCTCACCGCTTAAGCTTTTTGGAACCACCGGCACAGCCGCCGGTTTTCTTTATACAATAAAAAGGATGGGAACCTTCCCCATCCTTTTTGATTATATGCTTTCATCCAAACAAAGGGCCTTGCTCAGGTCATGAACCACTTTGTTTTGCACGACTACCAAAATTTTATCATCACTTAAAATTTGCGTGTTACCGCGTGGAATAATGAGTTCACCGTCCCGAGAGATGGAAACGATAATCGATTCCTCCGGCAGGCGAAGTTCGCTTAAACGCACACCATGCAGCTTATAGTTGGATGGAATCTGCAATTCATTGAGAGAAGCGATTCCGCGGTTCAGGGGAACCAGCTGTTTGATGGCGGAGGTGTCCACCTCACGTTCCAGCAAGCGTGCAATGTTATCGGTGCTGGAGATTGGAATATCCACTCCAAGCTGTTTCATCACAGTAGCGTTTTTGGGGTTATTCACCCGCGCTACGGTACGTTTTACATGAAAACGCTTTTTGGCCAACTGGCAGGCAATCAGATTGTCCTCATCCTGCCCGGTCACGCTGATTAATGCTTCTGCCTCCAAAATATCTGCACTTTCCAGCACGTTGATGGTAGAGCCGTCTCCGTTAATCACCGGAATATCCAGATCATCTGCAATATGGGTGCAGACCTCTTTGTTTTTTTCAATAATTACTGGGGAATGTCCATGCTCCAACAGCGTTTTGGCCAGGTAATAACCAACCTTGCCACCGCCCACAATAATCACTTTCATAACAATACCTCCCGCTAAATCACTTTTGCGATCACCAAACGGTCGGTGTCGTAAATTTTAAAGTTATTATCCTTCGTTACCAAAGACATACTGCCATCGGAATGAAGTACGCCAAATACTGCTTCGTTTTCGCCCGAAGGAATATCGTGAATTCTTTTTCCGCTGTAGCCTTTCGGGACTTTAATCGTAGAGAAGGAGACATCAGCGCTGTCAAAGGTGACATTTTTCATTTCTCCGGCGTCCATCAGCATGGAACTTACAGCTTCAACTGTCAGTTTGGTTGGGCAAACGGTGCGCAAACCAAAGTGCGAGAATACATCCTCACGCTGGGGGTCATAGATACGGGCCAATACCTTGGGAACATTAAAAATTTCGCTGGCAAGCTGAGATACCATCACATTAATGTTATCGTCCTGAGTCACTGCGGCAACCGCATCGCAGCCTTCAATACCGGCATGACGCAGGGTATCCTGGTCAATTGGAACACCTGAGACCGTAATGCCGGAAAAATCATCATCCAATAGTTCGAAATGTTCCGCGTTGCGGTCTACAATCGAGACATCGTGCCCGGCCCGGCTTAATGAACAAGCCAAACGGGAACCAACCTTTCCGCAGCCAACAACTAGAATATTCATGGCAAATATACCTCCAAGTATTACACATTTCCCCCAGTTCATTTGGTCATACCAGTGGAAATTACCCATTATTATATACCTTTTTTCATGGAAAGGGAAGGCTTAGTACAAAAATTGTATTCCAGGTAAAGAGCAGCTGGCGCTACTGTTTTAAAATTTGATTCAGCCATAGATTAGCGCAAGCATCACTGGGCATTCTCCAATCCCCGCGAGGGGAAAGAGAAACTGTCCCTACCTTAGGACCATCCGGCAGGCAGGACCGCTTAAACTGTTGGGCGAAAAATCTGCGCAGAAAAGTGTTTAGCCAGTGGCGGACGGTAGCCTCATCATACCGCCCGGCAAAAGCATATTTAGCCAGGTAAAGAATTTTTTCGGGAGTACAGCCGAAACGAATAAAATAATATAAGAAAAAGTCATGCAGCTCATAAGGACCCACTAAATCCTCGGTTTTTTGTGAAATTTTTCCGTTTTCAGCGGGAAGCAGTTCAGGTGATACCGGGGTATCTAAAATATCTCGCAATACAGCGGTGAGGGCAGGGTTCTGGGTAGTACTTGCCACATAATCAACCAGGTAACGGACCAGTGTTTTTGGAATAGACGCATTTACCCCATACATGGACATATGGTCGCCATTATAGGTAGCCCAGCCAAGGGCGAGCTCGGACAGATCGCCGGTTCCGATTACCAGCCCGCCGGTCTGATTAGCAAGATCCATTAACACCTGGGTGCGTTCTCTGGCTTGGGCGTTTTCATAAGTGACATCCAACAGAGAAGGGTCTTGTCCAATATCTGAAAAATGCTGGGTTACAGCCTTTCCAATATTAATTTCCTGAAAGGTTACCCCAAGGGCTTCACACAGCAGCCGGGCGTTGGAACGGGTACGGCTTGTTGTGCCGAAGCAGGGCATGGTAATAGCCAAAATATCGGTGAGAGGCCGGTTTAACCAATCCATAGCTTTCACCGCAACCAACAGAGCGAGGCAGGAATCCAGCCCACCGGAAATACCCACTACGGCTGTATGGCAGCCAGTATGCTCCAGGCGCTTTTTTAACCCAGCCGACTGCATGGTTAATATTTCCCGGCATCGAGCAAAACGGGCCGTTTCCTCTTTTGGAATAAATGGATGAGCCGAAATATTCCGGGTAAGAGGAGTTGGCTGTATGGCTAGTGAGAAGAAAATTTGCTCGTAACCGGTTTGATTTGGAGTGGGGAAAGTAGACATGCGCTGGCGTTCGGCACATAGCTTTTGCAGGTCAATTTCGGTTAAAGCATAACCGCCTTCAAATGGCGGGCTTTCCGATAAAATACTGCCGTTTTCTGCAATTAGATTATGACCGCTGAAAACCAGATCGGTGGACGATTCCCCTTCACCGGCATCCGCATACAAATAGGCACAGGCAAGCTTGGCAGATTGGCTGCCCACAAGGGTTTTGCGGTAGTCGGCCTTGCCAATGGTTTCAACACTGGCGGAGCAATTGATGATTACGGTGGCACCTGCCAGTGCATGCCCCATAGAGGGGGGGACAGGTACCCATAAATCCTCACAAATTTCTACTCCAACGCAGAGATCGGGTAGCTCCTGACAGCGGAAAACAAGCCGGTTTCCAAACGGATACTCCAGGCCGCCCACCGTAATGGTTGAATTATGATCAGGAGCTGGGGTGAATTGCCGCCGTTCATAAAATTCTCCGTAATTGGGCAGATGTGTTTTAGGAACAATTCCCAGTATTTTTCCTCTGTTTATCACGGCGCAGCAGTTGTACAATTTACCCTGAAATTTTAATGGAACCCCAACAGTAAGCAATAAGTCCAGTTCTTTGGTATATTGTATGATTTTGATTAATGCTTGTTCAGCCCCCCTTTGCAATGTCGGCTGAAGAAAAAGGTCCCCGCAGGTGTAGCCGGTGATAGTCAGCTCCGGAAGGGCCAGAATTTTTACATGGTCGCGTACGGCACGTTCGATCAAAGATAAAATTTGCCCGCAGTTATATTCGCAGTCTGCCACTCGGATAGAGGGGGTAGCCGCTGCCGTTTTAATAAACCCGTAGTTCATAGTTTCACTCCCAGAAAAACATTAAAAATCCATTATTCTATTATTGTTTTTATCATACCCTGAAAAGCAAGTGCTTACAAGGAAAAATAGGGCTAACGTTCAAAAAATTTTAGGGAATGAAGGAAACGCATAAGCTTTGATGGGTGTTGGAATGTTCTTGGCTTTGCTGTGCAATGGGGTAATATGCTGAATGCCCCATTATCTGCCGTGTCGTATTTTGGGAACTACTTATTGTTGTAACGGCCGCTGTACTGCCTTCCAAAAAAGCCTCAGATTAATTTGTGCATTTTAAAATGATATACGATCTTTTGAAAGAGAATAAATTGAAAAAAGTTTCGATTATGAACTGCCAGTATGTACAGTTTTATTCTGTTACTACTTTTTGCGTATGCGGTTACGCCAACATTGCACCGAATAGCCAGGATTATGCTGACCCTGTTCCTGCTTCCACCTCAGATGCAGTACTGACTGTAACGGTTAGATGTGGTATATTCCTGTAATTTCGACTGGTCGCTGATGGCTTGTTCATATTGCCTGATGAATGGATAAACTGCTGGTATTTCTTACATTCAAGGAGGGGGAAACTCTCAACCTTGGGCACATAATGACGCATTTTGCTGCATATACATGTGCTAAGACAACTTGAAGTAGGGAGGTTTTCGGGGGTGAAGGGTTTACCTGAGGAACGGGCAGTTATGCTTGGCACCTATATTATTGAAAACAATGCGACGGTTAGACGCGCCGCAAAGGAATTTAATATATCTAAAAGTACTGTACATAAAGATGTATCTGAAAGGTTAAAAAAAATAAATAGTTCTCTTTTTGAACAGGTTAAACTTGTTTTGGAACAGAATAAATCAGAACGGCATATTCGGGGCGGTATGGCGACGAAAACAAAATACGAAAAACTAAAAAAGACTAGGTGAACATAAAAAGAGCAGTGCGGTAAAAACGCACTGCTCTTTTTGGCAGTAGTGCAACAATGCAGCAGTTTTAATATAAAGCAAATATAGTAGTTACGGTAGCATAGCACACGCCATCTTTTACATCAGTATAAACACCAACGCCAATATGGGTAACCGGAGTTTCAAAAATATTTTTATAATGCCCGGGACTGCTTTCCCAATCGGAATACCATACGGCAGCCAAATCAACATCCATGCCCTGTGGATATTCTGCATTAGCCAGGTTTTCGCCGCCCTCCTGTATCATAAGGTTATAATCGGTCAGCACAGTTTCCCACGATCTTCCGTCTGGCCGCGAATGAGCAAACATACCGTTTAAATAAAGTTCTTTACTGCGAATTCGTGTTGCGGTATCGAGGTTTGGGTCCCGCGTTAATGCAGACAGCCCTTTTTCGGCTCTCTTTTGGTTGAGAATACCGAAGATGGCATCTTCCAACTCAGAATCAAACCCGGCAGAACTAAGAGTTGGAAAATCGGGGATTGTGGAAGCAGGCCTTGAGACTGGGGGATTGACTGTGTCTGCGGAAGAGGCTCCCTTATTAGTTTGCGGTAAATCGGCCGAAGCCGGTTTAGATGCTGTGGGGAATGACTGTCCGGCCGATGCAGAAGCTGAACTGGAAGCAGCAACGGCAAAAGCAGATGATGAACTTTGGCTTTCCGGCACAGATACAGATGTAGTATTTTTTGAAGCTGCTAAACTAGATGAAAAAGAAGTGTTTTGGCTGCCCAAGTCTTCCGACATACTGTTGGAAGAAGTGGCAACCTGTGCAGCGCAGCCAGATATTATAATTAACAAAATAAATAACCATAAAAAAATTGTTGGAATTTTCATCTATTCACCACCTTTAAAATTTATATTAACAGTATAAAGCCGAATTGTGTCAATGTAAAGGAACTTACAGTGAAACGGTTTGCTTTTTGACAAAAATACTGCTAAAATCTAGGGGAGGTTATGGTTTGGAGGAATAAGATGAAACATTGTTTTATCATCAATCCTGTTGCGGGAAAACGGGATCTGCAGCAGGAATTATATCGGCGCATTTTAAATGCGGCCGAGAAGCGGCAGGAAAAATATGAGGTTTATTTTACCATTGGTAAAAAAGACGCTACCGAATATGTACGCCGGATTTTAAAAAATCGGCAGGAACCGGTGCGTTTTTATGCTTGCGGTGGGGATGGAACCCTAAATGAGGTTGTAAATGGAATAGCGGGCGCGCAGGATGTTTCGGTTGGAATGATACCCTGCGGAACCGGCAATGATTTTATCAAAAATTTTTCGGGGAATCTCGATTTTCTTAATATTGAAGCACAGCTACAGGGGAGGCTGCAAACTGTTGATCTGATCCGGTATGGAGAAGACTATGCTGTTAATATGTGCAATATTGGTTTTGATGCCAGCGTTGCCCACAATATGGTACGATTTAAAAGACTTCCTTTGTTAAAGGGAAGCGGCGCCTATTCTATGTCGGTCCTTTACTGTCTGGCCAGCCGGCTGGGGAATGAACTGTCAGTTCAGCTGGATGACGGGGCCGAGGTACATAACCATTTTTTGTTGTCTTTAGCGGCCAATGGGTTTTGTTATGGGGGAGGTTACTTTGGCGCCCCCAGGGCCAAGGTGGATGACGGGCTTTTAGATTTTTGTGCTGTAAAAAAAATCTCTCGTTTTAAAATTATGGATTTGATTCAATATTATAAAAAAGGCCAGCACCTGGAAATCCCCAAGCTGGAACCTTATATCACCTATTATCAGTGCAAAAAGCTTCGATTTGCCTCTGCACTGCCATTTGTAGTCTGCGTGGATGGTGAGACCTTCCAAACCCGGGAGATTGAATTCCAGGTTGTGCCGAAGGCGCTGCAATTTATTGTTCCGGAAAGGCGATAAAAATGTTTGAATTTAGTGGCAACTATTACGAGAAAATTCGTTGGGAAGGGGACCTTTCAGAGCAAGAGCTGGAGGGAGTGACCTTTGTGGAATGCAGTTTTCGCATGGTGCGATTAAACGAGCTGATCACGCGGAGTTGCACTTTTGACCGGTGTGATTTTAGCTTTGCACGTCTGGGGGCATCTCAGCATTTTCGCTCCGCTTTTTTAAATTGCAAATGGAATGGGGCAAGTTTGTTTGGTGCGTGCTTGAAGGACTGTAAATGTACCGGCTGCGATTTTTCCGGTTCCGACCTGTCGGGGACTATTATTACTGGCGGCAGCTATGCTTTTACCAATTGGAATGAGTGCGACCTAAGAGATATGGATTTTACCGGTATTAAACTGGAGCATGCTGATTTTAGGGGCTGTAATTTGCAAAAGGCTATTTTTAAAGATTGTGATCTGACCTCAGCTATGCTTCAGGGCGCCAACTTGAAGAACGCTGACCTGCGCGGAGCGGTAACAAATGGGGTTGATCTTGGGGGATTAACCTTTCAGAAGACGAAGTTGGATTTGCAGCAGGCGGTACAGCTTGCCGAAAGCTTGGGCGCAAAGGTTTTGTAGCAGCCATTTAATCTGGACCAATTGCTGCGGCTGTAAAAGGAATATTTTCTTTTTAACCGGGGGAATCAGGCTTTTTGGTGCTAGGCTTCAGCAACGGCTGAAGCCCCCCTGAGAGGAACCCTAGAAAATTAGCTATGGGTTATTAGTGATGAGTAAAACCAGCCAGCTTTTCTACAGGAAAAGTTGAAGCGGTATGGTATGTTGACGGCGGCATATCAACCAAAACGAACTATGAAAAACTAACAAATCAAGCTAGGTTTAGAAAGAACAGTGCAATTTATGACACTGCTCTTTTGTAATGCTGCTGGAAAGGTTTTAAACTACTAATTACCGTCTTCTTTGGGCAATGATGTATGATATGATAAAAGGCTACCATATAAACTGTGTTAAGATTAAAAGAATAATCAAAAAACAGCTGATTTTCATCAGCTGTTTTTTTAACCGCTTTATATTAATATTTGGGATGTGAGCGCATCTGAATCATTGCCTGAATGATGACGTGAAGAACATCAGCAGAATTAATTTTAACATATATTTTTCTGTTTTTTCAGGAACAGCTGCATACTTGGGTTTCAATTTATTAAATGTAATGGCCGCAACATCTTTATGTTGCCTTTCTACTTATACCGTTGGGTGTTGACGCTTAACGGGAAGATGATAGGTTCGAACACCCATTTTTCTATGGAAGGGGTGCAGCATTTTTTACCTATGGTTTGAAATGATATCAACAGAGGAGCCGCAAACTTGCGGCTCCTCTGTTGATATTTTGTAGTTTTTCAAATACATACACTGTCTCAAGACCATTCCGGTTACAGGGAATGTAACGGTTTTCGAGTTTACATGATTGCCCGAAAGGGTGGTTTCTTTTGTACAGGCGCTTATCCTTCTTTCGGGGAATACGGAATAGGCATTACTGTGAGCAGCCTGCTTTTTTGAGTATAATAAAACCAGATGCCAAATATATCTGCCAGCGCCCAGCCAATCGGTACCGACCACCATATCCCAAGCATTCCAACTGTTGGAATAGCCGATAGGGTATAGGCCAGCACTACACGGAATCCCAGAGAAATAACGGTCAGTACAATAGAAATAAGCGATTTACCCAAACCCCGATAGAAGCCATATAATAAAAACAACACGCCAATTCCCACATAGAAGGCCCCCTCTATGTGAAGATACTGTACACCAATTTGAATAATTTGTGTTTCTTCCGCTTTTACAAACAGCAGCATCAAAGGCTTGGCAAACAGGCACACACATGCAGATGCAGCCAGGCAAAATATGCTGGAGATTTTAACTGCAGTCAATGCACCTTGGTGAATCCGATCAGCTTTGCCGGCACCGTGATTCTGGGCGATAAAGGTAGCAAAGGCATTGCCAAAGTCCTGAGCCGGCATATAGGCAAAGGCGTCAATCTTTACCACAGCTGCAAAAGCAGCGCTGGCAGCAAAGCCAAAGCTGTTTACCAGCCCCTGCACCATTAAAATGCCAAAATTCATAATAGACTGCTGAATTGCAGTTAATATAGAACTGTTCACAATTCGATACAATAGATGTTTACTGTAATGCATGTGACGTTTTGTTGGGCAAATCTGCCTGGCTTTATAAAAAAAGTACACCGTAATGCATGTTGCTGACAGTGCCTGAGCGACTACAGTAGCTAGGGCTGCTCCTGCAACCCCCATATCAAAGCAGAGAATAAAAATTAGATCAAGTACAATATTGGTAATTGCGGCAACCGCCAGAAATATTAGCGGAACTATGGTGTTGCCAATACTGCGAAGTACACATGCAAAAAAATTATAAATAGATACAAAGGTCATTCCTGTAAAAATTATTTTTAAATAAGTGCGTGTAAATGCAATCGCTTCTTGAGGAATGTTGAGCCAGACAATAAATTGTTCAAGCAGCAAAAAGGCGAGGGCATTGATGATCAATGAAAGAATAAAAATGAATACAAAGGAATTAAAAATACTGGTTTTCATATCATCAATTTGTTTTGCACCATAAAGCTGTGAAAAAACCACGCTGCTGCCCATGCATAAACCTAAAATAATGGAAGTCAGCAAAACCATAAGTGCATAAGATGACCCAACTGCAGACAGGGCTGTTGGTCCAATTGTTTTGCCAACAATCAATGTATCGGCTACATTATATAGTTGCTGAAGCAGGTTGCCTGCAATCATGGGCAGGCTGAACATAATTAATGAGCGCCCAATTCTTCCGGTGATTAAGTGTTGTTCCACAAATAATAATCTCCTAACAAATATCTTTTTTAAAACTATTGCTGCCCGTGCTGACTTTACAAAAGCTGGATGCTTTCAAACAGCATTTGGCAAAATAATAAGATGAATAGCAGGTTTATGGGGTATGGGGAAAGTTAAAATTACTTATTGTTTTTACAATGGGATTTAACTGCCATTTTTTGTGGTAATTAATATAAACTGCCTTGCGAAGAGATCATAAAGAGAATCCTGAATATGCATCAGCCGGGCTAAGGGAAATCTAAAATCTCCCATCCTTATCTGCATTCACCAAAATGGTAACTGTGTTAAAATCAGGAATACAGATCTGTTCCTGCACTTTTAAGCGGAATACTTGTCGGTTTTCCATTAGAGAAAAACGACAAGCAGAACCAGTGATTTATTTTTGTACCAGTAGTAAAAACGATAAATCTGTGCAAACCGATAAAGACATGGAAAAAGTGATACCCCCAAAAATTTGCGGGTATCACCTTTTCATATCCAAGGCCAGTATAATTTTCAGTATGTAGTTTTTTCTATATTTGCGAATCTTCCCGCCAACCTTTGCAGACATCTACCCATTTTTGGGCACCTGAGTATTGAGCCAGCTCGTTACAGGTAAGCTCAATAGCAGAATTACTGCTGCCTGCCGCGGGAAATACCGTGTCAAAACGCTGGAGAGAGACATCTAAATACACTTTGGTTGCAGGGTTTGCAAGAGCAAAGGGGCAAACCCCTCCCACTGCATGGCCGGTATATTCGATGGCCTGTTCTGGGGTGAGCATTTTGGCTTTTAAGCCAAACTCATGCTTATATGATGAATTATCAATCTTTGCATCACCGGCAGTAACTACCAGAATACATCCATCTCCATTTAAAAAGGAAAGTGTTTTGGCAATTCGAGCAGGTATTACTTGCAAAGTCTGAGCTGCCAGCTCTACCGTTGCACTGGAGGTATCGAATACTAAAATGTCGTTTTCACGACCGAATTGTTTAAAGTAATCTTTGACCGTTTCTATGGACAAATTGAATTCCTCTTTTCTGTACTATGCTTTTGCTGGATGAAAACTTTCGGTTTCTTTAATGACGCCCATGCGATAGGCAGCCAAAAGCAGTTTGAGCTCCTGAATATTTTTTTGTATTATCTGGCCTGAATCGGTTTGAGAAACTTTTATACGTGAGGTAACCGTCTCGAAAACCTTAGTAACTGAAAAAATATCGGAGTTTTCCCGAATGGCATTTGCCGAGCCGGCAAACGGTTGATGGGAAGAGATTCGGGTGCCATAGGAATTATAAATTAAAGTATAACCCGCAATTCCAGTTTTAGGCTGATATGCCCGGCAAAAACCGCCATCTATCACAATTAAGCGCCCGTTCGCTTTAATTGGGCTTTCGCCGTCTTTGGAATGAACCGGCACATGCCCGTTAATAATATGAGAATGGGCTCCATCCAAACCAAATTCCAGTAAAATTCGAATACAGGCCTCTTCATTATCGGTAAATTGATAATATGCATTTTTGGGCTCTATCCAGGTGGATTCTTCCTCAATTAACAGCCGTTCGAATGTGGTCATTTTGGTTCGGCCAAATAGCGGAGAGTTGCGGCCGCACCATAAGAACCATAAAAAATCTTCGCCATACCGTTTGTCCTGAGAACAAGCAGGTGCGTAGTACCCCTGGCGGGCAAGCGCATCTGCATAATCCATAAACGCTTTCCCTTTGCGTTTTTCCCCCTCGAACTCAAACTCCATAAAAGTTCCGTCAGGCTCCATAGGAATGCAGCCATGAAACAGCAGGTTGGAGTTAAAGCATTTATACAGGCTGCCATTGGAATAAAGAAACCTTACATGCTTTTGCAGTTTTTCGCTGCGGGCAAATGCAGCGGTAAGCTGTTCCACCAAGACTCGTTCCTCTTCGCTGAGACGGTAAGGGTCATTCGGGTCGATTGTGGGGAAGCTGCAATCGGTAAGATTGTAGGTGCTGCCGTCAATCACAACCGTTCCAGCTTCATAATCGATAAAGTTTAACATCAACCGGTCATTCATGTTATATTCTGGGTGACGCAGAATAATTTGCCCCTCTAATTTTAATTGAATAATAGCAATTGCTTTATGCATCTGCGCCACTAGCTGCAAATCTTTAGGGTTATAGCGGGCTTCCTGCAGGGTACGCGGCCAGAAACGCATATAGTTGTCCTGGTAAACCTCCTGGGCAAATACCGCCAAAGGCCGAAGGCTAATACCATATCCCAGTTCAATCACTTCCAGGTTATTGTACTGCATCGAAAGATTCAGAACATTGGCAATGCAGGCACCGTTTCCGGCAGCTGCACCCATCCACAGGATGTCGTGGTTTCCCCACTGAATATCCACCGAATGGTGGCTGAGCAGTTTGTCCATAACAATGTCGGCACGGGGACCGCGGTCAAAAATATCGCCTACCATGTGCAGACGGTCTACCACCAGCCGTTTGATGAGGCCGGAAAGGGCTGAAATAAATGCGTCTGCCCGGTCAATATCAATGATGGTAGAGATGATCTTTTCGTAATATAAATCCTTATTATTGGTTTCATAGTTGGTGTGAAGCAGTTCGTCAATAATATACTCAAAATCTTCCGGCAAGGCTTTGCGCACCTTCGACCTGGTGTATTTTGAAGAGACAAGCCGGCAAATATCGATTAGGCGGTGCAGGGTAATGCGGTACCACTCATTCATATCGGCAGTATTGCGCTTTACTTCCTGCAGTTTTTGCTTGGGATAATAAATTAAGGTGGCAAGGGAGGCTCTCTCTGCCGCCGGTACACTATTTTGGTAAAGCATGTCCACTTTTTCTTTTATTACGCCAGATGCATTATTAAGAATATGTGTAAACGCTTCATATTCTCCATGAATATCACTGAGAAAGTGTTCTGTTCCTTTGGGCAGGTCTAAAATAGCCTGTAAATTGATAATTTCGGTAGAGGCCTTTTGAATGGTTGGATATTGCTTAGCCAGCAATTCCAGATACTTCAGGTTCTCCATGACCTCCTTTTCGGATATCACCATGAATCCGTATCCTCCTCTTAAATTGAGTAGTTTACATGGTCATGTAAAACTTATCTTTTGGCTTTGTCGGCAAGAATTGTGGCACGCATTGCTTCTACCGCTACTCGAACTGCTTTTTCGGTGTCGTGGGTACTTTCGTCCACGATTCCGTTACGGAGACGCTCCTGATTTTGGCAAACAAGGAAAACGCTGCCTGCCCGGCATTTTAAGGTGCTGGAAACCACAAACAGTGCGGCTGATTCCATCTCGGAGCACAGGGTTCCGCCCTGAATCCAGGCGTTCCATTTATTGATCAGCTCATAACCCACCGGCTGGCGTTCAGGGGCATGCTGGCCGTAAAACGAGTCCTTGCATTCTACAATGCCGACATGGGAGTCGTAGCCAAGTTTTTCGGCAGCCTCAACAAGGCTTTTGGTAATATAATAATCAGCAACAGCAGGAAATTCGATCGGCATATATTCTTTTGAAGTGCCTTCCATGCGAATGGCGCCAGTGGCAATTACTACGTCACCGGGTTTTACCTGCAGTTGTATGCCGCCCGAGGTGCCAATGCGAATGAACGTGTCGGCGCCAATTGCATGCAGTTCCTCCACGGCGATAGAAGCAGACGGCCCGCCAATCCCGGTGGAAGTAACGCTGATCTTTTCGCCCTCTAAGGTTCCGGTATAGGTAACGTATTCACGGTTCTGCGCAATTTTTACCGGATTATCAAAATATTTGGCAATTTTTTCGCAGCGGCCTGGGTCGCCCGGCAAAATTACATACCGTCCGACATCGCCCTCTTTACAATGAATATGATATTGAAGCTCACTCATTTTACATCCTCCTGTTTTTCCTCTGATAGGTATTTTAATGGGTTGCCATCATCCAGCGGAAGCATTTCTTCCTGAAAGAAGGGCTCGCCCTTTTGAATACAATCGGTCATTTGTAAAATAAATTGACACGCCTCTGGAACAGCATGACAGATCAGGTCCGGTACGCTTTCATTATGAAAGACCTCGGGTTCTCTAAAGTGCTTCCAGGTCCTATGTTCCAAATTTAAAATATCATACGTAATCTTTCCAAGCCTAAAGCTGGCGCAATAAGTATTCAGCTGGCGGTGAACCAATTCCAGTGATTTTGCAAAAATAAAGCTGAAAAAACCTGTTGGGTCCAGCATAACGCGTTCTTTGCGGTAAAAATTATTGAAACACAGTCGAATATCTTCGGCGGAAAAATCTCCGTGATAGACCTCTTTTAACAGGAATACATAAAGATTTTCTGCGGCGCTGCGTGCCATTTGATCAGCCATTAAGCCTTTATTCATGGGGAAATGGCGAACATCTTCTTTTGTAATTAAATGAAAGAATGCGGTATCTAAATCACTTTCCAGCCGCAGGTGAATTCCATAGGGGACCGAAGAGCGGTATTGTGGGCGAAATTTTTCCTGCATATAGTACACATAAGGATGAACAGTTTTATCTAAAACATAATGACACAGAAACCCGAAAATATAGCTGGCGCTTGGAAGAAAGTTTTCGGTATCCTTCTGATTGATCAGGTAGCAGGACATTTTATGAATCAGCTCAGAAGTTTTTTGCTCGTGAAAGTAACGGCCATATTCTTCGAGCACATCTGGTTTTCCGCTGAAACCACCGTGAGAAAATAATATATCAGGGCCCTGGGTACCCCATTCATAGGCTGCAGGATTAGAGTCGATCCAACTGAAAACAGGGGAGTCACATAAGGAATCCTTTACCATTTGCCCAAATAGAACATGAGTTACAAAGGACGGCATAGCAAGCTCCTTTCTGAAAAATACTGCAAGTATTTTAGCTATGATCTATCTTACGAAAAAAGCCCTGTTTTATGCTCAGGCTATCATAATTTATTTATCATGCTGGCTAAATATCCGGCACCAAAACCATTATCAATATTTACAACGCTTACTCCGCTTGCACAGCTGTTTAGCATACATAAAAGCGCCGAAAGCCCGCCAAAACTAGCGCCATACCCAACACTGGTAGGTACTGCAATGACCGGTTTGTCGACCAGACCGCCCACGACGCTGGCAAGCGCACCTTCCATTCCGGCGACTGCAATGATCACATTTGCCGCGTGCAGCCGGTCTAAATTATCTAATAAC
This sequence comes from Ruminococcaceae bacterium Marseille-P2935, assembly GCA_900104565.1. Taxonomy (GTDB): domain Bacteria; phylum Bacillota; class Clostridia; order Oscillospirales; family Ruminococcaceae; genus Marseille-P2935. Next base: position 35,580 of record LT629952.1, read on the forward strand.
CTATGAAGACCAGCGACTCCTACATCATAAATGCGATCTACTTTATTCCCCAAAGTTTCCGCCGTAACAGCTGCCTCTTCCGCCACAGGAATATCAGCGGTGCCGCCGGTAACAACGGCCAGTGTTTTACCGGCCGGCAAAACCTCCTGCCGTTTTACTACTACAATACGTGCTAAATCATAATAGGCAGCTTCAGGGGTAATTTTTTTAACCGCATCAAACACTTCTTTCGATGCTCTGGTGGCAAGGATATTCCGCTCTCCCTTTTCTAACATGTTTTTTACAATCCCCTGAATATGTTCCAGTTGTTTGCCCTGGCAGAAAATTACTTCAGGGTAACCATTGCGCAGCTGCCGATGGTGATCAATTTTGGCAAACCCTAAATCGCTGTAGGGGAGTTCTTTTAACAGCTTGACCGCACTGTCGGTATCCAGTTCTCCAGATCGGATTTGCAATACAATTTCGGTTAATCGCTGCTGGTCCATGCCGTTCACATCCATTCTGTGGTATTAAAGTGGTTGGTAGTTTATTTTTAAGCAATGCAGTGGTAGAATTGCTCCTGTAAGAGACAGCCCATAGAGGATGCGCCTCCTGGGGTGGCGTACACCGACTGGGCGTACCCTGCTTATATTATTGTGTTTCCTTGGGTATAGACGCTTTGCCTGTGCATCTCGAAAATTAATTATTAATAATCATTCTACCATAAAATGAAAGGGAAGTCTTCCGCTTCAGGAAAAATTCAAGAAAATTTCACTCCGCCTTGCAGCAGTACAGGCTTTGGATTATAATACTTACTAAGCGAACAAGACGGTTTGTTCATACATATACCCTGTAACAACGGAAATGGTTGTGTGACTTTTCAAGGAACTGTTTTTTTAGTTGTCTTGGTCGAAAATATTCGAAATCCAGCTGCTCTTTTTCAGCGGGTTTTCCATAATTTTTACTTTTCTAAAATGCTCTGGGTAAATAAAAAAGGCTGGTAAATTTCTCTTTTTGGCCGTTTTTCAAATTGTACTGCAGACATTTGTTTAGAAGAGGACAAAGCAGGAGGTAAGTGGAATGAATTCCAATGAAATCTATGTATTATATGGCAACCAGCCGGTAAAAATGGCAAAAGAAATTTTAGAGGCAGTCAAGTTGGCTGATTCTATTCCCAAAGATGCGAAAATTGGCATTAAGCCCAACCTCGTTGTCGCAAAAACACCTGACAGCGGTGCCACCACCCATACAGAGCTGATTGAGGGTGTCGTTCAATACCTGAAAGAGCATGGTTTTGACCGTATCATTTTATTAGAAGGTTCCTGGGTGGGGGACAGCACGCAAAGGGCATTTAAGGTTTGCGGGTACGACCGGTTAACAAAAGAATATGGTGTACCGCTGTTTGATACCAAGCACGATACTTTTGTCAAACGATCTTATGGCGGCATTGACATGGAGGTATGCAGCAAAGCATTAGAGGTGGATTTTTTAATTAATATGCCGGTGTTAAAAGGCCATTGCCAAACCAGCATCACCTGTGCTTTAAAAAACATGAAGGGTTGTATTACCGACCGGGAAAAACGCCATTTTCACTCCTTGGGGCTGCATAGGCCTATTGCTTATCTTAACAAGATCCGTTGTGCGGATTTTGTTTTAGTCGACGGGCTTTGCGGTGATTTAGATTTTGAAGAGGGGGGAAACCCCGTACAGATGAACCGGGTGATTGCCGGCACCGACTCAGTTTTAATTGATTCGTATGCTGCAAACTTAATGGGGTATACCATTGATGAAATTCCTTATATTGGTATTGCCGCAAAAGAAGGCGTGGGCAGTTGTGATTTGGATAACGCTGAGATTATTGAACTGAATCATGACGAAAGCAAAACGACCATTCAACCAACTAGACGTGTGAAGCAGCTGGCCGGTTATGCGGCGCCTAAAGACGCGTGCTCGGCCTGCTACGGAAACCTGATTTATGCGTTAAACCGTCTGGAGGAGAAAGGCTGCCTTTACGATTTAAATGGAAAAATTGCGATCGGACAGGGGTATAAAGGGGTGCAAGCGGACGGTATTGGAATTGGAAACTGTACGTTAGGTTTTACTCACTGTGTGAAAGGATGTCCTCCAAAAGCGGTAGATATTGTCAATTTCTTATCAAAACTATAACAAAAATGCCCTCAGCAGCAAATTTTAGCTGCTGGGGGTTTTTGATTGAACTGTTCATTTTCCAGGGTGAAGGTGACAGCTTTAAGGTTTATTGATAGTGGTTGACTGCAAGAAAGTGCCGGTAAAAATTTAAAAGAAAAAAATGTTTTTTTCTTTTTACATCCAACCATACAAAAAATGCAGTAATTAGTCCACCAATTAAGCAGACGATCATATCCTGCATAGTATCATTCATGCCGGTTGTATAAAAGTTTACAGCATCAATATTAAAAAAGACAAGTAAAAGATATTCATAAATTTCCCACACAGCGGCAACAGCAATGTTGAAACTTTCTGCAAAAACGATTGCAACAGATAACAGTTCCGGCTGTTTGGTGAAATCCTTTTTAGTTAGGGTGTAAAAAAGCATTAACCCAATCATTGTGATTAAAAAACCGGAAGCAGAGTGGAGCATTTTATCCCACACAGGTATTTTGGCGTACATTTCGTAAACATTTCCAAGGACCACAGCCATAAAAGAAAACAAATAATAAACAAAAAGCGCATCTTTAGGAAGTCGGATAGGTAGAAAATGAAACAGAATAAATGGCAGAATGAGCATCCCAACTCCTAGCAGCGAATGCATGACCAGGTAATAGTTTTGGCGCATTAAATTGGTTATAAATGCATAACTGTCAAATAAAATTGTTAGTACAGCAAGTACATAACAACCTTTTTGAAACCTTTTTCCCCTTTTTTCTATAAGATCCAATGGATTCATCCCTCTTTCTCCATTTTTAGTATCATCCATTTAAAAATTTAAATTCATGGAACAATTTACAACACAATATACAATTTATAAATATATTTTTTATATATATATAATTAACTACATCAAGGCGCCTGCAGAACACGAAAGGCGATAAAATCCCATTCTTTTTGTAAGTTAGGCATCTTACTGGGGAATACCCTGTTTTTGACCTTAAAATATGCAAGGAGCGGCCAATTTTGAACCGCTCCTTTATCATTTATGAGATTGGGCATGGACAAACATCACTTAATCCAACATATACTGGAGAAAATCGATTAGAAAGATATTCCAAAGTGTTGCTACCTAATATTAACGGTTGGTTAGGATCATCTTTTAAAGGTAGGTTAAATGCAATGGTCGTTCCTTTATTTTCAATGGAGTTTAAAACCACTGTACCGCCCATCTCTTGAATAGAAAGCCGGATTAAGGTAAGGCCCAGGCCGCTTCCGGCAAAGGGTTGGTTGTCCTGTGAAAAACTGCAATAGGGATCAAACACCTTTTCAATCCGATTGGCCGGAATTCCGATGCCGCGGTCAGCAACGGAAACGATGATATAGTCACCTACTTGTTTTAATGAAATTGTAATCTGGTTATCTTCCCGAGTGAACCGGCAGCTGTTTGAAACCGCCTGAATAATGCATTCACAAAGCTGCTTGGCGTCACACATTACTATTAAATCACCTTCGGGGAGGTCTGTCTCCAAAGGAATTCCGATTGCTATGGTAAGCAGGGATAAGGCGTTTGCAAGCTCTTTAATTACAGTTACCAAATTTACACGCTTTGGCTGAAGCTGATGTACACCGCCGGAATAGCGCAGATAATCGGTAAGAACCGTGCTGGTTCGCAGCAGCCGGTAACAATTTTGAGTGATCACATCAATTTGCTCACTCAAACCTTCAGGGGTTTCTTCGACCGAAAGCCGCCGATTCACTGAGGAAAGGGCTGAAAAAATGAGTGCCAGCGGGTTACGGAATTGACCGGATATAGCTGAAATAGCCCGTTCACTGCCGCCAGGATTAAGCGCTGAACCCACATCATTTGAAAATAGAGTTATGATTCCTCCGGAAAAACGTTCTTTATCAAAAATAGGGGAAATCCGAACCTGAACGTCAGGCAACGCCAGCTGATCACTGTGAATAGAGGACTTTGTACAGCGCAAACGTTCAATCAGGTCAGATTTATTAATATCCGGAAATAACAGACTTAGCCCATTAGGGGCCATAATTGCGGGATACTTTCGTTTCGCAGACTCGTTTCCCCATACAATGGTCATGGTATCGTCTGCTATAAAAACAGGATCATTCAAGCCGTTATGCAGTGTTACAAGTGTATTAAAAATAGGAATGGAGTTGATTGTTTGGTTGTTTTGACCGTCCAATTTCAGACACCTCCTATTGTGAAAATCGCAAAGAATCTTTACAGTATTATAGTTCATTTAAGAAATGTTGTAAATAAAATAAACCGATAAAGTTTTTTATTTTCTATATTTCCCTGTATTTCATCTTTTTTATTTACATGGTTCGTTTATTAAACGATACTTTACCTGCACATATTTTTTTGCTGCTTGTTTTTAATGTATTATATTTGCCCAGAATTACCGTATGGTTATTTAGCGCTCCATAATAAAAAATATTCTAAAACAAAAGCTTACTGAGGTAATATAAACAAATTTTTAAAATAGAGTTATATTTTTGACAAAGTCCTTGTAAGTTTTTGGATTTTGTTATAAAATATAGTCAATACTTTTTGTATTCTGCTAAGCAGGCATTGGCCTGTTTAGCCAGTGAATCAGGGTTTATATAAAAGGTTTATATAAAGTCAATTAAATTTTCAGGAGGTAGATTCCCATGGCAATTAAAATTGGTATTAATGGTTTTGGCCGTATCGGCCGCCTGGTTTTCCGTGCAGCAGTTGCTCAGCCAGACGTATACGAGGTTGTAGGCATCAACGATCCGTTCATTGATCTGGATTATATGGTTTACATGACCAAGTATGATACTATGCACGGCAGATTTGACGGTGAGATTTCTACCCAGGATGGTAAGCTCGTTGTTAACGGCCGGATGGTCAATGTTTATGGCTGCATGAATCCTGAGGAGATTCCCTGGGGTGCTTGCGGTGCAGAGTATGTTGTTGAATCCACCGGTGTATTCACCACCATGGACAAGGCAGAGGCTCATCTGAAAGCCGGCGCTAAAAAAGTTGTTATTTCTGCTCCTTCCAAAGATGCTCCCATGTTTGTAATGGGTGTTAATAACGACAAATACACCGCTGACATGAACATCGTATCCAACGCTTCCTGCACCACCAACTGCTTGGCTCCTTTGGCTAAAGTTATTAACGATAACTTCGGCATTGTAGATGGCCTGATGACCACTGTTCACTCCACCACCGCTACCCAGAAAACCGTAGATGGTCCTTCCAAGAAAGACTGGAGAGGCGGACGTGCTGCTGCAGGCAATATCATTCCTTCTTCTACCGGAGCTGCTAAAGCCGTTGGCAAAGTTATTCCCGAGCTGAATGGCAAACTGACCGGTATGGCATTCCGTGTACCTACCTTGGATGTTTCTGTTGTTGACCTGACCGTAAACCTGGCAAAACCAGCCAGCTACGATGAGATCTGTGCAGCAGTGAAGAAAGCTTCTGAAACCTCTATGGCTGGTATTTTGGGCTACACCGAGGATGCTGTTGTTTCTTCTGACTTCCTCACCGATCCCAGAACCTCCATCTTCGATGCCAAGGCTGGTATTGCTTTGACTGACAAGTTTGTAAAACTGGTTTCCTGGTATGACAACGAGTGGGGTTATTCTAACAAAGTTCTGATGCTCATCCAGCACATGAACACTGTTGATCACAAATAAGTTTTCACGTTTGAAAGGCCTTCCGTTATGGAAGGCCTTTTTGTTTTTGCACTGACATGGACAAACAGCAAAAGATGGCGGAAACAAAGGAAAGCGGGCACATAAATAATGTATAACTAATTGTTACTAACACATTACCAATGGGTCGTTTTTGGGGACTTAGGCAGTACTGAACTGTTCAAAAACCGGTAAAACAGTGTTTATCAACTTTGTAAGGTGAAGAAATTTATGTTACAATAGAACTAATCAAACAGACGCTGTTTTTTAGTGTTTTTCCATTGCCAAATGTATTGAGATGGTGAAATAAAACTTTTCCGTCTTATTAATTCGCAAGGTACCCGTCCCCACGCTCATACCTAAGGGCGCAAGAGGGAAGTACATTAACTAAGTGGTTGCTGTATTTCGGGATGAACTCGTGTTGTTTGTGCAGGTAATTTAATTTCTACAAAGATGTCAATCTTTGCTTGAACCCAAAAAGATAGGAGAGGTCACATGAACTACCGCGGCGCAGTTTTTTTTGATTATGACGGAACAATAGCAGACGAAAGGGAGAAGCTGTTTGGGCCGTCAACAAAAACGCTGGAAGCATTTGCCAAGCTGAAGGAGAATGGTTACCTGGTGGTATTGGCAACCGGCCGGTCCAAATGTTACTCAGCACCGCTGGTTAGCGGCATGGAGGGCTATGTTACCACCAATGGAACCTATGTGGAAGTTGGTGGACAAGTTGTGCAGGATATTACAATTCCACCCGAGGTGGTTGCAGATTTTGCCTCCTTTTGCATAGAAAATAATATTAATTATATTTTAGAAAAACAAGATGCCTGTTACAGCTACGACATGCAGGATCCTAGTTTTTTAATGGTTATGGACATGTTTCAAATTCCCCATGAATACTTTAAGCCAGCCGATCAAACCGATTTTTCCGGTGTTGGAAAGCTGATGGCATCTTATCCGGACAATCACGCACTGGACCGCTTAGTCGCACGTTTTGAAAAGGATTTTGTCATTGCGCCGGAAAGGGAAATTTTATCTACCGATGTAAGCTTGCGGGGGGTAACAAAGGCAAACGGTGTAAAAAAATTAATTGAACATTTAAATCTGGATTATCAGAATACATACGCCTTTGGGGATGGCGGCAATGATTACGATATGCTTAAAACAGTTGGCACTGGCGTTGCCATGGGAATTCACGCCCCCTGTTTGGAAGAGGTGGCTGCCTTTACGACCGGAACGGTTAAGGAGGAAGGAATTTATCAGGGCCTGTTAAAATTGGGCTTAATTGATTAACATAGAATGATATGGTCTTTATATACAGTTTAAACCAATTGGAACCCACCTTTTAGGCAATGGGTTCCAATTGGTTTTTTGGCCTGTTGAGTATGTCCCTGTTTATTGAGCAGATATAACCTGTTAAAAATATTTTTAATATTGCAATATAGTGTAGCACACAGTATAATGATACTAACGATAATGTAGGAGGGGTGAAGTTGGAAAAAGAGGATGTGTTATCTGGGTTAATTTTAGAGCTGCGTCGGGGTACGATTGTACTATGTGTTTTAAGCCAGTTAAAAAAACCTATGTACGGGTATAGTTTAATTCAAATTCTTTCTCAAAGCGGTATTGCAGTGGAGGCAAACACCCTGTATCCGCTGCTTCGGCGGCTGGAAAGCCAGGGCCTTTTGCAGAGCAGCTGGGAAACCGGAGAATCAAAACCACGGAAATATTATCGCACTACCCCCCTGGGGAATGAGGTGTTCACGAGCCTGCGCAAGCACTGGGAAAAAACTGTGCAAAGTATGAATGAATTATGGGGAGATGATCAGGATGAGTCATGATTTAATAGAACGATATATCTATGCGGTGTTAAAAAATCTTCCGGCCAGGCAGAGGGCAGATATTGAGGCTGAGTTAAAAGAATTAATCTCAGATATGCTGGAAGAGCGCTGTGCGGACCTTGTCCCGTCCGAGCGGGATATCCGGGTTGTACTCACTGAGCTTGGAACTCCCTCCGAGCTGGCGGCAAAATATCATTCTGATGGGGAAAAATGCCTGATTGGCCCTCCATACTATAGTAAATACAAACTGGTAATGACGATTGTTTCCATTTCGGTTGTGTTTGGTATGTCAATGGTCAGCCTTATTACCACCCTAATGGGAGAAACCAGCAGCTGGTATATGGGGCTGTTCAGCTGGTTTGGCAATACCTTTTCAAGTCTTATTTGGGCGTTTGCATTTGTTACAGCTTTGTTTGCCTTTTTTCAGTGGAGGAATGTGGATTTTGGCCCCGAGCTGGGGGATGATCTTAGCAGCCTGCCGCCGGTACCAAAAAAGGATGAGGTGATTTCACGTTGGGAATGCATCGCGGGAATTGTTATTTCGGTACTGTTTGCTGTGGTGTTTTTATTTGCACCACAAATGATTACTGCAGTATTGGGTGAAGCCGGTAATTTTGAGTTTATTCCAGTATTCAATATTCAGGAGATCCAGCGTATCTGGTATCTGATTTTATCGTTTTCGGCATTGGGTATTTTAAAAGAGTGCGTCAAGCTTTATGAGGGGCGCTATACAAAACTGTTGGCAGCAGTGACTGTTGCAACCAACTGTGTCAGCGGTGTGTTCAGCTGGCTGTTTTTAGCGAATGGAAAAGTGATAAACCTACAGTTTATTCGGAGCATGTCAGAGTTGTTTGGACCGAATGAAACATTTATTGTGCATGTTTTTGAAAACTTCCATCTGTTCTTTTTAGGAGTAATCCTGTTCGCATTGGTGCTGGATACCGCGTTGGTGGTGTATAAGGCGATTAAATATAACTAGACGTGGTCCAAAATATGTTTATTCTGCAGTATCTTCGCATCAAAAAGCCTCGGAATGCTCAATAGATTCCGAGGCTTTTTACCTGAATTTTAATAGATGATACATCTGCTGTTTTGAATAAAGCAGAGGAACACAAGACGGTTTCAGGGGCTTTTTCAAGCCAGCGATTGATATTAAGCCAAAAAGTGGTATAATATTATTATCTGTTTTTTATCATATTGTTCTTGAATAAAACATGGGAAATGATACTTTTATTGCAGAGTTAATCTGCGCTGTCCAAAAGCAGCTTAGACAACCCTGCATGTCTTTTCTTTAATCTATGCAGCAATGCTGCGTACAAATTCCTTTCACGTATTTTGTATTTTGATTAAAGATAAATGAAAATTGTTTATTCGGCGGAATCCGCCAGTCAATAAAGGGAGGAATATCAAAATGAGTAGAAAGACCTTCTACATCACAACGCCTATCTATTACCCGTCAGGAAAACTGCATATTGGCCACAGCTATACCACCGTAGCCGCAGACACCATGGCGAGGTACAAACGAATGCAGGGCTATGATGTGATGTTCCTCACAGGCACCGACGAGCATGGCCAAAAAATTGAGGACCGTGCCCGGGAAGCCGGAGTAACTCCAAAGCAGTTTGTAGATGACATTGTAGCCGGCATTAAAGATTTATGGAAGCTGATGAACATCTCTAACGACCGTTTTATTCGTACGACCGACCCTTACCACGAAAAAGCTGTTCAGAAAATTTTCAAACGTCTTTATGAGCAAGGAGATATTTATAAATCGGTATACCGTGGAAAATACTGCAAGCCGTGTGAGGCGTTTTGGACTGAAAGCCAGTTGGTAGACGGCAAATGCCCGGATTGCGGCCGTGAGGTAGTAGAAGCTGAGGAGGAAGCGTACTTCTTCCGCCTTTCGTCTTACGCTGACCGGTTGGTAAAATACTATGAGGAACATCCGGATTTTATTGAACCGCAGTCACGTCTTAACGAGATGATCAACAACTTTATTAAGCCTGGTTTGGAGGACCTGTGCGTATCCCGTACTTCTTTCAAATGGGGCATCCCTGTGGATTTTGACCCCAATCACGTGGTATATGTATGGGTTGACGCCTTATCAAACTACATTACTGCGCTGGGCTACGAAAACAGCGAGTACCCGCAAAGTGATTTTGAAAAGTACTGGCCTGCCGATATTCATCTGGTAGGTAAAGAAATTATCCGCTTCCATACGATTATCTGGCCTGCTATGCTGATGGCACTGGATCTTCCGCTACCGCATAAGGTATATGGCCATGGCTGGGTGCTGCTGGAAGGCGGTAAGATGAGTAAATCCAAGGGGAATGTGGTTGATCCTGTGGTGCTTTGCGGCCGCTATGGTGTGGATGCAATCCGCTACTTCCTGCTGCGTGAAATTCCTTTTGGTTCAGATGGCATCTTCTCCAACGAGGCGCTGATTAACCGCATCAACTCCGATTTGGCTAACGATTTAGGTAACTTGGTGTCCCGTACGGTTTCTATGATTGAAAAGTATTTTGGCGGTACGTTGCCCACCGAGCGTAAAGCAGAAACGTTGGATGATGAACTAATTGCTATGGCAAACGGCTTGCAGGCAAAGGTTGAGGCTCAGTTGGATCACATGCAGTTCCCGGTAGCCCTTACCGAGATTTTCAAGCTGGTGTCCCGCAGCAACAAATATATTGACGAGACTGCGCCTTGGGTTTTAGGCAAAGACGAAGCCAACAAGCCGCGTTTAGCCTCGGTGCTGTACAACCTGGTGGAATGCATTCGTATTGTATCTATTCTGATCAGCCCGTTCCTGCCTAACACTGCACCAAAAATTTGGGCGCAGATTGGCGTATGCGGTGAGGTTACTTATTGGGAAAGCGCTGGAACTTTTGGTTTGCTGCCCCAGAATGTTACTGTAAAAAAAGGTGACGCCCTTTTCCCACGTATTGATATGGAAAAAGAACTGGCTGAGCTGGAGGCTGCCGAGGCTGCTCAAAAAGCGGAAGCTGAAAAAGCTGCTGAAAAGGCAGCGCCTGCAAAAGAGCCGGAAGGCGTAGCAACAATTATTTCGATAGAGGATTTTGCCAAAGTAGAGCTGCGGGTCGCTCAGATTACAGCCTGCGAAAGCGTACCCAAGGCCGATAAGCTGTTAAAGCTCCAGCTGGATGACGGAATGGGTGGCCGGCAGGTAGTTTCCGGCATTCATCCCTGGTATGAGCCGGATACGCTGGTTGGCAAAAAGGTTATTGTTGTGGCAAACCTGAAGCCGGCAAAACTGCGGGGGGTAGAGTCCCAGGGAATGATTTTGGCGGCAGATGCAGGAGAAAACGATGTCAAGGTGATTTTTGTAGATGATAGTGTTCCCTGTGGGTCCAAGGTGCGCTGATGATGGAACCAGTCGAGCATATTTTTGATTCACACGCCCATTATGACAATGAACGCTTTGATCCTGACCGTGATGAGCTGTTGCAGGCAATGCATAAAAATGGCGTAGAATATATTTTCAACGCAGGCAATGAACCAGCGGCTAACCTGGTGGGTATTGCTTTGGCAGAGCAATATGACTTTGTATACTGCGGAACGGGTATCCATCCTCACGAGGCTGCCACAGTAACGCCGGATTATTTGGCCTTGCTTCAAAAGCAGCTGGAACACCCCAAGGTAAAAGCTTTGGGAGAGATTGGACTGGATTATTATTACGATTTTTCCCCTCGAGAAGTGCAAAAGAAGGTGTTTGAAGAGCAGCTCATACTGGCCAAAGAGTTGGATGTACCGGTTATTATCCACGACAGGGATGCTCACGAAGACACTATGATTTTGCTGAAAAAATACCAGCCGAAGGGAATTGTGCATTGTTTTTCCGGTTCGGCCGAAATGGCAAAAGAAATTTTAAAATTAGGCATGTACATTGGATTTACCGGTGTTATCACCTTTAAAAATGCCCGCCGGGCATTGGAGGCATTAAAGGTTATTCCAACAGACCGATTGCTGCTTGAGACGGACTGCCCTTATATGGCGCCCGAGCCTTACCGGGGAAAGCGGTGTGAATCCTCTATGATTTGTGAAACAGCTGCTAAAATGGCTGAAATAAAAGGTCTTCCGTTGCAGCAGATGATTCAAATTACCTGTGAAAATGCATTGCAGATCTATAACATTAAGTAATCAAAAAGCCGCCCGATGGGCGGCTTTTTAATATTTAACAAAACTATAATAACAGATAATATCTATCGTTATAGTCTACCCTCAAAATGACAAGCTTTAAAAACGAAGGCTTATGATACTTGTCCTAAATATCATTTTACAAATCATGATGAGAATATGATACCCAAGGTAATTTACACGGTCATTAGGCCGTGGAACTGCCGTTTTATACTGATTTCTCAAAGCTCCGCCTTTTGGGGGTTACAAAAGGCCACGTCTATTTTGGGATAAATATTATTGTATATTTTGCTTTTTCCAGAATGTTTTCACCTGTGCTGGAGTTAAAGATAAGGCAAAATCACGTTTTAACTCTAATAATTCTTTTAATTCATACACAATTTCAAATAATACTGCACGAACCTCAAATTCCTCTCTGGAATGGGGAAGATCTCTTTGCCGAAATCCTTTTTTCACTAAAGCCAGTTCTTCCAGGAGCTCAATGGAATTATTATATTCCGAAATAGATGAGGCAATTAGCCGAATATATTCAGCAACCATGTAGGATTGACTCGGTACATAGGTGAGTCTTTCTAGATTATCTGCTATTCTTCGTACAATTTCCAATTGGTGGCTACGCAGCTGAACATATTGTACATAATAGCTCATGTCATTAAAAAAAGTGTTGTTTCTGTACTGTTCTGCCCGCTTCCGCGCTTGTGCCAGCAGTCCGCCCATTTGGCTGATGCTTTGTTCAAGCGGAAGAGTAGTTTTTTGGTGTACTATTTTGCAGGCAATATCCTGCAGGATGTGCTGTAAAGCTGTTTCAATTTTTCGTTGGTCAGTGCGGATCTCATGAATTTGTTTGGGCATATAAAGATTCATGAGAAAACCCATTACAATGCCAATTACCATTAGGATAAATTCGTTTAAAATCATTCCAGGAGAAATGTTCTTTGAAACCCAAAGGTGCAGGGTGAGTACAGTACTCATGGAAAGGCCGTCAGTTAACTGAAAAAATTGGCATACTGCGGTAAAAAAAAGAAGATAAGTCCCAAAGGCGGGAATGGTAAACCCCATAAAAGAAAAGGTGGTTACCGAAATAGCCAATGCAATTAAAAATGCCACCAACCGTTTGATAGCTAATGTAATGGTATCACGACGTGTGTTTTGAATGCTTAATAACGTTATCGTGCACACAGCCGTACTGCTGTGCAGCCTAAGGCTGGTGGAAATAAACATGGCCGAAGTACAGCCTATTACAATTTTTAAAACTTTTATCCAGTTTATTTTTGGCATAAAAATTCCCCACTGTCTCTATTCCTTACAATTAGTATGAGCAGCAGGGCAGACGGAATACCGCTTAAGAAGCGAAATCTTGTCCGGTAACTTCGTCAATGCTTTCCAAATCAATAATATATGTATTGCTTAATTTTTTGATTGCCTCAAAATGTAAACAAGCCGGGAATTCCTCTCCCTGGTCATTTCCCCCCTCCATAATTGCTAGCTCTACGAAATCCGCCTGTGTATGACGGATATCGTCCAGAATTTTGACAAGTGACTCAATTTTTACTGTGATTTTTTTCATTTTTTTAGCTTCCTTTCTTGTTTTTTTCCAACGAAAACATAATACTACAAAACAATTGAAAAGATTGACGTATCGTGAGAGATTTTGTCGAAAAGAAAATATTGGTAAGATCTACAAACCATATTTAAATAATACCAGTTTTTTTTACTAAGCCAACAATTTTTCTTTCTATAATTTACATAAAAAACCTATATTCGACAAAAAACTTAACTTGTATTAAAAATAGCAGTTAAGCGTAAATTTTTAAATATTTTTTGCATGTAACCTATTGAACATATTATGAAAAATGTGTTTAGGACGAAAGACAATAATTTTCCAGTCAATTAAAAAACTAGATGAGCAGTCGAAAAAATTAGCTTGTCTTCTGCTGATCACATAGTTTTTCGCTAAGCACCTTTTTAGCGGCTATGGTTGCTAAAGTGTCACCTATTTGAAGAAAAATGCTGCTTAACAAATCAATTTCATCCGTATTTCGTCCATCAGCTAGAGCACTAGCCAACGCTGTGATTGCATAAAGGCACGGATCCATCTATTATCACCTCACCTTAGAATATGTTAAAATAATTTGTTTGTGAGTATTGTAAAACAAGGGGAAATTTACTTTACTTATAAAAAATACCCGCACAGCTTTGCTGTGTGGGTATTTTTGCATTATTTTAGAAAATTGCCGCCTTTTTGTGCCGGGCAAGTTTTGGGTTTTGTTCATGCGGCGAAGGTAGTATAGCATTGATTACCAAACTGCACAGAACACCCGCCCCGGTATCAATAATCCTGGCAATGGTATAGGGGATATACATTTCTGCGGCCTGGGTAAAAATTACTACAAAATAAACAACTGTACTTGGCTGGACAGCGCTGTTTGCACCGAATATCAAATTAATATAAATGGTGAGAAAGGCTCCGATGATGAGAAAAACGTAGTTTGGTATTCCGAAAGGAGTATTATGATAAAGCCAATAAAAAGGTATCACAACCAATCCCCCAAGCAGCGTACCGACAAAACGATTTCCTCCATGCTTAATTCCCTCACTAAAAAAACTGCCCATGCCGTATACAGCACCAATACAGGCAAAACAAGGATTTCTTCCGCCTAAAGCAAAATCATATGTAATGGCAACTAAGAAAACCGATATTAATGTTTTAATAATGCGGCTCCCGATTTTGGGGAAAGCAAAGGATTTTAACTTTTCTAACATGTTTTTTCCTCGATTCATGTCTGTGTTTTCAGTTTTATATGGGCTTCAATAAGAAACTAACAACAGTTAGGGGGATAATAGGCCAATTGCCGCACACATAGTTGAGCTTGTACAGATAGGAGAGCCCCTGATAAAGATGAAGAAAGCCCAACCATGGGTCAGCTATAAGAAAGTTGCAGTATTGAAAATGATGTGGATGGGACTATTATGATCCAATCAACCTACCGAAAGAAATCATAACGGGGAGCAATTTCAGAATACATTAATTTATATGGTAAAAATATTGTGAAAGCATTAGTGAGTTAACAAACAACTGGATACTGTGGACTCAGTGTATAAAATTAGGAAGAAATGCAGCTGCATATTAATGAAATTATAAAAGAAGTGAGCAAAAACAGCCAAATAAAATGACCTAAGTCCTAGCAGAGATAAGCGAAATAAATATGACCAATGTAAAATTTGCAATAAGGATAGTAGGTTTTATTCCGACATAGCAGAGAAATGATGAAGTTTGTCAAAAAGTAATGAAGTGTGTTTATAATCGACGTAAAAAAATACGCCCCCGAAAGGACGTACTTAATTGCGGTGGAGTCCATAAGCAAAGCAAACGGAGAACAATTCCCACATAACAGGCCCCCAGCGATCGCCCCCCAATAGGGCGGGAGCTGAAGAAAAGCACTGCCAGAAATGTTTTATTTACGGAAACAATCGCTGCAATAGATCGGGCGGTCATTGCGGGGTTCAAAAGGAACCTGGCATTGTTTACCGCACTCAGAGCATACCGCGCTGTACATTTGACGCTCACCGCGGCCTCCGTTAGAGGAACCCCTCTTGCGGGCGTCGCGGCAGGGTTTGCAGCGCTGAGGTTCGTTGGTGAATCCTTTTTCTGCAAAAAATTCCTGCTCATTAGCAGTAAAGGTGAAATTCTGGCCGCAATCCTTGCAGGCAATGGTTTTGTCTTGGAACATGTAATACCTCTTTAAAATTAGTTCGCCTTGTATGGCGATTCTTAAAGTATACACTCCTATATGTAAAAAGTCAACAAAGATTTTCAAGAAAAATTGGATAGGAAAATGATTGCCTAAATTGTTAATAAAGGTGCATTGATAGGCTGAAAGCTTTGAAAGTGCGGAAGGCATAACAGGCTATTACCCATACACCTGAATATAAGGTGATGATAAAGGCTGAGATATGTTATGCATACAAATTTTCGGGGGCTGTGTAAGTTTTGACAGGTATAGGCGGTTTCATGATAGAATGTAAATTTTATTCTAATCCATTCCCCACTGGAATTTTTACAACTTCGGGAAGATACGGCTGTATTCTTCATAACAGGAAGTTTCAGCCTATTGGGCTATACATTATTCACACCGTAACATTTTGTTTCCTTTTCCAGCTCTTCAGCCTGCTCTAAGTTTTCACCTATGACAAACACATAATGACCTTTTTTGTTCGGGTATTCTTTCCATTATCCTTGCTGCCAGCTTTCTCCCCATTGTCCGCTATTGTTTATACCGAACGCGCTGATGGCTGTCTTTATGCAGCGAGTCAATGCTAATATTTTGATCCTGTACCGCTTGAACATTACTATTGTTAAAAATCCCATTTAGCTTAATAGGTAAAAACAAAATCATACAGTCTATATTGACTTTTTCAAAACTAACGCATATACTACATATAGAAATAATTCTATGTGAGGTTGTCCGATGGAACAGAAATACATTCAAAACGCTAAAATTTTAAAAGCGCTGTCTGACCCAAAGCGGCTGAAAATTGTTGATATGCTTTCTTGTGGGGAACTGTGTGCCTGCAAAATTTTAGAGGAATTTCATATTACACAGCCGACCTTATCCCACGACATGAAGGTGCTGATTGCAGCTGGTATTGTTGTTGCAAGACCAGAAGGTAAATGGATACATTATTCGCTGAACAGTGAAAATTTGCACAATTTTTATAACCAGTTGGGGATAATATTTTCCTCTAAACCAGATTGTATTTGCCACCGCAAGGTATAAAACATAGTTGTTTTTTATTTATTAGATACTGGTGTTATGTTCTAAATAGAACAGATGCCGGTAAGAAACTTACAAGATAGATAGAAAAAATTCAATATGATTGGGGCGTAATTTTATGAAAGCAACAAAGCAGGAGGAGATTGTTTTTTTTCAAAAGTATTTGACTGTTTGGGTAATTCTTTGCATGGCTGCAGGTGTACTGATCGGAAAATATTTACCCGCAATTCCCACTTTTTTAAACCAATTTGAATATGCCAGGGTTTCTATTCCAATGGCAATCCTCATTTGGTTAATGATTTACCCTATGATGATGAAAGTGAACTTTCAAAGCATCAAAAATGTCGGTAAAAACCCGAAAGGTTTATTTGTTACATGGGTCGTTAATTGGCTTATTAAACCGTTCACTATGTACGTTATTTCGTCACTGTTTTTCTTTGTTTTATTCAAAGCTTTTATCACCCCGGAGTTAGCGACGGAATACCTGGCAGGCGCGGTACTATTAGGAGCGGCTCCCTGTACCGCTATGGTATTTGTATGGAGTACGCTAACCCATGGCAGTCCTGCCTACACTGTAGTACAGGTGGCTACCAATGATCTTATTATTCTTGTGGCGTTTGTACCAATAGTAAAATTTCTGCTGGGTGTATCCAATGTCGTGGTACCGTGGGAAACTCTGGTATTGTCAGTTGCATTGTTTGTGGTAATTCCACTGGCTGGTGGAATGCTGACTAGGACACTAATCATAAAAAAGAAAGGTTCAGATTATTTCGAGAATACTTTTATTAAAAAGTTTGACGGCGTTACAACAGTAGGTTTATTATTAACGCTTGTGCTGGTGTTTGCCTTTCAAGGGGAAACGATTCTCCGTAACCCATTACACATTATTCTAATTGCCGTGCCGCTCATTCTTCAGACGTTTCTTATTTTCTTTATTGCCTATTTTGCTGCACGTTTGCTTAAACTTCCGTTTAGCATTTCTGCACCTGCCGGAATGATTGGTGCTTCAAACTTCTTTGAACTGTCGGTAGCTGTAGCAATTGCACTGTTTGGCACCAGCTCTGCCGCTGCGCTGGCAACTACCGTTGGGGTTTTAACAGAGGTTCCGGTAATGTTGATTCTTGTAAAAATTGCAAACAAAACACAAGGATGGTTTCCAAAAGAGGGTGAAAGCAGTGTCTAAACAAATGAAAATTGATTTTTTGTACCTCGACTTGAATACCTGCGACCGCTGTATGGCAACTGACGGCACTTTACAAGAGGCCCTTAGGGAACTTTCCGGAGTATTGAATACACTGGGGTATACCGTAACAGTTAATAAAGTTAATATTACTTCCAGAAAACTTGCGGAGCAGTACCATTTTTTTAGCTCTCCAACCATTTTAGTAAACGGCCACGATATCTGCGGCAGCATTACCGAAAACAACTGCTGCAGCTGCGGTGCAATTTGTGGCGACAATGTTAGCTGCCGTACTTTTACTTATATGGGAGAAACCTATGATCAGCCACCTAAACCTATGCTGATAGACGGCATTCTACGTATAATTTATCAACAACCTCCAAATAAAAAAACGCCCTACACATTGCCTGCTAATTTAGAGCACTTCTTTAAGGGGCGCGATTCCAAAGTAAATTTAATGAAAGAAGGGATTCCCGTGAAAAAAACTATGCAAATATTTGAACCCGCTATGTGCTGCCCCACTGGACTTTGCGGCGTAGGTATTGACCCCGAGCTGCTGCGCATTTCTACTGTACTCGATACATTAAAAAAGAATGGTATAATCGTCGACCGTTTCAACCTTAACAGTACGCCGATAGAGTTTGTGAACAACAAGGTTGTGAACGACTTTATCAACGATAAAGGAGCGGAAGGTCTTCCTGTTATTCTGTTAGATGGCAAACTTGTTCTCTGGGGCAGATACCCTACTAATTTGGAGTTTGCCAAGTGGTTGGGTTTGCCAACCGACCTGCTCGCTAAACCGTCTGCCAAAGTGAAACCGGTTAAAAAATCTGGGGGCTGCGGCTGTAAGGGGGGATGTTGTTAATGGAGTTGTTTCATCCAACAGAACTAAGATTAACGAAATATCTTTTTTACACTGGAAAAGGAGGCGTTGGGAAAACCAGTATAGCCTGCGCTACGGCCGTGTCACTGGCAGATGTGGGAAAAAGGGTGCTGCTAATCAGTACTGACCCCGCTTCTAACTTGCAGGACGTTTTTGAAATGGAACTGACAAATAAAGGAACCCCTATTCCTGACGTGCCAAACTTAGTTGTAGCAAACCTCGACCCCATACAGGCCGCTGCCGAATACCGAGAAAGCGTTATTGCGCCCTATCGGGGCAAACTGCCGGAATCCATCCTTGCGAATATGGAGGAACAGCTTTCCGGATCCTGTACCGTGGAAATTGCGGCATTCAATGAATTTTCCAGCTTCATTACAGACGGTAGGGTGCAACAGGAATACGACCACATTATTTTTGATACAGCGCCTACCGGACATACCCTGCGTATGCTTCAGCTTCCCTCCGCATGGAGTAATTTTATCAGCGAAAGCACACATGGCGCATCATGCTTGGGCCAACTTTCCGGTTTAGAAAACAAAAAAGAAATTTACAAACAGGCTGTACAAACGCTGGCAGACAAAAAATTAACCACGCTAGTTCTCGTCACCCGCCCCGAAACAGCACCATTCAAAGAGGCTGACCGGGCTTCTGGAGAGCTTTCTGCGCTTGGTATTAACAACCAAATGCTGGTTGTCAACGGCGTACTGACCCAGCACGACGATATGCTGTCTTACAACCTATACGAAAAGCAACAAACTGCCCTTGCCACAATGCCAGAAGGATTAAAGGGGCTTTCGCTTTGTATGGTACCGTTACGAGCCTATAATGTCA
The DNA here is from genome assembly GCA_900104565.1 of Ruminococcaceae bacterium Marseille-P2935. Lineage (GTDB taxonomy): Bacteria > Bacillota > Clostridia > Oscillospirales > Ruminococcaceae > Marseille-P2935. Next base: position 55,035 of record LT629952.1, read on the forward strand.
CAGGATTGGAAAATGTGCGTGCTTTGTTGCATGCTGACCACGTGACTTTCCAAACAGAAACGTTGAACACCGCTCACATACCTACACTGAATTATGTGATTGATGAATTGTCTGCAAGTGGAAAGCGTGTCATTTTTACAATGGGAAAAGGCGGCGTGGGTAAAACCACCATTGCTGCTGCCGTTGCGCTGGGCCTTGTAAAACGTGGGAAAAAAGTTCACCTTACTACCACCGACCCCGCCGCGCATCTAAAATTTGTGCTGGATGAAAACAGCGGCGTTACCATGAGCCATATTGACGAGGCTGAAGAACTGAAAAAATATCAGCTCGAGGTGCTTGCTAAAGCTCGTACGTCGGGCATGAGCGACGAGGATATTGCCTATGTCGAGGAGGATTTGCGTTCTCCCTGCACACAAGAAATTGCCGTATTTCGTGCCTTTGCAGAGGTAGTAGAGAAAGCCAACGATCAAGTTGTGGTAATTGATACTGCTCCCACCGGTCATACCCTGCTTTTGTTGGAATCCACGCAAAGCTACAACCACGAAATCCAACGTACTAAAGGCGAAATACCAGAATCGGTAAAGCGGCTGTTGCCAAGGCTTAAGTCTGATGAAACTGAGGTGCTCATTATTACATTGCCCGAGGCTACACCAGTTTATGAGGCGCTGCGTCTAGAGGACGATTTAAATCGGGCGGGTATCTCCTCCAAGTGGTGGATAGTTAATCAGTCCTTATGTAAAACAGGTACTACTAATTCAATTCTGGCATCAAAGGCAGCAAATGAAGTGGAATGGCTTAACCGTATTGACAAGCATTCTAATGGAAAATTCGCGCTGATTGCGTGGAGCACTGGAAAAATTAAAGGCGACCACCTGTTGGCTCTTTGAGGTGCCAAATTGGCAAAGGCAGCATTTGTCACAATTTTTGCCGCAGCCAAATTGCTGAAGCTTTGGGCCGTCACCTCGCCGGGGATGTTATGGGATGCTATTCAGCGGGAACAGCGATAAAAACACAAATGAATCAAGACGCAGTGCGGCTGATGAAACAGTATTATAGTATTAATATGGAAACAACGCAATATGGCAAGCTTTTATCCAGTATTCCACCAGTGGACATAGTTGTAACAATAGGGTGTAATGTTCAGTACCCGTTTTTGCCTTGCAGGTACTGTGAGGATTGGGGGGGAGATGACTCTACTGGTAAATCTGACTTAAAGTTACTTGCTGTAATGGAAAAGATGGCCTCCAATATTTCAGTTCTGAAAAATGATTTTACAGGGAGAAGTGTAGTTAAAATAGTAAATACTTTAATTCTCTGATCTATTTTTCGCCCAGCTGTCTGTGTTGTTTCAGGTAATTTGTTTTTTGTATTTGTATAGCATACCTCCTAAACCCCATGCTTTTTAACTAGTTCCCAATTTTTCCTCATAGCCTAAACAAAACCCACCACTTCCATTTAGTATATTTACAATATAAATCGAAGATAAAGCCAAAGAGAAACCAGTGATCTTAAAAAATAAAAATCGTAAAAACATCCCCATTAGCCTTAATTGGTTAGTGGGGATATTTGTATTTTATTATGTACCTTTTGTCGTCAGTTTGTCGTCAGACAGCTATTTTTGTCGTCAAATTAGGATATTCCAAGATTAGAAACAAAAAAGAAAGTGGCCTAAACGTACTGTTTAAGCCACTTTTTGTTGTTTGGTGCGGCAGATGGGACTTGAACCCACACGCTCGCGCACACGCCCCTCAAACGTGCCTGTCTGCCGATTCCAGCACTGCCGCAAATAAGGTTAACCGGAGGGAAACTGCCTGCAAGCAGATACCATGTAAGAATATTAATACATGGGATGCTAATCATTATAGCATTTCAACTAAATGGTGTCAAGGCAGATGTTGGAATTTATCTGTTAAAGTTGAAATATGTATGAAACTACCAAAGTTCTCCTAAAATAAAGGTATTCATTCAATTTTGAATGGAAAATGTGGAAAACCTGGTGGAAACTGTGAAGAAAACAGCCGTTATTGCCGTAAAACTTTATGGTGGAAAAAGTTGAAAATGAAAGTTTAATAATTTATGAAGGAAAGGTGGATTTACTTTCCAAAGCCGGAAGAATGTAGTATAATACATGCAGTAATAAAAAAGGTGGTCGTAGAATGTCCAAAAAGATGCCCCGGGTAAACAGGAATCAAAAGGGTTCTTTTCCTGCGTTGCCTGTTCTTATATTGGTTATAGTATTAGGGTTTTTGTCGTTTGGCATTGCAGCTGCTTGGCAAAAGCTAAGCGGGGATGATGAAAAACTCCCGAAACAGTCATCCTCTCAAAGTGCTTCTGTTTCTGAAAGTAGCCAGCCAGAGAATTCGCTGCCGGAAAGCAGCATTTCGGAGGAGCAGAGCAGCCCGCAACAAAGTTCTTCCAGCCAAGCAATCACAGAGGTTGAGTTTGGCGTACCAATCCCAGAAAGCGCAAGGGTACGCAGTGAATATTTTGATGACGCCATGTTTGTTGGTGATTCCATTACAACAGGAATAAAAGTTTATGATGTAATGAGCAATGCGACCGTAATTGCAAGCACTGGAATCAATCCTGATACTATTTTGCACAGTAAAGTGATTAAAGATGCAAACGGTAATGCCAAAACGGTTATCGATGCCATGAAAGACTACCAGCCGAAGAAGATTTATATTATGTTGGGAGCCAACGGCGTAGCATTTTTAGATAAAGAGACTATGATCGACTTGTATGGGCAGTTTGTTGACCTGGTTAAAGCGCAGCACCCTGACAGCATTATTTATGTGCAGTCTATATTGCCGGTTACAAAAGAAAAGGCAGACGGTGACAGCCGGTACAGTAATGCCAAGATTGATGAATATAACCAGGCAATTATAGAGATGACCAAGCAAAAACAGGTTTACTACCTGAATGTAGCAGAGGCATTTAAAGATGAAAATGGAGCGCTGCCATCAGAAGGAAGCCCAGATGGCATGCACTTTAATCCCCCCTACTACACCAAATGGTTTGACTATTTAAAAACTCATACTTTGCCCAATAGTTAAAAAATAAATAATTTGAATAAAGTCAATATAGCACTCGGTTGACTAGGGGCCATTTGTAAAAACAAAAAAACACCTTTTCTGCAAATATGCCCCAGTAATAAATTATCGGAGGAATTATAATGTTAAAAAAAGTTTTAGGAATTTTATTAGCTGGCTGTATGTTATTGGCTGTAGCGGGCTGTGGCTCTTCTGGGGATAAGAATGTGGATTTGGACGCACTGGGTGCGACAATAATGGAAAAGGTGACCTTTACTTCGCAGTTAACTAAACTGACCGACAGTGTTGTGGGTAGTTTTTATGTGTTCGATTCCGCAGATGTTGATGATTATGTAGTATATGCTAACGGTACAGGCGCTACCGCGGAAGAGGTGGCTTTATTTAAAGCATCAAGCAGTGAAGCAGCCGACCGAATTTATAAATTGGCCCAAAGCCGTATCGAAGACCTTAAATTTCAGTTTGAAAATTATGTTCCAGCCGAAATGACCAAACTGAATGATCCTGTTTTAGTGAAACAAGGAAATTATGTTTTTTTAGGCCTTTCTAACGATAATGAACAGATGAAAAAACTGTTTAATGATGCATTGAAATAAATCTTAATTTATAAAAAGGACGGTGAGGGGCAGTGATTGTAGAGAGTTTGGCAATTATTGTGATTGTGGCAATTATTATCTTTACCTTCATTAGGCGCGGCAGAAAAAATGCAGCGCTTGGAACTCTGCCGCTGCTCCTTGTACCAATCGGGAATATTTTGGGGGATACCCTGAACCGATCTCTTTCTTCTTGGCAGCGCTATATTATGATGGCCTCGGTAACCCATTCTTACGATTCAATTGTTTTGAGCATTCAGCCAGTTGGGGTGCATATTTTTATCATTACCATTTCCCTGTTGATTGCTGGAGCTATTTATGAGGCGGCTTCCCGGACAATACATGCTAAGGCTATACGAAGGCTATATCTTGCCATATGCGGGGGGTTCTCCACAATTTTAGCTATTTTATTTATTTCAAATCTAATCTTTTAAAAACTAACCTCATGGAATGCGAAACAAAAGAATAAGTATTTTACAAACGGTACCTGTAAATTTTTTGCAGATACCGTTTTTTCTTGCAGTCTTTTGTGCTTTAAGCCATTTTGTCCGGCTTCATTCGAATATATCACCAGATATGCCGGAGGACACGAATCTAAAACATAGGTATTATCAATTAACAGGCGTTGGGTAACCATGAAAAAGAAAAATAATTTAGTGTGGCTTTTGCAAACCTGCCCGTGGTGTTGTCTGAGGTTTCGAAAACATTTTTTGCCACAGCCAAGCTATGATTGCGGATAAAATTTTTATTTGATATAATAATAAAAAAGAATGTTTTTCTAAAATAATATGCCTCATGCTTGAAAGGTAATGGAATTTACTTGTTTTGTGAAAATGACCTGCTTTAGAAAGAATAGGAGGATATGAAAATGAGAAAAACCGTATGTACACTTTTTTTTACTTTGTTTTTTGCCTGTTTGTTAGCTGGCTGCGCCGAAAGCCCTGGTTTACCGGTACGTTGCTATGTGTTTGAGCAATCAGACGAAGTGTTAAAACCTACTGTAACATTAGAAGAAAACAATCGATTTTCCTTTATGTATTCGGGACTTAGCAGTTATTTGCCCCGTGGCACCTATGAAATTGACCAAAATAAATTGATTCTTCGTGCAGAGGATGCGATAGGTGACAGCGTTATTCAATATGTATTTGAAATAAATGACGATACGTTAATCTTTCAAGCTAAGCAGTCAACCATAATTCCTTCGTTTGCTTCGCTTCCGGATGGAGCAGTTTTTAAATAATGGTAAACAAAGTTAGGGCGGGCATCTGAAAACCAGGTGTCCGCCCTAAAAATATTTCTTGAAAAAAAGGAATGCCAAAAATGAGATCCCCTGCCAAAATAGGCGGCAGTTTCTGTTCCATTTTCCGTACACTTTTATTTTGAAATATGGAATCTGCAATGGAATACGAGTTGCTGCCAAAGTGCGGTGTGAATAAATTTACTTTATTCCAAATAACGACAACAGTTTTTGCCAAAAAGTTTGCGGTTCGCTGGGTACTGCTTCTGGAACAGGAGGGTCATTTATTTGAACAGCAGCAGTTTTGATGACAAACTGAACCGACCCCACGGGGCTGTTCTGGTCGGAGAGATAGGAGACCGGTTTAAAATCGGATTTGTCATATTCAGACGTGATTTCATCAATTTTTTCGGTTACCTGCTCCGGCAGGTCTTTGGTCTGGTCATACAGCTCTTCGGTGCCGTCTAAAAGCTCATTCGAGCCGCTGTGCAGTTCACCGGCACCTTCCTGCAGATGGCTAATTCCCGTATGGATTTCATCGTAGGATTCTGCCAGTTCAGCTATACCATTCATAAATTTGGCAAGGCCGGAATGAAATTCCCCATAATTCTGATATAACTTGGTTAGACCTTCGGCTAACTGCCCCAGCTGAGATAAATCCATTCCGGCAAGAGACCCTTCCAACTGCTTCGAAATACCGTTTAAGGTATTAGCAATGGTACCAACTGACCCCGATATCTGTTCCAATGTGGTGCCTACTGCGTCAAGCACAGGCTTCACTGCTGCATAGGTTCCTTTAACGCTTTGAGCCGCGGTATAGAAGTTAATCAGAGATAAAAGCGCTGTGTTGGATGAATTGTTAGCTAACAATTGTTCCAGTTCTGCTTGGGGAATGGATCCATCGGGGATTTTTAATATGGCTTTGTCTAGGCTAGAGTAAGCGGTGCCGTAGTTGGTTTTTAATGAGATAAGTCCATCCTTAGCACCATTCAGCCCTTCAGAAAGCTGAGTCAAGGTTTTGGGCAAGGCAGAAAGATCGGAAAGGTCTGGCAGGCTTCCGCTGGAAAGGGAGGCGCTGATGGTTCCCAGCGACTGCTTAATCAGGCGGGATGCATCCACCAAATCGGTAGAACCACCATCTGCCTCCCTCATGCCATAGCGGAACAGCTTGGAGCCGTCCTGCAGTTCGCTTACCCCGTCATAAAACTTGTTTACCCCATCGGTAAGCTTTTTAACCCCGTCCCGCAGCTGGCGGATGGCATCAGCAAGCTCGTTCATATCGCCGGTCATGCCAGAGGTATCAGGCAGCTCGATAGAAAGATTGTACGGTATGGCGGCTATGCTGATGCCATCCATCTCAAACGCTTTTACCTGCGCAGTGACCGAATAATTCCCATCCTTACCGGGCATTTGTGTAAAAGTAACCTGTTTTTCTGTTCCGGCATTTGCAATAGAACTGCCGGGTGCAGTAATGTTTGTGCAGGTGTTGCCATCTAATGATAGAGAAACCTGCAGCAGATAGTTTTCGTAAAAGGCTGGGTTACACCGGGGGTCAGCGGTGATGTGGATTTTTATCTCCAAATCACCATCACGCCCGGCAATTTGCTCCGGAGAAAGTTCCTTCCCGTTTAACAGGTAGATAACCTGTATCTGCCACGGCAGCGGGGCAGCACCAAGATTACCCTGGTAATAGAACTTGCCTTCTTTTGCATCGGCGCGCACAACGCCGTTTTCCAACGTAACGACAGAAAGGTCGGTAAGATTTTTTACTGCGTTGTAATTTCCGTAGTCAAAAACAGCACCGGCTTTGGTTACCTCTAAAATATTTACCACATAAATATTTTCGGTTTTGCCTGAGGCTGAAAGGGAAGCGTAGACAACCTCATCTTTGGAGGAAACTTTACCGGGATTTTCGGCTGCCAGCGCCGATGTAGTGTTGGTTATGAATACACAACTCGCCAACAGCAGTGCGCCAAAAGTATGGCGGATGGGTTTTCTGCTCATTTTGATTCCTCCTTATGATAATTAGATTTCCAGGTGGTTTTGGCAATTGGCCGGTCGAAAATTAAAAGCATGGCCGGCAGGAAGCCAATCACCAGTACAAAAGAAAGCAAAGTGCCTCTTCCCAGCAGCAGCCCCAGCTGGGAAACAATCGGGTTAGAGGAGGTGAAGTATAAACAGAATCCCGCTATGGACAGAATGGAAGCCGAGACTAAAATAGAGGAAAAATGTTCCACTAAGGTGGAATGCAATGCTTCCTTAGCCCTCATACGGGTACGGTATACCGTATAACCTTCACTGAGCAGAATGGCATAGTCCACCGTAGCACCTAGCTGTACGGTGTTAATTACCAAATATCCTACGTAGCACAGGGCGGTGCCGGTAAAATAGGGGACAGACAGATTAATCCAGATTGCGGTTTCTATTGTCAGCAGCAGGATGAGGGGCAGGGTGAGGGAGCGGAAGGTAACAAGCAGCACAGCCGCAATAGCCGCAATAGCAATCAGGTTCACCATTTGATTATCTTGAGTAATGGTGTTTTTCATATCATATAAGTTGACGCTTTCTCCGCAGGAATAGACAGCGTCCCCATAATAGTGAGCAGCTTTTGCCTGCACCTGCTCCACTACCGAGAAGGCAGCTTCCCCTTCCGTTTCGGTATTTGTATATAAAATGATACGGCAGTAATTGTCTGAATAAAATTGTTTGGTTATTTCCGGGTCAAGGTAACCCACTGGAATGGAAGTTCCCACCATGTTGGCGTAGGTGACAACCCCGGTTACATGCTCCAACTCTTCCAAGTCCTGGCTTAAAGCAAGCTCCCTGGCAGGGTGCCCTTTGGGAACCAGCAATACAATTGCGGTGGATTTTCCAAAAATTTTGTCAATGACTGCAGTATCTTGGCCGCTTCGGCTATTGGGAGAAAGATCACCCATTCCGTAAATAAAATTACTGTGGCTTTGAGCCATAAAGCTGGGAATAAGCAGGACGGCAACCAAAATAAGACAGGGAACTTTAATTTTAGATACCAATTTAGGTATGCCTTTAAATTTTGGCAGCAGCACTTTATGGCGGGTTTTGTCAATGAGCCGGTAAAAGCAAAGGGTAGCCGCCGGTAAAAAGACCATGACCGAAACAAAGCTCAGCAGGATCCCCTTTACCAAATTAAGCCCAAGATTTACTCCAATACCAAACTGCATAAAGGTAAGCGCCAAAAAGCCAAACAATGTTGTGGCGGCACTGGCTGCAATAGCCGGAAAAGAGCGTTTCATAGCCAGACGCATAGCCTCCTGTACGTCAGACGTTTGATGGCGGTAATCTTCAAAGCTGTGCAGCAGGAAAATTGCGTAATCTAAAGAAACTGCTAATTGTAAGATAGGGCTTATGGCCTGCGTTACAAACGAAACCTGGCCGAAAAACAAGTTGGTTCCTAAATTTATAAGCACCGAAATGCCAATTGCCATTAAGAAAAACACAGGCTCTGCCCAGGAACTGGTGGAGATAAGCAGGATCAATACAATCATAGGCACCAGAATCAGCATAGCGTTCAGTGATTCGCTGCCTGCCATCTTCTGTGCGGTAGCTGTGTTTACGGCGTCTCCCGAAATGGCTCCATTTTCACCTATCAGCTCATAAATTTTATCGGTTGCGCTCACCTCATATCCTGAAGCTATTGTAACGGTAAAAAGTGCTGTTTCATCCCGGTAATAATTTTCTACCGTTGCTGCATCAAGCATTTCAATGGGAATTTTCAGGTCGGCTGCGGTATCCAGCCATATCACATCGGTTACTCCCTCAATGGCTGATAACCTAGCTTTGTAATCTAACGCCTGCTGGACGCTTACAGAACGAACCATTACCCTGGCGTTGGGTATACCCCCCGAAAACTCCTTTTCCATCAGCTCCAGCGCTTGGGTGGACTGGGCGTTTTCGGGCAGGTAGTCGGTAAGGTTGTAGTTAACGGTCACAAAAAACTGCATAACAGTGCAGAATATAGCTACGGTAAAGAAAAAGGTGACAATCGCTTTGCGGTGATGCAAAATACTATTGGCGAAACGGTCCATATTCTGCCTCTTTTCTTAAAAAACTTGTGTTAGAATCCCATTAATAGTATAATAACACTATGTTGGTAATACAACAGTCAGATGTTTTTAGAATGTTGAGTTGGCAACACAACATTTTGTTTTGTTGGTTAATCAACAAAACTAAAAGAAAACTTTTTATGAACGGGGAAAGTAGAATGGAAGAAAAAAGGTTAGACCGGCGTACCAAATATACCCATATGGTTTTAAAGGATAGTTTGATTGAACTTTTAAAGGTAAAGCCAATTTCTAAAATAACAGTAAAAGAAATTTGCCAGAAGGCAGATATTAACCGCAGTACCTTTTATTCCCATTTTAATGACCCGTACCATTTATTGAATTCTATTGAACAGGAAATACTGCAGGATGTTGAAAAAACTCTTGCCAATTACAATTTTAAACAGGATGTATCTCAGGCGCTGCAGATGATGGAAAAGATTTTTGAATACATTGGTCAAAACGATGAGATTTGCCAGGTATTGCTGGACGAAAAGGGGGATATAGCGTTTCAAAAACAAATTATGATGTTGGCCCAGCGCCAGCAGGTAATTACCCAGGCGGTTAACCGCCAGATCGATCAGCAGACGGCAGAATATATCTGCCTGTTTGCAGTCAATGGCAGTTTGGGTATTGTGCAGCATTGGCTCAAGAATGGAATGAAAAAAACACCTAAGGAAATGGCCGAAATGGTTATTAACCTGACCAATAAAGGTTTGGCAGCCTTTTGGTAAATGAAACAAGAGAAATCCGGTATGATATCGCATACTCTGATTATCCGCTTTTCGGCGTTATGCCCAAATAACTTTAAAACCAGAACGCTTGAAGGCGTATGGCAACTGCCGAGCGGGGCCCGTTGGAGCAAGTTTTCCCCAGGTTTCTATTGAGCAAAATCAAGACCGTTCTATATGGAAGTTCAGTTTAAATAGACCTATGTGCTTCTAATTGGCACATTACCAATTTAGGGCGTCTTTGTATTCATACAAAGACGCCCTAAATCATTTTGTTACCTCCCAATTTCCGGCTTAGCGAAGGTTAGAGAAAGCATCAGTCAGCCAAGGATGTGACAGAATTAAATAATCACATGTCTATTTTTTATATTGACACATGTATTGGATATGATTATTATATTATTATAATATATTGATATATCAACTTGTGCGAAAGGGGTATACAAGATGGATTTAGACCCAACCAGTACCCTTACCTTGTATCTGCAGGTTCGGGATGCAATCAAACGGTCCATTGAAGAAAAAAAATATACCGATGGTTCTAAACTGCCGGCAGAACACGCATTATGCAAATTGTTTGGTGTTAGCCGCATTACCGTGATTAAGGCATTGAATATGCTGGAGGACGAGGGGTATATTTATCGGGTTCAGGGGAAGGGCAGCTTTGTAGCAACAAAGAAAATAGAACGGAATTTAAATCAGGTCAATAGTTTTACAGAATCAATTGCCCGTCAGGGATTTAAACTGACTACCAAAGTAATCAGCAAGCAATTCCTGAAAGCGACCCCACATTTAAACCATTTGTTTGGAAGAGAAGAATCCTGTCAGGAGGACTTTATTCAAATACGGCGTATACGGTATGTAGACGAGGTTCCGGTAGCGGTCAACCATTCCATATTCAGCATTGACTTTGGTGCAAAACTTACCGAAGAAGAGCTGGCCGGTTCATTGTATGACCTGTTGCGCAATCGCTATCAATTAGAATTGGTGCGGCAGGACGAAGTATTATCGGTGGCATTAGCAGATGACGAAACAGCAAAAATGCTGCAGCTGCCGAAAGGCTTTCCGATGTTTTTAAGCGAAGGCACGACCTATACAGTAGAACAGCCTTACCCGATAGAGATAAGTAAAACTTATTTTCGGGGAGATAAAATTAAATGCCGTACCCATGTACTAAACTTTGTATATAATCCGGAAGATTCGAATAACAGCTTGTTGCCGGAAGTATGACATTTTATTTATCAGTATGTGTATTTTGTCCTTATGGATAACCGGAGTATAGGTATCGTTTATACCGCGTTCAGCATAACAGAAAGGGATGTTCAGAAACATGTTAAAAATGAAATGTATCGGCCAGCTAACAATTGACGACACTGTTTTTCCCAATGGAACCACCAGCATGGGAACCATGGGAGGAAATTCGATTTATTCCGCAGCCGGTGCTGCTTTATGGTGTGATGGTTCGGTAGAGGTGGGGTTGGTATCACGGGTTGGCAACGACTATCCTCCCGAGTTTATTGAGCGGATGAAAGGGTGTGGATTCCATGTGGATTCCCTTCACCCCATCCATCGCTCTCATATGCATTTTTGGTATTTTTATGAAGGGGACGGTTCACGGCGCAGCCTTTGCCGCAACGAGGATGTGCTTCCCTATCCGCCAATTTCGGTACCGATGTTTGAAAAATATTTACAGGCATTCCGCAAGGTGCATTTGGAAAATTCCCCTTTGCTTTCCGATTTACCAAAGGCCCAGCGCTATGCCGATGCCTATCATATTGCCCCTCAAAATTACGATCGCCAGTTAGCAAACCTAAAGGAGATACGCCGGGTTAACCCGCAGGCTTTGGTCTCGTTAGATCCTTCCAACTTTTATATGTATCAGAATAATTTTGAACAGGTGTCAGATCTGCTTAAGCTGGTAGACATCTTTTTGCCAAGTGAAGAGGAAATATATAATTTGTTTGGCCGTCTAGAGCCGGAAGAGGCAGCAAAGCGCCTAGCACAGATGGGGCCAAAGATTGTGGTAATCAAACTTGGAGCAAAAGGTTCCTATGTATTGGAACGTGAAACAGGCCGGGAGGAGTATTTCCCAATTTTCCCCACCTCAGTAATAGACGAAACTGGGGCCGGGGATACTTATTGCGGGGGATTTCTTTCAGGCTACCTGCAGAGCGGAGACATTGAAGTCGCTGGCTGCAGTGCAGTAATTTCTGCCGCCAGAACGATCAGCGGGCTGGGAACAGACGGTATTTTAAAAGCTGACCGTGAGGCAGCAATTCGTGACCGCGAACAACTATTTATGCAACGGAAATAAGGTCAGTATAGTGCATAATGCAAAATGTGAGGTGCCTTGGTACCTCACATTTTTGTTTTAAAAAAGTCTGCTTTTGGCGTAAAAGATAAACTGGTTGAAATATTTACTAAGATTTTACATAAATAGTTTAAAATGTTGATATAATTGTGTGAATTTGTAAGAATTTCAGTTATAATAATAGAAACTGTAGAGTTAAGGGGGGAAAAAGGTGCAACGGGGTGAAAGAAAATACAACAAAGAATTTAGATGGAGCAAAGCAGAAGAAAGTCTTAAAAATTTTCTGGATTATCCGTTGACAGTAGTTGAGGCACCAAAGGGATATGGAAAAACAACTACAGTAAAACATTTTCTGCAAAAACAGCCCGTATCAACGGTTTGGATTGATTTAAATCTCTCCTTAGATAATGAAAAACGGTTTAAATCCCACTTAATTCAAAAAATAAATGAGGTTATGGAAAAGGAAAGTGAGCTTCCACTTCCTTCCTCCAATGGAAGGCCGGCCATAGAAGTAATATATGACAGTAAAATAAGCTGGCAATATCGTTTAAAAAAACCGGTGGTCATAGTGTTAGACTCTTACAACTTCATTCAGAATGCTGAAATTCATCGTTTGGTAGAACAGATTATTTTGTCTGAACCTTATCGTATACATCTGATTGTGCTTACCAATCAAAAGGTGGATTTTGGCGCAATTAATTTGAAGGTAAATGGGTTGTGCCAAATTATAGAGAGCAGCAGTTTTATTTTGGATGAGCAGGAAATTCAAGAGCTTTTTTGCTGTCATGGAATTGAGCTGAGTTTACAAGAAGCCATGGAGATTGAGGATTATACCGAGGGCTGGATCAGCCTTTGTATGATTTTTATTTTTGATTTTCAGCAAACAGGAAAACTAGAACATACCCGCAATGAGATCTTTTTTCTGGAAGCACTGTTAAGACAAACAGCTAGTCCGGATGAATTAAAGGTGCTGTATTTAGCTGGGTTATTCCAAGAAATTCATTTTGATGAAGCGGTTGCCGTTTGTCAAAATGATCAGGCTGGTATTCTGCTCCTTAATTTTGCAAGAAAATGCGGGCTGGTACGATATGATTATTACACAGGTTACTTTAAAATTCCATGCGCGTTTAGAGAGTATTTTAGCCATTGTGCACACACCACAGGAATAGGGAAAGAACCGTTTAGAAGAGCAGCTGATTGGAATTTTGGTAAAAACAATAAAAAGCGGGCGATAAAATATTTATATCAGATTCAAGATTATGAGGCCATTTTAAAATGGGTGGAGGACAAAGGAGAAAGTGCTGATATTATATATGATTTAAATGACTATATTCTGGCATTTTTAAAATTACCTGAGTCGTTGTGGTTAAGGTATCCAAAAGCATGTTTACTTTTTTGTATTTACCTAAGATCCTATCGAGACTGGCGTTCCTGCCTGCCCCTAATTAAAAGCTTGGAACTCTTTTGCAGTGAACCAGAACATAGCGGTAATCCCAAATATGAGGCGATTCTTTCAGAGATTTACTGCTTATTAGGCGGATGTCCGGAGATTCCTTGTAAGGATTGTGAGAATTATCGGCAGCTTGCCCGTGTACGTCTGCCAGAAGGGTCTAAACTGTATCATAATATGATACTGACTCAGCCAGGACTTTATTATGACTGTGTTACAGAACGAGACGCTATGGGGTACCTTTGCAAAATACAATGGATTAAAAGCTGTTTTCAATTTATGTCCGAAATGACAGGTGGGTATGGCTATGAAATTCAATTTGATTTAATGGCAGGTTATTACTTGAATACCGGAAGAATAGCGGAAGCGGAAGAGCAGCTGGAACTGGCGCTTAACGTTGCACGGTGCAAACAGAATTATCCGATATACCTGCAAATTTATTTGAAAAAGCTTTCGTGCATTCTTTATCGGGGGGATGTTCTGGCATATAAACAAGTAATGCACCAGATTGAACAGATTACACAAAATTTATCCGATCCATATTTTATTAAATTATTTCAAGATGCTAAATTAATGCTTGCCCTCTATAGTGGTTTGGTTTTTGAAAAAAAATATGAGTGGCTGGAGGAACCGTTCAAAATTGTTAATCTTTCTGGGGGAGAGTTTATCTATAAGCTTTTGTTATTAACGCTGTTAGGAGATACTGTAAGGCTTAAAATGTTTTGTGATATCTTTCCGGTACAATCAAGGCTTGCTTCCTGCAAACAAATTAAAATTTACCGGTACATGTTTTGGGCTGTTTCTGAGGAGCGCCTGGGGAAGGCAAAGTGCGCTGAAGATTTAATGAAGCAAGCCGTTGAATTCGCTTTTTCAGACCATTTTATCTTTCCATTTGCTGCAAACTATTTTTTAATAAAAGATATTCTGAAACGCATTATCCAACAAAAAGATTTTCATATTGGTTATATTGCAGAAATAATGAGAATGGGAGAGACGCTGGTTTATAATGCCCGTATGACATTCAAGGAACTATATGCAGAAGAAACCCGCGTCTATGGGGCTCTGACCAAACGGGAGTGGGAGATCCTTCAGCGTTTATCGTTAGGAGAGTCAAATAAAGAAATTGCCGCCTTACTAAATGTTTCTGAGGGAACAATCAAAAAAACCCTTTACAATGCGTATCAAAAGCTAGGGATTAACTCAAGGGCAGAAGCGGTAAAATTCGTTTTAGAACGACAAAATTCGCATATGTAGTATTGGATGCTACACAAATCAACAGGATATTGTATAAAAAACCAACTAAAGTGGAATTTATTCTGCCCCATACATTTGTTATACTAAATGTAATAGGGGTGAAGGAAATGGAAGAAGTCAAGCAAGCTTTGTGCGAAAAACTGCAACTGAAAACCCAGAGGGTTTTGTCTTATTTCCTCACAGTAAGTATTGTTGAGGTAGAGGAAATAGGAACGGTGGAAGTATACGGTATCAGGGTGGAGGAAATGTCCCAAACCGGAGAGCGCAGCGCAACGGTAATACATAATATTACTTCCAACCGAAAAAGAATGGAGCAATTTATTTACAAAATTGCAAAGGGGGCTGTCTTTGCAGGGCAGCTTCAGGATGTAGTGGAAGATTTTCTATTGCAGTAAGAAGCTGAATAAAGCGGGAGCACAGTATTATGCTCCCGTTTTATTTTTTTGATGAATCATAAAGATTATGTTATAATTATTTTACTTTTTTAAGTGATTTAGGAAACACAGAGAATTAAAAAAGTTTTGAGGAGTAAAGATGAGTAAACAAATTTGGAAACCAGGTGCACTTTTGTCACCACTGCCTCCAATTTTGGTGACATGTGGAACAATGGAGCAACCCAATGTATTAACGGTAGCATGGACTGGTATTATTAACACGCAGCCCGCAATGACCTATATATCTGTCCGCCCTGAACGGTATTCATACCCCATGATCCGTTCAAGTGGCGAATTTGTACTTAACCTGACAACTGCTAATTTAGTAAGGGCAGCAGACTATTGCGGGGTAAGAACCGGTGCCAAAACAAATAAGTTTAACGATTGTAAGATTACTCCGGCACCTGCAAGTACGGTTTGTGCCCCCATATTACAGGAAAGTCCAATGAATTTGGAATGTAAGGTTACACAAATTATTGAGTTAGGCTCGCATCATATGTTTTTAGCTGAAATTCAGGCAATTCAGGTTGACGAAAGTCTTTTGGATGAAAAAGGGGCATTGAATTTACAGCGGGCAAATTTGGCCGCTTATGCACATGGGTCTTATTTTGAGCTGGGGAAAAAAATAGGTACATTTGGGTATTCTGTTAAGAAAAAAAAGAAAAGAACAAAATAAAAAGAGAGGGCATTAGCCCTCTCTTTTTATTTTGTTCTTGTTTTACTTAAAAAACTCTTTAATTTTGTCAACGCCTTTTTTTACCTCGTTTTTAGCGTGTTCTGCTAATTCCTCTTCTGTTGCATCCATATTCTCATTCATGGCGCCCAGCATTACAAAAAACACATAATCTCCGTTTGCAACAACTTCGGAGGATTGAATTTTAGGCAGGTTGCTGGGGTACTGCATGGTATCGTTCACCAGCTGGTCACGGTAAGCTGTTAAAGCTTTTTCGATTTCTGGCCCTTTACCGGGTTTCGCTTTAATGGCAATAAACTGATCCACGTGGGCACTCATCATTGGCCCCTCGGCAATGAATTCCTCCACGTCATCCATATTGAGCCCATAGGTTTCTGCAAGCTGTTGTTCGGTTATTTCTGAAGATGGAATATAGTTTTCACCATAAACATCTTTAACCGCCTTATGAATCTCTGCTAGAGTTGGCTCAGCTTTTGGAGCTTCAGAGGAAGGCTGGCTGATGCTGGAACTGGGGTTAGAGCTAGCGCCGGAACTACTCTGTTTACCCGAGGTACAACCGGCAGCAGCTGCAAGCAAACCAACAACTAAAATTAAAGTAATAATTTTTTTCATTCTCTTAACCTCATTCTTCTTTTTTATGCGAAAGCGCATAGCGTAATATTGGTGCGATTTATGCTTGGTTTTACTGCATATCTTTTGTAAAAAACTACTTTGTTTTTAAAAAATTCAGAATTTAGAAAAAAATTAGAAATTCAACCAGCTATAAAACTTTTGGACTCATTAGTATTGTGAACGTTTTCGGATAAAATATAAATGGAAAAACAATAATGATTTATGGCAGAAAGGAAATTCAAATGGAAAATAATATAAAAAAAAATAAAAATCAAGGGCGGATTCCGCCCCAGGCAAAAGCTATTGTACAAACCTATGTAGATGAAGGTTCGCTTAGTACAGACCCTCAGGGCAGTTACACGGGAACCCCCCGGGAACCCGGAGAAGTTCCGGTACAGGACGCCGATGACCTCTAGTTATAAAAATGTTTCAGGGCGTTATCGCTTAAAACGATAACGCCCTGATCGTTGTAATTGTGTTTATATTCCCTATTTGTAAAAAGATGGTGTCGATTAGAATGTATCTAAAAACTAAAAAATTTGCCTGGTACAGTAGAACCTTTATAAGACAGAGTGGTTTTACAGACCAATATATTTGCAAAAAAGAACTAATTTTTAACTGCAGAGGTAGCTTTTTCCCTCAGGTAGGTTGCTTCCAAATCGGCCAGATGCAATTTTACCGCTATAGGGTATTTTTCGTAGGCGTGGCTTAATGCAAAACTACCGCCTTTTACCGATTCATCAAACCCACCCATATGCCAGCGAATGGCCATGGCTTCAGAGGTTTTAAGCCGCATGAACCGCTCAATCATAAAAACAGATTTTTCCCCGTGCCCAAACGGAAAACTATCCTCAATTGTGTAATAAGGTTGTTTTTCCCATTGGCCGGTTTGCTCGTTTTTTACATTGCGGGTAGAAACTTTATAGAACTGTGCTTTGCAAATATCATGGAGCAACCCACAAATGGCAAAGCTTTCTGGGTTATCTTCCCTTTCGGAAAAGTGTTTTTCCATTAAAACGGTATATACGTTTACACTATGCTGTGCAAGGCCACCTTCACAGGCACAGTGGTATTTGGTAGAAGCAGGAGCAGAAAAAAAATCAGTTTTAGACAACCATTCCAGCAAATCTTTAGAACCATCCCGGCTTATGTATTTATGATATATCTCTTCAAATTGGGCTTTATAATCCATTGGTTTTCCTCGTTTCTTGTGTAATAAAAATAGTATATCATATTTTACACGGGGAGGGTACTAGTTGCCTTTGCGAGAACGCTTTTGATTCAGAAATTCCTTTAATTCGTTTAATGCATTATCATAGCGGTTGGATTTCATATGAGGGAAGGCGTGAAGCAAACGTTTGTGAGAAAATTTTCGGTTTTGTTTTAATGCGGCTAACTTTTCCTGTAAAGCAGTAAGCTCTAAGTGCAGGCGGGATGTTTCGGCACTTTGCCTCGTTTCTTCCAATTTTTCTTCCCACCGTTCCTTTATTTGCAGGGCTTCCAACTGAGATTTTTCTTTCAGCTCCCGCAAAATTTCCTGCATCTGACAAAGCTTTTCATCCAACTGCAAAATGGAACGGATTGTAACAGTGCAATCCCATATAAAATACATACCAATTACTGCAGTGGCAACCAATTGAGCCCAGTATGGGATTTTTGCCACGACTGCAGAGATAAAAGGATGGATATATTTCATAAGAACAACCGATAAAAGACCAAATTCTACCGAATTTAATAAACAAACCCTGCCGTTAATGTTAAGAGGAAGATGAGAATAGTCCCACCAAGAGGTATGAAATGCTTTTTCTAAAAGAAAGGAAGTAACATATTCCAGCAAACTAGTAATAAATAAACCCAATAAAAATACCAGCCAAAGGTTTTCTTTTACCGGGGAGAGAAACCAAATTACAAACAAAGCACCAAACCCATAAATAGGGCATACAGGACCGCTTAAAAAGCCGCGGTTCACTAGTTTGCGCTGTATGATTGAACAGTAGATTGTTTCACATCCCCAGCCAATAAAACTATAAACTGTAAACCATAAAAATACTTCAGGCCATTTGCTGAAATCCAATTTAGTCACAACCTTTATTGCTTATTTTTATTTGATTTGCTGTATAACAGCATATTTTGCGAAATGCAACACGGGCAGCAGAAAGCCAAAACTGTGGGGCAGGAGTGTCTTATAGCCCGTTTGTAGCTGGTAAAGCGGCGCCGTTACATAAAAGCATTATTCGTCATTCATGCGGTAAAAGCCGCGCCCATTGCCATATACCTGCGAGGTGTCGGTTACGCTTAAAAAAGCGGCAGGGTCAATTTCGTGAACAATCCGCCGCAGCTTAGCTACTTGGGTAATGCCAATCACACAATACAAGATATTTTTAGGTTTGTGGCTGTACCCCCCAACTCCGGGAATAATGGTAACTCCCCGGATTAACTGCTTCATGATTTCTGAAGAGATTTCCTCCGATTTTTCATCGGAGATAATCAAAATCATTCTCTTATGATTTACGCCATCCACCACATAGTTGGTTACCTGGGTGGAGAGAAACATGGTGGTGAGAATGTACACCGCATTTTCCAGCCCAAAGTAAAAAAGGGAAAAAAGAATGATTACTAAATTCATGGCCATTACGACAGACGAAATGCTGAAAGAAAGTTTTTTATTCACTGCTTTTGCTAAAATATCGGTACCGCCGGTGGAAGCTCCTGCCCCATAAATCAGTCCATTTCCCAAGCCATACAGCACGCCACCCAATAAGATCGCCGCAAGCGGGGACTGTACAGGCAGGTTAACATATCGTGTGGCTGCTAAAAGCCCTGTAAACAGAAAAAAACCGATTATGGTCCATTTCATAAAACGGCGTGAGAGCAGGTAATACCCTAGTATAAAAAGAGGAATGTTAATCAGCGCATAGCTTAAGCTCATGTTCCATCCAAGCAGCAATTCCAGTAGCATGGAAACACCGCTGATTCCCCCGCCCACCAGTTGGTGGGGCAGCAATACCCCATTGGTGGCCACAGCCAATAGAACACAGCCTGCAAAAACCTGCAGGAAGGTCCAAATTCCTTTTTTCATACCGTCCTCCTTGTTTTTACATCGATGACCCAAGTAGTTCTTCTTTAATGCGAAGGCCTGTTTTGGTAGCGGCAATTCCGCCTAAAGCGGTTTCACGAAGCTCGTGGGGAAGGGATTTTCCAACCTTATACATGGCGGTTACTACTTCATCAAACGGGACAATGCTGCCGATACCAGCCAGTGCAAGGTCGGCAGAGAGCATAGCATTGGCTACCCCGATTGCATTGCGCTTAGCGCAGGGAACCTCAACCAGGCCGGCGATAGGGTCGCATACTAACCCCATCACGTTTTTTAAGGTAGTGGCGGCAGCATCAAAAGATTGCTGTACACTTCCCCCACGCATCTCGACAATGGCTGCGGCCGCCATGGCAGAGGCACTGCCGCATTCGGCTTGGCAACCGCCTTCCGCACCAGAAATAGTTGCGTTTTTATAAATGATCTGGCCAATGCCGGAAGCGGTGGCCAAAGCGTCAATAATTTTTTCTTTTCCGGCGCCCTGTTTTTCTGCTGCGGCAATTAAAGCACCGGGCAGAATACCGCAGGACCCTGCAGTAGGGGCTGCACAGATGCATCCCATAGAGGTGTTGACTTCAAAGCAGGAAAGGGCATAGGCTACGCCTTTTATCAGCCATTCGCCGCATAACGGATCATCATGTTTTTGATAAGCGTTTAAACGCATAGCGCTGCCGCTGGTTAGCCCGCTTAGGGAGGGAATCTCCCGGGTAAGGGTACGCCGGCAGGAACGATCCATGACTTCAAAGCTTTCCCACAGCTTTTGACGAATCTCATTAACCGTACATTCCTGCAGCCGGGCTTCATTCACTAATACAATATCGCAGATTCGGCAGTTTTGTTCGTTGCACTGCCTGATAATATCTTCACCCAACGCATACATTTTATATTATCCCTCTGACTTCCTTAAAATTTTTCAGTGGTAATAACCGATAAAATCCCATCCAGTTCGTTCAGTTCAGTTACGCACTCCGGGGGAAAGTTTTGGTCAACTTCAATCATGGTGGTGGCTATGCTGCCTTTGCTTTCCCGCTTATGACGCAGGGTAACTATGTTTACCCCGTGGTTTGCCAGGGTACGGGTAATACGGCTAATCATACCCAGCTTATCATAATGGGTCACAATTCCTGCGGCAAAGTCACCGGACAGTTCCGATTCTACCCCATTAATATTAATAATTGAAATATTGCCGCCCCCCACGGAACTTCCTGTTACAGTAAGTTCGGTTCCATCTGCTTTTTTTAACAGCATTCGGACGGTATTGGGGTGCACTTCACCTAAATCAGCAGTTTCAAAATGAACCTGAAGCCCACGCTCCTTTGCCAGTTCATAAGAATATTTAATGCGTTCATCATCGGGGCTGAGCCCCAGTACACCGGCAATTAGTGCTCGGTCGGTGCCATGGCCTTTCCCAGTTTGGGCAAAGGAGCCATGCAGCTGGAAGGTGACCTCGGTAACATCTCCGCCAGCAATAATATGTGCTGCCCGGCCAATGCGTTCTGCTCCCGCCGTATGGGAACTGGACGGCCCTATCATAATTGGACCCAAAATTCGGAATAAACTGGTTTGCATCAAAATCAGCTCCAATGTGTATTAATGAAAACTACTGCAAACTAACTTGCATCCCCGTAGCTATTTTACGGGCAATTCTATTGATAAAACAGCATACGCATTTTGTGGTTCAGTGAAAATTGCGCTGTGTTCTTAACAAAATCTTAGCATAGTTTTCCATCTTTTACAATCAGTATTCCGCCTGGTAAAAACAATATTCTGCAAACTGTACTAGAGGATTCGAATGGTTTAAAATATGAATGACTGGATATTGTTCTTTTTTTGAAATAAACTTATCAAAGACGCCGCAGTGCCTCTCATTTCCGGAATGCAAAAGCTTTTACAGTGTTCAATTCTGCAGTTTCCTACTACTGACGGAAAAACTGCAAACTTTTCATTCGCAATTAACTCATATAAAGAAAAAACCCTGTATACCTTACAGGGTTTTTTCTTTAGCCTTAAAATTTTTATAAAAACAAGATAGAAAAATTTTATTCCGAAAGAGCTTTTGACTGATGCAGCATCTCATCTTTTTTGAGAATACGGTTAAACTGACCAATAAAAACACCTATTGTTGTAATAGCTGCTAGCATATCGGAAATTGGCTCTGCAGTAAAAATACCGGTTGTTCCAAAATAAATGGGCAGTACTAACGCCAAAGGAATAAGCAAAATAATCTTGCGCAGCAATGCCAGGAAGATACAAACTTTTGCCTGGCCAATTGCAAGCATACATTGCTGACATGCAAATTGTGCACCCATTGCAAAAATAGCAGCCAAAAAGATACGCATAGCCGGAACGGTTACGGCTATCAGTTCGGCTTCATTATTAAAAATGCGTACAAACAGCTGTGGAAATAGCATGGCAGCCGCCCACCCGGCAATAGACACAATGAGGGAAACTTGGATTAACAGCCGGGCTGCTTTTTTTACACGGTCATATTTGCGTGCGCCAAAATTGTAACTGATAATTGGCTGTGCGCCCTGTCCAAGACCCATTAAAGGCATTAAAAACAGCTGCATAACGCTGTTAATTACTGTCATAGCACTGACATAAAGGTCACCGCCATAGTTGCGCAGGCCGGAATTGAGGGTGATTTGCACTAAGCTTTCGGTAGATTGCATAATAAACGGAGAAAGGCCTATGGCAAGCACGGGCAAAACAATTTTTCTTTCCAGCGCCATATCGGAAAAATGCAATCGAATACGGCCCTTTTGACCCAATAAAAAGCGCATGACCCAAACGGCAGAAACGGCCTGGGAAAGTATGGTTGCCCCGGCGGCGCCCGCAATACCCATATCAAATATAAAGATGAAAATTGGGTCCAAAATAATATTGAGCACAGCGCCGATTGTTACGGTAAGCATGCCGGTTTTTGCAAAGCCCTGTGTATTGATAAAGTTGTTCATGCCCATGGCCAGCTCGACAAATAAGGTCCCCATACAATAAATTGTAAGATAATTTTCTGCATACAGTATTGTATCGTCGCTGGCACCAAATAAATATAAAAGTGGGCGCTTAAACATTAAAAAAACAAAGGTAAGGATAACCGAGATGATGAGCAGCAGGCAAAAAGAGTTGCCCATGATTTTTTCTGCCCGCCGGTTATCGCCTTCCCCCATGGCAATTGCTGCACGGGTAGAGCCGCCCACACCCACCAGTGCACTGAATGCAGCGGTAAGGGTGATGATTGGCATGGAAAGTCCCATTCCGGCCAAAGCGAGGGAGCCTACGCCTTCCATTTTTCCTATGTACATTCGGTCCACCAAACTATACAGCACATTAATTAATTGAGCCAAAATTGCAGGCATAGAGAGCCGAAAAAGCAGCTTTCCGATGCGGTCATTTCCAAAATCGTTTATTACTGGGGCCCCTCCCATGGTATCATCTCCATTTTTACAACAATATTATACAGTATAATATAAGCTTTTTAGAAAAACAAGTGTAGGGCAGAGGAGTGGCGCGGCCTTACAAAAAACAAAACGGGTTGAAAATAATCGCTTATTATGCTACAATTATTTTAATTATAATTACTAAAAGCAGGATGAGCTGTTGATTAGGAGGATCATTATGAACAAAGAAATTATTAGTACCAAGGAAGCCCCGGCAGCTATTGGCCCCTATTCTCAGGCAATTGCAGCAAATGGTTTTTTGTATATTTCAGGCCAGATGGGTGTTGACCCAACCACCGGTGCTTTGGTAGAAGGGGTAGAGGCACAGGCACATCAGGCGTTTAAAAATCTTTCCGCTATTTTAAAAGCAAAAAACCTGACTTTAAAAGATGTTGTAAAATCTTTGGTCTTTTTAAAGAATATGGACGATTTTACAGCAATTAATAAAATTTATGCCGATTACTTTGGAAGTGATTTTCCTGCTCGTTCCTGTGTTGAGGTTGCCCGGCTGCCCAAAGATGCAATGATTGAAATAGAGGTTATTGCGGCACTTTAAATAAGCGGTATGGTTTTCAGTTTGATTACCAGTAAAAACAGGCCGGTATAGAGGTGCAAAAGACAAATTGCTATCAGTAACAGCTTTAGATTGAACCACAGGTTTACCAGTCTTAGAAGAAGCAATTAAAAATGAATTGTTTTAGTCCGTACCTTTATAGCCGGCAGCTATTTTTTACTAAGGTATGAAGCAAACCACACAGCGAACATTTTTTTAGCGATGTAAAGGGGTACCCACCGGTAAACAGGTGTTAAATAATAAAAAAGCGGGGTCCAGTTTTTAGCTGGACCCCGCTTTTTTATTAGGCATTTACTGCTTGGAACAACCGAATAGATTAACCGATTATCTATTGTAAACCTCTTCGGCATCAAGCAGTTTTACACCATTTTCCTTTAACACTTCCGCGGCCTTGTCATTATCCTCTACACGGATAATAACCGAGGCATAGTCTACCGCACAACTGACAAAGAATGCATAGACGTATTCCACCTCGATACCGGCTTGTTTTAGAATTTTAAGTACAGCTGCCAAACCACCTGGAGTATCTTTCAGCCCCAAGGCCAACACTTGTGTGAGAGAAACGGTGAACCCTGCCTCTTTCAGAATATTTTCAGCTTTTCCAGGTTCGTTGACGATCAGACGCAAAATTCCAAACTTGGTGGTGTCTGCCAAGGACATGGCGCGGATATCGATGCCGTTGTCTCCTAATACCGAGGTGATTTCCAAAAGGCGCCCCGGCTTGTTTTCTACAAAGACGGACAATTGTTTGATGATCATAGCCATTCCTCCTTAATAGTTTTATTTTTAAGTTGTGGATTCTGGTGGGGCGCTTGCTGTACACTGCCCCACAGTTAAGAGAAAAAACGATATTAAGCAGGTGGAAATGCGCTGTTTTTGGTTACAGTGCCAGCTGCCTGCCCATAGTGAAGGCTTTGAGGTTCATCTCTAAGAATTTTTCTGGAACCGACTGCTTCACAGCATCCAGCCAGACCTGTTCGTCAAATTCCATGGTGTTCGAAAGCGCTCCCATCAATACCACATTCACTGCTTTGGAAGAACCAACCTGCTTGGCAACCTCCAGTGCATTTACAATGGAGCAGTCAATACCCAGTTCTTTCATTTTTGCCGGTATTTCTTTAGGATATTCCATAGCACCCGTAATAACAGGCATAGGTTCAATCTCCTGGTTATTGATAATTACCTTGCCGCCCTTTTTCAGGTATGAAAGGTAACGGGCGCCTTCCAACAGCTCAAAGGAAATAATAATATCCGCCTGGCCAGTTTCAACCGTGGGGGAATATACTTTTTTTCCATATTTTACGTAGGTAACCACCGAACCGCCGCGCTGGGCCATGCCATGCACCTCGGACATTTTTACATCAAACCCCTGGGAGAGCAGCACATTTCCAAGAATTCTGCTGGCCAGCAGGGACCCCTGACCGCCAACACCGACGATCATTACACTCTTTACATCAGACATGTTCTACTTTTCCTCCTTATGTGCTTCGATCGCGTCAAATGGGCAGAGGGGTTTGCACAGGTTGCAGCCGACACAAAGTGTCCAGTCAATGGCCGCCTTTCCGGCTTTCATGCTAATAGCCGGGCAGCCCACTTTTAGGCATTGTTTGCAGCTGCGGCATTTATCTGTATTGACGGTAAAGGGCTTTTCGTGTTTTACACTCTTCAGCAGTGCACAGGGACGGCGGCTGATAATGACCGAAGGCTCGGCAACCTGAGTCTCGCGTTTTACTGCTTCCTCCAAGGCTTTTACATCCAGTGGGTCAACTACACAGATCCGTTTAATTCCAACTGCTTCGCAGACCTTTTCAATGCTTACCTTTTCTACAATATCTCCTTTTAGGGTACGGCCGGTGGTGGGGTTTTGCTGATGGCCGGTCATACCGGTAATCGAGTTGTCTAGGATAATAATAGTAGAGATTCCCTCGTTATAGGCAATATCAATTAGGCCGGTAATACCGGAATGCATAAAGGTGGAATCACCAATTACTGCCACCGAGTTTTTAGCGCTTTCTTCACCCCGGGCCTTATTAAAGCCGTGCAGGCCAGAGATAGAAGCACCCATACACAAGGTGGTATCAATGGAAGAAAGAGGGGGCAGCGCGCCAAGGGTGTAACAACCAATATCGCCAAATACAGTGACTTTCGTTTTGTTTAATGCATAGAATAGGCCGCGGTGCGGGCAGCCAGGGCAAAGCACAGGAGGACGGACAGGCAGTTTTTCTGCCATTGCCTTGCCTTCCCATTTTTCCCCCAAAATAACATCGGCAATTATTTTTTGAGAAAGCTCACCCAACAAAGGGAAGACCTTTTTGCCGATTGCCCTGACCCCAATATTATTGCAGTGGGTTTCAATCACGGGGTCAAGCTCTTCAGCTATATATAAGGTGTCCACCTGGGCGGCAAACTCCTGAATCAGTTTGGTAGGCATAGGGTTTATCATTCCAAGCTTTAAAACGCTGGCTTTGTCGCCCAAGGCCTCTTTTACATATTGGTAGCAAACACCAGAGGTGATTACTCCAATTTTTTTATCAGCCCATTCAATGGCGTTTAAATCAGACGTTTCACACCATTCATTCATTGCGGCCAGCCGGTCTTCTACTACCACATGGCGGCCTTTGGCGTTGGCAGGCATCATAACGTATTTTGCCGGGTCTTTTTTATAATCTTTTAGCGCATGTTCTTCGCGGTCAAACAGCTCCACATTGCTTTGCGAATGAGAAATTCGGGTAGAAAGACGGAGCAGTACCGGGGTATCAAACTGTTCAGAGATTTCATAAGCTTTTTTTACATATTCTTTGCATTCACAGGAATCAGCAGGCTCCAGCATAGGCAGCTTTGCTGCAATTGCATAATGGCGGGAATCCTGCTCGTTTTGTGAAGAATGCATGCCAGGGTCATCGGCCACAGCAATTAATAGGCCGCCGTTAACACCAGTATAACTGCTTACAAATAATGGGTCGGCAGCTACGTTTAAACCAACATGTTTCATGGCACAGAAGGAACGTGCCCCACCTATTGAGGCGCCCAAAGCTACCTCTAGTGCCACCTTTTCATTAGGGGCCCATTCTGCATAAATTTCTTCATATTTTGCTGCATACTCGGTAATCTCGGTACTGGGCGTACCGGGATAGCTTGATACAACTTTGCAGCCCGCTTCAAAAAGCCCTCGGGCTACCGCTTCATTTCCAAGCATCAATCGGTTCAACTAATTCAGCTCCTGTTCTACATAATGTTCCCATTTACTCCTTCGCACCGGAATTTTAAAACTCCTATGAAACGCAGCAGCAAATGGATTTAAAAGTTTGCTCTATGGACGAAGCCCGTTTGACTGCCATTAAGAGCACGATATTGACAATATAATAACGGAATTCTTCCAAGTAATATTCTGATTTGTTTTAGATACGGTAGATTCTGTTTGAGTAGCAAGATGCTAACGTAAATCAACCACGCGTTTGGCTTTGCCTGCAAACCGCTCCAGAGACTTGGGTTCTACCAGGTTTACCTTGGCATCAATTCCCAAAACGGTGTGAAGTTTTGCTTTCAGCTTGCTTTCCAGCGCTTCCAGTTCTGAAAAGCGCTCCAGCAGCGTGCCATCCACCAATTCGACATTTACCTCCAGGGTATCGCGGAAGCCTTCATGCCGAACCACCAGCTGGTAGTTGGGGCTGACGCTCTTGGAGGATACGATTACACTTTCGATCTGGGAGGGAAAAACGTTTACTCCGCGAATTTTCAGCATGTCGTCGCTGCGGCCTTTAATTTTATCCATACGGGCCATGGTGCGACCGCAAGCACAGGGCTCGTAATTGATCCGGGTAATATCTTTTGTGCGGTAACGCAGCAGGGGGAACGCCTCTTTTGTCAAGGTGGTTACTACCAGTTCGCCTGTTTCACCCCGCGGCAGTACCTCTAAAGAGCTGCTGTTAATGACTTCGCATAAAAAATGATCCTCAGCAATATGCATGCCTTCCCGGCGCTCACATTCGCCGGAAACACCAGGACCGATTAGCTCGCTCATTCCATAGTTGTCGGTGGCGAACAATCCCCAGGCCTCTTCAATCTTATCACGCATTTCAGGGGTACAGCCTTCCGACCCCATCAGGCCAAGACGAATTTTAAAATCATCCTTAGTGTAACCCATCTCCTTAGCAACTTCAGACATGTACAGCACATAGGATGGTGTGCCTACAATTAAGGTGGTGCCAAAATCCTTCATCAGCATGACCTGTTTTTCGGTGTTGCCGCTGGAGGATGGAATAACGGCAGCGCCAATTTTTTCAAGCCCCTGGTGCAGGCCGAGCGCACCGGTGAACAGCCCGTAGCCAAAGGAGATTTGAGCAATATCCTCATCACTGGCTCCGGCTGCTACTGCAAGCCGTGCTACCAGGTTGGACCAGTTTTCCATATCGCTGCGGGTGTAGCCTACTACGGTAGGTTTGCCGGTGGTGCCCGAAGAAGCATGGATCCGTATAACCTGCTTCATGGGAACGGCAAACATTCCAAACGGATAGTGGTCACGAATATCCTCTTTTGTAGTATAAGGTATGTACTGAATATCGGACAGTGTTTTGATCCGCTCTGGGGTAACCCCGGCCTTATCCAGCCGATCATGGTAAAACCTCACATTTTGATAGCAATGTTTTACCAACCATTGAAGACGTTCCAGTTGAACCGCTTCAATTTTCTTTCGGTCCATGGTTTCAATTTCCTTTTGCCAGAACACAAAATCACCTCTTCATTGTATTATAACACGAAATGTTTCAATCTGTATATTTTAAAATTTTTTCAATAAACGCAGTGAAACAGCGTGTGAATTTCACACGCTGTTTTACTGATAAAATACTCAGTATGAAAACACCGGACAAGAGCTATATATTGTATATTCAAACGCTGTATCACAACACCACCTAAAAACTATTACAGGGAATAGCTTTTATCAAAAAAATGTTCGGTAGCTTTTGCGGTATCCTTTAGGGAAGCTTTGTTTTTTGAAAGTTTAGACCCAGCGAAACCAAACCCAAAGGAACAAAGCATGGTAATAACCCCAAGGGTAGGTGCAAGACTGGACTGAAACCCAGTCACAAATGCAAGGGTAAGTGAAACTGCCACCCCGCCAATCAGTGAGCACCAGGCTCCAACCCGGTTCATGCCTTTCCAGTAAAGGCCCAGCATGTATGGGGGAAGGAAAGCGCCGGTAATTGTCCCCCAAGAAAAGGACATCAGAGTAAGAATGGGGGATTTAAAGGAGGCAATGATAAAAGACGCCGCAATAAACAGCAGGCAGAGTACACGGGTAAGGGTTAATGTTTTTTTGCGGTCCTGAAATGCGGGAACAAAATGTGCTATCAAATCCATCGAGAAGGTGGAACAGGAGGTTAACGTAATACCTGACAAAGTAGAAACAGAAGCAGAAAGCACCAGAACCAGTACAACTCCCAGCAATATGGCAGGCAGCGCCTGAACTAAAATTCCGGGAATAATCAAATCGTAGTTGGGCTTTCCGTTTAAAGTAGGTACGCCGTCATAAAATAAACGGGAAAGGGAACCGATATAATATGCCCCACAGGAAACCAGCCCGCAGAAAAAGGTAGAGATGACGGTACCGCTTTTTACGCTTTTCTCATCTTTAATCGCATAGAATTTATGTACCATCTGTGGCATTCCCCAGGTACCAATACTGGTGAGCAGAATAAGGCTAATGACAGAAATTGCAGTGTTTACCGTAAACATTCCTTCGGTTTGCGACATATTGTCCCAAAGCCGGCTAAGGCCGTTGGCAAGCCCTCCAACCTGTTGGCTGCGGGTAATAAAGAAAATCATAGCGGCTACGCCGACAATCATGACAATACCCTGTATAAAATCTGCCAGCAGGGTAGCGATGTACCCGCCCAAAACCAAATAAACTGCTGCAACCACTGCAATGGCAATCATAGCAGTCTGGTACGGAATACCCAGCACCGACTCGCACAGGTAGCTTAAACCCGAATAGACACTTGCCGAATATGGCACCATAAAGATGAAGGTAATAACCGCACAATACAGTTTCATCTTTTCACTTCCATAACGGGCTTCAAAGAACTGAGGCATAGTTTTAATTTTTAGTCTGCGGGTTACATCCCTTGTGGGTTTTGCAAGTACCTTCCAGGCCAGCCATGCGCCCAAAACTGCGTTGCCAACGCCAATTAAAATGGCAAACAGACCAAAGTTAAACCCCGAGTTACCGGCATAACCGATAAATAATACTGCGGAAAAATAGGTTGTGCCGTAGCCAAAAGCCGACATCCACGGGCCGGCACTGCGTGAGCCTACTACAAATGCGGTAAGGGAATCGGCCTTGCGAAAGCTGACAAAGCCAACTATCGCCATCAGCGTCACATAAACGCCAAGTACAATCCAAACTGCCATGGTTACACTCCTTAAACAACACTTTTCTGCTTCAAAGTTCTACACTCTGAAGTTCTACACTCTACAGCGCTGTAATGCTTTAAAGCTTTCTGCCGTTAAAGTGATCCTTGCATATAATACCCTAAAACACTAAAAAAATCAACCCCCTTTCTTACAATAAATTGCAATCCCCTTATAATAATGGTAAAATAGCCCATAGGCTGTTTGCCGTAAAAAAGGCATAGCAAAAGAATATATGCAGAACGTAACAAGGTGGCATCAGAGCTTTTCCCTGGGGGGACGGACCCTTCTGAATGGCGCTCTCGTCCCAGCGCACGCAGGCCCAGTGATAAAACTTTAAAATTTGTATTAATTGTAATGTGTTTTGAAGAACGGAATTTGTGTAACAAACAGGCTTTGACCTGTAATAATAGTGTGAAGAATGGGAGGAACTAGAATGGATCAGAATTGGAAAGCAATCATGGAAAAAAGAGTAGAAAATACTATGAAAGCGCTGCAAAACCACAATATGGATGCCTATTTTATAAATGATAAGGCAGAGCTGATCCGCAAGCTGGACGAACTGGTACCGGAAGGGTCCACCGTAACGGTAGGAGGGTCGATGACCCTGTTTGAAACCGGGGTGATAGATTATCTGCGTAGCAGCAGGTTTCATTTTCTCGACCGGTACGAAAAGGGCTTAACCCCTGAGCAGGTAGTACAGGTGTTTAAAAAGGCGTTTACCAGTGATGTGTTTTTTTCAAGCAGTAATGCGGTGACAGAGGATGGCTACCTTTATAATGTGGACGGTAATGGCAACCGCGTTGCCCCTATGATTTACGGCCCCGATTCGGTTGTGATCATTGTTGGATGGAATAAAATTGTAAAAGATATTGACGCAGCAATTGAGCGCAACCGCCAGATTAGCGCCCCGGCCAATGTGGTGCGGCTGGGAATTCCTAATCCCTGTGCAAAAACCGGCCACTGCATGGACTGCCAGGGTGCCACCAGAATTTGCTGTGATTATGTTTTGCTGGGTAAGCAAAAAATTCCAGGACGTATTAAGGTGCTTATTTTAGGCGAAGACTATGGGTATTAAACAAATTTTGAAGGATTAAAAATAAAAACTTGCAAAATTTACAACAAAATCAGGAAAAATACTTGTTACGGATACGTTTTTGTACTATAATACAACAAGCGTACCACCGTGTGCAGGATACTGTTTGGAGGATAGCTGGAAATGAAGAGAACTGAATTAAAAAAGCTGTTTGGGGCGGTAACCGACTATATTGGTTCCCCTCTGACTGTTTGTGGCTGGGTAAAAACCATCCGTTCGTCCAAGTCGTTGGGCTTTATTGAATTAAATGACGGTACTTCCTTTCAAAATCTTCAAATTGTGTTTGAAGAGGGAAAGGTAGAAAATTTTAAAGAAATCACAAAGCTTAATGTGGGCAGCGCACTGATTGTACAGGGGGATGTTGTGCTTACGCCAAACGCCAAACAGCCTTTTGAGGTTCATGCTGTCTCCATTGAAATTGAAGGAGCCTCTACTCCTGACTATCCGCTGCAGAAAAAGCGTCACTCTCTGGAGTATCTGCGCACCATTGCACACCTGCGCCCCCGCACTAATACCTTTAGTGCGGTGTTCCGGGTACGCTCGGTGGCAGCTTATGCCATCCATCGCTTCTTTAACGACCGCGGGTTTGTTTATGCCCACACTCCGCTGATCACTGGAAGTGACTGTGAGGGAGCCGGCGAGATGTTCCGGGTGACCACCTTGGACGATAAAAACCCGCCTTTGACTGAGGACGGAAAGGTCGACTACAGTGAGGATTTTTTTGGAAAAATGGCCAGCCTAACTGTGTCGGGCCAGTTAAGTGCAGAATGCATGGCGATGGCTTTTTCCAATGTATATACATTTGGCCCCACCTTCCGTGCAGAAGAATCCTATACCGCACGTCATGCAGCGGAGTTTTGGATGATTGAACCGGAAATTGCTTTTGCCGATCTTGCGGATGATATGGAACTGGCCACCGACA
Source organism: Ruminococcaceae bacterium Marseille-P2935 (assembly GCA_900104565.1). GTDB lineage: Bacteria > Bacillota > Clostridia > Oscillospirales > Ruminococcaceae > Marseille-P2935. The sequence goes on from LT629952.1 coordinate 87,014, forward strand.
TGATTAAGTTTGTGCTTAGTTATGTGATGGAAAACTGCCCGCAGGAGATGAAGTTTTTTAACGATTTTTATGATAAAGAGCTGATTGAGCGTATTAACGGCATTATCAATTCGGATTTTGCCCATGTTACGTACACCGAAGCAGTTAGGCTGTTGGAAGAACACAAGGACGAATTTGAATATCCCGTATACTGGGGCGTTGACCTGCAGACGGAGCATGAGCGATATTTGACCGAAAAAATTTTTAAACGCCCAACTTTTGTTACCGATTACCCCAAAGAGATTAAGGCGTTTTATATGCGTTTAAACGACGATAACAAAACAGTTGCGGCAATGGATCTCTTGGTGCCGGGTGTGGGTGAGATTATTGGCGGCAGCCAGCGTGAAGAGCGACTGGATGTTCTGCTTCAGCGAATGGAAGAGCTGGGACTTGACCGCTCAAATTATGAGTGGTACCTGGACCTGAGACGGTATGGCGGCACCCGCCACGCTGGTTTTGGCTTGGGTTTTGAGCGGCTGATTATGTATATCACCGGAATTTCAAATATCCGTGACGTACTGCCGTTCCCCAGAACCACCGGTTCTTTGGAGTTTTAAAATGGCTTCGTTACAGGAGTTAAGAGATTATATTGATGCCAATACAAAAAAGGGGGTCTGCCTCGCCTTTTCGGGCGGGGTAGACAGCGCTGTACTGTTAAAACTGGTGTGTGATACAGGTAATCCGGTACATGCGGTTACTTTTGCAACCCAGCTGCACCCTCAAACCGAAATTTCTGCTGCAAAAGTACTGGCAGCACAGTTGGGTGCAGTACATACGGTGATAGAGGTAGATGAATTTTCTGATCCTTCTATTCTGCAAAATCCGCCGGACCGCTGTTACCGGTGCAAGCGGCTGCTGTTTCGGCGGCTTAAGGCATATGCGAAGGAACATGATTTGCAGGTGTTGATGGATGGAACCAATGCCGATGATTTAAAAGAATACCGCCCGGGGCTAAAGGCACTGAAGGAGCTAAGGGTTATGAGCCCTCTGGCCGATTTAAGTGTTGACAAACAAACGATCCGTTCGTTTGCAAAGCAGCTTGGCCTTTCGGTGGCCTCCAAGCCGTCTGCCCCATGCCTTGCTACCAGGCTGCCTTATGGAGATACCATTCACCGTGGGCAGCTTGAACGCATTGCAAAAGGGGAAGCATATTTAAAAGGTATGGGCTTTCCCATAGTTCGCCTGCGGCTGCATGGCGACATTGCTCGGTTAGAGGTACCTTTGGCACAAATGCCGGAGCTTTTGAAAAAATCGCCGGTGCTCATTGATTATTTGCACACACTGGGGTTTTGTTATATCACGATGGATTTAGAGGGCTTCCGGTCCGGCAGTATGGACCAATTTTTATCCGAAGCACAAAAGTAAAAAGGAGGCAGCTATGGCAACATTATATTTGGAATGTTTTTCCGGTATCAGCGGCGACATGACGGTTGCTTCCTTACTGGATTTGGGTGTCGATCAGAACAAATTGTTCCAGGCTATTAAAAGCTTAAAGATTGACGGCTATGAAATTAAAGTTTCCAAAACAGAGAAAAATGGGGTTACTGCCTGTGACTTTGATGTGGTTTTAGAATCTGACCAGCATGACCATGGGCATACCCATGAAGAGGGGCATCATCACCTTCCTGGTGAGGAGCATACCCATGCCCGCCTTTCTGTTCATGACCACGGACATTTTCATGAAGAAGAGCATTCGAACATTGAACAGCAGGAACATGTTCACCATCATGAACATCGCAACCTGCAGGATATAGAAAAGATAATTGATCGTTCCGAAATTACTGCCCGGGCCAAGGAACTTTCTAAAAAAATGTTTTCCATTGTGGCCAAGGCAGAGGCAAAGGTGCATGGAAAGCCTGTTGAAGAAGTGCATTTCCATGAGGTCGGAGCGGTAGATTCCATTATTGATATTGTATCTGCTGCGGTTTGTATTGACCTTTTAAATATTGATCAGGTTTATTGTTCCCCCTTAAGCGAGGGGAATGGGTTTGTGCGGTGCCAGCACGGGCTGCTGCCTGTACCGGTGCCGGCTACTGCCGAAATTTTGCGGGAGTACAGTATTCCAATCTCCGCAAGCAGTGTGCAGGGCGAAATGGTAACCCCCACTGGAGCTGCTATTGTGGCTGCTTTAACAGAAAGTTTTGAGCGCCCCCAGGGTTATATAATAAAAGCAGTGGGTTATGGTGCCGGCAAACGAAATTACCCAACGGCCAATGTGGTGCGTGCCTTTTTGTTGGAAAAAGCAGTATTGGGCAATAAAAATCAGGTTATACTGATGGAATGCAATATAGACGATATGACCGGTGAGCAGCTGGGCTTTGCTATGGAAACGTTGCTAGCCGCGGGCGCATTGGATGTTTGGTTTGAGCCTATTTATATGAAGAAAAACCGCCCGGCAAATAAGCTGTGCGTGTTGTGCCGCCCGGTGGACCAGCAAAATTTAGAAAAGATGATTTTATTGCATACAACTACCATAGGGGTACGGTCTGCCGTTTACAACCGCACCGTAATGGAACGTAAGACGGCGCAGGTGACAACTCCGTATGGAGTGGTGACGGTAAAATATGCCGGGTTGGAAGAGATTCAAAAAATTACGGTGGAATATGAAAGCGCCAAGGCAGCGGCTAATCGGTTTGGGGTGCCGTTGGAAGAAGTTTACCGGGCAGCACGGCAGAATGCTTGTGAATAAAATGTACCATCCGCCAATATGCCGCTGAGTATATTGTGCGTGAATGATAGAAAGCTAAGGCAGATACTATCATCTGCCAGGTTAGAGGAGGAAACCTTTTGAGTGCTTATCAGGAATTAGCAGCGGACCAGCTGCGCGAACTCAAAAATCAACTGGATCAAGAATATAAAGAATATCAGTCCAAAGGACTAAAGTTGGATATGTCCCGCGGAAAACCTGCACCAAATCAGCTGGATCTTTCCATGGATATGTTAGATTCCTTAAACAGCACCGATAAGGCGGTTTCTCAAAATGGTACGGACTGCCGTAACTATGGTCTATTGGACGGTATTCCCGAGGCAAAAAAATTGATGGCCGATATGCTGGATGTTGAACCGGAGGATGTGATTGTAGGCGGTAATTCCAGCTTAAACCTGATGTATGACACTATGGCACGTGCTATGCTGTTTGGAGTACCAGGCTCTGAAAAACCTTGGTTCCAATGTGAAAACCGCAAATTTTTGTGCCCTTCCCCTGGTTATGACCGGCATTTTGCAATCACTGAGGAATTTGGTTTTGAAATGATTACCGTTCCCATGCTTCCTGACGGCCCAGATATGGATATGGTAGAATCTTTCGTGAAAAAAGATGAATCCATTAAGGGAATCTGGTGTGTGCCTATGTATTCCAATCCCCAGGGTATTACATACAGCGATGAAACCATTCGCCGTTTGGCTGCATTAAAGCCCGCCGCAAAGGATTTCCGCATCTTTTGTGATAATGCATATGGGATGCACCATTTGTATGACGATGATCAGGATCATGTGTTAAACCTGCTTCGGGAATGCCGCAAGGCGGGCAGCGAAGATATGGTCTATATCTTTGGCTCTACCTCCAAGGTGTCTTTTCCAGGTGCCGGTATCAGCGCAGTTGCAGCGTCGGCTTTGAACTTAAGCGAAATGAAAAAGCGCATGTCCATTCAAACCATTGGGCCCGATAAGCTCAACCAGCTGCGGCATGTATTGTATTATAAAGATGTAAACGGGGTTAATGAGCATATGCGTTTGCAGGCTCAGATCATTGGCCCTAAGTTCCAAATTGTTTTAAAAACCTTAAAAGAGGAACTGGGCGGAAAGGGAATTGCCCAGTGGACCAACCCCAAGGGGGGTTACTTTATTGCATTGGATACAATGGACGGCTGTGCAAAACGGGTTGTACAGTTGTGCAAAGAAGCCGGCGTGGTGATGACCCCAGCGGGAGCAACCTTTCCGTATGGGGTAGACCCTCAGGACCGGAATATTCGAATCGCACCAACCTATCCGTCGGTAGAGGAGCTGACGGTTGCGGCAAAACTGTTCTGCCTATGTGTTAAACTCGCCAGTGTGGAGAAACTGTTAAGCGGGAAATAATTCCGTCTGTAAAAAGTTAAGGTACGGGCCTGTTTTGCCCGTACCTTTTCTTGAGTATAGACTAAAGATGAATTGACTTTTACCCTTGGCTGTTTTATAATAAACTTCATGTATGACTGCCGTCGTTTTCAGGAATGCGGAGACTAAATGAAAGCTTTACAGAGGAAAACGGCGACTTAAGATGGCATTGGAGGATTACAAATGAAAAAAGTTGGAAAATCGGTATTTTTCATTGTGGTCGCCCTTATTTTGGTGGTTTCTTATTTATCCTTTTTTGGATGGACAAGCCCCAATGGCGATTTCACAAAAACTTATGTAAAAGGCGCCGATACCATTCGCTGGGGTATTGATATCCGTGGCGGTGTAGATGTGACTTTTGCTCCGCCTGAGGATTATGATGCAACCGATGAGGAAATGACCATGGCGGAAGGCGTTTTAAAAGAACGTTTGGTAAACCTGAATATTACTGACTACGAAGTTTATGCCGATAAAGCAAAGGACCGCATTATTGTCCGTTTTCCATGGAAGGCTGATGAAGTGGATTTTAACCCGGAAGCTGCCATTAAGGAGCTGGGTGAAACTGCAGAGCTTACCTTCCGTGAGCTGGCACTGCAGGATGCGGAAGGTAATCCAACCGGCGATACAAAAGATAAGATTGTACTGGAAGGCAAGGATATTGTCTCTGCACAGGCTGGAATCAGTTCTAAAGATAATTCCCATGTGGTAGCTTTAAAGCTGACCGCCGAAGGTGCTGCTAAGTTTTCTGAGGCAACAGGCCGCCTTGTTAATAAGCAGATTTCAATTTGGATGGATAATACCATGATTTCTGCCCCCCAGGTTCAGCAGCAGATCACGGACGGAGAAGCAACGATCAGTTCTCCTACAATGACTGCGGAAAGCGCTAAAAGCCTGGCAGCTAAAATCAATTCCGGTGCGCTGCCCTTTAAACTGGAAACAGATAACTTTAATACCATCTCGCCAACCTTGGGGATGGGCGCCAAAGATGCCATGGTTTTGGCAGGGGTTATAGCATTTATTATTGTTGCAGTTTTCATGATTTCGTTGTTCCGTCTGCCTGGCTTTATTGCTGTTATTGCATTGGCAGGGCAGTTGTCGCTGACCATTGCGGCAATTACCGGATTTTTTCCAATTGTTCCCTCCTTTACCTTAACTCTGCCGGGTATCGCAGGTATTATTTTGGCCATTGGTTTTGGTGTGGATGCCAATATCATCACAGCGTCCCGTATCAAGGAAGAACTGAAATCGGGGAAAACGCTTGATGCTTCTATTCGTACCGGGTACTCCAAAGCGTTTACCGCTATTTTAGATGGCAACATTACCGTTATTATTGTAGCTGTTATTCTGATGGGTGCGTTTGGCCCTCCAAGCAGTGCTTTTGTAAAACTGTTTAGCCCCATTTTCCGCTGGTTCGGCCCTTCTACAGCAGGTTCTATCTATTCCTTTGGCTATACCCTGCTGGTAGGCGTTATTCTGAACCTGCTGATGGGTGTATTTTGTTCGCGGCTGATGATCCAGTCGCTCTCCCGCTTTAAACCATTCCGCAAGGCATGGCTCTATGGAGGTGACAAATAATGATAGATTTTGTAAAAAACCGTAAAATATATCTTGCCATTTCTGCCATCCTCCTTTTGGTAATTATAGTAAGTTCAGTTGTACTGGGAGCCCGGTTGGATATTCAGTTTAAAGGCGGCGCTATTCTAAAGTATAATTATAGCGGTGAGCTTGACAAAGGACAGTTCCAGACTACGATTGAATCTGTTCTTGGGGAAAAAGTTACGATTCAGGAAACCAAAGACGCTATTACCGGCAGCAATAGCTATACCGTAACTTTAGCTGCTGAAAAAGGTATTCCTTCTGAAAAACAGATGGAACTGAGCAGTGCGATTGAATCGGCATACGGCGGCCAGGTGGAGCAGGTTTCCAGCAGTGTTGTGGACCCTACTATTGGTAAAGAGTTTTTTGCCAAATCTTTAATTGCAGTTGCAGTAGCTGCAATTATTATGATTGTGTATATTGCCATCCGTTTCAAAATTCTGAGCGGCTGGTCTGCCGGTGTATTTGCAGTGGTTGCTTTGTTGCATGATGTTATTATCATTTATGGCACATTTATTATCTGCCGAATGACTATTAATGATAATTTTATTGCTGTTATTCTGACCATTTTAGGCTACTCGCTGAATGATACTATAGTTATTTACGACCGTATTCGTGAAAACAAGCGGCGTTTTGGCGGGGAAAAACCACTGGATGAGATCGTAAATATGAGCATTAATCAATCGCTTTTCCGTACGATCTGCACAACTGCTACCACCGTTGCAGCCCTTGCTGTAATTGCAATTGTGGCACTGATCTTCCATGTGGATTCTATCCTCAGTTTTGCATTCCCGCTCATTATCGGTATGATTTCCGGTGTGTATTCATCCGTTTGCCTGTCCGGCCCCTTATGGGTGCTTTGGCAGGATCATAAGGCGAAAAAGATTGCAAAGGCTTAGATATTAATTTCTGAAATAAAGAGAGCGGTACCGCAAATTCGTTGCGGTACCGCTCTCTTTTTAGCAGCTATTCCGGTGGTGTATGACGGCAAAAATAGGAGAATGTTATCAGAGATTACATAGATTGACGGAGGCATGATTGTATTGTATGATTTTACTGGAAGCATTGGGTTTACCAGCAAGAACGCAACCTATATTATTGGAGCGCAAGATCCTGGGTATGCCCGGGGAACGGGGCTAAAAACAAGAGCCGCCTTTGAAGAAGCCCTACAGGATGTCAAGAAAAAATATCTTGGCGATCATCCAAATATATTGCTGTGCCAAAGGCTTTTATGACAGCCTCTGTGCACCTATATATGAAGACCGGCGATAAAGTTTAACGGTAAATAGAAGAAAAAGAAGGACTTTTCCCATGAAAAAAAAGCTGAAACTGTATCTTACACTGTTCACCTCCACCTTTTATCTGAGCGCATTTACCTTTGGCGGGGGTTATGTTATTATTCCACTGATGAAAAAACGGTTTGTGGATAACCTTCACTGGCTGGAGGAGGAAGAGATGCTTAACCTGACTGCGATTGCACAGTCTTCACCAGGAGCAGTAGCGGTAAACGCAGCTATTTTATTGGGCTGGCGGGTTGCCGGTATAGTGGGTGCTGCAATATCTATTTTAGGAACAGTTTTGCCTCCGCTGCTTATTTTGTCGGCTTTGTCAGTCGCATATACTGCTTTTCGGGACAACCAACTGGTGCAGGCAGTTTTGCACGGAATGCAGGCAGGGATTGTGGCTGTAATTGCAGATGTTGTTTGGACAATGGGACAAAAAATAGTTGCACAGAAAAAAGCTGTTTCCATATTCATTATGTTGGGCGCATTTGTGGCGAACTGCATATTCAAGGTGAATTTGATGTTGATCATTCTAGCTTGCGGAGCACTAGGAGCTTTAACAGGCTTTTTGGATCGGAAAGGAGCAAAGCAGGAATGATATATTTACAGCTTTTCTGGAGCTTTTTTCAGGTAGGATTGTTTAGTTTTGGCGGAGGGTATGCCGCTATGCCGCTGATTCAGCAACAGGTTGTGCAGCATTATTCCTGGCTAAGCATGCCGGAGTTTACTGACCTGATTACGATTTCCCAAATGACGCCAGGCCCTATTGCGATTAACTCTGCCACCTTTGTTGGAATGCGGATTGCAGGCTTTGGCGGAGCATTGATTGCTACCCTTGGATGTATACTTCCCTCCTGCATCATTGTAGGTGCGCTGGCGTTTCTTTATTTCCGGTACAGAGGCATTCCGGTGATACAGGATGTTTTAGAGGGATTACGACCGGCGGTTGTCGCGTTAATTGCAGCAGCAGGCATCACAATTGCAGTGTCGGCTTTTTGGAGCAGTGGTGGAATCAGCCTAACCAACACCGACTGGAAGAGCATGTTGTTGTTTGTTGCAGCTTTTGTTGTGCTACGTATTAAAAAATGGGATCCAATTTTTATCATGGTTGGAACCGGAGCAATTGGCGGAATCATATATTTTATGCGGTAACTACAAACAGCTGCGCTGTCAAATGTTTGACAGCGCAGCTGTTTATTAGTATAATCATTTCAATTTATAACATAGCCTGGAAAAGTGGTTGAAAAATTGGGCATTATAAAAGAATAAAATCCTTTTTAAAGTGCATATGTCAACTGCGTGATATCCGTCTAAACCCAATGAAAATTTATTGTTATAAATTATAACATGTTTAGAATGTTCAGACAAGTTTCAGGCGTGGTCTGTGCAAAAAACAGATATTGACCAATAAACTCGTTTTTTAGGTAGAGTTACTCCTTATTTCTGCACTGCTTAGGTGTATGAGCCTAGAGGATAAATTTATACAGTAAACAGTTTGTTTTTTATTTCAATAAGGCGGTGAAATACAAATGGAAATTGTGATGGCTACGGTGGCTATGCAGGTAAAACACGATAAATCGGAAAACATAAAACAGTTTTTGTCTTATATGGAGCAGGCAGCCGAGCAGGGGGTAAAACTAATTGTTTTTCCGGAACAATCCCTGCAGGGCTATCTGCCTTCCTCGGCCAAGCTTGACTTTTCTGCTTTTGATTATCAACACGCCAACGCTGAAACAATACCGGATGGCCCAAGCGTACAAATGATTATAAAAAGAGCGGCTCAACTAAAGTTGTTTGTTGTGTTTGGCATGACCGAACTTGATAAAGAGGATTATACCCGGCTTTATAATACGGCAGTATTGGTTGGGCCAAAGGGATATATAGGAAAATACCGTAAAGTTCATCTGCCCAACGCCGAAATGCACTTTTATTTTGCAGGGGATGAATTTCCTGTTTTTCAAACCGAGATTGGAAAAATTGGTCTGCTGATCTGTTACGATAAAATTTTTCCGGAAGCTGCCCGAACCCTGGCGCTGAAGGGTGCAGAAATTTTGATTATGCCAACAGCCTGGAGTTTTGAAAATACTCAAGGAAAATTGGATCAGGATCCGCTTTTAATTTCTTATCATTTGTATGATCAAGTTAGAGCTATGGAAAACCAGTGTTTTTTTATTTCCTCCAATATGGTGTTTCGCAGCGGGGAGTCCACTTTTTTGGGGCACAGCCATATTGTTTCGCCTGTTGGGGAATTTTTGGCTGATACAGGTTACAGGGAAGGGCTAGCAACAGCACAGGTTGATGTTAGAAAGATGATTCTTTACGCCCGTACTAGAGGTTGTTCAGGATTAAATTACCTAAAAGATAGACATCCAGAAACATATGGCAGTTAGCAAAAAAGTGGGCGGTTATAGCACCCACTTTTTCTATTGGTTGTTATTTTTTTTCTGCATTTCTGATTGCTAAATCAGCAATCAGCGCAGCTACCACTCCAGCCGCTAAACAGGCGGGCGCCGCTTCCAGCGTTCCGCGCAGCAAATACCTATAGTATAAATAATGTTGAGATATTGGTGCGGTTATGTATAGTACAGCAGAGAGAATATAATAACATAAACATAATAGAATACCAATTTTTATTGTATTTTTAGAAAAATTACATAAACCTTTTAATTCTTTTATAATACCTTGCAGCACTTTGTCCACCGCCTTTGTTGATTTTACTCAAAAAACTTCAAATTCAGACCAGTTTTGAAGGCACAAAGCGGTTGCTGCGTAGTTGGCCTCAGGGGCAACTTTTTTGCACAAAGACTGCCATCCGAAAACTGCTGCTGTTTTCAAGTTTGTTAAATATATCATAACAAATTGTTGTCAGCGTTGCAATGAAAAATCCTGCCAAATCATTTTATTTAGTACCATTTATGGGATGTTATGCCAAAAGTCATAGCAGTATATAATAAAAATTATCTAATGACTTTGTAAAAATACATATGTTTGTGTAGTAAAAACGACAAAACTTAAAATTTCTGTTAAGAATTTTGTTGAAAACTTGAGGGAATATTACAAACAAATTGTCGAATTATGTCATAAATAGGAGAATATTAATCGTTCCCAAACAATTGAAAGAGGTGTATAATCACAGTAAGTGAGGAGGTTTGTATATGAAAGTGCAAGATGTAAGGCTGGAGCTCACAGAAAAGCACCATATACGGTATACTGTGATACAGACAACTATTGCAATGGAGAAGCTTGGAGAAGTGAAAACTTTTGGTTTATGTGTCCTTGACCAGTATGGAAATCGGATCAAAGAAATAGTAGATATTTCGGTAAACTTTGAACTAGTAGAGCGATTAGCTTCCATATGCAATCGCTTTCAGGCGCTACCTATTCATTTAATGGATATTGTGGAAGACTTTATTGCGGAAATTTAAAAATCTGGTTGAGCATTGTGGCAGAACATGGTATGATGATTTAAAATCAGATGAGAGTGAAGTGGTAGCATGAAATGTCCATTTTGTGGATATACCGAGAGTAAGGTAATCGATTCTCGTCCAGCAGAAGACGGAGAAAAAATTAGGCGCAGGCGGGAATGCCTGAAGTGCGAAAAACGTTTTACAACCTACGAGATTATTGAGACCACCCCATTAATGGTAATAAAGAAGGATAAATCCCGCGAAGCATTTGACCGAAATAAATTGCTTAGCGGATTATTGCGTGCTTGTGAAAAACGCCCCGTGGCAATGAACACCCTGGAGCAGGTTGTAGATGATATTCAAATTGCCCTGCAAAATTCTTTGGAAAAGGAGGTCCCCTCCCAGAGAATTGGTGAACTTGCAATGGAAAAACTAAAAGGTGTTGATGAGGTTGCCTATGTGCGTTTTGCATCGGTATATCGCCAGTTTAAAGATATTAATTCCTTTATGGCCGAATTGAAGCTGATTTTAGAATCAAAAGCAAACTAAAATAGGTTTGTAAAATTGGGAACCTCAGATTCCCAGACGTGCTCAACCATAGTTCTCATTTCATTCAAGTTTGCCATGAATTCCGAGGTGTTTTGATAAATCAGCAGTGGTTCCAAACGGGCCACAATGCTGGTGATTAAATCAATTTCGCTGTGACGCACATAACGGATCATCTGGGGTTCTACCTGTTTCCAAGCATCAGTCAGTTCTTTTGTTTTCTGCGCAGCAGCCGATTTGTCGTTACCTTGTATACTGAAAGCGATGCTATCTATTTTTTCAATCAACTGGTTTTTGGTTTTATAAAGGTGATTCAGGGTAAAAATACTTAAGGCCACCATTAATGCAATAATGAAGAGAGAAAAATAAAACCGTTTCATTTCTTTTTCTCCTTTTTTACAATGGTATAGTTGGCTTCACGGTTGCAGGTCATTAAAAAGATTTCTTTTGGGCTGTCATAGCCATTTTGCTTCAAAGTTTTATCCAGCCACTCCTGACGCAGGTTGCAGTATTTTAAAGAGTCATCGATTACCTTGCCGTCAGAAATAATAATTGCCGGGGGGGCCTCATCACCTGGCCGGGCAGTGAGGTTTAACATAGAAGCGGTAACATTTTGTGAGTCGAATTTTTGATAGATAGACAGTTTTCCGGTTGTTTCGACTATGGCAAAAGCCACATCCTGAATATTAAATACCTTATTGGTGCGCAGCTGCTCCATCAAATCATCGATGGAAAAACGCAGGTTGCGCATTTCTTTTTGATCTATTTTACCGTCACGGATGAGTATTTTGGGATTGCCCGAAATAATTTTACGTGCAGTTTTGCTTTTTAAAGTAAGGGCAGAAACAAGTACTTCTGAACAGACTAAAGTTAAAATTGGAATGACACCGCCAATTAACGGTACGTTGGTGTCCTCAATCGGAAGGGTGGCGATGTTGGAAATTAAAATGGTGACAACCAGTTCTGCGGGCTGCAATTCTCCAAGCTGGCGTTTGCCCATAATACGCAAGCCAAGAACAATAATAAGATACAGAATGATGGTTCGAAAAAAGATAACAAACATTGCGTCCTCCAAATTTTATATATTCATAAACGCCACAGTTATTATGGTACCTGTGGCGTTTTTTATTCGAATTTTCACCTTTCAGCCGTTATCCAGGTTTCAAATTTTTCATTTTAATGTGAACGAACGGAGGGCAAAGAATTTGCCCCAGAGTGTTGTCAATACTGTTTTACAGACTATGCCGGAACGGCATAAAGCCCCCTGATTCAATTCCACAGTTATTCTGGTTTAAATGGGGAACACCGATTACATAAACAGACGTTTTGCGGCAAATAACTATAGGGTGTGATCAGGTAATCATTTGAATTTTTGGGGATAATATTAAATACATTCTTTCGTACTTTTTTAGAGTACAGAACAATGGTTAAGGGCAAAATATTTTTTAGGAGGAAAACAATGGGCTGGTTTTCAAAATTTTTTGCTGATGGAGACAGCAGTTATGAAAAATTGACGCCGCCGGGCGCCCTGAATCAAAAGCTGACAGGTAATTTGTTGAATGATTTAGTGACGCTTCGTGCGCTGTGCTCCAACACAGCCGATCTTATGGTTCGGGAAAAAGATGTATGCGGTGTTTCGGTGGCAATGGTATTGTGTGAAGGTATGGTAAGCACTTCGACCTTCTCCACTATGGTTGGGCTTCCTGTAGAACAGCTGGTAATAGAGCAGAACACGCCGCAAAAAACATTACAATGGATGCGTTACCGTTCTTTTTTAGCGTTAGATCAAAGTGAGGTTTATACTTACGAAGAAATCTTTCGTTTTATTATGTCCGGTTTTGTTTTAATATTAATTGACGGAATTTCCAGCGGAATCGTGCTGGGGCTGCAGGGGTTTCAGTATCGTTCTATTTCAGAGCCGATGTCAGAGGTAAATGTCAGAGGTTCACGCGAAGGATTTGTGGAAGCAATCCGCGTAAATATGTCCATGGTGCGCCGGCGGCTAAAATCTCCCACCCTGAAATTTGAGCTTTATCCGGTAGGAAGCAAAAGCCAAACCGATATTTGCCTGGTTTATCTGACTGATGTGGTGCCGCAAAAATTGCTGCGTGAAGTCAAATACCGGCTGCAGCAGGTTGAAATAGATGTGGTGTTGGAGTCAGGTTATCTGCAGCCTTTTTTGGAACATAAACCGGTATCCCTTTTTACCGGGGTAGGTGTTACGGAACGCCCGGATACCCTCTGTGCCAAAATAAACGAAGGTCGTATTGCCATATTAGTTGACGGCACCCCTTTTGCATTGTTGGTTCCGCATTTGTTTAACGAAGATTTTCAAAGTTTCGACGACTATGCCCATCGCCCTTATTATGCTACTTTTATCCGCTGGTTAAAATATTTTAGCTTTTTCCTTACCATTTTATTACCTGGTATCTATGTGGCGGTGGCAACCTTCCATCCCGAGCTATTGCCTACCGCACTGCTGTTTAATCTTTTGGTAACCGAACAGTCAATGCCGTTCCCTATTGTAATAGAAGCGCTGGTGATTCATCTGCTTTACGAGCTTATGCGCGAAGCGGGACTTCGCCTGCCCAGGCCGATCGGTCATGCAGTAAGCATTGTGGGCGGCCTTGTAATAGGGGATGCCGCAGTTCGTGCAGGACTCATTGGAGCACCTATGGTAATGGTGGTTGCACTAACCGCTATCAGTTCGTTTGTGGTGCCGGCACTTTACGAGCCGGTAACAATTCTTCGCTTTAGCTTTATTTTAATTGGCGGCCTATTAGGAATTTTTGGCATAGCTTTGGGATTGTTTGCGGTGTTTATTAACCTTTGTGCCGTTAACAGTTTTGGGGTGCCGTCTACCTCACCTACAACGCCATTCTCTTTTTACAGCATGCGGGATGTAATGATCCGAATTGGCTGGAAGCGGCTGGGCAAAAAAACTATGGTGATTGAAGATTTGCCAGGCAGCACCGATCAATAAGGACAGGAGAGGTTACCATGCTCAACAATACCATCGATACGCGCCAGCTGTTCATTCTGCTGGTGCTTTCCCGCATTTTTCATCTCCTTACCTATGTGCCGCGTTCGGGCACCAGTGTCAATGGGTCTGCTATGCTGCTATCATTTATAGTGAGTACCGGGTTTATCCTAATCGCTTTTCTGCCCATGTGGGTGATGATTTCCCGCAGGGGAGACAGCCAGATTATAGACTATGCTCAGGAGATTTCACCAGCATTGGCACGGATAACCGCATTTATTTTTGGAATTTTCTGTTTGTTTGTAGCCGTGGAAACGGTTTCAAACTTTATTTATTTTCTCACTTCTACGGTGTATGTCAGCTGGCCGGTATTTTGGTTGGCAATTCTCTTTACTGTTGTGTGTGCTTACGGTGCTGCCATGGGCTTAGAAGCTATGGCTAGGGTAGGGTTTTATTTATTTATTGTTACAATCGCTGCAGGGATTTTTATAGCGGTAGCGCTGATCCCGCGCTACAACTCACTCTGGCTGATATCGCCATTGGAGGAAGGGGTTAGTCCGGTCATGAAAGGGGCGGTTGGTTCCTTTTCTACCACATTTGAATTGATCCCGTTCTATTTATTGGCCTCAAAAACCAAGGGCAGCAAACCAAAAACGTTTTTGCTTTGGGCGGTTGTTATGCTGCTCATTTATGAATTAATTGGTATTATGTTACTCACTTCACTGGGCGACTATTCAAAAACACAAATTTTCCCCTTTTATGCGGCCGCTTCTGTTGCAGAAATCTCTATTTTCCAGCGTCTGGATGCTTTGCACATAGCAGTTTGGATTTTTATTGGGGCTTTGAAGGTAGCACTGTTTTTATACTTGGCCTCTTTTTGTTTTCACCGGGTATCCGGCCGGCCAAAAAGCAAATTAGCGCTGCCGCTGTGCGGCGCTGCGGTGATTATTGTCAGCAGTGCGCTGCTGACCAAAGTAACTTTATTTCATAATTTAAGCGCTATGCTGCGCACAGGCATTCCAATGGTAACAGTCGGGTTTATTTTGCCTTTGATCCTTATGGTAATAGGGGTCTTCAAGAAGGGGGAAAAGCGCCATGAAAAAAATAGGTAGAATACTTGTTTTGACTGGTATGCTGCTTTTTTCTTTTACAGGCTGCGGCCATCGGGTTGAACTGAATGACCGGGCGTTGGTCCAAGGCATTGGTGTTGACATGAATTCTAACGGTGGATACACCTTGACAACACTGATTTTTGAGCCGGCACCTGGCAGTGAATCTTACCAGGCGGGACAGGGGAACAGCAAAGTAGCAAAAGGAGAGGGAACAACTCTGACCGAAGCAATGGATAAAATCTCTTCACAGATTGGTAAACGAATTTTTTTGGGCAGTAGCCAATTTATTATGATAGGCCAGCAAGCTGCAAAAAAGGGGATTTTGCCCATACTGGAATATTTTAACAATGACCCCGAGTTTCGCTTTACATCAGCGGTACTTGTATCGCTGCAGAGCGCCGAAACGACCCTTCAGGTAAAAGAGGAACGATCTGTTTCTCCGGAGCAGATCGAGCGGATGCTAGATACTGGGAAAAAACGCGGCGAATATGTAAAAGGGGAGCTTTTAGATATTATGCAGACCCTTGTAACAAAGGGAATTTCCCCTGCGGTTGTGCTGGTGGAAAGGCAGGAAGGAGAAGACGGAACCGATGAACTGGTGTTAGGCGGTACAGCGGTATTTAAAGGGGATCAAATGGTTGATATACTGGACACAGCAGAAACCAGAGGGCTTATTTGGACTCAGGGTGATTTACGGGACATTAGCATTCAAGTAGAACACCCGGACGTAGGAAAAGCCGCGCTGCAGTTATTAAAAAGCAAGCCCAAAATTTCGGTTGCTTCCATCAATGGAATACCGCAGTTTCTGATTCATATAGAGCTGCACTGTATTATTGCAGAAACATCCTCCCATACGCAGGGTGGAATTGGTTTAAACCAGATTCCATTGTTGGAACAGCAGGCTGCACGGCTGGTTGTTCAAGAGGTAGAAGCCACCTTGGAAAAGACGCTAAAAAAAGATAAAAGCGATTTATATCATTTTGCTCCGTACCTTAGAAAATATCAGAATCGATATTGGAAAGAGCACATTGATGCCTGGGAGGAAGAGTTGGGCAATTTAAACTACCGTGTTGAAGTAACCTGCGCAATTGACCGGGTTGGTAAAGAAATACGCGAAAATATGGGGTAGCTGACAAACAGGACCTATCTGCTTTAAAAAACCATAAGGGTTATTGTACCAGCCTGTAAAAAACTGCTGATGATTATGCCAATTGTGTCATGGCCTCTAAAGTGGTCATTTCTTATCTATTCCGCCTGTGTAAAATTAGCGGTTATCTTTTCATTTTGCTAAAACCGAAAGGGAATGCGGTTCAATCTAAGCCGGTTTTAACCGGCGTAATTTTTAAAGAAAAGATAAAATAAAAAGACCGCTCCATTTTGAAGCAGTCTGGTATTTTATCGATTCATTCTGGAAAAAACTGAAAAAGGGAACGCCGCAGGAAATATTACCAGGCAGGAACTTCACGTAAAGGCTGCCTCACATCCAATCAGGCCGTCAGGCATTTTCTCCAATATGAGGGTGGGAATGCGAATAGCTTTGTTTTGCTCGGTTACCTTGGAATGATAATGCTTGTAATTTAACCACGGCACTGCCGTACTGCATATACCCCAAAGTGCAGTGCGAAGCCTCTCATGAAGCGTTTTGTCAAGTGCTTTTTTGAGTTATTGATTCAAACTTTTCAGCGCGGGGGAAACGGGCAGGAAGATGTACTATACTTGGGTTAATAAACTAATCGACAAATATATATTTTTCGAGGTGAGAAGATGATAACAGGATATTACTGTACAAATATTTTTTCTGAGCAAACGAAAGAACTGATTAAGTTTTATAGGGAATATTAGAAATTCCCTTTATCAAAACCGATGATGATAATTCTAATGGAGTTTATCTTGGCTTTATAGAAAACGCACCTACCCTTTGTATTTGGGATAGAAAGAAATGTGGTGTGAATCCGACTGGACATCAATCTTTTGTATTCCAAACAAAGGCTCTTGATTTAACAATGGAATGTTTGAAAGAAAAGGGTGTTCCATTGTCTGAAGCTGTTAGATATGATTGGGGAACTTATGAGGTTCGCTTGAATGATATTGACGGAAACGAGATAGTGATAGTTGAATTTTCGTAATTATCAATTTTCAGTTTACGGATAAAAACGAGGCATTCGTGAAGGCGCGCCCCAACTCAACTTTTTACTGGTGTTTATTGGGAGCAAATTTGTACAGCAGCATCCGCAGCTGAAGCTGCATCAGCAGTGTATTTATCTGCGCCAATCTGCTGGCAAAACTGGTCGGTAACCGGGGCGCCGCCAATCATAATAGCAACCTTGTCGCGGATTCCTGCTTCTTTACAGGCATTTACAACCTCTTGCATTACCCCCATGGTAGTGGTCAGCAGTGCGGAGCAGCAGATAATCCGGCAGTTTTGTTCCATAGCTGTCTGCACATATTTTGCCGGGGAAACATCGGTACCAAGGTCAATTACCTCAAGCCCTTTGCCCTCCATCATCATTTTTACCAGGTTTTTTCCAATATCATGCATATCACCTTTTACTGTGCCAATACAAACACGTCCGGTTGCTTTTACTCCGGCGTCCTGCAAAAGAGGTTTCAGCAGTGTTGCACCTGCGTTCATTGCTCTTGCTGCAATCAGTACCTCGGGTACAAATACTTGGTTGTTTTTGAATTTTTCACCAATTATGTTCATGCCGGCAATAAGGCCTTCTTCCAGAATTTCTTTTACCGGGCAGTTTTCATCAATAGCCTGCTGAACCAGCTGCTGTACGGCTTTCGCTTTGCCGCGTTGCAGGTTTTCTGAAATTTCGGCATAAAGACTCATGTCAGTTTCCCCCTAGAGTGATTCTATTAAAAATAGCCGCTTTACTATTTTAATTTTCTAAGTGCCTTAGATAGCTATTTATGCGCAGGCAATCCGCAATCGTGTGCTGCGCCTGATGTGCGTTTTTTATACTATAAAATAAAATTTTCTGTGTTAAGTTTTCTTACTGGTGGAACAATAAATGAAGATAAGATATTTTAACATAAAAAAAATTTTTGCGCTACCGGTTTTCACAAGAATGTATGGGAATTACTTGGATAGGGACATAATGATCAATACATTGCACAATCGTATTTCCGGTTCCGGCAGAATGCATATCCCAAAAAGCCAGCACAAGGTCTGAGTAGGCAACAATTTGTTTATTACGTAAAAGTGGAGCTGACCGTCCATATTTTTTATATTTTGGCAAAAATTCTGTAAAAGGTACATGAAGGTCGGATGCAATTTTTTTTGCCATGGTATCAATTCCTACAGCGCCGCCGCTGATAATTTCAGAAACATTTTTTGGTATGTACCTCAGAATGAATTCCTTGGTAACTTCCCCAGCATTTCTCGAACCTATAATGGCGACTCGCATCTTCCAACCCTCCTTTTTTCTTATTTTAGCATAGTTTGGCCAGTTTACAACTATTTTTACCAATACTAAGGTTAGGAAGTTCAGCCACAATTCGTTAAAAAACAATAATATTGGATTTCATATCGGGACAGGGAAGTGGAACATTAAGAATGAGAAAAAGAAGGAGATGTGAGTCCAATGAAAAAAACTTATAAATTTTTTGCAGGTATTCTTTGCACCGCCGCATCCGGTGTTTTGACACTGGCTTTGTGGCTGCAAGGCTCTCTGCCGGATCATTATTATTTGGTACAAGGAAATGATTTAACAATCCATGCCGGTTATCCTATTCAGACCCAGGCGGAAGAAGGGGTGGATATTTCAAAAAGTTCGGTCGGGAGCCGATATCATGTTGACCTGCGAGTCATGGGCAGTGTCAGTGTAAAAAAAGTGCAGGTTGAAGTAGTTGACCGTAAAATGGTAATACCCGGAGGTTTCCCTTTTGGAATAAAAATGTTTACGGATGGGGTCATGGTAGTAGGAATGAGCGATGTACAGACAACTGAAGGCCTTCGCAATCCATCCAGAGAAGGAGGGTTAAAAATAGGAGATGTGATCCTTTCTATCAATGGAAAATCAGTGGCCTCCAATGAGCAGGTTGGGCAAATGGTGGCTCAAAGTGACGGGGAAATCATGGACTTTTCCATTAAACGTAAGGGCACTAATATGCATGTTTCTATTGTGCCCCAGCTTTCCTCTGTTGACAGCTCTTATCGTGCCGGCATTTGGGTACGGGACAGCTCTGCAGGAATTGGAACGATGACTTATTATGATCCCAGCACTGGGGTTTTTGCGGGGCTGGGCCATGGTGTCTGCGACATAGACACCGGAGAACTGATGCCGTTATATAGCGGCGAAATTGTAGATGTTAGCATTACTGGTGTTAATGTGGGAAAAAGTGGCGCTCCCGGAGAACTGAAGGGCGCATTTAGTAAGGACAGTCAATTAGGACGTTTGGCTGTTAATAATGAAACTGGCGTGTTTGGTGTCATTCAAAAACCTTTTTTGGTGCAGGAGGCAGTACCTTTGGCGATGAAACATGAAGTAAAAGAGGGAAAAGCAATGATTTTAACCACCCTTAACGGGAAAACCCCCGAAGAGTTTGAAATTATGATAGAAAAAGTATATTATAACGATGATGCACCTACAAAAAATATGGTAATTCGAGTGACCGACCCGGCCCTTTTGGCAAAAACCGGAGGAATCATACAGGGTATGAGCGGAAGCCCTATTTTGCAAGATGGAAAACTGATTGGTGCAGTTACCCATGTTTTAGTAAATGATCCGACAAAAGGTTATGGTATTTTTGCTGAAAATATGGAGAAAACAGCAGAAGGTGTTGTAACAGGTTATCAAATAGCTTCGTGATATTTGACGAAAAAACTAAGAATTTTTGTATAGGTGCAAAATGAAATTTTTATGACAAAGGGTTGCATTGTTTTCCAAAATATGGTAATATCCAAATATGGAAAATATTTACAACTGGAGTGTGAGAACATGAACGTGAAACAATCGGTGATTATTTCAGAGGAGGACAAGGAGTTTTGTAATAAATGCTCCTCTTTACTCCGCTCTTATGGTTTTGATACCATCATTGCTCCAAAAGACGGCAGCAAAGTTGTAGAGTTGATTAGAGAGCATGAACCTGCAGTCGTTTTGTTGGACGTTTTTATGTCACATTTGGATGCGATTGGCGTAATGCACCAGATCGGCAGTCTGAACCTAAAAACCAGACCAATTTTTATGGTTATGTCTGAATATGACAACCCAATTTTGGAACGGGAGCTTTTGGCGTGCGGTGCAGGTTACTATTTTTTGAAGCCATTTGATACCGATATTATGGTGGAACGGATTGTGCGTATGTCTGGATTTAAAAAGCCAGATAATGTTACAAAAATTCCCCAGACCAACAAGATGGAACCGGATATTGAACTTATGATTACTGAAATTATTCACCAGATTGGTGTTCCTGCTCATATAAAAGGGTATCATTATTTAAGAGAGTCCATTATTCTTTCGGTTCGTCAGCCGGATATTATCAATTCCGTTACCAAGCTGCTTTATCCTACCGTGGCAAAAAAGTTTGCCACCACCTCTTCTCGGGTAGAGCGTGCGATTCGCCATGCCATTGAAGTCGCATGGGATCGTGGTGATGTTGATGTACTGAATTCATATTTTGGTTATACCATTCATAATGGCAGAGGAAAGCCGACCAACAGTGAATTCATTGCTATGATTGCTGACAAACTTCGTCTTCGTTTGCGTGCTACAGGTCAAAACTAAACAGCAAAAAAAATATAAATTGTAAAGAGTGCCCAAATTTGGGCACTCTTTACTGCGTTATTGTGCTAAATTTCCAGTGCAACTTTCCTTGAAGTCGGTGTCGAACTTTGTTATAATTATGAAATAATCAAAGAAATTCAACCGGTGCCGCATAGCGAGAAAGCGAGGAACCATGTTTGAATCATTGAAACGAATTATTATTGTAACCGGCCATTATGGTAGCGGAAAAACTAATTTATCGGTCAATTTAGCGCTGGATTTAAAGCGTGCGGGTAAGGAAGTGACCTTGGTAGATTTAGATATAGTTAACCCTTATTTCCGTTCGGCAGATTTTAAAGAACTCATGAACAAAAATGGAATTTCGATGATAACCCCTACATTTGCCAACACAAACCTCGATATTCCCTCTATTAGCATTAATTTAAATGGCGTTATTCACGATAAAAATCGCGTTACCATTTTAGATGTAGGAGGAGACGATGCGGGGGCAGCGGCCTTGGGCGGTTATGCGCGCTCTATTTTAGATACCGGGGACTATACTATGCTTTATGTGGTAAATCGTTACCGGTACCTGACCCAATCCACACAGGAGGCAGTGCAGATTTTAAGGGAGATTGAGACAACTTCAAGGCTGAAAGCCACCCATATTGTAAATAACTCCAATTTGGCTTTTACAACCACGAAAGAGGATATAGAACGATCGGCGGAATATGCCAAAGAAATTGCAAAAGAATGCGGGCTTCCCCTGTGGGGCAGCAGCGTTATGAAAGAGGTTGCAAAACAGCTAAACGATATGCCGGGTATTTATCCGGTTGAAATATATGTGAGAACCATTTGGAATCAATAACCAAAGAGTTGGAGGAAAAAGTTATGGCAAAGATGACAGTAAAAGAGGACATCTGCAAAGGCTGCGGGCTTTGTGTTGAAGTTTGTCCTAAAAAAATTATTCACCTATCTAAAGAAAAGCTAAATGCAAAAGGTTATAGCCCGGCTGAAGTATTAGAAATGGAAAAATGTATTGGCTGCGCTATGTGTGCAATGATGTGCCCCGATTGTGCAATTGTTGTTGAAAAGTAAAAAGTAAATTATATTTGCCGTGGGGGCTGTAAATGCCCGGCACGGCGGAATGGAGATAGACATGGCTGAAAGAGTACTGATGAAAGGTAATGAAGCTTTGGCTGAGGCTGCTTTAAGAGCAGGCTGCCGCCATTTTTTTGGTTACCCCATTACCCCACAAACAGAAGTTGCGGCCTATATGGCTAAAAAAATGCCCAAAATCGGAGGTACATACCTTCAGGCAGAATCCGAAATTGCGGCAATTAACATGGTATACGGTGCGGCTGCCGCAGGCGTTCGCGCTATGACCTCTTCGTCTTCCCCAGGAATTTCATTGAAAGCAGAAGGAATTTCCTACATGGCTGGCGCGGATCTGCCCTGCCTTATTTGCAATATTATGCGCGGCGGCCCCGGTCTTGGTGGTATTCAGCCTTCTCAGGCAGATTACTGGCAGGCAACAAAAGCAACCGGCCATGGGGATTTTCAGATTTTAGTATTTGCACCTTCCACCGTGCAGGAGATGGTAAATACCGTATTTAAAGCATTTGACCTTGCCGATAAATACCGTATGCCCGCAATGCTGCTGGGTGATGGTATGCTGGGCCAGATGATGGAGCCGGTTGAATTCCCCGATTCTGATCCTTCCGCCAATATTCCTGCAAAGGACTGGGCGTTGACCGGCCACCACAATGCACGCAAACATAATGTAGTAAACTCCCTGTTCCTGCAGCCGCAGGCACTGGAGGATCTGGTAGTAGAACGCTACAAAAAATATGATTATATCAAAGAAAATGAGGCTATGCACGAAGAATACCTGTGTGAGGATGCAGATATTATTTTAGTCGCTTATGGCGCTTCTTCCCGTATTGCAAAAAGTGCTGTCAATGCTGCCCGTGCGCAGGGCATTAAGGCCGGCGTGATTCGCCCCATTACCCTTTGGCCGTATCCTTCCAAACCAATTGATGCTGCTTGCAGCAAGGCAAAAGCCTTCCTGGTTGTGGAAATGAGCATGGGCCAGATGGTAGACGATGTCAGACTCATTGTAAATGGCAGAAAACCGGTTCATTTCTATGGCCGTACCGGTGGTATTATTCCCACCCCGGCAGAAGTACTGGAACAGATTAAAAAAATTGCGGGAGGTGACAGATAATGGCGATTGTATATGATAAACCAAAAGCACTGTCCGACATGCCCCGCCATTACTGCCCGGGTTGTACCCATGGCATTATTCATAAATTAGTAGCGGAAGTCATTGATGAATTGGGTTGCGAAGGCAAAACGATTGGTGTTGCACCGGTTGGCTGTGCCGTTATGGCATATGATTATTTTAACTGCGACATGATTGAGGCTGCCCACGGCCGTGCGCCTGCTGTTGCTACCGGTATTAAACGTGCCCGCCCTGAAAACGTCGTGTTTACTTACCAGGGAGACGGGGACCTGGCGGCAATTGGTACTGCCGAAACAGTTCACTCTGCAACCCGCGGCGAAAATATTACAATTATCTTTGTAAACAATGCAATTTATGGCATGACTGGCGGCCAGATGGCACCTACTACCTTGCCGGGGCAGGTCACTCAAACCACCCCTTACGGCCGTGATACTACCGCTGTTGGGTATCCGGTGCGGGTGAGCGAAATGCTTGCAACCTTAGACGGTGTTGCTTACGCAGAGCGTGTATCGGTTGATACCATTCCCAATATTCGCAATGCAAAAAAAGCGATCAAAAAAGCGTTCCAGAATCAGATCGATAAGAAAGGCTTCTCAATTGTAGAAGTGCTTTCAACCTGCCCCACCAACTGGGGACTTACCCCCGTAGAGGCGCTGGAGTGGCTGCGTAAAAATATGATGCCCTACTATCCTCTGGGTGTATATAAGGATAAATCGGCAGAGGAGGACAAATAAATGGCGACACAAAATATTATTTTGGCCGGCTTTGGCGGACAGGGCATATTGTTTGCCGGCAAGGTTATGGCATATTGCGGATTAATGGAAGGCAAGGAGGTTTCCTGGCTGCCTTCTTACGGCCCCGAAATGCGCGGTGGTACTGCAAACTGCAGCGTATGCCTGTCTGACGAGCCCATCAGTTCTCCGCTGGTACTAAATCCAGACGTTTTAATTGCCATGAACGGCCCTTCTTATGATAAATTTGCTAATGTGATGGCAAAGGATGGTAAAATCTTTATAGATAGTACACTGGTAAACGGTAAAAAGTTCCCAGATGGTGTTGCTGTATTTGAAGTTCCCGCTACCCAGTTGGCACAGGATCAAGACCTTTCTGGACTGGCCAACATCATTCTGTTGGGCAAGGTTCTTAAAGAGACCCAGTTTGCCTCCATGGAAGCGGTCAAGAAGGGCATTGAAAAATGTGTTCCTCCTTCTAAAACCCACCTGATTGAAGCCAATATGCGTGCAATTCAACTGGGAATGAGCCTATAAACCCGGTGCTTTATTGCTCATGTTTCATTTTTTAGAATAATAAAAAAACCCCTTGCCCCAATGGGTACTGGTTGTAAAACAGTTTCATTCATAAAAGGCAGTGTGATTTTATCACACTGCCTTTTTGTATATCGAAAACCACGCGATAGTCGCGTGGTTCGGTAAGAATTATATAGCTGAACAGAAAAAGAAAACTCCTTGTGATAGGATAAAGATGCGGTCTGCCAACTGCACCAAAGATATCACAAGGAGGTCATTCAAATGAGTTTGAACGAGATAAACAGTTTATCGCATACGAAGTGGATTTGCAAATATCACATAGTGTTCGCCTCGAAATACCGCAGGAAGACATTCTACAAAGAAAAGCGGGCGGCAAACGGGAAAATCCTGAGGCAGTTATGTGAGTGGAAAGGAGTAAAAATTTTAGAAGCAGAAGTATGCCCGGATCATATACACATGCTGGTAGGGATACCGCCGAAGATGTCAGTGTCAAGTTTCATGGGCTACCTAAAAGGGAAGAGCGGCACAATGCTATATGAGCAATTCGGCGAACTGAAATACAAGTACAGGAAACGGGAATTCTGGTGCAAAGGGTAGTACGTGGATACGGTAGGGAAAATGAGAGGCGAATTGCGGAGTACATAAACAACCAGCTGAAACAGGATGAGATGGGCGAACAGCTTACAATGAGTCAGGCCGGCCAGTTTACGGGCAGCAAGTAATAGTCTCCCGCAGCTGGCAGATCGTCTTACGCGTTTTACGCGTGGCGAAGAACAGAGGGCTATGCCCGCATGTGAAAAACCACCGGCTTGGCCGGTGGAGATGCCCCGTTAGCTTTTGTTTTCAGCATCGAACGAAGCAAGTTGTTAAAAAAGGAGATAAAATATTAGAAAAATAAACGGTAGGCAAGACATATCCATTAATGGGCTATAGGGCAAGTGATGTAAAAAAGAGATTATCAGTGCGTCTTGAGACATTTGCCGGTAACAGGCCCTTATAGGGCCTATTTAACCCACCAGCTGAGCCGGTGGTAATAACTCCATATTAGACAGGGCGCTATAGTTATATATAGCGCCCTTTTATCGGATCAATTTTATTCCCCCAGTTTTTTGAGTGTATCTTCACGTACCGCTTGTTTTAATACTGTAAGATATTCGGAAAACGCAACCTTATCATCGGCATATGTCTTGTTGAATTCATATTCTTTCGGAGTCCAGGTAGATAAATCTGAAATATTGTGCTGTATCAATGCTTCCAGTCCATCAATGGCCTTATAAATTTTAGCTTCCAATGTTTTTCGCTCAGCCATTTCTTCGTAAAATGTAAGCATTTCTTCTGCATAGTCTTTTGGCAAAGACTTCACCCAGCCATATAACAGCTCTTCCTCTATTTTTCCCTCTGTTTTTGTTTTTTCAAAAGCCGGAATATCACCAGTAAAAGCTTCACCTAAATCATGAATGATACACATTCTGATAACTTTATCCATATCTGCTTCCGGAAACTCATCTCGCATAAAAAATGCCATTAATGTCATCATCCAACAGTGCTCTGCCACACTCTCATGCCTTCCTTTTGCTGTATAACAATGACGGGTGGCGTCTTTTAGGCGTTCTGCAACCGTTAATGTGTCTAACAATTTTCTTGGATCCATCATAAAGCCCCCTGTAAGCTGGAATTTATCCTGCTCTTTTTCAGGTAAAGTATATAGCAAAAAACAAAATCATTCAAGCAGTGCAACAAAAGCTACCGCAGACAGTGCATCGTCTGTGATAGCTTTGCTTACAGTATTATGTGTACCCGCCTTAAGCAAAAGATTTTCTTTTTTTGTACTGTGGAACAGCTGTCATTTAATGAAACCACCAATATCAACTGGTTATAGAATTGCAAAATATCATTAGAAAATCTTTTTTGAATGAACTGAGCCCTGTTTTGCAGGCCTGGCGGAGACAGACGTCCGTTTTCAATACAGCTGCCTTATTATTTTAGGAATATTAGGACAAACCATTCCCCATACAAGCCGCAAAATGATGATTAATAATCTCGATTTCAAAGTAGCAGGGCAGATAAGAAACGAAGCAAATCTTCATATTTATCAAACAGTATAAAACAGTTTTGGTGATTTTTACGGGGTTGACAGGTTGGTTTAATGATGTTAAACTAAAAAACAAAATACTGGTTTAACAATATTAAACCAAAGGGGGATGGGAATTTTGGAAGACCATAAATTAGGGTTGATGGAGACGAAATTTGCAGATTTAATATGGCAGAACGCCCCGATTTTATCTGGAGATTTAGTCAGGCTTTGTGAAAAACAGCTGGAGTGGAAAAAATCTACCACATACACTATGCTGCGCCGACTGTGCCAGCGTGGTATTTTTCAGAACGTGGACGGTATTGTTTCTGCGGTTTTATCCAAACAGGAATTTGAAGCCCTGCAGAGTGAAAAATTTGTGGAGGAAACCTTTCAAGGTTCCCTTCCAAAATTTTTGGCTGCATTTACGCTACGCAAAAAATTGTCAGATAAAGAAATTGAGGAGCTGCAGAAGCTCATAGAACAAAACAGGGGGTAAACGTGATGTTGAATCAAATGTTTTTACAGGTTTTAAATATGAGCTTAACCGCTGTTTTTGTTATTATTCTTGTTGTGTTTGCCAGGCTGCTGCTGAAAAAAGCCCCAAAAGTAATCTCCTATTCTTTGTGGGGCATCGTTTTGTTCCGGTTGCTTTGCCCCATTTCCTTTCAAAGCGTATTTAGCTTTATTCCAAGCACACAGGTATTACCTCAGGCGATTCTCGTTTCTGACAACACTAGCAGCTGGAAGATCAACAGCGGCTTTCAGGCTGTCGACAATGCTGTAAACCCTTATTTTTACGAAACCTCTCCTGCTGTTATGCGCAGCAACATAAATATCTTTGCGGTAATTTGGATGATCGGCATAGCCGTTTTGCTGGTTTACAGTGTAATTTCGCTTCTGTTTCTCAATAAAAAGCTGGTTGGTGCGGTACGGCTTCGTAAGAATATTTATCTGGCCGACCACATTGCGTCCCCATTTGTAATTGGTGTTTTTCATCCTAAAATTTATCTGCCTTCCGGGCTTTCGGAACAGGATCAGGAATACATTCTGTTGCATGAGCAAACCCATATCCAGCGTTTTGATCACATCATAAAAATTATAGCGTTCCTAACGCTTGCGGTTCACTGGTTTAACCCGGCTGTATGGCTGGCATTCTTTTTGTGTGCTCAGGATATGGAAATGTCCTGTGACGAAAGTGTAATGAAACATATGAATACCGATATTCGCCGGGAATATTCCGCATTGCTGTTAAGCCTTGCCACCGGCAAAAAAATAATTGCCGGAACCCCCCTTGCTTTTGGGGAAGGAGATACCAAAAAGAGAATTTACAACGTGATGCGTTATAAAAAAGCAGCAGTGTGGGTGGTAACATTGGCAGTCATTTCAGCATGTGTATTGGCGGTAGGTTTACTTACAAATCCCAATCAAAAGCCGCAAAGCGCGCAGCTTGACTTCCCGGCATATCAGGACGGGAAAAAGGATTACAATGCCCAGGTTTATGAAATCACGCCGTTTCAGCTGAGTATTGAACTTCCGGAGGGCTGGGAGGTTCAGCTGCCGCCGGTCAGTGAGCGGGAGGGCACCATTGGTACTCCTGTTTATCTGGTAGAAAATGGGGAATACCGCGGATGGATTGCTTACAACGCCTTCGAATTATATGAGGAGGAGATTCCGCCGGAAGAATTTTACAAAACTGTTTATGGTCAGCTTCGTTTGGGCAGCTTGTACCGGTGGGATGATTATACTCCCGTTTACACTACAGAAAATACCGAGACGGCGCTGGCTACAGTTTATAAAAAGCAGGAGGTGGCTGGGGAAGCGGCGGCTTCATGGCCGGAGATACAAACTCCGGGAATCCTCTCTTATGATAAAGACAAGCTGGTGTACATCGCGGTGGAATTTGCAGAAAATGCTGTCAGCGACGAGCAATTGCGTGCAATGGCCGACAGTATCCAGATCAAATAGAGGGTTTTATTTTGCCAAAAGAGTTTTAATGCCAAATTCGTTTCACTTTATGAAGGGACATTCCTTTTCGCTAAAATGAAACAAAAGTTCCAATTGGTCAAAAGCTTATGGCTGTTTAGCTGAGACCGTTACGCTGCAATTTAATAACCGATAGGCTTATAATAGGCAATTTTCCTCCGAGAAATTAAGCTTCTTATTAAAATATCATATTCTAAAACCGGCAGCTTACGCAGTGCGCGTAAGCTGCCGGTTTTTCATAACTGGACTTTGCAGGCAGCAACACTTATAATATGATTGATACAAACACACGTTTTTCATTGACGAAGGTGAACTGAAAATTCAAGCATTTTGGCTATCAATCCAGTTGGTTTGTTAAAAAATCAAAGTACATATTTTTCAAAGCCCATAAACGCAAAACAAAGTAGTGAAATTGAAAAAGGAGGCAGCCTGGTGCTTCATTTTATACTTGGAAGAGCTGGAAGCGGTAAAACAACGCTGCTTTATACAAAACTGAAAAAGGCGGCTGCTGAAGGGAAAAGGGTTCTTTTACTTGTGCCGGAACAGGCCTCTTTTGAGGCGGAAAAGCAGCTGAGCGCATTTTTAAGCCCCAGTGAATTTTTACAGGTTGAGGTTCTCAGCTTCACCCGTCTGTGCAACCTTATATTCCGGGAATACGGGGGCCTTGCCGGCAGTTACATTGATCAAACGGCTAAAGCGTTGCTCATGAGCATCGCAATGGAGCAGCTGCGGGACCAACTGAAATTTTATTCCGGCTCAAATGGAACGGCTGCTTTTACCGAGGCTATGGTTGAACAGATGAAGGAGTTTAAAAATGCGGGTGTATTTCCCGACCAGCTGGCCTGTTTTGCCAAGTCAACGCCAGATGAGCGGCTGCAGGAAAAAACAGCTGAGATTGCCGAAATTTATGCGCTTTATCAGGCGCTGATTGACCGTTCCTATGCCGACCCGGATGACGACCTGCCCCGTGCCGTTAAAGTGGCGGAGGAACAGCCTTTTTTTGCGGGCAGCGTAGTATTTGTCGATTCTTTTATGACCTTTATGGCGGCAGAATATCAGATGCTCGAGCAGGTGATTGCTGGGGCAGAGGAATGCTGGTTTTCTTTTACAGCAGATTCTTTTGAAGATTACGAGGGCGGTATGGGGGTGTTTTCTCCGGTAAAGGCCACCATGCACCGTTTATTGCGTATGGCAAAATCCCGTAGGGTACAGGTGGAGCCCCCAACGATACTTACCCATAATCGCAGGTTTCAGTATGAAGACCTGGCCTTTGTTGAAGAGCATATTCTGCAGCTGGGCGGAGAAGTTTTTGCAGGAGAACCGGAACATGTACAGGTAATAAAAGCGGAGGACGCTTACGACGAAGTGGAGTTTGTTGCAGAAGAAATTTGGCGTCTGGTACGGGAAGAGGGGTACCGGTTCCGGGATATTGCAGTAATTGCCCGGGATATCGTCCCCTACACTTCTCAGGTAGAGTCGGTATTTAGTACCCACCATATTCCTTATTTTATGGACAAGCGGGAAGACGCCGAGACGAAGCCGCTGATTAGCGCGGTGCTGACGGCGCTTTCCGCAGTGCGTGCAGGTTATAATACCGATGAGATTATAAAACTTGGCAAATCTGCATTGCTGGCTTTTGACCCTGCTGAACTGGGGGAGCTGGAAAACTACTGTTTTACCTGGGGCATACAGGGGGCCCTGTGGCTCGCCCCTTTTAAAAATCACCCGGAAGGCATGGTGGAGCGGTTCAGCGATGCTGACCATGAAAAGCTGCAGCGTATCAACGTTCTAAGAGAAAAATTAATTACTCCGCTGATCCACCTGAAATATTCCCTGACAGGCTGTGACGGTACCGGCTTTGCAAAAGCGGTTTATAAGTTTTTAACCGAAATTAACGCCGGTGAAGGGCTTCGCGCCTTTGCGGCCTCTTCGCAGCAGCCGCAGCGTATGCTGGAAGAAAGCGCCGCGCTATGGGATAAGCTGATGGAGCTGTTGGACACTTATTCCACCATTTTAAAGGAGCAATATTATCCTCTCAGCCGGTTTATCGAACTGTTCCGCCTGGCGGTAAGCTCGTTGGATTATGGCGAAATTCCGCAAACTATGGATCAGGTGATTGTTGGCATGGCTGACCGGATCCGTCCGAACGCCCCTAAAGCAGTATTTTTAATTGGCGTCAACGACGGTGTATTCCCGGCAGCAGTTTCCACTTCGGGGTTATTCAGCGACAGCGAACGGGTACAGCTGATTGAGGGAGGAGTAGAAATTTCTCAAAGTTTGGAGAAAAAATCGGTTTTTGAACTGTATTTTGCTTATTTTGCGGCTACTACTCCGTCCCAACGGTTGACCCTTTCTTACCCCTGTGCGGATCAGAACGGTGGAATACTGCCGCCCTCACGGCTGATAGAAGAGGTTTGTACACTCTTCCACTGCAGGCCAAAAGAAATTGGCAGAAGGGAAGGCATAGGCCGCATTACCGGGGAAGAAAGCGCTTTTTTACAGCTGGCCCGTCATTTCCGGCAGGATACCCCTTTTACCGCAACTTTACTGGAATATTTTGAGTCTACTCGCAGGAAGAGCCAGATTGAGGCGATGAACAGCTGTTTAGCCGGTACAAACAGCCTTGGTGACTTGAAAAATTCCGAAAAGGCCCGCGCACTGTATGGAAATATGCTTCGTCTTTCCCCTTCTCGGGTAGAGCAGTTCCACCAATGCCCGCTGCGCTTTTTCTGTTCCAGCGGCCTTAAACTAAAGCCCCGCCGGGCGGTGGAGTTTAACCCAATGGAATCTGGTACCATCATTCACTACGTACTGCAAATGTTGCTTTCATCCCATACGCCTCGGGAATTGAACACCATGGAAGAAGCGGCGCTGAAAACCGAGATACGTGATACGCTGAACGGTTACCTGGCAGACAGAATTGACAATTTGCAGGAATTGCCCGCGCGGCTGCGTTACCTGTTTACAAGGCTGGTTACCACTCTTTACCGGCTGATCCGCCACCTGGCAGAAGAATTTTGTCAAAGCTTATTTACCCCTGTAGCGTTTGAAATGCCAATTCGAAGCGGGGCCGATGGCCAGGTAAGCCCGACTTTACTGACCACCCCCTCCGGCGTTAAGGTAATGGTGGAAGGGGTGGTAGACCGGGTAGATATTATGGAATCCGGCGGAAAAAAATATGTACGTGTGGTGGATTATAAATCGGGTCGAAAAAAATTCGAGTTAACCGACGTGCTGTATGGCTTAAACATGCAAATGCTTATTTACCTGTTTTCTATCTGGCAGAATCCGGGGGAGATGTTTGGCAATGCGCTGCCAGCCGGCGTGCTTTATCTGCCTGCGAGAGTGGACGTTGTTCCGGCCAGAAGGGAAACAAATCGCGAAACAGTGGAAAAAGAACATTTAAAAAACCTTCGGATGAACGGCCTGCTGTTAGAAGACCCGCTGGTGCTTCGGGGCATGGAACAGGAGATGAAGGGCGTGTTTATTCCGGTTTCATCTGCGGACGAACCAAAGCTGGGCCAGCTAAAAGCTGTGGCCAGCCTTGCCCAGATGGGGGAATTAAAACGCCATGTGCAAACGGTGCTTACCCGCATGGCCGAACAGATTACAGCGGGAAAAGCCGCGCCTGCACCGGTTCAAAGCGGTGACTATTCCCCCTGTGACAACTGCGATTTTTGGGGGATCTGCCGGCCGGATGATACATTGCCGGTGATTCAAATTGAACCAAAAGCAAAAGGAGAATTATATTCACAGCTGGAGGTGGAGGAGCATGGCTGATACCAAATGGACTGACCAGCAACAAGCAGCAATTGATTCGCGGGGCGGAACACTGCTCCTTTCGGCTGCAGCCGGAAGCGGAAAAACCGCAGTGTTGGTAGAGCGTGTGATCCGGCGTATTCTTGATTCGAAAAACCCAATAGATGCCGATAAAATTGTTGTGGTTACCTTTTCCAATGCGGCTGCCAGAGAGATGCGTGAGCGTATTGGGGCCCGGCTCTCCCAACTTCTTCGGGAAAAACCGGGGGATTTGCAGCTCCTGCGCCAGCAGGTACTGTTGACCAAAGCGCAGATCAGCACAATACATTCCTTTTGCCTGAACCTGATACGCGATCATTTTGAGACCCTTGACCTGCCGCCGGATTTTAGAATTGCAGACGAAAACGAGCTGGCGCTGTTGCGGGACCAGGTTTTAAACGATACGATAGAAGCCTATTATGCCGGCGAACAAGGCGAGGAATTTGCTGATTTAGTCGAGCTGCTTTCCTCCGGGAGGGATGACCGTAGGGTTGGGCAGACAGTACTGAAGCTTTACGATTTTGTGCGTTCCCACCCGTTTTATGAAGACTGGCTTCAGGAAAAACTAGCCATGTATGACCCTGGCCAGCCTGTGGAGCAAACCGTATGGGGCCGGGTAATTTTAGATTATGCTGCCGATGCCCTGCGTTACAGCGTTGCATTAATTACCGAAGCGATTGACCGCATTCAGCAGGATGAAGCCATGGCAAAAGCTTATCTGACCCCATTTAAAAGCGATTACCAGCAGCTGTTAGAGATTCAGTCAGCTGTAGAGGGCGGTAGCTGGGATGAGATTTGCGCAGCATTGTCCCGGTTTGAAACAATCCGCTTAGGGCAGCTGCGGGGTTATGCTGATGATGAGAAAAAAGAACAGGTTAAAACCCTGCGTGCGAAGGTGAAAAAGCTGGTTGAAAACCTGCGCGATAAGCAGTTTTGTGCCACCAGCATGCAATTTTCGGAAGATATTGCTGACCTGCGCCCCAAAGTGGAACTGTTGTTCCGGCTGACGCTGGATTTTGACCGGGAGCTTATCAGACGAAAACAGGCAGACAAGATGGTGGATTTTTCGGACCTGGAACAATATACCATCCGTCTGCTTATGGAAAAAACGCCGGATGGGCTGAAAAAGACCGGTCTTGCAAGGGCCCTTTCCACCGGTATTGAGGAAATTTATATTGACGAATACCAGGATACTAACTATGCGCAGGAGATGATTTTTTCGGCGGTATCAAACAATGGGCAAAACCTGTTTATGGTAGGTGACGTTAAGCAGAGTATTTACCGGTTCCGCCAGGCAGTGCCCGAGCTATTTATGCAAAAGAAAAGCAGCTATTCCCCGTTTGACGGTGTGCACTACCCGGCAAAGCTTGACCTAAACCGCAATTTCCGTAGCCGGAGCGAAGTTACCGGATGTATCAACTATGTGTTTCGCTCCCTGATGAGTCCTCAGGTAGGGGAGCTGGAATACGGCGCCGGAGAAGCCTTGGTGCCCGGTGCCCAATACCCCAAATACCC
Organism: Ruminococcaceae bacterium Marseille-P2935; assembly: GCA_900104565.1. Lineage (GTDB taxonomy): Bacteria > Bacillota > Clostridia > Oscillospirales > Ruminococcaceae > Marseille-P2935. The sequence continues at coordinate 120,666 of LT629952.1, forward strand.
GGCGGCAGGCTGTGAACTGCGCCTGTTAAATGGTGAAAATGCCGAAGATACCTCGGTTCTTGAGGCAGAGTATGTGGCGCACCGCATTCAGCAGCTGCTTCGGGAAGGGTACCAGGTTACGGAGAAAGATGGAAAAATGCGCCCCTTGCGAATGGGCGATGTATGTATTCTGCTGCGTGCTACCAAAAATAAGGCGGAAATTTATCGCAGGGCATTGGCAGAGAGAGGCCTGCACGGTATTACCGACGGTACCTGCGGATATTTGGATACGTTAGAAATCTCCTCTGTTCTGGCCCTTTTACAGGTAGTGGATAACCCCTTACAGGATATTCCTCTGGTTCAGGCGCTTACCTCGGTTATGTTTGGTTTTACAACCGATGATTTGGCAGAACTGCGGTGTGCTGACCGGAAGGGTACCGTTTATTCGGCACTGCAGAAATATGCGGAAATGGGGCATGAAAAATCAGCCCGGTTTTTACAGCTTTTATCAAAGCTGCGGGGTTATGCCGCTTCGCTGCCTGCGGACCAGCTGCTTTGGAGGTTATATGAAGAGACTGGTTTTCTGGCGCTGGCGTCTTCCTTGGAGGGCGGAGAAACAAGGGGAGCCAACTTAAGGCTGCTGGTTTCTTACGCCAAGCAGTACGAACAAACCGGTTGCCGCGGTCTTTCTGGGTTTGTGCGGTTTTTAACCCGAATCTATGAGCGCGGGTCTGATCTGGCCGGCGCCCCTTCCAGCCCGGGAGAGGATGCTGTACGGATTATGAGCATACATAAATCGAAGGGGCTTGAATTTCCTGTAGTTTTTCTTTGCGACAACGCCAAGGAATTTAACCGGATGGATTTAAGGCAGAATACCCTGCTGCACTCCCGCCTGGGATTTGCCTGCGTTCGCAGGAATATGGAACTGCTTTGCCAGTTTACTACCCTGCCTATGGAGGCGGTTCGCCTGGAGCTGGAACGTGAGATGCTCTCAGAAGAGCTGCGGGTGCTTTACGTAGCTATGACCCGTGCGAAGGAAAAGTTGATTTTGACTGCTTGCTTAAAAAAACCGGCACGTAAATTATCGTCCTTGGCTGCGTCCTGCCCGCCCGACGGCCCGATCCCTCCATATGTGGTGCGCGGTGTTTCCAGTTATGCCGATTGGCTGATGTTATGCGCACTCCGTCACCCGGCAGGAGATGAGATCAGGGCTGTTCCAGGCGCTTCAGCGCCAGTGATAAAAGAGGACTGCAGATGGGAAATTTATTTAGAGTCAGCACAGGAAAAAGAAACGGCTGTCAGCCATGGATTTGAACGCGCCAGCAAGCCTGACCAGTCCTTGAAAAAACAGCTGGAAAGAAGGCTTTCCTACAGTTACTCAAACCTGGGGTCCACCCTGTTGCCTAACAAATTTGCGATTTCTGAAATTGCAAAAGGGAAAGCAGCGGTTCAATATTATTTTCAAAAACGCCCGCGGTTTGAAATGGGCGGGGCCCTTACTGGCGCTGAACGCGGCAACGCCATGCACAAGTTTATGCAGTTTGCCAATTACCAAAAGGCGGCGTGCAGTGTTGTGGAAGAGCTGGACCGCCTGGAGCGCGAACATTACCTGACGCCGGAGGAACGGCGGGGTGTTGAAGTGGAAAAGCTGGCTGCCTTTTTTAACTCCGAGCTTGCGAGGCGGATCTTTTCTGCGCAAAAAGTTTACCGCGAGCTTCGCTTTTTAACGGGCCTGGGCAGGGAAGAGCTGGAAAAATACATGCCTTACCCCAAAACCACGGATAAAACCACCGTGCAGGGCGTTGCAGACTGCGTGTTTATTGAGGATGGCCAGGGCGTAATTGTAGACTATAAGACCGACCGCCATATAACACCGGCCGAGCTGAAAAAACGCTACCGGGTACAACTGGAACTTTACCGGGTGATTCTGCAAAAAAGCTTGGAGGTGCCTATTAAGGAATGCGTGATCTATTCTTTAGATTTGGGGCAGACGATACCGATTTTACTGAAATAATTTATAAAATATAAAACGCCCCTCCTGCACCTATAGCAGGAGGGGCGTTATTGCGTAAAAAAGATGGCTGTCATTGAATGAGATTTAGTATGTAATGTAAGGTGAAAAACCATAATTGTTTTTGTTCTATTCTCATATTTTTTGTTTGTGTAGTTTTTTATATCCATATAACTGTTTATCAGCTGCTAAAATAGCTTGTTCTATGCTGCCAGCAGATTTATGATAAATGCCATACCCTATAGAAACCAGGGGAATATTGTGGTCATGTTCTCGGTGGGAATTTATTTTTTTTATAAAAAGTCTAACAGCATTTAAAATATCAATTTCATCTGTTTTATCAGATAATACACCAAATTCGTCACCGCCAATTCTATAACAAAATCCGATGTTTGAAAAAGATTCCAGCATCAGACCAGCAATAGTGCTGAGGCACTGGTCCCCATACGGGTGACCAAATTGATCATTAATTTTTTTAAAATCATCCACATCAAATAATATTACAGTTGCATGGCCTAGGGTTTCAAGACGTTGAATTTCATATTCATATGCACGGCGGTTAAATAGACCTGTTAAAATATCGTGTTTTTCTTTAAGCTCACAAAAAAACGCATAGTAAATTACAATTGATAACGAAATACATGACCAGGTTGTATGTATGGTTGGAAACAGAATTTGTACAGATGTTCCCCCAAGAATGAACAAAAACAGCAACAGCAGTGTGAAACGATTTTTGTTTTGATAATGTTTTGCGATGTATAATGTTTCTTTAAAAAGAATGGTCATGCTCCAAACATAAGTAGCGACATACACAAAAAAACATGGCCCGCGGGCATATTCATTCTGCTGAGAAATGGAAAATATCAAACCGAATTTTGGGGAGAGCATGGTCAAAAACAAATTGGTGGCGGCTGGAAAAAACAGGTAAAGTGTACTTTTGAAATTTTTATTGTTAAAAGCAACTGCAAGAAAAATTGTAATAAACGGAGAAGCCGAAAATCCAATCACATTAAAAACTATATTGGGTATACGAAAAGAGGCAACTGGCTGTCCAAAAACAGAAGTTCCAATTTCTGCCAAGATGACAAGTATAGTGGTAATAATAGCAGTTGAAAAAAAACGCTTCATTTTACGGTCCAGTATATCGTTTTTGCCGACAACAAAAGCTAATAACCACATGGCAAGAATATTTATTATGGATATGGCAACATAATTTGCTAGCATCCCTGACCTCATTTCTGACTAAACTTATAATGTTATTATTTTATCACAGGGTATATCCAAATACAATCTAACAAAGTTTACAGGTAATATTATTTTGTTACATATATTGGGGGTAAATCAAGTTTATATTGATTTGGAAAGCAAAAATGTGTTATGATATAAAAATTATAAAATCCTGCTAAAGCAACATCGGCTGGATGTATCAGGATTTGCAGCATTTTTAAAATTGGTCTCTTGACAATATTTCCTGATCCTGTTAAACTATATTAGAAAACAAAGTAGAACTAAAGTTTCGTTCTCACCAGCGGGCGTTTCGTGCCGTGTGGTCAATATGGTTTTTGCACCAAATAGGTGCATAAAATTGTGTTGTAAAGCGTAGACGAACTTTTGTCTACGCTTAAACTTTTTTCTGAACAATTGGAGGTGCTTGACCATTAGCAAAAATGAACTGCTTATCAACGAGGAGATCCGGGACAAAGAGGTTCGCGTGATTGGCGCGGCTGGGGACCAGCTTGGAGTAATGCTTTCTAAGGATGCTTTACGAATAGCCACTGAGCAGAACCTGGATCTGGTGAAAATCGCTCCGCAGGCGACGCCGCCGGTCTGCCGCATTATGGACTATGGAAAATATCGGTTTGAACAGGCGAAACGGGAAAAGGAAGCAAAGAAAAACCAGAAGGTAATCGAAATTAAAGAAATTCGTCTTTCTTTAAATATTGATACCAATGATTTTAACACTAAGGTTGGCCATGCGATTAAATTTTTAAACGGTGGCAATAAGGTGAAGGTTTCCGTGCGCTTCCGCGGCAGAGAGATGGCTCACCCCGAACTAGGTAGGACTATTATGGAACGGTTCGCTGAAAGCTGTGCTGAGGTTGGAAATGTAGAAAAACTGCCCAAGCTGGAAGGACGTAGCATGACTATGTTTATTTCAGCCAAGCCCGCCAAGTAATCACTTAAGGGAGGATATTAAAATGCCTAAGATGAAATTAAAAACTCATACTGGAGCCAAAAAGCGCTTCAAATTAACCAAAAATGGCAAGGTTAAACGTGCAAAAGCGTATAAGCGCCATATCCTGAACAAAAAAGATACCAAACGCAAACGTGGCTTAAGAAAAGCTGCTTATGCTGATAAGACCAACGTAAAAGCAATTCGTATGCTGATTCCTTACAAATAAATTTTAACGGTAACAAGATATTTCCCAAAAACGGAGGTAAATAGATATGGCACGTGTAAAAGGGGCAATGATGACCCGTAAAAGAAGAAAAAAGACCCTGAAACTTGCAAAAGGTTATTTTGGAGCTAAGAGCAAACGGTTTAAAATGGCCAAACAGGCCGTAATGAAATCCGGCAACTATGCATATATTGGCAGAAAACAGAAAAAACGCAACTTTAGAAGCCTGTGGATCACCAGAATTTCTGCAGCCTGCCGCATGAATGGAATGAACTATTCCACTTTCATGAACGGACTAAATAAGGCTGGTATTGTGCTTAACCGCAAAATGCTGTCCGAGATTGCAGTGAATGATTCTGCCGCATTTACTGCTCTGGTAGAAAAAGCAAAGGCTGCTCTTTAATAGTCTGATGAAAACGCTCGAGTAAACCTGTGCTCGGGCGTTTTTTGAACTGTTGGAACAAATTTATACCACTATAGGCGGAAGAAACCACAAATATTGTTGCAAAAATTTTGAAATTCACTTGGAATTTAGAAAACCCTAAGGACACAGTTGAAATTTCTTAATTTATTATATGATGAAAGCTTTTGAAAGGAGGCGGCCTATGGAACAGATAACCTCGAAGGAGAACGGTCGGATTAAGGAGCTTGCAAAGCTGATGCGCTCTAAAAAATACCGGCAGGAGAGGAGTGCTTTTGTAACGGAAGGTTTGCGCCTTTCGTTAGATGCTCTTTCTTTGCCTGTGGCAATAGAAGAGGTTTATGTGACCGAGGAGGTCATAAAAAAACACCCGAAGGAGACCAAACAACTTCTTGAACATGCCGGCCATGCCGCTATTATCACACCGGAAATTGCTGAAAAAATTGGGGATACCCAAACCACGCAGGGGGTGTTCTGCGTCCTTCCTATGCTTGACAACTCTGCTCAGGCTGTTAGAATAAGGTGTGGTGGCCGTTATATTGTTGGGGTATCGCTGCAGGACCCGGGGAATATTGGCACTATTGTGCGCACTGCGGAAGCCTTTGGTTTAGATGGGGTCGTATTAAGCTCGGATTGTCCCGATCTATACAGCCCTAAAGTACTACGCGCCACCATGGGCGGGGTTTTTCGTATTCCGATTTATCTGTGTGATAAAATAGAGGGCTTTATCCAGCTCTGCCAGGGGTTGAGGCTGCCTGTTTATGCAACCGCATTAAAAGAGGACAGCGTCCCGGTTACAATGGTAGATCTCCCATCTGGGGCTGCAGTGCTTATTGGTAATGAAGGAAACGGCCTTTCGGATGAACTGATTGAACAATGTGACCAAAGCATTATAATACCAATGCAGGGTAACGCCCAGTCGCTGAATGCGGCCATGGCGGCCGGCATAATTATTTGGGAGATGTCCCGAGCCCAGTAATGCGCAAAGAGTAAAGTTTGTTTGGCGGGAATTACAGCCAAAATGAAAACATGCTCTCTTATGTTATAAGCGGGGGTTATGGCAATATATAAAAAACGACAGCGTAAAAGCCGTTTTGTCCATGCTACATACCTGTGTTCCGTTTAAAGTAATATAATTTTGGCAAAACTGGTCCGGCTGCTTCTAGTATTTGCTGTAGTTTTGGTTTGCAATAAAACCCCGACATAAAATATCTGTTCTGCGGCCTAATCTGTAGGCAGCTTAATAGATCAAGATAAGGCTACTGATTCCCCTGCATTTCAAATAAAGAATACAGCATTGTTTATCAAAAATCTCTATTGCCGCTTTTGGAGATTTTTATCCTCTGTTATGCAGACACATAGCGGCAGAATGGAGGTTTATATGAGCGAAGAGGTATATTGGATTTGGCTTCAGCAGGTGCTTGGCCCATGCAGCAGGCATTTGGTTCCGCTGCTTGAACGTTACGGTAACCCCAAGGAAGTTTATGAGGCGAGAGCTGACCTTTGCAAAGAGCCGCAGGGTCTTTCCAAAGGTGAGCTTTCCCGCCTGAAAAATGCAACGCTGGACCAGGCCAAAAGGGTTGAGGAGCACAACGTAAACCTGGGCTATCAGCTTATAACCCTTGAGCATCCGGATTATCCCGAGGGGCTTCGTGAAATTTTTGCACCGCCGGCGGTTCTTTACTGCAAGGGACGTATGAACGGCCTTCAGCAAAAAATTTTGATTGCTATGGTAGGTACGCGGAAATTTTCGGTTTATGGTAAAAAAACAGCAGAACTTTTTTCGAAGGAGCTGGCAGAAGCCGGCGTAGGTATCGTAAGCGGCTGTGCGCTGGGGGTGGATTCTTCTAGCCACATTGGCGCGCTAAAAGGCGGTGGTACCACCTATGCTGTACTGGGCTGTGGATTGGATATTGACTACCCTGCACCTAACCGGGAACTAAAGGAATTGATTGCTCAAAATGGTGCGCTGATTAGTGAATATCCGGCAGGAACACAGGCTCTGCCGTATTATTTTCCCATGAGGAACCGGATTATCTCTGGCATGAGCCATGGCGTTTTGGTGGTGGAGGGTTCAGAAAAAAGCGGTTCCATGATTACGGCGGGTTATGCAGCTTCTCAAAACCGTGACCTGTTTGCAGTACCGGGAGATATTTTTTCCCCAACTTCAAAAGGGCCAAACCGTTTAATTCGCGATGGCGCAATTGCCGCTACCTGTACGCTGGATATTTTAGGGGAATACCTTGCCAAGTATCCGGAAAGAATAACCATCAATCAGGAGACAGAGGTGGAACAGCTGGAGCTGAAAGCGAATAGCATAGTGGAGTGTTCCCCCGCCGCAAAGCAGCTGCCACAGCCGCCAGGTTATTTAACGGCTTTGCAAAAGACTGTTTATGTGATTTTAGAAGAGACACCTCAAGATATAGAAACAATCGTAGCTAAAACAAAGCTGCCAGTGTATCAGGTACTGAGTATTCTGACCGAACTGGAGCTTTGCGATCTGATAAAACCCCATTCCGGGAAGCGGTTCAGCCTCCGTTTTGCGGATACGTCAAAGTGATCAAGGCTGAAAACTGATATTAGGTGGTAAGAAATGTCAAACTTAGTGATAGTGGAATCGCCTGCAAAGGCTAAAACAATACAAAAATACTTAGGAAAAAACTATGAAGTGGTGGCTTCTATGGGGCATATTCGCGACCTGCCCAAAAGTAAACTGGGGGTAGATGTAGAAGACCATTTTAAGCCTGTATATGTTGAAATTAAAGGTAAAGAAGACCTGGTCAAGACTTTAAAAAAAGAGGCGAAAAAGAGCGATAAAATTTATCTGGCAACCGACCCGGACCGCGAAGGCGAGGCCATTTCCTGGCATCTTGCACAGATGCTCGGTATGGATTTGAAAGAGGCTAACCGGGTAACCTTTAACGAAATTACCAAAACAGGTATTCATAACGGAATGGATGCCCCCCGCACAATTGATCAAAACCTGGTGGATGCACAACAGGCCCGCCGGATTCTGGACCGGATTGTAGGTTATAAGCTCAGTCCTTTTTTATGGAAAAAAGTACGCAAAGGGCTTTCGGCAGGGCGGGTACAGTCGGTAGCGGTACGTTTGATTGTAGACAGAGAGCTGGAGATCCGTGCTTTTAAGGCTAAAGAATACTGGACTGTAGATGCAAAGCTTTTGGCCCAGGGAAGCCGTTCGGCGTTTGGCGCCAAACTGCATTCAAAAGATAATAAAAAACTGACAATAAACAATAAGGAAGAGGCAGACCAGGTACTGGCTGATCTGAAAGATGCGCCATTTGTGGTGTCTTCTGTAAAGACCGGCCTGCGCAAGCGTTCTCCTGCACCTCCGTTTACTACTTCCACCTTACAGCAGGATGCTTCTAATAAACTTGGGTTCCAGGCCAGACGCACCATGAAAGCCGCCCAGGAACTATATGAGGGCGTTGAAATAAACGAAATTGGCGCAGTGGGCCTCATCACCTATATGAGAACCGACTCTCTGCGCGTGTCGCAAGAGGCGGTGGACGAGGCTTCTCAGTTTATTCTAAGCAACTATGGAAAAAACTATCTTCCCCAAAGCCCAAGGGTATATAAGTCAAAAAATAATGCCCAGGACGCCCACGAGGCGATTCGTCCAACCATGCCGTCCCTGACTCCGGCACAGGTAAAGCCAAACCTGACTGCCGATCAGTATAAACTGTATAAATTGATTTGGGAGCGGTTTATTGCAAGCCAGATGGCAAATGCGCTGCTAGACACTGTTTCGGCAGATGTTGCGGCAAATAATTACCTGTTTAAAGCATCCGGTTACTCGGTACGGTTTGACGGTTTTACGGTACTGTATGATGTCCCTCAGAAGGAAGAGGATGAAGGAAGCTCTGGAATGCTGCCTATGCTGCAGGCAGGCGATCCATTAAAGGTGAAGGATTTGCAGGGAAACCAGCATTTTACACAGCCCCCTGCACGCTATACCGAGGCTTCGCTGATTAAGGCGCTGGAAGAAAACGGTATTGGGCGCCCAAGCACTTATGCACCAACCATAACAACCATTCTTACACGCGGTTATGTAGAGCGCGAGGCAAAGTCTTTAAAGCCTACAGTTTTGGGCGAAGTTACCACTAAGCTGATGGAAGAGCAGTTTTCCAATATAGTTGATGTGGAATTTACCGCCAACATGGAGCGGTATTTGGACAAGGTGGAGGAAGGTACCACCGACTGGGTAAAAACCCTGGAAGAGTTTTATGGGGACTTTGCAAAAACCTTAGAAAAAGCAGAAGAAAATATGAGCGGCACCAGGGTGAAAATTCCAGACGAAGAGACCGATGTTGTTTGTGACCTATGTGGGCGCAAGATGGTTATTAAGGTAGGCAGGTTTGGAAAATTTCTAGCTTGTCCCGGGTTTCCCGAATGCAAAAATACCAAAAAGCTGGTGCAGGAAACCGGCGGCTTTTGCCCTGTTTGCGGCGGCAAGGTTTTAGCAAAAAAAAGTAAAAATGGCAAAGGCTATTACGGCTGTGAGCATAACCCCAAATGTCCGTTTATGACCTGGGACAAACCTCTGACCGATATTTGCCCCAAATGCGGTGCTACCCTGTTTAAAAAAGCGGGCAAAGCAGGCAAGGTACACTGCCTGAAGGAAGGCTGCGGCTATGAGCGTGCTCCGGGAGCCGAGAAAGAGACGGACAGCGAATGAGCAGCAAAACAGTTGCGGTAATCGGCGCAGGGCTGGCCGGCTGTGAGGCCGCCTGGGCCCTTGCCAATGCGGGGGTGCCGGTTGCCTTATACGAGATGAAGCCCAAAAAATATTCTGCGGCCCATCATTATTCCGGGTTTTGTGAGCTGGTTTGCTCCAATTCTCTGAAGGCTTCACGGTTGGGTTCGGCAGCCGGTCTGTTAAAAGAAGAGATGCGCCGGCTGGGTTCGCTGATTGTGCCCTGTGCAGAACAGACTGCGGTGGGGGCAGGCGGAGCGCTGGCGGTTGACCGGGAAAAGTTTTCAGATTTGGTCACACAAAAAATAAAAAAACATCCGCTTATTACTATTGTGCAGCAGGAGGTTACCACACTGCCAAAGGGGGATGTGGTAATTGCCACGGGGCCGCTTACATCGGATGGGTTTGCAAAAACAATCCGTCAGCTGTGCGGTGAGGAATACCTCAGTTTTTATGATGCGGCAGCGCCAATCGTTACTTTTGATTCCATCAACCAAGATAAAACTTTTTTTGCAGCACGGTATGGCCGCGGAGATGCAGATTATATTAATTGCCCTTTTACAAAAGAAGAATATGAGCTTTTTTATCACGAGCTGGTTGCAGCCCAATCGGTGGAACTAAAAGAATTTGAAAAACAGGGCCTGCCTGTTTACGAAGGCTGCATGCCAATTGAGGTCATGGCAAAGCGGGGGGCCGATACGATCCGGTATGGCCCTTTAAAGCCAGTGGGAATTACCAACCCGCACACCGGAAAACGCCCATGGGCGGTGGTGCAGCTGCGCAAAGAAAACGCAGGCGGCAGCTTATATAATATTGTGGGGTTTCAAACAAACCTGCGTTTTCCCGAGCAAAAGCGGGTATTCTCCCTCATTCCGGGTCTTGAACATGCAGAATTTGTGCGGTATGGGGTCATGCACCGAAATACCTTTTTAAATTCCCCCAAACTGCTAGATAATACCTACCGGTTGAAAAAGGAGCCCAGAATCTCCTTTGCTGGGCAGATCACCGGTGTGGAAGGATATATTGAATCGGCCATGTCCGGCATCCTTGCAGGGTTAAACATGGCAAGAAGGATGAAACAGGAGCCGCCGCTTATTTTACCGCAAGATACTATGTCAGGCGCATTGACTGCATATATCAGTGATGAAACGGTGGAGCATTTTCAGCCTATGGGGTGCAACATGGGCATTTTACCATCGACGGAGATACGAATTCGGGACAAGTCTCAGCGCTATGAAATAGTGGCAAACCGTGCGCTGGAAAGTTTGAACGCAGCGCTGCTGGTAAAATAAGCGGGGCAGATCAGCCGAGATTGGTCAGTTATTTCTGATATTGGCAAGCCCGGTAAATAACCCAGCCTGCCCTCAGCAGCCGGGTAAGACTGTAGTGCGGCAGATTTTGGCCAGCTTGAGGCCGGTGAATATGTTTGCCTTCCCAAAACGTGTTAATTATTTGCACAAATCAGCAGCTGTGTGTTTCTGCTTTCAGCAGATCAAGGCGTTCATATGCTTTTGAAAAACCAAGACGACTGACATAAAATTACAATGGAGGGAAAATGAAATGAAGATCATTGTAGACGCTTTTGGCGGTGACAACGCCCCGCTGGCAGTCCTTCAGGGCTGCGAACAGGCGGTTAAGGAATATGGTGTAACCATTTTACTGACCGGGGATGAAACAAAAATTAAGGAAACAGCGGCCAAGGCAAACATCTCTTTGAATCAGATGGAAATTTCCCATACCGATACAGTGATCACCATGTGCGATAACCCGGTAGAGGTTGTCCGCTCGCTCAAAGATTGTTCCATGGCCCGTGGGCTAAAATTATTGGCAGAGGGGCAGGGGGACGCGTTTTTGTCAGCGGGCAGTACCGGTGCTATAGTAGTAGGTGCTTCCCGTATTGTAAAAACAATTCCAGGCATAAAAAGAGCAGCGATTGCTACGGTGATTCCTTCTTTCCCCGGGTGTTTTATGTTGATGGATTCCGGTGCAAATAAAGAATGCCGGCCGGAGATGCTTACCCAGTTTGGAATTATGGGGTCAGCGTACATGAACAAAATTTTGAAGGTGGAAAAACCCCGTGTCGCGTTAATTAACAATGGTGCGGAAGAAAGCAAGGGAACAGCTCTGCAGCTGGAAGCATATGCGCAGCTGAAGGAGGCCCCGGTTCATTTTATTGGAAATGTGGAGGGTAGAGACCTGCCTTATGGGTGTTGTGACGTTGCAGTGGCGGATGGGTTTACCGGAAACATTGTGTTAAAGCTTTATGAAGGGTTAGGTTCTGCTTTTTCCAAAGAAATAAAAAAGATTCTGTATCATTCCACCTTGACTAAAATTGGCGGCCTGCTGGTCAAAAAACAATTTAATGCGTTTAAGGCAACCATGGATTACAGCGAATACGGCGGGGCTCCGCTTTTGGGCATTTCAAAACCGGTTATCAAAGCGCATGGAAGTTCAAACGCAAAAGCGTTCAAAAATGCGATTCGTCAGGCACGCGACTGTGTGGAGAATGATGTGATTGGTGAAATTGAGGAGTCTATGGCTCAGCTGAAGGCACAGGAAAATGCGGCGGAGTGCGAAGAAAACGCCCAATAAGCAAAGAAAACGAGGAATACCCATGGAACTGGAACAAAAAATTGGCTATACTTTTCAAAATAAAGAATTGCTGCAGACGGCGCTTACCCATTCTTCCTATGCCAACGAACACAAAAACAAGGTGAATTATAACGAGCGGCAGGAATTTTTAGGGGATGCAGTGCTTTCTATTATCGTGTCCGATTACCTCTTCAATAACTTCCGCTTAGCTGAAGGTGATTTGACCCGTCTGAGAGCTTCACTGGTCTGTGAAAAAAGCTTAAAACAGTTTGCCTGCTCTATTGACCTGGGCAGATACCTTTTTCTTGGAAAGGGTGAGGAGTCTATGGGCGGGCGGGCCAGGCCGTCTATTCTGGCCGATGCGTTTGAAGCGTTAATCGCCGCCATCTACCTGGATGGCGGCATGGAGCACGCACGTAAATTTGTGCTTACGTTTGTTACCGACGCGCTGATTCATGATACTGCAGCGCTGTTTAAAGATTATAAAACCATGCTGCAGGAGATTGTGCAGAAAAACCCGGAAGAAAAGGTGACTTATGAGCTTGTGGAGGAGTCGGGGCCTGACCATAATAAACGGTTTGTGGTTGAGGTGCATTTAAACAGCAATGTCATTGGCCGCGGAATAGGAACCAGCAAAAAGAACGCGGAGCAGCAGGCTGCCAAAGAAGCGTTGGAACTGATGGGAAGATGAAGCACGCCAATATCAGTATTTTTGTCCCACATGTTGGGTGCCCCAATCAATGTTCTTTTTGCAATCAAAAAAGCATTTCCGGGCAACTGGTCCCGGTTACTCCGCAAGAGGTTGCAGATATTTGCAGGCAAGCCGCTGACAGGCTGCAAGACCGGCGCGGGAAAACGGAGATTGCGTTTTTCGGCGGCAGTTTTACAGCAATCGGACAAGAACAGATGGTTTCCTTATTGCAGGCGGCGGCTCCTTTTGTAGGGGAAAACGGTTTTCATGGCATTCGTGTTTCTACCCGTCCGGACGCAGTTGATGAGCAGCGTCTGGAACTGTTAAAACAGTATGGGGTAACGGCAATCGAATTGGGCGTTCAAAGCATGGACAACTGTGTTCTGCAGCTAAACAGGCGGGGGCATACGGCCGAAGATGTCAGGAACGCGGTCAAGCTGATCCGGCGTTACCCGTTTGAGCTGGGGCTTCAGATGATGCCCGGTTTGTATGGCGACAAAGCCTGGGGTGCAGTTGCTACCGCCGCCGAGCTGGCAGCCTTAAAACCGGATACGGTGCGTATTTACCCAACTGTAGTAATACGGGGCACCTATTTGGAAACACTTTACCAAAAAGGGCTTTACCGCCCGTTGGCGCTTAGCGAGGCGGTTAACCTTTGTGCAGATTTGCTGCGGTATTTTGAAGAGCAGGACATTCGGGTTATCCGCCTGGGGCTGCATGCCAGCAAAACGCTGGAGGACGATTATCTGGCTGGTCCTTACCATCCTGCATTCCGCCAGTTATGTGAAAGTGCGCTGATATTAAAAGAAATAATTTGTAAACTAGAGGAATTGATGCTGCCCAAAGGGGAAATTACCATAGTCACTTCGCCGAAAAATATTTCCAACGTGGCGGGGCACAAACAAAGTGGAATAACCGCTTTAAAAGCAATGGGCTACACAGTTAAAATAACAGGAAGCGATCGCTTGACAGGTCGACAATTTATTATTAAGGGGAAGTGAAACGGTGCAGTTAGAATCGCTGGAGATACAGGGGTTTAAATCCTTTCCGGATAAAACAAAGCTTCAGTTTGGCGGCGGAATTACCGCGGTAGTAGGCCCAAACGGAAGCGGAAAAAGCAATATTGTCGATGCGGTACGCTGGGTTATGGGCGAACAGTCCACCAAAACCCTGCGAGGCAGCAAAATGGAGGACGTTATCTTTGGCGGAACCCAGTTTCGCGGGGCGATGGGGTTTGCACAGGTCACTTTGAATATTGACAACCGTGACCGCGCCCTGGACATGGAAAATGATTTAATCAGCATCACCCGCAAGCTTTACCGCTCGGGCGAGAGCGAATACCGCTTAAACGGCAACATGGTGCGGTTGAAAGATATTTATGAACTGCTTATGGATACCGGCCTTGGACGTGACGGTTATTCCATTATTGGGCAGGGAAAAATTGCAGAGATTGTAAGCGCGAAAAACAAAGAGCGCCGTGAAATATTTGAAGAGGCGGCTGGAATCAGCAAATACCGCTACCGTAAGGGCGAAGCGGAACGCCGGCTGGAACAGGCGCAGGAGAACCTGCTTCGTTTAAAAGATATTATGCAGGAACTGGAGGACCGGGTAGGCCCTTTGAAGGTGCAGGCGCAAAAAGCAAAAGAATTTTTAGAGTATGCCGGCGAGAAAAAGACGCTGGAGATTTCCCTGTGGCTTTTGGGGTTGGAACGCTCGAAAGAGCAGCTGCGCAGCCAGGAAGATAAAATTCTAATGTGCAAAGGCAATTACGACGAACTGCAAAATCAGATTGGCGAGATTGAGAAGGGAATTGAACAAGCTTACACCAACATGCAGGCGCTGGCTGCCGCTGTGGAAGAGAAGCGTGCCGAGATCAAGGCAATGGAAGAGCTCCGCTCCAAAAACGAGTCCACAACAGCAGTACTGGAAAACGATTTGTTACATAACCGCCAGGCTATGCAGCGACTGCAGGCCGAGATGGAAGATTCAGCAGGGGCCCGCCAAAGTTTGGAGCAGCGGTTGGAAGAAGGGTCGAGACAGGTTGCAGAGCAGACGGCAAAGCTTGGTGAAATGCAGGTTCAATTTGGCCAATGCTTGGAAAAACTGAACCAAAGCAAAGGAAAAGAAAACACTGTACAAAATGAGATTGACCGCCTGAAAGAACGGCGCTTTGGGCTGCGCCAGGCAGTCTCTGACGCGAAGTTAGAGAGCGCTGCTTCCTCCACCTTAATTGATGAGACAATTACCAGGCTTTCTTCGCTAAAGGACAGCGATGAGGTTAAGGAGCATAACATTGCTCTTTTAAAAAAGGAATTGGAAGAATGCCTGGGACTAGTTGACAATATTGAAGAAAATATGGCTTCCCTGCAAAACTCCAGACAGGGCTACGAGCTAAAACGCCAAAGCCGCATAGACAAGCTGCAAAAGCTGCAGGGGGAGAAAACCGCATTTGATGAGAAAGCAAAGGAATTTTCCCAAAGGGCAAAACTGTTGGAAGATTTGGAACGGAATATGGAAGGCTACGGCCAGAGTGTAAAGTTCGTGCTTTCCCGCGGGAACCTGCTTCCGGGAGTGCATGGTGTAGTTTCACGCATTATTTCTACCGATGCTGAATACTCCACCGCCATTGAGACGGCGCTTGGGGCCGCCATGCAGAACATTGTGGTTGAAAATGAGGATGTAGCCAAACGTGCAATCGGCATGCTGAAAGATTCCCGTTCAGGCCGGGCAACCTTTTTACCTCTTACAGCGGTAAAAGGCCATGAGCTGAACGAAAGTGGATTAGATCATTGTTATGGTTTTGTTGGGCTGGCCAGCCAGCTGGTACGCGCCGGTGAAAAATATAGCGGTATCATCCGTTCTTTATTGGGACGAACGGTTATAGCAGAAGACTTGGACTGTGCGGTGCAGATTGCACGTCAATATTCCCACCGCTTCCGGATTGTTACACTGGACGGCCAGGTAGTCAATGCCGGCGGTTCTATGACCGGAGGATTTACTGCTAAAAATGCCGGCATTTTAAACCGTCAGAATGAAATTGACCGTCTGCATCAGCAGGCAGCCCAACAAACTGCAAAAGGGGAACAGCTTAATACCACCCTCCAGTCTGTAAAGCAGGAGCTTTCTTCCATAGACGCTATGCTTTTGGGGATTGATGGGGAATATAAAACAGCGGCGGAGGACAAAATCCGTTATGAGGCGGAAAAAAAACGCCTGCGCCTGGCATTTGAAGAAGCTGTTCGGGTGAAAGAAGAGGCAGCAGCAGAGTATGATGGGCTTTGTGCCCGGTTGGAAGAGCTGCGGGGTAAAAATTTAACCTCCGACCAGCTGATTCAAGACTTTGCCTCCCAGCTGCAAGAAATAGAAACAAACATTTCTGCTCTTTCAGAAAAAAAGGAAAGTTGTGTCCAAAATACTTCTCAGTTAACCGAGCAGCTGAATACCAGGCGTTTAGAGCTGTTGGCGTTTGAAAAAGATTTAGAAGCTTTAAAAGTTTCGGTGGATCAGCTGAGCCAGCAGCGGCTTTTGCAGTCTGGAAGAACCGACGATCTTTCCAGGCAGATGGAGGATATTACTGCAAAAGATACCGAGATTGCACAAAAGCTGGAACAGCTGCGGCAGGAAAATGAAGAATTCACTCAAAAAATTACCCTTTGCAGCGATCAAATTCAAGAGTTGAGCCAGCAGCGCAGTGAGCAGGAGGGAAGTACAACGCGTTTGCGCAGTGAGGAACGTGAGCTTACCGGAAAACGTGAGCAAATTTCGGGCGAGCTGGCAAGACTGGAAGAGCGCAGGCTTTCGCTGCAAAACGATTATGACGGAATTATTTCCCGTATGTGGGATGAATACGAAATTACCGTGTCTCAGGCGAAGGAGCTGGCCCAGCCCATTGAGGAACTGGCCAAAGCACAGCGCCGGCTGTCTGAACTGAAATCCAAAATTAAAGCGTTGGGCAGCATTAATGTGGATGCAATTGAGGAGTATAAAGAAGTTTCTCAGCGGTATGAGTTTATGAAGGCACAGATCGAAGACGTGGAAAAATCCCGCGATGAGCTGTTCCGCCTGATCGGGGAACTCACCGCTCAGATGAAGGATATTTTCAGCGAGAGCTTTGAACAGATCAACCATCAGTTCTCCAAAATATTTATTGAATTGTTTGGCGGGGGCAAAGCACAGCTGAAATTAACCGACGAATCAGATATTTTAGAGAGCGGCATTGAAATTTTTGTACAGCCTCCGGGCAAAATTATTAAAAACCTGGCTGCACTTTCGGGTGGTGAGCAGGCATTTGTGGCAATTGCCATCTACTTTGCCATTATGAAGGTAAGACCGTCTCCGTTTTGCCTGCTGGACGAGATTGAGGCGGCGCTGGATGATGTGAACGTTTCTAAGTACGCAGCTTACCTGCGGCGTATGACTACAAAGACCCAGTTTATTGCCATTACCCACCGCCGTGGTACTATGGAAGAGGCGGATGTGCTGTATGGCGTTACCATGCAGGAGGAGGGTGTTTCCAAACTTCTGGAGCTCAATGTTTCTGAGGTAGAGAGCAAGTTGGGCATGAAATAACAACGAGGATGTGAACCCATGGGCTTTTTTTCTAAAATTAGCGAGGGACTGAAAAAAACAAGAGATTCCATGATCAAACGGGTAGAGGAAATTACAAATTCGTTTACCAAAATAGACGAGGAACTGTTTGAAGAGCTGGAGGAAACCCTCATTATGGCTGATGTTGGCGCTGCGACTTCAATGAAGATTTGCGATCAGCTGCGGGATGCAGTGAAAAAATGCGGCATTACAGACGCTGCCGAAGTAAAAGGTTTGCTGAAAGAGATTGTATCGAATATGCTCGCTGGCGGTGAAGAGATGAATCTTTCCACTAAGCCGTCGGTAATTCTTGTGATTGGTGTAAACGGCGTTGGCAAGACTACCACCATAGGAAAACTGGCGGCCAGTTTAAAAGAACAGGGCAAATCGGTTCTTCTGGCGGCTGCCGACACCTTCCGTGCTGCTGCGATTGATCAGCTGGAGGTTTGGGCAGACCGTGCAGGCGCGGATCTGATTAAACACAGCGAAGGGGCTGACCCTGCTGCTGTGGTATATGATGCAATCACCGCAGGCAAAAGCCGGGGAGCTGATGTGATTATTTGCGACACTGCCGGCCGGCTGCATAACAAGAAAAACCTGATGGACGAGCTTAGCAAAATTTCCCGGGTGATTCAAAGGGAGGCCCCTGACTGTGCCCAGGAGGTTTTGCTGGTGCTGGACGCGACTACCGGCCAAAACGGTGTAAACCAGGCGCGGCTGTTTAAAGAAACGGCAGGCCTTACCGGTATTGTGCTCACCAAGCTGGACGGTACGGCAAAGGGCGGTATTGTTATTGCAATCAAAGATGATTTGCAAATCCCTATCAAATACATTGGCGTGGGCGAACAGGTGGACGATCTTCGCCCATTTGTGCCGGAAGAGTTTGTCAATGCGCTGTTTGGGGATGGCGAGGTTTTATAGTTCTGGCATCGTTTTCAATTTAAAGTATTGCAGCAATTTGTCGGGTGAATACTGCCCAATATTGTTTTATGTTACTGCAAGGCAACTTTAAACCAGCCTGAACGGAGAACAGCATATTTTAGCCAGGCGGCAGGATGGAGTATAAAATGGAGTTTATTATTGCCACCCGTAATGTGGGTAAGCTAAAGGAGTTTAAACGTATTTTAGAGCCTATGGGCTTTACTGTCATTTCTCAGGTAGATGTTGCGCCGGGCCTAGAGGTGGAAGAGACTGGAACAACCTTTGCCGAAAATGCTTATTTAAAGGCAAAAGGAATATATGACCTGACAGGAAAAGCTGCCATAGCAGATGATTCTGGCTTGTGCGTAGATGCCTTGGAGGGCAGGCCGGGAGTATATTCCGCCCGGTATGGCGGTGCGGCAGCTACCGATGAGGACCGGGTACAGATGTTATTATCGGAACTGGGGGAGGTTCCCGAACAGGAACGTACCGCCCGTTTTATCAGCGCCATCTGCTGTATTCTGCCCAATGGGCAGGTACTTCGTACCGAGGGCAGCTGTGAAGGAAAAATTGGTTATGAGCCCAAAGGAGAAAATGGTTTTGGGTACGACCCGGTTTTTATGATTGGCGAAAAAAGTCTAGCTGAAATGTCGGCCTCAGAAAAAGACAGTATTAGTCACCGGGGCCAGGCGCTGCGCCGTTTTGAAGAACAGTTGACAAGCTTGTTAAAACTGTCGTAGACAGTTTTAACAGCGCATAAGGGCGCAAGCCGATAGGTGAATTGCCTGCGCAAAGCTTTTTATAAAAAGAGGTGAGTGTTTTGGTTTTATGGTAAGTGGCATTGCTTTTTGCAATTAGATTAAAGTATGTTTTAACGTTTATAAATGCGCTAAAAATTGGCGTACGTAAGGACCCCCTGCAAGGGGCAAGCTTGCCGGAGGATTCGTGTTTCGCTCAAGCTGATTTTAGTGAGGCCTTCAAAGCATTTAGGTTTATGGCATACTTTGAGGCGTATTTGAGCATAAACAAAAAAGCCTTTGCTGAAAAATTTTAGTCCCAAAGCAAGGAAGGAATGCCTTCAGCATTCCAGATATAATTTATCGGCGGTTTTGGCAGAAGCAAAAAAGCGTCAAACCTGTTTTTTTAATAAAATGATTCTTTTTAAAACCGGTATGGTTTTAAAAAATAGACTGAAGGAGAATGTCTGTGTTAACAAGCAAACAACGGGCAAAGTTACGTTCTATGGCCAATGGCCTGGAAACTATTTTACAAGTAGGAAAATCGGGAGTCGGCGACCAGCTGATAAAACAGGTGGACGATGCGTTAACTGCACGGGAACTGATTAAGCTGCGTACCCTGGAAACCAGCCCGGAATCATCAAGGGAAACCGCCGGGATATTGGCTGATGCAACAAATTCAGAAGTTGTACAGGTAATGGGCAGCAGAATCACTCTTTACCGAAAAAACCAGAAAAAACCGGTGATCAAACTGGACTGAGGTGACGGTCTTGAAGCAAAAAATCGCCATGTTTGGCGGCACCTTTAACCCTATCCACAACGGGCATTTAAACTTGGTACGGCAGTTTCAGGAACAGATGCATTTTGACCGTATTTTATTAATACCTACCAGTGTTCCTCCCCATAAGCCGGATGACGGTTTAATTAGCGGGGAACACAGGCTGGCCATGTGCCATATTGCCGCAAGGCCATACCCTTTTTTACAAGTATGTGATTTGGAAATAAAACGCGGCGGCAGCAGCTATACCTGGCAAACCTTAGAACAACTTGGGCAGGTTTACCCCCGGGCGGAAATTTTTCTGCTGGTGGGGAGCGACATGTTTTTAACGGTGGAGCATTGGGTGAAGCCAGAACGAATTTTTCAGCTTTGCACTATCTGCGCCGGTGCCAGAAATATGGATGAATTTGCTGTACTAAAGCAGCATGCACAGTTGTTATTCAGCCAATATGGCGCAAAAACCCAGGTGCTAGATTTGAAGGTGCTTCCTCTTTCCTCCACCGAAATTCGCCAAAGAATTAGGGAGGGAAAGTCTATTGATCAGCTTGTTCCAGCAGAAGTGGAAGAATACATTCGAAGAGAAGGCATTTACCGCTAACGAGAGGTGTGGAAAATTGACAGAAGAAGGGTACCAGGCAGTTGCTAGGCGCATGTTAACCCCCGACAGGTATTATCACAGTTTGTGTGTAGCTAAGCAGGCAAGGTATTTGGCACAGCGCTATGAATGTCAAGAGAACGACGCTTATTTGGCTGGCCTGCTGCATGATATTTGCAAAGACATGCCCACCGATGCGCAGTTGCAAACCATATTAAAGTCTGATATAATTCTAAGCGGTGTAATTTTATCACAACCCGCTGTTTGGCATGGCCTGGCAGCGTCAGTTTTTATTCAGACCGAATTAAATATTAAAAAAACGCAAATAATAGATGCAATCCGGTATCATACCACTGGCCGGGCAAATATGACCCTGCTGGATCGTGTTTTATATCTGGCCGACCTTACCTCAGAAGACCGGGATTACCCGGATGTGGATAACATGCGGAAACTGGCCGACATTTCCCTGGACCGGGCGATGAAAGAGGCGCTAAAATTTATCGTAGCTGATTTAGCGCACCGTAACCAGCCAATAGTGGAAGATACCTGGGAAGCATATAACGAATATATCGTTTTAAGCGACGACACCACCGAAACTAGGAGGGATGAACGGCGTGACGTCATTTGACATGGCAATTGAAATGGTAAAGGCTCTGGATTCTAAAAAGGCAAAGGATATTCAGGTTGTCGATATCAAAGGGCTTTCTACCTTAGGGGACTATTTTGTAATCGCCTCGGGCCAAAGCACCACACAGGTGCGGGCACTGGCTGACGAAGTGGACGAGCGGCTTTCCAAACTGGGGATTGAACCCAAAAGAGTAGAGGGATACGGTTCTTCCTTATGGATTCTGCAGGATTACGGGGATGTAATTGTGCACCTGTTTAACCAGGAAACCCGCGAATTTTACGCATTGGAACGACTTTGGGCTGATGGAAAACAGGTTGACCTTACCGGTGTTGTTACTCCGGATTAACGAATTTTATAGTTGTTTCACTTAAAAACCGCAGCGAATTTTAAGGGCAGGTGCAGCCCGCTGCCGAACAAAAAGGCGAAGCTGGTCACGCACAAAAAAGAAAGTTATCTGTTCAGGCAACCACGCGGCTGCCGCTTGCCTTCAAAACGGAATGGTTTTGAGGTTTTCTGAGTATAACGAGAGGGTGTTCAGATTGAAATACGATTTTGCCGCAATAGAAAAAAAATGGCAGAATAAGTGGGAGGAGTCCGGTGCTTTTAAAGCAACCAATGACTATACCAAACCCAAATACTATGCACTGGTAGAATTTCCGTATCCGTCTGGCCAGGGACTGCATGTAGGGCATCCGCGCTCCTACACGGCGTTGGATATCGTGGCGCGCAAACGCCGTTTGCAGGGCTACAACGTGCTTTATCCCATGGGATGGGATGCCTTTGGCCTTCCTACCGAAAATTTTGCAATTAAAAACCACATTCACCCGGAGATTGTTACCAAGCAGAATGTGGCACATTTTAAGGAGCAATTAAAATCCCTGGGACTGTCGTTTGACTGGAGCCGTGAGATCAATACCACCGACCCCAGCTATTATAAATGGACCCAATGGATCTTTTTGCAGCTGTTTAAAAAAGGGTTGGCCTATAAAAAAGAGATGTCGGTAAACTGGTGTACCTCCTGTAAAGTGGTTTTGGCCAATGAAGAGGTTGTTAACGGTGTGTGTGAGCGCTGTAGCGGAGAAGTGGTTCATAAGGTGAAAAGCCAGTGGATGCTCAAAATTACGGAGTATGCTCAGCGGCTGCTGGATGATCTGGATCTGGTGGACTACATAGACCGCGTTAAGGTTTCCCAGCGCAATTGGATCGGCCGTTCTACCGGTTGTGAAGTGGATTTTGAAACCACGCTGGGTGATACACTGCGGGTATATACCACCCGTCCCGACACCCTGTTCGGCGCTACCTATATGGTAGTTTCTCCTGAGCATCCACTGTTGGAAAAATGGGCGGACAAGCTGAACAATCTAGACGAGATACGCGCTTATCAGGTAGAAGCGGGCAAAAAGTCTGACTTTGAGCGTACCGAAGTTGTCAAAGAAAAAACAGGCGTCCGTTTGGACGGTGTAATGGGAATAAACCCGGTAAACGGCAAGGAAATTCCAATTTTTATTTCTGACTATGTACTGGTTACCTATGGAACAGGTGCTATTATGGCAGTTCCTGCCCATGATACCCGTGACTGGGAGTTTGCCAAAAAATTTGATCTCCCAATTATTGAAGTGGTAAAAGGCGGCAATGTGCAAGAAGAAGCTTATACCGACTGTGCAACCGGAGAAATGGTGAATTCGGATTTCCTGAACGGTTTGTCGGTGGAAGACGCCAAGAAAAAGATTGCTCAGTGGCTGAGTGACAATAAAAAAGGCGAACCCAAGGTTAACTATAAACTGCGTGACTGGGTATTTTCCCGTCAGCGTTATTGGGGTGAGCCGATCCCTATTATTCATTGCGAGCACTGTGGCTTTGTGCCAATAGATGAAAGCGAACTGCCGCTGACCCTGCCCGAGGTACAGTCCTATGAGCCCACCGAAAACGGGGAATCCCCCCTCGCTGCCATGGATGAATGGGTAAACGTGACCTGCCCGGTGTGTGGCGGGCCAGCCAAACGTGAAACCGACACCATGCCACAGTGGGCTGGTTCTTCCTGGTATTTTATGCGCTATTGTGATCCTCATAACGATAAGGAATTGGCATCGAAAGAAGCGTTGGATTACTGGATGCCGGTAGATTGGTATAACGGCGGCATGGAGCACACCACTCTGCACCTGCTGTACTCCAGGTTCTGGCATAAGTTCCTTTATGATATCGGTGTTGTTTCCACACCGGAACCGTACCAAAAACGTACCAGCCATGGTATGATTTTAGGCGAAAATGGCGAGAAGATGAGTAAGTCCAGGGGAAATGTTGTAAACCCCGACGACATTATTCGTGAATTCGGCGCAGATACTATGCGGTTATACGAGATGTTCATTGGCGATTTTGAAAAAACTGCTCCGTGGAACACCTCTTCTATTAAAGGCTGCAAGCGCTTTTTAGACCGTATTTGGAATTTGCAGGAATGCGTTTCGGGTACGGGCTGGTCCAAAGAATTGGAAGGTAGCTTTCACAAAACCATTAAAAAAGTAACGGAAGACATTGAGGCACTTAAATTCAATACGGCAATCGCCGCTATGATGGCATTGCTGAACGAAATTTATGACCATAAAACCCTGACCCGTGATGAATATAAAACACTGCTGTTGCTGGTTAATCCATTTGCTCCCCATATGACAGAAGAGCTTTGGGAAATTATGGGCTTTGGCGGTGTGGTAACCGGGCAAAAGTGGCCGGAGTATGATGAAAGCAAGTGCCAGGACGACACGGTTGAAATTGTAGTGCAGGTTAACGGCAAAATTAAAGCCCGCATTATAATTGAGGCTGTTAGTACACAGGACGAGGTGCTGTCAAAAGTAAAGGCGAATGACAATGTTGCAAAAGAGATTTCGGGCAAAAACATCATAAAAGAAATCTATGTGCCGGGCAAACTTGTCAATATTGTGGCAAAATAGCCTGAAAACTTGATGTTATGCAATAGCCATAAAGGTATTGACAGGTTAGCGTTATTCATTGTATAATATTAGATGTTATCCGTAATTATGGATATATTACTCCTGCTGCGGCGATAGGAGGGAATTGGAAATGAAACTTAAAGAGAACGAGTCTTTGGATAGTGCACTCAGAAGATTTAAAAGAGAATGCGCGAAATCCGGCGTATTGGCCGAGGTTCGCAAAAGAGAGCATTACGAGAAACCTTCTGTGAAGCGTAAGAAAAAGTCCGAAGCTGCGCGCAAACGCAAATTTAAATAAGCAAAGCATGTACAGATGATGAAAGCGAGCGTTTGCTCGCTTTTTCATTTGTGTTTTTTATTTGAATAAGATATAATAACCTCACGGTGTACCCCAAATCAAAGATTTGGACACCTGAGAGAACATTGATACTTCGTATGAATAACCTCACGGTGTACCCCAAATCAAAGATTTGGACACCTGAGAGAACATTGATACTTCGTATGAATAACCTCACGGTGTACCCCAAATCAAAGATTTGGACACCTGAGAGAACATTGATACTTCGTATGAATAACCTCACGGTGTACCCCAAATCAAAGAATGAATACTTTACGGTATTAAGTGAGGAGCTAATGTGCCCGCAGTGAAAGTACCTGCAACTGTAGTGGTATCTTTCGCTTCGGGGCCAATATTACCCCAAATAAGAAAAATAAACTGCGGTTTTATTATTAATCATTATAAATTCATTATAAAAACTAGCCATTTACTCGAGGCATATCAAATAAAACGACGCATTTTGGAGGATAGAGATGTCGATACTATATCCGGATCTGCTTTTACGCAGGGTGCACGATATTACGCCGGAATTTTTAAATGAAAATCATATTGCGGGCCTGCTGTTAGATGTGGACAATACTCTGGCTTTGCCAGATGATCATGTAGTGCCGGATCAGGTAAAGGAATGGGTTGACCGAATGAAGGCTTTTGGGGTCAAGCTGATGGTAGTTTCCAATAACTCCAATGAAAGAGTAAAGCCTTTTGCCGAAAAAATAGGGCTCCGGTTTGTGGCAAATGCCCTTAAACCATTGCCTTGTGGAATGCACAAGGCTGCAAAGCTTTTAGGGTTGCCCAAAAAGAATGTAGCGGTAGTTGGTGACCAAATTTTTACCGATACTCTGGCAGCTAACCTGTTAGGTTGTACCAGTATTCTGGTAGAACCGATGGTCGAGGGCGGGGGGCATGGAATTGAGTTCCGGCGCAAACTGGAAGTAAAAGTGCTTCACCATCGGTCTAAAAAATATTCTAGGTAAAGAAGTTTCAGTTAACAAACACTTTTTTTCAGATACATATTTTCTGTTAGGCGCATAAGCACCCGGAAAATGTTTATGTATTTTACTTTTAGGAAGTCTTTTCCTGCTTTTGACACCGTGTACAGCAAGTGCTGTAATTTGAATTAATAGCCGATAATAAGCGGCGGACTGGGGGATGAAAATGGTACGTTTTGGACCGGCGGGTAATTCAGACAGTTTTACTGCCATGGGATTTAAAAAGACCGCACAAATACCTGAATATGTGCACAAAATGGGCTTGAATGCTTATGAATATCAATGTGGGCGGGGGGTACGCATATCAACTGAATCTGCCAATGAGCTTGGAAGGCTGGCAAAAGAATATGGAATTCAGCTTTCGCTGCATGCACCGTACTACATTTCTATGTCCAGTATAGAAGAAGAAAAACGGTTAAATTCAATACAGTATATTCTTCAGTCTGCACGTGCCGCCCACGATATGGGGGCAGAACGTATTATTGTTCATTCCGGTTCCTGTTCTAAAATATCACGGGAAGAGGCGTTGGCGCTGGCGATTGATACTATGAAGCTGGCGGTAAAGGCTTTGGACGATAATGGGTATTCGCATATCCGTATTTGCCCCGAAACCATGGGAAAGGTAAACCAGCTGGGTACTCTGGATGAGGTGTTAGAGCTTTGCAAGGTTGATGAGAGGTTAATTCCTTGTATCGACTTTGGCCATTTAAACGCCCGTACCTTTGGTGGCTTAAAAAGCTATAAAGATTTTGCTGCAATATTTGATCAGATGGAAAATAAACTTGGCTCTTCTAGAATGAAAGAGTTTCATTCTCATTTTTCCAAGATAGAATATACTCAAAAAGGCGGGGAAAAAGCACATTTAACTTTTTCAGATACTCTGTTTGGGCCAAACTTTGAACCGGTGGCCGACCTGATTGTTCGAAAAAACTGTTCCCCTATTATTATTTGTGAATCGGCAGGTACCCAGGCGGAAGATGCATACGCCATGAAAGAGATGTATGAAAAAGCAATTGAAAATCAGTGTAAAAGGCAGACAACGGAGGAATAACATGAAAAAGGTGTTAGTGATTCACGGACCTAATATTAACCTCACCGGAATACGGGAAACCGGTGTGTATGGCAAGGAGGATATTGACAGCATTAATCTGCAGATTATGGATAAAGCTGAGGAATTGGGGTTTAGCTGCAAGATTTTCCAGTCAAACAGCGAAGGAGAAATCATTGACCAGCTGCATGCAGCTATGTCTGATTTTGATGGAGTCGTCATGAATGCAGGTGCATATACCCATTACAGCTATGCAATTCGTGATGCGATAGCCACAATAAAACTGCCAACAGTGGAAGTGCATTTTTCCAATATTCATGCAAGGGATGAGTTCCGCAGTAAATCGGTGCTGGCGCCTGTTTGTGTTGGTCAGATTGCAGGGTTTGGAAAATACAGTTACATATTGGCGCTGGAAGCGTTGAAAAATATAATATAGTAACCCCACCCGTTACTAAAACCAAAGATTTTGAACAGGTCCCGACAACATTAATACGCTTTTCCTATGAATCACCCCACAGCACATATTCCAACGGTGTTCTTTTGCTTACTACCCTGTACCTGCTGACGAGGACCTAGTTGTTTATTTTGTTTGCAGAGGCCCTGCTGCATGCGTCCCCTACGGGGAGGTGTTATGCCCTCGCGGGCCGAGTTGAGTGGGGCAACATGAAAAATGGGAAGCTCACCGTTTGGAGATATGCGTCCACCCGTGTTTTACGCATGGGCACAAGTAAATGCGAAAGGGTAGTGTGGAAAAGTGTTCGCCTTAGGTTGCCGGCATACATGCGAAATTTTCATTCATACAATGTGTTTCTGATAGAATTTGAGATTACCCACCACAATTTGAAACTAAAAAAGGTAGATATACCTGTTGGAAAGGCAGACCTGCAATGAGCAAAATAGAACAGTTAGCTAAAAACCTACCCGATGGTGTTGATGCCGCGCTTATATTAAGTGACGAAAACCGCTTATATTATACCGAGATGGAATCTACCGCCGGAACGTTGTTTGTAACCCGTGAAGCTGCTTATTTAGTGATTGATTTTCGCTATATAGAAGCAGCCCGCAACCGCGTAAGGGATTGTCAGGTAATATTGCAGGATAAACTTGCTGACCAGATTAACGAACTGATTGCACGCCACCAAGTAAAAGCAGTTGCGATTGAAAGCGGTTATGCCACGGTAGCCCAATACCTGTATTGGAAAAAACGAATTCGAGATGCCCGGCTGCTGATGGATGAAAAGTTGAATGATGTGATTTTACATCAGCGTAGGTTTAAGACCGAGCAAGAGATTAAGCTGATACAGCAGGCGCAGAATATTGCTGATGAAGCTTTTGAGTTTGCATTAAATCGGATTAAGCCCGGTTTAACCGAACTTGAACTGGAATTGGATATGGAGTTTTTCTGCCGTGGAAAAGGCTCACAGGGCGTATCCTTTCCGTTTATCGTGGTTTCCGGGAAAAACAGCGCACTGCCTCACGGTGTACCAACCACGAAACCAATTGAGGCAGGGGATTTTGTCACCATGGACTTTGGCGCGGTCATAGATGGCTACCGTTCCGACATGACACGTACGGTAGCGGTTGGAAAGGTAAGCGACGAGCAAAAGCTGGTGTACGACACTGTATTGAAGGCACAGCTTGAAGCAGAGAAGGCGGTATGCCCTGGCAAGAGCTGTTTTGAGATTGATAAGATTGCCCGGGATATTATTCATGAAGCTGGATTTGAAGGCTGTTTTGGTCATGGGCTGGGCCATTCGGTTGGTATTGAAATCCATGAGGAACCCCGTTTTAGCCCCGCCAGCACGGATCAGTGTGAGGCGGGTATCGTTATGACGATTGAACCGGGCATCTACCTGGAGGGTAGATTTGGCTGCCGGATTGAGGATATGGTGCTGATTACTGCCGATGGTAGCCATAATTTTGCGCATAGCAGCAAGAATTTAATCATTTTATAATGGGAACTACTTGAAAATTTCCTCATTTTAGGGTAGACTAAGAACGATAGATTTTTATGAGAAGTTTAATTTTGGAGGTTTAATACATGATTTCAGCTGGCGATTTTAGAAATGGCGCAACCTTTGATATGGACGGTAACGTTTTCCAGATTATCGAATTCCAGCACGTAAAACCAGGAAAAGGTGCGGCATTTGTTCGCACTAAAATTCGCAACGTGATTTCGGGCGCTGTTGTTGAGAAAACCTTTAACCCAACCGAAAAATTCCCGACTGCTTACATTGAAAGAAAAGAGATGCAGTATCTTTACAACGATGGCGACCTATACTATTTCATGGATAACGAAACCTACGAGAACCTGCCTATTAATAAAGGCATTTTGGGTGACGGTTTTAAATTTGTGAAAGAAAATATGGACGTTAAGGTGCTTTCCTATAAAGGAAGCGTATTTGGCGTAGAGCCTCCTTTCTTTGTTGAACTGCAGGTAACCCAGACCGATCCTGGCTTTAAGGGTGATACTGCAACCAATGCAACCAAACCGGCAACCGTAGAAACCGGTGCCGAAGTTAGAGTTCCGCTATTCATTGAAGAGGGTGATATGATTCGTATTGATACCCGTACCGGAGAATATTTAGAGCGCGCATAAAACAGTGAAAACTAAGCTACAATAAAACAGGGATAAAGGAGGACATGACCATGACCGTAACCGAGAAAGTAGCGTATTTAAGAGGACTTGTTGAAGGTTTTGATATTGATCTTGCCAGCAAAGAGGGCAAAATTCTGAAGGCTATTACAGATGTATTGGACGAGTTGGCATTTTCGGTCGTAGATATGGAAGACGGCTATGCCGAGCTGAGTGAGCAGGTAGATGAGATTGACGAGGACCTGAACACCTTAGAGGAAGAGTATTACGGCGAGCTGGATGACGAAGACGATGACTGCTGCTGTGACGAGGGTGATCTTTACGAAGTAGAGTGCCCTGCATGTGGTGATACCATCTGTATTGACGAAGATATGCTGTTGGAAGGCGAAATGGAATGCCCCAATTGCGGTGAAAAACTGGAATTTGAGCTTCCTGACGATTGCTGCTGTGGTGATGATGGCTGTGATTGTGGCTGTGACCATGACCACGAATAATTGACGTATATTTCAAATAAAAAGCGGCGGAATTTTCCGCCGCTTTTATTTGTGGCAAAAGGCAATTTGATCAGCCTCATCCTGCTTAGTACAATAACACCTGTATACCAAGTCTCGCAAAATAAGGAAGATTATAAAAAAAGTAAGAATATCCATAACTTTCAAACTAGATATACTTGCAAAAGGGCGAATATTCGTATAAAATATTACATGTTGGCCAACAGTTTGTATATGTTGTCATTAATTTAACAGTATATTGTGTATATTTTGTCAATAAAATATTGGTTGGCTGTTGGGGATAAAAGTTGGGTGATAAAAATTTGCAAAAAACCAAAAAAATAGTTTTAACGGTAGTGGGAATACTGCTGTTAGTTGCTGCTTTTGCAGTTGGAATATGGTGTTCTAATGAGCAAAAGGCCAATTCAACACCGGTAACCTCTATGCAGTTTATTATGGATACCTTTATTGAACAAAAGATGTATGGTCGCAGCGCCCAAAAGGTAGTCGATGAAATAAACAGCAGCCTAAAAGACTTTGAGCAGCGTATGTCCATGCATTTAGATGAGTCTGAAGTAACCATGATTAACCTGAATGCCGGGAAAAAGTTTGTAAGCGTATCTCAAGAGACATTTGACTGTATTAAGCTGGCAAAGGAATATTCTGAAAAATCAAACGGCCGGTTTGATGTTACCATAGCACCACTGACAAAGCTGTGGGACATCACAGGCTTAGACCCAAGGGTGCCGCCAAAAGAAGAAATTGATAAGGCACTGGAGTTGGTGGACTACCAAGATATTTTACTGGATGAAAAAAATCGTGGTGTTATGTTGGCTAAAAAAGGACAGGCAATCGACTTAGGCGGTATTGCCAAAGGAATGGCCGCCGAGATTGTTATAAACATTGCCCGGGAAAAGGGAATTGAATCCGGTTATGTATCGCTGGGGGGAAACCTGGCAGTAATTGGCCAAAAGCCAGATGGCAGTGAATACGTGTTTGGCGTACGGGACCCACGAGGAGATGCATCGGAATATATTGGAACGGTTCATCTGCCTGGCAAGACAATGGCCACCACAGGCGACTATGAACGCTATTTTGTGGAAGATGGCGTGACTTACCACCATATTTTAGACCCCGCAACAGGTTATCCGTGCAAAAGTGATTTTATTTCGGTAACAATCATTTCAGAACATGGCGCACTGGCGGATTACCTTTCAACAGCGCTGTTTATGATGGAGAAGGAAGATGCTTTATCTATGATAAACTCTGAAGAGTTTGAGGCGATTTTGGTCGATCAGGAAAAAAACGTTTATTGGTCCAACTCTTTGGAAGGTAACTTCCGCCCCAATGAAACCAAGACAGAGTACCAGTTTCACTCTGCTGGGCGAGAAGGGAAGTGACATATGAGGCAGAACGGTACAAGCGCTGCAAAACGAGTCACAACTATGGGGCTGTTGTTTGCGCTGGCCATTGTACTTTCTTTTTTTGAATCTGCAATCATGACGCTTTTTCCCATGCTGCCGCCAGGCGTAAAGCTTGGATTATCGAATGTCGTTACTATGTATTGTTTGTTTTTAGTGGGAAAAGGCAGCGCGTTTACCCTGGTGGTGCTAAAATCCCTTTTTGCTATGCTGCGCGGGTTTATTAGTGGGGCAATGAGTTTTGCCGGTGGTGCTGTGTCACTGCTTGTTATGCTTTTTCTTATGGTATTAACCCGCCACAAAGCTCGTTATCTGGCTTTAAGTATAGCCGGGGCTGTAGCCCATAACGCGGGGCAGATTGTTATGGCCCGGGTGATTTTAAAAAATCGCTACGTATACTATTATTTTCCTATACTCTTGCTGTCCGGCCTGGTGGTCGGCAGTGTAACCGGCATGGTACTAAACGTGCTGATGCCATATCTTAGCCGGCTTCCGACAGGCAGTCGGGAAGCAGCAAAATCTATAAAAATGGAGGGCAATAACGTGTCAAAGCTTTTTCGTAAACGGTTAAGCGGTGTAGCGGTGCCGCATCGCAAGAATACAAAAGACTGTGCCACCGTAATGATGCCAATTCCTGATCGGGTTGTGATTCCCATGGTGCAGCATATGGGGGCACCATGCGAACCACTCGTAAAGGTTGGAGATATTGTAAAGGTTGGGCAAAAAATAGGGGATTCTGAACAATATGTAAGCGCTCCTATTCATGCCAGCGTTTCGGGAAAAGTAACTGGATTGGTTGAAATTATTACTCCCGCAGGAGCAAAAACTACGGCGGTTGAGATTGAAGCCGACAAAACACAAGAGCCGGATGCATCTATTTGCCCACCGCAGATAAACAGCAGGGAGGATTTTTTGAAAGCTGTAAGAGCATCAGGGTTAGTGGGCTTAGGCGGTGCTGGTTTTCCGACTCATGTAAAGCTGAACCCCAAAAATCTTTCTGAGGTTGATACGTTAGTAATTAATGGCGCTGAGTGTGAGCCATATATCACCTCTGATTACCGCACCATGATGGAAGATACTGAGGATGTGTTAAGTGGGGTACGCTTGGTTTTAAAATGGCTGGGTATTAAACAGGCTTGCATTGGTATTGAAGACAACAAGCCCGATGCCATTGCTAAGTTTGCCAAAGCAGTCGAGAAAGATAGTAATATTCAGGTTGTTACACTGAAGTCTAAATACCCACAGGGGGCAGAAAAAGTAATTATTTATGAGACCACCGGACGTGTGGTTAAGGAAGGTATGCTTCCATCAGATGTTGGGGCTATTGTTATGAACATCACTTCCTGTGCCTTTTTGGCAAAATATATGAAAACCGGTATGCCGCTTATTTCTAAGCGTATTACCGTAGACGGCGGTGCGGTTGCCGAGCCAAAAAACCTGGTTGCTCCTATTGGTACCCCATTTAATCATATTATTGATTTTTGCGGAGGGTACAAAACAGAACCGAAAAAGCTTTTAATGGGCGGCCCGATGATGGGCATTGCGGTTTATGACGATAGCTACCCATTGCTGAAAAATAACAATGCAATTTTGGCTTTCGACCAAAAACAAGTGGAAAATATTTTTGATACCCCTTGTATTCGCTGTGGAAAATGTGTAGCTGCGTGCCCATTTGACCTGATGCCTGTAGCGATTGAGCGCAGTTATAAAAACAATGATGTAGATGGGCTAAAAGCGTTAAAGGTAAACTTGTGCATGGAATGCGGTTGCTGCTCCTACGTTTGTCCGGCAAAGCGTAACCTGGTGCTGACAAATAGAATGGCAAAAGCATTGCTTCGTAAAAATAGTAAGTAGGGGTGAATCAATTGAACAATTTATTGACCGTTACGCCTTCGCCTCATATCAAGAGCGGAAATTCGACTACCCGCATTATGCTGGATGTAGTACTTGCAATGGTTCCTGCATTGATCGCGTCGGTGATTATTTTTGGGCTGCGCAGTTTGTTGCTTGTTGCAGTTTGCGTAGTATCCTGTGTTGTGTTTGAATACTTGTTCCGGGTGGTTACCAAACGGGCCAATACCATTTCGGATTTAAGTGCTGTGGTAACCGGTATGCTGCTGGCATTCAATTTACCGGTAACTTTTCCAATCTGGATGGCTGTACTAGGCTGCTTTGTTGCAATTGTCATTGTTAAACAGCTGTTTGGCGGTATTGGACAAAATTTTGCCAACCCGGCCATTACTGCCAGAATAGTTTTGCTTGTTTCCTTTGCAGGGCAGATGAGCAATTGGCTGATCCCCCAGAAAACCGCCGGGGGAATTGAGCTGGTTTCGGGTGCAACCCCGCTGACTCTGCTGGCCGAGGGTACGGCGGAAGGCATTCCAAGCTATATGGATCTCTTCCTTGGGCTGCGAGGCGGCTGTTTGGGTGAAACCTGTGTGCTGGCACTGCTGATTGGCGGCGTATACTTAGTTATTCGTAAGGTGATTAACCCGATTATTCCTGTGGCCTTTATGGGTACAGTGTTCCTGTTCAGCTGGGCATTGGGAGCCGACCCTCTGATGCAGCTGCTTACCGGCGGCGTTGTACTTGGTGCTGTTTTTATGGCAACCGACTATTCCACCAGCCCGGTAACCAATTGGGGAAAATTAATTTTTGGCATTGGATGTGGATTGCTCACGGTAGTGATCCGGCAGTTTGGCTCTTACCCGGAAGGTGTGTCATTCGCTATTTTATTAATGAACATTTTAACCCCGCACATTGACACCCTCACCAAAACCAAGCCGTTTGGAGGTGTGGCAAAATGAAGATAGTGAAAGATTTTGTCCTGCCGACGGTAGTTTTAACTGTAATTTGCCTAATTGTCTCCTTTGCGTTGGTATTTACCAACAGCATTACCGAACCAATCATTACTGAACGTCTGAACGCCGAGGCTACGGCAGCCCGGATTGAGCTGTTGCCCGAAGCGGATACCTTTACTCCGGTAGAAAACCTGGAAAACCCGCCCGAAGGCTTTGTAGACTGCTATGTGGCAAAAAATGGTGCGGGGTATGTAATTACCACCAAGGCCTTTGGTTATGGCGGTGAGATCACCGTAATGACTGGCATTAAGTCTGATTCTACCATATCTAAGGTTAAAGTGCTGAACCATGGTGAAACCACTGGCATTGGAACCAGGGTGGTAGATGATGAAAATTACCTGTCCACCTATAACGGAAAAACCGGAAGTTTGGAAGGGGTCACCGGTGTAGCGGGCGCTACAGTTTCTTCCAAAGGGCTGCGTTCCGCAGTTACTGCCGCATTTGAGGTTTACTCTGCGGTTTCAGGTGCCGATGTTCCAGAGGCGGAAAACCCGATTGACCCGGAAAAACCCGAAACCCCGCCGGTTGACTTTATGGCGCAGCTTTTCCCGGATGTTCCGAAAGGCAATGTAATCGAAAGCGCTTCGGAGGAGTACACCGCATTTAAAGCAGGGGACCAGGGCTTTGTGATTCTTTCTTCACAGGAAGGTTTTTATTCCAAACCACTGACCTTGGCGGTAGGATTTGATCCAAACGGTTCTATTGTGGGGATTGTAGTAACTGAAATGAATGAGACCGACGGCGTTGGTTCGGGAGTAGGCGATGCTGCCTATTTAGAAAAATATGTGGGTAAAACCTCTGCCGGGGATATTGACGGTGTTGAGAATGTATCAGGGGCTACCATCTCTTCTACGGCATTTAAAGATGCTGTAAAAGCTGCCGTTGAGCTGTTTGATACCGTAAAAAACGATATGCAGTCGGCCATTGCGCCTTTTATAACCAAAATTTATTCTGATGCAACGGCAGAAGAGGTAACCAGTGCCGAAGTAGATGGATTTGCTGCTTACAAGGTGGGAAGTAAAGGATATATCGCACTTGGCTCTGCAGAAGGCTTTTATTCCAAACCGCTGACCTTGGCAGTCGGGTTTGATGCTAATGGTTCTATTTCTGGCATCGCAGTGACCGAAATGAACGAGACCGAGGGGGTTGGCTCTGGAGTAGGAGATGCTGCCTATTTAGAAAAATATGTGGGAAAAACCTCTGCTGCAGATGTTGATGGTGTTGAAAATGTAGCTGGTGCTACCATTTCATCTACCGCCTTTAAGGATGCATTAAAAGATGCGATAGAAAGATTTGGCCAGGCGAAAGGGGTGCTGGGTGCATGAAAAAATTAAAAATACTGCTGAATGGCATTATTAAAGAAAATCCGGTACTAGTACTAGTTCTGGGTACCTGCCCGACCTTGGCTGTCACAACCATGGCCGTAAACGGTGTTGGTATGGGTATGGCGGCTACCGTTGTACTGCTTTGCTCAAATGTTGCAATTTCTCTGCTGAAAAATATTATTCCCGACAAAGTTCGAATTCCGTGCTATATTGTTATAGTTGCTGGCTTTGTAACGATTGTAGGCCAATTGGTAAAAGCATTTGCACCAGATATTGACGCTGCGCTCGGAATTTTCCTGCCGCTGATTGTGGTAAACTGTATTATTCTTGGCCGCGCCGAGATGTTTGCCAGCAAAAACAGTGTTCTGGATTCTGCTCTGGATGGTATTGGCATGGGCCTTGGCTTTACGCTGGCTTTGCTCATCATGGGCTCTATCCGCGAAATTTTAGGTTCCGGAAGTTGGTTTGGCATGCAAATTCCATTTATTACCGAGCCAGTTGGTATTCTTGTTCTTGCCCCAGGTGGTTTCTTTGTATTTGGCTGCCTGGTAGCTTTGGTAAACAAACTGACCAAAGGCAAAGCGGTAGGCAAACGTGAGATGGGCTGCGCCGCCTGTCCTTCTGCAAGTTTCTGTGGAAAAGCATCGGAAGGGGGCTGTGAAAAATGAGCCAAATGATGTTTATTTTAGTCAGTGCGATTTTTGTAGAAAACTTTGTACTGAGCAAATTCCTTGGTATCTGCCCGTTCCTTGGCGTTTCGAAAAAGCTGGATTCTGCTGTTGGCATGAGTTTGGCGGTAACATTTGTTATGTGTATTTCTACAGCGGTAACCTGGCCGCTGTATACCTACCTGCTTAAACCAAAAAATTTGGATTATATGCAGACAGTAGTATTTATTCTGGTCATTGCCGCATTGGTTCAGCTGGTAGAGATTATCTTGAAAAAGTATGTTCCTGCGTTACACCAGTCTTTGGGCGTATATTTGCCGCTGATTACCACCAACTGTGCAGTTTTGGGTGTTACTATCCTCAATGTAGACGGTGCTAAAGCGTTTAGTTACGGTCAGGCTATGGTAAACTCGGTAGGTGCGGGGCTTGGGTTTATGCTTGCCATGGTGCTCTTCTCTGGTGTGCGCAGTAGGGTAGAGACCAGCGACCGCCCTGAATCCTTTAAGGGTTTGCCCGCAACCCTAATTGCCGCTTCGATTGTATCGGTGGCATTTATGGGCTTCTCAGGAGTTGCCGAAGGCATCTTCCATTAATGATCGGAGGGAGAAAGAATGGAAATTTATCTAATTCCGGTTGGTCTGGTAACCCTGATTGGAATATTGGCCGGCCTGGGCCTCGCGCTGGCCTCCAAATTTATGGCGGTCCCTGTTGATGAAACATTCGATAAGGTTCGTGCCTGTTTGCCTGGGGTAAACTGCGGTGCTTGCGGCTATGCTGGCTGTGATGACTACGCAAAAGCATTGACACAGAACAATGGTATAAAAACCAACCTATGTATCCCTGGTGGTGATGGTGCTGCCAAAGCCATCAGCGAGGCATTGGGGGTTGAGTTTGAAGATGTGGAGGAACAATCCGCCGTGGTACGCTGTGCCGGCAATTGCGAGGTATCTTCTTATGTAATGGATTATGAAGGCCCGCAGACCTGTGCCGCCTGCAATACCTTTTACCAGGGCAGAAGAAGCTGTTCCAGCGCCTGCCTGGGCTATGGGGATTGTGTAGATGTTTGTCAATATGATGCAATTCATATTGAAAATGGTGTAGCAGTGGTGGATAAATCCCGCTGTGTTGGCTGTGGCATGTGTGCTAAAATGTGCCCTAACAATTTAATTACCATTGTGCCCTTCACCAGCAATGTAACAGTTACCTGTTCTTCTCATGATAAGGGCGCTTATACACGTAAGGTGTGTAAAGTAGGGTGTATTGGCTGCCGCAAATGTGAAAAATCCTGCCCGACAGGCGCTATTACTGTCAATGATAACCTGGCTGCCATTGACCCTGCAAAATGCATTAACTGTGAAGTATGCGTTGGCCAGTGCCCAACTGGTGCTATTCAGGTAATTAAGTGTAAAAATTTAGAAGCATAAGAGAATATGCTTTCATAACCAAAAAGCCCGCCATTGCATTTTTTGCATTGACGGGCTTTTTATATGGAGCTTAAAAAACACCGGCCAAGACGGAGAGATAAAAACTTTAGATGCAGAAATTTTTCTTTTTGCTAAAATAGATGCAGATTGCCGGATGCACATTAGATGACAGGATAACCTTACACAAAGCTGCCCTTTGAGGAATTTGAAGTGGCGATTCCAATACCATTTTCAAAAACATTTAAAAGAAGTTTGCAGAAACTCAAAGCGGACATAAATAAATATTGCAAAAATTGCAAAGTATGCTAGGGTTATGAAAGCAGAAATGTACCCGGATCGCATTCACATGCCTGCGAATAGCCTGCTGAAGTAAGGGCAGCATAACACAAATACGAGCAAGCCCCACCAAGTGGGGCTGCTCGTAAATATTATACTGTCAGATTTTTTCAATGCACCTCGAGGAGACCGCCAATATTGTTTTTGGGCTATTTAAGACCACCGTTTTCCAGAGATTCTGCCCATGATGCTGGTGAAGTTAGCTGAAATATGATTTTATAATTATAAATCATATTCCATTTTTTGTCAGAGGGGTGCTGCTTCTGTGAAGAGCAGCGTTATTGTTTACAGATGATCATGGCAATAAAATTCATATATTTTCCGGCACCAGCGTTTAAAGCTTTTCGGTCATTGACAGCATATTCGTTGTCACAGGCGAGCCAGTCGTTCCAGCATTCGTCAAAGCTTTGCATTTCACCCAACTCAATTATTTCAATTCCTTCCGTTTCAGATAAAATATTTCTCCAAAATTTGGCATCATGAAGGGTTTGAATATCCTCTGCGCTCCACGATAGCAGCATCTCCGCAGGAATATTTTCATGAATGTCCTTTTTTAGCCCCGGCACTGCAATCAGAAGGCGCCCGCCATGTTTTATCAGCGGAAGCAAATGCTGGCTCAGGTATTCTTTGTCCGTTCCAAAGTAGTGATAAGAATCAATGCAGATTACAGTATCGAAAAATTCATTCGCATAAGGCAGTTCATGAGCTTCCGCTTTAATAGGAATAATCTGTTGTGAGGTTAGCCCCAAGGCATCGAACCGCTGCTTATTTTCGGTGGGGCTAATCCATAAATCGGTAGCAAAAACCCTTGCCTGATATTCTTTGACTGCAAAAAGCGAGGTCACTCCCTTTCCGCAGCCAAGGTCCAAAACCGTTTCACCAGGCAAAAGCGGGTACTTTTGCAACAGTTCTTCCAACAATTTCATGGGGTTAGGGCCCATAATGTTTTGCTGTATAAACGCCATATCATATTTTTTAGATTTTATATAATTCACTTGTAATTCCTCCTGATAATCATGGTTAAACCTTGTTATATTAATAAAACTTTTTATAAATAGTATGTTCCAAGTGATTTTACTTCTTTTCTATGATGGCACGAGAACAGTATAAGTGATTATCGGAAGTAAACATCATTTGATTCACATAAACATGGTATTTCAAATGGAGCACATAGATGCAAAAAAGGGGCATAGTTTTAAACTATGCCCCAATAGATCGTTGAAACCTATCTGTCATAGTTCTGTACGAAACAAAATTGCACAGCAAATAAAAGCAATTTGATATTGCCTTTACAAAATGCAAAATGCAATCATACGTGTTCCTTACAGAACAATCTCCAAACAGACAACTCCCTTATTTATAAAAGATATAAACATCATACTGCTTAAAATTAAAGTTGTCAATACAAAAAAATAGAACTAACCAAGCAACTGTTTTACAGCGTCAAAAATTTCAAACCCTGTTTTTACACAAAGGTCAGAATCTCTCATTTCTGCTTTTCCATACCCATACAGGCAGCCAATAAATGGAATGTTGTTGGCTCTGGCAGCCTGCAGATCATACAGGCGGTCACCAACCATTACAGCCTTATCGGGTTTCACTTCTTCTAACAGAATACCTAAAGTGTCAATTTTAGTTTTCCCTTCGATCAGCGGACGTTTGTAGTCCATGTATGGTTCCATGCCTAAAGCAGTAATGACCCGGCTGATGTAAGGCAGAAAAGCATTGGAACAAACTGCAGTTTTGTATCCGTTTTCCTTTAATTTGATCAACGACTCCATGACGCCGTCAAAGGTGCCGCAGTTTATTTTCATATAATCCCGCTCAACTTCACCCAAACGCTTCATAAAACGGTCCTGCTCCTCCTTAGAGCGGTCAGGCAGGTATTTCTGCGCAAACTCATATACCACACCACCCATCATCGAGAGGATTTCTTCCCGCGAAAATTCCCCGGCATTAAATTCCTTTAATACCTGTTGGGTTGCAGGTACGGTAAACAGCTCCGTTTTGTTCAGTGTTCCATCCAGATCAAAAATTACCAATTTACTACTCATACTTACTCCTTATGGCATTATATTTACTCATTTACGCAACTGTTTTCATTATAACGGATCTATTCTCAAGAAAAAATTGATAATGTAACAAAACTGCCCTTTGTTTTTATAAAAATAAATGGTATAATTGTACACAACAATGTAGGTAAGGGTGAAGCATATGAGCGAACAGGGCCTTTTTAAAACAGTTTTTAGTGGTTTTGACAAAAAAGCGGTGTTGCAGTATGTTCAAGATATGAATGAGAAGGCAAACCAAGCACAGGACGAGCTAATGCAGCAGATTCAAACGTTGGAGGAATCCAAAAAAGCGTTACAAGACCAGCTGAAACAGCAGCAGGATCAGTTAGCCCGGCAAGAAGAAGAAAACAATCTGCAAAAAAGCAAGATATCAGAACTTACAAGTTCTATGAATACACTGTCTTTCCGGTTGGAAAAACAGGTACAGCTCACGGATGAAAAAGACCGGGAGCTGAAGATTCAGCAGGAATCAAATCGGCAGCTGAAGTTCAAGGTGGAAAGTCTGGAATATAAAAGCCGTAAATATGATGAGGTGGCGCTTGAAATTGGCGAAACCCTGGCCGATGCCCGTCACAATGCTGCCCAAATTACCGATAAGGCAAAAATAGAGGTCAATGAAACTGCTGAAAAAATGCAGACGGAACTTTGTTCCTTCCAGGATGAACTAAAGCAACTGAAGCGCCAGATGCTAGAGTCTATGGATAAAATCCGACTGCGGCTGGAGCAGATGGAGCAGGCGGCAGACAGCGCTTCCGCCAGTTTTACCGTTTATGAATTATCTGCACCTATATTAGAATCCCAGCTGGAGGATGACCGGGAGCCAGAGCCGGCAGCTGAGTTTTTTCGCTGAGCCGCCGATAACCGTGCCTGAAAATAAAACTCAGATGCGATCAGGTGGCAGGTCAGCTTTGCGGCGGACCAGCACTTTCCGCCATTCAGTGCTGGAACGCTTTTTAGAAAGACTAGGACGGTGGTTACAATAGCAAACATTCATATCCATACTTCCGAACTGCCCGAGCGGGTCAAGGAATTGCATGCCGGCAGTTCGATTTTATTAAGCGGGGTAATTTACACGGCGCGGGATGCTGCCCATAAACGGCTGTTTGCCCTGCTGGATGACGGAAAGCCACTGCCGTTTCCTTTAAAGGGCAGCACCGTCTATTTTGCTGGACCCACCCCAAATCCACCAGGTAAGGTAATTGGCTCATGTGGCCCCACCACATCTGGCCGGATGGACCCATATACTCCCCGCTTAATGGATTTAGGACTTTGTTGTACAATTGGTAAAGGGGAGCGTAACGAGCAGGTTAAACAGGCAATCGTTAGGAATAGTGGCCTTTATTTGTGTGCTATTGGCGGGGCAGGGGCGTTAGCTGCCCAATGTATTACTTCCTGTGAGGTAATTGCTTTTGAGGATTTAGGATGCGAATCCATTAAAAAGCTGGAAATAAAAGAGTTTCCGCTGATTGTGGCAATCGATGCGGAAGGCAGAGATATTTTCCGTCGTGATACTATTTGAATTTTACAGAGATCTCTTATAATGAAAGTAGCCAGGCGTTAAAAATAAATTACGCATGAAATAGAGAGAAAAACGGGAACAGGTAATGGCCTGCTCCCATTTTTGTTGCACAGGCAACAAAATTGCCTGTATTCGTGGGAAAGCAGAAAAATGACTTCGCAATTTGCTATTTCTATGTTAGAATAAAAAAGACTGACAAAATAAGCAGCTGTATTTTGGAGGAAATATGATAACTGTATCGAATTTAAGTTTAAGTTTTAATGGACAAAACCTGTTTGCTGGGGCAAATTTAATTTTTACCGGAGGTAACTGTTATGGCGTAATAGGCGCCAATGGTGCGGGAAAATCCACTTTTTTACGAATTCTTTCGGGGGAGCTGGAACCAACCACCGGTGATGTTTTTATTGACCCCAAAACCAGAATGTCGGTGTTAAAGCAGGATCACTATGCATTTGACGAATATACGGTATTGGACACCATCATTATGGGCAGTCCCCGCCTTTACCAGATTATGCAGGAAAAGGAGGCCCTGTACTCAAAGGAGGATTTTACAGAAGAGGATGGGGTGAAAGCGTCTGAACTGGAAGCAGAGTTTGCCGAGATGAACGGCTGGGACGCAGAGACCGAGGCAGGGCGGTTAATGAATGGTTTGGGGTTAAGCAGTGAGCTGCTTGATGCACAGATGAGCACCCTTACCGGTGGAGAAAAGGTTAAAATTTTATTGGCGCGGGCGCTGTTTGGCCAGCCGGATATTATTTTACTGGACGAGCCTACCAATAACCTTGATATCCAGTCTATTAGCTGGCTGGAAGATTTCCTGCTGGATTATGAGGGAACTGTCATTGTAGTCTCTCATGACCGTCATTTTTTGAATAACGTATGCACACATATTGTAGATATTGATTTTTCAAAAATTCGGGTTTATGTTGGTAACTATGATTTTTGGTACGAGTCCAGCCAGATGGTTCAACGTATGCTCAACGACCAAAAAAAGAAAAGCGAAGAAAAAATTAAAGAGCTGCAAAACTTTATTGCACGCTTTTCTGCCAACAAATCAAAGTCTCGGCAGGCAACCAGCCGTAAAAAGTTAATTGATAAGCTTACGGTTGAGGATCTGCCGGTATCGTCCCGCCGGTACCCCTTTGTTGGCTTCCAGATGGACCGGGAACCAGGCAAGGAAATTTTAGCAGTAGAAAATATCAGCAAAACCATAGATGGCGTACAGGTACTTAAAGACGTTTCTTTCCGGGTAAACCGCGGAGATAAAATTGCTTTTATCGGTGAAAATGAAATTGCCAATACCACGCTGTTTAAAATCCTTATGGGAGAATTGGAGCCGGATTCAGGAAGTTATAAATGGGGAATCAGCACCAGCCAATCCTATTTCCCACACGATAACTCCAGCTTCTTCAACGGTTGTGAGGAAAGTATTATTAAGTGGCTGGAACAATATTCGAAAGATACGACCGAAACTTATTTAAGAGGCTTTTTAGGCAAAATGCTTTTTTCAGGTGATGATGTATATAAGCCGGTCAATGTTCTCTCTGGCGGTGAAAAGGTACGCTGTATGCTTTCTCGCATGATGATGTTTGGCGCAAATGTTTTGGTGCTTGACCAACCTACCAACCATTTGGATTTGGAATCAATCACCGCAGTCAATGACGGCCTTATTGATTTTAAAGGGGTAATTTTGTTTACCTCACACGACCACCAGTTTATTCAGACGGTAGCCAACCGGATTATTGAATTTACCGAAGATGGGGTAATAGACCGCAGTGAAACCTATGATGAATATCTTAGTTTTAAGCTGGGCCGTACCATTGAATAAGGGCGCTTGCAAATACTGAAACATTGAATTATATATGCAAAATAATAAAAAACACATCTTACGCTACTAAGCGGCGTAAGATGTGTTTTAGCATATTCCGGGTTTGGTTATACTGCTATTTTGGTCCAGCGTCCACTGGAAAAACGGAATTGTGCAAATAGAAAACGGATCATTTGGTCTAGAAACAGCCCAATCCAGGCGCCGGGCAGACCCAGCCCCAAAGGATAACAGAGAATCCAGGAGGCAATAGGGCGCAGCAGGGTAATGCTGATTAATGAAACAACTGCAGTAAACAGCACATCGCCGGCGCCACGCAAACAGCCGGTAAGAATTACCTGTGGAATTTGGGCAAGGCAGGAAAATGCGATGATAATCATTAGCACAGAGCCGATTTGTATAATTTGTAAGTCCGGGGTGAAAATACGGACAAACAACCGTCTCCCCCCACAGAAGATGAGGAAAAGTAAAAAAGAGACCAGCATGCCAATTCTCTGGCATACCTTACCATACACAATTGCAAGATCGCTTCGCTTGGCGCCAAGGTTTTGCCCGACTAATGAGGATGCTGCAATGCCGAATCCATCTCCAACTGCGTAGGAGATATCTAAAATATTGGAGCAGATTTGGTGTGCCGCAAAGGCGACTGTACCTAAATTTGCTACAATTTTAGCATAGGTAAAAAAGCCAATACGCATGAACACCTGTTCCACCATAGCGCCCGAACTTATTTTCAGCATTCCTCCAATTGTATGGCGGTCAAATTTCCAAGGTGTATGATTATACAGGTCTAAAAATTCGCCATGGTGGCTGATAGAATAAATAGAAAGCAAAAAGCCAACAAAATTGCCAATTGCGGTGGCAATTGCGGCGCCGGTCACTTCTAGCCGAGGGAAAATCCAATGCCCTCCTATAAGAAAATAATTGAAAATTAGGTTAACCAGGTTTGCAATTAAGTTTGTGCGCATTGAGATACGGGTATTGCCCACGCCACGCTGCGCAGCATTAATGGTGAGCCCAACCGAAGAAAAAAAGTTTCCGACAAGTATAATACGAAAATAGGTTGTGGCAGGGTCAATCACGTCACTTTGTGCGCCCGAAAAGAGCAGAATTTCTCTTGCAAATAGTATTCCCAGCACTGACATGAACAGAGATAGGGCAGAACTTAGCAGAATCGCTTGTTTTAAGCAGGAGTTGGCGCCGTCTATATCTCGCTGGCCACGGCGTCTGGCAACGATGGCAGTGACCCCTACGTTTAAAGAAACAATAACAGACAATACAATATATTTGGGCTGATTTGTAATTCCAACTGCTGAAATGGCCGCAGGCCCAAGCCCACCGACCATGACGGTATCAACCGAAGCAATCAATGCAACCAGAACAGCTTCCAGTGCGGAGGGCCAGGCTAGGTTTATTGCAGTGGTATAAGCCTCCCGGGTGGGAGGAAGCTCACCCTGAATGAGGGAGGGACGAATAAAATCAGAAGGGGCAAACAAACGCTTGACGATCCCAGACATGTTTTTACATCCTTTATGTAAGAAATATCATTCCTATTATAACGGATTCAACAAGTATTGCCAATGGCCAGGAAGTATTTTAACCAATCAGTTGCATTCCTGCCGGGCAACCTGATAAAATTATTATGAGGTGAAAAAATGTTGGAATTTATAATAGAAAAGGAAGATCTCTGGCACCGCCTGCAGCGGGAAAAAAAGCCGGTTCTGCTTTATGGCATGGGCAATGGTGCTGAAAAAATTATGCGGGTGCTGGAGCAATATAAAGTTCCATTGGAAGGGATTTTTGCCAGTGATGAATTTGTGCGCGGCCACTCTTTCCACGGTTTTCGGGTACTACGTTTTGAACAG
This sequence comes from Ruminococcaceae bacterium Marseille-P2935, assembly GCA_900104565.1. Taxonomy (GTDB): domain Bacteria; phylum Bacillota; class Clostridia; order Oscillospirales; family Ruminococcaceae; genus Marseille-P2935. The sequence continues at coordinate 165,441 of LT629952.1, forward strand.
GTGTTGGAACGATACCAAGAATTTACCGCATTGATTGCATTTGGCGTACACGATACCCCTACCATGGAGCGTTTATATCATATGGCCCAGCAGTACGATGTGGTTGCCCCAGACGTTCCAGTAGCCGGGGAAGGGCTGTTTAACATGGAATACCTAAAGCTACACGAGGCGGAGTTTGAGCGTGCGTACAGGCTGCTGGAGGACGAACAGTCACGCCGGGTATTTGCAGATGTAATTAATTTTAAGCTCAGCGGTTCTTTACACTATTTAAAACGTTGTGTTACCCTGCCGGCCGAAGCCTACGAACTGTTGCATCTAAACGGGTGTGAACATTATCTGGACCTGGGAGCTTATGATGGTGATACCCTCGAGGAATTTATTCAAATAACAGGTGGAAAGTATAAAAAAATAACGGCATTGGAGCCGGACCCCAAAAATTTTAAGAAACTTCAGAAGCGGGTTGAAAATTTAGAAGCTACAAATGTTAAGCTTTACAACCTGGGTGTGTGGTCACATCAAGACCAGCTTCCATTCCAGAGCAAGGCAGGGCGTAATTCTGCTCTCGGAACAGGAAAGGGCGAGCTGACGCCTGTAGACAGTGTGGATCACCTGCTGCAGGGTGAAGCGGTCAGCTATATTAAGTTTGATGTAGAGGGCGCAGAGTTTGAAGCCATACAAGGAGCAAAGCAAATGATCCGCAGCCAGGCACCCAAGCTGATGTTGGCAGCCTACCACCGTAATGACGATTTGTTCCGGCTCCCACTTATGCTAGCAGAAATTCAGCCCGAATATCGTTTCTACTTAAGGCGGTTTCCCTATATTCCGGCATGGGAAATAAATTTATTGGCAGTAAAAAGACTTTAGAGTTTTAATAGCAAGATGTATTTTACAAGAAGCGCCTTGTCGGATGAATCTGTTGCAAAATTCGATCCAACATATCATTGGTTTTATGCAAAAACCTATCTTCTCCCGCATAATCTTTAAAGAGAATGTGTGGGAGAGGGCGAAGAAATGAGAGTACACATCTGGAAAAAGAAACAGGCAGCAGCATTTTTATTGGGTGGGTTTGCATTGTATATTGGACTGGTAGCAGGAATACGCATGGTTATTACCGCAGCTGCCGAGACAAAAGCAAAGCAGCTGCCGATATACTCGGTAGAAACTGAGAAAAAACAGCTTGCGTTGGGCATTAACTGCGCTTGGGACAACTCTGATATTCCGTTATTACTGCAGACTTTGAAGGACGCGGATGTTAAAGCTACTTTTTTTATTGTGGGGGATTGGTGTGAAAAATTTCCCGAATCGGTAAAAGCATTAGCGGAGGCGGGGCATGAAATTGGCAACCATTCCAACCACCATCCCGATATGGCAAAGCTGACCAAAGAGGAGATTATAAAAGAAATAAATAGGGCCTCAGACCGGATTGAAGCAGTCACAGGAAAAAGACCCGAACTATTCCGGGCTCCCTCGGGGAGCTATAATAACCTGGTGATTGAAACAGCTAAGGAACAGGGATATATTCCCATCCAATGGAATTTGGACAGCCGTGACTGGAAAGGGCCTTCTCCCGAGGAAATGACCAAACGAATTGTAAGTAATGTACAAAACGGCAGTATCACGTTATTCCATGCGGGAAAAGAGAACACCGACAAAGCACTGCCGGAGATTATTCGTCAGCTAAAGGAAAAGGGGTATGAGTTTGTTCCGGTTGGGGATTTAATTTACCGTGAACATTATACAATAGATCATACTGGGCAGCAAAAGAGCCTGCCAGTATTGCAGTAGCATTCCCGAAAATATGTGATACAACCAACTATGAAAATTTTATGTATTGCATTTTTCAACGTCTTTTAAAACCCTGTTGGTAGATAGATAACATCCTGATATAATGAAGCAAACCAGATGCAGCAAGGCGGCGGATAATTTATCCGCCGCCTTGCTGCATTTTAGAAAAGGATTAGTATGTGTTATAGGATGAATCCAAACACCAAGAACAGCACTGCGCAAATACCGAACTGTATGAAACGGTATGGCATGAATGATTTACTCAACTCCACAGGGTCTACCCCATTCGAACCGGAAACCATAATAATAACATCAGAGATTGGAGAGGACTGATCACCAAACTGAGACCCGCTGTAACAAGCACCAAAGGTTAAAGCGAGACTTGCACCTGTAGCCCCAGCCAATGGAAGAGCAATCGGAAGCATCATAACCAAAGCAGTGCCCAAACTTCCAGTAGAATAAGAGACCAGGGAAGCAATAACAAAAACCATAAGAGGAACAATTACCTTTGTCATGTTTGATCCTACAAGGCTAACGACATAGTCAGAAAAGCCAATGCCGCCTAACATAGAGCCGAAACCAAAAGCAAATATTAAGATTAAAAAAACAGGGGCCTGATTCATAAAACCACGAATAATTCCACCGGACATTTCAGAAAATTTCATGGTACCGCGACAAAGTGGGTAAATAATGGAAAGAATACAGCCAACCCAAAGTGCAGGCAGAAAGACGATTTGCTTTTCAATAATGGAATATGTAGCCAAAGTAATAACAAGGCCGAGTAGCGGCAGTACAAAGGCCATAAAATCTGCCGGAAGGCCGTCATCTTTTTCGGCTTCTACAGGAGTATACTCACAGTCTGTAGATTCCGTAGCAAGCTTTTGGTGCTTTTTCATTGGCCCAATATCAGGAATTACGCCAAGCACAAATAAAATAGCAGTCAGGATGGAGAGCATTGTAAAGAAGGAAAACCAAATAGACTGATAATAGAATTGTGTCCCATTTATCTGCGGCATAATGGAAGAAACCATGCCGGAGCAAAACAGAAAGTACATGGAGAATGGCAGTAGTGAGGTCAAATTTGCCGTATTGGCAACAATAAAACCTATCTTGTGACTGGGGACTTTATTCTGCTTTGCAACAGGTTTAACAATCTGCCCAACGGTAAGGTCAGCCAGGTAGTCATTTACCGATAAAATGACTGACAGCAATAGCGCCATACCTTTTGCTTTGGAAGGAGAGTTCACTTTTTTATAAGACCATTTGGCAAATGCTTTAAAGCCGCCGCCTCGTTCCATAAAGTAAAGCATAATACCAATTGGGATAAACGACATTAATACGTCACCATTATTGTAAATACCTTCCACCATAGCGGTGCCAATAGGTCCCAAAAAGTTAAAGCCGGATGTCATAATTGAAATGGAGCACATACCGGCAAACAATGCTAAAATAACATTTTTGGAAAGCAGCGCAATTACAATTGCCAGAATAGGGGGAACGATTGTCCAAAAACCAAACATACAATAATACCTCCTTCAAATAACTGATTACCTACCTAGGGGTTTTGCTGATTCTAACACATCCTTCCTGAACATAGTTTCGGTTGAACGCTGTAACAAATCAGATACGGTATGTACCACCACAAGAAGTATCTAATTTGACTAAAACATGGAGAAATATGGTTACAAATTTGTGATTTTATTATATAATAAATTTAGTTTTGTTTGCAAAGTGGTACATTTTAATATAAAATGTTTTTTATATAAAACAATACTGTGTATTATGTATAAAATATGGATGGAGGTTGAAGGCTGGGGATGGATGATTACAAAGAAAAATACAAGCAAAAAACAAGCGAAAACCCCTTTTTACCTGCCCATGAGGTAGTAAAGGAGGTACTGCGTGACGATATTTGTACCTGTGTGATCCAACCAGGTGAACGGCTAAAAGAGGTTGAAGTCGCAAAAGTATTTGGTGTAAGCCGCACGACGGTACGCCGGGCTTTTGAAACTTTGCTGGCAGAAGAGTGGCTGGTACATAATGGAAAGCAGGGAGTGAAGGTAACGCCGTTATCCTTAAAACAATATAAGGACTTGATTGAGCTGCGCTCCTGGCTGGATTCCTTTGCCGGTAAATTGGCAGCGGCCAGAAGGACAAAAAAGGATTTGTCAAAACTAAATCGTCACGTCCTGGTACCGGATTCGGCAGATTACCTGGAGTTTTACCGTACGGATGTTGCATTCCATAAAGCAATCTACTATGCTTCTGGTAATGATTATTTAATTAGCATTTATGAGCACATCAGTTTTGATCTGTCCAGGGTAAAGTCCTTTATCGCCGGAGGATCGCTGACGTTGGATGATAAGCACAGGGTCAACGAAGAACATGCAAAAATTTATAATGCTATACGGGAACAGGATGGTAAAGCTGCTTTTATTTGTTCTCAGAAACATGCAAAAATGGTCTTAACAGGCACTATGCTCTGTAATTTTGAGGGAGATGGTTAAGTAGGTTTTAAAGCCTTAATCTGCCGTATACTTTTTGAAGCAAATGCGTATGGGTGCATCTCAAAACTTTATTAGGCGGCCCGGTAAAGGTGGCTTTTCACCCTCTACCGCTGGTTTTAGTAAATGACCGGTATTATACAGATTTTAAATATAATTTTTCTTAAACGTCCTTATTACAACAGGAATGTTTGCGTTAACTTTGATAACCCTGTCAGACCCGGGTTAATCTGAGGTTAGCTGAGCAGATAAAATTTTATAAAAAATATAGGGGGTAAGGTTATGGACTATATTGCAGTAGGTGACTTATTGCTGGATACTGTTCGTTTTGCAGATGGCAGCGATAGCGGCGTAAATGCTGGCGGTCCGGTAGCATTTGGGTATACAGGTATTCGCTTATGGACTGACAGCTGCTGCATGGTGTGCAATGCCGGTGCGGATTATTACGAATACTTTAAACCCTGGATTAGCCGTAACAATATTATTACGGATGGCATCAAAGTAAAATCAGACTATACAAACCATTTTTTTCTAACTTACCGGGCCGATGGCAATTATGAATATTGCTATGGATTGGAAGGAAAATGGGGAACGATTAACTTTGGTTACTTAAGGGTTGACGCTGATGACATCGAACCGTTTTGTAAGGGGCTGAAGGGGTTATATATTGATCAGCCTATTGATATGGTCTTTTGGAAAAAGCTGATAGCTTTAAAACAAAAGTATGGCTTTAAAATTATGTGGGAAATTCAGCGTGAAACCTATTTTACAGATGCGGCGGAAAGAATTCGTGAAATTGTACCGCAGGTAGATATTTTTTCAATTAATAGCCGGGAAGGCGGCGAATTTTTTGGAGTACATACTGACGATGAGATTATTGACGTACTCAAGCAGTTCAGAACTCCCTGTTTCTTCCGAGTAGGAGAAAAGGGTTCGCATATGATTATGAATGGCAAGGACTATTATGTCCCAAGTATTGTGATTGACAAATGCGAAGACCCTACCGGCTGCGGAAACTCTTCAACCGCAACAGCCATGTATGCTTTCTGCGAGGGCTACTCCCCCTATGAAATTGCTATTATGGGGAATATTACCGCGGCTTACAACCTGAGGCAATATGGCCTGATTCCAGAATTTAACGAGGAAATCAGAACGGCTGCCAAAGCGCTGTTTGAAGAAAAACGCAAAGAATATATAGAATAAATGGAGGCTTAACGTGGAACAGGGGATTTATTATAACAATGCATTGGCCCGGCAGGCAAAAAGTGTTCCGGAATATTTGGATGTGATCAACAAAAATATTGATTTTGTCTATCTTCTGAACAGTATCACCATGAAGGAAATTATGGATGTGAAAAAAATCATCATTACCGGCTGCGGAGACTCCTATGCTGCCGGAATCGCGATGAAGCCGCTCATGGAAGAGATACTGGGCTTAGAGGTAGAGGTTTGTCGTGCGGTGGAATTTAGCCGTCATTACCGCGCTGAACAAATTGGAGACCGGCCCGGAAACCCTTTGGTAGTGCTGATTAGTGTTTCAGGTACCGTGACGCGTGTTATTGAAGCTGCTAAACGGGCAAAGCTGCATGGAGCAAATACCCTGGCCATTACCAATTCAAAGGATACCCCTCTTGCGCAGGAGTGTAACCATGTTATTGAATTAAATACCCCGCAGGTGGAAAGAGCGCCTGGATGCAGTGCTTATGTGGCATGCTGTCATGCACTAATTCTTTTGTGCATTCGCATGGGAAGAGTCCTTTCTTCCTATGTGCCTGCCATGGAAAACGCCTATCGCGACCAGGCCATGGAATATATTCATAGTTATAATGCGGATGTAGCAGATAGAATTGCCGCCCAGATGCATGACCTGGCCGACAGCTGGAAAGACTGTAAAAGCTTTGACCTGGTGGGGGATGGCGGGGCTTTTGCCAGCGCTTTGTTTGGCGGTTGGAAATTTGTCGAGGCGTTTGGTGGCGTTGTGACCTTCGAGGATTCGGAAAACTGGCTGCATGAAAATTTCTTCTTTATGCAGCCCGAGAAAATTGGTACGATTCTTTATGTCGATAAAAACAGCCCGTCCTTTTCTAGGCAGATGGAAACAGCAGCTGTAATGAAGAAAATTGGCCGCAGGGTATTGGTTATTACTGATGCACAACCGGAATTGTTTGAAGCAGGCATCATGGTCTGCCAAATACCCTCTGCAAAAGATTACCGGTATCAACCGCTTATGCAGCATTTGCCAGTAGTTTATTTAGCGGCCTATTTGGCAGAACAGCTGGGAACCCACTACTACCGTGAAGGTGATGGCGACAACTGGTATGAACCTTCCGGGATATACCCCATTCGGAAAAGTAAAGTTATGGTACTGTAGTCTAGATAGGAGAAAATAACATGGTGATTCGCAAAAAAATAGAGACCCAACATAACAAAGTAACCGATCTTACTGCTCTTGTGAATGAAGCAGTTGAAAATAGCGGAGTACAGGATGGTATTTGTGTAGTTGCTGTGCCGCATACCACAGCTGCCCTGGTTATCACCTCCTTTTGGGATCCCCTTGGCTGGGAGGATTTAATGGATGAATTAAACCGTTTGATCCCATCCCGGGTAGATTTTAAACACCAAGAATCTCCAACTGATGCATCTGGCCATTTAAAATCTGCGCTTACTGGTACGTCAATAACCCAAATTATTGAAGACGGTAAGCTCTTGCTGGGTTCTTCCCAGGGAATCTATTTTCTGGAGTTTGATGGACCGCGAACCAGAGAGGTAATCATTAAAATATTAAAAGGTTAAATTCTTAAGTTCCGAAGAAAATGATGTTGCAAAACCATTTAAAATGAAAACAATATGAGTTTTTAGAAATACTTTTAATCCGTTATTTTATAAAAAGTCGGCATGATTTTCTCCGGTAATATGACAACAAGAACAGGAAGTTATTGGTTCAAAAGGTATTGTATCCACTTTTTGTGGGGGATTTTTCCCCCACAAAAAGTGACCCAGTTATTTTAGTTTGAATGAAAAAATGGAATGAGATTCAATAATAGGGAATCGATTCCATATAAATTGGAGGTTAAGTTATGGCAATTCAATATATTCCGGAGCCTTTTCGGATAAAAATGGTAGAGACGATCAAAATGCTCACCAGGGAAGAACGGGAACAAAGAATTAAGGAGGCCAAGTACAATCTGTTTAATTTAAAAGGAGAGGATTGTTATATTGACCTGCTGACTGACTCTGGAACCAATGCCATGAGTGCGCAGCAGTGGTCTGGGGTAATGTGCGGTGATGAGGCCTATGCAGGTGCAAGCAGCTATTACCACCTTGTTGATACGGCAAAAGAGATATTCGATTATGATTTTTTCCAGCCGGTACACCAAGGCCGTGCTGCAGAAAAAGTGCTTTTACCTACTTTTTTGCATAAGGGTCAGTTCGCAATTTCCAATATGTTTTTTGATACTACCCGAGCACATGTAGAGCTAGCTGGTGCAAGGGCCATTGACTGTGTTGTAAAAGAGGCCAAGGATCCTTCGAAACGCTGTAAATTTAAAGGAAATATGGATTTAGAAAAATTAGAAAAGCTGATTTTAGAGCATGGACCTCAAAACATTGGGCTGGTTGTTATGACTATCACCAATAATTCTGCGGGCGGACAGCCGGTATCACTGGAAAATATGCGCCAGGTATCCGAAATCTGTAAAAAGTATGATATTCTCTTGAACATTGATGCTGCACGGTATGCGGAGAATGCTTATTTTGTAAAACGGGATGAAGATGCCTGCAAAAATATGTCCATTTTAGAAATTATCAGAAAGATGTTCTCTTACGCTGATATGTTTACCATGTCGGCAAAAAAGGATACCATTGTAAATATGGGCGGCTTAATCGGTGTAAAAGATGCGGAAAAAAATGCTGAGCTAATTATGAAAATTAAGGCTAACTGTATTAGCTACGAGGGCTTTATTACCTATGGCGGTCTGGCCGGGCGAGATTTAGAAACGTTAGCAATTGGACTGAAAGAAGGGTTGGATGAAAATTATCTGCATTACCGCATTGGGCAGATGGAATATTTGGCATCACTGCTGGATGATGCCGGCATTTCATACCAATCGCCTGTAGGCGGTCATGGCGTGTTTGTAGATGCAGCGGCAATGTTCCCACAGATTCCATACTATGAGTTTCCGGGTCAAGTGCTTGCAATAGAGCTATACAAAGAGGCGGGAATCCGTACCTGCGATATAGGTTCCTATATGCTTGGAAATGACCCTGATACGGGGGAACAGCTGCACGCTGATTTCGAATTTACCCGGCTGGCCATTCCCAGAAGAGTATATACCCAGGCCCATCTGGATGTAATTGCACGGGCGCTGATCGCTATTAAAGAACGTGCTAAAGATATGAAACATGGCTACCGTATAACATGGGAACCGCCGATTCTGCGCCATTTTCAAGCATCCTTAGAGCCGGTAGAATAGCATATTTTGATTTGAAACGGCTCTTCTGTATGCATATAGTTGTGGTGTTGCAATTTTGAAGCTTTAGAAAGAAATTTTCAGAATAAATTTTTGAAAAAATATCTCTCTTTTGTGAAATATATAAAGATATCGTTTTGAAAAATACTACGGATGCAACTAGGGTTCATACAGTTGGACAATGATTTTATGGGTGACAAGAATCCGCAGGAGCTAATCTCCTGCGGATTCTTTACATAAAAAATATTTATTGAGAAAGGTTCAAAAAGAAGGCGTTTGATAGTTAATAAAGGTATGTAATTTTTCTGTAATAAAATAGAGTTTCAGTCACTCAATCGCAGAAAAGGAACAAAGAATGAATATTCTGATAGCAGTGAAGGGTGTAAATAACTGTAAGACCAGAGAATATAAAATGGAATTGCTCAGACTTGTACAAAAGTGTGAAGAAAAGTATTTTACGGAGAAAAACGAGCAGCACAATGCGGTAAACACCATTCAGAGAGTGGAAAGATGAATAGGGGCCACGGGTTTTAGCATTGGACAACTGTTAATACAGCGGCCCCAAAATATGAACCACAGCACGGAATATATAAGGAGTTATTTTACCAGTGTACGAGAAATAAGGGATTATTCCTAAAAAAACACCCCCGTTATGACGAGGGTGTTTTTTGTTTCAATTTTATTCAGAAACCTAATCCCACCAGCTTGGCCGGTCATCATCATCATCATTACCAGAGCTGGAACTGCTGCCTGTCAGGTGTTTTACACATGTACCGGGAATATTCGAGCTTTTGTACCAGCCGGTAGCAGTTGACGGACAATATTCGGTAGCAATGTCGCCTGTTTCGGTACAATAGGTCATAGATACAACGTTGCTGCTTGCGGGGAACTGTTTAATTTCCAGCCCTTGATGCAGCGGCTTCATCATATTGCGCCATAAAATTGGAGGGGGGAAGTAATATCCGCTGTAATCTACAGCAACGTTTCCAGTTTCATAACCCATCCATACCGAAGCTACATAGTAGGGGGTGAAACCTACAAACCAGGTGTCCCTGCGGTTGGTAGAAGTTCCGGTTTTACCGCCGGTCGGCATGCCGTCCATTTTAACCTGGTTGCCGGTACCAGCTTCTACAACACGCTGCAGCAGTTTGTTCATAACCGTTGCCGTCTCAAAAGAGATCACCCGCTGGGGTGTAGTATCCTTCTCCAATATAACGTTGCCCTGACTGTCTAATACTTTGTAATAAGAATAAGGGGAAGTAAAGGTGCCGCCATTGGCGAAGATCTGATAAGCGCCAGCCATCTCCAGCGGAGTGACGCCGTAGGCCATACCGCCCAGAGCCATAGAGGAACGGGTAATATCGGTGATTACCCCGTCTGCAGTCACCTCGCGCTCTACCAGTGAGTACATGTTCAGCTTATTCTTTAAGAAATCAAAAATTGTTCTGGGTCCTAATGCTTCGGTCAACTTTGCTGAGATTGTATTGATAGAGTTGCGAAGCGCGGTATCTATAGTCATTGGGCCGGTATAAGTGTTCGATTCGTTGGTAGGCCATTTTATCGTTTTGCCATTGTCTACAATTTCAAGGGGTTCATCCACAAGCACAGTAGAGTAGGTGATCGAATCATTCTCTACCGATAACACATAAGGGCCAATCGGTTTAATGGAAGAACCGGGATGACGCCGGGACATAGTAGCAATATTCCAGCCACGATTTGTTTCCTTAGGTCGGTTAGAACCCATCATAGCTAAAATTTTTCCATTGACATCAGTGATCACCATTGCTGCTTCCGGCATTTCCTGGTTACGCAGCTTGGGATAATTGTCAAAATTGGTAAAAGCGTCATTTAAATAGTTTTGCATTTCTTCATCAACAGTAGTATAAATACGCAAACCACCGCTGAACAAAAGCTGTGCTGCTTTGGTCTCAGTATAACCAGCAACATTTACCAAATCGTCTAAAACTTCTTCAATAACATGGTCTACAAACCAGCTTTGGTCGGTGTTTACCTTTTGAGTGCCGCCGCCCCGCACAAAAACAACCTCCTGGTTTTTGGCTTTTTCATACTCGGCGTCGGTAATTAATCCCTGGTCATGCATTTCCCACATAATATGATCGCGCCGGGTTTTATTGTTTTCGGGGTTTAAAAAAGGGTTGTAATAGGTGGGGCTTTGCGTTATGCCTACAATGGCCGCCCCCTCTGCAATAGTCAGCTCACTTACATCCTTATCAAAGTACAAGTTGGCGGCTGCCTGAATGCCGTTGGTATTTCCGCCGAAGTTAACAGTGTTTAGGTAGCTTTCCATAATCTGGTCTTTGGAATATTGTTTTTCTAGATTTAGAGCCCGAAAAATTTCCCTGACTTTACGATCGACACGTGGGGCATTATCTCCGGTAATATTACGTACAACCTGCTGTGTAATGGTAGAGCCACCTGCATTGCTGCTGTAAATGGGAATAAACTGGTTTATAAATGAACCAAAAGTACGAATCCAGTCGACACCTTGATGCTGCAAATAACGTTTGTCTTCAATTGCAATCGCAGCATTTACCACATGTTTGGGAATTTTATCATAATCCACCCAAATACGGTTTTCTTCCTGATGGATTCGCTGCAATTCGTAAGGTTCACCCGTATTCTTGTCATATGCATACAATATGGTAGTGTAGTTTAAATCAACGGCACTCAGATCAACACCATTATCGCTATTGATATATTTGAATACATATACCGTTAAAACTGCTGCAACAATACAGCCTGTGATCACACAGACAAAAAAGAATGTGACAAAGACTCTTCCGATGGTTCCAAATATGTTTTTGGCTACGCCCCATCCGGATGAACCGGAATTATGAGAGGAGGGCAGATCATTTTTCTTTGAAGCCATTGTGTCGTATCGCCTCCTTAATAGCTTTATTATGCCTAAAATAAATTATTTACCAGATGGTATTATGAACCACCTGTTTCTATGTCATACCGGATACAGTATTTTTATCACCGTACAACATATGCTTTACAGCTTGTACCAAATTGTATCATAATTTAGAAAACTACGATACAGTTTGGTGCTGTGAATTTAATAATTGGGGAAAACTGGGAAATTAAGCAACATTGGGTGGGAATACATTATTATTTCATGCCTGTGTGGTGAGCTGCCGGAACAGTAAAACAACTGCTTTGGAGTTATTCGTGCAGAGTGTTGGGGAATTCCCTCGGGTGTCCGAATCTTTGAACATGAGTTACACCGAGAGGTTATTATACCATGAACACGAAGTGTGAATGGTATAATTGGCCATTGCCGTATGGCAGGCCATGGGAATGAGTATAATAAGCGCTTTACGGTTGTTATTATGCCATGAACACGAAGTGTGAATGGTATAATTGGCCATTGCCGTATGGCAGGCCATGGGAATGAGTATAATAAGCGCTTTACGGTTGTTATTATGCCATGAACACGAAGTGTGAATGGTATAATTGGCCATTGCCGTATGGCAGGCCATAGGAATGAGTATAATAAGCGCTTTGCGGTTATTATACCATAATCTAACAATAAAGTGTAAAGGAAAAATGAAAATGCATTTTAAAAAGCATACCTTTTGTCCTTATTTTGGAATAAAAGATGAATTTCGGGGCCAGAATATTGCAGAATTAGTATTGCGTGAGAATAGGATGTGTGACCATGAAAAGAACGATGCTTTGGACAATTGTAGCGGTAGTTGTAGTGTCAATTGCTGCATTTGTAATGGTGCGCCTGACAGAAACATTGCAGCAGCCCCCAGAAATCAGCCAGCCGCTGGGTGAACCGGTAGGGCAGGCAGTGCACAGCCAGCCGCTGGATTATCAATATCTATTAAAGATATATGATGGAAAACTGGCAGTTTTTCATGCAGACCAGACAGAGGAGCCATATATGGTGCTGGACGTCTATGTTTCTACTCTGCCGGAGTATGATAGAGGGCAATTAGCACAGGGCATTCAGGTAAAAGACTACGCTGAACTGATTGCCAGGATAGAGGACTATATCAGCTAATAAACAAGTCGGCATACCCAAGAAGTATTATACTCATTTGCTCATGCGATACAAGAGCAGTTACCAATTTGTAAAGAAGTTTTAATAACTATAGGTGGATTAAGGAACCCTTTTTTGGTAAACTAAAAACAGGAAGAGGGGTACGCCTATGAACTTTCGTTACGTGCACAATAATATTAATGTATTGAATTTGAAAGAAAGCATCGCTTTTTATCAAAAGGCTCTTGGGCTGACGATTCAAAAAAAGAAAAAAGCGGAGGATGGCAGCTTTGAGCTGGTATTCCTCACCGACCGGGAAGCAAAACATAATATTGAACTCACCTGGTTGCGGGATCGCCAGGATCCTTATAATCTGGGCGACAACGAAATCCATATGGCATTTATTACCGACGATTTTGAGGCTGCTTACCGCCTGCATAAGGAAATGGGCTGCATCTGTTTTGAAAATAAAGCAATGGGCTTGTATTTTATCAGCGACCCGGATGGCTACTGGATCGAAATTCTTCCCGAAGACAGAGATTAATCCGTGCTCCTTAAATAATTATACTTTAATCATTTACAAACAGCTCTCCGCTGAGGCTCCCATACTTTTGGTATGGGAGCTTTTTGTTTTTCCATTCCATTGGAAGTGGGGGTGGTTTTCTCATTGAGACAAACAAGTTTAAAAGCTTTTGCAGAAGTGTTTTGTCTTTGTTATATTAGCCGAGCGTTTTCACTCATTCAAAACCGTTCGTTTCGAAGGTGCGCGGCAGCTGTACGTGGCTGATAAAAATGAGAGAATTTTTGCCTACAGTCAAATCTTTGCGCCTTTTATGTGAGGCAAAGAAATACCTGCCGTCTGAAAACTGTTGTAACCTTTAAATTTATGGACTGTCAATTGCTGAAGGAATTGTTAAAAAAGAGCCCGCTGCAAGAATCTGAACGAAATTGGGGAATTGCCAAGGTTTGAAAAATAAAATGAAATTCAACTCCTGTAAAGGTGAATCTGCCCTGTATCGTTCAAATGTTTCAAAAGCAGTGCTGCCAGCGGCGCAAGCATTATGCCCAATATTCCAAACAGCCGTAACCCAAGGAACATGGCAGTTACTGTAACCAGTGGGTTTAAACCAATCTGGTCACTGAGCACCTTCGGTTCGATTAAACTGCGTATCAGGGTAATAATTCCGTAAAGTATGGCCAACCCAATAGCAAGAGCGGTGTCCTGTCGCAAAAATTCGAATACGATCCAGGGTATCATGACACCACCGGTGCCTAAAATAGGGAGCAAGTCAAACAAAGCAATTAATAAGGCAATGGCTGGCGCGTAGTCTACACCCAGTGCCCACAGACCGATTGACAATTCTAAAAATGTAATAAACATAAGAATCAGGTAAGCACGAACCATTTTAAATACCGTGTGCACAATAAAATTTTTGCTTTCCATGACTAGTTCTCGAAAGCGTTTGGGAATTTGACGCATAACAAAACGGGAGACATTTTGATAATCCAGGCAGATTAAAATGGAGGAGAGGATAGTGAACAAGAATGTGGTAAGATAAAGCGGCATTTTTTTTGCAATATTGGTACAGAATGTGAGCATAACCGTAGAAAGGGTAGTAACCAATTGATTGATACTGTTTGAGAATACGTCTAATAGCTCCGCCACGCGATCGGAACTGTGAGGGGACAGCTTTGTAAAAAAAGAAATGATCCACTGATTGACCGATTCAAAAAAGGGTAACGCATTTTGTTCATATAAGGCAGGCAGCTGCGAGAAGAAGTTATCGAATTGGCTTGCCAGAAAAGTAATAAAAATCCAGAGAATAACCGTTATAAGAGAATAGAAAAGAAAAGCAGAAAAAAAAGCAGCGGCTTTTGGCCTAAACCGCCAGTGCTTTATAAAAACCTGGGTTAGTGGCTTTAAAATAAATGCAATTGCAAACCCAAGAATAAAGGGGAGTACTAAACCCAGCAGATATCGTAAGCATAAATAAATTATTCCGGTTACAGCTAGTGTATAGCCGCAGTTAATCAGCAGCTGCACTTTTTTATCATGCTGCATTTTATTCCTCCTTTTCATTTAGATAGCCGTATCAATTAGTATGGGAAAAACCAGGAGAAATATGTTTTAATTATGGTTTGATAAAAAATCTCTTAAAATATTACATTATATTTTTGGCGCTTTTATGGAAAATACATAAAAAAAGTTTGTAAAATTTTGCAAAGTAAGAACAACCTATAAAAATCTATAAAATCAGCAGGAAACAGAAGCTAAGATGACCTAATTTTGAAAAACCTCTGGATTTAACCTAAATTAGGAGGTATTCATCCCAAACAGTGATTGTCAAACTTGTTTACCTTTGTTATAGTGTACTTCGTAATAATACAATCGTATTTGTGAGGTGGACTGTATGCAGGATATCCCGAAATACCTTTTAGTAGATACCAAAGTACTGCCCGAGGTATTTTCAAAAGTAATGCTGGCAAAGCGGTTGTTAGCCAGGGGAAAGGCTAAAAACTCCTCTGAGGCAGCTAAAATGGCCGGAATTTCCCGCAGCGCTTATTATAAATATAAGGACTCTGTACATGCTCCGCAAACAGCCGTGTCGGACAATATTACGACTTATTATGCGGTGTTGGAAGATATTCCAGGAGTTTTGTCATCTTTTATTACCGAGCTTTATAAAGCGGGAGCTAACATACTTACAGTGAATCAGAACATTCCTGTTGATGGCGTGGCGCCTGTATCCATTTCGGCAAGAACCAACCATCTGCAGATGGATGAAGATGAATTTGTTTCGTACCTTACTGGTCTTAGTGGGGTAGTGGAAGTGAAAAAGCTGACTTCGCAGTAATTTCATGAGCAAAGCAAAAGAATACCCAAAGGAGGAAAACAGATGGTTAATATAGCAGTGATGGGATATGGCGTAGTCGGCTCTGGGGTCGTAGAGGTCATTTACAAAAACCGCGAAAGCATTTTAAAAAAATGTGGAAAAATTATTGATGTAAAATATATTTTGGACTTGAAGGATTTTCCAAACAGCCCCTATCAGGAAAAATTTGTAAAAGATTTTAATGTCATTTTAAATGATGACGACATTTCCGTAGTCGTTGAGGTAATGGGCGGTATTGAGCCCGCATTTACCTTTGTAGATGCCTGCCTGAAGCGGGGGAAAAGTGTTGTAAGTTCCAACAAAGAACTGGTAGCAGCCAAAGGTGCGCAGCTTTTAAAGACTGCCCGGCAAAATAATGTAAATTTCTTTTTTGAGGCCAGCGTTGGCGGCGGTATACCCATTATTCGCCCGCTGCACCAATGCCTTGCCGCTAACCAGATTTATGAAATTGCCGGAATTTTAAACGGTACCACAAACTTTATTTTAACCAAAATGATCAAAGAAGGTATGAGCTTTGATTCGGCACTAAAACTGGCTCAGGAGCTCGGCTATGCTGAGCGCAATCCTTCTGCCGATGTTGACGGGCACGATGCCTGCCGTAAAATTTGCATTCTTGCCTCACTGGCATTTGGCAGCCATGTTTATCCGCAGAATGTACATACCGAAGGGATTACTGCCATTACGTTGGAAGATGTGGCCTATGCTGAGGATTGGGGCGGAGTAATCAAACTGATTGGCCGCGCCAATAAAACGGAGGACGGAAAACTACAGGTAATGGTAAGCCCGGCATTCATACAAAACGACAGCCAGCTTGCCAACGTAAATGATGTGTTCAATGGAATTCTGGTGCGGGGGGATACTACCGGCGACGTTGTGTTTTACGGAAAAGGCGCCGGCAAATTACCCACCGCTTCGGCTGTAGTGGCTGATGTAATTGAAGAAGTAAAGTCTCCGGGTACGGTGCGGTCCCTGCGTTGGGAGGATTCTACCGGAAACAATGTTGAGGATACGGCGACATATCAGGCACAGATGTATGTGCGTGCACAGGGCCAGAAAGCAAAAAAAGAGATTGAAGCGATATTTGGAGAGGTATGGTACCTCGCACGTCAAAATCAGCCGCTGGATGAAGTGGCGTTTGTGACCCCATTACTAAAAGAGGGGGAACTCAACCATCAGTTCCAGCAGTTGGAGGCGGCAGGAGTTTCTATTCTTGCAAAAATCAGAATATTGGATTATTAATTGCTTTTTAAGCCCATTTTGTCAATTACGGAGGCTTCACATATGATAAAAGTAAGGATCCCGGCGACCAGTGCCAACATTGGTTCCGGGTTTGATTCCCTTGGACTTGCGGTTTCTATGTACAATTATGTTGAGGTTGAGGAATGCGAGGGCATTCATATTACCTCGACTGACTCGGTTCCTATTCCAACGGATGAAAATAATTTAATTTATAAAACTTCTAAATATTTGTTTGACCTTTGTGGTAAAAGCCTGAAAGGCCTTAAGATCAGGCAGACCAACAATATTCCAATGGCACGCGGCCTTGGAAGTTCATCAGCTTGTATTGTATCCGGCTTGCTGGCCGCCAACCAATTGATGGGAGAACCGCTCAGCCAGGATGAGATTATTAATATTGCGGCCGCCATGGAGGGACACCCTGACAACTCCACACCGGCATTGATCGGGGGGCTGGTAACCTCGGTATTAGAAGATAAGACCGTACATTATGTAAAGCAGGAAATTAAGGATGATTTACGGTTTGTCACAATTATTCCTGATTTTGAACTGAAAACTTCGCTGGCACGATCAGCTTTACCGAAAGAGGTAACCCATAAAGAGGCAGTATACAATCTTTCTCGTGCAGCTTTGATGTCGGTTTCGTTATATAGCGGGAACTATCAGAACCTGCGGGTAGCCGCCCAGGATAAATTGCACCAGCCCTACCGCCTGAAGTTGATCAAAGGTGCCGACCGGGTATTTGATATTTGTTATGGTTTGGGAGCATATGCTGCCTATATCAGCGGTGCTGGTTCCACCCTGATGGCTATTGTGGATAAGAAGATTGAAGGTTTTGAAGAAAAACTTCGCGATGATTTAAATTATTTGGGATTATCAGCCTGGCAGATTCATAGCCTTAGTATTGATAATATTGGCACAACAGTTATAATAGACAAGGAAACATATTAGTAATTTTTGGGGGGTACACGATGGGTTTAATCGTACAAAAATTTGGCGGTTCATCGGTTAAGAATGCGGAACGCCTCTTCCATGTGGCAAAAATTGTTACCGATACCTATGCCAAAGGAAATAGTGTTATAGTTGTCGTATCCGCACAGGGAGATACTACGGATGACCTGCTGGAAAAAGCAGCAGAAATTAATCCTCAGGCTTCTAAGCGTGAAATGGATGTACTTTTGAATACAGGCGAAATGATTTCCATCTCTTTGCTGGCTATGGCAATTGAGAAACTGGGTTATCCGGTTATTTCGCTCACCGGCTGGCAAGCAGGTTTCTTAAGCGATTCCAACCATGGAAATGCAAGAATTCGCAGAATAAACACCGAGCGGGTGGAAAATGAAATTCACAAAGGCAATATTGTAATTGTGGCAGGGTTTCAAGGCCTAAACCGCTATGATGACCTTACGACTCTAGGACGCGGAGGTTCGGACACCAGCGCAGTAGCGTTGGCAGCAGCACTTTCGGCAGACAAATGCCAGATTTTTACCGATGTGGATGGCGTTTATACGGCAGACCCGCGGCTGGTAAAGACTGCCCGTAAAATTGATGAAATCACCTATGATGAGATGCTGGAACTGGCAACACTAGGGGCACAGGTATTACATAACCGTTCTGTAGAAATGGCTAAAAAATACAGCGTTAACCTGGAGGTAGTCTCCAGTTTGGAAAATAAACCCGGCACACAGATTAAGGAGGTAGTGAAAGTGGAGAAAATGCTGATTAAGGGCGTAGCCAGAGATAATGATGTTGCACGAATTTCGGTGATTGGTTTGCCGGATCAGCCCGGTATTGCTTTCCGTGTATTTTCTTTGCTTTCCGCAAAAAAAATAAATGTTGATATTATCCTTCAATCTATTGGTCGTGAAGGGACCAAAGATATCAGCTTTACTGTATCCAGATCCCACAGGCAGCAGGCAGTTGACCTGCTGAATGAAGTGAAAGAGTCACTGGGTGCCAAAGAGATTCTGTGCGATGAGAACATCTCTAAAATTTCTATTGTGGGTGCTGGTATGCAAAGCAACCCGGGCGTGGCATCTAAGATGTTTGAGGCATTGGGTGAGGCAAATATTAATATTCAGATGATTTCTACAAGTGAAATTAAAATTTCTGTCCTGATTGATAGAAAAGACAGCGAGCGCGCATTGAGTGTAGTGCATGATGCTTTTGCGATCTAAACCGAATTATATGCCTGCACCTTATGGTGCAGGCATACTGTTTATACAAAACCTTTACAGGACTGACTGTTTTGTAAAAATAAGCGGGACGCATGACGGCACCTATGAGGTGAAAGGAAAAATCCTTTGCGGGCAGATGCTCCACGATAGGGGGATTAAGTACTGCCTTTGTACATGTTGAAACTGCACTGGTGGTCTTGCCCTCATATACCTTGCACACAATTGGGCGTGATTCCTTTCGCTACAGTGTGCCTTTTGTAGCCATCTTAAATATTATTCTGCCCCTTAGTGTCATTGCAATACCCTGCTGCCATCACAGCTTAGGCAGAAAATTTTAGGGTAGCAGCTTTTTAGTGAAATATTAAAAAAATGCAATTAGGATCGTAAAGCTTTTCATTAAAATAAGGGGAGAATGCAGTTTGTTATGCCGGAACAAAGCGGCGGAATGGAGTATAAAAATGAAGTGTTTAGGCAATGTTGAAACGATTGGATTAGCCTGGATCACCATGTTGAATGAAATTATCCAGAATGGAACTGAAACCCTGTATACCGACAATGCAGATGAAAGCTACCCGGTTAAAGAAGTAGTTGGCAGGGTACTGACCATTCAAAATATGAGCCTGCCCGATCCAATTATTGAAAAATATATGGTGCCTGAAGAGTTTGTATGGATGGAAGATAATTTTACAAAGCTTGGTACAGTAAAAGAGCTGTATCATGAAAATTCTTATGCCAGCAGGTTCTATCGTTACATGAACGAAAAAAACCAGATGGAGTGGGTGATTACACGGCTGCAAGAAAATTTGCATGCCCGCTCTGCCACCATTACTACATTTGAACCCTTGACCGATGAAAAATATATTCCCTGTGTCAGTATGCTGGATTTCTATGTAGAAAGTGACAAGCTGGATTTATATGTTTACTGCCGCAGCCTGGATTTTGGATGTAAGGCATACGTCAACCTGGTAATGCTTTATAAGATTATGAAGCAGATTGCAGATAAAATTAATATTGCTGTTGGTGCAATGCATTTGATTGTAAAATCAGCACATGTTTATGATCGGGACAAACAAAAAATAGAACGCATTTTAAGTGACTATTCTAAAAATTCATAAAACTTTTCATTTTAAAATTGTTTGGTATCGTTTTGTTTTTTCATGGTACCCGATCGCCTTTATAAGGCATTGTTTTATTTGAGCTTGATGTTTTTGCATACCCAAAACAGCTATTCCCTTCCTTGTTTGGTGGGAATAGCTGTTTTCTCCGGTACCTTATTTTCATACATGCAAAAGGAACCCGCCTTAGAAGGCGGGTTCCTTTTTACGAATCAAGTATTCCTGAAATCAATTATTCAGCAGCCGGTTCAACAACCAAAGTGGTGGTATCGCCAGTAGCGGCATTGCTTTTCAGCAGCTGCCCAACCAGCAATTTAAAGTTGTTGCTGCTGGAGGTAGCGCCAGCTACATTTTCAACCTTTGTCACATCACCATTTGCATTGTTGAAAGAATCAACCAGTTCTTTAGAATATTTTTCAGGATAGGTTTCGGGCATGCCGTTTTTCTTGTTGCCTGCAGACATGCTCTCTTTATAGTCAGCATCTTTGCTCTTCAGTTTGGTATTGTCAGTTTCGTTGAAAGAATCATACTCATCAATGGTTACTTTACCATCTTTAACAGTAAGAACAACATAATCTTTCCAGCCATGGCTAAAGGTGCTCATTTCTGCACGGTAGGTTCCATCCACATACTGAGGCAGGGTGTACTCGCCGGTTACACCATTTTCAGCGTTTTTCAAAACAGCGGTCATCAACTTTTTAAAGCTCTCGGTAGCGGTGGTAGCACCTGCAACTGTTTCAACCTTGCTCAGGTCACCATCAGCAGCAGTAAAGGCAGCAACAAGTTCTGCAGAGTATTTTTCGGGATAAGTCTCAGGCAGGTTGTTTTTCTTGTTGCCGGCGATCATGTTGGTTTTATACTCTTCGTCCTGGCTCTTCAGCTTGGTGGGGTCCTCTTGATTTATGGCATCATACTGCTTTACAGTAAGAACGCCGTCTTTCACTTCAGCTACAACAAAATCTTTCCAACCATAATGATAATCAGCACTCATCACTTTGTATTCGCCGTCAGCATATTTGTTGACAACCAGGGTAGTAGTATCGCCAGTTAAAGCATTTTTACCTAAAATTTCACGTATAAAACGTTTAAAGGTATTGGAAGCAGAAGTAGCGCCAGCCACATTTTCAACCTGCTCTACATCGCCGGTTTTGCCAAAAGAGGCGATCAGCTCTGGCGAGTATTTTGCAGGATATGTTTCGGGCAGGCCATTTTTGGCATTTCCGGCCATCATGGAGGTTTTGTAATCTTCGTCTTTCGATTTCAGTTTGGTGTTGTCCTGCTCGCTGTAGGCATCGAACTCGTCAATGGTGATCTGATCATTTTTAATAGTCAGGACCACATAATCCTTCCAGCCATAGTGGAAATCAGCTGCCTCAGCGCGGTAGGTTCCATCTTTGTACTTCAGCTCAGCAGCAGACTGAGAAGGCTGAGAGGCAACATTGGAGCTGCTTTGACTGTTACTAGTGCAGCCAGCAAATGCTGAAACAGCCAAAGAAACAGCCAAAAGGGTCACAATAATTTTTTTCATAAGTTCCTCCTTATTAAATTCACGGATTTAACTGGTAAAGTATAACATAGTAAACTACATGAGTCAATAACATTATTTCCTGATCTTTATAAACTATGTGGCTTTAGAATAATGTATTATGTACAGTGCCATACTACTGTATAGGGAAAATAAGGAAATATGCTATGACTTTTACATAGTATACCAAATGGGTAGTAATTAATCAATAGGAAAGAGGAAAAAAATGGATAAAAATTTACAATTCAGAGAAAACTGGGGGTCAAAAATTGGGCTTATCATTCTTGCTATAGGCAATGCTGTTGGCAGAAAAGGGATTAAAGCAATACAGCCTGATCAGGTACCGGCTTTGAATGATGCTGGTGCAGTTGGCACTGCTTGTTGGTTTTATGTGGCTGCAGTATAGTTGGGGGCAATTGCTGGGCGGCTATCAAGGCAAGGTTGTTCGCCCGGCAAAGCTGCTGCCGCGTCAGTTTGCATTTTGGTGCCTTGCTGTACCGCCTGTTTTGGCTGTTCTGCTTATTTTAACAGCAGGAAAGGTGTTGCTTTTAAGTCGGGAAGTGTGCCCATGTTATCTTTAGCCGATTGAAATGCCACAAAGTCTGTTGTATAATGGAGCATACGGAAAATTGACAAAAGGACGTGGATAGTTTGAGAAAACTGCGCTATCTCTGGAATCGGATTACCAATATGGACTATAAAAAAATGTATGAGACAGCAAAAATAGTCCATCAGCGCTGCGGTAAAAACACACTTGCAACTATGGCAGATATGATTTGGTGCGGTTTTAAATATATGGCCGGGTATATGGATTATTTAGTTTTTGAATTTTATCGGCTCAACAGGAAACAACGTGCTACCTATGTTACACGTGGGGTCAACGATAGAATCGTTCGTGCTCTGAATCAAGAAGAGTACCGGGAATGCTTTCATGATAAGATTAAGTTCTTTCGTTTATTTAGCAATTATTTGGGTCGCGAGTGGATGGATTTGCGGGATCATACTGCCGAGGATTTTGCTCTTTTTCTGGAAAAAGCAGATAGAATTGTGGTAAAACCCATTGACGGTACTGGCGGAAAAGGAATTGAGATGCATGATGTTGCAGAGATCGATGATCCAACCTCTTTTTTTGAGCGTGTTGTGAAAGAAAAAAAATACTTGGTGGAACAATATGTAACACAGCACCACGAAATTTCAGAAATTTATCCCCGGTCGGTCAATACCATCCGTTTGGTAACTATTCTAAGCGGAGACGAAGTTCACCTGGTTTTTTCCAGTATTCGAATTGGTAACGGCAAAACGGTTGATAATTTAAATAGCGGGGGAATGGCTGCAATTGTAGATGAAACCACGGGTTGCATTTCTACGGTTGCCGCCGATAAAGAAGGAAAAATTTATACAGAACACCCCTATACAGGTACAACCATAGTTGGAAAAAGGATACCAATGTATGAAGAGGCGGTTGCCATGGTAAAGGAGGCTGCCCGTGTTGTTCCGCAAATACGCTATGTCGGCTGGGATGTTGCAATTACCGAAGAAAAACCCATCCTCATTGAGGCTAACTATTTTCCTGGTCATGATATTTATCAGTTCCAGGTTCATTTAAAAGAAGACCGTATTGGTCTGCTTCCCAAATTCCGTCAGGCGCTTGAAAACGAAAATTTATTTTGATAAAAACGATCTGTTCCATTAATGGAACAGATCGTTTTTATTATTTTATTTAAACTATTTCTTCATAGCAACCCAGAAAGACAAAGGATTCCAGTTCGCTCTGCAGGTTTTCCAGCAATTTTTTTACTGGTTCGCTGGAAATATCCCCTTCAAAGTCAAAATAGAACATAAATTCAAAGTCAGTATTGGGAAGCGGGCGGGATTCAATTTTGGTCAAATTAAGTTTGTGTATGGCAAAACGGGTAATAATACGATAAAGTGACCCCGCAACATGGGGCAGGCCCAGCATAATACTGATTTTGCCTTTTGAGGTATATAGCTGCAGGTTTTTACTGATGCAAATAAAACGGGTGAAATTGTTTTTACTGTCCTGAATATCAGTGTATAAGGCATGCAGGCCATACAGTTCCTGACAGCAGGGAGAGGCGATTGCTGCCAGCTTAGGGTTGTTTTGCTGCATTACGTATTGTGCGGCTTTTGCGGTATTGGAATATACGTGCACCTGAATCTGGGGGTTGGCGCGCAAAAAAGCCTCGCATTGACGAATAGCCTGTTCGTGGGAATAGATATCGGTTATCTGATTGAAAGGAGTATTGGCAGTGCAAAGCAGGCTATGCCTGATTGGCAGCTTGACCCCTTTACAGATGCTGAAACGGTAACGCTTCATAAGGTCATAAACCTGAAAAACAGAACCGGCCAGAGAATTTTCAATAGGTAGGATTCCATAATCGGCTTTACCAGAATCTACCGCTTTAAAAACATCTTCGAAGGTTTCGTAAAAACACTGTTTTGAAGAAGAAAATAGTGTTTTACACGCCAGATCGGAATTTGCCCCTGCCACTCCTTGGCAGGCAACCACCGCCTCCTGCGGCAGAGGACGAATATTTTCCACAGCATCTGAAATTTTTTGATATAGCCCGCTGTTACTAGCCATGCGCTGGTACTGCATGGATTTGCTGATATCCATTAAAGTGGTAAAGAGAACAGCAGCCCCGTCAGAATATTCCGGTGGTACCCCTGCAGAGACCCTGCTGATGATTTCTGCCTCTCGGCCAGAATGGAAAACAGGGAGGTTGTTTTGAATTTTATAGTCCGCTACCTGGCCGACTAAATCCATTCTTTTCGAAAAAAGTTCCAAAAGCTGACGGTCCACCCCGTCAATTTGACCGCGGAGTTCATTTAAATCCATATTATGCTCCAATCTACCGCTTGTGCAGTATAAATTGCTTATGAAAAAGAATAAAAAGAAATAGCTGTAATTTATGATGCTCTTTAGAAAGGGACTGTACCGTTTAAATCAAATCCCCAGCCCAACAGTTTTATATTTACCTTTGCACAATGGGGCAAGCGGGTGTAAACAGAACACGACGATAGGGCAGAAGGTTTCCCGACTTTGAAGCGTATACCAGACATTACCCTGCGCAAGTTGGCACACGAAGCAGTATGGCTGTCAATACCCTCAAGAGTAAACAGGTAGACGATCATTCTGTGCAAAAAGCAGGCAGCTTGTGCCAGCTTAGACTGTGCCCTGGTGCTGTTAAGTAGAGGTAGCTTTTTTATTATCAATTATTTAAATTTTTACTTCAATGCCAAACATAATAATAGGTTTTGTCTTTTATTGGCCGGAAAAACGCGGCAGCAATAAGGCCAGTACAGATATGTTCTATGCCATCACTAAGAAAAACGCATTATAATCAAATAATACCAGAGAAAAATTTTCACTCTTTTCATTACTGAATAGAATTACCGTAGATATAACTGGCTTATAGTGTATGGGCGCTACTTAATATTTCACACAGAGCAATCGCACAGGCTGCTTCCACACAAGGCACCGCACGCACTGCCACACAAGGGTCGTGCCGGCCGCGGACCTTTAACGTACACTCTTCATTTGTAATGTAGTTGATGGTTTTCTGTTCTTTACCAATGGAAGAGGTAGGTTTTAAGGCGGTTCGAAACAATAATGGCATGCCGGTGGTTATTCCACCCAACACACCCCCACAGTGATTGGTGCTGGTTTTTACTGTTTTTTCATCCATATAAAATGGGTCGTTGTTTTGCGAGCCCAACCAATCGGCACAGGCAAACCCTGCACCAAACTCTACTCCCTTTACAGCGGGAATACCAAACAGAATGGAGGAAAGCAGGTTTTCAATGCCGTCAAACATGGGCGATCCAATTCCGGCCGGCAGCCCCACCGCACAGCATTCCACTACGCCGCCTACCGAGTCGCAGTCCAGCCGGGCTTTTTCAATTTCCACCCGCATTTTTTCTCCCGCCTCGGCGTTAATGGTGGGAAAAGAGCTGGACGCTGTCAGTAATAACGTTTCGGGCGTAACTGCCACTGGGTCAAAGGCCGTGTCACTAACGCCGTGTACCCGCAGCAAATGGGCGCCAATTGTAATTCCTTTTTTTGCTAGTATCTGTTTGCAAACTCCTCCGGCAAATACAAGCCCGGCCGTTACCCTGGCAGAGAAATGCCCGCCGCCGCGAATATCGTTAAACCCCTGGTAGCGCACAAAACCGGTATAATCCGCATGACCGGGGCGGGCGGCGGACTCCATCTCTTGGTAATCGGAGGAGTGTGTATTGGTGTTTGCGATAACGGCACAAATGGGAGTGCCGCAGGTAATCCAATTTTGCATACCGGAAAGCACTTTTGGCAAATCTTCCTCTTTGCGGGGAGTGGAAGTTCTGTCTTTTCCGGGTGCCCGGCGGGCCATAAAACTCAGCAGTTCCTGCGGATCAATTTTTACTCCGGCAGGAACATTATCCATAACGACGCCAACCCCTTCCCCATGAGATTCTCCAAATAATGAAATTTTAAAGTGGTTGCCCCAGCAAGAGGACATAGCCTCCACCTCCAAAAGTTAAATATAGAATTGTGTTTTACAGACTTTTTAGTATAACCTTATTATACTGTCTGCAGAACAAACCGAAAAGCAGTTTTTTCTTGATTTTAGCCTAAATTAGAAAGCTGATATGATTTAGCAAAAATCAACTGGTGTTCAGGTGCGTCATTTTGTTTCAAAGCTTTATGCAAATGATTAAAATGTGTGGTCAGGCCATGGTGCCGCATTAAATATGCTAAGCAGATTACCGCCTTGACAGAAAATTATGCCGCATTTCAAAGATGATTTTACAGTACCTGGAAATTACCGCCAAGGGACTGAAAGCATTCAAAAAAGTCGGGGTAAGATTTTTTTACTGCCTGTGCGCCATGCAGTGTAACCGAACCCTGGCACCGGGTCGAGGCAATCGCCATTGCCATTGCCATACGGTGGTCGTTCCAACTGTCTGTTTCGCCTCCTGGTAAAGAATTTTTACCATGAATGATTAAACCGTCCGGTAATTCACAAATATCGGCCCCCAGGGCCTGCAGGCATCCGTTGGTGGCCGCTAATCGGTCACTTTCTTTGATACGAAGCCGCTGTGCCCCAACAATTCTTGTTTCACCCTTGGCAAAAGAGGCCACTACTGCCAAAATTGGCACCAGGTCAGGTATTTGGGCTGCGTCAATTACACAGCCGTTTAACTGGTTGGCAGTAACCTTTATTCCAAACTCCGATTCTTCTACAGTCGCCCCAAATCGCTTTAAAACATTTAAAACTGCCATGTCACCCTGCAGGGAAGAGCTGTTCAGCCCCTGGACGGTAATATCGGCACCCAATGCCGCTGCGCACAGCCAAAAAGCGGCGCTGGAATAATCAGATTCCACCTGGTGCTTTTTAGCACGATAGTGCTGCTTACCTGGGGTTTTATAGCCGGTTTTGGTCTCGTATACCAGTACGCCAAACCGTGCCAGCATGTCCATTGTCATATCCACATATCCTTTGGACTGTAATGGGCTGGTCAGTATAATTTCGCTGTCACCTTCCAATAGGGGAAGTGCAAATAACAAGCCTGAAACAAATTGGGAGCTAATATCTCCGGGAAGGGTGTAGGTACCCGGTTTTAGCTTGCCGGAGATGTTGAAAGGCAGCTGATAAGACGAAAAATGGATTCCGTTTTGACTAAGCAGGGCGGTCAGGGTACCAATTGGCCGCTCGGGCAGTCTGCCTGTACCAGTAAAAGAACAGTTGGCACCAAGGGCGGCGGCTACAGGCAATAAAAACCGGAGAGTGGAGCCGCTTTCCCCGCAGTTCAGGGTTCCGCTATCTATTGGAGCACTGCCTGTGCCGGTTATTTTTAAGCGGTTGTCTTCCCAGCCAATCACTGTACCCAAAGCCTGTACTGCCCGAATGGTTGCTTCCATGTCATCAGAGGGGGATATGGGGGAAACTTCACTTAGCCCGTCTGCCAAAGCGGCACAAAGAATTGCCCTGTGCGCTGCAGACTTTGAAGGGGGAGCAGCAATTACCCCATGCAGCCAGCATGGCTGTAACAGTAAGTCCATGGTTAATTTCCTCCTTGTAAAAATGGCAGGACACAATCAATTTCCATCGGATAAAGCTCACATTGCCCAAGCTCCTTTAACAATACAAAGGTCAGCTTTTGGCCGCTGCGTTTTTTATCACTCAAACAGGTTTCGGCCAGTTGTTCTATGCTGGCGGGGATTGGGGTGTTTAGCAAATTGTAACGATTCAGCGCATGTTCCAATGCGGAAGCACAGCCGGGTTGGGTAATACCGGCCGCTTGCGACGCTTTAGTAACCATTACCATTCCCATAGCGACTGCATGGCCATGAGGAATGGTGAAATGACTGTGCTTTTCAATGGCATGCCCTAAGGTATGGCCAAAATTAAGAATCTGGCGCAAGCCCTTATCCCTCTCATCGGCTTCGACCACCTGGCGTTTTATTTTTACACTGCGGCCGATCACTTCCTCCAAATGGTTATAGATCTCTTCCTGGGCAATTAGTTCAAACAGGCTTGCATCACAGATTGCACCAGCTTTTAGTGCTTCGGCAACACCGTCGGCAAAAACAGCGGCAGGCAGGGTGGAAAGGGTATCGGTGTCGCACCACACCAGCTTCGGCTGCCAGAAGGCGCCAATCAGGTTTTTTCCCGCCTCAATATTTACTGCGGTTTTTCCTCCCACGGAAGAGTCGATTGCGGCTAGAAATGTAGTGGGAATTTGAATAAAATCGATCCCCCGCTGGTAGGTAGCAGCCGCAAACCCGGAAACATCCCCAACGACGCCTCCACCCAAAGCCACAATCAGGTCGGAACGGGTGAGGCTGTGTGCCACCAAAAAATTATAAATTTCCAATAATGTTTTATGGCTTTTACTGCCTTCTCCATTTGGAAAAACAAATTTGCAGACAGAAAAACCTGAGCTAGCGAGTGATTCCTGTACCTGCGCCCCATAATAACGATCAACAATGTCATCTGTAATAATGGCAGCCGTACAAGGACGGTGGATTTTTTTTATTTCCTCTCCGCAATCTGCTAGTATTCCCTTTCCTATTATTACATCATAGGGCAGGTTGGTATGAATCGTTATTTTTCTCATCTGTGTCTCCATTCCGCCGCTTGCGCCGGCATAAAATATGAATCATTCCAAAATAGAAAATGGCAAGAATTATAACAACGGTTTGCCAAAAATTATCGGTAAATTTGTAAGAGCATATATCTATTAAAACAGGTGTGAAACCTGCCCTGAAACATAGTGGGTTATCTGCCATAAAGCATACAGTATTTATTCGGTTTAACTAAAACAGGATGCTTGCTGCAAGGCCTTATTGTTTGTTCTTATCAGGGGCAATGATTTTACGATGAAAATGATTGCTTTCGCTGGAAGCACCTTAAAGAAGCAAAATAACCCTTTAAAACAGGACAGAGGTTTACATAGAGCAGCTGCAAAAACTTCATGTGTTATGCATAAAACGTAAAAGCAGAGCCTAAACCAATTCCTCTTTAATAATACGGCCCCGGCGCAGAAGCTCTTTCAGCCGGGCGCGGTCCCCTTTGGCAATCGATTCCCTATATTCTGCTAAGTGAGAGATCAGAGTATCTATTTCAAACAGCAGATTATCACCATTTTCTAAAAAAAGCTCGCTCCACATCTCTTCATTTAATTTTGCCACCCGGGTAAGGTCTTTAAAGCTGCCCGCGCTGAACCCATCGTGTTCCTGTGCGGTTGGGCTTTTAATGTAGGCGCTGGAAAGTACATGTGCCAATTGTGAGGTGTAAGCAATAATCCGGTCATGATCCGCAGGAGTCGTGATAACCACCCGGCCAAAGCCCAGCTGCAAAAAGAATTCCTTTACCTGTTCCAAAATCTGTTTGGGAGTATCTGAAAAGGGGGTAAGCAGCATACTGCTGCCGGCAAATAAGGTTGAAATTGCATGGTCAAAACCAGAAAATTCTCTGCCTGCCATGGGGTGCCCACCAATAAAATGGATGCCATGTTTGCAGGCTATAGGGTAAACCTTATTACAGACAAACCGTTTTACACCACATAAATCTATGATAACAGCACCTTTGGGCAAGAAAGCGATATTTTGGCCGATATAGTCAACTGCTTGCTGCGGGTAAAGGCCAATAAACAAATAGTTGCACTTTGCCAGATGATTGGGAGTAAGAACCCCATGAATCGTCCCGGATTTTTCGGCTTTAGCCAGCACAGCTGCGTCGATATCATAACCGTAAACTCTGTTGGAAGTAAGCTTTACAATGGTTTTGGCAAGAGAGCCGCCCATTAATCCAAGCCCAACAATACCAACTGTTATACTCATTTTTATGCTCCATTCCGCCGCTCTGCGTCGGCACAAAATACCGGTGATTGGGTGCTCTTATCACGCAGAGTAAAAAATGGTAAGAGCCTGATTCCTAATAAATAACAGGGAAGATTAATGAAACAGGGAACGACCCCTCCCTCGGAGGGCTGCATTATGGGGGTATATTACGCTAGTAGCTCTTGCATGTAATAACATACTTTTATACGATGCTTAAAATGCAAATTTTATTGCAGAGTTACGCACCCTACGGCGCCGACGCGAAATGAACCGGCCCGTTTTAGCGCTTCATATTATAAAAATATGTTGTTTGAAGTACCAAAAGCAAAGCAGACAAAAGGGCTGTATAGGATGAAAGCAGGAACAAACTATTGCTCCACTTTGCCCATTGATTTACCCATATAGGCAACGAGGCCTTTTATG
The DNA here is from genome assembly GCA_900104565.1 of Ruminococcaceae bacterium Marseille-P2935. Classification (GTDB taxonomy): domain Bacteria; phylum Bacillota; class Clostridia; order Oscillospirales; family Ruminococcaceae; genus Marseille-P2935. The sequence goes on from LT629952.1 coordinate 195,931, forward strand.
GATTTCATCGTTTCGTCAAACTGTGCAGGGGTAAGCGATTGGGCACCATCTGACAGTGCTTTAGGCGGATTATTGTGCACCTCAATCATTAAACCGTCTGCCCCAGCGGCAATGGCTGCCATAGCAAGGGGGTTAACCAGCCATGAGACGCCCGAGGCATGGCTGGGGTCTACAATAATCGGCAGGTGAGACTTTTCCTTCAGGTAGGGAATTGCAGAAATATCTAAGGTGTTGCGGGTAGCGGTTTCAAAAGTACGAATTCCCCGTTCACAAAGAATAACATTGGGGTTTCCACCTGCCATAATGTATTCGGCACTCATTAACAGCTCTTCAATGGTATTTGCCAAACCGCGTTTTAAAAGGATGGGTTTTTTACAATGCCCCAGTTCTTTTAACAGTTCGAAATTCTGCATGTCCCGTGCACCTACCTGAATTAAATCTACGTCTTCAAATAATTCTAGGTGAGATGCACTCATAATTTCGGTGACAATTGGAAGGCCGGTTGCCTCCCTGGCCTTTTTCATTAGCTCCAGGCCTTCTCCGCGCAGGCCCTGGAAGGCGTAGGGAGAGGTGCGGGGCTTAAAGGCGCCACCCCGAAGCATGGAAGCCCCGGAGCTTTTAACGGCTTTGGCAATATTTATAATTTGATCTTCCCCTTCAATGGAACATGGGCCTGCCATAACATGAAACATTCCCTCTCCAACCTTTTGACCACGCACATCAATGATAGAATCTAGCGGGTGAAATTTTCTATTAGAGTTTTTATACGGCTCCTGAATTCTTTTTACAGTTTCTACAATGGGGAGAGACTGAATCATGTCAATATCAATTTTAGAAGTATCTCCTACCAACCCTAAAATTGTGGTGTGTACGCCAACGGTGGCCTGCACCTTAATTTCTTGGCTGCCAAGCCAATTTACTAGGTTATCCAGCTGTTTTTTGTCCGCGTTTTGCTTTAAGATAACTACCATAATGATTTCCTCCTAAATAAAAGAGCATTTTTTGCTATAATTGAACTTTTGATGGGGAGAGAATAAAAAAACCGGTGCTTTGTTACCAAAGCACCGGCAGTACTCACATCGTTTTAGTACCCTAAATCGAGCAAACCTGTCATTGAGCGTAAGTTGGCAACAAATTCAAAGAAGAACAGCAAAAAAAGCCTGCGCTAAAATAAAAGCCCAAGCTAATAAAGTAAAAGAAATATTTACTTGACAGTGTTCTAATTGAATCCATGTCAATACTCCCAAATTCAGTATAGATAGAATATAAAACAATCAGCAGCCGTTGTCAATAGAAGGGAAGTATTTTGTGAATCTGTCATAAAATACTTCTGACCGTATTGCCATAGATAGATGGTTTGCCCATAACCAGTTTTGGTTTGTTGTTCGAAATTTGCAGTTTAAAACAAAAAAGATTTATTTTGCAGCAAGCAGTTTTTGGTGGTTTGGGGTATAAAAGGCTATTAAGAACCGAATTGGCAGTTGAGTCAGTAGCAGAAAACAGTCGTCCAGTCATATAGAAAATAAGAAAATTAAAACGTGGTTATTTTTTATTGATTTGATAAGCAAAAATCTTCTTGCAAGCCCTTATAAATATTTATGACACCATGAGAATATGGCCTGGAATTAAAGAGTTTCGCATATCACCATTTTTTCTTTCCATATTTCCGTATATGATGAATCTGTAAAACCGGGCACTATTTTGGCCCCAAGGTATTTTTAATGTTAATTCTATACTCCTCTTTTGCTTTTCATTTCTGTTTTTAGAAATAACAAGTACAGGAAACGGGTCCTTTGTAAAATGCTTATTGGATGGAAAGTGCACAAACCTTTATGACATCTTTTCGGTAAATGGTAACTTCACCATATATTACGACAAATAACCGATTTCAATTAAAATATTGTGTATTTCATTCGAATTTTCGGGCGAATATGCATAAATAACAGTATTGTTTTTATACATAGCAAAATAATAAGCTCCGTTTTGGGTTACAGTAAACATTTTACCGCCGTCAGTTAATTCCGTTTCGTGTTTGGTTTGCTCATTCAATTCCGTATTTTGCAAAATATTATATGAAATGCTGTTATATACTCCATCGGTTGATTCACTGTCTGTATATTCATAGAACTCGAATTTGACATTTCCTTTTATACCGGCAGTTACATTTGTAAGCTTGTTTTCATCATAGAACCAATATGTTGTCGGTATGTTTGCTGTTTCAAAGCCTTTTTTAAGCAAAATGGTATTTACATCATCGAAACTGATATTTTTTGTATTGATTGTTTGTTCCTTATTATGAGTAGGCTGAATTTCCGAAAATACGCCTGCTATGCCCAAATTAAATCCTATTAGAACTGTCATAAAAAAAGCACCGACAATGGTGTAAACAATAATATTTTTCTTTCGGGATTTTCTACCTTCTTCTTTTTCCTTTGTTCGCTTTGCTTCTAGTATTTCCGCCGTTTTTTCATCAAGCGGATGGTGTCTCCTGTAAATTCTGCCAGCAACAACAAGTCCGATATTGATTAGGATAAGAATCAGATTACCTATGAAAACATACTTTACTTTGTCTGAATGATTCGACACCGCGCCATATTCGGCAAGTATAAGCGCCGCAAGTCCAGGTAAAGTACTGATTCCATATAAATATAGTATTTTCCTTGATTTTTCAGGCTTGGAGCTTTTCTCTGCAAAAAATCGGAAAAGAAACCTTTGCCTTCTTTTTAAGCTGTGCCTTCCGCTCCCAAAAGTTACATGTGAAGTAAATTCTAAAAATTCCCGGAAAGTGATTCCTGCCAGATTTAGTACCTCTTTAAAAATCCAAAAAGAACAGTATAAATTAAAGGGCAGCAGTATAATTGAAAAGATAATGTTAAAAGTTAATTCGACCATAATCTTATTTGCCTTTCCTGAAGCTTCTGTTTCCGATTTTATATTTCTGTAGGTTGTTTTTTATTCTGGCGTTCATTATTGTTGCTCTTTTCCAAATTCCAGTTTGTTACCCTGCTTTTATGATAAGTATAACATGCAATTATAAACAAAACTACAATTCCTCCATGCCTATATGCATCAACTTTTCAATTTCTATACATCTCTACAGAAAGCTCGGGCATCATTCTGACACCAAATATTCACTCGTATAGTGATTTCATGAAAAGTAATGTTCAAAAAGTTAACAGATATGTGATTTGTCAGTGTTTTATTGTTGCATCTAGACAGAATACTGTTTTTATTACTTTTACAATTTTTCTTGCTTTTTATAAAAGTGATCCAATCTTTTGGTTTATCTTATTAAAAACGGTTGCATACCGGTAGTCTGGTCGTATACAATAGGGTTATAGGTTGGACAAAAGAAAGGTGGATGACAAATGTTTGATATGATAATTATCGGGGCAGGTACTGCTGGATTAACCGCTGCAATTTATGGGTTGCGGGCAGGACTGAGCGTTGTTGTGTTGGAAGAATTTATTTACGGTGGACAGATAGCAAATACCCCAGACGTAGAAAACTACCCCGGTATTGAAAAAATTTCTGGTGCTGATTTTGGTATTACCCTCTATGAACAGGCCAAAAAATATGGTGCCCTAATTAAGTTCGAAGGGGTAAAAAATATAAAATTGACTGGTCAGGTTAAGGAGGTTTCCACCAATAAGACGACCTACCAGGGAAAAACTGTAATTATTGCAAATGGTGCAAAACGTCGTAAATTAGGCTGCAAAGGAGAAGAGGAATTCTCCGGCCGGGGTGTTTCCTATTGTGCAACTTGTGATGGCGCATTCTATAAAGGAAAAGAGGTAGTAATAGTAGGCGGCGGCAATACTGCTGTGGAAGATGCCCTGTTCTTAGCAAACAACTGTCAAAAAGTACATGTGGTTCATCGCAGAGACAGCTTTCGTGCTTCCCAGGTTTTGGTGGATTCATTAAAAGCACGGGAAAATATTATAATTCATTATGACAGTGTTGTGGAAGAAATATCAGGCACCAAAAGTGTAGAGCGGGCAATCATTAAAAACTTAAAAGACAATACTGCAACCGAGCTGACCATATCAGGCGTATTTGTGGCAGTTGGACTTGAACCGGATAATTCTATCTATCAAAGTGAAATTCTTTTGGATAAAAACGGGTATATTCAAGCTGGTGAAAATTGTAAAACGAATGTGGAGGGTGTTTACGCAGCAGGGGATACCCGAACCAAAACCCTGCGTCAGTTGGTAACGGCGGCAGCCGATGGAGCGGTGGCCGCATTTGAAGCCGGAAATTATATCAATCAGATGCAGATACAGGCATAGAGCAGTACAGCAAGAGGAGGTATGCTCCGGCTCGAACAGCACTAATCGGCCAATGGCTGCCAATGCCGCCTATTAGCGGTGTGTTGAAATGTTTGGCTTTTTCTGAATAAGAAAAAGGACCATAGGAAAATTTCCTGTGGTCCTTTTTATATGTACCTTAACAAGACATGTCTATAAAGTTATTTTGTTAGCCGTTCATTATGTGTTTAACCAAAATGTACAATGCCGTTTTCGATAGAGTCAATGATTGCCAATGATTCTAATCGAACACCTTTTTCACGTATAATTTGACCGCCGTCCTGAAAGCCTTTTTCGATCACAATGCCGCATCCCGCAAGCTTAGCGCCTGACTGATTCACAATATCAATCAGCCCCAAAAGAGCCTGTCCCCGTGCAAGAAAATCGTCAATAATTAGGATTTCATCAGTGGGGGACAAAAATTTATGCGCCACTTGAATATCAAATACAGTTCCCCTGGTATAGGATTGTACACGGGAGACAAGCAATTCGCCATCTAAATTTTTGGACTGGCTCTTTTTTGCAAACACCACTGGTATATTGCCAAAATGCTGGGCGGTAATTGTAGCAATACCAATGCCGGAAGCCTCAATCGTTAAAATTTTTGTAATATTGCTTGATGCAAAACGGCGACGAAATTCTTCTCCAATTTGATTCAGAAGTGTGATATCCATTTGATGATTTAAAAAACTACCCACCTTAATAATATTGCCGGGCTTTATGTGCCCATCCTGTAAAATCCGTTGCTTTAACAGTTCCATAATTGCTCCTATACATTTTTAAAAAATATATTTTTAATATTCACTAGGTTGTTTTAGATTATGTGGGTAAGAAGCATCATGCAGATACCTGCAAATGTGGCAATCAGCGCCTGCCGATCGTACCCGTATTGGCGGGAGGAAGGGATTAACTCCTCTATTGCAATATAAACCATAATGCCAGCCACTATAGCAAAAATTGCGCCTAATACCAGATCGTTAATAAAAGGGCGAAGAACTAAAAAAGCAAGCAGTGCACCGACTGGTTCGGCAACACCCGAAAGAAAGGTGTATTTAAAAGCTTTTCGCTTGCTTCCAGTAGAATAGTAAATTGGCATTGCAACAGAAATTCCTTCGGGAATATTATGCAAAGCAATTGCAACAGCAATGGAGATACCTAAGGTTGCGTTATCATAACCTGCCATAAAGGTTGCAATGCCTTCTGGAAAATTATGGAGACCAATTGCCAGAGTAGAGACAAACCCGACGCGAAACAGGTTGTTGTGGGGGGCTTCTCCTGTCGCTTCGTCAAATTCTTGGTGCGGTACTAGTTTGTCCAGTAATGCTGCCATAAGAATACCGGCAACTAGAAAAACTACCGAAAGCAATACACCAATTGTTTTACCTCCAGAAGCATTTAAAAGGCCCTGAGCATTGGGGTATAGGTCGGTAAAAGAAACACTGAGCATAACGCCTGCCGCAAAACCCAAAGAAATAGTGACCAGTTTTTCGCTATTATTTTTTCTTACAAATACAACCAGAGCCCCTAGCAAGGTGGACATTCCTGCAAGCAGCGAAAGTATCAGTGCCCGAAAGGTTGGATCGTTCATATTTTGCCCTCCTTTATTTTATCGAAAATTTATATAATGTTATGAAAGTACTGCCAATGAAACCGAAAATAAGCTGAATTATCAATTGGAAAATATTAAACTTCAATGGTTGAAGTTTAGGTTGACAGTGTGCTGTCTGTCTGTAAATTTGATACAAGATGTAAAGTGGTCATCATAGTAGGTGATATTAAACTATTATACCATGAACACGAAGTGTGAATGGTATAATTGGCCATTGCCGTATGGCAGGCCGTAGGAATAAGTATAATAAGCGCTTTGCGGTTATTATACCATGAACACGAAGTGTGAATGGTATAATTGGCCATTGCCGTATGGCAGGCCTTGAGAATAAGTATAATAAGCGCTTTTGCGGTTATTATACCATGAACACGAAGTGTGAATGGTATAATTGGCCATTGCCGTATGGCAGGCCGTAGGAATAAGTATAATAAGCGCTTTGCGGTTATTATACCATGTTTTAATAAACAGGAATAGTGATGCTTAGAAATCGCAGATAAGTCTACGAAACATAATTTCTTATTATATGAAGATGGAATCGCAGTGTCATATTGTGCTGATTCATAATCATCTTTTTGAAAAAAACTAAATTGAATTATATGATAAAAAGAAGGCATAACCTTAAGGCTGAGGCCATGGGTTTTGCCTTCTTTCGTTAAAAACAGGGAAAAACGAAGTCCTCTTTTTATGCGTTGCTTATGCGTTTACTTAGTGCAGTTTATAATAGACATTATTTGATTAGAAAATATAATTTAGCCTTTAGTCCTCTTTTGACATTAATGCTACGCACTCCACATGCCCTGTGCGTGGAAACATGTCGACTGGTCTGACTTTTTTTAAACAATACCCATGAGCGGCTAGTTCCTTTAAATCACGTGCCATGGTAGCGCTGTTGCAAGATACCATAACAATTCGCTGGGGGGCCATCCAAATAATTGATTCCAGCACCGATAAATCACACCCTTTGCGGGGAGGGTCCAGCACAATCACGTCAGGATGAACCCCTTCTTCAGCCAGTCGTGCGGCGGCTTCGGCTGCGTCTGCACAGATGAACCGGGTGTTATGAATATTGTTTTGTTCTGCGTTTTTTCTGGCATTTTCTATTGCTTGCGGAATAACCTCTATGCCAATTATTTGCTTGGCTTTTTCGGCCATTGTCAGCCCAATGGTACCTGTGCCGCAATACAGGTCCATTACCGTTTCATTACCGGTAAGCCCGGCATATTCCCCAGCCAGCTGATAAAGAAGCTGGGCACCGTCATGATTCACCTGATAAAAAGCCAGGGGTGAAATTTCAATTTGAATTCCGCAAAGATTATCCGTAATCGAGCCGGAACCATGCAGCGCAGTACATCGGGGGCCAAGGATTACGTTAGTTCTTTTGGTATTATGATTCAAAACAATTGTTGTTATTTCGGGATGCTTTTGCAAAAGCAGTGCAACCAACTGGCCGCTGTGAGGTAGACGAGCCCCATTAATAACAAGGCAAACCATAAGCTGCCCCGAAGATTGCCCCCATCTTAAATACAAGTGCCGCAATAATCCGGAATGTGTTTCCTCATTATAAGGAGCAATTTGAAAATCCATGCAGAATCTCATCACCGTTTCTGCTACAGAAGAAAAAAAATCAGGCTGAAGCTGACACTGGGTGCAGCCAATTACTCGATGGCTCCTTTTGGCATAAAAGCCAGCCATAAGTTTTTCGCCTTCCATTACAATAGGGTATTGTGCTTTATTGCGGTAACCCACCTGCTGAGGTGATGCTACGATCGGTTCAGGTTTTAACGAAAAACCGCCAATACGCTCAAGATGGTCAGCTACCCAGCGTGATTTTACTTCAAGCTCATGATCATAACTGATATGGCGAAAATCGCATCCGCCGCAGCGGCCGAATACAGGGCAATCCGGTTCTGTTCGGTAGGGTGATGGCTGCAGAATAGATAGGATTTTTCCAAATCCGTAGCTTTTTTGTACCTTTACGATTAGAATTTCTAAGGTGTCGCCAACAGCACTGCCCGGTACAAAAATTGTAAAACCATCAATACGGGTAACGCCATTACCATCCTCGGTCATTCCGCCAATAGTTACGGTATATCGTTCGTTCTTTTTTGGTGTATCCATTTTTCCCTCACTTCTATTTTAATGATTACTTTATAAAAACAGGATATTCTCGATTAAAAACCCAATTCCCCCAAAATTAAAGTGGGATCCGCCTTTTTAGAAGTTGTATTGAATATAGGATGTGAAAGGAAACATTGTCATTTCTCTATGGCGGCCGTGAGAATAGGTAATAAATGTTAATTTCGCATTAGGGTAACAACCGAAGGCAAACACGCTTCCATTGCAGAAAATCAAGTATTTTTCACATACCGTCGCGAGCTTTCGGGTGTCTGAATTTTTAGTTTGGCCATTAATCTATAGCGTGTTATATGAATAGGTATAATAATCGATTTATAATTATTATACCTTAAAAATTCAAAATTGTAAAAGCACAAGCTTAAGTGCTCAGTTTACATGAAAAACATATTTTATTTTATCCTTCTGTCAGGATTCTTTTCCACGATGACAGTGAATGATCAGATTGGAACATCTTTAGCTGATTGCAGAAAAACAAGCTGTTCCCACCAACCGGTGAGAGCAGCCTGTTTTATTTATATAATTTTTTAGAAATGCTTAACCTGCTCTGGAAGCTGATCCAATAATGTTTGGACCAATTGGCACATAACATGCATATTGGATAATTTGCTCTCTTCATATATGTCGAAAGGCGTATGTAAAATTCCCTGATCGTTAAACGTGAGCATACAGCTTGGAATGCCCCGGCGATAAAAAGGATCGTGGTCACTTCCGGGGGGAGGAGGGTTATGGTAACATTGTTTTTTGGGATAGTTTAGGGAGTTTAAAATTTTAAAGACGCTTTGTTCAAAGGACTCATTCCCACTCCAAATTTCCAATTCGTCCCCACGGCCCACCCCATCAATGTTAATTACGTATTCAATAGTTTCTGGAGATATCTGGTTGGCATAATACCGCGAACCAGCCAGCCCATGCTCCTCTGCATCGGTAAAAACCAATTCAAGATTGCAACTTGGCTGTTTCTCTGAGAATATTTTAGCCAGCTGCATTAGCACCGCTGCTCCCGCAGCATTGTCGTATGCACCGGGTGTATTATACATGGTGTCGTAATGCGCGGTAAGAACTACTTTTCCTGGATGTTTTTCTTTACCAGATTTTATTGGAAGAATCAGGTTGCAGCCGCGCATATTTGAAACATGCCTGCATCCGGCAAAACCTTTAACATATATTTTTCCTTCACCCTGGGTGAGCCCTTCCAACAGGGCAATATCATTTTTACCCAAGATAAAATGGGGGAAAAGGCTGTTTCCTTCAATCAATGTTTGAGATAATGTATCGCCGTCATTGCGCCCGGAAATATAAGCTACAATTTTGCCTTTGTCTATTACAGCAAATCGTTTCCAGGGGTACATATTCCATACGTGGGTGTACCCCATAGGGTGAATTTCCCCTTCAAAGCTTCCCGAACCGCTTCCTAAAAATATCCAGCAATCAAAATTTTTATAAAAAGGGGAGGAAAGCTGTAAAAAGCTATTGCCGGATGTCTCCCACCCATCAAAGGTAAACTCCATTTTTTCAGCGGCCGGTGACAGTTGTTTTAATGAAGCAAAAATGAGTTCCTCTGCTTGCTGATGGGCGTCAGAGCCTACTGCTTTATTGCCGCAATCGATCAGCTGTTTCCAAAATTTTATCATGATTCCTCACCTCCGCACCAATCGCAGAGAAGTTTAGCATATACGCAGATTGCATCAACCAGTTCATCTATTCCAATAAACTCATTGGGTTGGTGTGCATTGGCAATATCTCCCGGTCCCATTACTACTGTAGGCATGTTGCCAACCGTAGCAAATAACCGGCCGTCTGATCCACAGGGTAGCCCTACAACAGGCATGTTCCGCTCCAATACCTGTGATGCAGTTTCAGAGACGATATGGGGCCATTCACTGTTGGGGTCGGTGTAATATGGCCCGCAGTTGTGATGAAGCGCTATTTGCACAGGGTGCTCTCTCAGCCACTCGTCCTGTGCCTCACATTCCCGGATGACTGCCATGATTTCACTATGGTAATCATATCCGTCTGGGTGGTAGGTATAGTTGATTAACATTTTGCATTGTCCTGGCAGCGTAATGGAACCATCGCCCGCCTCGATTGACAGTACGGATATGACGGGGGGCTGAAGCAGGTTAAAGTTGCGTTTGCTCCATTTTTGTTCCAGCTGCGATAGCCTATTGATAATTGGCATTGCTTTTTCAAATGCGCTGATTCCATCTTTTTTCCGATTACCGTGTGCACTTTTACCTTCAATTGTCAGGTACATGGCGTAAGATCCGATCTGTACGCTGGCGGGATTCATTCCGGTTGGTTCGGCAACTAAAACCGCATCCGCATGGCAACCGGCGTCAATGCAGGCAAGCGAGCCGTTTCCGCCGCCGGCCTCTTCGTCAACAACGCTGGTAAAGATAATATCGCCCTTTAGCTGAACCCCTATATTTTTTAAAAGTTGAATTGCCATTAGCATGGCAACCATTCCGCCCTTTGTATCGCAGGCGCCAAGTCCATAAATACGGCCGTTTTTTTCTATTGCATGGAAAGGATCGGTGAGCCATTCTTTTGGAGAAGCAGGGAAGACGGTATCCATATGTGCATTCAGCAGGATGGAACGGCCAGCCCCATATCCGCGGAATTTTGCGACAACACAGGGACGATCTTCATAACTGTGCCCAGAATTAAACTGTGGATATGCCGACAGTGATTGACAATCAGGGTATAGCAGGGTAACGTCAGCACCCATGTCTTTTAAAATAGGAATGAGCTTCTTTTGACCGTTGTGCTCATGATAATCGGTTGTATTGCATTCAATCAGCGCCTTGAGCAGGGCAGTTGCATTGTCTTGAAGTTTTAGGGCAGATTGTTTTAATAATTCAAGTTCCATATCGCGTACTCCTTAGCGGCCTGTTTCTTTTTCTCCGACAGCCAGCTGGGCTTTTGTCTTTTTTATCTCAACCCGGCTGGACATTCTGCTGCGGATTTGATCGATTAATACTGCCAGAATTACAACCAAGCCCGAGATTACCTGCATTACATACGAGTCCACGTCCAACAAACTCAAACCATTGCTTAATACGCCCAATATAATTGAGCCTAAAATGGTGCCTAAAATAGTGCCGGAACCGCCTGTCATAGCAGCCCCGCCGATGACTACAGCGGCAATAGCATCCAACTCGAAACCAGAGCCGATTGTCGGCAATCCCGAACCGATTCTGGAAGCCTGAACTACAGCAGCAATTCCTGCTGTAATACCACTGATAACATACACCGATACGTTAACCATACGAACCTTAATTCCGGCAAATTTTGAAGCCTCAGGGTTACCGCCTATGGCATAAATATGCCTGCCAAATACGGTTTTGCGCAACAGAAAATATGCAACTACTGCTACGATTAAAAGAATAATCGCCGGTGTTGGGAAAATCCAAATATAACCCTGACCAATTAGCTTAAATTCTTTCCCTAAGTCATAAATTGGGTAGCCTTGGGTGTAAATAAACCCTAAACCCCTTAAAATCGTCATAGTACCCATTGTTGTAATAAATGCGGGCATATTTAAAAATGAAACAAAAACACCGTTTATTAGGCCGGTAACCGCACCAATTAATATGCCGATCACAACAGCGCCCAGTACCGAAATATTGTAATCTTTCATCATGCTGGCGGTTATAATTCCGACAAAAGAAATCACAGAACCCACCGAAAGATCAATACCCCCGGTAATAATTACAAAAGTCATTCCAATGGCAATTAATGCGTTAACGCTGATTTGCCGCGTAATATTTAGCAGGTTATTACCTGTAAAAAATATTTCTGAACTAAATGAGAACACAACGACCAAAATAGCCAAAGCGGCGATTACGCCAAGTTCCCTGTATCCAGTTAAGCTTTTAAGCGAATTGTTCTTTTTCATTATTTTCTTCCCCCATCCCCATTGCATACATCAACAGCTTCTCTTCGGTACAGTCCTTTCGATCCAACACGGCGGCAACCCTGCCGTGTGAAAGTACCACGACCCTGTCGCAGGTCTGCATAATTTCGTTTATGTCAGAGGAGGCCAGCAAAACAGATGATCCTTCCTGGACAATTTCAGAAATCAGCTGGTAAATCTCGCCTCTGGCACCAACATCAATACCAACAGTGGGTTCATCCAGCAAAAATACTTTAGCCTGATGTGCCAGGCAGCGGGCCATAATTACTTTTTGCTGGTTCCCACCGCTTAGAACACTGACCTGGGTTTGCATTGAGGGCGATTTAATCCGCATTTTTTTTACATAAGTTTTAATATCGTTGGCCTCGAATTTCTTTCGCAAAATTCCCCCAAAGGCATATTTCCGTTCGCCACCCAGAGAAGCATTTTCCTGTACATTCATCTGCAGTACCAGACCTTGCCTGCGGCGGTCTTCGGGAATAAACGCTAAGCCTTGCCTAAGCTTTTTGGCAATGCTGCTGTGCGTAACATCTGTATTAAACAATGAAACAGTTCCTTGCAGAACGGAATCTAATCCTGTAATTGCACGCATGGTTTCGGTTTTTCCGGCTCCGCCAAGTCCATACAGCCCCAAAACCTCCCGCTGCCTTAAACAAAGGTTGATGTTCCGAATCAGTGTGGCCGTGGTTACATTGGTTAACCTCAGAACTTCGTTTCCATAAACTTCTGGTTTACGAAATTCTTTTTTGATCTGATGGCCAATCATTGCAGTTACAATATCGTCGCTGGACACTGATTTGGAATTCACTGTGGTAATATGTCTGCCATCCCTTAAAACGGTAATTTGATCACTGATGCTGATTACTTCATCAAGATAGTGAGAAATATAAATAACCGCTACACCGTTTTGCTTGAACCGCTGGATCACTGCAAACAGCTCTTTTGCTTCATTGGAAGTAAGCGAGGCTGTCGGCTCGTCCAAAAGGATAACGCTGGGGTTGGTTGAAACAATACGTGCCAAATGAATCATTTGCTGGTTAGCTAGGCTAAGGGAGCCAACTTTTTGAGTAGGCGAAATATGGTATAAACCCACAGAATCCAGCAGTTCTCGGGCCCGGGCGTTCATTATTTTGTCATCCATATAAAATCCAAATTTCCGGGGGAGGTCATAAATTAAAATATTTTCGGCTACTGTCATATTAGGCATGACACTGATTTCCTGATGCATTACCTGAATACCGCTATGTAAAGAGTCGATCGGCGAAGAGATATGCGCTTTTTTACCGTTGATAACAAGTTCGCCTGATTCTGCGCTGTACACGCCGCTTAGAATTTTGATCAGGGTTGATTTTCCAGCTCCGTTTTCGCCCACAAGGCCATGTACTTCGCCCTTTTTTACCTTGAAAGAGACATGGTCCAGCGCGATTACGCCGGGAAATGTTTTACATATTCCGTTTATTTCTAGTGCTATATCTGTTTGAAATTGGCTCATTTTTTCCTCCTTGCTTTATGAGAGGTTATAACTTTACTTAGCCGGTTCGAGAGGGAGTCGAACCGGCTGGGAAAGAAAAGACCTTTAAAACAAAATATTAAAAAGTTTGTATTCCTGCGCATAAAAAAACAAACAAGATAAAATACCTGGCAGCACAGCAGAATGCTTTTAATTTTCTATTTTGCAAAATCTGAAATATTCTCGGAGGATACAGTCATAACCTCTACGTTAATTAATTCATCTACGGCTTCGCCTTTAATACATTTTACAATTGTTTCCAGGGCGGTTGCCCCCAAAAGTTTTGGCTGTTGGGCTATACTGGCCTTCATGGGGCCGTTTTCTTTAATTACGGTACATGCTTCGGCAGTTGCGTCAAAACCAACAACAATGGTGTCCATATTTTTAGCCTGAATTGCCTGTACCGCGCCAAGTCCCATCATGTCATTGGTGCCAAAAATTGCAGCCAGATCAGGGTATTTTTCCAGCATGTTTTCTGCCACTTCCATACCTTTTTCACGGGTGGATTCACCGCTTTGTACACTGACCACTTCAATTTCTGGATATTTCTCTTTAATGGTATCTAAAAAGCCATTTTTTCTGTCAATCAAAGGAGTTATTGTTGGATTGTCGATCACAGCTACCTTGCCCTTGCCCTTTAAATATTCGCCAATATATTCAGCGGCCAGTTTTCCGCCCAGGTAGTTATCAGAAGCAACATGGCTTAGGGTTTTCCCTCCGCCCGTACAGGCAATATCACAGGTAATGATGGGGATTCCAGCTGCGTTAACCATCTCAACTTCTGAGCCGGAAGCCTCTGAATCAATAGCACAAATAATAATTCCGTCAACTTTACGGGAGATAAAGTTTTCCAACTGTTCCGTTTGAGCATTTAAATCGCCATTTGGATCCTGCATAATTACTTCCACACCGAGTTCATCAGCCTTTTCTTTCATGCCAGTTTCCATGTCTACGTAGAATTCAAAGCTGCGGCTCCAATTGGAAAAACCAATCAGCAGTTTCTTGTCTTTTTTAGATTCCGGCTGTACTTGTGAAGGTAATTCTGGCTGGGGTTGTTTTTGGGGAGGTTCTTTTACAACAGGAGCAGCGGTACAACCGATCAGTAGAAGTGTAAATACCAGCGTAAGGGCCAATAGTTTTGTCAATTTTTTTTTCATTTTCATGCCTCCTATAATGACTTGTTTTATTTTTGAACAGGTTTTTGAATAGCCTGTTCCAAAGCTTAGTAAAAACGTTTTTACAACTGATATCAAATTATTAGTTTATACAAAAGTCTGCTGCGTTTATTAATTTCACTTTACTATTAGATATGAAGCTTGTCAGAGAAAAATTCTCTCCATTTTTTAAGAAAAAACGTTCTGTTTTTTGTAATGGTATCTATGATGCGATACATTATGTGAATTTTAAAAATATCATTCTGCTGAATTTTAGAAAAAAGTAAAAATAAAAAGCTGCTTTGAAGCAGCTTGCAGGTACCCTATAAAGTCTTAATTATGCCTTAATTTCATCTGATCTTTAAACAACTTTATTGCACCTGCGCAGAGAAGTATGGTAATATGATAAAAGGATTCTATAAAGACGGAGTTTAAAAATGTTAATTGACTTGCAACATATCTCAAAAAGCTTTGGTGCTGCCGAGATTTTAAAAGACATTAATTTGAAAATAGAAGATCATAACCGAATTGGCCTAATTGGGGTAAATGGTGCTGGAAAAACCACTTTGCTCAGCGTTATAACAGGTGAACTGCAGCCGGATGAGGGCACGATATCAACAGCAAACGGCTTATCCATTGGTTATTTAAAACAAAACGCCGGTTTAGAGCGAGGGTGCACAATTTGGGAAGAGATGCGCAGTGTTTACTCCCAAGAAATTGCGCTGGAACAGGAAATGAAGCAGTTACAGCATCAGATGGCCGAAATGTTGCCAGGGGCACAGCTGGAAGCGGCTGGTCAACAGTATGCTCACCTGCAGGAACAATTTGAAATGCGGGGTGGGTACCAGATTGATGTTAATATCAATCGTGTTCTAAATGGTATGGGGTTTGAAGGAAAGGACCGCAACACAATTATCCAAACTCTGAGCGGGGGAGAAAAAACTCGGCTTGCAATTTGCAAGCTGCTGCTAGAGTCCCCCCAGCTGCTTATATTGGATGAACCAACCAACCATCTGGATTTTAAAACCCTTCTCTGGCTTGAAGATTATCTCTCATCCTATAAAGGCGCTTTGCTGATTGTTTCCCATGACCGGTATTTTTTAAACAAGCTGGTTACCGATATTTGTGAACTGGAGCGCAAGACCCTGGTGCGCTATCGGGGCAATTATGCATCTTATGTTGTCCAAAAAGAAGAGCGTCTGCAGCGTCTGCAAAAGGAATATGATAAGCAGCAGCGTGAAATTGCAGATTTAAAAGATTATATTGCCAAGAATTTGGTACGCGCATCTACTACAGCGATGGCCCAATCACGCCGAAAAACACTGGAAAAAATGGAACTTATTGAAAAGCCTTATTATGGTAAACGTCCGGCAAAACTGCACTTTGAATTTGAACGGGAACCTGTGAAAGACATTTTGCATGTATCGGGCCTTCGGTTAGAAGTTGGACAAGGCAGTGAAAAAAAGGTTTTGGCCGAAAGTTTGGATTTAGATGTTTTGCGGGGGCAAAAAATAGCTATTATTGGCGTGAATGGAATAGGAAAATCCACCTTTTTAAAGGTAATCCTTGAAAAAATTCCACATGTTTTTGGGGATATTGAATGGGGAAAAAACTGCAGTATCGGTTATTTTGACCAGGAGCACACTGATTTGCATGCTGAAAAGACAGTTTTGAATGAATTGTGGGATCGTTTTCCCCGAAAATACGAACAGGAAATTCGCACAGCTTTGGGCAATGTGCAAATTACCGGTGAGGAAGTGTATAAAAAAGTAGGCGCCCTCAGCGGTGGAGAACGCTCAAAACTGAAGTTTGCCATTTTGATGATGGAACATCCTAATGTGTTGGTTTTGGACGAGCCTACCAATCATTTAGACCTTGCCACCAAAGATGCCCTTGACCAGTGTCTCTCTGCTTATCAGGGGACAATATTGGCCGTATCTCACGACCGGTATTTGCTGAATACCTTCCCAAGTCATATTGCAGAACTAACGGATTCTGGTTTTACCACCTATGAGGGTAAATTCGACCAATATCTGGTGCAAAGTGCAGGTATGCAGCAAAATTCCAAGGCGGAAGGTGCCAGTTTAGAAAAAGAGAAACCACAGGCAAACGAATATTATCGTACCAAAAAACAGCGCAGCTTAGATGTAGCGCGCAGAAAACGGATTCAGGAGCTGGAACAGCTTATTGAAAACAGCCAGGCAGAGCAACAGGAGTTGGAGCAAAGCCTTCAGAACCCGGAAGTTGCAGCTGATTATAAGCGTTTGGAAGAAACCTGCAAGCGAATGGAAGAATTGAAAGACCAGGCTGCAGCCTGGATGGATGAATGGATAGAGCTGAACGGATAATTTGCGGCATCTGTATAAAATAATATTTTACAGACGAGAATCAAAGAAAGCAGGCGGTGGAAAAATTGAAATTTGAGTGGAATAAACGTTATTTAACCTTATCAATTTACGCTTTTTTAGTGTTGGCGGCCGCAATAGTATTCTCTGCCCTGGTACGGAATTTCTCAACAGTCTGGGGATTTGTATCTGGTGTCGGCAAGTTACTGCAACCATTTGTTTATGCATTTGTGCTGGCTTACCTGTTAAGCCCGGTGCTTATGTTTTTCGAAAGAAAAGTTGTGGCAAAACTTTTTAAAAATAAGATAACCCCCAAAACCAGCAGGGTAATTTCTATAATAATAACCTATATTGTTGCGTTGGTCATATTATCTGCTTTTGTTTGGGTTGTACTTCCGCAGGTCGTGTCCAGCATAACAGGGTTGGCCGGAATTTTTCCCACAACGGATCAGGTAAATGGTTGGGTCAGCCAATTGCGAGAGACATTTCCTTGGCTTAACATTCCAAGCGATGCCGTACAGCAGGTTATGACGTATGTAGAGAAGGTATTAATAGACCTTTCAAACCAGCTGATTCAATCCATTCCATCCATAATTGGTTATGCATCAAAATTTACAACGGGCCTGATCAATGTTTTAGTAGGCGTTATTGTGTCGATTTATATGCTGTATAATAAAGAGCGCTTTTTTGCCCAGATTAAAAAGGCGTTGTATGCCTTTTTACCAGCAGAGCGAACCAATAACATTATAGTTTTGGCCAACGATACCAACCGGGTATTTACCGGCTTTATTATGGGGAAACTGCTGGATTCACTTATCATCGGCATTATTTGTTTTATAGGGCTTACCTTGCTCAAAATGCCTTATGCTGTTTTGGTAAGCGTTATTGTGGGGGTAACTAATGTTATTCCTTATTTCGGACCATTCATTGGGGCAATCCCAAGCTTCTTTATTATTCTTATAGTAGACCCGCTTAAATCTATCTGGTTTTTAGTTTTTATTTTAATTCTGCAACAGTTTGACGGCAATGTACTAGGCCCGAAGATATTGGGTGATTCCACAGGGTTATCCTCTTTTTGGGTAATATTTGCCATTATCATTTTTGGGGGAATATTTGGTGTATTGGGAATGTTTGTAGGGGTACCTGTATTCGCACTAATCTACTCCTTTGCACGGTCTATCATTATTCGCAGGCTAAAAGCAAAAGAAATGCCGATAGAATCGGAACAATATGCCAGTGAGAAAAACCCATTAATAGACAAATAATATAAAAAGGCATCTGATAATGATCTGAACCATTATTAGGTGCCTTGTTTTTTTAAAAACGGTACTACCTTTTCAAGCAGCAGAATCTATTACCAAACAGGAAATTTTGCTGTTCGAAAGTTAAAAAATTTGAGTAGGAGCTTTTGGACGTAAAGTACAGATGCCCGATGTATAGGGAAATATACCATGAAACCAACCCGTATTCAGTTACGGATGCAAATAATGCAGCTTAACACGTTATGTACGCTTTTCAATAAAACATTTAAAATTACTTGCTGGTTAATTTTATATATGTGGAATGAAGCTGTACCAAAATATCTACTTGTCGTTTTTCATTTAAAATAAGCGTTTTAAAATAGCTACGATAGCCGTGTCTTCAATTTTTTTGGTTTGGCGTTCATATTTATTGATGGCTGCTTTTTCACCCCGAATAGCATTCTGTAATAATTTGCAAGTTGTCAGCGGATATTTATACCCTGAAAATTTCCGCTTTTTATCCGTTACCAGCCTATAATAAAAATATAAGCTGACTGCCAATATCTCTAAATCCTCCATACTGTCCAGTATCAGCCGTAAACATATTAGGGTGGTTTATGCGTATTGGCGGGTATGGCAGATTCACCTTCCGGTTAAGGGAAGGCTTGTTGTCCATCATGTCACTCCTTTACCATTATTTTTACAAATTTATGAAAAATTGAATTTTTCATCTATATTAAATTCATTGGGAAAAATAAGTTATGAATAATCGGTAAATAAACAATATTTTTATTCTGGGCATCCAGTCTTTATGGTATAATAACCGCAAGAGGTTATTATACTTTCATGGCCAGGCCGACAAGCGGTCCAATGACCAATTATACTATTTACACTTCGTGTTCATGGTATAACAACCTCACAGCGTGCTTTAAATCGAAAATTTGGTTGCCTGAGAGACCATTGAAACAACAAAAAGCTGTCTCAAGCCGGCAGGTCTGTGCCATATAAAATGCGTTGCATTTTATTTTTGAGTTATAATAACCTCACCCACCAACAAAATCGAAGATTTTGAGTGGGTCCCGAGAACATTGATACTTCGTATGAATAACCTGGCTGTTTTTACAAATATGACCCTATGCTATAGTTACTGCATTTTGAGAAAGAAAACAATTTTAACAATGGTAAAGGCGGTAGTTGCGTGAAAAAGAAAAAGATCATTATTTTTGGTGTTATTACATTGTTAGCAGCACTATATGTGTTTTGGGAATCGGTTAACTTGAATCCGCTCTATCTAGAAGGTGCGGTATTCTGGGCTGTTTTGTTTACGGTATACGTGCTTGCCTGGGCACTTATGCGTTTTGGAGAAGTTAGTTTTCAATTTCCTAAAGAAAGCGGTGAAAAGCCGTTTCAATATACTGCAAATAAAAAGATGCCCAAATGGGTGAAGCTTTTGGTGATTATACCCTGGGCATTTATAGTGGTAATGCTGGTTTGGTCTTCGGTTATTTTTAACTGGAAATCCTACAGGGATCAGTTTGGTACCCCTGAATCAAAGAAATTCACTTCAGACGTACAGGCAATCGATGTTTCGCAAATACCTATTGTGGACAAAGATCTTGCCAGTAAGTTAGCCGATAAAAAGCTGGGTGAAAAACCCTCTTTAGGCAGTCAAGTGGTAAAAGGAACCCCCACTATTCAAATGGTAGATGGCAAACTGGTATGGGCAGTTCCGCTGTATCATTCTGGATTCTTTAAATGGGTGACAAATCTGGAAGGCTCTCCGGGTTATATTGTGGTATCGGCTACCAATGTAAATGATGTAACCTACGTTGAGAATCACCGTATTAAATACCAGCCGGGTGCTTACCTGCTGCAGAACCTCAATCGTTATGTGCGTTTTCGTGGCGCAATCTTTACCGGTATTACTGATTTCTCTTTTGAGCTGGATGACAGTGGAGTACCCTACTGGGTGGTTTCTACCTATAAAAATAAGGTTGGCTTTAATCTGCCGGAGGCAGATGGTATTCTTACGGTAAACGCATCTACCGGTGAAATAAAACGTTATAAAATGGACAGCATTCCTAACTGGGTTGACCGTGTTCAGCCAGAAAGCTTTATTATTAACCAGATCAACAATCGCGGTGAATATGTACGTGGCTTCTTAAACTTTGCAGACACCGAAAAAACCAAAGCTTCGGAAGGCCATGCCATTGTATATAACAATGGTACCTGCTACCTGTTTACCGGTCTTACCAGTGTAGGTAGCGATGAAAGTGCAATTGGCTTTATGATGGTCAATATGGTTACCAAAGAATCCTTTATGTACGAGATGAGCGGCGCAACCGAACTTGCCGCCCAGGGTTCGGCTATGGGTAAGGTTCAGCATCTGGGATATACTGCATCCTTTCCGATTATACTCAATATTTCCAATCAGCCTACGTATTTTATGACTCTAAAGGATAGGGAAGGGCTGGTAAAACAATACGCCTTTGTATCTGTGGTAAATTATTCTACTGTTGGCACTGGGGAAACGATTCAGGCGGCTATAAAGGATTATCAGAACGCGTTAAAGTACGATACTTCGGCTGAAGACTTTACAACCAGTGATCAGGTTGAAAATGTTCGGGGTACTGTAGAAAGAATCGCAAGCGAGTTTAATGGTACAGAGCTGATTTATAAGCTGATCCTCACAGAGGATAAGAGTAAAATCTATATCATTACCGCAACAGCTAGCGATGAGTTGGCGCTGACTTTGCCAGGAGACAGGGTATCACTGGAAGCTGAGATAACTGACAGTCCAATACGTAGTGCGACAAGCTTTGATAACCTGCAATATACCCAGAAATAAAAGGTGTTTTGTCGAATGAAGTCGGCATTTCTCTTGACAGAATTTGGGAGAGCGATTATAATGAAACACAACGCTGTGTAATAGGAGGTTATAAGATGATTCGGGGACTGTTGGGTAAGGTAGCGGCAGCGCTTTCTATGTTGGTTTTATTTGCAATGCCCGCCTATGCGGCGTTGGAAAATCCACCGATGGGAGATACTTCCGGAACTACTACTGCAATTATAACAGGTCTTTTGATTTTATCTGCCGTACTGATAGTTGTGTTTGTCATACTGTCCGTGAGTAAAAAGAAAAAAGGCGGCTCTAAACGCAAATAGAATCTGAAAATTTTATAAACCATATGAAAGAGCCCTGTAAGTATTTGCAGGGCTCTCGTTATAAAATGATTTAAGCAATGGCTTTCATGCGAATTGAGGCAGGCAGTCCATACTAAAACAGACAAAGAATGGATATACTGATATAGTCAAGTAGTCAAAAAATTTTGGAACTACCGTTTCTAAGATGCAGTTGTACCCAAAGGTGTGAAAATTGACTTATATAGAAAAGATATCCGTTTAAACTGCTGCGTGTGTTTATAACTGAACAGTTTACAGAACCAGATTAGGAGTGTGATTGATTTGCAAACAGATGAAAAACAAAAGGAGATTATCGATACTTTTTTAAAAAAGAACCGTTCTGCAATCCTTCATGATATTGCATCATTGGTGAATATTAAGAGTGTCAGTAAACCGGATGCCAGTGGAAAGCCGTTTGGAGAAGGCTGTGCCAAAGCACTGGATACGGCTCTTGCTATGGGCAGTGCGCTAGGTTTTGCCTCAAAAAACTACGATTATTACTGCGGAAAGCTTTCTATGGGAAAAGGGCCGGAGCTTGCTATGATTGCCCATCTCGACGTGGTACCGGAAGGTAGTGACTGGAAATATAACCCTTATAATGCTGTAATTGTGGATGACAAATATATAATTGGCCGCGGTGTCAGCGACGATAAAGGTGCGGCTGTTGCAGCGCTGTATGCCATGAAGTGCCTTAAGGAGCTTGGTATGCCGTTAAAGCACCAGATCAGTTTAATTTTAGGCTGCTCGGAAGAAGCCGGCATGGAGGACCTGAAATATTATTTGAAAAAAGAAAAGCCGCCGGTTTTTGCGTTTACTCCCGATGCCGAGTTCCCTGTTTGTATTGGGGAAAAGGGAATGCTTACCATTGACCTGACCTCACAGCAGCTTTCTGGCAACATTGTTTCCTTTGAAGGCGGCCTTGTATTCAACATGGTAGCGGACCGGGCCAGTGCGGTGCTTTGTGACGTTGAGCTAGGTGAAGTGAAGCGCCGGCTTGACGAAGAGTTTGAGATCTCGCAGGTTACAAAAGGGGTAAAGGTATTGGCAAAAGGGGTTTCGGCTCATGCTGCTGAGCCAAAGGGTTCAGTGAATGCGATTCAAAAATTGGCGGCAGCGCTGGTGAAAACCGAGCTTGTAACCGGAGAACACCGGCTGGCGCTGGAATTTATTGCTCAGCTGCTTTCTGACGATTATGGAATTTCGCTAGGAATTAACTGCGAAGACGAACCTTCCGGTAAGCTAACAAAAATAGGCGGAAAGATAAGTTATCAGGATGGTGTCTTTGTGCAGAATATCAATATCCGGTACCCGGTTACAGCCAGTGGCAACGAAATATTAAGGAAGATTTCAGAGTCTATTAAGAAAGCAGGATTTACAGCTGAAAATGTAGTGGATTCAGCCCCGTCCTACCTGCCAGCCGATTCGGCTGAGGTACAGACCTTAATGGAGGTATATCGTGAGGTGACTGGGCGCGATGAACAGCCCTATACTATGGGCGGGGGTACCTATGCCCGGCACCTGCCAAATGCAGTAGCATTTGGACTGGGCTTTGTTGGCAGTGAACGGTTAAGCAAAGAACCAAACCGCGGTGGTGTTCACCAGCCGGATGAAGAGCTGAATATTGAATGCCTGCTCAGTGCAATTAAAGTTTTTATCCTCGCCTTGCTGCGGCTGGATCAAGTACTGGAATAGCGCAGTATTACATCATGCTTTAATAAAGGCCAGAATAACTTTTTAAATTTCCCTTAATGGATGGACCAGCACTCTTTGGGGGATACTAGAACCATTCTAAAAAAGGAATGGGGCATTTTAATGGAAAATAAAGTGTTAGTAAAAGTACAGGGCATGTCTTGTAAAGGATGCGAGCGCCGCCTGCAGGATCAACTTGCCAAATTACCGGGAATTGAGTTGGTAACTGCAAATGCTAAAAATGGTACGGTGGAAGTGATTGGCAGCCAGTTGGATGCCATGTCCATCACAGATGAAATTGAGGCGCTGGGTTTTACCGTAATAGGTTAAGCCCAGCCTTTAATTTTTCCTGAATTCCCTTGTCTTTTCGTACAAATTATATTATAATAATAAAGCTGAGATAGAGCAGAAACCATAGACAGGTAAAAATATGTTCTGTCATGCGGATATACGGGTCCTGTGCGACAGAGTGCCGTGAACCATGTCAGGCGGGGAACCGAGCAGCATTAAGCGGATTTCTTTGTGCGCCGCAGTTAATCTGTATATCCGCTTGAGAGAACATATTCGGCCACTATTATTATGTGGCCGGCCTGTCTATTTTCTTTGCATCAACTGGAAAGGGGGCGTTAGGCATGTATCAGGCATTGTACCGGAAATACCGGCCAAAGACCTTTGCCGATGTGGTAGGGCAGGAGCATATTACGACTACTTTAAAAAATGAGATTGCCACAGGGAAAAACGCCCATGCCTATCTGTTCACAGGCTCCCGGGGCACTGGGAAGACCACCTGTTCCAAAATTGTAGCAAAAGCTCTGAACTGCCCCAATGCTGAGGATGGCAACCCATGTGGGGAATGTGATGTCTGTAAGGGCATTGACAATGGCTCTATTTTGGATGTGGTCGAAATTGACGCTGCCAGCAACAACAGCGTTGACAACATTCGCCAGTTGCGGGAGGAAGCTAATTTTACCCCGGCTCAGGTAAAATACAGGGTCTACATTATGGATGAAACCCACATGCTAAGTTCGGGCGCGTTTAATGCCCTACTTAAAATAATGGAGGAACCGCCGGAACATGTGGTGTTTATACTGGCAACCACTGAGGTGCAAAAAGTACCTGCTACCATTCTTTCGCGGTGTGAGCGGTTCGATTTTAAACGTATTCCCAGCGAAGTAATTGCAGGAAGGCTGGAATATGTGGCACAGAAGGAAAATATTGCCCTGTCCCCGGAAGCAGCGTTGTTAATTGCCCGCCTTTCAGACGGTGGAATGCGGGATGCGTTAAGTTTATTAGATGTATGCGCTGCCTACGACAGCCAGGTCACCCTGGACACGGTAACAAAGGCTGCCGGCCTTACCGGGCAGGATCATTTATTTGAAATTGCAGATGCAATTTTAGCACAAAATACTGGTGCTGCAATCAATACTGTAGGAAAACTGAGAGAGTTATCGGTAGATTATGAACGGCTTTGTGAGCAGCTCATTACACATTTCCGCAATTTAATGATTTTAAAGTCAGTCAAAGAACCGGGAGATTTAGTAGTTGGTATTCCCGAAGAGCTGGAACAGCTTAAAAAACAGGCGATGCAATTTTCGCTATCATCTATAATTAGTCAACTAGATATTTTGCAGGAAACTCTTTCAAGGCTTGGTAAAATTACCGACCGCCGTACCGAGGTTGAAATGATGCTGGTGCGCATGTGTTCGCCAAGTCTCAATCTGTCTGCTGCTTCATTGCTCAGCCGAATAGATAAACTCGAATCGCAGCTGCGAACCGGTGCAGTTTCGGGACAGGCAGTATCTGCTGTAACGCCGAAGCAGGCGTTGCAAAAGGCTCAAGCAAGCGTTGATGTTCTGCCGGCAGAGGAGCCGGCCCTGACGCGGGAAGATATTGTAAACCAACCGCGCCCAGCGGAAAAACCGTCTGAAGAAGTGTCTAAATTTCTAGACTGGGGCGAAGTTCTGGCCAGACTAGAGACCAAAAACCCTGCTTTATTTGGTGCATTAAGCAAATCATCTGCTTATGTTAAAGGGGATTTGCTACTGATTGATTCACAGGATGCGTTTTTTTTAAAATTAATTCGAGAAAACGAATATTCTAAGCAATGTTTAAAAAATGCTATAGTTGAGATAACAGGGAAAAAATACCGTTTAGGCCCTTTTAAGCGAGATGCCTACCAGGTTGTAAACGAACAGGAGGCAGACCCTATAGAGGAACTGCTGCAAAAAGCCAAGAACGCAGGATTGCAGGTAGAAATAAAATAACATTACGACATTGGAGGAATATACAATGAAAGCAAGATTACCGCAAGGTTTTGGGGGCGGCCCCAGCAATATGAATCAGATGATTCGTCAGGCTCAAAAGATGCAGGAAGACATGGCTGTTAAACAGGCGGAGCTGGATGAAAAAGAATATACTACCACTTCCGGAGGCGGTATGGTAGAGGTGACCATCAGCGGGAAAAAAGAACTGAAGGCAATTACCATTAAACCCGAGGTGGTAGACCCTGAGGAAATTGATATGCTTCAAGATTTGGTGCTGGCCGCAGTTAACGAAGCTATTCGCACTGTGGAGCAGAACAATGCGGCTGAGATGGAAAAGATTACGGCGGGAATTAATGTTCCCGGCCTGTTCTAATATGAAATTATGGCATATAATGTAGTTCCGCTAACCAAACTGATTGAGCAGTTTGAACGTCTGCCTGGCATCGGCCGCAAAAGTGCCCAAAGGCTTGCTTTTTATGTGTTGGATTTGCCAAAACAAAAGGCTGAGGAATTTGCAGGTGCAATATTAGAGGCCCATGAAAAGATTAAACGCTGCTCAATCTGCCAAAACTTTACCGATAGTGAACAATGCCCCATTTGTGCAAACCCGGCAAGAGACCCATCGGTGATCTGCGTGGTTGAAGATCCACGGGATGTAATGGCCTTTGAACGTACACGGGAATATGAAGGCCTTTATCATGTATTGCATGGGCTAATTTCTCCGATGGATGGAATAGGGCCGGACCAGCTGTGTATCAAAGAACTGCTGCGCAGACTTGGGGATGGAACGGTGAAAGAAGTAATTATGGCTACCAACCCAACAGTAGAGGGGGAGGCCACCGCCATGTATTTGGCCCGTTTGATTAAGCCAATGGGGGTTCGGGTTTCACGCTTAGCGTATGGAATTCCTGTAGGTGGGAACCTGGAGTTCGCGGATGAAGTTACTTTATTCCGTGCTTTAGAAGGACGGAATGAGATTTAAATTAAGGAATGACACCATGAATAAATTGAAGCTGTTGCTGGGAAATGAAAAAATAAAAAAAATTATAAAATTTGGTATTACCGGCGGATTGAACACCTTGGTTGATTTTGCGGTATATACTCTGGTGTTGTGGATTAACCCAAACGTGATGTATCTGGCACAGACACTGGGCTATTCTGCGGGAATTGTAAACAGTTATACGATTAACCGAAAATGGACTTTTAAAACCAACACAAAGTATGTTGGCAAAGAATTAGTACAGTTTATTTTGTTGAATTTAGCAATGCTTGGTGTTAGCTTTGTCTGCCTTTACCTGTTTACTACCTGGTTGAGCTGTGGTAAAATAGTAGCAAAGCTGTTTACAACTGCAATAACCATGGTAATTAGCTTTTTAGTTAATAATTTTTTGATTTTTAAAGAATAGCTTTTTCGCAGGGAGGTGATCTGGTGGAACGGGCAAATACCAAAACAATTGCAACGAACCGGCAGGTTCGCCATGAATACTTTGTTGAAGAATCTTTTGAGGCTGGTATTGAGCTGTGTGGCACCGAGGTCAAATCTCTGCGACAGGCGGGGGTCAATTTAAAAGATAGCTGGTGCGATATTGAGCGGGGCGAATTATTTGTTAAGCAGATGCATATCAGCCCCTACGAAAAGGGGAATATTTTTAATAAAGACCCTATGCGACCGCGGCGTCTGCTCATGCATAAAAGAGAAATTTTACGGTTGTTTGGGCTAATGAAACAGCAGGGCTATACCATCATTCCTTTATCCATCTATTTTAAAGATTCGCGTGTTAAAGTTCAGGTAGGGCTCTGTAAGGGCAAAAAAATGCATGACAAGCGGGATGATATGGCAAAGCGTGACGCAAAACGTGATATAGAACGTGCGCTGAAAAGCCGCGGTCACGATTAATTAATCAATATGGGGGCGTAAAGGTTTCGACGGGGATTTTGAATTTCAGATAGCGAGCAGAGGCGGGTATCCTCTATAAAAGCCCACTTTTTAAAGATAAACGCTAACGATAATTTAGCTTACGCTGCTTAATTAAAGCAGTCGTCCTACCTTGGAATACCACGGCCGGGGATAGGGCGTCGATTAGTGGTGAACGACCTGTCCTAGTATCTTTGTAAGATAGGTTGTATGAAAAGATACCGAACCCTATAGCCTGTTTGTTGGCGATAGAGTAAGGGAAGTTTAAATAACAAACTGCGCTCGGAGAAGTCTGTCTGGATAAGTTTTCGGACGCGGGTTCGATTCCCGCCGCCTTCACCAAAAAACCCCGCATAAACACAGTGTTTATGCGGGGTTTTCTTTGTTGCCTTTAGGCTTAACGAAAACCCCTGGTTCTACCTGGGATAGATAAAAAGCCTTGGCATATAAAATCCCCCGACAATTGGGATGATGGGTTAGCCGACACATCAACAGAATAGCAAGAGACTTTATCAGTGACAAATACCCAACTAAAAGCTGGCCTCGCGAAAGATAGAGCAATCTGACCTGTTTACAGGTTGCGGTGCTAACAATGCAATGATTTTTTTAGAGGCCCCATAAGGGTCAGTAAGTACTGACCCTTATGGGGGCCCTGAGCAAACCACCAGCTCACTGGTGGTTATGATTTAAATAAACCCATTTAGAACCCCACTTTGTTAGATTGATCTCTAAGTGTAAAGATGCAGTTAGATTCATCTTCATTTGAAAATGTTAACGAAAATGGGGTATAGATATTTTTAAAAACTATTAGAAAAGCGCCACCGGCAAACACTTTCTGCCGGCGGCGCTTTTTATGGCCACAACTTTATAATAAAATACACATACCGTTCAGTTATAAAGAAATGGTATTTTTAACAAAAAAATTTAATCGTCAATGGCTGAATCATCTACACTATCAGGCCCATCATCAGAAAAATCATAATAATCACTTTCCTCTTCCCAGCTAGAATCATATTCTGAGTCATCATTCGAGAAATCTTCTTGCTGTGGCGGCTTTTGTGGCAGCTTATTACTGGGCTTAATAACACCGCTTTGTTTTTTTTCAACATGCTCGTCGTCATTATCTGTATCGTCTTGTTCCTCATCCGAAGAATCCTCTTCAGGATCATCCTGATCCTCATCATCGGAGGAATCTTCACGGTCATCATCGTTATCCCCAAAATCATCTGCATCCTCAAACAGGTTGGCCAGGTCTTCCATATTCATAACAGCAAGCTGTTCTAGTGTGTAGTCATGTCTATATGCCAAAATACCATTAATATACCGAATTTTACCTGGTGAGATTTGATATTGTCGTGCGGTATCTTCTTCTTCCTGGTTAAAAATGATCAGCTGATCAATAATATTGGGAATAATATGCTGTTGCTCCAGAGAAGCACGAATGTAATCGGAAATATTTTTTTCCAGTTGTTGAGAGTGCTGTGTATTTTTATTCTGAACCGAAAGTAAAATTGTATTTTTACTTTCGGTTAAATAGTCATCTTCTGTCAAAAGGTTCATCAGGCTTTCAATGGCTTGTGACAATCCTTGGCCGCGGTATTTCTTTCCAGCCAACAGGGTACGTGCGTCTTCATTCAGACCTTTCACCTCTAAAACACAATCTTTGTGGTTGGTAGTAATTTCTATACTAGGGTTCACGTCCAACATTATTTTGCTGTCTATTACGCAGTTTTGAGCAAACCAGCCCATGCCAAAAGCAAAAAACAACCCACAACATACACAAACTACTGCTATTACCCGGGAAATACTGTTTTGAACTTTCTGCTTTGTAGGTTCCTGTGTTGTGATAAAATCATGCTCTAACAGCTTTGTTACCGGGGTATTGGAAATTTTTTCAAAAGAAGGCATGGGCAACTGGAAAACTGCCTGTTTCAACGCCTTTTTTATTTTCTTGCGATACATCACAACACCCCCTGCTCCAATAAATGTTTTTTTAGCTTTTTTAGTGCCCGGTTATACCGCGACAATACGGTGGATAACGGCTGGCCAAGGTTTGATGCAAGCTCCCGGTGTTTCATACCGGCCACGCAGTGCAGCAGTATAACTTGCCGTTCCTCCTGACTGAGGATTTTCAGCGCCGATTCCAATACCATTTTATCATCCGGGTCACTGATATAAGAGTACTGCGGGTCTTCTTCAATTTTACAATCCTCTGCCGACAGCAGCAGATTACCCTGCGCCAGCTTTGTCCGCGCCAAATTGCGGGCTATAGTGAAAATCCAAGCCA
Organism: Ruminococcaceae bacterium Marseille-P2935; assembly: GCA_900104565.1. Classification (GTDB taxonomy): domain Bacteria; phylum Bacillota; class Clostridia; order Oscillospirales; family Ruminococcaceae; genus Marseille-P2935. Next base: position 225,487 of record LT629952.1, read on the forward strand.
GTGGTTTGCCCATGGGTTGGTACAAATGGGCCGCGGCCCTAATTTTCAAATAAGTTTCCTGAACAATGTCCTGCGTATCCGCCGGATTTCTGACAATTGACAACACAAACGAATAAACCGCTCGGCCGGTTTTTATATAAAGTTCTTCTAAAGCATCCTGGTCTTCTTCTCCTATACGGCGGATTAAACTTTCATCAAATTTTGGTTGTATACTGTGTTTAGAAGGAGAATTTCCTCCAACTGCACAAAAAAGAAGCATTTTTCTACCTCCTTCACAATGCAACCCTTCTTACATTGTAATAGATGCCGTGAAGGAATACAATCAGTATTTGTATTATAAGTAGTAGCTTGGTAATTATTAACTGGTACTGTGAACAGAATATACTCAAGATTCCTGTCAGTCGTGTTGTGAATGGATTATTATTAATCACTCAGTTCTTTTTATAGAAAAATCCTGGCAGGATCTATTTTCTGCCAGGATTTTAAAAAAGGGCAGGCTAGTTTTTGTCGCCTTCTCCGTCTGGGTCATCCTGATCGTCTGGGTCATCCTGATCGTCTGGGTCATCCTGATCGTCTGGGTTATTCTGATCGTCTGGGTCATTCTGATCGTCTGGGTCATCCTGATCGTCTGGGTCATTCTGATCGTCTGGGTCATTCTGATCGTCCGCGTCATCCTGATCGTCTGGGTCATCCTGATCGTCCGCGTCATCCTGATCGTCTGGGTCATCCTGATCGTCTGGGTCATCCTGATCGTCCAGCTGGTCTTCCAGACTTTCCAGCAACTCATTATCGTCAAAACGGTCTTCTAAATGATCCAGCTGATCCTCCAGTAAATCAAGCGGAATGTTATTTTCTTTGGCATAAGTTAATAAATCGCTGATCCTGGTTTCTGCCAAATCTTCTGGTATTAAAGTGGCGTCACCTTGTATCAAGCGGTCAATAACCGACATTTTACCTGCGGTTACACCTAGCTTTTGGGCAGAATCTTCGTATTTATCCATTTTAATCTTTTGAGTATGAATAGCGGCTTCTAATTTCTGCTCATTAATATAGCCGGAAATTTTCTGGTTAACTTTATCCAAAACCTCCTGAGATGCACTACGGTCATCCACAGTGATTAAAACATCATTTTGTTTTTCTTCACTTAAATAACCCTGCAGCATCATACGGTCCACAAGATCTTCAATAACGTCATCCAAATCACGGTCAGCTGGGGTGTAACCCGTTAACAGGGCTTTGGCGTCCTCATTTACCGGTATGATTTTAGTGACCTGATCTAAACGGTTGGTTTCCAGCTCAATACTGGGGTTTACATCTAACGCAATGCGCTGGTTTGGAGTAATAAAATAAACAGCAGTGGCTACTGCCGCTACGGTAGCTGCTGCAACAGCAATACCGGCGATAAGCAGTTTGGTTTTTTTTAATACTTGTGTCATATTAATGATCTCCTTTTCATGATTCGGGTTATTTTTATCCCGTTCATCCCTATAACAATTGTGGCAGCAATTTTATCGCAAGTTAAAAAAATTTTTTCCAAACTGCATTTGGAAAAATTAAGATTATCAATTGGTTATTTGTATTTAGTTGAGGTAACTTATTGCAATGGGATTTCTACTGACTTAAAGGTGAAAAGCAGTTTTGTTCTTGACTATTCTGCTTTTGAATAGTAAAATATATAGGCTTGAAAATATAGTTAGCTTCCTAACTTTATTGGGATAGGGGATGGATTTTTTGAATCATGAACAAAATATCACCCATAATGTAAAATCTTTGTCTAATCTGATTACTCGCTGTATGAACAATGCGGCGCTGCAGATTGATCCTGATATTACGGGTATGCAGTGTGCTTTTATTGGCTATTTAATGTATCATTCTGAACAGGATGTGTTTCAAAAAGAATTGGGAGAAAAATTCCTCATTCGCCAGTCTACCGTAACAGGAATACTGCAGCTGATGGAAAAAAATAGCCTGATTCGGCGAGACGCTGTAGATAAGGATGGACGCTTAAAGAAAATTACTCCAACACAAAAGGCCGCTGCTTTTCATGTGAAATTTGAGCAATCGCTTGCAGCAATTGAAAGCACAATTTCTGAAGGATTATCGCAAAAAGAAAAAGATGACTTTATTCTCATGATTCAAAAAATGAAACAAAATCTTCTATCTACGCCGCTTTTGACGACGAATGAAAATTTTCTGGGAGGTAGCAATATAAATGATTAAAAGACTTTCTAAATCTATTCGGGATGCACTTCCTTTTGCCATTATCACGCCGCTTCTTATCGTTGGGGAAGTCATTTTGGAAGTGCTTATTCCAATTGTACTTGCGGACATCATCGACAATGGTGTAACGGCAGGGAGCATGGGATACATTCTGCGGCGGGGGTTTTTTATGCTGGCTCTGGCCATGGTGGCGCTACTCTTTGGTTCCCTTAGCGGTAGGACCGCAGCATTGGGGTCGGCCCGTTTTGCACGCAACCTGCGCCACGATATATTTTACTCAATCCAGGATTATTCGTTTTCGAATATTGACAAATTTTCCACATCCAGTCTAGTAACCCGTTTGACGACCGATGTGAACAATGTGCAAATGTCCTTCCAGATGATGACACGAATCGCTATGCGCAGCCCCCTGGTTATGATTGCTGCGCTCACTATGGCCTTCCATGTAAACAGCCAGGTCGCAATGATTTTTGTTTTTGCATTGCCTCTGCTTGCAATTGGACTGTTTTTGGTGTTTTATTTTGCACATCCTCATTTTAAAAAGGTGTTTAGCGAATATGATAACCTGAATAATGTGGTGCAGGAGAATCTGCAGGGGATTCGTGTTGTAAAATCTTTTGTACGTGAGAAACATGAAATCAGCAAGTTTGAAAAAGTTTCAAAAAAGATTTATGACGGGTTTACCAAGGCGGAGGGGGTTTCCGCTTACAACGGGCCGCTTCTGCAATTTGTTGTTTATGCGTGTATGCTCCTGGTATCCTGGACCGGGGCTCATTTGATTGTTGGTGGATCTATGACCACAGGTGACCTTATGAGCTTTTTAACATATGCAATGATGATGCTTATGAGTTTGAACATGCTTGCTATGGTCATGGTTATCATTACAATTTCCGGTTCTTCTGCGGAGCGTATTGTTGAGGTATTGGAAGAAAAAAGTACGCTTGTTAATTGCGAACAACCTGTTTTTGAAATTCCAGATGGTTCTGTTGATTTTAACCATGTTAACTTCAGTTATGCTGGCAGGATGGATAAGCTTTGCCTGAAGGATGTAAACCTTCACATCCGTTCTGGCCAAACAGTTGGTATTCTGGGTGGTACAGGCAGTTCAAAATCTACACTTGTGCAGTTGATCCCCCGGCTTTATGATGTAACTGAAGGCAGCGTAATGGTAGGCGGGCGTGACGTTCGGGAATACGACTTGGATACGCTGCGGGACAACGTTGCAATGGTGCTGCAAAAAAATGTGCTTTTTTCGGGAACCATACGGGAAAATTTGTGCTGGGGTAATAAAGATGCTTCAGACGAACAGATCCGCGAGGTTTGCCGAATGGCCTGTGCGGATGAATTTATTGAACGCATGCCCCAGAAATACAATACCTACATTGAACAAGGGGGAACCAATGTCTCGGGGGGACAGAAACAGCGAATTTGTATTGCCCGTGCGCTTTTGAAAAAGCCGAAGATCCTCATTCTTGATGACTCCACCAGTGCGGTAGATACCAAAACAGATGCTGCCATCCGCAGAGCTTTTCGCGAATATATTCCTGAAACTACAAAGTTTATTATTGCACAGCGAATATCCTCAGTGCAGGATGCTGATGTGATTATCGTAATGGATAACGGCCGTATCCATGGGGTTGGTACCCACAAAGAGCTTCTTGCTTCCGACGATATTTATCGCGAGGTATATGAATCTCAGACAAAGGAGGCGAAGAGTAATGGCTAACCGAAACAAAACCATGAAAGCACGTGGACCGCAGAACGCCGGTGCCACCATTTCCCGTTTGTTGTCTTACATAACAGGCAGCCATCGGTTTCGGCTTGCACTGGTCATTCTTTGTATTCTGGCCAGTGCACTGGCGGGTGTACTGGGGTCTATGTTTTTTAAGCTGCTCATTGACAACTATATTACGCCCATGGTTTTTAGCGGCTCAAAGGACTTTATTCCACTTTTAAAAGCAGTTGTTACTATGGGTGCTATTTACCTTACGGGTGTGCTGTGCACGTTATTTTACAGTAAGCTTATGATTGCCATCGGTCAGGGAGTACAGAAAAAAATCCGCGACCAGATGTTTAAAAAGATGCAGGCGCTGCCCATCCGCTATTTTGATACTCATACTCACGGCGATACCATGAGCCGCTTTACAAACGATATTGATACCCTGCGTGAAATGATTTCCCGCAGCCTGCCGCAAATGTTCTCTTCACTGGTTACCGTTGTTGCTTCTTTTATTGCCATGTTGTTTGTAGCGCCAATTCTGGTGGTTCTTGTACTGCTGACCCTGGTCATCATGCTTGTGGTGGTCAACCGGATTGTAGGGGGCAGTGCAAAAGATTTTATTGCCCAGCAGGTTAATACGGGAAAATTGACTGGCTTTGCGGAAGAAATGATGACAGGCCAGAAGGTAGTAAAAGTTTTCTGCCATGAGGAGGAGGCCTGCAAGCAGTTTGACATGCTTAATGAGGAGCTGGCACGTTCCAATGCTGCCGCCAACGGACGGGCGAATATGCTTATGCCGCTTATGATGAATATTGGCAATGTTCAGTTTGTGCTTATTGCAGTTGTTGGTGGTGCGCTGGCTCTGAATGGTATTGGCGGGCTGACCCTTGGTACGATTGCGTCCTTTATGCAGCTGAGTAAATCCTTTACCAACCCGATCAGCCAGATCTCTCAGCAGCTTAATATGGTGATTACGGCACTTGCCGGTGCAGAGCGGATTTTTGAACTGATGGACGAGGAGCCGGAGCAGGACAGCGGTTACGTCACTCTGGTAAATGTGAAAGAGGGACAGGATGGCGAGCTGGTTGAAACCGATGGACATACTGGCATTTGGGCCTGGAAACACCCACACAGCGACGGTTCGCTGACCTATACACGCCTGACAGGGGATGTGCAGCTGTTTGATGTGGATTTTGGTTACACACCGGAAAAAATAGTACTGCACAATATTGATATCCATGCGAACCCCGGTCAAAAAATTGCCTTTGTGGGCGCTACGGGCGCGGGCAAAACCACTATTACAAACCTGATTAATCGCTTTTATGATATTCAGGACGGAAAAATACGTTATGACGGAATTAACATCAACAAAATACGTAAAAGTGATCTTCGACGCTCTTTGGGTGTTGTGCTTCAGGATGTCAACCTTTTTACAGGTACAATCAGGGAGAATATTCGTTACGGGCGATTAGACGCAACAGACGAAGAGGTTATTGCAGCAGCCCGGCTGGCTAATGCACATGATTTTATTTCCATGCTGCCTAACGGTTATGACACTATGTTGACCTCCAACGGGGAAGGCCTTTCCCAAGGTCAGAGGCAGTTGATCTCTATTGCAAGGGCGGCGATTGCCGATCCTCCGGTTATGATTTTGGATGAAGCGACCAGTTCTATCGACACCCGCACCGAATCGCTGGTACAGCAGGGAATGGACTCTCTGATGCATGGGCGCACAGTTTTTGTTATTGCGCATCGGCTATCCACAGTTAAAAATTCTGAGACGATCATTGTTCTCGATCAAGGCCGTATCATCGAACGTGGAAGCCATGAGGAATTAATTTCACAGAAAGGTAAATACTATCAGCTTTATACCGGGGTTTTCGAACTAGATTAAATGTTTCTTGTTGTTTTATTGTATTTTATTAATTATCTAGAGCTTTCACTTCTTTATCATTACTGAAGTGATGATAAAGACAGTTTTGACCCTTTTATAAACCTATCATAAACATGCCGTTTATGATGGGTTTATTTTTAATATAAATAATTAGTTACCAACAAATGGGTATCCCTATTGGAACACATTTCTAATACTGAAAAAACAAGCAATTTTCTGTATCATATTGTGTTGATAAAGTGGTTCCATATAGAATTTTTTGCTTTTGTTGAAAATTATATAACAAAGCCTGGATTTTATACAACTCGATTAAACATTCATAATGAACATTAGAGCGGTAATAATAATGCTGAGGTGATAGGTATGTCAAAAGCTAGTATTTATTTTACCCTGCGCAATGTAGATGGAAAACACGAGGTAAAGGAAATAAAACGAGAATTAGATGCCTTGCCGGGTGTTATTTCAGTAAGCGTAAATGATCGTTCAGAACGTGTTGCTGTGGATTTTGATACAACCGGTGTTAAAAGCATAAATATTGAAAGAAAACTGGAAAAATTGGGGTACGAAATTTTAGATTCCCGGTTGGAAAACCATATAATGTAGGAGGAAGTATGAGGCAGAAAAAAGAACAAGGTATTGACCTGCCTTCTGTACCCGAGGCGGTGCAAAAAGCAGATGGCAAAGATGAAATGAAAAATCAAAACCCTAACAATCAAAATCATAATATAAAAAAGGAAGCTCTTGGCCCAAATACAAAACGATAGGAGTAATTTTATGTCAAAAGACAGTCAGCCAGACCCTAAAAAGATAAGGAAGGAAAAAGCTAACGGCCAGATTCCGCTTACCCGGGAAAATCAAAACCAGAATAGGAATGCGAAAAAGAAATCGATAAAAAATAATGATGTTTAAAGGTAAAACCGCATACATTATGTATTGGCTAATTAAAAAACTTTTGTAAATAGTGGTGTTTCCCATGCCAAAATTCTTGGAATATAGGAGGCATTCCTGAGTTTTAGTTTTTTAGATTTTTGCGGTTTACAATCATAGAATGATAAAAAAGGCGAACCGAAGGGTATCAAAACTGCCACTTTCGGCCTATTTTATCTTTTATCTAAAGCGTTACTGGACAAATCGTTTATAAAAAACAAAAACGATTCTTGACAAATCCCCCTAATTATTTTAAAATAATGCTATTCCTTTGAGGGAGTAGTTGGCAGCATAGGCTGCGGTAGCGTCAACACAATGATAAAATTTATCTGGTGTTACCTTAATTAACGAGACTCATGGACAGTGGCTAGTGCCTTGTCCGTGGGCCTTTTTTCATGTCAGGAGAGGATTTTATGGATTGGTTAACCCTATTTACTTTAGCAGTAGGGCTTTCTATGGATGCTTTTGCGGTGGCAGTATGCAAAGGATTGGCGATGCAGAAGGTCACTCTGAAAAACGCTGCTGTGGTCGGAATATGGTTTGGAGGCTTCCAGGCCCTTATGCCCTTAGGCGGATATATACTGGGGGTGCAGTTTAAAGATAAAATCAACTCTGTCGACCACTGGATCGCTTTTGTATTGCTTTGTATTATCGGGGTTAATATGCTGCGGGAAGCACTCTCAAAAGAAGAGGAAAAAACAGATGCATCTCTTAACTGGAAAGCTATGCTGGTATTGGCAGTGGCTACCAGTATTGATGCATTAGCGGTGGGCGTCACCTTTGCTTTTTTGAATGTTAATATTCTGTCGGCCGTATTATTTATTGGTGTAATTACGTTTGCTTTATCGCTGGCAGGGGTTAAAATCGGCAACCTGTTTGGTGCCAAGTACAAATCAAAAGCAGAGTTTGCAGGAGGGATTATCCTAATTATATTAGGTGTGAAAATTTTGCTGGAGCATTTAAGAATTTTATAAAGTTATAAATAATCCTATACTAAAAAATTTAGATGTCTTTTTAACGAGACAGGATCAAAACAAATTTATTTTTCCCCTAAAACAGTATATTTTCTTAGCGGAGATCTTTTAGATATGACTGGAATAGAGTTTCAAAGGAAATTCATTCCAGTCATATCTATTTTTTTATTTTTTTGATAGCAAAAACAAAGTATCAATAAGTTTAAAAAACAGATCTCTTATTCTTTTAATGTTGTTAAAAATTGGAAAAAAGGCAAGAATACTTTTGGAATTCTGATCTTTAACACAAATGGACAGATGTTTTGTGCTAAAGTCAAGAAACATGCTGATGTTTAGCACAACGAGAGGGGCATAGGTGATCTTGGTTGAAGATATACAGTTACAATGGACGGAAGAATATATGTGGTAACAGAGTACGGGAAGCACGGAAAAAGAAGCAATTTACGCAGGAGGCTTTGGTTGCAAAACTGCAGGTCGAAGGCGTTGTAATGGAACGGGACAGCCTTTCCAGGATTGAAATTGGGACGCGATTTGTTACGGATTATGAATTGAAGGTGTTTGCAAAAGTGTTAGGTGTATCTGTACTTTGGCTGATAGATGATGAAGACAAATAAAACATAGGGCAAATACAAGAAATTTATATTTTATGACTGTTATTAATTGAAAGTATTATTCTATATAATAATTTGAATGAATTTGAAAAGTAAGGTTGATGAAATTGACTCCTAAAAATAAAAGCAGGGACCAATATAAAAGATTATTAATTTTTTTTATATCGCTCTTTAACTTAATATTACTTTCTGCAGCATTTGGTTATGTTTGGTACCACTGTTATGCCGATGTCATTCCAAGGCCATTTTTTCGCAAAGGAAACTGGCTGGTCATCGGCATATACGCATTATTGTTATTTGTTTTTACTAACCTCTATGGCGGCTACCGGGTTGGTACGTTTAAGAGAGGCAACTTGATTTTTTCTGGGATATTATCAGCCCTAATAGTAAATGGTATTACTTACTTGCAAATCAGTTTAATCGGCCGAAATTTTTTAGCCCCTATTCCAATGCTATTTCTTTCGGCGGTGGACGGAATTCTATTAGTAATTTGGGCAATAATGGCTCATGCGCTCTATCATAAGCTTTACCCTCCTCAGCAAATGCTGCTTATTTATGGCGACAGTTCGGCCAAACAGTTGGTTTACAAGATGAGTGCCCGGGAAGATAAGTATATGATCTGTGATGCAATCAATGTGGCCAAAGGGCTGCAAGAGGTATATAAACGCATTGATCAATATGAATCTGTCATTATTTATGATATTAAAGCTGAATTAAGAAATAAAATACTGAAATATTGTTATGACCGCTCGGTACGTATTTATTTAACCCCTAAAATTTCTGATACGATTATTCGCGGAGCAGATGCGATCGACCTGTTTGACACACCCTTGCTCTTCTGCCGGAGTATGGGGCTTAGTTTTGAACAACGTTTTGCAAAACGGGCTTTGGATCTATTGATTGCAGTCATTGTTTTGATACTAGCCTCACCATTTATGCTGTTAACGGCAATTGCAATTAAACTCTATGATGGGGGACCGGTTTTTTATAAGCAGGAGCGGTTAACTTTAAACGGAAAAATTTTTGTAATATATAAATTTCGCAGCATGGTAGTAGGAGCAGAAGAGCAGAGTGGAGCAGTTTTAGCAAGTAAAAATGATGATAGGATTACCCCTGTTGGAAAATTTATTCGAAAGACACGTTTGGATGAATTGCCACAGATATTGAATATTATAAAAGGAGATATGAGTATTGTAGGGCCACGGCCTGAACGTCCTGAAATTGCTGAACAATACGATGCTACGATTCCCGAATTCTCTTATCGTTTAAAAGTTAAAGCAGGTCTAACTGGCTACGCCCAAGTAATTGGAAAGTACAATACAACGGCATTGGACAAACTTAAACTGGATCTGATGTATATCCAAAACTATTCCTTTTTACTTGATCTTAAACTTATTTTTATGACGTTAAAAGTTGTTTTTCAAAGAGAAAGCACAGAAGGGGTTGATAAGCAGCCTATCTCGGTAATGGCGCAGGAGGACCAGGAGAAAAAGAAAGAAGAAAAGGAAACCATATTACAATAAGTATTTAAAGCCCCAAAGGAGAGTTCCTCCTTTGGGGTATTTGGTTTCAATTGACTTATATTGTTTCAACGATTATAATAAAAAATAAAATATTTATAAATTTTATTTTAGGTATATTGTTGAATTGAGGGTGATCTTTTGAAACAAAAGGAAGTTTCGGTAGTAGTAATTGGTCAGCTTACATTGGACGATATTATTTCAACCACCGAGCCAATTCGATTTGATACTCCTGGTGGAAACACATTATATGCCTTGTCCGGGGCCTGGATGTGTGGAAAGGAACTGATAGGCATTGTTACCAGGCGTGGCATTGACTACGACTTGAGTTTTCTTAATCCGCTTGAAGACAGAATCGATTTATCAGGTGTTGTTACGGTGGAAGACAGCCCCAGTATTCACCTACTCTGCCTTTTTGATCGAAAGGGAAATCGATACTTTATTCAGCAGCGCTGGGGAGGACATGATAATAACATGTCTTATTACCCAGAAGAAATACCTCAAAGCTATTATAATACTGCAAAAGCCTTTTTGTTTTGTCCGACTCCAGTAGAATATCAGGCTAGAGTTATAAAGGCTATGCCGGATGGAAAGATCGTTATGGTCGATCCACACTACGATACTTGTTACCCTAACGATTGGGAGATATGGGACTCTATTCTGCCAAAGATAACGATTTTTGCACCAAGCGAAGCGGAGCTGGTACGCTTTTTTTCCATTCCTATGCAGCAAGATCTAATCGATTACCGGCCTTACATAAAAAAGCTTGCTCAAAAAGGGCCAAAAGTCGTCGTAATAAAAGCTGGCGAACGGGGTGCTTTAATATATGACCGTGCATTGGATTGCTGCTGGCATATACCAACGGTGTCCAGTCAAGTTGTTGATGTAACGGGCTGCGGCGATACCTTCTGCGGTGCATTTTTAAGTGATTATTCCATACGGCAGGATCCATTTTGCGCAGCTTTGTATGGGACAGTGGCTGCATCGTTTAATATTGAGCATTTTAGTATGAAAGAAAATTTTATGCTGAAAGAATCAGAGATTGAACAACGTTACCTCACTTTTTCCAGCCAGGTTGACCGGGAGAAAAACCGTATTTTTTAAATAAAAAGGCCATACTTTTTCGGTATGGCCTTTTTATAAGTAAATATTTTATTTCATGCATAAATGCTTCCCTTTTTTGAGTAATTGCAGTACAATTTTATCCCCAAAATCCGCTGGATTCATTATCAATTCGTCCCCATTCAGAATGGTGAAGGTACGCTCTGGATTGATATACTGAAAATAATAAGAAACACCCAAGTCAAAATAACTGCCTACGCTTTTCTGTGAATAGAAGATGGCGATATGCCGGGCGTTACCATTGGCAGTAGAGTTTTCAGTAGCAATTTGATAGCCGATATGATCGGCCTGATTGGTGTCACGAGCTGGGTAATGAACTTTATACCCCTCAGCTTCTGCTTTATGAATAAACTCGTACATCTGTGAAATTTGTTCCTGAGTAGCCTGTGTAACTGGGCAGATTAAAAAAATATGGTCTTCTAAATTTGAATGGGGAATGGATGGATGCAGACCATTTGTTACCCAGTGGTAGGCGGCGTGAAAATAAGACCGGCGGGTTTTATCTACATCATCCTGATTAACCAGCGATATTTTTTTCCCGGCAGCAAACAAGACGCCAAGTAAGAACAGCATACCTTTTTGGCTGTTATCGAATTTTAGTATGACCTCTTCACTTTGTAGAATATTAGCTATTTCGTCATCAATATTTTCTGGGGAAAAGTGATCGTAAAAAAGTTTCACTGCTTGACCCTCCCAAAATTTGTTGCTTCTATTGTAACGCTCATTCTGCAAAAACGCAAGCAAGCTTATCAGGTTTGACCTAAAATGAAAAATGAAATATAATATGAGCTATATTATGCTAATGTAAAAGTAATTTAAATCCGGACTATAGGTTGTAATTTGATCAACCAAGACGGTTTGCCTATAAGGAATATGGTATAGATGCTTCAGGGGATTTGGTAAAATATAATAAAAAGGTTTGGAAACAGATACTATGAAATTTGGTGAATATTTTAATTCTCCCATTGGTACAATTGGAATCATCGAAGAAAATAGCAAAGTGACAAATATTTTTTTAAAAAATAATGACAATCATATATTTTTTCATGAGCAGAGCACTATGATCATAAAAGATGCCCGCCGGCAGCTGCAAGAGTATTTTGACGGGAAGCGGAAAACCTTTGATTTACCCCTAGCGCTGGAAGGAACAAATTTTCAAAAAAGTGTCTGGCAGGCATTATTGACCATCCCCTACGGGGAAACACGCAGCTACCAGCAGATAGCCAGCCAAATTGGTAATTCAAATGCTTGCCGCGCAGTGGGTATGGCAAATCATTATAATCCAATATTAATTGTTGTGCCATGCCATAGAGTGATTGGAAAAAAAGGAGATTTAACGGGTTATGGCGGTGGCTTAGAGACGAAAGCCCGGCTGTTAGCTTTGGAAAAGTTGGTGTTAAATGAGGTATGACAATATCTGCCCGGGCGATTGGTCCATCTGGGTTAAGGAGCAACTGAGTGGGTTGGCTCAACCGGAATATCAGCGCTTTGCCAGTAAATTGATTCCTTCCATAAATCCTCAAACCTTATTAGGTGTACGCCTTCCCAGACTTCGTATGTTGGCAAAGCGAATCATGAGGTCGGGTAAATGGAAGGATTACTTAAGTTCGGCAGTGGATGACTCTTTTGAAGAAATCATGCTTCAGGGAATGGTAATTGGACAGCTTGAAGATTTAACAGAGGTTTTTTATTGGATTAAACGGTTTGTACCTAAAATAAATAACTGGTCTGTTTGTGACAGCTTTTGCAGTGGTTTAAAAATAGCACGTATACACCAACAGGAAATGTGGGATTTTTTACAGCCATTTATTCATGATAAACGTGAGTATTACCTGCGTTTTGGAATTGTGATGTTATTATTCTACTATGTGAATGATGATTATATCGATCAGGTTTTTACAGCGGTCAACCAGGCGAAAACAGATGAGTACTACTCTAAAATGGCAGCCGCATGGGCTGTTTCTGTTTGCTATGCTTCTTATCCGCAAAAAACCATTTGTTATTTAATTCGGTCAGATTTAGATGACGTAGTTTATCATAAGGCACTGCAAAAAATCGGAGAACTCAAACAAGTAACATTAGAAGAGAAACAACAATTAAAAAAGTTTAAGCGCAAAAAATAAAAGCCGAGGGCAAGCATTCCCTGGGTTTTTATTTTTTGTAATGAAGAAGTATAGAAATAATTTTAAGGTATTACGCAAAAAGGTATTGATGTAAATTGACTGTAACAAACTGTCATCGGCAGAAAATGTGGGTACTGTTAAAAGTGTTTGTAAGTGAAATTAATGGAGAAGCTGGAAACAGACAGAGAAAGAAGGTAGGGAGTATGGCCTAATCATACTATGCAGATGAGTCCAGAAGCAGTAGGAACGGCGTAAAAGCGCTGGTCAATCTGTTTTTGTACATATGACTGAATTAAGTATAGTAAAAAATCTGAAATAGTATATTGACAGTCATTGTAATATGATATATGCTATATGAGGGAGATGAGCATATGGGAGAGAACAAGATTACATCCGACCTGTTGCGCGGCCACACCGATACTATGATTTTAAAGCTTTTGTCAGAAGCCGATCGTTATGGTTATGAGATCGTTAAGCTGATTTCCGAGCGTTCTGGAGGCGAATATGAGCTTAAAGAGGCTACCATGTATTCCAGCGTCCGCCGTTTGGAGGCGGATGGGGACATTACATGGTACTGGGGGGACGAAACCAAAGGCGGACGGCGTAAATACTTTAAAATTACAGAAAAAGGGAAGGGGACTTATGCCCTGAACAAGGAAAACTGGAATTACGCCAAACGTGTATTGGAAAATCTGCTATAAAAGGTAAGAAAATGATGCTATGTATAAAAATATCAACCACCATATAAACAATTTGTTTCAACCCCATGATGGCATGAAAAGCGTACGCTGGAGGGTGTATCTTTTCCAAATTCCAATTTACCAAATGTTTCATTTACACCACCCTTTGCCCTAACTAACAAATACTACAAAGTTATTAAAACCGTTCAGTTTGGCGGTGTCCGATGGATAAATTGACCTGCAATGGCGTTAAGGGCTTGGGAGCCAACTTGTCTGGCATGACAATGCATGAAGGGCGGAGAAACATTTTAAATATTCACGCTACTAAATACAAGTAGAAAATGACTCTAAATTAAAAAAACTGCATCAAATAACCGGACACTGCAACTCGGCGCTGATAGCTATGAGAAATTTTTCGAAGGTAGCCAGCTTTTGTTTTTTAGACCATCTAATAAAAGTAGGTAGCAGGAAAGGGGAGAGAGTAAGCGGCAAAATGAAAGCAAAAAGGTTAAAAGAAGGACAATCTGAACGCGTACCAGAGGAATGCCCTTCCTGTAGCTGCCTTACCCAAAAGCGAAGTTCTGTGTAGACATCTTGGCATTTCCCGGTTAATAGGATGCAAGCAAAAAAGCTATGGTACAATAATTATAAATACTTTGGGAAAAGACGCATTTATAAAATGTAAGTGCTAAATCTGAGGGGCCAGACTTTTAATTGAATTATGGTCTGGCTATCCATTAGAGAATGCTAAACTCTGTGTTACAATAAAAAGGAGAATTAAAATGGCTCAATCAAATATAACCATTCGGCAAGCAAAGCCGGAAGATACCGCTCTTATTTTAAAGTTTATTTGCATGCTGGCAGAATATGAAAAAATGTTGGATGATGTACAGGCAACAGAAGAATTGTTGTTAGAATGGGTTTTTGAAAAGCAAAAGGCCGAGGTGCTTATTGGAGAAATAGACGGCGAACCTATGGGCTTTGCACTATATTTTCATAATTTTTCTACTTTTGTTGGACGCGCAGGTATTTATTTGGAAGACTTGTTTGTTTTGCCGGAAGCTCGGGGAAAGGGTTTGGGCAAAAAACTTCTTTTAACGCTTGCAAAGCTAGCTGTCGAACGCGGATGCGGCCGTTTAGAATGGGCTTGTTTAAATTGGAATGAGCCAAGCATTGGTTTTTATAAGTCATTGGGTGCAGTGCCTATGGAAGAGTGGACAACTTACCGTGTGGCAGGGAAAACATTGACTGACCTTGCTGATGAGGCCGATTAATATTAAAATAAAAAGCAAGACCATTTGGTCTTGCTTTTTATTTTATCCAATTTGATATTGCGGTAATGATGTTGCTGGCGGAATGCTGATTCCGGTACTCACTTTTGGCTTGCGAATAATACAATACTGATTTAGATCAAAATGGCTTTGCTGAGTTTTAAAGACTTCAAAGCCATAATGCTTATAGAAAGATATATTTTGGGGATTATGGGTTTCCAGGGTAATCATTAGGCCGTTGTGATCAGCATAATCAATTACGGTTTTTATTAAGCGTCCAGCGATTCCTTCCCCTTGCTTTTGGGGAGAAACTGCCAAATAGATAATGTGTATTCTACGGTCGGAATCCAACTCCTCCAACCATTGTGAATTCAGATAGGAGCGGCCTAAAAAGAAGTTCCAAAGGGTTTTCATGCTCCAGTCCTCTTTAATCAGATACGCATCGGTTTTTAAAGCATAAAAAGCTTCGGCCGAAAAAAAGCGCAGGTGATTATATGGTTCTGTTTCATCATCGGTAATCAGCAGGCCGTTCAGTTCTGGGCTGTCTGCATAAACATTGCAAAGGCTGAACATTTCTTCAGCATCGCAGCTCATAATTTCGGGCATTGCGCGTTTGCGAATCTCCTCCACCGGGATCAGCTTTTGGTAAAGTGGATCCTCCTCAAAACAATCGGTCAATAATTTAACCGCTTTGGGGATATCTTCACGGGTGGGGGAGTAGAGTTTGTCGGTTTTCAAAATTTCACTGCCTTCCTGAAGGATTGTTAAAATAGTGGATTAATACCTGTTGCATAAGATGATCCAGCTCAATTAAATTTTCTGTCTCCTCCTTTACAGTTTTTTCAAGCTGTTTATGCTGTTCATTTATACAGTTTTGCAAATAGCAAATGTTGGTGGAGTAATCTGCATTTCCATGTTTCATTTTGTTTTTAATCTCATGAATGCAGTCAAAAAGATCCAAATGCCCCTGTAACCGCCCGGTTCCCCATGTTAAACGATCAGCGGGCTGAAATAATGCATAATTAGTAAAATAGGTGAATACTTCCCGGTCAAATGCTTCTGCATAAATATTATTATCCACCCAGCAAAGGCTTTCTAATGCATCTTCCGGCCTTTTTACGGCCATTTGCCAACAGGCATTTCGAAGCTGTTTCATGTTGTTTTGCATATTTTCATGTGGGAGCAAGGATTCATCGTGCCAGTTTAACTTAACAAAATGATCTTCGCAAAAACGGAATATTTTAATCAGTTCGTACCGGCATGATTGCTGCTGTTTTGCTAAATTGATTGCCTTTTCTGGGGCAGAAGCCAGTAGGGACCGGTATTTGGCGTTGCGCTTTTCAATCTCTTTATATAATATGCGGGCGGTCTTTTCTGCTTGCTGTGTTGCCACTCTAAAATTGCCTTCCACTTGCGGGCAAAGGGCTTGGTCTATCAATGTTTCATCTAAGGCTTCCAGACGGGGAAGAAAATGCACTGGCGGCAATACCAGGTGGTCAAGGAACAGGAGAAGCCTGCTATATAACTGGTGATGGAATAGGTATGCCGCCTCATCATAAGCAGTGTCGCTGTCGTATTGGGTGTGATAGTGGGTCTCCATAAAAGAACCGGAACTAAATTCATTTACCATTGAGGGAACACCGGCTATAGCCATAGAGAAGTCATCCGACCAGGTTTGCACAGGAGAAACAACACCGATTCCATTGGGGTAAATTTGAGCATACTGTGCAGGAAAGCATTTTAAAAAGTCTTTTATAAATGGCTTATATTCATATACACAGCGAATGAGGTGCTTTTTCCCATGAGAACGAGCGGGTAATTCAAAGTTAATATTGGCAAATAATTTACCCACCCATTCGGGATGAACCCTAAAAATTTGATTATAGGCACCTGTAGACCAATCATATCGTGTATTACAAACACCCCACTCTTCCGCTGCCATGGCGCAAAAAACAATTGTTTTTTGTGGCTGGTAGCCACTTTCTACCATGGCTTTTGCAATTCCAAGCATTAGCCCAACAGCAGTGTTATCATCCTGAAAGCCCTTAAAGTAAGAATCATAATGGGCGGTTAGCAGTATCATTGAATCTTGTTCTTGTCCTTTTAAACTGCCAGAGATATTGTAGGAGGTAGTGCCGGGCAGAATATTGGAGGAGGCATCCAGCCAAACCTCGGCTGTTTGTCCAAAGGACAGCCCAAGGGTTTTGATTAACCTTTGCGTGTCACTTTTAGAAATTGAAAAAGCAGGTGCATCGGCAGGGCCGCAAATGTCTTGTGCATTCAGTGCCCGCGCATTCACTTCGCCATAGCCTTGGCTTTGCATTGCCAGTACGGCAGCTGCACCATGCAGATGAGCCTGGTAGGTGGGGTAGTTAATCCACCACTCATCCCGCTGATTAATGGTAATTAATGCAAGCTTACCAGTTAAGTCAAGCCCTGTTAATTCCTCGGCTGTGCCACGCCCGGCGTTGATAATGGTGAATTTTTGAGGGCCATGGGTGTTAAACTGTGTTTGGTATCCACCCAATTCGGCAGATATTTCATCCCCGGCAGGCGAGTAGTATTGCAGTTTTGCTTTTTTAAATTCCCACCCATCCAAAGTAAAAGCGTCTTTAAATACAGTAAGGCCGATTCGTTCCATTTCCCGAGCTATTAGTTCTCCGGTTTTAAATTCGGCATCCGAGCCGGCGGTACGATAACCTAATTGCGGGTTTGTTTTGTAATTCTCCATACGTTTTGCAAAATGAAACGCATAGCCGATATCTATTTTATCTATCAGTTTTTCCCACATTGGCTCAAGGTATTCCCAGTGAGACAAGCCAATAGATCCTTTCATTCCTTCTCAGCGTCCTTCCTTTACCATGCAGCAGGTGTGGTAATTTTGGTTATGAATTTGCAGCGAAAACAAGAAATTTTCCAGCCACTGCAGGATGGGGAATCTACTCGTTTTTCTTTTAAGAAAAGCTGCAGCCTTAAGAACGACCCATCTATTATTGATGGCTATCGTTGAGAATATAAAAACTGAGCGGTCATAAACTGAATAGTTCATACAAGAAAACTTAATCAACCGCATAAGTTTTCTTTTTACATTCATAGCACTACTGTCGATAACTGTCAACGCTGTTTTGTTAACTTTTTTAAAAAACTCATATAAAATTTCAGTTTGTCCAAAAGTGAAGGCGCAGCGGCGTATAAATTCGTGAAAATTTGCACTGCTTTAAAATCGGTTTGGCATTCGGCTTGCAAATAACCAGAGTTTCGTTTACAATCAGGGAAGATCGTTTAAAATAGAAAGGATGTTATCCTGTTGCAGATGGATCAGTTGCCCTTGGGTGGGCTTGAAATTTATGGTACGTTGGGTCCCTCCTGCCAAACGGAGGAAACCCTACTGGCACTGTTCCGGGAAGGAATGACCGGGGTGAGGCTGAATCTTTCCCACGTGAATTTAGACCAGTGTGGAATATGGCTTGAACATTTCCATAGCGCTGCAAAAAAGGCTGAAGTTACGCCGCAGTTTTTAATTGACCTGCGTGGCCCTGAACTGCGGGTAGGGGAGCTGACGCAGCCGCTTCTATTAAAAGAAGGAGAAAATGTCATTCTGGGTGAAGGGGGAATTCCCGTTCCGGACCTGCTGCTGAATGATCTTCCCACTGACCAGGATATTTTGTTGGATGACGGACAGATTCTGCTTCGCTCCATTGGCTGTAGTACTGGGCAGGTAGAGTGCTTGGTCAAACATGGGGGAATATTGAAGTCCCGCAAAAGCATAGCTGTACCAGGCTTGAATTTAAAACCGCCTACCTTAACTGACAGCGATTACCATAATTTATCTTTAGCGGCGGACTATGGTGTAACTGGTGTAATGCTGCCGTTCGTGCGATGTAAGGAGGACCTGCAAACATTACGTATTGTATTGCAGCAAAATAATACCGCCAATATTCGTATTTTTGCAAAATTAGAAAACAGGGCAGGGGTACAAATGCTGCCCGAGTTGTTAGAGTATGCAGACCATATTGTAATTGCCCGTGGAGACCTGGGCAATGATATGCCGCTTTGGGAACTTCCGGGAGTGCAGAAACGGATAGCTTCCTTATGCAGGAGCTATGGAAAACCATTTATGGTTGTAACTCAGCTGCTTCATTCTATGCAATTAAGCGCAGTTCCAACCAGGGCAGAGGTTCTGGATATTTTTAATGCTGTGTTGGACGGGGCATCCTCTTTAATGCTAACAGGGGAAACAGCTGCCGGGAAATACCCGGTAGAGGCCATGAGGTTTCTTTGCAGGACGGCAGCTCAGGCACTTCAATACCTGAAATGAAAAAATAGCTGCTTTCTTGTTTCAAATGATCGAAAAGTGTAGCTATTATTTGATGTGTAGGCGCATACCTAATACGAAAAGAGTGTGTAGGCTGCATCTCCGCTTTTGCACTTTGTACGCTTTTCTGTTGTAAAGAATAAAAATAAAGGAGAGAGTTAACTCTCTCCTTTATTTTTATTTGCCGCACTTTGAATCGGGTTCAAAACCCAGCAAAAATTTGCTTGGGTACGTTCTTGGGCAATCCGCTCCCAAGGATACAACCATTTCCTCCCAGGTTTCCACGCCTTGTGCAAGAACTTTGAATCCACGTTCTTTCAATGCGAGATTTTTATCTGCCGCTAACAATACTGTCGATCCTTTATAACCGATACAGGTGATTCAGCGGCCCGCTGCCTTTACCAAGGTTTAGCCCTGCCTCTAATGCGCCGGTGATGTATTCTTTCGCCAGTTGTACGCTTTCCGGCAAAGTTCTTTCGGCAGCCAGTCCGCAGGCAATCGCACTGGAAAGTGTACAGCCGGTACCATGGGTATTAGGATTATCGATATGTTTGCCCCGGTACCAATAGCACCTTCCATGGTCATAAAGCAAATCATCAGCAGTATTCGCAAAATGCCCGCCTTTTATTAGCACTGCGCCGCCGCAGGATGGAGCAATTTTTTCTGCTGCTTCTAGCATGGCTTTTTCGCTGGTTATTTTTATTTTGCTTAATACTTCAGCTTCTGGAATATTGGGGGTGATTACTGTGGCCAGCGGAAGCAGACGCTGAATTAAAACGTTGGATGCATCATCCTGCAGCAGTTTGCTGCCACTGGTTGAAACCATTACGGGGTCGACTACTACATTTTTAACGTGATACTGTATGAGCTTGTCTGCAATTACCTTAATTAATGCAGAGCTGCTTACCATGCCAACCTTGACTGCATCAGGAACAATATCATTAAAAATACAGTCAAGCTGTTTTTCCAAAAAATCCGGAGTGCTTTCCAATATTCCATAAACGCCGGTGGTGTTTTGAGCAGTAAGGGCGGTAATTGCGCTCATAGCATACATATTGTGGGCACAGATAGTTTTTATATCAGCTTGTATTCCGGCTCCGCCACTACAGTCTGAGCCGGCAATTGTCAGTACTTTTTTCATTATTCAACCTCCAGTTCTTTTAAGGAATGATAATAATAATCGCAGATTCCGCAAATTTCCGATTTATCAGCCTGAGCAGATGAATCATATACGGCTCCAACGCTAAAACCTGCTTGTTTGGCAGCTTTTAACGCATACAATGCGTCGTCAAGCACCAGCACTTTGTGATAATGAATGATCCCCATTCGGTGTGCTGCCCGGCAGAATATTTCTGGGTTATCTTTTCCCATACCTTCTTCCGTGCAGGTAAGAATAAACTGAAAATACTCTGCTGCATGTAATCTGTTAAGTGCAGACAGCACATGCTCCCGTTCACTTGCCGTTACTATGCACATGGGTATGCCTAGGCGGGCTAGCCGTTCTAATGCTTGTTTGGCATAGGGCTTTAGCTGTACGTTAAAATCGTACTCTTCTGCTACCTGGTCAGCAATTTCTGCCATAGTTTGCTGTGTGGTCTGCATGATTTGGAAACGCTGGTTCAGGTATTCGCTGGCCTGCGCTAAGCCCATAGGGCGCAGTTTACTTCGCAGGTCGGCCGGAGGAACAATTCCGCGTTTTTGCAAAAAGGGCAATTCAAAGCTTTCCCAAATATACATAGAGTCAATCAGCGTACCGTCTAAATCGAATATTACCGCATCTGTTTTCATTTTTGCACTATTTGGCGGCAAAGGGGCAAAAGTCTCTGTGCAGCTTCTGTGGGATTTATATCTGCAAAAATAGCGGAGATAATGGCAGCACCATCTACACCCGTTTCACGCAGTTTTAGAATATTATTTTCACCTATTCCTCCAATTGCTACTACAGGGATAGTAACCGCATTACAAATATTCTTTAGCTCCTCAATTGATAAGGTGCCGGCATCTGTTTTAGTAGAGGTTGCAAATACTGCTCCGCACCCCAAATAGTCGGCGCCTGCTGCTTGGGCGTCCAGCGCTTCCTGTACGCTGTGCGCGCTTACGCCAATTATTTTTCCTGGACCAAGCAATTTTCTGGTGCGGGCAACTTCACCGTCCTGCTGTCCAATATGTACCCCATCAGCGCCGGACAATAATGCCACCTGAGGGTTATCGTTAATAATCAGCGGAATGTTATATTTACGGCAGATGGGCAGAACTTTTTGCGCTTCAGTAACAAAGGCAGCTTCGTCCAATTTCTTTTCTCTCAGCTGCAGCAAAGTTACGCCGGCTTTTAATACTTGCTCCAGCTGAGTATAAAAATCGCGCCCGTTCAGCCAGGTGCGGTCGGTAACTGCGTATAGCAGCATTTGTTCTTTACAAATATTCAACCCGAATTCCTCCTTGTAATTCCACAGGGGAGATTAAGCTAACTTCATCAATTAGGCAAACCCTGAAGCTGCCTGAACCAGTATGTTTTAGATACATGTTTTGTTCGGCACGCTCACCGCATAATCCCACAAGGCCCACCGCAGCGGCCACTGCTGTAAACAAATCAGGATTTGAAGCACAGAAGGCGCCGGTCAGGGCAGATAACATACAGCCTGCACCTGTAATACGGGCTAAAACTGGGCTGCCGTTTTTTATCACCGCAATACGTTTTCCGTCTGTAATAATATCAACTTTTCCGGTAACCGCTACTACCGTTTGGTGTTGGCCTGCAAATTTGCGGGCCAACAGGGCTGTATGTTCTAGCGAGAGACCGGTTAGGGTGGTATCAACGCCCTTTTCGGCAGACACACCTTCCGAAAGGGTGAACAGTTCCGACTGGTTGCAGCGAATCGCGGAAAAATGAATTTTCTTTAAAAGCCGGCATATGTTTTCACGGCGAAAACTGGATGCACCAACCCCAACGGGGTCCAACACAACGGGAATTCCGGCATGGTTTGCGGCAAGGCCTGCTTTTAACATTGCGGTAAACTTTTGAACGCTTGGTGTGCCGGTATTCAACACTAACCCATCACTGTTTGCAGCGATTTCCTCCACTTCCAATTCATTTTCCGCCATAATTGGGCTTGCGCCGCACGCCAATAAAATATTAGCGCAGTCATTTATGCTGACAAGGTTGGTTATAGTATGTACGAGCGGTTTGTGGGACTTTACGTTTTCTAGCGCTTTTTGAAACATAGTTTTTCTCCATAATGGCAAATAACACATAGTAAGCTGATAGCGACCATGACCGGCAGGGTATTTCCCAGTGCAAAATCAATTGTCATAAACCAGCGGTAGCCAATAAAACCAATAACCCACAAAACAATGTTTTTTATATTCATTTTACAGTGTTCGTCAATCTGTTCTTTTTTAAACAGAAAATAGTCGGTAAATAAAATAGCAAACAGCGGGGCAAATACTGAGCCAATTAAATACAGAAAATTTTCATACTGGCTCATAGAGATGAAAATTGCCATGATTGTGCCAAGAACAGTAGTGAGTATGGCCGCGTGTTTTTCTTTGATTTTTGGGCTGAGGTTGGCTGCGCTTACTCCAGCAGAATAAGCATCTAAAAAAGTAGTTGTAACAGTGGACAACACAATAATGAGCAAAGCAATAACCCCCATTCCACTGGCCAAAAGTATTTGGCTGATATCGGAGGTCCCGGCAAATATGGCTGCACCCAACCCAATGATATACATAAAGCAGGACCCAACAAAGTAGGCAAGACTGCTGAACATGGTTCCGCTTACCGGTTTTTTTGCTTCACGGGTATAGTCGGCAATAAGCGGGAGCCAGCTCAATGGCATAGCTACACTAAGCTCTACAGCGGCGCCAAAGGTGATGGTTCCAAAACTCTCATGATCCAATGTACCACTGGAAAAAGCTTTCCAGCCGAGAATAGCGCAAAAAATAAACAGGGCTGTCATTGCCACAATATTAACTTTAGATAGGTTTTTAATACCTATGATAATCCAAAGAATAATTAATGCACCTATTAACACACACCAAAGAGGAAAACTGTCAATTCCGAAGCGGATGGTGATTGCATTAATCGCCACAGCTCCGTTTATGATCATTATGGCAGTCCAACCTAAAAGCTGCAAAATATTTAAAATAGAGAAAAAATAGGAACCGTACCGCCCAAAAGAAATGCGGGTGCTCTGAATGGACGAGAGACGGCTTTTGGCACCAATTAATCCTGCCAATATCAATATGATGCCGCCGATTAAATGACCGATCAGGACAGCTGTGATACCTTTTGCCAACCCAAGCGGCGCTAGCAAAACGCCGGTTGCAATTTCGGCAATGCTGACAGCAGCGCCAAACCAGATTAAAGATAAATTTAAATTTGATGTTTTATTTTCCTGCATAATATGTTCCTTTCAGCCGTTTCGCATCGGCATAAAAATATATTAAAAAGTACTCTATAAGCAAGAAACTTCAAGTTTGAAATAGTTCTTGAAGTTACCTGGCAGTTACCGTATGGCTGCCCGCGCCAGTGTTCTTTCATACAAACTTTTGCAGATTTTTTGCCTTCAAGGTTACCCTACGGGTAATTGTTTTTGTTTTGCTTATCCATTTGGTATATGCTTTCCACCATGGAAGACACGGCACATAATGATAAGTTAAGAGTATTGTATGCTTCCTATAGGGGGGCTTTAATTGGCATGACCCTGCAAAAGTTTATCCATCACTTTTGTTTTACGAAGTGCTGCAACTAATACAGCCGCAATCAGGGTTCCGCCTGCCGTGCTGACAAAGAATGGGAGAACATAGGCAAACAGTGCGGCGTTTGCGTTGCCTAAAACATAAACGGCAACCGGGTAGGCGATCAATCCACCGATTATGCTGGTTCCAAAAATTTCACCGGCATAGGTAAAAGTAAGCTTTTTACTATATTGAAATACAAGACCACAAATGAGTGCTCCACACATACTGCCGGGAAAGGCCAGAAAACTGCCGGTTCCAATTGCTACCCGGATCAAACTGGTTATAAACGCCATGCCAACGCCGTACCAAGGGCCTAAAAAGACAGCGGCCAGCACATTAACCATGTGCTGAATTGGAAAGCATTTAGACACCCCTACCGGAATGTAAAAGGGTGAACACACCACTCCAACAGCAATTAAAATGCCGGCCAGTGCCAATTTTTTTACGTTTGTTTTCATAATTACTCCTCCATTTTGGGGTAAGTTTGCTCTCGAACTGCCAATAAAACTTAGTGCGCCAGTATGCCCTGGGAAAATACAAATGGCATATGGTTTTTGCACATAGCAAAAACGGGATGCATCAACGCGATGCATCCCGTTCGTTTTATTTGCATCCCTACGTTGGCATTATCCAAATCAGGTTCGAGGGTCGAAACAACTGAGTTTCCTCTCAGCCCACTGCAGTGAGCTCCCCTTAAATTTTTCTTTATTATACTCTACTCACTGTTTAGTTTCAACAGTAGTATGGAATTTTTTAAATAATCAGTGGGGAAAATAGGAAGAAATTGCGGAATATAGGTAGAATTAATGGAATTTTTAGGAAATTTAATGGACTTTTTGTTTTTCTTCCGGTAAAATAATGCTATGGCTACTATAGTACATCAAAGACAATTGGAGTGAGAAAAAGGCCATGAAGAAGATTTTACAGACGCTTTTTCACAGGGGAGTTATCGCGATTTTGCTGATTGTGGTACAAGCAGCAATTTTATTAACGATGATTGTAAAGTTTAGCAATTATTTCGTATATTTTTACGGAATTTGCTTACTGCTCAGTCTGTGCGTAGCGCTCTATATTATTAACAATAAAAGTAATCCCGCTTATAAAATAGCTTGGATTATTCCGGTTGTGACAATGCCGTTGTTTGGCGGTTTGCTTTACCTTATGTTTGGGGGAAACCGCCTTAGCAACCGTACAAAAAAGAAAATGCAGCAGGTGACCAGTGACTTTATAAAATCAGTAGATCAAACATCTCCACTGTTGGATGAGATGAATAAGTTAAGTCCTGATGCGGCAAACCAGTCCAGATATATTCAAAAATATGCTGGCAGCCCCCCATACCAAGGTACTTCGGTTGAATATTTAAAGTTAGGCGAAGTGAAGTTTGAACGGATGGTTGAGGAACTGAAGAAAGCAAAACACTTTATTTTTATGGAATACTTTATTATTCAGCCAGGTAAAATGTGGAATACCATTCAGGAAATATTGGTAGAAAAAGTAAATCAAGGGGTAGATGTTCGCCTAATTTATGATGATATGGGCAGCTTATTTACCCTTCCGGCAGGCTTTAAAAAAGAGATGGAAGCGCTGGGCATTAAGTGCTGTGTATTTAACCCATTTATTCCTGTACTTTCTGCAAAGCTTAATAATAGGGACCATAGGAAAATTTGTGTGATTGACGGATATGTTGGGTTTACTGGTGGCATTAATCTTGCAGACGAGTACATTAATACCTTTCAAAAACACGGGCATTGGAAAGATACTGCAGTTATGTTAAAAGGTGAGGCAGTTTGGAGCCTTACGGGTATGTTTTTAGCCCTGTGGGATTATCAATATGGTATTATTGAGGATTACAACCAGTTTTGCCCCCAAATTTATCAGCCCGAATCCATAGCGGATGATGGATATGTACAACCCTTTACTGATAATCCCCTGGATGATGAACCGGTAGGGGAGACCGTTTATCTCAATTTAATCAACAAGGCCAAACACTATGTATACATAAATACCCCTTATTTAATTATAAGCAATGAAATGATTACGGCTCTGTGTTCAGCAGCTAAATCAGGGGTAGATGTGCGTATTGTAACACCGCATATTGCGGACAAATGGTATGTTCATGCAGTAACCCGTGCGTATTATGAGATTTTGGTAGAGGCCGGTGTTAAAATTTTTGAATATACGCCGGGATTTATACATGCAAAAAGCTTTGTTGTGGACGATGAATATGCGGTTGTTGGAACAATCAATCTGGATTACCGAAGCCTTTACCTGCACTTTGAATGTGCTGCTTGGCTTTATAGGACCAGTTGTATTGCACAAATAAAGCAGGATTATTTTGATACACTGGAATTATGCCAACCTGTTACTTTGGAAGAATGCCGGAATGTTAAATGGTATCGAAAATTAATTCGGGCATTACTAAGGATATTTGCGCCTTTAATGTAGTACGTTTAAAAACGCCGGCTGAAAATAACCGCTTTATTCAAGCTTGCACATAATTTTATTAAAGTTTTATAAAGTAAAATTGTTAGTGGATTGCGCAAACAGTCTTCTTTCACCAAAATAAGAAGAATTTTGGCTAAAATTAGGAAATTATGTTACAATTTGATTGATGTTTTATAAAAATTAAGTTATACTTAACAGTAAATGGTCCAAGAAAAACCTTGCAAGGAGCGTTTGGGATGAATTCAAATGAACCTATCACAACACAGGAACAATTAAAGGAATATGATGCATTATTATGCAAGTTACCCGGCGTTTTACATGTACAATTTGTGTTGGATGAGGATGGTTCGGTAACGGAACTGCATGTCTTAGCCTCCTCAGGAAGACAACCAAAGCAGATTGTTCGTGACATTCAGTCGGCTATGATGGCTGTTTACGGGATAGATATTGATCATAGGGTAATTAGCGTGGCCCAAATTAACATGAGGTCTCCTCAAGAGCTGGTGCGCAACTTTAGACTCATCTGTGAAGAAGTATCTATGTCTACTGGAATTGGCGGAGCAAAGTGCAGTGTAACTTTGTCCTATGATGGCAACACTTTTTTAGGTAAGGCACAGTCGTCTGCCTCTTCTCTTAGCAGGCAGCGCATGGTGGCCGAAGCAACCCTGGAGGCCGTACATCAGTTTTTAAACCGGGAAAATCTTTTTTCGGTGGCAGATGTTAAGTTATCTGAAGCAGCTGGAGAACCGGTAGCGGTTGTAGCTGTTTTATGCAACAAAAATCAAAAAAGCGATTTGTTAATTGGTGCTACCTGCCAAAATGATGATTTGAATACAGCTATCGTTAAATCAACTTTAGACGCAATCAATAGAAAACTTACTATTCTCTATTGTTAATTGCAAGATAACGGATTCAGTTCAATACATATAACGACTTGTGCTTAGCGAAGCGGATATAGCCTGTCTATTAGCGGAGGACAGAGCTCTCGATGGAGGGAGGCTATATCAGTGAAAAAAGCAAAATTCGCTATGGCTATTGCGGCTATCATGTCTTTCCTGCTTTCCAGCGGCGCTTATCTGTCCTGGAGATAACTACTTGACATAACCCGAACGCATTGAACTGAATCCGTTATCTTATAATCAGGAAAGGAAGGAACCTCACAGGTGAAAAAGTCGGCAAAGATTTACATCTATTCTGTCATTTTAATTGGCGCTTCTATTGGCTGCTATTCCATCTATGCTTATTTTACTTCGTGGGGTTCTAACTGGGTTGCTGAATTAACTGATTTTTTGGTACTGCTGGTATTGTGTTCCATCACTCGCGCGTTCCCAGTTTACATACGGCAAAATCAGTCTATGGATGTTTCCTTCATCAGCATATTTGCTGCAGTATTAATTAAAGGTCCTCTTGCGGCTGTTACCATTGCTATTTTTAGCACACCGCTTGAAATTTCCAGTGGCGAAACAAAAAATAGCCCTAAAAAACATATTTTTAATACGCCACCTATTAAAACCTGTTTTAATACCAGTAATTTTATATTGTCTATTTATTTACCGGGGCTGGCCTATCAATTCTTTGGCGGGGTACCTGGCGACCTTACGCTGCCAGATGTTTTATTGCCAGCTTTTATATTTATTGTTCTGACCTTATTTGTCAATACAACACTATTAACGTATTTATTCAGGGTGCAAGATTCTGTTAAGTTTGGCCGTACTTTAATTAAAACTTATTTAATGTTATTGCCAAATGTTGCGGCGGTTGCGCCCATTGGTTTTTTCCTGGCACTTATTTTAAATTTACCGGGCGGGCAATATTTTGCGTTTCTTTTTCTTGCGCCGCTCATGCTGGCTCGTTATGCGTTCAAGCTCTACTTAGACAGCAAAAACCAATACTATAAAATGATCCAGGTATTAACAGCGGCAATCGAGGCAAAGGACAAGTATACCGAAGGCCACTCCCGCCGGGTTGAGATGTATGCAGAACAGATTGCCAGAGCCATGCACTTCTCTGAAAATCGCATTGAGGTGGTCAAGGTAGCGGCTTTGCTGCATGATGTAGGAAAAATTGGCATTGCCGATACAATTTTGAAAAAGCCGAGTAAGCTAACTAATGAAGAGCGGATAGACATTGAAAAGCATCCTGCGATTGGACTTCATATTTTAGAGGATATTGACCTGCCGTATAATACAAAAGAAATTATTCTGCATCATCATGAGCGTTACGATGGTATGGGTTATCCTAGCAACAGTGGGCCAGAGAAAACCCCACTGGAGTCGTATATTTTAGGGGTTGCGGATGCTTTTGATGCTATGACAAGCGACCGTCCATATCGAAATGGAATGAAAAAAGAAATTGCCATTAATATTATTCGGGAAGAATCTGGAAAGCAGTTTCACCCGGATGTTGCCAAGGCTTTCTTAGACTTAATGAAAACTGCAGAAGAAACCAGAGAAAGTGCAGAGGTTGTGGTTTAAGTGTTGTTGGTGTACATCGCGGTAATTGCTATTCTGGTTGGATGGATGCGAGGGGGGAGTATCCAAAACTTTTCCAGCTATTCCATTCATGGCCTATGGCTTCCAATCGCAGCCTTTACTGTAGAGGCAGCCTTCCCGCTTTTTTCTAGATTTTTGCCAATGGATCGATTTTTGGGAGTATTTGTATTAATAGAATACGCCCTGCTAACTGTATTTTTGTTTTTCAACCGAACGTTGCCTTCCATGTGGCTACTGTCTGCTGGAACAGCGGTGAATTTTTTGGTAATTTCATTGAATGGCTGGCGAATGCCGGTATCAGATGCAATTTACCAGATGCCGGAACTTGAAATATTGGTGGAAAAAATAGAAACAGGTTATCTTATGGAATATGTGATACAAGGAGAAAACACTCGACTTATCTGGCTGGGAGATGTGATTCATTTTTCCTGGATTCCGCAAATGTCTTTTGCAAGCATTGGGGATTTTTTTATGGCGGCAGGTGTATTTTGGCTCATTTTAAGTGGCATGGGGAAGAGAAAAGCAGGTAAACGAAAACCATTGTGATTTTTCATAAAAAGAGCAGGGATGACAGTTATCACCCCTGCTCTTTTTATGAAAACGATTTTTGCTTTTCATCTAAAATAGTATAATTGACTGAAA
This sequence comes from Ruminococcaceae bacterium Marseille-P2935, assembly GCA_900104565.1. Classification (GTDB taxonomy): domain Bacteria; phylum Bacillota; class Clostridia; order Oscillospirales; family Ruminococcaceae; genus Marseille-P2935. The sequence continues at coordinate 255,183 of LT629952.1, forward strand.
AATGATTGAAATATAAAAATAAAGCATGAAAAATGCACTTATTTGTCATCCAAAGAAAACGTTTACAAATTTTATTCGTATAATTGACCGATGAATGTCATGAAACAAATTGTAATAATTATGTATAAATTCTATATATATTTATCAATATTAATGATAAAACTAGAGAAATACCCTAAAATATTATAACTATTTTAGAAATATATAAGCTTGAACCCAAAATATCTATATGATAAAATGTTTACATGATGATTCCTAGACGTATAGGAGGTAACTAATAGTGTCAGTTACAATAAAAGATGTAGCAAAACATGCAAATGTTTCCATAGCAACCGTTTCACGAGTAATGAACAACGTTGAAAGTGTGAATATGGCTGTTCGAAGCCGGGTTTTGCATTCCATGGAAGAGTTAAACTTCCGTCCGAATCGTATGGCGCAAAGCTTAAAAAGAAATACGACAAACACAATAGGTGTCATTATTACGAATTTAAACAACCCGTTTTTTATGGAAATTACCAGCGAGATTGAAAAAGTAGTTGCTTCTGCGGGCTATTCCATCCTTATTACTGCAGTAGGGGATTCGGCCAAAAAGGAGTATGATTCTTTAACTATGATGGCAGAAAAAAGAGTGGATGGAATCATTATCGCTTCTTCCGGTAATAACGAAGACTATTTATCTGAACTACGCGATAATGGAATTCCTGTGGTTATTATTGATCGGAAATCATTTTCTCATCGGTTTGATTCTGTTTATATTGATAAAATGAAAGCCATGATGCTAATTAACCAATATCTTTTTTTAAAAGGGCATCAGAGAATTGCTTTGGTAACCGGAGCAAAAAATCTTTCTACAAACTTTGACCGTTATTTGGGGTATATCCGGTCTTATTATAATTCGGGTATACCTGTGGATGAAAATTTGGTTTGCTATGGAAGCTTTTCGGAAGAGTATGGCAGGGAAGCGTTAAAAAATATTATGGAAATGGAAAACCGCCCTACTGCGATTGTTTCGGGCAGCGTGTTAATTACAGAAGGAATTCTGAAAGAGGCTGCAAAAGCAGGAATTAGAATTCCGGAGGATATTTCTTTAATATCTTTTGGTGATATTCAAATGTCTGAATTGATTCAGCCCAGGTTAACTTATATTGAATCAAAGCAGGGGGAAATTGGGTACCGGGCCGCCCAAATATTGTTAAATAAAATGAAGAATGAAGCGACAAACATTATCGAAAGCGTGTTGGAAACGGAAATAGTGGAAGGTACTTCTGTTGCAGATATTACTACGAAATAAGGGGGATTATTTATGGCAAGAAAAAATCAGCAGAACCCTGAGATCAAAAAAGCTATGAGGAAAAATTCTACCAAAGATTTTTTAAGTATGGCCGGCATATTTTTGGCGTTTTTAATCCTTTGGGAAGCAGCGGTTCGTATTTTTGCCGTACCAAGATACATACTGCCGGCGCCAACAGTTGCGGTGAAAGCATTCTTTGAATATTGGACAGCAATGGTGCCGCATATGCTGTCAACCTTGTATGTGATTGCAATTGGTTTTGGACTTACCGTTATCATCAGTATTCCTGCAGCTACGTTAGTGGCATACTCCAAAACGTTTGAGCGGTTGATCTATCCGTTTTTGGTCTTACTGCAGCTTATACCAAAAGTAGCCATTGCACCACTGTTTATTATCTGGTTTGGGTTTGGAACCATGCCAAAAGTCATGTTGGTATTTCTGCTTTCCTTCTTTCCGCTGTTTATTGATGCTACCGCTGGTTTTAAATCACTGAATCCAAGACTAATTTATGTGGCAAAAACCATGAGCCATTCTGAATGGAAATTCTTTTGGAAGATCCGTTTTCCCAGTGCATTGCCTCAAATCTTTACCGGCCTAAAATCTTCCATTGCATTTGCGACGGTTGGCGCAATTGTTGCAGAGTTTGTAGGTTCTGATACTGGCCTGGGCTACCTGTTAATGCGTGCTAACGGTGATTTGAATACGCCGTTCCTTTTTGCACTGCTCATTCTGCTTTGTGTGATTGGTATTATTTTATATAAAATGATTGAAGTATTTGAGACTATGGCAATTCCTTGGCATGCCAGCAAGCGTAAGGACTTTTTAGAGTTATAAGGTCCGATAGCTGGAAAAATGTATTAGACGCACGGCACAGATGTGTTGATGCGAAAAGAAAATAAGTTTAGGAGGATTGTTATGAAAAAGTTTTTAGCGCTATTTTTTGCTTTGGCTATGGTATTGAGCATTACCGGATGCACAGCGTCCCCAACGTCATCTGCGCCATCACCGGCCTCCACACCTGATCCAGCTTCCGCTGCCCCTTCCCAGGCTGAACCTGCAAAATTGGAAACCGTTACCTTCCGGTTAAACTACTATGTTTCGGGCCTGCACGCGCCTTTCTACCTGGCACTGGAAAAAGGGTACTATAAAGACGTTGGTATCGACCTGAAAATCGGTGAAGGCAAAGGCTCTGGCACCACCGCAACATTAATCGGAAACCAGTCCGACATGCTTGGCTTTACTGATGCAGGTACCACTGCAACGGCGATTACCCAGGGAATGCCCATTAAAGTAGTGGCTCCTATTTATGCGATCAATGGTTTTGCCATTATCTCTGGCAAAGATTCCGGTATTAATTCACCAAAAGATTTGGAAGGCAAAAAAGTTGGCATTACCGAAGGGGATGCTCCCAGCAAGCTGTTTACTGCAGTTGCTGCCGCAAACGACGTTGACACCTCAAAAATCAGCTTTATCAGCATGGATGCCAATGGAAAAACCGGTGCATTAATGACTGGCCAGGTAGACGCTATATTGGGTGGTGCTGATGCACAGGCACTGCAGCTTGAAAAAGAAGGTTTTGCCACCAATGTAATTCGTTATGCCAATGCTGGCGTCAGCACAGTGGGACTTTCGATTGTTGCAAATAACAACGATATTAAAAACAACCCCGAACTAATCACCCGCTTCTTGGAAGCTACCTTTAAGGGTTGGGAAGAAGCCAGCAAGGACCCGAAGGCAGCAGTAGAAATTTTGAAGAAATATTACCCCACAATTGACATTGATCAGTCAGTAAAAGAGCTGAACGTGGCTCTTGGTTCCCTGTATACTGCTAATTCTACCGAAATGGGACGAATTTCGGATGAAGACTGGAAAGCATGCCTTGACCTGCTTGTAGAATATATGGGGCTGGACAAAACTTTCCCCTATGACGCATTCTATACTAACGATCTTTTGCCAGAAAATCTTCCTAAAAAATAAGGGCTAATTCGGCACAAATTTCCTCTGTTAGTATGTTGAAACCGGGCCGGTCTATACGGCCGCCCCGGTTTCACTATTTCAAACAGATTGATTTATTGATTACTGTATTGAGTTGAAAAACCAGCTTTAATAATAAAAAACTGATTTAATTTTAAAACAACATTGGAAATAAGTTGTTGGTAAATGGAAAAACCAGCAGTTTAGATAAACAAATTTGAAAGATAGGAGGGCTACTATGCTGCGTTTTGATAATGTAGGCATGGAATACCGCACCTTTTCAGGATCAACCAAGGCGCTGGAGAATATCAATTTGGATGTGAAAAGTGGGGAATTTGTATCAATTTTGGGGCCCAGCGGCTGCGGGAAAAGCACACTGCTCTTTATTGGAACAGGGCTGACAAAAGCAAGTTTCGGTCAGGTTTTGTTTCATGATCAACCACTGACCGACACCGTAAATAATGTTGGTTTTGTGTTTCAGGACCATCTGTTATTAGAATGGCGCAATGCGATTAACAATGTAATGATGCAGTGTGAGTTCCGGGATTTGGACAAAACAAAGTACCTGGAAAAGGCAAAAAAATTGATGGCAACGGTGGGCCTGACTGGTTTTGAGGATAAATACCCGCACGAGCTTTCAGGTGGTATGCAGCAAAGGGTTTCTATCTGCCGTGCGCTGGTGCATGGCCCAGAGCTTTTGATGATGGATGAACCGTTTGGCGCACTGGATGCACTGACCAGAGAGCAGATCCGTATGGATTTGGAACGAATTTGGATGGAAGAAAAAAATACAGTTTTGTTTGTAACCCACGATATAAATGAAGCGATTCTGCTTTCCGACCGCGTTGTTGTCATGACCCCAAGGCCAGGTACAATCCGCGAGATTATTGATATTGACCTTCCTCGCCCACGTAAGCTTTCTACCACTGAAACTCCGGAGTTTTATCATTACCACAAACACATTACCCAGCTCTTTACAGAAATGGGCCTGCTGCGGGATGAATAACTGATTTGCCGTTAGGCAGAAGGGGGCGGATTATGAGCCAGAACATGAATGTTACATATGCCGGATTGCGGCTAAAAAACCCGGTAATCGCTGCATCAGCCGGTACTACCAAAGATGCCGACCATGCAAAGCGCTGTGAAGAAGCGGGTTTTTCTGCGGTTGTACTAAAATCTATACAAGAGGAAACCATTAACCGGTATAACCCTTTTCCAAGGTTTGCGGTTGTAAAAAATGGAATTCCCGGGTTCAATTCCAATTCTTTTTACTCTTACGAACAGGCTTTTGAAGGTGGGATTGACGAATATGCAGAAATGGTTGCACAGGCTGTTCGTGCAGTGGATATTCCAGTTATAGCCAGCCTTAATTGTGTAAATCCCCAGTCCTGGGGGGAGTATGCAAAAGTAGTACAGCAGGCAGGGGCAAAGGCAGTTGAGATTGTTCCTTCCTGCCCGGTCGGCTTGTTTTTAAGAGAGAATGTAGATTTTTCTAAAATTATAGGGAAAGCAACTGCAGACACAAAAGCGGCGGTTGATATTCCCGTGGTAGTAAAAATGTCAATGCAGCTGACCAGCCCGCTTCTTACGGCGATAGAAGTGGAACAAAGCGGGGCAGATGGATTTACCATGTTTAACCGGTTAACCGGGCTGGATATTGACGTGGAAACGCAGGCCCCAATTCTTCATGGTGGGGTTGCCGGTCACGGCGGGCCATGGAGTATGCAGATGAACATGCGTTGGATTTCGGAAATTTTCCAGCATATTCAGGTGCCTATCAGCGCGACGGGCGGCGCCACCAACTGGACAGATGTGATTAAATATATGCTGGCTGGAGCCCCCACAACACAGATTTGTGCAGCAGTATATCTGCGTGGATATAAAGTTGCAAAAGAAATTTTAAATGGTATTGGTGCCTATATGGAGCGCCATGAGATTCAGGCTTTGGAAGAAATTGTTGGGGTGGCCGCAAACAGAATCATTCCGTTGGGAGAAGCTGAGCGGTCCAAACGCTATTTTGCTAAAGTAGACGAAGAAAATTGCAGCGCCTGCGGTGCTTGCCAGGGAATCTGCATTTATGATGCAATTGGATTAGCGGCAGACGGCAAAAGAGCGAGAATTAACCTGGAAAAGTGTGATGGGTGTGGCCTGTGTCTGCATATTTGTCCTAAAAAATGTATTTCTATGCAGGCAAAGTAAGGTTCTGAATATGAAGACAGGAGTGTTGGCAATGAAAAAAGTTATGATTGGCACTGTTTGTGCTACAATTACGCCATTTACCAAAGACGGAGCAGTAGACTATGCATCCTTGAAATCCTTTTGCCGGTATTTGGGCAATACAGAAATAGACTGTTTATATCCTTTAGGAACAAACGGCGAAGGCATAACCCTCTCTCAAGATGAAAAAAAGAATATTATTGATGTATATATGCAGGAACTGGGCGGCAAAAAGCCGGTATCTATTCAGTGCGGCGGCGCAACTCTAAAAGATACGCTGGAAATTGTAGCTTATGCAAAGGCTTCAGGGGCAGATGCTGCCGGTATTATTACTCCGTACTTCTTTAATCAAAGCGAAAGGGCACTTTATGATTATTATTCTGCTATTGCAAAAGCTGCCGAAGGTTTTCCGCTTTATATTTATAATATTCCGCCAAACTCTAACGATGATATTGCCCCCGAAACAGTCGCAAAACTGGCGGCTGAGTTTGATAATATTGTTGGAATAAAATATAGTTTCCCTAACTTAATGCGTATTCAGGATTATATTAGAGCTAAAGAAGGCTTTGATGTATTAATTGGCTGTGACAGGCTGTTCCTTCCCACCTTGTCTTTGGGCGGTGCCGGAACTGTTTCGGGACCTGCGGTTATTTATGACAAACTGTTCAGCAAAATTTATCATTTGGCCCAACAGGGGGACTATGCCGGAGCGCTGGAGGTTCAGCGTAAAATTGAGCAGCAGGACCGTGAACTTGCCTGTTACCCGGGTATTCCTCTGCTGAAAATTTTCTTAAAGAAAAACGGAATTATTGCAGAGGATACCTGCCGGGCGCCTTTCCAGTCCATTTCTTTGGCAGAACAAGATAAGATGATGCAGATTATCAGCCGATATATTGACTAAGAGAGGGGAGTATTGAAGTGGAAAAAATTCGAGTTGGTGTAATTGGTTTAGGCTCCATTGCGCATATCGCCGAGCTGCCGGCACTGTCTGAGATCCCCGAGGCACAAATCGTTGCAGCATTTGACCGTTCCCCCGAGGCGCTGGAAAAAGCTGCCGCTAAATATAATATTGAAACACTACATACCGATTTTAACGAATTTATGAAAATAGAAATGGACTGCGCTTTTGTTATGACTCCCAAAACGCTGCATACTCCATTTGTGACCGCTTTGTTGGAAAAAGGAATTGATGTATTTTGCGAGAAGCCGATTGCCCAATCGTTAAAAGAGGGGAAAATGATGGTCGAGCTGGCAAAAAAACACAACCGTATTTTTATGATTGGTTTTAACCGCAGGTATGCGCCGGTTTATCAGAAAGCCAAGGAAGCATTTGCAGGCAGAACTCCAGACGTATTTTTAGCACAGAAGAGCCGCAACGGCAGCGAGTATCATGCAACACTGGAAAATGCAATTCATATGGTTGATTTAATGCGGTGGTTTTGCGGCGAGCCTGTTACTGTTGAAGCACACAGCCAATATACCGATATTGATAAGGAAACCACCTGTACTGCGCAAATTACGTTTGATACAGGTGCCATCGGTATTTTGGTTGCCAACCGAGGCGCCGGTCAATGGATAGAAAAAGCCGAAATTTATGGCGGAGGCCAAACTGCAATTGTCAATGCGCCGGATTATGTGACGGTGGTAAAGCCGGATTACGAAGAAACTGTCAGCATGACGCCGCTGGCCCTTGGTTGGGCTAGGGTGCAGGATAAAATGGGATTCTGTCAGGAAGTGCAGCATTTTATTGAATGCGTAAAAACCAGAACCCAGCCCATTACCAATGCAGAGGACGCTTTTAAAACTCACGAATTGATGAACCGTATTTTACTGGCAGCCGGGCTTCCGGGCATGGATGAATAAAATGATTGCTTGCAATATGGTAGAATTTGGCCTGTTAACACTGCTTGGCAGGTCGAACTTATCCTGACAGAATACCGTATTACGTACTGTATGGTATTTTACCCCACAGCGCGTAATGACATCTGCATTTTAAAGGAGAAGAGGGAAATTCATGAAGATTGCCGGACATACCATGGGAACGCCTGAATATAGTTTAGAAGAGGCGGCGCGCCTTTTTAAAAAGATTGGCATTGACGCAATTGAAATTGTATTTCAGGAAGGATATGGGTGCGGATTGTCCATGTCCACTACAGATAAAGAGGTATTACAGTATAAAAAACTATTCGATGAAATAGGGATTCAAACTGTCTGTATAACCCCTTACCCCAGTGACTATAACTCTTTAAACGAACAAGAGCGTACAGCTGCCAACCGTGAGGTTTACCGCTGTATAGAGCTGTGCAATATTCTTGGCGCAAAATACATACGCATTTATGGCGGCAAACAGCTGACGGGGGACTTTACCGATTATGATGCTAAGCTTAATATGCTGTGCAAATCCATGCGGGAGCTTGGGGACCAAGCCGGAAAATATGGGATAACCCTGGTGCTGGAAAACCATTTTAACACCATGACCTTTGATGCCGCATCCACCTGCAAAGTGATTCAGGCCATTGACCATCCCTCGGTAAAGGCGTTGTATGACCAGACCAATATTACATTTTTATATGGTGAGCCCGCCGAAATTGCATTGCCCATGCAAAAGGGTATTATTGCTTATGTTCATGCAAAGGATATGGTGTTTACCAGCCCGGGAGCGAAGTTTGAGGCAGCAGATGTTACCCACGTTTCCAAAGAAGAGCGCCATGTACGATCTAAAATCCCTGGGGAGGGAATTATTCCATGGGATTATATTGTGCGTACTTTAACAGAATATGGGTATGATGGGTATCTTTCGCTGGAATATGAACGCAGATGGCATCCGGATGATCTTCCTGACGCCGCAATTGGTATGAAGCAGGGGAGTGAGTATTTGAAAAAACTGATTCAAAAATACCAAAAAAATTAAAGGGGGAATCAGTTTGAACCCTATTGGAATTAATCTTTGGAACTGGCAAGAAAAATTTACCAATTCCAGTGTGGCACTTTTTCCCCGAATTAAGCAGATTGGGTATGATATTGCGGAATTTGGGCTGGACGAACTTGATTTTAACCCCAGGCAGGTTCGCCAGGAGGCTGACGCTTGCGGGCTTGCAATTTCCCTATGTGCGGTACTAAGGGGGGGGCGGAACATCTCCAGCGAAGAATTTTCGGTTAGGGAGCAGACAAAAGAGTATCTCAAGCGCTGCTGTGAATTTGCGTCAATATTGGGTGCAAAAACAATTGGAGGTGCTGTTTATTCCGGGGGAGGAAGAGCACGAGCACTCCCTTTGGATGAAAGAAAGAGGGAGTGGAATTTAGCAGTAAAAGGTCTACGTGAAATTGCCTCAACGGCAAAAGATTTTGGCGTTACAATTTGCATTGAGCCGTTAAACCGATACAAAACAGACATGGTAAATCAGGCTTTTCAGGCGCGTCAAATGGCGGAAGATATTGGCGAAAACTGTTATCAAGTGCTTTTTGACACCTATCAGGCTGGAATCGAAGAGAAAAGCATACCGAATGCAATTCGTCAGGTGGGGAAAGAGTTCATGGGGCATTTTCATGCCAGTGAAAATGATCGCGGTTGCCCGGGGACTGGCCAAACAGATTGGAATGGAGCCTTTTCTGCTTTGCGAGGAATTGATTATCAGGGAGCAGTCGTGGTGGAAAGTTTTTGCGTTTCCTCCCGCGATAATGTATGGCGCCCAACCGAAGAAACACAGGATATTTTAGCTCAGAAGGCTTACCGGTTTTTATTGTCCCACTTAAGGGGGGAAGAGTCATGATATATGGGGATATTGACAGCGTTCTAAATAATAACTGTATTTCCCACTGGCTCTCAGAACCTGTTGCAGAAGCACTGAGCCTATATTCTCCTCAATTATCAGAGGGACGGTATGAACTGAAAGATGAAAATTTTTTTCTGTTGCAGCGATATGTCACCCAAAAAGATGCTGGGGTGCGCTATGAAGCACACAACCGGTATGTTGATGTTCAAATTGTTTTGAGTGGCCATGAGAAAATATTTTGTGCTGACCGCCAAACATTAGCTGCTGACGGCCAGTTTGAAAAAGATAGGGATATAGGTTTTTTCAAAGATACAGAAAAACATAGTACTTTGGTGCTATCTGCCAAACAGTTTGGTTTATTTTTCCCTGGTGATGCACATAAACCTTGCTGCATGGTCTACCAAGCAGAACCAGTGGAAAAGATTGTTGTTAAAATTAAACTTCCTGAATAAAATCAGAGAAACAAAATTCTCTGATTAGAGTGCAGAAAACGGGTACCGTTTTTACCGGTACCCGTCCTTTTTATGAAATAGCAATTTTAATTCGCAAATCAAGAAATATCTGCAAATAATAAAAAACAGCAACGGAACTATTTAACCGGATTATATAAAAGAAAAACGGTTCTTAAAACGATATTAGAGAAGAGATGGTTCCATATGCTTTTATGAACGGTATATTGTGGTATAATTAATATATCTGTGTTAGATTTCGCTTTTAATTATATATTTGCGGTGCTTTAGAGGTATATGATCATGATACAAACCCATCAATTTGAACCTGTTTTTTATAAAAATTCCAAGGTGCTGATATTAGGCACCTTTCCTTCCCCAAAATCCCGACAGATTGGCTTTTATTATTCACACCCCCAGAACCGCTTTTGGCCTGTTATGGCTGACCTATTCCATGCGGAAGTACCACAGTCTACAGTGCAGAAGAAACAGTTTTTACTGCATCATGATATAGCATTATGGGATGTCCTGCACTCCTGCGAAATAAACGGTGCGGAAGATGCTTCTATTCGCCGGCCGGAGCCAAACGATATTGGCTGGCTTTTACGGCAGAGCAGCATTCGGGCAATTTTTACAACTGGGAAAAAAGCCCAGCAGCTTTATATGAAATACTGTTATCCCCAGACTGGGAAGGAAGCAATTTCTCTGCCATCTACCAGTCCTGCAAATTGTCGTTTCAATTACGAAGAATTAAAAAAAGCGTACTCCGCAGTGCTTGAGTATTTATAGAAAATAAGAGAGAATGCCCAGGTTTTTTGTACAGTTCAAGTGGCTTAAGCATATGTTAATACCGAATATAGTTTGAAGATTTAAAAATGTTTTGGGAAAACCAACAGCTTTTAAGATGTAAGGTTTTAGGGGCTGTATGCTGCTTCTATTGCGGTATATAGCCCAACTTGTATAGAGCAAAGGTTAATGGTTTTAAAATAAAGCCTTTTTATAATGAGTAAATAAACCGGCCTTTTCATTCGAAAAGGCCGGTTGGCTTATAAAGAACTATTTATCGCCAGAAAGAAGATTATCAGCATAACGCTGCAATTCACTGTAAGTGTGCACATTATCGGAACGCTGCTGAATCATTCCCTGCACATAATCAGGTAATGACATAAAGTATTCCTTGGCAGATAAATTGCTGCTGAGCAGATGGTTTAAACCGGTTTGCCCATCGCCATGTGGCTTTTGACTCATTGTTATCACCTCATTGATAGTATTAGCAAAAGGGGTAATTTCATACATCTTGGCTTACATTGAAAAAAAAGCAAAATTATGCTATAATAACTCGGTTATAACTCTTGAAAAATATCCGTGAGGTTGCAAAATGAAACGCTGGCAATTTTGTGAAACTAACCCTGAACAGGTGGCTGATTTAGCCGAACAACTCCATCTGCCAATTTTAGTGTGCCGTGTGTTAGCGGCGCGCGGTTTTGCTGTGCCAGGAACGGCCCTCAAAATGATTGCACAGGAAGAGCAATTGTATGACCCATATTTATTGCCTGATATGAACAAGGCCGTAAATCGAATTCGAAAAGCGGTGGAACAGGGCGAGAAAATTGCAGTTTATGGTGACTATGATTGTGATGGCGTCACCGCTACTGTTCTTTTATATAATTATTTAGAAACAATTGGAGCGAACGTTCATTATTACATACCTGACCGTTATCGGGAAGGATATGGACTGAATCAAGGCTCTATTCGAATGTTAGCAGAAGAGCAGGTCGAACTAATTATCACAGTAGATAATGGTATTTCTGCTATGGAGGAAATTAAGCTGGCAAACGAGCTGGGTATGGAGGTGATTGTTACCGATCACCACCAGCCCAGAGAAATCCTTCCGGAAGCCTTTGCGGTAATTAATCCTCAGCGGGAAGACAGTGCTTATCCATTCCGCAAACTGGCAGGCGTAGGAGTTGCATTTAAGCTGATTTGCGCTTTGGAAGAAGATGACGGCGAACTTTTGCTTGACCAGTATGCAGACCTGGTAACCGTAGGAACAGTAGCCGACATAGTTGAGCTTTCAGATGAAAACCGCACCATTGTTCGCCGGGGACTTCAGGTATTGGAAAATACCGAAAACTGCGGACTGCAGCAAATTTTAGAGGTGAGCGGTCTTGCAGAAAAGAAGCTGACCGCCCAAAGCGTTGCATTCGGAATAGCTCCGCGAGTGAATGCTGCCGGAAGAATTGGTTCGGTAGACACAGCGGTTGACCTTTTTGTTACCAGTGATAATGATTATGCTGTAGAACTGGCTGGTATGCTGGACCGGTTAAACACTAGGCGCAAGCAGATGGAAGAAGAGATTGCCAAAGATATAGTAAGCCAGTTAGAGAGCAACCCACACATAGCAAACCAAAGAATTCTAATTGTCAGCGGAGAAAATTGGCACCACGGTATTATTGGAATTGTTGCGTCTAAAATGGTTGAGCGGTTTGGAAAACCTTGTGTGCTGCTTTCGGTTGAAGGAGAAGAAGCAAGAGGGTCTGCCAGAAGTGTAGAAGGTTTTTCTATTATTGATGCGATTACTGGGTGCAGCAGCTGTCTAGATAAATTCGGCGGTCATACACAGGCCGCCGGTGTAAGTTTAAAGAAGGATAATATCACGCAGTTTACTCATGAACTGCTGGAATATGCAAATACTACCTGTGAGACTATGCCTGTGGCAGGGCTTGCAATTGATGCTGCCGCTTCGGCGGAAGAGCTGACGATCGAAAATGTGGAAAGCCTTTCTGTTTTAGAGCCTTTTGGTGCAGGTAATCCTGTGCCGTTGTTTATCATTCGCGGAGCAGTGGTAGACGGTGTTTATGCCATTGGCGGGGGCAAACATATTAGACTAAAGCTTACTCAAAAAGGGAAAAGTATTTTTGCCGTTTATTTTGGCATGACAGTTGAGGATTTTCCTTATCGGCAAGGGGATTTAGTAGATATTGCAGCCGAACTGGACAGTAATGAGTATAATGGAGAAAAACGTGTTTCTGTTCGGATTCGTGATATGCGCATATTAGGAATTGATCAAGAAGAAATATTTAAAGGGGAAGACCTTTATAACCGTGCTCTTTTGGGCCAAAGTTTATCGCCTGAGGAGCTGGATCAGGTGTTTATTACCCGGGATGACATGGCGGTTGTTTATCGCTTGCTCAAAAAGGAAAATGGTTATTCCTATGGAGATGAAATGCTCTATTCCCGATTGATCAGGGGACAGCTCACTTTTGGAAAAATGAAATTGGCTTTAGACGTGTTGGAAGAGTTGGGTCTGATTAAGCGGATCATTTCTGCTGGTAAAAGAAAGATTGTACTTTGCCCCGCACAGCAAAAGGTTAATATGGATGATTCTTTGATTTTGCAGCGGGTAAAAAGTTTGGAAAAAGTGATGGTGAACAGTAAGTGATCTATACCTGGGAGAATTTAGCCAAATCAATTGAAGAAAATGGAAAAGCACTGGATGAGGAAAAGATTAAGCGTGCGTATGATGTGGCCGCGGCCGCCCATCAGGGGCAGTGCCGTGTTTCTGGCGAGCCCTATATTTCTCATCCGGTAGCGGTTGCAATGATTTTGGTAGAGCTTGGCATGGATACTGATACTGTAATTGCTGCTTTACTGCACGATGTAGTAGAAGATACTCCGGTTACATCCGAAACGGTGAAAAAAGAATTTAGTGAGGAAATTGCCCTTTTGGTGGATGGTGTTACCAAACTGGGTAAAATTCCCTATTCCTCCCGTGAGGAGCAGCAGGCGGAAAACGTGCGGAAAATGCTGTTGGCTATGGCACAGGATGTGCGGGTAATTATTATTAAATTGGCCGACCGTTTGCATAATATGCGTACTCTGGATTGCATGCCTGCTCAAAAGCAGCGGGACAAGGCACTAGAAACTATGGAGGTATATGCCCCTCTGGCCCACAGGCTTGGAATTCGGGCCATTAAGGAAGAATTGGAAGACCTTTCCCTGCGTTACCTGGACTCGATTGCTTACAACGAAATCGAGAATATGCTGGAACTGAAAAAGGAAGAGCGGGAACAGTTCTTAAACAATATTCAGGAAAAAATCAGCCAGCGTTTGGCCGGGGAGTTTCCACATGTGCATATTGAAGGACGGGTAAAAAGCATTTATGGCATCTACCGTAAGGTGTATATACAAGGCAAGTCAATTGATGAAATATATGATGTATATGCAGTTCGTATTATTGTCGATTCCGTACTGGAGTGCTATAACATATTAGGTATTATTCACGATATGTTTCGTCCCATTCCAAACCGCTTTAAGGATTATATCTCGACGCCGAAGCCGAACATGTACCAATCTCTTCACACCACTGTAATTGGCAAGGAAGCGATCCCTTTTGAAATTCAGATTCGTACCTGGGATATGCATCACACGGCGGAGTACGGCATTGCGGCCCACTGGAAATACAAAGTGGGAATCAGCGGAAAGGATAAACTGGAAGAACGGCTTGCATGGGTACGCCAGTTATTGGAAGCACAAAAAGACTCTGAGGATGTTGAGGATATTGTCCGTTCTATTAAATCTGACCTTTCTCCGGAAGAGGTCTATGTGTTTACGCCTAAAGGGGATGTTTTTAGCCTTCCCTCAGGCTCTACAGTAATTGATTTTGCCTATGCAATTCATACCGAGGTTGGAAACAGAATGATTGGCGCCAAAGTGGATGGACGAATCGTTCCGCTGGACTCCAAAGTGAAGACCGGTATGATTATCGAGATTCTTACCTCCAACGCAAAGGGAAACGGCCCCAGCCGTGACTGGCTTAATATTGTAAAAACCACTGAGGCACGCAATAAGATTCGCACATGGTTTAAACGGGAATGCCGGGAAGAGAACATTGCCACCGGCAAGTCTGAGCTGGAGCGGGAGATGCGCCGCAACCTGATTACATTTAAAGATGGTGAGCAGGATTCTCTTCTTTTAGAAATTGCCAAGCGCCACCAGCTGAATTCGGTGGAGGATTTTTACGCTGCGATAGGTTATGGTGGCATAGCGCTGTCCAAGGTAATGCCAAAGCTGAAAGAGCTTTTCCAGAAAACCTACCGGATGACCGACAAAGACCTGTTGAAGAAACAGGTGCCAAAGACAAAAAAAAGCAAAGGCGCTTCCAGCGGAGTTATTGTCGAAGGAATTGACAGTTGTCTGGTTAAATTTGCCCGGTGCTGCAATCCGCTTCCCGGGGATGATATTATTGGTTTTATTACGAGAGGCTATGGCGTTTCGATCCACAAAAAGGATTGTATTAATGTGGCATTAGCCCAGCAAAACCTGGAAGAAGCTGACCGCTGGATCAATGCCCACTGGGCGGAAAAGGTAAAGGAAACCTTTAAATCCACCATCGATATTTACTGTACCGACCGTGCGGGGCTAATTGCTGATATTAGCATAGCTTTAAATAATATGCATGTGCCAATTCATGCCCTAATTGCAAAAGAGCTGAAAGACCGCCACACCGGAATTCAGATTACTATGGGAATAAGTGGATTGGATCAGTTAAACAGCATTATTACCAATATTAAAAAAATTCCCGGCATCGTACAAATCAACCGTGCCGTACAATAAATAGGGAGGCCTTTGGATGAGAGCGGTTTTGCAGCGAGTATCCTCCGCATCTGTCGAAGTGGAGGGTAAAACTGTTGGGGAAATCGGTAAAGGCTTTTTGGTTTTGCTGGGTGTTTCTGAAACTGATACTCAGCGGGAAGCTAAGGCCTTGGCAGAAAAAATTGTGAATTTGCGCATCTTTTCGGATGAAAAAGATAAAATGAATTTTTCGCTGGCTGATGTAGACGGAAAACTATTGGTTGTATCAAATTTTACCTTGTATGCCGACTGCCGGAAAGGGCGCCGGCCATCCTATATACAGGCAGCCAGGCCAGATCAGGCAGAAAATTTATTTGAATATTTTAAAGAATACTTGCGGAATATTCAGCCAAAGCAGGTGGAATCGGGTATATTTGGCGCTGATATGAAAGTGAAGTTAGTGAATGACGGCCCGGTAACCATTTGCCTGGACACAAATGAACTGATACCAAAGGAACAATCAAAGGAGTGAAAAAAATGAAGCTGCTTTCTCAAACAGTTGGTATGATTGAAACAAACTGTTACATGGTTGTATCTGAGCAGAATCATTGTGCGGTGATTGACCCGGGAGCGGATGCTGACCGTTTGATTCAAATGCTGGAGCAAAATTATTTGAACCCATCTATCATTCTGCTAACGCATGGCCACTATGACCATATTGGTGCAGTAAACGCACTGGTTCAAAAATATCTTTGCTTGGTTATGATTGGGGAAGAAGACGCAGATATGCTGGGTGATGACAGAAAAAGCCTGGCTTTTCGACTGCCCAACCGGGACAGCTACCATATTGTATGTGACCGCAAATTAAAAGACGGAGATAAAATTACCTTAGACGAACTAACCTTTGAGGTCATCAATACCCCAGGGCATACCAAGGGCGGGGTTACCTACCGTTGTGGTGAACTGCTTTTTACCGGAGATACCTTATTTGCAGGGGACGTTGGCCGATGTGATTTATTCGGCGGGGATTTTCTTACATTAAAAAATTCTCTTCAGCGGCTAAAACAGCTGCAAGGAGACCCACAGGTGCTGCCGGGTCATGGGCCATTTTCCAGTTTAGAACGTGAAAAACGCACCAATCCATATATGGGAATTCGTGAAATATGATTGTGATAATTGACGGACATAACTATGGTTATGAAATGGAATGCCTGACCCGCATGTTTTTTTTCGGGGAAAAGGTACCGGTGACGGATGATCTTTCACGTATGGGGGAAGATTATGTTTATACCCGGCTGGAAGAACAAAACGGCGGTGTTAAGTTAACTGCCAGGGTGTGTTTAGGGCAGCAGAGTTTAGAAGAAGAACCTCAAGTGATACGGTGCCCTGCCGGGGAAGAGCGTGACCATGAGTGCGAGCGGGTTTTTGGTGTTATGGTTTACCACATGTTGCAAAAACTTACAGGTAAAAGCCCGGAGTGGGGGATTTTAACCGGGATTCGCCCGGTAAAGCTGCTTGGCCAGTTTATTTCAGATGGTGTTTCAAAAGAAGAAATCTTCCGGATTTTTGAACAGGATTACCTGGTATCGCCTCAAAAAGTTCGCCTTGCTTATGAAACAGCCTTGCACGAAAAATTTGTGCTGAACCAGTCGCAGCCGGATTCTTACAGCCTTTATATTTCAATACCATTTTGCCCGTCCCGCTGCCGGTACTGCTCCTTTGTTTCCCAAGATATTGAACGTGCAAAAAAATTAGTTCCCAGCTATGTGCGCCGGCTCTGTGAAGAATTAAAACGTACAGCAGACATTGCAAAAGAGCTGGGCCTTAAACTGAAAACCGTTTATATGGGAGGGGGGACGCCAACAACGCTGGCCCCTTCCCAAATGGATATGGTATTAAAATGTGTAAGGGAAGAGTTTGACCTGTCTAATTTGTTGGAATTTACGGTGGAAGCCGGGCGCCCGGATACTATAACCGAAGAAAAGCTGCAGGTTATTTTACAAAATGGCGTCACAAGAATTAGCATAAATCCTCAAACCTTCTGTCAGCCGGTTTTAGATGAAATCGGCCGCCTCCATACGGTTCAGCAGACAATAGACGTGTACCATTTGGCCAGGAATATTGGGTTCGACAATATCAATATGGACCTGATTGCAGGCCTTCCTGGGGACAGTCTGGAAACTTTTTGTGCAAGCATTGACAAAGCCGTAGAGCTGGACCCTGAAAATATTACGGTTCATACATTATCAGTAAAGCGTTCTTCAGATTTTGGTGCCCAGAGCGAAATTACAGTGAAAGAAGAAGCTGAGCTTACCGCTAAAATGGTAGAATATGCCGGCAAAAAGTTAATGGAAAACGGCTATTTCCCATATTATCTTTACCGGCAAAAAAACACTGTGGGCAATTTGGAGAATACTGGTTTTTGCAAAGCGGGAAAAGAGGGCTACTATAATGTTTATATCATGGATGAAATACACACCATCCTAGCTGCTGGTGCTGGGGCTTCTACAAAGTTGAAGCAGCCGGGCGGTACATTGATTAAACGGGTGTTTAACTATAAATATCCTTATGAATATTTAGACCGTTTTGATGAAGTCCTTAATAGGAAAAAACAGATTTTGGAATTCTACCGAAAATATGGTAAAAAATAAAACCATTTAATTGAAAAATTTGGTTAGAAATGGTATTATGTAACAAGACAGCAGAAAGGTGGCGTTAGTTTATGAGTACACTGGATGATCTCTTCGATAAAGCAAAAGCATTGGTGAATGTTGCCGGCAAAAAAACGGGTGAGGTAGTTGAAGTCTCCAAACTGAAGCTGCAGGCTGTGCAAATCAATACAGATATTCAAAAAGCCTATGAAAAAATTGGCTCGATTGTATATGAACACAATAAGGCCGGTACCGATGCAGCTGAATTAATTCAAATGTGCATCAAAGAAGTAGACGGTTTATTCCATAAATTAAACGAGATTAATGAGAAGATTGCAGGCACAAAAAATATGGCTATCTGCCTGTATTGCGGTGCATCAGTGCCAGTTGACTCTTATTATTGCCCGAAGTGCGGGGCTAATTTAGCCGAAGAAACGGTTTCGGAGGAAAAAGAGACACCAAAAGAGGAGTCATCTGCAACACAAGAATAGATGAAAGCTAGAGGCCCTATATAGGGCCTCTTCTTATTTTTCCATCTTTCCCCGTATCATTTTACGTGGGGGTGTAATAATCCTAACAAAACAAAAATAAGTTTTTAGTGATAGACTGATGTTAGGATGATGGAAAATGGGTAAGGCAAAAGAACAAAATTTTTTACAGGGTGCGCTTATTCTAGGGATGGCAACCGTCATAGTTAAGGTGATTGGCGTATTCTTTAAAATACCCCTTACCAATCTGCTTGGCGGTACCGGTATGGCATATTTTTTTACGGCTTATGATCTGTTTAATCCGCTATATACATTGGCTATGGCCGGGTTTCCGGTAGCAGTTTCCAAAATAGTTTCAGAAAATTACGCAAAGTGGCGTTTTCGTGATGTGCGTAAGGTGCTGCGCCTTTCCATGTTCCTTTTTCTGGCTACCGGTATAATTGGTACGGCAGCTATGGCGGTGGGCGCCAGGGCATTTGCGTATGGAGTGAACAATCCAAAAGCATTTTTGCCGGTTTTGGTTATGGCTCCCGCAATATTTTTTGGCTGTCTTATGTCTGCTTTTCGCGGTTATTACCAGGGGCTGCGGAATATGTATCCAACTGCAGTTTCGCAGGTTGTTGAAGCAATTGCAAAGTTGGTATTTGGTATTGCATTTGCTTATTCTATTATGGGGAAGGGGCTTGAAGAATTTGCAGTCAGCGGTACCGTATTCGGCCAGATTGCTGCAAATTTAGAAGCGGCGAAGGAACTCCTGCTTCCGTTTGGAGCTGCCGGAGCAGTGGCAGGTGTTACCTTAAGTACGGCAGTAGGATGTATTTTTCTTATTCTGCGTCATAAACTGATTGGAGATGGAATTGTATCAGAACAATTGCAGGCGTCTCCACAGCCGGTTTCATCCAAAAAATTATTTATTACCCTTGCATCCATTGCTTTTCCCATTGTGCTAAGCTCGGTAGTTGGACATATGACCACGTTGATTGATTTGGGTTCAATCATGAACCGTCTGGAAACTGCAATTAATGCAGATACACCGGCTTTTTTGAGAATGTACCAGGGAATATTGCCTGAGGCAATGAAATTAAGCGAAATACCGGTTTTTTTATATGGCTCGTACACGGGCCTGGCCGTATCAGTATTTAACCTAGTCCCGGCTGTCAGTACAACAATTGGGGTTAGCGCTCTGCCTGCAGTTGCATCCGCATGGGCAGTACGAAACCGTTCCGGTGTAAAGCGCAGCATAGAAGGGGTACTTCGGGTTACCTGCTTTATGGTTTTGCCTGCTGGGCTTGGAATATCGGCACTGGCTAAGCCAATTCTTAATTTGCTCTTTTCAGCCCGCCCAATTGAAGTGGCAATTGCCGCACCGGCATTGGAGATTATGGGGATTGGTTCTATCCTGGTGGCAATTACAACCCCGGTAAACAGTATGCTGCAGGCAGTGGGGAAAATTACTCTCCCAGTTAAACTGATGCTTATTGGCTGTGCCATTAAGTTGGCTACAAATTATGTCTTAGTTTCCCAGCCGGAAATTAACATTCAGGGCGCTCCTTATGGAACTATTTTATGCTATGGATTTATTGTAATAGCTAGCCTGATTGCTTTGGTACGTTCCAGTGGTGTTGACTTAGATTATATGGGGGTTTTTATAAAACCTTTGTTTGCAGCAGGTATCTGTGCAATGTCGGCAAAACTGTCTTTTTCTTTGCTATCTGCGATATCAGATTCAGGCCTGTGGACCATCCTGGCTATTGCAATCGGGGGAATCTTCTACCTCTTTACTTTATTCTTAACCAAAACAATCAAAAAAGATGATATTTTAATGCTTCCAGGGGGAGAAAAGATGGCAAACATACTTGAAAAACATTTTGTTTTAAGGTAATATATTAATTACTGGTTTGGCAAAAAGAGGCAGTTATACGGAGGATTGTTCGTTTGGATTTTATTTTAAAAGACCGTTATCATATTGATGATCTTCTAAAAATTGTGTCAATACTGAGAAGTGAAAATGGTTGCCCTTGGGATAAAGAACAGACCCATGAGTCTATCCGGAAGAATTTTATTGAAGAAACTTACGAAGTCATCGAAGCAATTGACAATAGTGATGCTGTTTTGCTGCGCGAGGAATTGGGAGACGTACTTTTACAGGTTGCTTTGCATGCCCAGATGGAAGAGGAAACCGGAACATTTAGTTTTGATGATGTTGCAAATGATATCTGCAAAAAGCTAATTGTCCGCCACCCCCATGTGTTTGGTAATGTCCAGGCAGATAATACAGAGCAGGTATTAAAAAATTGGGATGAAATTAAAAAGAAGACCAAGGGGCAAAATAGTCAGACCGAAGTGCTGCGCAGCGTACCAAAAATGTTCCCAGCCCTTATGCGAAGTGAAAAAGTACAGCATAAGGCGGCAAAGGTAGGTTTCGATTACCCCAATTTTCAATGGGCTTTCAAGGACCTGAAAAGTGAGTTGGAAGAGCTGGAACAAGCCATATCGGAAAATAATGTGCAGCACCAGCAGGAAGAACTTGGAGATGTTTTATTTTCTGTAGTGAATGTAGCCCGATTTTTACAGGTGGATCCCGAGTTGTCCTTAAGCCAATCCTGTAATAAGTTTATTGACCGTTTTGAGCAGGTAGAGCGTCTGGCAGTGCAGCGCGGGATCAATATGAAAGAAAGCTCGATGGAAGAACTGGATCAGCTTTGGAAAGAAGCAAAAAAATTGGAAAGGTCAGATGCGTAACCGTATCTGTCATTATAAAAATTTAAGGATTAATATGTGGAGGATTACGAAATGACTAAAACTGAACTCATTAATGCAGTTGCGGAGAAAACCGGTTTTTCTAAAAAAGACAGTGATAAGGCAGTAGCTGCTTTTATCGATTCTGTTACTGAGGCACTTGCTGCTGGAGACAAAGTAGCTCTGGTTGGATTTGGTACATTTGAAGTGAAGACCCGTGGTGAGAGGCAGGGCATTAACCCCCGCACCAAAGAGCCTATCACCATTGAGGCTTCCAAACTGCCTGCATTCAAAGCTGGTAAAGCGCTGAAAGATGCAGTTTCTAAGTAATCTAACTTGATCCTTGGAACCGGCCCAAAGGCCGGTTCTTTGTTTTATTTTATAGTTTACAGTAAATAAAGGAGATCAACCATGAGGTTAGATAAATATCTGAAAGTTACACGATTAATAAAGCGCCGTACCATTGCAAATGAGGCATGTGATGCACAGCGTGTACTGGTAAACGGAAAAGCAGCCCGTGCATCTTATGATGTCAAAGTAGGGGATTTGATTGAAATCATTCTTGGAAACCGCCCAATCAAGGTAAAAGTGCTGAATGTTAGCGAATATGTCACCAAAGAAACTGCTACAGATCAGTACCAGGTGATCGAGTAGTAGTCATACAAAGGCCAACCTTTTCATACACATAGATTAACGGCAATTGGGCCGGAAATCGACGATGAAAGGGAGGACGGTTATGCCAGAGGAAAAAAAGCCGATTAAAATGCCACAAAATGTTATTATGGAGGATCGCAGAGCACTGACTATTACCGGAGTAAATGATATTGACAGCTTTGACGAACAGTCAGTAGTCGTATTTACCGAACTGGGAGAGCTGACCGTGCGTGGATTTGATCTGCATATGAATAAAATTGACGTGGAAACCGGAGAATTGTCCATGGAAGGGGACATTCAATCTTTAAGCTACAGTGAAGGGCCCAACCCCAAAGGAGGATTCTTTTCAAAGCTATTTCGGTAAATAGAGGTGACCCGTTTGGAGATTTATGTTGCAGATCAAACCATGCTTTTTCTCCAGTCTATGTTGCTGGGCGCCGTGCTGGGGGTGTTTTATGACGTTTTTCGAATTACCCGCATTGCAATAAAAACGCCGTCTGTAGTTATTTTTGCAGAGGATTTGGTATTCTTTTTTGTGAGCGCTGTCATATCTTTCTGTTTTATGCTCAGTATCAATGATGGACAAGTAAGGGCATTTATTTTACTTGGGGAATTATTAGGATTTACCCTGTATTATTTTACCGTGGGTATGCTGGTTATGAAGTTGTCCAGGGTAATTATCCGATTAATTTATCGTTTTTTTCATCTGTTATTTTTTATTTTTATTAGACCGTTTATTCTGTTGGGTAAGGCTATCTGTCGTTGGGTAGGAAAACCACTAAAAAAATTTGCGTCCTACAGCAAAAAAAAGACGAATACTTTAAAAATACGCTTGAAACAGCGAGTAGTTTTATTGTATAATCATAATAAGCTTACTAATTTGAAAGCTGGCAAAAAATATCTTAAAATGAAAACAAGATCCAAAAAGAGGAAGCGGCATGAGCGTAAAAAAAAGGACAGCCAAAAAAAGTTTAATCGTTAGGTTATTTGTACTGGGGTTTGCCACCTATTTAGTAGGTGTTTTAATTGCCGGTCAGGTTGAGGTTGCCTCTCGCCGTCAGGAGCTTGCAGCTTTAGAGCAGCAGGTAGAGGAACAGCGTATTGCTAACAAGGAAGTAGAGCGGATGCTCACAATGGACGAAGATGAAGACTATATGAGCGGTATTGCAAGAGATAAGCTGGATATGGCAAGGCCGGATGAGAGGGTCTTCTACGACGTTTCTGGTAGCTGATTTTAGTAAATTCAATTGCTATTACAGGATACATAATTTAAGGAGGACATATCTCGAATATGCAGCTTGTTGTAGGTAGTGTGGTGGAAGGTAAAGTTACCGGCATTACAAAATTTGGCGCTTTTGTAGAACTGCCCGGCGGAAAGACCGGAATGGTACACATCTCGGAGGTGGCACCCACCTATGTAAATGATATTCATGACCATTTGACCGAGAACCAGATGGTTAAGGTGAAAATTTTGAATATCACGGAAGAAGGAAAAGTTAGCTTATCAATCAAAAAAGTTCAGGAAGCGCCCAGGGAAAGAAGATCACCTACTGCGCCAAGAATGGATAATTACGATTGGTCAGCTAAGAAGAATGATAATATGTCTTTTGAAGACATGTTAAGCAAATTCAAGCAGACCAGCGATGATAAAATGTCTGACTTGAAACGGGTTATGGATACGAAACGGGGAACCAGCAGAAAAGGTTCCAGATAAATGGTGTGCAAGAACAAAGGAGTGCTAAGCACTCCTTTTCTTATGAGAAAAAGAAGGCTAAATGCCAGGAGGGGTTATGCAGCAGACGGTTCTCATTCACGGAAAAATTAAAACCATGGCAGGACTGACACTAGAAAACGGCTATATCCGAATAAGGGATGGAAAAGTTCATAATTTGGGAGAAATGGAATGCTTTCAAACAGAAATTGGAGAAGAATGTATTGATTTGAAGGGTGCCCTGGTACTTCCGGGTTTTATTGACGCGCATTGCCATATTGGAATCTGTGAAGATGGATTGGGTTTTGAAGGGGATGATACCAATGAAGATACCGATCCTTCCACCCCCCATTTGCGGGCGATAGATGCAGTGAATCCGATGGATAAAAGCTTTGCTGAGGCGCTGGATTACGGAATTACTACGGTTGTTACCGGCCCGGGCAGCGCCAACCCCATCAGCGGGCAGTTTTGTGCGGTTAAAACCTATGGCCGGCGGATTGATGACATGGTTGTCAAAGCTCCGGTAGCCATGAAAATGGCGCTGGGGGAAAACCCAAAGGTATCGTACCATGACAAGGAACAGGCTCCTATTACCCGTATGGCTACCGCAGCCATCATTCGGGAACAGCTGAGGAAAGCACAGCGATATTTAAGCGATATAGAAAAAGCAAAGGAAGATGAAGATACTGACGAGCCGGAATTTGATGCGAAGTGTGAAGCTTTGATTCCCCTGTTAACAGGAAAAATTAAAGCACATATCCATGCTCATCGGGCAGACGATATTTTTACAGCCATGCGCTTGGCAAAGGAATTTAAAATCGGCTATGTCATTATCCATTGTACAGAAGGCCACCTGATTGCCGATATTTTAGGCCAGCAAGGGGTCAGTGCAATTTGCGGGCCAATTATTGGAACCCGTACCAAGCCGGAGTTGTGTAATTCTACCACTGCTTGCCCTGGCATTTTAGCACAGAACGGGGTTCGCGTGGCTATTTCAACCGATCATCCGGAGTTGCCGGAGCATTTTTTGGCGGTTAGCGCAGCTGTTGCGGTACGAGATGGAATGGATCCTGAAACAGCGCTGGAATCGATCACCAGTGCGGCGGCAGAAATATGTGAAATTCAGCATCGGGTGGGTTCTATCCGCGTCGGGCTGGATGCAGATTTGGTGGTATTCCGGGGGGATCCGCTTGCTATCGCCTCAAAGCCGGAAATGGTATTTGTAGAGGGAATAAAAGTACGTTAAAGGGATTGAGGTAAATTATGCGGAAAGTTGATGTGAAAGAAATACAGCAAGCGATAGCAGAAATGTGTATGAGCGCCAACTTGTTTTTGCCTCCTGACCTGAAAAAACGGCTGGGTGAAGTGAGAAAGTCAGAGAGTTCCACCTTATGTTCCCATGTGCTATGCGAACTGGAACGAAATTATCAAACTGCCGAGGAACAACGGATTCCAGTTTGCCAGGATACCGGGATGACAGTGGTTTTTGCAGAGATTGGCCAAGAGGTGTACCTGGTTGGCGGCGATTTTGAGCAAGCAGTAAATCAAGGGGTAGCACAAGGGTACCGGGAGGGATATTTGCGCTGTTCTGTGGTAGGTGACCCGCTTAGACGCATAAACACCGGAGATAATACCCCGGCAATCATCCATACCAGGATTGTGCCAGGGGATAAGGTGAAGTTAACGGTTGCCCCCAAAGGGTTTGGAAGCGAGAATATGAGCGCTGTGCGCATGTTTACGCCGTCGGCAACTGAGGAAGATATTATTGCTTTTGTAGCGCAGACAGCATTGTTAGCGGGCAGTAACCCCTGTCCGCCCGTTGTGATTGGAGTGGGGATTGGCGGCGATTTTGAGCGATGCGCCCAACTAGCCAAATTAGCTCTTTGCCGGGCGGTAGATACTCCGAATCAGGAAGAATACTATGCTAACCTTGAAAAAAGAATGTTAGACGCAGTAAACGGTACCGGGGTGGGAGCCCAGGGATTTGGAGGAGATATTACTGCTTTAGCAGTGAATATTGAGTGGTTTCCAACCCATATTGCCGGGTTGCCGGTTGCAGTTAATATGGGGTGTCATGCAACTCGTCATCAAACATTCATCATCTAGTCATTGTATATATGCATAATGTGTGGTATAATAAACTTAAATAAACTATATAACTTGCTTAAATTGCCGGAAGGCAATGGAATAGAAAGGGGTTGAGTTTATGAATATTACCATTACTGCAAGAAAGACTTCGGTGAAGGACTCGTTTCGCGAGCGCGTAGAAAAAAAGCTTTCCAAGTTGGACCGCTTTTTTGACGAAAGCGCCAATGCTATTGTAACAATTACCAACGAGAGGGATCGCGAGACCGTTGAGGTTACGGTACAATCGGCAGGGATGTTCTTCCGTGCTGAAAAAACGACCTCTGACCGTATTGACTCTCTGGAAGCCGTTGTGGACTCGCTGTTTAAACAGATTGTTAAGAATAAAACCAAGCTGGAAAAACGGCTTCGAGATACGGCTTTTGATCCTTCCTATCATGATGATGTCATTGAAGATCACTACAAAGTAGTAAAGACCAAGAAGTTTGCTGTCAAGCCAATGGATGTTGAGGAAGCTATTTTGCAGATGAATATGCTGGAACATGAGTTTTTTATGTTCCGCAATGTTGATAATGGTGATGTCAATGTGGTATATAAACGTAAAAATGGCGATTATGGCTTAATTGAACCGTTAACAGATTAAAGCTGTATTGAACGGCGGGCGCATCTGTTGCGCCCGCCGTTTTTTGAGGAAAGGATGAGCACTGTGTTTCACAAAATGGTAGCGATTGAACCTGTTGGGTTAATACCCAGCGCTAAGTTACAGCTGAAGGAATATGCTCATTATGTGGAGTTTTACCGGGACATTCCAAAAAATGATGAGGAAATTATCAGGCGGATTGGGGATGCTGACAGTATTTTGGTCAGTTATACCACCAATATTGGACGTCAGGTATTAGAAGGCTGCCCCAATTTGAAATATATTGGAATGTGCTGTAGCCTGTATTCCCCAGAAAGTTCAAATGTTGATGTTCTTGCGGCCGAGCAGATGGGTATTACCGTATCAGGAGTGCGTGACTACGGAGATAACGGTGTGGCAGAATATGTGGTTTATGAGATGCTTGGGCTGCTGCATGGTTATGGCTGTTCCTGTTGGGAAGGAGAACCTCGGGAACTTCGCGGTTTTAATTTTGGAATTGTCGGGCTGGGTGCATCTGGCATTGCAGTAGCGGATGCCTTGCAGCAGTTGGGAGCGAATATATTTTATTACAGCCGCACCCGTAAGCCGGAGCAAGAGGCAAAAGGCAGAAGTTATCTGCCGCTGAATCAGCTTCTGGTGCGTTGTGGGGCAGTATGTACCTGCCTGAATAAACATGTGGTGCTTTTAAGAGAGAATGAGTTTGAATGGTTTGGAAACCATAAAATACTTTTTAATACCGGTCTCAGCCCGTCTTTTGAGCCGCAGGCAGTTCAGCGCTGGGTTTCAGGGGGAGACAACCAGCTTTTTTGTGACAGCGAATTAGCCCTTGGCCCCCAAAATATGGATCTGCTGCGTTTACCCAACGTACATAGCTTGGGGGTTGCTTCAGGCAGTACAAAACAGGCTTACGAGCGCCTAAGCCGTAAGGTTTTAGAAAATTTGGAAGCATTTTTATTTGAGGAATAAAAAAGGACCGTGAAAACGGTCCTTTTTGTTGAAATTTTAAAGAGAGGTAGTACACAGCAGTTTATGGTATTCCCGATACGCAATTACATAATTCCGAAACTACTTTTGATAATATTTTTGAATCATACGAATATCTCTGCCCTGGAATTTCAGCACTTGGTAACCGCACAGCAGACGGGACACCAAACGCTCCCCGTACCGCGGCTCAATTTTATTCACATCTAAATTAGAGTTTACAATAGTAGGTCGCCCCTCTGCCAGGCGTGTATTAATGATGTTATATAGCGCAGCCGCGGTAAAATTGGTGGAGAATTCCGAACCAAGGTCATCTATAATAAGTAGATCGCAGCTTAGAATAAGATCAAGAAAATCCCCCTTTTCCTCACCGGCGGAATCGCGGCCAAACCGCTCTTTTTCCAAGCGGTCAAACAACCGCTGAGCAGGAAGATAGATGGCACCGAAACCATGCTGGATAACCTTTGAAGCAATGGATAAGGAGAGATGTGTTTTGCCAAGGCCTGTGCCCCCAATTAAAAACAGGGAGGAGCTTTGCGGACTGAAATGGTCTGCATAATCACGGCAGATATGGAAAATTTCGGTCATAATTTTACGCGGAGAGGGTTGTGAGGGATCGTTAGCCTTTTCGGGATAATAGTCCAGACGAAACGAGTCAAAATTTGCTGATTTGGAAGCCGCTGCGCCAATCAAACTGGAAAAAGCCTGTTGTTTCAGCAATTCCTGCAGGCAGTCGCACATACGGCCGGCAGCGTAACCAGTGTCGCCGCATTTTTTACAGGTAAACGGCGTATCTAAATAATCAGCACTTAAATTTACCTGCTGCAGTAACTGCGTTTTTTCTTTTTGTAAAGAAAGGTTTTCTTCTTTTAGTTTTTTAATCTGCCCAGTGATATCTCCGCCTGCAAGTACGGATTTTGCAACCGAAAGCCCTGTTTGGGAAAGAGCACGGTCAATTTCCTTCAACCTTGGGATGCGCCGGTAAATCTCCTCTGTGCGCCGTTCTCCTTCAGCTCGGGCAGCTCTGCGCCGGTCAGTTAAAATTTTATGTGCTTGGTCATAAATTTCTTTTGGATACCCCATGCTGCTCTTCCTTTACTTGATTATTTTTCGCCCACCAAGCTTTTGGTAATCAGCTGTTCCAGTTCATCAATATCATAGGAGGTGTTTCGGTCAGCAATTTGTTTTTGTGAGCTTTCGTTTTTTTCATTTTTTGCTTGTTCAATTGTATGTATTTTCTTTTGGTCCCACGATTGCAGAATTTTATCCATATATGGAAAAGAGAGTTTACCCGTATTATCCACTGTCTTTTCGAAGGCGAGTTTAATCATAGGAAGCTCCTGATGATAAATAGAAAACCAACCTTCAATATAATTTTGTTCCCGTGCGGTTAGGTTGCGGTCAAAAATACCCAGTGCATTTTTCACTAGCTTGCATTTTTCATCAAAACTTGATTTTCTTTTTATAAACTGTTCAGCCTTTGCGTAACTGTCGATATCATCTTCCACCATGGAAACAACCAGTTTTTCAAAGCTGCGCAGGCCGCGTTTTCCCATGTTTACGGTATAGTGAAGAACCAAAAGCAAATATTCAATAGAAAGGTTATAGTAACTGTAAAGATAAACCAGAACTTCTGTTTCCATAGGAGACAGAGGCTTACCAATACAGCCCTCGGCTTCCCGCAAAAGTACAGCTACATTGCTGTCAGTTTGTGATAATTCAATAATGTCCTCCCGTGTTAAATGACTGCGGGAAGAGTGGGTAGTAACCTTTTGACCGGTGGACTGGTCAACGGTGGTTTTAGACTCAGCTACGCGTGTAGAGGCAGTGGTTTGTGATGTATAAGAGTGCTCCTGGGCTGAAAATATGGGAGCGTTTTCGGCCGATAGAATACCGGCCCCAACCCAGTAATTTAATGCGTCCTGTGCGTCTGATTCACTTAAACCCAATTGAGATGCGATTTCTGTTGAAGAAATGGATTTACCATTATTTCTTAATAAAATGAGCAGCGCCCGCAAAGCCGTAGTACTGCAAAGTTTAATATGTTTGTCCACAACTTCGGTTGGTACTGCAAAAATTGATCCCCAGGGACCAATAGGTATAGAATATATCATAAACTGCCACCTCAAAGACTACTTGTTTTATTTTTTATCTAATAAGGGTACAAAGATTGTTTGCTATGCACCGTTCTAACAAAATTTAACATTTTTCTGCCTAGCAGAAAAATAGTTAAATTTCTTGATGAAACCTTTCAGTTAAAATTTTAAAAAAGAAACAATGTATTTTATAATCGAATGTGAGAAGTTCTGTATACGGAGTGCAAGGTTATTTATACATGGAGTACATCCATGTTCTATCAGTCGTCAAAATCTTTGGTTTTGGTTACGCTGTGAGGTTATTATAACATAATTTTGTAGGTTTTGCAGAAAATTTATATTTTACGCGAACAACCTTAAATTTGAATTGAGCAGGGGGTAGGTTTATGTTATAATAACTGCGGATTAGTTGTTATTGCTTGTTTACGGCTCACTTGCTACCCTATCGATTTGCGGATATGGTTTATAACCGTAAAGCTAATAATTAACTGTGTAGGCTTTATTGGGCCAATTAAAAATAAAGTTTATGATATGATAGCTGCCAAAACAGCTATCATAATTTATGCGTGGACTTAATTAGCGTTGAATGCACTGAAAAACTGTGTGTTGCTGATTGAATGCTGTAGCCTTTGAAATATGAATAGACATGTCTTGAGAGACAGAACACAAAAGGAAAGGACACGGTTAAGATGCTATTTAATGACGGCAGGGCAGGTTTTTTAACTACGATTATTGGGCCAATGTTTTCAGAAAAAAGTGGAGAACTTATAAAACGTTGTAAGCAGGCGCAGCAATATCAGGGCAAAAAGGTAATGGTTTATAAGCCCGATATTGATGTGCGTTTTTCTGTCAGCGAGGTTGTCAGCCGCATTGGGCTCAGTATTCCAGCCCATATGCTGCCGCAGGATCTTTCTGTAGAATTTGTGCGCCAGAGAATTTATGTGGATACAGCGCAATGCGACATTGTCGCCTTTGATGAGGCACAGTTTTTTTCGGCAGAACTTGTCGATGTGGTACAGCATCTGATTGATGAGGGAAAGATGGTAATTGTAGCAGGATTAAACCTGGATTATCAGAATAAGCCTTTTGGACATATTAATAACATACTGCTTTTTTCTGACGAAGTGATTGTTAAGAATGCATATTGTGCTTGCTGCGGCCGTCCGGCTATGTATACGCAAAGGCTTTTGAACGGTGTGCCATATGTGGAAGAGCAGATAGACAATATATTGGTTGGAGATAAAGAGTCGTATGAGCCCCGCTGCCGTTTGTGTTATGTCCGCCCAAAGAAAAATAAATAATATACTGTGAGCAGAAGGAGACAGTCATGGTTGATTTAAACGAGAACCTAATCGTGAAAGGTGCGGTAAAATTAGCACGGGAATGCGGATGTGTTTCAAAAGAAGACATTGCGCTGGTAGTATGCGATTACCAGTCGTTTGCAGTAGCCAATGAAATTGCAAAAGCATGCCTCTCTTTAGGAGCAAATACCAATCTGGTTGTAATACAGCCAACGGGCGCCCAGGAGGCGGAACCCCCTGAATTAGTAGGAGCTGCCATGGCAAAATCAACCGTTGTTTTTGCTGTAACAACCTTTTCCATGTCCCATACACTGGCTGTACGCGTGGCAAAGGCAGCTGGTTCCAGAGTTGTAAGTATGCCGGATTTTAACCCAAGACAGCTTATTTCTGGGGCAATTGAAGCGGATTTTCCAGCTCGCAGCATTATTTCGCATAAGCTGAAAGAGATTTTACAGCTGGCAGACCATGCGCATCTCACTTCCGCATTGGGTACCGATATGACCTTTGGCCTCACTGGCCGTCCTGGAAGGGCGGTGGACGGAATTGCCCGCTGTCCGGGTGATTTTGTAGCGCCTCCCAATATTGAGTCCAGTATAGCGCCGCTGGAAGAAATGACAGAAGGCATCTTGGTTGTGAATGGCAGCATTGCAGGGGTGGGCCTGTTGCGTGAGCCGATTACAGTAACAGTGGAAAAGGGTCGTATTGTATCGATTACCGGCGGGGAGCAGGCGGAAGAATTAAAGGCTATTTTAGAAGCGGTAGGGGACCCGCAAAGCTATATGATTGGAGAACTTGGGATAGGGTTAAACGATCATGCCAAAGTATGCGGCGACTTATTGGAAGATGAGGGAGTGATGGGTACGGTACATGTAGCTCCCGGAAACAATTCCAATTTTGGAGGGATTATTACTGCCAAAACACACCTGGATATGGTGGTAAGTGATGTAACCCTGATGATTGATGATCTGCTGGTCATTGACAAAGGCCAGCTAATGGAAGATAACATTATGCAATGGGCAGGGCCATCTATTTAGCCTGCCATTTGCCCGGTCTTTTACAGTTGTTTAGCCGGAGACTTCCAATGGTGGGATATTTGGGTATTGTTAGGCATATTACATTGCCTTTTATCCTACTCATAATGTGATTGCTTTATTTGTTTATCTCAAAATATTGAGGAAAGGTGCAGGCCCTACGGGCAAATTTGGCCGTTATTGATAAAAGCTATATGAGAAAGAGGCAGCGCCTGCATGGCGCTGCCTCTTTCGGTATTGGATCGATATCATCAGTTATAAAGTTTGATGCACTCTTCCACAATATTCCAGAATTTTTCTACGTCCAGTTTTACGCAAACTTTAGAATTGCGGGGTTTATCGGTCATCAGGTTAAAGAAATCGCAGTTGGTACGGCCATGGCTTGGGCCGCCGGTAATGTCAATTTCGGTGTACATTTCTTTGGTCTCAATGCAGGTGGGGTCAATCAGGTAAGCAACACAGGTAGGGTCATGCAGCGGGCCGCCTTCCCAGCCAAAGGTTTTCTTCTGGGTCATGCAGAAGAATTTCATCAGGTCGGTAAACAATTTTCCGGCAGGATTATCGTTTTTAGACATCCGCTCAACAACAGAAGGATAGCACAGTGCCTGACGGGTAAGGTCAAGCCCCATCATTACAACCGGGCGTCCGCAGGTGAATACAACGTAAGCTGCTTCGGCATCATCAATAATATTAAACTCAGCAGCGGGGGTAACGTTACCGTGCTGGTAAGCACCACCCATTAATACGATCTCGTCAATTTTTTCCAGAATTTTGGGCTCTTTGCGAATTGCCATACCAATATTGCTTAAAGGCCCGGTGGGAACCAGGGTAACGTTGGTATCGGAGGCGAGTACAGTTTCAATTATAAAATCAACGGCATGTCGGGGATCCAGCTGTTTTGTCAAAGGAGGGAATACCGGGCCGTCCAAGCCGGATTCACCATGTACACGCTCTTCCACAGGCAGTGCAGGACGAACCATAGGGCGATCCATACCTTTGCAGACAGGAACATCAATACCAAGGTATTGGCAAACATTCAGTGCATTACGGGTGGTTTTTTCTAAGGTTTGATTACCATTTACAGTGGTAATACCAAGCAGCTCCAATTTTGGATGGCGGGCTGCCATCATAATGGCAACTGCATCATCGTGGCCAGGATCACAATCAAGAATGATTTTTCTTTTGTCCATAATAATATCTGCTCCTTTTTTAGTTAATAGAAAACAACGTTAAAACGTTTAATCAACTACAATTATATTGTAGAATATCTATAAATATTTGTCAATAGGATTCTATTAAATTTCAGTTGAAGTAAAAGACGTTAAAGATGAATACTCGAATAGATCACAATATCTTATTGGTAGATGCAAAAGTATTAGCACAGGTCGTCTGCACAAAGTCGAGCGAGTCCTTTTAATTGTTGACATGAAAAATAAGAAATTAATTATAGAGTTTGATGCAATCTTCGACAATATCCCAGAATTTAGCTACATCCAAATTGATGCATACTTTAGAATTGCGGGGTTTGTCGGTCATCAGGTTAAAGAAATCGCAGTTGGTACGGCCGTGGCTTGGGCCTCCGGTAATGTCAATTTCGGTATACATTTCTTTGGTTTCAATGCAGGTAGGGTCAATCAGGTAGGCGACGCAGGTGGGGTCATGCAGGGGAGCACCCTCCCAACCGAAGGTATTCTTCTGCGAGCGGTTGAAGAAACTCATCAGGTTGACGAACAGCTGGGACGCGCGGTTTTCGATCTTTGCAATGCGATTGACTACCGAGGGTAGGCACAGGGCTTTGCGGGTAATATCCAGCCCCATCATTACAACCGGACGGCCACAGGTAAACACGACATAAGCTGCCTCTGCATCAGCGTAGATGTTGAACTCAGCAGCCGGGGTAAAGTTGCCGTGCTGGTAAACGCCGCCCATTAATACAATCTCGTCAATTTTTTCCAGAATTCTGGGTTCTTTCCGAATTGCCATACCAAGGTTGCTTAAGGGACCGGTAGGAACCAGGGTAACAGGAGTGTCGGAGTCAAGCACGGTTTCGATAATAAAGTCGACAGCATGGCGGGAATCCAGCTTTTTAGTCAGTGGATCAAAGGTATGTCCATCTAAACCAGAGCCATCACGCTCTCCAATCATAATAGATTCACCAATGGGGGAGGGGCGCACCATTCCTCGGTCAAGTCCTGCACAGACGGGCACGTCAATATTCAGCCATTGGCAGATATTCAAGGCATTGTTGGTGGTTACATTAAGGGGTTGGTTGCCTCTGACGGTAGTTACTCCCAGCAGCTCCAGCTTTGGGTGCCGTGCCGCCATTAAAATCGCAATGGCATCATCATGACCAGGGTCGCAATCAAGGATGATTTTTCTTTTGTCCACTATAATTACTCCTTTTTATGATTTAGAATATTGCTGTGACTACATTGATTTTTGGGTATATCATAGGAGATTTTAAAATTCGAACCCATGAAATAGCAAAATGTTGTGCTTCTAGTTTTAGCTTTTTGAGTGTTAAACTCTGTATCAGATATTTAACAATACAACAGCTATTAAAATTGCTCCAATTGTAACCCATTGTTTCATTTTTAGACGTTCGCCGAATAAAAAAATACCAGCTAGAGATAGTATTAAAATACCTACAACACCGTAGGTTGGATATACAATAACACCAGGTACTTCTTCGAGCGCTTTTAATAAAAAATGTGCTGAAAAAAAGTTTGATAAACCCAAAATAATTCCAAAAAATATTTCAGATTTTCCGGGTTTTTCCTTTTTGTACAACACTACTGCCAGACAACAAAGAAAAGCCGTAGTAAAGGTGTAAAATAGAAATTGTGGAGACAGAGAATTGTTGCCGGTTTCTTCAAAAATTTTAGACATGAAGGTACTGCAGCCATCAATTAAAAACAAAATAAACAGCGGTAATTTAGAGGTGGCAACAGTATGCTCCTTTTCATAATTGATAATAATAATTGACACTACGGCAATAAGCACTCCGATAACCTGTGTGTTTTTTAATATCTCTTTAAAAATCCACACAGACAGTGCGAGAGGAATCAGCAGACCTCCCAATCTTGAAAAAATTGAAGGCAGGACTATGCCGTTTTTCTTTATATTGTACTGTGTAAACATGAGACTTGCTGTAAAAAAAGTACCGTTTATTATCCCTAAAACAAGGGCAGATACGGTTCCGTCAACCTCAGGTAATATATTGTTAATCCCCATATCTAGCCCGGCAATTATCATGCAGGTAAAATAATTGATTGCAAGCATGGAAATTTTACCGGAGATACGGCTCTCACTGAAACGGATAGTAATGGTAATTACGGAAACGCATATAATGGCTAAAAACAAAAAAAACATTTTTCCCCCACCTGATTTTTATGGTAGTTCAATTTAAAAAAGATTACTTATAAGTATTACCCTTTATATATTATTGAAAATCGTATAAATATTCAGTGTAAAGATTAATCATATAATTTGATACACTCCTCAACAATGTTCAAGAATTTTTCAACATCAAGTTTTACGCAGACCTTGGTGTTGCGGGGCTTGTCAGTAAGAAGGTTGAAAAAATCACAGTTGGTACGGCCATGGCTTGGGCCGTCTTCCCAGCCAAAGGTTTTCTTCTGGGTCATACAGAAAAAATTCATCAGGTCGGTAAACAGCTTACCAGCAGAATTTTTATTTTTTGACATTCGCTCAACAATAGAGGGATAATACAACGCTTGGCGAGTAAGGTCAAGCCCCATCATTACCATTGGACAGCCACAGGTAAACACGACATAAGCAGCCTCAACATCGTACATAATATTAAATTTAGCTGTTCAGGGCGTTACGGGTGGTTTTCTCCAAAATTTAGTTACCATCCACAGTAGTTATACCCAGAAGCTTTAGCTTTGGGGGGTGGCGGCCATAATCATGGCAACAACATCATCATGGCCAGGGTCGCAATCAAGGATGATTTTTCTTTTGTACATTGTAAATAACCTCTTTATCGTAAACTGATTAAACGTTTAACCTTTTGCCGATATTATAGGACGAAACTCTTTACTTGTCAATAGTAATTTTTATGGTTATAATAACTATTATTAGTTGCTGCACTGGCTTATGGTTGGTTGGCAGCTCCAAAAGCTTGTTATTGCCTTTTGATTAAAGATACCATATTGGTTTTTTGCTTGTGGTATTATATAAAAAAGTTTTGGGAGATGAAAAATTGCGTACCACAATTCGGGATGTCGCTGAAAAAGCGGGGCTTTCAGTAGCTACAGTTTCATTGGTTCTCAATAATAAGCCTTCCCGTATTTCGGAGGCTACAAAAGAATATGTACGTAAAGTGGCGAAAGAGATGGATTATCGGCCAAGCCAGCTTGCGGTTAACCTGAAAAAAATGAGAAGCAATACCATAGGGCTGATTGTCTCCGATATTCGCAACAGTTTTTATTCCAGTCTTGCAAAGGGTATTGAAGATAAATGCCGGGAAAACGGCTGGAATATGATTCTTTGCAATACCAATGACCTGGCTGAAAGGGAAAAGGAATATATTGAGGTCCTTTACAGTAAGGGCGTTGAAGGAATCGTTTTGGGTATGGCTTCAACCGGCAGCTACGAAACGGCAAAACGCAGTGTTGAGTTGATGCATGCAAAAAAAATTCCTTTTGTTTTGCTTGACCGTTCTGTCGTTTCTGATGTGTGTAATGCGGTGGTAGCAGATCATGAAAAAGGTGGTTATGCTGCAACGCGGCATTTGTTGGAGTTAGGGCATCGCCGAATTGCCTGCGTTACAGGTCCGGCATACCTTGAGGGTTCTTCCAGCCGTTTGGCT
This sequence comes from Ruminococcaceae bacterium Marseille-P2935, assembly GCA_900104565.1. Taxonomy (GTDB): domain Bacteria; phylum Bacillota; class Clostridia; order Oscillospirales; family Ruminococcaceae; genus Marseille-P2935. The sequence goes on from LT629952.1 coordinate 291,672, forward strand.
GGTTACCGCAAAGCTTTTAAGGAATTCCATGTCACAGTGGATGAATCTTTGATTGTACCGGGGGAATATACCTATGAGAGTGGGGTAGAAGCTGCAGAACAGTTGAAGGAAAAAGATTTTTCTGCGGTATTTGCCTTTAATGATATGATGACCTATGGTGTTTGCCAGGGCCTGCGCAAACAGGGAAAGCACATTCCGGATGATGTGTCTGTCGTTGGATATGATGACTCCTTCTTTTCGCAGATTTTTGATGTATCCCTTACTATGGTACGGCAGCCTTTTTATGAAATGGGGAAGCAAGCTGGAGAAATTTTAATTGATATTGCTGACCATGGCCGTAAACAGCCTTCGGTCGTCGAGTTTCAGTCTGAATTAATCATCCGTTCCAGTACGAAAGAATATTCTGGTAAGTGATGCAGTCTTTTACCAGATATGGTCTGAGTATTTCGTTGAATTTTTCGTTTAAAATAAAAAAGGCCTGCAATTGCAGGCCTTTTTATTATAGTTCTTTTCCGCATTTGGGGCAAAAAGTGAATCCATCATTTAATCTGGCTCCGCAGTATGGACAAAAAGAAAATTTTTGTTTATCAACTAAATCTTTCTGAACGCCCTGTTCATTCGGATGTAAAGCTTTTTCCAATGGATCATGCTCTTCTTCTGAATCAACTATATCTATAATTGACATACGTTCTTTATTTTTTAGGTTTATAAAATGATAAATAATTTGAAAAATACCAAGGCCAATGAATATTAAGCCAAAGCAGGGGAAAATCCAGGAAAAGGCACCTGCACCACCAAAGTCCCCACCCAAATCCTGTGTCAGACTAAAAGCCATTACTGTCCAAAATATTCCAAAAATAACAGCAACTATCGCACCGATTAATCCTTGTAAAGAAGTTCCTCTGCCAGGTTTTACACTTTTCATAAGTAATCTCCTTTAATACAATAAAAAACATCTATCTAATTAAGTAGTATAAAATAAAAAGAAATTTACTGCATTATTTTAAATTATTATGTTAACAGTATAACATAGAACTAAAAGTTTGGTTTATTTTTGAAAATTAAATTTTTCTTAATGAAAAAAATATTGCTATTTTTGGCAAATTATGAAAAAATTTTAAATTCGTATAAAAAACACTTGCTTTTTTTTAAATATGGGCTAAAATAGTCTTAGCACTCAAGAACAATGAGTGCTAACGAAGTATAAAATATATTATTATATTGGAGGAATCGAAATGACAATCAAACCTCTCGCAGACAGAGTAGTAGTGAAAATGGTTGAAGCGGAAGAAACTACTAAAAGCGGAATTATTTTGGCAGGTACCGCTAAAGAAAAACCTCAGGTTGCACAAATTGTAGCAGTTGGCCCAGGTGGAGTGGTAGATGGCAAAGAGATTACCATGTATGTTAAGGTAGATGACAAGGTTTTGCTGAGCAAGTACGCTGGCACCGAGGTAAAGTTGGACGGTGTGGAATATACCATTCTCAGACAGTCGGATATTCTGGCCGTAGTAGAATAATTAATTTGAACAATATGGAGGTTGATTATAATGGCTAAGATCATTTCTTATGGCGAAGAAGCCAGAAAGTCTCTACAGGCAGGTATTGACCAATTGGCTGATACTGTTAAAATTACCATGGGCCCCAAAGGCAGAAACGTAGTACTGGATCGTAAATTTGGTTCTCCGATGATCACCAATGATGGTGTTACCATTGCAAAGGAAATTGAACTGGAAGATCCGTTTGAAAACATGGGTGCACAGCTGGTAAAAGAAGTTGCAACCAAAACAAACGATGCTGCAGGTGACGGTACTACCACCGCAACTCTGTTGGCGCAGGCTTTGGTAAGAGAGGGTATGAAAAACGTTGCAGCCGGTGCAAACCCGATGGATGTAAAAAAAGGTATCCATAAGGCTGTTGATGTAGCTGTAAAGGCTGTTATCGAGAATTCTAAAAAAGTATCGGGCAGCAAAGATATTGCCAGAGTTGCAACTGTATCTGCTGGGGATGAGACAATTGGCGAGCTGATTGCTGAGGCAATGGAGAAAGTAACTGCCGACGGTGTTATCACAATTGAAGAGTCCAAAACTGCAGAAACCTACAGCGAAGTAGTAGAAGGTATGCAGTTTGACCGCGGCTATATTACTCCGTATATGGTTACTGATACAGAGAAGATGGAAGCAATTATTGATGATGCTTACATTTTAATTACCGATAAGAAGATTTCGTCCATTCAAGATATTCTGCCGCTGTTGGAACAGATTGTGCAGGCTGGTAAAAAACTGGTTATTATTGCCGAGGACGTGGAAGGTGAAGCGCTGTCTACCTTGCTGGTGAACAAGCTGAGAGGTACTTTCACCTGCGTTGCGGTTAAAGCGCCAGGCTTCGGCGACAGAAGAAAAGAGATGCTGCGCGATATTGCGATTTTGACCGGCGGCGAAGTAATCAGCGATGAGCTTGGCTTAGACCTGAAAGAGACCACTATGAGCCAGCTGGGCCGTGCCCGTCAGGTAAAGGTGATGAAGGAGAACACTATTATTGTTGACGGTATGGGTAACAGCGATGAAATTAAAAACCGTGTTGCGCAGATTAGAGCCCAGATTGAAACCACAACCTCTGATTTTGACAAAGAAAAACTGATGGAGCGTTTGGCTAAACTTTCCGGTGGTGTTGCTGTTATCAAAGTTGGTGCTGCTACTGAGGTAGAGATGAAAGAGAAGAAGCTCCGCATGGAGGATGCTCTTTCTGCTACTAAAGCTGCTGTGGAAGAGGGCATTGTAGCTGGTGGCGGTACAGCCCTGATCAATGCAATTCCTGCAGTGTCTGCCCTTATTGAAAAGAGCGAAGGCGACGAAAAAACCGGTATGAAGATCGTGCTGCGAGCTCTGGAAGAGCCCGTACGCCAAATTGCTTTAAATGCAGGCCTGGAAGGTTCTGTAATTATTGATAAGATTCAGAACACTGGTAAGGTAGGCTATGGGTTTGATGCACAGAAAGAAGTATACTGCGATATGATCGACGCAGGTATTGTTGATCCTACCAAGGTCACCCGTTCTGCTTTACAGAATGCAGCTTCTGTGGCATCCATGGTACTGACTACTGAATCTTTGGTTGCAGATAAGAAAGAGGAAAACCCAATGCCTGCAGCTCCAAACCCGGGCATGGGCGGTATGTATTAATCGATAATAATTGTTTTAAAAAGCCATCGGTCAAAAGACCGGTGGCTTTTTCTGTTAACTACTCTTGACTGGCTGTAAAGAAACAGGTATAATGATTATGCTTTGTCTGACAGTTTCCCTTTTGAACAGATGAAGGCATATAATAATGTACAAAAATGTATAAGCTGGAGTGGCTCAGTTGGTAGAGCAGCTGATTCGTAATCAGCAGGTCGTCGGTTCAAGTCCGATCTTCAGCTCCAACAGGCATAGTTTTCTGAGTAAAAACTATGCCTGTTTTTTCTACAAACAAATTCACACAATATACCGTGTAATAACCAAAAGTATATAACTGATAAGGTACTACAAAGTAAGATTTTCTGGCATTATAACATGGATAATAATTGAGGGGTATGTATATCTAAGCATAAATATGGAAGCACAATATTTTGAATCGGAATACTGTGTGAATACGGTAATCCAAAGCAAAGAGGTTATAGCATTTATAAATTCAGCCTAAAGAAAGGCATGATGATCGTATATTTGATCGGATTGAAAAAATAGGACAATCAGTAACTGATATATGCTTGTTCCTCCCCTCTATTACATGACCATATAAATATAATGCTCCTTAATAAAAGCAGGGCATTGAAAGGTTATTTTAAATTTTAACCATACAAGTATTTCTAATTATAAACAGCAAAGCTGGCATCGTAACGATGCCAGCTTTTATTTTGGAGCAAACAGGATCTTATAATTCAAGGGAGATGCTGCTGCCCGCTGGACCAGGCTGAACGTGGATTTTTGCAGGAATCCACTCTTTTAATTCTGGAACATGAGAAATAATGCCAATCATTCTTCCGTTTTCCTTCAGGTTTTGAAGGGTGCTGATAGCGCTGCTTAAAGATTCAGGGTCCAATGTGCCAAAACCTTCATCAATAAACATGGTTTCTACTGTAATACCGCCGGCATACATCTGTACTATTTCGGCCAAACCCAGGGCTAAAGCCAATGAAGCTTTGAACCCTTCCCCACCAGATAAGGTGCTTACATGACGGGAACGGCCCGTATAACGGTCTATTACATCCAGGTCCAGCCCGGACTGTGCGTTGCCGGAACCACGATCCTCTTTACGTTTTAGCTCAAAGCGGGAATTAGTCATTTGGTTAAGATGGATATTCGCCATTTGAATAATTTGATCAAAATAAAAGGTCAGAACATACCGTTCAAAACTTAACCGTTTTTCATTATCTCCTTTTGCAGCAGCCGCAATATCCCCGGCAATTTGATAGGCCTGGTAATGCGCTTCATTTTTTTTCAGCAGCTTTGTCATTTCATCCTGCCGTTGCTTTACAGCTAAATATTTTGCGGAACAGTCGACCCGTTGTTGATCTAGTTGTTGCAACAGTGCTGCATATTGATGGTCCTGTTCGGCTAAAACCGTTAAGTCAACTGGTTTTTTATCCATTAAGATATGGTTTAAACGCTCCAGTTCCATGCGGTATTGCGTTTGTTTTGCATAATAGTCTTTTACCTGCCTTTGCAGGTCTTCCAGCTCGGGTAACCGATCAGCCAATTGGCGGTATTGCTGATACCCGCTGAACCCGAGTTGGACTAGGTCCTGTTTGAACCGGTTTCGTTTTAGTTCAAAATCTTCAGTCAGATGCTGCAAATAAGATTTTAGAGAAATATATTTTGAAGAAATGCTTTCTTGCTTAGAAACAGCTTGTTGATATTCAATTGTAACATGTTCAATATTGCTTTTTAAATAAATGTTTTCGGCTTTCAGTTTCGCTTGTTTTTTTAACAAGACTTCAATACCTGGAATGGTACCAGATGACTGAGACAACTGTTCTAACCGGGCGGAAAAACTTAAGTGCTTTTCGTTTTGCAGCAGCAGCTCTTTTTTAAAAGCAACCTGTTTTTCATTTATATCTGCCAAAGAAAGCTGAGGCAATAATTGCGGCGGAACCCCGGTGATTTTCAGCAAGCTTTCCAAATCCGACTGCAGCTGCGTGAGAAGCTGCTTGTTTTTGTCCCATTGTTTTTCAAAGTCAGATGGGAATGAGGAGCCGTCCGGAAAGCATAGGGCAGTTAGCTGTTCAAACTTACGCTGCAGCTGGGCATTTTCCTCCAAAAGGCTGGAACGGTGTTTTTCCAGCGTTTCAACCTGTTGTTGGGTAGGGTAGGGCCGATCAAAACTTCCTACAGCTGGCACAGGATGATGAGTAGAGCCACAAACAGGGCAGGGGGTGCCGTCTACTAATTGTGCGGCAATTACCGAAGCCTGTCCGTCTAAAAATAATTTGTACTGGCTTAAATATTCGTTGTTGGCTGCTTGATACAATTTGCGGCTGGTTTCCAGCTTGTTTAGGAGTGTTTGATAGGAAAGCAGGTTTTCTTTACGCTTTTTTTCCTGCTCTAGGTCGCGGTACGTTTGAATGATATCTTGCTTCTGCTGCAGGTTATACAATTCTTTTTCCAATTCATCCCGTTGAATTTGCACTTCGTTCATTTGCCGCTGTAATTGTTCGGCCTGTTTACTTACTTCAAAAAGATTCTCCAGCTCAGTCAATTTGGCAAGAACGTCCAGCTGCTTTTGCTGTAAAACGGGTAAGGTTAAATATTTCTTTTGCGCTTCCGCCCGTTTTTGATCTGCGGCAGCAAGAGCAGCTTCCAGCTCCAATATTTCCTGTCGTAGTTTGTTTTGAGTGGTTACGCTGGTTTGAATGACTGCCTCGGTTTTGCTAAGCTGACCCGCTAAATCTATTTGGTGGCAAAGCTGTTCGGTCTCTGCCATTTGTTTTGACTGAGCCTCCAGTTCGGCACAAAGCTTGGTCAGTTCTTCACGCTGGTGGAATGTTTGCTGCAGTATTTGCGCACCTGGAAAATCAAGTTCCTCCCGTTCTTTCGCAACAGTATGAATTTGAAATTCAATTTCCTTTAGTTTTTCCTGCAGATCTTTGTAAAAGCTTTGGGTGATTTCTTCCAGCCGTTGCCTGGGAGAAAGATATACGTTTTCAATTTCTGCTAGTTGATGACAACCCAATGAAATTAGTGCGTCTGTGCAGGACTGCAGCAGCCGCAGGTTGTCTTCGATGCCAGCTTTAAGTTCTTTGCTTTTGCTTTCTAAAAGCTTGGTAAAACGGTCGTATATCTGGGTTGAAAAGATCCGGCTGAGAATTTCTGTTTTATCCCGGCTGCCGGACTCAATCATTTTTAAAAATTCACCCTGAGCCAGCATGATAATTTGCTTGAACTGGCTGTAATCCAACCCTAGGATACTTTGCAGTGTCCGGTCAACTTCCGAAACTTTGGTAATTACAGTGCCATCGGGAAGAATAAGCTGTGCACGATGTTCAATGGGCTTTGGGGAACCATCGCGCTTCACAGAGAGCTGCTTGGGCATACGGCTTACCTGGTAGGTTGCGCCTTGCACTGTAAAATTCAGTTCCACCAGGCAAAATTCTGTATCAGGAGCATACTGGCTTTTTAAGCTATCTGCACTGCGTTTTCCGCTGGATTCCCCATACAATGCAAAAGCAATCGCGTCAAAAATAGAAGTTTTTCCCGATCCAGTTGGTCCGGAAATTAAAAAAAGACGCTGATCATACAATTGAGTAAAGTCAATCTCCTGTTTTTGGGCATAGGGGCCAAAAGCAGTCATAGAAAGGAGAACGGGCTTCATTTTAATTCCTCCTTTCCCTCGATCAGCTCAGCGGCGGCGGACAAAACTGCCTCTGATGCTTTGGGGTCCAGATCATATCCCTTTACCTGATGATAAAATTCATGAAAAAGGGTGGGAAGGTCTTTTTGTCGCAGCTGTTCCTGAACATCCTGAATCAGCTCGGTCTGCCGGCTTTGGTCAATCAGCTTTAACCCTAAAATATGGGGAAAGAGGGTGCGCAGGCGCTCCATAGCATTTGCAACCAAACCGGTCGTATAAACCCGTGCAAAAACATAGTCATCTAAATTTTCACCCTGCTGGTTTTGAGAATCCAGCAAATCTTCTAAGGTGCCGGAGACCACCCGTAAATCCCGGAGCGGTTGTATAGGCTGTTGAGTAATTGTTAAATTTCCTTTTTCTTTCAGCTCAATCACAGATACGGCCTTGCTTACCGATGCTTCGGACACACTGTATTTAATGGGGGAGCCGCTGTAGCGAACAGATTGCTTTCCTACCTTTTGCGGAGTATGCAGATGCCCCAACGCAACATAATCGTAATGATTAAACAGCCGGGCGTCTACAAGGTCCGCTCCACCAATGGATATTTCGGAATCGCTGGTGATCAGCTGCAGCGGTTCACCAGTTTGAGAGAGCTGTGAAAAAAAACCATGAGCCAATAAAACGTTGCGGCTGTTTTGATCTGGAATGTTACGGCTCAGCAGGGCAGAATAAGCATCCTGATAGGTTTTAATAGTTAAATCCTGCAGGGTGTGCCGAATTTGCGCAGGCTGCAAATATGGCAAAAGATGAAAGGTTACAGGCCCGTATTCATCCTTTAAAGTTACCTTCATTATTTCTGCAGATGCTATACCAGCCAGGTAAAACCCGCTGCGGCGCATTAAACGGCTGGCAAATTCTAAGCGTTCTGGACTGTCATGGTTTCCTGCAATCACCATTACGGGTATCTTTCTTTCACCAATCACCTGATATAAAAAGTCATCTAAAAGCGAGACAGCCTCTGCAGCAGGTACTGCCCGGTCATAGATATCACCTGCAATCAGGAGGGCGTCTGCCTTTTCCTTATCGATCAGCTCGATAAGTTTGGACAGAAAATAACGTTGATCTTCGAGCAAAGAATATTCAAACAATGTTTTTCCAATATGTAAATCTGACGTATGGATGAATTTCAAAAAACTACCTCCCAACAAAAAGGCTGCTTATATTTTAACTTGAACTAGGTGGAAAGTAAAGTAAAGGGCTGGCGGAATTAAAAGGAACTGGTATAACCCTTTTGTGACAACCAATACTAAAAGCGTTATTCATAGTTTGTATGACAGCCTTTAAAATCAATACTCTATGTGTTGCCCTGAATCACATTGCGGTACACACAGTTTTTTTGGCAGTTAGGTAGTGCCTTTGCAATAAATATGCTGTCGTCATAGTCTATGAATACAGGTTTTAAGAAGGCTGAAAATGAGGTGCTTACCATGAATATTTTAATAATTGGCCAATTTGCAGGTGTTCCGGGTTTGGGAGGAGAGATGCGTCCGTTTCAGTTGGCTTACCATTGGAAAAAGGCTGGCTGGAAACCAACCATTCTTACACCGGACTATTGCCCGGGGCGAAATAAAAATATTGCAATTGAGGGTATGACCGAACAAAAAAACTTTCATTCGGTGCCCTATTATTTTGTTCACATCCCAATATCCGGCGGTTTAGAGAGTCACTCACTGGGTCATGCAAAAGCGTTTAGCCAGGTTGTTTGGAAAAATGCCGATAAGATTGCAAACGAGCTGCAACCTGATTTTATTTTACTCTTAGACAGCGACCCTTTTCTGATCCTTCCGGTGTTAAAAATTGTAAAGCGGTCGGGTGCACGCTTGGTATATGAGGCCCAACAAACTGCAGATGAAGTATGTGGGCGCTATGGTTACCACGACAGCCACCCGGTTGTGCTGTTAACCAGATTTATGGAGAGAAAAGCCATTACGTCTGCTCAGTTGGTCGTTTCTGTACGCCCCGAATTTGAGAAGTATATGAAAGAAAAAAGGTTGCAGCCGCAACGTTATGTGTTTATTGCAAACGGCGTTGAAATAATGCCTCCAAAACCAGAGCGTATGCCAACTGCCCATATCGAATATATAAACAGGCTGAAGGAAAAAAATATTTTTACAGTGATTTATTTGGATCAACTGGAAAGGGAGCATCCTGCAAAAGAGTTTGCAACGGCAGCAGGAAACGTTGATGGAGATACAATGTTTATCATAGTGGGCGATGGTGGATATAAAATCCCTTTAAAACGGTTAATAAAGGACAAACATCTAAGCCAAGTGATTTTATTAGATGGGGTAGAAGATGAACAGGTGCAATTCATACTTTCTGAAGCGGATTGTTTATTTTGCAGCATGCCGGGGCAAATCCGTTCTGAGGGATATGTACCCAAACAACTATTGCAAGCTATGCTTGCGCAAAAGGCGATTATATTTGCCGGAAACAACCCGGTTATTGAACAAGCCAACTGCGGCATAATAGTAGAGAAAAAAGACCCAAAAGGTATATCGGCTGCGGTGAAAAAGTTAAAAAAAGAAGGTTCTGCCGCCTGCAGCAGAATGGGTATTAACGGATATGATTACCTGGTAAAAAACCATGATATAGCTGTATTGGCGCAGGAATATTACGAACGTTTTAAGCAGCTTTTATAGAAAAAGTACCCTTGACGGATGAGACAGCCAAGTATACAATAAAAATAATCTGAAATAAAGACAGGGGAAATTGTATGCTTCTGACAATTGATATCGGCAATACCAATATGGAATTTGGCGTATTTGAAGGCGACAAGCTAAAAGCGTCATTCCGCTTGGGAACAAACCGTGATGTCACCTCGGATGAGGTGGGGTTGCTGGCCAGCCAATATTTTATGATTAATGGAATTGACCGGACGCAGGTAGAAGATGTAGTTATTGCCTCGGTAGTGCCCCAGGTTATGTATTCCATATCTAACGCCATGAAAAAGTATTTTAAAAGAACCCCATTGGTAGTAGGCCAGAATTTAGACTATGGTATTGAAAACCGGTATGATAACCCAAAAGAGGTAGGCGCAGACCGATTAGTAAATTCTGTTGCTGCCTATACAAAGTATGGCGGCCCGCTAATTGTTGTGGATTTTGGTACTGCCACTACCTTTGATGCGATTAGCGGTGATGGTGCCTACCTGGGTGGTGCAATTTATCCGGGAATAAAAATTTCTATGGATGCGCTGTTCCAAAAAACTGCAAAGCTGCCTAAAATCGAGCTGGTCAATCCAGGTATGACTATTGGGAAAAACACAATAAAAAGCATGCAGGCCGGTGCCATTTACGGCTATGTGGGTGCTGTAAAAAATATTGTTGAAATGATGCGCCGGGAACTGGGTGGGGAAGCGAAGGTGATTGCTACGGGAGGTCTTTCTAGTACAATTGGAAAAGAAGCGCATCTGTTTGATGCTGTGGACCGAAAGCTTACATTGGATGGTTTACGTATGATTTATGACCGTGGACGTCACCGCTGCGTATAATGCCCACTGCAAATAACAAGATTGACCGCAATAGAGCGTGAAAATATGGCAGATGTTGTCATTGCCATAAATTTAAAAAATGGACCGATATGTAAGAAAAAACCAGCCTTGAAATTTCAAGGCTGGTTTTGTTTTGTAAGCATTTTTTGCTATGTCAACTTTGGCAGAAGAGGTTTTTATTACTTGGCAATTTGGTCTGCTACATACAAACCGTTTGCAGCGGCCTGTGACAGTGAGCGTGTAAACCCGGCGCCATCACCAATAGCATAAATTCCTCTGCATCCGGTTATTTCAAAGTTTTCACACTGTGGCCGGGCGGAATAGTATTTACACTCGATGCCATAAAGCAGAGTATCATAATTAGCGGTGCCTGGAGATACTTTGTCAAGGGCATACAATGTTTCTATAATATTATCAAGCTGACGTTTTGGCATACAAAGGCTTAAGTCACCGGGGACTGCATTGAGTGTGGGACGGGTGGTTGATTGCCCTAGACGTTTTTCATCGGTTCGTCTGCCGCGAATGAGATCGCCAAACCGCTGTATCAATACGCTGCCGCCGCTGATAAGGTTGGCAAGGCCGGCCACATGACGAGCATATTCAATGGGCGAATTAAACGGTTGGGTGAATTTAATGGTGGAGAGCAGCGCAAAGTTGGAGTTGTCCGTTTTTCTGGACTGGTCCCGGTAAGAATGCCCATTTACAGTAAGCACGCCGTCAGTGTTTTCGGTTACTACATTGCCGCGCTCATTAAAGCAGAACATGCGGGTAGTATCGCCATATACCTTCGAACGGTACCAAATTTTGGGTTCATAAATTTTTCTGGAAAAATTCTCCCAGATTATGGACGGCAGCTCTACGCGTACCCCAACATCAACCTGATTATTTTGCAGAGGGACATTGTTTTTTTGACACCAATCAGCAAAGAAACGGCTTCCAACACGGCCAACCGCAAAAATAATGCGATCAGCGGTGCAGGAGTATTCCTTGCCAGCGTGGGTCATGGTGACTAAATGCGAATTACGATCTATATTGGTAACGTCTGTGAGGGTGAAAATATCACACTTGCCGTCCAACGATTCGATCAATTTTTTCATGGTGTCAAAATTCGAATCGGTACCCAGATGCTTTAATTGCGCCTGGTTCATGTGTAAATCATTTTCAAGGCAGATTTTCTTCAGTTCGTTACTTGGTGAAAACCGCTCAGTAGTGGCACCAAAGGAGACTAAAATTTTATCCGCTTCTTCAATATAGTTAATTACGGTTTCTGGTGGAAGAAATTCGGTCAGCCATCCGCCGTATTCGGTAGAAATAACGTATTTTCCATCAGAAAAAGCGCCGGCGCCTGCCATGCCTTCCATAATGGCACAGGATTTGCATTTGATGCATTTGGAAACCTTTTTTGTAACAATAGGGCAGGTACGCTTATCGATGGGGTTGCCTTTTTCCAGCAGGCAGAGTGAAATGGAAGGGTTTTTCTGCAATAAGCGATAAGCGGTCATAATACCGCCAATACCTCCACCAATAATTAAAACATCGTAATTATTTTTCAGATTCATGATATTTCCTTCCTAAATGGTGAGTGGGACGATTTTTTAAATTTTCCTGTACATTCTGATAGACCATCAAAACATAGTTTGCCAACTCTACTGCACCGCTTTTTTTAACAGTTGAAATAACAGAGCGCTTCAAGATGTTCAGCTCTTCCGGAGACATTGCTTTAATTTTTCTCAGTTCTTCGCCCATTTCTTCCGGAGTTTCAAATACATATCCGTTTATGCCGTTGCGTACCTGGTCCTCATTTAATCGGTCATATATCTGCAAAACAGGCAGACCGGTAGCCATACCCTCCAACATGGAAATAGAGTTCGTATCGGAGGTGGAGGCGGTAATATAAACGTCGCATGACGCTAAATAAGGAGGCAGCTCATTGTGCATAACTGCACCGGGGAAAGTGACCATATGATCAATGCCAAGGCGTTTTGCCTGTTCCATTAAAGGCTCGCGTTCAGGCCCATCGCCAATTACAACCAACTGTATTTTATCTTCTGGTGTAATAGATTTTGCCCAATAATCAAGCAGTACATCTACGCTTTTTTCACGGCCAAGCCGGCCAACGAAACAAGCAAGCATCACATCATCTGGAAAATCGTATTTTTTTCGAAAAGCTTTTTTACTTTCGGGGGTTATATTATCGGGGCTGAATACATCCAGCTCCACCGGGTTGGGAATGACATTAACCGGTTTACGCACCCCCACCTTACGGAAGTATTCTTCACACTTTTTGGATGGCCCAGTCAAAGCATTTGCTGTATTTCCAAGCATTCGTGTATACCGATGGGTAATCTTTTTGGTTACCCCTGTAAGAGGGCGTGGTGCCACATAGTAAATATATTCATCATACATGGTATGCAGGGTGTATACCAGTGGCTTTTTAAGAATTTTTGCACAAAGAATGCCTGAAATACCAATACCAAACTCGTTATGAATATGAATAATATCAGGATTAAAATCCTCAATATACTTTAGCCTGGTGCGGCTGATTGGAGAGGCAACACCAAACCCATAAAAACGTTTCATCTGTGTTGCAGGGCAATGGAGGACCCCGTTTTTAATGTAGTGCCTGCGGGTAGTATAATCCGCCGTGACGACTAATACAGTATGTCCCAGTTTTTCAAGCCCTTCTTTTAATATTTTTACGTGGGTAACAACCCCGTTGATGGCTGGCAGATAGGTTTCAGTAAACAGTGCGACTCTCATAAACTGCAGCTCCTTCATAAAAATTTAAGATATTTTTGCAACACAAAATAGCACCGCCAACAGAAGTCAGTGATGTTCCTATCAGCGAAAATAGACTTATTTTCAATCATTAAGCCGTTTTACCGCTCCAAATTTGTTATCTTTCCATCAAATTATAACATATTTGGTGGAATATGCAATGTTTTTCGGCAAAACCCAGGTAAGAACTATTTGAATAAGAGGTAAATCTAGGTTATAATAAACCCAAAGGTTGTATGGGAATCAAAGAACAGGACAACCTAGTAACATGGTATGGAATAACAAACCAGACCATAAAATTGACAGACAGGGGTGTAGAAAATGGGTTCAAAATTTACCGTTTCTTTAAAGAAGCTTGTCAAAGAGTTTAATTTGGAGGTTATATACTGTCCTTGTGACCCATCAGAGGTACTGATTTCTAGCTCGGATGTAAACCGCCCAGGGTTGCAGCTGGCTGGATTTACAGAAATTTTTGATTCCCAAAGGATTCAGATTGTGGGTAAGAGTGAATATGTATTCTTAGAGGGAATGTCATCCGAGAAGGTGAAAAGCCGGATAGACAGTTATTTTTCCCTTAAGCCTCCCCTTGTGGTAATTACCAGAGGCCTTGAAGTAATTGGGACGGTATTGGAGGCTGCTAAAAAATATGGTATCCCGCTCGTACGTACCAGTGAGAATACATCAACATTTCTTGCCAGCCTCATTTCGGTACTGAATGTAGAACTGGCTCCCCGTATTACAAGGCATGGTGTTTTGGTGGAATGCTATGGTGAAGGTATCCTGCTGCTGGGAGAAAGCGGTGTAGGTAAAAGTGAAACCGCAATTGAACTGGTAAAACGCGGGCATCGGCTGATTGCTGATGATGCTGTTGAAATCCGCCGTGTATCCAACCGTACCCTGGTAGGATCTTCCCCTGAAAATATCCGTCACTTTTTGGAACTGCGCGGTGTTGGTATTATTAATGCCCGCCGTATTTTTGGTATGGGTGCAATTAAGGTAACCGAAAAAATTGATATGATTATCCAGCTGGAGGCTTGGGACCAAAATAAAGTGTATGACCGTATGGGAATGGAAAATGAGTATACAGAGATGCTCGGAATCAGCATACCATCCCTTACCATTCCGGTAAAACCTGGCAGAAACTTAGCAATCATCATTGAGGTTGCTGCCATGAATAACCGCCAAAAGAAGATGGGTTACAACGCTGCCCAGGAACTTTTGCAGCGGTTAGGCATGACTGCACCAAGTGATGAAAATGTTGACGACTGGAATCTGTATTAATATTTAAGGGGTTATGCCGATGGAGTATTATGCAGGTGTTGACTTAGGCGGCACAAATATTGCAGTTGGAATTGTAAATTCACAGAAGCAAATTGTTGGACGAACAACTGTTAAAACTAACCCGCAGCGGCATTACAGCCAGGTACTAGATGATTTGTGCACTGCAGTCCATACGGCAGCCGCAGACGCTTCAATTACAACGGGGCAACTGAAGTGGATTGGAATAGGGTCACCGGGTACTGTAGATAATCGCCGTGGAATGGTTGAACATGCTTATAATTTAAACTTTACCAATGTCCCCGTTGGGCAGTTGGTATCAGAGCGTATGCGCCTGCCAATTTTCTTGGAAAACGATGCCAATGCAGCCGCATACGGGGAAGCATTGGCTGGAGCTGCAAAAGAAAAAGAGAATGTTTTAATGATGACCGTTGGCACTGGTGTAGGCGGTGGAATCATTATCCGTGGGGAAATCTACGCTGGCTTTTGCCATGCCGGAGCAGAGATTGGCCACGCGCTTCTATGTTATCATGGTGAACCCTGTACCTGCGGTCGTCATGGCTGCATCGAGGCTTATTGTTCAGCTACCGCATTGATCCGTCAAACAAGGCGGGCTATGAAGGCACATCCCTCCTCGGTTTTATGGCAGATTTGTGAAGGATCGTTAGACAAGGTGGATGGGAAATCAGCTTTTTTGGCATTGCGCCAAGGTGACAGCACCGGGCAAAAAGTAATAGAGCAGTATATTGATTATTTGGGGGAAGCAATTGCAAGTTTAATTAATATTTTTCAGCCAGAGGTCTTTGTACTGGGCGGGGGAATAAGCGCAGAAGGGGATTTGTTATTCCAGCCGCTTCGTCAGGTTGTTGATCGTGAGGTCTTTGTTAAAAACCCGATGAAAAAGACCGAGCTGCTTCCGGCAATGTTAGGAAATGACGCCGGAATTATTGGAGCTGCCTTTTTGGGAAAGAGCGTGGGAAATAAATCTTATACATAGTAATTCTATTTTGCCGGAGGAAATTATGAATTATCTGAACGAATTGATCACCTTATGCGACGAAATAGGATGTAACAATAAAAGGAATGAACCAATGAGCGCGCATACTACTTTCCAGGTGGGAGGGGTCGTTCCGCTCTTTATGGAGCCCAGTACCCTTGACCAAATTAGCCGGATCACTGCTTTCTGCAGCCAAAGGAAGATTCCGCTGCGCACCATTGGAAATGGTTCTAATCTGCTTGTTGCGGATGAAGGAGCTGATATTGCTCTGCTCTGTTTGGGCAGCAATTTTGCTGGAATTCATCAGGAAGGAGAAACAAATTTGATATGTGAAGCAGGGGCTTCGCTTTCTTCCGTTTGTGCTTTTGCATTAAAACACAGTTTAAGCGGCTTGGAGTTTGCCTGGGGAATTCCGGGCAATGTCGGCGGCGCTGTGTACATGAATGCCGGCGCCTATGGCGGTGAAATGAAAGACGTTTTGGCAAGGGTTATTCATGTATCTTTTGATGGGGGCATTTGCTGCTTAGAGAAAGATGCGTTAAAACTATCTTACCGTCACAGCATATATAAAGAGAATTCTGCTTCCATTGCTTTAGCTGAGTTTTCCTTACGGAAAGGAAATCAGGATGAAATTCGTGCCAAGATGGATGATTATATTACGCGGCGGAAGACAAAGCAACCACTGGAATTCCCAAGTGCAGGAAGTACTTTTAAACGTCCGGTGGGAGGTTATGCTTCTGCTCTAATTGACCAGTGTGGATTAAAGGGCCTGCGTGTTGGCGGCGCTATGGTGAGTGAAAAGCATGCCGGGTTTATAATAAATTACGAAAATGCTACCTGTAAAGATATTTTAGATTTGGTTGCTCAGGTGCAAAGCAGGGTAAAAAAGCAAACAGGCTTTGAATTAGAATTGGAAGTTGAGCGCTTATAGTGTATATACTGCTGGGAGGTGCCTAAATGGAGTTTATCATCGTTACCGGAATGTCCGGGGCAGGAAAATCAAGGGCAATTGATGCGTTGGAAGATATTGGGTTCTATTGTGTAGATAATATACCCCCCAAGCTAATTACTAAATTTGCTGAATTATGCGCCCAATCGGCTGGAAAAATTGACCGGGTAGCAGTTGTTTTAGACATTAGAGGCAAAGACATGTTCAACGACCTGTTTGAATGCCTGGATGAACTTTCTTCCAACAACTATAACTACAAGATTCTTTTTCTGGATGCTGATGATAATACTATTATTCGCCGCTATAAGGAAACCAGGCGAAAACACCCCCTTTTAGAGCAGGACGGAATAAGCACCAGCCAGGCAATAGCGTTAGAGCGTGAAAAGTTAGCCACAGCTCGAGAAAAAGCCGATTATGTAGTGGATACCTCTTTGTTATCGGTTGCTCAGTTAAAAGACAGGGTTACCAGCCTGTTTTTGCGGGAAGAGAACCATGGAATGGTAGTAAATTGCGTTTCTTTTGGGTATAAATATGGCATCCCCAGCGATGCTGACCTGGTTTTTGATGTGCGCTGTCTGCCAAATCCCTTTTATGTGGAGAATTTAAAATATAAAACAGGCCTGGACGAAGAGGTTTATCAGTACGTAATGGGGTTCGAGCAATCAAAAAAACTGGTACCAAAGCTAACTGGTTTAATCGACTATTTAATCCCTCTTTATTCAGTTGAAGGGAAAAGCCAGTTGGTAATTGCGATTGGCTGTACAGGCGGAAAGCACCGCTCGGTAACCTTTGCCCGTATTATTTATGAACACCTCCAAAAGTCGGGGGTATGGTGTACAATCAGTCATCGCGACATTTCCAAAAATTAACTATAAGGAATGAGTGAAATGTCTTTTGCCCAACAGTTGAAAAACGAAATTTGTTATAACCGAAATTTTCGGCAGCGGCATAAGGCGGCCCAAGCGCACGGAATGCTTCTTTATGGAAAATATTTTTCGGCAGAGAAAATGGGTTTACATACAGAGCATAAGGGGGTTGCAAAACTATATGGGAACCTTATCTCTGATTTGGTTGGGATTTCGGCAACCATTACGACCCGCGAAACTATTAAGCGCAGCGGTGGTAGTTTATATGCAGTTTCGGTAGATGACCGAGAAGACAGAAAGAAGATACTGCATTTTTTTGGTTATGAAGGGGACAGTCAGCCGAAGCAGATAAAAAAGGGGAAGGATTGGGCAGAAGAGGCGGGTATCTTTATTAGCGGTGTTTACCTTGCTTGTGGCAACATTACTGATCCGAAGAAAAGCTATATGATGGAATTTTTAGTTCCTGATGAAATATTGGCAGAGCAGTTAATTTTGATTCTGCAGGAAATAGGAATGTCACCCCGCTTAACTCAGCGCCGCGGCCATCCGGTTGTTTATATTAAAGAGAGTGAGAATATAGAGGATTTGCTAACTTTAATGGGTGCCGTAAAGTCTTCTCTGACGATTATGGAAGTGAAGATTTATAAAGATGTGCGCAACCGGGTAAATCGGGTTACAAACTGTGAGACCGCAAATATTGAAAAAACAGTAAATGCCTCGGTAGCCCAGGTGGCAGATATAAATTTTATTATTTCCGTAATTGGTGTTGATAATATCCCGGCCGAATTACAGGAAACTGCGCTATTAAGAATAGATCATCCTGACTGTTCCTTAAGGGAGCTTGGGGAAATGATGACACCGGTATTGTCACGCTCGGCAGTGAACCACCGGTTAAAAAAACTGAGTGCATTAGCCAATCATTTAAAGGGCACGGAATAAAGGAGAACAGAAATGCAAGATTTTGCTCATTTGCATGTACATACAGAATACAGCCTTTTAGACGGTGCCTGCATCATAAAACGCCTGATTCAAAAGGTAAAGAATTTGGGGCAGAGCGCAGTCGCAATAACCGACCATGGTGTGATGTATGGGGTTATTGATTTTTATAAAGAGGCAAAGAAACAGGGAATTAAGCCAATTATTGGCTGTGAAGTCTATGTAGCCCCCAGAAGCCGTTTTGACAAGGTCAGCCGGGTGGATAATTCCCCCTGCCACCTTGTTTTGCTTTGTAAGGATAATGTGGGATATCAAAACCTGATCAGCATGGTTTCAAAGGGTTTTATCGAAGGGTTTTATACCAAGCCGCGTATTGATCATGAGCTGTTAAAAAGCCACAGTGAAGGCTTAATAGCATTGTCAGCCTGCTTAGCGGGAGAGATCCCACGGGCATTAATGGACGGAAATTATCAAAAAGCAAAAGAGACGGCACTTTTTTACCGGGATTTGTTTGGAAAAGAGAACTATTTTATTGAAATACAAGATCATGGCATTCGTCAGCAGAAAGAGATTCTGCCGGATTTGATCCGGCTGGCGAAAGAACTGGAGATTGGGTTGGTGGCAACTAATGACTGCCATTATGTTGACCGTGAAGACAGCAAAATGCAGCATGTATTGGTTTGTATTCAAACCAACCATACCGTAGATGAGGATATTGAAATTGAATTTCCAACCGACGAATTTTATATAAAATCCCGTGAGGAAATGGAGTCGGTTTTTCCCGGTCTGCAGGAGGCTTTTGACAATACGGTTAAAATTGCGCAGCGCTGTAATGTCGAGTTCGAATTTGGCAATATCAAGCTGCCCCGTTTTGTAGCTCCCGGAGGCCAGGATAATACGCAATATTTTAAAAATTTGTGTTATAGCGGGATGAAGCGCCATTATGGCGAGAACCCTCCGGATGCGGTGAGAGAGCGCTTGGAGTATGAGTTGAATGTAATCACCTCCATGGGATATGTGGACTATTACCTGATTGTGTTTGATTTTATAAACTACGCCAAAAGCGTGGGAATTCCGGTAGGGCCCGGAAGGGGCTCGGGTGCCGGCAGTATTGCCGCGTATTGTATTGGAATTACCGGAATAGACCCTATGAAATACAATCTTCTATTTGAGCGCTTTTTAAACCCGGAACGTGTCAGCATGCCGGACTTTGACATTGATTTCTGCTACGAGCGCCGGCAGGAAGTGATTGATTACGTGGTGCGAAAATATGGAAGCGACCATGTTGCACAGATTATTACCTTTGGAACAATGGCCGCCAAAGGTGCGATTCGAGATGTGGGACGGGCTTTGGGAATGAGTTATCAATCGGTGGATGTGATCGCTAAGCTGATTCCCAACGAACTGCATATGACTATTGAGAAGGCGCTCAATGCTTCCCCCGATTTAAAAGCAATGTATGCTGGTGACCCCAAGGTAAAAGAGCTGATCGATATGGCGCGTAAGGTAGAGGGCATTCCAAGGCATGCTTCCACCCATGCAGCCGGCGTGGTAATTACCAGGGATGAAGCGGAAAGTTATGTACCTTTACAGAAGAATGACGAATCCATAGTTACCCAGTTTACCATGACAACATTAGAAGAGCTCGGCCTTTTAAAGATGGATTTTCTCGGTTTGCGCAACCTGACGGTTATTCAGGATGCACAGAACATGATTGAAAAATATCGCCCGGGTTTTGATATGAATGCAATCCCTACGGATGATGCCGCGGTGTACGAAATGCTGTCTCAAGGTCAGTCCAACGGTGTGTTCCAATTTGAATCTGCGGGTATGAAACAGGTGCTGATGCAGTTAAAGCCGGATTCCATTGAAGATTTAATCGCGGTAATTTCTCTTTATCGGCCGGGGCCGATGGATTCTATTCCAAAATATATTCGCAACCGTCACAACCCTGCGCTGGTAACCTACAAACACCCAATTTTAAAGCCGATTTTGGACGTTACATATGGGTGTATTGTATATCAGGAGCAGGTGATGCAGATTTGCCGCCAGATGGCCGGTTATACCTATGGGAGGGCCGACCTGGTTCGCCGTGCCATGTCAAAAAAGAAGGCGGATGTCATGGAGAAAGAGCGGGTATTTTTTATTGAAGGTTCGGTAAAAAATGGAGTGCCGGAAACGGTAGCGAACGACATTTTTGATGAAATGTCCTCCTTTGCGTCCTATGCATTTAATAAATCGCATGCAGCTGCCTATGCATTTGTCGCTTATCAGACGGCTTACTTAAAATGCCATTATCCCAAGGAATATATGGCTGCGCTGCTTACCAGTATTTTGGATAACACCAATAAAGTGATCGAATATATTGCAGAGTGTGAGAGACTGCATATTAAAGTTCTCCCTCCCGATATAAACGAAAGTATGCTGGGGTTTACCGTGGACGGTGATAATATACGTTTTGGCCTGTTGGCAGTCAAAAATTTAGGGAAAGGCTTTATTCAAGAAATTATCAGCGAACGGGAAAAAACGCGTTTTTCCAGTTTTTATAATTTTTGTAATCGGATGTACGGCAAAGACCTGAATAAACGCACCATTGAAAGCCTGATAAAATGCGGGGCTTTAGACTGCCTGGAGCCCAACCGGCGCAAAATGCTTTTAGGCTATGAGGCTATGCTGGCAGACATTGATGAAGAGCGAAAAAGTAATCTTGTAGGCCAGCTGAATTTATTTGATACTGGGGCAAATACTAAAAAAAGTGAATATATCTTGCCTGAGGTTGAAGAATTTCCGCATATGCAGCGGCTAGCTATGGAGAAAGAAACAACAGGCCTGTTTATTTCAGGGCATCCGTTGTCTGAGTATGAGTCTCTCATTCAAAAAATTGGCTCTGCAAAGCTTTTGGATATTACCGGCACAGAAGATGGTTTTGAAACCGGGGTTCAAGACGGAAGTACCATAACCGCAGTGGTCATCGTCAATAGCCGCAAGCTGAAAACAACCAAACGAGGGGATACGATGGCATTTGTGTCTGTCGAAGACATGACATCTTCGCTAGAGATGATTGTTTTTCCTAAAACCTTATCCGATTATGGACGGCATCTTACCGAAGGAAATGTCGTTGTAATAAAGGGAAGGGTTAACCGAAAAGAAGATGAGGAAACCCGTATTGTTTGTGAACAGGTACTGCTGCCAGATGAGGTATTAAATGCAAAACAAAGTGTAGAAATAAACCGCCAAAGGCATACTGACAAAAAATCAAAACGCCCCCCGGGCTTATACCTGAAGGTTCCTTCTCAGGAATGTGAGCAGATGAAGCGAGTAAAAAATTTACTCAGCATATTTGAAGGGTTTACACCGGTTTATGTATATTTTGAGGATCATAAAAAGTTATCTGTTGCGCCAAAAGGGCTCTGGGTGGATGTCAATGATGTCCTGATCCGGGAACTAAAGGTTGTGCTGAGGGAAGAAAATGTTGTTCTGATTACCCAGTGATTTTACATTTTTTTTACACTGGAAAAACTTGCAACACAAGTTGAATCTCATTATAATATAGTGGGTAAATAATGGATTTCATTGGGAAATCAGAATAGAGGTTAGGAATTATGAGCGAAAAGAAACAAAAAACGATTGGGGTTTTAACTAGCGGTGGTGACGCACCGGGAATGAATGCCGCAATCCGTGCGGTAGTTCGTACGGCAATTGCTAAAGATATGCGGGTACTTGGAATTCGGCATGGATATCATGGCCTTTTAAATGGGGACATGTTCGAGATGAACCTGCGCAGCGTATGCGATATTCTACAGCGCGGCGGCACTATGCTGTTTACGGCCAGATGCCCTGAATTCCGGGAGGATGCAGGCGTCGAAAAAGCAAAACAGGTTTGCTTGAATGTTGGGCTGGACGGCTTGGTGGTAATAGGCGGTGATGGCTCGTTCCGCGGAGCCAGGGACCTGTCTTTAAAAGGAATTCCCTGTATTGGTATTCCCGGTACTATTGACAATGATGTTGCTTCTTCTGATTATACCATTGGTTTTGATACGGCAATTAATACTGTGGTTCAAATGGTTGACCGTATTCGTGATACCTCCCAGTCCCATGACCGCTGTTCGGTGGTTGAAGTAATGGGACGGCATGCAGGCTATATTGCGTTGCATGCAGGCATTGCCTGTGGTGCGGTCGCTGTCGTAGTCCCTGAAATTCCTTTTGATATACAAAAGGATTTAATTGAAAAAATGCAGAGAACCTTAAAAACTGGTAAGCATCACTTTATTGTAATTGTGGCAGAAGGCGTAAATCGTACTGACGAAATTTGCCAAGCAGTAATGGATTGCACTGGCATTGCTACCCGGGCAACTGTGTTGGGGCATGTACAGCGCGGCGGTTCTCCAACTGCCCGAGAAAGGGTTGTAGCCAGCCAGATGGGTCACTATGCAGTAGAACTTTTGGAAAAAGGGATTGGCAACCGTGTTGTAGTATACAAAAAGGATGAAATTGTTGATTACGATATTTTGGAAGCTTTGAATATGCAGAAAACAATTGATCCAAACCTTTATCAAATTGCAAATGACATCTCACTTTAATGCAAAGAAAGAGGGCCTGTAAAACAGGCCCTCTTTCTTTGTGGATTAGGAATTAGTCGCAGCAGCGTACTCTCTCGTTGCAGCAGTTGTTGTCATCATTGTCACCGCAGCAGAATACAAAGATCAGAACAAGAATGATAATCCAGCAGCAGTTGTTTCCACCAAAGAAGTTGTTGTTGCAAGCCATAAAAGAATTCCTCCTAATTAAGATTTCATAGTATCCTATGTCATTGGTTCTTATTTGGTTCCATACTCTTTTTATTTTAAGAATAGAGAGAGAAAACAAGGCCAATATTATTTGTGAGATTAATTTTGCAATGCAGCGCATAGGATTAATCAGAATAGGGGAGGGCTCTGCAAATGTTTCGGTTTAATAATTTTACACCCAAGGCAAATAGTGCCATAAATTTGGCGATGACACAGGCTGCGCTTCTTGGGCATACCTATATTGGCAGCGAACATTTAATGCTGGGACTAATGAAGGAAGGATCCGGTGTTGCCTACCATATCCTCTTGACAAGGGGGATCAAATCTGATGATATTCTGCAGCTTTTAATAAAAACCATAGGCCGCGGGATTCAGTCAACCCTGACCCCGGAAGATTTTACCCCGCGCTGTAAACGAATTTTAGAAAATTCTATTATGGAAGCAAGAAGTTTGGGTCACACTACCGTGGGAACCGAGCATATTTTGATGGCAATTTTAAAAGAATCGGATTGTTATGGAGTCAGATTTTTAAAAGAGCTGGATGTAGATTGTGATCAATTATATAAAATTGTAGTGGAATCTTTAGGTGCTGAGATTTCTGAAGCAAGCTTAGGGCCGGATCGAAATAAAAGAGCTGCTGGAAAATCAGGCAGAAATGGAATTAAGACACCAACCTTAGATAAATATAGTAAAGATTTAACCGATTCTGCCAGACAAAAAAAGCTGGACCCAGTCATTGGAAGAGCAGCAGAAATTGAACGGGTTATTCAAATTTTATCACGCAGAACAAAGAACAACCCATGCTTAATTGGGGAAGCAGGAGTTGGAAAAACTGCAATTGTAGAAGGCTTAGCCCAAAAAATTGTAGCAGGTGAGGTTCCAGAAACACTGAAGGACAAACGAATTGTTTCATTGGACCTAACTAGTGTAATTGCTGGAACGAAGTACAGGGGAGAATTTGAGGAGCGGGTAAAAGCAGCAATTGAGGATGTGATTGCGGCAGGTAATGTTATTTTGTTTATTGATGAAATACACAGTATTATCGGTGTAGGCGCAGCAGAAGGTGCAATCGATGCGGCAAACATTCTAAAACCCCAACTGGCCCGTGGAGAACTGCAGCTTGTGGGTGCTACTACCATTGAAGAGTACCGAAAGTACATTGAAAAAGATGCGGCATTAGAAAGAAGATTCCAAAGTGTAATGATTGAAGAACCGGATGAAGAGGATGCAGTAAAAATTTTAATGGGATTAAAAGACCGATATGAATCACATCATAATCTGGAAATTGAACAAGATGCTATTCGGGCGGCCGTTACCCTTTCTGTTCGATATCTTCCAGATCGATTTTTACCAGATAAGGCAATTGATTTAATAGACGAGGCTGCATCATGCGTGAAGTTAAAAACCTTTACACAACCGGAAACGTTAAAAGATTTGGAGTATCAGTTACGGCAGTTAAAGGAACAGAAAGAGTCTGCTATTAATGCACAGGATTTTGAACTGGCTGCATCGGTCCGTGATGATGAAAACAAATTGAAGAAAAAGATGGATCTTTTTAAAGGAGATTGGGATGAACAGCATCAGGGAAAGGTGACCAAGGATGATATCGCAGATGTGATAGCACGCATTACGGGGATTGATGTTGGCCGGCTCACTGTAAGCGGTACGGACCAATTGCTTCACCTGGAGGATGCTCTGAAGGAGCGCGTTATTGGCCAGGATCAGGCAGTTGGTGCAGTAGCAAGAGCGGTGCGCCGGGGAAGAGTAGGGTTAAAGGACCCCAACCGTCCAATTGGATCCTTCATATTCTTAGGGCCAACTGGTGTCGGAAAAACCGAACTTTCAAAAGCCTTGGCTGATTGCTTGTTTGGTGACGAAAAAGCACTTTTGCGGTTAGATATGTCGGAGTATATGGAAAAACATAATGTATCTAAGCTGATTGGTGCACCTCCCGGCTACGTTGGTTATGACCAGGCAGGACAATTTACCGAAAAGGTACGCCGCCGCCCATATTCCGTTGTTTTGTTTGATGAAGTGGAAAAAGCACACCCCGATGTTTTTAATCTTTTATTACAAATTCTAGATGAAGGAATTGTAACGGATTCTCAAGGACGACGGATCAGTTTTAAAAATACAGTTATTATTATGACATCAAACTTAGGGGCCCGGTTTATTACCGAGCATAAAAGTTTCGGTTTTCTGGGATCGGATCAATGTGATTTAGTGAGAGAGAAACAAATACGGTCAGATATTATGGACGAATTAAAACGTTCTTTCAAACCAGAGTTTTTAAATAGGGTGGATGAAACTGTTATTTTCCAAAAATTAGGTATGGCTGAAATTATTCTGATTGGAAATAAAATGTTGGAAGAGGTGACAAATCGGCTGAAAGAAAAAAATATTCAGTTGGTTTTTACGAAACAAACAGCTGAAAAGCTTGCCCAAGTCGGGTTCGATCCAGTTTTCGGGGCCAGGCCTTTAAAGAGGGCATTGCAGAATAATATTGAAGATGCTATTGCAGAAGAATTACTCCAGGGTAATTTTGCCGAAGGCAGCACCGTAATATGTGATTGGAAAGGAGAAAAACCGAGTTTTCAAGTAGAAAAAACAATTGCAAGTTCGATAGCAAAATAACGAAACACTTGACACATCTTACAGAAAAAATATCTTAATTTACAGTCCATTCATGAATCATGATGAATTTCATGCTATAATAATCCCATCATCAAGAAATATACCCAGATGATGGGATTTTACATAAGGGGGGAGTATTTTGCCGTTTTTGGATACAGTTAATTTAGCACCGTTTATTTGGATCATAGCAGCTGTAGTTTTGGGAATAATTGAAGCTGTAACCATTCAACTAGTAGCAATCTGGTTTGCTTTAGGTGCATTGGTGGCGGTAATACCAGCGGCAATGGGTCTTCCGTCAACTGCCCAGTTTGCGGTGTTTATTGTAGTTTCTGCTGTTTCTCTGATTTGCACCAGGCCATTTCTCAAGAAAGTGATGCAACCCCAGAATCAGAAAACAAATGCGGATCAGGTTCTTGGGAAGACAGCTGTAGTTTTGCAGCGTATTGATAACGACCATGCACAGGGCAGGGTTCAGGTTTTGGGGCTGGATTGGGCCGCGAGAAGTATAGATGGAAGTATTATTCCAGAGGGCTGTAAAGTTCGTGTTGAAGCGATTGAAGGGGTCAAATTATTGGTCACCTTCATGGAATAAAGGAGGTTGTTTTTTGTGGAGTGGATTATTGGGTTAGTCATTTTGCTGATTTTAATTATTATGGTTGTCAGTAATATTAAAATCGTACCGCAGGCAATGGTCTATGTGGTGGAGCGTTTGGGTGGTTATTATGCGTCTTGGGAAACCGGTGTTCATGTTACCATGCCATTTTTAGACCGTATTTCAAAAAAAGTTTCCCTAAAAGAACAGGTGGTCGATTTTAAACCGCAGCCTGTTATTACAAAAGATAACGTTACAATGCAAATTGATACTGTTGTTTTCTTTCAAATTACTGATGCAAAACTTTACACCTATGGTGTAGAACGTCCATTGTCGGCAATAGAAAATCTAAGCGCTACAACGCTGAGAAATATTATTGGTGAGATGGAGCTGGATCACACATTAACTTCCAGAGATGTAATTAATACAAAAATTACAACTATTCTTGATACCGCGACTGACAAGTGGGGGATTAAGGTAAACAGGGTTGAACTGAAGAATATTATTCCTCCTGCGGAAATTCAGGATGCAATGGAAAAACAGATGAAGGCGGAACGTCAGCGCCGTGAGTCAATTTTACGGGCTGAAGGTGAAAAACGCAGTCAGATACTGGTAGCAGAAGGTGAAAAAGAATCTGCCATTCTGCGTGCTGATGCTGTAAAGGAACAGAAGATTCGCGAAGCCCAGGGTGAAGCTGAAGCAATTTTAATGGTACAAAGAGCGCTGGCAGACTCAATTAAAGTACTAAATGAAGCTGCTCCTAATGACCATGTTTTGGCGTTAAAGAGCTTGGAAGCCTTTGCAAAAGCTGCTGATGGCAAGGCAACTAAGATTATTATTCCAAGTGAGATACAGTCATTTGCTGGACTTGCAACATCTTTGAAAGAATTGATAAAAGATTAAAAGAGAAAGCCCGGAATTTTCCGGGCTTTCTCTTTTGGGCAAAACCAGAATGAACCAGTGTATTTTTGTCCAAACTAAAGCTGAATGTTTTAAGCTGGAAAGGTTGGACAAATTTATGGGAAAACGAGTGGTAGGAATATTTTCTGTTATGATCCTTGCATTCAGCCTGGTGCTTACCAGGCTATATTATATTACGGGCGGGCAGTTTCTAGCTATGGCTGCTGAACGGCAAAGCAGTTTTTCTTTAAAAGTTGCGACTTCCCGCGGCATCATTTATGATTGTAATATGAAATCTCTAGTGGAGCAGGAAGAACAATATTTAGCCTCGGTGCTTCCGACTCCACAGGCAGTCTCTGCTCTTAAAGACTCGGTAGAAGATGTTACAAAAGTGATTGACCAAAAACAAATTCAGTCAGGAAGGCCGATATTAACATTAGTTTCTTCTCCGCATATTTACAGCCCGGATATTGAAGTGTTTACTGCCACAAAACGTTATAGTGATGATCTGCTTTGCCCGCATCTAATTGGGTATGTAAATGGCGACCCCAAAACAGGGGTTACCGGTATAGAAAAAAGCTATAATAGTCTTCTGGAAGAATACTCGGGAGATATTACCGTCCGATATCAGGTGGATGCACTTGGCAATCCATTGACAGGGGTAGGTACGACGGTTGAAAAGGACAGCTATGGTCAAAAAGGGGGGGTAGTGCTTACAATTGATAGCAAATTACAAAAAATTGTACAGGATATAGCCAATGAAGATATTCCAAAAGGGGCCGTTGTGGTGATGGATCCCTATTCTGGTGATATTAAGGCGCTTGCTAGCACTCCTTCTTTTAATCCTAACAAAATTGCAGATTATTTAAATGACCCGGATAGCCCACTGATTAACCGTGCATTCTATTCTTACAACGTTGGTTCTACCTTTAAAATTGTTACAGCAGCTGCTGCTTTAGAGCAAGGTATTCCCACCACCAGAGCGCATATTTGTACCGGATCGATTGATATAGACGGACAGGTATTCTCGTGCAACAAGAAGAGCGGGCATGGGGAGCTTGATTTAAAAGGTGCCATTGAGCATTCCTGTAATACCTACTTTATTGATTTGGCAAAGGATATTGGTGGCGGCGCTATTCGAAATATGGCTAAAAAACTTGGCTTTGGACAGCCGGCACAGTTAGCAGAAGGCATGGCATCTGGTTCTGGTAATCTGCCGACTGATTCAGATTTAAATAATATTGCGGAGGTTGCTAACTTTGGGTTTGGTCAGGGTGTTTTAATGGCTACCCCTATACAGGTCAGCCAAATGATTTGCACAGTAGCCAATGGCGGTTCATCTGTTACGCCCCGTCTGGTTTTAGGAACCACGCTGGATGGAGCGTCTTTGGATCAAAAAGAGGTTATGGTACTACCTACTACAGCTATGAAAGAACGTACAGCAGAATTATTACGCAAATATATGGTTTCCGTTGTAGAAAATGGCAGTGGCAGCAGAGCCAAACCGGATTTTGAGACGGCAGGTGGTAAAACTGCAACAGCTCAAACCGGACGCTTTATTGAAGGGAAAGAACAGTTGCAGGCATGGTTTGCCGGATTTTATCCAGGGGAACACCCAAAATATGTTATTACGGTATTGGTAGAAGGCGGAGGAGAGGGAAGTGTGGCAGCGGCGCCTATTTTTAAACGAATATGCGACATGATTCAGGCAGCTATTGGAGTATAGTTGCGAAGGGCAGAAATTTATAGTATAATACCCACAGACTGGTTATTATACTTTGATGCGCAGGACAGCCATAGCGAAGCTTACCCTTTGGGGACAGGCATAGTCTCTTCACAGAAAGTGTGATATGTGCTTTGTCCTGTTCTGCTGTGCAGTTGTATAATGATCGAAAGCTAGAATACAACACGTCCATATACCGGCAGGAGTGTGGCTTCCTGTCAACTGCCGGCTTTTGGAAAAGGAGCGGTTCAATTGGAGAATGTTTCGACCTTTAAAATTATTGCAGATGCAAACTGCGATATGCCCCAAAGTTTTTTTAAAAAGAATGATATCACAGTTTTAGAGCTGATTTATACTTTGGATGGTGTCTCTCATACTACCTTTGATCCCGCTGTTACGCTTCATCAATTTTATGATCGCATGCGGGATGGATCAGATCCCAAAACTGCACAGATTACGCCCGATCAAGCCTTTGCAGCGATGGATCAAATTCTGGGGCAAGGCTATGATGTACTCTATTTTTCCTTCTCTTCCGGCATTAGCGGAAGTTATAACAGTGCACGCCTTGCTGCCGAAGATGCACGTGAAAAATACCCCGAACGCAAGGTGATTGTAATTGACTCCTTATGTGCTTCTATGGGAGCAGGGCTGTTGCTATACTATGGGGTAAAAATGCAGCAGCAGGGAAAGTCAATTGATGAGGTGGCGCAATGGCTGGAAAACAATAAACTGAACCTTTGCCACTTTTTTACAGTAGAAGATTTAAAATATCTGCAAAAGGGCGGGCGTGTTTCTAAAACTGTTGCTGTTGTGGGAACTGTTTTAGGGATAAAACCGGTTTTGCATGTGGATAATGAGGGAAAATTAGTACCTGTAAATAAAGTTCGTGGAAGAAAGCAATCGCTCAATGCGTTGGTGGATTATTATGAGACGCTTGGCGATCGTGACCGGAATGAAATTTTTTTTATTAGCCATGGCGACTGTGAAGAAGAGGCAAACTATGTTGCCAGTGAAATGAAACGCAGGTATGGCCTAAGCAATTATATGATCAATGGGATTGGTCCTACTATTGGTGCGCATTCTGGTCCCGGTACTATGGCGCTATTTTTCCTGGGTAAACACCGTTAATGTAAGATACCCTTCCGTTTGGGAAGGGTATCTTTTCTTATATAAAAATAGAAATTTGTTTAAAAAGCAGGTATAAGTGCAGTTGATTCTAAAAGATTTTTCAAATATTCTTGTTTATTAATTGATGTTTTCACAACGAAAAAAGCCTGTGCGTGCAAACACAGGCCTTAAACTAGGCAGTTTGAATTTGACACATATCCTTTAAGCGCAGTGTAGCGACTAATGGAAAATGATCAGAGGGGTATTTTCCGTTTATGTCTTTTGTATCAATATGAGATTCAACAACTTCAAATTCATCTGACACAAAAATATAGTCTATAGGGCTGGCACCAAGTTTTATCTTACCTTTAAAGCTATGATAAGTGTTGGTGATGCTTTGAGGATCAAAATATTCGTAAACATCTTTAAGATGGATATTGCTGAAAGTATGAAGATTATATCGTAATGTTTTAATGGGCTTACTTTTTGATTTACAATTCATATCCCCCATTAAAATAGTGGGGAGGGGGTCTGTACGGTTAAACTCGTTCATATATTTTAATATAATCATGGTTCCAAGGGTGCGGGCAAATCCGCTAATATGATCAAAATGAGTGTTAAACACCCGAATTCTCCGGTTTTGCGTTTTTAAATAGACTTCAGCAACAGTACAAATACGAGGAAAAAACGAAAAGAGAGCACGGCTTCCACCACGTTCTGGATGCTTGGAAAGCCAAAAAGTTTTAATGAACTCTACTTCAACATCCTGGTTTTTCACAATAATATCAGAGTGCTCATCATTTTTAGGTTTTGTTCCAGAAAAACGGCCGGTCCCAAAAACACTGTAATCACTTAAAAGGTTTTCAACGTCTGTTTTCATCTGCGGAAGCATTTCCTGTACTCCAATAATAGATGCACCGGAATTTTTAATTAAACGAGCAGCCAGCATTTTACGCTCTTCCCAAGTGTTTTTTCTTTTTAAACCAAAGTCTCTGCGCAAATTAAACGATATTACTTTAATAAAATCCTGTTGTGCTGCGTTGCTGATAACTATGATGACCGCCCCCTTGGAACTTAGTCTAGCACAAGAAGAAAGCTATGTAAACAGCTTTAAGAAACCCTTAAATAATTTGTAATATAAACCCTTTAAATAGGAAAAAAATAGAGACTTAGTAAAAAAGAAAAGTGTATTATTGTAAGAATATAAATTATATATAATAAGTGTTAAAAAGAGGGAATACAACACTTTTTATACAAAAATATACAGATTTTGGCTGAGGATTGCAGGTTGCAAGGTAAACAGAAAAAGGTGTATACTAATATGGAATCAAAAAAGTAAGGAGGTTTTGACATGATTGGAGATCTTCACTGTCATACTCGGTTATCGGACGGTTCAATGAACCTTGATGATGTGATATTTTATGCGAAGAGAGCTGGCCTTGACTTTATAGCCATTACCGACCACGACACCATGGCGGGCGTGACACGGGCTGGTATTGTTGGAAAAAGACTGGGAATTCATGTGATTCCGGGTATTGAGCTTTCTTGTTATGATAATCAGCGGCAGCGCAGTGTACATATACTTTGCTACATGCCGAAATCTCCGGACCGGCTTGAGGCGGTTTGTTTTAAAACCCTGGAAAGCCGCAATGAATCTGGCCAGCAAATGATTAAAAATGTTATGAAGTATTATCCCATCACTCAAGAGCATGTTATGCGCTATGCTTTAGGCAGCAAGGCAATTTACAAGGCGCACATTATGCATGCCATTATGGATTTAGGCTATACAGACAAAATTTATGGTGACCTTTTTCAGACACTTTTTAACCAGAAAAATGGAAGTTGCTATGTAAAATCTGTTTACCCGGACGTTTATGAGGTCGTTCAGCTCTGCCGCAGTGCCGGAGGTGTTGTTGTAATGGCCCACCCTGGCGAATTTGATTCCATTGAACTTTTGCGGGATATGGCATCCGAAGGCCTTTTGGATGGTGTTGAGCTGTACCATCATAAAAATACTGCAGAAGATTTACTTAAAATTGAGGAAATTGCAGAGGCCTATCATCTAATAAAGTTTGGCGGTACAGACTTCCATGGATTTTACAGGCCTCAGCCTAATCCAATTGGTACGAATATTACGCCGCAGGAATCTTTGGATCGGTTGTTTAAATTGAAAAAATAGACAAGTTTTGGTTATACTGTTATAGAAACGGAGCTTTGGAATGGACGTAAAAGAAAAAGCAATGGAAAAGCATTATGAATGGAAAGGAAAAATTGAGGTTGTGTCCCGGGCGGTAATTCACAACCGCGAAGATCTTGCCTTAGCCTATACGCCTGGTGTAGCGCAGCCATGTTTGGCAATTGCGGAAAACGAACAATTAGCTTACGAGCTAACGCGTAAATCCAATTTGGTGGCGGTGGTAACAGATGGCACCGCAGTATTGGGGTTGGGTGATATTGGCCCAGCAGCAGGTATGCCGGTTATGGAAGGAAAATGTGCTCTTTTTAAAGAGTTTGCTGATGTGGATGCTTTTCCAATTTGCATCGATTCAAAAGATACCGATACAATAGTGAATACCATTGCGCTTATTTCAAAAAGCTTTGGAGGGATAAATCTTGAGGATATTGCTGCACCCCGCTGCTTTGAAATTGAGGCAAAGTTAAAAGAACGATGTGATATTCCTGTTTTTCACGATGACCAGCATGGTACCGCTATTGTTGTAGCAGCAGCGCTGATGAATGCATTCAAAGTGACTGGACGAACAATGGGTGAAGCCAAAATTGTAATTAATGGGGCAGGTGCTGCGGGCATTGCGATTGCAAAACTTCTTTGCCGTATGGGTTTTGGAGATGTCATACTATGCGATATTGGCGGGATTATTAATCAAGCTGAGGATTGGCTTAATCCAGCTCAGCGTGAAATGGCAGTAATAACAAACAAAAATCAGATAAGAGGTACGCTGGCAGACGCTTTAAAAGGGGCAGACGCATTTATAGGAGTTTCCAAGCCTGGGCTGGTTACCACCCAAATGGTTGCATCCATGGCCAAGAACCCGATTGTTTTTGCTATGGCTAATCCCATACCCGAGATTATGCCGGAGGAAGCAAAGGCCGGTGGTGCTGCCGTAGTTGGAACAGGACGTTCGGATTTTCCGAACCAGATTAATAATGTTCTGGTATTTCCGGGTTTATTTAAGGGCGCACTGCAGGTAAGGGCGAAGGATATTACAGATTCGATGAAGATAGCGGCAGCTTATGGGCTGGCTTCCATTGTAGAAAAAGATCAATTGTGTTCGGAATATATACTGCCAGACCCGTTGGACAAACGTGTAGCAGAAGCGGTGGCGAAGGCCGTTGCCAAAGATGCGATTCAAAATAATATAGCAAGAATTTAAGGAGAAAGAACCATGCACTATCAGTTTAAGCCTCGTGGAGTATGCACGCAGAACATTGAAATAGAGTTGGACGGTACGATTATTCGTGACATTAAGTTCATAGGCGGATGTAGCGGCAATACTCAAGGGGTGGCTGCGTTGGTTATAGGAGAAGATGCCAAGCAAGTGATACCAAAATTAAAAGGAATACGCTGTGGAATGCGTCCATCATCCTGCCCAGATCAGCTTGCCAAAGCATTGGAGGAAGCACTTGCACAAAAGTAAAAAGGGGTGATTATTGTGTTCCCGCTGCTTACTGTGATAACAGTCATATTTTTATTTACGTTTTTTTTCTTACAATCAAAAAATAAGGAGCATTTTTGCTTTTGTACTGAGGGAGACAGCGATA
This sequence comes from Ruminococcaceae bacterium Marseille-P2935, assembly GCA_900104565.1. Taxonomy (GTDB): domain Bacteria; phylum Bacillota; class Clostridia; order Oscillospirales; family Ruminococcaceae; genus Marseille-P2935. The sequence goes on from LT629952.1 coordinate 325,374, forward strand.
TGCGCATTGCTCCGGATGATTTATCTGTTTTAAAGCGACAAGCAGATAACAGTGATGATTATGCGTTGTGTTATCTGCGGCAAAAAGCAAATGGGAATATTGAAAAGGCAAAACAATTGGCAGAGCGTTTTATGGGTGATATGCTGCTGTTGGAAAGCAAAAACTGTTTTGGAACAGCAAAGGTAGAAATGAATAAGCTTATGACCCAGTTGGAAATACTGTTTGTATATGCTGTAAACCAGGCAATCAATGATTGTGCTCCCAATGCCATTATTGCACAGACAATTTTAAACTCTTTTTATGATCGTTTAAAAGAAGCTGACCCGGCTGTATATCGGCTGTTAGATGATACCGGAATTTTTTCCTATTATATTCTTTGTAGCCGTTCTCCCAATTGTACCAGTACTGATATTGGAAACACCTTTGCAAAAGCCTGTGGTTGTGATGGGGATTCAGATATGGTACGGACTGGTTCACATTATTATGAAGAGATTTATGATCGTTGTACCAGCCGTTTTCATGAAGTCAGTTTTGACAGAACTTAAAAAAACCGGAGCCATGCTCCGGTTTTTTGGAATGATTAATTATTTTGGTTAGGATCTGGGACTTCAGTATTCATTTTATTCATGAATTTTTTATGGAACAGGATTCCACCAATTCCTAAAATGCCAGTAATAGCGAATACTAAAATGGTTATTCCCCAATTGCCATTTCCAATTGAAGCCCCTGCAAGAGTCGATGTAACGACAGATGGAATACGGGCAAAAATAGCTATGGAAAGAAAACGCAAAGGGTGGATAGGGGTTAAGCCTGCAAAATATGTCAAAACATCTTTTGGAGTACCTGGAATAAAAAAAAGAATAAAAGTTATCATTTCTAACCGGCTTGTATTTTGTAAAAATTTATAGCTTTTTAGTTTATCCTCTGATATAAAAATGGTAACAAATGGGTAACCCCATTTGCGAACAGCAAAAAAAACGATAAATGAACCAGTTAAAATGCCAATTTGACAGGTAATTAAGCCGCCAACTGTACCATATAATAATCCTGCTATAATTTCTACCGGCTCACCAGGAATGAACGCTATAATAATTTGTAGGATTTGAATACCGAGTATTACAAACCAGCCTCCAATTCCCAATGAATTGATCCATTCCTGAAAAGCGGCACGTTGCAACGGATCGGAAAGTGCTGCAATATAGGGAGTAATTTTTATAGTTGCTATCACTAAAATAATCAGTACAGCCGCAGCCAATAAAACTTTAATAAGATTGTTTTTTGTTTCCGCTTTTTTTTTGTCCACTGCCACACCTCGTTATGTCCCGTGAATTCAGGACTGAATTGTATTTTATTATATTATATATCAGGCAGCGTTTGACGCTAATTTGCCTGTACAAAAAATAAAATAACTATTTACCATTATTTTATCATACTTTATATTACCGGACAAATCATGAAAAGAACTTTAAAATTTCCTTATAATGATGTAAAATAGAATTAAGAAGTATTCGCTGATAGTAAGGAAGGGGGCGGCTCATGGGACATAATGCATTTTCGGCGGGGGTAGCGCCAGGTGGACTGACCAGAGATTATGAAATTAAAATAATGATTTGCTACCTATTAAACAAAGCGGAGTGCCCAGTGACTTTTGCGCAACTAAATGACTCTTTTCAAAAAGATCAGCTTATGAATTACTTTGAGTTTGCGGAGGCAATGAGCCAGTTGCTCACCTTAGGAAACATTGCATTAGAAAAGACGCCGGATGGAAAAGAAGTTTATGTGCTAACCCCACTTGGAAAAAATACTGCGGAAACTTTTTATAAAAGCATTCCGTTGTCAGTACGTGAAAAAGCGGTGAAGCAGCTTCATTCAATTTTAATAAGGGAACGTAGAGAACGGGAGAATCATGTGGAGATAATAAAGGTATCAGACGGTTATAAAATTATATTAAATATTAAAGATGTGGGCAGCGATTTGTTAAGTGTATCATTATTTGTACCTACAATGAACGAGTGTGAAAAAATAAAAGAACGGTTTTTAAATGATCCAGCCAAACTGTACCAGGGAATGATTGCACTGCTAACTGGCGAAGATGCCGCTGCACAAGAATAATCTTAACATCAAAAACGCCTTTCCAAATGGGAAAGGCGTTTTTGATGTTTCTGTTTCAGGTATACTTTGTCCATAATCAGAATATATCTTGAGTAGGACAAACAACCCTGAAAGGACGATTGCAGATGAATGATCATATGGAAAACAGTTCGGGTCTAAGCGAAAAACAGGCTCAAAAACTGCTGTTTGAATATGGAGAAAACAGACTGGAGCAAGGTAAAAAATTAAACCCTATCGCCATTTTTGCTGGGCAGTTCCGTGATGTGTTAGTAATGATCCTATTACTATCAACCATTATTTCTATTATGATGGGGGAAATTACGGAAGCATTTACTATCATTTCTATTGTAATTATTAACGCAGTCATAGGCTTTATGCAGGAGTATAGAACGGAAAAGACTTTGGATGCCTTAAAAAATATGGCATCTCCAACGGCAACTGTAATCAGAGATGGAAAGAAGCAAAATATTGAGGCATCCCTGCTGGTGCCCGGCGATTTAATTGTGTTAAAGCCAGGAGATAAAATTCCAGCAGATGCACATATTATAGAAGCGGTTTCCTTACAATGTGATGAATCCCTTATCACCGGGGAATCCCTTTCGGTAGAAAAACATGCAAAAGAAGGGGACGAACAGGAAAACAGGGTTTTTATGGGAACCGTCGTTACCAAAGGGCGAGGCAAGGGCGTTATAACCGCAACTGGTATGGACACCCAGATGGGACGTATTGCAGGTATGTTAAATCAAATAGAAGAGCCTGTAACTCCGTTGCAAAAACGGCTTAGCCAGTTAGGCAAATATATTGCAATTGGCTGTTTATTAATTTGCGCTGTAGTTTCTCTTACCGGAATTTTGCGCGGAGAGCCGATAGTAGACATGCTGATTACCGGAATTTCTCTTTCGGTTGCAGCTATTCCTGAAGGGCTTACCGCAATTGTCACCATTTCGTTGGCGTTGGCAATGAATCGTATTTTAAAACGCAATGCTTTAGTAAAAAAACTCCATGCAGTAGAAACACTTGGTTGTGCCAATGTAATCTGTTCTGATAAAACAGGAACCCTGACTGAAAACAAAATGTCTGTACAGGAGATTTTTACATTAGATCATCAGGTTAAGGTCAGCGGAAATGGATACAGCAAGACAGGAGAGCTGAAAGAAGAAGGGCGTTTTTTAAATATAAAAGCAGCCAAAACTGTCGCAGCAATTATGGATATTAGTGTAATGTGTACCAACTCTCAAATTTCGGAAGGCGAAAAAAACGGGTTGGCAGGAATTGCTGGCAAAATTTTAAGGGCGAATGACCAATGGGACACCACAGGGGAGCCTACAGAAATTGCCTTGTTGGTTATGGCTGCAAAAGCCGGTACTTTTGATAAAAATTGCGGTTACCAAAAACTTGACGAGATACCTTTTGATTCTACCCGAAAGCTCATGTCGGTAATAGTACAGGGAAAATCCCAAAGCAAAATGATGTTTACAAAAGGTGCACCAGATATGCTCATTGACCGTTGCCGTTATTATATGACAGATCAGGGTATGCAGCTGCTTACCGATTTGGTGAAAAAAAATATTATGAATGCCAATGATAAAATGGCATCGAAAGCATTGCGGGTACTTGGATTTGCAATGAAAAAAGCGGAGGGCCCCGGAGCCGATAAGGAGCAGGACCTTGTATTTGTAGGGTTAGTAGGAATGATTGACCCGCCTCGTAAAGAGGCTTATGAAGCGGTTATGAAATGTAAACGTGCACGAATCAAACCGATTATGATCACTGGTGACCATAAAACAACAGCTATGGCAATTGCAAAGGATCTGAAAATATTCAGGGAAGGGGACATGGTCATTACAGGGAAAGAACTGGATTCCATGAGTGATATTCAGTTCCAGCAGTTACTTGGCAAGACTACAGTATTTGCCAGGGTGAGTCCCGAGCATAAATTGCGTATTGTCCGTGAATTAAAAAAACGTGGAGATACAGTAGCCATGACGGGTGACGGTGTAAATGATGCACCGGCCATTAAAGAGGCAGACATAGGTGTAGCAATGGGGGTCAGCGGTACTGATGTTACCAAAGAAGCAGCTTCGGTTATTTTGTTGGATGACAATTTTGCTACACTGATTGCTGCAGTTGAAGAAGGGCGCATTATTTATCAGAATATTCGCAAATCAATACGTTATTTGCTGTCCTGTAATATTGGCGAGGTGCTCACAATGTTCTTAGGAATGCTCATGGGGCTGCCAGTCGTATTATTACCAATTCATATTTTGCTGGTTAACCTGGTCACCGACAGCTTGCCGGCAGTTGCACTGGGCTTAGAGCCGGGAGACGAAGACACCATGACACGGAAACCAAGGGGAGGGGACGAATCGGTCTTCTCCAATGGATTATTGACTACAATTATTTTCCGTGGATTTTTAATAGGGTTAACTACACTTGCGGTTTTTGTTACCTTCTTAAAACATGGCAGTGGAATAGACGTTGCGCGAACGGCGGCGCTGTTTGCCCTTATTATTACACAGCTTTTCCATGTGTTTGAGTGTAAATCAGAAACAAGGAGTTTGTTCTCTGTACATTATTTTAACAACTTTAAACTGCTTGGGGCGGTACTGATTTCGATGTTGGTTACTTTGGCAACCATCTATGTGCCTCAAATGAGGCTGGTATTTAAAACAGTGCCATTAAGTATAGGGGAACTCTTGGTGGTTATTTGTTATGCATTAATTGCACCTATTATTTCTGCAGTTTTCATGATGAACCGTTCAAAGCCAGAAAAAGATAGTATGCGGCAGCTGAAAGAACCGGAGTAAGATACTTAAATTTGATCTTTTTTGTATACTGTGCTATAATTCCTTAAGATATTTTAAGAATTATGGCACAGTTTTTTGTGCTGCAAATGAAGAAGTTTTCTTCTACCTATATGGAGGGGTTCTATTTTGTTAAAAAAGGTTATGTCGTACCTGCTTATTTTTGACGTGGCACTGCGTATCATTGCTATTGCTACTGCGCTCATACTAAATATGCTGGGCATTCCAGTTTTCGTAACTATTCTTACAGGATGCTCTGTTTTAGCAGGTATTTTTTTGATTGTAAAAAAATATACCAAAGGAATCCGTACCAATGAGCTCGCAATGTATTGGGTGCTGCGAACAGCTGTAATTTTAATAAACCTGTTGGTCGTTACGTTTGGTACCCCGGTCAACGTCAGCTTCGTCGAGACAATTATTTGCGGTACATTACTGGATGTTCTGATTTATGTTGTTTTAATCATTCTTGCAGTGAAAAAGCAAAATTATGTGAATATTACTTCCGACGAAGAACAAAAACGTGGGAATTAATGTGAAAAGCTGTAGACATTGCCTACAGCTTTTATGAAGGAGACTACCTGTGCAAGAGAACAAATATGACGATAAAGACTTTTTTGAAAAACATAGCCAAAGGGGCTGGTGAGTGGCACGAATTACAAAAACTGATGCTATGTTTTGAGGGGAAAAAGTTTTGGATTTAGGCTGTGGGTTTGGTTGGCATTGCCGATATGCGGCAGAATAAGGAGCAGAGTATGTGCTGGGTATTGAAATTTTCCCAAAATGCTGCAACAGGCAAGAGAGATGGGGAACTTTTCTCAAATTGATTATTGCAGAGTGCCAATTGAAGACTACAAGTATGAATCCGAGAGCTTTGATGTGGTAATCAGCTCGTTGGCGTTTCATTATATTGAAAATTTTTCGGGAATTTGCTAAAAAGCATTTAGTTGTTTGAAAAAAGGAGGCAGGTTTGTTTTTTCTGTAAAACACCCAGTATTTACCTCTTATGGCACTCAGGACTGGTATTATGATCATAATGGAAATATTTTGCACTGGCTAGTAGACCAATATTTTACCGAAGGACGGCGTGAAGCGGTGTTTTTGGAAGAACCGGTTTAAAAATACCATAAGACCTTAACCACTTATTTGAACAGCGTCCTGCAGGCTGGGTTTGCTATTACAAATATATTAGCACCCCAGCCAGATCCAGCTATGCTTTGCCTGCCCGGTATGAAGAAAGAACTGAGACGGCCAATGATGCTTTTAGTGTCTGCGCATAAGCAGTAAAAGAGGCGGTACATTTGTACCGCCTCTTTTCGATAATTTATACAATGTATAGAAAGATAAGCAAATAATGCATGAAACTGCCTAGAAGAATGAAAATATGAAACAGCTCATGAAATCCAAACCGATCAGAGATATTTGGCTTTTTCAATATATATAAAATGCCGCCTGTTGTATAGAACACCCCGCCGGAAATTAAGCAGGTAAGCGCACCGTAACCTAGGGTAGCAAGTGGGCGTACATCAATTAATATAAACCAGCCCATTAAAATATAAAATGAAGTGTAAAGCCATCTGGGGGCATTTAGCCAACACAGTTTTAAGATGATTCCTGTTACAGCAATTACCCAGATGGCTGCAGTTAATATAACTCCTTCCGGGTGCGGAAAAAAGTTAAGCAGGATTGGCGTGTAAGTTCCAGCAATCAATACATAAATCATAGCATGGTCCAGTTTGCGTAATGGCACCAAATGCTGAGTATCTGCAACCACAAAGTGATAAGCAGCGCTGGCACTGTATAAAGCAATAAGCGATAACCCAAATACTAATGCAGAACTCATGGTGCGAACAGAAAACGTATCTGCCAGCAGGCTTTTGGTTACCAATAGAATTGTCCCTACTGTAGATAAGATCGCCCCTATAAAGTGAGATAAGCTACTGATAGGGTCTCTTGCATTATATGAATGGTTTACCATAACGATCACTCCTGCTTTGATTAATTTATAATATGGTTATTAAAACTATATAATATACATATAATAACACCAATATATTGTGAATGCAATAGAATGTTGTTTTTAAAAAAAATATATAGTATATTATATTTAATATATTTAGTTTTTAAGTTGCTAATAATGATAATATAAGCTAGATTGAAAAGTTTTATACGAGGTGATGTGGTGATGGAGAAGGAAGAGAAATTTTCTTTTATAAAGAATATAGATGATTGTGATATTCTGGTTGAGGAACTCCCTTCGATTGAGTTATATATGGATCAGATTACTACGCTGATCGAGGAGAAAATGTCCTCTAATAAACGCAGTGAAAAAGAAAAACTTCTTACTAAAACTATGATTAACAACTATACAAAAGAAGGGCTTTTAAAATCCATTAAGGGAAAAAAATATTCCAAGCAACACATTTTACAAATGTTATTGATTTATAATTTAAAACAGGCTTTATCAATTAGTGATATCAAGGCACTTCTTGACTTTAGTTCCGAAGAATTATCATTAGGTCCATCGGAATACAACCCAACAGAAGTTACTAAACTTTATCAAGATTTCTTGAGGATGAAAACGGCGGTCAAGGGTGAGATGGCAGATTTTATTGAAAAGCTTTCCAACACGTTGGAGCCACCGACAGAAGAAAAGTTGGCTGCTGTGGAGCAGGTAATACTGTTAAGCATTATTTCGGCTTATGCAAAACGTGCTGCAGAGAATATGATAGATCAAATGAGTACAGAGAAATCAAAACAAGACAGGGTTAAGCAATAGAATATTAAGCTTAATGGTGAGTATTTATAAAATGACGGGTATCGGTGTAGCCGAGACCCGTCATTTTATAATAATCTTTTAAGAGTATCTTGAAAGCGTGGCCCTTTTAGGTCTTACTTAGTATGGCGGTGCATAAAATGAAATGAAACTTGTCTACAAAAATAACTTTTAAAAAGATTGTTGGAGATCTTGCAAAGATTTATATTGTTGTTTGGTCACACTTTTGCAACATTTCTGTAAATTTTAAGCACTTTTCTATTGACCATATGTTGGAGGAAGTGTAATATGATACCATGCAAAATATGTCTATTGGGAGGTAATAATGAAGAAGTTTGTCGTGGCCATTCTCACTTGCATACTAATTTTGACATCCACGTCCTGTAGCAAAGGCGATGACATAAATCCAGACATCATAACAGGAAGCGGAATTTTGGAACTGGCAGAACCGAAAGAAGAAAGTATTCCGCAAGCATCCTATGCACCTGAATCCCCTGATTCCAACCTAAGTTTACAATCCCCCCAATCTAATGGGGGAGCCGCTGGAAGCTCATTGTTCCAAGCAACTTCCTCGCAAACTGTAAGTAGTTTGGTTTCCGGGAGTTTGGCCTCGTCCCAGGCGAGCAGTCAACAGCAGTCCTCCTCCTCAAGTTCAGGCAGCTCTTCCGGCAACTCTGATCAATTTCCGGAAACGCCGGGCGATTCATCAGAAGTGAAATCTGTTTGGATTAGCTATTTGGAACTTGATTCGCTTTTAAAAGGAAAAAGCAAAAGCCAGTTTACTTCAAATATTGATTCAGTGTTTACAAACGCAGTAAACTTTGGGCTAAATACGGTTTTTGTTCAGGTTCGTCCTTTTGGAGATGCTATTTACCCGTCAGATCTATTTCCGTGGTCATATTTAGCCACTGGAACTGAAGGGAAAGACCCCGGCTTTGACCCGTTGGCAATTATGGTTCATATGGCCCACAATAAAGGACTAAAAATTGAGGCGTGGATTAACCCTTATCGGGTGCGTTCTGACTCCAGCAGCCGTCCGCTTTCCAGTGATAATCAGGCTCAGATATGGCTAAACGAAGGCAACGACAGTGTAGTAAAATATGGTAATATTATCTCCTACAATCCGGCGCGGCCTCAGGCACGTAAGCTGATTATTGATGGAGTCATCGAGATTGTTCAGAATTACGATGTAGATGGTATTCATTTTGATGATTATTTTTACCCCACAACCGATGCGGCTTTTGACCAGGCTGCATATAACGAATATAAATCAAGCGGCGGTTCCATGTCTTTAAGCAATTGGCGTATGGAAAATGTAAATCAATTAGTGAGAGACGTTTACACCGCAGTAAAATCCTCTGGAGGCGGCTCGGTACGTTTTGGAATCAGCCCCCAGGCAAACATTGAAAACAACTACAATTCTCAGTATTCAGATGTAAAAAAATGGATGAGCAATACCGGTTATTTAGATTATATATGCCCACAGGTTTATTTTGGATTTGATAATTCCGCTTACCCATTTGAAAGTACAGTGAATCTATGGAACAATTTAATTAAGGTGAATTCTGTCGATTTATATATTGGGCTTTCACCCTATAAAATTGGGCAAACAGATCAATGGGCGGGCTCTGGAAAGAATGAATGGCTGAATACTACCGATATTTTAAAACGTATGGTGCTTTGTTCACGGCAGGCGTCAAAATATCAGGGCTTCTCGCTTTACCGGTACGATTCATTGTTTGGCAGCGGAATCAGCAACCAGGTAAAAACAGAAAGAGAGAACCTAAAAGGTATTCTATAAACAAAAGGTTAAGGATGTAAAAAGGGAGGTCAGGGTGTGCCTAATTTTCTAAAAAATAAAAAATTATTAGCAATTATACTGAGTTCTATCTTTATCGTGGTAACCCTTGCAGTTGGAGTATACGCAGCAGTGAATCGTGGGCCATCGCTGCCGGTAAACGCCGACAAATCAAATACGGCGGAATCGGATGCATCATCAAAAGATGCTTTGGCGGAATCGTTACAGCCAGAAAGCAGCAAGCCACCGGAATTCTCCGAGAGCTCTCAGCCCGAGAAGGAAGAGCCTCCGGTGATCCTGAATGTTCCTCATGATATGAAAGCGGCATATCTTACTGCGGGCTATGAGTTCTTGACTGGAAATACCGACAGTGCTACAGTAAAAGCTGAGATTGACAAGGCTCTTGCAAAGGCAAAGGAGTTTACTTTAAACACAATTATTGTAAATACCCGTTATAAGGACACAGTGCTCTACAGTATATCAGGTATGCCGGGTACTGCTTCGGATTTTGATGTATTAAGCTATATTATTGAAAAATGCAAAGCAAACGAACTGCGTGTTTATGCTATAGTAGACTCTATGGCTCTGTTTGAAAATGGTAAAGTAGTTACCATTGATTATGCAGATGGAACTTCGATTGACAAGCTTTCATCCAATATGAAGGAATTCACTGATAAATATGCTGTTGATGGAATTTTGCTGGATAATTACTACAATGTTCAAGATTCTAACAGTTACAGCAATTATTTGAAATATGGCGGCGGCATTGGTTTTGACCACTATATGCGGCAGGTACCGCATCAGGTGGTATCGGCATTATCCGAAACCATTCGAAAATATGCCCCGGCCACACAAATTGGTTTACTAACTGATGCAGTTTGGGCCAATAAAGCGGATCAAGAAGATGGGTCTGACACTAAGGCAAGTTTTGCTACTTTGACAAATGGCAATGCAGATACCAAACAATTTGTAGAAGAGAAGTTGGTGGATTTCATTGCGGTGAAGGCATATGGTTCTCTGACCGATTCCGCCACTCCGTTTGGCAAGGTAACCAAGTGGTGGTCTGATCTTGCAAAAGCAAATGAGATGCCGTTTTTTACAGTACTGGCATCTGATAAAATTGCATCTACTGCTCCTGGCTGGTCCGGAGCAGACCAGTTGGTTTTACAGATAGATGAAGCAAAAAAATTGGACAACTATAGCGGATGTATTTTTAACTCGCTAAAAAGATTGATTGAAAACCCAAAAGACAGTACAACCTTACTGGTTAAGTATTTTAACAATCAGGTCAATGTTGATTTTATTTTAACGGAACTTACCTTTACAAAGCCCAAAGAAGGCACAACATTCAGTACCTATGAGCAAAAGGTAACGTTTACCGGTGCATCTGACCCAACGGAAGAGGTTATTATGAATGGTCAGAAGGTAGATACGGACGCCAATGGCTTCTTTTCTGTTGAAATCGAATTAAAACCCGGCCTTAATACCTTTAAGTTTGAGCACAAAGAGAAGACGGTAATTTATAATATTACTAGAAAAATTGAGATTTTAAAAGAAGTATCACCGGTAGGAAGCGTGACAGTAGAAGGTGGTATGAAAATTAAATTTACTGCGTTGGCGTACTCAGACGCAAAGGTGTATGCAGTTATTAATGGGCAGACCATTGGTATGTCCATTGACACAACAGAAGACGATAATACAGACCGTGACTCGTCCTATGTAAAATTCAGCGGTACGTATACTGCCCCAGCCGCAACTGCAGGGGTACAGAACCTTGGAAATATCACCTTCTACGGGGAATGGCAGGGCGAAAAAGCTTCTAAACAGGGAGCATCGGTGAAAGTGAATAAAAAACCGGTCATTGGTGAAGGAAGGTTGGTCCAGATAACAACCGACGGAGCTGAAACCTTCCCAACTAATACTTTGGATGATACTTCAAGCCCGTATTGTTACCCCTTAGCTAAAGGCGCTCTGGATTACACTGTAGGTGATGAAATTGTGTACCGCGACGGAAACAGCACCTACACTTACTATATTCTGCAGTCCGGCCAAAGGGTTTACTCAAAAGATATTAGCAGCACCGGGGCATCAGAGCCACAAAATAATAAAATTAAGGGAATTACCATTACTGCTGATTCCCAATATACCAACGTAATATTAAATACGGAGCAGAAGGTGTCGTATGAATTCAGCTATGATACCAGCAATATTACTATTGATTTTAGTTATACCAGTTCGGTGCCGGGAAACATGAACAGTTTATCAAAAAATCCTATGTTTTCTTCTGCAAAATGGAGCGGCTCTAAGTTGACGTTAACCTTACGAAGCCCTGGTTCCTTTATGGGGTACAGGGGGTATTTTGATTCCAACGGTAACCTGGTATTCCGATTCAATAATCCGCCGTCTTCTATTTCCGGAGCCAGAATTGTAATTGATCCTGGTCATGGCAATAGTGACATTGGTGCAGTAGGATTTAATCCATCCTACCCCGAGTCGTACCTGAATCAGGTAATTGCGAAAAAAACAGCATCGGTTCTGCGCAGCAGAGGTGCTTCCGTATTGTTGTTGGATACCGATAGCAGCCCGGTTAAAATGGTGCAACGAATTGCACAGGCCAAAAATTACAATGCACAAATTTATGTTAGCATTCATCACAACGCTGCAGGTGCATCGGCCAAGGGCTCGGAGGCGTATTACTTCTATCCGTTCTCGAAAGGGCTGGCGGTTAACGCTTCCTCAAACCTTGCATCGTCCCTGAACACAACCAACCGTGGCGCTAAGTTTGGTTATTTCTTTGTAACCAGAGATTCTGCGTTTGCCTCCATTCTAGCGGAGTGCGGCTTTGTTACCAACCGTACCGAATATGAAAAACTACTGGATGATGGCTATCAGGATTCCATGGCAATTGGTCTGGTCAATGCAATTTCTTCTTATATTAACTCTATGCGTACCGGATCAACTGCAACCGGAACAGAAAGCAATGGCGAAGCGAATAGTACGCCTGTTGAGAGTGTAAAACTGGATGTAAACTCACTGCAGTTAAAAATTGGTGATAAATATACCTTTACTGCAGTAGTAAAACCATCTGAGGCAACAAACAAAGCAGTGAACTGGACAAGCAGCAATACGGGGGTAGCTACCGTAAATGCTGCCGGAGAATTGCAAGCAAAGGCGGTTGGCACAGCCGAAATTACAGTTACCACTCAGGATGGGTCAAAAACGGACAAATGTACAGTAACTGTAATCAAACCCGTGACAAAAATTACGCTGCCTGAATCATTAGAGATTGATTTAAATGAAACAAAACTGCTGACCGCAACGATTACTCCTACAGATGCTACGATCAAAGAACTTACCTGGTCCAGCGATAACGAACAGGTTGCCACTGTGGATCAAAAAGGAAATGTAAAGGGCGTAAAAGCAGGTACCGCCAATATTACAGCAACCGCAAAAGACGGTTCTAAGGTAAAGGCATCCACTAAAGTAACGGTGAAATCTGCAAATATTCCCCTTACAGGAATTAGTGTTTCTCCAGCAAACAAAACCTTAGATATTGGCGAGTCTGTTGATTTAATTATTACTTTTAACCCAAGCAATGCGACAAACCAGAAGATTACCATTACCTCAAACAGTGAGTGTGTTGCGATTAATGGTACTACTGTTACAGCAAAATCAGCAGGTAGCGCAGTCATTACAGTTACTTCGGAAGAGGGAAAATACACAGGAAGCTGTAAGATTACGGTAAATCCGGCTTCCTCTGCTGATATTCCGCCTACGAGTGTAGAACTGAGCGACAGCACTTTGAATATGAAAATTGGTGATACAGCTACATTAGTTGCTACCGTGAAACCTGGTGATGCTACTGACCAAACTGTAAGCTGGGCCTCTGATAATGCTGTTGTAACGGTTGATCAAAATGGCAATATTAAAGCTGTGGCGGAAGGTAAGGCTACGATTACGGTGCGAACCCAAAATGGGAAGACTGCTACTTGTAGCGTAACAGTTACAAGAGAATCATCTACTTCTTCGCCGGCATCAACCCCGGAAAGCAGTATACCGCAAAGTTCATCGACAACCATATAACTCAAAAAAGAGGACAGTAAGGTTACTGTTCTCTTTTTTCTGCTTTCAAGGCATGTTTTTATTAACCTGTTCATATATATAGGACAAAGGATAGAAGCTTTCACACATTTTAGAAAGTTTATACAGATCACCGAAAATCATTAGGTTGTTGAGTTACCGTTATTGTATATTCACTTTTCGGTTGAAAAGCAAGTAAATATAAATGTATTCTCAGTTGAAACGATGGACTTTTCGTTTAAAAATTAAAGCAGACCCTACTATTTTAAAGCGGAGCATGCTTTGATTTTATTATAGGACGTGCATGCGTAGAAATAAAAAAGGGGAAGATTGCATGAACGACAGACGTCCTGTCTATAACAGAGAACGGCGAAGGCACTTGGTTAACAGTACAAAAAAATCTAAAGATTCCCTATTTGGGATAATTTTGGTTCAAACAGCCTTATGTTCTTTACTGCTGGTGGCCACTTATTTAGCAAAGCAGATGGACCAGGTCGCTTTTCTGGCTATGAAAATGGAATATCAGAATACAATGGAACAGACAGTTGAAGTGGGAACTTTTTTCAAGGAACAACTCAGCGAGCGGCCAGGTTGGATTCAGGATTTGATACAATTTTGGAACATTATTACCGGTAAAGAAAACTTGGAAACTGACACAATACCAGAGAACACATCCAGTATGGAACAAAAGCAGCCTAAACAGGGGGGCAACACATTGGAAGTTGGTAAGGACCCACCAACTCAGCGGGTTGACGCGTTGAAAAATGAAACAGGTGCCGGGGGAATGCATCCGATTGCAATGAAACAAAATGAACGCCTAACCGCTCCAACAGGGGCGGTTTTGTCTCCTGTAATGCTTTCAGTCAGGCCCAAAAAGCCGCTTAGCGGCCAAATCACTTCCAGCTACGGGTATCGGTATCATCCAATTACAGAATCCAATGATTTTCATACCGGGGTGGACATTGCAGCTGCACACGGTACACCAATTCAAAGTGTACTCCCTGGCGTTGTTGTAAAAGTGGATGAATCCCCCATAAATGGTAATTACATAGTTGTAAAGCATCCAGATGGGGTGGAAAGTATTTATTGCCACTGCAGCCAGATTATTGCCGCTGAGGGGATGGTGCTGAGGCAAGGTGATGTCATTGCAAAAGTAGGCTCAACAGGAGTATCGACAGGTCCTCATCTGCATTTTGAAATGAAAATTGACGAACTATATGTAAACCCAGCATGGCTTTTGCCGCTTGTCCATAATGGGGATGATTTCGTGTTATGATAGAAATTACTGTGGGGAAGATAAAACTTAGCTTTAGCTTCTGGTTTTTTTTTATTTTAGTCATTTTACTCAGCCTGGATCAATCCAGGCTGTCGTTGCATGCGATCATGGCGATTTTACTTCATGAGACTGCGCATCTTTTGGCTTTTGTGGCCACAGGCGAAAAGATTGAGGAGATAAGGTTTCGTATTTTTGGAATAGAAATTGCAAAAAAAATGACAACATCTACTTCTTATGGAGCTGATATTTTGATTTTTGCAGCTGGGCCAATTTTGAATCTTCTGCTTGCGGGAAGCCTATATTTAAGAGAAGGGATGCTAAGTCAGTTTGCGTTATGTAATTTATTGATAGGGTGCATGAACCTTCTGCCAGTTGGGGAATTGGATGGCGGACAAATTTGTTATCACATGCTATGTAAATTGGGGGAGCAACAGAGGGCCGAGAAGATTTCCTACATAGCATCATTATTGGTTTTAACTGTTCTTTTTACTGTTTCTATTTACTTTTTTGTATTTTTAAAGGCTAATTTTGGTTTGGCTGTCCTATGTGTTTACTTGGCAATCACGATTATGAAAAGGTAAGTGGGTTGCACCAAAGGAAAGTTTATAGTATGATTAATGCGTATCACCACTCCGCAAAAAAGGAGAAATGAAAATTAATGATGATGGATAAACTGAACAGGATACTTCCGCTGGTACAAAAGCCGGCACGATATACCGGCGGAGAACTGAACAGCATAATGAAGGATAAAAATAAAATTGAGGTGCGGTTTGCTTTCTGTTTTCCTGACCTTTATGAAGTGGGCATGTCCCATTTGGGTATGAAAATTCTTTATTCCCTGCTGAATGAAAAAGAAAATGTTTGGTGTGAACGCGTCTTTGCTCCTGGTGCGGATATGGAAGCACAGATGCGTCAGAATAATATACCGCTTTATGGGCTGGAAAGCTTTGACCCGTTGAGTGAATTTGATTTTATTGGTTTTACGTTACAGTATGAGCTTTGTTATACCACAGTGCTCAACATGCTGGATTTGGCGGGCTTGCCAGTCCGATCGAAAGATCGGGAAGAACTTACCCCTCTGGTTGTGGCAGGGGGGCCGTGCACCTGTAACCCGGAACCAATCGCCGATTTTATTGACCTTTTTATGCTGGGCGAAGGAGAGGAACAGCTTCCGGCACTGGTTGAACTTTATCGGAAAGCTAAAGCGGAAGGCAGAAGTAAAAAGGCGTTTTTGATGCAGGCTGCAAAAGAAATTCCGGGAATTTATGTACCGATGTTTTATGATGTAGCTTACCGTAGTGACGGGGCTATTGATTCGGTTAAGCCCAATGAGGATGTGCCCTTTCCTATTACAAAGGCAATTGTTAAAAATCTGGATCAGGTATATTATCCCGATCAATTTGTAGTTCCATTTATTGAAACCGTGCATGACCGAGCTATGGTAGAGGTTTTGCGTGGTTGTATTCGGGGCTGCCGTTTCTGCCAGGCTGGGTTCATCTACCGCCCATTCCGTGAAAAAAACTTCGAAACCTTAAATAAAAACGGCAGGAACTTGTGTGATTCGACTGGTTACGAAGAAATTTCCCTTTCCTCTTTAAGTACCAGTGATTATTCCCAGCTTGAACCGCTTTTGGATAAGATGCTTACCTGGACAGATGAGAGCAAGGTAAACTTGTCTTTGCCTTCCTTACGAATTGATAATTTTTCCGAGGAATTACTTGATAAAATCAAGAAGGTGCGCAAAAGCGGGCTTACTTTTGCACCTGAGGCAGGTACGCAGAGAATGAGGGATGTTATTAATAAAAACATTTCGGAAGAAGAAGTGCTGAACACCTGCAAAACTGCCTTTGAGGGAGGTTATACCTCCGTGAAGCTTTATTTTATGATGGGGCTTCCCACCGAAACAGATGATGATATTCGTGGAATCATTTATTTGGCTCAAAAAATTGTGGATTTGTTTTATTCATTACCTACAAAACCCAAAGGAAAAGGGGTTAATGTAACCGTAAGTGTAGCTGGATTTGTTCCAAAACCCCACACTCCTTTTGAGTTTGAACCACAGGACACTATGGATGAACTAAAGCGAAAGCAGGCTATTTTATTGGATACCGTACGTTCGAGAAAAATTAGCGTTAAGTACCATGCATCGGACGTTACCGTATTGGAGGGCGTTTTAGCACGCGGAGACCGTAAACTGTGTGATGTGCTGGAGACTGCATGGAAAAAAGGCTGCAAGCTTGACAGCTGGGATGAATTCTTTTCGCTGGAGCGCTGGAATGAAGCTTACGCTGAGTGCGGTATTGACCCGGCATTTTACTCAAACCGTTTGCGCAGTTATGATGAAATCCTTCCCTGGGATCATTTGGACTATGGTGTAACCAAGGCATTTTTGATCCGGGAAAATAAAAAAGCACATGAAAGCAATACCACGGCCCACTGCCGAGCAATCTGCAGTGGATGCGGTGCCAATTGTCTGTTGGGAGGGAATTGTTTTGACGCCCGTTAGAATTTTTTTTCATAAAACCGGACGAGCCAAATATATCTCCCACCTAGATATTTACCGTTGTATGCAGCGCGCTGTGAAGCGTTCCGGCTTACCGGTATGGTACACCGAAGGGTTTAACCCACATATGTATTTAACCTTTGCACTGCCTATCTCTTTAGGTTACGAAAGCATTTGTGAATCGATGGATTTTAAACTTACAGAGCCTGTGGAGTTTGATCAAATTGTAAAGCGGTTAAACAATTGTCTGCCTCCCGATTTGCAGGCTTATTCGGCTGCAGAACCAGTAATGAAAACCGAAAAAATATTCTGGGCCGATTACCAAATTAGATTAGAGAGCGAGAATTGCTTGCCCGAAGAACTGGCTAAAAGTTTAGAAGCGTCATGTGAGACAAGTCCGCTGATGGTTATGAAAAAAACAAAAAAAGGGGAAAAGGAAATTGATATTTCTCCTTTATTTTCCTGTAGTAAAATACAGACTGAATCAGATGGTGTTACCTTTCGGCTGCGTACAAGGGCAGGAAATGAAGTGAATTTAAACCCTTCCCTAGTAATACAGGAGTTAGAAAAACAAGCAAAACAAAAAATATTTGCAGCTGTTACAAGAATTGCTATTTTAACGGAAGAATGCAAGAATTTTTGTTAAAAATACTTGCAAAGCAAAATATCGTATGGTATGATAAATAGGCATGAGTACTGCTATATTTTACACAGCAGGGTATGATGCCCGGCAATATACCGGAGACATTATAACGGACAGTCCGCTGCCCAAAGTAGGTAAGAATGTTCGGAAATCAAGGAGGAAGTATCGATGGATGCTTTAAAGCTAATTGCACAGGACTGCATAAAGGCGGAAGCGCCTGCTCTGGACATCGGTGATACCGTTAAGGTTCACGTGAAGATCAAAGAGGGAGAGAGAGAGAGAATTCAGGTATTCGAAGGTACCGTTATTGCGAAAAAGCATGGCGGGATCTCGGAAACTTTTACCGTTCGCCGTGTTGCTCATGGCTGCGGTGTAGAGAGAGTTTTCCCTGTTCATTCTCCTAATATTGACAAGGTTGAGCTTGTTCGGAAGGGCCGCGTAAGAAGAGCAAAACTTTATTATCTGCGTGATCGCGTAGGTAAAGCGGCAAAAGTTAAAGAAGCAATTCGCTAACTGTGGGTGTAAAAAGGGACAATTGCTGTCCCTTTTTACTGCTTTTTAAGGATATTTTTATATTAAAACGGAAAGACAACGCTGCACGTCAGCTGGGACAAGCTTTCTAATTTTCATTTGCTGTATTTGATAGACAGGTTCTATTTTAATTTGCAGCTTTGACACAAAAATACTCTTATCGTTCTTCTGCTCTGCATGATAAGGGTAGTGTTCCATCATTATTTTATGCTGGTGCAGAGCAGCGGAATGGAGCATTTTATGGGAGAAAAAGAGGAAAAGAAACAGCAGCAAGAGCTGCCTTTTTCAGATGCACCAGAAGTGCAGCTAAAATCATACCGCGAGCTTTATGACTGGATTTGGGTCATTATTAGTTCCGTTGTTGTAATTATTTTAGTATTTACTTTTTTATTCCGAACTGCAAGCGTGGACGGAAGTTCTATGGAGCCAACGCTTCACCATGGAGATAAATTAATCGTTTCCCATTTGTTTTACCAGCCGGAGTATGGAGATATTGTTGTGCTTACCAGTCCTCCGGCAACGACCGAACCTCTTGTAAAACGAATCATAGCAAAAGGAGGAGACTGGGTCGATATTGATTTTGAGGCTAAAATAGTTTCGGTAAACGGTGAAGTTTTAGACGAACCCTATATAGCCGAGGCTACCGAACTGCAGGGGAATGTCACCTTCCCCAAGCAGGTGCCTGAGGGGTGTGTGTTTGTAATGGGGGATAACCGGAACCATTCTAAGGACAGCCGCATGACCGAGGTTGGAATGGTGGATGAAAGGTATATTATGGGGAAAGTGTTGTTTCGTATTTTGCCCTTTTCCTCCATAGGATCAATAAAATAGTATAAATGTTTATACATCTGTAAGAAGAGCAACGAACAATTTTCGCCGAAGCAGGACGGCAGAATGGAGCATTTTATGGCAGAATCACCATCTATTCAGTGGTTTCCGGGGCATATGACGAAAACACGGCGTCTGATGGCGGCTAAAATGCGTTTAGTCGATATTGTAATAGAGTTAACCGATGCAAGAATTCCCCGCAGCAGCCGCAATCCGGAAATTGATAAATTAGTTGGGACTAAGCCCAGAATTATTTTGCTGAACAAGTCAGACCATGCAGACCCGGCGGCAACCAAGGAATGGTGTGAATATTACCGCAACAAAGGTATTCCCGCCCTAGCCACTGATTGCAGGAGCGGGCAGGGGTTAAAGGTATTTTTACCGTTGGTGCGTGAAACATTAAAGGAACAGATAGAACGACGGCAACAAAAGGGTATGGCAGGCCAGCCAATTCGCATGATGATTGTTGGAATTCCTAATGTAGGGAAATCTTCGTTTATTAACCGTATGGCTGGTGGGCGCCGTACCAAGGTCGAAGACCGCCCAGGTGTAACCCGGGGTGGGCAATGGGTAAAACTGGAAGATGGTACCGAACTTTTGGATATGCCTGGTGTACTTTGGCCAAAATTTCAAGACCAGGAAGTTGCTGAGCATTTAGCTTTTACAGGTGCAGTGAAAGATGATGTGATCGATATCGAGCTTTTGGCTATGAACTTGTTAATGCTGCTGAACAAAGAATATCCGTTACTTGTGCAGGAGCGTTACCGTTTTACGGCCGAAGAGGCAAAAGATTTAGATGCTTACGATTTGCTGGAATTGGTTGGACGAAAACGCGGGATGCTGGTGTCAAAAGGAGAAATTAATACGGAACGCGCGGCAATTACTGTTTTAGATGAGTTCCGCGGTGGGAAAATTGGCAGCATTACTTTAGAACGGCCTAAGGTATAGATATGTGTTTAAATGAACAGCAAAGGAGCGGCTGTTATGATTTTAACTGAATTGGAAAATGAAATTAGGAAAAATGGTTATCAAACTCTATGCGGTGTCGACGAAGCGGGCCGAGGCCCGCTTGCTGGTCCTGTTTTTGCTGCTGCAGTAATTTTACCAGAAGACTGTGTTATAGAAGAGATTAATGATTCTAAAAAACTTTCTGAGAAAAAACGCGAAAAGCTTTTTGATGTGATTACAACGCAGGCGTTTTCATACTGCATAGCTAGCGCAAGTGAAGCAGAAATTGATGAGTTAAATATACTTCAGGCCACATTTTTGGCAATGCGCCGTGCGGTAGAAGGCTTAAGCAAAATACCGGATATGGTTCTGGTAGATGGAAACCGTGCCCCGCAGTTTGGCCTGCCCACCCAAACGATTGTTAAGGGAGATGCAAAATCTCAGGCAATTGCAGCAGCTTCCATTTTAGCAAAGGTCAGCCGTGACCGGTTTATGATGGAGTTAGATAAACAGTACCCGCAATATTTATTTGCAAAACATAAAGGGTACCCAACCAAAATACATTATGAAATGATTGCTCAAAATGGGGTTTCCCCGGTACATAGACGTTCTTATTTAAAAAATTTAGCGGAGCATATTCATGAAAAGTAAAGAATTGGGGTTGTGGGGGGAGCAGTACGCGGCCGACCGTTTAATACAAGATGGGTATCAGATTATTGCTCGAAATTTCCGTTGCCGCACTGGAGAAGTTGATATCATTGCTCAAAAAAACGAATATATTGTTTTTATAGAGGTGAAAACGCGGAAAGAAGGGTTTCAGGTTGCCCCGGTTGAAGCAGTAGACTGGAAGAAGCAGAAAAAAATTTTTTTAGCAGCTAGTGACTACTTGCTTCAGTTTCCGACAAACCTGCAACCAGCTTTTGATGTGATAGAAATTGTGACAAGTGCAAATTTACCAACAAAGATACTGTGTTTTCATCATTATAAAAATGCGTTTGATTGTGGGGGATTTGATGAACCTGTTTGATTTGCACTGTGACACACTGACAGAATGCTGTAAAAAAGATCAGGATCTTTACCACAGCGGTTGTCAGGTGAGTTTAGAGCAAAAAACTAAAATTAACCGCTGGTGCCAGGTTTTTGCAATTTTTATTCCCGATACGGTTAGAGGGGAAGACGCGAAAGAGTTTTTTCGAAAGCATTATGAATATTACATACTGCAATGCAAAAAGTATAGCGGTATTCTGCAGCCTTTAGAAAATTATACTGGCTTAATCAAAGTAAACAATCAAAAAATTTACGCTCTATTAGCAGTTGAGGGCGGCTGTGTATTGGCAGGGGATATCAGTATGGTTGATACGCTTGCAGAGTGCGGTGTAAAGGTGCTTACCCTTACGTGGAATGGCCAGAATGAAATTGGCAGTGGGCATCAAACCGCAGACGGGCTGACCGCATTTGGTATACAGGCGGTAAAACGGCTGGAAGAACGGGGAATCATCATTGATGTATCGCATCTCAATGATACAGGCTTTAATGATGTTGTAAAAAATACGGTTGGCCCTTTTATTGCCAGCCATTCCAATGCACGAAGTGTTTGTGGTAATCTGCGTAATCTAACTGATCCTCAAATAGACGAAATTATTCGTCGGGAAGGGTTAATTGGAATTAATTTCCACCAGCCTTTTTTATCTGAATCAGGCTTGGGGGGCATATCAGATATTTTGCGTCATATTCATTACATTTTGGAACGTGGTGGGCAAAACGTATTGGCAATCGGATCGGATTTTGATGGGGCAGATCTTTCAGAAGAGATAAATTCACCTCAAAAGATTGCAGTATTACAGCAAGCTATGGTAAAATCAGGCTTAAGTGAATTCATTGTGCAAAAAATCCTTTATGGCAACGCGCTGTCCTTTTTCAAGCGGATGGCCGTCCCTAAGGAAGTTCAGGCAGATTGAGGAGTATATAAAATGGATTACATTAGCACACGAAACAAAAAAGAACGAGTATCTTCCGCCCGGGCAATTCTGCAGGGAATTTCGAAAGAAGGCGGCCTGTTTGTGCCAGAATCAATTCCGGTAATATCGAAACAGGAACTGGAACTGCTTACTAAGCAGGATTATATTCAGCGCGCCTGCATGGTACTGGGCAAATTTTTGACCGACTATACCCATGAGGAACTGGAAAATTGCATACGTGGAGCTTACGAGGGTGAAAAATTTGCGGACGATCAGGTTGCACCGCTTTCAAAGCTTGGTGAAAATACTTATATTTTAGAGCTTTGGCACGGTCCTACCCTGGCCTTTAAAGATATGGCGCTGCAGTTATTGCCACGGCTTTTAACAACAGCTTCTGCAAAGTTAGGCAATCAAAAAGAAATTATTATTCTTGTGGCAACTTCTGGTGATACCGGTAAAGCGGCGTTAGAAGGCTTTAAAAATGTGGAAGGTACTAGGATTATGGTGTTTTATCCCAGCGATGGGGTAAGCGCAATGCAAAAGCTGCAGATGATAACGCAAGAGGGTAAAAATGTATCGGTTGTAGGTATTCGTGGTAATTTTGATGATGCCCAGTCATCGGTAAAAAAGGTATTTACGGATGAAGAAATTGCCAAGTATCTTTCGCGTCATGATATGATGTTTTCCAGCGCCAACTCAATCAATTGGGGCAGACTGGTACCGCAGATTGTTTATTATGTAAACTCTTACTGTCAGCTGGTTGCGGATGAAGAGATAACTATGGGTGACCAAATCAATATAGTAGTACCTACCGGAAATTTTGGAAATATTTTAGCAGCATATTATGCTAAGCATATGGGTGTGCCAATTCATAAGCTGATTTGTGCCTCGAATCAAAATAATGTTTTAACCGACTTTATTCGTACCGGCACCTACAATAAAAACCGTTCGTTCTATACTACAATTTCGCCGTCTATGGACATTTTGATTTCGAGTAACTTGGAGCGGCTTCTGTTTTTATTAAATGGGCAGGATGACCAGGTTGTTTCTGACTTAATGTCTGAACTTTCTGAAAATGGAAGCTATCGGCTATCAAAAGAAGCGCTGGATAAGCTGCAGGCAGAATTTTTTGGCGGTTGCTGTGACGACCTTCAAACCAAAGGGGTTATCTCAGGTATTTATCAGCGCTACTCTTACCTGTGTGATACTCACACTGCTGTTGCGCTGGGTGTTTATGATCAGTATTGCAAAGAAACGGGCGACCATACAAAAACAATTGTTGCATCTACAGCAAACCCGTATAAATTCCCACGCAGTGTACTGTCAGCCATAGGGGCCGATCACTTGCCGGAAGATGAGTTTGAAGTGTCAGAATTATTGAATCAAAAAACTGGCTGTCCAGTTCCAGCGCAAATTACCGAACTGCAGACCAAAGAGGTACGCTTTCACAGAGTGTGTGATACTGCTGGTATTGCAGATGTGGTGCGTGAAGCCTTAAAATAAGAAATACCGGGGAAAAATTTTTCCCCGGTTCTGAAAGGTGTTAATCAGGCTTAAAGGTTGAGCAAACGGTATCTGCTGAGCTAAAGGCACGATGAGGACCAATTTCTATATGACCTGCTGTACAAAAGCAGTCTTTATCATGGTAATGACAGTTGGTTACGTCGCATTTTACTCCGTTTAGATGCTCACAGCTGCAACCGTCGTTTTGTTTATTTTTTTCCACTTTAAAACCACTCCTTTCCATACTAGTGTGGGCTAGATTTTTAATAAAATGTGTGGGCAATTTTGCCTACTAATTCGAACGGAGGATAGGATGGCACTATATGTAATTGGCGATACGCATCTTTCTCTTTCCACCAATAAGCCAATGGACGTATTTTACGGTTGGCAGAACTATATGGAAATCCTTTCCGAAAATTGGAGGAGCAAAATTACTTCTCAAGACACAGTGGTCATTGCTGGGGATGTTTCCTGGGGCTTATCATTAGAAGAATCTTTGCTGGATTTTGAATATCTCCAAGGCTTGCCAGGCCAAAAACTGCTTATGAAAGGTAATCATGATTACTGGTGGACCACCCGAACAAAAATGGAAAGCTTTTTTAAAGAGCATGGATTAGATACCATAAAAATACTCCATAATAACAGCGTTGCTGTTGAGGAAAAGGCAATCTGTGGATCTCGAGGCTGGCTGTTTGAAAAGGGTGAGGCTCACGATATAAAGATTATTAACCGGGAAGCGGCGAGGCTGGAAATGTCTTTGAAAGCAGCAAAGCCCGGCTTGGAAAAGGTGGTTTTTCTTCATTACCCACCAATCTATGGGGAATGTATTACCGCCGAAATTATTGATGTTTTGCTGAAATACCAGGTGAAACGCTGCTATTACGGACATATTCATTCCCGGGCTACTGCGTATGCGTGTAATGGAATTTATATGGGAATAGATTTTCAATTAATTTCAGGAGATTATATAAAATTTGATCCAGTGCTTGTAAAATAAAGTAAAAAACGCATGGAATATTTGGTTAACCTTTTATTCATGGCGTTTTTTAAAATAATAGTAGTATTCAAGATAATTATATGCTATAATTGTCAGGATAAAACGTAGGTAAAAACAGGAGGAAGTTTAGATGAATTTGACTTCGACAAAAAAAATCGAAACCAATGTTGTTGAAATTGAGGTAGCTGTAGGCGCTGAAGAATTTAAGGCTGCTGTTGACAGAGCATTTAAAAAAGCTGCTCCCAAGATCAGCCTGCCAGGATTTAGAAAAGGGAAAGCACCTAGAGCTCTGATTGAAAAAATGTATGGCGAGGGCTTCCTTTTTGAGGATGCAGTGAACGAGCTGTACCCTGTTGCCTACGAACAAGCGATTAAAGAGGCAAAACTTGAGCCTGTTACTCACCCCGAAATTGAAATTACTGATGTAAGCAAAGATGGCTTTGGCTTTAAGGCGAAGGTAACTGTCCGCCCTGAAGTTGAAGTAACTGACTATAAGGGAATTCAGGCTGAAAAGGTAGTATATACTGCTTCTGATGATGAAGTTGAAGCTGAAATTAATCGCTTAAGAGAGAGAAATGGCCGTATTGTAAATGTTGAAGGCAGAGCTGCCCAGAATGGCGATATCTCTATCATCGATTTTGAAGGTTTTGTCGATGGTGTTGCTTTTGAAGGCGGAAAAGGTGAAAATTATTCTTTGACTTTAGGTTCCGGTCAGTTTATTCCTGGTTTTGAGGAGCAGATTGTCGGCAAAGAAGTAGGAGCAGAGTTTGATGTAAATGTTAATTTCCCTGAGGAGTATCATGCTGAAGAGCTGAAAGGCAAACCGGCAGTTTTTAAAGTTAAAATTAATGAACTGAAAACCAAAGAGCTGCCTGAGCTGGATGACGAATTTGCAAAAGACGTCAGTGAATTTGATACTTTGGCAGACCTGAAAGCTGATACCAAAAAGAAGATTCAGGAACGTCTGGACGCAAAAAGCCAGGAAGATTTAGAAAATAAACTGGTAGATGCGGTTGTTGCCAACATGAAAGCTGAGATTCCCCAGGTTATGATTGAAAACCGAATTGACGATATGATTCGTGATTTTGAATATCGTCTGCAGAGCCAGGGCCTGAATGTAGATACATATCTTCAGTACACAGGTATGGACAAAGATGGGTTTAGAAAGAACTTTGCAGAGCAGGCAGAAAAACAGGTTAAGATTCGTTTGGCACTTGAGAAGATTACTGAACTTGAAAATCTTACTGCTACTGAAGATGAACTGAATGCTGAGATTGATAAGATTGCACAGGCATACGGATTAGAAGCTGATAAGGTTAGAGGAATGGTTCCTGAGAATGAAATTTCTAAAGATATTGCTGTTAATAAAGCAATTGATTTAATTAAGGAACATGCAAAGGTTACTGAATCAGCAGAAAAGGCAGAAGAGCCAAAGGCAAAAAAGACCACAAAAGCAAAAGCTGCTGATAGCGAAGAAAAACCAAAGAAAACTACACGCAAAACTACAAAAAAAGCTGCTGATTCTGAACAAGACCAAGACTAAGTATGGGCAGCAGCAACAATAGGGGGTATCCATTATGAGTCTAGTACCAATGGTAATTGAACAGACCAACCGGGGCGAACGTTCCTACGATATTTTTTCCCGGCTGCTAAACGACCGTATTGTAATGCTTTGTGATGAAGTGAACGATACCACTGCAAGCCTGATTGTGGCGCAGCTGTTATATCTGGAAGGACAGGATCCCGATAAGGATATCCATCTGTATATTAACAGCCCAGGCGGATCGATCACTGCCGGTATGGCAATTTATGATACGATGAATTATGTAAAATGTGATGTTTCCACTATTTGCGTGGGTTTGGCAGCGTCCATGGGAGCGTTCCTGCTTTCTTCAGGAACGAAAGGAAAACGGATTGCGCTGCCTAACAGCGAGATTATGATTCATCAGCCCTTGGGCGGGACTAAAGGCCAAGCCACTGATTTAAAAATTCATACTGACTGGATTCTGCGTATTCGTGAAAAGTTAAATCGAATGCTTGCAGAACAGACTGGTAAACCGCTGGAAGTTATAGAGCGTGATACAGAACGCGATAATTTTATGACGGCGGAACAGGCATTAGACTATGGATTGATCGATAAAATTATTACTCATACACAGCGATAGGTTGGTGTAACATGGCAAAAAACGATGAAAATAGAACACTGCGCTGCTCTTTTTGTGGGAAACCGCAGGATCAGGTTCGCAGAATGATTGCAGGACCAGGTGTATGTATTTGTAATGAGTGTATTGACCTGTGTCAGAGCGTCATGGAAGATGAGGGCGCAGTTTCTCGCCGCCGGCCGCTTCAGGAAGAAATTGACATCACAATACCAAAGCCAATTGAGATTAAAGAAGCTTTAGACGAATATGTTATTGGCCAGGATGAGGCAAAAATAGCATTGTCGGTTGCTGTGTATAATCATTATAAACGAATTTATTTTGGTAATGATGATGATGTGGAGTTGGCCAAAAGCAATGTACTGCTACTGGGTCCTACTGGTGTAGGAAAAACCCTTTTGGCACAAACTTTAGCTAAAATGCTCAATGTTCCTTTTGCTGTAGCTGACGCTACAACTCTTACTGAGGCGGGCTATGTTGGTGAAGATGTTGAGAACATTTTATTGCGCCTTATCCAGGCGGCAGACTTTGATGTAGAACGGGCTCAAAAGGGAATCATTTATATTGATGAAATGGATAAAATTACCCGCAAGTCAGAAAACCCATCAATTACTAGGGATGTAAGCGGTGAGGGAGTACAGCAGGCACTGCTGAAGATTTTAGAGGGTACGGTTTCTAATGTTCCGCCGCAAGGAGGGCGCAAACATCCGCAGCAGGAATTTATTCAGATTGATACCACAAACATTCTTTTTATTTGCGGTGGTGCTTTTGAGGGCATTGAAAAGATCATTGAAAAGCGGGTTGCTACTTCAGCATTAGGTTTTGGTGCCAAAATTGTGGATAGCAAGTCCAGAGAGAAGGATCAGCTGATTAAACAATTGATTCCAATGGATTTGGTTAAATTTGGTTTGATCCCTGAGTTGGTAGGCCGTTTGCCCGTCATCACCACATTAGATTCTTTAGACGAGTCTGCGCTTATTCGGATTCTTCAGGAGCCAAAGAACTCTGTGTTAAAGCAGTACCAGAAATTGATGAAGCTGGATGGTATCGATTTATCATTTGATGATGAAGCATTATTAGCGGTGGCACAAAAGGCAATTAAGCGGAAAACCGGTGCCAGGGGACTTCGCTCCATTATGGAGGAGACCTTGAACGATGTAATGTTTACTGCTCCTTCAGACCATACCATCAGTAAGATTGTTATCACAAGGGATTGTATTGATGGCGATGGCAAACCTTACATTGAATATGATCCTAACAAGCGCCCAACCAAACTGCAGCTTGCATCTAGTCGGAAACACCCTAGACGAGACTCTGTTTCTTAAGTAAAGGCGAGGGGAAAATCCCCTCGCCTTTTGTTTGTAGCTTATTATTCAAAATTTCCAGTACCGCTGCGAACAATTTTTTAGCCATTGGGTTTACAAATGAAAAGAAGTAGGCTTTGAGGTTATAAAAATACACAAATTACCGTCAAATACTAACGCAGTCATAAAGCTGTGATACGTTTCTGTATGGGCAAATGGCCCTTTTGGGTAGCATGTCATCTCCTGTTTTGGTTCCGTGCACAATCTGCATTCGTGTTTTGTGCTTATTGAAGAGCCATTGACTATATACCCGAAGGACAAAGTCGGCTAAAGTTTTTTTTCAAGAGTTGAGTAAACCTCAGAATAGTAAGGCTGTATTGGTAATTTTAGTTTCACGCTGTGAATTTGAAAACTATACAAAACAAGTTCATATTTTATACTTGAAAAAAAACCGAAAATTCGGTATAATTTTACGGAACACTAGAGTAAAGCACGAGAGTGTTCGTGCAGAGAAAGGGGAGTTGGTCTTAATGAGCGACAACATGGAAAAACGCACAGAATCATTGCCGATGCTTGCGCTTAGAGGATTGGTCTTGTTCCCCGAGATGGTACTGCATTTTGATGTAGGCCGGGAAAAATCGATTCTGGCGCTTAATGAGGTCATGTCAAATGGCCGTAAAATATATTTGGTAGCACAGAAAGATATGCGGGATGACGATCCAACACCGGAGCAGTTATATCCGGTAGGAGTGGTGGCAGAAGTACGCCAGATTGTACGTACCCAAGCAGACAACCTGAGGGTTTTGGTGGAAGGAAAATACCGTGCACGGACGATAGAGGTTACCAATGACCAACCGTATTTTAATGCGGTGGTGGAAGAGTATCCTTTAAGAAAAGTACGTTCCTCAAAAGAAGCACTTTGTGAAGCTTTGGTTCGTACAGTTAAAGATCAATTTGAAGAATATTGCTACCTTGCCCCCAAAATGCCAAAGGAACTTATATTAAATGTCATGGTTTCTGATAACCCGGTATATCTCTGTGAGTATATTGCTGGAAATATTCCAATTCGGGTTGAAGATAAACAGTTAATTTTAATGGAATCCTCGGTCAGTAAGCGTTTGGAGCTGCTTTCCAAAATTTTGGAAAGTGAAAATGATATTCTCTCTTTAGAGCGGGAAATACAAGAAAAAGTTAAAGATCAGATGGATCGCAATCAACGGGAATATTATTTAAGAGAGCAAATGAGGGCAATTTCTAACGAATTGGGGGATGGTGACAGCCCCGAAGACGATGCCTTGACTTATCAGGAACAAATTCTTGCACTGAAACTTTCTGATGAAGTGGCAGAAAAATTCTTGAAAGAGGCCGACCGCCTTTCAAAAATGCCATCAAACTCGCAGGAAGCAAATGTGATACGAAACTACCTGGATACCTGTTTGGAATTGCCATGGAATACGGCTACAAAGGATAAAATTGATATTGCAAGAGCACAGAAAATTTTGGATCGTGATCATTACGGTTTAAAACAGGTGAAGGACAGAATATTGGAGTTGCTGGCAGTTCGTAAACTAGCTCCCGACATAAAAGGACAAATTATCTGTTTGGTTGGCCCGCCGGGTGTTGGAAAAACTTCGATTGCAAAATCGATTGCAAAAGCTATGGGACGTAAATATGTTCGCCTTTCGTTGGGCGGTGTCCGCGATGAGTCTGATATCCGCGGACATCGTAAAACCTATATTGGTGCAATGCCAGGACGTATTATGAATGCAATCAGCTTGGCAAAAAGTAAAAATCCTCTAATGCTACTCGACGAGGTAGATAAATTGGGGAATGATTTTCGCGGGGACCCGTCTGCCGCTTTGCTCGAGGTGTTGGATTCTGAGCAGAATAATACCTTTCGTGACCATTACATAGAGGTTCCTTTTGATCTGTCTGAAGTGTTGTTTATTGCCACTGCAAACAGTTTGGATACCATTCCGGTACCGCTTTTGGACCGTATGGAAATTATTAACCTTTCCAGTTATACCAGGGAAGAGAAATTCCATATTGCCAAGGAGCACCTAGTTGCAAAGCAGGTAAAACGTCATGGTCTCACTGGCCGTACGTTTACCATCCAGGATGGGGCAATCTATGAATTAATTGATAATTATACTCGTGAAGCCGGTGTGCGTACCCTAGAACGTATGCTGGGCGCTCTTTGCCGCAAGGCAGCGAAGGGCCTGGTTGCCGGTGAATATAAGAAAGCTGTTATAACCACTGAAAACATCACCAAATTCCTTGGACCTAAAAAATATAAGCGGGAAGAAGTGGAACAGAAAAATCAAATTGGCGTAGTGAACGGTTTGGCGTGGACATCAGTTGGCGGCGAGCTGTTGCAGGTTGAGGTTGCTGTATTGGATGGCAACGGAAAACTGGAATTGACTGGTTCGCTGGGAGATGTAATGAAAGAATCAGCCCATGCAGCGGTCAGCTATATTCGAAGTTGCTATGACCGCTATGGCATTGATAAGGAATTCTATAAAAATAAAGATATTCATATTCATGTGCCAGAGGGCGCGGTCCCCAAAGATGGTCCATCTGCAGGGGTGACCATTTGCACTGCTGTATTGTCGGCACTTAGCCAAACCCCTGTAAAGCACGATGTTGCAATGACTGGTGAGATTACTTTGCGGGGTAGGGTTTTACCCATTGGAGGACTAAAAGAGAAATCGATTGCTGCCTACCGTGCGGGCATTAAGACAATACTAATTCCGAAGGAAAATGAGCCGGATCTGGCTGAAATTGATGATGAGGTACGGCAGGGCGTAACATTTATTCCCGCCGAAACAGTGGATACCGTGCTGTCCTCTGCGCTGGAGCGTTTGCCCCAGCATCCGCCAGAACAATTGCCAATGATGCAGATTTCCACCCAAAAAGAGACTGGCAGGGGCACCAGAATACCACAGTAAAAGGTGTGATTATTTGAATTTCCATAATGTGGTTTTTGAAACCTCTTTTGGTACACTAAAACAACTTCCAAAATCTGACCTGCCAGAAATTGCTTTTTCTGGCAGATCCAATGTTGGAAAATCCTCCATGATCAATAAGGTCTTTAATCGAAAGAACCTGGCTCGTGTAAGTTCAACTCCAGGTAAAACAGTGACGATCAACTTTTTTCGTGTAGAAAATATCCGCTTTGCGGATCTTCCCGGCTATGGTTATGCCAAGGTTGCAAAAGGTGAAAAACGCCGTTGGGCCGAGCTAATTGAAGGTTATTTTCATCAAGATCGGGACATAGCTCTTGTTTTTCAGCTGATTGATATGCGTCATTCCCCAACTGCTGACGACCAGATGATGTTACAGTTCCTCATTGAAAATGAGTTTCCATTTATAATAATTTTAACCAAATGCGATAAGCTTTCCAAAAAACAAAGGCAAGAACGCATGGAAAGCCTTTTGCAGGAGGTTCCCTATGCGGACCAGATTACCATGATCCCTTTTTCCAGTGAAAATGGGGAAGGTGTGGAGGCAGTGAAGCAGATCATTGAGGAGCTGGCGCAGGAGTAATGGAGGACAGAATATGTTTGTATCAGATTGTTTGAATATCAATCCCATTGGGCATCTGACAATTGGCGATAGAGATACCGTTGAATTAGCGCAGACCTTTGGCACCCCTCTTTATGTAATGGATGAAAATCAGATTAGAAATAGCTGCAGAAGTTATCATCAATCCATTGAAAAATATTATGGAGGCAAAGGGCTGGTTGCTTATGCCAGCAAGGCTTTTTGCTGTAAGGCCATGTGTAAAATTGTAGCAGAAGAGGGGCTAGGGCTGGATGTCGTTTCCGGTGGAGAGCTATATACGGCAATGTCCGTTCATTTTCCTGCAGAGAAAATTTTCTTTCATGGCAACAATAAAACAGTGGCGGAACTGACCGAGGCGCTGGAATATGGTGTCGGCTGCATTGTTGTAGACAATCTGACCGAGCTAGAGGTACTGAATCAACTGGCAATTTCCATGGGGAAAAAGGCGGATATCATGTTTCGAATTAAGCCTGGCATTGATGCCCATACCCATGATTTTGTGCGTACGGGACAAATTGACAGTAAGTTTGGTTTGGCGCTGGAAACCGGTGAGGCAATGGAAGCGGTCAAATTGGCGCTGACTCTGTCTCATATTCGTCTGATCGGGTTACACTGTCATATTGGTTCCCAAATTTTTGATATTGAGCCATTTGAGCACGCTGCTGAAGTAATGCTGCATTTTATGGCTGAAATTAAAAAGAAAACAGGAACAGAACTGAAAAAGCTTAACTTGGGCGGGGGTTTTGGAATTAAATATATTCCTAAAAATGACCCGGTCGAGTATGACCGGTATATGAAAAACGTTTCGTTGGTAGTAAAAAAAACCTGTAAAGAACTTAACCTTAACACCCCGTTTGTTGTAATAGAACCGGGAAGATCCATTGCAGGGCCTGCTGGAATTACACTTTATAAAGTGGGAGCTATTAAGGATATTCCTGGCATCCGTACCTATGTTTCGGTGGATGGCGGTATGGCAGATAATCCTCGATATGCATTGTATAAGTCGGAATATGAGGCTATTATTGCCAACAAAGCAGGTCAGCCCAAAGATATGACTGTCACAATTGCTGGAAAGTGCTGCGAAAGCGGCGATCTGATTGGTGAGGGAATGCAGATACAAAATGCTGCCCCTGGTGATACCTTGGCGGTTTTGGCAACGGGCGCGTATAACTATTCTATGTCATCCAATTATAACCGTATTCCCAAACCAGCCGTAGTACTGGTAAATGGAAAAGAGGCTCGTGTTATTATTCAGCGTGAAACCTTTGAGGACATCGTTCGCAACGATGTAGAATAAAGAATTCAAATTTTAGGAGGATATGAGATGAATTCCAAACTGAAAGATATCAATGTAGAATATCTGTTTCAGGCAGTTCTGGCGCTGGAGAATATGGAAGAGTGTTACAATTTCTTTGAGGATTTGTGCACTGTTCAGGAATTGAAGGCATTGTCACAGCGGCTGCAGGTAGCCAAAATGCTAAGTGAGCACCGGGTTTATAGTGACATTGTTAGCGAAACAGGCGCAAGCACTGCGACGATCAGCCGTGTCAACCGTTCCCTTAATTATGGTTGTGATGGTTACAAAGTTGTATTCGACCGCATCAATAAAAAATAATGTTAGGTTATCATGTTTTTTCGGTTTACTATGACCGGCTGACTGAAAATGTAGATTATCCCGTTCGTGCTGCGTACTTTCAATCACTTATTAACTGCCACTTAGATCATGCAAGTATTTTGCTTGATTTGGCCTGTGGTACAGGCAATCTTTCGGTGGAATTATCTAAGCTGGGATATGATGTAATAGGGGTGGACGGTTCTGCGGATATGTTATCCATTGCAGTTCAGAAAAATACCGAAGGAAAAATATTGTTCCTCTGTCAGGAGATGCAGCGTTTAGATTTGTACGGTACGGTAGATGTTACCATTTCGGCACTGGATAGCATTAACCACGTTACCGATGCAAAACAGCTACAGCGTATTTTCAACCGGGTATCGTTGTTTACAAACCCGGGTGGACTGTTTATTTTTGATGCAAACAGCATTTATAAGCATCAAAATATTTTGGGCGATCATACCTTTGTCTATGATTATGATGATGTTTATTGCGTATGGCAGAATGCGTATAATCCCAATAATCATATGATTGAAATTAATCTGGACTTTTTTGAAAGAGAAAACAACTGCTATTATAGGCAGTCGGAATCTTTTTTTGAAAGAGCGTATTCGGTCCAGGAGCTTGAAACTATGCTTGTGGCCGCTGGGTTTGAGGTGTTGGAAGTTTTGGAAGGTGATACCTTTCGTCCTCCTCAGGAAGATACGCAGCGTCTTGTATTTGTTGCAAAGAAAGTTGGTTCATAATGGGTAAAATTATTCGTGCCATCTCGGTAGATGGCGGCATTGTTTGCTGTGCAATCGACTCAACCGACATGGTGGCGAAAGCAGAGCAAATACACAAAACCTCGGCTACAGTAACGGCTGCTTTAGGCAGGCTGATGACAGCAGCGTCCATGATGGGGTCCATGTTGAAAGGAAAAGATGACTCCATTACTCTGCGCTTAAATGGAAAGGGTCCTGCCGGTTCAGTGATCGCCGTGTCAGATAGTGAAGGAAATGCACGCGGATATGTACAGAATCCGGTTGTAGAAATTCCGCTGAATCAATACGGCAAGCTGGATGTAGCCGGTGCCGTTGGTAAAGACGGTTTTTTATATGTTGTTAAAGATCTGGGACTTAAAGATCCGTATATTGGCCAGACCCCCATCGTTTCTGGTGAAATTGCAGAAGATATTACGCAGTACTATGCGGTAAGTGAACAGATCCCTACCGTGTGTGGTTTAGGTGTTTTGGTAAACGCTGATTTATCGGTTTTAGAAGCAGGAGGATTCCTCATTCAGTTGCTGCCAGGAGCTACCGAAGAGGTTATTACCCGTTTGGAGGACAATATTAAAGAAATTCCAAGCGTGACAAAAATGCTTTCTTCCGGTATGACGCCTGAGCAGATTGCATTTCGGGTACTGAATGGGTTTGAGCCACAGGTTTTAGACACGGCAGAGGTTGAATACCGTTGT
The DNA here is from genome assembly GCA_900104565.1 of Ruminococcaceae bacterium Marseille-P2935. Lineage (GTDB taxonomy): Bacteria > Bacillota > Clostridia > Oscillospirales > Ruminococcaceae > Marseille-P2935. The sequence goes on from LT629952.1 coordinate 360,223, forward strand.
AATTGCTCGAAAGAACGTGTTCAAAAAGCATTAATAAGCCTGGGAAAAGAAGAGTTAACACAGATGGCCGGAGAGCAAGAAATAACAGAAGTAGCCTGCCATTTTTGCAATCAGAAATATTATTTTTCCAGACAAGAGCTTTTAAAACTTGCAGATTAAACACACTGATTTTTGAAAAATACCTTGACAATTATAGATGTGAATGTTATAATTAAACACGTCGCTGAGGGAACTACGACCATAGCAAGCACAACAAAGTTTGTTGTGTAAAGCTTTTTGACAGAGGGTCACGGCAGTGCAATCTGTTGTTCCCACCGTGTGGCCCGGTAGTTCAGTTGGTTAGAACGCTAGCCTGTCACGCTAGAGGTCGTGGGTTCGAACCCCATCCGGGTCGCCAATATGCGGGTTTAGCTCATCTGGTAGAGCGCCACCTTGCCAAGGTGGAGGTAGCGAGTTCGAGCCTCGTAACCCGCTCCATAGGATGTATAAAAGGCACTTTATAGTTTTTTATAAAGTGCCTTTTATCCTCAAATTTGGCGCCGTAGCCAAGTGGTAAGGCACGGGTCTGCAAAACCCTGATTCACCAGTTCAAATCTGGTCGGCGCCTCCATTTTAAAAGGAATCGGTAAAACCGGTTCCTTTTCTTTTTGTGATATCATCCTTATATATTAAAATACAACCTGTTTTAGGTGCGTTGGGGGCTACTTATACTAACTGCCTTATAATACTGTAGAAAACATTCTATACTATTTGAAGAGGGGCGGAAAAACAGGGACAGTTGAAAAATATGGGGGACCGTTAATCAGGGTTTAAAATTGTTGTATACAACCGACCAGGGAGACAATTGGCAAATATCAATTGTCAATGATAAATTAGATAGTGTCAGGGCGAAATTCTGCAATTTTTGTAACTGCAGAAATAGGATATATCGTTGCATCAAATGGGCGTACCATGAGTCAGGAAGGGCAGATAATTTTTAAAACTACAAGTGGAGGAGAGAGTCGGGCAGAATGTGGTTATGGGCCATCCACTGCTTTATTCCGTGACGCATTTTTTCCACAAAAGAACCTAGGGTTTTTGGCTTATTATTATGTGCAGGGGCAAGAGACTAATCCTTACCGTACACAGGACGGAGAAAACTCCTTTGCACCGGTTATTTTGCCGATTAAAGAGGAATGGAAAGAAATCTTCATTGAGCCGCAGGCCCCAAAGTAAAAAAATAATCAATTGACTGTATTGGTAGGCCAGGGAGAAAATAGCGACTTTCAAGGCAGACGAATCATGGCAAAATATATTTCTAACGTTGGGGGAACTATTTGGAGATTTTTAGAGCTGTATACTCCTCTGGAACAGCAGCTGCCAGGATAAACCTACTTGTACCAACGCAAATTATATGCTAAAATAATATAGTTATTGCAAAAGGAAAGGGCGATTCTATGTCAGGACATTCGAAATGGAATAATATTAAACGTAAAAAAGAAAAAACGGATGGCCAGCGCGCTAAAATTTTTACAAAGATTGGCCGTGAGATTTCAGTCTGTGTAAAAGAAGGCGGGCCAGACCCCTCCTCCAATGGCAAGCTGAGGGATTTAATTGCGAAGGCAAAATCCAATAACGTTCCCAACGATAATATTGACCGTCTTATTAAAAAGGCAGCTGGTGAGGGAGATAAAAATAACTACGAAGAGATTATGTATGAAGGTTATGGACCTTGTGGCGTTGCAGTTATGGTAGAGACACTTACCGATAACCGTAATCGTACAGCGGGTGACCTGCGTCATTATTTTGATAAATTTGGCGGCAACCTAGGTCAAAATGGCTGTGTATCCTTTATGTTTGAGAAAAAGGGTGTCATCGCAGTTGGTGAAACCAAATTTGATGAAGAAAAAATTATGGAAGATTGTTTTGAGGCCGGAGCTGCTGACTTTAGTATTGAAGATGGAGTTATTGAAGTATTGACCGAGGCAAATGACCTTTCGGCTGTTCGGGATGCATTAGAAGAAAAGGGTTATTCGATCGATTCAGCAGAGGTACAGTATATTCCATCTACTTATTCTGCTATTGAAGATCCTGATATGGTAGTTAAAATGGAGCGTTTACTTGAAATGCTTGAAGATAACGACGATGTACAGGAAGTATGGCATAACTGGGACAGCCCAGAAAATGACGAAGAAGAATAATTTATGTAAAGAATCCGGCTGTTGACAGCCGGATTCTTTTGTCAAATGTAAAAATTATCTTGACTTGTGTATACGAGAATGATATAATAGAAAAAATTTGTGTAAGGATTGGAGGAGATGAGAATGTATTTACTGTTTAAGAAAAACTTATTTCCTTCGATTTCTCGATTCCCTCGTCCTTCTATTTTTATTTTTCAGAATAATGATTTATTTTACTTTCCTTTCAAGGAAAGTATTTTTTTTGCCCTTTTTTAATAATTAGGAGGAATTCGAATGTTAATAAGTCGTCATTTAATTAGCCCAACAGATTTTACCGTTGAGGAAATAGAACGAATTTTCACCCTGGCAGATCAAATCATTCAAAGCCCCAAACAGTATTCTAAAATTTGTGAGGGTAAAATACTGGCTACCATGTTTTTTGAACCGAGCACGCGTACGCGGCTAAGCTTTGAAGCTGCTATGAGCCGGTTGGGCGGGAGCACCCTGGGGTTTGCAGATCCTGCTTCGAGCTCCATTACCAAGGGCGAAAGTTTAGCAGATACCATTCGCATGATCAGCAGTTACGCCGATATTGCTGTGATGCGGCATCCTGTAGAAGGTGCACCAAAGGCAGCTTCCCACTATTCGGCGATTCCTGTTATTAATGCAGGGGATGGCGGCCACCAGCACCCGACCCAAACATTGACTGACCTTTACACCATTCGAGCACAGAAGGGCAGATTAAATAACTTGACCATTGGCCTTTGTGGGGACCTGAAAAACGGACGTACAGTACACTCATTAATCGAGGCCCTGTCAAGGTATAAGCAAATTCAGTTATATTTAATTTCTCCTACCGAGCTACGGGTTCCGGGATATGTTTGGGAAAAACTAAGAACAGAACCCAATATTCTGTTCGAAGAGGTGACCAGCCTGGATGAATGTATACAGCACTTGGATATTTTGTACATGACTCGAATCCAGCGTGAAAGATTTTCTTCTGAAGAGGAATATTACCAACTGAAGGACAGTTATATTCTGGACCGTGAAAAAATGCAGCAAGCAAAAAAAGATATGATTGTACTTCATCCTCTGCCCAGGATCAACGAGATCACTTGTGAGGTGGATTCTGACCCGCGTGCATGTTATTTTTTACAGGCTCAATACGGCATGTATGTAAGAATGGCACTAATCGTAAGTTTTTTGGGGGTGCTAAATGGGCAAAGCGAGCCGTCGGCGATAAAGCAGATGGCAATGCCGAAAAGTGATCGAAAATATGAGGATGTTTTTTGCCCCAATAAGCATTGTATTACCAAGCGCGAGCCCAATTTACCATCCAGAATGTTTTTGACTGGGAACAGCCAGCAATTTTTTAAATGTGAATATTGCGATATTGAAATAAAAAAAGAAAAACTACTGAAATTGAGGTGAATCTGTGAATTTAATTATAAAAAATGCAACAATAGCAGATGAAACAGGCCAGTGGCAAGGCGATGTGTTCATTCAAAATGGCAAAATAGCAGGGATTGGGCAGTTTAAGCCAGAAGATGCAAAAGTAATAGATGCTGCCGGGTACGTTTTAATGCCTGCACTGATCGACATGCACTGCCATTTTAGAGAGCCCGGTTTTGAGCACAAAGAAACCATAGAAACTGGAAGCTATGCTGCAGCAAAAGGCGGGTATAGCTACGTAAACCTGATGGGGAACACAAACCCGGTATGTAGTTCCCTAGATGTGATACAGAAAATTCGAAAACAAGCCCAAAAAGTTGATTTGGTCGAGATTCATCAGGTCTGTACGGTTACTCAAAACTATGATGGAAAAACCCTTGACCACCTGACACAGATGGACAAGCAGGTGAAAGCTATATCGGAAGATGGCAAATGGGTGCAGTCAGCCAAGGTTATGGAACAGGCTATGCGGGTAGCAAAGCAAAACGATTGGGTGGTATTGTCACATGAAGAGGACATGGAGATTTCTCCCTATGATTATCGCCTGGCGGAGGATTTGGCCACCATTCGCGATATTACCTTAGCTGAGTACACAGGAGCACGTTTGCATATATCCCACCTTAGCACAAAAGGAGCCTTGCAGGCAGTGATTGCAGCAAAAAAAAGGGGGGTAAAGGTAACCTGTGAAGTAACTCCACACTATCTTTTCCTTTGGGATAACAATTATCGGGTCAACCCACCCATTCGAACAAAAGTGGATGCAAATTTTTTGGTTGAGGCGATAAAGGCTGGCTGGGTAGATATGATTGCAACCGACCATGCCCCCCATACCCTAGAGGACAAACAAAACGGTGCCCCGGGCCTGGTTGGGTTAGAGACAGCTTTTTCTCTCTGTTATTCCGGACTGGTTTACAGCAACACGATTTCGCTGTCACGGCTGTCGCAGCTGATGTCCGCTAACCCGGCACGATTGATGAGACTAAACAAAGGGCTAATACAGCCGGGGATGGATGCTGACCTGATTTTGGCAGATTTAAATAAAGAGTGGACGATCCATTCAGAGGATTTTGCTTCCAAAGGCAGAAATACCCCGTTTGAAGGATGGAAAGTTCGGGGGGAAATCCTCATGACAATAAAACAGGGAAAAGTTACCTATGAAAATAAAGGATGGAGGAACAAAATATGATTATTGACAAACTGTATGAGGAAGTGCAAAAGAAGGGCTGCGTATGTGTGGGGTTAGACACTGCGCCGGAGTATCTTCCAGAATCACTCATAAAAGAAAATGGAACAATTGGACAGGCAATTTTTGAATTTAACCGCCGCATTATTGATGCAACCCATGATGTTGCCGGCTGTTTTAAAGTGCAAATTGCTTATTATGAATCCATGGGGATGGAAGGCTTGGAAGCATACAAAAAGACCTTGGCCTACTTAAGAGAAAAGGGCGGGGTAACCATAGCGGATATTAAGCGGGGGGATATTGCCAAAACTGCAGAGATGTACGCTAAGGCCCATTTTTCCGGTGATTTTGAGGTTGACATGGTAACCCTAGTGCCGTATATGGGAATGGACAGCTTTCTGCCGTACCTGCCTTATGTCAAGAACGAGGAAAAGGGAATGTTTATTCTGGTTCGCACCTCCAACCCCGGATCAAAGGATTTTCAGTATATCAAGAATACAAATGGAATAACGCTTTATGATACAGTGGGTGGGTGCGTTCAGAATTTAGGTTCTGATTTTATGGGAACTTGTGGTTACAGTTCGATCGGTGCGGTAATCGGCGGCACTAGCAGTGAAGAGGCCAGCAGCATTCGAACCTCACTTAACCAAACCTTCTTCTTAATCCCCGGTTATGGTGCACAGGGCGGAAAGGCATCGGACATAGCTTTATACTTAAAGAACGGTAACGGCGGGGTGGTTAATTCCTCCCGCGGTATTTTACTGGCATACCGCAAAGCAGATAACGAAGCACATTTTGAAGATGCTGCCCGTCAGGAGGTTGTTCGGATGAGAGAGGAGATTGCTCGTGAGTGCCAGCTTCTTTGTAAGTAAGATTATTCAACAAACCCAGGTTACAAATACCATCTTTTGCATGACGGTAAAATGCGATTTACCGCTAAAACCCGGCCAGTTTTTTATGGTGCGCGGCTGGGATGGTTTTCCACTTTTATCCCGCCCTATCAGTATTTATGATGCTGGTCCCAATACGGTTTCATTTTTATATGAGGTTCGAGGAGAGGGAACAAAGCTTTTATCTAAGCTGCAGCCAGGTGAAACAGTAGAATTAAACGGTCCGCTGGGTAATGGTTTTGAACCTGCAAAAATGAAGGGTAAAGTTGCCGTTGTTACGGGAGGAATTGGTTTTGCCCCCATGGTTTATACAGTAAAGCAGCTGGAAGATTGCCGGGTGGACTTTTTTTGCGGATTTCGTGAACAAAGCTATGAGTTGGAAAAAGTGGTGCCTTATGTAGAAAATATCCAGGTTGCAACCGATTCTGGTATTGAGGGTCACAAAGGGTTTATAACCGATTTAATCAAAGTAAAAAATTATGATGTTGTGCTGGCTTGTGGACCGGAAGTGATGATGAAAAAATTGGCCAAGATGTGCACAGAACAGCAGGTACCCTGTTATGTTTCGCTGGAACGTCACATGGCATGCGGAGTAGGTGCCTGCCTGGGATGTACCTGCAAAACGGTGAAGGGCGCCAAATGTATTTGTAAAGATGGCCCCGTGTTTTTAGGAGAGGAGCTGAACTGGGATGCTTGAGACAAGTATTGCGGCAGTACCACTGAAAAATCCGGTTATCACTGCCTCAGGAACCTTTGGGTTTGGTCATGAGTTTCAGCCTTATTTTAATCTTTCTCGTTTAGGGGGAATTTCTTCCAAAGGGTTAACACTGAACGAACGGTATGGCAACGAGGGAGAACGTATTTACGAAACCAAAAGCGGATTAATTAACAGTATTGGACTGCAAAACCCAGGAGTGGATTTCTTTATTCATCACGAACTGCCTTTTATGAAAGGCCTTGGAACGGCAGTTATTGCCAACCTTGGCGGTGGGAGTATGGAAGAATATCTTGGTGGGATTGAAAAACTAAATGCTACAGATGTTGACATAATAGAGCTGAATATTTCCTGTCCTAATGTAAAACATGGTGGTATGGCTTTTGGAATACAGACCGAGACCGCGTACCAGGTGGTAAAAGAGGTTCGCCGTGTGTGCAGAAAACCCCTGATGGTAAAACTGTCGCCCAATGCGGAAAATATCGTTCAAATGGCAGTGCGCTGCGAAGAGGCGGGCGCAGATGCGATTTCACTTGTCAATACATTTAAAGCCATGGCCATTGATATTAAAACGAAAAAACCTGTATTTAAAAATGTTTTTGCCGGTCTTTCCGGTCCTGCGATTAAACCAATTGCCCTGCGAATGGTTTATGAGGTAGCAGCAGCGGTTTCGGTAGATGTTGTAGGAATGGGCGGTATTTCCTGCTGGCAGGATGCGGTTGAGTTCATTTTAGCCGGTGCCAAGGCAGTACAGGTTGGTACAGCAAACTTTATTCGCCCAAACATCTGCCTGGAAATCATTGATGGCATAGAAGCGTATATGATAAATGAGGGGATTCGGTCTCTGGAACAGATTCGAGGAGTTGCCCACACTGCTTAAAATAGAAAGGAAGAATATGATGTCGATTGATATTTTAAAAGAAACCGGTGCTTTATTGGAAGGCCACTTTTTGTTAAGCTCTGGCCGTCACAGTAATCGTTATGCACAGAATGCAAAACTCCTTCAATACCCTGACAAGGCTGCACAGGTTTTATCGGCAGTGACGGAGCAGATAAAAGATCTGGAGATTGATCTGCTGGTAGGTCCGGCAATGGGAGGCATTATTGTTGCGTATGAACTTGGACGTCAACTGGGAAAACGCGCTATTTTTACCGAACGGGAAAATAATGTGATGACTCTGCGCCGTGGGTTTGAAATTCATCCGGGTGAAAGAGTATTGATTACTGAAGACGTTGTTACCACTGGTAAATCCTCCATGGAAACTGCCAGGGTAATTGAAGAAGCAGGTGGCACAGTGCTTGGCATCGCCTGCATTGTGGACCGCAGCAAAGGGGAAGCACCGCTGCAGGTTTATTCTGCCATGCAGATGGATATCGATACCTACGCGCCGGAAGAATGCCCGTTCTGTAAGCAGGGAATTCCTGTGGTAAAACCCGGCAGCCGAAAATTTTAATCCTTCATCTGAATCAAATGGTGAAAGGAGTAAGGATAAATGTCAGAAACAAAAAAAGCATGGATTTTGCTGGCTGATGGCACCCTGCTCGAGGGTGAATCTTTTGGAGCAGAGGGGACCTCTGTGGGTGAAATTGTATTCAACACCGGTATGACAGGTTATCAGGAGGTTCTTACCGACCCTTCTTACTATGGCCAGATTGTCATTCAAACCTATCCATTAATTGGAAATTATGGCATTAACTATGACGATATGGAATCGGGACGAAGCTGGGTGAACGGATATATTGTTAGTGAATGGTGCCGGGAGCCGTCAAACTTTCGGGTGGCTATGACAGTAGATGCATTTTTAAAAGAGCAGGGAATTATTTCAATTAGTGGTATCAACACCCGCAAGCTTACTAAAAAAATCAGAGAAACCGGGGTTATGAATGGTGCAGTAACTACGGAATATTCAGAGGAAAAAAGAGGAGAGTTTCTTCAAAAAATTCAGGAGTTTACCATACAAAATGCTGTAAAGACAGTTTCCTGCAGGGTACCCGAAAAAGTAATTTCGTCCGGCTCAAAACGGCACGTGGTTTTGATAGACTTTGGGTATAAGAGGAATATTGTACGCTCCCTTACAAGCAGAGGATGCGATGTAACCGTTGTACCATCTCACTATACAGCAGAGCAGGTGCTTAGTTTTCATCCGGATGGTATTATGCTATCTAATGGTCCGGGAGATCCCGCTGAAAACAATGATATAATTAAAAATATCAAAAAACTTACTAAAGCCAATATCCCTATCTTTGGCATTTGTTTAGGTCATCAGTTGATGGCTCTTGCAACCGGTGCGAAAACCGAAAAGCTGAAATATGGCCATCGGGGGGCAAATCAGCCGGTATTAGATGTTGCGAAAGACCGCACTTATATTACTTCGCAAAACCACGGATATGCGGTAGTTACAGATTCCCTCGATTCTAAAACGGCTCTACTAAGCCATGTTAATGCAAACGACGGAACAGTAGAAGGTGTAAAGTACAAAAACTTTCCATGCTTTACGGTGCAATTTCACCCTGAGGCAAGCGCTGGCCCTAAGGATACGGCGTATCTGTTTGATGAATTTATAGCTATGATGGAAAAGGAGGCCCAGTAGATGCCAAAACGTAATGATATTAAAAAAGTATTGGTTATTGGTTCCGGGCCCATTGTAATAGGCCAGGCTGCAGAGTTTGACTATGCAGGCACCCAGGCTTGCCGTGCCTTAAAAGAAGAGGGCTTAGAGGTGATTCTGGTTAACTCGAACCCTGCGACCATCATGACGGATAAAGCCATGGCAGACAAAATATATATTGAACCCTTGGTGCCGGAAGTACTCAAGCGGATTATACAACTAGAAAAGCCAGACAGCATTCTGCCAACCTTGGGTGGTCAAACGGGCCTTAATCTTGCGATGGAGCTGCATGAGGAAGGATTTTTAGAACAAAGCGGTGTAAAACTGCTGGGGGCTAACCCCGAAACAATTCGCAAGGCGGAAGACCGGCAGGCTTTTAAAGATGCCATGCTTTCCATTGGAGAACCCTGCATTCCATCCTTAGTGGTGGAAGATTTGAAAAGTGCACTAAATTTTGCAGAAAGCATCGGTTACCCAGTGATTGTACGGCCAGCTTATACGTTGGGTGGTGCCGGTGGAGGGATTGCAAGTGATGAGCCAGAGCTTAGAGAAATTTGTACTGGAGGACTGCGTCAGTCCCCCATTCATCAGGTACTAATTGAAAAATGTATTGCCGGCTGGAAAGAAATTGAATACGAAGTGATGCGAGATGGAAAGGGAAATGTAATCACCATCTGTAATATGGAAAATATAGACCCTGTTGGGGTACACACCGGGGATTCGGTGGTTGTAGCACCATCTCAAACCTTAACTGATAAGGAGTATCAAATGCTGCGTACAGCGGCACTGAATATTATCACTGAACTGAAAATTGAAGGTGGGTGTAATGTTCAATTTGCCCTTTATCCTGATAGTTTTGAGTATGCAGTGATCGAGGTAAACCCCAGGGTTTCACGATCTTCCGCATTAGCTTCTAAAGCAACTGGTTACCCAATTGCAAAGGTCGCTGCAAAAATTGCTATTGGTTATAGCTTGGATGAGATTAAAAACGCCGTAACAGGGAAAACCTGTGCCTGTTTTGAGCCCGCATTGGATTACTGCGTTGTTAAATTCCCCAAGTGGCCTTTTGATAAATTTGTATATGCCAAAAAGACACTGGGTACACAGATGAAAGCAACCGGTGAAGTAATGGCAATTGGAAAAAGCTTTGAACTTGCTATGATGAAGGCAGCAGTTTCCATTGAACTGGGACTGGAAACCCTTAGTTTACCGGCTTTGCAGGCAAAGAGCAATGATGAGATTATTTCTTTGCTGCACCGCACTGATGATGAGCGGATCTTTGTTGTTTACGAGGCGATCAAACGCGGGATTTCCTTTGACATCATTTTTAACATTACAAAAATCGATAAATGGTTTTTGGCGAAGTTTAAAAACCTTGCAGATATGGAGCTTGGACTGAAAGAAGGGGAGCTTACCCAGAGAAAATATGAAGCAGCAAAAAAGATGGGCTTTTTAGATAAAACCATTCAACGTTTATCGGGGCAACAACCAGCCAAGCGTCTGTATGCTTCCTATTCTATGGTTGATACCTGCGCGGCAGAATTTACTGCAGAGACGCCATATTTTTATTCTTCCTTTGATGGTGATAATGAAGCGCTAGAGCATATACAAAATGGTCATGCAGATAAGAAAAAAGTAATTGTATTTGGTTCCGGTCCTATTCGTATTGGGCAGGGCATTGAGTTTGATTACTGCTGTGTGCACTGTGCATGGGCATTGAAAGAGCATGGTGTTGAGGCCGTGATTGCAAACAACAACCCCGAAACCGTATCTACGGACTTTGATACAGGCGATCGGCTGTATTTTGACCCGCTTCAAACCGAGTACGTAGAGTCGCTGATCCGTACCGAACAGCCATGGGGCGTTGTGGTACAGTTCGGCGGCCAAACTGCAATCAAGCTGACCAAGTTTTTATCTCAGCTTGGAGTACGAATTTTAGGCACAGCTGCTGATGCTGTAGATGAGGCAGAGGATCGTGAACGGTTTGATGCTCTGCTGGAAAGATGCCAGATTCCACGCCCAGAAGGACATACGGTATTTACTACCCAAGAAGCGTTACAGGCAGCAAACCAATTGGGGTATCCTGTGCTGCTGCGCCCATCCTATGTGCTGGGCGGCCAGAATATGATCATTGCCTACAACGATGAAGATGTAACCGAATATATGCAGATTATTACCGCACATGAACTGGAAAACCCCGTGCTGGTCGATAAGTACATGATGGGAATTGAAGCAGAGGTTGATGCAATTTGTGACGGCGAAGACTTTTTAATTCCAGGTATTATGGAACATGTGGAACGTGCTGGTGTTCATTCGGGAGACTCCATCTCAGTTTATCCTTCCCAGAATTTAAGTGAGCGGCTGAAAAACACCATGGTAGAATATACTGCCAGGTTGGCAAAAGAACTTAATATAGTTGGGCTTATGAATATTCAGTATGTAATTTATAATGATGAAGTCTATATTATTGAGGTAAACCCCCGTTCTTCCCGGACAGTGCCTTACCTCAGCAAGGTAACAGGGGTTCCTATGGTAGATTTGGCAACCAAATGCATGTTGGGTGAAAAACTAAAAGATTTGGGGTATGGCACAGGGTTATATCCCGAAAAAGATTATGTTGCAGTGAAGGTTCCGGTTTTCAGTTTTGAAAAGCTTCATGATGTTGATACCCAGCTGGGCCCAGAAATGAAGTCAACCGGTGAGGTGCTGGGAATTGCCAAAACTTTTGAAGATGCAATCTATAAAGGGCTGGTAGCTGCAGGGTATCGTCTAAAACATGAGGGTGGTGTGCTGATTACTGTACGAGATTCAGACAAGCATGATATCATCCCGATAGCCGACAAACTTCAGCAACTGGGTTTTACTTTATATGCAACTGGTGGAACAGCGTTAAGGCTGAATAAAAACATGATTTCGACCAACGCAGTTCGGAAAATCAGTGAACCGGAACCCAATATCATGACCTTGATTGAGAGCGGAAAGATTGATTATGTGATCTCAACCTCTAAAAAAGGCAGAATTCCACAATATGATAGTGTAAAAATCCGCCGCAAGGTGGTAGAACGTGCCATTCCATGTTTGACTTCCCTTGATACTGCCAAAGTGCTGACCGAGTGTCTGGCAATGGAAAAATCAATCTATGAAGTCGATTTAGTAGATATCACTAAGATATAACAGCATAGATTTGCTGTTGGTAGCTGAATAAGTATTTGCAATTTGTGTGACTCAAAAAACATAGTCGTGTTTAAAGTGCTTAAAAACCTCAAGGGACGGGTTGCTTTTGGCAAGCTGTTCCTTGAAATTTTTTATCGATTAATCTTTAAGCGGATTTTTGGCTCTTCGTGAGATTAGAACAGCAGATGACGAAATATTACGAAAAATCTGTCGCCCAGTTATCGTGTTTGATGATCGCTTAAGACAATTGCTGCAGGATATGGCCGAAAAATCATGTATGCCAATCAAGGGGGAGTGCTGGCAGTCTGCCAAGTGGGTATTTTAAAGCGAGCTGTAGTGATTGATATAGGGGAGTGCCTTATCAAACTAATCAATCCTGTTATTGCCTTGCAGCCCGATACACAGCTTACAAGAGAAGGTTGTAACCTTTCGAAGAACATATTGAAAAGTGTCGTTAAACATGGCGCTGATTAAGTTTGACAAAAAGCTCATCTTATGCACGACTCGCTTGGTTCGAATTCTTGAAGAAGTTTTTTTACACCAACCGGCACTGCCGGCGTTTTTTCTTGCACGAAAGCCAACAACAAAACGAGAGTGCTTTGGATTTTCCAAAGCACTCTCGTTTATAAAAATATTATTCGCTTACATACGGGAACAGTGCAAGATGACGAGCACGTTTAATTGCAATAGTCAGCTCGCGCTGATGATGTGCACAGGTACCGGTAACTCTGCGGGGAACAATTTTTGCCCGTTCGCTGAGGTATCTTCTCAGACGTGCAACATCTTTGTAATCGATATTATCAACACGGTCAACACAGAAGGCGCAAACTTTCTTTTTGCCTCTTCTGCCACGGTTATTATTTCTCTCTGGTCTTTCCATGGTTCAAAACCTCCTTACATATTATTTGAACTTGATGTTTTACCCTTAAAAGGGCAGATCGTCGTCGGTATCAATCTCTTGAAAATCGCCAATATCGCCACTAGCGTAAGATACGGAAGGGGCAGTAGGCGCTGCCGGAGCAGTGAAGCCGGATGCCGGCGCAGCGGATTCGGAAGCAGCTGAAGCATTTTTGCTTTCAACAAAGCTGACATTTTCGGCCAAAACTTCAACAGCAGTGCGCTTGTTGCCGTTTTTATCCTCATAGTTACGAGTTTGAATGGTGCCGTCAATTGCAATCATATTTCCCTTACGAAAATATTTCGAGATAAACTCAGCAGTTTGGCGCCACGCAACAATGTTAATAAAATCGGTCTGACGTTCACCACCGCGGGAATAAGGCCGATTAATTGCAACCGAAAAAGAGACAACAGAAATACCATTAGGGGTTTGCCTCAGTTCAGGGTCAGCAGTTAATCTTCCAACAAGGATAGCTTTGTTTAACATAATAACACCACCCCTTGATTATTCGCCTTTTTTCACGATCAGGCTTCTGAGAATTCCGTCTGTGATCTTGTAAACACGATCAAGCTCTGCAGGAAGTTCTGGTGAGCTTGTAAAATCGATGAGGAAATAGTAACCTTCAGTTTCATCGTTAATTTCGTAGGCCAATCTGCGTTTGCCCCATTCATCAACGTTGTTGATGGTACCATTGTTGTCATTGATCAAAGTTTTGAACTTTTCGATCATGGCAGCAATGCCTTCCTCACCCAACTTGGTGTTCAGCACCACTACAGTCTCATAATTGTTGGATAAATTCGCCATTTTGTACACCTCCTTCTGGACATTAGACCCCATATTATTTCAACGGGGTAAGGATAGTTGCCGCAGACATACTGCAACTAGTAAATTATATCAGCTTGTACCTCACAAGTCAATATAAACAAAAAAGAAAGAATTATTTCTCACTTACGCTATAATGAAGCAGCTATATTTTTTAAATATTCTCTAAAGTCCGCCCCAACCTCTTTGTGCTGTAAACCAACTTCGACAATCGCTTGTAAAATTCCAAGCTTATTCCCCATATCATATCGGGTGCCAATAAAATCGACGCCCATCATGCCTTCTGTTTTGCAAAGCTGCAGCATGGCATCGGTCAATTGAATTTCGCCGCCAGCGCCTGGTGTTGTATTTTCTAGAATGGAAAAGATTTTAGAGGGAAGAACACAGCGACCTAAAATAGAAAAGTTTGAAAACTCTTTTCCAGGAGCTGGTTTTTCAACCATATCGGTAACCTTATACAAATTATCTTTGACGGGGTCAATTTTTAAAGAACCATATTTGGAAATCATGTTGGCAGGAACTTCTTTCATTCCTACTACACCAAGGCCATGCTGATCATATACGTCAATCAGCTGTTTGCAAACAGGGTTTTCGCCAATAATTACATCGTCCCCATAAAGCACTGCAAAGGGTTCATTTCCTACAAATGCCTTGGCACAGTATACGGCGTGTCCAAGCCCTTTGGTTTCTTTTTGACGAACGTATTGAATATTAGCCAATTTTGAAATTGCCACCATTTCTTCATAAACGTCCTGTTTCCCGGCTTTAAGCAGGCGTTCTTCCAGTTCGGGTGCACGGTCAAAATGGTCTTCTACGGTAGTTTTACCACGGCTTGTAATAATTAAAATATCTTCGATTCCTGATTTTACAGCCTCTTCTACTATATATTGAATAGCTGGCTTGTCTACAATAGGGAGCATCTCTTTGGGCATCGATTTTGATGCAGGAAGCACCCTCGTTCCGAGACCAGCTGCTGGAATAACGGCTTTACGAATCTTCATAAGAAACAACCTCCAAAAACTTATCTTTTGTTATTTAAAGTGCTGACAGAATAGTGGCTACAATTGCAATAGAAACACCAAAGCTGATGGCAACCACAACAGCAACCGACCCTATGCAAAGGGCAATACTGGTACGGCCCTTTTTAGCTAATACAACAGTATATTGTCCATCTTCTAAAGATTCACCACGGTCAACAAAGCCTTGGCGAATCTTTTTAATAGTAGAAATACAAAAACGATAGTAAAAATAGTTGGCAAAAGCGGCCATAAATGCGCGGGTGACAAAGCCAATGATTTGACAAATTTGCAATGCAGTTGCAATACTGGCCATTTTAGGGGTTTCCAGCAGGGAGTAGATGTTCATAAAATCTTGCGGATTCGGCAGAACACCACTGGACAATATATCTTTAAAATAATAAAAAACCAGTAAAAAGGACGGAATCATGCATACGAGACTAATTGCCAGCAATAGAATGCCAACCCAAGTCATCTTGCGGAAAAAGAAATAAATATAATTTAAAAAGAAAGACGACCAGTTAAAATTGACCCGACGGCCTGTTTTATTAAAAAACTGAAACCGGATTAAATAGTAAGGAGCACTTGGCCCAACAAACTGAGCCAAATCCTTTATTTTAATACCATCCAACTCTTCTTCGGGGTTTAAGCCTGCAAAGGGCACAGTATAAGGGTTGTAGATGGTTTGCCCCGACTGATAAGAAGTTGTATGGGGTTGTCCGGTTCCGGAAGAGCCTGGCTGCTGAGCAGATGATTGAGTTTGATTAGCTGGCCGATAGGCTTCAGGGTTTATATAAGGGTTGTTGTTGGTGGTTGAAGCCGGTTCACTTGCTGTTACTGCTGCAGCTGGAGTGGTGGAAGCGGATTGAGGCATCTTCCAAAGTTTGCCTTGTTCGTGCTGTCCAGAAAGCACACAGTCACCATGTTCAAGATAGCAGGCGCGGTGATGCGGCGCACCGCAAACAGGGCAAACAACAATATCATCATCGTCTGAAAATTTTTGATGACAGGCTGGGCATTCTACACCGGTGTATTTTCCCAAACTATGTCAGCTCCTTTAGCAGATTTTTTATTAAAAACCAAAAGTAGTTAGTATATGAAAACATTATATACTATTTGGGCATAAAAACCAAGAATAACCGGTTAAATTTACAATTTCGACGTAAAACTATGAATAGATTACCGGTTATTCTTTACATTACTACGTAACTTAATTATAATAAAATTGTCTGTGAACTTATTTGGGCAGAGAATTACTGTGCGGATGTTCTGCCTGTTTTATTCCATTAACGTGCAGAGAAATGGCGGAAAATATGCTTCAGTTTGAAGAAATGCGTTTAGAATTGCTGGAACTTCGCCCGCAAATTGATGACCTTGCGGAGGCAATTGGGTATGTTCAGTTAAAAGAAGAGCTTAACCAGCTGGAACAAAAGGCAGCAGACCCTAATTTTTGGGGGGATCTGGCTGCTTCTCAAAAGGTATTACAGCAAACAGCACAGGTGAAATCCAAAATAGGAATGTTGGATCATTTGCGCAGTTCATATGAGGATACCATGGTTTTAATTGAACTGGCCAATGAGGCGGAGGAAGAATCTGAGGTTGAAGGGGTGCGTCTTGGCATTGACACCCTGAAAGAAGAGTTGGAAACTCAAAAACTAACTACGCTGCTCTCTGGTGAATATGATGCTAAAAATGCAATATTAACCTTTCATGCGGGTGCAGGCGGTACCGAAGCACAGGATTGGGCACAAATGCTTTACCGGATGTACACCCGTTGGGCAGAGCGGCACAAATTTAAAGTAAAAGTACTGGATTTTCTGGACGGTGATGAGGCAGGCATTAAAAGTGCATCCATATTAATTGAGGGAATGAATGCCTACGGCTTTTTAAAGTCGGAAGCTGGTGTTCATAGACTGGTGCGTGTATCTCCGTTTGATTCATCCGGGCGGCGACATACCTCTTTTGCATCAATTGAAGTAATGCCGGAAATTGATGATGATGTTGAGATTGAAATTCGGGAAGAAGACCTTAAGGTAGATACTTACCGTTCTGGCGGCGCAGGCGGCCAGCATGTTAACAAAACCGAATCTGCCATTCGGATTACTCATATTCCAACCGGAGTTGTTGTAGCTTGCCAAAACGAAAGAAGCCAGCATCAAAATCGTGAGGTTGCAATGAAAATGCTCCGTTCCAAGTTAGCGGAGATTAAAGAGCGTGAGCACCTGGAGCGTATAGAGGATATTAAAGGCGTGCAAAAAGAAATTGGTTGGGGTTCTCAAATTCGTTCTTATGTATTTATGCCATATACGATGGTAAAAGACCATCGTACCAACTTCGAAATGGGTAATATTACGTCTGTGATGGACGGGGACCTGGACGGGTTCATCAATGCTTATTTAAAAGCATCCAGCAAAGGGGAGCTGTTACAATGAGGGTAGAGCTTTGCTGCCCCTGTATGTTTGGTCTGGAGAGTATTCTTGCGTTTGAGGTAAAAAAGATTGGCGGAGAAGACGTACGGGTCAGTGACGGAAAGGTAACTTTTTGTGGTGACCTTTCACTGGTAATAAAAGCAAATTTATGGCTAAGAACAGCTGAACGCGTTCAGTTGGTATTAGGCAGTTTTACAGCAAAAAGCTTTACCGAGCTGTTTGATCAAACAGTTGAATTGCCTTTTGAGCAGTTTATTGGAAAATCGGATGCATTTCCTGTGAAAGGCTGGGCGCTTAATTCTCAACTGCACAGTGTGCCAGATTGCCAGTCTATTATCAAAAAGGCGGCTGTAAAAAGGCTGGAAAAATGTTATGGAGTCAGCTGGTTCCAGGAGACAGGTGCACCGCGTCAAATTATGTTTTCCATTTTGAAGGATGAGGTCACTATTATGCTGGATACCTCAGGCCCGGGGCTGCATAAGCGCGGTTATCGCCAAAACTCTACAGAGGCACCGTTAAAAGAAACGTTGGCGGCAGGTATTGCTGATCTGGCAAGGGTAAAGGCAGATAGTTTTGTTTGTGACCCGTTCTGCGGGTCAGGAACCCTGCTGATTGAAGCGGCGTTGCGCGCACTTAACATTGCACCGGGAATCCGGCGTCATTTTGCATGCGAAAAGTGGGGGGTTATACCAGAACAAGACTGGAAAACCGAACGCGAGGCAGCAATGGATTTGATAGACCGTCAGGCAAAATTTTCGGCCGTCGGGTACGATATTGATGCGGATGCGGTTGAACTGACCAAGCAAAATGCAATGAAGGCCGGCGTAGGGGTAAGGATTAAAACAGCTCAGGCAGACATTAAACAGTTGAATCTTTCCGGAGAAAATGCCATATTGCTTTGCAATCCACCTTATGGCGAGCGCTTATTGGATAAAAAACAGAGTATGGAGATTTACCGTACTATGGGAACTGTAATGCCGGTAGGATTGGGAAAGAGCTATTATATTATTACTCCGTGTGAAGAGTTTGAACAGGCTTTTGGGCGCAAAGCAAATAAACGACGCAAACTATTTAATGGTGGAATCCGCTGCCAGCTGTATTCTTATTTTAATCTGAGATAAGAACCTGACCCGTTACCGTCATGAAACATGCCGAACCGGTTCCCAGAACCTTGTTGCTTTGCAAGAAGAACCTGACCCGTTACCGTCATGAAACATGCCGAACCGGTTCCCAGAACCTTGTTGCTTTGCAAGAAGAACCTGACCCGTTACCGTCATGAAACATGCCGAACCGGTTCCCAGAACCTTGTTGCTTTGCAAGAAGAACCTGACCCGTTACCGTCATGAAACATGCCGAACCGGTTCCCAGAACCTTGTTGCTTTGCAAGAAGAACCTGACCCGTTACCGTCATGAAACATGCCGAACCGGTTCCCAGAACCTTGTTGCTTTGCAAGAAGAACCTGACCCGTTACCGTCATGAAACATGCCGAACCGGCTCCCAGAACCTTGTTGCTTTGCAAGAAGAACCTGACCCGTTACCGTCATGAAATATGCCGAACCGGCTCCCAGAACCTTGTTGCTTTGCAAGAAGAACCTGACCCGTTGCTGTCACGGAACACAACAAACTGGGTTCTCATAGCCCTGTGGTACAGGATAAATGCCCCGGTGAAATTACTCCTTCGGGGTGATTTTTATAAAGGTTTAGTTATGAAAGACCAAACTTATTTTGTAGTTAATAAGAAGAAAAGGGGCGAGTAGCCGGAACTTGGTATATGTTTCAAGGCTTGTTCACATTTTACAAAAACTCCTGTGATACAATCAAAAATGAAAAGATGGGCGGTTGTACACTAACATAATGAACTCTTATTTGTTTTTGATTGGAATTATTTGCTGAAAGAATCAATTAGTTACGCATGGTGTTTATGGTATCATTAGCTATAGAGCAATTATGAGACAATGGTTAGCCACTTATACAGCACTGCTGTTTCGCGATCAGGGTATCATAACTGCAAAGCAGATATGATATCAATTATGGCCAACGGCTCACCGCCTACGCGGCAGCTGCCTTTTGACGGCCAATTATACCGTTTACTTTTCGTGTTCTTAGTATTATGTCAACAAACAGGACATCATTTTGTATTGAGTCGGGCACTGTAAGGCAAATGTGCGCGCCCCTTGGGTATTATTTTGTGTAAGTGCAGAAAGCAAATTCATTTACACGTTGTGTTTATATATCATATTCTCACGCGAACCAATACCCAAGGAAACAACAACTTCAAAGGCGTATACGGACTGAAGTTTTCCATTGGGAAGTGTATGCAACTGAATGTCTTCAGCTTTCTTGTGCTTATTGTAATACAGTAGGATCAATACTCTTTTGATAGAAACCAGGTGCCAGGCAATGTTTGTTTTTTTAAACACAGTTGGAGGTTTGGCAGATGAAACAATACCATAAAACCAGTTTAGCTATGCTTATGGCGGGAACCGCGGCTTTATTGCTGGCAGTTTTGATCATTCTGATTCAACTGTTGCCGGTATATCAACGTGGAGAAAAACTCACTCAAAACAGCTGGTATTTTGACAGTCAAAGTGACCGATCTGTGCTATTGGCGATGGGGCCATATGCAAATTTGTCGTCCTCTATTGGGCTTGTTCGTCAATTAACCCTATCAAATTGCAACGTTTTAGCTGTAAAGCTAAACACCGTTACAGATTCAGCAACCGCTATAAAACAGGCTTTTTTTCGCTTACAGGATAAGACGGATGGGCAGGGGAAGATATTATATCTGGGACAAGGGTATGGAGGCAGTTTATCAGAAGTTGTAGAAGCTTCCAATGAAAAATTATCCGCCATAATTTTAGTGGCACCGCGTGTTGAAGAAATAGATCATCAGACAAAATTGAATATTCCACTGTTGATGCTTGGCAGCACCAATGATGAAAAAACTTCGGCAGCTTCCATTACCGATTTATATAACAGCCTGACGGGTGAGGATATCCATTCGATAGGAGCAATGTTCAAAGCATCAAAAGAAAATATTAGCTTAGTGATGCAAACCAGTTTTGTGCATCAGGATCTGTTGTCCAGTTCGCAAATTACGGAGCAATTGTTTCATTGGGTTAATCAGTCTACCAATTTTACACATGTGGATATATTGGAAAATAACACACAGAATACCGCTTTAATCCCGCAGGGAACCGAGAACCTATTGAAGTGGATGCGAGTAGTATTATTAGCAGGCGTGGTTTTGATTTTATTGGGAGCGTATCGCTTGTTCATCATTCATACGATTGACCTAAGCTATACCATAACACCGGTGCGGATCAGCAAAAACTTTAACTTTATTGGCGTTAAATTTGGGGTTGTACTGGCAGCCATTCCAGTTTTATTATTATTCGGGTGGATTTTAAATTTCATTGCTCCATCTATTCCGGTAAACGATTTGGCTGCGGTTGGGATTGCCGCAGGGATTCCAGCTTGCATGTACTCGCTATACCTGGTTGGAAAAGCACCGGCCACTAACGGAAAAATGCGGTTTATGAAATCACAATCTACCCTGTCAAAAAGCTTTTTGGCGGTTGGTATTTGGACCCTGTTTTTGCTGTGCGGTCTCTTTTATCGCTCTGCAGGTGCTTTTTATGTTGGTTTTTTACAGAATGGTGTAGCGTTTTCTTCGGTAACCTTTCTGCTTTGCCTATTTGGTTTTTATATTGTTCTGTATGAGATGAACTTAATGGATGCAGGAAAGAAGTCGTTACCAATGAAGCTGATTTACCAATTACTTCGATTCTTGCCTGCTTTATTATGGTGTATAGTGATGCTGACGCTTAATCACCCTTCCGATATTCGGCTTTTTGTACAAAACTTTGTTTTGCTAGGGGTATTAACACTGTTTGGAAGACTGATTCAGATAATTTCGGGTAAGGTATGGTTGGCGGCGCTGCTTATGTCTTTCAGTTTTATTTATTTTTACAGCCCAACAATTTTATTTTAGGAGTGTTTCACGATGGGATGCAAGGTAGTAAATTTGGAAGCTGGAATGCCTTCAGTGCAGACGGCGCATGTTTTACTGAACCAAGCTTTAATATCCGCCAGAGCAAATCGAATAAAAGCTATTAAATTTATTCATGGCTATGGTTCTTCGGGGCGTGGCGGTGCGATCAAACAGGATGTACACCGGACCTTGTTAGAGAAGAAACGGGCTGGAATAATAAAAGAATTTGTAAAAGGGGAAGATTTTGATCCGTTTCACTCTACTGCGCGTAAAGTATTGGAGCTTTGTCCAGAATTAAATCGGGATAGTGATTATAATCGGGGAAACGACGGGATTACGATTGTAGTGTTTTAGCAAAGGGGCGTGTCCCAGGTGAAGAAATGGAAATTAAAACGTTGGCTATTTTTATTGCTGGTTCCTATCTCAATTTTATTTACTTATCTCGCCAAGACCCATCCAGATGAAACAGAAAAAATATTTTCACGTGTAGTTTATCCAGCACTTTCTCAATTTATTTCAAAAATTACATCATTTATCCCTTTTTCAATTGCCGAGGTATTTGTCATCCTTTCGGTGCTTGGTGCCATTGTAGGACTCATATTTTTTATTTTATTTTTGTTAAAAAATCGTAGCAGGTGGAAAGAAATAATAATACGGGCAACAGCTAGTTTGTTAGCGGTTGCTTCGGTCTTGTTTTTTTTCTTTACCATTAACTGTGCGTTAAATTACTATCGTTACCCATTTACCTACTACAGCGGATTAGAAATTCGCCCTTCAACCCAGGATGAGCTGGTTGAGTTATGCAGAACTTTGATTCATCAGGCAAATAAACAGCAGAATTTAGTGATGCGAGATCAAAATGGCAGGATGATATTGTCTGGTTCAAGTATATATCAAACTGCCAAACTTGCTCAAAGTGCTTACCAAAAATTAGGGGAACAATATGAGGTGCTGGCAGGGGATTATGCTCCGCCAAAACCGGTTTTACTCTCAAAAGCAATGTCTTACTGCCATATTTCCGGTATTTATTTCCCATTTACCTTTGAAGCGAATGTAAATGTTGATATACCAGATTATTTGATTCCTTCCACTATGTGTCATGAATTAACGCACTTGAGAGGTTTTATGCGGGAGGACGAAGCTAATTTTCTTGGTTTTTTGGCCTGCCAAGAATCTGACAGCCCTGATTTTCAATACAGCGGTACTATGCTGGCATTGGTATATAGCATGAATGCTCTTTATGCGGTAAATCCTGATTTACATAATCAGCTAAGCAGAATGTATACGGCCGAAGTATTAAACGACTTTATTTATAATGCGGAATATTGGAAACAGTTTGAAGGGACAGTTTCCCGCGCTGCAACAGAAGTAAATGATACTTATTTAAAGGCGAACAGCCAGCAAGATGGAGTAGAAAGCTATGGCCGAATGGTTGATTTGCTTCTCGCCTATTACCGCCAAGGAGGTTTTTTGGAGGCATAGCTAGCAATTACCCTTACATGTTTACACATTTTTTGGTTAAAATCGACAAGATGTTGTGAAAATACACAATAGTAATCAACTATAAAAAAGACTATAATAGAATGGATAAAAAATAAGGGGAAATTGTGTTTGATTAGAGAAGATTTGAGAAATATTGCAATTATTGCCCACGTCGACCATGGCAAAACCACACTGGTTGATGAAATGCTTAAGCAGGGCGGTGCATTTCGTGAAAACCAGGTAGTGGCGGATCGCGTTATGGATAATGGCGATTTGGAACGTGAGCGCGGAATTACAATTTTAGCCAAAAATACCTCCTGCTATTATGAAGGGGTCAAAATCAATATTATTGATACTCCGGGTCATGCTGACTTTGGCGGAGAGGTGGAACGAATTTTAAAAATGGTGAATGGTGTTGTGTTGCTGGTTGACGCAGCAGAAGGCACCATGCCACAAACGCGGTTTGTACTGCAAAAATCGTTGGAGCTTGGCCACAAGGTTATTATTTGTGTGAACAAGATTGACCGTCCTGATGCACGTTTAGGCGAAGTTGAAGATGAAGTATTAGAGCTTCTGCTCGATTTGGATGCTACGGAAGAACAACTGGAAAGCCCGATTGTTTATTGTTCTGGCCGTGAAGGAATTGCTTCTCTTTCAGCTGACGAAAGAGGAACTGATTTAAAACCACTGTTTCAGACAATTTTAGATCATGTTCCTGCTCCGGAAGGTGATCCGGACGGGCCTCTGCAGATGTTGGTGTCTTCTATAGACTATAATGAATATGTGGGACGTATTGCAATTGGCCGGGTAGAACGCGGTACTGTAAGAGTGAATCAAGAGGTAACAGTATGCTCTTATACAGACTCTAAGCCTCAATACAGAGGGAAAATAGTAAGTCTGTATGAAATTGAGGGCCTGAAAAGAGTACCCTGTGAAACTGCTTCAGTAGGCGATATTGTTTGTTTTTCTGGCATAGAAAAAATTACGATAGGCGATACGATCTGTGACGTTTTAAATCCAGAGCCGCTTCCTTTTGTCAAGGTGGCAGCACCTACCGTCGAGATGACCTTTTCGGTAAATGACAGCCCATTTGCAGGCAGGGATGGAAAGTTTGTTACCTCTCGCCATCTGCGTGAGCGGTTATTTAAAGAGTTATTAAAAGATGTTTCCCTGCGTGTAGAAGAGACTGAAACCACCGAGGCGTTTAAAGTATCTGGCCGTGGTGAAATGCATCTTTCTATTTTAATTGAAACTATGCGCCGTGAAGGCTATGAGTTTCAGGTGAGCACTCCCCGGGTGCTGTTCCAGGAAATTGATGGCGTACTGTGCGAGCCAATTGAAAAGCTGGTTATTGACGTTCCAGAGGAATCCATGGGTTCTGTCATGGAAAAAATGGGCCAGCGCAAGGGTGAACTGGTGCATATGAACCCAGTTGGAAACCGTATGAAAATAGAATTTCGTATCCCTTCCCGCGGCTTGTTTGGTTACCGAAGCGAGTTTTTAACAGACACACGGGGGGAGGGAATTCTAAGCGCCGTGTTCGATAGTTACCAGCCTTATAAGGGTGAAATTCCAAAGCGGCCAACCGGTTCATTGATTGCGTTTGAAAGCGGAGATTCCATTACCTATGGTTTGTACAATGCTCAGGAAAGAGGTACTTTGTTTATTGGTGCCGGTGTACCTGTGTATGAAGGTATGGTAGTAGGGCAATCCCCAAAAACAGATGACCTTGTTGTAAATGTCTGCAAGAAAAAGCAGCTTACCAACACCCGTGCATCCGGCTCAGATGACGCCTTGCGTTTGATTCCTCCTAAAATCATGAGTTTGGAGGAATCGCTGGAATTTATTACCGATGACGAATTAATTGAGGTTACTCCCAAAAATATTCGTATTCGTAAAAAAATACTTTCTCATGCGCAGCGTATGAAACAGGCAGCGAAGAATAAGTAAATGAAAAGAAGTAATCGCAAAATATGTGATTACTTCTTTTGCTATATCACTTTATAGTTTAAATTTCATGGTAAAATCTAGAAAAACACTTCAGCAGGGCTGTATTCTGTGAAAGACTGTTGTTGAAAAACTTTTAAGGTACTGAAAGTATGGAATGTTGCAGGATAAGAACAGAGGTGATTGCTTGGCTTCTTTTCTTTAGGTAAACCGCATAATTGGGGGATGTTATTGCCGGCTCAGTACACGGGGTATAACCTACACGTACAGCAACCCGTATTGGTTAAGTCTGTAATTTATAAAATCAAATTAATTTTATTATCATAATTGTTGTAATAGCATTTTTATGCTCTAATACTCCAGTTTACAGTACCATGTTAAAAGTTCGTAATAGCCGATTAAGAAGGAGAAGAACGGTATGAAAAGATACGAGTATGTACCCATAGAAAATACCAAAATGTTTGGTGCTAAGTTCGAAGGGTATCGTGAAATAATTAATGAATATGCGGAAAAAGGGTATCGTTATGTGGGATATATTCCCTCAGAGATAGCTGGAATTTTAATAAAATTTGATTTGGTTTTTGAAAAAGAAAAATAAAAAGGGCAGCGAATAATTGCTGCCCTTTTTATTTTTGTATGGGGTAATACAAGTGATATTAGACTAAATGCGTTGCCTCAGGATTACCAATATTGGTCAGTAAAGAACCAATTACGCCAGCACCTATACAGGTGATAATTAGTTCCGGTCCCATGTAGGAACCATTATAACCCAACGAGTAAACTACAGCACCCATTCCTTCGGGAGCCCAGGCGCCCCAAAGCAGCACACCCGAGACAAAGTGGCAGATAAAACGGCCAAATACGACTACTGCGCTTCCGCAAATCAGTTCCAACGATTGTTTTTTGAGTTTCCCTTTAAACATTCCGCCTAGTCCAAGTATGGTATATGCCAAAATATAATCTAAAAAGATAGCGGCAATCAAGGTTCCCATGTCAATACCCCGTAAACCGTTGATCCCCAAAATAAGCTGTAGTAAAGCATTGGCAAACCCGGTTGCTAGACCCCATTTTATACCGTGCCGATAACTGATTAAAATAATCGGTAGCATGCTGCAAATCGTGATAGAACCTCCATTAGGCCAAAACTGGAAACTTAAAAAGGGAAGCGATAAAACAGCAGAGACAGCAAGCATTAAAGCACATTCCACCAGTTTTCTTGTTCTTGTTACAGTTCTCATAGTAGACCTCCTCAAAATTGTTAGACAATTAGGTATGGAGTAAGAAAATAAAAAGCACGTAATCTTTGCCAGATTACGTGCTGCGAACATTTCTGTTTTCCTACGCTGGCATTATCCAGATCAGGTTATGGGTTAGAAATTTTGGATTTCCTCTCAGCCGAGCCTACTCAGCACCCCCGTATCTACTTGTCCAGGCATAATCATACACAAAATATTATTGTTTGTCAACACCGTTCCGCCAAAAACTTGTTTTTTCTTCCTGGCATCGTTATACTGGTAAAGGTGGTTCCAGAGACGCTAATTTTTCAAATGAACCAAGCATATTCAAAAAATGTGAAACTCGTGTGTTTACAAGCCTTTTATAAAGGGACCCTGGTCTCACTACGGTAAACCGTTCCTGTTATTTTTTGTTTCATATAGCAGGTTGTGTTTTTTATTATTATACTGTCCCAAAGCAGTAGAATGGAGCATACAATGAAAAAATTATTTATTTTTGATTTAGATGGAACTTTGGTAAATTCGATAGAGGATTTGGCAATTGCGTGTAATGTTGCGCTGCAGGAATACCATTTTCCGGTTCATGATGTGGATTCGTATCGTTACTTTGTTGGGGATGGTGTACGGGAACTGATTCGGCGGGCATTACCCGAAAGCGAAAGAAATAAGGAAGAGATGATCGAAGCCGTTCTGAACAGTAATATGAAATATTACAGCAGTCATTATTTGATACATACAAAACCCTATGAGGGTATTATTGAAGTAATGCAGGCATTAAACAGGCAGAATATTTACTGTACAATTTTCTCAAACAAGCCAGATCTTATGGTGCAAAGAATATCTACTGAATTATTTGGCGGGTTATGCGCAGCGGCATATGGCCAGAGGGAGAACGTTCCCAAGAAACCGGATCCCAGCACAATATTTCAACTGATGCAGCAATTCAACTGTAGAAGGGAACAGGTCATGTATGTCGGAGATTCGGGGGTTGATATGCAGACCGCAAAAAATGCCGGAGTGGATTCTATTGGAGCTTTATGGGGATTTCGTACAAAAGAAGAGCTGGAAGCGAATGGAGCCCTTGCAATTGCAACAAAACCAGAAGATATTTTAAAAATTCTGAAAAAAATGCATTGACAAGGCATTTTATTTCGGTTAGAATAATCACAACATAGAAAAAGGCATTGATAGGGACGGCTTTTCCTATCCATTCACAGAGAGCCGGTGGTTGGTGTAAACCGGTAATGGTAAAAAAAGCACATCACCCTTGAGCTGAGGATTGAACCACCAATATGGTTAAGTAGGTTACTCCGTTTGATCTCGTTATCGATCAAGGATTTGTTGGAATCCGAGAAAGCGGCATTTTATTTATAAAATGCAATTTGGGTGGTACCGCGGGTATTATAATAGCTCGTCCCTTTTTAGGGACAGAGCTTTTTTTATTTACTAAAATAAGGAGGCGTCGATGATGAGTACAAAAATAGCCGAAATTGCAGAAAGAATTCGCACACTGCGGGAGATTATGGAAATTACCGTAGAGGAAATGGCACAAATTACGGGTATGAGTGTTCAGGAATATCAGCAGCTAGAAAGTGGGGAATATGATTTTTCCTTTACCTTTTTGTTTCAATGTGCCGAACGTTTTGGCGTAGACATGATTGAACTACTCACCGGTGACCAACCCAAATTATCTTTTTATTCCATTGTTCGCAAAGGAAAAGGGCTTCCTATTACGCGCCGCAAAGGCTTTACCTACCAACACCTGGCGCCGACTTTTAAAAATAAGCTGGCAGAGCCTTTTATGGTAACAGCACCCTACCGGGAAGAAGAGCAGGATCAGCCGATTCATCTTTCCTACCATGAGGGTCAAGAGTTTGACCTGGTGCTAAAAGGCAGGCTTAAAATAGTTTTTGAAAATCATGTAGAATATTTAAATGAAGGTGACGCTGTTTATTATGATTCCGGCCATGGCCATGGAATGATCGCCACCAATGGAGAAGACTGTGTGTTTTTAGCGGTGGTGCTGAAAGATCATGATGGGGAGGAGAAGAAATAATGGGTATGGAAAGCTTTTTTCAGCGTTTTTGCGACGTCTCATTTGATGAGAATGGTGTGCTAAAAGACTTTAAAGTAAAGTTTGAAGAAAACTATAATTTTGCTTATGATGTTATGGACGAAATTGCCCGCCAAGAGCCGGACCGCCGGGCAATGATCTGGTGCAATGAAGAAGGAGAAGAAAAAATTTTTACTTTTGCTGATTTAAAACGTATGAGTGATAAAACAGCAAATATGCTGCGCAGCCATGGAGTTAAAAAAGGCGATATGGTTATGCTAGTGCTGAAGCGCCACTACGAATTTTGGTTTACCATTCTTGCACTACATAAATTAGGCGCTGTAGCGATTCCTGCTACCAATTTGCTCACAAAGAAAGATTTTGAATATCGCTTTGAAGCTGCCGATGTAAAAGCAATCGTCTGTACGGCTGATGGTGAAGTAGCCGACCACGTAGATGCAGCTTGTGAAGAATATAAAGGGTTGACTGCAAAGGTTATGGTACACGGCTGCCGTGAAGGCTGGATAGATTTTTCCAAGGAAGTAGCAGAGGCTTCTGAACAGCTGGATCGTGTCAGCACTAAGGCACTGGAGCCTATGCTTTTGTATTTTACCTCCGGTACTACAGGATACCCCAAAATGGTAATTCATGATCACACCTATTCTTTGGGGCATATTATTACTGCAAAATATTGGCATAACGTTGATCCAAACGGTATTCATCTTTCGGTTTCTGATACCGGATGGGGAAAAGCAGCTTGGGGAAAATTATATGGCCAGTGGATTGCAGCAACGACAGTATTTGTTTATGACTTTGACAAGTTTAATCCCAAAGATATGCTGCATATGATTGAAAAATATAGGATCACTACATTTTGTGCACCGCCTACTATTTACCGCTTCTTTATAAAAGAGGGGATGGAAGGTTATGATCTTTCGTCCTTGAAATATGCGACTACAGCTGGGGAAGCGCTGAATGCAGAGGTTTATAACAGGTTTTTAGAATATACCGGACTAAAACTCATGGAGGGATTTGGCCAAACCGAGACTACCCTTGTGCTTACTAATCTTGTTGGAACAACGCCGCATCCAGGTTCTATGGGCAAACCTTCTCCTATGTACCATGTTGCAGTTGTTGATGAAGAAGGTGCTGAAGTACCCCCTGGTACGGTTGGCGAAATCTGTATTCGCACAACAGATGAAAAACAGGTTGGCCTGTTTATGGAATATTACCGGAATGAAGAGCGTACCAAAGAAGCATGGCACGATGGCCTTTACCATACGGGTGATACTGCCTGGGTAGATGAGGATGGATTTTTCTGGTATGTTGGCCGTACCGATGATGTAATCAAAGCTTCTGGTTACCGCATTGGACCATTTGAAATTGAAAGTGTTCTGATGGAGCACCCGGCTGTGCTGGAGTGTGCAGTTACCGGTGCACCTGATCCGATCCGTGGTACCGTTGTTAAGGCAACCATTATTTTAACGAAGAACTACCAGCCAAGTGATGAGTTGAAAAAAGAACTTCAAACATATGTAAAGGAACAAACAGCACCCTATAAATATCCACGTATTGTAGAATTTGTTACTGAACTTCCCAAGACCATCAGCGGAAAAATCCGCAGGGTGGAGATCCGTTCCAACGATAATAAATAAAGGAACGTCATAATAATTTTGCTAACAAGTTTCTCATATCTTCCAAAAAGGGAGGCCTCAGGTAAAAACCTAAGGCCTCCCTTTTTGTTTTCGGTGATAACTACTTTATGTTTTAGAAATGTATAGCGTTGATTAAAAAAGCTGTTACTTACCTTCTTTTTTAATAGGTTCTTGACAATTGATGCAATTAACCCGAAATATATGAATATTGTAAAACAAATTATTCCTCCTGCTCGCGAATAAAGGTGATATAATCCATGCAAAACTCATCCTGTCCAGCCAGGACCTTTGCAATAGCCAAAGTAAGCTGCATGGAAGGACTTGTACAGTCTAAAATGGCACTGGTCAAGCCGGCGCTAATAGCTGCAGCAGCAAAACAGGAGTTGATATTTGCGCGCTTTGGCAATCCAAATGAAACATTGGAAAGACCACAGGTTGTATTAATTTCCGGGTAATGCTGTGCAATATGCCGGATGGTTCCCAAAGCATTTAAAGCGCTTTGCGTATTGGTAGCCAGTGTTTCTACCAATACATCAATATAAATTTGCGGGTCAGGTACTCCGCTTTGCCGCAGCTTATGAATTAATAGATCAGTCTTGGTTATTCTATCTGCCAATGTTTCGGGAATTCCATCCTGGTCGATTGGCAAAGCTACAATGCCAGTATGATATTTTAGAACAATGGGCAAAACGGATTCATAGCGGTCTTCAATCGTAACCGAATTAATAATAACCGGATGGTTTCCGCAGGCTTCTACAGCAGACTGAATGACAGAAGGCGAGGGGGAGTCAACCATAATGCCGCATGTAGAGTGCTTCAGCACAAGCTCAAGCAGCCACAGCATTTTTTCCTCTTCCTCGGCCCCACAAATAGCAGTGTTCAAATCAAGGTAGTCGGCACCGGCATCCGTTTGCTGTTTTATTAACCGAATCACATACTCCTCATCACCGGCCTGAATCGCATCAAGCGTTTTGGGTATGGAACTATTAAGTTTTTCACCAATTATAATCATAATTATTCCTGCCTTTCTCTTTTGCGTATCTCACGAATTAACTCCGAGACAATAATGGTGCGTTTTAACGGAACCATTAAATAAAATCCATCACAATATGTTTGCAGCTTGTCCATAATGGAAAGGCTGTATTCCAAAGAAATTTGATTACATTCTTCAGGAGTCTTTTCATAAAAACGCTGCATTATTTCGTCAGGTATTTCAATTCCCGATACCTCATTTGTTAAAAATAAAGCATTTTTATAGCTGGCTACCGGCAAAATTCCTGCTAAAAGCGTACAATCCAATAATTTTCTTGCCGTAATTAAATTTTGCACTGCCTGTTCGCTAAAAATAGGCTGTGTCATTAAAAAGTTAGCTCCCAATTCTAGTTTCTTTTCAGCACGTTTTAGTTCTATGTCAAAATTAGGGCTATTAATATTTAATGCAGCGCCAATTGCCATAGGTACATTTGAAAAAACTTCTTGGTTAAGGCGCTTTAAATAAGAAATTAGAGTAAAGGAATTAAAAGTAAAAACACCGCCACTTTTCCCATGATCCGTCTGAATGACGGGATCACCTGTAATTACAAAGATATTTCTGATATCTTCAAAAGAAGCAGCTAGCAGACTGGCTTTTGTTGCAATATGGTTTCGATCCCGGCAGGCTAAATGCGGTATTACGTCAATACCAATTTCACGCTTAATTTTTGCTGCTGTCATAATACTGTCTGCACGTGCGCGAGAGAGGGGGGAATCTGCTACTGTAATAAAATCCGCACCGATTAATTTAAAATCCCGGGCAGCCTCCAATATAAAGCTACAGTCATTATTAATTGGGGAATCCAGTTCAACTGCTATTATTTTTTGATGATTTGTTTTTTTCTGCTTAAATATAGTTTGTTCGGTTTTAGGTTGTGAGAAGGCAGACTTTACTACAGGTTTAACCGAAGTGAGATTGGGGGAATCTTTAATTTTAGCAACTGATTTTCGTAAATGTTCTGGTGTAGTGCCACAGCAGCCGCCCAGGTATTCTATTCCAAGGGCCGCCATATCAGTTAACTTTTCTGCAAAATAATCAGGATTATTTTGAAACACCATACGGCCACCAATTGAAGAAGGGTAACCGGAATTAGGCATAGCAATTCGTTTTTTATTGGTAATTGGAGCGGTTTTCATTAGAGAAAGCATATGGGTTGGTCCGCACAAGCAGTTTAATCCAATGGCTGTTACAGCTTTGTTAACAGAAGCTTGTGTAAATAAATCCCGATAATGTTTTCCACGCTTGGTGAATCCGTCCTGAGAAACCGCAAAAGAAACCAGAACAGTACTGTCTGGGCAGCTAGCTTTGATATGGTACAGTGCGGCTTCTATGGGGGAATAATCGGCTAATGTTTCAAATAAAAAGTTTTTTCCACCAAGGGTTAAAAAGCAATCTGCCAGTTCCAAGTATTCCTTGCCGGCCAGTTCATCATCATCATTTATAAAACCTATATCACAAAATATTGGGGCATTAAAAGAAGAAGCTGCCTGTTCAGCTAGTTTATACCCAGCCTCAACCAACTGAAACCGTTTTTCTTTACTCTCATACTGCAGGTGGTTCACACCATAAGTATTTGTTTTTACCGCTTCGCACCCGGCCTGCAGGTATGCAGTGTGTATGGCAGTTACGCGATCTGGGTACTGAATATTTGCAAGTTCGCAAGGGTGGTCATCTCCGTAAGTCTGATAATAATAGGTGCCAAAAGCACCATCCAGAATCATAGTTTTTTTTTGTTCCAAGTAGGTCCCCCCAAAAGTCTACATAGTTTTCCATTAGTTTAGCTGAAGCTAGAAATTTCATTTATTTCAATAGATGATTGCGCTATATCCGAACACCTGGGGTGCAAAGGAGATAGGTTGAGCCCCTTAAAAATGAGAATGGCAAGCCGGCTGAAACCTGAAATAGCCTTCGATCTACAAGTTTGGCCCCATAATATAATTGCAGGGAGCGCTTTGAAATGCAAGGCATTGCTGTCACTTTTGTGGTAATTATAGCATATTTTTTAAAATAAGTGGAAGCTAGGAATGAAATTATTAAAAATAACACGTATTTGCTATTTTTTTCATATAGTAAAAGTAATAAAGAGGGGGCGTAAAAATGAAGAAACAACCCAAAGAAAAAAGAACCCTCAATTTCAAAGGGCGTATTGCGGTAGTAGTTTTAGCGTTGCTTTGCGGATTGTTATTTTCAGATTGGAAGATTCGGCCAATCATTCATACGATGGCGGAATACCAAGCTAAAATATATGCCACTCAGTTTATTAATGATGCAGTTTATGAAGAACTTGCCAGGGAGGATGTTGGTTACGGACAATTGGTAACGTTAACTCAAAATGACCAGAAGCAGGTTACGTCTATTCAAACCGATATGGTAAAAATCAACCATATTAAAACGAATGTTACCACCGCTGCTTTGCAGCATCTAACGAACATGAGCATCACAGAGATTTCCATCCCAATTGGAACACTTTTGGGAGGGCAAATACTTTCAGGACGGGGCCCCAATGTTCCCTTTCGTATTATTCCTGCCGGTTACGCCCAATCAGAATTGGAAAACCAGTTTTTAAGCGCTGGAATTAATCAGACAGTGCATAAGATTATGCTGCATATCAGTATCAATATTACAGCAGTTTTACCTGGATACAGTATCTCAACCACAGTAAATACCAACTTTTGTATTGCAGAAACAGTCATTGTAGGAACAGTACCTGATGCTTATACCAAAATTCAATTGAATGGCGAAGTAAACAATTTGCCGGGTTTGCTGGCAGGATATAGCACCGCGCAGGAGTAAACAAAAACTTACAAAAAACTTTTGAAAGTATGTAAACAATAATGAAAATATGTTATAATTAACCCAGTGTGTTTTTGGGCATCCTTACCATAGAAACCATAAAATAACCTATGGTAAAATGCGAAACATGGAGGTAGTTATGGAATTTGAAAAAGCGAAGGCTGAAATACAGCGATTAAAAGAGCTGGTTTCACAGTATGCCTACCAATATTATGTTTTAGATGACCCAACAGTAGATGACCAGGAGTATGACCGCTTGATTCATCAATTAATTGACCTGGAGACACAGTTTCCTCAACTGCTCACTGCTGATTCTCCAACGCAAAAGGTGGGCGGGCAGATATTAAATACCTTTCAGCCTGTACAGCATTCTGTACGGATGGAATCACTACAGGACGTGTTTGAACCTTCGGAATTAATTGCATTTGATGAACGAATGAGGGAACAGACTTCACCAACTTATATTGTGGAACCCAAAATTGATGGGCTATCGGTTTCACTGGAATATGAAAATGGTATGTTTATTCGCGGATCAACCCGTGGAGACGGGGATGTGGGAGAAGATGTAACCGAAAATCTTCGTACAATACGTTCTATACCTAAAAAATTAAATCGTCCCTTACCGTATCTTGAGGTAAGAGGCGAGGTGTACATGTCCCGCAAAAGTTTTGATGAAGCGGTAGCAGCGCAGGAACTTGCAGGTGAAAAGCCCTTTAAAAACCCACGGAATGCAGCTGCAGGTTCCCTGAGGCAGAAGGACCCGAAGGTCACTGCAAAGCGCAAACTGGATATTTTTGTGTTTAACCTGCAGCAGGTGCGAGGGACTGAAATTCATGGGCATAAGGAATCGTTGGATCTTATGAAAGATCTCGGTTTCCCGGTCATTCCTTCCTATCGGGCATTTACCGATATTACTGCGGTTATTCAAGAAGTCGAGAGAATCGGTACACACCGTGAGGATTTTCCCTGTGATATTGATGGCGCAGTTGTAAAGGTAGATGACTTTGCACAGAGGGAACTATTCGGTTCTACGGCAAAATTTCCCCGTTGGGCAGTAGCGTTTAAATATCCCCCGGAAGAAAAAACAACCACGCTGACTAACATTCAAATTAACGTGGGGCGTACCGGGGCACTTACCCCAACTGCGGTATTTGAACCGGTGTTTCTGGCCGGTACCACGGTCGGCCGCGCAGTACTGCATAACCAGGATTTTATTAACCAAAAGGGTATTTCCATTGGTGATAAAATCATCGTACGGAAAGCGGGAGAGATTATTCCGGAGGTTGTTGGGGTAGCGGAACACCAGGCGGGGGCACCTGTTTATCAAATTCCTAAAACCTGTCCTTCCTGCGGTGAGCCTGTAGTTCGATTAGAGGATGAAGCAGTAATTCGCTGCATCAACTTCCGCTGTCCTGCGCAATTGGTGCGCAATTTGATACATTTTGCTTCTCGTGATGCAATGGATATTGAAGGGTTAGGGCCGGCTGTAATTGAAAATTTGCTTGAAAATGGCCTGATTACCTCCCCGGCAGATTTGTATACCTTAACCATTGAGCAAATTTCCACTTTAGAGAGAATGGGGAAAAAAAGTGCCGAAAATTTAGCGGCAGCACTGGAAAAATCCAAAGGTAACGACCTGTCCCGTCTGATTTTTGGCCTTGGTATCCGAAATGTCGGGCAAAAAGCAGCTGTTCTGCTCAGTGAGCGTTTCCAGAAAATGGACAGGCTGATGGCAGCAACTTTAGATGAGATATCAGCAATCGATGGCCTTGGCGAAATAATTGCCGCCAGTGTTGTAGGCTTTTTTGAAGAACAGCCCAACCGTGATTTGGTGCACAGGCTGAAAGAGCTGGGTTTAAATATGAGCTCTTTGGCACAGCCCAAAGGGGATAAGCTGGCAGGGTTTACCTTTGTTCTTACCGGCACCCTGCCAACTATGGCCCGCAGTGAAGCACAAAAACTAATTGAAGAGGCAGGTGGAAAGGTTTCTTCCAGTGTTTCAAAAAAAACCAGCTATGTTGTGGCCGGGGCAGAGGCTGGGAGTAAGCTGACGAAAGCCCAGGACCTTGGAGTAAAAATTATAAATGAAGCTGAATTCATGGAATTATTAAAATAAAGGACGGTGTGATCATGCAGATCAATATTAGACATGTGGCTAAGCTTGCCAGACTGCAGTTTGATGACAGCCAGGTAGAAAAACTGGAAAAACAGATGCAGGATATTTTAGGTATGGTAGAGAATCTGCCCGAACTGGCGGATGGGAAAATTGGTGTAGATCAAAATAATCCGATGATTTTACGCCAGGATGAGATAAAACCCTCTCTGCGCCGGGACGACATTCTGAAAAACGCGCCTAAAACCGAGGCTGGCTGTATTGTTGTGCCAAAGACGGTAGAATAAAATGATTCGATTTTATCTGCGGGCAACCGCAATAGGAGGTTAAAATGGAACTTTACGAAAGATCGGCGGCACAGCTTGGAAAAATGCTGCGGGCAAAGGAATGCAGCGCTGTAGAAATTGCACAAGCAATCAATGACCGCATCGTCGCAGTAGAAGACAAGGTAGAAGCTTATATTACGCTGGCAGGAGATCAGGCTTTGGAACAGGCAAGGGCTGTAGATGCAAAAATAGCAGCCGGAGAAAATTTGGCGCCTTTGGCGGGTATTCCAATTGGTATAAAGGATAATATCTGTACCAAAGGAGTACTGACTACATGCGCTTCTAAAATGCTTTACAACTTTGAACCGCCATATAATGCAACTGTTGTGGACAAGCTGCTGAAACAAAATATTGTATGCACTGGCAAATTAAATATGGATGAGTTTGCAATGGGCTCCACCTGTGAGAACTCTTACTTTAAAAAGACAAAAAACCCCCACGACCTTGACTATGTGCCGGGCGGTTCTTCCGGTGGCAGTGCAGCGGCAGTTGCCGCTGGCGAAGCGGTGCTGGCATTGGGGTCTGACACTGGCGGTTCCATTCGTGAACCTGCCAGCTACTGTGGTATTGTAGGTTTAAAACCAACCTATGGATCTGTATCCCGGTATGGCTTGGTGGCATTCGCTTCATCGTTGGATCAGATTGGACCTATGGGGCGCACTGTTGAGGATGTTGCAATGCTTTACAGCGCAATTTGCGGCCACGACCCTATGGACGCAACTTCTGTTCATCGTGATTATCCCGATTTTGCTTCTGGCATGAAGGACGATCTGAAAGGAATTACCGTAGGTATTCCCAAAGAATATTATGGCCCCGGCGTAGATGAAGAGGTTAAAAAAGCGGTTATGGACGGTGCCAAAATGTTGGAGAGCTGCGGTGCGGTATTAAAAGAAATTTCGCTGCCCAGTACAGATTATGCATTGTCTGCCTATTACATTATTTCTTCTGCAGAAGCGTCTTCCAACTTAGCCCGCTATGATGGCGTAAAATACGGCTATCGTTGTGAGAATTTTGACAGTCTTACCGACATGTATGAGAAAACCCGCAGCGAGGGTTTTGGTGATGAGGTCAAACGCCGTATTATGCTCGGCACCTTCGTTTTAAGCTCTGGATATTTTGACGCTTACTATAAACGTGCAAAGTTGCTTCAAAAGCAAATTGCTGATGAATTTGCCCAAGCATTTAAGGGCTGTGATGTAATTTTAACCCCCACGTCCCCCTCTACCGCATTTAAGCTGGGTGAGTGTACCGATGATCCGCTTAAAATGTATGCGGCAGACATTTGTACGGTTACAGTGAATATTGCGGGTTTGCCGGCAATTTCCTTGCCATGCGGCAAGGGCGCTAATGGTTTGCCGATTGGCATGCAGTTAATTGGTTCTAAAATGTCTGAAGCAACGCTGCTTAGCACAGCACACTGTTACGAAAAAGCTGTCGGCGGTTTTGGCCCTGTGCCAAAGCTGGTTTAGCAGGGAGGGAAAAACATGGAATACGAAGTTGTAGTCGGGTTGGAAGTTCACGCAGAGCTTTCCACCAAAACAAAAATATATTGTTCCTGCAAAAACTCTTTTGGGTCGGAGGTTAATTCAAACTGCTGCCCGGTATGTACCGGCATGCCTGGCACCTTACCCACTTTAAACGAAAAGGTAGTGGAGTATGCGGTACGCATGGGCCATGCGTTAAATTGTAGCATCAACCGCATTTGCAAGCAGGACCGCAAAAACTACTTTTACCCCGATCTTCCTAAGGCATATCAGATCTCTCAGTTTGATATTCCTTTGTGCGAGCATGGTTATCTGGATGTTATTTTAGATGAGCAGGGAAATACCAAACGCATTGGAGTTACCCGCATCCACATCGAAGAAGATGCTGGAAAGCTGATTCATGAAGACCGTTTTTCTGGTTCGTTGGTTGACTTAAATCGTTGCGGCGTGCCATTAATCGAAATTGTTTCGGAACCGGATATGCGAAGTTCGGCGGAAGCAAAAGCGTACCTGGATACCATCCGTTCTATTTTGCAGTATCTTGATATTTCAGACTGCAAAATGCAGGAGGGCTCCATTCGTTGCGATGTTAACGTATCAGTACATCCGAAAGGATCTGATAAGTTTGGTACCCGCTGTGAAATGAAAAACGTCAACTCCTTCAGTGCCGCAGTGCGTGCCATTGACTATGAGGCAAACCGTCAGATCGAATTACTGGAAGCCGGCGGTACCGTTCAGCAGGAAACCCGCCGCTGGGATGATATGCGCGGGCAGAGCTATGTAATGCGCAGTAAGGAAGACGCCCAGGATTACCGGTATTTCCCAGAACCTGACCTGCTTACCATTGTATTGGAAGAAGAATATGTTAAGCAGTTGAAAAACTCTATTCCCGAGCTGCCCAATGCAAAGATAAAACGGTATATGACCGATTATGCTCTTCCACATTTTGACGCGAACCTGTTGGCGGAAAATTTGGATAAGGCCGAATTGTTTGAAGAAGCCGTTCACATTGGCGGCTGCCAGCCTAAAAATCTATCGAACTGGATTTTGGGAGATATTTCCCGAATTTTAAATGAGAAAAACATTCAGCTGCAAGACACAAAATTAACCGCCCAAAAACTTACCGATATGGTGAAGTTAATCGAGAAGGGTACCATTTCAAACACTTCGGGCAAAACAGTGATTGAAGTTATCATGTTTGAAGATAAGAGTCCCGAAAAGGTTGTAAAAGAGAAAAATCTTGCACAAATCAGCGATACATCCGCGTTGGATGCAATTGTACAAGAGGTGCTGGCAAATAATCCAAAGCCTATTGAAGATTATAAAAAGGGTAAAACCAATGTTTTGGGCTTTTTGGTTGGCCAGTGCATGAAAGCATCAAAGGGCCAAGGTAATCCGGCCATTTTAAAAGAGCTGATAGAACGCTTCATACAGGAAGCATAGCAAAAAACAAGTGTCCTTTGCTAATTAGCAAAGGACACTTGTTTTCGTATATGAAAGGGAATAGGGTACAGCTAAACTTTTTGGAGCAAAGCAGCCCCTTATTCTGTTGAAAGCGCTGTAACACTGCCTGCTTTTTTCTTTGGGCGATGCTGTAAGTATTGTTTGCAGCATCGCCCAAATCTTTAGAATAAATTCTACAGCTTATACTTGGTGATAACCAAAGGAGTTAGCAAACAGCATGAGCGAATCAAATGTTAAATCAAATTTTCATGAGGAAAGTGAGCAGAACATACTGACTCACACTGTAAGTAATGCGACTAAAAAAATATTCGTGCAGTTTATAAAGCAGGTGACCATTTGCCCTTTTAGGGATGAATGCTTTTGATGAAAGGCTTGCCAGCAAATCCGAAGAAGATTCGCATATTTAAAAAATTATACAAAAAAAAGAACAGGCCGGAGCAACCCGGTCTATTTTGTTTTCTAAATCAGATAGGAAGGTCCAGTACCCATAGTTATAGATGCATTTCCACTTTATTTTTTTCTGCTATAACAGAAAAAACGTATTATGATGTTACCTTAAATGGGTGTGAATACCCATGAGTAAAAATTATCGCTGCAATTCTTGTGTTTCTTGCAGATGCTTTGATACATAAAGTTTTTGTGCAAGCCGTTCTAAAAAAATAGGACAGGTCATATTTATTACAACGAGGAAAATCAAAATTCAGGAGGCTGAAAAATGGTGGTTCAGGACAGTGGCCGCTATGATCAAGCGGCATCTTACGTAAAAGGTGTACCGGGACAAGTTTTGCGGTATTTGTTATCTGCACAAAAATGTGAGGTTCAGGAGATTCGTTTATGGGTAGGCAAACCACCTGCAGTATACCTGCGCAACCAGATATATTTTGTGGATAAGCAGTCCTGTTTAAGCACAAAACCAGTATTGGATGAGGCAATAATTGCACCTGTTGATTTACTGGAAACATTTCGTAGCCTTTGTGGATATTCTGTACATACCCATCAGCAGGAAATTAGCAGCGGCTTTATTTCCATACCAGGCGGACACAGGGCTGGCATTATTGGCACTGCAGTTTATGATAGCCAGGGGAAACTAACCAATATTCGAGACATTACTTCTATTAATATACGAGTTGCCCGAGAGATACAGGGGGCTGCTGCACCACTGATTCATCAGGTTCTTAAGCAAGGCCTGAGCAGTTTATTAATTGCAGGAGCACCAGGTACCGGAAAAACCACCCTTCTGCGTGATTTGGCCCGGCAATTATCCTCCGGAGAGTCAGGAGGCAAGCGATACAAGGTTGCAGTGATTGATGAACGTTCTGAGATTGGTGCGGTTTGTGCTGGAGTGGTTCAGAATGATTTAGGAGATTGCTGTGATGTTTTGAATGGCTATTCCAAAGGAGATGGAATACAGATCGCAGTACGAACACTTTCTCCAGACATTATTATTTGTGATGAGTTGGGTGGCAGGGAAGAGATAGCTGCCATGATACAGGGCCTGAATGCTGGAGTACATGTGATAACAACTATCCACGCGTCCAGCGTTTCCGAAGTTTACCGCAAGCCCCAGGGAAAGCAGCTGATTGAAACCGGAGCATTCCAGTCAATTGTTGTGCTGAACAATCAAGGACGAATTGGAAACATTGGTGAAATACATACCATAGGGGAACACAATGATAAGGTTATGCGGAATTATACTGATCTCGACCTGCTGTTTACTGGCAGGAATGAATATGTCTTGGAAGCTAACCAGTCGGGTGCACGAGTTGGAAGCAGCGCTGACAATGCTTAGTTATTTGGAGAACGAACTGCGGTATACTATGGCGCCGGTGCAGGTGTTGCTGGAGCATATTGCGGCTTATGAAGAGCTGCAGTGCTTGCCATTTTTGCAAGAATGTGTCATGAGCTTGCGCAGAGGAGCACCGTTTCGACAAAGCTGGGAGCAGTCGATTATGCAGGTGAAATTAGCACTGGAAGATACGGACCGTACACAGCTGTGCACCTTAGGGCAGGTGATTGGAATGGCCGACTTGGAAAGCCAGCTGCATAGTATTTCAAACTGTAGAATTCTTTTGCAGAACCGTCTGGAAACGGCTCGTGATAATAAAGCGAAGCTTGGAAAACTATATCAGACAATAGGTGCGTTGGGGGCTGCAATTGTATTTATTGTATTGCTGTAGACGGGGAGGAAAAAAGGATGGATGTAGACTTAATCTTTCGAATTGCTGCCATTGGCATTATTGTATCGGTACTCTACCAGGTGCTGCTGCGCTCAGGACGGGAAGAACAGGCGATGATGACCTCACTTGCAGGCCTGATTGTCGTTTTAATGATTATTATCAACGAAATTAGCGGTTTGTTTGAAACCATTAAAGGAATATTTGGGCTATAACTATGGATATGGTACAAATTGTAGGTGCCGGGGTAGTAGCAGCTATTCTTTCGGTGGTGATCAAACAGTACAAGCCTGAATACTCCATGATGATTTCATTGGCGGCAGGGGTGCTTATTATAGCCGTAATAGCTTTGAATGCAGCCCCAATTTTTGAACAAATCGGAACCATTCTTTCCTCTACTGATATGCCCTCGGAATATATTGAGATTTTGTTAAAATCATTGGGAATATGCTATCTTACACAAATTGCCTGTGACACCTGCAAAGATGCAGGGGAATCGGCCATTGCAACCAAAATAGAAATCGCGGGGAAAATAGGAATTCTGATGATTAGTCTTCCGCTGTTTCAGCAGGTACTCACAATTGTGATGACGCTGTTAAATACATAGAGGAAAAGCAGATGAAAAAGATTGTAAAAATACTGGCACTTTTACTGCTGATTGCCCTATTTAATTCCGTAACAGCATATGGAAAAGAAAATGGCTTTGATTTTTCGCTGGAAGAACAATTGGATATTATTGGCGCAGACCAACTGGAAGATAAAGTAAGTGATGAAGCAAACGAAATTTTGCAGCAGATGGATCTGCAGCACATTGATATTGGAAAGCTTTTATCATTAACACCAGGACAATTTTTAGAGGTAATAAAAGGACTTTTCTTAAAAGAACTGTATAAGCCAGTTCGTACTTTGTGCACCATTGCTGCAGTCATTTTATTATGTGCACTGCTGAATGGTTTGCAGGATTCTTTTCAAAACACGGGAATTAACTCCGTTTGCTCTATGGTCGGGGTAGTCTGTATTGTAACTGCTATTTCTAACCCGATTATAGAGTGTATACGTCAAGTATCGCAGTCCATACAAGTTTCCGGTGACTTCATGATCAGTTTTATTCCATTATTTTCAGGGATTGTTACAGCAAGCGGTCAGCCTGTGACAGCAACTACCTACAGCATGTTCCTCTTTGGGGCATGTCAGGCTGTTTCCAGGGTGGTGACGACGGTTCTGGTGCCGCTGCTGATTATTTATTTCGTCTTTTGCTTAGTCGGGTCCATCCTGTCAAACTTGGATATTCAGGCAGCTGCCTCAACAGTGAAAGCAGTGGTAACCTGGTCACTTACTTTTTTAGTTACATTATTTGTAGGCCTATTGTCCATACAAACCATGGTTTCGGCAGGTGCGGATTCCGCAACGCTGAAGGCTTCAAAATTTTTGATGGGAAGTTTTATACCAGTTATAGGCAATGCCCTGTCAGATGCATTTACTGCTGCACAAGGGTGTTTAAAGCTTTTAAAAACTGCCGTAGGCGGCTATGGAATATTGGTTGCCCTGTTCACTTTTTTACCAATCTTTTTCCAGGTTGTCATATGGAATTTAACTTGTAAAATATGCTCTGTATTGGCAGATATGATGCGCTGCAAAGAAGTTGGCGGGGTATTGAAGGCTGCATCATTTACTTTAAACATTCTGCTTTCTGTTGTCGTATGTTTTGCGCTGTTGCTGATTGTAACGACCACAATTATTTTAACGGTTGGGATGGGATATTGATGGACGGTTTAAAAAGCTGGGCATTGGCTGTTTGTGCAGCCGCGGTGGCTGGTGGCTTGGTACAGTTGCTGGCCCCAAACCCCAGTAGTGGGAGAATATTAAAAGTGGTAGTCAGCATCTTTTTTTTGTGTGTCCTCATTTCCCCGCTTCTTGGGGGAGTATCGTTAGATATGGATTTTTCCGTTTTAGATTATCAGCCGGAACAAACCCAGGAAATTGCACAGCGTCTGGAAGACTCAATGGACAGTATGGTGATAAACAATGCAACGGAACAATTAAAGCAGGCAATCACCAGTTGTCTTTCGGCTTATCAGGTAGAAAACGGAAAAATTACAATAATCGTTAATACAAACGAAAATGGCAGCATATCTATTAATGAGATTGAGATTATCCTGCCAAAACAGTATGAATCACAGCATCAAGAGCTCGTATTGGCATTGCAAAACGAGCTTGGTTTAACGCCGAAGATTCAGTATGACAGTGAGGATGAAATCAATGGGTAGCTATGTATTGGGATTTTGGAAAAAATTAAAGGGAATGTTTCAAGGAGATAAAAAGGTAACTGCCATTGTGGTTTTAGGTGTAATTGGAATTGTGCTGATTGCATCCTCCAGTTTTTTTTCCAAAAATGAAAAAAACAAACAGCAGCAGACGAGTGAAACTGGTGCAAATCTTAGCAATGACGAATATGCCGCTGCAGTAGAAAAGAAGCTGACAGAAATTCTTGGCAGTATAGAAGGAGTTGGTGATGTAAAGGTAATGGTAACGGTGGAATCTTCGGCGGAATATGTTTATGCCAAAGAAGAGAAAACCACCACTGACTCAACAAAGGATTATGATGGGGAAACAGCTAAAAAATTCCAGGAGAAAAACAGTACGGATCAAACTTATCTCTTGGTGGATTCCCCCACCGGAAAAAGGCAAGCGCTTCTGGTTTCGGTGGTGGAGCCTAAGATACAGGGTGTTATTGTTGCCTGCCAGGGTGCAGATAACAAAATTGTAGAGGAAAAGGTAGTTCGTGCGGTCACAACCGCTTTTCATATTAATTCAAATCGTGTCTGCATTGCCAGATTGGCATAATAGAATTCAAGGAGGAAATTTTGATGAAGATGAACATGATAATTGGAAAAAAACAAATCATTCTGGCGGCGCTGGTTTTGGCTCTGGGCGCAGCTGTTTATCTGAACTGGACGTTCAGCAACAATGGCGGCGACTTAAAGCTTACCGGAGCGGCAGAGGGCGATAAAAATTACGGAGATTCTCAATTTGTAAGTGAGCTGAAAGATGAAGAAGACGGTGAAAGCTATTTTGCCGAGGCTAAACTTTCTCGCCAACGTTCCCGCGATGAAGCGGTAGAGACATTAGCGGAGATGCTGCAGGACGCCAATCTTGACACTGCCACCAAAGCTGAACTGGCTTTAAAAGCAACCGAGCTTGCCAAATCTATTGAAACAGAAGGCAAAATAGAAAACCTCATTAAAGCAAAAGGGTTCCAGGACTGCATGGTTTATTACGATACCGAAAAAGTTGATGTTATTGTAAAATCTGAAGGCCTTTTGCTCAACGAAGTTGCTCAGATGAAAGATATTATTTTAGAAGAAACCAGCATTCCGGCAGAAAATATTAAAATAATTGAAACGAAATAGTTGTGAGCCGTTGTTTTTATGGTATAATAACTCATAGCAGTGATTATACCATAAACACATAGTGAAAATGGAATAATGGGCCGGCGCTGTGTGTCGGGCCATAAAAAGTACTATAACTGCTTTACGGTTATATACTTTTATGCGTAGGAAAAACTGCATCTAGTTTTTTAATACGTATTATGCCATAATATAAATATGTGTGTGGCGTAGTGAACATAGAACATTTGCCCAAATCACTTTATTTCGCTTATGCAGTAACCGGCGGAATAAATTTGAGGGCAGAAGGAGGCTCAAAGCTATGGATAATATTGAAACCAGGCAGCCTGGCGGTAGTTTGAGAATTTCACAGGATGTTATTGCAACAATTGCTGGTTCTGTGGTTACAGAGATTCCCGGGGTTGC
Organism: Ruminococcaceae bacterium Marseille-P2935; assembly: GCA_900104565.1. Taxonomy (GTDB): domain Bacteria; phylum Bacillota; class Clostridia; order Oscillospirales; family Ruminococcaceae; genus Marseille-P2935. The sequence continues at coordinate 405,136 of LT629952.1, forward strand.
CTCATTAGCGTCAGGCAATGTGAACTTAAAGGGTTTGCTAAAAAAGCAGTCTTTTAAACCCATTACAATTGAAATTAGCGATGATGTAGCCACGATTGAGGTTCATGTCAATCTAAAATCAGGGGCTAAAATTCCGGAGGTTGCCAGTGCTATGCAGCAAGCAATTAAAGAGGCCGTTCAAAACATGACCGGAATTGCTGTTGCAAGAGTAAATGTAACCATTGCCGGAATTGTTTTTGACCAAGCACAGCCTGAACTTTAAAATTAGCCCTCCTGATTTTTAGGAGGGCTGTTTTGCTATGCTAAATGAATATAACAAAAAATATGCACGGAGCATAAAACTCCAATATGCATACCGGGACGGTGCCTGCCTTCCCCTGCAGTGGGCAGGCAAGGCCCCAGGAGGGGCAGACAAAATACAGAATTTCTGCAAAGTTTTGTATTTCCTTATTATGCGTTTTGGTTCATAAAGTTTTTGCACCTTAAAATTTTAAGATGGAAAGATACACAGGTGGGATGTAAAAATGAAAAGAAGAGAAGCAAGAGAGCAAGCGTTTGTACTGGTGTTTGAACGTAGTTTTAAAGAAGAAACTTTAGACAGTATTATCGAGGAAGCGGTTGAAGGTAGAAACCTGGAAATAGACAGCTTTGCCAGGGGATTGGCATCCTGTGTGTATGAACACATTATTCAGCTAGATGCAGTAATTGAGCAATATTCGCATAAATGGAATGTAAACCGACTATCTCGGGTTGTCCTTTCGATTCTGCGGCTGGCGGTTTGCGAAATTTTATATTTTGAAGAAATTCCTGCAAGTGTTTCCATCAATGAGGCGGTAGAGCTGGCAAAAAAATATGCCGATGAGGAAGCTGGCTCGTATGTAAATGGTTTTCTGGGCGGTTTTGTTCGAGACCAAGAGCAGGCATCTGCCCCTGCAAAGGAATAACAATGATGAGGGCATTTCTTGGAATTGATACCAGCAACTATACAACTTCAGCGGCTCTTTATTTGGCAGCAGAAAATTTGGTTATACAGAAGAAACAGTTGTTACCCGTACGGGATGGAAGCATAGGGCTCCGACAGGGTGACGCTGTTTTTCATCATGTCCAGCAGCTTGGAAATTTAATCTCCAGCTTGCGCAGAGAATGCGGCGCTCCAATTGCTGCAGTTGGGGTGTCAGTAAAACCACGAAACATAGAAGGTTCTTATATGCCTTGTTTTTTGGTAGGAAAAATGGCGGCACAAACAATTGGTGCTGCGCTGCAGGTACCGGTATTGGAATTTTCCCATCAGGACGGTCATATAATGGCAGCTTTGTACGGGGCGGAAGTGATGCAGTGGGCAAACAAAGAGTTTATTGGGTTTCATTTTTCTGGGGGTACCTCGGAATGCTTATGGGTACGTCACGGGATAGAGAAGCCGTTTGATATTAGGTTAGAAGCGACCTCCCTAGATTTAAAGGCAGGACAAGCTATTGACCGTATTGGAGTAAGGATGGGGCTGCCATTTCCAGCTGGGCGCTATATTGAGAATTTTGCTTTGCAGAGCAGCCGCACCTTTAAAATCAGGCCTGCTTTTAAGGGGGAAAACTGCTGTTTTTCGGGATTGGAAAATCAGTGTACAGCTATGTTGGAACGCGGTGAGTCTAAGGAAGATACTGCCAAATTCTGTTTAGATTATATTGGTGCAGTGGTAGATAAAATGACATCAGACGCTTTAAAACGCCATCCTGGTGCCAATGTTTTATATGCGGGCGGTGTCATGAGTAATTCATTACTTCGTAAAAAGCTTAAACAGCAGTACAACGGGTATTTTGCACCGCCGGAATTTTCTGCAGACAATGCAGCTGGCGTTGCTATTTTAGCAGCGAGTCAGAGCAGGGAAAAATGGAGGATATAGCTATGCAGTTTCAGGTACTTACGATTTCCCAGCTTAACCGGTATATTAAATCAGTATTTGATTCAGATGAAAAACTTGCTCTGCTTTTTATAGAGGGGGAAATCTCTAATTTTGCCCATCACTATAAGACAGGGCATTATTATTTTACTTTAAAAGACGACTCTGCTTCCATAAAGGCGGTTATGTTTAAAAGTTATGCGCAGGAACTGCCTTTTGAACCACAAAACGGTATGCGCGTTTTGGTAAAGTGCAATGTATCGGTTTACGAGAGAGACGGCATCTACCAGCTATATGTTTACGATATGCAGCCCAGCGGGAAGGGAGCTTATCAAGTAGCGTTAGAACAGCTTAAGGCACGCCTTTCCAAGGAAGGACTTTTTGATTTGGCACATAAAAAGCCGATCCCACCTCTGCCTCAAACGATAGGTGTGATTACCTCGGAATCTGGAGCCGCCTTTCAGGATATCAAAAATGTTTTAACCCGCCGTTACCCACTTATTAAAATTATATTTTGCCCAGCAATCGTACAAGGGGAAAAAGCAGCTCCTTCATTAACTGCTGCCGTTCAATTTTTAAACAAAAACGGACTTTGCGATCTTATTATTATTGGACGCGGTGGTGGTTCAGCTGAGGATTTGTGGGCTTTTAACGATGAAAAATTAGCGCGCGCAATCTTTACTTCTGTAATTCCTGTCATTTCTGCGGTAGGACACGAAGTAGATTACACCATTTGTGATTTTGTGGCCGACCTGCGGGCTCCTACTCCTTCTGCAGCGGCTGAATTAGCGGTACCTGATCAGCGTGAACTATTGGGTAGGGTGCAGGAAATGCAAAACAACCTATCTTTGAAGTTGAAACAGAAAATTTATCAGCAAAATGAGCGTTTAAATTTACTGGAATCGGTAAAATCTTTCTATAGTCCATGGAAGCTCATGAAAGAAAATGGACAAAAGCTTGATTTTTTGATAAAATCATTAAAGGATATATGCGCACAAAGCAACCTTTGCAGGGCGGAACGGATTGATCATGCTGTGCAAATACTTGATACCTTAAATCCCGCCGGTATTTTAAGGCGGGGGTATTCAATTACTATGAAAGAGAAACAAATTGTTGAATCGGTGCGGGCATTAAGCCCTGGAGATAAAATACAGACAAAATTGGCAGATGGTATGATAAGTTCTGTGGTTGAAGAAGTGAAACAGGGAGGGGCCGTATGAAAACAGAAGCTATGACCTTTGAAGAGGCGATGCAGCGTCTGGAGGAAATTGTTGATCAAATGCAGCGTTCTGATGCCACCCTTGAAGAGTCACTGCAGCTTTATACAGAAGGAACAAAATTAGCTAAATACTGTAAAGACAGGCTAAAAAAAGCCCAGCTCACCATTGAAAAACTAACACCAGATGCTATGTTAGAGGATGAAAAAGATGGGGAATGACTTTAAAAAGGAATTGAATCGTTATACAACATTTATAGAAAACCACCTGCCGGAATATCTGCCTAAAAAATCCCCGCTCTATCACCAGGTTGTGGACGCTATGGAATATAGCTTAATGGCCGGAGGTAAGCGCATCCGGGCTGTTTTGGTGCTCCATTTTGCAGAATTGTTTGGTTTAAGCAGCGAAGTTGTTATGCCGTTGGCTGCAGCAATTGAGATGATTCATGCTTATTCTCTGATACATGATGACCTTCCTTGTATGGATAATGACAATATGCGCAGGGGAAAACCTTCTTGTCATATAGCTTTTGGAGAAGATACGGCACTTTTGGCAGGTGACGGTTTGCTTACTTTGGCATTTGAAACTGCCGTTAAAACTCAAATTCCGACCAACCGTTTGGTTGCCGTTGTTAAAGAGCTGTCTGACAAAGCTGGTGTAAACGGAATGATTGGAGGTCAGGTAATTGATCTTGCCTGCGAAGAAAAACAGGTTGATTTAGATACCTTAACAACTATGAACCTCATGAAAACTGGTGCATTGATTCGGGTGAGCGCAAGGATTGGCTGTATTGCAGCTGGAGCTAAGAATGAGTATGTTGAGGCTGCAGATAATTACGCAAGAAATATTGGATTGGCATTTCAAATTATTGATGATATTTTGGATGTAACCAGTACTGCAGAAGTGCTGGGAAAACCGATTGGAAGCGATGCAGAAAATCATAAAACCACTTATGTTTCACTGCTGGGCCTGGAAAATGCAAAAATGAAAGCAATGCATTATGTTAAGCTTGCTCATGAAGCTGCCAGCCAGTTGCAGAGTGATGACCAATTTTTGATAAGTCTGGCTGATTATTTAATGGAACGCAACTATTAAGTGGAATGGTGAATTTATGGAATGGCTTAAAATATTAACGAGTAATTATCTGCTCAATGTGGCGTTTGTTGCCTGGTGGGCTGCGCAGGTATTAAAAACCTTATTTTCCTTTTTATTAACTAACCGGTTTAATATTGAACGGTTATTTGGGGCAGGTGGAATGCCCAGCTCCCATTCTGCGCTGGTTTGTTCTCTTGCCGTTGGAATGGCCCGCAAAATGGGTTTTTCTTCCCCGGAATTTGCTATTACCGTGGTTTTAGCTGCAATTGTAATGTATGACGCCATGGGAGTGCGCCGAGCAGCAGGTGAGCAGGCTAAGGTAATTAATAAAATGCTGTTTACACTGCCAAATCTAAGCGAAGAGGACGATGGCGAGGAACCACAGGATGAGAAACCGATTGGAAACGAGCCAAAAGAAAACGAACCAAACAGCATATTCCCAAATCAATTTGCCAATAAGGCATTAAAAGAATTTTTGGGACATACTCCTTTGGAGGTGCTGGGGGGTGCGCTTTTAGGAATATTAATAGCAATGTTAATGCCAATTCGTTAGGCATTGTGTAAAGGAGAATGGCTTAACATGCCTTTTGAGGAACTTTTAAAGGGGATTCAACTGCCAACTGATATTAAATCCCTTTCCTATAGTCAACTAGATCAATTAAGCGGTGAAATTCGTAATTTTTTAATTGAATCAGTATCAAAAACTGGCGGTCACCTTGCTTCGAATTTAGGAACGGTTGAACTCACTTTGGCGATACATAAAATGTTTGATGTACCGCAGGATCAGCTTGTTTGGGATGTTGGTCATCAAAGCTATACCCATAAGATTTTAACTGGGAGGAAAGATAATTTTCATACTCTCAGGCAGGAAGGCGGAATTTCTGGTTTTCCGCGTAGCAGTGAAAGTGAATATGATGCTTTTTTAGCAGGGCATTCCAGCACTTCCATTTCTGCAGCTCTTGGTTTGGCAAAAGCGAAGTCATTGGCGGGGGATCCCCATTATGTTATTGCAGTAATTGGAGATGGGGCTTTAACCAGCGGTCTGGCTTATGAGGGTATTAACAATGCCGGACGCAGCGGAGAGCGGCTCATTATTATTTTAAATGATAACGCTATGTCCATTTCAAAAAATGTTGGAGCATTAGCCCGGTATTTAAGCAACATTCGTTCTGCACCTGCTTATTTTTCGGCTAAAAAAAGAGTCGAAAAAATATTGGATCATACGCCTATTGTTGGTAAGCCAATTAAAAAAATTGTTGTTAAAATAAAAAGAGTTATGCGCATTGCTTTGTATCATACCACATTTTTTGAGGATTTTGGTTTTGATTACCTTGGCCCAGTGGATGGACACAATATTGAAAGTTTATGTGATGTGCTGGAACAAGCAAAGCAATATAATAAGCCTGTTATGGTGCACGTAGATACAACCAAAGGAAAAGGCTATAAGTATGCAGAAGAGAACCCGGGAGCTTACCATGGAATATCAAAATTTGATATTACCACCGGTGATCCAGACATTGCATCAACCGACAGCTTTTCTACTATTTTTGGTAAGCATTTAACTAGGCTTGCCCGTGAAAATCCTAAAATATGCGCAATTACTGCAGCAATGAAATATGGAACCGGCCTGCAATATTTTTCTTCCGAGTTTAAATCACAAAACCGTTTTTTTGATGTTGGTATTGCAGAATCCCATGCGGTTACTTTTTCTGCCGGTTTAGCAGCAGGAGGAATGGTACCGGTTTTTGCGGTATATTCAACCTTTTTGCAGCGCAGTTATGACCAAATTATTCACGACGCCTCGATTGATCAGCGGCATATCATTCTGGCTATTGACCGCGCAGGAATTGTTGGGGACGACGGTGAAACCCATCAAGGGCTGTTTGATGCCGCTTATCTTTCCACTGTTCCTAATATTACCGTTTATTCCCCGGCAACATACCGGGAACTGGAGTGGGATTTAGAGCACTGTATTTCAGAAGAAAGTGGAGTCTGTGCTGTGCGTTATCCCCGCGGCACACAACCAGAACTGGCAGTAGGGTATGAAATTACCTCATTTTCATCTTATTTGCATATTCCAGCAGCTGATTCCAACCTACTGTGGATCACCTACGGCAGGGAATATAAGCAGGTAAGCGATGCTGCAGAGATTTTAAAGGAACACGGTGTTTTAAGCGGAATTATAAAACTGAATCAGATTACCCCAATACCCCAACAGGTCTGGAGCGAAGCTATGAGGTATTCCAGGATAATCATTGCAGAAGAAGGAATTTTATCTGGTGGAATTGGCGAGCACCTCTGTGCAGGTTTACTAAGTCGTGGATACAAGGGCAAAGTAAAAGTTTGTGCAGTGGATAATCAATTTGTATCGCAGGCATCCATAGCATCCTCCCTGCATCGGGTAAAATTAGACGCAGAATCATTGGTACAAATAGCATTACAGGAGAGGGATTCGTGAAGGAACGTTTAGATATTGTCATGGTAGAAAAAAGCTTAGCGCCCAGCAGGGAAAAGGCTAAGGCTCTTATCATGGCTGGGCAGGTTTATGTAAACCAGCAAAAGACTGATAAAGCCGGCACCCCTGTGTCAGATACTGACCAGATTGAGGTGCGTGGTGACACATTGCGTTATGTCAGCCGCGGAGGATTAAAGTTAGAAAAAGCATTGTCGGTTTTTCCCCTAGTGCTGCAAGGTGCTGTCTGTATGGATATCGGTGCTTCTACCGGGGGTTTTACTGATTGTATGCTGCAAAATGGCGCCCGTAAGGTCTATGCTGTGGATGTAGGTTATGGTCAGCTTGCCTGGAATTTGCGCAATGATTCTAGGGTGGTAAACATGGAACGAACCAATATTCGTCATGTTACCCGGGAACAGATATTAGAACCAATCGATTTTATCAGCATTGACGTTTCTTTTATCTCTTTAACCCTGGTTTTACCAGTTGCACTGGAATTACTTTGTGAAAACGGCATGGTTGTTTGTTTGGTCAAGCCTCAATTTGAGGCAGGTAAAGGAAAAGTAGGGAAAAAAGGGGTAGTACGTGAACCCGAAATTCATTTAGAGGTAGTTCAAAAAGTAGTCGATTTTGCTCGGCATCATGGATTTTGTCCTAAAGGGCTTAGTTTTTCACCCATTAAGGGGCCAGAGGGTAATATTGAATATCTGCTGCTTTTGAAAAAATGCCAGGAGCCTTGCCTTGTAACCGACGATGAAATCAGCCAAATCGTTGCCGCCTCCCATAAACAGTTGTAAAGCGGGGTGCAGGAATTGAACCTGTTGATTATTCCTAACATGGACAAAAAAGACGTTTATCATTGTACGGTGCGTTTAATCTCAATCATAGACCGGCTGGGGGCTGTACCCCTTATGGATCTTGCATTTCAAGAAATTTTCCCGCTTTCTCCCATTCAATTTGACAGTTTAGAGCATCACCAAAAAAAGTGCGATGCAATTATTGCAGTGGGTGGGGATGGAACAATTATTCATTGCGCGCGTTATGCACTTGCTGCCAATAAACCCCTTTTAGGGATTAATGCGGGAAGGCTTGGTTTTTTGGCACAGTTGGAAGCGTCAGAGATGGAAGAATTTTTGCCTTGTTTATTGCAGAAGCAGTTTTCAATTGACCGCCGGATGCTGTTGGAAACGGTATATCACGCACAGAATGAAAGCAAAACTTTTTATGCTTTAAATGATGCGGTTCTTTCTAAAGGGGAACGTGCCAAAATTGTGGATATTAATGTTTACTGCAACGAAAAGTTTATGGATTCTTATCGGGCGGATGGAATTATTTTTTCCACCCCCACCGGTTCTACAGCATATTCACTTTCTGCAGGCGGCCCGATTATAGATCCACAGGTGCAAAGTATTTTAATGACGCTCATCTGTCCCCATACCTTGTTTGCCAGACCAGTTTTGTTCCATTCAGATAAAGTGCTGCGGGTTGAGGGAAAGTATATTAACAATTCCAATTTACTATACCTGACGGTAGATGGGCAGGACCCTATTAAAATTTCAGACGGAGAATCGGTTGAAATAAAAATATCTCAAAAACAAATTCAATTGGTTTCCTTTGACAATAGAGATTTTTATGAAATTTTAAGTAAAAAAATTATCACAAGGAGGTAGTTCCCATGAAGTCAAAACGCCACGCTAAAATTTTGGAATTAATAGCAGATTATCCAATTGATACGCAGGAGGAACTGCTGAAAAAACTGAATGAGAGCGGTTTTTATGTAACCCAGGCGACGGTTTCCCGGGATATAAAAGAGCTCAGGCTGATTAAATCCCAGTCAAGCAACGGAGGCTATTATTACACCACTGGTGCCAAGGAAATGAAATCGGATATTTCCTACAAGTTTAATTCCATCTTTTTTGAATCGGTAAATGGTATAGACTATGCTTCAAACTTTGTAGTAATAAAATGCTATACCGGTATGGCAAATGCCGTCTGTGCAGCGATGGATGCGATTCATTGGAAAGGCGTAGTGGGGACCCTGGCGGGCGATGATACAATTTTTGTGTTAATGCGGGATGAGCAGGGAGCGGCAGAGCTTTGCAGCCAGTTTAAAAAACTAATGAATCGTTAAACAGTAAAGAGGGCTTTGACATGATTAGTCAGCTTTTTATTCAGAATGTTGCGGTTATTCAAAAGGCGACAATTGATTTTACAGCAGGGTTTAATGTTTTCACCGGAGAAACCGGTGCAGGTAAAACCATTTTGATACAGGCAATTAATGCTGTTTTAGGGGAGCGCACTTCAAAAGATATTGTACGTACAGGGGAAGAAAAAGCAGTGGTTTCCGCACTTTTTACCGCAGTGCGCCCTGAAATACAAAGTTTGTTGGAATCCTTGGGTTACGAGCCCAGCGAAGACAATTCTATTCTAATTTCCCGGGAAATTTCTGCCGATTCCGGCTCCAGCTGCCGGGTCAACGGCCGCCCGGCAACTGTTTCAATTTTGAAGCAGATTGCTGGTGGGATGATTAACATTCATGGCCAGCACGACAATCAGCAGCTTTTATCTCCGGAAAAACATCTGCAATTTATCGATAATTATGGGGATACTACAATTGAGTTGGAGTATTACCGGCAGATTTACCGCCAGATCTGTGAAACGCAGGAAAAATTAAGCCAACTGAATTTGGATGAACAGCAAAAGGCTCAGCAGATTGATCTGCTAAGCTATCAGATTAATGAAATTGACGCTGCCCACCTGCAAATTGGGGAAGAAGAAGAGCTGACTGCACAACGGAAGATCATTAAGAATTCCGAAAAAATTCAGGAGGCGGTTGGTTTTTCCAAAGAACTGCTTCATGGTACAGACGAATCGGAAGGAATATTATCACTTTACGGTGATCTGCTTTCTTCAATGGACACAGCAGGGGAATATGTTGCTGAAATGCAGGGTGTTACACAAAGGCTACACAGCCTTTATTACGACTTGGAAGAATGCGGAGAAGAAATTTCCTCATATTTGGATGATTTTGAATATGATCCTAGGCGATTGGATGAAATAGAAGACCGGCTGGAAACAATTCATCGGCTAAAACGAAAATATGGCTCCTCGGAAGAAGCTATATTACAGTTTTGTGAGCAAGCCCGAAGCCAGCTGGAGCAAATCAACCTTTCTGACCAGCTTATTAGCCAGCTGCAGAATCAATTGGCTCAGCTAACTGCTGAAGGAAAACAGGCAGCCAAAGCGTTAAGTATTCTGCGTGAAAAGAAGGCTGGGGACTTTATTAAGAAGGTGGAAGAAGAACTTGTTTACCTGGATATGCCGTCTGTAAAATTAGCGCTTGCCCATTCAGTAAAAGAAATGGGAGCAAACGGAATGGACGAAATGGAATTTTTAATTTCTGCTAATCCAGGAGAGCCTCCAAAATCTATGGCCAAAATTGCATCCGGCGGCGAGCTTTCGCGTATTATGCTGGCGATTAAAAATGTGCTTGCTAATAAGGATGCTATTGACACCCTGATTTTTGATGAAGTAGATGCTGGAGTAAGCGGCAGAGCAGCACAAAAAATTGGCGCCAAGTTACAACAGGTAGCAAAAAATCGTCAGGTGATCTGCGTGACACATTTGGCTCAAGTGGCAGCTTTTGCTGCGAATCATTTAAAAATTTATAAGACTGTAAAGGACGGCAGAACCTTCACTGCGGTTGAAGTCTTAGACAGAAATGGCCGTAAAGAAGAACTGGCACGAATTATTGGCGGAGAGCTGATTACCGAAACAGCTTTACAAAATGCGGACGAACTGTTAAAATTTTCGGGCAACTAAAGGGTTGACAAAAAAATTGAGATATACTATACTGTGACCAATGGCTATGATAAGAACAAGTACCTGATGTTTGAAACTACAGAGAGTCTGCGGTTGGTGTGAGCAGATAGTGAAAAACATGAGCGAATACATCTTGGAGCCGCCTTTTCGAAGAATGGTAAGACCATTTGGTAGGGAAGAGTCGGGTGCGCCCGTTACCGCGTAAGGGTAATCGCTTCTGCCGTTACCCGTTAAGGCAGTGCTAGTGATGGCATTGTAAATAAGAGGTGGTACCGCGTTCATTCGCCCTCTGTCTGGAAACAGGCAGAGGGTTTTTGTATGCTCCTTTAGCCTGTAACCCTGCTTGTTACGTGAATACCTTGTAGTTTTGAGGAACACGGCAATTGAATCATTATTATTTTGGAGGAATGGAGAATGACAGTATTTGAAGAACTCTCACGCCGTGGGTTAATTGCCCAGATGACCCACCCTGAAGAAATTGAAAAGCATTTAAATGACAAAAAGGTGACCTTTTATATTGGTTTTGATGCAACCGCAGACAGTCTGCACGTAGGGCATTTTTTACAGTTGATGGTCATTCGAAGAATGCAGCAGGCCGGTCATATGCCAATTATTCTGTTGGGTACCGGCACTACTATGGTTGGTGACCCTACCGGAAAAACCGATATGCGTAAAATGCTTACTGTTGATGAAATCAACTATAATGCTGACCGTTTTAAAGAACAAATGGGGAAAATTATCGATCTTAGTGAGGGCAAGGCAATTGTTGCGCGTAACGGCGATTGGCTGCTCAAAATGAATTATATTGAAATGCTGCGGGATGTTGGGGTGCATTTTTCGGTTAACCGTATGCTTGCTGCAGAGTGTTTTAAATCGCGTTTAGAGCGCGGACTTTCTTTTATTGAATTTAACTACATGATCATGCAGAGCTACGACTTTTTGCACTTAAACCGCACCTACGGCTGCACCATGGAACTGGGCGGTGATGACCAATGGTCGAATATCATTGGTGGTGTTGACCTGGTGCGCCGGGTGGACAGCAAGGATGTATATGGTATGACTTTTACCTTGCTTACCACCAAAGAAGGTAAAAAAATGGGTAAAACCGAAAAAGGTGCCCTTTGGCTGGATCCAAATAAAACTTCTCCTTATGAGTTCTTCCAGTATTGGAGAAATGTCAGTGATGACGATGTAATTAACTGCCTAAAATTGTTAACATTTGTGCCAATTGAGGAAATTGAAGCAATGGAGAAATGGCAGGGCAGTGAATTAAATAAAGCGAAAGAAATTCTTGCTTTTGAAGTTACCAAATTAGTACACGGGGAATCAGAGGCACAAAAGGCTCTGGACGCTTCCAAAGCGTTGTTTGCAGGCGGCGCTCATGACAACAATATGCCCACTACAGTATTATCGGAACAAAACTTTGCTGATGATGTTATTGGAATTTTAGATCTTCTTGTTGTTAGCAAATTGGCTCCATCCAAAGGTGAAGGACGTCGTTTGGTACAGCAGGGCGGTATTTCAGTAAATGATGAAAAGGTAACTGACTTTAACAGCACTATTACTAAAGCTGTGTTTGAGTCTGGTCCGGTTATTCTGAAAAAGGGTAAAAAGGTGTTTCACAAGGTTACCTTATAATGATGTAAGCTTTTTGAAGTGTTTAGGAAAATAAAGGGTGAGTAGCATTTGTTACTTACCCTTTCCTTATTTGGTATTTCAGGGTGTATATTTCCTTTGTATTGGTTATAAACAATTAAAATAGATGTATGATTCGAATTCATTGGATTGGTTATCGCTCCAATATTTTCCCTATGTAAAAGTATACCCTACTCCGCCCGGTAAGTATTAAAAAACTTAGCTTAATTTGATTTTGAGTGAAAAGGGGACATCCTGATGAAAATAGCCGTTATTTATGGGCAATCCCATAAAGGGATTACATATACGCTGGCACATACTGTACTACAATATTTAATGACTGCCCAAGATGAATTGAAAGAGTTCTTTCTGCCAACTGACGGCCCTGCTTTTGCCATGGATGCAACCGCTGTTTTTTTAAGGTGAAGAATACTGTCCCGCAGCGGAGCAGGAGCCCATAGCCAAGGTTATAGAGTGGGCAGATGTCGTTCTATTGGGTAGCCCTAATTATGTGATGGAAATGAGCAAAAGTATGAAAATTTGATGGATCACCTTGCTTATCGTTTGGTTACGCATCGTCCTCATGCTTCTATGTTCCATAAAGTTGGAGTTGCTCTAAGCAGTTCAGCAGGCGCACCTTCCACTGATGTGGTTAAATCCTTGGCAAAATAGTTTAAATGGATGTGTTGCTTAAAAGTATATCTTTTTCTATTTACATCAAATGCTATGAACATGGAAAGTTTGTCGGTAAAAAACAAGCTAAATTGGCCCGGCAAGCCCAAAAAGTTGCGCAATCTGTCGAGAAACGACGAAAGCATCCTCATGCTAGTTTGCGTAGTAAGGTACAGTTTTTTATTTTTCGAAAGATGCAGTCCTCGTCGCATGCTGCATGGAACCCTATAGACCGCGATTGGTGGGAAAGCCAAGGGTGGACGAGAGATACCCGGCCATGGGAATAAAATTCTTTAGATGCTTTATGAATTTAAACTGCGCAGTTGTTTGAACTGCTGAAGTGGTTTTTGAAACAGGTAAAATAAGCGAATCCTGCGATCTTCACTCAACACAGAACGTTTTCCATAGGCAGTGGTTTTATTTTGGCTCAGGTTGTAATAATGAAAGGGCACGGTATTTACCGTGCCCTTTTTGCAATATAGATTTTATGAGTCACATGCTACCCCAAAAGTTTCTTCTAATGAAGCAATTGCTTCATTAATATGATGGTTGCCCACCAATAAGGAAATATCAACCTCAGAAGTAGTAATTAAATTTAATTCTGCACCGACTTTGGCAATAGCAGCAATAGCAGAAGCTGCAACTCCGTGCATCTGAGGCATTTCTTCGCCATACAATTGAATTTTACAATTACCACTGCTCACCATTGGTTTAATAGAAGGATATTTATCTCGAAAACCATTGGAAAGTTCCAACACCTGAATCAGGTCAGTTGAAAAGACTGTAAAGGAAAGGGTAATCGTACTTCCCTGGGGCGCAGTTTGCGAAATCATGTCAATATTAATACCAGCGTTGGCAAATTCAGTAAAAATTGCCGCAGTCAGAGTGCTATCTGCGGGGGTATTATGAAAGGTGATAAGAGCAACGTCCTCGGTTAAGCGAATTTGGGTTACGCCATTCACAAAACATCCTCCTCATTATAATAATTGAAACCGCCTTGTGACAAATTTAATATGACACGACCATACGGCTGGCAGTAAAAAAGCTTTATACAAATAGTTTGTGTATTATAGTAAATACTTTATACCAAATCTCCCATGTTGTAAAGCCCAGGTTTTTGTTTAGCTAAAAATAGCGCAGCATTGATTGAGCCAGTGGCAAATACATTTTTAGACATTGCTGTATGTGTTAACGTGATGATTTCATCATTTCCGGCAAAGATTACCTCATGCTCCCCAACAATTGTACCACCGCGTACCGCATGAATGCCAATCTCATTTTTATCCCGCTTGCGGCGGACGCTGTGACGGTCATATACATACCGTGGTTCAGTTGGCAGTATATTAGAGATATTATCTGCAATCATTAAAGCTGTTCCACTGGGGGCATCAATTTTTTGATTATGATGCTTTTCAATAATTTCAATATCAAAATCTTTGCTCAGAACAGCGGTGGCTTTTTTGGCAAGCTCAACCAGAAGATTTACTCCCAGAGACATATTGGCAGAAAAGAAGACAGGGATCTTTTTTGATGCTGCAGAAATTTCTTCTATCTGTTCTGGGGTAAGGCCGGTTGTTGCAATCACTGCGGGTGTTTTGGTGCGTTGAGCATATTCCAGCAGGGCAGAAAGCATAGCTGGGTGGGAAAAATCAATGATAACATCTGCTTTTAAATCTTCACACTGTCTGGGATTTGTAAAAACCGGAAATGCATTTAATACCGGCTGGTTGACATCAAAGCCAGCAATTACGGTACAGTCATTTCGCTCCTCAATACAAGAAGCGATTACTCTGCCCATTTTTCCACCGCAGCCGGAGAGAACAATTTTTATCATCGCTTATACTTCCTTCATCCAAATTGATTCAATCAAACGTTAGTCATTTCCAGCAAAACAGAATCTCCACCGGAAAGTAAATAGTAAATTGCTGATTTGATTTTATTGAAGCAGGGAATGCTTTTGCATTGCTTTTTTCAAAATCTCCCGATTAGATTCTACCATTTCCACCAGCGGCAAACGGCAAGGTCCGCACTCAAAGCCCATCAGGTTTAGTGCCTCTTTTACTGGTGTGGGATTTACTTCAACAAACAGGGAATTGATCAAATTCAGCAGTTTTAACTGCAAAGCGGTACTTTCTTTTACTTTACCGTCAAAATACAGCTGGCAGATATTATGGGTTTCCTGCGGCATAATATTTGCCAATACCGAAATTACCCCTTTACCGCCCAAAGATAGAATAGGAACGATTTGGTCATCATTTCCGGAATAAATGCTCAGTTCATCCCCGCAGAGAGAAGCTGTTTTTGCAATGGCCGAAATATCTCCGCATGCTTCTTTGGTTGCTACAATATTAGGATGTTTGGCAAGCTCTACATAGGTTTCGGGCTTAATGGACATTCCGGTACGGCTGGGAACATTATAAAGAACAATAGGCAGGTCGGTTGCATCTGCAATAGCGTTAAAATGCCGGATTAAACCCAATGGGCTGGTTTTATTGTAATATGGGGTTACGTGCAGCAGCCCGTCAGCACCAGCCTGCTTTGCTTCTTTAGAAAGCCAAATAGCATAGGCAGTATCGTTACTTCCTGCACCGGCAATAACAGGAACGCGTCCCGCAACCTTTTCCACTGCAAAGCGAATTGTTTCCACATGCTCTTCATCGGTAAAGGTGGAAGTTTCCCCAGTAGTACCGCAGATTATAATACAGTCGGTGCCACCCTTAATCTGAAACTCTAAAAGATTAGCGAGCCGGTCATAATTAATGGAGTAATCAGCATTCATAGGGGTTGCAATTGCAACTCCAGAACCGGTAAAAATGGTCTTTTTCATAGTAAGTATACTCCTTCTTTCAATCAAATGGATTAGTCCAGGTAGCCTTTTGCTGCAAGTAATTCAGCAAGTAGAACGGCACCACCAGCAGCGCCGCGCAGTGTGTTGTGAGACAGGCAAACAAATTTATAGTCATACTGGCTGTCTTCACGCAGCCGTCCAATCGAGACTGCCATTCCTTGCTCCAGATTGCGGTCCAAATTAGCCTGGGGACGGTTATCTTCGGTAAAATAGTGTAAGAACTGTTTGGGTGCAGAGGGAAGGTTCAATTTTTGGGGCTCACCCGCAAAGGTTTTCCAACGGGTTAAAATTTCTTCTTTGGTCGGTTTGTTTTCAAAAGATACAAACACTGCTGCGGTGTGTCCATCTGATACAGGTACACGCAGGCATTGGGTGGTAATAGCAGGGGAGCTAACCGGAACAATTTTGCCGTCTTGAATAGATCCCCATATTTTCAGCGGTTCCTGCTCACTTTTTTCTTCCTCACCGCCAATGTAGGGTATTACATTATCAATCATTTCTGGCCAGGTTTCAAAGGTCTTTCCGGCACCTGAAATAGCCTGGTAGGTGCAGGCAAGCACCTTAGTTACTCCAAAATCCATTAATGGGTGCAGTGCAGGCACATAGCTTTGTAGCGAACAGTTTGATTTTACCGCAATGAACCCACGCTTAGTACCGAAACGTTTTCTTTGAAAATCGATTATTTCAGCATGGCCAGCATTGATCTCCGGTACAATCATAGGCACATCCGGCGTGCTGCGATGTGCCGAATTGTTTGAAATGACCGGGCATTCTGCTTTTGCATAAGCTTCTTCCAAAGCGCGAATTTCTTCTTTTTTCATGTCCACAGCGCAGAATACAAAATCCACTGCTTTTGCAATTTTTTGAATATCAGCGGTAGCGTCTAAAACAACCATATTTTTTACAGCTTCCGGCATAGAGGTTTTCATAGCCCATCGGTTACCAACAGCCTCTTCGTAAGTTTTGCCGGCAGAACGGGAAGAAGCGGCCAATGTGGTGAGACGAAACCATGGATGGTTTTCTAACAGAGAAATAAAACGTTGACCTACCATCCCGGTAGCACCGACAACCCCGACGTTGTACTGTTTCATAGTGAATTACTCCTTTAAATTTAAATTCAGACTAAAATATAATAAAAAAACCGGTTGAAAACCGGCATCTTATGCAATATAATAAAGATATAGACATACACTGTGCAAACAGTGCTTTTTTTATGTCGATAGCTCTTCATCATAATCATGATGACAGTCGCCGGCTTATTCAGCCAAGCGACCAGGCAAGCAGCTGCCGTACTGCTCCCTTCGGCGACGTTACCTTTCAGCGCGGCTCAAGCGATCCTGGGCGATCTTGCCGGCGCATACTCATTAAAGACGCACCTCTATCTGTACAATATTCATTTAAATATATATTATCATTCGTCAAAAAGTATGTCAATTCTTTTTATTATACCAAATAAAGTTTATGAATATAGGGGAATTTAACCATGAAAACATCTGAATTTTGGTTTGATCTGCCGGAAAATTTAATTGCACAGACACCAATCGAACCAAGAGACCATTCGAGAATGCTTTGCTTAAACCGCCAAAACGGTAAATTGTCTCACTGCCATTTTTATAATATTATCGATTTTCTTAACTCTGGCGATACATTGATCTTGAATAATTCCCGTGTACTGCCCGCCAGGCTATACGGTGAAAAAGAGGGTACCGGCGGTGCTATGGAATTTTTACTGTTGGAGCAGAAAGAAAAAGATATTTGGGAAGTACTGGTGAAGCCAGGGAAAAAAGCAAAGCCGGGTGCCCGTTTTACCTTCGGAAGCGGTTTGCTTTGTGCAGAAATATTAGAGGTGCTAGACGGCGGAAACCGGTTAGTTCGGTTTGAATACAGTGGTAATTTTTTTGACCTTTTAGAACATATTGGAAATATGCCGCTGCCGCATTATATTACAGCACGACTGGAAGATAAAGAGCGGTATCAAACTGTTTACTCCAAAGAATTAGGATCTGCGGCCGCTCCAACTGCCGGTCTGCATTTTACCAACGAATTGCTGGACAAGCTGCGTAATAAAGGGGTAAACATTGGATTTGTCACCTTACATGTCGGCCTGGGCACGTTTCGACCTGTAAAGGTTGATGACATTACACAGCACAAGATGCACTCTGAACACTATTTTATGCCAGAAGCTACTGCAAAGTTAATCAACGCAACAAAGGCCGCTGGTAAGCGCGTCATCTGTGTGGGTACTACTAGCTGCCGCACGGTGGAAAGCGTTGCAAAGCGGGAAGGCTGCGTCAGAGAATCAGAAGGCTATACCGATATTTTTATCTATCCTGGTTATCAATTCCAGGTGATGGATGGGTTAATTACAAATTTTCATCTGCCCGAGAGTACTCTTATTATGCTGGTAAGCGCTTTTGCCGGATATGACCATGTGATGAACGCATATTATACAGCGGTGAAAGAAAAATACCGTTTTTACAGTTTTGGCGATGCAATGTATATTGGAGATAATGTGGAGGAACTACATGTATAAATTAGTAAAAAAAGAAGGATTGGCGCGCCGGGGATTGTTTGAAACCGTACACGGAACCGTGCAAACGCCTGCTTTCATGAATGTCGGCACTTCCGCCGCAATTAAGGGTGGAATTTCCTCCTTTGATTTAAAGAATGAACTGAAGTGCCAGGTTGAACTTTGCAATACCTACCATCTGCACGTTAGACCCGGTGATAAAGTAATTAAAACAATGGGCGGGCTGCATCAATTTATGGGATGGGACCGTCCCATATTAACGGACAGCGGCGGTTTTCAGGTGTTTTCCTTAGCCAAGCTGCGTAAGATTAAGGAAGAAGGGGTTTACTTTCAAAGTCATGTGGATGGTAAACGTATTTTTATGGGACCTGAAGAAAGTATGCAGATACAATCAAACTTGGCTTCCACCATTGCCATGGCTTTTGACGAGTGTATAGAAAATCCCGCCCCGCGCGATTATACACAGCGTTCCATTGAACGCACCATCCGCTGGCTTGTACGCTGTAAAGCCGAAATGGACAGACTGAACCAGCTGCCAGATACGATTAATCAGCATCAAATGCTGTTTGGTATTAACCAGGGCTCTACCTATGATGACCTGAGGATTGAACACATGAAAGAAATTGCAAAGTTAAACCTTGATGGCTATGCAATTGGCGGCTTGGCGGTAGGAGAACCGACGGAAGAAATGTATCACATTTTAGACGTTGTGGAACCTTATATGCCTGTCGATAAACCGCGGTATCTGATGGGGGTAGGTACCCCGGCGAATATTATTGAAGGGGTATACCGGGGTGTAGACTTGTTTGACTGTGTTATGCCAAGCCGTAATGCACGTCATGGACACCTGTTTACCTGGTCTGGCATCCGCAATATTGCAAATGCAAAGTACGAAACTGATCCAAACCCAATTGACGAATTGTGTGATTGCCCGGTATGCCGTAATCATACTAGGGCTTATCTGAGGCATCTGTTTAAATCAAATGAAATGCTTGGAATGCGCCTTGCTGTCATGCATAACTTGTATTTTTACAACACTCTGATGGAACGGATCCGTCAGGCTTTGGATGAAGGTAATTTCACAGCATTTCGTGAGCGCTATGTTCCCCTTTTAAGCCAAAGAATCTAAATACAAATTACAATTTCTTCTTGCAACTATTACCATTACAAGGTATAATGAATCTTGTCTATTATTTATGGAGGTGCATTTTATGATGCCAATCGTTAGAAGCTTTTTAGAGACTGGCGCCACTCAGCAGGCAAGTACAAGTAGCATGTTGATGTCCTTTTTATCCATGATCTTAATTATCGTTGCCTTGTATTTTATTATGCTTCGACCTCAGAAGAAGAAGGAAAAAGCTGTTCAGGAAATGCGCAACAACCTGCAGGTTGGCGATGAAATTGTTACTATCGGCGGTGTTGTTGGTATTGTTGTAAGTGTAAAGGATGATACTGTTGTGATTGAAACCGGGTCTGACCGTTCCAAAATTCGGTTTCAGCGTTGGGCAATTCAGCAAAATAACACAGAACATACCCAGGAAGTTGCAGAATAGTAATATTTTTAGGCCTATCCTAATATCCTTATAATAGGGTAAAGTAGGAGGGGTAAGTATGAGAAATAATAGTAGTAAAGCCGAGCCGTCAGGAGTTGGCAGGTATTTAAAACCGATTGGTTTTTCTGTTTTAGTGGGTGCGGTTGTTTGTACCTTGGCCTTGCTGCTCTGTTCCTTTATTTTTACGATCCGCGATATCCCTCAATCATTAGTAAGCCCAATCTCTACCGTTTGTGCAGCAGCTGGTGCTTTTGCAGCCGGTCTTTGCTGCGCCAAGCTTATTAGAGAAAGAGGCCTTGCTTTCGGCCTTGTTTGTGGCGTATTTCTATTTTTGCTTACTTTATTTTGTGGGTGGCTTATTGTCGGAGGAGAAATTGGCATCTTGGCACTAATAAAACTAGTTGTTATTTTAATTGCAGCTGCTATTGGCGGAGTTGCAGGCGTAAATGGGAAGCGGCGTCACAAATAAGCTTGAATTATAGCGGCTTTTATAGTATAATAACAGCGAAATGGTTGTGCGCTTATTTCTAAGTTCACAACCCATTTACTATTCAATGCTTGTATTATGGTATAATATTAATTCTAATTGAGGAGAGACATAAAATGAAACATGTAAAAACGTTGAATAAAGCTAATTTGAAGGAAAGTGCTGTAAAAGGCGGTTGCGGTGAATGCCAGGCCAGCTGCCAGTCCGCTTGCAAAACTTCTTGCACAGTAGCAAATCAGAAATGTGAGCACACAAAATAAGAAGTGACTTGAAAGGGACAAATTGCTTGTCCCTTTCATTTTGTGCGGAGATATTCATATAAGCGGTCGCTATGTTCGGCAATGGCCAATACTATATGGCGGCAATGCCCTTATAACCACAGCTTCTTATGCGTTCTTCCTGTTGGAACATCCTTCGACTGCCGGACGTCTGTTGTAAGCTTTGTGTGACAAAGGGGCTATTAAAATATGATGTGCCGACGCGGAGCGACCGGCAGAATGGAGCATTTTTGATGATACATAAGTATAAACAAAATGGATATAACATTGTTTTAGATATACATAGTGGCGCTGTTCACGTCGTAGATGATGTGTTTTATGACTTGTTGGATGAGGTACAGCCACCTTTTACAGCTGACTGCCCGCAAACGGTATTGGACAAGCTTGAAAGCAAATATAATAAAAAAGATATTCTGGATGCATATAGTGAAGTATTGAATTTGTTTGAAAAAGGTCAGTTGTTTTCTGTTGATGACTATGAAAAATTCAGCAATATGATGGTGGCATCCCCGCTGAAAGCAATGTGCCTTCATATTGCCCACGATTGTAATCTTCGCTGCAAGTATTGCTTTGCCTCCACCGGTGATTATGCCGAGGGAAAGCGTTCTATTATGTCAGCCGAAACCGGGAAAAAAGCAATTGATTATTTAATCAAGTATTCTTACGGCCGGCATAACCTAGAGGTTGATTTTTTTGGTGGAGAACCGTTGATGAATTTTGATGCGGTAAAAGAAATTGTTCTGTATGCGCGTTCCTTAGAAAAAGAGCACAATAAAAATTTCCGTTTTACCATTACTACAAATGGTGTATTACTGGATGATGCTAAAATGGAATTCATTAACCGTGAAATGTCTAACATTGTATTGTCGATTGATGGCCGCAAAGAGGTAAATGACCGCCTGCGGGTACGTGTTGATGGCAGCGGAAGCTATGATTCTATTTTGCCTAAATTCAAAAAAATGGTAGATATGCGGGGACACGACCAATATTATGTTCGTGGCACATTTACAAAATATAATAAAGATTTTGCGGAGGACGTTCTTCATTTGAACAGTTTAGGTTTTGACCAAATTTCTGTTGAGCCTGTTGTGAGCGATCCTTCTGTACCGTATGCTCTGACTGAGGAAGACCTACCCGAAGTATTTGCAGAATATGACCGCTTAGCTCAAATTATGATAGAACGGCGTAAATCCGGTACCGGATTCAACTTTTTCCATTTTATGATTGATCTAGATCAAGGTCCATGTGCCATTAAACGGTTGCGCGGCTGCGGTTGCGGAAATGAATATTGCGCGATTACGCCGGATGGGGATGTTTACCCCTGCCACCAATTTGTTGGCCACGAGGATTGGAAAATGGGCAATGTTTATGATCAGTCCCTTGATGCAAAGATGAAAGACCGTTTTGCAAGTGCCACTGTTTATGGAAAAGAAGACTGCAAAAACTGCTGGGCAAAATTTTATTGCAGTGGTGGCTGCAACGCCAACAGCATGCAATATTGCGGAGATATTTTAAAACCTTTCAAGCTTTCCTGCGAGCTGGAAAAGAAACGGATAGAGTGTGCTATAATGATAAAGGCCGCTTTAGCGGAATAATAGAAAGAAGAGCGTTTGGCGCTCTTCTTTCTTGTTTTTTGGCGGAAATTGTGCTATCTTTTATTTAATGTTCCCTGGAAAACAAAAATAGTCAATTGTAAATTTATGGAAAAGTCTAGCAAGTAATTATATAATTTTTCACACAACGGAATACAATGGGTGTTTTACGTTATTTACCAGCAGACATTTGCTATTTTATGAAGAGAGAAGAGTCGTAATGATTAAAGTTGGATTTATTGGTTCAGGTAATATGGCCACTGCTATTATGGAGGGAATGCTGCATACAAAGCTGCTTTCCGAAAAGGATTTGGCAGTATATGACATCAGTGAGGAAAAGCGTAATACATTTCGCGGCAGAGGAATACAGGCGTTTGATTCGGTACCAGAAACGGTAGAATGCTGTGAATATATTTTTCTTTCGGTAAAACCACAGGTAATACCGTCTGTCTTGGAGCAAATGAAAGAATGCAGCAGGGAAGGGAAGACCTTTGTATCGATAGCAGCTGGTATTTCGGGTAAGTATGTGCAGTCCATTTTAGGAGAAAACACTAATTTAATTTTGGTTATGCCCAACACCCCTTTATTAATTGGGTATGGCGCCACCGCAATGAGCAGAATGGAACCAACTCCAATCGAAAATTTTGAATTTGTAAAAAATATCTTTGCGTGCGCCGGAACAGTTTGCGAAATAAAGCCCAATCAAATGAATGAAGTGATTCCAATCAATGGAAGCAGCCCTGCGTTTATCTACCGGTTTGCCAAATTGTTTGTTGATCAGGCAGTAGAAATGGGTTTTGAAGCCAAAGATGCAAACAACCTGTTTTGTGCTTCGTTAATCGGTTCTGCCCATATGATGATGGAATCGGGAAAAAGCCACCAGGAACTGATTGATATGGTGACTTCTCCTGGCGGTACAACCAAAAAAGGCTTGGAGGCTATGGATAGGGAAGGGTTTGACCAAGCTGTACGCTGTGCAATTGAGGAGTGTATTCAGCGTGCATATGAAATTGGCCGATAAAAAAGCATAATATGGTTCTTTTCCGCATAAGGTTTATAGAAGATCAAATGCGGAGGATGGTAAAAATGAGCAGGACAAACTATCGGCGGAGCCTGGGTGGAGGACTAAGGTATCACATTTTTTCCCTTGCCCAGTTTTCAAAACAAAACTTGGGACTCCTTGGTTTTTTGCTTTTATTTTTATGTGGATTTGGCGGTGGTGTATGGGTTGTCTTATCAAAATCCAGTACAGCTGTCAACCTGCTGAATGGGTTAATGGAACAATTTGTACAGGTGCGCCAGACACAGACAATCTTTTCCAATGTCCTGTCCTCTGTCAGCAGCATGCTGCTGTATTTGGTAATACTGTATATCTGTGGTTATTGTGCAATATCTCAGCCCATCATATTGTTACTACCTTTGTTTAAGGGTCTGGGGCATGGTGTGACCATTGCATATTTGTATGCAGCATATAAACTAAATGGTGTGGCTTATGCTGCTGTATTTATATTACCAGAAGCAGTATTGACCGCTATTATTATTGCTTTAGCATGTAAAGATTCTTTAAGGCTATCCTTGGCATTTTTCCGCAGAGCGTTTCCAAAGGATGGTGGGGAAGAAGTAATTAAGTTAAAAGAGCATACTCTACGATATATACTTCTGCTTTTATTTACAGTTCTCACTTCTGTTTTACAAGGAATTTTATATTTCTTCTTTTCCAACCGAATCAGCTTATAAAAATAGCAGGGCAGACAAAGGGGGAATTCCCCTGTCATATCTGCTCTGTTATTTTACTATTTTATGCAACCAACTAAACACTTCACTCAGTTACCCAGACTACGCTATTTGATTGATTTATTATGATGTTTTGATGATAATTTTACCTTAGAAAGCGGCGAAGCGTCTGCTGCTTTTTCCAGTTGCTTATTTGATATATGAGTGTAAATTTCGGTTGTTGAAAGGTTGGCATGACCGAGAATTTCTTTCAGCACGCGAATATCCACATTGCCGTGTTGATACATCAATGTTGCTGCAGTATGCCGCAGTTTGTGCGGCGAATAACCTTTATCATTCAAATCGGCGTTTTTTAAAGCTTGTTCTACAATTTGTTCCACTCGTCTCCCGCTTAAGCGAGTGCCTCTGGAAGATAAAAACAGTGCTAGGCGATTTGCGTCGCCTTTTGGTTGCGGACGTACCTTCAAATAGCTCTCAATTGCCTGTACACATGCTTCATTCAAATATATAATGCGCTCTTTGTTGCCTTTCCCCAAAAGTTTTAAAGTGTTATCTCGAATATCATTTAAATTAATTCCAACAAGTTCCGAAAGCCGCATACCACAGTTTAAAAAAAGTGTTAGAATGCATTGATCCCGTTCCGGATATGGGGAGTCTACATGAGTTAATAGCTCTAATGATTCTTCTAAAGTAAGGTATTTGGGAACCGTTTTTCGAATTGTTGGGACTTCAAGGTCTTTTACTGGGTTTTCATTTAAATATTGTGTTCTTGTTGTAAGATATTTAAAAAGTGAACGAATACTAGAAACCTTACGGGAACGTGTAGCGGCACCATTGGAGCGATCTGTTAGTATATAATTTAAATAAGAATAAACATCAGATGTAGTAACCTTAGAAAGATGTTCCGGATTAAAGTCAGTAATATCCAACTGAGAGAAATCATCCATAACAGCGGTTGATTGTTTGGCTTTTATGTAACGTAAAAATAAGCGCAGGTCAACATGATATGCTTCAACAGTCCGTACTGAACGGCCTTTGATCGTAAGCATATAAAATAAAAAATCTTTTAAAAAAATGGGACAATCACTAAAACTATTAGAGTTAGATGTCATTTTCAATCCCCTATATTTCGCTAAATTTTTATTTAGCGAAATTGTACTACATACTTTCCATGACTTCCCTAAGCTTCAACTGTTCAAACGTTAATGGTATAAACGTATCCTCAGGGTCTCCGAAGTCATTCAAATCACTACAACATTCATTGTACCACGGTTCTAAATAATTGCCAACCGTAAACGCTTCATTCAAATAAGCCATACTACAAAAATCATCCTGATACTGCGGATTAAATTCCATGGGTACATCATCCATATCAAACACCAATTCAGGCCGTCTAAGCCCCTTAGAAGCCATTAGGACACGTTTACCCTTACCCATAGACACCAAATCCTTAGTGACGTATTTAGCTATGTAAGAAGCGCATTTTTCATGGTTACGAATCATAGAACAGTTAAACCAGCCACATTTACTAGAATAATACTGCCAATCCACATAACCTTTTGTATTGGGAACTTCAAAAAGCTGATCTCCTTCACGCTTCATCACAAATTCAGAAACAATTAAATCCTCTGGACGAATCCCACGAACTAAACCATGAAAATGAATAGCCTTATCCTTGTGGTACTCGGGAACAATCAAATACCTAAAATCTGGTGAATAACGAACTTTGTAATTATTAAAAACCTTTGTTATTCTGTTTCTACAAACATCAAAATTGTAACGATCAATCTTTTGGCCATCAAAGGTAAATGTACAAAAATAATCAAACTGGTTGCACAAGGCTAAATCTCGAATAGTCCGGCGAGTACGTGCCAAATTATTCAAATATTTTTCATCCTGCTCTAAAGAATCCAATATTTTTTTAGTATTCTCCCCTGCCCTACCGCGGTCACCTTTGAAATAAATATGCTTGTAAGCAACCTCTTTCATAGGATATTCATAGATTCTGTAATACGACATGTAATGTCACATCCTCTACTTTTGGTATCAGGAAGACGTTAGTCAGATCGCTAATGAGTGAATTATGATATGTTGTCTAGTATAGGGAAACCTGATCGTAACTTTTGGTAGATGAATTACCTGCTAAATAAAGGTGGTCAGGCGAAAAAAGTGCAAAAATATTACAGCCACAGAAAATACAACGATTTTCCAAGTAACTGTAACAAGGGCAATATGGAATTGTTTATGCCCATTCGGGCGCTAGATACCGTGCCCAGCACGGTAAGCTCATAAAATCAAATAAGCGCAAGCAATCAGAAACAGGAAAACAAAGGTAACAGAAAAACTAATCCAAAACAATTTCATACTATCCTCCCGATCGGCGGGGGGCGGGGGCAAGCATGCTTGCTACCCTCGCCCCCCCCCCTCCTCTATCCTGCTACCAAAACCCCCCAAAACCTCTCAGAGCGCTTCAATACATAAAAAGCATAACCTTAGCAAAAATCAAGTAAAAACGCATTACAAAGGATTTAAAAGGCCTTACAAGAAAAATAAATAGAGTTTTCATATTTTGGAAGGAATAATTTCCGATAAATAAGAACGATTAGAGCCAAGAGGCTGAAAATAAACTAACTCATAAACAGAATCAATCACTAAATCAGGAAGCTTAATATTTGTAAAAACCTGAGCAGTACGATAACCAGTAAATCTTGAGGTATTCTCCTGATCAACAGAAACAACATGAAGCTTAGTACCCTTAATAGAACGACCACTTTCTGTATCAACGAAATCAACCAGCTGCACACCTTTTAAAATTACCTTCACAATAAAAAACCTCACTTTACTTATTAGCAATATTTCCTTACAGACCGGACCCGGCTGCTAAAGCTTTGCCGGGTTCCGGTCTTCCCTTCTAACAATTAAACATCTATACTATGATGAAAAATCCTTACCGGATTAGGCAATGTAGAACAGGAAGACAACAACCGAGGGAACGACTCAGAAAAAACATCACAAACACAAGTATCATCAAAACTACAATAAGCAATTAAACAACAAGCTAAAAACTCATCACGAAGCGAAGCAATACGCTCTAAAAGATCGGGCTCTAATTCACAAAGAGAATCAAACGCACAAACAGCAAAACCAAAACGATTAATAAAATCCTCAGACACCGAAACTTCAATCTTCATAAAGCACCAATCCCCCATTACTCAAAAAATGAAAAAGCAACGCTTCTTTAACGTGGTTATGTTTAAAAGTCTCGCAAACATCCAACAGCCATAAAAGATCAGAAAAAGTTAATTCCATATTCTTACTAATTTCCATACAACCACCCCTTTCTGTTTGAATAAATTGTACTTTATAAGAACATATTAATCAAAGACGAAATAAAGCTATAATGTTCTTTTAGAGAACATTATACCCGTATAAACTCTTTATTACTTTGATTATCTTAAAATTAAATGTTATTCTAAAGGACAAAGGGGAGATAAAACATGGAACTAAAAGAAATATTAAAAGAAGAAAGAAGAAAACATGGTTATACACAACAACAAATTGCCGATAAACTATGTATAGCTAGAGGATCATATACAAAGTATGAAACAGGAGACAACACCCCAACTCTAGAAAACCTTATAAAACTAGCAGAACTATATAAAGTCTCTTTAGATTACCTTGCAGGGAGATACAAAGAATGAAGATAGAAAGAACATGTGAAACATGCCAACTAGGGTTTGACCCATTCTGTGAACCTCAAAAAGATAGCAACAACATATGCATTAATTGGGAACCAGAAATAAAGTTATTTGAAGAAATGGTAAACATGCTACCTGAAAAAGAAAGAAATAAATTTCTAATGTCAGGTCAAAACATGGAATGGCTATACAAAAGAATTGAGGAAATAACCGAAGACAAATAACCGTCCACTTTCGCTAAATAACCGTTGTAGCGAAAGTTGAGAAAACAAAAAGCCGTGATACGCACCCAGCATATCACGGCTTTACTTTGTTTTTTCAATTTTAAAATGAATCGCTAAACCTGTACCATTTAGCGAAATTGTACTACATACTTTCCATGACTTCCCTAAGCTTCAACTGTTCAAACGTTAATGGTATAAACGTATCCTCAGGGTCTCCGAAGTCATTCAAATCACTACAACATTCATTGTACCACGGTTCTAAATAATTGCCAACCGTAAACGCTTCATTCAAATAAGCCATACTACAAAAATCATCCTGATACTGCGGATTAAATTCCATGGGTACATCATCCATATCAAACACCAATTCAGGCCGTCTAAGCCCCTTAGAAGCCATTAGGACACGTTTACCCTTACCCATAGACACCAAATCCTTAGTGACGTATTTAGCTATGTAAGAAGCGCATTTTTCATGGTTACGAATCATAGAACAGTTAAACCAGCCACATTTACTAGAATAATACTGCCAATCCACATAACCTTTTGTATTGGGAACTTCAAAAAGCTGATCTCCTTCACGCTTCATCACAAATTCAGAAACAATTAAATCCTCTGGACGAATCCCACGAACTAAACCATGAAAATGAATAGCCTTATCCTTGTGGTACTCGGGAACAATCAAATACCTAAAATCTGGTGAATAACGAACTTTGTAATTATTAAAAACCTTTGTTATTCTGTTTCTACAAACATCAAAATTGTAACGATCAATCTTTTGGCCATCAAAGGTAAATGTACAAAAATAATCAAACTGGTTGCACAAGGCTAAATCTCGAATAGTCCGGCGAGTACGTGCCAAATTATTCAAATATTTTTCATCCTGCTCTAAAGAATCCAATATTTTTTTAGTATTCTCCCCTGCCCTACCGCGGTCACCTTTGAAATAAATATGCTTGTAAGCAACCTCTTTCATAGGATATTCATAGATTCTGTAATACGACATGTAATGTCACATCCTCTACTTTTGGTATCAGGAAGACGTTAGTCAGATCGCTAATGAGTGAATTATGATATGTTGTCTAGTATAGGGAAACCTGATCGTAACTTTTGGTAGATGAATTACCTGCTAAATAAAGGTGGTCAGGCGAAAAAAGTGCAAAAATATTACAGCCACAGAAAATACAACGATTTTCCAAGTAACTGTAACAAGGGCAATATGGAATTGTTTATGCCCATTCGGGCGCTAGATACCGTGCCCAGCACGGTAAGCTCATAAAATCAAATAAGCGCAAGCAATCAGAAACAGGAAAACAAAGGTAACAGAAAAACTAATCCAAAACAATTTCATACTATCCTCCCGATCGGCGGGGTGCGGGTGCAAGCATGCTTGCTACCCTCGCCCCCGCCTCTCCTCTATCCTGCTACCAAACCCCTCAAAATCCTCTCAGAGCGTTTCAATACATAAAAAGCATAACTTTAGCAAAATTCAAGTAAAAACGCATTACAAAGGATTTAAAAGGCCTTACAAGAAAAATAAATAGAGTTTTCATATTTTGGAAGGAATAATTTCCGATAAATAAGAACGATTAGAGCCAAGAGGCTGAAAATAAACTAACTCATAAACAGAATCAATCACTAAATCAGGAAGCTTAATATTTGTAAAAACCTGAGCAGTACGATAACCAGTAAATCTTGAGGTATTCTCCTGATCAACAGAAACAACATGAAGCTTAGTACCCTTAATAGAACGACCACTTTCTGTATCAACGAAATCAACCAGCTGCACACCTTTTAAAATTACCTTCACAATAAAAAACCTCACTTTACTTATTAGCAATATTTCCTTACAGACCGGACCCGGCTGCTAAAGCTTTGCCGGGTTCCGGTCTTCCCTTCTAACAATTAAACATCTATACTATGATGAAAAATCCTTACCGGATTAGGCAATGTAGAACAGGAAGACAACAACCGAGGGAACGACTCAGAAAAAACATCACAAACACAAGTATCATCAAAACTACAATAAGCAATTAAACAACAAGCTAAAAACTCATCACGAAGCGAAGCAATACGCTCTAAAAGATCGGGCTCTAATTCACAAAGAGAATCAAACGCACAAACAGCAAAACCAAAACGATTAATAAAATCCTCAGACACCGAAACTTCAATCTTCATAAAGCACCAATCCCCCATTACTCAAAAAATGAAAAAGCAACGCTTCTTTAACGTGGTTATGTTTAAAAGTCTCGCAAACATCCAACAGCCATAAAAGATCAGAAAAAGTTAATTCCATATTCTTACTAATTTCCATACAACCACCCCTTTCTGTTTGAATAAATTGTACTTTATAAGAACATATTAATCAAAGACGAAATAAAGCTATAATGTTCTTTTAGAGAACATTATACCCGTATAAACTCTTTATTACTTTGATTATCTTAAAATTAAATGTTATTCTAAAGGACAAAGGGGAGATAAAACATGGAACTAAAAGAAATATTAAAAGAAGAAAGAAGAAAACATGGTTATACACAACAACAAATTGCCGATAAACTATGTATAGCTAGAGGATCATATACAAAGTATGAAACAGGAGACAACACCCCAACTCTAGAAAACCTTATAAAACTAGCAGAACTATATAAAGTCTCTTTAGATTACCTTGCAGGGAGATACAAAGAATGAAGATAGAAAGAACATGTGAAACATGCCAACTAGGGTTTGACCCATTCTGTGAACCTCAAAAAGATAGCAACAACATATGCATTAATTGGGAACCAGAAATAAAGTTATTTGAAGAAATGGTAAACATGCTACCTGAAAAAGAAAGAAATAAATTTCTAATGTCAGGTCAAAACATGGAATGGCTATACAAAAGAATTGAGGAAATAACCGAAGACAAATAACCGTCCACTTTCGCTAAATAACCGTTGTAGCGAAAGTTGAGAAAACAAAAAGCCGTGATACGCACCCAGCATATCACGGCTTTACTTTGTTTTTTCAATTTTAAAATGAATCGCTAAACCTGTACCATTTAGCGAAATTGTACTACATACTTTCCATGACTTCCCTAAGCTTCAACTGTTCAAACGTTAATGGTATAAACGTATCCTCAGGGTCTCCGAAGTCATTCAAATCACTACAACATTCATTGTACCACGGTTCTAAATAATTGCCAACCGTAAACGCTTCATTCAAATAAGCCATACTACAAAAATCATCCTGATACTGCGGATTAAATTCCATGGGTACATCATCCATATCAAACACCAATTCAGGCCGTCTAAGCCCCTTAGAAGCCATTAGGACACGTTTACCCTTACCCATAGACACCAAATCCTTAGTGACGTATTTAGCTATGTAAGAAGCGCATTTTTCATGGTTACGAATCATAGAACAGTTAAACCAGCCACATTTACTAGAATAATACTGCCAATCCACATAACCTTTTGTATTGGGAACTTCAAAAAGCTGATCTCCTTCACGCTTCATCACAAATTCAGAAACAATTAAATCCTCTGGACGAATCCCACGAACTAAACCATGAAAATGAATAGCCTTATCCTTGTGGTACTCGGGAACAATCAAATACCTAAAATCTGGTGAATAACGAACTTTGTAATTATTAAAAACCTTTGTTATTCTGTTTCTACAAACATCAAAATTGTAACGATCAATCTTTTGGCCATCAAAGGTAAATGTACAAAAATAATCAAACTGGTTGCACAAGGCTAAATCTCGAATAGTCCGGCGAGTACGTGCCAAATTATTCAAATATTTTTCATCCTGCTCTAAAGAATCCAATATTTTTTTAGTATTCTCCCCTGCCCTACCGCGGTCACCTTTGAAATAAATATGCTTGTAAGCAACCTCTTTCATAGGATATTCATAGATTCTGTAATACGACATGTAATGTCACATCCTCTACTTTTGGTATCAGGAAGACGTTAGTCAGATCGCTAATGAGTGAATTATGATATGTTGTCTAGTATAGGGAAACCTGATCGTAACTTTTGGTAGATGAATTACCTGCTAAATAAAGGTGGTCAGGCGAAAAAAGTGCAAAAATATTACAGCCACAGAAAATACAACGATTTTCCAAGTAACTGTAACAAGGGCAATATGGAA
Source organism: Ruminococcaceae bacterium Marseille-P2935 (assembly GCA_900104565.1). Taxonomy (GTDB): domain Bacteria; phylum Bacillota; class Clostridia; order Oscillospirales; family Ruminococcaceae; genus Marseille-P2935. Next base: position 436,998 of record LT629952.1, read on the forward strand.
TTGTTTATGCCCATTCGGGCGCTAGATACCGTGCCCAGCACGGTAAGCTCATAAAATCAAATAAGCGCAAGCAATCAGAAACAGGAAAACAAAGGTAACAGAAAAACTAATCCAAAACAATTTCATACTATCCTCCCGATCGGCGGGGTGCGGGTGCAAGCATGCTTGCTCCCCTCGCCCCCGCCTCTCCTCTATCCTGCTACCAAACCCCTCAAAATCCTCTCAGAGCGTTTCAATACATAAAAAGCATAACTTTAGCAAAATTCAAGTAAAAACGCATTACAAAGGATTTAAAAGGCCTTACAAGAAAAATAAATAGAGTTTTCATATTTTGGAAGGAATAATTTCCGATAAATAAGAACGATTAGAGCCAAGAGGCTGAAAATAAACTAACTCATAAACAGAATCAATCACTAAATCAGGAAGCTTAATATTTGTAAAAACCTGAGCAGTACGATAACCAGTAAATCTTGAGGTATTCTCCTGATCAACAGAAACAACATGAAGCTTAGTACCCTTAATAGAACGACCACTTTCTGTATCAACGAAATCAACCAGCTGCACACCTTTTAAAATTACCTTCACAATAAAAAACCTCACTTTACTTATTAGCAATATTTCCTTACAGACCGGACCCGGCTGCTAAAGCTTTGCCGGGTTCCGGTCTTCCCTTCTAACAATTAAACATCTATACTATGATGAAAAATCCTTACCGGATTAGGCAATGTAGAACAGGAAGACAACAACCGAGGGAACGACTCAGAAAAAACATCACAAACACAAGTATCATCAAAACTACAATAAGCAATTAAACAACAAGCTAAAAACTCATCACGAAGCGAAGCAATACGCTCTAAAAGATCGGGCTCTAATTCACAAAGAGAATCAAACGCACAAACAGCAAAACCAAAACGATTAATAAAATCCTCAGACACCGAAACTTCAATCTTCATAAAGCACCAATCCCCCATTACTCAAAAAATGAAAAAGCAACGCTTCTTTAACGTGGTTATGTTTAAAAGTCTCGCAAACATCCAACAGCCATAAAAGATCAGAAAAAGTTAATTCCATATTCTTACTAATTTCCATACAACCACCCCTTTCTGTTTGAATAAATTGTACTTTATAAGAACATATTAATCAAAGACGAAATAAAGCTATAATGTTCTTTTAGAGAACATTATACCCGTATAAACTCTTTATTACTTTGATTATCTTAAAATTAAATGTTATTCTAAAGGACAAAGGGGAGATAAAACATGGAACTAAAAGAAATATTAAAAGAAGAAAGAAGAAAACATGGTTATACACAACAACAAATTGCCGATAAACTATGTATAGCTAGAGGATCATATACAAAGTATGAAACAGGAGACAACACCCCAACTCTAGAAAACCTTATAAAACTAGCAGAACTATATAAAGTCTCTTTAGATTACCTTGCAGGGAGATACAAAGAATGAAGATAGAAAGAACATGTGAAACATGCCAACTAGGGTTTGACCCATTCTGTGAACCTCAAAAAGATAGCAACAACATATGCATTAATTGGGAACCAGAAATAAAGTTATTTGAAGAAATGGTAAACATGCTACCTGAAAAAGAAAGAAATAAATTTCTAATGTCAGGTCAAAACATGGAATGGCTATACAAAAGAATTGAGGAAATAACCGAAGACAAATAACCGTCCACTTTCGCTAAATAACCGTTGTAGCGAAAGTTGAGAAAACAAAAAGCCGTGATACGCACCCAGCATATCACGGCTTTACTTTGTTTTTTCAATTTTAAAATGAATCGCTAAACCTGTACCATTTAGCGAAATTATTATGATTTATTTTAACATATTTCCCTTTCACTGTCAAATAATTAAATTGGTCAATTTATATAGATTCAAATCTCACTCTTACCATGGTATGGCGTAGTTAGTCTAATTATCTATTTTTAGGCGCAGTTTACAAAATTTGAAATATCATTTTTAAGTATAATAGTTATTCTTTATCCAATTGTGGTTGTGAACCTCAGGTACCATAAGTTTTTTTAAGTCCCAGACTTTACTTTAATGGAAGGAGCGCCAAAGTTCTATAATAGTCTTTTAATCGAGTTTTATTAACAATACAGGCATTATAGTCAATAAATAATCATTGTTAAATATTTATCAATTAAATTAATATTTTTTCGATAAGTTTATTTTACCAATCAGTTTGTTTCCAATACTTACAATATAGCAATTATTTCAAATTCCTTTTTAATACCGTGACAAAAAGAGTTTTTTCCTTGTAATGCCTCTCCCCTTCCCTGTATCAATAATTGGGGTATAAATTTGCCAACCTAATACTTGGATTGGCAAATTTATACCTCTTGTATTTTAAATTTTTAATGTTCAAACTGCTGCACCCGCTTTTTCTGAAATATATAATAGTATAACCCCGGGACAGATTGTGTTAGCTATTATATTCTACTCAAAGCGCAGTGCATCCACAGGTTTTAATTTTGCAGCTGTCATGGCAGGATATGCTCCAAAGACGATACCTATAGAAATTGAAAATGCTATGCAAAATAAGATCATTTTAATATTAGGAACAAAGCTAATCGAAAAAATTATACAACCAATCCAAACAATTGCTAAGCCCAAGGCACAGCCAATTATACTGCCCAACGCAGACATGGTAAACGCTTCAAATAAAAACTCCAGAACGATAACACCTTTACTGGCACCAATTGACTTTTTAATTCCAATTTCTCTGGTTCTTTCATTTACCGATACCAACATAACTGTCATAATTCCCAGCCCGGCAACTACCAGCGAAACCCCTGCAACGGCCGCTAATACGATTGTAACGGTTGATAAAATATTATCCAATTTATCTTTTTGCTCCATCATATTTTGCGAACGATAACCAGAGTTAATCCCTGCAGTTCGTTCTAATGCTGATACAATACGTACCCCGGTGGAATCCATAGAATAGGCAGGGTTTATTTTTACGGCAATCTGGTCAAAATTTGTACGTCCGCTTATTCCCTGCATGGTAGTATAAGGTATATATACAAAAGATGGAATATACTGCCCCAGCATATTCTGCAAAATGTTGCCGCCTGATGCTGCAACTCCAATGATTTCAAACTCTGACATTCTCCCCTCGGTTTGCAGTGTTAAGCTTTTTCCTACCACATTGGAGCGATGATAGAAAACTTTAGCAGTATTTTCGTCTACAATACAGACATTGGCCGCCGTATTGATATCGGTTTTATTGATTAACCTGCCATAAATCGGTTCCAGAGAGATTACCTGTTTAGCACCCGCATCAATTCCCCAAACAATGCTTTCGGCAACCAGATCGTGCATATAGGTAGGCAGGTACTCCACCATAATGGGGATTGCCTGTTCCACCCCCGAAATAGAACGTACTGTTTCCAATTGGTTTGCTGACAAAGATGCGTCCGTTACTTTTTTATCGGTAGTAATTGAAATTCCACCAATACCTAAGCTATTCAGTTCCTGGTTGACAGTATCTTTGCCAATGTCTCCGATTGCAGATATGACAACAACAGAGGCTACCCCAATTACAATGCTTAATATGGTTAAAAAATTCCGAAATTTTTTTCTGGTAAGATTTTTAATTCCAAAGCGGATATGATCCATTACCAATCCAATTCCCCCTCCAATCGAATAAACTCCCCTTCTTTTATATTTCTGGCTGAGGTATTCAAAAGAATATCGGATGGCTGAACTCCCCCTAGCACCTGAGTGCAGAACCCCTGTTCAATTCCTGTAATAATATTTCTGCGCTCTGCCCTTGAATCTGACAATATCATGACATATTCCTGATTGTTTTCATCCTGCAGAATACATTGATACGGAATCATTAGCAATTCCTGCGCATCTTCTACTTTAATTTCAGCAGCGGCTGTCATACCAGATTTTAAATTTTCATCGGGGTTGTCAATCGAAATTTCTACATCCACTACAGTTTCGGTTGCAGTACCCGAACTTACTTTATGCGCAGTAGGATATATTTTTAAAACAGTTCCAAAGTAAACAGAATCTCCAAACCCTGAACCGGTAATAGCAGCGGTATTTCCTTCCTGAATTTGAGATACTTTTGATTCATTGACCGATACAATCAGTTTATATTCATTAGGGTCTGCTATTGTAATGACCGGTTTGCTGCCGGTTGTAAGAACATTTGGCTTCACATTTATTTCTGTAACAATACCGGTCATGGGTGCATATACAGCATCTGGAATATAAGCCGTATAGCTGTTTGTCTGCGTATTTGCAGAGTATTGCTTTGAGGCAAATTGCTGGATCTGGGCTTGAGATAATTGATTTTTACTAATACCATAGGCTGCGGCTAGAGCGGCTAAATCAGGAGAATTTTGATTTACCTGTACAGAAGAAGAGTTCTGTAAAACATTTTGAGTAGTTTTTGTGTCGACATAAAGAAGCGGCTGGTTTTCAATTACTTTATCTCCGACCGATACCATTACCTGTGATGCAAGTATCGGAGAATCTAAATATACCTCTGTCATATGAACCAATTGTATCGTTCCGCTGCAGCTGACAGTTTTTTCATACATACGCAGTGCTGGGCGGGTGTATTCCACTACCGGAACAGAGGCATATTGAATAGAAGGCATGATTGCCGATGTTAGGGCAAGGATAGCAGTAAGTATAAGTAAACACATTTTAAGTTTCATGATGTTCATCCTTTTTGTGAATTTATTCTTTCTTCAGCAACTGCAGCTTCAAAAACTGCAGCTTCAAAAGTCTACCTCATTATTGTATCTGCATTTTAATGAATTATGAAATAAAAATGGATTATCTAAAAGAATATTCCAGCCCTATTGGCAAAGAATAGTTACCATAAGGTGATTGTTTCAAAGTTTTATAAAACCAGACAAAAAGGCGATATTATTTCCGGCTTTTTGGCTAAACCCAATCTTATCCAAGAGGTAAGGCAACCCAATGTTCTGTTCAGAAAAACGGTGAAACGGAATGCAATATTCGAATAAAAATATGTTACATTTTAATTGTAAAAGCCGAACATTTTTAGCCGAAGCAGAGCGGCAGAAGGAGTTTTATGATGGAACAGATCAATTTAATTTTATGTAATAAGGATTGTATCCATCAAAAAGAGGGATACTGTGCTCTCAACGAGATACAGTATCCCTCTTTGGAAGGCAAAGCAAATGGGTGCGCATACTTTATCAGCCGGGAAAAGGAGCCTGGTAGTCATTTTATGGCATGAATTGCCTGACTGAGGCTTTTTACCCCAACCAGATCAAGCTGAGGCATTTCAGCAGTGCGAATTTGAACGGCACAGGAATGCGGAAGAATGATTTTGTGGAATCCTAAGCGATATGCTTCGTTCACACGGCTTTGAGCCTGCCCTACTGCACGGATTTCCCCCGCAAGACCAATTTCACCAAAGGCAACAATAGATTCATCGATTGGTTTGTCCAGAAGATTTGAAACTAGCGCCAACGCCACTGGCAGATCGGCCGCTGGCTCGTCTAAACGCAGTCCCCCAACAACATTGATATAAGTATCAATGTTGCCAAAAAAATATCCCACTCTTTTTTCCAATACAGCCAACATCAGAGAAGTACGGTTATAATCAAATCCGGTAGACATTCTTCTGGGGGTACCAAAAGCCGTTTTGCTCACTAATGCCTGGACCTCTGCTAAAATGGGCCTGGTCCCCTCCATAACGCAGGATACGCAGGTACCTGACACCATTCCCGGTCGGCCGGAAAGAAGCATAAGCGAAGGGTTTTCCACCTCTCTAAGGCCATCCTCACCCATTTCAAATACGCCAATTTCATTGGTGGAGCCAAACCGGTTTTTAACTGCTCGCAAAATTCGATAACTTAAGCTGCGTTCCCCTTCAAAATATAACACGGTATCAACCATATGTTCCAAAACTTTTGGGCCGGCAATTGCCCCATCCTTGTTGACATGCCCTACAATAAAAATAGGAATATCATTCTCCTTGGCTTCCCGTACAAACAGTTGCGTAGACTCCCTTACCTGAGAAACACTTCCTGTGCTGGAGGACAAACTGGAGAGATTCATCGTTTGAATGGAATCGATAATTACCATATCAGGTTTTACCGACTCGATCGTATCAATCACTGTTAACGTGTCAGTTGTGCAGCTAATCAAAAGATTTTCGGTCGATACTCCCAACCGAATGGCGCGAAGTTTCAGCTGGCGCATACTTTCCTCACCGCTTACATACAAAACACGCATTCCCATGCAAAGCTGCTGGCAGATCTGCAGAAGCAAAGTAGACTTACCAATTCCCGGATCTCCGCTGATTAATACGACCGACCCGGGAACAATGCCTCCACCCAATACACGGTTTAACTCCGTCATTCCGGTATTGTGGCGAATCCCTTCGTCCGCAGATATTTCCCCTAAATTTAACACTTGGGCTGGACCAGGGGTAGTCAGCAAATTTGCCGAGGCTTTTTTTGCTGCAGCTGTAGTTGGCTGTGCTTTTACCTGCTCGACAAACGTATTCCATTCGTTGCATTCAGGGCACTTTCCCTGCCATTTTGGGGATTCATACCCACATTCATTGCATACAAAAACGGTTTTTACCTTTACTGCCACGTACTTACACTTCCTTTAAATCGCATCCTAAATATTCCATCAAAGAGCTAAAGATAACAAAAGCAATTTTGTCCTGATATTCTTCTTCTGTTAAACGCTGCGCTTCTACCGTATTCGAAAGAAAACCGCATTCTACTAATACCGCGGTAGACGGCGCATGATAGATCAAATAAACGTCCTTATTAATTGGTTTGCATTTTCTGGTATTTTCCGGTTGAATCATTTCAATAAAACGGCGCTGCAAAATTTCAGCAACAGTTTTGCTGCTATCATCTTGCTGACCGTAAAAAATTTGAGTTCCCGAATATTTTGATTGTGAAAACTGGTTTTGGTGAATACTCAGAGTAATACTGCCGGGATGCTCTTCAATGATTTTTAAACGATTATGAATATCAGATGTTTTTTGTTTTTTGATTCCGGTAATGCCTTTATTATGAATAGAAGTATCCGTTTCCCGCGTCATGACTACATCCATACCATAAAGCTGCAGTATGTCCCGCAGCTTAAGACCGATTGATAGATTAATATCTTTTTCTATAATGCCGTTTTGTCCTACAGCACCGCCGTCCATTCCGCCATGGCCTGGATCAATGTAATACTAAAATTTCCAGCAAATTTTTACACGGCGCCTTTCCCCTGCTTTTTTTATACCAATTTCTATTTTCTCCACCCACTCATCTGTTATTGTATGGCTTAGTTCTTCCAGATGTTGATGGTCTAAAATAAACTGCTGAGGAGTGTTGGAGTCATCTGACAAACAATTTTTTTGTATTTCCTCCCAAACAACCTTTTTTTGTTTTTCAATCTGTGCTAATTCCTGCTGAATTCGTTTTAAATATTGATAAAATTGTTCTTTGTGAACCAAACCTGCAACACGATCTTCATATAGTTTTAAAATCATGTCCTGCCTGGTTAAATACTTTGTATTTAACCGTTGATATTCGGACTCCCAAAACTTGTGTTTTAAGCTGGTACTACTGCTTTTGGGAAAAGCAATTTTATGTGGTTGATAATATTGGCTCAGCAATTTATTAATCTCCTGCAGCAGAATGCCTTCCAACCAATCTAAGCGAAAAAAACTGCTGTTTTTACATAACTTGGAAGACAGCCTGGCATTTTTACATTGCAGGTAAAAGTAGCGTTTTTTTCCACTTTGAGTACTCAGCTTAACCATAGGAGAACCGCATTCACTGCAGAATATTTTACCGCACAATGGATGCTTTTCCCCTTCCAGCCGGCTGCTACGGGTTTGTACCTGCAATTTATTCTGTACTGCATTCCATGTAACTTGATCAATAATTGCATCATGGGCATCATAGCTGCGTATCCACTGGTCTTGAGGCAACTTTATTACCTTTTCGTTTTTATAGCTGAGAGGATGGCTTTTGCCCTGTACCAAGGTGCCGGTGTAAGTTTCGTTTCGAAGAATGTGAAAGATGGTAGGGGCTGTCCAGTAAAGCAACCGCGTTGGCTGTTTCCCTGGAGAAAAAGGGATACCAAGCAGACGTTTATGTTCGGTTGGGGAAGGAATTCCACGTTCGTTCAGCCATTTGGCAATTTTGATATATCCCCAGCCCTGCAGGTATTGATGAAAAATATCTGCTACCACAGGTGCGGCTTGCGGGTCCGGTATCAAATGGTGCTTATCTTTGGGGTCAATTAAGTAACCAAAAGGAGCAAAAGAGCCAGTAAATTCCCCCCTGCGCCGTTTATGTTCCAAAACACTGCGAATGTTCTCTGAGAGATCTTCCAAGTACCACTCGTTTACCAAACCATTGATTTGTCGAGATTTTTTATTGCCGGCGATTTCGGTATCAGCATTGTCTACCAGCCCAATAAATCGAATATTCCACTCTACAAATTTACCATGTAGGTATTTTTCAATCATTTCTAAGTCCCGGCTGAATCTGGACTGGGATTTACATAAAACAATATCTACCTTTCTTGCTTCGCAATCTGCAATTAATTGATTCCAGCCAGGGCGGTTGCGATCAGCACCAGAGTAGTCGTCATCGGAATAAATGCTAACTATCTCCCAGCCTTTTTTTAAACAATATTCAATCAGCATCGATTTTTGATTTTGAATACTTTCGCTGTCTTCTAAAGGAGAAGACTTATTACGGTCTTCATCCGACAGACGAGTGTAAATTCCAACCTTGTTTGCCATCGGCATCATCCTTTACTTAGATTCAGCCGCCAGTACTGTAAGTACCTCTTTATTATAATGTCTTATGCGGCTGTTGAAAAGAGGCATTCCATTCAAATGCAATTATTTTCGACATCCGCTGATTGATTTCGTCTTCCACTTTACTTTGATCCTGCGTTTGTATCACGGTAATCACCTCAATCTCTTCCCAGGTGTTTTCCAAGCTATCATCCCCTTATTTGTATTAATTCAAGGTATGAAAGCCTGGTTATTTTTATTCATGGTTAAAAAATAATTATGTGGTAGGAATGTTAATAAATAATAAAAGCCCGGTTAATTTCCGGGCTTTTATTATTTATTAACTTAAGAAGCTATTCTCGCTTTATTTGTCTTAGTAGTGGTTACTGCAATTTCCCCGGAACGGGTTAAAGCAAACCGCGCAAGTACCGGACCAACCAATTCATAAATTAAAGTTGCACACAAAACAACGGCACGTATTTGTGCACCGTAAGTTGGTAACTGTGTCATGACAACCTGTGCCATGCCAATTGCAACACCGGCTTGTGGAAGTAAAGCTAGCCCGAGGTAATTTTGAATGTTTTTATCACTTTTTACAACTTTTGCACCCAGCATTGCCCCAAAATACTTTCCGATTGAACGGGCGACAATATATAATGCTCCAAGTAATCCTACTGTGGTAAGCACTTGTAAATCCAGCTCAGCACCAGAAATTACAAAAAACAGCATAAATAGCGGTGGTGTCCAACGATCCACCCCTTCGATAAGAGGTTCGGAGTCCTTTTTTATATTAACCATAGCCGCTCCAATGGCCATACAAAGCAGCAGCGAGCTAAGCCCCCACATATCGGCCAAAGCAACTCCCAACAGAACTGCAGCAATCATAATGGTCAAACGATTTGCCCGGGATTTGAAAAAATGAAAGCAGAAAGCCATGAGTACACCAATTAATACTCCAATTGCCAAAGATCCAAGTATTTCAATTAAAGGATCAAGCAGCATAGTCTGCAAGGATGGCTGAGCCCCAGAGGCAAACAGCTGAGACACTGCCAACGAAATAGAAAATACAGCAAGTCCTATTGCATCATCCATAGCAACAACAGACAAAAGTGTATTAGTAACAGGGCCTTGTGCATTATACTGACGTACAACCATCAATGTGGCAGCAGGTGCCGTTGCTGTTGCAATCGCACCAAGGGTTAAGGCCAGCGACAGATCAAAACCAAATAAAATTAACACACAATCTACTAAAATGACCGCAGCTAAAGCCTGAAATATAGTGATTACAAAAGCACTCATTCCTACCCGCTTCAAATTTTCCTTTTTAAATTCTCCGCCAATAGAAAAAGCAATAAATCCAAGGGCTACCGAAGTAATGCTGGATACTGCCGAAAGTGACTCTTCCTGAAAAATACCCAGGCAGTATGGCCCAACCAGCAAGCCTGCAACCAGGTATCCGGTAACATTGGGCAAATTTATTTTTTTAACAACTCGGCTAAGCAGTAAGCCAACCGCCATTGCCGCAGCAATACTGAACAAAATATTCATATCTCGTTTCTTGAAACTCCTTCAAAGTGCATTACTGGAACTGTAAAAACGATTCCTGTATTCGGTTTATCAAAATCACCGCAGATATTTCGAATAACCTGTTTTGCAGGAACAATCAGCTCGTCCGGCATCACGGCAAGCATCATTTTTCCGTTATTGTCACTATAGTCAAAAAGACTACGTTCTTGACCAAAAAAAGCAGGCAGTTTCGTACTCTTGCTAGAGGAAAGAACATGTAATATTCCTTCACAGTTTAAAAAAGTAGCTCCGCTGACTCCAGCTTCCATCAAACCAGACAGCACCTCTGGCATCTTATCTGATTGATTTGTAATATACACCAACAATTGCATGGAATCACCTCTCAAAAATTTTTGATATAATTATACCGTTTTTTGTCTTTTCTGTGAAGTATATAAATAATATTTTGTAAATAATGTATAAATATATTTTTTTAAGTTAAAGTAATATATTAGTTATAAAGACAATTATTAGTTTTTATTTCTATACAATTTTGGTTTACCTTACTGCATTAGAAAAGGAATTGTACTATTAATTACACCACCATGGCCTGGGTCAATAATAATAGTCGGATATGTAAAGGCATCACTTAAAACTGGTGCAGTTTTAGAAATATTTTTAATTGAAATACCAACTGCAATTGCACATAAAATACTAAAAAAGATTCCTACAAGCATTGTTTGTCTGTTTTTCATATTGTAACCCCCAGCACTATTATTAACTTTAAAATATCTCAGAAAATTCCATGGTATGAACACCCTTTAGAAATAGTATTCATTTATTTTGGTTTACATGTAGAGATTTAAAAATTTATGGGAAAGGAATAAAAAACAGAAGCTTCAATTGTTTTGAATAAAGCATAATAAAATTATGTTTGTGAAGTGCAAAAGGAAGAGCGTTTTTATGATAGTGTTAAGTACCTAGTTTTTATTAAGTTTTCTATTTAGTTCGTTTGCAATATTTAAAAATTACATAAAAAAACCGTTTGCAACAGCAAACGGTTTTTTGCTGGAGGCGCCGACCAGATTTGAACTGGTGAATCAGGGTTTTGCAGACCCGTGCCTTACCACTTGGCTACGGCGCCAGTTATAGAAAAAGGTACTTTATTTTCATAAAGCACCTTTTCACGTCTTGTGGAGCGGGTTACGAGGCTCGAACTCGCTACCTCCACCTTGGCAAGGTGGCGCTCTACCAGATGAGCTAAACCCGCATATGGTGGCTCCGGTCGGAATCGAACCAACGACACGAGGATTTTCAGTCCTCTGCTCTACCGACTGAGCTACAGAGCCACAAATGGCGACCCGGATGGGGTTCGAACCCACGACCTCTAGCGTGACAGGCTAGCGTTCTAACCAACTGAACTACCGGGCCATATGGTGGGAACAACAGGGCTCGAACCTGTGACCCTCTGCTTGTAAGGCAGATGCTCTCCCAGCTGAGCTATGCTCCCATACCATTTTCGCTTTAAAGAAGTTTTTGTTTCCCTCAGCGACGTATTTTATTATACTATATCAAAATATGAAAGTCAACACCTTTTTAAAAAAATTACTCGAATTTTGACATTTAAATACTCCCCTTCCATATAATAAAATGGGTGAACCATTGTTTTTCACATGGAAATACGAGAATAATAATGGAAAGGTACTGATCAAACTAATAGGAGATTTTTTACATGATACAGCAAGATATTTATTTGCTACAGCAAGTTTATCAAAATGCAATAATAGGAAGTGATGCGGTAGGTCATCTGATTTCTAAGTCCACTGATTCTGAGTTAATTAAAAATATGACTTCGCGGATGTTTGAATATAAACGCATTGCTCAAAAAGCAGTGCAACAGCTTGCAGTCTACCATATGGTACCAAAACCACTACCTGCCATGAAAAAAGCCGCAATTATCTCTGGAATAGGAATCAACACACTCTTTAATGTTAAAAGCAGCCACCTTGCAGAACTTTTAATGAATGGTAACACCATGGGGATTATTGCCATTACCAAACAGCTTAATCAAGCCTCTGGCTGTTCAGGACAAGCCATTGCTTTAGGGAATGAACTGCTGCAGTTGGAGTATAGTTATCTTGAATCTAATAAAATATTTTTATAAAAAATAAATAATAATATCATTCATGTTCATTCTATTCTGGAACGCGCTAAACCGTTACATGTGGACGTATTTGCTCCATTTTCTTTTCTCCGATTCCATTTACTTCAATTAATTGTTCAACCGAAGTAAACTTTCCGCCAATGCTTTCTCGGTATATTATAATTTTTTTAGCAGTCACTTCTCCAATACCTGGCAGTGCCATAAAATCAAACATGGTAGCTTGATTGATATTTATTATGCTTCCCTCCGGCAATTTGGATATTACAGGATTCTCCCCCGCTTCTGGTGGCACGTAGGAAGGAGTTTTGGGGAAACTGTAGCGTGATTCTTCAGAAGGGCTTGCAGCGGATTCAGGCGGTGGTGCAGTACTGCTGTGTACAGTTTCCAATTCTGTTTGTATGGTTGGCAGTGGATTATAATAAATACCGGGGACATTTGCTGAAATCCAATAAAAAACAAGTGCAACTATAAAAACACTGGTAAAAATGAAGAAAATATATTTTCCATTCATATGTAAGACCTCAAATGTCAAAAAGGCGGGCATACGCCCGCCTTTTTACTGTTGTTTTTATGCACCTAACAGCTATTTCCTGTTGGTAACCAACTCTTTGGCACGGGCTGCAATATCAGGAGCAGTCAAACCAAAACGTTTTAACAGTTCTTCACCATTTCCAGAATATCCAAATTCATCCTGAATTCCAATTTTAAATACTGGTACAGGGCAACTTGTGCACACCACTTCAGAAACAGCCTCGCCCAGGCCGCCAATTACGGTGTGTTCTTCCACAGTCAACAGCAGACCGGTTTCTTTTGCTGCTTTTATAATAATGTCGCGGTCAATCGGCTTAATGGTATGAATATTGATCACTCTTGCACTAATCCCATCCGCCTTTAAAATCTCGGCTGCTTTTACGGCCTCATAGTTAACAGGACCAGTTGCAATAATGGTAATATCTTTACCGTCAACCAGTTGAATCCCCTTACCAAGCTCAAATTTGTAAGTGTCCGGATTATTAAATACCGGTGTAGCCAAACGGGCGAATCTCATATAAACCGGGCCAACATACTCAACAGCAGCAGCTACAGCAGCTTTTGCTTCAATATCGTCAGCAGGGTTGATAATAGTCATGCCCGGAATAGTACGCATCAGTGCAATGTCTTCGCAGCACTGATGGGTTGCACCGTCTTCACCTACCGAAATGCCGGCGTGGGTAGCACCGATCTTTACATTTAAGTGAGGGTAACCAATCGAGTTACGGACCTGCTCGAACGCACGGCCAGCTGCAAACATTGCAAAAGTGCTGACAAAAGGTATATATCCGCAAGTAGAAGCACCTGCTGCCACACCGGTCATATTGCATTCGGCAATACCACAGTCAAAATGGCGCTCAGGGTGTGCTTTCATAAAAATGTCGGTTTTTGTTGCTTTAGCAAGGTCAGCGTCAAACACAATCAGGTTAGGATATTGATCAGCCAGAGCTGTTATGGCCTCACCATAGCTCTGACGGGTTGCTTTTTTTACCACATCAGCCATCTTACTTTACCTCCAAGCTATTCAGAATTGCATGCAAGTCGTCCATAGCAATTTTAAACTGCTCATCGTTGGGCGGGTTGCCATGCCAGGCCGGGTTATTTTCCATAAAGGATACACCTTTACCCTTAGTAGATTTAGAGATAATAGCAGTTGGCATGCCCTTAGTTTTCTTAGCAGTTTCGTAAGCATTTTCAATCTGGTCAAAGTCATGTCCATTAATGGTAATCACATTCCAGCCAAATGCTTTGAACTTCTCATCAATGGGTTCAACAGAGCAAACGTCAGAAACCTTGCCATCAATTTGAAGTCCATTAGAATCTACTACGATGCATAAATTATCCAATTTGCGATGACCTGCAAACATTGCAGCTTCCCAAACTTGGCCTTCCTGAATTTCACCATCGCCCAATGCAGCATATACGCGGTAGGATTTACCACTGATTTTTCCAGCTAAAGCCATACCACAAGCGGCAGAAATCCCCTGCCCTAATGAACCGGTAGACATGTCGATACCAGGGGTATGTTTCATATCCGGATGCCCCTGCAGCATGCGACCCGCTTTTCGAAGTCCCAGAAGTTCCTCGTATGGGAAGTATCCTTTTAATGCAAGGGCGGTATAAAGTGCAGGAGCACAATGACCTTTGGACAATACAAAACGGTCCCGGTCCTCCCACTTGGGATCCTCCGGCTTAATATTCATTTCATGGAAATAGAGATATGCAAGTATGTCGGAGATGGACAGCGAGCCGCCCGGGTGTCCGGAGTTTGCGCTGTGAATTGCCTCAACCGCACCAATTCTAATCCGGCAGGCTTTCTCTGACAACTCTCTTTTGAGTGCTTCGTTCATTCCAACTTTTCCTCCTATATTTTTCTCACTATATTATGTTCGATATACTCTACCGTATCGGCCAGAGCACCATCGACACAATGGCAAACAACTGCGGTGGCTAGTTTTTTTATATCATCCGGCGCGTTAGCCGGTACAATCGCAACCCCCGCTGACTGGAGCATGTCCAGGTCATTATAATAATCGCCTACAGCAATAACATGGTTATGCGCAATACCAAGTTCTTCGGCTAATTTAGTCAACGCTTTTCCTTTGGTAACACCCTTCGGAATCATTTCTACCAAACAAGCGCCGGTTGGAACCACATCAACCCCAGGAAAATCCTGAGCTTGAAGCCAGGACACCAGCTCTACACGCTGATGCTCGTGACAGATAAACAAAACTTTGTACCAATCCCCATCCAGCTCTTCCAAATTTCCTTTAGTTGCCGGACGACTTATAAGCGGTACAATATCAGGCATTGGGGAGTTGGTTACATCATAATAATACTTGTCCTGCAGCACATTCGTCAAGAGATGGGGGTATTGTAACCAAATTTTTTTGATATATTCCTTAGTAGCCTTTGGTAAAAACAGAGCTGAAATTTCTTTTTCTAACCGATAATTATACACACTGCCGCCATTGTGATGCAAAGAAGGTGCATTGATTGGCAGCTGTTCAGCCACAAACCGTGCAGCCTCTGGTGAGCGGCCAGATACAATTGTAAACAAGCCACCCTCCTTTGTAAAATATTGTAGTGCATCAATATTCGCTTGCGGCAAAACATATTGATCGGTAATTAAAGTTCCATCAATATCGCTGGCAATTAGAATACCAGAAAATTTTTTGGGCATGTTTCAACTCCTATTATAAATTTACACCCCACGAAGAGTTGCTAAAAAGCGATCAAAATAATCTGGCAAAGGGGTGGTAAATTCCATGTATTCGCCAGTAGCAGGATGTTTAAAACCTAATGTACGGGCATGCAGGCACTGGCCATTTAATTCCTGTATCACTTTTTTAGGACCATACACCGGGTCACCCGCAATTGGATGGTTTAAATAAGCTAAATGCACACGGATTTGGTGGGTGCGCCCGGTTTCAAGCTGAAGACTAAGATGGGTAAACCCCATGTATCGCTGCAAAACAGTAAAGTAAGTGGTAGCATCCCTGGCATTTTTATTTGTTACACACATTTTTTTTCGATCTACCGGATGCCTGCCAATTGGCAAATGAATTGTTCCATTGTCTTCTTTTATAGTTCCATAAGCCACAGCTTCATAAATGCGTGTAAAGGTATGTTCCTTCACCTGCTCTGCCAAGGCTAGATGTGCCTGATCGTTCTTAGCAACCATCAGCAAACCACTGGTGTCTTTGTCAATTCGGTGTACAATACCCGGCCTTAAAACCCCGTTAATTCCTGACAAGCTGTTTTTACAATGAAACATAAGTGCATTTACCAATGTTCCGGAAAAATTGCCTGGAGCTGGGTGTACAACCATACCTTTGGGTTTGTTAACTACTAGTAGGTCCGAATCTTCATACACAATGTCCAAGGGAATATTTTCAGCAACAATGTTCAATTCCTTTGGCTCTGGCACAGTTAATGTGATAACATCATTGGGCTTTAAACGATAATTTTTAGCAACGGTTTTGCCACAAACCAGCACCTGTTCGTCTTCACACAGTTTTTGAACTGCGGAACGGGTAAGCGTATCCACCTGGGAGGTTAGATAACTGTCTATTCTCTGATCGACATCTTCTGATTTTGCGTAAAACTGTTGTTCCATAAAAATTATATCACCTTTAAATTACATTGAAAATAAAGTCTACTTATTTTCAAGCTCACCTTCTGTTAGTTTTTTAGGCTGAGCCACATTTGCTATAGTTTTTTCTTTTTTACCATCTATAAAGATTACATAGATAAACAGTAGAATAGTACCAATGACTACACAGCAGTCTGCAAAATTAAATACCGGGAAATTAAATAGCGGAGTAATATCAATAAAATCTACTACAAACTTGCGGAAAATACGATCCACCAGGTTGCCGGCCCCACCACCAATTAACAGCATTAAACTTATAATCATAAGCGGATGGCGGAACTTTTGCATAACCAGCAGAATTATACCTGCAATCAGTACAATTCCTGTTAATCCAATCAAAAAAAAGGTTTTTTGCTGTAAAATTCCAAATGCTGCGCCATAATTTTCTACATAAGTAAAGTTTAAAATTCCGGGAATCACCTGCATGGTGTATACTGGCGCCAGCTGGTTCAGTGCCCAAACCTTGATCAATTGGTCGATAACTACCAACAGCGCTGCACCGGCTAAAGCGAGATAACTAAACATAGATCCTCCAACTTTAATTTTGCGGTGCGCCACAAAAGGTGACACACCGCAAAATAATTTTTTATTTTACAATTGCAGCACATCTTGCACAAAGGGTTGGATGATCCTTATCCTGGCCAACAGTATCACTGTAAACCCAGCAGCGTTCACATTTTTCACCAGACGCTTTTGTAACCGTTACAGTCATGCCTTCTACATCACCCTGGAACTCCCCTTTGCCATCTTTCAAAATTTCCACTTGGGAAACAATAAAGACAGTAGTCAGCTCTTCTTCCACAGTTTTTACAAAATCAAACAACTCTCCATCACAATAAAGAGTCACTTTAGCTTCTAATGCCTTACCAATAACCTTAGCACCACGTGCTGTTTCTAAAGCTTTGTTCACATCATCCCGAAGGGTATGAATACGATCCCATTTTTTCAAGAACTGCTCATCCTGATGAATAGCAGATACTTTTGGCATTTCATTAAACATAACCGATTCAGAATCCATTTTACCGTCAGATGGAACAAAAGACCATATCTCCTCGGCAGTGTACGGAATAATCGGAGCAATTAGGCGGGTTAGGCCGCTTAAGATCAAATAAATTGCACTCTGCGCACAGCGGCGTTCTTTTCCATTGGTACGCTCACAATATAAGCGGTCTTTAATCACATCCAGATAGAAATTGGACATATCAATGGTGCAGAAATTATGAACTGCATGGAAAGCTACATGGAAATCAAAGCTTTCATAAGCAGAACGAACCTTTTCTGTAAGAATATTTAACTGAATTAATGCCCAACGATCCAATTCGGTAAGTTCATCAAAAGGTACCATATCTTTCGATGGGTCAAAATCGTAAATGTTTCCCAGAATGTAACGTGCCGTGTTACGGATTTTACGGTATTGCTCGGAAAGCTGTTTTAAAATATCTTTCGAAATACGAATATCGGCATGGTAGTCAGAGGAAGCTACCCATAAACGTAAGATGTCAGCACCATATTCTTTAATAATATCCTCAGGCAAAATACCATTTCCAAGTGATTTGGACATTTTCTTGCCTTCCCCGTCAACAACCCAGCCATGGGTGCAAACAGCTTTGTAGGGTGCAGCGCCCATAGCAGCAACAGCGGTAAGCAGCGAGGATTGGAACCAACCACGATATTGATCAGCACCTTCGAGATAAAGGTCTGCCGGCCAATGAGCTTCATCACCACGCTCTGTTAGGGTAGAAGCATGGGTGACACCAGAGTCAAACCAAACATCCATAATATCTTTTTCTTTGGTAAAATGTTTACCGCCGCAGTATGGGCAGGTAAACCCTTCTGGAAGAATCTCCTCTGTCGATTTTATATACCAGGCGTCGGAGCCTTCCTTGCGGAACAGATTAGAAACAGCCTGTATGCTCTCGTCGGTAACAATATATTTGCCACAGTCATCGCAATAGAAAATAGGAATAGGTACGCCCCAAACCCTTTGACGAGAAATACACCAGTCACTGCGGTCACGCACCATGCCGGTGATTCTTCCCTCACCCCATTCCGGAATCCACTGAACGTTTTGAATCGCCTTAACCGTATCTTCTTTAAAATCCTCCACTGAGCAGAACCACTGCTCGGTAGCACGGAAAAGAATAGGGCTCTTGCAACGCCAGCAATGCGGATATTGATGGATAATTTTTTGCAGTGCAAAAAGTGCGCCGGTTTCTTCCAAATGGATGGCGATGGCTTTGTTTGCAGCATCGGTAGTAAGACCAGCAAATTGACCGGCCTCTTGTGTTAAAACGCCTTTATCGTCCACAGGTACAATGATTGGAATTTCGGGATAGTGGTTGACACAAACCTCAAAGTCCTCTACGCCATGGCCAGGTGCAGTATGAACACAGCCGGTACCGCTTTCAAGTGTTACATGATCACCCAAAATAATAGGTGATACGCGGTCAAGGAAAGGATGACGATAGGTGATATATTCCAGTTCCGTTCCAAGCATAGTGCCTACAACTTCATAATCCTCAATTTTTGCTGCTGCCATTGCAGAAGGCATAAGTTCGGTTGCCATAACATAGTATTCGTCGTTTGCTTTTACAATACTATATTCATAGGCCGCACCCAGGCAGATGGCAAGGTTGCCTGGTAAGGTCCAGGTTGTCGTGGTCCAAATAACAAAATATACTTTAGAGGGATCAATTCCCATAGCTGAAAATTTACCCTTATCATCCACCACATTAAACTTTACATAAATAGAATGGCAGGGATCCTCTTCGTACTCAATCTCTGCTTCGGCCAGAGCAGTATTACAGGTTGGGCACCAGTAAACAGGTTTTAAGCCCTTATAAATATACCCTTTTTTTGCCATTTCACCAAAAATTTCAATTTGCTTTGCTTCAAATTCAGGCTTTAATGTCAAATATGGGTCTTCATAGTTGCCCAATGAGCCTAAGCGTTTGAATGAATCCCGCTGCTGATCAACATAGCTTAATGCAAATTCACGGCATCTTTCACGCAGTTCAACAGGAGAAAGTTTTGACTGATCACCTCCAATTTTTTTACGTGCCTTTAACTCAATTGGAAGTCCGTGAGTGTCCCAGCCAGGAATATAAGGGGCTTTATACCCCATCATGTTTTTGCTGCGGACGATAATATCTTTCAGCACCTTGTTCAGCGCAGTACCAAGATGAATATCTCCGTTTGCATACGGCGGGCCATCATGCAAAACATAAAGGGGTTTTCCATTGTTTTTTTCAATCATCTTGTAATAGCGCCGAGTCTCTTCCCAGTTTTTCAGCATTTCTGGTTCACGCTGGGGCAGGGCTGCCCGCATCTGAAAATCAGTTTTAGGCAGATTCATCGTCTGGTTATAATCTTGTGCCATCTATTTTTTCTCCTTGTTCAGTGAAGTTCAAACTAAAAATTATTTTTTGCGTTTTGAAGGTTTCTCATCATCTCTGGTTAAGTCATAACCTATTCCAAATTTGAGGGGACCAAACTTAGATTCAACAGCAGGTGGTGCTTCTTTAAGCCGGGATGTTTTTACAAAAGGTTCAGTTTTATCTTCGTCTTCTTCATCCATTTCATAATGAAGAGAGGATTGACGGGGGGATGGTTCTTCCTGTTCTACAATTTCACCTGTAGGCTCCTGCGGCCTTGCTTCTGCAGCAACCTGCTCAGTATCTGTTTGCAATTTTTTTTCTTCGCTTTGTTCTGGCTCAGGCTGTGGCTTATTTTTCTCTTCACTTTCCTGGTATTTCGGATCTTCTTCCGGCAGCGCAGAAATCAGTTCCAAATGCTGTTTATACAATGACATCAAACGGTTTTTAAAAGATGCGACTTCCTTCTGCATTCTCCCTAAATTTAATTGTTCCCTTTCCAGCTGTCGTTTTGCACTATCTATCATTTTTTCTGATTTAACAGAAGCATCCCGTAAAATAATGTCCGCCTTATTTTTAGACTCTTTAATTACACTATCGCCCAGCTTTTGTGCACCAAGTAATGCGGCACGCAAGCTTTCCTCATCATCACGGTATTCTTCCAATTTATCTGCTAACACTTCAAGTTTAGATTGCAGATCAGAATTTTCTTCAGTCAGCTCTTCTACCGTGCGGGAAATTTCTTCTAAAAATTGGTCAACCTCATCGGTTTTGTAGCCGCCAAAAGATTTATTAAAGGTTTTATTCCGAATTTCAACAGGCGTCAGCATTCTTACAATCCCCCTAAATATATTTCAAACAAGAAATGGAGACCCGACCTTTTTTTGTCACAGGTCCAATCCGCTGTAAAATGTACTTGCCATAACCACGAATAGATAGTTTATCTTCCTGCGCAACTTCGTTGGAAGGAGAATCAACTATCTCACAATTTTGCATTACTAGCCCGGATTTAATTAAATTTGAAGCCTTTTCCCTGCTAATGCCAGCCAACATAGCCACCAGTGCATCCAGCCTAGGAGAACTAATTGTACCAGACAGTTCTTTATATTGGTGAGCCGCCGGCAGCGTAGCAGGCAGTGAAGCAGAACATTTGACTCCAACCCGTCCAACACGCTTAAGTTCTTCCAACACTAGCTTACTGGCATTTTGATGAACAAACAGCACCGCCTGGCCCTCTTGCACAAGAATATCACCAATCAGCTCCCGCTTTATCATCAAGTTCATAAGTGCACCCAAAAAATCCCTATGGGAAAGCTTGTCCTCTTTGCGGTAGGTTACTGTAATTGGCACGATCGGAAATGCTTCCCCCTGAGGTTGCATATAATCCGGAAAAAAGCCTAAAATAACACGTTCTGCTTCAGAAAAGCCACCCCAAAAAAGGTAATCGGTAAAATGTTTTTTTCGAATTGTCGCTAGTGCCACCATAGCTTGGCGCTCATCTAAAAAATTAGTGAATTTACAGACATTTTTATTTTGTACTGCTGCAAAAAGGTCATCTAAACGTCTTGACAGCAGTACCTCATCTTCATTAAGTTGAATCACTTCCATTAAAAGAATACGCCGTTATTTTCCAATTCGTCCAACAAATCGCCCATAATATCTACGTTGTAAGGCGTAATAATATAGGTGGAATTTGCTACACGTTTAATCTGCCCATTATTGGCATAAGCTACACCGCTTAAAAAGTCAATTAGCCGCCTGGAAACATCCTTATTGGTGGATTCCAGGTTAAGAACGACGGTGCGTTTTGCATTTAGGTGGTCTGCCACCGAACTGGCATCATCAAAACGTTCTGGCTTTACCAGCACAACCGAAAGCTGGGTGGTAGCATGGATATTTACCACCTTATTTCCGGAACGCCTGGGAGCAGGTTCCGAATAGGACGGAGCTTGAGGGGGCTCTTCCTGCTGTTGTTGATTGGAGGTGATGTAATCCTCCTCTTCATCTTCATACATTTCGTCTTCAGGAATTCCGATCAAGTTTTTAAACTTATCCACGATACTCATAAAACAAAACTCCTTATACTTATCATACTCTTTGCCCAAAGATTGCACTGCCCAGTCGAATAATATTACTGCCGTACTGAATGGCACTTGCATAATCGCCAGACATGCCCATCGATAAAAAACTCATAGATATATTATCTAATTTTTTGCTACTAATGTCAATAAACAGTTCCTGCATCTGGGAAAAATAATGCCCATTCTCCATGCTTTCTGTCGGTTTTGGAGGAATTGCCATTAGTCCCTTCACTTTAATATTTGGAAAGGAAGACAATTGACAAAGCAGTTCTTCTAATTCTTCGGGGAATATTCCTGCTTTGCTGGCCTCTTTGCCAATATTCACTTCAACCAGAATATCCATCACTTTGCCAATTTCCCTGCAGCGTTTGTCAATTTCTGCTGCCAGTTTTATCGAATCCACCGAATGGATCATAGACACCTTGTCGACAATATATTTGACTTTATTTGTCTGCAGATGGCCAATAAAATGAATTTGACAATTTTCTTTCTGGTAAAATGGGTATTTTTCCTGCAGTTCCTGTACCCGATTTTCCCCTAAAAGCGTAATTCCCCAACCAAGGGCCTGGTTGACAATTTGTGGCGGAATGGTTTTGGTCACTGCCATAATAGCAACCTCCCCAGGTTTACGGCCATATTCTTTTTCTAAAGCAGTTACCTGTGCCCGAATTTTATTAAGGCGTTCCATCAATATAGGATTACCGAATTGGTTTTCCGTCATATAGCTCAGTCCCTTCCACAATGACCTGATCAAACTGCTCAATGGTTGTCTGATCTTCCATATAACTGGAACACAGCACATACCCAACTTCTTCCCGAATTACTGAAATGGGCCGGAAAGAAATTTGATAGCCGTCATCAATATATACACCCATCTGATTATCTAAATAACGAATTGCTTTAGAGTTCACTTTTAAACCTGTATAGGATTTAAATTTAATTTCGGCTGGATTGTTACGGATGTTCATTAATTCAGGAGAAATATAAGTGCACTGAAAAATAACGATCCGGTTTGCTTCCTCTTCCTCGCCAATTTTTGTATAAACTGTTGCGTCAATTGCGTCCATACCATAAACACCAAAAGATATAGTTACCGCAAGACCATTTCGGAATTTGGCTGCATCTTCTTTGGTCATTAATGCAGCATAATACCAGTGGTGGTCATTCATAATTTTACCTACTGCATCCTGGTTAATGACCGGCTGGCGGTTGAGCAGATCAACATAATCTGAGACAGAAAAATCAGCCATGTTTTTGGGGCTGATAACATCTTCAAATCCATCTACAGACCGTATAAAATACCCTTGGGATGGAGAAGAAATCGTTGGGTATTCCCCGCCAATTTTTGCAGAAAGTTGCTCTTTACGGTCGTTTAAAATGGCAATACGGTCTTCAAAATTCTCAATTTTACCAGTAGAAAGCTGCTTTTTATTCAGCAGATTTAAAATCTGATTGGTCGTTTCATCCATTCCTGCAACTGCCCCGGAAGAATAAATTTTCACCAGCTTGCCCAATTGTTCATTCAGTTGACGATTAATGGAATCACTGTAGATAAAATAATCCGTATTTCGGTTTTGCAAGGACGTAAGGGCAGCAATCTCCTGGTTCACTTCTTCCAGTTCTTGTGCATCCCGTATCTCCTGTTCGCTATTATAAAGAGTAGCCAGTGGCATTCCGGCGCGCACCTTGGTTCCGTCATCATATTGGTAACTGATCGAACTGGAGTTCCGGGTTTGGTCAATCACTGTTTCATCCCGAATGACTACGCCCTGGGTTTTAACAGAATCAGCTACCGTATAGCTGTAAACTGTTTCAGTGGTATAAGGGGAATAAAAATACCGGTAGGCCTGATAACCGGCATAAACAATTAAAAATAAAACGATGAGCCCAATTAAGATCGTCCCAAAAATATTCTTTTTCATCTGATATCTCCACAGTCACATGTAAGCTACGCACAAGCCAGCGATTTAATCTTTTGTAAAGTATATCATACAATTCCGCTGTTTTCCAGAAAATTTCCAGCCTTCAACAAAACTGTTTCGTAATTTGGCAAAAGGTCTGGAAAAATCCAGTGTATTTCTTTGTTCCGTCGAAACCAGGTTAACTGCCGCTTGGCGTAGCGGCGGCTTTCTTGCTTAATATGTTCGGTACACTCGGTTAAGGTCCTCAGCCCGTTAAAATAATCTTCTAATTCCTTATAACCAATAGCCTGGTAGGCTGTTGGGGAAGGGCTGGATTCTCTCAGCAGCTTCGCCTCTTCCAAAAGCCCCTGCTCTAACATCATATCCACCCGACGGTTGATTCTGTCATAAAGCAGTGACCTGTCGGAATAATTCAATCCGATGATACAGCTGTGATAGGGGGAAGGAATTAGCCTGGAGTTTTTTTGATGTTCACTCATGGGAATACCGGTTGTATAGTAAACCTCAAGAGCACGCATAACCCTACCCAGGTTATTTGGGTGCAGCTTTGCCCCCAGGGCAGGGTCCACCTGCTTTAGTTCTTCCAGCAAGGCTTCCTTTCCCTCTGCCGCGGCCCTCTCCTCCAGCTTTTTGCGGATATTCGGGTCACTTGTAATTTCAGAAAAATCGATATGATTTAAAATGGCATCTATATATAACCCGGTACCGCCGGCAAGGATGGGCAGCTTTCCTCTACGATAAATCTTTTCGATTGCTTCTTCAGCCGCACGTTTATAATTAGCTACACTAAAACTGTCGCCTGGCTCGCAGATATCAATCAGATGGTGGGGTATGCCCTGCCGCTCAAGAAGATCAGGCTTTGCTGTACCAATATTCATAGTGCGGTAAATCTGCATGGAATCTGCCGAAACCACTTCTCCGTTATATTGCAGCGCCAAATCCACCGCCAATTTTGTTTTACCACTGGCAGTTGGCCCAACAATTGCTAAAAGAGGAATTTTTTTTTCCATCTATTGTATCCTTCCAAACATCTTTTCTAGATCATGTTTTGACAACACGGCACAAATCGGTCGGCCATGGGGACAGTGCTTTAATTCCGGCTGTTCAGCCAACAGCTGCAAAATTTTTTCCAACTCAATTGTATGGCTTTTATCGTGCGCTTTTATTGCAGACCTGCATGCCACCGAATGATAAAGCTGGTCCATAAATTCAGGGGTAATATCCTGATGCAGCCTAGCCAGTTTATGTGCAATTTCTGCAATCGTCTGCGCCGCATCATGCTGGTTAAGGTGTATTGGAACCTCGCGAATCAGTACTGTTCCGCTGCCAAAATCTTCAACACGAAAACCAACCTGTTCCACCGCGTCAAGATGTTCCAGTAAAGCGCCATAATCCTCTTTTGCCAGTGCAGTGGTTACCGGCTGCAGTAAAAGCTGTCTCACATTTTCAGCATGTTCTTTTTTTAACTGCTCATAAATAAGCCGTTCATGGGCCGCATGCTTATCAATTAATAGCATCTCGTCGCCTTGCTGGGCAACAATATAAGTATCAAACAGTTCGCCAACCACCTGCGCCTTTTCTACCTCATTGTTCAAAGCATCCTCACTCATTGGCATAGCAGGTTTTATAACCTCTGGCAGAACCGTAGTTTCAACCGGTTTGCTTACACGTATTGTCTCAGGATCCACGACAGAAATATCAATATTAACAGCAGGCTGCTTTTTTACAACAGGAGGGGCATAAATCGAGTCAGCTGCCGAATAACTCCGTTTCGTTTCTGGCTGATATATTGTTTGAGAAGAAGAAAAACACAGTTCCCGTTGGCTTCCAATTTTCTTCACCGGTTCATTATTATGATCAGATTCATAACCCTTTACTAAATTCCGGTATGCGGTAGCAGAAATTTTTTGCGGCTGAACCTGTGGAGTTTTTTCGAGTATAAAAGGATTTATTTTTGCAAAATGCTCTTTTGGCAAGGAAATATCAACGCCACGGTCAAAAGTAAGCAAGGCGTTTTTACATCCATGGTATACTACATCAAAAATTCCCCGTTCATCTGCAAACTTTACCTCCAGCTTGGCAGGGTGAACATTGACATCTACTAAACTCCAGTCAATCTGAATATTTAAAACACCATATGGAAACTTTCCTACCATAACGTAGCCCTTAAAAGCCTCTTCCATAGCTGCCATAGCTGTTTTGGACCGCACAAAACGGTGGTTGACAAAAAAGTTTTGCAACGTGCGGTTGGGCCTTGCTGCCTGGGGCCTGCAGATATAACCGCTGACCTGCAGGATGCCAGACTGATAAGCAACCGGAATCATATTGGAGGATACCTCTCGCCCATAAACTTGAAAAATAGCTCCGAGGAGGTCATTATCCCCTGCTGTTTGCAGTTTTAACTGGCCATCACGAAAAAAGCGAAAAGCAATTTCTGGGTGAGAAAGCGCCATTTTATCGACTATGGACGCAACTGCATTTCCTTCGGTAACGTCCTTTTTTAAAAACTTCATTCTAGCTGGAGTATTATAAAAAATGTCTCGCACAATGATCGTAGTCCCCTTAGGGCAGCCCGCTTCTTCAAAAATCACCTGGTCTCCGCCTTCAATACCATACCGGGTCCCGGTTTCTTCTTCCTCAGCACAGGTAAGAAGCTCCACTTTGCAGGTTGCCGCAACGGCAGCAAGGGCCTCCCCCCGAAACCCAAGGGTGGCTATTTCCGAAAGGTCTTCAGCCCCACGAACCTTACTAGTGGCATGACGCAAAAACGCTTTGGGAACATCTTCTCCTGAAATACCACAGCCATCATCTGTCACCCTAAGATAGGTGACCCCACCATTTTTAATTTCTATTGTAATTTGTTTTGCACCGGCGTCAATCGAATTTTCTACCAGTTCTTTCACGACAGACGCCGGACGATCTACTACTTCACCTGCGGCAATTAATTCAGCCACATGCCGCTCTAAAACATTAATTTTTGCCATAGCCGGCGTCTCCTTCTTTATTTATTGCACAAGTTGCTTTAGCTCATAAATCAGGTTAAGTGCCTCTAACGGGGTCAATGTATTAACATCAAGATTCTTCAGCCTTTCACTGACCGCGCTTTGCTTCATAATACCAAATGTTATCTGCTCCTCTTGAGCGGCATCAATCTTTTTATGGCGTCCAGTCGGTCCTAACGATGTTTGCTGTCCTGATTCGAGTTCTTTTAAAATCTGATGTGCCCTTTTAATTACCCGGTCTGGAATTCCGGCCAGCTTCGACACCTCAATGCCGTAACTGTCGTCCGCTCCCCCGGAAATAATCCTACGCAGGAATATAATATCGTCCCCACGTTTTTTTACCGCTATATTATAATTTTTCACTGCAGGAATTTGCTCTTCCAATTCGGTCAGCTCATGATAATGGGTAGCAAACAAGGTTTTGGCGCCCAGCTGTTTTTTATCGGCAATATATTCAATGACTGCGCGTGCTATGCTCATACCGTCATAGGTTGAAGTTCCCCTGCCGATTTCGTCTAAAATAAGCAGGCTTTGAGCAGTTGCATTTTTTAAAATATACGAAACTTCGCTCATTTCCACCATGAAGGTGGACTGCCCGGCAGACAGATCATCCGACGCACCCACCCTGGTATAAATACCGTCAACAACACCTATTGTTGCCTCCTTTGCCGGCACGAAGGAGCCTATTTGAGCCATTAGGGTAATCAGTGCGACCTGGCGCATATAGGTTGATTTACCCGCCATATTTGGGCCGGTAATAATCGCAATTTGTTCATTTTTATTGTCGAGCTTGGTGTCGTTTGAAACAAAAGGCATACCGCCCAACAAAGTCTCCACAACCGGGTGGCGGCCGTCCTTAATAAAAATACGATCCGAAAGGTTAACGGTAGGGCAGCAATAATGATTGGTAACGGCCACCTGGGCAAAGGAACAGTAGACATCTAACGACGCCACTGCGTTGGCAGTAGTCTGAATTCGATGCAGCTGGGCCGCAACCTGTTGACGAACCTGCTCAAAAAGCTCAGCTTCTATTGTAAGAATCTGCTCGTGAGCGGTCATAATCTTTTCTTCCAAATCTTTCAGTTCCTGCGTAATGTAGCGCTCACAGTTAGCCAATGTCTGTTTGCGGATATAGTGCTGCGGCACTAAGTCCTGATAGGATTTCGTAACCTCTATATAATAGCCAAATACCCGGTTATAACCTATTTTTAAGTTTTTTATACCGGTTGTTTCTTTTTCTTTGGCCTCTACCGCGGCCATCACGCTTTTGGTATTATGTACAATGTTGCGCAATTCATCTAATTCCTGATGAAAACCCTCTTGAATCACTCCCCCATCTTTCACGGCAACGGGAGGATTTTCACAGATCGCCTCAGCTATGAGCTGCTTCACATCTCTAAGCTCATCAATCTGCCGATAAATCTCGCTTAAGTTTTGAGAAGTCATACTCTTTAAATTTTCTTTTATTTCTGGCAGCCTTGCAATGGTAGCTTCCAACGATTTTAGTTCCCTGGGTTGTGCATTTCCATAAACAATTTTGGTCATCAGCCGTTCCAAATCGTAAACATTTCCAAGGCTTTCAATCAGCCCTGCACGCAAAATAGTCTGTTCTGTCAGTTCTGTTACGGCAGCCAGCCGTTTGGTAATAGCAGCAACATTCATTAAAGGCTGCTCCAGCCAGGTGCGAATCAGTCTTTTGCCCATGGCTGTTTTGGTTTTGTCCAGCACCCAAAGCAGTGAACCCCGTTTTTCACGGTTGCGAAGGGTTTCGGTAAGCTCCAGGTTTCTTCTGGCGACAAGGTCCAAGTTCATAAATTGCCGCTCGCTGTAATAACTAAGCGACTGAATACGTTCCATTCCTACTTTTTGAGTTTCTCCCAGGTAACTGAGCAGTGCACCTAGGGCAGCAACCGCCAACGGTTTATCTACCAGCCCCAAATCTTCCAGCGCTGGTTTATTAAACTGCGCTAAAATACGGTTAACGCAGTAATTGTATTCAAAATTATTGTCATCTAACAAATCAGCCGAACAGGTTAACTTTGTTTTTATAAATTCGGCGATATCTTTTTCATGTAAAAATTCAGAGTTAAAGATAATTTCACTGGGATAAAACCTGCCCAGCTCATTTTTCAGTTTGTTATTGTCCTTCTGTTCACAATGAAGCTCAGTCAGATGGACTTCCCCTGTTGAAATATCGCAGAATACTACGCCATAATTAAAATCCTGCTTCATTAAACAACAGATATAATTATGTTCCCCTTCTTCCAAAAGGTTGGACTCAATCAATGTTCCGGGTGTAACGACACGAATAACCTCCCGTTTTACCACCCCTTTTGCAGTTGCCGGGTTTTCTACCTGCTCACAGATTGCTACTTTGTATCCTTTCTTTATTAATCGGGCAATATAAGCTTCACAACTGTGATACGGTACCCCGCACATGGGCGCACGCTCTTCCTGGCCGCAGTCGCGGCCGGTCAGAGTGAGTTCAAGTTCTTTTGATGCCGTGATGGCATCATCATAAAACATCTCATAAAAATCCCCAAGGCGGAAAAACAGGATGTGTTCCTTATGCTGGTTTTTGATGGCAAAATATTGCTGCATCATGGGCGATAGGTTGGTTTGGTCAATCACTGTTTTTTCCTCCTTGAAGATACTGAAAATCAGGTCGGTTAGTGGCAGCCTGAGCAGCTTCCACAGCTTCCGCTGCAGCCACTTTGTTGCTGAATTGCATCAGGGTCTTCCCCATTGATAGAACCTACCAGAATTTGATTAATAAAACTCATAAGCTGGTCGGCTTCGTTTTTTGCCTCGTTGTAAGCAATCATGTTTGGGTTAGTCATAATTTCGTGATACAACTCTTTAATTTCCTGATCCAGCTGCTCCAGCTTTTCCTGGTCTTTTTCTTTTTTGGTAACTTCCTGATTGATTGCAACACGCTTTAAATTAAATGCGCCAATCTGCTCCTGCAATACGTTGTCCATATCATTGTTTTCTTTAGCAGCCTGCAGGTTTTTATACCGCTCATCCGCTTGAATCGCCTTGCCTAAATCTCTAGCCATTTGAATTAAATCCATCATTTTTTCCTCCAAATATTATTTATTCTCCAATTAATGCACAGTTGGTGGCGCGTGCAATCTCCACAGTAACAAATTGTCCAATTTGCGTTTTGTCTCCTGGCCACTCTACAATTAGGTTTTCGTCTGTTCTTCCGGCCAGCCAGCCCTCACCGCGTTTTCCAATCCCATCAGCCAGTACACGGACACGCTTACCCACCATACCCTGGTGAACCTGGGCAGAAATTGCAGTTTGCTCAGCTAGCAGTTCACGGAACCAAAGGGATTTATCCTCTGCCGGGATCGGGTCTTCCATTTCAGCAGCTTTTGTACCGCTGCGCCGCGAATAGATAAACTGATATAGATTTGTAAAGCGGACTTTTTTGATCAAATCCATGGTCATTAAAAAATCTTCATAACGTTCGCCCGGGAACCCTACAATAATATCACTGGTAAATGAAATGCCCGGGTTCTTTTTTCTTGCATAATCGATTAATTCCAAATAATGTTCTACCGTATATTTACGATTCATTTGCTGCAAAATTTTGTTTGAACCACTTTGAACAGGCAGATGAAGATGATTGCAAACCTTTTCACATTCTGCAATCGTATCCAGTAGCTCGGGGGTACAGTCTTTCGGATGAGAGGTCATAAATCGGATGCGAAAGTCACCGGGTACTGCATTGATTTTTCGCAACAGGCCAGAAAAATTAATTTTTTCTTCCAATCCTTTGCCATAAGAGTTTACGTTTTGTCCCAGCAGGGTAATTTCTTTATATCCCTGCTGCACCAGATCTGACACTTCTTGCAGAATCATGTCTGGGGTACGGCTGCGTTCCCGGCCTCGAACATAAGGCACAATACAATAGGTGCAAAAATTATTGCAGCCATACATAATGGGAAGCCATGCCTTAATACCATCTTCCCGCTGCACAGGAAGCCCTTCTGCAATTCCGCCGTCGGATTCCCGCAAATCTGAAACGCGTTTTTTCCCGTTCAATATTTCCAGCAAATATTGCGGCAGCATAGGCAAAGCGTGGGTGCCTAGTATCAAATCAACATATGGATAGCTTTTGCGAATTTTATCTGCAATATGCTGCTGCTGCGTCATGCATCCACAAATTCCAATAATCAAGTCTTCCCGTTGACGTTTCAGGTGCTTAAGCTCCCCAATATTGCCAAAAACCCGTTCCTCAGCATTTTCGCGCACCGCACAGGTGTTAAAAAGAATAATTTGTGCCTGAGCTGTATCATCTGTAAAACCATAGCCCATCTCTGCAAGCATACCTTTTAGCTTTTCGCCGTCGGCCACACTTTGCTGGCAGCCAAAGCTGTGCACATAGGCGAGCGGCAAAAAATCATACCGCTCCTGCAGTAATAAAGCCACCTGTTTTTCATACTCCTGCTGAATTTGCAGCTCTTTTTCAGAAAAAGTTATCTTTGAATCTATCATCATTTTTATCCCAATCCCTTTGTAATCTTAACTAAGATATTATACTATTTTGTCGAATCATAGTCAAACTTGCAGCAATCATTTGGTATAAAAAAGCGTGTGGGATAACGTGCCATCAAACTTGCAGTTTATATGTTTTATATTCACGGCATTGCCAAAACCAATTAGATATATCACTTGTCAATTTTATATTATGAACATAACGTATAAGTGATATAATTCACATCAATAGGCAGTTGTCGTCTTTAGACGGCGAGCCGTTGTATAAGTTTATAATGACCGCACGATTATGCGATTCGGCTTGTTTTGGAATTGTGCTTTGTGGTTACTCATACAAAGCATCAATTTTTACCGGACCCGTTTAAAACCTTCGAATTTAGTAACTGTGAGGTTATGATGTCATGTTACAAGTAATATTTCAGATTCATCAGAAGGTACGAATTCCTGAATATCTAAAAGATTTTACAACTTTGCAAACCTTTAAAAGGGTGGCTATATTCTAAGAAATAAACCATTTTATATTTTACGCATTAAATAGCAAAAACGGCGGGAATAACCCGCCGCTTAAAAAACTCATTGCAATGTCTTAGCAAACTCTATTCCTAATTCTTTGGCCTTTCGCAAATCTTCATCAGACGGAACAAAACAAACTTTGTATCCTTCGCCAAATACCTTTAACTTTAAAGCGTTCAGCCTTTGGGTTAGGAATGGTACCGCTTCTCCACTCCAGCCGTAGGAGCCGAATACCAAACAAGGTTTTTTCTGGATGTTAATTGCATCCACATGATTGATGAGATCCCAGATTGGTGGCAGTGCATCACGGTTAATGGTTGGGGAACCAACGGCAAATGCATCTGACTGAGCTAACTTAGCACGCATGTCAGAAATATCGTGATCAATAACATCAAAAACCTTACACTCTGCCTGGGGTAAAACCGAAAGAATCCCTTCCTGAATAGACTGCGCTACCAGCCTGGTGTTTCCATAAGCCGAAACGTAAAACACTGGAATGACCGGCACTTCGTTTTTACATGGCTGGCTCCACTGGTAATATTTTTCGCGGACATAGTCCAATCTGCAGCCTTTGGTAATAACCGGGCCATGACTGGTACAGATAAATTCAATGTCCAAATCAGAAATTTTCTCTAACCCTTTCAAAACATAAGGTTTAAAAGGGCCCATAATGGCATCGTAATAACCCTGAAAAGCCGTTTCATATTTTTCAGGGTATACTATATTATAATCCATAACCTGTGGTTCACAAAAATGAGAACCAAAAAAGTCACAAGGAAAAAGCGTTTTATCCTCTTCCAGCCAAGTAAACATAGAGTCAGGCCAGTGCAGAAAAGGAGCGTTGATAAACTTAAGGGTTTTTCCGCCTAAGTCTAAAGTTTCGCCGTCCTTAACCACCTGCACCTTCAAATCATTTCGATTGGTAATAGATTTAATATAAATTGAACCAGCTTGGGAAACCAAAATAGTTGCATTTGGAATATCATTCAGCAATTGGGCCAATGAACCGCTGTGGTCAGGCTCGTTATGATTTAAAATAATATAGTCAATTTTGGCCGGGTCACAAACCTCTTTAATATTGTTTAAAAAATGGGTATAGTATGTTTTATGGCAGGTTTCAATTAGGGCTGTTTTTTCATTGCCCTTAATAAGATATGAATTATAAGATGTGCCATAATCGGTCTTCATAACGATATCAAATACCCGGAGATTTGGATTCATTACGCCAACCGAATAAACTCCATCATTAATCTGATAAGAAAACAAATTGTTACCTCCCCTGCTTTGTAAAAAAATCTATACAGCAAAACAGGCACCAGAAACCGGCGCCCGCCTTTTGCTGTTATTCCTGCTCAAACATATCTTTGCCAACGCCGCACAGCGGGCAAACAAAGTCTTCAGGAATATCTTCCCATTTGGTGCCTGGTGCAATTCCGTTATCAGGATCTCCTTTCGCTTCATCATAAACATATCCGCAAACGGTGCAAACATAAGACGCCATTATGACACTTCCTTTCTAAATTGTGCTTATAGTATACCACACGAGTATATTATTGTAAATATACCCTTGTATATTTTACCATTATTTTTATAAAGTAGCAATGGTACAGCAATAAAAAGGCTGATAGGACCGGAATAGGCAAATATATATACCTGTTTCAAAAAGCAACTGTTTAAAACCTCAAACCTATAAACAATGAAATGGTCTGGTTTAAAATGAATTAGAAAATTCTATACTAAGGACCGTCAGGAAACACATTAGCCGTTCCTTCGCTTCAAATAGAAAGTTCTCAGTTACGGTGAGGTGCAAAAACAAGAAATAATAACTGGTTAATTTTTATTCTTCCTTAGAACTTTGGCTAAATACTCTCCAGTATAGGAGTTTTTGCAGGCTGCGACCTGCTCTGGCGTTCCGACAGCAACGATTGTACCGCCGTTGTCACCACCCTCAGGCCCCAGGTCAATAATGTAATCCGCTGTTTTAATCACATCTAGATTATGCTCAATTAAAACGACAGTATTCCCAGCATCAACCAACTTTTGCAAAACTTCTATCAGCATGTGTACATCTGCAGTATGAAGCCCTGTGGTTGGTTCGTCTAAAATATAAATGGTTCGGCCGGTTGGACGCTTGGAAAGTTCGGTGGCCAGTTTAACGCGCTGGCTTTCTCCGCCCGAAAGGGTGGTTGCAGGCTGGCCGAGTTTAATGTATCCAAGTCCGACATCATAAAGGGTCTGTAACTTTCGTTTGATTTTAGGAAGGTTTTCAAAGAAAGAAAGAGACTCTTCCACTGTCATCTCCAGCACATCATGGATATTTTTGCCCTTATATTTTACCTCCAGGGTTTCACGGTTATAGCGTTTACCTTTGCATACTTCACATGGAACATAAATATCTGGTAAAAAATGCATTTCAATTTTTAAAATACCGTCGCCTTCACAAGCCTCACAGCGGCCGCCTTTTACATTAAAAGAAAAGCGCCCCGCATTATATCCACGCATTTTTGCATCATTGGTTTGAGCAAAAACTTCACGGATATCGGTAAATACACCAGTATAGGTTGCCGGATTAGAACGAGGGGTGCGTCCAATTGGGGACTGATCAATATCAATTACCTTATCCAGCTCTGCAATTCCCTCAATATCATCATGCTTACCTGGTTTTAACTTGGAACTGCCAAACTCATTGGCAAGGCGCTTATATAAAACTTCATTGACTAAAGAGCTTTTACCAGAGCCAGATACACCGGTTACGGCAGTTAAGGTTGCCAGTGGAATCGCAACATCTACATTTTTTAAATTATTTTCGGCGGCACCCTTAATCGTAATCCAATTTCCGTTGCCTTTTCTGCGTTCAGCTGGCACCGGAATTGACTTTTTGCCGCTTAAATATTGGCCTGTTACAGAACGTTCACATGCCATAATTTCCTGCAGTTTTCCTGCACACACCACTTCACCACCATGAACCCCTGCTCCAGGGCCAATATCAACAATATAGTCAGCGTTATACATGGTATCCTCATCGTGTTCAACAACAATCACTGTGTTTCCAAGGTCACGCAGGCGTTTCAGGGCAGAAATCAGCTTATCATTATCTTTTTGATGCAGCCCAATGCTGGGCTCATCCAAAATATACAAAACCCCAACAAGACTGGAACCAATCTGGGTTGCCAGCCGGATACGCTGGCTTTCACCGCCAGATAATGTACTGGCTGAACGGGAAAGTGTTAAATACTGCAGGCCAACATTTTTAAGAAATCCCAAACGCTCCCGGATTTCTTTTAAAATTTGTTCAGCTATCATCTTTTCACGTTCAGTTAACTGAAGTTTTTCTATAAAGTCCAATGCCTTTACAATTGAAAGCTTGCTAAAATCACTAATATTAATACCGCCAACCAATACAGAAAGCGAGGTTTTCTTTAGTCTGTCCCCATGACAAACCGGGCACTCCACCGAACTCATCCAGGTTGAGATTTCATCCCGCATCCATTCGCTGTTCGTTTCTTTAAACCGGCGTTCCAAGTTATTGGCAATTCCTTCAAAATCAGTTATATAAGCCCCCTGCATGGTGCCGCTTTCCCGCTTTACCTTTATTTTTTCGCCGCGTGTTCCATAAAGCAGAATATCAACCACCTGTTTGGACAGTTCTTTTACCGGTACATCCAGCGAAAATCCGTAATGTTCTGCAAGGCCCTCGTAATACATCTGGGCAATTCCGCCTTCGGCATAATACCAACCGCTGGCCCGAATTGCTCCCTGACGGATGGATAACCGCTTATTAGGAATAATCAAATCTGGATCCACTTTCAAAAAGGTACCTAATCCTGTACATTTTTCACACGCACCGAAGGGATTATTGAAAGAAAACATTCTTGGGGTAAGCTCTTCGATGCTAACGTCATGGTCGGGACATGCATAATTTTGCGAAAAGGTAATATCTTCCC
The DNA here is from genome assembly GCA_900104565.1 of Ruminococcaceae bacterium Marseille-P2935. Taxonomy (GTDB): domain Bacteria; phylum Bacillota; class Clostridia; order Oscillospirales; family Ruminococcaceae; genus Marseille-P2935. The sequence goes on from LT629952.1 coordinate 472,979, forward strand.
CACCCAAAATATTAATGACTGCCAAACCGCCAGTTAAATTTACGGCTGTTTCTAAAGAATCAGTTAAGCGGGATTTTATTTCATCCTTCACCACTAAGCGGTCAACCACAACCTCGACTGTATGTTTTTTATTTTTCTCCAGTTTAATTTCTTCGGTCAAATCATAGAGGTTGCCATCCACCCGGACTCTTGCAAAACCAGAACGTCTGGCAGAATCAAATTCTTTAACATGTTCTCCTTTTCTGCCACGCACTACCGGCGCCAGTACCTGTATTTTGCTGCCCTTTGGCAAATCCAACACCTTATCTACCATTTGGTCCACTGTCTGCTGTTTAATTTCCCTGCCACAAATGGGGCAATGCGGAATACCAATACGCGCATATAGCAGGCGCAGATAATCATAAATTTCAGTTACTGTGCCAACCGTAGACCGTGGGTTTTTGGAAGTGGTTTTTTGATCGATAGAAATCGCCGGAGAAAGCCCTTCAATATAATCTACATCAGGCTTGTCCATCTGCCCCAAAAACTGCCGGGCATAGGATGACAGGCTCTCAACATAGCGGCGCTGGCCGTCTGCATAAATGGTATCAAACGCCAAAGAGGATTTTCCAGACCCTGACAGGCCGGTAAAAACCACAAGCTGGTCCCTTGGAATTTCCAGATTAATATTTTTTAGGTTATTTTCTCTGGCACCTTTGATAATAATTTTATTTTTAGACAAAGCTGGTTCCTCCGATTTATCTGGATTCCTTGATTTTTTTTATTTTATCGCGCAGGTATGCAGCGTGCTCAAATTCAAGCAGCTTGGCAGCATTTTTCATTTCCAGGGTTAATTGCTTGATCAATGCTTCCTTCTCCTGCGGGTTTAAACGTCTGCCTTTTTTGCCTGCCCGTTCAGAACGGTCCTTTGTGGAAATTTCCAGAATTTCACGCACTTCTTTTTGAATGGTTTGTGGCGTAATTCCATGCTCTTTGTTATAGCTTTGCTGAATTTCGCGGCGGCGATAGGTTTCCTCAATGGCATGTTGCATCGATTCTGTTACATGGTCTGCATACATAATTACCTTGCCCTGAGCATTACGGGCAGCTCGGCCTATCGTCTGTATGAGTGAAGTTTCTGACCTTAAAAAGCCCTCTTTATCCGCATCCAAAATAGCAACTAGCGAAACCTCTGGAATATCAAGTCCTTCACGCAGCAGATTAATGCCAACTAAAACATCAAATTCACCCAAACGCAAGTCACGAATAATCTCCATGCGTTCAATGGTATCAATATCATGGTGCATATAACGGATTCGAACACCCATGTTTTCCATGTAAGCGGTCAAATCTTCCGCCATTTTTTTTGTGAGCGTAGTAACCAGCACCCGCTCACCTTTTGCAGCACGGGCATTTATTTCGGAAAGCAGGTCATCTATCTGCCCTTCAATGGGTTTTACTTCAATTTCAGGGTCTACCAAGCCAGTAGGACGAATAATCTGTTCTACAATTTGTGTGCTGTGTTCTTTCTCAAATGCTCCTGGTGTTGCACTAACAAATACAATCTGGTTTAGCTTGTCATAAAATTCATCAAAGTTGAGCGGACGGTTATCAAAAGCGGAAGGGAGGCGAAAACCATAATCAATCAGGTTTTTCTTTCTGGCGTGGTCACCGCCATACATTCCACGTACCTGCGGCAATGTTACATGAGACTCATCAATAAACAGCACAAAATCTTCCGGAAAATAATCCAGCAACGTAAAAGGAACACTGCCAGGAGCACGTCCAGAAAGGACACGGGAGTAATTCTCTACCCCTTTACATACGCCGATCTCTGCCAGCATTTCCATATCATAGTTTGTGCGCTCTGCAATGCGCTGAGCTTCAATCAATTTGCCCTGGTCTTTAAAAAATTTTACCCGGTCTTCCATTTCTATACGGATTTCTTCCAAAGCTCCAAGCATTTTTTCGCGCGGTACAATATAGTGGGATGCCGGGTAAATTGCTACATGGCTGACAGTATTTTTAACTTCCCCTGTTAATGTGTTAATTTCGCTGATACGGTCAATTTCATCCCCAAAAAATTCTACCCGAATAGCCGTATCGCCATAATATGCAGGGAAGATTTCTACAACATCCCCACGCACACGAAACTTATTGCGAGTAAAATTAATATCATTTCGTTCGTACTGAATTTCCACCAGTTTCTTTACTAGCTCGTCCCGTTCTTTGTGCATACCCAACCGCAGTGAAATTACCATGTTGCGGTAATCAATTGGGTCGCCTAAACTATAAATACAAGAAACACTGGATACAATAATAACATCTCTGCGTTCGGAAAGTGAAGATGTTGCAGAATGGCGAAGCTTTTCGATTTCTTCATTGATTGCACTGTCTTTTTCAATATAAGTATCGGTGTGGGCTATATACGCTTCTGGCTGGTAATAATCATAATAGGATACAAAATATTCAACAGCATTGTTAGGAAAAAATTCCTTAAACTCCGAGCAAAGTTGGGCGGCCAGCGTCTTATTGTGGGCAAGCACTAACGTGGGACGGTTAACCTGCGCAATAATGTTTGCCATGGTGAAGGTCTTTCCAGATCCTGTTACACCCATTAGCGCCTGTTCTTTATTTCCTGCTTCAATCCCATGTACTATCTTACTAATAGCTTCCGGCTGATCACCCGTTGGTAGATAGGACGAAACAAGCTGAAATTTTCCTTCTTCACTCATACTGTAAATCTCCAATATTATAATTATCAGTTGGTTTGATTTGGATAAACACCCCTTGATTTCAGGTTGCCTTCCATGATACATCAATATTCTTACCAGAAACTCAGAACAAATGTTTCTTATTCATATTACTATTTCACACTTATTTTGTCAATATTAGAATACACCAAAAGACTGTAAAATTTATAATTTTATCCTAGTATATTTGTGCAAATTTTATATATTTGTTTTTTCATCTTTTATACGCAATCCTTAAAAATGCCGAATCATTACTTATTTATAAAATAAGCAGCTGCGAATTTTTGACTTTAAGTACGAAGCGTTTCACCTTCTTCTGTTATATAGATTCATTCATATTGGCAGCCTAATATAGTAGCACAAACGGGCTATCAATCATTTATCTCCATTTAAAAAGATGGGGACTATAAATAATAATAGTCTCCATCACTTTTTACTTTTAAAAGGTCAACCTAGCGCATTATTGATTTAACAGCTTGCTTAACTCTTCTAAACTATTTACTGGTGCATTACAACTGCCATTTTGGCATAGATAATAAACGAAACCTTCAGATGGTAACGGATAATCTGACGTAAATGGCACAAGCTCAGACAGCTCTTGCATATTTTCAGCCGTTTTAAAAAGTGTCGACAAATTCAAATGTGAGTTGCTGTATAGCCAGTTCAAGAATACTCCCCTATCTTTTTCGTCGTTCGTACAACAAACAATTTCACGAGCTGGGTATAATATTTCTAAAAATGCAGTAAGGGCAAACCCATATCCAGCAGGGTAATGTGTTAATTCACCAGCCAAAAAACGCAGCTGCCGTTCTGATGCCTCAATCCAACTCTTTTCTCCCGTCAATAAAGCTAATCTGGCAAAAACATACCCGGCCATAGAGTTTCCCGATGGAATTGCGCCGTCATAACTTTCTTTCGGGCGAGTAATCAATTTTTCTGCGTCGGCAGCATAAAGAAAGCAGCCGCCATTTAATACATCTTCAAAATACTTTAATATTTGCTTTGCCCGCAAAATGGCAAGTCTTAAATATTTTAAATTCAAGGTGGTTTCATACAGGGTTATTAGGGCATAGGCATAAAACGCATAATCGTCCAGCTGCCCGGTGTAAGCAGCCTGGCCATCTCTCCAGCGAATCGATAACCTATCATCGGTTCCGCTTAGGTTTTCTTCTATAAACTTTTGAGCTTTTTGCGCGGCGGACAAATATTTGGGATTATTTAAAATTACAGAAGCCAACGACATTGCTGCAATGGTTAAGCCATTCCAGGAAGTTAGTACTTTATCATCTTTATGCAGCTTTGTTCTTTTTTTTCGGTATTCATTTAGCTTTTTTTGCATCATTCCAACTGCTGAATCCTCATGTTCCCAATCAGGTGCAGCAATCAGGTTTGGAATACTTTTCCCTTCAAAATTACCTTTTTGGGTAATATCGTATTTTTTGCAAAAAAGCTTTCCATCTTCTTTTCCCAATACGGACTGAACTTCCTGAGGAGTAAAAACGTAGTATTTGCCTTCTTCCCCGTCGCTGTCTGCATCCTGCCCGCAATAAAATCCGCCCAAATCATCAGTAAGTTCTGATAAAATATAATCTAATGTTCGGGTTGCAGTATTGCGGTAAAATTGTCGTTTGGTAATTTGGTAGGTTTGAAGATAGACAATTGCCAGTAATGCATTATCATAGAGCATTTTTTCAAAATGGGGTGTCAACCACTTTTGATCAGTGGAGTAGCGAGAAAAGCCTCCGCCAACATGGTCAAATATTCCACCCCGGGCCATTGCAATCAGTGTTTGCTCAACCATCTCCAGCGCTTTTGAGTCACCTTGTAGTATCGAATACCGCAACAGAAAAAGTAAATTATGTGGGGATGGAAATTTAGGAGCTCGACCAAACCCTCCCCACTGGCTGTCAAAGCTATTTTTGTATTGTTTGACCGCTAACTCAAGCAAACTTTTGGACGGCTCGTTTTTCTTAGTCTTTTTATCTTGGTTCAAAAAAGTTACTATTTCATTCCCAGCTTTAAGCAAATGATTTCTGTCATTGTTCCAGCGCTCGGTTATAATTTCCAGTAACTCTATTAAACCTGTGGAACCATAGCGGGTATGCTTTGGCAGATAGGTACCAGCGAAAAAAGGTTTTTGGTCAGGAGTCATTATAATGGTAAGCGGCCATCCTCCTGATCCGGTTACAGCCTGGCAAACCGACATATAAACGGTATCAATATCCGGCCTTTCTTCTCTGTCGATCTTGATTGAAACAAAATTTTGATTTAATAATTCGGCAACCTGTAAATCTTCAAATGATTCGTGTGCCATAACATGGCACCAGTGGCAGGTGGAATAACCAATACTTAAAAATATAGGTTTATCTTCTTTTTTGGCCTTTTCAAATGCCGCTTCCCCCCAGGGATACCAATCTACAGGGTTATTTACATGTTGCAGCAGGTAGGGCGATTTTTCTGTTTGCAGGTGATTCAACGTATGATTCCCCCTTTGATATTAGTCAATTTATTAACCTTAGCCTACTCATTATTTTTTAAAATAAACCTGCTTTATTCCTTTTTCAGAAATATTTGTGTACTTATATTTTTTCATAATATAAAGAACCGTTAATTTCTAAATTGTATCATTCCTGCCTTATGCAAATATGTATTCCAATAAAAATAAATAATCATTAACATAATTTCGTTTGAATTCCAACAGAATTATTGAAACCAATATAGTATACTACAGATAAATTAATAAAAAGTTGGAGGTAATCAGATGAAAAGAAGAATTATTAAAATAGATGACCAAAAATGCAATGGCTGCGGCTTATGTGCCGAAGCATGCCATGAAGGCGCCATTGGAATGGTAGATGGCAAGGCCAGGTTATTGAGAGAAGATTACTGTGATGGTTTAGGAGACTGTCTTCCAACCTGCCCCACCGGGGCTATTACGTTTGAAGAGCGTGAAGCACCTGCATATAATGCTGAAGCCGTTGAGGCGGCAAAGCAAGCCAGTATTGCACCACTACCATGCGGGTGCCCCGGTACGCATTCAAAACTGATAGAACGTCCGGAGAATTTTCCCAGTCTTTATTCAGAAAAGACCAATATAGAAAGCCAACTGCGCCAATGGCCAGTACAAATTAAACTAGCACCAGTCAACGCACCCTATTTTGAAAACGCCAACCTTTTAATTGCAGCAGATTGTACGGCATATGCCTATGGAGATTTTCATCGCAAATTCATGAAAAACCATGTTACTTTAATTGGCTGCCCCAAACTGGATGCGGGAGATTATACGGAAAAACTGACCGAAATCATCCGCCAAAATAATATTAAAAGTATTCGTGTAGTTCGTATGGAAGTACCATGCTGCGGGGGCATAGAGTACGCCGTGCGTAATGCGCTACAGCAGAGCGGTAAAATGATTCCCTGGCAGATTGTTGTAGTCTCTACCGATGGGCATATTTTAGAGGATTAAACGCATTTTCATAAGAAAAACAAAAAGTAAAGCATCCCTTGCATTGGTCAGGGGATGCTTTTTTATATAGTATTATTTCAATTAGTGCTTTAACTTAATGAATAAGTTGACTACACATAATTTCATCATAAACCCAGGTAATCTGAAAGAAATAAAATCTTCTGTTCGAGATATATTATTCTTTCCTATTTTCAGCATAAAAACTGTATAGCAGCCAGAAACATTTTGTACCAAAACAAAAAATATAAAATTTAGTACAAAGGTGTATTTTAAAAGGAAAAGCATATAAGACATAGCCAGCCAAATCGTTTTCAACTAACCCAGCAAGCCGGAATCCTTTAACGAGACAAAATCATTTTTGGCCACAATAATATGGTCAACTAATTGTATATTCATTGCTGATAGTGCTTTTTTAACAGACAATGTAGTGTTTAAGTCGTCACTGGATGGCAAGGCAAAACCCTGCGGATGATTATGGGCCAAAATAATAGATGCAGCATTATAACGTACAACCATTTCAACTATTTTTCTAATATTAACTGGAACCGCATTAATTGTTCCCTCAAACAGCAGTTCGCATGCCAAAAGACGGCAATTGGTATCTAAGCAAAGCAGATAAAACTGTTCGTTGGTTACCCCAACAAATTTTGGTATCATGTATTTACCGGTCTTTTCTGTAGTATCTAGAGGAAGACCGTCCTGGTTCATATCTTCTAAATATACACTGCTTAAAGCCGGAATTAATTTTATTAATATGGCACTATGGTCTCCAATGCCTTTAACCTTTTTTAATTCCTCGAAGGAGGCATCGAAAACATTGGAAAAAGAACCAAAATGTCGGATAAGCTGATGTGCTAATCCATTGGTATCTTTTTGCGGAATGGCATAATACAACAATAATTCTAACAATTCGTGCTGAGCAAAATTGTGATAACCTTCTTTTATAAATCTTTTCTTCATACGTTGCCTATGTTCATGATGTAGATCTTGCATGTCTTACCTCAAAATGTTACTTATCTCTTTCTGATTATATCTTATTTTAACCGGAATGAAAAGAAAATTTTAAAGATTGTTCCTGCAAATATTTCTTTTTCCTGCATAAAAAATATGGTATAATAACCGCAAAGTGCTTATTATACTTATTCCTGTGGCCTGCCATACGGCAATGGCCAATTATACCATTCACACTTCGTGTTCATGGTATAATAACCGCAAAGCGCTTATTATACTTATTCCTATGGCCTGCCATACGGCAATGGCCAATTATACCATTTATACTTCGTGTTCATGGTATAATAACCGCAACCGCAAGGTATCTATTATTCTTACCTTTGCAGCTTACACACAACAATAATTAAAAAACCATGCATTTTGCAACGTGGTATAATAACCTAAAAATAGTTACTATACTTATATTCTGGCCTATACTGAAAGGGTTGTATTCTTTATATATTTTCTTATTCCTGTTGTCTCCGTAACAGATAACACAACCATCAACTATGTAATAATTGAATAGGGTAAACGTAATGAAACAATTTACAATTGGAAAAAATGATGCTGGTCAAAGAGCGGATAAGTTTGTAACTAAAACCGTTCCTTTGCTTCCGCAGTCTATGATGTATAAAGCTTTTCGCAATAAGCGTATTAAATGCAACGGCAAACGCTGTGAAATTTCTACCAAGCTTCAGCTTGGTGATCATATTGAACTTTATTTAAATGATGAGTTTTTTCAAACTTTTGAAGAGTCTGCACTGTTCCACCGGGCCCCAAGCCAAGTAGATGTGGTTTATGAAGATGAAAATATTTTATTAGTAAATAAACCATGCGGACTAATTGTTCATGAAGACAGTACTCAGCAGATAGATACACTGATCAATCGTATTTTACATTATCTTTTTTTAAAGGGGGAGTATCGGCCTGAAGAAGAGAACAGCTTTGTTCCCTCTTTATGCAACCGTATTGACCGCAATACACAAGGGATCGTAATTGCTGCTAAAAATGCTGCCTCCCTGCGCATATTAAATGAAAAAATTAAAAACCGGGAACTTAGCAAATATTATCTGTGCATTGTACATGGTAATTTGGAAAAGAAAACGGCAACCTTGACCGATTATCTGATTAAAAATGAAACAACCAATACCGTGCAAATCTATCATCATTCTGTTCCCGGAGCTAAAACTATTGTTACCCAATATAAAGTAATCCAAGAAAAACCTTTATATAGTCTTTTAGAAGTAAATCTGCTGACCGGACGTACTCATCAAATTAGAGCACATTTTGCGAGCATTGGTCATCCCTTATTGGGGGATACCAAATACGGTTTAAATAAAAATAATAAGGGGACTGGTCATAAACACCAGGCCTTGTGTTCCTATAAGCTTATCTTTAATTTTAAAAATGATGGTGAAATTCTGCAATATCTCAACGGGAAAACTTTTCAACTTCAGGAGTTGCCTCTTTTGGAACAGTTTGAAGCTTTAAAATAGCGGCATAAACAGCTTTACAATTACGTATAAATGGGCGAAATGCTAATTTTTATTTCGTGGACGCGTTCCAATTTCCAAAACCTAAAGGTTATAATAACTTTCAGATGAATTGTCAAAATTGAAAGTTTATATCTGTCAAAATTCTGTCTGTTACCATTTCATTGTATAAAAAACCTCCAGCCTAAAACTGGAGGTTTTTTATACAATTTCTTAAAGTCTTAATGTTTACACGAAATGTTTTCATGGGTCTGTTTTTAAAAGAAGGTCATCTGGCTGCTTTCAGGCAAACCATCTAAAACCGAAAAATCCCTGAGGATTTGAATGACTGCTTTCGAAACACCTGCCCGGGTCCCAACTTCATCCATAGAGATATAAGCGCCTTCCTGCCCTGCCTGCTGTAAATTTTTGGCGGCGGCTTCTCCCAAACCTTTGAGTGAACAGAATGGCAGTCGAATTTTCCCATCCTCTACCCGATAAACGGTTGCATCAGATTTGTAGAGGTCAACCGGTAAAAATTCGTAGCCGCGAGCCAGCATTTCACAGATAATCTGCAACGTCACGTATTGATCCTCTTCCTTAACCGAACGCTCGTTCCCCTTTTGCTTTAAATCCTGCATACGGCTTCGTACCATGCCAATTCCTTTTACTGCAGCTTCTGCATCAAAGTCGCCGCCACGCACGGTAAAATAGGTTGCATAGTATTCCAGCGGATAATAAATTTTATACCAGCCCAGACGAATTGCGGCAATAACATATGCCGCAGCATGGGCTTTGGGGAACATGTATTTAATTTTTAAGCAGCTGTCTATATACCATTGCGGCACACCATGTTCCAACATGGCTGCTTTATGCTCATCCGTCAGCAGCTTTGGAGCTTTTCCTTTACGGGTAATCTCCATAATTTTAAACGCCATCTTGGGCTCCAGCCCCTTTTGAAGCAGGTAAGTCATAATGCTGTCACGGGTACCAATTACTTCAGAAATGGTACAGGTGCCATTTTTAATTAAGTCCTGAGCATTGTTTAACCATACGTCCGTACCATGGGACAAGCCCGAAATTTGCAGCAGGTCGGAAAAAGTTTTTGGCTGGGCATCAATCAGCATCTGACGTACAAATGGAGTACCCATTTCCGGCAGGGACAAAGTTCCGGTATTACAGTCTATATCCTCTGCGGAAACCCCCAGCGCTTCTGGCGAGGTAAACAAACTAATTACCTTACGGTCACTGGTGTCCGCATCCATCACCTTTACTCCGGTCATATCTTCCAAATGCCGGTACATGGTAGGCACATCATGCCCCAGAATATCCAGCTTTAAAATGGTATCATGCAAAGAATGAAAGTCAAAGTGCGTCGTAACAACATCAGACGTAGAGTCATCTGCCGGGTGCTGCACTGGGGTAAAATCATATACTTCGTAATCTCTGGGTACTACAACCATGCCGCCGGGGTGCTGGCCCGTGGTGCGCTTAACACCAGTACAACCGATTACCATGCGGTTTTCTTCCGCCCTGTGAAGGATCCTCCCCTTTTCGTCCAGATATTTTTTCACAAACCCATACGCCGTTTTCGAGGCAACTGAGCCAATTGTTCCAGCTTTGAACACATGGCCGGCGCCAAACAGTTCTTCGGTGTATTTGTGCGCTTTTGACTGGTACTCACCAGAAAAGTTTAAGTCGATATCGGGTGCCTTGTCGCCGTCAAAACCCAAAAAGGTTTCGAACGGAATATTATGGCCGTCCCGGTTATAGGGGGTACCGCAATTGGGGCAAGCCTTTTCAGGAAGGTCAAACCCCGAGCCCACCGAACCATCTAATATAAACTCGCTGTGCTTACATTTAGGGCAAACATAGTGGGGCGGTAGCGGATTTACCTCGGAGATACCTGCCATAATTGCAACAAACGAAGAGCCAACTGACCCACGGGAACCAACCAAATAGCCGTTCTCTTCTGACTTTGCAACCAATTTCTGCGCAATAATATACAATACTGAGAATCCATGTTTAATAATGGAAGAAAGCTCGCGGTTCAGGCGCTTTTCCACCACCTCCGGCAGTGGGTCGCCGTACATCTCCCGCGCTCGGCCCCAGGTAATCCGCTGCAAATCCTCTTCTGCACCGTCAATGGTCGGCGTATAAGTTCCCTTTGGTATGGGCCGTATCTTTTCTACCATATCGGCTATTTTATTGGTGTTCTCAACAACCACTTCATATGCCTTTTCTTCCCCTAAATAGGAAAATTCAGCTAGCATTTCGTCGGTAGTTCTAAAGAAAAGCGGAGCCTGTTCAGACGCGTCTTTAAAGCCCTGTCCTGCCATTAATATTTCACGGAAAATAGCGTCCCCCTCATCCATGAAGTGGACATCACAAGTTGCTACAACAGGAATATCCAGCTTTTGCCCCAGCTTTACAATAGTACGGTTATAATCTCGTAACGCTTCTTCGTCCTGAGCAATTCCTTCCCGCATTAAAAAACGGTTATTTCCTATGGGCTGAATCTCCAAAAAGTCATAGAATTTGGCAATATCGCATAGCTCTCCCCAGGTTTTTCCATTTAAAATTGCACGGAACAGCTCGCCAGCCTCGCACGCGGAACCAACAATCAGCCCTTCGCGGTTTTGAATCAGCTTACTTTTTACAATGCGCGGGCGCTTATAGTAATAATCCAAATGTGCATAGGAAATTAACTTATAAAGATTTTTAAGGCCGGTTAAATTTTTAGCCAGCAAAATCTGGTGATAGCTTGGAAGTTTTTTAGGGTCTCCAACCGTTAAACCGGTATTGATACCCGAAATGTTATGTATGCCCTTCTCTTTTTCCATCAGCTCAAATAATTTGACAGTTATTCCAGCCAGAACACGTGCATCATCACAAGCTCTATGGTGATTAAAATCGCCCAATTTCAAATATTCTGCCACCGTGTTCAGTTTATAGTTTTTAATTCCGCTGATTAGGGAACGGCACATGGGGACAGTATCGATATGTGTAAACTGGTAAGGAATTTTACAGCGGTTCATAGCTACTTTTAAAAAACCGGTATCGAATGGAGCATTGTGGGCAATCAGAACTCTGCAATCCCCACAAAATTGCAAAAACTGTTCCAGCGCTTCTTTTTCTGGGGGGGCTCCTGCAACCATCGAGTCGTCGATTCCTGTCAGTTTTGTAATTTCAGCTGGAATCGCTTTTTCAGGGTCGACAAAGGTATCAAACTCTTCCAAAACTTCTCCGTTTTTTAACTTCACTGCCCCAATCTCTATAATTCTTTCGCTTCTTGCCATTAGTCCTGTTGTTTCAAGGTCAAATACAATAAAAGTATCATTAAAATCAGCAGTAGCATTACCAGCCACTACCGGAACCATATCATCTACAAAGTATGCTTCTACCCCATAGATTACTTTAAAATCCCCACCAGAACTATTGATTCTTTCTGCTGCGTTCATAGCATCCGGATAAGCCTGTGCAACACCATGGTCGGTAATGGCAATTGCTTTATGCCCCCAGCTGTAGGCACGCTCTACATACTTATCCATAGAAGTTAACCCATCCATAGCCGACATATTACTATGCAAATGCAGTTCTACACGTTTCTTCTCTGCCTGATCGGTCCGTTTGATTCGGCGTACAGTTGAAATGTCAAACGGCCGGATCGAAACCTCGTGATCATATTTGTCATAGCTGGCCTCACCGCGTACAACTACTGTCATTCCATTTTTCAAATCATCAATTTTCTGGGTTTTATCTGCCTCCAGAATCAGCTTTAAGGTATTAGAGCCGGTATAATCAGTAATATCGATGGAAAAAATCACTTTCGACTTATCCCTTGTTTCGCGCCGCTCAATGGAAAAAATATCGCCCCATACCACAACGTTACCGCTTTCGGGAGTCACGTCTGCTAATTTCATAGGTCTTTGCTTAATTGCACGTCCAGTGATTACCGCTAGGCTATCTGGCTCAAATGCCAGGCCCTCAAAATCAAAAGTGATCTTTTGTGTTCGAATGGGTGCTTTTTCACCTTTCGAGGTACCTTGCCCTCCTTGTACACGTGCCAGCGGAATCGGAGTATTTAATACTTTCCGGGCCTCCGCCATAGTTTCCTGATAAATTTTATGCTCGGCAGCAACCTCAGTTACCCCACAAAATTCCACTTCTACGGAAATTCCAAATTCCTTTTGGATAATCCGCTTAATTGCTAGGTCTGTTTTTCCTGCGGTCAGGGTAAATTTTCCGCCATGCGTCAGATTAATTTTTAAAACATTGCCTTCAATAACCGCTTGAGCCCCCTCAAAAAAGCCGTTAACCGGGGCTCCGGCTTGCTTAATAGCTTCAATCAAATTTGGCAGATATGTCTCATTAAAAAGTTGTGCAGGGTAAGACGGGGAAATTTCTAACCGTTCTAAGCGCAGTGCCATTCTCAAAGCTCGTTCAATTTGAAATAGGACAGGCTTGTCCACAATATAGTTTAACCTTGCCGTCAAAGACATCTGACGTTTTTCCACATCAAAAGATACCGCCTCCGCCTGCGCATCTGCAATAGGAGCCAGTATCTCAGCATTTATGTATGGTCCAAACAGTTCCCCAAAATCCATGGTTTCCTCCGTATTTACAAGGCTTCAACTGATTTTAACAGTTCCTCAATAATTTTATCCTCCGGAACCTTCTTAATAATTTTCCCTTTTTTGAAAATGAGCCCGCAACCATCCCCGCCCGCAACGCCAATATCTGCGTCACGAGCCTCTCCCGGGCCGTTAACGGCGCACCCCATCACCGCAACCCTAATATTCTTTTCGCACCCAACCAACGCCTGTTCCACCTTTTCGGCCAAATGGATTAAGTCAATTTTTGTTCGTCCACAAGTGGGGCACGACACTACCACAACACCAGAATGGTGCATACCCAGGCCTTTTAGAATATCCTTTGCTGCTGTAATTTCCCGAACCGGGTCAGCAGTCAGTGATACGCGCATTGTATCGCCAATACCATCCAGCAGAAGTGACCCAATACCAATGGAAGACTTGATTATCCCCATTCGCTCGGTACCTGCTTCAGTAACGCCCAAGTGAAGCGGATAGCTGCATTGATTAGAAATAAGACGGTACGCCGCAACCATGGTATCAACGCGGGAAGACTTTATGGAAATAACAATATCGTCAAAATCGAATTTTTCCAGCAAAGATACATGATACATCGCACTTTCCACCAAAGCCTGCGGGGTAGCACTGCCATATTTCGTTAATATTTCTTTTTCTAAGGAACCTGCATTGACCCCAATACGAATTGGAATTTTACGTTGTTGGCACGCTTTTACAACGGCATGAACCCGGTCGTCTGAACCGATGTTGCCTGGGTTAATGCGAATTTTATCAACTCCGGCAGCCGCGGCTTCCAACGCCAAGCGGTAATCGAAGTGAATATCTGCCACCACAGGAATAGAAAGCGTGTTCTTTAAGGCTGTAACCGTAGGAATAGCATTCCGGTCTGGTACTGCAAGCCGGATGATCTCGCACCCGGCTTGCTCCAGCTCCAAAGCTTGTTTTACATTTCCCTGTATATCGTCTGCGGGTTTGTTCAGCATTGATTGTATAGCAACCCGATGATTACCGCCAATCGCAATTTTTCCAATTTGAACAACCCTGGTCGTTTTCCGTTTCATCGCTACCTCGCAAACAGTTTCATAATATCGTTAAAAGTGACAACAATCATCAGACCAATCAGCAAAATGAATCCCGCCGCATGAACGTAACCTTCATATTCCGGCTTGATTGGCTTCCCACGGAACAGCTCAACTATCATAAACAGCAGTCGACCCCCATCCAAAGCCGGTAAAGGCAAAAGGTTGAATACACCCAGATTTATAGAAATAAATGCAACCATCAACAGCAGAGTCCTTAAGCTGGTTCCACTGGCCTCTCCAATCGCATTTACTACACTAACAGGTCCAGACAATTGATTAAGTCCAAAACGACCCGTGATTAAATCTAATACCGATGTCCAAATTTGCTTTACCATCGAAATTGTCCAGTTGCCTGTTTGATAAAGTGTATTTATAAAGGTTCTGGGCTGGCTATAAACCCAGAAATCGATTTTAATCATCTTAACGCCATCCCCGATGTCCTCCATCTGAAAAGGTACCTGGGAAAGCTCTATCATTTTCCCCTCTCGCTCAACAGTTATATCCACCAGACCATCCTCATCACGCATAAACTGGAAGATAATGTCATTATCGGTTCTTACCCGGGAGCCATTTATTGCCTTGATCACATCTTTTTCCTGCAACACAGCAGAACTGGTGGCAGTATCAGCAAATTTATAGATTTGGGTGGTTGCAATGGTGTCCGACATACTGACAACAGCAAACAAAATGATACCACCAAAAATAATATTCATGATGGAACCAGCGGCTGCAATTAAAATGCGCTGCCAAACTTTTTTGTTGCAATAAGCTCTTGGGTCATCGGTATCGGAAACATCCTCATCCATACTGGTAAACCCGCCAATCGGAAGTAACCGGATGGTGTACAGGGTTTCCCCCTTGCCAAATTGAAACAGCTTTGGCCCCATTCCTATTGCAAACTCCGTTACTTTTACCCGGTTTAGTTTTGCTGTAATAAAATGACCCAGTTCATGGAAAAACACAAGCAATCCAAAAACAAAAATGGCAATTAGTATCTTTATAAATCCGTTCATGAATTTCCTCCCTTCTAGTTTAGGACTTTTTAAAATATGGAAAGACGTTTTTATTAACAGCAAATTCGCTGCTAAGCCACTGCGAATTATGCGAAGTTGTCTAAGATTTTATTAAATTTTGGAACTGCTGTATTTGAAAAAGACCTTTTTCCAAATTTAAGAATAACCATTAGGGGCTTTGCAAATAGAAAAAAACAGAATGTGATTTACAAAGGGTGAGTGGCAATAACTAATAAGGAATCCTTGCTGCATTCCAAGCATTATTAACAAAACAGCACCTCTTACCGAAACCCAAAACCAACCTTTGTTTGATTAAAAGCCATGCGCTGCGATTCACCTGCCGACTCGCACCCTTATGCACAATTCTGTTGCAGACAATTTGAATAAAAAACACAGCCCCTTTTAGAAAAAGACGGTATTTTCTTTTTTCTAATAATCTCCTAGCTAAAATACCGCAAAACGAACTCGCGTGCCAAAGCATCCGCCTCAATAATATCTTCCAATGTACAAAGGGGCCCGGTTTGTACCTCTTCCACCGCGCGGGCAACTGCTTCGCCGATTTGATAAAATTTTATTTTATCCTGTAAGAATAAAGCTACCGCCTGCTCATTGGAACCATTGAGTACTGTGGGCAACAATCCTCCTTTGGCAATGGCTTTTTTAGCTGCAGACAAGCAGTAAAAGGTTTCGTAGTCCGGTTGGTGAAAAGTGAGCGATTTTATATCTGTCAAGGATAAAGGCTTAACACCGCTCGAGAGCCGGTTTGGGTAGGTTAACGCATATTGTATTGGTATTTTCATGTCAGGCACACCCATTTGGGCAATCACAGAACCATCATTATATTCCACTGCAGAATGCAAAATACTTTCCCTATGAACCACAATTTCGATCTGGTCCGGTGCAAGATCAAATAAATGGACCGCTTCAATAAATTCCAGCCCCTTATTCATTAAAGTTGCGCTGTCTATTGTAATTTTGGCACCCATTTCCCAATTTGGGTGCTTGAGAGCCTGGGCTTTCGTAACAGCTTTCAACTGCTCGGCGCTAAATCCAAAAAATGGGCCACCTGAAGCAGTGAGAATAATCTTACGAAGCTGTTTAGGATTATTTCCCTGCAAACATTGAAAAATTGCTGAGTGTTCACTATCTACCGGCAGAATCCGCACCCGGTATTTTTGGGCTGCTGATTTCACCAGTTCACCGCCGATTACTAAAGTTTCCTTGTTGGCCAAAGCAATTTCCTTGCCTGCCGTAATTGCGCTCAAGGTTGGTTTTAGCCCTACCATGCCAACAACTGCATTTAAAACAATATCGTTCTCAGGCAAAGCAGCAACTTCACAAAGGCTTTCTAAACCGCCTAATACTTTAATATCTGTATCTTTTAATCGAATTTTCAAATCAGAAAACGCATTCTGGTCCGTAACAGCGACATAGCGAGGGTGGTATTCCCTCGCCTGTTTTTCTAAAAGTTTACTATTTTTATTTGCAGTTAGCGCAATAACCTTATCTCCTAGATTTTTACATACCTGCAAACTTTGGGTCCCTATCGAACCGGTAGAACCTAATATTGTAACATTTCTTGACACTTTACCACCCATTTTGCATTCACTTATTGCCAATAGTTTATTTTATTACCGCTAGAGGGGCAATATTCGCAATGATATAAATTAAAGGCATAACAAACAAAACACTGTCAAACCGATCCATCACTCCGCCATGGCCTGGCATAATATGACCAAAATCCTTTACGCCGCATTGACGTTTAATAATAGAGGCAGATAAATCACCTACAATACTTGCCCCAGCGCTAAGAAGCGAAACTAAAAACACTCTAAAATAGTTTACTTCCATTTTTACACCTGACAGCCCCCATATGTAGGTGAAGGCAAGCGACAGAAGAAAGAAGCTAACTACATTAAATGTAATTCCGCCAAAAACTCCTTCTATCGTTTTATTAGGACTAATACTTGGGGCAAGCTTATGTTTGCCAAATGCACGGCCCACAAAATAAGCTCCACTATCGGTTAACCAGGCTCCGCCTAATGACAGGAAAAGGTAAAACAGCCCCAGCTGCAGTCCGAACCCATTGCGGATGTTAACAGCCGTTGTTAACGAAAAAGAGATGCATAGCGTCATAAAAACGGCAAAACCCATCTGTTCAATTCTCATTGTTCGGTGGGTAAGTAAAAGTATTACAAACAAAGCAAAAATAAATGTATAGCAAATTAAGGGAAGCAAACGAAACACTGCCGGCATTGTAAAAAATGGAATTCCGCCGGCAAAGAGAATACACACTACTGCCAGAGATTTATTTTCAATAAATTTTGTTGCCAGTAATACCTCATGTACTGCAAGCATTGCAAGAATAGCTATTACAATATTAAACCCAATGGTTTCAAAAAATAGGAGCACAATGGCCAATACAACCATACCGATTGCGGCAGTCATTAAACGTTGCTTCATGTTACCTCCAACAAAAGCCTTATGCAATAATATTATGGGGTCGCTGTAATAAATTATTCCCAGTTAAATACCACCGAACCGACGGTCACGATTACGATAAGCCAATATTGCCTCGTCTAAGTGTTTTGGTGTAAAATCAGGCCAAAGCACATCCATGTATACAAATTCCGAATAAGCACATTGCCAAAGCAAAAAGTTTGAAATACGGTGTTCCCCGCTTGGGCGAATAATTAAATCGGGATCAGGCTGGCCACTGGTATATAAATAAGTTTCAAAAAGCTGTTCATTTACCTGATTCGCCTTTATTTTGTTATCCTCAACTTCTTTTGCAATTCTTTGTACTGCCGTCATTATTTCATTTCGGCCGCCATAGTTCAGGGCAACATTTACAGTCAGTCCGGTATTTTGGCTGCTGCCCTCCTCCACGCGCTGAATCATATCCTTAATATCATCTGCCAGGGGGGATTTATCCCCAATAAAGAAGGTGCGTACATTTTCTTGCTCGTATCTGCGGGCATCTTTTAAATATTCACGCATTAAATCCATAATGGCATCCACTTCTTCTTGAGGGCGCTTCCAGTTTTCCGTTGAAAAGGCATAAACAGTAAGGTAAGGCACTCCAATTTTTTGACAATAACGTGTGATGTCCCCAAACACCTGTGCCCCTTTTTTATGGCCCATGGTGCGGGGCAAGCCGCGTTTTTTAGCCCATCTACCGTTGCCATCCATAATAATTGCAATATGCTCCGGCATTGGCAGTATTTGCTGCGGCATACGCCCACACCCTTTCTTATAATAATTCACTTAGATTTCTAAAATTTCTTTTTCTTTTACCTGTGCCATTTTGTCAATATCTTTGCAGAATTTGTCTGTTAAATCCTGGGTTTCTTTTTCTAATGTTTTCTGATCATCTTCAGTTATCTCTGAGGACTTTTTCATCGCTTTAAACTTGTCGTTTGCATCACGTCTGATAGATCGAATTGCCACTTTGGCATCCTCTGCAATTTTATGAATATTTTTGCAGATATCTTTTCTGCGTTCCTCAGTAAGGGGCGGGAAGGCTATACGCAGCACATTGCCATCATTAGTCGGGTTAATTCCCAAATCAGAAGTCTGGATGGCTTTTTCAACTAGTTTTAACGTAGATTTATCCCATGGCTGAATAACCAAAATTCTGGCTTCTGAAACAGAAATAGCAGCCAATGCATTAATTGCAGTTGGTACACCATAATAATCAACACGGATTTTATCCAGAACGCTGGGGTTGGCTCGGCCAGCGCGAATTGACTGGTATTCTTTTGCCAGAACATCCAATGTTTTGTTCATCTTTTCCTCAAAGGGTTTTACTTTCGCGTTCATAAAGCTTATGCCTCCTTAATAATCGTTCCAATTTTTTCGCCTTTCAGCGCTTTTACTATGTTTTCGGGGTTATCAATACTAAATACCAGAACAGGAATGTTATTATCTTTGCACATAGAAGCTGCTGTCATATCCATTACGTTCAGTTCTTTATTTAATACTTCACTAAAAGTAAGTGAGTCATACCGAACAGCATCTGAATATTTGTTTGGATCTTTATCATATACGCCATCTACCATGGTAGCTTTAAAAATTACGTCAGCTTCAATTTCTGCCGCACGCAGCGAGGATGTGGTATCGGTAGAAAAAAATGGGTTTCCTGTACCGCAGCCAAATATGACAACTCTGCCTTT
This sequence comes from Ruminococcaceae bacterium Marseille-P2935, assembly GCA_900104565.1. GTDB lineage: Bacteria > Bacillota > Clostridia > Oscillospirales > Ruminococcaceae > Marseille-P2935. Next base: position 492,519 of record LT629952.1, read on the forward strand.
TTCCAGGTGACGTACAGCACGGTTGCGGATATAAGGCTCTGCAACGGCCTGCATGGCAATTGCAGTCTGTACCCGAACATCTACGTCTAATGCTTCAAGGGCATCTGCTAAGGCCAAAGAGTTAATCACAGTAGCCAGCATTCCCATATGGTCTGCTCTTGTCCGGTCCATTTTACCGCTGGAACGCCCGCGCCAGAAGTTTCCGCCGCCCACTACGATTCCCATTTGAACCCCAAGATCCACACAATCCTTAATACTTTTAGAAATCTTGCTGACAATATCATAATCCAATCCAAACTTTTTTTCACCAGCCAGTGCCTCACCGCTGAGTTTCAGCAGGACGCGCTTATATTGCAAATCCATTTTTATCACTCCTGGTATTTTTATTATATTTTACAATAACAACGTATCAATGTAAAGGTCATATCCATAATTTGAACAAGTGCCGCACAATTTTTCACCAGTTTAAGAAGAGTTTTCCAACTCCTGCTCAAAAAAATAGGACACAAGAAAACTTGTGTCCTATGAAAGCGGAATACCGCTTATTTCATCATGCTTGCAACTTCGTCAGCGAAGTTATCCTCTCTCTTTTCAAGCCCTTCGCCTTTCTCAAAGCGAACAAAGGATTTAATTGCAATTGATCCGCCCAGAGCTTTTGCGACTTCTGCCACATGCTGGCCTACCGAAAGATCGCCGTTCTTTACAAAGGCCTGGTCAACCAAGCAGTTCTCTTTATAATACTTGCCGATTCTGCCTTCAACCATTTTTTCAATAACCTGAGCAGGTTTATTCTTGGTTTTCTCGTCGTTCATAATCTGAGCTACCAGAATCTCTTTCTCTTTTTTAATGACATCTGAAGGAACTTCTTCTCTGCTGGTGTAGGTGGGAGACAGTGCAGCAATCTGCAGGGCTACGTCTTTTGCCAGCTCTTTATATTCATTTTTGTCTGCAATAGCAGCATCAACGTCAAATTGTACCATTACGCCGATTCTGCCGCCACCGTGAACATAAGTCTCCACATCTCCCTCATAACGGGCAAAACGACGTATCTTCATATTCTCACCGATGGTCAGGATCTTATCCTTCAGCAGAGCGTCAACGGTTTCGTTGCTGCCAGCAGCAGTGCAGGCAAGCAAAGCATCTACATCTGCAGGGTTATTTTCAATTACAGTTTTAGCACAGGTTTCAACGAATGCCATAAACGCTTCGTTTTTAGCAACAAAATCGGTTTCAGAGTTAATTTCAATTACAACGCCAACTTTTTTTGCCTCATCAACGCAGGCAAAAACTACACCTTCGGCGGCAATACGGCCAGCTTTTTTCTCAGCAGCAGCCAAGCCTTTTTCACGAAGGAGTTCTACTGCTTTATCCATATCGCCGTTTGCTTCGGTCAACGCTTTTTTACAATCCATCATACCGCAGCTGGTTCTCTCTCTAAGAGCCTGTACGTCTTTTGCTGTAAAAGCCATTTTTATTCCTCCATTTATTCTATATTACAAAACTATACCTTACACAAGATGTCCGCCCTATTGCTACGGCGGACATCAATGATTGTTTCATTACTCAGCGTCAGCTACTGCCTCTTCTTCGGGAGCAGCGTTTACCTGTTCACCCTGTCTGCCTTCCAGGATAGCGTCAGCCATAGTCTGGGAGATCAGTTTAACAGCACGGATTGCGTCATCATTACCAGGAATAACATGATCAATCTCGTCAGGATCGCAGTTGGTGTCAACAATTGCAACTATGGGAATACCAAGTTTTTTTGCTTCTGCAACAGCAATTCTTTCTTTTCTGGGATCTACAATAAACAAAGCAGCCGGAATCTTCTGCATGTTTTTAATACCGCCCAGGAATTTTTCCAATTTCTCGATCTCAAGGTTCAGTTTTACAACTTCTTTTTTGGGCAGACGGTCAAATGTGCCGTCTTCCTCCATCTTTCTTAGCTGCTCTAAGCGGCCAATTCTACGACGGATTGTTTTAAAGTTGGTGAGCATGCCACCCAACCATCTAGCGTTAACGTAGTGAGCACCAGCACGCTCGGCCTCTTCTTTTACAGAATCACCAGCTTGCTTTTTGGTTCCTACAAACAGAACCTCCCCGCCTTCTGCAGAAAGGTCACGAACAAACATGTATGCCTCTTCCAGTTTCTTTACAGTCTTCTGCAGGTCAATAATGTAAATACCATTACGTTCTGTAAAGATATACTGTGCCATTTTAGGGTTCCATCTGCGGGTCTGGTGGCCGAAGTGTACACCGGCCTCCAAAAGCTGTTTCATAGATACTACGCTCATTTTCTTTTCCTCCTTAGTTGTTTCCACCGCCCTGCGCACTTTAAATTTCCACCTTTCGGCACCAAAAATTCAATTGCAGGACGTGCGTATTGCTCGAATATTATAACATGCATTTTATCCGAGTGCAAGTATTTATCAGTGTTTATTTAAAAAAACCGTCTAAAAAACTATTTTTTTTTCGGCGCTTCGGTTCACACTCAAAATTCACTAAAATTGTGTCTTCTCCAATCACCTGTATGTCGCACCAACGAATGATTATATCATCTTCCCGGCCCAAAAGTCCAAAAAAACGATACCTTCCAAAAACAATCAGCGCAATTATTTTGCCTGTACAGGTATCTACCTCAACATCACAAACTACACCCAAGCGTGAACCGTCCCGAAGGTTAATAATGTCTTTACATCGCAGATCTGTAATTCTACAAAGCATTCGTCGCCACCTCCCCTTTCTATTCTATGGCAGGCAGCCTGCAGATTATAACGAAAATTTAAAATCTTTTTACTTATAAAAACATTTTTTAGCATTTATGATGAGAGAAAGTTTAATGCATTTAACCACCAAAGCATAAAACTACGGCATATGGAAAGGTGCCAGCTTTCTTAGAAAAACCGGTGCACCTAAATTTGTATTTAAGTTAAATTTTCTTTTTAATTCGTTCCAGAGCTCCTTTTTCTAAACGGCTGACCTGAGCCTGGCTAATTCCAATCTCCTGCGCAACTTCCATTTGGGTTTTTCCCACAAAAAAACGCAGCGAGAGTATTTTCTTCTCTCGATTTGAAAGATTTACGATAGCCTCTTTTAAAGCAATCTCTTCAATCCAGTCGCTGTCGTCGTTTTTATCACCAATTTGATCCATCACGTAGATTGTATCGCCGCCGTCTGAATAAACCGGTTCATAAAGTGACACCGGGTCGACAATAGACTCCAAAGCCAAAACGACATCTGCTTTTGGACAATCCATATCTTTTGCAATCTCATCAATGGTAGGTTCCTTATTAAACTGATTTTGCAGCTTTTCCTTCACTTGCATGGCACGGTAAGCCAGATCACGCATAGAGCGGCTAACCCGTACTGAGTTGTTATCTCGTAAATAACGCCGAATTTCGCCAATAATCATCGGAACACCATAGGTGGAAAATTTGACCATCTGGTTAGGATCAAAATTGTCAATTGCCTTAATCAGGCCAATACACCCTACCTGAAAAAGGTCGTCCAAATTTTCTCCCCGGTTTGTAAATTTTTGTACTACAGATAAAACCAGACGCAGGTTACCGTTAATCATTGTTTGGCGGGCTTCCTGGTCTCCTTCCCTTATCCTTTTGAGCAGTTCTATCTTTTCTTTTTCCTTAAGCACCGTTAACTTGGAAGTATTGACACCGCAAATTTCCACCTTGTTCATATACAAAGCGCCACATCCTTATCCATCTGAATTCTAAATTCAGTATGGGCGCAGCAGTTTTAGGTAATTCAGAAATTGCGATTTGCCAATTGTTTCTAACACTTCCAAGCAACGCTATATTCACTCATATAAATTTTTTAGCATATATGACAAAAAGCGGCATACCCGAAGGTACGCCGCTGAATGAATATATTATAGTTTTGCGCGATAATCGTTGACAATGTTCATAAAAGACTTCGCCTTTTCTATAGAAATTGGACGGGTAAAACGGGCAGATTCCAAGGCCGATCCAATGACGATGCCGTCGCAATATTCCAAGGCAGTTAAAACATTATCATGGTTGATTCCGCCGCCGAAAATAATATCAGCATCTGGTCGCGCTTTACGTACCTGCTTTGCACGGTCAATTGTTTCATCAAAACATCTTCCGGTAATAACCAAAGAGTCGGCATTTCCAAATTTTAGTGCCCAGTGCGCCATCTCACCGATCGGTTGGTCGGTAAGGGGCCAGCTGGTAATATCATAAACATCTGCCCAAATTTGGCAATTCATATTCATTCTTCTGCGGTAAGCCAAAGCTTCCTTTGCACATCCGCTTACAATACCTTCCGCATCCATTACCGAACCGGCATATACTTTTAAACGTACGAAGGGAGAATCCAGCACAGAAGCAACGGCAAGGGTTGCACTGGCATCTACTTTATGAATATTAACACCCAAAGGGATATGGATATGCTTTTTGATTTCATTACCTATTGCAGACATATAAGCAACTGTTTCGGGATTAACTTTTGTCAAACCGGGAACATCATGTGTGTTTTGGAACAATACAGCATCAAAACCGGCTTCATCCAATACACAAGCATCCTCAATTGCCTCTTGGGTTAGCTCTTGCAGGCTTTTACCCTCATAAGTTTCCGTACCAGGCAATGCAGATAAATGCACCATACCAATCATTGGTTTTTTTACCGAAAAAATATCCTTCAGCATTTTAACTCTCCCCTAAATTTTAATATCTAATATATTTTAAACCTTTTATTCGGAGAAAGCAATATCTATACCAAACGTTCCAATTCCCTTTTCAGTCGTTTAATAATGCGCTTTTCTAATCTAGAGATGTAAGACTGTGATATGCCAATAATATCAGCAACCTCTTTTTGGGTTTTTTCTTCTCCGTCTAATAAACCAAAACGAAGCTGCATAATTAACCTTTCACGTTCGTTAAGGCGGTTAACGGCATCGATCAGTAAGCCTTTCTCAATATCCTGCTCGATCCCCTGATTTACGGTGTCACTATCTGTTCCCAAAATATCAGAAAGCAGCAGTTCATTTCCATCCCAATCAATATTTAACGGTTCATCAATAGAAACCTCATGTTTTTGTGATTGGAATTTACGCAAATACATTAAAATTTCATTTTCTATACACCGTGAAGCATAGGTAGCCAGTTTAATATTCCGTTTGGGGCAGAATGTGTTTACTGCTTTTATTAATCCAATGGTACCAATCGAAATCAAGTCTTCCACACACACACCTGTAGATTCAAATTTTTTTGCTATGTATACAACTAATCGCAGGTTATGAACAATCAAAGTTTGTTTTGCCTCGTCATCCTTATCCTCCAGTTTTACAAATACAATCGCTTCTTCCTCTTGGGTCAGCGGCGGGGGCAGAGTTTCTGGCCCGTTGATATAATATATCTTATCCTCTCCAATAATCTGGCATAGTAGCTCCTTTAGCCAGATTATCACAATATTTTTCCCTGTCCCTACTCGCTGTTTCATAGTGTCACCATCCTAAATTCTAACTTTTTATAATTTCCGGATGTATTAATCCGCTAAATTCTTTATTTCCAATCTCCTTTTCACTAAAGGCAAGATATACATCCTCTACCGAAAAATGTCCTTCTTCCCCTGTTAGCATAATTTTTTCAGGGCGTATAGCCGGAAGTATGCCTTGATATCCAACTGTTTGAAACGGAATCCAACGAATAGGAATATCCGTCTTTTCCGGGTGATCCAAAGCATATTTTAATGGGAGCGGAATATGCTCTTCCACCACCCTTCTTGAGCAAACTATCACCGGCGTTCCTGTAAAAGCATCACGCAATCCATTGCCTGAATCTACCAGTGCATAAAACGATAATTCCCTTTTATCTACCTGGGCCGTAACACGATAGATTTTATGTACAACTGCAGTTTTTCTTAAATAGCGCTGAAAAACAGTTACTATCCCATATGCAGCTGCCATACAAAATAGAAGTAAAACTGGATTGAAATGAAAATATATGATTCCATTATGAGCTAACATATTAGCCGGCTTTATCACCATCCAAATTGCAGTCATAACTCCGGCAAATAAAAAAGACAGGGTAAATAAAAGAAACATCCGATAAAGGAAAAACCGCATTCGGCAAAAACCACAGCAGATTAGCACCATGACTCCACAACAAGTAATCTTTGCAAGTGTAGTTAGAATCATACCCTGCATTGGTAAGAAAATAGTAAGGGAAAACAATGCCCCAATTAGTGCGGCAGCCACTTCCCGTTTGCCATTTGGCTTCAATCCCGCAATTCTGCTAAAACAACGGAGAAGCAGATAATTAATAATTCCGTTTGTAATGAGTAACACATCCAAATAGATATAGCATTCCATGGCTTGCCCCTTTATCCGTTACTGTTCTTATTATAAAAAAGATACCCTATAATTTCTGTCGATGTCAGGATAAATTTCGTGTAAAAGAATGTTTGAAACAGTCAGTTCATTTCGGTTGCAACTTTTGCTTTTCAGCATACTATAACTAATGAACCCCCTGAAACCTATGTGGAGTTGATGCTATGAAAAACATAAGTACCGAAGAAACATCTTCTTTAGCAAATTTATCTTCCGCCGATTCCTCTTGTGGCTCCTTTCATGAAGGTAAAGGCAACACTGTTACTCTTATGACAGAAAATGAAAACTGTAACTGCTGTAAATGCAACTTCAGTAAAGATGATTTATCAGCCTGCGGGGGTGTTGATCACCATTGCCGCAGAGAATTTGAAGTATGCTGTGATAGGAACGGATGCTGCGCAAAATACCCCACAAAATGCCGCAATTGTTTTTGGCCAGAATTCAGCCACCCACGCTGGCTGTGCTGTGAAGATCTATTTCGTTAAAAAAACAGGCTCCAAAACGGAGCCTGTTTTTTAATGTTTTTTGAACAGCAGCATTTATCTTTGTTAAAAATCGCCCTAATACCGTGGTTTATATAACCCCTGATGAGATGCAAACCTCTGCGGCCCTCACAGGCTAGCCTTCAGTTCTTCAAATCCTTGCGGGTACCATATTGTAGTTTTAGGTTTGGGTAAATTTTTTATAACAAAATCGCTTTATTTACAGCATTCAAATACGCTTTTATGCTAGCTTCAATAATATCAGTACTTAACCCTCTCCCCGTTATATCCACATTGCCTTTTTTAATCTTAACTACAACTTCACCCAAAGCATCCTCTCCTTCGGTTACTGATTGAATACTATAGTTTTCAAGTTTAAGGCCTTGCTTGGCAATGCGGTCAATTGCTTTAAAAGCCGCATCAATTGGGCCGTCACCTCTTGCCACGTGCTCCACTTCTTCTGTACCGTCTTTAATCAACCGAACAACTGCAGTAGCGGAAATAACGGTACCGCTGTTAACAACAAAGCTATGCAGCGTATAGGTCTCTTTAATGGTAACTCCAGCAGGCCCAATGATTGCTTCAATATCACGGTCAGTTACTTCCTTTTTACGATCGGCTAACATTTTAAATTTTTCAAAGGCAGCATCTGCATCTTCAATTGATATAATATACCCCAAATCCCGTAGCCGTTCTAAAAAAGCATGCTTTCCGGAATGTTTTCCTAAAACCATCTTGTTTTGATACAAGCCTATGTTTTCAGGATCAATAATTTCATAAGTCCCTTTGTGGTTCATAACACCATGCTGATGAACTCCTGCCTCATGGGCAAAAGCATTTGCTCCAACTACCGGTTTGTTAGGAGGAACAGCCGCACCGGTAATCGTGGTAAGTAATCGGCTGGTGCGGTAAATTTGTTTTGTTTGAATTCCGGTCTGTACCTGGTAAAAATCACTGCGAGTGAGCAGCCCCATTACAATTTCATCCATTGCGGCATTGCCAGCGCGCTCGCCAATTCCATTTACCGTACATTCCACCTGGGTTGCACCTGCTCGCACTGCTGCCAAGCTATTGGCCACTGCAAGGCCCAAGTCATTATGGCAATGAATAGAAATCTCAACTTCTTTAGGGCGTTTCACATGGGCAGCCACATAGCAAACCAGTTCATATATTTCTGCCGGTGTACTGTAGCCAACCGTATCGGTGATGCCTAATACTGTTGCGCCGGCATTTACTGCGGTTTGGAATACGGAAACTAAAAAATCACGGTCACTGCGTGAAGCATCTTCAGCGGTAAATTCTACATCACTGCAAAGGCTTTTAGCCAAAAGCACTGCCTGCTTTGTTTTTTCCAGCACCTGTTCGGGCGTCATTTTCAATTTATATTCCATATGAATTGGGCTGGTTGCTAAAAATATATGGATTCTTGGTTTACTATTTGCCTCAATTGCTTGATACGCTTTGCGTATATCCTGCTCCACCGCACGGCAAAGTGCTGCTACAGTACAACCCTTTACAGTTTCTGCAATTTTTTTTACCGCTTCAAAATCTTCCTGTGATGCTACTGGAAAACCAGCTTCAATTACATCTACCTGCAAACGTTCCAATTGACGGGCCATTTCTACCTTTTCATGAATATTCATGCTGTTTCCTGGTGCCTGTTCCCCATCCCGCAAGGTAGTATCGAATATTTTAATTCTGCGCTTCATATTTATCCCTCCATATTAATCACGGCCTCAGAATATTATTAAAAACATCTCAATAAAAAAGCCCATCTCTTTACATAATGTAAGAGACGGGCAATGAGACCGCGGTACCACTCTTTTTGATCCAAAGGATCCACTCAGCCGTAATAAATTACGTATTCCGCTAACGGTGGAACAACCGTTTCTGCTTACTTCGTATTCAGCAAAACTACTCCGGGGTGAGCTATTATTACAAACAACCATTGCCTTGCACCACACGGCAACTCTCTGAAGGTATGCTACGTATTTTATCCCCATCACAGTATTTTAACGATATATTCAGCAAACTTAAAACCCATTTAAATTTTGCAGCAACGAATGATATACCTGCATGGACACCACATGTGCTGTCCATGTAAAAAACAACTTGCGGTGTAGACATCAGTTTTATGAATCAGGCCTTTTTAGCACTTTGAAGTTTGATGATTAGAAACTACTTAGATTATATGGTTTTACTATTCAATTGTCAATAAAAAAGGGACCCTGTACGAAATTGACTTTTTTGTTTGGTTTGAGTACAATAAAAGTAATGGAACCAACCCCTTAACAGTGCCTTTTCATTTAAAAACGTACAAGCACCACTGCTTTGGTTAAATTCTATTTTATAAACTGGCTTTCCGAAAATTCCCCTCTTAAGGGAAAAGTGATCTTATCATCCCTCTGCTTTGCATGGTAGGTAGCTATTTTTATACGAAATTCGTAAAGCAGAAGAACGGAGTGTAAATATGACCAAGAAACAACGCGCACTGCGCTGTATTGAGTTATTAAAACAGCAATATCCTGACGCAGTCTGTTCGCTGTCTTACCAAAAACCTCATGAATTGCTCATCGCAACCAGGCTTTCTGCCCAATGCACGGATGCGCGGGTAAACATGGTAACACCAGAATTGTTTAAAACCTACCCCACGATTGACGCGTTGGCTGACGCCGACCAGGAAGACATTGCACGTATTATACATTCCTGTGGTTTTTATAAAACAAAATCAAAAGATATTGTGGAGATGTGTAAAATTCTAAGAGATACGTACCATGGCATTGTTCCAGACACGATTGAAGAGCTGGTTACTCTACCTGGAGTTGGACGAAAAACTGCTAACTTGGTAGTAGGAGATGTCTATGGGAAGCCTGCAGTTGTTTGCGATACCCATTGCATTCGCATTACTAATTTACTGGGTCTAGCCACTTCTAAAGACCCCAAAAAAGTTGAAGATCAGCTTCGTGCAGTTCTTCCTGCTGAAGAATCGAATGATTTTTGCCATCGACTAGTACTGCACGGCCGGGAATTTTGTGTTGCCCGTAGCCCCAAATGCGAAAAATGTATTTTAAAAGAATGTTGCAAGCATGGACAAAAAGAAAAAGCTACCGAAAAAAAGATAAGTAAAAAAGCCTCGGGGAAACCCTGAGGCTTTTTTCATGTTATTTAATTTGATTCAATAAAAAATTCATATAGCTGGTAAAATGTGAAAAAACAATTCCTGGCTCTTGCAGGTCGGGGCACCAGCGTTTTAACCATTCCAACGATACATACCCTTCATAGCCATCATTTTGCAAGGTTTGCAGGGCATCAAAAATTGGCACATTCCCGTAGCCCATCATACGGTAATTTACTGCTTCGTTTTGCATAACAGAATCTTTTACATGAACATATTTTACCCAGCCAGAAAGATTTCGATAGGTTTTGGCAATCTCTTCTTTATAATACCGAAACGGATGATGTATATCCCAGAGAATACCACCAGTGGTTGTGGGGACGCCTTCCATAAACTTTTTCATCTCATCCGAGTTTGCCAGAAGTCCGTTTGTTTCAACCAACACAGAAACATCTTTTCCTTCGGCGTAATCACACAACTGAAGGTAAAGCTTTTTGGCCTGAATAAGGTCAGCCGGTTCTGGTTTTGCAACCGGAGACACCATGACACGAATATTTTTTACCCCCAGAACTGATGCAAAATCAATATATTCTTTTGCTTCATTTATATACTTTTCAAAATTGCCCGACATTCCCAAGCAGGCGCCGGAAGTAAGCATTGAAAGCTCCATACCTGCTTTTTTTAATTTCTCGAGGTTCTTCTCACGGTTTTCCGGCTGAAATGCTTTAATTGCCGGGGCATACATTTCGTTTTCAACACCGCGAATCTCGATGCCGCTTAGGCCCAGGTCTTTCGCAGTAGCAAAAATTTCATCCCAGGACCATCCCGGGCACCCTAAGGTAGAAAAAGCTAATTTCATAGAAAGCTCCTTTTCTCCGTGCAGATCAAGTTCAGCTTTTGCCGGTATTTTGCACGGAAAAAACCGGCGCTAATCCCACCAACCGCCGCCTTCATTAAATTCTGGCTCGGAGGATTTGGAAATTGTATTAATTGAGGTGCTTTTAGTAATAATAATAACAGTATCTTTATTTTTCTGCAGCTTATCCCCTGGCTGTTTATCGGTGGATGCTACCAAACCCGGCTCCAAGGAATCATCGATCTTCTCAACCACTTTGCTCTGAATTCCCATATCAGTCAGCGTCTGTACAGCATATTCCACTGTACTGCCAACCAGATTCGGCATTTTAACATACTCTGACCCCTTGCTGACATAAAGGGTTACCACTCCGCGGTTCTGCATAGGGGTACCCTCTACCGGTTCCTGGTTACAAATAAGACCTTCTGGGTAATCCTCATTAAACACCTCTTTAAAATGAAGTTCATATCGCGAAGTGTAATCAGCATTCGCCTGTACGTCTTTTGCAAGTAGCCCAACAAATTTAATTACCCCTGAATCCATCGACTGGCTTACTGTATCGCCAGAATTGGACCCAGATACGGAGCTGCTGTCACCGTAAAGAATATCCGGTACAACCTTCATTAAAACAAAAACCAGAATTCCCACCAGAATAAAAGCTGTAATGAACATTGCCGCCAATACGTAACGCGAAGATCTTTCTTTTTCCTCTTTTTTTTGTTTCGTATCACTATAGGGTACTGTTTGGGTGGTTTCCAAGTTTTTTTCACTCTTCGCCACATAAACAGCGGTATTAGACTCCTGTGTTTCCAAAAGTGCTCCGGTAAACTGGTCAATGGTTTGAATGCGGTCATCAATCGAAACTGTCATCGCTTCAAAAATAGCGTTCGAAATATTCTGTGGAATAGCGGAATCCAATTGGTTAGGCGGCAGCAAGTTGTCATTAATTTTTCGGGTAATTGATTCCGGAGGCATTGTGCCGGTTAAGGTACGGTAAAGAACAGCAGCAATAGAATATACATCTGTCCATGTTCCCTGCCAGCTGCTAATAGAATATTGCTCAGGCGCTGAATAACCGGAAAACAATTCTGCTTCTAATTCGGAATGATCGGTACGTACTGCGCCGATTGCAAATGCCGAAAACCACAAATTACCCTTTTGGTCAATTAAAATGGAGTTAGGAGAAATTCCACGATGGATGATCCCCCTATCATGCAGCCCCGAAAGTGTTTTAAATAACGGCATAAACAGCTTTTTGGCCTGTCCCCAGGTTAGTTCACCGCCGCTTTTATGTAAAAACGTACCATAAGTTAGGGTTTTTATGTAACGGAAAATGCCGTAAACAGTGTTGTTGCCATGCACAATATCCAAAACTGGAATTACATGAAAACTGCTGTCTAACCTTTGCAGGGAACGGCACAAATCCTCAAAGTCAGACATCAGGGATTTAAACTGAGCCTCATATCCCTGCTTTGATATCACCTCGTGGGTAGAATGGTTCCGGGTCGCAATCGCTCCAGGCATATATTCCTTCACCCATACTGCAATATCGTTTTGTGTATCATAACCAATATATAGGCCACTTTCTCCATTGCTGGAGAGCAGACGCCCCACAACATACCGGTCAGACAAAACCGTTCCGGGAGGCAAAAAATCAAGGCTGTGAGGCATGTCATCGCTGTATCCGCAGATACGACACTCCCCTTCATAGTCTTTTTGGGACATGCATCCCATACAAAGCTTCTTATCCTGCAGATCCATTCTGAAGAATCACACTCCAAATATTTGAGTGACGCTTATGCAGTTTCGATCGAAGCGGCATCCTGCAGGCTGAGCTGTTCAATTGCCCATTCCCGCATCTTGAATTTCTGGATTTTTCCACTGGCAGTCATAGGGAAACTCTTGACAAAGGCAATGTAGCTGGGCACCTTGTGGCGTGCCATATGTGAGCGTACAAAATCCTTAATTTCCTGTTCTGTACAGGTAGCTCCCTCTTTTACAATGATACAGGCCATTACCTCTTCACCATACTGCTGGCTTGGAACTCCGATTACCTGAACATCCTTAACTGCCGGATGGGTATATAAAAATTCTTCGATCTCTTTTGGATAGATATTTTCGCCGCCGCGAATAATCATATCCTTCATGCGTCCTGTGATCTTATAATACCCTTTTTCATCAACAGTTGCAAGATCTCCTGTATGAAGCCAGCCATCTTTGTCAATTGCCTGGGCGGTAGCCTCTTCCATTTTATAATAACCGCGCATGACATTGTAGCCTCTTGCACAAAATTCCCCCTGAATATTGGGGCCTAACTCTTCACCTGTTTCAGGGTCTACAATTTTAGTTTCTACATAAGGCATGGCACGGCCTACGGTGCTTACCCTCGTCTCGATGCTGTCGTCGGTAGTGGTCATAGTGCAGGCCGGGGAAGCCTCGGTTTGCCCATAGGTAATGGTGATTTCACTCATACCCATTTCATTCACCACCTGCTGCATCACTTTAACCGGGCAAGGAGAGCCGGCCATAATACCGGTGCGCAGCTTTGGAAATTTAAAGTTTTTAAATTCGGGGTGTTCCAACATAGCGATAAACATGGTTGGTACGCCGTGAACTGCAGTGCACTCCTCATTCTGAACTGCGGTCATCACACTGATTGGGCGGTAATATTCAATTGGAACCATTGATGTTGAGTGGGTTAAACATGCCATAACTGCCAGCACCAAACCAAAACAGTGGAAAAACGGTACCGGAATGCAGAGTTTATCTTCATGAGTAAATTTCATGCAGTCACCGATACACATTCCATTATTTATGATATTATAATGGGTCAGCATAACGCCTTTTGGAAATCCTGTTGTGCCGGAGGTATACTGCATATTTATAACATCCTGCGGGTCCAAGCTGTTAAACCGTTTCCGAAAATCAGCGTCAGATGTCTCGGTGTGCTTTGCCTCCAGTTCCTTCCAAGACAACATTCCTGCCGGGCAGTTTTCTCCAATATAAATCACCGACTTTAAGAACGGCAGCATTGGGTTGTGATATTCACAGGGTTTTGAATCTTTCAACGTCGGGCAAAGTTCGTTTACAATATTGACATAGTCGGCATCTTTAAAATTATTGATCATAACCAGTGCCTTAGAATCTGACTGCCGCAGCAAATACTCCAGTTCAAACACTTTATAGTTGGTATTAACCGTTACCAAAACCGCACCAATTTTTGCAGTGGCAAATAAAGTCAGCAGCCATTCTGGAACATTGGTCGCCCAAATTGCCACGTGATCGCCCTTTTCGATGCCGATTGACATCAACCCTCTGGCAATACGGTTGACCTCGGCATCAAACTCTTTCCAGGTGCGCTGGTAAGGGCGGTCAATATATTTGACAGCCTGACGGTCAGGGTACATGGATACGACCTTTTCCAACTGAGCACCTACGGTAATGTTTACAAGCTCGTTCATAATTTCCTCCTTACTGCAGTACCAGCCTTTTCAACGGTGTTACATCGAATATTTTTTAGCAATAAAAAAGCTTTCGTCTTCTAAAAGAAGACGAAAGCTAAACTTCCGCGGTACCACTTCAATTGACCTAAAACAAGGCCCTCTCTGCCGTATCATGATAGATACGCACTCCTTATATCGGTGGAGTCTCCGTTCAAGCCTACTTGATTCAGCCGACCGCTCAAGGGTGAGTTCAAAAACAGCTTTTCTGCCGCATCACAGCAATCACGGCTCTCTGAAAGAAAAAATGCAATCTACTATTCCCTATCAACGCGTTATCATATTTTCTTTTTACATACTATAGCAGTGTCCAGTTGGTTTGTCAATCGAATCAATTGAAATCAATTATATTTTGCCCATTTGCACAAAAATCCCCCTAACGAACAGAGGCGTTTTTGTACTGCGATACTGATAAAGTTGCCCGCACCTTTATGTAAAACTATTGCGTGCGGTATCATCACTCCCCAACCCAAAGCTTATGGAAAGAGCCCGGTTCACATGGTTCATGGAATCTTCATCCAATCTGCCCATCTTTTCTTTAAGACGGCGCTTATCTATGGTGCGGATCTGTTCCAGCAACACAACAGAATCCCGGGACAAACCACAATTTAGGGAATTTAGTTCAATATGAGTAGGAAGCTTGGATTTCTCTTTTTGACTGGTTATTGCTGCCGCAATCACGGTAGGGCTGTATTTGTTGCCAACGTCGTTTTGAACAATTAACACCGGTCTAATGCCGCCTTGCTCGGAACCTACCACTGGACTAAGGTCAGCGTAGTAAATGTCTCCTCTTTTGACAGTCACGTCAATCACGCTCCGTCTGATTTTTTTTACAAAGTTAGTATGTCTCTATTTTTTACGGCTAATCACTTTGTAAAAATTTGCAGCCGATAAAATGTAGTCGGTACCTGCCATATCCTATGAAAGTCTCGCATTTTTTGACATAAAAAAACACCGGACAAGCGCCCGGTGTCTGCAAAAATCATGACATAAATTTAAAATTTAGGAACTCTATCTCTAACTCTGATTGCGGAATTGATAATTTTAAAATATTTCCTTGTTTGGGATCAAGCTTTAAAATGAACTCGCCGCTCTCAATTGTACCAGTCATAGTCAGTACGTCGTTTTCTAACGAAACCCGCACCCCTTCCTCTTTAGTGGCAGCATCAATGGCAGACACTACCATCTTTGCCACCGCTTTACCTGGCATACTGTCGGGGTTAAAATCGAAGCTTAATCCTTTATATGCAACCTGTACCTTTTCCTGCAAAAATTCAACCCGCATTCCTTCCAAACCCTTTGGGCTAGAAAACTCAATAGAGCAGCCGCCGGTGTCCTGCTTGTTCATAACCGCCTGCGCTTCAATTTCTTTATAATGAATAACTGCGGTGGTTTCAAACCCTGAATTTATTTTGCCCACCACTTCATCTGTATCGGACGCCAGTTGCTTCCCGCCGCCGGCACACCCCGCCAGCATAAATAAGCCAACAATACAAAAGATCAGGAAAATTTTTTTCAAACAGACTCCCCCTTTATTCATCGGCCCAATTTCAAAAAAATCTCACTCAAACAGTCAATTACATCTGATGGCTGCATAGCCGCCATAGAATAACGCTTTGCAGCAACATCTGCTGCACTGCCATGCAGCCAAACGCCGCAGGCTGCTGCAATGTGGGGGGCAAGCCCTTGGGCAGCCAAAGACCCAATAATTCCGGCAAGGGCATCTCCGCTTCCTGCCTTTGCCAAACCCGGATTTCCGGTAAAATTTAAATAAATTTCACCGCTCGAGGCTGCTACAATAGTATGATAGCCCTTTAGCACAACTGTTACTCCGTATTCCTTTGCAAAATTAGTCGCTTGAGCGAGACGCGATTCGTTTACCTTGGCTGCACTCTGTCCGGTTAGCCTGCCCATTTCACCTGGGTGCGGGGTCAAAATTAGCTCTGCCGCCGATTCTTTTAATATATCTATGTGCTCTGCCAGAATATTTATGCCATCCGCATCTAAAACAACTGGGCAGGATGCTTTTTTGAGTACCTGCTTTACCAACTCATAGCTTTCTTTGTTGTTTCCCAAACCACAACCCAGCAATATTGTAGTTGCTTTTTTACAGCACTCTAATACAGCCGAAATTTTCCAAGGGGCAATAGACCCGCTTTCCCCTTCCTGCAGAGGTACCGTAATAATTTCTGGCGTACAATACACCGCCATTTCACAAGCCTGTGGAACAGAAACCAGCTGTACATAACCAACTCCCGAACGGGCAGCAGCACGGCTGGAAATAATGGCAGCCCCCATATACCCCTTGCTCCCACTAATATTGACCAATTTTCCATAGCTGCCTTTATGAGAATCTGCTGCACGGGGTGGAATAGACTCCCTCACAAACTGCTCATCTAGCCAGGTAAAGCGTTCTTTCATTCCAGCTTTTGCTTCTTCTGGTATTCCAATGTCCAGTAATTTTATCTGACCGCATTGGTCTTTAGCCATTGAAAATACATGACAAGGTTTCAAGGAATCAAAAACGATTGTAAAGTCCGGGTGGACGGCTGTATGCGACCCAGAAACTTCATCGCAATCCATACCACTTGGCACATCCAAAGAAAACACTGCGCTAACCGCATAATTAATAGTTTGAATGGCTTCCAGCTGCTTTTCTCTAGGGGTTCCTTTAAAACCTGTTCCAAAAATTGCATCGATTACCAGATCCGTATCTTTTAAAAGTGAGGCAATCGTGCTGCGGTCCTGCCAGAAATCATAAATAACTATTTCCATACGCTGAACCAGGTCAAACATGTCCTTAGCTTGTTCCGTAACCGGAATACCGTCTACCAGAACTACCGAAACATCCGCGCCATACTGGCTTAGGCGGCGGGCCACTACAAAACCATCTCCGCCGTTATTTCCTTTTCCACAAAATATAACTGCTTTGCGAGCCTCAATATTGGCAATGCTTTTAATAAAAGCTGCTGCTGCGCAGCCGGCATTCTCCATCATTCGATCATAACCCATACCTAGGTTAGCAGCATTTTTTTCAATCTGCTGCATCTGTTCTGAAGTAACTACTTTCATTTCCGCAATCCCCTTTCCAATACTTTTTGCATTGACAGAATACATTGTTGATAGGATATTTTCTTCTGCTTTTGTCACTCTACTATATTAGTTATAACCTATAAATTCCTTTTGTCGTGAAAGCGATATACCCGCTTTGTATTCTCTTAGCAAGTTTACTTAAAAAATATGCCAGCTTCATAGTTATCATCACACTATAAAATTCAGCCGGAGGATGTACCATTCTGTATTATTTTTATGCGTATAGTTTCATTGGCTGCTCTATTTCTTATAACGTCGGTAAAACATCTTCACAATAGCCCAATGCCACTGCACAAGCATATTCTTTTGTATGGCTAAGACTTACTGAAAATTTCATTCCTGTTAGTTCCGCTTTTTCCAAAGCCCTGCCAGTTAGCTTATAATAAGGCTTACCCTGGGTGTTCCGAAGCACTGATATTTGTTGAAGTGTCACTCCATCAGAAAAACCGCACCCAAGAACCTTAACAAACGCTTCTTTCGCAGCAAAATTTGCAGCTGCCGTTTGAACTGTTGATAAGCCGCGGCTCTGCAAAAGCAACTGCTCCTCATTTGAAAATACCCTCGCTAAAAAGCGAGGGTTTAGTATGCTTTTTTGGATTCTTTTTATTTCAACCATATCAATCCCGGTCTCAATCATTTGTGACCTCCGAAATTATTCTTCTATTGGTTTGTCATCAAACTCATTTTCGTCTTCAAACTGGTTTTCTTCAATATGTTCCGGTTGTGGTGAGGTGTTTTTTTTAGGTTTTTCAATTCCAAGCATATCACGTAGCGCATCAACTAGGGCCTGGTTTGGAGTAAATAATACAATCTGCCCATTTTTATTCAGACAATACCAAACGCGTTTTTTATCGGTTAAATCAGCACACAGTTCTATTTTTCTTTGTTGTGGGGCATCTACAAAATCGCTGTCATAATACTTGCCAATTGTCTGAATCTCAGAGGCTGACAAGTCGACCATACGCTGGGTTTTCTTTTTGTTGGTGATTATGTCAATAGTAAAGTGTCCGTTTCCTACCTCATATTGGAATTCTTTATTTAGTTTAACCAGAAAAAATTGGGTAACTGCTATTGCTGCCAAACCAGAAAGAATCAACAGAATCATCAAAAATGTATTGGGCGGCTGTACTATAAAGGTAATTGTTAAATATAGTCCGCAAGATAAAATTAAAGTATTTTTGATCCAGCGTTCTTTCTTGGATTTTATCTTATCTAGTTTATGTTGCACAACTTTTTCTGGCATAATTCCAACCCATCCTTTTAATTTTTTACTGGATTTAATTTTAACATTAACAATTAGATATTGCAACCTTGCAAACAGTGTGTTATCATAGTGTTCATATATTATTTAAACGCAATGACTGAGAGAGTAGGCTGCCCGCACTTTGCAGAGAGAACCTATCTTGGCTGTAAATAGGTTTACTGTGCTTAAGCTGAAGTTCACTCACGAGCGGCGCTGCTGAAGCAAAGTAGGCGGCGACGGAGTTTCATCCGTTATCGTGAACAAGAGTGTTTGCTCTCAAGCAAAAAGCCGGGTGGTACCGCGGAAGCATTGATATGCCTTTCGTCCCAGATGTTGGGACGAAAGGTTTTTTTGTGTTTCCAAAAAATTCTGTCTTTTTTAATAATAATACAACCAGATAGAAGTCTTGTAATTCAACATCAAGCTATTTGCCATATCAGAGCATATCTACATTAAAAATTGAGGTGAAAAGTATGAAAGCAGCATTAGAAAAAATCAAAGAAACTGCAATTGCTGTGCTGGAACAGACCACCGAGATGAAAGCCATTGAAGACCTACGTGTAAAATATCTCGGAAAAAAAGGGGAAGTAACAGCAATTCTAAAGCAAATGGGGTCCCTCTCTGCTGAAGATCGTCCTATAATTGGCCAGCTGGCTAACGAAGTGCGCGCTGCCATTGAAGGAGAAATTACCAAACGTCTTGCAGAATTAAAAGAGGCCGAGCTAAACCGGAAGCTAAAGGAAGAAACCCTGGATGTTACCATGCCGGGCACCCGCAGGCCAATCGGCAAAAAGCACCCTCTGAGCCAGGTGCTGGATGAAGTCAAGGAAATCTTTTTAGGTATGGGATTTGATATTGCGCAAGGCCCAGAAGTGGAATACGACTACTACAACTTTGAAGCACTGAATATCCCCAAGAATCACCCGGCCCGTGATACTCAGGACACTTTTTATATTAATGACAATATTCTCCTGCGCACACAGACTTCCCCTGTGCAAATTCGCGTAATGGAGCAGCAAAAACCTCCCATCCGCATTATTGCCCCCGGACGTGTTTACCGGTCGGATGCCGTGGATGCTACCCATTCCCCTCTTTTTCATCAAATTGAAGGGCTTGTAGTGGATAAAGGCATCACCATGGCTGATTTAAAGGGTACTCTTGAAATATTTGCAAAACGCCTGTATGGTGATGATACTGTCTGCCGTTTTAGGCCGCATCATTTTCCGTTTACCGAACCTTCTGCAGAAGTAGACGTCATGTGCTTTGCCTGTCACGGCGAGGGCTGCCGCCTGTGCAAAGGTGAAGGCTGGATCGAAATTCTGGGCGCTGGTATGGTGCATCCCAAGGTTCTTTCCATCTGCGGAATTGACCCCGAAGAATATAGCGGATTTGCATTTGGTATGGGTCTGGAACGCATTGTAATGCGACGTTATAACATTGACGATATGAGGTTGTTGTTCGAAAATGACCTGAGATTCCTCAAACAATTTTAGGAGGTGCCGGTATGAATCTTTCTATGAGATGGTTATCTGAATTTGTAGATATTGGCGAGGTTTCTCCTCGCGAGTTTTCCGAGCGTATGACAATGTCCGGCTCAAAAGTGGAAGGATATGAAGTAGAAGGAGAGGAAATCTCCAATGTTGTTGTAGGTAAAATTCTTTCGGTAGAAAAGCACCCTGATTCCGACCACCTGGTAATCTGTATGGTAGACGTAGCTGCAGCAGAACCTGTACAGATTGTTACCGGTGCAAATAACGTTTTTGCCGGTGCTGTCGTTCCTGTTGCTTTGCATGGCTCTACCCTTCCTGGGGGAGTTAAGATTAAAAAAGGCAAACTACGCGGTGTTGAAAGCTGCGGTATGCTCTGCTCACTTAGCGAGCTTGGCCTTACTGTGCATGATTTTCCTTATGCCATTGAGGATGGAATTTTTATCATGCAGGAAGATTGCCGGATTGGGCAGGATATTCAGTCTGCCATTGGTTTAAATGATACTAAGGTTGAATTTGAAATCACGTCCAACCGCCCTGACTGCCTGTCTATTACCGGCCTTGCCCGGGAAGCAGCCGTCACCTTCGGCAAACCGCTGAAGCTTCATACTCCAGTGGTAAAAGGTAGTGGAGATGATATCCACAGCCATTTAAATGTAGAAATCAAAGCACCTGAGCTTTGTCATCGCTATGTTGCTAAAATGGTAAAAAATATTAAAGTTGCCCCCTCGCCCCGTTGGATGCGGGAACGTCTTCGCGCCTGCGGAGTTCGCCCAATCAATAATATTGTTGATATTACCAACTATGTCATGCTGGAATATGGCCAGCCTATGCATGCTTTTGATTATCAGTATGTAAAAGAGGGCAAAATTGTAGTACGCCATGCCGAGCAGGGTGAGTCCATTATGACCTTAGACGGTGTTGAACGCAGCCTGTCTCCTGATATGCTGGTAATTGCCGATGCTGCGACGCCTTCGGCGGTTGCAGGTGTAATGGGTGGTGAATACAGCGGAATTAATGACAACACCAATACCATTGTTTTTGAATCTGCCTGTTTCTTGGGCAGTTCGGTACGCATAACCGCTAAAAAGCTAGGTATGCGCACCGAAAGCTCCGGCCGTTTTGAAAAGGGTCTTGACCCAGAAACCTGTGTTCCTGCTATCCTGCGTGCTTGCGAACTGGTGGAACTGCTGGGCGCCGGCGAGGTCATGGATGGCATGATTGATGAATACCCCGCCCCCAAAGCCCCGGTTATGATAGACCTGGAACCAGATTGGATCAATCGTTTCTTGGGAATTAAGTTACCGGAAAGCCGGATGGAAGAAATTCTGCGTCACCTGGATTTTAAAGTGGAAAACGGAAAAGTAATCCCCCCCAGCTTCCGCTCTGACATTGAACACAAAGCCGATGTGGCAGAAGAAATTGCGCGAATTTATGGCTATGACAAAATTCCTTCTACCGCAGTACGCGGTTCTGCCCAGGGCAAGTTAACCGAACGCCAAAAATATGAGCGGCGGATAAATGACGTTCTGCTTGGGCAAGGGTTATATGAGGTTGCCACCTACTCGTTTATTAGCCCCAAATATTATGACAAAATCAATCTGCCTGAAAACAGTGAGCTGCGGAATTCTGTGGTCATCAGCAACCCTTTGGGCGAAGACACCAGCGTCATGAGAACCACTGCTGTCCCCTCTATGCTGGAAGTACTTGCACGCAATTACAATAACCGCAATTTAAATGCATCTCTATACGAAATTGCTACCGAATATACCCCGCGCGGAGAAGAGGAACTGCCCATTGAAAAAAATAAAATAGTCGTTGGTATGTACGGTACTGAAACCGACTATTATGTATTAAAAGGAATTATCGAAACTCTGCTGGAAGCATGCGATGTAAAGGGTTGGGACATTACACCTGTTTTGGAGGATCCCACTTTCCACCCCGGCCGTTGTGCAAAACTAACTGTCGGTGAAGCAACACTGGGAATTTTGGGTGAAATACACCCCTCTGTCTGCCAAAATTATGGAATTGGAACGAAAGTTTACCTGGCCAAACTGGATGTAGATACCATGTTTGACGCCAGGGTGATAGAGAAAAAATATTCGCCTATGCCTAAATTCCCGGCATCTAGCCGTGATCTGGCAATTGTATGCGATCAATCTCTGCCAGTGCTTTTCATAGAAAAAGCAATCCGTTCCGCCGTTGGCAAGATTTTGGAAAAGGTGGAATTATTTGATGTTTACCAAGGCAGTCAGATTGAAAAAGGCAAAAAAAGCGTTGCTTATAATATTACCATGCGTGCTGCAGACCGCACCCTCACAGATGAGGAATGTGATAAGGCTGTAAAAAATATTCTTACTGAACTGCAAAAAATCGGCGCTGTTTTAAGGGTTTAAACTTTTTTACAGTTCTAAAAGTTTTCTTAAATTCCTTTCTGTCGGTTGAATTGGCCGGCAAATTATTGTATGATATGGATAAAGGGGTGAATGTTATGCACGAACCAACAATTGCATTCTCTATTCATGAAGATAAAGAAATGCAGGTAAAACAAATTTTGACTACCGTTTATGATGCTCTGCGTCAAAAGGGTTATAACCCCATAAACCAGATTGTCGGTTATATATTATCTGAAGACCCCACCTATATCACAACGCATAACAATGCGCGCGGGCTAATCCGCCGAATTGATCGAGATGAGCTGCTTCAAATTTTGGTAAAATCTTATCTCAACGATTAGAAAAAACGATTTGTGCGGCCGGAGGTGTTCTGGCCGCACTTTAGTTTTTCTTTTGTTTACATGAAGCTACTTTTATGGTATACTATCTTTTATTAGCTTTGCGCAAAAATTCTTTAATAAAAAAGTTACTGGTTAATTCTGTTAAAAAAGAAAAAATCATGTAACTATTTTTATATTAAATTAACAGGAGGAATTAAGATGGCAAAAAAGAATGACATGCTAATGTATAAGGGAAAACCTCTTGTTCGCAGCGGCAATACCATTTACTACGGCAATATGTCCGATCAATATGTAGCAATGCTGCAAATTATGGATGCGGTTCCTTTTCAGGATATTATGCTTCCCAGTAAGGTAACGGTTCAGGTGATTGCCACTGACACTGACCTGCGCCCCAAAGAACGTATTTTAAAACGTACGGAAAAAAACGGCCTTTATTCTGCTTTAAATATTGCTGATATCTGGCTGGAACGTGCACTCTCTTAAATTTTAACAACCTCAGTCTTTCGCGTTCGGTCCAAACGCTGTTTTCTCAAAGCGGTAATCATGTGCCACATGATTTACCGCTTTTTTCTATGAGTGACTTAAGCATAACAGATCACTGGTTCTGTTGGTAAAAATAAAAAAGTTCAGCTTTTATAGACAAGCGGCACAGGTCGCCAAATAACAAGAGTTTTGACAGCTAAAACTTAACAAAAAAGGTTCTACTATTTTATAGTGGCAGGACGAGAGATGCGACGGGTAAAAAAGAGTACTACAGCGTAATACCTGTTAAAAAAACAAGCCTTCGATTCATCGAAGGCTTGTTTTTTATTATTTCAGTTCAACCACAGTGACGCCGCTTTCTCCCTCCCCGTATACACCCAAACGGAAGGTTCGTACCTGACGATGTTTTCTCAAGCGGGTTTGCACTGCCGCCCGCAACGCACCAGTGCCTTTTCCATGAATAACTGTAACGTTTTTCATGCCAGATAAAACCGCATTATCCAAAAACATATCCAGGTCTAATAGGGCCTCATCTACAGTTTTTCCTCTTAGATCCAACTCTGCCTTTACTTCCCTCTCACCCTTGCCTGTAACGTTCTTAGTGGAAATTGCACCACGGTTAAAAGTTACTTTTTTCTGGTTACTTAGCAAACGCAGCTGGCTTATATTCACGCTGGTTTTAAAAATACCTGCCTGAACCTGAACATTCCCCGAAGCATCTGGATCACTCAACAGTACTCCTTCCTTATTTAAATCGGTAAGCAGTACCATATCACCCTTTTTCAGCGGCCGTGGCAGATGATAGTCAGAGTTTTCTTTTTTTAATACAGGGTCAGCTAAATCATAAAGTTTACGCATATTACCTTTAAATTTTGATTTGGAACCCGCAACCAGTTTGGAAAATTCCTCGCTGTCTTTTTGGCGGCGTACCTCCTCCAGTTCAGCCATAAGGTCCTCGGACTGCTGTTTTACACTTTCAACAATTTTCCGTGCTTCAAAGCGGGCGCGCTCTATTTCATCATCTTTAGCACGCTCCAACTGTTTTTTATATTTTTCTATCTCACGAGAGTCATTCTGTGCCTTAATACGCATATCCCTGGCTTTTGTTTTTTCTGATTCCAGCTCCTGTCTGGTTTTTTCCAATTGTGATACCACATCTTCAAAACGGGTGTTTTCACTGGAAACAAAAGACTTCGCCCGGTCTATTACTCCGGCGTCCAGTCCAAGCTTTTCACTGATAGCAAACGCGTTGGAGCGCCCGGGCACACCAATCAACAACCGATAAGTTGGCTGCAAGGTGGTTACATCGAATTCACAGCACGCATTTTCAATCCCATCTGTTTCCAGTGCAAACATTTTAATTTCGGCATAGTGTGTCGTAGCTGCAATCTTAGCACGAAACAGCCGCAGCCGCTCGATAATAGCTACTGCCAGGGCGGCTCCCTCCACCGGGTCGGTACCGGCACCCAGCTCATCTAAAAGCACAAGGGTTTCGGAATCCGCTTCCTCTAAAATGGAAACGATATTGGTCATATGGGCAGAAAAGGTGGACAAGCTTTGTTCAATGCTTTGTTCATCCCCAATATCTGCCAGCACCTTTTGAAAGATGGAAATTTTGCTGTCTGCCCCTACAGGAAGCATCAGCCCGCACATTGCCATTAAGGTAAGCAGACCTAGTGTTTTAAGGGCAACAGTTTTACCGCCCGTGTTTGGTCCGGTAATTACTAAGGTGTCAAAAGCATCCCCCAGGCGAATATCAACCGGAACAACTTTCTGCGAATCGATCAACGGGTGTCTTGCCCTATTTAAAATAATCTTCTGATCATTGGTAACTTCCACAACATTGGCTTTCATTCGGTCAGCCAAACGGGTTTTTGCAAATAATAAATCAAGCTCAACCAGTACGGAATAGCTTTCTATAATCCCCTGCGCATAAAGCGCCACCTCAGCTGAAAATTCACCGATAATGCGGTTAATTTCCTGCCGTTCCTTTGCTTCCAGCACTCGTACTTCGTTATTTGCTTCAACAACGCCGATTGGCTCAATAAATACAGTGGCACCGCTGGAAGAAGTATCATGCACCATACCTTTTACTTCATTTTTACACTCTGCTTTAACAGGAACAACAAAGCGGCCGTCCCTCATAGTGACAATCGGTTCCTGAAGCAGTTTTTGATAAATTGGGGATTTAATCATTTTATCTAATTGATCCCGCACCTTAAGCTGGGTATTTTTTATTTTACGTCGAATATCCGCAAGCTCCGGACTGGCTATATCGGCAAGTTCATCTTCCGATAAAATACAGGTTGTGAGCTTTTCTTCCAGTGTCCGGTTGGGAAACAGATTTTCAAAATACTCCTGCAGAGAGGGATATGTATTATCGCATTCACCATACCAGTCAGAAACGGAACGAATCACCCGAAGTACTGAAGAAATTTCAAGTAATTCCCGCAAACTTAAGGTGCCTCCAAGCTGACTGCGTTTTAATGCAGCATTGCAGTTTTTTACACCGCGAACACTTGGTGTGCCATAGCGGTTAGATAAAGTATGAGCATCTGCTGTTTTTTGCATAAGCTGCAATACTTCACGATAATTGGTGCTGGGCCGAAGCTGTAGCGCCAAATCTCTGCTGTCATCACACCCTGTCTGCTCTGCCAGCATGGCCAGCACCTTGTCAAGTTCTAATGCTTTACATTGTTTTTCAATCTGATACATTTTCTACCCCTACTTGATCCCTAAATGAAAATAACGAATGATAAAAATCCAACGTTTTAAACCTTTTATCCAACTGTGCCAATAAATATTTTTCACAAATTTCACTAAACTGTGCAAGCGCAACACGGGGAAGTGCAAAGTTAAACAGTTTGGAAAAATCCGCATATATTACATGGCGCATTGCAGTAAGAACACCCTTTGGTACAGAAATAAAACCGGCTGGAACAGCACCATTACAACAATCAAAACAAAGCAGTCCTCCGCTCATGGGTGAAAAATACATCTGCTCATCTTCAAACGCCATACATTTGGAGCATCCAACCAGGTTTGGCATATAACCAGCCATAGTAAGCAGTCTTAACTCAAATACTGCTTTTAAAAACACTTGACTGCGCTTATCCTGTTCTAAAAAATGCAGGACATTGAGCATTAGCCTTAAATATTCTCCGGCCTCTTCCCCTTCTGGCGCTAATTCCAAACATAATTCAGAAAAGTACGAGGCTAAAGCCAGTTTTTCAATATCACTGCGCAATGCAAAAAAGGTCGCATTGGTTTCGGCACTGTCAACCGAATAGCGGCCTTTACTGGAAAACAAAATAAAATGCGAATAGCAGAACAATTCGGTAGAAGACGCCAGTTTGCTTCTTAACCGCTTTGCTCCGTTCGCATAGGCGCTGATAACGCCATATTCTTTTGTGAGTATGGTAATCAGGCGAGTATCTTCATCGATATTGCGCTCCCTGATCACAACCCCGTCGGTTGTCAGCTGCATAGCCCGATATAACTCCCTCAGCCTGCAGTTGGGTGTTGATGTTTTGAGGCTGTTTTTTTGTATAGCAATAGTTTAAATAATCTTCAATTTTGCCGGTACGTTCAAACCGTGTCCAGGCGTCGTCTATCTTCATATCAGATTCCCCCTGTATGCTTACTGTATTAACAGTATTACACCCGGTAAGCTTGATATGAGCGGTAAACTATTGAAAATTTTCCATATATTTTGTATTGACAGCCTAATTAAAACCCAGATAGCGGATGATCGTCTCCTTATTACGCCAATCCTCCCGCACCTTTACCCAACATTGCAGGTTCACTTTAATATCTAGAAATGCTTCAATCTCTTCCCTTGCCTGAGAAGCAATTTTTTTAAGCATTTGACCATTTTTTCCAATAATCATACCTTTATGGTTATCACGCTCACAGTAGATAACTGCTTCAATATCAATAATCGGCTTGTCCTCACGCTCTTTCATGGATTCTACCGAAACCGCCGTACCATGTGGAATTTCTTCCTGCATATTATTCAGCAGCTTTTCCCGTATGATTTCGCCTACGATCACTCTCTCCGGCTGGTCGGTCATAGCATCATCTGGGAAAAAATGTGGGCCTTCACAAGCAAACGCCTCCAGCTCCTGAAAAAGGTCCTCAGTGCCTTCCCCTGTCATAGCAGACATTGGCACAACGGCTTCAAAATTATGCAGCTTTGAATAGGCAGAAATCCGCTCCAGCAGCTGTTCTTTTTGACTTAACAAATCGATTTTATTAATAACTAAAATAGCAGGAAGACGCATTGTTTTAAAATTTTCAATCAGCTCTTGCTCCGCTTTGGTTACCTCACCTTTGGGTTCTACTACCAACACTGCTACATCCACATCCGCCACAGAATCTGCTACCTGTTTGACCATATATTCGCTCAGTTTTGTTTTGGCCTTATGCAAACCCGGCGTATCAATAAATACATACTGGGTCTCTCCTTTAGTTAATACACCGTTAATACGAGTTCTGGTAGTTTGGGGTTTGTTTGAAACAATAGCTACTTTTTCACCTACCAATCGGTTCAGCAGTGACGATTTTCCCACATTGGGTTTTCCCACAATGGCTACAAACGCGGATTTTGTCTGCATAGTTTCCTCCTAAATTTTAACGTCTCTTCCCTTTTGGCTGGTATGTTAGCTTTCGTAACATTTTAGGGCCGGCAAACACAAAGCAAACCGCCAGCAGCACCGAAAGCAAAAAAAACAGAAGACCCCAGCTATTGCTTCGTATCATATTCCAAAAATTAATCCAGCCTAATGGGTCTCCCAGCAGAATAACTGCTACCGCCACGCTAGCAGCGGCCGATACAAAAACTGCACCTGCCGCAATATCCTTTGCAATTCTTGCTAAGATATGATAGGCAGGCGATAACAAATTTATTACAGTCTCTATGGATGTATTGATCATTTCACACATAAGCACTGCGCATACTGTTAAAATAAGCAGTGTGTTTTCACCCTTAGTCAACGAAAAAAAGCGGGAAATGAAAAAGACATATCCCGCTGCAACCAAGTGAATGCGCATATTGCGTTCATTGAGGATACAGTACCATATCCCCCTTAGGGCATACCGAAAGCTGTTTGCCAGCTTTCTCAGCTCATCACCCATGACTTGTTACTCCATTACATAGCTCGCATCTCTAGGTAAACCTAACTTGGCTAACACCGCTTCTTCTTTTTCTCTCATCCGCAATGCCTCCATACCACCCACCTCATGGTCGTAACCCAGCAAGTGCAGCATAGAGTGAACGGTAAGAAAACCAATTTCGCGCTGCAGCGAGTGCCCATAAAGCTCGGCTTGCTCTACAGCGCGCTCTACCGAAATAACAATATCCCCCAGCATGTATGCACCAGTCTCCTCATTGACATCATACACGCCATTTTCTCCCATAGGGAAAGAAAGAACATCCGTCGGAATATCTTTGTTACGGTACTCGCTGTTCAACTGACGAATTTGCTGGTCATCAATAAAACTAACGCTTACCTCTGCGGTGCCCTCAAATTCTTCCAACTCTAAAACAGCATGACAACAACGGCGAATTAACAAACGGATCCCCGTAGGAATTTTTACTGCTTTTTGTCTATTTGAAATTAATACTTTTATTGCAACCATAACTATCTTTGTTTTTTGCCCTCCTCGTAATATTTATCATACGCCTTTATAATATCCTGAACCAGGCGGTGACGCACTACATCCTTCTCGCTGAGGTTAATTATACCAATGCCTTCTATATTTTTCAATACTTTTGATGCCTCTAAAAGACCAGATTTTCGGCTGTCTGGAAGATCGATCTGGGTAACGTCCCCAGTAATCACAGCTTTGGAATTAAAACCAAGGCGAGTTAAGAACATCTTCATCTGTTCCGAGGTTGTATTTTGCGCTTCATCTAAAATAATAAAGGAATCATCCAGGGTGCGGCCTCGCATATAAGCCAAAGGCGCAACCTCAATATTTCCCCGTTCCACATATCTCTGGTAATTTTCCGCCCCAAGCATATCAAACAATGCATCATACAATGGTCGTAAATAGGGGTCAACCTTATTCTGCAGATCCCCCGGTAAAAAACCCAGTTTTTCTCCTGCTTCCACTGCTGGGCGCGTTAAAATAATTCGATTCACCTCATGTGCGCGAAACGCCTGAACCGCCATTGCTACCGCTAAATAAGTTTTGCCAGTACCGGCCGGCCCTATGCCCAGTGCTATCGTATTTTTTTTGATGGAATCGACATATTTCTTCTGCCCCAATGTCTTTGCTTTCAGCGGCCGTCCCTTCGCAGTAATGCAAATGACATCGTTAGAAAAACTGTTTAGCTTCTCTTCACTTCCCTCGTTCACTAACGTCATTACATAACGCACATTTTGGTCGTTGAGCGCTTCGCCTTTGTTGATCAGCGAAAGCAGACCCTCTACAACTTTTACTGCCAGCAAAACGCCTTCATCATCTCCGCTGATTTTAATCTCAGTACCACGGCAAAGAATATTAACACTATACTGTGACTCAATTAATCTGACATTTTCATCAAAGCTTCCAAACAGAGAGACAGCGTGCTCCATACGCTCCACATTAATAATCTGTTCCAACATCTATAAAAATTCCTCCATGTTACCGTCACAAATTTGTTCGCACTAAATCATCACGGCACATTTTTTATATTAGGTTCCTCTATCATGAACACAGCATTCAACTGATAGAATACACATTCCTAAAACAAAGCAGGCACTGGCCTTTTATTTTGATAGTCAGTCAAACACAGCCCCAAAGAAGGTATAAGTATTGCTCTCTTTTGGGGATCAGCCTGTACATAGACGTAAAATAACTATTTTGTAATTATTATATCATATTTAGCGGATAATTCTAGTTTCTTGTTAAAATTTCTTGTTGAATTGCAATATCCTGCTGGCAAATATACTTGCTTTTTATCTGAAACCCGGTCTCGTCACAAAAGCCGCTGGCATCCTTCTGCAAAATCTTACTGTCCTGAAAAGTCTCCATCTCTAATTGAGCCAGCTGCTGGATCGCCTGTTTTCGTGCGTCTTCCTCACTTAGGCGAAAACGAATTTCACGCTGCAGGATGTATTGCTGGTTAACAATCGTAATCGGCAGTTCAAGTCCCAATATTTTAAGCTGTATGCGTTCTGTTGTCATTTCGTATGGCCCACTAATTTCGCTGGGCCAAAACAGCGGTACTTCTATTCCAAATATTCCCAGCATATGCCTGGTTGCTGATTTTCCGGTTGGCTCCAGTTTGGTTTGCTCAAACGGAACCTGAACGTCTAACGTGCGGTTCACCTCGGCAATGATTTTTGCCCGTGCATGAATTAAAGTATTATGTTCTTTTTTATCAGTTACTATGCCTGTTACCAAAACATCGCCTTTCTGTACAGCATCTCCAATCTTTACTAGTTTTACCCCATCATAAACTTCCAGATACTTGATTAGCCCACTTTCTGAGGCTATCACATTACAGGGGTCTTTAACGTCTATTTTTTTTACGGGCATGACCCGTTCTTTTACGTCGATATACGCTGTGCTGCCTTTGATATTAATAGCCACCCAGGAAAGTTCATCCAATTGAATGAGTGCCTGACGCTCAATTTTCCACTGATCTAAAGAATTTTTCAAACAACCCGGTTTTACTCCCAAATCCTCCATAACTCCTACAATAATATCTGTTGGCACCTTTTCATTCCCGCGTACCTCTACCAACCAGATAAAGTTACTTACAACATACATAAATGCCCCAAACAAAACAACCCCTAAAAACAGGCCGATTCGTTTACGATACCGACGCACCAAAAAAGGGAGTCCCTTTTTTTTCACTACCCGCATTTTCACACCGGTAGTTTTGGCAACAGGCCGCATCTTTTTATAGTTATTTGCTACCGTATGCCCGGTATAAATTTCATTCTCTTTTCTTCCATTCCACACCGTAATGCCACGATGAGACAGTATATTTAAGAAGCGTTCGACAAATCCTCCGGTGACACTAAACTGTATGTAGCCGCGAACATAGCGGATCAATTTCATTAACAGCATGGATTTCACACCTCAATCAAGTCGAAAATTCTATGGCATTAAAGAATCCGGTTACTACAATACTTTCCGCTGTCATAGACTTTATTTGCATATTACGGCCGATAAACCTAACCATTACTTTTCCTGTATCTAATTTTACCACTGTATCATCATATTCCAGAATTCCCTGGCAACCGTCAATCACCGCCTCTCTGTTTCCGCTAAGTTCCATCTGCGCAAGACCGGTACATATTACCGATGGCGGAATATCCAAAGCATTTGCAATACGGGATGCTGGTGCGTCAGGTTTTTGCGGTTTTCTATTTCGAGAAGATTCTCTCTTTTTTCTCATTTGATCCCCTCCTTTCAAAGCAATATTATGCAATCCTGGCGTCAGATAGACACCCTAAGGTACTATTCCGCACCACCATACTCATATGATTCCTTGATAGGCAATCGGACAAAGCCGGTCATTTTGTTTCATGGGGTTGTTTTGTATTTTGCAGCAGTACAGAAGGGAATGGGTATTCAATGAAAAATCAACGGTTAAAAAACACTTTCAAATATGTACTTGCTATTGGCATTATAGTCCTTGCTTTTTTTCTGCTCAAGCTATCAAAACCTGTGGGCGATGGTATTCGTTCCGGCCTAGCTTTATCGGCAAACGTTATTATCCCATCTCTCTTTCCTTTTATGGTTCTTGCCTCTTTTATTTCGTTTTCATTTATATCTGAAAAACTGTCCAGTTTACTTTCACCAATTACAACCAAAGTGTTTGGACTTCCCAAACAAATGGGTGCAGTATTATTGATGAGTTTTGTGGGAGGGTATCCGGTTGGAGCTAGAATGCTGTCCGGTATGGTCGAAAGCAAAAAAATTTCGGGGCAGACTGCAGAAAGGATGCTCTGCTTTTGTGTAAACGCCGGACCATCCTTCATTTTATCTGCCATAGGGGCCAGCATGCTTGGCAGTATACAGCTGGGGGTAATTCTTTTTTCTTCCCATGTGCTTGCTTCTTTAACAGTTGGTTTTTTACTTGCCCGTTTTAGAACACCTTCCCCGCAACCTGCTCATGCCCCTAACACCGCTCAGCCGCTTTACGCTGCATTTGTTTCGGCCGTTTGCAGCAGCGCAAGTTCCGTCATTAGCATCTGCGCATTTATTGTTTTATTTTCGGGTATGATTGCATTTGGCAATTCCACGGGTCTTTTTCTGGGGCTTTCAAAATTTCTACATACCTTAATCCCCTTTGGAAGCGCCGCCTTTTGGGAGGGTTTGATTACCGGAATTTTAGAAGTTACTACCGGCTGTGCCAGATTGGCTGAATCAGGTGCCGTTGGTGCTTCTACGGTGGTTTTAATTTCTTTCTTTTTATCATTTGGCAGCCTATCTATTATTTTTCAAATCATGTTTTGTTTTAAAGGGCTTTCTGTATCAATGAAACCATTCCTTATTTCGCGTTTCGTCTGCGGTGTTCTTTCTGCTGTATTCGCATTTCTGTTATTAAAAATATTTGGCGAGGGTATTGTTGCAGTCGCTGCCGGAATGAAAGCGATTTTTGTTTTGCCAGGCCCCGTGCAGATTATTACCATACTGTGCATGTTGGGAATGTGCAGCATACTGCTGATGTCTGTAAATAAATCTTGAAATGATTGGTAAAATAATAGCATTTCCTGCCGGTTTTTGATAGAATAATGAAAGAAAAGGGGGTAAAACATGTTTGGTTTAAAAAAATGCAAGCTATTTGGAACCCGTATTGAACCCGCCTGCGAATACTGCAGACATGGTAATAAAACCAGTGATAAAACTATGATCCTCTGCGAAAAAAAGGGGGTTGTTGCCCCATTTTATTCCTGCAATAAATATCTGTATGATCCATTAAAACGAATTCCGCAACGGCAAAAACCACTCCCCCAATACGATCAGAGCGATTTTTCCTTATAATAATTGTTCTTTTTTCGTTAAAGAGAGGTACCCATGAAAAAAACCTTAAGCTTAACTCTTAAAATATTATTTTCGGCCTTGCTGTGTACCTTAATGGTTTGCATCGCTTTGGGGGAAAGTAATTTTTCGTCTAACA
Source organism: Ruminococcaceae bacterium Marseille-P2935 (assembly GCA_900104565.1). GTDB lineage: Bacteria > Bacillota > Clostridia > Oscillospirales > Ruminococcaceae > Marseille-P2935. The sequence continues at coordinate 526,002 of LT629952.1, forward strand.
CTTACCCCAAGCAGGTACGCGGTCTCTTCGTACATACTCTTCAGAATCAGGATTTTCCTTTAATGCCCAATCAATCTGGCACACAAATGCTTCATCAATTGCAAAGTATTGTTTCTCTTGCCAAAGAAAGCGGGTTCAACGCAATTTTTTTTGAAGCCCGGCCATCTTCTGATGCTCTTTATCGATCCTCTCTTTACCCTTCCAGTAGTTACTTGGTTTCAAAACAAGGGGATGATACTTTTTTTGATCCTCTCTCGGTACTCGCTAAACTTACAAAAAAAGAGGGCATCTCCCTTTACGCTGTTGTAAATCCCTATTATGTTGGAAGCAGTGGCCAAACCTTATCGAATAAAAATTTTGCCGTCCAAAACCCGGATGCCGTAATTGCTGCCGGAACCAAACTCTATTTGGATCCTGGTCGGGAAGATGTTCAAAAATTGATTGCACAAGGTTGTGTAGAAATAGCTTCCAGTTACCCTATTTCCGGAATTCTTTTTGAGGATGCCTTTCCAGAAGCCTTGTTGGATGGTATAAATTCCACTCAAAACTCCTTAGAACAAATTTCCAAAATGGTATCAGGCACCATTCGGGTGCCCTTAGGTATCATTTCTAAGGACAGTGACGAGTCGATACAATATCTTCAGGAGTGCGCGGAAAATCTGTTGTTAGATTTTGTAGTGCCACAAATAAAAGCCACAACAGCAAACAACGATATTACTTATGAACAGCGACTTGAGAAATGGCTTTCTTTGCAGTCAGATGGAATTCAGGTTTACCCCTTGTGCAATACATCTCGACTGCAAAGCCCATCTGTTGGCAACTACTTAAACGACCCGCTCGAGGTATCTTTTCAAATATTCATCAATCAGCTAAAGCAAAGCAATGGCTATCTGGTAAACAGTTATACCGATTTAAAGCGGAACTTTAACCAGATTACTCAAAATATTGCGGCACAAAACCTGTCTGATTTATCTGTCTACCAGCCAGCTAATCTGTCCATTTCTCAAAGTTTTGCAATTACAAGGCCGACTGGGGATTTTTCTACCGCGTACGATAAATACTTTATTACCGGCACAGCCGATCCTGATGCTCCTGTCTACCTCAACGGGCAAGAGATTGAGCGGTTCTCAACCAATGGCAGTTTTGGTATACTGGTCAGCCTATCGGTTGGCAGTAACCGTTTTGTATTTTCACAGAATAATGACTCAAAAACAATAACAATTACCCGCAGCCAGCCATTTAGCGGTGAAGCGCAAAAAATTAGTAATATTACAAAAAAGTCCATGGTTCCATCCACAGACCAGGCAGTTAAGGTGGGGGAAGAATTTTACCTGCAGTGCACGGCCCCCTCAGGAGGAATAGTTCGCGCTGAAATAAATGGAAAAAGCTATTCCCTTTCGCAGGTGGCTGCAGCTGCCCAAGGGGTGCCCGCAGTATATAATGCCAAGGTTATTTTAGAGGATTTATTGGTACCTGCTAACCAGACAACTAACCTTTCTAACATAATTTACCGGCTGACTTACGCAGGAAAAACAACCGAATACCAGTCTAACGGCCAGCTATATGCCGTTGGAAAAAATGCACAGCTTATGGTTCGGATCTTAAGCGACTCCACCTCGGTTTACCCGGTATCCACACGGGATGATTTTCCGATAGGAACACTTAAAAATGGTACCACTGACTACGTGCTCAGCACTGAAGACGGCTCTTATCAGTTAAAATCAGGTGGATATGTATTGACCACCGCTTGTGAGATATTACAAGGGAATCCATCGATCGAAAATACTGTTTCTTCACTGACTCACTTAAGCGAAAACAACTGGGATCAAATCATCCTAAAAGGAAGTGCTGCTCCCCCATTTTCTGCAGTTCAAAGCGGTGATACTGTTTCTATCACGTTATATAACACCATCGGAATTACAGACGAAATGCTCCGATCCATCTCTTCGCAAAACCTGAAGGGGGTTACTCTTAAAAAAGGGGAAAACTTTATTACCTTGAATTTCCAAAGCACTGGCAAAAACTTTTGGGGCTATAACGTGGAATATGACGGCAATAATACCATTTTATTTCTAAAACTCCCGCCAGAGCGATCCAACAAGTTAGGCAAACCGCTTGAAAATGTTTCAATTGTCTTGGACCCCGGCCATGGAGGTACAGATCCCGGTGCACTTGGAGTAACTGGTGCAGACGGCTACACAGAAAGCGATATTAACCTAGCCGTAAGCCGCATTGTAAAATATCGTTTAGAACAGATGGGTGCCATCGTGACAATGACCCGTGTAGAAGAAACCAATTTGACTTTGGCAGAACGTATGGATATTGCAAAAAAACTAAAACCGGACTTTTTTATCTCTATTCATCATAATAGTACCGGAGAAAACAGCAATTCCAACAATGCATCCGGAATCGAGGTTTACTACCATGAGGATATTTCCTCCCAATTCGCCGACAAACTGTTAAGTCACCTCACTACATCATTAAACCGTAATAACCGTGGAACCTGGAAGAGCAGCTATATTGTAACAAAAATGACCTATGCACAATCTGTGCTTTTGGAACTCGGTTATCTTCCAAACCCGGCAGAATATCAAAACACTTGTGATTCTTTAGAAATTTATAAATCTGCGTGTGCCATTGCACAGTCTGTATTGGACAGTTTAACGAATTAAAAGCAAAAAGCACTGCTAAGGGGCCGGATGATATCCGGCCCCTTTTATCCAAAAGTATGTTCCATAAAAATTTTGACGCCAATTATAATTAATATTATTCCGCCAAAAATGGTTGCTTTTTGCTGAAATAATCCACCCAACTTTTTTCCGATAAAACCTCCTATCATGCAGCAAAGGAAGGTAATGGACGCGATAAGGCTGCAGGCCCAAAACATATTTACCTGCATTACTGCAAGACTGATCCCTATTGTCAATGCATCAATACTGGTAGCAATCGCCTGCATTGTTACCAAACCAAACCGAAAGTATTGATGATTCAGATCACATCCCCTCGGATTGCGAAGTTCCTTTATTGCGTCAATCAGCATTTTGCCGCCAATTGCGGTTAATAATATAAGTGCAATAGCATGATCCCATTGTGCAATAGCACCCGACCAATTACGTGCGAGCAAAAAACCCAAAATTGGCATTAACCCTTGAAAAACTCCAAACAAGAATGCAGTATAAATAACCTGTCTTTTTCTATATTGCCGAAAACATATCCCGTTGGAAATAGATACTGCAAAAGCATCCATTGACAGACCAACTGCCAACAAAAACAAGGTAAATTGACTCATTTGCTCACCTTTTTTGTCCAGATTTTATTATATTAACGATATTATTTAAATAGCCAAATGACGGCTGCTAAGCAAAATGTTTTTCAAAATCAGTACGGAGCAACAGTTCACACCCAGTAACTATTCGCACCATGATCGGGTCGAAGAAGGTGATCTATCATTAGTATCAAATTTAAGATGATCCGCACTATAACTATATCGCAATGACGAATTATTTATTCCGAATAGGAATTGCTCTAATTTACAATTTATTCAACAATTAAATTGCATTTTATTGTAGAATTATTGTATTATATTTAAAGGGCGTATTGCGTTGTTTGGTTATATTAGACCGCTAAAGCCAGAATTAAAAATAAAAGATTATGAAACATATAAGGCCGTGTATTGCGGTCTTTGTCATGAACTGGGAAGTTCTTATGGCCCATTTGCAAGAATGACACTTAGTTATGATTTTACGTTTCTGGCATTATTGGACATGGCGCTTGCAGAAGATGCACCCTGTTTTCTAAAAAAACGCTGTTTTGTAAACCCATTTAAAAAATCCTTTTGTGTTCATGCAAAATCGAATTTATCATTCTCTTCCTCAACCGCCATGATTATGGTTTACTTTAAATTAAAAGATAATCAACTGGATGACGGTTTTTGGCAGCGTTTGGGTTGTTTACTCCTTCTTCCTTTTGCAAAACACGCTTACAAAAAAGCAGCCGCTCAATTACCGCTTGTTGACCATTTCATGAGGCATATGATTGATAGACAGCATGTATTAGAGCAAAACCGTGAAACCCGGATTGACCTGGCTGCAGAACCTACCGCTGACTGCATGGGGGAATTATTTTCACAGCTAGCTAAAAACGAAAAACAAAAACGTATTTTGCAGCGACTAGGTTATTTGCTGGGCCGGTTTATCTACCTGATTGACGCTATGGATGATTTGGAAGAAGATTTAAAGACAGGTAACTATAACGCCTATCTAATTCATTTCTCTTACGGTACAGAACAATATGCTATTACAAAAATCCGGCAGGAAGCTGCCTCTTCCTTAAACATGACGATCGGTGAAATTTGCAAAACGTTTGATTTGCTGGAACTGAACCGGTTTGAACCAATCCTTGGAAATATCCTCCACCTGGGTTTAAAAAGCAGCGTGGATCAAATCGTTTCCAAAAAGGAGAAAGATAAATGAGCGACCCGTATAAAATTTTGGGTGTGGAACCAAACGCCTCTGATGAACAGATTAAAAATGCATACCGTACTCTTGCCAGAAAATATCATCCCGATAACTATATTAATAATCCGCTGGCAGACCTTGCAACTGAAAAAATGAAAGAGATTAACGAGGCGTATGATCAAATTCAAAAAATGCGTACGGGAGGAGCTTCTTACGGAAACACCGGCAGTAATGGTTCTTATTCTTCCAGCTCTTCTTCTCAATTTGGCGATATTCGTCGCCTAATAAACGCCAAGCGCATTGTAGAAGCGGAAGAACTGCTTGATGGCGTTCCCCCGCAGAACCGTGATGCTGAATGGTATTTTTTAAAAGGCAGCATTTGCTATACCAGAGGCTGGCTGGATGATGCCTATCAGCACTTTCATACTGCATGCCGCATGAATCCGCAAAACCCTGAATACCGCTCTGCACTTCAGCAACTGCAGTGGCAGCGCCAAACCGGTTCTTATTCTGGCTATGACGGACCATATCGCACCAGTACGTCTGCCGGAGGATGCAGTTGCTGTGACCTTTGTGCCGCGATGTATTGTGCCGATTGTTGCTGCAACTGTTTTGGCGGTGGTTTTTAATGAACAGAACAATTAAAAAGAGTACACAGGTTGCACTGGGTGGACTTTCTACAGCTCTTTGTTTACTTATGCTGTTTATGACTGGTATGGTTCCTTTCGCCACCTATGCCCTGCCAGCTTTAGCTGGTATTGTACTGATTCCGGTAGTAATAGAAAACGGATACAAGGCGGCAATTATGGTTTATGTTGCTGCTGCTATCCTTTCGGTTTTTTTGGTGCCTGATCGTGAAGCTATGCTGCTCTTTATCGCATTCTTTGGATATTACCCCATATTAAAGTCCAAATTGGAGAAAATCCCTTTTCGGTTTTTGGAATTTTTAATAAAACTTGTGTTATTTAATTTTGCAGTGGTGGTTTCTTATTTGTTTATTATTTATGTTATGGGCATTCCCGATATTTTGACTGAATTCGGAGAATTTGGTCGCTATTCGGTATATATACTGCTTGGTATGGGCAACTTTGTTTTTGTGGTATATGACTTTGTATTAACCAATATTGTTACCATTTATGTAAAGTGGTTTCGTCCTAAAATACTTCGGAAAACCCAATAATGTAATTCATATTTTTATACGGTTTATTCCTGCATTTATGAGTATTTTGATAATACTAAACGGAAAAGAGGGGCCACCAAGCCCCTCTTTATTACTTTATAGTATGGGAGTAATTTATCATGATGCGTAAAATCGCTACCTTTTTACTAACCTGTGTATTGCTTTTTTCTTTTTCCCTTTCCGCTCTTGCCTCCACCACCGATTACGGAAAAGATATTGAGGCAGCTTGGAAATACATTGAAAAACAAAACACCCCGAAGGAATATACCATGTTGGCTGCAAAACTTGCCGGTCGTTCCCCTTCCAATACACCGGCGAGCAGCCTGTACATACAGGATATGCTTTCCTCCCTGGAAGGGTTTGAGTCACTCAGCCATCTTGGAAAGGCATTTTTAGATTCAACCCTGATGCAATATGATATTCAACGCTTTGACGGCCACAATTTACTAATCAGCGCAGCTGAATGGGATTTAACAAAAAATGATGATATCTATGGGCCGATTAACCTTCTTTTGGCAATCAATTACTCCCCATATGAATTCAACATCTACCCGTTTTTAACTCATTTATTGGAGTATCAGCAGCAGGATGGTGGTTTTTCAAACAGCCAGACTGGTTCCAGTGACCTGCAGGCGACCTGCTATGCCCTGATTGTGTTAGAGCCATATCTAACTGACCCGCTCTATCAAAACGCTGTCGACAGCGCCCTGGGGTGGCTCTCGACGGCTTTTACAAATAAGACTTTTAAAAGCAGCACAGATTACAGCCTGGCCGTTATTGCAGCACAAACTTTAAAAGTCGATCTGCAGGATTCCCGTTTTTGCCTGAAAGGCAAAACTCTTCTAGATCATCTATACGAATTTCGCCAGAAGGATGGCGGCTTTTCTTTCCAACAGGATCAGTCTTTTTCTGATCAAAGCTCCAGTGAACTAGCCATTATGGCCCTTTATTCCTGCCAAAAGGGCGGATCCCCTTTTGATCTAAGCAAAGACTTTAGCGTCAAGCCCTACATTCCGCCCATGCAGGTGTTATTGCGTACCATAGGCGGCAGTGCCATTTTGCTGGCACTTGTGTATATAATTCTGCTTTTTACCAACAGAGTAGGAAAAAAATATGATAAAAAACCCGTCCGCTTTGAACCAGAATCTTACGAGGATGCTTTAGCAAACAAGGAAGAATAAAATATTGTCTTTTTTGCTGATAATGATATTTTAGCAAAACCTTTTTATCCTGTTTAAAACAGCAAGGCTTGTCAGAAAACACACTTCAACCCCCAATTTGTTTCATCCATATAAAATCCTACAAATACGCTAACGTCTGGGTTTCGCTTTTCTGCAAATAAAAATTAGACTTTGCGGTCCCCCCAATTTCAATTTAGCCGCCAATCTGTTCCTTTTTGACACTGTGCTATATTTTTATAAAACAACATTGCCCTGCAGCGGCTTGTTTCGTTGCAGAGCAATGTTATCTCAAAAGTGTCTCTGCTTGCCAGCAGAGACACTTTTTTATTATTGTGGAAACCACCGGCTTTGCCGGTGGAGGTATCCCGTAAAAAAGCTTTAGCCGGGGGGTGTCGGGCGCGAAGCGAGCTGCCAATAAACGGGCTGTCAGATTAGCAGAAATAGTTGTTAAGTGGGTGAATTACCCTTTTATGGATGGCGGGGCACTTGATACAAGTGACGAAATGTTCAATGCCTTTTAAGAGGCGTGCCGGTAATATGCCCTTCTAGGGGCGGTGCATACCACGCGTTCAACGCGTGGTTTTGATTGTATGAAAAAAACCACTCGCTAGGCGAGTGGTTCAGAAGAAGGCTTCTGCCGATGATGTAGACATAAAAACTCCCTTTGCAAAAATGAAGATGCGGTCTGCCAACTGCACCAAACAAGCAAAGGGAGGTCATTCGAGATGAACGACGTAAATAGTTTATCGCATACGAGTTGGAATTGCAAATATCATGTGGTGTTTGCCCCGAAGTATCGGCGGAAAGTGTTCTATGAAGAAAAATGAAAAGAGATCGGAGAAATCCTGCGAACACTCTGCAGCTAGAAAAAGGTCAAAATCATAGAGGCAGATGTATACAATGGGAGATTTCTAAGCCCGTTTACGGGCGGTAGATAGCAAGCTTTCGCAATTGGCAGATCGTACTAACGCGACATGACGCATACCTCTTGTATCAGAGGGTTTTGCTGGCGGATATTTATTCTTTTAGTTTGAGCGTAACTTGGAAATAGTTGCAACCTCAGCAGAACCGTTAATAACGTAACTTGGCAATATTTACATCATTGGTAAAATTCATAAAATTATACAGAATGAGAATATCGTCAAAATCGGTCTCCATTAACAGCTTCATTGTATTTGGTAAAGCGCGAAGATCTACAACATAAACCTCATCATAGTTGTAGGTTAAATAAGGCACAAACGAATTCCCATAGGAATCTTTGATCACCATAACCCGGCTGGTTTTCCCGTCCTGATGATTATGATTCTGGCCAGATCGAATTACTGTCAACCCATTATTACCGCGCAAAAACGCTGCATATTTATCACGCTCTTCAAATTTTTTCAGATCATAAATACCGTCAACCGGAGATCCATCAATCTCCACTGAATCGACAGGAACATCAAAATAAGTGATAACGTCGGGTACAGCATTAAAATTTTTTGTTTTGCTGTAATAAGTTCCATAAAAGTCTAATACGTCGTGGCCTTCTAATGCCGTATACTCCACCGGGGTTAATCCCTTTGATAAAGCGTATTCCCTATAGGCAAGGTATGCGCCATAGGTTGTCCAATGATGGTCAGTGCGATAATAAATATATTCGTTTTTATGTTCCTGCAATACAGTTTTAAAATCCAATGTTGTAAGGTTGTTTTCCTGCATTTTTTCATAAATACTGGCAATATAGGTGAATTGATCTACATTATTTAACCCAGCAGGCACTTTGTCATTTAAAATCATATAGGAGTTTGGAATAATTGCTAACGTAGCCTTCGGATAATTGTACATTGCTAAATATTCCTGCAAATAACGAATATTATTTTCCAGTTTTGCTTCATCTACCTTTTGGTACTTTTCAAAAAGATAATGATCTTTACCATAGGTAATACCATTGTTTTCAATCTTAGCAAGGGCAAACTCGGTATAAGATTTTATATCAATCCAGTTATCGCGTCCGACAAACTGATCATTGATGTATTCCTCATACTTTAGGCCAAAGGAATTGTCCATTAAACTGGATAACGTAAATTTAGGATTTTGCGCTAGGTAACGGTTTTCAGTATCTGAAAATATTCTGTCCGGCGTTAAAATATCTGCCAGAGAAAAACCTAATATAAACAAAAAAAACAAAATAAGCAGTAGATTTTTTCTTATAAAAGTCATTGTGGCCACCCCCTTAAAAGCGGAAATATAGAAATGGATTGTAGGAAGCGTCAACCAAATAAGCTACCGACAATACTAAAATTCCACCAATCAGTACAATGGTTAAAATTTTGTGTTTATAAAGCCATTTATTATACCAAAAATTCAAAATTGGAGTAGACAGTAAAATTGCCAGAATAAACACAACAACATAGTTACGCAGGTAATACATCCAGTCTGTGCCGCCCTGCATAGTAAACATTTTTGTAAAAAATAAGCCAAGCTGGCTAAAATCTGTAATTGCAAACAAAGACCAGCTAATTAATAAAAGAAAGATCATATATACTCGGCTGAAAATTTTACTGTTATTTAAATATTGAAGCAACCATGTTTTTTCGATAACCAGCAGTACAAAAAAGAACAATCCCCAAAGTACAAAGTTCCAGCTGGCACCATGCCAAAGGCCTGTTGCAGCCCAGACAACAAATAAATTAAAATACATACGGGCAGGTTTTACACGGTTGCCCCCAAGGGGGATATATAAATACTCCCGAAACCATGAGCCCAAGGTCATATGCCAACGACGCCAAAATTCAGTCATACTTTTTGAAATGTAAGGATAATTAAAGTTTTGTGGAAATTCAAACCCCAGCATTTTCCCAAGACCTATGGCCATGAGAGAATATCCGCTGAAGTCAAAATAAATTTGTAGAGAAAATGCTAAAATGCCAAGCCAGGCAAGGGGCGTGGAAATATTAGAAAAGCCTAAACTTTCCACTTCGGTCCAGAGGGAACCAATATTATTGGCAATGAGTACTTTGCTGCCCAACCCCATAATAAATGTGCCAATGCCGTCCTGTATTTGTGCAGCATTTACCTTTCGCTCTTTCAGTTCCCGGCTTACGTCGGTATACCGAACAATAGGACCGGCGATCAGCTGCGGAAATAACACTACAAAAGCACCGAAGTCAATAATATTTCGCTCCGCTTTTACCTTGTCACGATAAACATCGATGGTGTAAGACATGGTTTGAAAGGTATAAAAGGAAATACCCAATGGAAGCGTCAGCTTCAATAAACCAATCGTTGTTCCAAACAATGCATTGATATTGCTGATTATAAAGTCTGTATATTTAAAAAATCCTAACATACCCAGATTAAAAATTACCGATAACAACAAAAATAACCGGCACCTTAATTTACTATGTCGATTTCGTTCTATTCCATTGGATGCGATATAATCCACCAAAACAGACGCAACCATAATTGGGAAATAACGCACTTCGCCCCAGGAATAAAAAATCAGGCTTAAAACCAATAATGTAAAGTTTTTAAACCGCCGCGGCACGGCATAATAAATTAAAAAAGCAGCCGGCATAAACCGGAATAAGAATAAAATACTGCTAAATACCATCTGCTGTCCTCCAGTTGCTATTTTCTGAACAAGCTACCTTATTATGGGTGTGTAATTCGTTTCGTTTTACTGCATTCTATTTTATATTTTGTCCATTTAAAATGTTTATACTGATTCAAAAACAAAAAGGCAGAGAAAAAAGGGGCAGATTATATAATCCGCCCCCTTTGCATAAAATGTTATTCTGCTTCGGTTTCCGTCTCAGGCTCAGCAGGCTCCTTCTCTTCCAGAAGGGCACGAATAGAAAGGCTAACACGCTTTTTATCAAAGTCAATTTCGGTAATTTTTGCATCTACTTCCTGTCCAACCGAAAGAACATCACTGGGTTTATTAATTCTCTCATTGGCAATCTGGCTGATATGGATCAGGCCATCTACACCAGGGATGATCTGCGCAAAAGCACCAAAGGCGGTAAGGGAAACAATTTTTACCTTCACAACGGAACCAACCTGGTAATCACGTTTGAGAATCTCCCAAGGGTTATCCTCAGACTTTTTGTAACCCAGGGAGATTTTTTTGCTCTCCGGGTCAATCTCACGAACATATACCTCGACGGTATCGCCAATATTCAAAACCTCAGAAGGATGTTTAATTCTGTTCCAAGATAGCTCGGAAATATGAACCATACCATCTACACCACCCAGGTCAATGAATGCACCATAGCTGGTCATAGATTTTACAACACCGTGGAATACTTTGCCAACTTCCACATCTGCCCAGAATTTCTCCTGCAGTTCTTTTCTCTGTTCTTTAAGAACAGCAGTGATAGAGCCCACCGCTCTACGGCGCTGACGGTTAACTTCCAGAATCTTAAAGCTGACAGGCTTTTTGAGCAGGTTCTCCAGCGGCTCGTTGCGAGACATAGTAGCCTGGGAAGCTGGAATAAACACTCTTACACCGTTGGTCAGCGCTAATACGCCGCCTTTTACTACCTCGACTACTACACCTTCCAAAATTTCGCCGCTGTCAGCAGCGCCCATAACCTTTTCAAAACCGGCAATTGCATCCAAACGCTTTTTAGAAAGCATTACAGTGCCTTCCACGTCATTGACGCGCAGTACAATCAGTTCAAGTTCATCGCCAACCTTAACAAGGTCTTCCGTTTTAGCAGACGGGTCTTCGGTCAGTTCACTTAAAGGAACATACCCGGCATGTTTGGTACCGATGTCTACCGAAATCTCGTTAGGCTTAATGCCTGTAACAATAGCGGTTACCTTCTCTCCTGTATATGTACTTTTGAAGGATTGTTCCAACATCTCCTCAAAGCTCATTTCTTCTGCATTTCCAATAATCTCACTCATGGTTTCCTGTACCTCCTTAATTATACCAGCCGGGGTTGAAGCCCCTGCTGTGACGCCCGCCAATTTCACATCGCTAAAATCATACTGCAACAATTCTTTTGCATCTTCCACCAGGATTGTCCTACAAAAATCCGCACATATATCACGTAGCTTTGCTGTATTGGAACTGTGGCGTCCTCCGACCACGATCATCAGGTCAGAATTCTTTGCCAATAGTTCTGCATCTCGTTGTCTATTGGCCGTAGCATTACATATTGTATCAAAAATTATCAGGTTTGTACACACTTTTTTTGCAGTTTCGGAACATTTTTCCCATTCTTTTATATTAAAAGTGGTTTGAGCAACCAAAATGAATTCTTCTTTATCGGGGGCTTCCAAATTCTGCACAAAGTCAAACAGACTTTCATGTGCATTAAATACAAAGTATTTTCCAGTACAATGCCCAGTAATTCCAACCACTTCAGGGTGATGCTCGTCCCCTGCAATTAAAACTATTTTGCCCATCTGGGATTGTTCTGATACGATTTTATGAATTTTCGCCACAAACGGACAGGTCGCGTCCCAATAGTCATATCCCGACTGTTCTAATTGCTGGTAAACAACTTGCCCAACCCCATGGGACCGAATGACAACCAAACGTCCCTCTGTATTATCTGCTACTTTGTCAATAATAGTAACACCTTTTTTTTCCAGTTCCTGTACGATTTGGGGATTATGAATAATAGGCCCAAGTGTACACACTTTTTTACCCAAAGCAACCTGTTCAAACACAGCATCCACCGCTCGGCTTACACCAAAGCAAAAGCCTGCCGTTTTAGCAAGGGTTACCGGCATGTCAATTCACTCCTAATAAGGTCAAAACACTGCTGCGTATCAGCGAAGTGGCCTCTTTTATCTCTTTAATCTCCCCTTCTTCCGAACGAAGATGTTTATTGGGAATCAACTGCCCATAACGGACTGTCACCCGTTTGCGGAACTTTAACTTACCTGTAAAATCAACGCAGCAAGGCAGTACATCTGCTTTTGTTACCAGGGCAATTTTAGCAGCCCCCGATTTATAGCGCAGCGGAGTACCATCCTTAGAACGCGTACCTTCCGGAAAAATTGCCAAAATTTTATTTTCCTTTAAAATTTGAATGGAATGGTCAATTGCAGTGGAATCACCTTTTCCCCGTTCTACGGGGAATGCTCCCAAATGTTTCAGAATCCCGCCAAAAAATTTGTTTTTAAACAATTCTGCTTTAGCCATAAAAAACAGCTGCCGCTTTAACTTTATTGCAATGAAAATTGGATCCCATAAAGAACGATGGTTTGACACTACAATATAGCCCCCATCCTCAGGAATATTTTCCAACCCCTCGTACTCTATGTGATACATTAGGTGGCTAATTCCATTGGTTACTGATTTAGCAAAGTTATAAAAGCTCATTGTTGTGTCTCCATTCTTCTGTTATGAATTAGTTCTACAAGCTCAGCGATGGACTGTTCCAGTGTCAGATTACTGGTATCGAGCAAAACAGCATCTTCTGCCTGTTTTAATGGAGCGGCTTTGCGGTGAGAATCATTATAGTCCCGCTGAATTACTTCCGCTAATACCTGCTCGTAATTCTGCGGTGCGCCTTTTGCAGACAACTCTTCATAGCGGCGCTTTGCTCGCACCTCGGGAGAAGCCGTTAAAAAAATTTTTAGCGGTGCGTTAGGAAGTACAACGGTTCCAATGTCTCTTCCATCCATCACCACATGGTATTTTTCAGCCATTCCCCGCTGGGTTTCCATTAAATATTCCCGCACCTGTGGAATCGCAGAAACTGCCGAAGTAGCCATAGAAACCTCTGGCGTACGAATTTTTTCCGAAACATCTTCCCCATTTAAAAAAACTCTTTGTCTGCCCTCCACATAACTAAGCTCAACTTTGATTGCAGAAAGCGCAGGAACCACCTGCAAAGCATCTGCAGGATCAATTTTTGCCTGAAGCATATGCAAGGCAATGGCTCGGTACAAGGCACCTGTATCTACATAAATCATGCCGGTCCGAAGCGCGGCTGCCCGGGCAACAGTGCTTTTCCCAGCACCTGCTGGACCATCAATTGCAACAGAAAACATACGAAAGAAAGCTCCTTTATTCTTGTTTACAGACATGGCTGCCAGCCAAAAAGCCTGTAGAAAAGGCTATTTGCAGGTTAAAGCCGCCAGTATATGCGTCTACATCAATTACCTCCCCGGCAAAATAAAGGCCAGGTACCAGTTTTGATTCCATAGTCTTAGGGTTAATCTCCCCAACCTTAATTCCACCAGAAGTAATAATTGCTTCATCAATTGGGCGAAAACATTTTGGAGTAACCGAAAAGCATTTCAGCAAAGAAATCATTGCTTTGCGCTGTTCCCGGCTAATCTGGTTAACTTTTTCGTCCAAAGGGATATTACAAAGACGTGCAAAAACAGGAATCAGCTTACGGGGCAGTAGCTGCCCCAGTACATTACCAAAGTTTTTGTTTTTATATTTTTCAAAATCCCGCAACAGCCTTGCATCTAACTGCTCTTGACTTAAAGCGGGCTTTAAATCAATTTGCAGCCGGTAGCGGCTTAAATCACCGCTCATATGACTGGATGCCGATAAAACCAACGGGCCAGAAACCCCAAAATGAGTGAACAGCATCTCACCCATTTCATGGAAAACTGGTTTATTTTTACCTTTTTCCATCAGTTTCAGGGTAACATTCCGCAGCGAAAGGCCCATCAATTCATTGCACCAGCTCTCATTTGTTACAATTGGTACTAGGGAAGGTACTGGTTTTATGATGGTATGCCCCAGCGCTGCTGCAATTGCGTACCCGTCCCCGGTCGATCCTGTAAGCGGATAGCTTTTCCCGCCAGTTGCTATTACTACTGCTTTGGCAGAATACTTCTCACCATCCTCACATAAAACACCAAAAACCTGTCCATTTTCATCTTTGCAAACCTCTGTACATCTGGCATGAACAAAATTTACTCTGTGATGCTTTGCGTAGCCTACCAGTGCATCTGCAATGTCCATAGCTTTATCTGAAACTGGAAACACCCTGTTTCCCCGTTCGGTTTTTAGCGCAACACCCTGCTGCTCAAAAAAATCCATGGTATCCTTTGACTGAAATGCGCTGAATGCACTATATAAAAAACGTCCATTGGTTTTAGCTGCTTGAATCAGTTGCTGAGGCTCGCAATTATTTGTCACATTACAGCGGCCCTTTCCGGTAACCAGCACCTTCCTTGCGGGGCGTTGGTTACGCTCCAGCAGCGCTGTATACAACCCTCGTTTGGCCGCGGTTCCGGCACACATTAAACCGGCTGCGCCACCTCCAATAACAATGACATCAAATTCTTTTATAGGCATTACTTTTGTTCCTCTGCTTTTTCATAGACGTTATATTCGTCCCAAATTCTCTCTAAAGTGTTATAGGTCTCACTGATCTCACGGCGCTTGTTTAGCCCAATAGCAACAATTAGTGCATTGATCAGGCTTAACGGTGCCACCAGAGAGTCTACAAAGGACGCCATATCACTACGGGCTAACAGAAGATGAGTTGCATTCCCTGCAAGCGGCGAACTTGGCGTATCGGTAATTGCAATAACCTTTGCTCCGCTGTCTTTGGCAAAACGCGAGGCTTGCACCGTACGTTTGGAATAACGCGGAAAGCTGATCGCAATCAGAATATCCTCCGGTCCAATCCGCATAATCTGTTCAAACAATTCGCTGGTACTGGCAGTATTAACAAGACGAACATCCTCAAAAATCTGATTAAAATAAAAACCTAAAAAACTAGCTAATGCAGAGGAACTACGCACTCCTATAATATAAATCCTGCGGGCTTTGATAATGGAGTCTACCGCTGCGTTAAAATCCTCTTTTGAAGTTTCGTCCAAGGTACGGCGTATTTTTTCAATATCCAGGTTTAGTACTTTGTCCAGCACATCTTTAGAGCCAATCTGATCGGTGGTAATTTCCATACGCTGTACTGAAGTAAGGCGGTTACGAATCAGTTCCTGCAAGGCCTTTTGCAGCTGCGGGTAACCCTCAAACCCAATTTCGGACGCAAAGCGGACAACGGTAGATTCGCTTACTCCAACTGTTGTACCTAAGCGGGATGCCGTCATAAAGGCAGCTTTGTCATAATTTTCTAGAATATAACGCGCGATTAACCTTTGACCCTTGGAAAAATCAGGCATCATTTGGTTGATCGAAATCAATAAGTCCTTATTCAATGCAAACATCCTTCCCAATGTTTTTTCAGTATTACCTCGGTAACTGGATAGGATTTTCCATTCATATTCTAGCTATTTTTCTTGCAAAAATCAAGGGAAAAACAGAAAAAACGCAGGAATTGCATCATATTCCTGCATTTTTCAAGCTATTTCATAATAATGAGCGGCTGAATCTGTTCACCTTTTAATGCCAGCTCGACCGTTTGCTTAATTTGTACAAAATTGGCTACCATGGAAGCCGCCTTTCCTTTCGGATTATCCTGCTGATATGGAACAAAATAAAGATATTTTTGATTGAGTAAACTTCCAATGTTTTTTGCGGATGCGCCTAAAGCATCATTTGTTGAAATGGCGATTACCAACGGACGTTGATTGCGCAAATGTGCTTTAGCTGCCATTAATACACAGCTATCGGTAATTCCGTTTGCCATCTTTCCCAAAGTGTTGCCAGTACAAGGTGCTACTACCAAAATATCCAACAATTTCTTAGGCCCAATTGGTTCTGCCTTTTCTATAGAATGAATGATAGACTTACCACAAATTTCTTCAATTTCTCGAATAAAATCTTCTGCTTTGCCAAAACGTGTATCTGTCTTATATGAAAATTCTGACAGGATGGGAGTTACGTCATAACCGGCTTCTTTTAAAGCTTTCATCTGCGGTATTACCTCTGAAAACGTGCAAAAGGAACCGCACATAGCAAATCCTATACGAATTTGGTTGTCTTCCATTATATCTCTCCCCTCTCACTTAATATATTCAAAATTGTATCTTTAATAATTTCGCCCGCGGTAATCGGTGCTACTTTACCTGGTAAAGAAAGTGCCCATACTGTTTTTATTCCCAGGTTTTTAGCTGTCTCAAAGTCTACCCCGGCTGTTGTGAAAAAGGGATAAGAAAATTCCAGAGCAAGATTGTTGTAAGCATATTTTTCAAACAGTTTCTGTATGCCGCAATTTCAACTTGGCCGAATGTACCTGATTAAAAATATGATTTCCTCCCATCTGTTTCACATTTAAGTAAAACCGGGCATAAGATGTTGGTATACCTCCAAAACAGGAGGAAACGTTTATGACCATGCATGCCAAAGTAACAAAGGTTCAAGAAAGCAGTTTATTGGTTTATGATTTAAGCAATTCACAGGAAGTGTTCGTGCACACACCAAAAGCACATTGCTTTTGTGCAGGTGATCATATATGTATACAATTTAGTGGAATAATGACTATGAGCCTTCCGCCACAAATCACCGCAACCTGCATTAGTAAAACCACCCCTTGTAAGCATTGTTAGCATTTTTATTCAGCCGGCGGCATGGCTGGCTTTCCTATATCAAAAGTATTTTTGTCTTTCTCGCTTACAATAGTTTCAAAATTCTTTTAATTCCTTAAAATACAGTTTTATCTCTATTAGATTTCATTTTTCAGCAGTATGATTGGCTGCTGCCAGATACAACAGTATTGGACAATCCTGCCAAAATTGATTACAACTTAAAATAAGCGGTGATTGTAAATAACTTACAAACACCGCTTATAAATATTTTTTGGCCTCACAGAAAACGTCCAAGAGGAATGCTGTTTTATATAAACTAACGTTTAAAATAACCTTTATTCCCTTCAAGTATAGCTTCAATAAAAGCCTGATGTGCAGTACCCTCTACCAAATCAGCCGTTTCATATGCATCCTGCAGGCTTTTGCCTACAGCACAAACTCCATGCGCTGCCATTAAAACAGCTTTTACCTGCCGGCTTTCATCGTCAGAAAATGCCGTAATGACAGAATCGGCAAGTTCTTTTGTTCCCGGTACTGCCTTTGGCACTAACGGCACCCGATGCAAATACATCTCGGCTGTAACCGAAACCATTGGCAGCTCCAACCCAAGGTTGGACAAGGCAACCGCATAGTTAGAATGCGTATGCACAACCGCTTGGATATCTGATCTGGACTTTAGTATTCCAAGATGAAAATTTACCTCTTTAGAAGGTTTTCCATAGCCGTGCACCACATTTCCGTCAAAATCAACTACTAAAATATCTTCCTTACAGCATTCAGCCATGGTAACGCCGGTTCGTTTGATGAGAAAAAGCTTTTCTCCAGGTACACGTACACTAACATTTCCTCCAGCCGCCTGTACATACCCTTTCACATCCAATCGTTTCGATATATCTACCAGTTCCTTTTTTAGTACTTCAACAATCATAGTGCTACATCCTTTCTGTTTAGCTGCTTTCATTTTAACAGATGCAGTACCTTCTGTACAATATTTTCGGCAGACAGCCCATATTTTTTTAAAAGCGATTTGTATGCGCCTGATTCGGTAAAAGTATCCTCTACCCCGACAAACGCCATCTTTCTGGGGCATGTTTTGGTCAAAACTTCTGCAACCGCGGAACCCAGGCCGCCAATTATATTATGTTCCTCGGCTGTAACCACACACTTTACTTTAGCGGCAGCCGCAACAACCGCCTTTTCATCTATGGGTTTAATGGTATGAATGTCGGTAACCGAGGCCTCAATTCCTTGCTGTTTTAAAAGATTGGCGGCGGCTAACGCCTGATGTACCATCATACCTGTGGCAAAAATTGCTACATCTGCCCCATCTGTCAACAGGTTTGCACTGCCAATGGCGAAAGGAGAATCAGTTTGGTAGATGTCCGGCATTGCTTCCCGGGATAATCTTAAGTAAACAGGCCCATTATATTCCGCAGCTGCCTGAACCGCTTTCCGAGTCTGGACCGCATCACAGACAGAAATGATTGTCATATTGGGCAGCGACCGCATCACAGCAATATCACACAAAGCGTGATGGCTGGCCCCATCATAGGCATCAGACATTCCGCCATAAGCACCCGCTAACTTTACATTCAGCTTATCATAACAAATTAGGCTGTTAACTGGGTCCACCGCCCGCAAAGCCATAAAAACAGCAAAGGTATTTGCAAATGGCACCATACCGCAACGTGCAAAACCGGCTGCCATTGAAACCATATGTATCTCTGAAATCCCTACATTAAAATACCGGTCAGGATAAGCTTTTCCAAAGATGCTGCTTTTCGTCGAGCCTCCCACGTCTGCCTCTAAAACCACTAATTTACTGTTTTCAGCCGCAAGCCGTTTTAAGGTTTCGCCGTAAGCCTCCCGAATGGTTATGCTCATAGCAGTACCTCCTTTAATTCCCGCATCGCCTGCTCATAATAAGCATCTGTAATGGGAGAGCCATGCCAGCTGTTTTTCCCTTCCATAAAGGAGATGCCTTTCCCTTTTACGGTTTGTGCCATAATCATAATGGGTTTGCCTTTCACTTCTTTTGCTTCTTCAATTGCTGCTGTAATCGCCGCAACACAATGCCCATTGCAAACAATTACCTGCCAGCCAAATGCCTCAAAGCGTTCTTTCAGGTTGGGCTCTGGCATAATTTCTTCCACTGTGCCATCCAGCTGGACCTTATTATGGTCTAAAATTGCAATCAAATGGTCCAGTTTAAATTTTGCAGCCGTCATCAGTCCTTCCCAGATTACCCCCTCCTGAATTTCACCATCGCCCAATAATACATAGGTATAGTATGAGAGTTCCTTTAATTTAGCGGCTGCCGCCATTCCCGTACCTGCTGAAAGCCCAAGTCCAAGCGGGCCGGTAGAAAGCTCTACCCCTGGGGTTTTATGAGCGCAGGGGTGGCCTTGGAGCATACTGTTGATTTGACGCAGTGATTTAAGCTTTTCTTTCTTAAAAAAACCTCGCTCAGCTAAATTCAAGTAGAGCATAGGGGCCGCATGGCCTTTAGATAGGATAAAACGGTCCCGTTCCTCCCATTCGGGTCTTGAGGGATCAACATTTAAAATGCGCTGATAAAGTGTGGTAATAATCTCACAGGCAGATAACGATCCCCCCGGATGCCCTGTTTGAATTGCATGAAGGAGCTCAACCAATTGAATTCGAAACCGGTGGCAAAGGGCCGTTAATTCTTGATCAGATAGTTTTGACACAGCCATCTTCTCACCTCTTTTTATTTTCCGGACTGTTCTTCTTCATATTTTTTTACAGCTTCCATCGCCCTGCTGCGCAGATCCTCGGCTGAAACTGCCGGAGAAAAAATACACAGCACCCTCAGTTTTTCTGAACCAGTATTGATAATACAATGAGGCTCCATTTTATCTGCCACAATCATAGAGTGGGGGCGGCAATCGTACCATTCGTCATTTACCATAGCCCTGGCCGTACCGCTTAAAAAATACATCGCTTCCATTGCATTTTCATGTAAGTGCGGGTCCACTTGACAGCCAGGCTCCCATTCGGTCATATGAACCGAAAACGGCAATGTATGGCTGGTTGTATCGGTAGTCATAAATGGGGTCATAACCCTGTTAAAAGGCGCAGGAACTTGAATGCCGTTATTTTCGTCATATTCAAAAAACATTGACTTCACCCTTTCTAACTAAAAAATGCTCCGCTCTCGTTTTCTATGGCAAAAGTATTTCTGAAAATATGAGCTCTGCCCTATTTCTGAAAAAACGCAGCATACCTGTTGTTTTTCATTTTTGGGACCTACCCTAAAAAGCTGTTTTACCATACGTAAAGTTTGGTCACTATTGACAGAAGTTATCATACTGAATTTGTAAAAAGCAGGAGCCCTGCGGCCTGCGCACAGCTCCTGCTTTTCTGCTCAGCTCACATCTGCTGAATCAATTTTGTTATATAAATGGAAACCTAGGAGATGTATTTGTCTAGATCATCAACGGTTACAATTGACAGCGGAAGGGACTGAACCTTAGCAACATTATAGCCGTTTAACGCCAGATAAACCGACATAATTGCAGTAGCGGCCTGGCTCTTTTCACCCTGGTCACCTGTACAATAAATTTCACCCGCACGGATTGCTTCAAATACGTCGTTATCAACATCAAAGGTGACAAAGGTAATCTCTTCCAAACGACCGGCAGCTTTTGCCGCTTCCAGTGCACCCATGGTCATATCTTTTGCAATTGAGGCGCAGCCGTCAATTTTGTCATATTTCTGCAGCCAGTTTTCCATGATGGACATACCCAGCTCACGGTTCCAATCGCCAGGCTGAACATCCAGCAGTTTAATATCGGGGTACTCTGCAAATGCCTGTTTATATCCCTCTGTTCTCTCTTCACCGGTGGAGTTGCCTGCTTTGCCGTCAAACAGTACGACATTGCCTTTTCCACCCAATTTTTCAGCAAGTGCTTTACCTAATGTGTAACCGACCTCAACATTCTGCACGCCGGTATAGGTTAGGACATCGTCGCTATAAGCCTTGGTGTTCGGCGTTGCAAACAAAACGCCTGCAGCTTTGCATTTTTCTACTGCCGGTACAATTGCGGTGGAGTCAGCCGGAGTGCAGATAACTGCATCTGCACCATCGGTAATGGCCTGTTCAATAATCTGAATCTGTTCTTCTACGCTGTAAGGGGTTTCCGGGCCAACACATTTAATGTTTACGTTGGGCAGCAGCTTTGCAGCAGCTTCAGCACCCTCGATCATGCTGAGGAAGAAGGGCATCTGCATGCTTTTTACAATGAATACAATGTTAATCTCTTCGCCCAGTTTCTGGTTCAGCTCGGTCGTGTCTGCACCTGCTGTCTGCCCTTTAGACGGGGTATTGCTGTCTGCCGGTGTACTTTCTGCCTGGGACGGCTGGCTGGCTATTGCACAGCCAGAAAAGGCAGTAACCACCATAATAAGCGCCAAAGTGATGGATAACAACTTTCTTAACATTAGAAAAACCCTCCTTTTATTCTGAGTTAACCATTATGGTTACAACATTCTCTTAGATTTTTTTACTGCTTTAAACTCTTTTACCGTTGCAATAATCGCTTCTTCGGTTGGAATACGTTCCATACTGGAAGCACCGACAAAACCATCAATTTCGGGCAGGAATTTCACAAATTCCTCCAAATCGGACGGGGTTGCCAATGGGCCGCCATGCGCCAGCCAGATAATATCGCTGTTAAACTTTTTGCCAGCCTCCATAATATTTCTCGTAAGGTCTGCAGACTCCTCAATGGTTAATGATTTTGTAGTACCAATCATGCCACCTACCGTTAAGCCCACATGGGAAATAATACAGTCCGCACCGGCTTCGGCCATCATGGCACTTTCCTCTGGAGTAAACACATACACCATGGTAAAAATTCCCTTCGTCTTGGCAATACGCACCATCTCTGCTTCACGGTAGAAACCTAAATTGGTCAGTTCACATTGCTGACGAAAGTTCCCGTCAACCATTCCCATGGTTGGGAAGTTATTGATACCCGCAAAGCCGTTTTTTATCACCTCATCCAGATGATAATCAATTACTTTGGTAGCATCCTGAGCAAAGCAGCTGCAAATTACCGGAATTTCTTTTACAACCGGCAGCACCTGGTTTTTACCCATAGAAAGCGCCACATCATTTGCATTGCCAAAGGCGAACCACCCGCTAAGCGAGCCATGGCCATCCATTCGGTATTTACCGGAATTAAATACCAGCAGCATATCCGCCCCGCCGGCTTCAATGGATTTTGCAGAAAGCCCTGAACCTGCACCAGCGGCAATAATCAGCTCACCTTTTGCTCTTTTGTCTTGCAGCCTTTTTAAAAGCTGCTCCCTGGTATAAGCAACCATACGAATCTTTCCTCCCTATTTTTTTAGTAAAACAGCCTTCATATTGACCATGATTTGGTTTTTAATATCATTGACAAAATGTCAGGCTCTTGACCTGTTTACCATATCCATAATCATCTCCGCCGCCAGTTCACCAAACCCTGGGTCATATAAATGTCTTTCGTCCTCTATGACCTCTACCTTACTGCCTTTAAACCCATTTTTAAGCGTTTCAAACAACGCCTCATTGGCTTCAGGCAGATAAAATTTTTCTCCCGGCTTATCAATAGAGGACAACCCTCCTTTTGGAATGAGCACCTTGACCGGACCTTTTGCTTTCAAAAGCTTTTGTACAATAAATTCACCTATTTGAACGCATTCTTCTTTACTGGTACGCATGGTAGTCATTGTGGGGTTATGCATATTTAAAATGCGCCCGGTCTTAAATTTATCGGGAAGGTCTGACATAGGTGGAAGAACAACTGTATCTGCACCACCAGGCACAATCACCTGCGGCAGGCCCATTTCTCCAGCAGCCTCCAGGCGGTCTGGCCCAGCGTCATGCAGTCCGCCCACCAAATGGGCACCAATCTCGGCCAAGGTCATCTCCAGCGTGCCTGCAAAAATACCCTGTCGCGCAAATTGCTCCAACGACATTCCGCCGGCGCCCGAAGCATGAAATACGATTGGTTCAAACTTATTTTTTTCCAATTCCTTAACTGCCCTTGTTACCCCTTTGGTGGTGGTTCCGTACATGGTTAAAGCGATTCGCTTCGCTTTGGGGTCGGCCATCTCTTTTGCATGACCCGCAAAATTTTCGGCAAACCACCTTGCGCCCATGGCGCATACTGCTCCAAACCGTTCGTATACCAAAGACGTAATACTGTTAATTGCCGATACGTCACAAATAGAAGGCATCATCATAATATCTGACGCTTTCATATACCAGCGGGTATTTCCAGACGCCAGGGTGCTCAACATTACTTTTGGTATGCCAAAAGGCAGGGTCCGCATTGCCTGCGTTACAATTTGGGTCCCTCCCGCACCGCCAATGCCGGCAATGCAGGTCATCTTACCTTGTTGATAAAGCCTTGCTATATATTTTTCAACAAGGTTGGAGGCTGCCTCTACAGCCTGCCCCCTAGGCATGGCATGAATGGCATCAACAGTATATTCCGACCCCTCGCATAAATGGGCTAAAGAAATATCTGGCACAGCGGTGGGTTCTCCACCAACACCAACATCCAGCGTTTGGCAGCCCGAACCATTTTTTAAAATAACTTGTTTAATAAAATTACACTCGATGCCTTTGGTATCGAAAGTACTGATCAGAATTACATTTGGTTTCATAAACGCACCTCCTTTGTGCAGTGAAACTTTATGCTGCCTGCTGGTCGGTGCTTAGTTCATTGGTAGCATTTTGTTTCGCTTGAATTAGGAATTGGTTGAAGAATACAGACAGAATAATTAATACGCCAAGTACCAATGTCTGGTATTCAGAGGGCAGCTGAATAGAGTTCATCCCACTCTGAATGGTAGAAATAATTAGTGCGCCAATTGCCACGCCCCATACATTTCCAAAACCACCCCGCATTGAAATGCCGCCTATTAATGCTACCGAGATCGCATCAAAATGGGCACTGGTGTACATTCCAGGCTCCGCCGCATTTACCCTGGCTGCATACATTACGCCGCAGAACCCCGCCAGCACACCGCTCAGTATGTGAATAATCATGGTGATTTTGTGAATGGGAATTCCCGAAAAGCGTGCCGCTACCGAATTGGAACCGGTAAAATATACTTTTTCTCCAAAGGTTGTTTTTCGTAAAACGAAGGATATGATGATAATTAACCCAATGGAGATAAGCATAGGCATTGTAACTGTAAAACCTCCAATACTAAACAGCCTGCCCATTGCCAAAAAACGGATATTTTCATTAATCCGGTAAATTACCGTGCGTCCTTGAATAATCCAGGCTAAACCGCGGAATATGTACATGGCGCTAAAGGTAGCAATGAAAGCAGGCAACTTAAATTTTGTCACCAGCAGTCCATTAAACCCACCGGCCACGCCGCCGAATATGAGCATAATAATCACAGGCAGCAGCCAAAATACTCCGCTTTGTTCCATTAAGTACGGACCTGCAATAATAGAAGAAAACACCATAATTGCGCCAATGGAAAGGTTTACACCTCCGGTGAGAAGAACAACCATCTGGGCCACTCCCAAAAGTGCAAGGAAAGACGCTTGATTCACAATAACCGAAAGGTTGCTTAAAGTCAGATAATTATTTCCGCCAATCGCATTAATAATTGTAAAAATTAAAACAATTGCTAAAAAAATTATGACGGTGGAAAGATTAAACAGGTGTGATTTTAACTTTTTCACGAAAGTACTTTCATTTTTCATTGCTGTACCGCTCCTTTCACCGTAATTTTCCGGCTGGATTTACGGTCGTGCTCCCACCAGTACACCAAAGCGTTAAATATCATGCCAACAATTAAAACTACGCCTATAAACACCTGAACCCAAGAGGTACCTACCCCCGCCAAAGACAAAGCATTGCGCACCGCAAACAAAGACAACGCACCTAAAATTGCACCTGGTATACTGCCTTTTCCTCCCCGCAAACTGTTGCCGCCAATAATGGCCGCTACAATCGCCTGGAATTCCAGCCCATCGCCCATGGTTGGCTGCGCTGAGTTGATGCGGGACATATACAATAAAGACGCTACCGCCGCTAAAAATCCCGAAATTGCGTAAACTGCCATGCGAATTTTAACCGGGCTGATTGAGTTCAGCCTTGCAATTTCTTCATTCGCTCCCACCGAATAAATATGAGCGCCAAACGCAGTTTTCTTAAATACATAAATTGCAATGACGGCAATTACAATGCAGATAATGGTAATAAAGGATAAAAACAAAGTTTGACTGGATTTATTTCCCAGTTGAATCTGAAACAGGTTTGTCTGTACCCCCTTGATCAGTTCATTTGTCGGTGAAGGTTCCCAATAAACCGTCCGTTTTTTAGAAACAATGTTGGCAATGCTTTCTGCAATACCCATCATGCCAAAAGTGGCAATAAATGGGGCAACGCGCATTTTTTGTACAATAAATCCATTTAACAGCCCAAAGCAGGTTCCAATTGCCAGTCCGCACAAAATTGCAAAAATCGCAGGCATACCCAGCATTAACAAAGTTGCCATAATAACACCGGTCATTGAAATATTTCCCCCCACCGAAAGGTCAATGCAACCGGTCATTATAACCATTGACATCCCTATGCTGATTATGATCAGCGGGCTTGCCTGCACAACTAGATTGGATAGATTGGATGGAGAAAAAAAGTTTGGGATACACAGGCTGAAGATAATAAAAAGCACACCAAAAATATAGGTTGAGTTTGGCAGGTTGGAAATTTTAAATTTTTTACGCTTGATGACTGTTGTATTGTTGCCGTTCATTTCAGCCCACCTCCTCTACTGCCGGACTATGCTGTTTAAACGCCATACGCAATATCTCCTGCTGAGTAGCTTCGCCGGCATCTAATTCACCGACTAAATCACCTTGCGCCATCACATAAATCCGGTCGCTCATTCCAAGAATTTCCGGCAGGTCGGAGGAAATCATCAGTATTCCTGCCCCCTGCTTGGTAAGTTCATCCATAAGGCGGTAAATTTCACTCTTTGCGCCAACATCAATACCGCGGGTTGGCTCATCAAAAATAAACACCTTGGATTGGGACATTAGCCATTTTGCAACAACAACCTTTTGCTGGGTTCCTCCGCTCAGGTACTGAACCAGTTTTTCTATGGAAGAGGTTGCAATGTTCAGGTCGGTTACGTATTGGGAAACTACTTGTGACTCTTTTTTCTTCTGGGTGATTAATCCCGGGAATAACCGGTTAATGGATGAAATTATGGTATTTTCCCGAATACTTAACGACAGCGCCAAACCTTCGGTTTTACGGTTTTCCGGCAGAAGGCAAAGGCCCATATCCACTACCTTTTGTATGTTGTTTTTCGGTAAGGGTTTTCCTACCAAAAAAGCTTCTCCGCCGTTGCACCTGTCAATCCCCATTAACGCCCTGGCAACCTCGGTGCGACCTGCGCCTACCAGGCCGGACATGCCAACGATTTCTCCGGCACAAACTTTAATTGAAACATTTCGAAATTTTTCCCCTGTAAGGCCGTTTACCTCCAGCAGACAATCCCCAGGTTCTTTGCGTGTATGCGGAAACAGGTTTTCAATCTTTCTGCCTGCAATACCTTCTATAATTTCGTTCATAGAAATTTGATCGGCGGCGGTTGTTAAAATCTTCTTTCCATCCCGCATGATCGTTACCCGGTCCCCAATCTCTTTTAGCTCTTCCAAACGGTGTGAGATATAGAACATCCCTACGCCTTTTTCTTTTAACATACGTATAATCCGGAACAGCTCGGCAATCTCAGAATCAGTCAGCGAACTGGTCGGTTCGTCAAAAACCAGAATTTTTGCGTTGGTAGAAAGTGCTTTGCAAATTTCTACCATCTGCTGCGTGCCGACTCCCAGGTCTTTAATTAACGTATTGGGATCTACCAGAATGTTCATATTGGCCATCATCTGTCTGGCGTTTTCATTCATCTGTTTCTTATTCAGAGCAATTCCTTTATACTGCTCCTTTCCCAAAAAAATATTCTGGGCCACCGAAAGCTCTTCTACCAGGTTAAGTTCCTGGTAAATCATTCGAATTCCCAAGGATTCCGAAACCTTTGGGCTATTATGTAACACTTTTTGTTCTTCTACAAACATTTCGCCAGTGTCTGCCTGGTACGCTCCCGATAGGATTTTCATTAAAGTGGATTTTCCGGCGCCGTTTTCTCCAAGAATGACGTGTACTTCACCATAATCCAAATCAATGTCAATATCCTCCAAAGCCTTTACGCCCGGAAAAGATTTGCAAACACCCTTAATTTCTAAAAGTTTACTCACATTGTTCCCTCCCATCCTTTGGTTTTGCCTGGGCTAGGATCACCATTTTTATTACGCCATCTAATCGGTTGGTCATCACTCTAAGGGCTTCCTGGTACTCCTCCAGCGGGTAACAGTGGGTCACAATTGCCTTACTGTCAATTACGCCTTTTGCAAGCAGTTTTATGGCCCGTTCGGAGACATTGGGATTTGCCCGGGAACCAAAAATTTTAATTTCGTCCAGCACGATTTTAGTTTGAGGATAAAGCGAACACTTTTCGTCGTCATAAAACCCGATCAGCGAGATCTTTCCGCCTTTTCGGACGCTCATCACGCTCTGGTAAGGGGTTACTGCGGCGCCGGAGCACTCCAGTATCTCATCCGCTCCTACCCCACCTGTAATCTCCCTAATTTTCTGAACCGGGTCTTCCTCTTCAAAATTCACCGTATAATCGGCCCCCAGTTGCTTTGCCACCTTTAAACGATGACCCCGTCCAACCATAATCACCTTATCTGCGCCCATCGCTTTCACAATCTGCATGGCGCAAAGGCCAATTGGGCCAGGACCAAAAACAGCGACAGTTCCTCCAGGAGTAATTCCAACCAGTTCAATACCATGCAATGCGACTCCCGCTGTATCTACTAAAGTAGCCGCTTCATAACTTAACGAGTCTGGAATTTTTTTTACAGCTTTTGTGGAATAAACATTATATTCCGCATTGGCTCCGCGCACTGTAAAACCATAATGACGATGGCCACTTTCCTCTTTGCCGTAGTTCAGGCATAGGGTATAATTGCCTTTCATACAGTTTTCACACTTGCCACACCCGCAATGGGCTTCTCCTGCCACCCGATCACCCGGTTTAAATTCAGAGACCCCCTCGCCAACCTCAACCACCTGGCCAGACCATTCGTGGCCCAAGGTAAACGGAAAATAGGGCGGCCATTTAGCATGATGATGACCATTGATAATTTCAGGGTCAGTTCCGCAAATAGCAATGGCTTTAATTTTGCACAGTACCTCGCCATACCCCGGTTTCGGTACGGGAACCTGCATGATTTCCAATTTGTTATATTCGGTCAGCATACATGCCTTCATCATTTTTTCGGCCATTGTATCCCCCTCATTTTTGTTCAATATTATGTTTTTAACTGTTATTCCTACGCTGTTATGAGAGATTTGCATTAAAGGTCTCCCTCCAAAACAGACAGTAGCTCACAGCCATCTTTCGTTACAACGACATTTTCTTCATGGCGCAACCCGCCAATTCCCGGAATGTAAAGCGCCGGTTCTACCGCAAAGGTCATGCCTTCTTCTAAAATATCTTCCGATACAGGCAACAGCGTCGGTTTCGGGTCATGAAACTGGAAGCCGATGCCATGGCCCAAATGGTGCTTGCGGTACTGGAATAATCCAGCGTCTTTGATTACCTGGGAGGCTGCTCCGTCTACATCTGCAGCACGTACCCCTGGTTTTATCGCTTTCAGTGCGGCATCAACCGCTGCATGAATTACTTTCCATACCTCCTGCTGCTCTTTGGTTGGTTCGGTAATGGCATAGGTTCGGGTAAGGTCAACAAAGTAGCCGTCAACATAGGCATCCACTTCCAGTAATGCAGTCTCTCCAGCTTTAACCCGGTAATCTGTAGAAAATACAAACGGCCTCCATGCATTTACCGAATTTTCCCCCGCCATTACGAATGCGAACCCCTGCGACCGTTTGATTCCCTTATAGCCAATTCCCTGAATATGAATGGCATTCTCAACCGCCATGCCAATTTCGGTTTCTTTTACTCCAGGTTTGATCATCGCTTTCGCATTGCGATAACCAAAAGCTGTAACCTCACAGGCTAACCGCAGTTTTTCTATTTCGGTGGGGGTTTTTATGGCACGGGCAGCAATAATCGTAGAAGTGGCATCAACCAGCTTGGCATCCGGCATAATTTGTTCGAGCATTTTATAGGTAGATACAGTAGCCACCCGGGTTTCTGCCCGAACATGGTTGCAGGCCACACACTCAAAAGAGCCCTCATATCCTACTGTCTTTCCAGCTGTATGTAATCCTTCCTTGCGGTATAAGTCGGAAATATCCCGGTTGGGATTAGAAAGCGCCGCTACGTTAAAATACTTATAATACCGTACATTTTTCTCCCAGCCCTCTTCTACAAAGGGGGTTTCATCTTCGGGGGCAAATAGTACCGGGTCACCCTCAAGTGGAAAATAAAGTGCCGATGCACCAATTACCGGCCAGTAGCCGGTTAAATACATAATGTTTTCGGGCAGCCTTAAAAACAAAATATCAATATTTCCTGCCAGCATTTTTTCCTTCATTCTTTTTACTCTCAGTTCATCCATCTCCATTGCCTCCTTAAAATTAAATCGTTAATAAACTTTATTCCGATTGGACCAGCGCTTAATATCCACCCTGATTTTGTTTGCAACATCATCTACGTGATTTCGCATAGCAAGCTCAGCCTGCTCTGGATTATGATCCCGTATATTTTTATAAACTTGAATATGAAACCCATGGCTGGTTGTTTCGTGCATAAAAATTGCCTCTTCCGTTGCAATATTAGACTGTTGGCCGCTTTCCACCCCATGAAAAACAATGTATTCACTCAAACTGCTGGCATAGGTTTGCTTTACCAACTGCATACATTCCATAAAATATTTGTTGCCCGAAGCCCGGGCTACCACCTCATGAAAATCCATATCGCTTTTAGAAAACAACCCGGTATCTCCAAAACGAATTTCACTTAATTTAATAATCCGTTCCATCTCCTCCAGCTGCGCACCAGTCACATGCATGGCTGCCAGCCTGGCCGCTTCCGGTTCCAGCCCACGTCTAAATTCCATGATCTCCAAAAAATCCTGTGCATTCAATAATGCAGACGGAGAAAAACGGTCCATAAACTCCACAAAATCGTTTGCACAAACATAATAGCCGTCCCCCTGCCTTGGTTCCAATACGCCCAAAGCCGTTAATTTGCTTAACGCGCTGCGCACAGTGCTTCTGCTTACACCAAGCATTTGAGTCAATTTATTTTCTGAAGGCATTTTATCCCCTTGACGGTAATTGCTCTTTGCAATAATCTGCACCAAACGATCGTAAGTTTCCTCCCCCAGGTTGTGTTTTACAATTAATTTTTCTTGAAGAATCATCTTTTCACCTGCCTTAAAATTAGAACCAAGTTTACATTTCAATATAAATTTCCTTCACAGTGATCGGTTGTCTTACAAGTTGATTGTAGCAAATTGTACATATTTTTTCAACATAAATAGTTTATAATTGTATCATCTCTGCAATCTTGTCATACAAGTTGATTTTGCAAGACAAGGTTTATTTTTTTACGAATACTACAAAATACCCTATAATTCGATGTACTAAAAGCTATTTTTTTGAAAGATTACATCCAGCTTTCTTTCTTTTTTAAAAGAATTTCAGAAAACTGGGTAATAAAAGTTTGTAGGAACGGCTAATTATACAATTTGGGTTCTGGCAAAAATAACAGCCTTTGCCAAAATAACAAAGGCTGTTTTGGTTTGTTAAAACAAATCTCAGAATACAATTTTAAGTAAGCAGGTATTTTGCTGGGAGTTTAAGGTGAAACAAACTTCTCCATCCCCTAAAGTACATCAATACGCCCTTAAAAGTGACTACTCGGCCGAAAGAGTTTACAAGCAGAACAGTCGATGGCATAACCTAAAGTTTTACAAAATAATGCCACCTGTATCGGTTATTGATTTGACCTGTACTAACAGTCATTTGTCCGTTATAAAGGCTGTTTAAATTTGGGATGTATGGATACCGCATGCTTATTGCCAATTTGAATGTATGCCATTAATGTATTCCAAAATAAGGAATGATCGTAAAATTCATTTCCAAGGGCTTGCTGAAATTCCTGCGAATAATACTGTTTTAATGCTTTTTCCAGTGTTTTTTCCGAAATGCAGTGGGAGGAATTACATCCGTTTTTTTTCTTCCACCCAGAGCACACCCAATAGAATCTGTTATTATTTTGAGAACTTCTTACCATAGGGAAACCACAGTCTTTACAAATTAATAGTTTTTTCCATGGCGGTAAAGGAGGGGTTATCCGTATTTTTCTGTGCTTTTGCTTTAAAATTTCAGCCGCCTGTTCAAACTGTTTTAAAGAAATAATTCCTTCATGGGTATCCTGTACAATAACCCACTGGTTTTCTGGAAGCGCTATTCTTTTATTCAGTTTATAATTAATTTTACGGGTTCTGTTTTGGCAGATATTACCTGCATAGCTGGGGTTAGATAAAATTCGTTTTACAGTTTCTGCTCTCCAAATTCCTTGTGTTTTACAACCATCAGGATCATGGTATTGCGCCGGTGTGGGTATTTTTTGAGCATTTAATATTCTTGCCACCCCGCTTAAAGAACCCAATTCCATATATTTCTGAAAAATCTCCCGAACAATCGGTGCTGTTTTTTTGCATGGTATCAACTGGTTTTTATTATAGGCCGATTTTTCATATCCGAAAGGTGCAACAGACCCAATAAAGGCGCCATGTATCCTCTTGGTATCCAGCGCCGAGCGAACTTTTTTCGAAATATCCCGCGCATACATGTCGTTAATAACTGCCCGAAACGGGGTCATTTCATCCATTTCTCCCCTGCTTTGCTCTCCTGTATCAATACCGTCATTCACCGCAATAAACCGTACCTGATGAAGAGGGAAAAAGCGCTCCATATAATATCCGGTTTCTATGTAGTCCCTTCCCAATCGTGACATATCCTTTGTAACGACAGTATCGATCAATCCATCCTTAATGTCAGCAATCATTTTTTGAAAAGCCGGACGCTGGAAGTTGGTACCGCTATAGCCGTCATCACAATAGATAATGCCTTCTCCCCAGCCTTTTTTGGAAATAAAGTCCTCCAGATAACAGCGCTGATTTTGAATGCTCTGGGAATCTCCTTCCTTTTCCTGATCCTCTCTAGACAGCCTGAGATATAATGCAGCTTTCAACAAAAGGGGTTCAACCCCTTTTCGCACTGCTCACGAAGCAAAGTGAAGAATTCTTTGATTAGTACTTCCATCTGCGGGCCATCAGCGGCGTACTCAACCTGGACATCGCTTTCGTCATATTTCATAGAAATCACCTCCGATCTATAATTATGAAGCTTTTACTATTTTTATCCCAAATCCCACCATCCCCGCCCGGCTTGGAGGCAAGGTCAATCACCAGGCAGTCTTTTTTTAAACCCGAGAGCACCTTTTCATTCAGAATTACCGCTGGAACTGTATTTATTACCAAATCAAATGGTTTTTCACATGTCTCTATTTCTGACATATGTATTGCTTTACAGCCACTTATTTTAATCCATGCCAGGTCGCTGTACTTTCTGGCGGCAACTGTAATTTTCACTCCTAAACCAGTCAATTGTTTCATTAATACCTTAGAAATTCTGCCATATCCTGTGATCAGGCACTCCAATCCAAATAATGTTGTTGGAAGCTCCTGCATAGCAATGGCTACTGTTCCCTCCCCGGTAGGAACTGCATTTAATACCGCTAATTCTTCCCGCTTTAGATAGTCGGTTATTTCAATTCCACGTTCAGCAGCCAATGCCGCAATAGGAGGATCAACCTTTCCTCCAAAAACCTGTGCCTTTGGGTTAATATTGGTAAAACAACGTTTTAATGAAAACTTTTGATCAGAAAAAAGTGCGTTTACCGTTTCTCCATCTACTGTTATCGGCAAAGGCAAAATAATGACATCATTAGCCTCCAGTGCTTCTTCAATTTGTTTTACCTGGCATACCAAATCAGATAATTCCACGTCTTTATCAAACAAAAAACCGGATACGCAGTAACCTTCTTCCGCCAGTCTACCCGCAAGATGGGCCTGACGCAGGTCACCGCCTATCACCAAAAACTTTTTATTCTGTTTCATGAAATAACCCCCATAGGATTTTTCTTCTACATCCTATGAGGGTTCTGTTCTTTTCGTTCATTCTTGGCAAGACAATTCCGGCGGCAATTCCGACTCGGCAGACTCCGAATTCTGACGCAGATATTCGTGATATGCTTTCAGGATCCGCTCCTCTAATATTTTTCTGGCTTCTGGGGTAATTGGATGGGCAATATCGCGAAAAGTGCCGTTGTCATCTTTGCGGCTGGGCATTGCAACAAACAGCCTTTCCGGCCCTTCAATTACTTTGATGTCATGCACCGCCAGATCATTGTCAATCGTTACGGATACCAGCGCACGCAGCCTGGCATCCTGATAGGTCCGTCTAATTCGAATATCTGTAATGTTCATTTCGTACTGCCTCCTTCGGTCACCTATATTCTTTCACCTGGTTTGAGGTTTATTCAGTTTTGCTGAGAATAAAGAAAATATTTTAAAAAGCTGTTTATTTTAGCGGCCTGATGCAATATAATAGAATGTGGTAATTCTACCCGTTAGGAGTGTCTGATTTTATGATAGCATTTACCGAAGAATTATTAAAAGATAAAAATCATATTCATTTTATCGGTGTGGGCGGTTCGGGAATGTTTCCAATCGTCCAAATTTTACTGTCCAAGGGCTATACCATTTCTGGTTCTGATAATAATCCTGGAGATACCCTGGAGCAGGAAAAGAAAATGGGTGTTACTGTTTATATGGGGCATTCTGCCGAAAACCTGGATGGCGCGGAGCTGGTTGTTTACTCTGCTGCAATTATGAAGGATAACCCGGAGCTGGTTGCCGCAAGGGAATATGGAATACCGACAATAGAACGTTCGGTTATGCTAGGTATCCTTTCCCGGCATTTTAATAATTGTGTCTGTGTTTCAGGTACCCACGGCAAAACCACCACTACTGCTATGCTTACCCAGGTTCTTTTGGGGGCAGGGTTGGACCCCACCGCAGTGATTGGAGGGAAGCTACCCAAAATTGGCGGAAGCGGCAGAGCTGGTGATTCTGACATTATGGTGTGTGAGGCCTGTGAATTTGTTGACACCTTTTTAAAGCTCTCCCCCGATATTTCTATCATTTTAAATATTGACGCTGACCACCTGGACTACTTTGGCACCCTTGAAAATATTATTCAATCATTTCATCGCTTTGCCTGCCTGACTTCTCGAACAGTTTTGGTCAATGGTGATGATAAAAATTCGATGAAGGCTGTTGAAAATTGCGGTAAGGAAATTATTACATTCGGCCGCAACGAAACCAATGACTACTACCCTCAAAATATAGTATCCAAAGGCGGAGTGAAAAGCGGATACGACTTAATGTACAAAGGGGAAAAGCTCACTCATGTTGAACTAAATATTCCCGGTAAACATAATATAATCAATTCGTTAGCTGCCGCTGCTGCTGCACTCCACCTTGGCGTAACGCCCGAACAGTTTGCGCAGCACCTTGCTGAATTCCACGGTGCCGGTCGCCGCTTTGAAATTTTGGGCCACGTAAATGGTATTACCATAGCGGATGATTATGCACACCATCCCGCCGAGCTAAAAGTAACATTGGAAGCTGCAAAGGAGATGGACTTTAAACGTGTCTGGGCAGTTTTTCAGCCCTTTACCTACTCCCGTACCAAACTGCTGTTAAATGATTTTGCAACGGTGCTTCCAATCGCAGACCATGTTGTTATGTCAGAAATTATGGGATCGCGCGAAGTAAATACCTATGATATTTACACCAAAGACTTAGCCGAAAAGATACCGGGCTCTGTTTGGTTTAACACCTTTGAAGAAATTGCAGATTATGTTTTAAACCATGCACAGCCTGGAGACCTGGTTATTACATTGGGGTGCGGCGATATCTATAAATGTGCAAAGCTGATGTTGAAAAAATCGGAAAACTAAAAAAGAGGCGGATTTCCGCCTCTTTTTTCACATAATACCCTGTTTTTTCATACATTATAATAGATCTGAAATATGATCGGACACACGCGTTGCTAATCAGTTTTAAAGCTGATATAATAAGTCATACAAAATAAAGGGAGGTGACGGTTAAATTATAATTTTGAGATTGCTGGAGGTGATACAAAACAGTAAAACATGTAAAGCGCCAGTACCGTATTTGATACGGTTGACGAGGTGGGAGGAGTATCGAAAATTCGGCGGGTGCCTCCCCGTTTCCCCAAGCGTTAGAAGCTGCACAAAGCCACAGGTAACTGTGTAACAAAAGCAGCTTTTGGGGGCAAAATATGAATTTAATGGAGATTATTATATGTGTGGAATTATTGGATATATCGGTTACCAAAATGCAGCCGATATTTTACTGGCAGGTTTAAGCAACCTGGAATATCGCGGTTATGATTCCGCTGGTATTTCTGTCATGACCAATGGGTGTATTCAGACCATAAAATCAAAAGGAAGACTAAAATGTTTGGCCGATAAGATTGAGTCTTATGGTAAACCCCAAGGTGCCTGTGGTATCGGCCACACCCGATGGGCAACCCATGGCGAGCCGTCCGACATAAACTCTCATCCGCACTATACTGACAATGTAAGCATTGTACATAACGGGATTATTGAAAATTATTTAGAACTGCGAAAAGAATTATCTGAAAAGGGATACACCTTTACAACGCAAACCGATACGGAGTCTGTGGCAAAATTGTTGGATTGCTTATATAATGGTGACCCGGTACAAACGCTTGCTTCCGCAATTCAAAAAATTGACGGCTCCTATGCATTGGGGGTATTGTTTAAAGACCACCCAGATACGATCTATGCAATCCGAAAGGATAGCCCCCTATTAATTGCCCTTGGAGAAAACGAAAACTTTATCGCCTCTGATATGCCGGCTGTCCTGCAGTATACCAAGCGATACATTTTATTGGAGCAAAACGAGATTGCTGTGGTAAAACAAAGCAGCGTTTCGGTCTTTACCAGTGAAGGGGTGCCTGTTATCAAAGAGGTTCATACCGCTAACTGGGACATTTCAAAAGCACAAAAGGATGGTTTTGACACCTTTATGCTGAAGGAAATTTTTGAACAACCCCGCGCTCTTCATGATACGATTTCTCCTAGAATCAAAACGGGAATTCCCACTTTTGAAAATGACGGCATTCCAGCAGATTATTTTTCTAAATTTAACCGAATTAAAATTGTTGCTTGCGGCACTGCAATGCATGCTGGCATGATTGGAAAGAATATTATTGAGCAGTTGGCCCGAATTCCGGTGGAAGTAGATTTAGCGTCTGAATTCCGCTACCGCAACCCTATATTATATCCAGATGATCTGGTAATCGTAATTTCTCAGTCTGGAGAAACAGCAGACAGTCTTGCCGCCCTGCGATTGGCAAAATCCCAAGGAATTGCTACTTTGGGGGTAGTCAATGTAACTGGTTCCTCTATTTCCCGGGAAACAGACCACTGTATTTACACCTATGCCGGGCCCGAAATTGCTGTTGCCAGTACAAAAGCCTATTCGGTTCAAATGGCAGTCATGTATCTGCTTGCAATTCATCTGGCATTTATAAAACAGACTGTAACCGCAGTTCAGGCAAAAAATCTTACCTCTTCCCTGGTTACCGCTGCCCAATTAACCCGTCAAATGCTTACTTTGGATGAGGCTATGGAGGAGCGTGCCAAAGATTATGTCAACGCCCACAGTCTGTTTTTTATTGGCCGTGGGTTGGATTACTGCATGTCACTGGAGGGCTCGTTAAAATTAAAAGAGATCTCTTATATTCACTGCGAGGCCTATGCTGCCGGTGAACTGAAGCATGGTACTATTTCGCTGATTACAGAGCTGACACCAGTTGTGGCGTTAGCTACCCAGGAAGCGCTTATTGCAAAAATGATCAGCAATATTAAAGAGGTGCATGCGCGCGGCGGTTCTGTCTTTATGCTGGCAAAGGACGGTATGCCAGTAGACACCAGCTGCTGTGACCATGTGGCTACAATTCCCCCAGTAGAGGATTTGTTTACACCGATTTTAACGGTAATCCCTCTTCAGTTACTTGCTTATCATACGTCACTGCTAAAAGGCTGTGATGTAGATAAACCCCGCAACCTTGCAAAATCAGTGACTGTGGAATAAATAGTTTTATAAGCCCACCTTTTAAAAACTTATTTTTTAAACTAAGGCTCCTATAACACCCTTTAGGTATTATAGGAGCCTTTTATTGTATTGTTCAAGGATGTCCCCATGTTGGTCAAACAGAAAGTCAAACGGTCCCTCAATATACTTTACATCGGGATGATCTTTGATTTGTTCATAAAGTGCCTGCGAAACTTCGATTTTATCCATACACAAGGTATTTTTTATTCTGGCAAGCTTTATGTCTTTACACTCTATACCGTTGCATGTGTGTATTGCCAATTTTATGGCATCCAAGTCGCTGTTCATATAAATCGGAATACGGCCGCCATGGAGCTGCGTAGAGGTAATAATATTAGTCCAAAGTACATCCCAATCGATTGACCTTAAACAACGTGCGGTGGTTACGTCTGCAGCACCAATTCCGCAACCATTGTGATGGGTTTCATCAGTCAGCCCCCTAATAAAAAGCCTTTTTAGTTTTAAAATATCAGAAAACTCCTTACTGTCCGAGTTGCTTCGCCCAACAATATTGGGGTCGTACCCAAAGCCGCTTATGTTTTTACCAATTTCATCAATAATAAGTACATCCAGTTCCTTAAATTTAAATGTAGCAATTTTCCCCTTTGCTATGGCTAAAAGCTCCATATCTTTTTCAATGATATGCTCTTTTTTAATAACGTCAATCTTACAAACTTCATCGTAGGCATTTTGTATAATTCCAACACCAAATACAACGGGGGCAACCTGCAAAAACTGCTTTGCAGCTTTGGGGATTATTTCCGCAAATCTTTCATAACCTAAACTATGAAAAGCTGTTGCCCCTTTATGTTTTGCAAGACCAATGGCAATCATTTTACATAAACCGCTTTCTACGGTACCGCGAAAATCAGTATGCGGCTTTACTTTATTCAGCAGTACAATTCCGTCTGCATAAAAAGCATTTTTATCACAAAATAAGGGAATCCCTTCTATTGCACCATACTGTACAACTTCCATAGAGGATATAATCGGGGCACCTACATTTTCCTCCGTAATGCCATATCCTTTTAGAAGTTCCCTCTGCCCCTCTGCCGTTGCACCGCCATGGCTACCCATTGCCGGAACAATAAAAGGATGCGCACCCCAAGAGGCCAGCATTTCACAAAGGGTTTTCAAAATACAATCGATATGGGGTATGCCCCTGCTGGAAGCAGTTATTGCTATTTTTTTGTTACAGAACCAGTCTTTATTTTGAATATTTTCTTCTAGCTGAGCCTGAACATGCGCCCTTATGTCCCATATCTTTTGCTTGTCATATTTTTGAAGGATTCTGTACATTTTAGGCAGACGTACCTGATCCAGTCCCTGAACTACTACACCAGAGTCAGGAAAATTTATAAACATTATACTCCTCCCTGCTTTTTAGCCCCCCAAATATGCTTTTTTAATATCATCATCTTCTATCAGCACTGAGGCATCACCCTGCTGCTTAACTATCCCGAGTTCCAGCACATATGCTCTGCTGCTTGACTCAAGCGCCATATAAGCGTTTTGTTCAACCAGCATAATTGGAATATTTTTTTTGCTGTTGATATCTAAAATAATTTTAAAAATATCTTCTACAATAATGGGCGCCAACCCCAGCGAGGGTTCGTCCAGCATCAACAGTTTCGGATCGGCCATCAGGCCCCTGGCTATTGCAAGCATTTGCTGTTCGCCGCCTGAAAGCGATCCCCCAAGCTGATCCATTCGTTCTTTTAACTTTGGAAAAAACTCATATTGTTCTTCAATTTTGTCTTCAATTTCTTTTTTTGAGTATTTTTTTGAATATGTACCCATAAACAGGTTTTCATATACAGTCAGGCTTGGAAAAATCCTTCTGCCTTCGGGAACATAAATAATCCCTTGCTTCACTACATCATGGGCGGCAAGCTTTGTGATGTTTTCCCCTTTAAAGGTTATGCTTCCGGCAGTTGGATGAACTAATCCCATAATCGATTTCATAAGGGTGGTTTTCCCGGCTCCGTTTGCACCAATCACTGAAACTATCTCTTTTTCCCCTACACAAACCGACACATTGGTCAGCGCCTGAGCTTTGCCATAAAATATATCGACGTTATTGATCTCAAGCATTTTTACTCCCCCTTATGCCCTCTTATTATACCTTTCTCCAAGGTACGCCTTAATAACCTCCGGGTCATTTTGTATGCCTGTCGGATCGTTTTCTGCAATTTTTACCCCAAATGACAGTACCG
This sequence comes from Ruminococcaceae bacterium Marseille-P2935, assembly GCA_900104565.1. Lineage (GTDB taxonomy): Bacteria > Bacillota > Clostridia > Oscillospirales > Ruminococcaceae > Marseille-P2935. The sequence goes on from LT629952.1 coordinate 565,766, forward strand.
TAATTTGGTGGCAAAGGTTCATTACAACATCCATGTTGTGCTCCACCAAAAACAGGTTAACACCCTTAGCAAATATTTTTTCAAGCATGTGCATCAGTTCCATTCTTTCGGTCGGGGTAAGCCCTGCTGCAGGCTCATCCAAAAGCAATACTTTCGGATCACTCATTAAAGAACGGCCAAGCTCCAGCATTTTTTGCTTTCCATAAGGCATATTTTTCACATTTTCATTTCTGAGGTCATAAAGGCCTACATAGTTTAAGGCCTCTTCAGCCTTTTCTCTCAGCATTTTTTCTTCTTCCGCTCGCTTCTTAAAGTTTAATAAGCTTTCTGTCATTTTAACGTTAGTAAAAGCGTGCCCACCGACCATTGCATTTTCTATTACACTTAAAGAGTCAAATAACTTTATATTTTGGAATGTCCTGACAATTCCCATACGGGAAATTTCATCGCTAGACTTACCAATTAATGATTGGCCTTTATATAATATTTCCCCGCTGGTTGCCTCAAGTACTCCGCTTATCATGTTGATTGTTGTGGTTTTTCCAGAACCGTTTGGTCCAATTAAAGCATGTATATTATCATCTGTAACATTCATGGAAAAGTCATTTACAGCAGTCAGGCCACCAAACTTTTTGGTTAAATGGTTAATTTCAAGTATAACTGCCATATTATTTTTCCCCCTTCACTGCAAACCTGCTCACCTTGGAATAGATCATTTTTATAACTGATACCAATCCGTTGGGAAGAAGCACAGAACTGACAAGAATTAAGATGCTGAAAATTAACCAGTAGTAGTTTCCTAAAAAACGAAGTGCTTCCGGTAATACGTTTACAACTACAGCTCCAATTACATTTCCGGGAATGGAACCAATGCCGCCTATCATCAGCATCATCAGATACCGTATTGTAGTATCTACCGAAAAGTCGGTAGGGCTAATATAACCAATTAAATGCCCATACAACGCTCCGCCAATACATCCATATACACAGCATAAGGTAAAGGCAAATATTTTTATGGTAGAAAGCTTAATACCGCAAGCTTCCACGGCAACTTCGTTATCTTTAATTGCCTTTATTGCTCTTCCCCATTTGGAATGAATAATTCTAAGGGCAATCACAATCATAACTACTACAAATATAAGTAATAAATAGTAATACGGTACTGCTCCTTTTATCTCGTAGCTGAACAGTTTAAAACAAGGAATATTTCTCACCCCGGTTGGCCCCCCGGTAATATCAACCAGGTTGTTGATGACTAACCGAATAATTTCGCTGAAACCGAGAGTGGTTAAGGCCAGATAAATTCCTTTAATACGTAAGCTTGGGTAGCCCAATCCAATCCCCAGGATACACCCCATTAATACTGCAGAAATTAAAGCAACCCACGGTGACATTGACAGTTTTGTAGTCAGTAACGCACTGGTGTAGGCACCCATTGCCATAATACCGGCTGTACCTAAGTTCATCTGCCCCATAAGCCCGGTTATAAAATTAAGCCCCATTAACACAATAATGCTAATCAATGTCTGGTTAATTACAATAATGGCATATGCATTTGTAATGAATACCGGCAGCGCAGCAAGTAACAGCCCAAGTCCAGTTAATAATAGTACTTTTGTACGCTTTTTCATATCAGTTTCCTCGCTTTCTATTGCAGTTACTTGCTCGCTTTGCTATTGAGTATACCCTTAGGCTTTACTAACAGAAAACCAATCAAAAGTACAAATGCTACAACATCCCGGTATACGGTTGGCCCAACACCGGAATACAGACTTTCAACAATACCGATTAAAAGCCCGCCTACAATTGCCCCAGGAATAGAACCAAATCCTCCAACAATTCCGGCTGCAAACCCCTTAAGTCCGATCATGGTAGACATGCCAAGGCTTACATTAAAAACAGGTATTATGAGAATTCCAACTACACAACAAATCATGCCGCTTAAAGCAACAGTAAACGTAATATTCTTATTTACGTTTACCCCCATTAAAGAAGCAGCCGTTTTATCTTCCGCTACACATCTCATGGCAATTCCAACTTTTGTCTTCTTAAACATAAATTCAATGATAAGAAGTATGGCAATTGTTGCAATCATGATAAGTAAATACACCTTAGAAACCGAAACTTCCCCCAGCTTATAGGCTCCCTTTACAAAGGACGGGAGATTAAACGGCGCGGGGCCCCAAATTAAACGTGTTGCCTCACCTAAAATTTTGGCCAGCATAATGGTACCCATTACCGCATAAATATTTGAATTTAGCCGGCTTAAGGGGTTAAATATTCCCATTGCTGCTACGCTTCCGAAAATAGCCATTAAAAATAGCGCAATGGGAACCGCTAAAATAATCGGTAAATTTAGTTTTAGAACCAAAGTTCCTGCAAAAATATAAGCACCTAGCATAATAAATTTGTCATGTGCAAAATTAACCAAACCACTTGCATTCCAAATTAATGTATACTCTATTGCAACCAGGCAATAAATACATCCCATACCTATTCCACCTAACAGCAGCTGGAAAAAAGATGTCATAATTCTCCTTCCTTTCCATGGAGATATAAATTCTCTCTATGACAAACAAAACGATAAAACTATTCAGCGGAGAACCTAGGGTGTTTAATACCTATGTTCTCCGCTTGAATATATCTAGGAGAAATCAGAATTCTGTTTATTCATAAACTGTGGTTGAATATACTGGTTTATTGTCTACAATCTCGGCAACTACTGCACTATGTACCAGTTCTCCGTCTGCATTTGCATACAGTTTTCCATATACGCTCGGTAAATCTTTGGTTTCCAGCAATGCTTTTTGAATAGCCGCTCGATCTGCGGTACCAGCCCGTTCAATGGCATCTTTGAGAATGTAAACACTGGTATAATATGCCGAAGCAAACAAATCAGGCTCTACATTATACTTTTCGGTAAATGCTTTTTGAAAATTTGTAACAACCGGATCCGGGTTACCCGAAACAAAGTCTGCTACACTATAAAAACCCTTGGTTTCTTCCGCAGTAACAAGGCTAAGGAATGTTGGCAACGTAAACGTAACAGGGCCTACAACTGGAACATCCAAGCCCATTTCGTTCATCTGCCGGGCAAAAATAGCTGCTTCTGGGTCATGGGTATACATGATTAAGCAGTCAATACCTGCATCTTTACACTTGGTAATGGCACCGGACATATCTTTATCATCCGTGTTATGTCCTTCCACTACAACAGGCGTTACCCCTTTGCTTTCTAAATAACTAATAACAACATCTCTTCCGCCGGTGCCATAATCGTCATTGTTAAAAATTACGCCAATCTTTTGCGCTTTAAGCTCATCAAGGGCAAACTTGGCAATAATCTGCCCTACAAAGCTGTCAGAACCTCTAATACGGAAGAAGTATGGATTATCAACCTGCGTTACCAGCTTCGGAGAGGACGCACCCGTCAAAAATGGCATTTTGGCATCAGACATAATCTTTTCAGTAGCCATAGCGTTCGCACTTCTATGGGGTCCAATAATTGCAACTATTTTTTCGTTGTTTACCAGTTTGTTTACAACGTTTACTGCAATGTTGGCAGTGTTCTGGTCATCTTCCGAAATAATTTTAATCTGCCTGCCCATTATGCCCCCTGCCGCATTGATCTCCTCCACTGCAAGGTTAATTCCCTGCATGGTTCGTTCACCGTCAAACGGAGCAGGTCCTGTAATTGCCGCCGACACTCCAATTAATATTTCTTCCTGCTGTTTGTTGTCGGGTTTCTGGGTATTGGTACCTCCGTTTGAACTTAAAGAAGGGGTACCTGCACAACCTGTCAAAGACGCCACTAAAATAACTACCATGAATATTGATAACCATTTTTTCATTTGCCTTTTCATGAACTCCCTCTTTTCTTTTTAATAATTATCGACAGAACTTTTCGTCCATCCAATTACAGCATGTTAATTTCCATTAAGCGGTTTTTAATGTTACTTTTTTCTTCCTCTGAGGCTGGTAAAAACGGAGAGCGCGGATAAGCTTTTAAAATTCCTCTGAGCTCCAGCATTGCATAAATAGCAAGCTGCGTGGATTTTGCCAGATACATAATGTCACGCATTTCATTTACTTTAAATTGAGTTATCCTTAAACCGTCAAAATCCTTATTCATCCCCTCGATATACATTTGATGACAAATTTCAGGGAATGCATTCCCCAAACCAGGAATATAACCTTCACAGCCCAGTGCACAGGCTGAAAGCCACATGGCCTCGGTTCCCAGGGCGATATCAAAGTGGTCATCTTTTAGCACGCGCATATAATTAGCATGAGCCATAATGTCAAAGGTTGCATCTTTTATGCCATGAACCCCCAGGCCTTTTAACCTTTTCAGCAGGGGAAGATCCATTAAATAGCCCTGAAACTGAGGATTGTTGTAAACATAAACGGGGTAATCCCCACCCGTAGCTTCCAATATTTGTCTATAAAAGTCACAGACACTGTCCGCATTGTGCTTGTAATAAAATGGACCAACTGCAGATACTGCATCTGCCCCGATCTCTTTGGCATGGCGAGATAATTCTGCGGCAGTCTTGCTATCAGCTGTGCCGGTATGTACAACAACCGGTATCTTTCCGGCTACCTCGTTGATTGTAATTTCAGCTACCTTTTTTCGTTCTTCTATTGACAAAAGGGCCGCGCTTCCATAGGAACCTGTGATAAACATGCCATCAACATTATTTTTCAAATAGCTTGCTAATGTTTTTACTCCTTCATAATCCACTTCACCATTTTCTAAAAAGGGAGTTATGACGGGCGGCACGACACCTTTAATTTTAAACATATTCGATCTCCTTTCCTTCTAACAGCTGCTTATATTGTTTTGAGATGGATACCGCTCCATTGACTGTTAACTGTCCGAGTTTGTTTTTGTCGGAAATACAAATAACATTTGTACCTTCACCATATTTTTTTTTCAGAAGATACTTGTATAGGTCACACCTTACTTTATGGCCAAATAGAATATAGGAATTTGCAAGATAGCCCTGTTTTTCAAACTCTGCCATAACCTTCATATCGTCCACTGCAATACCAGCATTAATAAACAGGTTCCGTTCCTGATAATCTGTCTGAAGCAGTACCTGCATAAACCTTGGAATCATAATGCAGCGATCCAGACCAACTTCTTCAACCACTTCAGTGGCAATTTGAATCACCTCCTCATAAGAATAACCACCGCTGGTTTCGGTGTTATTTTCTATAAGGCTTTTGCCAATCATGGTTTCTTTCATAATCGCCTCATAAAGCTGACCGCTTAAGGTGGTAAGGCTAGCTTCAATTTTTCTGTCTTTCCCCACATGAATAAGTTTTGTATGACTGCTTAAAACTACAATATTGGTTGGATCACATATATTGAATTCGTCAATAATCCCCATTACCTGGGTTTCTTCTCCGCGCATAAAATCTACATTACGAATGTCCCTGAGTGTTGCATCGTCTCCATAATTATTTCTTACCCCGCGAATAAACATAATGGGAATTTGCAATGGTAGCACTTCTCCCCCAGGAATTATCTTTATATTTTCTGAGAGTTCCTGAAGGCCAACTGGTGCTATTAAATGTGGAATTTCAATGAGGCCAATTTCGGAAGTAATCATACCGGAAGCAATAGCAAATTCAATATTGTCAATTTGAGTTCCTGCATTTGCTGCCGCTTCAAGAATAGCCTCACAAACGCCATTTCGCAGCATTTCTTTGGAACCGGTCATGGAAGTATTTCTAACCCCGACTTTTCTTTCGCCTTGGCCAACAATTTCGTTTTTATCATCTAAAAGGTACACCCTTGTATTTGTTGTACCGCAGTCAATAATTGCAAACAAGATATCACCCCTTCATGTGTTCCATATTTTCCAACACTTCTTTATTTACCAAATTTTTGGGTACATTTCCATTTAGCACATATACTATTTCTTCTGCCAATTTTGTTTTTAGTGACTCAATAGACTCCTCGGTGTACCACGCAATATGCGGGGTCAAGATAACATTTTTCATACCAAGGAGCGGACTGTCATGGGGTATTGGTTCTGTTTCCATTACATCCAGTGCAGCATAGGCTATTTCACCGTTTTTCAAGGCGTCAATCAGATCTTTTTCATTTACAATTGGCCCTCTGGCAGTATTCACTAATATAGCTGTTTTTTTCATGCGTTTGAAAACTGATGCGTTAAACATTCCCCTTGTCTCTTCCGTTAGCGGGCAATGTACCGATACATAATCACTGGTTGTAACTAATTCTTCAAATGAGACAAGCTCGACCCCTATGCTCTGCGCATAGTCCTTTTTGGCATATGGATCATACGCTACAATATCCATGCCAAAACCGGACATCTTTTTTGCCACGTCACTAGGTATTCTCCCTAAACCAATAAGCCCCAGTCTTGTATTTAAAGTGCGGTGCAGCGGTTTTACCAAAGCGTAATTCCATAATTTGCTTTTAACAGTATCAAATGTTTCAGATAATTTGCGCGCACAGGCTAATATCATCGCTACTGTATGGGTGCTTACTTCATCAATACCATAATCAGGCACATTGGCAACATATATTCCACACTCGGTGGCAGCTTCTAGGTCAATATTGTCAACACCAATTGCATATCGAATAATCAATTTACAATTTTTTAAGCTTTCGATTACTTTTCTGGTAATTGGTGCATACTGAACAACCAGCACGCTGCAATCTTTTGCCGCTTCAATCACCTGATCCTCTGTCTTTAAATGGTAGTCGCAAAACTCCACATTCTGCTGAGATAAAATTTTCTTCTCTGTCTCTAGAGATTCATAGGTATAGTCGGTAACGACTATCTTCACTTTGTCCATTTCAACCACTCCTACTTTTATCTGCTTGATATATCAGTGTTACTTCGACTGTATTTTACATAATTTGTAAAATAGTTTCATACTATAAAACTAAGTTTTATTTATTATATAAAATTAATCATAGTAACCAAGGCCTTCTGAAATTAATTTTGCAGCATGCTCAGTAGCTTTTCTTAACGGTTCAAAATCAAGGCGATAAAATACATCCCTCACACCGCCCAGGCTAATGCCCGCAATGATTCGACGAGTGTAATCATAAACTGGATAGCATATACTAATGATTCCTTCGTCATGTTCCCCATTGTTAATAAGGTAGCCATCTTTCTTTGCTTTGTGAATACGTTCTATAATTAGATTAACATCTGTTTCGGTGGTGGAGGTGTACTTGATAATTTCACATTTTTCTAAAAATTCTTTAATAAACTCATCGCTTTCCTGCGATAAAAACAATTGTCCAATTCCCGTACAGTAGGTAGGCATAATCCCTCCAATTCTTGAAGCCAGGCGCATATAGGATAAGGATTTGTTAAGTGGAAAAATTTTTGAAATTACCACCACATTAACACCTTCAAGAATACCAAGATGAGCAATAAGTCCGGTTTTATCAACCAGATCCCTTAACACTGGGTCTGCAACCTTTGGCAAACTAAGAGACTCTAAAGCAGATAACCCAATTTTTACCGCACTTGAACCAAGCTTATATTTTTTTGTCAATTCTTCTATCTCAAGGAACCCCTCTTCTCTTAAGGTATAAACCATTCGCAGTGCAGTGCTTTTATTTAAACCCGTTAATCCGCAGATCTCCATAAGAGAAAGGCTGTTGTTTTGATCAGAAAAAAGTTTTAAAATGGAAAGCGCGCGCTCTACACTTACAATGCCATAGTTGTTTTTTTGTTTATAACTTTTATCCACGAATTCACCACCAAAAATATTTCTTTACAATTTATATGTATATAATAAATATAAATATTTACATAGTCAAATAATTTTTATCAATAATAAATAACTTTGTAGATGCGTTGTAAACAATAAAGTTTTACTTGTCAGAAATTACAAAACTTGGTTTTATAAAACAAACAATTGTTTTACTGTATAAAACTTATCTTTTATAAGACACTTATGATTAATAAAAAAATATCAATCTTAATTTACTTAAAAAATGGACTAAGGGCATACTAGGCCCGCATTTTCATAAAATCATTTTCTAAACCGCGGGTATTGACAGTCAGAGTTTTTTTATAAGACAGCCTTAAAAAATGAGAGCCGCAAAATACGGCCCTCATTTTTATTTGTATTTAAGCGACAAATAAAAAACTTTTTGTCGTGCATTATTAGTTTTTTTCTTTTTAGCCGATCGATCAATCTATCCAAAATATTGGGGAAACTGTCTTACAATACCCTGTGTCATCATATCGGCCATTTCCAAAGCTTCTTTCTCAATATTTTCAAACACATTGATGCCGTCCGCATATTTTTGAGTCAGTATATCAACGGCTTCGGTTTTTGTCATTGCAAGATGATTATACAGCATTTTCTGCCACTCCTGTGCCGACCAGTAGGGATTGATACTGCCGAGAAAAGCTGCTATTTGATCCGCGTTTGCATACCAGCGCTTTTCAGCATCGGCGGCCGCAGCACTGTCGTTAGCCTTTGCTGCCTTGACAAGCTCCGAGGCAATTGTGAAATGGCTTGTAAACAGATTAGCAAACTGGCTGGCAATTAATTCCCCGTAAAAGGGCTTTAATGCCGCTTCAAAGTCCTTTGGATTACGAAGAAGCCGGTTTGTAACGAAATTCTCATCCGGCAGACTGTAAGCAATGCTGAGAATGGCCATTCTAGTCCAATAAATATGCTGTTCCCACAGCAGCCGCATGAGGTTATTTAATGTTTTTTCCGCTCTGCTGATTCCAGAATAAAGGGGTGTCGCAGGCACCTGATTAGTACCGTATCCCTGGGGAATACAGATAATCTGCCCAATATGCAGGTTGTACATATCAATACCAGGGTTTACCGACATGATTGCCTGTATGGTCGTACGAAAGCGTTGTGCCATCAACCATAACGAATCACCGGATTGTACCGCATATGGATATGTTCCTGCCGGACATAATTGCATATATATCCTACCTTTCAAATTTTCATTTGCCTTAGAATGCCTTATGGTTCGGCAATAAAATACCGATTTTGTGCGTTTTTTACCGGAACATAATAACTATACTTTCTTAGGCGAATCCGTAATATATACTATGATTTAGTAAACAAAATGTACCTTGCTGGCTATGTACTGCATTAAAAATAAAACAAAAGTTTGATACATCATCTGTTACCTTATTTTTCGTTTGTTTTCGAGATCATGAGAACTATTTTTCTTCTCACTTAATACTATGTAATGTAACAAAATGGTACTTACTAATTAAAAATATTGGAGGAAATATTGTGAATCAAAATACTGTTCTGGGCAACCAGGGAATATCCCCTCAGCCTCCCCCAAACATGAAAAATAATCCTTGTATAAATCCACTCGCCTGTAATATTTCGGAAATGAATGATCTGATGAAATATCGAATGGCTTATCCGGAAATATATTATAAATGTCAGCCATTTATTATGATGGCATGCGATCAAATAGATGCTTTTACCTGTGAAATGCCTACACAGGAAATGATTGAAAAAATGTCAGATACTATTTATGATGATATATGCCGAATGTATCCCGATATGGCTGAATATGTCAGATGCACTGAACCAAAAATAAATGCAGATCCCCCCCCAATCCCGCTTATTTTTGATCCTGATCGGGAAAGAGATATGTCTGGACGCCGTTTTAGACGAAGAGGGCTATTTAGAGACTTTCTTGATGTTCTCTTATTCTCCGAGCTCTTCAGGCGCAGAAGAAGATTTTTTTGAATAGTTGCCGGAAAATCATTTAACACCGTTTAAAAGATATCATCAAGACTCGGTCGATACCTTTTTGTATTCGCAGAGTAAATGGATAGTGTACAAATTGTGGTTACCGGAAGATAATAGCATTCAGCGAATGCACAAGAGGGACACTATCCCTTAATACGAGATAGTGCCCCTCTTATTTTTTGTATTGATTTAAAGTATGGTGGGATAGTTTCCCATTGAACCGCACCTTTTGTACCCTCTGTTTTTGGCTCACCAGTTGTTTATTTCATAACAGAAATATTTTTTTCCAGCTCATCAATGAATCCGCGGTTATTCTCTGCATAATTGAACATGATAAATGCCATGTAGTTATCAATTCGGCGAATATTATATTCCGAAATTACCTTTGTGCCAATTCCATAATCGAATGCTATTTTAACACAGAGATACTCGCCGCCTGCTATTTGTTTCGTCTCACGGGATATTTCTGTAGCATTAATCCCGGCATCCACCATATTCGTTAACATGGCATCCGCATATTGGTTTACATCATAACCAGTGCCGTTGCTCAACTCCAGGTTTTCATAATAAACACTAACCTGCGAAACGCCCTGAGGCTCTCTCCTTTGCGCACTCATGGCAAAGATGGTCATCAGTTCTTCTTGCTTTTTTAATATGGCATCTTTTATATCAGTTGCGCCTTCCTCTGTTTGAAGGCCAGCCATCTGTGCTATTTCTTCATCGCTAAAAATTTTCCAATCATTGCTGAGGGTAAACTTTAAGTTAAGATACTCATTTGAGTAAGTGTTATTTTTCCACTCGCCCAGGGTCATCCCTTCCTTTTTTTCGCTGCAACCTACCAAGGCAAGGCACAAAACAACAGCTGACATAATCAGCGCAATTACTTTTTTCATAGGTATCTCCTCTTTTTAAGTTCTTGTGCAGCGATTAAAAACCGCTGTTTTTTAGTATATCGTATTTTGATCTAAAAAACAACAAAAAGCCTGTTTTTATTTTGTGAAATTATTTGGCCGATGAAATGCCCCATGCCATACAATATCCTGATAGCGCTGTGGGTCAGTATTCCCTTCCGTACTGAAAAAAAGTATTTTTGAATGTTCATTTAAACCAATTTTTTTTCTGAATGTCCCCCATTGCCGGTTTTGCATCAATTCTTCCAGCAGACCGATTCCTACCGCAGCCGATTCTCCGGATATAATCGGTTCGTCGCCCTTAACAGGCGCTGCTAAAATACGCATTCCATTTGCACTGACCCAATCAGGGCAAGAGAAAAATGTACTGCTGTAGCTTTTTAAAATCTTCCATGCGGCTGGATTCGGCTCACCACAGGCAAGACCAGCCATTATCGTATTCATCTGCTGTGTTATGCAATGCGCTTTACCGTCCGGCTCCTGTGCACTGCGGAACATACAATCAGCAGTTTTCGGTTCCACAACAAAAAATTGAATTTCTTTTCCATATTTTGAAACAAAATATGCCACAACAGCCGCTGCCATTGATCCTACTCCGGCCTGTAAAAAAATATGGGTAGGGCGCTCCCCTATTCTTTCCATCTGTTCATCCGCTTCCAACGCCATGGTAGTATATCCCTGCATAATCCAGTTTGGAATCTCTTCATACCCTGGGAAGCTGGTATCCTGCACTAAAATCCATTCGTTTTGTTTGGCCTGCATAGCTGCCCGCCTGACACAATCGTCATAGCTGCAATCTAAAATCTCAGCAGCAGACCCCAACTCTCGAATATGGTCCAACCTTGTCAAACTACTCCCCTTTGGCATATATACGACCGATTTTTGCCCCAATTGCGCGGCGGTCCACGCAACACCCCGGCCATGGTTGCCATCTGTAGCAGTCACAAAAGTAATCTCACCTATTTTATTTTTTACCTCTTTAGATATGATCTGACTATATTGTAATGATTCCAGCGGCAGCCCACAGAGATCTGCTAAGTATCGCCCAATTGCATAGGAACCTCCCAGTACCTTAAACGCATTTAATCCAAACCTCTCCGATTCATCCTTTACAAAAATCCCGCCAACCTTCCAATGCCAAGCAAGGCCGCTAAGCGGTTTAAGAGACGTTTCTCTATATTGTGGGAAACTGCGATGGAACTGCCGGGTACGGCGAGCTGTTTCAGCACTAAAAGCCTCTACACTGGCAAAATGATCGGTCTTACTACAAACAGATGTCCATTGAATTTGATGATGCATCCGCCCTTTTCTCCCCTTTTCTGCAAAAATTTCTTCTATCTAATAAAAAACTGAAAATTTTTGTCTTAGCGGTTATTTAACTCAGCATAACTTAAAATATTGCGGCAAAGAAATGTAATGAGTGCTGAAATTCCAACATTGCATATTGTCATAACCAGTAATGCTGTTGGAAGTGCATCGCCCCCCAACGGCAAAAATATTCCAGCAATAATTCCAAGAATGATTCCTGGAATACAAAGGATAATCATCATAATAAAATAAAGCGTCAGTATCAAAGCTTTGCTTCCCATGGAACCGAACAATCTCTCTGCTAGAATATTTCCAGCCATAAACAAAAGCCCAAACCCAACTCTGCCTATTATACAAATCAAAGTGGTAAGCGGCGAAAGCTGAAGCAGAAAACCAATCGGAACAAAAAGCAGCATACACTCTACCACCAATTTTATTATGCTCTCGCAGGATATCATAACCAGCTTTTTAAACGGAGAAACCGGTACCATATACACATATGGCAGCAGCAGCTCTTTCAGCCAGCGTCCGGCTGCTGTGGTAAATAATAAAATGTAAATGGAAAAAACAAAAACCGGAATAATACCTGCATCTTTTAAGAAATAGGAAAAAACAATACACATAATGATAAATAAGAGTGAATTAAAATCTAAAATAAAAAACCTGGAGCGGCGGTTTTCTACCAAATGCTTATAGTAAAAAGAAGATGCTCCTTTTCCGTGACCCAATCCAATCTTTCCAACCTTTACATTTTTAGGAACGACTTCCGCTACCTTCCCCTCTTTTTTTGCTGTAATCGCTGTAAAAGATACTTCCGTTGCTTGCAATACATCTTCGTAAAAATCAGAACGATTATAAGTCAGCAGCATTACAAGCAGAACAATTAAGCCAACAGTGGACAAAAGTCCTAAAATTGTCGGCAGAAAATTCCCCGACAAAAACCCTGCAACTACAGCCTTCATCCAGCCAACAACAGGAATCAGGTCTATAAACAGCGTATTCGCTCTGGCTGTAATGGTACCAAGCAAATCAGAACGGTTAAAAAATAACGGGTAAACTAAATAACCAGCTACTAAAACACACAAGGCAATAAACAAAGCTTTCGATATATTTCTGCGTCGATCGTCACAGCTGGTAAAGGAATAAATTATCATTGCTGTTACCTGAGAAGAAAAAACAACAATGCAATAGCCAAGTAATACGATAACAAGGCCGCCCATCGTGAGCCCATACTGCATATTTAACCAGGAATACTGAAAAATCAAAAAAATTCCCAGCAACAGTGACATGCCCATTTGTTTGATTAAGCCATACATTAAAATTCTGCGTGGTGTAACCGGTAATCCAAATAACAAATTAACGTCAGCCATGGAATAGAAACTGGCGCCAGATGAAAAGCCCTTGTAGGCACCTAATAAAAATACCGCGGCATATAAAGCAAAAATAATTGCAAATAACTCCTTTAAGCTACGGGTGTCCATCACATTCGAATGACCGCCAGACAAACCGGCAATTACCAGCATAATCCCTAAAAAGATGATATAGATCAGCTTACCGGGGTTATTTTTTAAATCCTTAATTTGATTTTTAATGATTGTAAAAAATAAATAGCGGATTCCTTTCATGATTCGTTTCCTTTCCGCTCAGTAATTTCAAAGAAGAGCTGCTCCAGGGTTTCATTTTGGTTCTGTTCTTCCTGGTTATATTTTGTAGCGGCAAATTCACCATTCATCATAATATGAGCCACATCCCAGTAATTTTCCACACTGTCCAGCATATGCGTACTGATCAGCAGAGAGGCACCATCCTCCTTTAATTCCTGGAAGAGCGCTTTCAACTCTTTAATTGCATGGGGATCAAGTCCTACCATTGGTTCGTCAAAAATAAGCACTTTAGGACGATGCAGCACGGCACAGCAAATACTCAGTTTTTGCTGCATTCCTTTAGAAAGCTGTTTGCCAAGCTTGTCTTTTTTATCTGCAAGTTCAAACCGATCCATCAGCTGCTGCGCCGTTGAATGCCAATTTTCCAATTCATAGGCGCGCGCAATAAACTCCAGGTGCTCCCCTACTGTCAGCATATCATATACTGCTGGCATCTCAGGTATATACCCAAGCTGCCGCTTTGCTTCTAACGATTTGTTTGGGTATCCACAAATGGTTATCTCCCCGTTAAAACGGAGCAGACCGGCAATACATTTAATAATTGTAGATTTTCCTGCCCCATTCGGCCCCAGCAAAACCGCTATTTGGCCATCTTGTACTTCAAAACTGATATCCCGGTTCGCCACTACACTGCCATAACGTTTTGTTACATTTTTAACCTGAAACATCTTTATCCTCCATGTCGTTCATACAAAATAATTGAATCAATTTTCTTCCAGCAACCCCGCTGGGCCATCTTGTCCTATCAAAAACAAAATTCTTTTTCCCAAAGATTATCAAAGCGTCTTATTTCACCAGCTGTCATAATATCCCGACCACATTACGGGTGTCTATCTTAGTATAAAGAATTTTACATACTGGTGCAACCAACAAAAAAAGAAAAGAGGATTTTGCAACAAATTTGGCAAAATCCTCCTCTTTTACATTTTCTTCTTATCTTCCGGAAAAACAGCGTTCAGCAGTTTTATGAGAACAGCCATAGTAACAATCACCATAAAAATTCCCAGCATTCCATAGCCCATAACCGGAAGTGAATCTAATAGCGCCTGTATATTAAAAGTCATAATTGTTACCTCCTAACGTCCAATCAGCCCAAGCATTAATCCACCAGCTATTACAGAAGCAATTTGACCTGCAACATTAGCGCCGGCAGCATGCATTAACAAGAAATTCTGAGGATCTTCTTTTAACCCCATTTTGTGAATAACACGTGCAGACATGGGGAATGCCGAAATACCCGCGGCTCCTACCATAGGATTAATTTTGTTCTTACTGAACAGGTTCAGCAGCTTTGCAAACAGAACACCGCCAACTGTATCAAATACAAACGCAAATAATCCTAAAAACATTATTAATAAAGTTTGCGGACTTAAGAAGGATTCATAATGCATTTTCGTAGCAACGGTAATTCCTAATAATAAGGTAATTAAATTTGCAAGCTCATTTTGGGCACTTTCAGAAAGCCCATTTAATACGCCACATTCACGAACCAGGTTGCCAAACATCAAAAAGCCTACCAACGCTACCGAGCGTGGTGCAACGATACCTGCAATGATGGTAATGAGGATTGGAAAAAGAATACGGGTAGTTTTTGATACTGACTTTGGATTATAGGGCATTCTAATCTGGCGTTCTTTCTTTGTTGTAATCAAGCGGATAACCGGAGGCTGGATAATTGGAACTAACGCCATATAGGAATATGCCGCAACAATAATAGCTCCTAAATAATTGGATTGCAGAAAGTTAGCAATAAAAATAGAGGTTGGTCCATCTGCCGCACCAATGATGGCAATAGACGCCGCATCTTTCAATTCAAAATCAAAAAGTGAAGCCAAGCTGAAGGTAAAGAAAATACCGAACTGTGCCGCTGCACCAAACAACATCATTTTGGGATTGCTAAGCAATGGACCAAAATCGATCATGGCACCAATGCCAATAAATAATAACAGTGGAAACAGTTCATTGGCAATGCCAGCATTGAATAGGGTGTCCAGAGGCCCCTGTTCCATTACCCCATCAATCATCTGGTTAATCGCACCAGACATAGGTAAATTAACTAAAATAGCACCAAAACCCATTGGCAACAGTAAAGCCGGTTCCATATTCTTTTTAATCGCCAGCCAAATTAAGATTCCGCCCAGCAGCCACATAACTGCCATCTGCCAATGGAAATTAAAAAAGTTTTCAAATAATGCTTCCATCCGGTACCCACCATCTCTTTCAATTTTATGTTCTTTGGTATTTTGCTAAAATACAAAATTCAATTTTAAAAAACGTAAAAAGCGGCCTGAAACAACAATCAATAACCGCCTATGTCACATACAGACAGCGTTTTGAAACGACAAACTTTTGTCTATTGTTTAAAATTTTTACAAAAAAAAGACTTTTATTGCGCAAACAGCCACAATAAAAGTCTTGCTATTTCAAGCATGTGCGGATTTACATCGGCTTGACGCAACATGCTACAGCTAAAAAGCTGCAAGCTACTCCCTTTTATGTTAAAAATTATTATTCAGTTCCTGTAGAATCTAATGGTTTTATTAACACTTTTTTTATTCTTCGTTCACTGACTTCTCTTATGATAACCTGAAAGCCACTGTTTTGCAACAAAAATTTTTCATTTTTTACAGGGAAACGCTCAAGTTTTTCCAAAATGTATCCCCCGATTGTATCTGCTTCACAGTGGTCAAAAAGATGAATTCCCATCCGTTTTTCAATATCCCATAAAAATGCACTGCCATCGATCAAATAAGCCCTATCCCCAATTTGCTGAAATTCTTCTGGTTCGTGGTCAAATTCGTCCTGAATGTTACCAACAATAATCTCCAAAAGGTCCTCTAAGGTCACCAGCCCAGCCGTTCCGCCCCGTTCGTCTATGGCTACGGCAATATGCACCTTACGTTCCTGAAATTCTTTTAACAGACTGCTGCAGGACTTACTTTTCGGCACATACAGAGGTGCACGCATGAACTGCCTTAGCGAGAGATTTTTATTTTCGGTGCCAACTGCAGATATTAAATCTTTCACATAAATAATACCAACAATATGATCCAAGTTGCCTTCGTAAACCGGTATTCTGGAATATCCTTCTTTAGCGGCCAAGTCCAGTACCGCCATAGTGGTGGAATGAATATCAACCGCAGCTATTTCGGTGCGATGCACCATGACTTTCCCCACATCTTTATCGTCAAACTCAAAAATATTTTCGATCATATTTTTTTCGTTTTCTTCCAAAATTCCGCCTTCTTCGCCAGCATCCACTAAAGATAAAATATCTTCTTCCGTTACCTTCTGCTCTTCTTCCGAAATATGAAGCAGCCGCAACATTCCGTTAGTGCTGGCTGCCAAAAGGCGAACAAAAGGCTTTGCCACTCGGTAAAAAGCCCAAAGAATACCGGAAACCGAAAGAGAAATCTTTTCGGCATGGTTCATGCCAACCCTCTTAGGTACCAATTCGCCAAAAATGAGTGTTACATAAGAAAGCAAAATTGTTATTACTACAATCGAAATTCCATTCAGCAATTCCCTGTTTACGGGCAAAAACGCCAAAGCTTCCACCAGTATTCCTGCAAAATTTTCAGCTGCAACAGCTGATGCAAGGAACCCTGAAAGCGTTACTCCGACCTGTATGGTTGCCAAAAAATCCGAAGGTTCTTTGGTAACTTTCAGCAAGGTTTTTGCTTTTTTATTTCCATTATCTGCCAAACGTTTTATCCGGTTTTCCTGTACCGATAAAACAGCAATTTCACTCATGGCAAAAAAGGCATTCGTTCCAATTAAAAAAACTAACAAAAGAATGCTGGGCAACAGACCCGGGTCCGGGTTCATAAATCACTTCTCCTTTTTTTGTTTTTTTGTAAGGTTTCAAACAGTGCGCTGTATTGTTCCGCAGCAACTTGATCTCCCAACATGCCGCTGCCCTTTGACAGCAATCGATAAATTTCCGGCTCTAATGGTGTTTGTGACAGATGGCTTTTTAGCCTTTCTAAAGATTCTAAAATATTTCCCTGCTCCATGGCTCTTTCCAACTGAGCCAGTTGCTCCTCGGGAGTAATTAATATATTCTGCTGTTTCATATCTTCCAATAATTTCCTTAGTTTTTCTACAGTAAATGGTTTTTGCAGGTAAGCGCGTGCGCCCAAATTGGTGGTTTCCACTGCATTTTTTATGGTTCCATAAGCAGTCATAACAATAACTGGCGTCTGTATTCCACGCTCCCGAATCATCCTTAATACCTGAGTTCCCGAAATTTCCGGCATTTTAATATCCAGCAGGATTAAGTCGAACGGCTTGCTGTAAAGTAATTCCAAGGCAGAGTTACCGTTATCTGCTAAAGAAACGGTATAGCCTTCCATTTCGAAATATCTTGCGAGCATAAGGCGAATATTTTTGGTGTCATCAGCAATTAGTACTCTGCTCACAGGCAACCCCTCCTTCTCCAGTTGGCAAGGTAAAAATAAATTTACTGCCACGGTTGGGTTCGCTTTCTACCCAAATGGTACCCCTATGTGCGGTAATAATGTTTTTAGAAAGATAGAGCCCAATTCCGCTTCCACGGAACTCGATGTCATTTTCACTGTAGTGAAAGTTGTTTTCAAAAATTTTATTCAAATTTTCTTTCGTTATTCCTAAGCCGCTGTCCGATATAGAAATCTCTACAAAATTATCGGTAACCTTTCCGTCCAGTTCAATTCGATCTCCTGTTTTTGTATACTGAAAAGCATTATTTAAAATATTATTAAATACCCAAATTAATTTTTCAGGATCTGCAGTAACCATAGGCAAATCCTCCGGGATATGACTGATCAAGCTGACACCACTGTATTTTGACCTTTCTGCGAACTGCTCCATAGACTGATTTGCTACGGCCGAAATCGAAATAGGGTGCAGCTGGTAAGAAACAGCCCCAGCCTGTACTTTTGATAACTCCAATAAATCGTCAATTAATCTGGAAAGACGTTCTACATCATCCTGTATGGCATTTACAATTTCAAGCTGTCCCTGATCCAGCGGTTTCGCCTGGGGGGACGAGAGCATTCCAGCTCCCATTTGAATGGTTGTCAATGGCGTTTTTAGCTCGTGAGAAATGGTCGCAATAAAATCACTGCGCATCCGTTCAGCACTTTTAAGCGAGGTAATATTTTGTATCAGAAGCATAAAATGCCCTGGGTCTCCATCACCGTTAAAAAAATGACTAACTGAAACCCGGTAGACCTGCTCGTCATCCCCTAGGGTAATAATCCCTTCACTGTGCGTTGCAGCTTCTGTACCTGCTCTTCTTAAAATGCGGTATAGCTCATCGTTAGAGATCAGTTCCAAAATATGCCTGTCTTCAATTTGGTCTGCTTTTTCCAACAGTTTTTTTGCTGCAGGGTTTGCCGACTCAACCATTAAATTTTTATTTAAAATAAAAAATGCATCCTCCATATTGTCAAGAATCAGCTCAAACTTTTTCTTTTCGGACAATAGCTCCCCCACATTGCTTCGGTCGTACTCTTCCAATCGGGAAATCATGTTATTAAATTCCAGCTCTAAAAGCCTTATCTCACCCGACGTATGAATGTCCAGCTGCTGGTGAAATCCATCTGCGGACACTGATTTGATAGCATCTGTTAACTGATAAAGAGGGGTCAGCAGCCGCTTTGTTTGCCAAATAGAAATGATAATTCCAGCGCCAGAAAGTATAATAGTAGCCGTAAGTATCACCCAGCCCTGTATTTGCGCTTGGCTTTTCACCTGGGTTTGTGTCTGTTGAATTAAATCATTATTATAGGCTCTTAAGTTTCTAAGTGCTGTTTTAATCTCTTCAAAAGCCGGGGTCATCTTGGTATTGTAATATTCAACCGCCTGCCCTGTTCCTGATGATCCTACCTCTTCCTGTAATAAGGAAAAGTCTTTGCAGTACTGATCATACCAGCTGCGCATATTGTTCACCAATTCAGCATGGTCAGTACCTTGCATATTATTGTTTAAAACAACCTGCCATTTAATAAAAGTCTGCATTCCCTCGGTAAATAGGTTAATCCCCTGGTTTTTGTCAATACTCAGATAGGTTAGCACCGCACTATCCTGCCGGTCTATTGTTTCCAGCATTTCGTCCACAGCCTGAATGCTCACATAATCCTGTTCAATCATTTTGTCTACATTCCGATTAATCACATGCAACGAAACAGCAGCAGTTCCTCCCACCAAAATAACACATGCCACTAAAGCTAAATAGATTGCTGTAAATTTCTGCCGCAAAGTATGCAACATTTCCAGGCTCCTTTTCGTATGTTTGTCTGAATATATACTAAGGAAACGCTCCCTCAATATGCAGCTGGTATTGTTAAGATATATAAATGAGAAAAAACCTGCAGACATTTAGTCAAAAAGTTGTTTCGGTATCGCTACTAAGCTGTTTCATAAGCGAATTTCCACGATAAAATCATTATATCGTAACCACAATGAGTTGCAATTTTAATAACGCACACTAAATCGTCGAAAATCGGCGTAAATAAAACCATGGGCAATCTCCTTTATTATAATAGCCATTACGAGGTCTGCAAATCACTTAACCGCCATTTGTGGTTAATTTCTGTTATTGTGTAAAATATCTATAGTAATATGATTCTGGAGGGATCCTTTTGGTATTTTCCAGCCTTACCTTTCTTTTTACCTTTCTACCCATATCTTTATTGCTGTACTATCTGGTTCCCTATCGGTTCAAGAATTTCATACTGCTCATAACCGGGCTTATCTTTTATGGATGGGGCGAACCGATCTATATCGTTGTCATGATCCTCTCAATTCTTATTGACTATTGCTGTGGTCTTGCGATGGATCGTTATGATAAACACCCGACTGCCAGACGGGTAATTCTGATCGTCTCGGTAGTAATGAATTTAACTTTACTGGGAATTTTTAAATATAGCTCTTTCTTTATCGACAATATTAACTGGATTTTTGGCTCCAGCTTGCAAAACCCCAACCTGCCTTTACCCATTGGCATCTCATTTTACACCTTTCAAAGTATGAGCTATACCATTGATTTATATCGCAGGCAAATACCTGTACAAAAAAGTTTTATTAATTTCGGCGCATATGTCTCTATGTTCCCACAGTTGGTGGCGGGACCTATTGTCCGTTATGATGATGTGCGCAAAGAGCTGGAAACACGAACAATTAACATGCCTGAAATTCATGATGGCGTCGCTATTTTTATACGTGGACTGGGAAAAAAGGTACTGCTTGCCAACAGCTTGGGTTATTTATGGACAACCATTAAGGCCATGGAAATATCAGAGCTTTCGGCTGCAACCGCATGGCTTGGT
This sequence comes from Ruminococcaceae bacterium Marseille-P2935, assembly GCA_900104565.1. GTDB lineage: Bacteria > Bacillota > Clostridia > Oscillospirales > Ruminococcaceae > Marseille-P2935. The sequence continues at coordinate 586,709 of LT629952.1, forward strand.
ATTTTAGCTTTTTCTTTACAGATTCTTTTTGACTTCAGTGGTTATTCTGATATGGCTGTTGGAATGGGGCATATGCTTGGGTTCCATTTTCCCGAAAACTTTAACCAGCCTTATAACGCCCAAAGCATCAGCGATTTTTGGCGGCGCTGGCACATTACACTTGGTACCTGGTTCAGAGAATATGTGTACATTCCATTGGGCGGCAACCGGGGTGGAACAGGCAAAACCATACGGAATTTGTTAATTGTATGGGTATTAACCGGTTTTTGGCATGGCGCCAGCTGGAACTTTATTCTTTGGGGATTATATTTTGGCTTATTAATTATTTTAGAACGGCTATTTTTAGGTAAGCTGCTGCAAAAAATACCCGTATTTTTTCGTATTGCATATACCTTTTTAGCAGTTGTTCTTGGCTGGGTCTTGTTTGAATTTGACCAGTTGCCTCGTGTATGGAGCTACCTTGGTGCTATGTTCGGTGCTACCGGTAGGGGGATTGACTCTCTTTTCAATTACTACGGCCGTTCTTATCTGCTATTGTTCCTTATTGGCTCTGTCGTTGCTTTTGGTTTTTCCAAAAAAGCAATTTCTCGTCTTTCTTCCCGTTTTCCCAAATCAATGGCAATTGCAACCCCCTGCTGCAGTATTCTATTATTTTTATTATCTATCGCTTACCTGGTGGATTCTACCTATAATCCGTTTTTATATTTCCGCTTTTAATACTGTTCTGCAGCCAATACCACTCCTGTTTTTCTTTAACAGGCAAAGGTTTGCCGCTACGGTAAAACCCACAGGCAGAATGTATGAAAAAGCCGCATGCGCAAGTTGCTGCTGTCGTATAACGACGGGAAAACTTTCCATGCAGGTTTGTACAAGGAGGATGTTGTTTGAAGATAAAATGGATCTATCCCACCCTGTTTTTTGCTATGCTGCTTTGTTTTCCCCTTGCAACCTTTTTACTTCCTGCAAAAGAGTTTTCTTCCATTGAAAACCGCTACCTTGAAAAATTTCCTCAATTTAATTTAACCTCTGTTTTGGACCGCAGTTTTATGAATGGCTTTGAAAATTATGTTTCGGACCATTTTGTGGGAAGAGACCAGTGGGTAGCTGTAAAGGGATATAGCGAATATGCCGTTGGCAAACGGGAAAACAATAAAATATTTCTCTGCGAGAACCGGCTGATTGAGCATTTGGATAAACCCAATGAAGATTATATTGCTGCAAACATTCAAGGGATTAATCAGTTGGCCGAAAACACCAGCAATGCAAATATCTATTTTTCGGTAATTCCATCTGCCAGCAGCATACAAAAACAATATCTGCCTGTCAATGCTCCCGGTTGGGACCAATTAGCGGTTATTGAAAAGGTATATGCGCAGGTGGACGGTCGGGTCAATACGATAGACCTTGCCTCAGTTTTAAAAGAACATAAAGATGAAGAAATTTATTATCGTACCGACCATCACTGGACAACCTACGGTGCTGGCCTGGCTTACCAGAAATTATCTCAAGAGATGAACTTAACCGGCAATTCTCTATTAACGCAAAAAGTTTCCGAAAATTTCTATGGTACTCTTTATTCCAAGGCTGGCTATCGCAGCATTACTCCCGATACGATCGAGGCCTGCCCTGTAAACATTGAAGAATGTTTGGTAAATAACGGCACACAGACAGTATCTTACCCTTCTATCTATTTTGATGAATATTTATCCCAAAAGGATCAATACTCGTATTTTCTTGGTTCTAACCAACCCAGAATCACCATTAAAACCGGGTCTTCTTCTGACCGTAAGCTATTACTTTGTAAAGATTCCTATGCACATGCTCTTGCTCCATACCTTCTTCAGGATTATGGCGAAATTACCTTATTGGATCTTCGATACATTAATACAGATTTTAGTGATCAAATTGCATTATCAGAATATGACGATATTTTATTGCTATACAGTATTGATGTTTTTACCCATCAAAAAAACCCAGCAAAACTAAGTTTTCTCCTTTGATAATCACCCTCCAATGAATATCATTTCACAAACAACACCAAGAGGCTGGTCACTGGGATCAGCCTCTTGGTGTTTCATCTTTACAATGAATAAATAGTGGAACATCCTGCCATTTTACAGGATACCCAGCACCTTTTGCACAAAAAATAGAACTGGAAGTATTTTCTGTATCTCGGGTTTTATCATAACCAATTTGTTCTATTACCTCTTTCTGATTATGGCATGGTTCATATCCGTCAAAACTGGTTTGCATACTGCCGTACCCTTTTGTGAAGGATTCCAGCTCCGCTGCATAATTCATAAATGCTGCCACAGGTCCCCTGCCCTTTATTACTGCCTGATATTCTCCAACAGCTGGCGGTTCAAAACTGCCACTCCTGGCCTGAATATCGCTAAGCACCCGGCCGATGCACTCTGGGGGAAAAAATATGGTAAAAGAATAATACGGTTCCAGTAAAATATTTTGGGCCTGTTCCAGTCCCTGGCGTATTGCACGGTAAACCGCCTCTCTAAAATCTCCGCCCTCTGTGTGCTTTAAATGAGCTTTCCCATTTGTTAAAACAATGCGTACATCCGTGAGAGGCATACAGGTTAAAATCCCTTTATGCTCTTTTTCAAACACATGAGTGCGGACCAGATGCTGATAAGAAGCATCCAGCTGTTCAAGAGGGCACCTGCTTTCAAACTGTATCCCGCTTCCCCGTGGGAGTGGTTCTAAAAGCAAATGTACCTCGGCATAATGCCGCAGCGGTTCAAAATGTCCATACCCCATGACAGGCTTGGTAATTGTTTCATAATACAAAATCTGGCAGCTTCCAAAGCTTACCTGAAAACCAAAACGCCGGCTGATCAGTTCTTTTAATATCTCAAGTTGAATTTTCCCCATTACATGGAGCTGAATCTCTTGCAGCGTTTCGTTCCAAATTACTTTTAAAGATGGGTCCTCTTCCTCCAGAATACGCATACATTGTAAAATAGTTTTGGCCGGCAGATGGGAATCAAACTCTACTTTGGCGGTCAATAAGGGAACCAGCTTTGGCAGTAAGGAAGGCGTCATTTTTCCCAGGCTGTCTCCTGGGCGCACTGACTTCATTCCCGTTACAGCACATATGCCGCCTTTTTCTACACAAGATGCCGGCTGAAATTTTGAACCGTTATAAATTCTGATTTCATTTATTTTTTCTATATGCATTTTTCCGTTACAATCAAAAGCCTTTACTTCCTGTTTTACCTTTAAAGTTCCTCCGCATACTTTTAGAAACACCAGCCGGGTGCCCTGCGGATCATAGCGTATTTTAAATACCCGTCCGCTAAACTCCTCTTCTCTGAAGGGCCGCTGCCCTGGGGACAAAAAGCGGATTCCCTGCAACAGGCTATCTATACCAGTGCCCTGTAGCGCCGAGCCCATAAAACACGGATATAATTCCTGCTGCTGAAACAGCTCCCTCATGTGATTCAGCCAATTTTCTTTTTCAAACTGCTCCTGCACAAACCAATCCAAAAAGGACTCGTCCAGCTCTGCAAGCACTTCTAATTCTTCAGTGCTCATTGAATTTTGTGAAAAGAAACTGTCAACCGAAGCAATTTTAGAAGAAAAGCGGTTTTTTAACGCCGCCATGATTGCAGCAATGTCTACTCCTTCCCGATCAACTTTATTGATGAAAATAACAGTAGGCACCCGATAACGCCTAAGCAGCCGCCAAATCGTCTCTGTATGGCTTTGAATTCCGTCTGCCGCACTTACTACCAATACTGCAATATCCATACTCTGAACGGCACGTTCCATCTCTGCACCAAAATCCGCATGCCCCGGTGTATCTATTAGATAGTACTGGTTGCCATGATATTCAAAAACCGCCTGTTCGGAAAATATTGTAATACCCCGGTTTCGTTCTAAGGGGTCTAAGTCTAAAAACGTGTTTTTATGATCCACCCTTCCTGGATGCCGGATTGTACCACTCCGGTATAGAATTTGTTCCGACAGTGTGGTTTTTCCGGCATCAACGTGAGCGAGAATACCAATTGTCTGATTCATTGCACCACCGTCCTTTTATGCAAACAAATTGTAACATACAAAAAGCCCGCTGTAAAACACAGCAGGCTTTTTTATAGTAAGTTTAAGGAACAAGTCACCTCATGAAAAAACTCTCCAAATTTCCCATGATAATTGGGCAGCCATGGTTTGTTTTTTCCACAATAATGAATGATAACCGTATTCTCCCGAACCCAATCCAAATCTTTTTTGGGATTTGCAGGGTTTAGGTTATAAAAACGAAAATACTTTTCGTTTAAATTATAAGTAAATGGATCAACCGTTAGGGTGCGGTCACCGTACAATCCGCTCAGCACGTCCTGATCTGGAAGCAGCAAGCGGTTTTTATATTCTTCAATATACTGCAATACCTCATCAACCTTCTGCTCCTGACGCAATGCATCAAGATTCATCATCATAACTCCAGAATTGATATAGGGCCCGTCTTGCGGCATATTCAGTCTCAGTTCATTCAGCTTGCGAAATTGTTCATGAACATGAGAGGTGGCAATATAAAAATTCCCCTTAAACGCCATTTGATACAAAGCATCAACCGGCTTGCGCACTACTAAATCCGGATCCAGGTAAAGGATTCGATCCAAATTCTGCGGCAGATATTGAGCCGCAAAAATACGGTAGTACATCTCTTTTGGGTAACGATACGAAATGGGTGCAGATGACAGCATAGTATCCGAAACCTTAATTTCACATATTCTCATCTGCTCCGCCGTATATTGTTCCAATTGGTCAAAATCCATCCTGCTCAATGAAGAATGTGCTACGTAAACGTCGATGTTTGCATGAGGGTTTGATTTATGCAAGGAAGTAAGCATTATAATCAGCGGTTTTAGGTAGCTGGAATTTATAGTTACCAGGATATTCACAAGTACACCACCTTAGGTTTTCTTCTGAAATACCGTTTTGCATCGTTGGCAGGTTACACTAATTTTACCGCGTCCTCTTGGAGCGCGCAGCTTCATTTTACAGTTTGGGCACTTAAAGTATTTATAATGCTGATAATCATGGAAACGGTTCATCCAGCTGCGTACTTTGTAGGCAACAGGATTATACAGAGCCATAAATTTTTGGTTTTCCGCCTGCCTGCGAACAATATTCCGCGAAAGCATACGGTAAATACAGTACACCAGCACTGCATAAGATAAAATTGATAAAACAGATAGATATTTTATTCTGGAAAAGATCGATAATAGCATACTAAGTAAAAGCAATGCAAAGGACAATGGGTCCGGCCCATTCCGCCCAATCATGATGCGCTGTAACCAGTTCATTTTATACCCCCATCTTAATTTCCAGCTTCTAAGCTGGCAGAAGCATTCAATATCTGCATAAATTCCTCGCCAGTAATCGTTTCTTTTTCAAGCAAATATTGGGCTAATTCATGCAGCTTTTCCAAATTCTCTTTTAAAATTGAAATTGCTTTTTGGTGGCTGTCTTTTATAATCTGCAAAACCTGTTCGTCCACTTTTGAAGCTGTTTGAGCAGAGCAGGCCAGTGAAGCATCTTCACTTAAATACTGATTGGAGACCGTTTCCAAAGCCATCATGTCAAAGTTTTCACTCATACCGTACCTGGTTACCATGGCGCGGGCAATTCTGGTTGCCTGTTCTATATCATTGGATGCACCGGTAGTAATGGAACCGAAAATAATCTCTTCCGCCGCCCGTCCGCCGGTAAAGGTCGCAATCTTTTCCAATGCCTCTTCTTTGGTCATAAGCAGTTTTTCCTCTTCGTCTACCTGCATAGTATAGCCAAGTGCACCAGACGTGCGGGGTACTATGGTAATTTTATGCACAGGCGCAGAATTCTTCTGTTTTGCCGCAACCAACGCATGGCCAATTTCATGATACGCCACTATAAGTTTTTCTTTTTCAGAAATAACAGCACCTTTACGCTGATAACCGGCAATTACTGTTTCGACCGATTCTTCCAAATCCTGCTGAATAACCTCCTGCCGCTTAGATTTTACCGCCAATAATGCCGCTTCGTTTACAATATTGGCAAGCTCGGCGCCAGAAGCACCGGAGGTTGCCCTGGCAATTGCATTAAAGTCCACATTTTCAGAAATTTTAATCTTTGCAGCATGAACTCTTAAAATGGCTTCCCTTCCCTGTAAATCCGGAAGTTCTACCGGAATCCTGCGATCAAACCGGCCGGGACGCAATAGAGCTTTATCCAAAGTCTCGGGGCGGTTGGTCGCAGCCAAAATGACAACGCCGCTGCTTCCATCAAAACCATCCATCTCGGTTAAAAGCTGATTCAGCGTTTGCTCCCTCTCATCGTTTCCGCCCATGCCAGAATTATCTCTCTTTTTGCCAATTGCATCAATTTCATCAATAAAAACGATACACGGTGCTTTTTCCTGGGCCTGTTTAAATAGGTCGCGTACCCGTGCTGCGCCCATACCAACAAACATCTCAACGAATTCCGAGCCTGAAATCGAAAAGAATGGCACCTGGGCTTCACCAGCCACAGCCTGGGCCAGCAGTGTTTTCCCGGTTCCCGGAGGGCCCACCAGCAACGCGCCCTTAGGCAGCCGTGCACCGATTTCCCGGTATTTTTGAGGGTTATGCAAAAAATCTACAATTTCACTCAGTGCTTCCTTCGCTTCGTTCTGCCCGGCTACATCTGCAAAGGTTTTTCCTGTTTGTGCCGCAACATAAACCTTTGCATTACTTTTTCCAAAGGTCATTGCATTGGAACCGCCCATCTTATTCTGAAGCATACGCATAAAGAGCTGACCAATTAAAATAAAAAAGAGAATTGGCATGATCCAGGTAAGCAGCACACTAAGCAAACCGTCTTGTTGCGGTTTTATCGCGCCATATTTTACATTGGCTTCCTGCAGTCTGTCCACCAGCTTATAATCGTCCATTCGTACTGTGGAATAAAGAACATCCTTTTCCCCATCTTTAACCAGAAAAGCAATCTGGTCCTCCTGCACCTCCACAGTATCAACCTTTTTTTCATTTAACAATGTTAAAAATTCACTGTAATCTACCTTAATAATTTGACTTTCTAAAATCATTGGGTAGATCAAAGCATTAAAAACAAACAAGATTAAAAGCGCAATAACATAATAAAAAATAAGTGGCTTTTTCGGTGTCTTAATATCTTTCATAATATCATCCTTTTTTATAGCAATGAAACATCTCCCATACGTTGGAGCAATTCATTTAGATTTTTAAGCCCACATTCAATTTGAGATAGTTGATCTTTTGGTACATCTTCTAATATCTCGGCATATCGGTCAAATAGCGTATGATCCATTTCCAGAATCGTTTGGTTTCCCCTTTCAGACAAACCTACCCGTACGATGCGTTCATCCTGCTGGTCCCTCAACCTCTTTAAAAAACCACTTTTTTCCAACCGTTTACACATGGCCGAAGTATTGCCGGCTGCCATACATAATTTTTTGCTCAATGCTCCCACCGTTTGTTCACCATGCAGGCGCAGCTCTAAAAGAGCACGCATCTGCACCGGAGTTAACCCGTATGTATCGCACAGGGGCCGAAAAAGGCTTTCCATTCGTTCACTTAGATTGTGGAGCATATCCCAAACGTGATTATGAAAGATTGTAATCTCCATATCTCCTCCTATGTTCAGTCAAAGACGTAGTACTTTCAATGGTGACTTTTCTCCCACTGAAAACTTTCTGCACCCTGCCGGATTTTTTAGCGGGATATTTTTATTTATATATTATATATAATATCACACATAACTATTATTGTAAATAATAAAAAAGGTACCGTTTAACGGTACCTTTTTTATGCACTCTGAAGCAACGTGGCAAATACTTCATTTATATTTTCGCCAATTTACTTGCAATCGGATGCGCGATTGTTTGCTTTATTGGTAGCATTCGTTTTATTAGTTTTATTGGTTTTATTTGTTCTTTCATTGGCTGCATTGGAATTATACTCATTTTCATTCGTAACAGAGTTATTCGTGCGATTGTTTTGTCTATTGGTGTTATCCATGCGATTGTTTTGTTTATCAGTATTATTGCTCATTTCTTTTCACCTCTTTTCATAAGTATTTTTCCTGTTCTGACCGCTTTTATACAATCAACCGCGATTTCGATAGAATAAACAAATAAGATTTTACAAATATGAGCAAAAATTTTCTTTTTAGCTATTGCAAAACACATACCAATATGGTATACTTTTAAGCAATCTAAAAATTACTACATAATATTTAGGAGGAAAATAAAAATGAAAAAATTTGTATGCTCTATTTGCGGATACGTACATGAAGGTGACAGTGCTCCAGAATTTTGCCCTCAGTGCAAAGCACCAGCTTCAAAATTTACAGAACAAAAAGAGGGGCTTTCTTGGGCTGACGAGCACAGAATTGGCGTGGCTGCTGATGTAGATGCAGAAATTTTAGAAGGTTTAAGAATGAATTTCACCGGTGAATGCACCGAAGTTGGTATGTATTTGGCAATGGCACGTCAAGCAGACCGCGAAGGTTATCCGGAAGTTGCTGCTTTTTACACCAAAGCTGCTTTTGAGGAAGCAGAACATGCTGCTAAATTTGCAGAACTGCTGGGTGAGGTTGTTACCACCTCTACCAAAAAGAATTTGGAGCTTCGTGTTGCTGCTGAAAATGGAGCCTGCGCAGGCAAAATGGAGATTGCTAAAAAAGCTAAAGCTCTTGGTTTGGATGCAATCCACGATACCGTACATGAAATGGCCAAAGACGAGGCCCGTCATGGATGTGGCTTTGAAGGTCTGCTGAACCGTTATTTCAAGTAAAAAACGTCTTTCACAATAGAATTCCAATACATTTAACTACGGAAGGATTTTTGCAGTCGAACTTACTATTGCACCACAGGAATACAGACTGCTGAGGAAATCAGGTAGCTGCTGAATACCTTTACCTTCAAACCAGAAACCGTTTTGAAACTGTTGGAATATGCACAAAAATATACCCAATCAGATATTTTAAAGGCTGGTATTGGTTAAACCAATACCAGCCTTTTTTCTTTTAAACCAAATCTTTTGGGTACATATTTTTAGGTCTATCATTCAGGAAAGAATTCCAAGCATCAGCTGCAAAACACTTACAAATTCTAAAACAAAGGTTAATAGCTCAATTGATTTTGAATGGAACATTTTAAACCGGCTATGCCAACAAGTTTTTTGCTGTTAATTTAGTTCTGCCTTTTTAAAACCTTCTCCAATAACTTCTCCGGTTTCAGTTACAATTAAAAACGCATCGGGATCAATCGAATATACAATACTCTTGACCCGGTAAAATTGATTCTTACGCACCGCACACAGAAGCACATCCTTTTTTTCACCAGAAAAGGCGCCGGTTCCATCTAAAAAGGTGGCTCCACGGTCTAACTGCTTTAAAATCTGTTCGGCTATTTGGGCATTGTTTGGAGAAATTATAAACAAAAGTTTTCCTGTATCCCACCCGTAAAGGATTGCATCCACCATCTTTGCGTTGGCATAAATGGCAATGATTCCATAAAGCATAGCCTCTAAGTTTTTAAAGGTTATAGCCGAAAGAATAAGAACAACAAAATCAATTGAAAGCAGGATCTTTCCCATTTGTACATGAGGAAGCTTTTGTTGAATGAGTCGAGACAAAATATCGGTACCGCCAGTTGTGGAATCCCGCATAAAAATTACCGCAAGGCCTATTCCCATCATAATTCCGCCAAATAAAGACGCCAATATCATGTTGCCTTGATAGGTGGGCAAAATCGGCTCCATAAAATCTAACATAACCGAAAGAATTACGACCGATTTTAACGTGCGAACAGTAAACTTTTTACCAATAAATTTAAATCCCAAAATCAGTAGTGGAATATTAATTAAAAAAGAAGCTAAACCGATAGGAAAACCTGTAAGATAATTGATAATAATGCAGATTCCGCTAACTCCTCCAGGTGCAATCTGATTTGGTGCGGTAAACATATGAATCGATATGGCAAAAAGGAACGAGCCTAAAAAATCTGCCAAGATATCCAGTAAAACTTCTATTGACTTTTTATGACTTTCCAAAAAAGAATTCATGCTTTCGCCTCACTCAAAGGAAATTTTATCCCGATTCGACTCAAAAATCATCTCAAACAGTTGATAAATCCGTTCTGTGCTGCCGCATAAATAAAGATAGCCAAATAAAGTTTCCAACCCGGTTGCCCGCCGGTATTCCGACAGTTCACAGTGGCGGGATTTGGTAGAGTTGGCGTTTCGGCCACGTCTTAGCATCGCCTCCTCCTCTTCGCTGCACTGGCCCAATATCAAATCATAAGCCTGGGCCTGCGCTTTGGCACTGACAAACTGAATGGTAAGCTTATGCAGGCGGTTGGCCGACATACTGCCAATTGCCACCAGTTTTTCGCGTACTAATAGTTCGTAAACGCCATCCCCAATAAATGCCAGTGTTAACGGGCTTAGCAGCTTGGGGTTCTGCTCTTTTTCTTTCACAAAAAGCGTAAGCGCTCCCCCCTTACCGGATATAGTCAAACTCCAAATTAAAGATGCTTACCGTATCCCCTTCATTGATACCCATCTCTTCCAGCTTATCAATAATCCCGCTGGAACGCAGTACTCTCTGAAAGTATTGCAACGATTCATAATCGTCCATATTAACCGTGCTAAGAATTGCCCCCAGCCAGTCCGCATCCACTATATAAACCCCATCTTCAACCGTAACGGAAAATTTACGGTTATCCTGCTCAGGCAATACTACCGGCAAAGCTTCGGGCTCATATTGTTTTATGGGAGGTAATGTGTCTAATTGACGGGCTACCGCATGAATAAGCTCGTCCACTCCTTTTCGGGCAGCTGCACTAATGGCATAGAATTCATATCCTTTTTCCCGAATATATTCTTCAAATTTTGCAATTTGCTCTTCCGAAGCTAAGTCGACCTTGTTTGCTGCCACAATTTGCGGTCGGGAATAAATCTCTTCGCTAAAATTTTTAAGCTCACGGTTAATTGCTTCAAAATCTTCAATGGGATCACGCCCCTCAATACCAGAGACATCCACAACATGAACAATTAACCGGCAACGGTCGACATGGCGAAGGAACTCGTGCCCCAGACCAACTCCCTCGCTGGCTCCTTCAATTAATCCGGGAATATCCGCCATTACAAAGCTTTTCCCTTCTTCAACCCGAACCATACCCAGCACAGGGGTCAACGTTGTAAAATGGTAGTTCGCAATTTTCGGTTTTGCTTCGCTGACAACAGAGATTAAGGTGGATTTTCCTACATTGGGGAACCCTACCAAACCGACGTCAGCTAATAATTTAAGTTCTAAGGTCAGCTCATACTGCTGGCCGGGGAGCCCCGGTTTAGAAAAGCGCGGAATCTGACGGGTGGGTGTAGCAAAATGAGTATTTCCCCACCCTCCACGACCGCCTTTCGCAATGACCACCGGCTGATCATCGGAAAGATCGGCAATTACTCTGCCGGTTTGTGCGTCTGTTACTAAGGTGCCTTTTGGCACTTTTATTACCAAATCCTGCCCATTCTTACCGGTACAGCGGCGTTTTGAACCCGGTTCGCCATTCTGGGCAAAATAGCGCTTTTTATATTTAAAATCTAATAAAGTGGAAAGATTGGTATCCACCTGAAAAATTATATCTCCACCCTTGCCGCCGTCTCCTCCATCAGGGCCACCGGCAGCAACGTATTTTTCTCTGTGAAAACTTACAGCACCAGCGCCGCCATCCCCTGCTTTAATACTAATTTTTGCAATATCTACAAACATGGTTTCACCTGCCTAATTCTCTTATTTTGTGCTTTTATTCTGGTAGGAACTAAAATTAAGAAAAAATAGCTGAAAAGTTGTGTGTTGTAATGCTGAATCAAATTACAAACTTATGCAGACCATTTCTCCCTTTATAAAAAGCAAGCTGCTGATTATTATACCCTGAACACAAGGTGTAAGTGGTATAAATTGGCCATTGGGCCGCTGGTCGGCTTGGCCATGAAAGTATCATAGCCGCTTTGGGGTTATTATACCATATCCGTAAGGTGCCATAATTTTATGTATATCAGGCAAAAACTTAAAAACAAGCTTGCTCTTATTGCATACACACTTTGTCCCAATATATGCGCCTAGCGTGTTGGGGACTTTGCGTCGTCGACCTGTTTTAAAGAGTATAGTAACCCTAATGCATTTTATACGAAGAACACAAAGTAAGAATGGTTAATAACACAAACTATGGCAAGACTGTAAAGACGCCATTGTGCACTAAACTGACAGACAAATACAGGTGTTCCCGCAAGTTAGCCGTCCAACACCCTCTTGCCTCATGCCTTAGGTAGGGAAAGACCATTCTCCTTTTAGCTACTTTATTCTTATTATACCAAATTTTTGTAAAAAAATCGATTTAAAACGAAAAAATCCCGAGCAAACTGCCCGGGATTTTTACTTCAGTTAACTTACTGAGCAGGATAGATCGAAACTTTTTTACGGTCACGACCCACGCGCTCAAATTTCACCCTGCCATCAGTTAAAGCAAACAGAGTGTCATCCGAACCGATCCCTACATTGGTACCCGGATGGATGTGGGTACCTCTCTGGCGAACCAGAATATTACCAGCCAGAACCATCTGACCGTCTGCCCTTTTCACACCAAGGCGTTTGGACTCAGAGTCACGGCCGTTCTTGGTGGAACCAACACCCTTTTTATGAGCAAAATACTGCATGCTAATGCGGATCATAATGCTGCACCTCCAATATCGAAAGTTGAATCGTTCCTGGGTAATCCTCACTGAGGATACTCATTTGAAGCTCAAACGCCTCTAAAAAATCATACGCACTTGGCATAGAACCTTCAGGGAGATTGATTTCTATGAGATTTTCGTCCACGCACACCTTGGCTGCAACCTGCAATACCTCGGTGATTCCGTTGGCGATTGTCTGAAGCGAAGAAGAAACACTGGCACAGACAATATCCATCCCTTCGTCAGAATAGTCTGCATGCCCGTAAACACTTACGGCCCGGATTCTGTCCCCATCCTTCAAAAATTTAGCAGTAATCATCTGCTTTGATCGTTATGCGTTGATAGACTGGATAGTAAGCTTGGTGTAGGGCTGTCTGTGGCCCATTTTACGCTTAGAATCCTTTTTAGAACGGTAAGTGAAAACTGTAACTTTCTTAGCTTTTCCGCTCTTTTCAACCTTAGCGACAACCTTAGCTCCTGCAACATAAGGAGCACCGACTACAAGGCCGTCATCCTTGCCCAAAGCTACAACCTTGTCCAGATCGATGGTGGAGTCAGCCTCGGCACAGAGTTTTTCCACATAGATGGTATCGCCTTCTTGAACACGATACTGCTTGCCACCAGTTTCAATAACTGCGTACATTTTTAGGCACCTGCCTCTTTCTATAGACTCGCTGATGGAGGGCGGCGATTTGACGCACTTATAGCCCAGATCATGCGGCAGACATAATTTTACCATACTAATTGTCCCATGTCAACAAAAGCTAGAAATAAACTTACTGCAAAACAGCTTATTTTGCAGCCTCAATCGTATTTTTTAGCAGCATGGTAATGGTCATAGGGCCAACTCCTCCGGGAACCGGAGTTAGGTAGCCCGCAACCTCTTTAACACTGTCAAAATCAACATCACCGCAAAGCTTGTTGTTCTCATCCCGGTCCATTCCCACGTCAATGACGACCGCTCCAGGCTTGACCATATCGGCCGTTACAAACTTTGCCTTACCAATGGCAACGACCAATATATCAGCACGGCGGGTCACTTCGCCAAGGTCCCTAGTACGGGAATGGCATACCGTTACGGTACCGTTCTTATGCAGAAGCAGCATTGCCATGGGTTTCCCGACAATATTGCTTCTTCCAATTACCACGCACTCTTTTCCGCTCACATCAATTCCTTCATAGGCCAAAAGCTCCATAATACCCGCTGGGGTACAAGGCAGAAAGCGGTAATCACCAATCATAATATGCCCTACATTTTGTGCGTGAAAAGCGTCAACATCTTTTTCAGGGAGAATTGCGGCGATTACTGCCTCTTCATCAATCTGCTTTGGCAGCGGAAGCTGTACCAAAATGCCATGAATATCTTCCTTACCATTCAGTGTTTCTACCAGCTCCAGCAGTTCCTGCTGGGTGGTTTCCTCTGGCAGTGCATATTCCTCAGAGTGGATGCCCACCTGTTCGCATGCTTTCTTCTTATTATTCACATATACACGGGACGCCTGATTATTTCCAACAATTACAACCGCAAGACCAGGCACAATACCGGAAGCCTTTAAAACTTCCACTTGCTGTTTCAGCTCTTGCCGAACACTTTGCGAAATTTGTTTTCCATCAATAATCTTTGCCGGCACTGTCCTCTTCCCCCTCTGTCTGTTCCGCCTCAAAGCCAGGTTCATCGCTATTATCTGATTCAGCCGCATTGTTCTCTGTTTCCGGTGCACCCATTAAGGTATCATTTGTTTGCGCTGACAGCTCCGCTGTGTCCTTCAGCTCGGTTTCGTCTGCCGGCTGGTTTAAAGTAGCTTCTTCATTTGCTACACCTGTGTCCTCTTTCTCTTCCGGTTGATTCTCTTCACCTTTTTTATGATAGAAGGTACCGTTAATCACGGCCTGTCCTTCTTCGGTATTGATATAGAGAGGCATAAAATCCGGATCATTCTTTTCACGAATTTTGATACGAATTGCAACAATCAGCGCGGTGGCACCCAGAAAACAGATAAGCGCCACCAGTTGGGAAACACGCAGATTACCAATAAGAAGGCTGTCAGTTCTTAACCCTTCAATTACAAAGCGGCCGGCTCCATACCATGCGGAATATGCCAGGAAAACCTCGCCGTCAAATTTGCGGTGCTTAGACAGGATCAGAAGGAAGAAAAAGCCCAGTAAGCACCAGATAGATTCATAAAAAAAAGTTGGATGAACTGGAATGTTGGGGTCAACATGAACGCCGAGCTGTTCCAGGCTGGAGGAAGCAAATTTTAAGTCGTTGACAATTTTAGGCCCGGTCATACCCCAGGGAAGCGCCGTATTGGAGCCATATGCTTCAATATTGACAAAATTGCCCCAGCGGCCTATGGCCTGGCCCAGAATCAAGCCTCCTGCTACCAGGTCCAAAGTGGGAAGCAGCTTTACACGGCGCAGTTTGCACATGAGGGCGCCAAAAATAAGCGCACCAATTAGCCCGCCATAAATTGCAAGCCCGCCTTCCCAAATTTTAAAAATACTGCCTAGGTTATCTTTATACTGATCCCAAGAGAATACCACATAATAAAGCCTTGCACAAATGACTGCGCCAATTGTGCCAACAAAAATTACATCAATCAAACGGTCAGAGTCCACGCCGAATTTTTTAGCTCTAGCCAAAACATATACAATACCGGCCAGGAATGCAGCTGCAATGATGATTCCGTACCAGTATATGTAGATTGGCCCAAAGCTTCCAAAGGGACCAATCTGAAAGGCTACGCGGTTTAGAGTAAATTCCCATCCCAACCCGGGAAAGCTTAATACCTCAGACATGTGTTGTCATCCTCCTTTATTCCTTTGCAGATACTATGGAAAGAGCGCCCTTCTCCGTATCAAAGTCCTCTTTTAAGCGCTGCGTTAGCTGCTCCACGGTAGCGTCTGCAACAATATCCAGCAGTTCATACATATTGTCCAGTCCTGCAAAATGGGTCAGCATCATCAGGCTCGAAACTGCCTCCACCTTACCGTACATTCCAATATACCTGCCATAGGTGGCTTTTTTGCAGCGTGCAAACATCTCAGGGTCAATTCCTTCAGCCTGTATCCGTTTAATCTCCTTGCAAAGCTCCTCATACACCCTTTTGGGGTCCTTCGATTCTCCGGAATAGATCACTGCCAGATAATCGCGGCTTACCATGACCTCGCCCATAAAGGTTTGGTTAATAAAACCTCCGTCGTATAAACGACGGTAAAGAGGGGTGCATTCTCCAGCCACAATATCCAGAAGAATTTCATCCAGTACCTGGTTGCGGATATTCTGGGCGGAATTGTAAGACTTTCCTTTGAATCCCAATTGGAATAACGGCGTTGCTACCGGCAGATTCTGTATCACCTCTTTTTGAAAAACACCTTCAGGCTCCTCTACCGGGGCACGTTCTACCGTAACATTCTTGGAAGGCTTTAATATTTTATCCGCCAGTTCCAAAACAGTATCCACATCAAAATTTCCTGCTATGGTGAGTACCATATTGTTCAGGTTGTAAAAAGTATCATAACACTTGTAAAGCAATTCTGCATTAATTTTTGCAATGGTTTCTTTTGTGCCTGCAATATCAATACGAACCGGATTATTTTGATACAATGCACCCAACAGATTAAAATATACCCGCCAATCGGGGTTATCATCATACATGGAAATTTCCTGCCCAATAATCCCCTGCTCTTTTTCTACCGTTTCTTTTGTAAAGTAAGGATGGGTTACAAAATCAAGCAAAATCTCCAAAGATTCTCTAAACTGGTCGGTGCAGGAAAACAGATACGCGGTGCGGTCAAAAGAGGTAAACGCGTTGGCTGATGCACCCGTAGCAGCATAACGTGCAAATGCATCACCATCTTCACTTTCAAACAATTTATGCTCTAAATAATGAGCAATTCCCTCTGGCACTGTAATAAAGTCTTTTTCTTCACTTGTTTTAAAACTGGTATCAATTGAGCCATATTTAGTGCCAAACATGGCATAGGCGGTGGAATAGCCATCCATTGGGCACAAAAGCAATGTCAAACCGCTTTTGTGCTGAATACGCAGGTAGTTTTCTCCCAACCGTTTTGAGCTAATTGTTTCCTTCATTGGAATTCTCCTTTCTGCCGGTCAGAAAATATACCGTATCCAGCGAAACCTGGTTAGCAGCTTCTACAATTTGCTGTTTAGTCAGGGCTGCCATGCTTTTTGCGTCCTGCATGGGGGAAATATCTGTCCCGTTCATAATTTGAGTGAGGTACCAGCTTTCCAGTGATTCCAAGGAATCACTGACCGAATTAAGACTATTTTGTACTGTAATACGGGCAGATTCCAGCTCCTCGTCGGTAAATTCACCGCGCTTCATCACATCCAGCTGGTTTAATATCTCTTCCCTCGCTTTTTGACAGTTCTTTTCCTCTACGCCGCTGTCAACCATTAAAATACCAGTCGCACGGTCAAAGCGGGCTGCGCAATAATAGCATAAACTGTATTTTTCACGAACATTGGTAAACAGGCGTGAAAAAGGTGTGCCTCCATATAGGGCAACCATCAAACGCATGGCACTGCGCTGAACTTCGTCCTGTATCTCTCCTGTACGAAAGCCCATAACCAGTTTGCCTTGGCTGACGTCCAGCTCTTCCCTTTCTTCTTTTACCTGGTCTGCCTTTGTACGTATCTTTTCATTATCCGCTTTTTGATAATTACGTTTAATCGGCCGGAAAGCCCTTTCAAACTCTTTTTTTGCGGTATCAGGGTTACCTGAACCAGCGAAAAAAACTTCGATTTTGGCAGAGTTTAACAGGTTGTGGTAAGCGTTGACTGCATCTCCGTTAGTAAGAGAGCTGGCGCTTTCCTTAGTGCCATACTTTCGAATCGCAATAGCTTCACCTTCACACATAATGCCCCGGCAACGGTTTATGGCATAGATGCGCTTATCGTTAATCTCAGATTCTATGGTATCAATTAAAAACTGTTTTTCTACTTCAAAGCTTGCAGGATCAAAAAAACCATCCGGCAGCTCCTGATTTAAAACGATACCCGCTAACAAATGAGCACATTCCTTTAAGGCCGGTTCCCCATCTATGGTGTACCGGTCATCCAAACCATAAATAGAGATGCTCATGATTTGGTACTGCCCATACTTGACCACATCTGCATCCAAAGACGCCCCATACAGTTCGTATAAACGCTGGTTAAGCTTTGTAAAATCAGGGCAATCACGATAACCCTTACGCAGTAAAAAAGGTACAACCGCATTGGCAGAAACGGTTTTCCAATCCAGCGGTAGCACAAAATTTACCGAAATCCGGTTGTTTTTAAACTTCACATCTCGAATACTGCTAAAGAATATTTCGTCTCCTATTTTCACCCTATCTAACTGATAATCCATTTGGCCATCTCCTGCATTCAATTTTCCACCTGCGGCTATAAAAATATGCTGGTCATCCATTTACCCGCAGCTATTCAAGCTTTTTATCATGATACAAATACTAGCTATTATTGTTTCAAGATATACGAGTTAATGAATGCTCCTGCGGATATTCCAAATCTGTGATTTGGAAACAATACGAGGTTATTATAACACAACGGGTTTCCTTTTCCAATAAACGGTAAGAAATGTTTACACTGTTGCCTTAATTTTTTTCTTTTTTCCATCCAGTAAAATATAGTTTTCCAGCTGCCCATCACATAAAATAGTATGCTTTCCTGTTTTGGACACCTCTATTTCCAGGTGGGTTCCGGCTATTTTAGCCTCCATAATAAAGCCTGACCATTCTGTTGGCAAATTGGGATGAAAATATAACTTATCGCCCTGACGTTTAAGCCCCAGCAGCTGTTCTACTGCCACACGGTAATACCAGGATGCGGCACCGGTGTAAATACTCCACCCCCCGTGGCCATAAGCAGCCGGATTCGTATAAATATCTGCAGCCATATAATACGGCTCCAGTTTATAACGTTCGCTTAGTTCTGTATCCATAGACCGGTGTACCGGGTTGAGAATTTTTAGAAGCCTATACCCGTCATCGCTTCGCTCCTGCAGAAACATGGCGTAGGAAAGCCATACTCCGGCGTGGGTGTATTGCCCACCATTTTCCCGAATGCCTTTTGGATATGCTTTAATATAGCCGGGGTCTTTTGCCATATGGTCAAATGGCTGGTCAAATAATTTGATCACCTGCATTTTTTCATCTACCAATTTTTTCAGCGCATTGTTCAACGCCTGTTCCACCCTGCCCGAATCAGGCATTTGACAGATTGCCGAAAAGCTTTGCGGCAGGGAATCCATCCTGCATTCTAAAGAATCTTTGCTTCCCACCGGAGTGCCATCGTCAAAAAATGCTCGGCGGTACCATTCTCCGTCCCAGGCTTCACGGTCAAGGCTCTCTTTTAATTTGCCTGCACATTGTTTTAAGCTGGTAGCAGTAACAATATCTTCTTTTTGTGTGCTGATTTGGGCAAAATCCTCACAAACCCTGGCTAAGAACATCCCCAGCCAAACGCTGGTTCCTCTACCTTCATCACCAATTCGGTTCATGCCATCGTTCCAGTCACCACACCCCATTAACGGCAGTCCATTTTCGCCCAGCCTGCATGCCCGGCGCAATGCCCTAATACAGTGGTCATAAACACTTTCACGATACGTGGTAAACCCTGGTGAAAGATAATGCTCCTGCTGGTCCTGCTCTAGCTCCGGTGCGGTAAGATACCGCACCGGTACAGATAATATTTCATCATCTCCGGTAACTTTTACATAACGTGCCACCGTATAAGGCAACCAAAGAAGATCATCAGAATATCGGGTTCTTACTCCCCGCAGGCCGCCCCCGCTTTGGGGCAGGTTATGCCACCAGTGCAGTACATCCCCCTGTTCAAACTGAACGGCACAGCAGCGTAATATTTGAATTCTGGCTGTTTTGGGGTGAATTAACAAATAAGCCGCAACATCCTGCAGCTGATCACGAAAACCGTACGCCCCACCACATTGATAAAAAGCACACCTGCCCCAGATTCGGGAAGCGGCAATTTGATGTGAGGCAAAGTTGTTCATATACTGATTGAATGCTTCATCCGGCGTATGAATACAGTACTGGTTTTCTTGCCTTGCGGCGCTTCGGGGGGCAATTTGTGTCATCTGAACCGCACTTTTCTGATTGGCACCATAAGTTAGAATAAAACGAATGGTTTCGCTTCGTTTCGCAGGCAGTTTTTTAGGAATAATTAATACACCGCATGGATCGTTATACGGTTTTTCAACCTCTTCTGTCCAATGCCCTGAAAAGAAAGCACCTCGATTCAGTATTATTTTGCCGCCAGGGTGATCACTTGCCAGAACACTGCTGCACAAAACCGCAGTGTTGTAAGGATTTGTCATTACCAACGCCCCCTTCTCGACCTGAAAATGAATAAACCGTGCGGTTTCACGCGTTACTCCCAGTACCGGCTCGGTATAATAGGCCGTTTCCAATTCTACGGGGTAACCGGTAGTATTTTCCAGAGTAACATCAGTATACTTGGCACATCCGGTTTCCGATATCGTTACTCTTACCGTTGTTTTTATTCCATCCGCTAATCCGACATAGCTTGCATCCTGCTTGGAAAAAGATGCAGCCGATCCCTGTATTAAATTAAAATACCGGTCCCCCACCCGCAGTAACAACATCTCGCCGTTGTTGTCGGTAGCTATATCGTTGTACCAGGGGGTCAGGCGGTTTTCTCGGGCATTTACCGCCCAGGTAAACCCCATTGCCCGGTCAGAAACCAGCGTACCAAACGAAGGATTGGCTAATATATGGCTGTAGGGTAATGGCGAATTTTTATCCACATAAAACCGTCCTTCTGCGAATTCCCCTCCGCCGACTGCAAAACCATCCAATTTTGCCTGCTGGAACGGCAAAACAGAGTGGATTACAACAGGGGTGTAAGGGCTGTGGGCCACAGCATCTATCAGCATCGTCCTTGGACTGATATGCCGGGCGGCCGCTTTCAGCAGGGTAATTTGTTCCTTGGGGTAGCTTTGCTCATCTACCAAATAAATCTGCCCTAAAGAACCAGCCGGCGAGGAAATCCGTATTTCTGTCAGCATCGCTTTAATTTTGGAAGCTATCTGTTCATTTTTACTACTGTCAAAAAGTAAAACTAGGTCATAACGGATTCCCAGCAAATTCAGCATATCCTGCAGGCGAATATAGGCGGCAATCCGTTCACGGCCAATATCCTGGCTGTCAATTGGCATCAGCACAATCGGGTCATCTCCTGAAATTCCCATTGGCCACAAACCGGATTGTCCAAGTGTGTTATGCTGGCGGGCTGTTCTATTTTCTTCTCCTGTTTCAGCTCCAAATAATAATTGGCCCAATATACTGATAGAAAGCCGCCCCTCAATGGTATCTCTTAAAATTGGCGATGCTGCGGCAGAAGCCGTTTTCAGTTTTCCGCCTCGCTTGGACATTACAACGGCTGCTATTGCCTCTTCCTTACTGTTGGCACAGCCAATCAGTAAGGTGTGTTCTGTCTTTCCGCCTGCAGGAATTGTTGTTTGAAGACGGATGGCACAGATGGCATCTGGCGTACCATTTCCGTTATGAAAAGGCAGTTTATGAAAATGAAGCAGGTTGTTCGGCCAACTGTCACAGGTAATCAAATTTTCCTTTTTCGTCTGCAGCTCAAAGGCGGTATCCTTTAAAAAAGATACCACCATACAGGGGCTGGGGGAACCACCACGCATCCTGCGGGTAAAGACAGCCATTTGGTTCGCCTTGTCCCACTCACTTTCTACAAACAGCTTGGAAAAAGCCGGATGTGCCTGATATTCCCGGTCTTTTTCCAATGTCGGTTCCAGATAAAAAAACAATTCAACCTTTTTTTCTTTGATCGAATTATTTTTTATAATGATCCGCCGTTGTTCGCAGGGTACTGTTTCATGCAGCATACACTTCATAGAAATTTCTAAATGATCCTTCTGCGCAGAGTAATTGACTGCCCGAGAACGGAATCTGACCGAGTAGTTTGCTTTTGCATCATACCATGGCGCTTTCGTCGGCGAAAGAACGGTTCCCCCTGATTTTACCAGTACAAAAACACCTTGTGCCCGGCGCAAAACATCACTGCTGCGGCGCGTATAATCAATTCCGCTTGCTGTAAGAAAACCCGCGCCCAGGTCGGTAAGAAAATCACTAAGCTGGCCGTTGGTAAGCACTGCAACCCTGGGGCGCTGCGGTTCGGGAAGATCCAGCTTTTCATCAATTTCTGTACTAACCGGTTTTTCGTCTGTAAAATCTTTCATCTTAATATTATCGTACACCACCGTTTCTTTATTGATCTTCTCCTGTAAAAATTGGGAAGCACAGCCCATGGTAGGATCACGCATAAACCTTTTTACCATTCTCTGCCCCAAAAGTGAATTACAAGCTGCAATTAAGCTCATTCCAATATGGTGAGCCATATAGCTGCGAACAACCGCCTGATCCTGCACCCGGTCATCTGTAAAATCAATTGCTTCATAAAAACCATAGCGTCCATACATTCCAAAGTTTGTCAGGTGCTGTAAATTATTCATTGCCGTGTTGGGAATAAAGGGCAATACAAGAAATGTTGAATAAGGAGAAATAACAAGCTCTTTATTCAGGTTTCGTTTCACTCCTATTTTCTGAATACCATGTGCTTTGTACTGATAATTTAGCTGCGGATCAAACGCAAAATAACCGCTTTCACTGATCCCCCATGGAACCCCTAAGCCCCTTACTCTTTTTTGTTGACAATAGATGCAGTAGTGCAGCGCCTCATTTAGAAGAGATCCATCATAGGCAGGCAGTAACAAATGCGGCATAAAGTATTCAAACATTGTGCCCGTCCAGGAAACCGGGCCAATATAGGCCCCTTCTTTGGACATAGTCCGGTTTAAAGCCGACCAGTGTTTCATTGGAACCTGCCGGGAAGCAACTGCAAAATAACTGGTCATTCTTGCTTCGCTCATTAAGAAATCATAATGAGAAGCGCATAACGAATTATTTTCCGCATCATATCCAATGGTAAACAGGTTTCTGTTTGACTGGTAGAAAACAGAAAGATCCGTTTCAGCAATTAATGTTTGTATTCTGCTAATCAGGCCAAACAATTCCGTACACTCGTTTTGGTATTCCTTTATACCTTGTTTTAAAGTAACTAAACAACAAACGAAATTGCCGCTGTCAACCGTTGAAACAAAGCTGGGATGCAGCCCCTCTAATGTTCTGGTATCATACCAGTTATACAGGTTACCATT
Organism: Ruminococcaceae bacterium Marseille-P2935; assembly: GCA_900104565.1. Lineage (GTDB taxonomy): Bacteria > Bacillota > Clostridia > Oscillospirales > Ruminococcaceae > Marseille-P2935. Next base: position 609,705 of record LT629952.1, read on the forward strand.
CCATTTTTCCAACTGCTCTACCGTACTTAGGGTACGGTTTAACCTACTATAAAGTTCTTTTGAAGTGATTAAATTAAAATCCCGTGCCGCAAGGGTCGAAAGGAGCATCATACCAATATTAGTGGGTGATGTTCTGGCAGCTACGGCATAAACGGGCGACTGCTGAACATTATCCGGAGGCAGGTAATGGTGTTCTTTGTTTGCATAATCCTCATAATACCGCCACATGGCAGCACAATACGAAATCAGCTTTTCTTTATTCTCTGTTGTTAGCTTGGGCCCAGATCTTCTGGTTGGTTTTGCGGTGATCAGCACAATTGGAATGAAAAGAGATAAAACCAGCCCATTGAACCGTACAACGGGATATTTGCCAAAGAACAGAAGGAAAAGCGCTGCCAGCTGCGGGAACCAATACCTCTGCAACGCCTGGACAAACGTAACGCCGCCCCTGTCTCCCTGGGCAGCAGTTGTCCATTGAAGCAAATTTTTTTTGCTGATTAGGCAACGATATAAGGTGCGTACAATTGCGTCAGCTGACATGACAGCAGTAGGTAAAATCATCAGGTAAGAAAGCACCGCGCGGCTAAGTTCTTCAAAAACCTGCGGCATTGTATTGGTAAAAAATTTGCGCGACAGTACGGGCAGCCCGCCAGTCAGAAGCATTTGGAACGCTGATAACACCGGCATGATCCCAACTGATAAAAATGCCATGGCATAAAGAATGCACGCGGCATCTTCCCCCATAAAAAACGCCGCTAACATTCCAATAGCAGCTGCAATTTGCGTAACAGGCCGGCGTAGATTATCGAACAGCTTATAGCGGGAAAGCCCTGAAATCGTGCACTCATACTCTTTATCATAAAACCAGTAACTGCGAAACAGAAAAAAAAGGTTTTGCCAATCCCCTCGTATCCATCGATGCAGGCGTGACAGCCAGGAATTCATATGGGAGGGCGTACCGTCAGTCATTTCAACGTCGGATAAAAATCCAGTACGCAGATAGGCACCTTCCAGAATATCATGACTCAGCACCCACTGCTCGGGCAACCGGGAACCTCCCAGAACCCGGGTAAATACCTGTAGGTCTATTAAACCCTTACCGCAAAAAATACTATCTCCAAATAGGTCCTGATAAACATCCTGCGTAAAAACATCATAAGAAGTTGTTCCACCGCAGCCGGACATTACTCGTGAAAAGGCAGTTTTTTTAGCACTTTCCAGCTCGGTCCCCATTCTCGGTGTTAAAATGCCATAGCCCGCTGTAACTCTGCCTGTTTCAGGGTTTATGACTGGCTGGTTAAGAGGATGAACCGCGGCAGAAATCATTTTTTTAGCGGAATTAAACAATAAATCCGTGTCACTGTCCAAAGCAATCATATACCGTGTTTTTCTTAGAAGCGACCGATCTCCTTCAAAATGCAGAAGCGAAATGCTTCCGCCCTGTGTCATAGCTGCAAATTGTGATATTGCTCCCCTTTTTCTCTCCCAGCCTGAAAATTTATTTTGGGTTTTACTAAAAACCCGGGGGCGAACCAGCAGCATAAACCGCCCCGGGTATTGGGTGTTAAGCCTGCAAACCATTTCTGCTGCTACTTTAATTTGCGGTTGGTCTTTGGCATCGCTGGGGTAGTCGCTTTCTTTCAGGTCAGCTAAAACACAAAAATAAAGGTCATCCTGGCTGTTTGCCAAATAAAGCCGTTCCAGGCGTTCCCGCAGAGCGGGAACATTTTGCGCTGACGGCAGTAATGTGGAGATTACCACGGCAGTCTTCCCATAATTTTGAGGAAAGTGCTCCAGGTCCATGCGGGGAATAAAACGAACTGGCACCCCTTTTAATGCAAAACCTGTTATAATGGGCCGAAAAATTTCAAACAATGGAAACAGCGTCAACATAAAAACCAAAATACTTTGTGTTGCTGCTGCAAAAATCATCGCGCAGGCAAGTGTTAATCCAACAACTGCTCCCAGGGCAATAAACCCACGGTTTTCCAATTGCTCTTGTTTCTTGGCATCCTCCAAAAGATAAAATCCAACATGACGTTCTCTTAAACTGGTTGCATGCTGGGCAAGTGCTATGATGCGTTTTGCTGTTTCAATCTCATTCTCCCCCTCTTCTCTGGCTTTCTTTTGAATCAGTATACGGTAATATTTTCGCGTTTCTTCTGTCATCTTCCTGTAAGTATCGGCAGGGTCCTGTGATAAAATCGCATCCACCTGGCAAAACTTTTGGGTAATAGCATCAAAATCAATGGAAGCAACCTCACCCAAACCCTGCACGCAACTTGCCATTAACTGCTCCGCATGCTCCTCCTGGCGGTCTTCCAGCGCCAGTTTGGCAGATTCCATAAGGGAAAGCCGAAATGCCAAGGGCAGTTTGTCAAACTGGTTAATTGTAAGTGGTCTTTGCAGGTTTAATTTCTCTACCAGAGTCTCCAGCTCTTGCTGGTTTGCTGAAAACAGCCTCTTGCTGAATTGCTCTACACAGGCCCGATACATTCGATTTAAGGCGGCAGCATCCAGTTTTTCACTGAAGGAATGCAGCTCTCGAAACATTTGTTTTGATTCCCGTTCTAAGATATAATAATTATCACAAATCCACTGTTCCATACCGCTGCGTTTTTTCTGTGCCGCCGCAGCTTGATATCGTTTGCGCAAAGTATGGTGGATTTCCAAAAGCCGTTTACGCACTGCCCGAATTGTATGCTCCGAAATTTTTTTCTGTCCCATAGGTTCCTCCAGTAATTTGATACACACTGGTATTTTGACCCGGGTACTGGCAAAAATTCACACAACAAAAAACCGCCGCAACAAAATGTTGCGGCGGTGCATATTTTTTAATGCCCGGAAGATGCCAAAATTTCGGTCCAAAGCTTATCGTAAAGTTTATTGGTTGCATCCGACAGGTTTTCAAACACCTGGGGATTTTGAATAACATCTTCAGGAGGATAAGCAATCGGATTATTCCTTAAATCTTCGTCCAGCGCTTCCAATGCCTTCACCTGCGGAGTTGAATAACCAATGGTTTCAATATTCGCTTTGGCTACTTCGGTTTCACACATAAAGTTAATGAAAACCTCGGCCAGTTCTTTGTTTTTGGCCCCCTTTGGAATACACATGGCGTCAATAAACAGGTTGGTACCTTCCTTGGGTACCGAGAATGCCAGGTCAGGCGCCTCGGCAATCATAGTAATTGCATCACCAGCATAATATGGTGCAACGGCTGCTTCCCCGCTCTCCATCTTATCAAAGATTTCATCCATAACATAAGCCTGAATCACCGGTTTTTGTTTTTTCAGTTCTTCCGCAGCCAGCTTAATCTCACCTTCATCCTCGGTATTCACATTATAACCAAGCTTCATCAACGCAATACCAAAAGCATCGCGGGAATTGGAGAACATTAAAATGTTTCCGGCATATTTTTCATTCCACAGAATATCCCAGGTGTCAACATCCGCTTCATCTACCATTGTTTTGTTATAGATAATTCCTACTGTTCCCCAAGTATAGGGTACCGAATAGGTGTTGTCCGGGTCGTAACTTTTACTAGTAAACTGAGGGTCAATAAATTTGTAATTTGGAATATTCTCCAGGTTCAAGGGCTCCAGCATTCCTTCTTTTGCCATTCTTCCAATCATATAATCCGAAGGGATAATGACATCATAAGAAACGGCACCGGTTCGCAGTTTTGCATACAGCTCCTCATTAGTGGCAAAGTTTGTATAATTCACCTTGATGCCGCTAAGCTTTTCAAACTCTCCAATTACATCCATGGTATCATCGGCACCGGTAGAAATATATTCACCCCAGTTATATACGTTTATTTCATAGCCTTTGTCTTTATACTGAGAATAATACGATTCATCCTCCACTTTTACAGTGACGTTTTCATTTTCTTTCTGGCATCCGGTAGCAAACAGGCCGAACGCCATACATAAAACAAGCAAAACAGCAGTTAATTTTTTCAAATCTGTTCTCTCCTCTTCAATTTTAATTGCTTCTCTTTGCGGCTATCATTCCAATTGATGAGCAGCAAAATCACCAGGACAATAACAAAAATAATGGTTGACAGCGCATTAATTTGCGGGTTAACCTTTTTTCTTGCCATGGAGTAGATATAAATAGGCAGGGTTTGTGTTTTTGCCCCACTTGTAAAATAACTGATAATAAAGTCATCCAGCGAATAGGTAAAGGCCATCATAAAGCCCGAAAGGACGCCCGGCATAATTTCGGGAACTACCACCTTGAAAAAGCTGCTGATAGGGCTGCAGCCCAAATCCTGCGCCGCCTCATACAAATGAATATCCATCTGCCTAAGCTTTGGCAGCACATTTAAAATAACATAGGGTACGCTGAAGGAAATATGTGCCAGAATAAGCGTTAACATTCCAAATTCCATTTTAAAAAGTAAAAACAGCAGCATTAAAGAAACACCAATTACAATTTCAGGATTAATAATTGGAAGGTAGGTTACATTCATAACAAGTGAACGCGCCCACTTTTTCAGGCTAAAAATACCTACGGCTGCCATTGTTCCCAGAATGGTTGCAGCTACGGAAGAAACAACTGCAATAATCAGGGTATTCATTAAGGCAGACAACAGTTGGTCATTCTGAAAAAGCTGCAGATACCATTTTAGTGAAAACCCTGTAAAGTTAGATCGGGACTTAGATTCGTTGAACGAATAAAAAATCAGAACAAAGATTGGCATGTATAAAAAGAACAGCACCAACCCCATATAAAATTTTGAAAGACCGCTCGTTTTTCTTTTCATATGAGCATGCCCTCCATTTCTTCGCTGTCCATCTTATTCAGGAAGGTCATGCAGATTAAAATAAGCACCATCAGCACCATAGAAATGGCAGCACCTAAATTCGGGTTATAAGCATTGCCCAAGAACTGAAGCTCGATCAAATCACCAATCAGCATGGTGGTGTTGCCGCCCAGCATACGGGAAATAATAAAAGTACTTACCGCAGGCACAAATACCATAATAATACCAGTCGTAATGCCCGGTACAGATAATGGTAAAACAATTTTACTGAACACCTGCCAGTTATTGGAACCTAAATCCTGGGCAGCTTCAATCACGCTACCATCAATTTTGGTCATGATGGAATAAAGGGGCAGGATCATAAACGGCAGATAGTTATAAACCATGCCCAATACAACCGCCCCGGCGGTATTGATCATATTCAGCGGCCCAATTCCAATTATTTTCAGCAAGGAATTGATAATTCCGGTGCCCTCCAGCAAAGTCATCCAGGCATAGGTGCGCAGCAGAAAGTTCATCCACATGGGAAGCATCACAATCATAACCATCATCCGCTGCCTGTTTTCAGAAATGCGGGAAAGGATATAGGCTAACGGGTATGCTATAATTAGGCAAATAACCGTAGCCACCACTGCCAGCCAAATAGATTTTATAAAAACATAAGCATAGTCGCTAACCCGTATCAGGTTAGACATGGTCCAATGCCCTGCTTCATCGGTAAGCCCAAAATACGCAACTAAGCCCAGTGGTACAATAGTGAACAAAAGCATCCAAATTCCATATGGGAGAAAAGCAACCTTTGATTTCATTACGCTTCCTCCGATTTATGCATGATATGGATATCCTCCGGGTTCAACAGCATTCCGATCATTGACCCCGGCTGTTCACTTTGTGTAGAGTGAATCTTCCATTTGGTACCAAATACATCCACAATCATCTCATAATGTACACCCTTAAAGGTAACTGTTTCCACAACACCAGAAAACTGCCCGGCAATCACCGGTACTATTTTAATATCCTCGGGCCGGATGACAACATCTACCCGTTCGTTAATCTCAAAGCCTTTATCCACACAGGCAAACTCTGTACCTGCAAATTCTACAAAAAAGTCCTTGTGCATAATACCGTCTACAATGTTGCTTTCGCCAATAAAGTCAGCCACAAATGCATTAATAGGCTCGTTATAAATGTCTTGCGGTGTACCTTCCTGAAGAATAATGCCATCCTTCATAACAATAACCCGGTCTGACATTGTAAGAGCTTCTTCCTGATCGTGGGTAACATATACGAAGGTGATACCTGTGCTCTGCTGGATTCGCTTTAGTTCAATCTGCATATCTTTACGCAGTTTTAAGTCCAATGCACCCAGCGGTTCATCCAAAAGGAGTACCCTCGGTTCGTTTACCAGTGCACGGGCAATTGCTACACGCTGCTGCTGGCCACCGGACAATTGGTTTACACCGCGTTTTTCAAACCCCTTCAGGTTTACCAGCTCCAGCATTTCTTTTGCTTTGTGCTTGCGTTCTTCTGCCGGTACTTTTCGAATTTTCAGCCCAAATTCCACATTTTCCAACACATTTAGGTGCGGAAACAACGCATAACGCTGAAAAACCGTATTCACAGGACGTCTGTGCGGTGGCAGGTTGTTAATTTTTTTACCGTCAAAAAAAACGTCACCTTCCGTAGGATCGACAAAACCGCCGATTATCCTCAGTGTTGTGGTTTTTCCACAACCCGAAGGTCCTAAGAACGTGACAAACTCCTTGTCGCGGATGTCCAGGTCAATTCCCTTGAGCACCCGCTCTCCGTCAAAGTCTACGGAAATATTCCGCAGGCTGACAATCATATTTTCTTTCAATCTGCATCCCCCTTTGCGGATTTTAAGTGATTTGAGGCTTTCCCCAAATACCCACAGCGCCTTTTAATACCACTCCCCGCAAAAGGTAATTCTAATCGTGGCCGAATCCGACCCGGTTTTAGGTGGTACATACAACCGCCGTGTTTTGTTTTTTTCTGTTTGCACAGATGCAAAAAGCAACGTCTTACAATATAACATATTTTTTAGAAATGTCAATAATTTTCCGCTTTTTTCTCTGAAATATTCCTGTATTTCGTGAAATATCTTCATTCGTTGCAAAAAAATCACTGATTTTCTTTAAAATACTTAATTTTTCTCGTTTTTTCTCAACATACCAAATTTCATTCTACTTTTATATACAAATATATTTCTATTCATTTACATTTTTGTAGTAGAAGGCAACAATTATTCAAAACTATTTATTTTATGCTATTGATTTTTTTTTAGTACCATGCTATAATAATGAAGCTGTTTCCGGGTGTAGCGCAGTTTGGTAGCGCGCTACCTTGGGGTGGTAGAGGCCGTGGGTTCAAATCCCGCCACTCGGACCATGCGGAATGTCCTTATAGGTTTAAGTATTCTATTAAGGACATTCCGCATTTTTTATCCCCAAAAATATAGCTGGAGGTAGCTGACTGCTACTTTCTTTTATGGAGATTTTATCCCATAAAAGCTTGTTTGTATATCGCTTTGTCAAAATTACAACTTCAAAACAGGCATTGGGTTATTGAGTAGAAAAAGTATTTCAAATAAATGTGGCCTTTTTTCATTTGTCCGCGAAGTACATATTGATATATATATAAAGAACACTTCAGCGTTCTTTTCTTTTATTGTATATAGAAAACAGATCAGTCTATGACTGATCTGTTTTTTTATGTTCAAATAGCTGATGGTGTTAACCCTTTACATTTCTTCTGTCAACTGCTGGTATTGGTCACTTAACCATGAAAATAGCTCTTCTAATCCATCATGGTTAAGGGGAAATTGTTGTTCTGCAAGGATTTTACTTTTTTCAAAGCAGTAATCCCCAAGCCATACAGTGCCGATCAGAAAATCGTTTTGGGGTTCTATCTTATATCTAAATTTTTTTAGGCTTCCTGTAAAATTATTTTTACTCTGAAAATAATCCAGGTTTGGAATATCAAATTTTTCTCGGCGAAGCATAAAAAACGTCCTTTCTTCTGAATTCACCAAGTGTTTGCAAAAAGCATAATGTATTAGTACGGGTGATATCCCGTAGATATGGAGGATATACTATGTGTTGTAATTTATGCAATGGATGTTCCGGTAACCGCAATAACGGTTGTAACAATTGCGGCTGTAACGGTTGCGGTTGTAACGGCTGTAACTGTGACCGAGACCGTGACCGCGATCGTTGTGGCTGCAACAACTGCAATGGCTGTGGCTGTAATGGCTGCTCTTGCAGGTCCGGGTCATGCAGCGGCTGTGCATCCTGTTTTAGCTGCTAAAAGAATCATTGGCTGCCTTTTAGGCGGCCTACTTACTAACACATATTCTCTATATCTGTGCAGGCGGGAAAAATTTCCTTCCTGCACTTTATTTTATACAATAGTTAGCGTGATTGCCTGAAGCATTTTACTAATTCCAACTTTTGTCTGAATCTCAGCATAAAGCTTGCAACACAAAATTGCGTTATATTCCCTTTTCCTTACGAATACGTTCGATAGCCATAATATGACTGCAGGTGTTTTTTCTGCTATAAAAATCGCAGGTACAGCTGTACCCTTTTATTTTGTCGTAATGAATAGTCCGTACATCATGCTCAGAATGCATGGTGACGGTAAATTCATCTAAGGTAAAGCGATCCAGCTCAGTACAGTAGCGCTTTGATTTTTGAATTTTTTCATTAAACTCGGAATCGATTTCAAAGCTTTCACCTTGCCGCTCTTTTGCTTCTTTCATTGTTTTTACAATATGTGCAGGAAGCCAATCACGGTTTTCTAAAGACAATTCTATCAGTTCAACATTTTTATGTTTTTTAAATTCATCTATCCATGGATAAGGACCCTGATAAATGGTACCCACTGCTGTTTTACCACTTTCTGCAATTTGTATTAACATGTCCTGATAAGCCTTTGAATACATCTGCATTGGGCCAATCTCATCAATAATCAGCACCTCTTTATTTTCCAATGCATCCTTTAAGGCTGGCAGGCAGATGGATTCAAACTCTTCAAGATTGACTCCAAATTCTGCAACTCTAAGTGGGCTTGACGAATAAATAGAGGATAAAACGCCTTCTTTGCCGTCAAGCGTAGTAATTTTAAAGCCTGTTCGCTCACCATTTTCGGCTATTTCACCTGCATATACACCACCACACCTGTCTTTTCCAATTAAAGAAATAATTTTTTGGATTGCAGTGGATTTTCCAGTTCCAGGTGCCGCTGTCATCAAAATCATATTACCCAATTTTTCTTCCTCCCAGCTAATTATCTAATAAATTATAAATATTTGCATCAAAAGATAGTATTTCTATTTTTAATAAGCAAGTTATTATACTATGAATACAAGGTGTAAATAGTATAATTGGCCATTGCCGTATGGCAGGCCGTAGAAATACGTATAATAAGCGCTTTGCCGTTATTATACCATATTTTTTTTGAAAAGGGCAGGAATATTATAATACAAAATGAAGAAACTATAGTCGAGGTGATCGTTTGTGTCTTATATTGATCCCAAGCTGCAAAGCCGGTTTGAGTCTTTGCCAATTGAATTAAAAAATGCAATTTTAGAACGTAATGTCCGCCTTTATACACTAAATGATTTGATTCAAGTCTTGGAACGCATTGTAGAAGAGGGTGAATAAAAAGCCGGTATGGCATATGCCATATCGGCTTTTTTCAGCAGCTATTTTCCATATATTTATCATATCATTTGAATGTTTTTAATGTTCAGTAAGAAACGAGGTATTCCAGTAATGCATAACCCACCTATTTTAACTACAGATTACCAGCAAAACCGAAAAACGTTAGATACCATGCTCCGACTGGATCAAAATTTTGATTTAATTGGACGCAATATAATAATTGGTTCTAAAAAAGCAGTTCTTTATTTTGTGGATGGCTTTGCCAAAGATGAAGTAATGGAAAAAATCATGGAATTTTTAATGGGGCTTTCCAGCGAAGAGGTTGCAAAAGTATTTACGGCGGAAGAGTTTTCAAATAAATTTGTTACCTATGTAGAAGCAGATATTGCAAATGACTGCGAAAAAATAGTAACCGGAATTTTATCGGGTACGATTGGCTTATTAGTGGAATCCTTTTCGGAAGTAATTATGATTGACGCGCGTACTTACCCCACCAGAGGAATGAGCGAACCAGAGGATAGCCGGGTTTTACGTGGTTCCCGAGACGGTTTTGTCGAAACATTGGTACACAATACCGCACTCATACGACGCCGAATTCGTGACCCTAACCTTACTATGGATATTACCCAAATTGGCAGCAGATCAAAAACGGATGTCGTGCTTTGTTATCTTTCTGGGAAAACAGATTCTCAGATACTGTCAACTGTAAAAGAACGAATAAACAATATTACAATCCCCGCCCTTACCATGAGCCAGGAAAGCCTGGCGGAATGCTTGGCAAAGCCACAATGGTACAACCCTTTTCCGCGGGTTCGCTATTCGGAACGTCCTGACGCGGCCACTGCGAGCATTCTGGAGGGAAATATCGTTATTCTGGTTGACAACTCGCCCTCTGCTATGATTTTACCAACTTCTCTGTTTGACTTTACCCAGGACACCAATGATTTTTATTTTCCGCCCTTGGTAGGTACCTATCTTCGTTTTATACGTACTATTGTTTTTTGGCTTACCCTTTTATTGACGCCTGTTTGGTATTTGCTCATTCAAAATCCACAATATATTCCTTCATGGCTCAGTTTCATTCAGGTGGAAGAGCCTAACCAGGTACCAATCATCTTTCAGTTATTAATCATTGAATTTGTTGTCGATGGGCTTAAATTAGCCTCTTTAAATACCCCTAGCGTACTCAGCAGCGCATTCAGTGTCGTAGGAGCCTTAATTTTAGGTGAATTTGCAATTAAAGCACAATGGTTTGTGCCGGAAGTAGTTCTTTATATGGCGTTTGTATCCATCGCTAACTTTACCCAGCCCAGCTTTGAGCTTGGGTATGCATTAAAATTCTTTCGAATTATCACCTTGATATTAACCGCAATTTTTAACCTTTGGGGGTTTATCTCCGGAATCGTTTTAATGATCGTTATCGCTGCAACTACCAAAACAATAACTGGCCGGAACTATCTCTATCCGATTATCCCTTTTAACGGTAGAGCTTTTTTGAATTTAATGCTTCGCCGCAGAATTAACCGTTTCAACAGCTAATCAAAACCACGCGTTGAACGCGAGGTATGCACCAGCCCTGGAAGGGCATTTTACTGGCGCGCCTCTCAAGAGGCACCGAATAGGTTCGTCAACCGCATAATGTTTACAGGCCGCCGCTAAAGCGGCCTGTTTTTATGCCTTTGTATTCTTGCTACCCGTAAACGGGTCTATGTACTCTTTGATGGATGTTTGGTCTGCCATTATATCCTCTTGCAGTTGATTTTTGATATACTCCGCTATTGCAGTTTTATTACGTCCCACTGTGTCGACATAATAACCTCTGCACCAAAAGTGTCTACTCCCGTATTTATATTTCAGATTAGCATGTCTGTCGAATACCATCAGAGAGCTTTTACCTTTGAGAAAAACCATGAATTGTGCTGCGTTCAAACTTGGCGGAATACTTACCAGCTTATGGATGTGGTCTGGGCATACTTCGGCTTCAATAATCTCAACATTCTTTTGCTTGCATAACTCTCTAAGTATTACTCCTATGTCTGCTTTTATCTTACCGTATATCTCTTTTCTCCGGTATTTTGGTGCAAAAACTATATGGTACTGGCATCTCCACTTGGAATGTGATAAACTTTCTTTGTCATTCACGACAAAACCTCCTTTTGTTTTCTTTTGCGGTCGGCTAACCTGCATTTACTTTAACAAAAGGAGGTTTTCTTGTATCTAAAAATTTTTCCTCACCGGCATAACCGGTGGTTTTTTAACGCTAAAGCTACAAAATAAGAAGAGGGTCCGCCATATATGGCGAACCCTCTTCAAAAGTTTAGTTAAACTTGCAAATATCTTTAGCCAGCTTAACCAGGTCGAACTTATTTACTTTTTGAATGGTATTCAAATAGGAAGGATCATAGGCATCTGCACCATTCAGTGCACCAGCCAAATAACCGGCCATAACTGCAACGGTATCGGTATCGTTTCCTACATTAACAGCCGAAAAAATTGTTTCCAGTGGGTGTCCGCCTGTAGAAACAAACAGCCCAAATGCACAGGGTACGGCCTCAGATACATGCAGGCCGGCACCAATAACATCGCCCATTTCGAGCATTGCTTTTTCGTAATCGCCATAATATCTCAGACCAATTTCGGCAGCCAAAGCAATTCTCTTCTCAACAGAAGGCCCTGCCAGCCTATGTGCAAATGCCTGTGCCTTTTCAAACCCTTTTCTTGCACCATAAATACCAGCTTGCACTATATCCAATACAGTAGCATTTTCAACCAGGGCCTTACTTACAGCCGCAGCTACCGCACAACCGCCCGAAATAGCCAGGTCATTGTCGTGGGTTACCCGGATAATTGTAATTGCATCATCAATTGCTTTATCGACATTACCAGGATTAAACAGACCTACTGGCCCAATTTTCATACCAGAACCATTTGTGGCTTTCGCATTGTCACAGGATAAAAAGGCATATTTTTCCTCGACGGTCTCTCCTTTTAAACGCGCAATTCCTGCTCGAGTGGTGGGGCCAGCGTATTTGTCAAAATACTCGGGATGGCTGGACCATTCCAAAACTGCTTTTTTGGCAGTTTCTTCATCAATTTTACCATTATTTTTTACAATCTCTAAAGCAGTGTAGTATGCAAGGCTAAAGTCGTCAGTAACAAAGCCAGCTTCTGCACCTCTCGCAAAAGTGTCTTCAGGAGCTTGTTTGAATTCGCGTACATAATCGCCGAAATACTCCTTAATTAATGCAGGGGTTCTTGTCTCGGTTGCGGCACCCATAGCATCGCCAATTGCACCAGCCAGCAGGGAGCCTAGTACCTTGTTTTCCAGATTCATGAATTCCTCTCCTTTTCCTATATTTTATATACAATAAAAGTTGTATCTAAATATGTATTATTACTTTTCTTCATCTTACCATATTTCCCAACATATGTCTGCCCGAAATTTTAAATAACGGACGCGTAATTTTTGGTCTTTTGTCACAAAGCTTTACAGTATGCTAGGAAACCGTTTCAAAGTGATGTATAATAAAATAAAAATTAGCCAAATAGAAGTTTCCATAAATTTTAAAAATAGGTCTTTATATGGAAAGGATAGGTTCTATGGAAGAATTACAACCTAAAACAGTATCTCAATCCAGAACTGAGCAGGTTCAAATTGTAATGCCCGAGCATATAAACGGTTATGACCGCCTATTTGGCGGTAAACTGGTCGAGTGGATTGACATTGTGGCCGGTGTGGTCGCACGGCGACATTCTAACCGGAATATCACCACTGTTTCAATTGACAATCTACACTTTAAAGCGGCCGCCCACGTAAACAATACCGTTGTTCTGATTGGGCAGATTACTCATGTGGGCAATACTTCTATGGAGGTCCGGGTAGATACCTTTGTAGAATCCTTATGCGGAGAAAAAAAATTGGTTAACCGGGCTTACCTGGTAATGGTAGCTTTAAATGATGAAGAGCGTCCCACAAAGGTTCCGTCTTTAATTATAGAAACTGAGGAGGAACGGTTGGAATGGGAAGCTGGCGCAAAGCGTAGTGCGCTGCGAAAACAACGAAGCATAGAGGCTTATTAAAAAGCAGTGAGCAGAATAATTTCTGCTCACTGCTTTTTTCTGTTAGGAATAATATGGTAAAAAAAGCCCATAATCCCCTCAGGAAGATATTGTTTTGGAATTTCTGTTTCAAAATAATTATTTTCGTACTTGCCCTCAGCTGTACATTTTAAAACAGAGAAATGAAATCTTTTAAAGAATAAAATATATATTCCCATAACAATAAAAGTCAAGGGTACATTTGGTTTAATTGTATTTTTGCCGACACCAAGCGGCGGAGAGGATCATTCATTATGGAATACCAATACGACTTAAATTATAATTGGGAGGTTTTCCCTGAGTTTTCCGCCAATTTGCTGCGTTGCCGAACTCCAGCCCCAACAGGTTTTACCCAAGCGCTGCCTATACGCTCTGCTTTGTCTCAGGATTCTGAACACACACAGTCAATCAGTATGAAAAAATCAATCTATCTGCCCAAGCTCAGCCGAAATCAACGTCTATTTTTAAAAATTGCTGGTGAGTATAGCTTATGCGATGTTTATTTGGGCCATGCGTTAATCTTATGTTCTACCTGCCCATATCTTTTTCAGGAGATTACTCCATTCTGGGATTTTGGTGAAAAGCAGAATCTAGTGGTTCAGCTTTCCAGTACACAGGGACAGCCGATTGCATTATTGCAGGCAGCACTTTGTATCACCCTCTAATTTTGGCAAATAGAATAAAACTGAATGGGCTTCACTTCTTCGGTAAGGCGTTCAAACCGATACCCCTGCTTTTTCAGTTCCTGAATCACTCTGTTTACTGCTTCCGGGGTTGTTTTGCATAGCGGTGCGTCATGGCAAAGAATAACCACGCTGTCCTTTCCCTTAGCACCCTTCAGCATATTGTGCACAAGTGTATCAACGGGTGTCACGGTGGATTTATCATCACCCGACACCACATTCCAATCATAGTAAACATACCCGCGCCGTGTCAGCTCTGACACAATTGCTTTTCGAACACTTTTGGAAGGACATATTGAATTGGCGCTTCCACCGGGAAAACGAAAAATTTTAGGGTTTACCCCTGTGCGGTCCCGAATAAATTCGTCAATTTTATTAAAATCCTCTAGGTAACTGTCCATAGACCGGTAAATTTTTTTATATACATGGGTATAAGTATGAATACCAATGGTATGACCTTCATCCACAATTCTTTTTAAGGTAGAAACAGATTCTTCATCTTCTTTTCCAATGACAAAAAATGTTGCTTTTACATCATTCTCTTTCAACACATCCAAAATTTTAGGGGTGTTTTTGCTTGGCCCATCATCAAAGGTCAGGTAAACTGTTTTAGACTTCATATCAATAAAATCATGATTGGTTTCCACATACATTTCCGGATAAGGATCTTCTTGCACCACCTGTGTTGCCTGTGCCGCCAGCCTTACACAAGTACCTGCAATCACTCCGATGCAAACTGTACCTAATAGTAGTACCTGCACCTTTTTGTTTATTTGAAATACCTTATAAATAAAGTTCACCCCCAAAACAGCAGCTGATTGACCACCCAACCCCATAGTATGAATACCACCGTTAATTAAGCAGTATAAAACCATCTATTCTTATTTACAAAACAAAATGTAAAAACTCCATGTTGTAATTAAAATATATTGCTGCCGCTTGTTACAATTATATTGCAGCCTCCCTGTAATTTATACGTAAAGGAACTGATGCTGCGTTAAACCAATTATTCAAAATATTATATACTTTCCTAATAAATATTAACCTATACCGGCGCAAACTGCCTGATAACCGGTTATTGATACCGAAGCATTTTCTTCAGTATGAAAATCCCTGCCTAAAAACGCTGTATTCATTAAAATTACCTGCATAAAAAGAGCACCAAAAAGAAGCGAATCTTTTTGGTGCTCTTTTCAAATTCATTTAAAACTGAAACAAATAAGCAATCACACAAGGTGTTGGCAATATTACAGCAATTGTTTTATACACCCACCCTCATTAACAGCTGCTGCTTAATATTCCAAAGCTTTTCCGAAAGGTCTACATAATAGCGGTGCGGATATTCAAAACGTTTCATCTCTTCCCAAAGCAAATCAACCTGTTCTTTGCAATAACTGCGAATCTCGGTTAATTCAGGGCACTGGTACACACATTCGCCTTTAACAAAAATTGGCTTCAGCACCTCTTCAGCAGTATAATTGGTCAAGGTTTTCTTCTTCCAGATGGCCAGCGGGTCAAAAATAGTAATAGGTTGGCTTTCGTCTATCTTTTCATCATGCAGCGTAATGTAGTCAGCAACAGCCTGGCCGTTTTCTTTGCTGTAAAAACGCCAAAGCTTTTTAAAATGCGGGGTCGTAATTTTATCAATGCTCTCGCTGATTTTAATTTTCGGAACCAGCTCACCCTTTTCGTCCTCCACTGCCGTCAGCTTATAAACCCCGCCGAATACCGGGGCTGATTTAGAGGTGATTAGGTTTTCACCCACTCCAAAAGAATCCACCTTTGCATCCTGCAAAATTAAGTCACGGATAATATACTCATCCAGCGAATTAGACGCTACAATTTTTACATCCTGATAACCGGCAGCATCCAGCATTTTACGTGCTTTTTTAGAAAGATAAGCAATATCGCCGCTATCAATGCGAATTCCTTTGGGCCGGTACCCCGCAGGTACTACCACCTCGTCAAACACCCTGATTGCATTTGGAACACCGCTTTCCAGACAATTATAGGTATCAACCAGCAAGGTGCATTCATTTGGATAAAGCTCTGCATAGCGGCGGAAGGACTCATATTCCGAATCAAACATCTGCACCCAGCTGTGTGCCATGGTTCCCATCGCAGGAATTCCATAAATACGGTCCGAAAGTACGCACGCCGTGCCGCTGCAACCACCAATATACGCGGCCCTTGCCCCAAGAACAGCGGCGTCGTACCCCTGTGCACGCCGGGAGCCAAATTCAAATACCGGGCGGCCTTCTGCCGCTCGGATTATACGGTTGGTTTTAGTCGCTACCATCGACTGGTGATTAATGGTTAAAAGTACCATAGTCTCTACCAGCTGCGCCTGGATCATAGGACCTTTCACAATAACAATAGGTTCGTTTGGAAAAATAGGCGTTCCCTCTTTGGGCGCCCAAATATCACATTCAAATTTGAAGTGCTCCAAATAATATAAAAATTCTTCACAGAACATCTTCTTTTCCCGCAGATATTCAATATCCTCCGGAGAAAACTTAAGGTTTTTAATATAATCAATCAGCTGTTCCAGGCCTGCAAAAATAGCAAAGCCTCCCCCATCCGGTACCTTGCGGAAAAACATATCGAAAACGGCCACCCTGTCCTGATAACCGTATTTAAAGTACCCGTTAGACATAGTTAGCTCATAAAAATCGACCAGCATAGTAAGATTACGTTCTTTGGTAAAATCAATTCCCATTTTTTACACCTTCGTTTTAAAATTTCAGCGAAACAATTTCTACTCCGTTTTGGGTCATGCTGTGTAAAAACACTGCATTCATCAGGTCCGCGTTATGCCATGGGGCATCGTAAGTTTCTACTAAATTGATTGGTACAATGACTCTGGCCGAACGGTTATGTTCGTTAAGCCAGGCTTTTATAGACAATGCCAGCTGATAAATACAAATGTCGGTACAGCAGCCAGTTATTAAAAAGCAACTGTATCCTTCCGCCACAATTTTATCTGCCCCGGCAAACATCCCATTGGTAGAATTTTTATAGAGTATTGATTCAGGTGGAATCTCCAGTTCTTCTGCAAGCTTCCACTCCTCTGTGCCTTCCATACAGTGGGGCGGGTAACTGGTTAGCTCTAACGATTCAGCAGAATGCCGGTCTGATATACCAATTACCCTTATCCCATTCTGATTGCAACAGCGAATTAATCTGGCAGTTTCGGACAAAGTGGCCTCAATACGGCTGGAATATAGCGCCCCGCTTTTGGCAAACCCATTGTTCATGTCAACTGAAAACAAAACCGTTTTGGCTGCATTCAACTGGTCAATGCTTAAGTTTGGTGCAGCATTTACTGTTTCCAGCGCACTGGTTAACCCGTCAAATGCCCGCGTCAGATAAATTTTTTCATCTAAAATTTCTTGCATGGCAATTTACTCCCTTCTGCTGATATCTACTTTGATTCAACGGATACCGCCTCACCCACCAATATTTTAATTGGCTCATTTAATATTCCCAAAAGTTCCAGTGTCATAGGGTCATAGGCTAAAAAAGATGCTGTTACCGCATAGGCGCCATCTTCTAAAGCAATATTCAAATCGGCGGTTTGAATATATTGATTTGGTTTTATGTAACCAGAACGATAAATTACTTCGCCAGTATCCCGTTCTAATTCCACTGCTATCAGGCAGGAATTTACCCCTGGGTTTTCAACCATAATATTGCCCTGTTTGCCGCCTGTCGCAAACTGGGGATTAGCATTAATACGGTAGGTTAAAACATTGGGGGGATTGGCCTCTTCCTGTCCGGTCTGCTTCAGCATGGGGCCATCCTGTACATTAGGGTCCAGCTTTTCTTGTGCCTCAGCCGCCACGGTAATAGGGTCTTTTATGGCTTTAGGCCCACTGGTTTTGTTTAAATAAGATGCAGCCAAGCCAATAACAACCGCTATGGCCACTGCGCCCATAATAATTGCTAAGGTAATTAAATTGTTTTTCCTCTGAATTTCTTGTTGTAATCTCATCTGTCAAAATCCTTGTCTTTTGATTTGGTGACATGTACAGCATATTTGTTTCTTTTCGCGTGCAGGTGATCACCTGCATGCACTTGCTGCCGCTATGTATTCTTAAAAGAAGAAAAGTATTATTTTTGTACAGGCATATTTTGAAATAATTATACAACATTCCTTTTTCAGATACAATGCTTCTATCAGACTCTACCGCAAAAAGTAAAGCTGTGGTACAATAACACTATTAAAAAGCAAAGGACGGTCCCGCAAAATTGAAACGACTACTCGTAGCACTAAACGCTAAGTTTACACACACCAACCTAGCAGTACGATGCATTGCTGCTTATGGCCGTGCCCACTACCAGCTGGAAAGCGAATATGTGGAATTTACTATCAATCAATACACCGACTATATCGTCGAGCGGCTATATTCTATGCAACCAGATCTACTCTGCTTTTCGTGTTATATTTGGAATATTGAACAGGTGCGTGATATTATTGCACAATATAAGCTTATTTCCCCTGAAACAATTATTATTGCGGGCGGGCCGGAAGTGTCTTTTGAATGGGAGGAATTTTTAAAAGAAAACCCATTTGTAGATTATCTGGTACTTGGTGAAGGGGAGGACTCACTCAACCGGCTGTTTTACAGTTTAGAGCAGGGTGAAATCCAGATTGATAAGCTCCCAGGAATAGTTTTTCACCAAAAAGGCCAATTTTATAAAGGACCAACTGCAAATCCGGTCGATTTAGCCCTTCTACCCTTCCCATACAAAGGCGAGCTTCTGCCGGAACACCGTATTTTATATTATGAGTCTTCCCGCGGCTGTCCATTCCGCTGCCAATATTGTCTTTCCGGGGGTGAAGGCCGGGTACGGCTGCGCCCTTTGGAACTGGTACTGCCGGAACTTCAGGTGTTTTTAGACCAAAAGGTACCCCAGGTAAAGTTTGTTGACCGCACCTTTAATTGTGATAAACGCCATGCCATGGAAATATGGAACTATTTGAAAGAGCATGACAACGGTATTACTAATTTTCATTTTGAGATTACTGCCTCTCTGCTTAACCGGGAAATGCTGCAATTCTTAAAAACTGTACGAAAAGAACAGTTCCAGTTTGAAATAGGAGTACAGTCAACAAATGCTCAAACACTGCAGGCAATCTGCCGAGCGGAAGATTTTAATCAATTATCCGAGACGGTACGTGAGATTAACTCCGGGCAAAATATCCACCAGCATCTGGACTTGATCGCAGGGCTTCCATTTGAAGATTTGTCTTCCTTTGAGCATTCTTTCTGTGACGTAATTGCTTTGCGTCCTGAGCAGCTGCAGCTTGGTTTTTTAAAATTATTAAAGGGTTCCGGCCTGCGGAAAAAGGCGGAGGAATATGGCATTCGCTATTCCACTAAAGCGCCTTACCAGGCGCTGTGCACTAACTGGTTAACCCCCGGCGAAATGTTCCGGCTGCATCATTTGGAGGAAATGGTTGAAACCTATTACAACTCAGGCCGCTTTAATACCGCAATATCCTTCCTGTTAAAACAATTTTCCTCTCCCTACCGTTTTTTTGACGGGCTGGCAGAGTTCTTTTATGCTCGTGGCTATAGTGGCGCCAAATTTCCCAAAGAGGAGCTCTACACCATTCTTTGCAACTATACAGAGGAACAGTTTGGCCAGCTTCCCCCAGAGCTTCCATTTCTCTGTTTGTTTGATGCCATTCTGCATGAAAAGCCCCGCAAACTGCCAGAGTGGATGTATCATGTGCCCACGGAACATGAAAAAGCAGTGTCGGCTGCTGTTTTTAGAGATCAAGAACTGATGAAGCAACTGCTTTCTGAATATTCCGAAGAAAGCCCCTCAAAACTGAGCCGGCTGGCACACCTGGAATTCCTTCCAATTCATCCACTTACTTTAAAGTGGGATGTAACGCCTGTACTGGTTAATTACCGCAGGCGCGGTATTGATGGACGGGCGGCCTATTTCATTGTAAATACAGACAAATATCATCAAACCTGTGATTCAGAACAGCAGTAAATTTTTATTTTATAAAACTGATTTGCCTTTTTACTAAAACTGTAAAAGTCATATTCTTTTATTTTTTTACAATTTCCATTGCGTAATTTTCCATTCTTTCAGGTAAAATTGGTGGTTTCCTTCGCGTATTGAATAAAAAGGCCGCAGACTTTGAACCGAACCAGTAAAACAGGACAATAGACAAAAAGGCCCCTTGTGTAGGATAATAACTACACAGGGGGTATTGCTATGCAGAAACGAAAATACACACAGCTAAAGGCAGTTGAGGAGCTCATATTGTCAATGCGGGGGATGGAATGACCTTACATCCACTTCTATAATCATGAGCGCATCCAGACAAAAACAGGAGTGGCGCCGCTGACACTGCTCCACTCCGCTTAAAACTTAATAATCTTACATTACACAGGGCCTCTTTTGTACTGTCCGCACAATCTGGGGCTGTCTATTTACTCTGCGGCCTTTTTTATTATGCCTGATTATTTTGGGCAAACTGGCTATTATACAAGTTGGCATAAAAGCCGCCCAATGCCAGCAGCTGCTGGTGGGTTCCGGTTTCGACAATGTCGCCGTCATTTAGTACCAAAATGGTGTCTGCATCCCGAATCGTAGATAACCGGTGAGCAATGATAAAGCTGGTGCGGTCCTTCATTAAATTATTCATAGCCTTTTGAATCCGTACTTCTGTTCGGGTATCTACCGAGCTGGTGGCCTCATCCAAAATTAGAATAGTGGGGTTAGAAATAATTGCCCTGGCTATGGTCAAAAGCTGGCGCTGGCCCTGAGAGATATTCGAGGCATCCTCATTGAGAACAAATTGATAGCCATCCGGCAGCGAACGGATAAACTTATCCGCATGGGCAGATTTAGCCGCCTGATAAACTTCTTCATCCGTTGCATTCAGCCTGCCATAACGGATATTTTCCATAATAGTTCCCTTAAACAGCCAGGTGTCTTGCAACACCATACCAATCATACTGCGCAGGTCGGTACGTTTCATGTCCATAATATCGACACCATCAATGGTAATTTGCCCGCTGTTGATATCATAAAACCTGAGAAGCAGGTTCACCAGCGTAGTTTTGCCTGCACCGGTTGGGCCTACAATGGCAACTTTATGGCCCTCCTCCACTTTCAGCGAAAGGTCCTTAATCAACACGCGCTCAGGAGTATATCCAAAACGCACATGGGAAAATTCGATTTCACCTTTTGCATCCTTTGGTACAATGGCATTGGCTTTGTCTGCCGGCTCCTCTTTTTCATCTAAAAAAGCAAAGATCCGTTCTGCTGCCGCCGCCGTGGACTGCAAAATATTTGCAATGTTGGCCGTTTGGTTAATCGGCTGGTTAAACTGGCGCAAATACTGAATCATAGACTGAATATCACCTACCAGCAGCCGGCCGGAAATAACCATAATCGCACCTACTACAGTTACTAAAATGTAACCTACATTACCCAAAAATCCAATCGCCGGCATAATAATGCTGGAAACGAACTGTGCCTTCCAGCCGTTGCGGTAAAGCCGGTCGTTAATCTCTTCAAAACGGCCAATGGTGTCTTCTTCTTTGCCATATGCTTTAATAACGTTGTGGCCGGTATACATCTCTTCCACAAAGCCATTTAAGTCACCAAGAGACTGCTGCTGGCCACGGAAAAAACCTTGTGATTTTTTAACGACGCCTATTGAAACCAACAGCGAAAACGGCAGGGTAATCAGCCCAATGATAGACAGCAGCGGACTAATGGAAAACATCATGATCAAAATCATCACAATTGTAATGACAGAGGATACCAGTTGGGTAATGCTTTGCTGCAGCGAGGTGGAAACGGTATCCACATCATTGGTTACCCGGCTCAGCACATCTCCAAAGGTATTGGTATCAAAATAATTAAGGGGCAGCCGGCGGATTTTCTGATCCACTGCAGTACGAATGTCGTACATGGTTTTTTGTGATACACCCGACATAATGAACTGCTGCAGATAATTAAATGTTGCTGCTAGTAAATAAATACAGCCCAGTAAAATTAATATCTGCATGACAGCCCCAAAATCCACACCGTTTTCACTTCGGAAGCCAATATCAATTTGGTTGGTTGCCAAACCCAATACTCTTGGGGCTAACGTATTAAACACCGTAGAAAGAAGCACTAATAAAATGACGCAAATTAACCCCTTACGGTAAGGCTTCATAAATTTAAGCAGCCTGCCAAAGGTGCCTTTCATATCCTTTGGCTTTTCAAATGAACCATGGGCACCCGGACCTCCCATTGGCCCCATATGCCCTTTCATCGAGCCTGACGTTTTACTCATTGCATTTCCTCCGAGGATAATTGTGATGACACAATCTCTTTATATACATCACAGTTCTCCAGTAGTTCATGATGGGTACCAATTCCAACCATTTCGCCGGAATCCAGAACAATGATCTGGTCGGCGTCCATAATAGTAGATACCCGCTGGGCTACAATAATTACAGCAGCATTCTTGGTCTCATTCTTTAAGGCAGCTCTCAGCTGCGAATCGGTTTTAAAGTCGAGTGCAGAAAAACTATCGTCAAAAATATAAATTTCTGGCCGGCGGACAATTGCCCGTGCAATGGAAAGCCGCTGCTTCTGCCCGCCCGAAACATTGGTGGCACCTTGAGAGATGTCAGAATCATAACGATGTTCTTTTTCCATAATAAAATCATTGGACTGAGCAATTTTGGATGCATATTCTATCTCTTCATCGGTGGCATCATTCTTACCGTAGCGAATATTTCCTCCAATTGTTCCTTTAAACAACGTAGCTTTTTGCGGTACATAACCAATTTTAGCCCGCAAAGCCTGCTGGTCGTATTCCCTGACGTCTATTCCGTCTACCAGAATACTTCCGCTGTCCACATCGTAAAAACGCGGAATCAAGTTAATTAGGGTTGACTTGCCACTGCCCGTACTGCCAATAATTGCAGTGGTTTCGCCGGGATGCGTTGCAAATGAAATATCATGCAAGGCAGGTTGTTCCGCATGCGGATAGGTAAAAGTAACATTTCGAAATTCCACCTGGCCCTTTAGAGTGGTGCCACATATTGCATTTGCCTTATTTTGAATTGTGGGAACGGTATCGGTTACCTGATTAATGCGCTCTGCAGAAGCCGCTGCCCTGGGGTACATGATGAAGATCATAGACATCATAGTAAAAGACATCATAATCTGCATCACATACTGTACCAGTGCAATAATATCCCCCACCATCATGCTGCCTATGTTTACCTGAACGGCACCCAACCAAACCAGCGCCACTGTGGTTAAATTTAAAGTAACCATTAAAGCAGGCATTAACAAAGCCATGGTACGCTGCATTTTCATAGCTGTCGTAGTTAAGTCCCGGTTTGCCTGTTCAAAACGTTCCTTTTCATGATCCTCAGTGTTAAACGCACGAATGACCCGAATACCGGTTAGTTTTTCGCGCATTACCAGGTTTACCCGATCCAGTTTTTTCTGCATGCTTTTAGAAAGCGGCATGGCTAATTTTGCAATGATCATAATCAAAATAATTAGAATCGGAATAGAGACAAAAATAATGTTGGACATCTGGGGGCTTTTGCGGTAAGCCATTAAAATACCGCCAATAGCAATAATAGGGGCCATTAAAATAATTCGTAAAAAAATCATAACAAATTGTTGAATTTGTGTAATATCATTGGTGGTGCGGGTAATTAACGAAGCTGTTCCAAATTGGTCGAACTCGCTAAGTGAAAATTTTTCGACCTGATTAAAAACTACGCTTCTTAACTTTTTTCCGAAGCCCATAGAAACTTTTGCCGATAAAAAGCCGCTGATTATCGTTGCAACAATACTAATTAGCGCAAAAAACAGCATCAGGCCGCCAGTGCTAAGAATATAGCCGGTATTACCTTCTGCTACGCCATAATTGATAATATTTGATAAAAAGTTTGGTAAACTTAGATCCGCAATTACCGAAACAAAAACCAATACTACCACCGCCAAAATCTGCAGCAAATATGGCTTTAAATGTGGCAACATCTTTTTCATGCAGTCTTCTCCTTTTCAAGATAATAAAATTTTTGTTAGAGATCTTTATAGGCTCACAATTTTATAAAAACGCAAACCTGACCAGAAAGAAGCAATACCGAAAGTCAATTTAAAAACAGCACTGCGCGCCGCCTTTGGTGTTTCGTTTTATATTCATGCTATCTTATTTCTCACTGGCTTGATGCTCTTACAAATCAAGGTTTTCAAAATAATCTGCCATTTGTTTTAACAGCTGAAGCAGCTTATTTGCGTCTTCTGCACTCATCTGTTCCAATAGACCCTGGTGAATTTCACGAATTTTCTGATCACTCTGCTCAAATGCTGCTGCCCCATCCTGCGTTGCACAAAGATAAATATTTCTTCGGTCTTCGCTTCCATGGCGTCGATATAAGTAACCCATCTGTTCCAGGTTTCGTAGCACAGGTGATAAATTAGGAAGTGGAAGGCCAATTTCCGAACTAATTTGTGAAGGAGTAAGCTCTTTTCCCTCTGCTTTCTTCACAAGCACCTCCATAACGAGCCGTTCCCCGGGTTTTAAAGCTACCATCCGGTTAATTTTTTTAGTTTCCCTCATCAACCTATGAAATTCTTCTTTTAATCGGTCCAAGCAATCCCCTTGTTTCCTCAAATTTTAATCATTCCTTTCCACAGTACTGCCAAAAACAAAATGATTACAGTATGAAAGAATCATTTTATACCTGCACATAGTTAGCCTTCAAGGGGGAACGTATTTGAATAATAAATGTAAATTTGTTCCAAGCCTGACCTCTACTTTCATCAGAAATAAGCATTCTCAGTTGAAACCATAACTTTTGAGAAAAAGACAAACCAGGCCCGGGTAAAAGGAGGAGAACACTTCACTCTGCCGTTTTTGTTTGGATTAAGATGGTTGCATTCGTTTCTGCCAATTATTGCTATACAATGTTGAAAATATATGCGGCTACACTTAAGCAGTGCGGCGGCTAAAAGCTATTGGAGGGCTATTTTTTCCCAAGCTGGAACCCACCGTTTCAAACAGCAGGTTCATTTGATTTTTAGTTATAACCTTTAACTATTATATGAAGTAATTATATTGTTTTACCGAACCTATATCAAGAAAGATTTTTCCATTCTTTTGTGAATAAAGTATTAATTTACATAAAAATAGTTATGCAATTTTACAATGAATATTGGATAAGTGTTTCATTCATCTTGTTATTTCTGTTGCTGTAATAATGTTTATATCTTTGTCAGTAATAGTTAGTTTTTAAGCTATTAATCATTTTATAAATTTTTAGAGGCTACAGGGTAATTTAAACAAAGGAAAAACTTATTATGACTGCGTGCAAAAAAAACAAGCTCTCCCTGTAGTATTCCACAATAGTATGTGAAGCAACCAAACCGTTTAAAATAAAAAAGCCTTCAGTTATGAAGGCTTTTTTAGGTTCCTGCTAATCGAAATTTCTATTAAAGTGTTCTGCTGCCCTGTAAGCTAAAATCCTTTAGCGAATGAGCCTGAATCATATGATCAGAAACAGTATAAAGTGTTTCCCCTATACTGATTCCTCGATTTATTCTGCGATTAAAATCGTCCGGTTCATCCGGGCAGTGGGTAATTTTTCCTACCAGGGTAAAGCCGGTTTTACTGTCTGCTTTAAAAACAAACATCCCCATAAAATCCAGCGAATACTCTGTTGAAATTCCATAGCTGTCTTTCCCCAAAACGGTTTCGGTATATACCTGAACCGGCAGGCCAAACAGACTTTTTTGAGAATCATACCAGAAAACCTTATGGTCGTACAGCACCTGGCTGTCTGACATACTTGTGCCAATCAGGAATTTATGGCTCTCCCGGGGATTTTGCGGGTCACTGACATCAAACATGGAAAGTTTAAGCCCCAACTGGGCCACACCACCGTCCGCCAGTGCAACGGTATTGCGGCCTACGCCAATCAGGGTATTTTGATCGATTGGGTGCATATATTCACTGAAGCCCGGAATTTTCAGCTGCCCCAAAACCGTTGGGTTTGCAGGGTCAGAAAGATCTACTGCAAAAAGCGGGTCAACATTTTTAAAAGTAACCACATATCCCATATCGCCCATAAAACGGACTGAATAAATTTGCTCACCAGGAGCTAAACCACTCAATTCACCAATTGTATGGAATTCTTCGTCTAAAATAGTAATGCGGTTATCTGTACTCCCATTGGTAAACGCAGTAGTAGCAATTCGGAAATTCCCCTCGTATTCATCTGCAGAAAACTGGTTATCAATTCTGCCTGCTATCTGCGCAGAAGCTGTAAAATCAATCTGAGTTTCTTCCACAGCAAATTTCATTACTTCTGTAAAGTTTTCTCCTGTATTATTGTCATAGCCTTCGCCCATCACATAAAGGTTTTGTTGCGACATATAAAGCTGCCCGTTGCTGCCCAGCACCGACTTTGTCTGTACAGGTTCAGATGTGTTAATCATGTCAATAGCACTAACCGTGGTATAACACGGAACGCTGGGCTGAGGCAAAATTGCAATGTCATTCGCATGAACCGTCTGTGGCTGGGCGGCTTTATCCCCGACAGCATCGCACACTACGGGAAGATAGTCTTCCGGTTGAACGTTTGTACTTGTCAAATCATCATAGACATACTTGGACGTAACCAAATACACTGTATTGTTCATCATTCTGGAAGAAACATAGCTTCCATCCTGCTCAAAGCTGCGGACCAACGTTGGTTTTTCTATTTTCTGCAAGTCATAAACCTCTACCTTTACGCTGCCAGAAGGCCAATGGTAAACCAAATCTGCCGCAGACGCCTCTATTGGCGTAGCAAACACCTGGTCTGTATATATGACCGTTAAATGCTGCTCGGCTACAAACAATTCTCCAAACTGGTAGTTGGGGTCTCCTTCAATTTGAGAGACTGTTTCGAGCGATACAGGGTCAATAATCTGTACCTGGCTGGCATTATCCAGCCCTGTCATGTAATACAGGTATTCCCCATCTGTTTTTAATATATCCGCCTCATCAACACCTGTAACCTGTACATTTGTGCCTGTTCCTGACGTTCCGCCAAAGTCTTCTGCCGAATCGGATGCCAACTCATTCTTGCCGACTTCAGGCATTGCTGCCTGTGTTTCCCCAGCAAATCCCGGGTTCCATTTATCGCTAACTATACCGAAGGTGCCATTCATATCATTATCGTCCAGGCTACAATGCAAATTACTAATAATGTCGCGAAGCTGCTCATAGTCCTGCGCATAGACTTCGTTTGTATTAGGCGCAGAATAGGCCCCAGCTTTTTCACGAGGTACAGCTGAACGGTCTATCGCACTCTCATTCCAACGCTCAAAGCCCCAGTATGCACCTATGACCACGGCGAAAGCCGCTGCATACGCCAATACCTGCCTAAATACCATAGGGCGGCTTGATTGTGTCTTTTTGTCTGTTGATAATTCTATTTTTTCCTGTGAAATTTGTTCCAGTGTATTGATCAGGTTTTTAGCGCGCAGCGAATCTGGCAACGGAACCCGGTCAAATTCAGGCAAAAGTTTATGGCGTAAAAATTCGGTATTTTGTTTTATTTCATCTTTTCTCTTTTTGCCAAACATCGCTGTACTCACCTCCTATAAAAGCATAAATAATTATTCCAGCATGCTGCGTAATTTTTTCAGCGTCCGATGCAGCTTAGAACTGACCGTTCCATGCGGGCACGCCAGAATTTGCGAAATTTCTTTTGTTGTATAGCCCTGCACAACCGAAAGAATAACGATCATTCTTTCCTGCGGGTTAAGCTGCGTTAAAGCTTCATACACAGCGCT
The DNA here is from genome assembly GCA_900104565.1 of Ruminococcaceae bacterium Marseille-P2935. Classification (GTDB taxonomy): domain Bacteria; phylum Bacillota; class Clostridia; order Oscillospirales; family Ruminococcaceae; genus Marseille-P2935. Next base: position 637,781 of record LT629952.1, read on the forward strand.
TTTTTGAGTGAGCTCTTCTTCCAAGGAAACGCTGTCAGACGGATTTTCTAAAAGTTCATCCAGGTCAATATTCGGGCGGTCTTTTACATATTGACCAATTTTGCGCTTGCAACGAATGCTTGCAATTTTCATAATCCAGGGTTTAAAACTGCTTTCATCGCGCAGCTTTCCTATCCCCTTATACGCTTCCAGAAAGGTCTCGCTCACCGCATCCTGTGCGTCGTGGGCATTTCCGAGGGTATAGAGTGCAAACTTGTACAGGTCGGGTGCGACCTGTTCGTATAATGCCGAAAAGCTTTCTTTGTCACCAATTTTGGCTGTCCGGATCAGCCCAACATCCACATGCATGTTTTCACCACCGTCGTCTCGCGGTTCATCTACTAAGTGCTGCAAAACAATAGTTTTATTGCACCGCAGAAAATTTTCCCGCTTTTTTCTCAAAAGCACAAACAGTCATCCACTTTTGTCGTGTTTATATCTTTAAAAGACGCCTTGCATTTCCGCTAAAAATTTGTTCCTTTTGTTTATCACCAATCGGTAAAGACTCGATCATCTCCACCTCTGAAGCGCTGGAATGCCAGGGACAATCGCTGGCCATCAGTACTTGATCGGCTCCGTGTTTTTCAATCATTCTTGTTAGCTGTTCTTTTGGCAGTTCACCTGCGCAAAAAGCGGTATCCAAATAAGCGCCGGACCCTACTAAATATTCCTCGGCCTCTTTCCACATAAAGGTTCCCCCCATGTGTGCAAGCACCAGGTTTAACCCTGGAAACATTTGAACCACTTTTGCCGAAAGATGCGGCGGAGCATGTACAAGATCGGGAGAAACCGGATCAAATCCTGCATGTAATACTACGATCATACCCAATTGGTTGCAAAGATCATATACCGGCAGAAGCCGCTTGTCATCCACCATTACATTTTGATAATCAGGATGAATTTTAATTCCCTTTATTCCAAGCGTATGCAAACGCTGCAGTTCTTCCAGCTTATCTTCACAATCAGGGTGTATGGTGCCAAAGGGAATAATTCGGGACTTCTTAAGGCCAGACACCCAGTCGTTAATTACCCGTTGATGTTTGGGTTTTGTTGCAATGGGCAGCAGCACTCCTTTGTCAATTCCCCATTGTTCTAATTTATGAGCTAGATCGGACACTGTGCCGTCGGTATAATTTACTACACGGGCTGTATTTTTCAGGGAATCAATCGCCCGTTTTGCCAAATCATCAGTAAATGCGTGTACATGAAAATCAATAATCATTCCAGTCATTCCTTTAATTATTATCCATCACTTTAAAAACAATCATATTTTAAAGGTTTCAATACTCACTAAACCCAATCTTCAATTTTAACCTGCTATAAAATTATTCATACCCGGTCAAAATCTTCGATTTTGGTACCGGGTAAGATTATTATAACCACAAAGCAAAATGCAGCGCATTTTGTAGAACATAGCCCTGTCAGCTTTAGGTGTCCTTTTGTTGTTTAATATTCTCTCAGGTGTCCAAATCTTCGATTCGGAATACGCTGTGAGGTTATTATAACATGATTCAACTATAAACGTCCACTTTTTTAGGCTGTTGCATATAATCCGGATGATTTAATAGCATTAACTTTAACATGGGGCAATTATAGTTTTTCGGTTAAAATTCAGTTTAATTTATTGCAGTAACATCAATGTTTTTTTGCACTTATAAATATATGCTACTTTTATCGGGAGGGATTGTATGTATTCTTCCAAAAAGGTATTGTCAACTTATGCTGCTGCCCATGGGGTAGTTGACCTCACCTGTGTGTGGGCATTATTTGGCACTTTATTTCAGCTGGAAAATCCCCCTTATCGGTCCGTTTTCATTTTTTTGACTGTCTACAATTTATTTGCATTTTTGCTCCAACCCTTTATTGGGCTATTGGCCGACCATTTCATTCCTCCAAAACGCTGTGCAATGCTTGGGTGTGTATTCATTATTCTTTCTTCCTTATTCATGTCATCGTTTCCTTCTCTGGCCGTTATCCCTCTTGGAACTGGCAACGCACTGTTTCATGTTGGAGGCGGGATCATCTCCCTGACCTTGGGAAATGATAAAGCGCCTGCCTGCGGCATATTTGTTGCTCCGGGTGCTTTTGGCCTTGCGACGGGCACCTTATGCGGCAGTCTTGGACTTTCAATTTTTTTACCTGTTTTTTTATTAACCGGTTGCTTATGGATGATATTAAAAAACGACCCGCAACAAAAGTACTGTCAAACTCCAACCACCTCACACCCTGCTTACTTAATCATCGCCGTTCTTTTTTTGCTGTTCACTGTTTTTACACGGTCCTATCTCGGTTTTGCCGTACCTATGCCTTGGAAAACCGGAGCTGTTCCGGTTCTGCTGTCTGCTGCTTTTGCCATGCTGGGGAAAGGTTTGGGTGGTTTTGCAGCAAAACACCTCGGTTATGGCGTTACTACAGCTGGCGGTATCGTGCTGGCAGCCCCACTTCTACTGTTTAAGAATGAAACTATGCTTTTTGCTTTGATTGGCATCTTATTTATCAACCTAACTATGCCTGTTACCTTGGCTGCATTGTCCGACCTGTTTCCCTCCCTGCCGGGTTTTGCTTTCGGCCTGGCGGCGGCTATTCTTTATCCGGGCTATATTATATCGCTGCTTTTCTCTTCGCATTGGGTTATAGCTCTGTTTTTGGTCCTCTCTGCCCTGTTGTCTTTACTGGGCTTAAAGGCAGCCTACTATCCCCAACAAAATAATCGGAGTAAAACGTCAGTTGCTCAGTTTGATGCCCATACAGACTAACGAATTAACCGAAATTTTCAGGAGGTATCGTAATGTATCAAAACCACTTTAGAAATTTTTTGGATGTTGCAATCTCTCCAGTAGAGCAATTTGTTTACAGCCCCTGGTTTCACGTATTATTAGCCGGGTTAGGGGTTACTGTTATTGTTGTGATTGCCCTGGCAATCTACTTTGTCATTAAAAAAAACAGAACCAAATAATATGGCTCTGCTTCAAGTTACCGCCGCAGCGGCAATCACAATATGTATTGAAACAGGTTACTATTACCTGCTCCGGCTAAGGTCAAAACCTTTTTTACTGGTCTGTGTACTAATAAATTTGGCCACTAACCTGGGGCTTAATATTTTGCTTTCTTTTTTAACACCAATAACTGCTAAAAATTGGATTTACCCGCTGGAATCATTGATCGTGCTAATTGAATGGCTGACACTTCGCTATCTTTCCAACTGGAAAAAGCGAAGACTTTTTGCCGCAGTTTTAGGGGCCAATTTTCTAAGCTACTTTGCAGGCATTATACTATTTGGACCAATTGGATAAAAGCATAAAACGCGGCTCGAACCATTGTGGTTAAAGCCGCGTTTTTAGTTAATTTAGCAAAGAAGATTGATCTGTTTGAAATACTCTTAAATCTTCCCCTACATTTATAGTTAGAAGATATGACAGCAGTATGTCCTACATATGACAAATGACTGGCGGCACATAAACCTGCTCTGCTTACAATACCATTGCGGAATCTTTATCAGGCAGAAGCCTAATCTTGCTCCGTACGAATAAACAGAATTCCCAAAGTGCCTGGCCCGCAATGGCAAGAAATCGTACATCCCGCCATAGTTTCCATTATTCTGGAAAAATGCCCATATTGACGGACAGCAGCTTTTGCAACCTTCAGGTCAGATTCATCCACAGGGGTGTGAGTAATAAACAGTTTATCTTCCACAATGTCTTTTCGGCCATTTAACCGTTCTTTAATATAAGCAGTAAGGCATTTAGCATAAGATCCCCTGTATTTTTTAGCAATCCGCATTTTGCCATCCACTACTTCAATGCAGGGTTTCAGCTTCAGCAGGTTTGCACCCAGTGCGGCAACAGCAGAACAGCGTCCTCCTTTTACCATATACTCCAGCCGGTTTAATATAAAACTTGCCTCTACCCGGCCTGCAAGCTTCCTCAGCTCTTCACTCAACAAGGCTGCATCGGTACAGCTTTGTGCACGTTCACATGCTTCCAGCACAATATGCCCCTGGCCAGTAGAAAGGTTTTGCGAATCAACAATATATACATTTTCCAGGCCTTCCGCCGCTAAACATGCATTCTGGTAGCAGGAAGAAAAACCGGAACCCAGATTAATGTGGATTACCGCATCATACTCCCGAGACAGGGATTCAAACATAGCGCGATATGTACCAATATTCACAGCCGCCGTGGTGCAAAGGTCCCCGCCTGCCGCTACGTGGGCAAAAATATCTGCCGGCGTAATGTTCACCCCATCGGTAAAGGACGTTCCCTGTTTTATAATTTGAAGGGGCAGAAGGGTAATGTTGTATTGTGCAATAAGCTCTGGTGACAAATCGCAGGTACTGTCAGAGGTTATTTTAATATTCATGCTGATTCCTCGCTTTGATATAAATTATTTTAAATAAATAAAATAAAAGCTGAAACAATAGCTATTGAAAATAAAGAAGAAAAATAAATTCAGGGCGAATTAGCTTAGAATCAGCAAATATCCGGTATCAGCAGAATAACACTATACAGCAATATTGATTAATCTTTGCGTTTATCGCCCCAGAAGAATAATGCAACCGTACCAGGTCCTGTGTGGCTTCCTATCGTTGTCCCAACATGATTAATTTCGACACAGCCATTTAACTGCGGGAACTTTTCCTCCACAAGGTCCGCAACTGCACGCGCATCTTCGTAGCATGCAGAATTTGAGATGTAACATTTTCCAGAATAATTCAATCCACCCTCAGCATACTTTTCCATCTGCTTAACTATTTCTTCAATTACCTTTTTCTTTCCCCTTATTTTATAACGCGGAATCAACCGGCCAAGATGATCCATGTTAAGCAGAGGGCATATCTTTAATACCGTGCCAAACCAACCGGCCGCTTTGGAAATACGCCCGCCCTTAACATAAAAGGTAAGGTCAGTTGAAAAGAACCAGTGGTGGAGCTCTAATTTATGATTGTTTACCCAATGGTAAAGCTCATCAATTTCCATTCCCGAATCCCGCAAATCCGCCAGTTTATCCATCAGTAATCCATAGCCTGAAGATGCCCCAAGTGAATCCACAATATATATTTTTCGTTCAGGGAAACGTTCCAACAGATCTTCTCGTGCAATATTAGCCGAATTATACACACCTGAAATACCCGAGGAAAGACAAACATGCAGAATATCCTTCCCCTGCTCCAAAAACGGGGTGAAATAATCAATAAATTCATCAATATTAACTTGAGATGTTTTTGTTTCGGCCCCATTTGCCATCTCTTTGTAAAACTGAGAAAATGGCATGGATTTTCCCAAATCGTCCGCATATTGTTTTCCATTTAAAAAATAGTGAAATGGAATATAATGAATATCCCTATCGTTAAAATGTTTCTCCGTTAAGTCTGCAGTAGAGCAGCAGCTGAGTACGTAATCTGCCATAAAAATTTCCTCGCTTTCGTCTTTTCCGTATTCGCAGTGAAATAAAATAGGGGGCCTCACACTGCTATAATAAAATATTACCGAAGATTGCAGAAGAAATCTATCTAGCATAGTTCAATACGGCTCTCAAAGTAAAAACAGAATCCTAGAGCAGCAAAACAGCAACTCTCAAAATTATAGAGTGACCAAAAAACTACAAAAGCTCTAGCGAATCGCTTGATTAATACGTATTTTAAAACAAAGGCAGATAATCACCTGGGCAGGAATACCCACCAAAAAAAGAATCCACCAATTTTGCCGGTAATATAAAAAAGTTAAATATAAGGTAAGCAGCACACTCCAGTTTAATGCTGAAATAATAAAAAGGTTATTTCTTTTATTGCCCCAAATAGAATTCAAAACAAGCAGAACAATAATCGAAACAGGAAGCGTATATACAAACACCAGCCACTGGGTATAACCAATCAAATATAAAATAATAAAAGTTAAAAGTGAAATTGTCCAAATCCCAGTTATCGTAATCTGCGTTATGGTTTTATGGTTAGAGTGTAGTTTTTTCGTTTTTTGAGGCGCAGCTGCCTGTTCCATTTCTTTTGGCGTGTGCTCCTGAAACAGGTAATCAATGGAAACGCAAAAAATTTTACTCATCTGAAACAAAACATATGCATCAGGAATTGCCTCTGCCCGCTCCCATCTGGAGATAGCTTTGTCAGAATAGTTGAGCTTTTCGCCCAGCTCATATTGGGTCATATGATCCCTGTTGCGCAGATAAATAATATTCTGCGCCACGATATTTTTGAGTTTTTCCATATTGCTGTTTCTCCTATAGGATTTTTGCCAAAATGAACCTTATGTGCCACGTCACATTATGATAAATACACATTATTTTTTTGCCACGCACATTTTATGGACGTAATGGGCAAAACTGCAACACAATCAATTTTGCTAAACATACTTTTCTGTCAGTCATTTTTCTGTTTGCCGTTTTTCAAGCGGTTTTGAATGGTGCGGCTGATTTTAAGCATTTTTTCCCCTATTAAAACCAAGCGCCGGAAGGAGGGTGAAAAAACATAGTCAAATTCTCCGGCAAACAGCACCTCTGTACCGCCAAACCCTTTTTTAAAACGATAAACACCATACCTGGGGTTGCTTTCTTCTAAAGGCAGGGGAATCCCCTGAAAATCATAAACAATGCTGTCCCCTTCAGCTGCCCATTGAATCATACTCCATTGCATAAGATGATTGGGCATAACCTTACGGTCCTCGTTGCCAGATGCACCGTAAAGATAAATTGTTTTGCGGGAATACTGCAATGCCAGCGCCGCAGAAACCGGTCTTCCCTCATAATAACAGTTATAAAGACGGGCATGTTCGCCAAAAGCGTCTAAAATTCTTAAAAAATATTCTTTGGAGCGGGGCAGAAAATGGTCCCGTTCCCCAGTAATCTGCATGAGCTGGTAGAAATCGTCTATTCCCTCAGGGCCCATTACCCTGCACTCAACCCCATGCTTTTCTGCTACTCGAACATTGTAACGCCACTTACTGTGAAAACCGGCAAATACCTCCTCGGCACTTTTCCCTTCCATTGCAATCATATAGTTGTTACGCGTTTGAATGGTGCCAAAATCCTCAAGGTAAGGTGTATGTTCAAAACCAAGATGACGTGCGATCTTTACAAACTCGTCATCACCTTCCAACACATATGGGTCCATACGGAACATATAGCCTTTATGCTTTTTTGCAACTGCTTTTACGCCATTCAACAGATCGGCCAGTACCGCCTCGTTGTGAAAATCGCATACCGGCCCGCGAGGGGAATATAAAAAGGTACGGGAAAAAATTGGAACCTTTTGAATTAAGATTAACATAGAACCCTGGATCGCACCATCTTCCCCACGAGATACAACCACTTCAAAATCCCAGTTATATTTTACCTTTGTCCAGCGAATCGACTGCATGAAGTTGCCTGCCCGATGCCGTTGAACAAACTGTTCATACTCTTCATACTGCGCGCTGTTTAGTATCTCCAATATGGTCACTCCTCTAATTATGTTACCTTTATATTAATAGGTGTCTTTACACAGGTTATTCATGATATTACTTTTCCGGCGTATTTTTCTTCTTGTCATTTTGTTTCAAATGACTATGTAAATTTCATACAAGTTAGAGAACCGCAAAGCAAATACGGCCTCAAAGCAAGGTGACTATTGCCCTCCCGCATATCCTTGAGTATATAATGAAGTATTAAATATTCCCCGGCATATGCCGGCCGATACTGGGCGATGACGCAAAACTTCAAATGAGGTTATATCATTCAAAAGCAAAATGCGACACATTTTGTAGGGTGCAGCCCTGCCAGCTTTAAGCGGGCCTTTTGTTGTTTTAATGATCCCTCAGGCGTCTAAATCTTCGATTGGGGGCACGCCGTGAGGTTATTCACACGGAATATCAATGTTCTTGGGGCCCGTTTAAAATCTTCAATTTCAGTAACGTATGAGGTTATTATACCATGAACACAAAGTGTGAATGGTATAATTGGCCATTGCCGTATGGCAGGCCGTGGGAATAAGTATAATAAGCGCTTTGCGGTTATTATACCACAAAAAACCATTCATTTCCTGAAATTAACTTAAAATTCAGCCCAAATTAACCGTGGTAATTATATCATTGCGCAAAAACACTGTCAACGCGAAGACTGTCGTAAATAAAACAGTTGGAGAAATTGTTTGGGAGTGTTTAGAGGATTTTCACAAAAAACTTTTTGCTTTCGGTATAATCCTACGAGGAGTTTGTGATATTTTTATCCAATACACCAAAAACAAATTGTTTCTACGCAAAATATCAACTTTTTTCAGTTTTATGTTATTGGCAAAGACCATTGACAGATTGAAAAAGAACCGATATACTCATTTTTAGAAGGAATTCTGTCCTACAATAAGTATACTCTATTATTCTCCGGCCAGTTTAGCTGACCGGAAAAAAATTGTTCGACTTGGTAAGACCATCTGCGTATTATAACACAAAAGCCAAATGCACAGCATCTTGAAAAGCAAAGCTTTGCTGCCTTTCGGTGAATTTTTGATGTTTTAATGTTCCCAAATCCCTGGTTAAATTCTCTCATTATAAAAACGGGTATGGTTACACTAAAGCTACAATGGGATCTGCAGATGAATTTACCAATCATTAATAAAATCCTTGGGAAAGAGGGCGACTATTTTGAACAGTAAAAACAATCCGGTTGAAGTCGTAACCATGGGGCATCTTACCTTAGATGATGTCGTCATTCAATATGGCAGCACCAACTTTGATCAGTTGGGTGGTGCATCGCTTTATTCAGCTGCCGGTGCAAATTTCTGGAATAAGCATGTTGGTTTGTGCACCCGCAGAGGTTATGATTACAGCAAAGAAATGGTAGAAAGCCTGGAAAGCCACGGTCTGAATCTGGAAGGCGCCAGAGCTATGGACTGTGCCAACATTCATATCTGGGCGCTTTATGATAAATATGGACACCGGTATTTTATTACTCAGGAAGAGGGCGGTAACTATGTTGATATGGCCCCTTATCCGGAAGATATTCCCGAAAGTTACCTGAAAAATGCCAAAGCCTATCATCTTGCCCCCTTCCCTCCTCATCTTCAGGAAAATGTAATCAAAGGGCTGCCTAGTGATGTTATTATCTCGTTAGACCCTCATCACGAGTACCTTACTTCTGAATATAAGGACCAGTGGGCTAAAACTCTTTCCAAAGTAACCATATTCATGCCCAGTGAAGGAGAGTTTGTGCCATTCTGGGAAATAAAAAAACAGGAAGACCTTAAGGGATACCTCCCCTATTTAAAGAAAACCGCTGAGCTGGGGCCAAAGATTGTCGCCCTAAAAGTTGGCCCTCGCGGGGCAATTATTTACTCTGCTGTTGAGGACAAGGCCTGGGTAGTTCCCCCTTACATCAAAGATGAAGATATTGTAGATGTAACCGGAGGCGGAGACAGCTTCTGCGGCGGATTCCTAAGTGGGTATTTAGCCACGAAAGACCCATATGAAGCTTGCCTGCGCGGTATGGTATCCTCTTCCTTCATTTTAGAGAAACTGGGTGCTATTGGTAACTTCCTGCACACTGAAGAAGAAGTACAGGCCCGTTTAACTGATTTCCAAAGCCAGATGGATCGGGAAAAATGCCGTATTTTGTAATAGCGAAAATTGATACAGCTGAATCGTATGATTCAGCTGTATCTTCTATTCCTGTATTTAAAATAACAAAATGAAATGGAGGAACGGTTATGTCAATTGAAAACATGTTAGATGAGATTGCCGGCCAGGCAAAGCTTTTTCAGCTGTGCACGAAAGATTTAATGGACCAGGCAAAGGCAATTGTCCGAAAAGATGGCTTTAAGGAAAAGCTGAATAAGGTTTATATAACCGGCTGCGGCGACTCCTATTTTGCCGGTATTGCTACCAGAGACACCTTTATTCGCTACGCAGGGGTACATACCGAAGTTTATCAGGCCTTGGAATTCTCACGGTATATTTGTAATAACGGTGAGGTCGACGACCGGGCCATGGTAATTTCTGTTTCAAGCTCAGGCAAAGTTTCCCGTTCGGTAGAAGCGTTGCTGCGGGCAAAAGAATGTGGGGCGCTTTCGGTTGCGGTTACTGCAAACAGTGATGGGCCTCTTGCAAAAGCTGCAGTAGAAACTATGGCTATTCACATTCCGGCTTCTGTTGCCCTTGTCCCAGGCACCCAGTCTTATGCGGCTTCTCAGCTGGCTTTAACCTGTATTGCCCTTGCTTTGGGTGAAGAGCTGGGCACCATCTCCTCCAATAAGGCAAAAGAAACCCTGGAATACCTGGATAGAATTGGCGAATGTATGAAGAAAACGGTAGAGGCCAATTATGAGCTGATTGGTAAATATGTTGACGAATATTACGACAGCATTCACCTGTATCATCTGTTGGGCGGCGGCCCCAATGTGGCTACCGCTAATTTTGGTACTATGAAACTGCTGGAAGCCGCGGGGTTTGACAGCATTCCCCAGGGCATTGAGGAATGGGCGCATTCCCAGTATTTTACCACCCGCCCCGGTGTTCACAATGTTACCATAGTACCCATGGGTGAATCGCGTGACCGGGCTTTTGAAGTGATGCATGCTGTACGTGTAATGGACGGCAAGGTAATTGCCATTGCGGAAGAGGGTGACACCGAGGTATGGCAGCATGCCGATATGGTGTGGCCAATTTGCGGCCTTAACAATATAAAAGAAGAGTTCAGCCATTTTGTCTATGCAATTCCCCTGGAAATTTTAGCAGCCCACCTTGGTAATAAAGGCGGCGAGGGCGGAATTTTAAAATTTGCTCAGAAACCTTGGGTAAAAACAGAGAATTTCCAGCAGATTTATGGCTCAAAAATTGTTTCGCTAGCTGAGAGAAACGGCAGCAAATAAAAGAATATGTAAAAAGGGACGGAAATATTTCCGTCCCTTTTTCATTTTATTTAACAAAATAATAAATATTCTCTCCCCTGCTTTGCCTGCTCGTTATTCCAAAAAAGGCACAAGGGAACATAAAGAATGAAGGCAAAATAGAGCATTGGAGTAACCTGAAAAAATGCAAAAACAAACGATAATAAAAAACTTCTTTTTTCTCTTTCTAAAAGAATATCCGGAAAATTAATTTTCTGCTACATATTTTTTATTCCTGTCGGGCTTCTCCGTATTTATAAAGCTTATACTCAATAGAATCGGTAAGCGCCTTAAAGCTGGCGTTTATAATGTCGGTGGAAACCCCTACCGTCGTCCAGACGTTCTCACCGTCGGTAGATTCGATAAACACCCGAACCTTGGCGGCAGTGGCCTGCTTGGGCTCCATGACACGTACCTTATAGTCAATCAGCCGCATCTGAGCAATAACAGGGTAAAACACTTCCAAAGCTTTGCGCAACGCCTTGTCCAGGGCGTTTACCGGGCCTTCACCCTCATCTGCTGTAATCTCATACTGCTCATCCACCTTAACTTTTACCATCGCAGATGACAGATCGCTCTGATAATCTTTTGTCTGTTCGCCAATTACTTTAAAGGTTTCTATGGTAAACTGTGGTTTTAAGCGCCCCAGCTGTTTTAGCACCATTAGCTCAAAGCTGGCCACCGCAGATTCATATTGATACCCCTGGTGTTCCATCTCCTTCAACAAGTCCATCAGTTCCTGGGTCTTTTCAGACTCTTTTGTAAGCGTACTATCAATTTCAGTTATTTTATTCAGAATAGCTGTTCGTCCCGATACTTCTGAAATAAGAATATTACGGTGGTTGCCTACTGTTTCGGGTGGAATATGTTCAAAGGAGGAGCTGATTTTATTTACTCCATCAACATGCATACCACCCTTGTGCGCAAAAGCACTTTTCCCTACAAAGGGCAGCTCAGCAGGCAGCATATGGTTGGCAATTTCGGCAATGTAACGGGCGGTCTTGGTTAGCCGAATCAGTTTCTCTTCCGGAATGCAGCTGATCCCTAACTTTAGCTGTAAACATGGAATAATGGTGGATAGGTTGGCATTTCCACACCGCTCGCCAAACCCCAGGTAGGTACCCTGCACCTGCACAGCCCCTGCCTGAACCGCCGCAAGGGAGTTTGCTACTGCACAACCGCAGTCGTTATGGCAGTGGATACCAACCTTTTTTCCGAACTCAGCTACTACCAACGAAGTAATTTTAGAAATTTCGTGGGGAAAGCAGCCGCCATTTGTATCACAAAGCACCAGTCTTTCAGCGCCCGCCTTAACAGCTGCCCGCAGGGTATCCAATGCGTAGTTCGGGTTCAGCTTATAACCATCAAAAAAATGCTCCGCATCAAAAAACACCTGTTTCCCTTGCATCCTTAAAAAAGAGACAGTATCTGAAATCATGCGCAGGTTTTCTTCCAGGCTGGTTTGCAGTACATGATTGACATGAAATTCGGAACTTTTGCCAAATATGGTCACAATCGAAGTACCTGCGGATAAAAGCTGTGCACAGCTTTTATCCTCTTCGGGCAGTTGACCGCGCCTGCAGGTGGAACCAAATGCTACCAGCTTTGTGGTCTGAAGTTCTAATTGGGCGGCACGTTCAAAGAACTCCATATCCTTGGGGTTGGAGCTTGGATTCCCAGCTTCGGCATAGCGAATCCCAAGTTTATCTAAATATTTTAAAATACGCAGTTTATCCTCCACTGTAAAGGAGATATTCTCCCCCTGCGCACCATCCCGAAGGGTGGAATCAAAAATTTCGACCTGCCTCACAGCGATCCCTCCAAAAACTATTCATTCAAAACAGAAACACAAATAAAACTGATTATAAGCGAAAAATACAGTACGCAAAAATCTAGTCTATTCTGTTAGAAGCACAAAAACACCTTCGCCTCAAAAGAGACGAAGGTGTTTACACCTGCGCGGTACCACTCTAATTGCCGCAATAGCAGCCACTCGTTGCATATCTTCCAATATGCTCTCTTTTTAACGGTGAGAACCCGTCCCGGCCTACTGGATTACTCGTTGGGCGGACCGCTCCGGGGCGATACATTACCGGAATTCATACCGCCTTTCAGCAACCGGCGGCTCTCTGGAATGAATGTTCCGGGTAGCTTCCCCATCTATGCGTTTTATCATATACTTTAAGGCTAGCATACTGAAAAAAATGGTCATTGTCAAGGGAAAACCGCTCTTTTCTACCAAATCTGCATTCGTTTTTCTGGTGCAAGGTACATTTTGTCTTTTTCGGTAATACCATAAGTTTCATAAAATTCTATAAAATTGGGTAGGATTAAATTGACACGATATTTAGAGGGAGCATGAACATCATTGCTTGTGATAAAGGCCTCATATTGTTCGGTACTCTTTTTACGCCAAATAACAGCATAATTTTCGAACAACATATCCAAGTTTCCACCGCGCCGTTTGGCAATATCAATAATACTTGCCATAGCTGCTAAATCCGCAATATTTTCACTTAAAGTCAGCCTGCCGTCAATGGTTGCTTGCTTTCCTGCATTTACACCGTTAAACAGTTCAATCAACTTAGCACTTCGCTCTTTAAAGTTTTCATAATCCTGCTGAGTCCACCAGTCATTTAAATTACCATTTTTATCAAACCGGCAGCCAGTGGCATCAAAAGCATGGGTAATTTCATGGGCAATAATGGCTCCAATTCCTCCCAGATTTGCCTCTTCGTTCCGACCATATTCATAAAACGGATATTGTAAAATTCCTGCTGGAAACACAATGTCATTGCGAGATGGGTCGTAATAGGCATTCACTGTTTGGGGCGAAATAAACCAACGGCGTTTTTCCACCGTGTCACCTATTGTGTGCAGTTCGCTGCGAGAAGCTAAATACCGAATGTGCATAATATTATCAAACAGTGATGTTTCTGTCGTTTTTAACTGGATTTTATCATAGTAAGATGGCCGAAAATCAGGGTATCCCACCTTAATATGAATGGCATCCAGTTTTTCTACTGCCTTTAACTTGGTCTCCTGGCTTAGCCAGGTACTTTCACCAATTCTCAGCTTATATTCTTCTATAATATTTTTAATCAGGTTGGTAACATCCTCTTTTCCCTCTGTAGAAAAATGTTTCTCTACATACATTTCCCCTACCGGGAAGGGAAGCTGGCGATTTACTGTTTTAAAAGCTATTTCTTCATCAGAGAGAGTGCCGGTGGTTCCATAAAGAATACTGGAAAACTGCGCTGCTGTATCATAAAAATCTCTGGAAAGATAGGTGGCGCAAGCAGCCAAAATATTGCTTTTTATATAAAGTTTAAGGACTGCGAGATTCTCTTCGCAGAAAATATTATTAAACCAATCCAGCAAGGCAGGTTGTTGTACTAATATAGCTATGGGTTTTCCTGCACCTATTGTTTTAAAGTAGTAACCAATGTTTAAATTACCCAGGTAATAATCCAGTTCATCGGTAGTAAATACATGGTATAACTCGTTGGGATTGGTCATAGCTTCACGGCTAAGGGAATTTATCGCTATTTGGCTTTCAAACTGCCATACCGTGCGTGCATACGCATCTGCCGAAAGTTTTTGTTCACCTGTCAGCTGGAATAAGCCAGATAAATAATTCAGGTAGTTTTCTACAATATTCTTTTGTTTTCCTCCCAGATAATATTCCTGAGGCAGTTTGGTGAGTAATCCGTTTAAACTTAAAATATTGACGCTGCTGTTTTTTGGGTCCGGCAGTACATCCATTAAAAGGCCGGTGGTAATCATAGTATCCAAATGTGCCATCGCTTCAATCAGCTGCTGTGGTGTCTTCGCCTCATCTACAAGATCGAGATATTTTTGAATTGGCTGTGCCCCCTGTTTATCTCTTTTTCCCCAATCCATAGACTGCTCAAAAAGGACTGCTATATTATAGGAATCGGTCCCTGGGGCAAGACCGGAAGAGTCCTTCGTTAAATCCTGTATCATCCCTAAAATTTGATAAGTAATTTTCTGCTCCACCTCAGAAAAAGAACTCCAACTGGCAACGCCGTCAGGAATTTTTGAAGAATCGATCCAATCTTGATTGATGGCGGTGTAAAAATCATCCTGCAATCTTACTGGTGCAGTCTCTGTTTTGCAGGAGGAAAAGCTGCCAAAAAGCACTACCGCCGTCAAAAGCAGCGCAAAGCTTTTTAGGACAACACGTCGAAATTTCATTGCTATTCCCCTCTCTCTCGGATTACCTTACATCTGTATTCGAAATAAAAAGAAAATAGCCGTCTTTTCTGGAAAATGCAAAAAGCAGAGCGCCCAAACGCCCTGCTTTTTGCATTTTTAACTGTCATAATAAATTTCAATTTATCCACATGCTGTTACAGACAAAAATTTTAAAAATAGTTATAACTAAAAAACGATTCGTTCCAGCATGTGGTTCATAAAGGCTATTGCAATGCCAAAATTAGTAATGGGTACTCCATAGCGCTGGGCATCGCTTAATTTTGTCAGCATATTTTTTCGGTTAATCATGCAGCCGCCACATTGCAGTACCAGCTTATAATCCAAAATATTTTCTGGAAATCCAGGTCCTGAAAACACATCAAATCCAACTGCACCGCCAACATATTTCTCCAGCATGGCGGGAAGTTTCTGGCGAGCGATGTCCCCTTCCAAAGCATGATGAGTGCAGGACTCCATAATCAGCACTTTATCCCCCGGATGTAACTGATCAATCGCTTTTGCCCCCTCAATAAAAGCAGAAACATCCCCTTTATTTTTAGAAAACAGCACTGAAAAAGAGGTGAGGGGTATCTCTTTGGGAAGCATTTCGTTTACCTTGGCAAAAACCTGGGAGTCTGTAATGACCAAATCTGGCGCACAACGCAGATCTTTTAAAATATCGGGCAGGTCATCTGTCTTTACCGAAATTACCCGGCAGCCCTGGTCCAGCAAATCTCGAATAACCTGTACCTGCGGCAGAATCAGCCGCCCTTTAGGGGCCTGAATATCCTGCGGCATAACCAAAACCACCAGATCGCCTTTTTTGACCAAGCCACCGGTAAGTGACGGATCCTCAAAGTTAAAATCGGCATGCTGAATAATAAGTTTTTTCAGCAGAGAGGCCTGACTCTGGTCTGCCCCATTTAATTTGATCCAAGGAATATTAAGTGCAGAAATTTGTTTTTCCAGCCGATTATGACCAGATTCAAATTTATTTAGCACAGCAACCACAGGGGTGTTTTTCTCTCCAAAAAGCTGTAAATACCCCTGTTCCAGCTCCAGGTCGTTTTGCCGGGAAGAAATTACCAGAATTGCTACGTCCATCTTACCTATTTCTTCCATGGTCTTCTTAATTCTCTGTGCTCCAAGCGGACTATCATCATCCAGCCCAGCCGTATCAACCAACAGAACAGGCCCCAGAGGAAGCAGTTCCATGGATTTATAAACCGGATCAGTCGTAGTTCCGGATTGTTCCGATACAATCGAGATATCCTGTCCTGCCAGCATATTAATCAAGGTGGATTTACCGCTATTTGTCCGTCCAAAAAATCCTATATGCAGCCGGTTTCCACGCGGCGTTTGACCCCCAAGTTCTCCCATCTTTTGCTCCATTCTGCCGTTTTTCTCCGGCATAAAATTTCAAGAGTTATTTTATAGCTCCAAGCCTATCTTTTCTTATGCTTCACCTAAAATTTTGCAATGTTTGGCACCTAAGCTTAAGCCATGCATTGGTGAGCAAGCAAAGTTTAAAAATTGCATGGCGCATTTTTCTATTCTGCCGTATCATACGAATCAGTCGTTTAATCACTGTTAAAAACGGAAATCGCATTTACCGTGATTCATTTCTTCCAGGTATTCTTTCACCTTGCTTTGAACGGTTTTGTTTGGAATGGTCTCTACCTGTTCACTAATCAACCGTTTGGCCGACCGTTTAAACGCTTCGTCTCCGTAATCCAAAGCATATTCGTTTAAGGTAAGCAGAGCATTTGCCTGGCATACGTTTCCGATTTGACCGGTTTTGGCCAACCGCATAAAACGGTCTCCGGTACGTCCTTCTCGGTAACAGGCGGTACAGAAGCTGGGAATATAGCCATGATCCATCAGGCTCTGCAAAACTTCCTGTGCCGTACGGTGGTCAGACACCTCAAACTGCGGTTTTTGGCCGTCCTCCCGCATGCGGTTTTCGCTTGCATAACCACCCACGCCAGTGCAGGAACCGCCGCTCACCTGGGAAATGCCAAGATTAATCACCTCATCCCGGAACTCGGGCGCTTCACGGGTACTTAAAATCATACCGGTATATGGCACCGACAACCGAAGGATGGCCACCAATTTTTTAAAGTCATCATCGCTCATCAGGTATGGAAAATCGGATTGATTCACATTTGCAGCTTCCCGAATACGCGGTACCGAAATGGTGTGGGGCCCAACCCCAAATACTGCCTCCAGGTGGTTTACGTACATCAGCATGGCAGTCATTTCATACCGCCAGTCATAAAGGCCAAACAATACCCCAATGCCAACATCGTCAATTCCAGCCTGCATAGCACGGTCATGCGCAGTGGTATGCCACTGGTAATTGTGCTTTGGGCCTGTGGGGTGAAGCCGCTCATAGGTTGGCTTATGATAGGTTTCCTGAAACAGAATATAGGTGCCGATTCCTGCGGCTTTCAGGCGCTTATAATCCTCTACGGTGGTGGCTGCAATATTCACATTTACCCGGCGGATCGCATCGCTCATGCGGCCGGATTTTGGTTTCACCTCATATATGGTTTTTATGCAGTCCAGCACATATTCCAGCGGGCAGTTTACTGGGTCTTCTCCGGTCTCCAGCGCCAGGCGCTTATGGCCCATAGCCTCCAGTGCTTCAACCTCTCGAATTAGTTCTTCCTTGTTAAGTTTTTTTCGTACAATGCAGGAAGACTGGTGGTAAGCGCAGTAGGTACAGCCATTGACACAATAGTTGGACAGGTAAAGAGGGGCAAACATGACAATTCGTTTTCCGTAAATATGTTCCTTTACCTTTTTGGCCGCAGAAAAAATAGTATCTAGCACTGCTGTATCTTTTACATGGGTTAAAGTGCAGGCTTCCAGTGGGGTAAGCCCATGGAACTGCATAGCTTTCTCTAGCAGGGATTGTATGTACCCTTTGTCTTCCGATAACATTTTTGCCTTTGCCATGGTCTCTTCAATGGTTTCATGATGAATAAATTCTTCTGCCAGTTCAGACTTTATTTGATACTCGCTCATTTTAATCGCCACTTTCTATTATCATTTCTTATTAAACACCAGTAAAGCCCATACCACACAGCTGTTCTTTTAAATGATTCAACTGCGTCTTGAGGGAAATTTCCGCACTTTCTCTGCCTGGGTAGATATCATATAAATTCCGGTACTGAAAAGGGGTTGCTTTCTGCATGATTACATTGGCGCCAAGATGAAGCGCATTTCGCATACCGCCCTTTACATTAAGCGCCGTGGTTGACGGCAAATTAGCCCTGGGAAGTGCCAGCCTTGCAAGCGCCAATGCCTTTAAAGTCAGCTCTGCCGAACCGTCTGTACTCCCCCTGAGTCTTGTATTGGGATGACAGATATACGGGCCTATTCCAGCCATGGAAACCCTTTGACGTTTTAAAAACAGAATATCTTCTGCCAGCATTTCATTCGTTTGGCCCGGAAGCCCCACCATAAAACCGCTGCCCAACTCATATCCAAGTAGCCTTAGGTCGTTTTGGCAGCGAATCCGCTCTTGAAAACTGCTGTGGGGATGATACCGGTTATACATGGGTTCGTTGCAGGTTTCATGTTTGATCAAATACCGGTCGGCCCCCTGTAGTTTCCAATAAGCATAATCCTCAAAGGGACGTTCCCCTAAACTTAAGGTAATCGCAAGCCCTGTTGTGGTTTTTACCTGCTTTACTATTTCTCCTATCATTTCTTTGGTATAGTACAAATCTTCACCGCTTTGCAGCACCACCGTTTGGTATCCTGCCTGCCACACCTGTTGACAGGCTGACACCAATTCTTCTGCTTTCATCCGGTAACGCTGCAGCCCTTTTTGCCCTGCATACATGCCACAATACCAGCAGCTGCACCGGCAATGGTTAGAAAATTCAATGATGGCACGAATTTTTACCACCTTGCCATGGTGGTTTTTGCGCACCTGATCCGCAGTTGTAAATAAATATTCCAGCTGCTGTTCCTTTTGGCATTCCAGTACCTCTGCCAATCGCTTTGGGGTAACAAACTCCCCTTTTTTTAACGCTTCAATCGTTTTTACAATATCAGCCATCTGCCTACCCTTTCGAAATAGCTGACTTCACCGAAACGCCCTTTATTTGTCCAAGTTTTCCGGTTAGGGAGCTGATTCTGTCCACTGTTCCGTCTACAATTAGCGCAATTACCGAAACGTCGCGTTCCTTATAGGGCAGCCCCATTCGCCCGGCAATAATATCGCTATGGGCGTGCAGAATATTGTTGACTATTTCGGACAAATCGTTTGCTTCTAAAATAATTCCTACTACTCCAAGCCGTTTTTCCATGGTACTTCTCCTTTAAAAATGTGCATATTGAGCTGTGGCAAGCTTTGGCACTGGCCAGCAGTCCGCATTTAGCGAGGCTGCTGTTTTTTTGCACAGGAACTCATTATAAAACAAGCTTTCCGCACTGACTGCCATACTACAAGCACAGCAATTTTCAGTAAGATTTCAATTTCCTTTGAGCCCCAAATCTTGAATGGAACCCCTCATATTTTGAGCAAAATAAAAAGCCCCTTTGCTTTTGGGCAAAAGGGCGTAACACAACAAAACCACTGCATTTTTTGCAGCTATTATGTAACATTGCACCCATTTGCTCGGAATACTCCTGACATTAGGTTGTCTTTTATTTTTGCCAAATTGGGAATGAATCCCCAAATCCGCACTAACATTGTAACTCTAATTATATGAAAAAGCAATCGTCTATTTGACTAAATTTTCACAATCTATTTTTCCATTGGAAAATAAATTCCTGCATCTTCCCGCATCTGTTTCATCACCGTACACACATCGATGGCAAGCTTGCTCAGCATTTGATACCAATTTTCATTTTCCTTATAGTGCGTAATAACGCGGTAAAAATCTTCTGCCTCATAAGCCATTAACTGTTCCGAACTGACTGGTGTTACCAGCTCTTGAGTTTCGCCGTTATGGTAAAACACTTTCACTCCACCCAGCGTCCCTAACTGGTCGATAAAAACAGTCCCCAAATCCCCTTGTATTTCAGACTGAGCCACTGTCTGTCCCACTTTAGAGTAGGTTAAAACTGCCTGCATCCCCTCATATTCGAAGATGCTGCTGCCCATCCCATCTGCCCCGGTTGAAACCATTACCGCTTTTGTGGAGATCCGCTTCGGACGACCAAACAAATGGATTGCGGGGTATACTGCATAAACGCCAATATCCATAAGTGCTCCGGCCGCTAATTCGGGAAGGAAAATATTAGGCCTTTTGCCTGCTATTAGCAGCGGGTATTTGGAGGAAAACTGGCAGACGTCAAACCGCGCCAAGGAGATTTTTCCAATTTTGCCCAGGGCTTCTTCTAATTTTTGAAGCTGCGGCATATGCATGATCTTCATAGCTTCCATGAATACCACACCGTTTTGCTTCGCCAGGCAAAACAGTTCTTCCGCTTCTTTTCCGTTTAATACCAGCGGTTTTTCACACAATACATGTTTTTTATTTTCTAGGCAGATTTTACAGTGCTCAAAATGCAATGCATTTGGGCTTGCTATATAAACCGCATCAATCGCGTTGCTTGCAGTCATTTCGTGCAGGTTTGTAAAAAAAAGCTTGGCTCCATGCTGACTGCCAAATTGTTCAGCACGCTCTTTGGTACGGGAATATACCGCAGTAAATTCAAAACCAGTAGCCAGTTTTAACCCGGCTAAAAACTGCTCGGTTATTTTTCCTGTTCCTACAATGCCTATGCGGATCATACCGGTTCCCCCCATCATCTTAACCTGTTACCATTACACCCTGTTTACCACATTCTGTCAAGTGTTTTTTCAATACTCACTTTATTAGCTTACGATACAGGTCAGCAGATTTTCTATTTCTTCAAGAGTGATGTTGCACGTGTCAATGTCATAATTCACATTATCATGCGAAAACTGCACCATGAAACTATCCTGCACATTATAGATGAGGGCAGTCGCACCGTTAATCTCCGACTTCTTTGGATTCTCACACACAAAAAAGCAATCTCTAAGTGGTTCTGCAGTAGCACAGATTACGATTTTCACTTTCCCATCATCTTCCGTCAAAAATTCAAAGACATAATCGTGAGGAACATACTCTCCGCTCTTTGGGGAAGTCGGGGCATCAACGGAATAGAACGCTGTTTGCTGGTAGGAAACCGGCAGCTTTTTTATGAATTTCTCATAGCTCATGCCAACCGCCTGCTCAAATGCTTCCATTACAGTTTCCCATTCATCCCCAGAGAGGTCGGTGTAGTGGGAAATTTGGACATCCATATCCAGCCGCGTAACATGGTCCACTTCGTTTACTGCCAGAATAGAGTTTCCTGGCTGCTCAATGGTCGTGCCGGGAGCCCCACCAAGACGCTGGATTACAAAAATGCCAAAGACTGCGAAACACAGACAGGCTGCCATAGCACCCCATTTGAGCCAGAGTGGATTCTTGGCCTTTCGGTATTCTTTTGCCTCTTTGACATACTTCTCATTGATGTCGCCAAGAACTTTATATAATTTCTCGTTTGTCATAGTTCAAAGCCCCTTTCTAAAAGGTAGTTATGTAGCTTAAGGCGGAGACGGTTCAGGGTCATTGATACAGCGCCATCTTTCATGCCATGCCGGATAGCAATTTCTGAAATACTGTCGGTGAACCAATATCGGCTGATGAAAATACTCCTTTTCTCTGGAGAAAGACTATCCAGAAATGTGTCAATGGCTTTGACAAGTTCTTTAAGGTCAATCTCTTGCTCTAAATCATCCTTACCAGATACCAGTTCTGTTAGCTCATCCAAAACCACAGGCAGTTCTCCACCTCCACGTTTGTCGGCGGTGTTGTGCTTGTACCTATTAAACGATAGATTGCGGACTATCTTCCCAAGGAATGTAGACAGAATGCTTGGTCTATTCGGTGGCATAGAGTTCCATGCGTTCAAGTATGTATCGTTGACACATTCCTCGGCGTCTTCCTTATTTCCTAGTATGTTCTTGGCAATCGAGATACAGTAGTTGCCATACTTATTAGCAGTGGCAGTGATTGCCTGCTCGTTCCTATCCCAGTATAACCGGACTATATTGATATCATCCATCAGCTTTCACCTCACTTTCAAATTTGCCTTTTCACCTATATACACAGCCTTTGAACCCAAATCTCACACGTTTTAAATAACTTTTCTACTCCATAATACTATATCGTTTCACTTTTGGATATAAACACGAGCCTATTCGTAAAATTGCCGAAGTTAGAACCGATCAGCCCAAAAGTAAAAAGGGGGTCTAATGCCTTTGGTTGCAAATATTTCGTTTTTTCGATATAATAGATACAATTTATAGGTTATTTGTCCAAAGGAAAAGGACAGATTGGAGTTTTCATGAAAGCAGCTATTTTTGATTTAGACGGCACCCTGCTCGATTCCATGCATGTGTGGGACGACGTGGACCGTATTTTTTTAACCCGAAAAGGGGTGGCATTGCCGCCGGATTTGTATGACACAATTAAATCGATGAGCCTGCGGGCTGCATGCGAATATTTTCAAACGGAGTTTAAAATTACCGGAACAATAGAAGAACTGATGGAAGAATGCAATTCCATTGCCCGGAACCAGTACCTGCACACTATTCCTGCCAAACCATTTGTAATCGACTACTTGTATCGTTTAAAAGCCCGTGGCGTCAAAATGTGTGTGGCTACCGCTACCGAAAAAGATTTTGCACTGGCTGCGTTGCGCCGCTTGGGAGTATGCGACCTGTTCCAGTTTATTCTAACGGATGAGGACGTAGGCGCCGGAAAAATAGAGCCGGCAATTTATTTGGAATCTGCCCGCCGCATGAGTGAAGAGGTACGGGACTGTGTCGTTTTTGAAGATGCACTGCACGCTATTGAAACGGCAAAAGGCGCTGGATTTACTGTTTGGGCGGTAGGGGATCCTTCTTCTGAACGGTATAAAAACAGTATTTTGTCTCTGTGTGACCGTTATGTTGAATCTTATAAAGACTTGTTGTAATACAAAAGCTGGAGGAATTGGATGCATTACAAAAAAGTGGACTGGCTACTGATTTTAGGTGTGTTTGCAATAAGTGCCGCACTTGCCGCTTTTTTCATTCTATATGGCAGCCGGAATTCCTTGCTAAATTTGGGTTCATTTTTCATAGGGTTTAGCATCTTTTTTATTATTTTTTTCACTCTTTTATTTTTTGGAGCTGGTGAACTTCTGCTTTGGCTTGGAGAAAAGCGTTTGAATCGTTTACTCGCAGCAAATGCATTCCAAAAAAGTATAACCTTTGCCAGCCATAGCGTAATTGGCGTAATTGACGCTGCAAACGGGCAAATTGCTCTTTTAAGCCGTTACAACCCTCTACATCCTCAATTATTGGATGCTGGAGCTATTGAGTCAGCTTCTGTAAATGGCGGGAACAATATATTTGGCGGAACTGCTATGACAAGTTTTTCTTTTACGATTGACGGTACGTCCTATAAAATTCCAACCTATTATTCCAAACGTTTATGGGGCACCAACCGCAATGAGGTTCAGGACGGAATACAGGAGGCACAAACTATTGTTAATTTTCTGCGCTGCGCCAAACAAAAATCAAAAAACAAACCATTTTGAAGCATTCAATTTATAAGTAAGCCCTCAACATTAAATTTATTTTTGTATAGTAAAAGCCGGAAGCTGCTCGCTTCCGGCTTTTACTATTGTTTAAAATATATTTTCAAAAAATTCAATTCTCCAAAAATTGTTCTAAAGAAGTTACATCAATTTCTTGGTATGGTCTTAAAAAATCAATTAGCTTTGCAGCAATCTGTTTACAGCCACCTGCGCTGTTGGATTCAATATTTACT
The DNA here is from genome assembly GCA_900104565.1 of Ruminococcaceae bacterium Marseille-P2935. Lineage (GTDB taxonomy): Bacteria > Bacillota > Clostridia > Oscillospirales > Ruminococcaceae > Marseille-P2935. The sequence goes on from LT629952.1 coordinate 661,751, forward strand.
GGGATAATCGGATCGTGCAGCGACAAACGCACCAGCATCCAGCCATTGCCGTTTTGCTGGTCTAAATTGACCCGCACTCCTTCATGATTAACCGGCGCAATCTGGTATTCTTTTTGCCCCTCTGCAAATGCTTTAAAATCCTCCAGCATTTTTGTACCGTACGCTTTAAAATCCGACGCAGTAATTTTCAAACGGATTTCACAGGCTTCCAGCGGGTGCCTTAAGCCGGCAATCAGCATGTCCAGGCTTTTGCCTTCTACGGCCATCTGCGCAGCTTTTATCAGTAATTTTGCGGTCAAATAAGCGCCGTCATCTAAAAAGTAATTTTCCTTTAAAGCAGCATGGCCCGAGGTTTCAATTGCCAGCTGGCAGTCCTCCCCGCTTTGGTTTAAGCGAATCGCTTCGTTTATCACATTTTTATACCCGCGTTTAAAGCGATGATGGCGGCAGTTTAAATCATGTTCAATAAACTCGGTTAGTTCATCCGAGGTAACTGAATCAGTCACAATGGCTGTTCCCGGATGCTGCTGTGCAATAATCGCACTGATTAAAGCAATAATCGCATTGCGGCTAATCTCTTTTCCATACCGGTCGACTGCTGAACTGCGGTCAACATCGGTATCAAAAATTATACCCAAATCGGCATTATTTTTTAAGACAGCACTGCAGACAGACTTCATGGCCTCTTTATTTTCCGGGTTGGGAATATGGTTCGGGAACATACCGTCCGGCTCTAAAAACTGGCTGCCGGTGGTATCTGCTCCCAACGGCTTCAGCACTTTTTCTACAAAAAAGCCGCCAGCGCCATTTCCGGCGTCAACAATAATTTTAAGCCCTTTTAAAGGGCGGTCATAATCATCTGTGCGGTTTGCTCCTTTACGAATCAACTCTACCAGATGCCGCGAGTAAATATCAATTAATGGGGCCTTTTCTATTTTCCCACTGCCTGTACCGGTAATATTCTGCCCTGCAAGTTCAATTACCTTTGCAATGTCCGGCTTATCCAACCCTCCATTCCGGTTAAAAAACTTTAGCCCGTTGCGGTTAAACGGCAAGTGGCTGGCAGTAATCATAATGGCTCCATCGCAAGCCAATTCCGGAAAAACGGTGGACATAAACATAGAGGGCGTAGATGCAAGGCCGCAATCCAGTACGGTGCACCCCATAGCAACAAGGCCATCACAAACCGCTTTTTTCAAGGTGTCTGCAGTAATTCTGGAATCGTGCCCAACCGAAATCTTCAGTTCCGATATTGGGCGACTGCAGTTTTTTTCAAGCCAGCATGCAAATCCCTTTGTCAATAAAAAAGCGCTCTCCGGAGTAAGTGTCACCGGTTCATCAGGCACACCGGGAGCTGCAACCCCACGGATGTCACTGCCATTTTGCAGTTTTTTCAAATCCATTGCCAAACCAAATCTCTCCTTTATCCTTCAACAGTTTTCCGTGAAATATTCTAACCTTATTGTACCATTCTGTTTCTATCGTTACAAGACGAAAATACCCTGCACAAAGTAAATATCCACCGGCCAAGCCGGTGGTTTTACGGAAAACGCCTGAAAGGCTCTGATATTGGCAACACCTAAAGGTGTGTAAAGAAGCCAACGCTTGCCACGCACCTCGTTCTCACTTTCCTCTTTCTGCTTCCTTTTTTGCCCGCCGCCTGTTTCTTCTGGGGGAGGTTCTTCTAACAAAAAAAGAGGAAAAGCGGCAGCTTTTCCTCTCCCCGGTCTATATATCTGCCAAAAACGCTCATACAAAGCATCTCTTGCTTATTTCATTTAAAATCAGGCAAAGTATATACCAAGATAATTTTAAGAAAACAGCCGCGGCACAGTAACCCTGATAACCAATTTTATTATAAAAAGCAGCCCTTCAATACGCAGGGGTGCCCCACCAAAAACAAGATGCCTCCTGCCCATTTTAATGAACAGCATCCTGTTTTTATCACTTTTTATAAATTGATTAACACCATACTAATAACCGTAAGTAAAATGCCGACTTTTTCTTTTTTCTGCAGTTTTTCTCCAAAAAACAGGTAGCTGCAAACCATAATTGCCATAATACTGCCGGCGCTGGAGGTTGGATACACAATGGTAGCAGGCAGTTGGCCCAACGCGAGTAAAATAAAGAATACCGAAAACATATTGGGAATTCCAACCCCAACACCAACCAGCGCGTCTTTTATATGTACTCCCTGGTCCTTGTTGTAATAGAGGACAACCAGGCTTAACAGCATTGCAACCAAAAAGATGCAGAAGGTAAAATGATTTTTAAACTCTGGCACTGCGTATTTTTGGTAAATTTTATTCATAAATTGGCCGGCTCCGCCAAAAATAAAGGACAGGATGAGCGATATGCGAAAACTGAATTTTGCTTTTCCACTGGTATCAATATTTACTACGATAATCGAGCCAATCGCCAGAATAATTCCGATCCACTGTACAATGCCCGGAATTTCATTCCATGCAAAAATTGAAACAATCATTGGCAGAAGGATTCCCAGCCGAAGAAACATGCTGGCAATGCTGGCACCGCACTCTTTAATAGCCTTTTGATATGACATAAAGCTAATTAAATAAATAATTCCGGTACCGCACCCAAATAAAACCGCCAATACAAAGCTGCCCTCGTAGGTAATATTTCCGCTCAAATTTCCAACAAGCGCCTGCCAGGGGTGTTCTACCCAAAGGAAAAAAGGTTGTCCGCTCAGTGCAACCATAATAAGCGCCGAAACACTGGCCGCAATATAATTAAATGTAGTAATAGCAGCGCTGTTGCATTTTAATACGCCACCTAATTTGAACAGCATTGCAACTGTTGCATAACAGGCTATTGCAATTAACAGGAAAAACATAAATACACCTCGAACCTTCTCTTTTTACAACTTACAAAATTGATAACAGCTATAAATGCCGGAAGTAATTATACCAATATTTTCTATAAATTGCTAGAGTGTGTTTAAAAAACAGCACAATACCGGTATTTCGCTAAAATCAGCGTTAAACATGCGTAGGCTTACAGTCAGTCAAGCTACTACCTGGCAAATAAATAGAACACACAAATCACGTGTTTTAAAAAACGGTTCACCCAGGTTTTCGAACACACTCCATGACCTGTTTAAATTCTATATCATTTTAGCCTTCGGCCACAACCAGAAGGTAAAAATCCCCAAAAATCTGCTCAGCAGTTTTTTAATACCAACTGCCAATTAATTGACAACCATCTTTTAACATAGCCTTTGCCTATTATTTGTGACTCTAGCCTATATGTGCTTGGAAGATGCGGTTCCAAAACGCAACCGGTAGCTGCACCGTTGGCAAAGCGGCTCTACTACCTTCCAATTACGAAAATTCTCGGTCATACTCTGTGCCCTGGGGGAAGAAATAATTTCGGCAAATGGGGTATAAAACACATTTCCCAGTGAACACTCCCCATTACCGTCCATACAGCATGGCACTACTGTACCATCCACTAAAATTGCAATCATGTTGCGCATTCCATAACAAATGCCTGTGTTAGACTGAAAAGGCTGTTTGAGCGAAGGCCATATAAACTCCTCTTCCCAACTTAGGAAAACACCTTTTTCCAGAGTAACGCTGCGTTTGGCCTGCATAGCAGATTCCAGGTGAGCTGCGCCGAATTCCTGGCCAATATAGGCCATTACCTCTTTGCTTTCATTGTTTATTCTTCGGTTATTATCTAAGTTCCAAAGACGTAGAACCACCAGCTTTCCTTTTGCTCTGGCTGCTATTTTAGCAAACGAAACCGCTTCGGTAACATAATTTTTACGATCCATCTTTTGCCCTGCAGAAAAGCTGTGCAATGATATATTGACCTGCCTTAACGCCGAGCTTTGCAGCAGAATTTCCCGCTGCTTTTGAAGCAGCGTGCCATTGGTGGTAATATTTGCTTTTATCCCTTCCTGCTCACAAATCTGCAGCAGCTGTGCTAAACAGGGATGCATAAGAGGCTCCCCTTTTACATGAAGGTGAACTTGGTTTGTAAAGGGCTTTACCTGTTTTAAAATATATTGAAACTGCTCTGGCCTCATAGTGCCTTTGGGCCGCAAAAGCGGCGAGCAAAATTCACAGGTCAAATTACAGCAATTTGTAATTTCAACATAGATACGTTTAAATCTCATAACTACTCCTAACGTTCATATACACTGTCGCACATATGTATTTTTATGGCGTACACTTTTTGAAATTTATATTGTTTTTCGCGTACATTTCTATTTACTTTAGTAAATTTTGGAATTATAATAATTGGTGAAAATGGAATATAACTAAAGACGGAGGAGCTAACCATGTTGACACTGGCAAAGGTTTATGATGCATCCCGCGTATTAAACGGCGTTATTCGCAACACCGATTTAATTTATGCCCCAGCAATTGATGGCAATAACCAGGTTTATATTAAAACCGAAAACCTGCAGTTAACCGGTTCCTTTAAAGTACGGGGATCCTACTACAAAATTTCCAAGCTTTCTGAAGAGGAAAGACAGCAGGGTGTAATTGCGTGCTCTGCCGGTAACCACGCACAAGGTGTGGCTCTGGCTGCCCAGAAAGGCGGTATAAAAGCAACCATCTGTATTCCAGACGGAGCGCCAATTTCCAAAGTTGAAGCCACCAAATCCTACGGAGCGAATGTAGAGCTGGTAAGCGGTGTTTATGACGATGCCTACAATCGTGCCATTCAGATACAGCAGAAAAACGGTGGTGTATTCATCCATCCATTTAATGATGAGGATGTAATTGCTGGCCAAGGAACAATTGCATTAGAAATACTAAACCAGCTGCCAGATGTAGATGCAGTAGTCGTGCCTGTAGGCGGTGGCGGCCTGATTTCTGGAATAGCCTTTACGATTAAAATGCTCAAGCCAAATTGCAAGGTCTACGGTGTCCAGGCTGCAGGCGCGCCTTCCATGGTTAACTCGATTCATGACAACGCTATTCAGGAGCTCCCCAGCGTATCGACCATAGCAGACGGTATCGCAGTAAAAAAGCCTGGGGATATCACCTATGAACTGTGCAGCCAATATGTAGACGATTTTATAACGGTTACCGAAGATGAAATCTCTACTGCTATTCTTACCCTAATTGAACGCCATAAATTAATTGCAGAAGGAGCGGGTGCTGTTTCGGTTGCAGCCGCGCTTTTCAACAAACTTGGTTTAAACGGAAAAAAAGTAGTTTGTGTGCTTTCAGGGGGCAACATTGATGTAACCATTTTATCAAGGGTAATCAATCGTGGATTAATCAAATCCGGCCGCATCTTCCATGTGCAGATTGTACTGCCCGATAAACCCGGACAGGTAAAGGGTATTTCTTCTATTATCGCCGATTTGGGCGGAAATGTCTATTCCATTCATCATAACCGGGATGACAGTAACCGTGACATTAATTCCTGCACAGTCGATATTGTGATGGAAACCCGGGACCATGCACACATTAAACAGATAAAAACCTCTTTAATGAAGGCTGGCTATCAGTTAATATAATCCTTGTTTTGGCCAAATGATAAGTTATTAATATGGTCACAGACGGTTTTAATTTTCCATTTCTAAGGCTCTGCCAAGCTGAGGCCTAAAATTTCAAAACAACAGAAAACCCCTTTTTGTTAATTTTTAAAACTTCGCTGTTTTACCAGATATTTTTTCCCTACGCGGCAGTTTTACTGTTGGAATACACTGTAAAACAGGTATATACCTTATCGAAGATGCATCCCTCAATTGGGGGATGCATCTTTTTTCAGGCATTTCATTCCTTCTGGTTCATAACCCTTCATGAAAAATCTGTTTTTCAGTACGGAGTAGTCAGAAGGGTTGTTTGGCAGTCGTTTTGCTGAACACATAGGTACACCTCAGGCTCTTATCTCTAAAAGAAGCAGCAGGACACATACCGCCCTTAGGCTTGTCTACCCGCGTTTTTATGTTACCCGTTGGCGTATTATACCCGCAAAACATGTAATAATAGGCTACGTGCTACTAGCCGCCTTCTAGGGTTGGCCTTTGGCCCTTCGTCCGGCGGCAACACTGGGCTCTATGACTGTGCAGAATATTGTGCACAAGGCTGGATTGTCACACCCCGTAACCGGTGCGCGTTTTTTTACTGCATGAGCAGCATCAATTTCTCTACTTCTGTAAGGATAACGGCTGACATTCAATACACTCTTTTGCAGTAAATGCAGCAAGCAGTTTTGTGTACCGCTGCTCAGAATGGATACAGAAAAACTGGGGCTTAACAGCCCCAGTTTTTAAATAGTAAAACAACAGCACAACAAAAAATGATCATTAAATAATGATTTTCTGTTACCCATGCTGGTTTTGCAAGCTCATTTAAGCGTTTTTATAAAATGAATATGGATTATTTTTGCAGTCAAATAAAGCATTATTTATGCAGAGTATAAAACTCTTTTAAATCGGCTTTTATTTCGGGCGGCAGGTTATGCCAGCGAACCTTTTGCAAAGCCCCTTCTAATGCACATAAACGGTTATAGCAGGCAGATGGGTCCATAGCTTTAATTTTTAGCCAGGCTTCCCTGCTGCCTGTCTCCTGCAGCTGCTGGATTGTCATGATTCCAACTTGGTTTAATTGTTCTTCCATCTTTTTTGCTATGTTTGGCAAAGTTGAAAGTTCCCCCATAAAATTGTCCCCCTCCTTCGCTTTATTCGTTATAATAGCAACCTGTACCAGGCCATTTGTACAGGTATTCTGCTATAGACAAAATGCTGCAATATCCGCAAATTAAAAGCAGTGGCTAAACGGTTTTTATATTTTTGACAAACTCAAAAACAGGTTTTTGCAAAAGATTCGACCTGTTTCCTGAATAGCACCAAATGGGAAAAAACCGGCTCAACTGGCACCAAAAATATTTAACCAGTGCTTAAAAGTTGCCTGCTGTTTTGATTTAAGTTTTATAGCTGAACCATTATAAAAATGTTTTGGGGATAAACCTGCAAGCATTACTGCAAAAACGAAAAACTGGTTACGTCAAAAACGCCCATATCCGTCACGCGTATCTCTGGAATAACCGGCAAAGCCATAAAGGAAAGGGTAATAAACGGGTCTACGCTTTCCACCACACCCAATTTGCGGCAGATATCAATCATTTCATTGGTCTTTGCAGTTACATCCAATGCTGCGTCATTGGTAAACAGCCCTGCAATAGGCAACTGAAGGGTTGCAAGCACCTTTCCGCCCGAAACAACCGTATAACCGCCCTGGCAGCGCTTTAATTCTTCTATGGCAAGCAGCATATCTTCGTCATTGTCGCCAACTACAATCAGATTATGAGAATCATGGGCGATTGTCGATGCAATTGCACCGTTCTTCAGCCCTACCCCATGAATCACTCCCACACCAACATTGCCAGTTGCATGATGCCGCTCAACCACCGCAAGCTTTAAATAATCATCCTGCGGAACAAACAACCCTTCCTTCTGCGGGAGAGTAGTCATCACCTTTTGGGTCAGCAGGCTGTGTGGTGTAATCTGCAAAACTGGAAATTGCCGGTCCGCTGAAATTTGCAGTTTTTTGGGGTCTACCGGAGCAACATGCACGGTTTGTGTGAGTGTTTCATCCACCTGGTGGCCTGCAATAACAATTGGCCGAACCCCTTCCGAAACCAGGTTTCCATCCTTATAAACACTGTGAACAGTCATTTCTTTTAAATCGTCCAGCACTACAAGATCAGCCCGGAATCCTGGCGCAATGGCCCCCAAATCACGCAAACCATAAATCTGGGCGGCATTCCAGCTGCCCATACAGATTGCCTGGGCCGGCTCCATTCCCAGCGAGATAGCTTTTTTAATGTTCCAACGGATATGCCCGTCCCGGCGGATATGATCTAAATGTTTATCATCGGTACAAAAAGCAAACATGCTCATATTGGCATGTTCCTTCATTGCACCGGTAAGGATCCCCTCTAAATTTTTAGCAGCAGAACCCTCCCGGATGAGTACATGCATTCCGGCAGATATTTTTGCCCGTGCCTCCTCATAATTAGCGCACTCATGGTCGGTATCAATTCCAGCTAATTTATAAGCCTGCAGTTGTTTGCCATACACGCCCGGAGCATGTCCATCCACCGTTTTTTTACCGGTAAACAGCTCAATTTTTTCTAGCACCTGGTTGTCCCCCGCTAAAACAGATGGATAATCCATCATTTCGCCCAACCCCAGTACTCTGGGATGATGCATCACCCTGCGCATATCCTCCGCCGTAAACTGTGCTCCATTGTGCTCAAACGGCGTAGCCGGAATGCAGGAAGGCAGCATAACATAAACGTTCAGCGGAATACCTTCGGTTTCCTGTAAAAGATATTCCACACCGGCTAAGCCTAAAACATTCACAATCTCGTGTGGGTCCGCCACCAGCGTAGTGGTACCCCATGGAACAATCTGACCGGCCAACAGGTTTGGGGAAACCATGGACGATTCAAAGTGGGCATGGGTATCGATAAAACCAGGAGATAAAAATTTTCCAGTTAAGTCCAGTTCTCTTTCTCCCTGATAATTGCCAATCCCCGCAATATAACCATGACTGATTGCAACATCCCCAACCTCAATGCTTTCGGTAAAAACGTTGACAATCCCAACGTTTTTCAATACGAGCTGGGCGGGTTCCTTCCCTTGTGCAATACGAATCAGTACTTGTTTGATCTGTTGGTCCATAGACGCCTCCTGCAAAGTCAAAATGGTATTTCTACTATTTTAACCCTTGTCAGCCTTTGTTGCAAGAGTAAAACTAAAATCTCCCTTTTACATTTGGACCGATGGGTTCTAACTCCGTCGATTTTACCAAGCATTGATACAAACAGATAAATATGATAAAGTAAATAAAACAATAAATTTGAATTTGAAAGGAAGATGTTTTGCTATGAAAAAAACAACAGGCTATCTTTTAGTGTCAATGCTTAATTTTATAGCAGGATTTTGCTTTTTGCTTGCTTCCGTCTTTCAAGAAGAAACACTTCCCAAGTATGGATTTCTTATTGCTGCAATTTGCTTGTTTGTAAGTGCAGCCGGCTTCCTATATACTTACAATAAAAGTAAATAAATTGCAGATTCCAGTTTATCGATCAGTTACCAACTGCGAATATACCTCCCTCCGTCATTTTGACGAAGGGAGGTTATTTATATCCAAAATCAGTCCAAAGGGTAATTGGGAGACTAAAATTCCCGGTACGTTAAGTACCGGAAAAGATATTTGACACAAAATTTTTAAGCTTGTGATAAAAAACTTTGCAAACTCTTATGGGTAAAACCATTGCAGCTATTACAGAATATTTTTATTTTTACAATCTTTACTATACTAAGTAAGCAACGCAAACATATCTGCAGTCGATGGGAAGATAAAGTCGCGAGTACCACAACAGCTAGCCTTTTGAAATGCCCCTCAAAGCTCATCCTATCAGCTAGCCCGTATGCTGCCCGCTCATAACTGGTAGGTACGTATGCCATTTGGTAGGGTATATAAACAAAAGGTAACACCTGACCGCGTGTAAAAAAGCCTGAAAGAGGTATGGTCCCGCATGCCTTTTTGAGTGTTAGGTGCCGGAAATAAACCAATGTGTTTAGTGAAACAGCCGTCGGATAGCTTTCCAGATCTTCAAACAAAAAAGCGTCTGTTTTTCATTTAACCGAGCGAATATTTTTTTTTGCTGCAGCCAGCAAGTGGTCTTGTTGATTATGCAGTTTTTCTTCTATCACCTGGTCCAATAAAAAGTTTAGCAGCGTACGAATTTCTTTTCCCTGAGGGACTCCCAGCCGAATTAAATCGTCCCCATTGACCGCTAGGTCTTTCAGTGAGAAGCACTGCCTTTGCTGAATAATTTCCTGCGCAGTCTGCTCCAGCTTTCTTAATAATTCAAGCCGGTCCATCCCCAGTTTTCCCTGGCCGGAAGCATCAGCCCATTTCACCTGCAGCAACAGGAAGAAAACCTCTTCTCCCAACCGGTTCAGCCAGCGTTTGATGTGATGCGGGCTGGGTTCTATCGTAACGTCATGGTAACGCACCAGGGTTGATACGGTTTGAACCATTTGATGGTCCATGCGGAGGCGCTGCAATATCTGCCTTGTAAGTTCTTCACTGTATTTGGGGTGTCCATAAAAATGCCCAATTCCATGTTCATCACAAGTAAAAGTGTGGGGCTTTCCAATGTCGTGCAGCAATACTGCCCAACGTACCGGCAAAACCCTCTCCGAGCCACTTAAGGCATGCAGCGTATGCTCCCAAACATCATAACAATGGTGGGGATTGTGCTGTTCAAATCCAATCATTGGCTTGATCTCCGGTATCAGATAGGTAAATACCGCAGCATATTCCCGCAGTACCGTTACTGCATCTGTTCCCAATAGAAGCCGGTTCAGTTCGACCGTAATTCGCTCCTTAGCAACATAATTTAATAGCGGGTACTGCTGCAGTATACACAGCTTTGTCTGTTCCTCCATTTGATAACCAAGCGTTGCAGCAAATCGTAGGCCGCGCAGCATACGCAAAGCGTCTTCTTCAAACCGTTGCCGGGCATTTCCTACACAACGAATCAGCTTTTTATTCAGATCCATCCTGCCCTCAAAAGGGTCCTGCAGGCCTATCTCGGGATGGTAAGCCATAGCATTTATGGTAAAGTCCCGCCGTGCCAAATCCTGTTCAAGGTTTGACGTAAAGGTAACCTGGTCCGGCCGGCGGTGGTCGGTATATTCCCCATCTACCCGAAAGGTGGTAATCTCCAACAGCATGTCCAAAACGCGAACAGTCAATGTGCCGTGTTTTAGCCCTGTTTCATATACCGGGTACTCTCCCGAAAAGCATGCCAGCATTTCCTCCGGCAACGCGTTGGTGCAAATATCCCAGTCATTTGGCTCTATTCCCAGCAGTTGGTCCCGAATGCACCCACCCACTGCGTAAGCCTGGTAACCATGCTGGTTCAGGTGCTGGAGAGCCAGCACTACCGCTTGGGGCAGTTTTATGATCATTGCTGCTCCATCCTTTCCTGTTCCGTCTTGTGTCGCCATTTTCCGCTTTTAATAAAGATAAAAAAGGTGATGGTTGACCACAGCGGAGGCAAGGCTACCGCTATAGCAACGCCTGCAAAGCCCAGCGGAACTACTTTAGTGAAAAAGAGCGCACAGGGAATTCTGACCAGGTACTGTGAAATAATAGAATTTTTCAAAGTAAACATCACGTTTTTCCCACCCCTTGCAAGCCCGATCTGCGGGTAAACGGTGGCATAAAACAGGTAAGAAAACGCCGAAATATGCAGATACTCACAGCTGGCGGCAATGACATCGGGGTTTTGGTCAAAAATTCCTGCCAAATAAGGTGCAAACAGCATCACTACACCCATAAGCACCAGGCTAATCGTAACAGAAATTTTAGCTCCGCTCTTAGCCCCCTCAACCGCCCGGTCATAGTTGCCCGCGCCAACATTTTGAGAGGAAAAAGAGGAAACCGACATATTAATCGCATCACTTGGCAGTACTGCAAACGAATCGATGCGCATACCGATGCCATATGCGGCGCTTACCGCCATGCCAAAACTGTTGGCAATGCCACTTAAAGTGGTTTGAGCAATTGTAATAAGCCCCTGCTGCAGCGCCGAAGGAAAACCCAGCTGCAGCATTTCCTTCAGGTTGCCTAAGTCAATGCGAAGCTCTTTTGGGGAAAAAGTAATAATATGTTTGTTTAAACGGAAATAAGCTACTCCTAGTACAAAAGACATTGCCTGTGCAATAACGGTGGCCAGTGCAGCTCCAAATGTGGCCATTTGGAGAATACCAATAAACAGGTAGTCTAAAACAATATTGACAGCGGTAGCCACAATCACAAACATCATAGAGGAACGGGAATCCCCAAACGCCCGTTGAAACGCTCCGATTAAATTATACCCAAACAAAAAAATGGTTCCGGTAAAAACGGTGGTCAAATAACTTTGCGCATATACAAAGGCCTGATCAGGCGTGCTGACTAATCGAAGAATGGCAGGGCAGAATAGAATTCCCAAAAAAGTTACTAAAACCCCTAAAATTCCATAGACGCAAATAGCGGTATTTGCGCAGCTTTTCACCTTTTTTTCATTCCCATTGCCTGCATAATTTCCAATAATTACCCCTACCCCAAGGGAAAGGCCGTTGATGGTCATGAGCATAATGTTCATAATCGGCCCGCTTACCGACACCGCAGAAAGCCCTGCAGTACCTACAAAGCGACCCACAAAAAACATATCTACCGCATTATAAAGCGCCTGAAAAATATTAGAAAAAATTAACGGCACTGCAAACTTTAAAATCTGCGTGCTTACTTTGCCGTGGGTTAGGTCGTTTTGCAGTGTCATTATTTCGCTTCCTTTGTTTTTAAATGTATTAAAGCCTATAAATCCCTGTCGTTACAAAAGGGCAATTAGAATAAACAAAAAATTATATTACAATGTACAGCACATACATACCCTAAAATTCTTTTTAGTTACATTTATTATAGTTTAGTTGCCTTTTTTGGTCAACTAAGTGCAGTTATTTTACTCCTTTCTCGTTCTTCTCTTTTTTATTTTTTTGGTATTTCCCTGTAATTCTGAACACCACTGGGCTAAGCACTAGAATAGCCAGCAGGTTTGGCAGTGACATTAATCCATTAAAAGTATCTGCCATACTCCATACCACCTTCAGGTTTGCAGTGGCGCCTAAAAAAATGACGGCAATATAAAAAAACCGGTAAAGAAGCGCACTTTGCTTGTTATCTTTAAAAATATATTCCATCGCTTTTTGCCCGTAAAATGCCCACCCCAGAATAGATGCTACCGCAAAAAATAAAATAGCAACCGCAATAAACATGCCCCCGAATGACCCAAATACGCTGGAAAATGCCGCGGTAGTAAGTGCAGCACCATCTAAGCCGCACATCCATATCGTTCCATCGCCCGCAGTTAAAAGCACCAGCGCTGTAATGGTGCACATTAAAATGGTGTCAATAAACACTTCAATGATTCCCCACATACCCTGTGTGACCGGATTTTGATTACTGGAAGCTGCATGGGCTATAGGTGCAGAACCAAGCCCTGCCTCGTTGGTAAAAACGCCCCGGGCAACACCAAACTGTACCGCCTGGCGCACCGTATAACCGGCAACTCCTCCGGCAGCAGCAGTAGGCGTAAATGCCCCGGCAAAAATGAGCGAAAGTGCCTTTGGAATCTGTTTCCAGAAAACCAGCAGGCAAACGATAGTACCCAGCAGATAAAAAACCGTCATAAACGGAACTACTTTTTCTGTAACTTTTGGAATTATTTTAGAACCTCCCAATAACACCAAGCCGCAAATCAGTGCAACCACAGCTCCCGTTACCACAGGCGGAATATGCAAAGCGCTGAACATAGCTTCGGCTATAGAATTCACCTGGGTCATATTCCCCACTCCAAACGATGCCATAATGCACAAAACAGAGAACACCACTGATAACCAGCGCATTCCCAGGCCTTTTTCAATATACTGCATTGGTCCCCCGGAATACTCCCCCTTTTTGTTGATATTGCGGTAATGCATGGCCAACACTACCTCGGCATATTTTGTCATCATACCAAATGCGCCACTAATCCACATCCAAAACACCGAGCCCGGGCCACCCGCCACCAATGCGGTCGCAACACCGGCAATATTTCCGGTTCCAATGGTACCGGCCAGTGCCGTAGACATAGCTTGAAAAGGGGTGATTTCGCCCTTCTTTTTCTCTTTTTTCCCCTTGCGTGCAAATAAGGTTGCAATGGTGTTGTGCCATATCTCCTTCCAGCGGGTAAGCTGAAAGCATCTGGTAAACAGGGTAAAGTACACTCCTACCCCAACCATAAATAGAATCATTACTGGCCCCCAGAGGATGCTGTTCATGCCATCACTTAGCTGCTGCAGCCATTCCATGTATCCTTGCCCCTTTCTAATCATTCATTCATCTCTATGAGCAGGAAAAATGGATTATGTCCGGGCAATACGCCCTAAAGTATGGTATAATAACCACAAAGCGCTTATTATACTTATTCCCATGGCCTGCCATACGGCAATGGCCAATTATACCATTCACACCTCGTGTTCATGGTATAATAACCGCAAGGCGCTTATTATGCTTATTCCCACGGCCTGCCATACGGCAATGGCCAATTATACCATTCACACTTCGTGTTCATGGTATAATAACCGCAAAGCGCTTATTATACTTATTCCCATGGCCTGCCATACGGCAATGGCCAATTATACCATTCACACCTCGTGTTCATGGTATAATAACCGCAAAGCGCTTATTATGCTTATTCCCACGGCCTGCCATACGGCAATGGCCAATTATACCATTCACACTTCGTGTTCATGGTATAATAACTTCATAACAGTAATTATACTTTTATGGCCAGGCCGGCAAGCGGCTCAATGACCAATTTTACCAATCCACTTTGTGGATAAGGTATAACCTAACCCACTAATAGAAATGGATACTTTAGCCCCCTACACGCTGTGTATGAATAACTCAACCGGTATCAAAATCAAAACCGAATTTTATGAAGCAAGGAGATCATATCATGTTTTGCTGCCCCAACTGTAAACAACCGCTCACCCGTCTAGAACACGTTTACCGTTGTGAGAATGGCCACTGCTTCGATATTGCATCTGGTGGATATGTAAACTTATTGCTTGCCAATCAGAAAAGCAGTAAAAACCCGGGAGACAACCCTACTATGATAGGGGCACGAACCTATTTTTTAAACAGCGGCAGTTATTCCTGCTTAAGTGATCATTTAAATCATACAATAGATTCCCTATGCAGTGCCAATTCTTCCGTCATTCTGGATGCCGGCTGTGGCGAGGGGTACTATGCGCAAAGGTTGTATCAGCAGTTAACGAACCTGGGCAAATCTGTTCAGATTTTTGGTATTGATCTTTCAAAAAATGGCGTAAAATCAGCTTCAAAGCGTTGTTCATCCGGTTATTTTGCAGTAGCAAGCCTATTTGATCTGCCCTTTGCCGACAATACCATTGACCTGGTATACAATGTATTTTCCCCTTTATGCCCTACCGAATTTTTCAGAGTATTAAAACCGGACGGGTATTTTGTTGCAGTTTACCCTGCCGCTCGTCACCTGTTTGGCCTAAAAGAGGTATTGTATGAGAACCCTTATGAAAATGCAGAAAAGTCTTTTGAGCTGGACGGTTTTCAAATAACGGATAAAAAGCGAGTCAGCTACACAATGGACCTTAGCAGCCAGCAGACTATCTACAGCTTATATACCATGACCCCCTATTTTTATAAAACTCCGCTAAGCGGTGCTGAACGGTTGGCAAAACTGGAATATCTTCAAACAGAAGCGGACTTTTGGATTATTACATATGAAAAAACCGCTGGTTAAAATTAGTTTGGAAGACAGACTGGCAAAGGTATTTACCGGGCTATACTGCTTGGTATTCAGTATGCGTTTGAACGGAACGCTTTCCCACCCGGTTTTCCCGTGAGATGTTCCTATACGGCATAAAATAGGGGTACCAGCTATTATAAGCTGGTACCCCTATTTTTTACAAACAATTTACAGGTTATCCCTGTCTTTGATTAGACGGCCGTTTGCCACCGGATGATACCTGTTTTTTTCCGTTATTATCATTCCGATTCCGAAAATAATGTGAACTTTTTTTACTTTTAGGTTTTTCAAAGCGGTTCCACTTAGAATTATCATCATAAGCAGCCTCTTTTGGCTGGAAGTCAGCTGTTTTAGCGCGTGGATGATATGGGTTTTTCCGTTCCGCAGCTGCACGCTGATTGCGAACATGCCGGGGGACTGGTTGTTTGACTGGCAGTTCAAATATTTCCATTGGGTAAGGATGGTCTGCCACCACCGGAATCTTTTTCCGGATCAGCCTTTCAATATCTGCCAAATAAGGTTTTTCTTCAATGTCGCAGAATGATATTGCTGTTCCGCTCATACCTGCACGACCGGTTCGGCCAATACGGTGTACATAGGTTTCGGGAATATTGGGTAAATCGTAGTTAAATACATGGGAAAGTTCTTCCACATCAATGCCCCTGGCAGCAATATCTGTTGCCACCAAAACCTTAAGGGCTCCTTTTTTAAAGCTTGTCAACGCCATCTGCCGTGCATTCTGAGATTTATCTCCGTGAATCGCCTGGGCTTTTATTCCCACCCTTCCCAGCTCTCGGACAACCCGGTCAGCACCATGCTTGGTTCGGGTAAAAACCAGCGCCGACTCCACCTGCGGTTCCTCTAAAAGCATTGCCAATAAATTGCGTTTATTGGCCTTGTCAACAAAATACACCGACTGGTCAATCAGTTCTACCGGGGTTGCTGCCGGAACCACCTCAACCTTAACCGGATTGGAAAGCAGAGAGTCTGCCAATTCTGTAATTTCCTTCGGCATTGTAGCCGAAAAGAAAAGGGTTTGTCTCTCTTGCGGCAGCAAGCGAATCACCTTGCGAACATCCTGGATGAACCCCATATCTAGCATACGGTCGGCTTCATCCAATACAAAAATACTGACATCCCGTATATCCAGCAGTTGCTGGCCAATCAAATCGTTTAATCTGCCTGGAGTGGCCACCAAAATGTCCACTCCTCTTCTCAGCTTCTCAACCTGCGGGGTTTGTGATACCCCTCCAAATATAACACAGCTACGCAGCCGGGTATATTTTCCATACGCTTCAAAGCTCTCATATATCTGCAGGGCAAGCTCTCGTGTAGGGGTTAAAATAAGAGCCTGAATTTTACGGTTTCCTTTTATGCTTGGGTTGTTCAATACTCGCTGGATAATTGGGAGCGCAAACGCTGCCGTTTTTCCTGTTCCGGTTTGTGCGCAGCCTAATACGTCTTGGCCAAGCAATGCCGGCGGAATTGCTTGTTCCTGGATGGGAGATGGTTTTTCATACCCCATTTCTTTAATTGCTTTTAAAATGGGAGCTGCTAAATTTAGTTGTTCAAATTTCATACAAATTCCTTTATCTTTCTATTTTATCCGAACAAGATTGTCCGGATTTCTTTTATAAACACATCTAATAATAACTCACAAAACTTCAGTTTACATCTGAAGCATTTGATTGATTCGATTAGATGGGATTATTTTGTTTTTTCTTGTTTTAATAAAATGCGCGTTCAGAATGTGTTAACCGCCGTATGTTTTGATCTAAAATAGACGGAAGAATGTTTTCAATACTCTAAAAACATATAACAATCCATATTTTTCAACTTGTTATGGTTAATACCATGAACACAACGTATGAATGGTGTCGTCGGCCAGCAAAAGGCGGCTACAGTTTAAGCGGCAAATCGACGGGTATCATCCAGTATAATAATCGCTTTATAATTATTATACCACAAATATAAAGTGTGAATGGTATCATTGGTCATTGCCGTATGGCAGGCCGTGGGAATAAGTATAATAAGCGCTTTGCTGTTATTATACCATGAACACGAAGTGCGAATGGTATAATTGGCCATAGGGCCGCTTGTCGGCCTGGCCATGAAAGTATAATAACCGCTTTGCGGTTATTATACCATACCCGCAAAGCGGCATGGTATATTTGCCTTTTCTATACGGTAAACCATAAAAATATGTATTCAATCTACCAGTTTATATAGGGTGCTTTTTCTTTTTTCTTGGGTATGATAAAATAATGAATAGAAATTCATTTCACACAACGGTAGGTTCCCATGGAAAGGCTGCTGTTTATTATATTTTATCCATAAATTTCTTTATTGAGGTGAGTTATGGGCAAAAAAGCTTTAATTGCCATAAGTTTTGGAACAACTTATGAAAATGCTATGCACTCCATTGAAAAAATTGAAGACACACTGCAACAGGCTATGCCTGATTACGATTTTTTCCGGGCATTTACTTCCAGAATGGTGATTAAAAAATTAAACGAAACCAGAGGCCTTGCTGTACCTACCCCATTTGAATTATTGGAAGAACTGGAACGGCGAGGATATACCGAAATTGCATGTCAGTCTCTTCATGTTATTAACGGTTTGGAATACGATAAAATGTGCCGGCATATTGATGCATATACCAACCGGTTTCAATCGGTTTATATGGGAGCTCCTCTGCTCTCCTGTGAGGAGGACTATATTCTCTGTGCAGAAGCTGTTATAAAAAATTTGTCTGAATTGGGTCCAACGCAAGCTCTGGTATTAATGGGGCATGGAACAGAGCATTTTGCCAACGGCGCATACTGCCAGTTAGAAAACACCTTTCGCTATTTAGGATACGAAAATGTTTATGTGGGTACAGTAGAAGGTTTTCCCGGGTTGGATTATGTTTTATCCCGCCTAAAGAAAAAAAACATCTCAAAGGTAATTTTACTGCCATTTATGGTGGTCGCCGGGGATCATGCGCAAAACGATATGGCTGGGCCGGGATCCAACTCCTGGAAGTCTGTATTGGAGCAAAATGGCTACCAGGTAGAGGTAAAACTACAGGGGCTTGGTGAACTTTTGGAAATACGCAAATTATTTTCCGATCATATGCTGAAAGCAGTGAATACCACAGATTGATAAAACCAATTAGGAGAACAGCAATTTTTCATAAATTTTATTGGAATTCTGCATCATTTCTCTATTAATTTCGGCACAAACTTCTTTTGCAGTAAATTCGGCGCCTTCTGGCAGCTCAATTTGTACAGAGACATCTGCATTACTGCGGGAAAGATCTGCCAATTGGGAACTTGCCAGTTGGCTTGGAGAAAAAATACTCCCTCCTCGAACCGATACAGCCATTATCCGTTGTGTCTTTGACAATTTTAATGGAATATAAGGGCAGCCGTAAAGCAGAGAATAATCACACAGCCGCATATGATTGTGCCGGTATTCCGGTGTGTTGGCACAGCCCCCCAACGTTGCCTGCAGAGACTGCCCTGCATTTTGGAGCGGATAAACCCGTACCCCAGGCTGCGATTGGGTAAGGCAGCTGCTGTAAACAACTATGTCCCGGGTGTTTAGGTCTACCGCACAAATAGAAATTGGAATAATACATTTTAAATTTTGGGGAAACATCAATAAAATTTCAGATAAGAAATTCCCATGATAGCTTCCGGTTTTGGCATTTAACAACTTGGCAGCAATTGCCTCACAGCAGGTTTCATCTGCTCCAAAACAAAAAGGCAAAGCAGTTACTGCGCTCAGTCCACAGCAAGATACATGGTCGATCAGAAAGCCCTGCTCCCGCAGATTCTGCAATGCGGTAAAACTACAAACAGAATCGACGCTGCTTCCTGTCAGTGCAACACCGATTTTCATATGATAGCTCCAATCCAAAAGGGCCGGCTAAAACCGGTCTTTTGCTTTTTTCGTACTGTTTTTCAAATACAAACCATAACAAAAATGTAACTCCATAAAACTTAAAAAACGGAATAGTTTTGCAGCCATGCAGTTTTCTTTTTTGATACTGTCGACTTTCACCCTTTGGTTCTGTGGGCGGCGCTATTCGCATGAAAATCGCCATAGTTGTTTTTCAACTATTTGCATCGCTCATGGTCTGAGAAAATTGTACGGCGCTTTCCCACTACTCATGCATTTCTGAAAAGGCTCTGAAGCTGCCTTATTCTTGTATTCCTGCACTTTGCATAAAACTGCTTTTTGCTTTACTGTTCAGAATCGTTGTTTTTTATGAGGAAAGTATTACTACCATCATACGGCAGAGGAAAACAGAGTGTGCAATTAATGCAGCGGTGCATAACGCTGCATGATAGCCTGCGCCACACGAATACCGTCTACCGCAGCGCTCATAATGCCCCCGGCGTACCCTGCACCTTCCCCGCAAGGGTAAATTCCGCTGACGCTTATGCTTTCAAAACTGTCATTCCGTATAATACGCACCGGAGAGGAAGTTCTAGTTTCTACACCGGTTAACAAAACATCTTCCGCTGCAAAACCACACATTTTCCGGTTAAATTGATTCAACCCTTTCTCTAACATATCATTCACCTGGGTAGGCAAAAGGTTCCAAAAATTTGTCTCACTAATTCCAAGCGCATAGCTGGGCTGCACCTGACCCAATGAAACGCCCCCCTGTTTGTTTAAAAAGCGCCCAACAGTCTGAGCTGGCGCAGAATAATTGCTTCCACCAGCTAAAAAAGCTCTTTGTTCCAACTGATGCTGAAACAGAATACCGTCCATAGGCAAACGTCCAAAGTCGTCCGGACCAACCGAAACCACAACAGCTGAGTTGGCATTTTTTCTATCACGGGCATATTCGCTCATTCCGTTGGTTACAACCGTTCCCTCCTCTGATGCAGATGGAACGACTAATCCTCCCGGGCACATGCAAAAGGTATACACGCCTCTTTCCCCCTGCCGGTAGGAAAGCTGATATTCCCCTTTGGGAAGCGCCGGATGCCCCGCCAGCCGGCCGTAAAGCATACGATCAATTTCGGTTTGCAGGTGCTCAATCCGCACTCCTACCGAAAAGGCTTTCGCCTCCATTGCAATCCCTTGATATAACAGCATTTCAAAGGTATCTCTTGCGCTATGCCCAATTGCCAGCACCAGTACCTGGGCAGGCAGTTCAGTACCACCTACGCTAATTGATTGTAATCTTCCGCTTTGGTAAGTGATTCCTTCTAACGTTTGCCCAAAGCGCACCTCGCCGCCCAGGCGGATTACCTCGCTTCGCAGGTTTTTCACCACATCACGCAGCCTATCTGTTCCTATGTGAGGCTTTGCTTTCCAGCAAATTTCCTGTGGTGCACCTAAACTGGCGAGCTTTTTCAACACATAGTCACAGCGCGGGTCATGAATACGGGTGGTCAGCTTGCCGTCAGAAAAGGTTCCGGCTCCCCCTTCTCCAAATTGCACGTTGGAGGCAGGGTTTAATTCTCCCTTCTTCCAAAAGCGGTTTACCGCTTCCACCCGGCTGTCCATATCGGACCCACGCTCCAGCACCAGCGGCCGGTAACCATACTGGGCCAAAAGATAAGCGGCAAACATTCCCGCAGGACCAAAGCCCGCTATGATCGGCCGGTTTTTTAAAGTTTTTTTACCCAACTGTATGGTGAGATCCGTTTCCTCACGAAAGGTCACATTTTTTTCGGCCAGCCTATCCACCAGCTCCTGTTCCTTGCAGGACAGTCGGTATGCCACCGAATGGATAAAATGAATGTTATCCCGCCGTCTGGCATCTAGCGATGTTTTTATAATATGGCTTTCTATAATACTGCTTTCACTAAGGCCCAGCACTTTTCGGCCCAGCGTAATAGCATCTTCCACCGGCTGGTTTAGTGCTGTTTTAATATTTGAAACTACAACAGACAACCTATTTGCACCTCCTGACATAAAAACGGCAGAGCCCGCACCGCGCAGGCCCTGCCGTCGCTCTGTTATGCTAATCTCGCGCTTTTACCGTAATAATTGCGGTATAATCTCCAACCGCCCAAACCAGGTTTTTGGTTGGGGTATAAATTTTAACCGGAACCTTGTATTGACCAGTTTGAATCACCCGGTCAGAAATATCAATCTCTGCTACCACATCGCCAGCTGACAGCGCCGCCATCATATCCTTGGGGCCAATCAAGGTGACATTGTTAATTCTCTGCGAATTAACAGTTACATCATAACCTGCTGGTTTATTAATAATCTGAAGGTTGGAAATATGAAGCACCTTGGACTCCATATTTGACATATCAAATTCCACCGAAACTGTCTCGATATTCTCTAAATTGATAAACCCGCTCGGCAGCTCAACATCAAAACTATAAGAACTGTCTAATCGCAAGTCTTTTATATCAACATATCCCAAATGAATTTCGCTGATATTATTGATTGCATCCACAGGTCCAGCCACTTCAATTGTTTCTGTAGAAAGCATATAGGGCAGCTGAGCAGCATCAAAATTCTCCGGCTGGTTTAAAAAGCCAATCGTTACTGGTAAGGATTTTTTCTTTAGAACAGGGATTGTAACTTCAGCCTCGGTATAATCCATTGAAATATTGGGAAGATCAAGAGTATTTCCATTTTTATCAAGCAATTCAATGTTACCTTTTACGACTTCTGTTTTTTCCAAGGTTTTATCAAACTGTGCTTTTATCACACATTTGGCCACCTGTACAATATCTGTTTCCGGCCCGGTCAGGGTAACTTCTTTCGGGGTAATGTAGGAATTTTCCATAACATACCCTTCCGGAATGGAAACTCCCTCTAAAACACCTTCTATCGCATATTTCTTAGTTGAAAAGCGGTCAAACCGTACTCTTATGGTTTTAGGTGAAATATCGACTACACTGTATTCCTTGCCCGAAGTGTTCACCCAATCCAACGGAAGGTCGTAGGTACCGGGCCCCGTTACACTCGAAAGCCTGGCCGAAACGGTGATATCTTCCGGCAATACATTACCCACTACATACCGTTTTCCTTCTACCTTAACATCCACTTTCGTCTTTTCATCGTAAATAGGCTGAATTCCCAACCTGCTGGCTGTGCTGGACTGAATGTTCACCTCAACCGGCACACCGCTTACCATATGCTCTGTATCGGACTTAAATGTCAGGCCTACCACCAGCCAGATAATCAGGGCAACCACAACCGAAATGATTTTAAGATACCGGTTGTCCTGCATCAAGGTACTAAGCCGTTTCAGTTTCATCTTCATTTTTTCACCTTCCAGAATCCAAGCTTGCGCTCCTCTGTCTCCTCAGGCTCTTTGCCAAACACCGCTGTCGTCAGCCTGTCAGCCAGCTGCTCCCGAGTAAACCCGCGGTTAAGCTTGCCGGCATGCGCCACCGTAATAATACCAGTCTCTTCTGAAACCACCACTACCGTAGCGTCGCTGTTTTCACTCATACCCAATGCAGCCCTGTGCCGAGTGCCTAATTCCCTGCTGATACCAAAATTATCGGACAAAGGTAAAAAACACCCCGCAGCATATACCTTGCCGTCCCTTATAATAACGGCACCATCATGAAGCGGAGAATTGGGAAAAAACATATTGCCAAGCAGCTCCATCGAAGGCTCGGCGTCTACTATAGTTCCCGTACCAATAATTTCACCAAGCTTTGTTTTACCTTCCAGCACAATGAGCGCTCCAATTTTTTGCCTAGAAAGTGCAGCACAGCTGTCACAAATTGCAGCAATCGCCTTACGCCAGCGTACATTTACTTCTTCCTGATTCACCGAACCAGATGAAAACACATTGAATTTGGTCAGCTTTGTTCTGCCTACCTGTTCCAATGCACGTCTTAGTTCAGGCTGAAAAACAATAAACAGAGCAAGAACGCCAACCTGAAGGATATTCTGCATAATAAATTCCATTGTCTTTAAATGGAACTGGACCGCTATAAAATAGCATACCAAAAGGGCTATAATCCCTTTCATCAGCTGCATCGCCCTGGTATCCCGCACTAACTTTAAAAGTTGATAAACCAAAAAAGCTACAAGGGCGATATCAATGATATCCACCCATGTAGTAGTATTTTTTACACTATTGTATATTTCTACAATTTTAAACCACAATTCGTTCCACATATTGCAGCTTCCTTTCGGAATTGTCCTAACATTTTTATCATCCCCACAATATGGTTTGATAAAGTCGCGCATTCGACCAAAAAAGCTGGCTGGTCAATCTGCGCATCAAAATGAATAACTCTCATACAGTTATTTTATCACATCCGTGTAATTATGCAATCATTTTGAAAATTTTTTTACAATATTGCAAAAGGCCTGCGCTTGAATTTTCGTATTAAATGCACCAATGCTGACCCGGGCAGTACCGCTTTCCAGAGTTCCCATTTTTTTATGGGCCAATGGCGCACAGTGAAAGCCGCCTCGAAGTGCAAAACCAGCTTCATCCAGCAAACCAGCAGTTTCATCACCCTTTTTCCCCGAAAGGTTAAAAGATATCACCGGCAGATTCTGCCCTTTTCTAGGTGGAGCCGTATACAAAATAACTCCTGGAATATTCCTTAGCCCAGAGTCAATCATGTTTGTCAGCTCAAATTCGTGTTCATAAATGGCATTTAACCCGGTTTGGTTCACAAAATCAATTCCTGCACTGAGCCCTATAATCCCTATTGTGTTCAGGGTTCCGCTTTCCAAACGGTCCGGCATGAAATCAGGCTGCTTATAACTGAGCGAAACACTTCCGGTTCCGCCCTCTATTAGGGTATTGAATCGTTCTCCATTATTGGCAATTAAAACGCCTGTGCCGCTTGGGCCATATAAACCTTTATGCCCCGGCATACAGAGAAAATCAATGCCCAACTTTTGAATATCAATGGGCAGAACGCCTGCAGACTGGGCAGAATCTACCAGAAAATAACACCCATGCTTTTTAGCTACATTAGAAATTGCTTCAATTGGCACACAGATTCCAAACGCATTGGAACCATGGGTTACTGCAATTAATTTGGTGTTTGGGCGAATTAACTTTTCCAGTCTGGCAACAGTCTCTGCTGCATCCTGGCCGATTTTTAGAATATCGTAAGTGATGAGTCCATCATTTTTCAGCTTTTCCATAGGACGTAGCACAGAATTATGCTCCAGATCGCTGATAATTGCATGGTCTCCCCATCTCAATATTCCTTTAATTGCAATGTTTAATGACTGGGTACAGTTTTGTGTAAAAACAACATCTTCTACCCGGTTAGCGTGGAATAGTTCTGCCAATTTTTCACGGCAGTTATAAATCTGTTCCGCTGTAGCCAGCGACATTTTATGGCCGCTGCGTCCAGGGTTAGCACCATAAAGCGACATTGCCTGGTTAACCGCAGCAACTACTTTAGCCGGTTTTGGAAAGGTGGTAGCTGCATTGTCAAAATAAATCACAGCTAATCCTCCTCTACAACAGAAACGACTTTAATTCCTGCTCGGTTAAAAATATCGGCAGCCGTTTCCTCCGGGCAATTGACTTTTACCGCATACCCGCATCCACTGGATGTCTGGTATTTGGAGCTACGTAGGATTTTCGATGTGATTCCAAACTTTTGAAGGACTTTTTCTGCCCTCATAGCATAGGTCACTGAGTTTACAATAAAAATTGGGCCATCCATATATTGTCACCTCCGGCTCATAACCATTCTATGCCGGAAATATTTCTTTTGCTATTCGACAATTTTTTTCAAAAGGCAGACGGCATGCGCTGCAATCCCCAGCCCCTCCCCTGTAAAGCCCAATTTTTCTTCGGTAGTTGCTTTTACGTTGATTTGGTCTTTCTGGCATCCGCATGCAGCTGCCAGATTACTGCACATTGTTTCTGTCATACTGCTTAATTTTGGAGCCTGTGCAAGTACCGTACAGTCGGCGTTGCAAATTTCATAACCTCGTTCTCTCATTCGACGTGCAACCTCACGCAGCAGCTGAATGCTATCTGCCCCTTTAAACCGCTCATCAGTATCTGGAAACAGTTTTCCAATATCTCCAAGGCCTAATGCGCCTAAAATACTGTCCATCAACGCGTGGGTAAGCACATCGGCGTCGGAATGCCCTAACAGGCCCTTCGGATAGTCAAACCGTACGCCGCCCAGAATCAAGTCTCTTCCCTCCACCAGGCGATGAACATCATACCCATGTCCTATGCGCATTAATATATTTCCTCCTCTTCAGCAATTGCCTGTGCAATTACCAGGTCATCTGGAGTTGTAATTTTAATATTCTGATAATCCCCCTGGGAAAGATAAACCGAGTGGCCAAAGTTCTCGACAAGCTGGCAGTCATCCGTAAAGCATTTTCCTTCCTCTTTGGCTTTTTCAAGAGCTTTAAAATAAAGCTCCCGTTCAAAAATCTGCGGTGTTTGAGTAATATACAGCCTTCCACGGTCAGGTGTTTGTTCTACAAAACCTTCCGGATTAACCAGTTTAATGGTATCTTTGCATTTCACGCCTGCGGTTGCCGCCCCATATTCCCTGGCGTCCTCCATGCATGCGTTGATTACTTCCTGCGTCACCATTGGCCTGGCCCCATCATGGATCGCCAGATACTGACACTCTTCATTGGCAAGCTTGGCTCCCAACATAACCGACTCCTGCCTGGTTTCTCCACCTTTGGTAATTTTACTTACTTTAAGCAGTTCAAAATCTTTTACCATATCCATGAACAAGGGAATATCATTTTCCCTGCAAACCACGATAATTTCATCTATATTCCCGTTATTTTCAAATGCCATAACAGAACGAATGATTACCGGAATTCCTCCGATTTCAGCCATCTGCTTATCTATTCCACCCATTCGCTCTGAGTTACCCGCCGCTACAATAACTGCAGTGGTATAGGGTCTTAAATCTTTTGACCGGTTAAAAAACATTGCGGCCAGTCTCCTGTCTCTATTTAAAATTCAGCCCCAGGCTGCAGCTTTGTTTCGTAATACCCTTCGGCACAATAAACCGCACCCGCCGGATTATGAGCCAGCACACGGTCCTTTGCAATCAGGGTGGTGACAAGCGCCTGGGAATATTTATAAAACATGGAATCATGCCCAACA
Organism: Ruminococcaceae bacterium Marseille-P2935; assembly: GCA_900104565.1. Lineage (GTDB taxonomy): Bacteria > Bacillota > Clostridia > Oscillospirales > Ruminococcaceae > Marseille-P2935. The sequence continues at coordinate 688,188 of LT629952.1, forward strand.
CATAGTCCAACTAAAATATTAAATTCCGTCTTTTGCTCATTCAGCAGCTTTGCCTGGGCAATAGGGTTACACATGGGTTCAAATTCATCCGGTTTCAATTTATATTCTTTGGGCACCCCAATACGTTCTTTGGGGATTCCGCCGGTCTTGCAGATAACCGAAACAACCTCAAACCCATGCTTACGAAATATGTCTGCAATAATCTTAGCTTCTTTGGAAAGCCCCATGCAGAAAGCCACCCCAAGCCTATGGTAATTCATCTGTTTGCAAAACTCCAGCGTTTCCTTTAAACGGGGCCAACGGCAATACCCCATCTGTTCAATTTCGGTGCTTTTTATGTAAAACTCCCGGTTTTCAGGCTTCTCATACTCCTGAAAAGCTTCTTCCAAAAGCTGCGGATGTTTCATTGGGCAGTTCTTTGGCACTTTTTCCGGGTTTTCTTCGGTACAAGAGTGCAGAGCACAGCTACTGCAGGTATACATAAAATCGTCCTCACTTTCTATTATAATCAAATATTATAGCCGTTTATATTCCAACCAAAAATTATATACCGGATAGGCTACGTTGCTCATCCAATCAGAGAGCGTCCCATATACTTCATTAAAAAAAACATCCTCCTCCACCTGGGTCAATAAAATGCCGGCATGATCCTGTTTTATTGCCTGCGCTGCAGCAGAGTCCATGATGTTTTCCTGGGTACCCATCAGGTATGCTGCCGCTTCGGTTAAAGCATCCTTCTGTGGGGCAGTAAGCGAATTCCAGCAGGAAGCACGTGCAAGCAACCAGCTATAACCAACACTGTACGGATAGGAACAAAGGTAGTATTGGGATTCACCCGAAAAAGCATCGGCAGGAATAGATTGCAGGCGGCTGGCCGGCAAAATAATTCCGTCTGCCTCTTCATCAGAAAGGATATTTGAAACATTCTTCCATTCCCCAGATTCTATCGAACCGCCGTTCAGCTCTATAACCCTGCTTAAGCTTTTATTTTCGATTGAAATAAATTTTTTACCCCGCACAGCCTCCAAACCAGTCAGTTCAAAATTCCTGGTAATCAGCAAATCCGATTCCTCCTGAACCGCACCCAGCGGAATACCGCCCGTTTGCTTTTCAAGTTCTTCCAGCACCTCGTCTAAGGTAGCCTGACGGTTCAGCGACAAACCCAGCTGCCTTGCGTTCTTAAACAGAAAGCCTGTATTTAATATGCGCAGCAACCCGTTGGTCGACGGAATTTCTTCAGGCAAAGCCAAAATAAAATCCGTTTGTTCTTCCTTCATATCTTTTACAGGCTGGCTGCTGTCTACTAATTTAACCTGCAGGGTTCCGGCGCTTAAACTGCTTACCTGTTTTGCAAACACCTCGGCTGACTGCCATTGATGCGGATATTGGTCCCGATCAATGGAAAACGTCAATTCCCGTGCCGGTTTCAACTCTTTTTCTGTATTCGTCTGACCAGAGCAACCGGCAAAAAAGAACAGAAGGAAGGAAATAGATACGGCTGCTGCTAAAAAGCGTTTCATATACCTACCCCTCCCTGTTTTTTTTACTATTTTGCCTGACTGGCTATGGCGCCTAAACACAGCAATATGATAAGCCACCTGGCAATTAATATTGTACACCATGTTGGAAGATACTAAAAAGTGAAGTTATATTATGTTCCCTATTGTACCAGATAAACAGATAAAAAACAAACCTGCGGATCAATTTCCGGCAGGTTTGTTCAAAAAATTTTTGCTGGATTGCTCTTACGTTTTAAGCGCCGCCTACCTATGTTAAAGCGCTCTACCGTTTGTATCCCATTCTACTTTGCCGTAGCTTTTATAGTCAACTTCTAACACCTAAAACTTAACAACATAAAACGTAAATTATATATTGTTAGATTTACTGGGGAAAGGGTATTTAAATGAAGAAGCCCAGAATCCAAAAGGATTCCGGGCTTCTTTATGTGAAATTTCTTGTTAGGTTTGGTAAAATAATTTAATCCCACCAGCCGTCATCCTCATTAAAGCGATCGTCTTCAGACTCAGAACTTTCGGGTGGAGTAGAAGAACTGGGACGCTGGGAGGGCGGAATAAATTCCTGATACATCATTCCGTTAATTTTTTCAATATGATATGGCGTATGGGCTGCAAAAATATTCCCGGCAAACACCAATTCGTTAATGTCGTTTTGCTGAATAAAGTTTATCAGCCCAAGCTGGAAATACCGCTGATCCACAATATATACCTGCTCATAATGGGGAACCAAAAACGGCGAAAAAGCATTGCCGAAAGAATCCTTCACAATTAATATTTTGCGGCCGTTGTGGTTTCTTGTGTCCACACGGATTAATGGGTAATCACCGTGCAAAAACACCGAATAGCTGTTAGTCCCAGTAGCATATTCCGCATGCAGAGAGGTTTCTATTGGAGTATACGGTGCGTTTGGCATAAAGCGGTACGCTTTATATTCAACAGGAAGCAGATAATAATCCACATAATCCATATGATCCTTCAGGGAAGAGTCTTGAGTCAGGTTGTATAAGCTGCCCAAGAAATTATCCTTGCGGCGGAGCTCAAAGTCTGAAAGCGGCAGAGGATCAAAACCTGCCTGCTCTGCAAATGCAGTATAAGCATAATAAGCGCCCAGGGCCGTCCAGTGATGATCGGTATTAAAATACAGATATTCATCCGTATGCTGCGCCAGCTTCGAATACGCATCTACCTTTTTAATGGACGGTTTCAAGTTTTCATAAATATTATCGATCCGTGATTTTTCCTCAACAGAAAGATTCCGGTATTTTTCCGGCAGATAAAATTCTGCCGGCGATGGAATTATCATATCATAAATCTGCACCTTATTCCCCAGTGCATTTGCGTAGGCATTCACGGTATCGGCATACCATCTGCCCATATCATAGCCGCCGCCAAACATTTGGTAAGCACGGCCTTTGTAAATAAAAACCGAACTCTTAAATTCTCCGGTTGCCCCATCATCTGTAACCGGCGGTGCAGAAACACTGGATTGTGTTTGGTCAGAAGAAGAGTTATCCTCCTGCTCACCAGCCTGAGAAGCAGGCGGTACTGTAGAAGATGGCGGAGTAACCGGGGTTTGGTCCCCAATATCATGTATGCGTACATCGTCCAACGTAACACCGCGGCTCTCAGCTAAAAAGTTGCCAAAGGCTACTAACTGTTCCCGAAAGGGAAAGGTATCGGAATAAAAGGCGTCCAGCTCTGTTGTATATTCTCCACTCAGTACTGTAGTCGCTGAAAAATCGGGCTTTTTTGCCAGTTCCCTTCGCTCAATTTCAGAAATCAGCGGTTTTGGTAGAAGCAGCGAAAGAACCCCCATGGCGGTTAGTGCCGCAACAAACAAAACAATTCCCACCATGGCGCATATTTTCTCCGTCTCCCCCTCGTGCTCTGAAGGAAAGATGCGCTCCTGCAGTTTATCAATTTTATCACCCATTTGCTGCACCCCCTTAGAAACGGAAATATAAGAACGGATTATAACTTTGGCCTACCAGCATAGCAGTGCTTACCACAAGTAGAACCAGGTTCAAACCAATTTGTACATAAAATAAAGAAAGCTGTTTGCCCTGGGAAAGTTTGGTCTGCATCCAATTTTTAAACTTAGGAACAATTGGCAGACAAAATACCACTGCCAGTATGATCCAAAATACATTATTGGCCAGGGTAATCTCAAGCTGCAGATCCCACAGGCTGCGGCCGGCACCGCCAAACATAATCGAGAGGTAGGTACCCAGTTTTCCAAGATCGGTAAAATAGAAAAGGGCCCAGCCAATTACGACCATAAGCATTAAATACAGGTGGGAGAAAACTGCCGGAATCTTTTTTAATACTTTGGAAAGGAACAGACGTTCAATTGAAATTAATACGCCAAAATAGATACCCCAAAGAATGAAGTTCCAGCTGGCTCCATGCCAGAGACCCGTGAGGAACCAAACCACAAACAGGTTGAAATACTGATGCTTCCGGTTTCCGCCCATGGGAATATATACATAATCACGAAAAAAGCTGCCCAGTGAGATATGCCACCTGCGCCAGAATTCTGTAGCGCTTTTTGCAATGTACGGGTAGTTAAAGTTTTCATAATAATGGAACCCAAACATCCACCCCATACCAATAGCCATATCAGAATACCCAGAAAAATCAAAATAGATTTGGATGGTAAACATGATAACGCCAAACCAGGCACCAGCTACAGAAAGCTTTGCAAGATCACCGCCCATATAGCGCTGAACAAAGTCACCGGCGACATTGGCGATAATTACCTTTTTGGCTAAACCAATACAAAAACGCGATATGCCGCACTGCATTTCACCCGGAGAAATTTTGCGGTTGTCAATTTCATCGGCTATGTGGCTGTATCGTACAATCGGACCCGCTACCAGCTGCGGGTAAAGGGATACAAACAGTAAAAATTTGACAAAAGAACGCTGGGCAGCAACCTCCCCCCGATATACATCTACCAGGTAGGAAGCAATTTGAAAGGTATAAAATGAAATACCAATCGGCAAAGTAAACCCCATACTGGCAATAGAAGTACCCAGCAGCTGGTTAATATTTTCAATGATAAAATCGCCGTATTTAAAAACACCAAGCAGCCCAAAACAAAGGACCAGTGACAGTACCATGCTTACCTTTGCCCACACAGTACCACGGCCATGCTCAATCCACAAACCAAAAAGGTATTCGGCCAGGGTAGTAAAAATTAATAGGAATATCCAAACAGGCTCTCCCCACGCATAAAAGAACAACGAAAAAGCCACCAGCACAATATTGCGGTAAGCTTTGTTTTTAGAGATAAAATAAAGCAAAATATTCAACGGTAAAAACAGATAGAGGAAAATTAAATTAGCAAAAACCATAGATGAACCCTCTTTAAAATATTTTCTTTTCCTAGTTTTTATGTGTAGTCTTTTAAAAGCTTAGGCTTCTCGCTTTATCTGCACTTTGTCTGTTATTCCAATTTTTTAGTAAACCACCGATTGCTGAAAAAATCAAGTATAAAGTTCAGCAACAATAAAAAAAACAGCATAATTACTGCCTTTTGCCGACTTTACACAAAACCTTAGTGATTTTCGTCGTATCACCCAAATATTATACCTGAAATATTGGTAAAAAGATAGCTTATTTGTCACTAAATTTAGCAGGTTTCATCTCACATCTGCTTGCTTTTATGAATAAAGTATTGTATTTGGTCGTTTTTTGTTGTACAATTTTTATGCGATTGTTTTAGCATCATATCCCAGTATAGTATGGCAATAAATAGCAGAAAAAAACATTCTTTTATGAAGTAGTATTTTTCTGATTTTTATGTAATTTAAAAAATTTAAAATATTTTAATTTATTATCGGACAGGCGCTTAACCTGCTCTGAATATTTTTTTTTGTATTGTCAAGTCTTTTTATGATTATGTTCATCCGTTTCGGAAATATTTACCAGCATGAATGCTGGAGAATGGAGACCCTTATGGCAGAAGGATATGTTGTCAATGAAGGAAAAAATGAAGTTGTTACAGTAGACGGCCAGGAGTACCGCCGGCTTTGTATTCGCACCCATGTTATCACTGACCAGGATAAGATTGCTGACGTCGTTGAAAAGTATGTTGCTCCTTACCTGGAAGAAGGGGATATCATTTTTATAACCGAAAAGGTTGTAGCGTGCACCCAAAAGCGTGCAATCCCTATGGAAGATATTCATCCCCGTCCGTTGGCAAAATTTTTAAGCAAATTTGTTTTAAAAACGCCCTACGGAATTGGTTTGGGAATACCAGAGACTATGGAAATGGCTTTAAGAGAATGCGGTACCATTCGTATTTTGTTTGCCGCTTTTGTGTCTGCCATTGGCAAGCTGTTTGGCCAGCGGGGCTGGTTTTATAATATTGCAGGTTACAAGGCCCGCTCGATTGATGGCCCCTGCAGTTATACCCTCCCTCCCTATAACCATTATGTGGTGCTTGGGCCGGATAAACCGGATGAATCAGCAAAAGCAATTTCTGACAGGGTAGGTTATCCTGTCGCCATTACTGATATCAACGATTTAGACGGTAATATTCTCGGAACATCTGATAAAAATATAGATCGGGATTTACTGGTAAAAATTCTAAAGGACAACCCGCTGGGCCAGACTTCTGAGCAAACCCCAATGGGTATTATCCGCCGGGTTACAGAGCCCGCAGCTGCAAAGCAGGAATAGCACAATTTTTGATGAGGTGAAAATATGCTGGTATTAGTACTCAATGCAGGAAGCTCGTCTTTAAAATATCAATTGATTAATATGCAGGACGAATCCATTCTTGCAAAAGGAAACTGTGAACGAATTGGAATTGATGGCCGCATCTCTCATACGGTACATGGTGAAAAACATGTATTTGAGAATACGCTGGCCAATCATACAGATGCGTTAAGCACTGTGATCGACCTGCTTACCAAGGGGGAATTTGCGGTAATCTCCTCCATTGGTGAAATTGGTGCAATCGGCCATAGGATTGCGCAGGGACTGGAAGGTGTTGATAAGGCGGAAGTGATTGACGAAAGAGTATGGAAAGATATTGAATCCACTGTTCCATCCTCCCCTCTTCATACGCCCGCCATGTTAAACTGCATTGCCTCCTGTACCAAACTGTTTGGAAAAGACCAGTTGCAGGTCGCAGTGTTTGATACATCTTTCCACAGCACTATGCCCCCCAAGGCATATATTTATGGCATTCCTTATGAATACTATAAAAAATATGGTATTCGCAGGTATGGCTACCACGGCACTTCCCATAAATATGTTTCGCTGCGCCTTGCTAAATTATTGGGCAAAAAGCCGGAAGATCTGAAAATTGTTTCCTGCCATTTGGGTAACGGTTCTTCGGTAACTGCGATTGACGGCGGAAAATCCATCGATACCTCTATGGGCTACACCCCCACCGAGGGCTTAATTATGGGTACGCGCTGCGGTACAATCGACCCAACCATCGCCTTTACACTAGCCGAAAATGAAAACCTCTCTTTGCAGGAAGTAAAAGATATTTTATTGAAAAAATCAGGTCTTTTGGGGATCTCCGGTGTTTCCAGTGACGACCGTGATGTTGGTATTGCCGCTGAAGAAGGGAACGAGCGTGCAAAACTGACCGGTCAGGTACTGCGCTACCAGATTAAAAAATACATAGGCTCTTATGCCGCTGCCATGAACGGCTTGGACGGCCTGTTGTTTACCGGCGGTATTGGTGAAAAGTCCTGGGAGCTTCGCGAAGAAGTTTGCTCTAACATGGAATTTTTCGGGATCAAACTAGACAAGCAAAAAAACAAAGAGCTAAACGGCCAGGAAGCATGTATTTCTGCTGCCGACTCGAAAGTTCCGGTTTGGATTATTCCTACCAATGAAGAAAAAATGATAGCCAGAGAAACCTATGAAATTGCACTGAACAAATAATCCCCTTATTCGGCCAAGCATTATTTGAAAGATCTCCTTACAATTTTGTAGGGTCTTCGCTAAATCAAAACAGCGGCGGTGGTAAATGAACGTACCACCGCCGTTTTTTATATAGTTTAAACGTAATCAGCCACCAGCTTTTCTGGCGAGAATAAAAGCTTTAGCGACAGCATTTAAGCAAAAAAATGACAAATTTAGAGCACTGCTCAAAGCAAATTGTTAGATCAGAAATGATGGCTACCAACGGCAGCGCGAGTAGTGATGCGCCTAATGGAATATGCGTTTTAATAAACTGTTGGCAATATACCTTAGGGCTGGTACATACAAGCGTTCAACTGGGAGTTTGTTTGCATTTATATGCCGTATTCTATTTTCCCAGCCTTTTTTAGAGTATATGCATAGGCCAAAAACCGGGGGGTTTTATCGTCAATATCATTTTGAGTAACCCCTAACCATAGGATCAGTTCATTTGCCAACTTCTCGCTAGCATCATCAATACACATATATTGCGTTGTTACTTCAAGTTTAACAATGGTATCTCTTTGTGAAGTTGTTTTCATTTTATATGCCTTCATAATCAATCCCAATTTCTCAGCTGGGTATTTTCTTGCCTGCTCAAACGAGGTATCGTTTTGAGCGTATTCAAGAATCTGTTTTTTCGTTGGGTTTGGAGAAAGCGGGCCAGGTAAATCCAGTAAATTCCGAAAGTGATTGACAATGACATTGGTTTTTAATACCTGCTGCTCTTTTTCGGAAAGGATATAAGGTTCAGCATTATAATTTTTTATCAAATATTCCTCAAGCTCGCAAAAATCATGGGCATTTGGTTTTATCTTGGTTGCAGCATATTCCAAAAAGGCCTCGTTTTCGGTGTTGCTGGCTTTTTGTTTTACCCAAACAGCGGTAGGTCCGTCTGCCCCAATAATACCAATCACCTCTGCCTCATTCTTTTTCCTGCAAAAAAACTTTTTTATAAAACCCATTTTACTTTCTCCCTGGCACTTTCTGAAATTTCTAAAAAATGTTTAAGATTCTGTTTTTCCAAAAGGCACGCGGTTCATGAAATACAATGTTCGATAGTTTTAGCTTTATTTTTTAAATTACCGCAAGGAAATTTTCTGTTTTTCCAGCGCTACATCAAATATGATACAGGTCTTCCCCCTGATAGGGCAGATATTAGAAAGCGCGGAACGATATGTTGTTCCGCGCTTAATGAAATCATTTAATAACCGTATTTAAAACCTCTGCACTCCGTCGACTGCCACACGGGCATAGATCAGGGGGCTGACTTCCGGTTTCGTGTCTTCAATGGTAATTGCTTCCAGCAGCATTTTTTCTGCCGGGACAACTGCCTGCTGCTTTGAGGTATATAAGGTTGCAATCGTCTCTCCTTCTTTTACAGCGTCCCCAGTCTTTTTTGCAAGCAAAATGCCTGCAGACATATCTAACACGCTGTCTTTTGTCTCCCTGCCGGCGCCCAGCACAACCGAAGCAATACCGCAACGCTCTGTCTGCATAGCGGTAATATAACCGCTGCGAGGCGCTTTTACCTCGTGGCAGATAGCGGCCTGTGGGAATTTGTTAAAGTCATCAATCACAGCGACATCCCCGCCTTCCGCTGCAACCATCTCTTTAAATTTGGCCAAGGCAGACCCGTCTGCAATGGTTTTTTTAGCCATTTCAATGCAGCCTTCCATAGAATCAGCCTTTTCAGCCAAGTAAAGCATGTTGGCAGCCAGCTGAATGCAAAGCTCGGTTAAATCAGCAGGGCCCTGACCTTTCAATATTTCTACCGACTCCATAACCTCCAGGGAATTTCCTATTGCATAACCCAGCGGGGTATCCATATTGGTGATTAATGCAATAATATGACGGCCTACATGTTCGCCAATTGCAACCATTGTCTCGGCCAAGCGGATGGAATCATTTATGGTCTTCATAAATGCGCCGCTTCCAGTTTTTACATCCAGCAAAATAGCGTCTGCGCCAGCTGCAATCTTTTTGCTCATAATGCTGGAAGCAATCAGCGGCATGCAGTCTATTGTTGCTGTAACATCTCGTAAGGCGTAAAGTTTTTTATCGGCGGGTGCAAGGTTGCCTGTCTGGCCAACTACCGCTACGCCGATCTTTTTGACAATATCCAAAAAGCGTTCCGGTTCAACAGAGGTGGACAAGCCTGGAATCGCCTCCAATTTATCTAAAGTCCCGCCGGTGTGGCCCAGACCACGGCCAGACATCATCGCTACCGGTACCCCACATGCTGCTACCATAGGGGCAATAATCAGCGTCGTTTTGTCTCCCACACCACCGGTGCTGTGTTTATCCACCTTAATGCCTGGAATACTGGAGAGATCGACCATATCTCCGGACGCAGCAATACCATTGGTAAGGCTGGCTGTCTCTTCCGCGGTCATTCCCTGAAAACAAACTGCCATTAAAAAAGCAGAAATCTGATAATCGGGAATATCCCCTTTGGTGTATCCATCCAAAATGAAATTGATTTCGGCATCAGAAAGAGTGCCGCCCAACCTTTTTTTCATAATTAAATCATACATTCTCATAAAGTTTCCTCCAATATTTTCAGGGTCTTTTCTGGGATGAGAAACTGATAAGGAGGGGGGCCCCTCCTTATCAGTATTATTAATGGCTTTATAAGCTCTCGGGTGTAAACATCATGGGGAGCATTTCGGCCAGAGTCATCTCGACATAATCGTCTGCAGATTTTGCACAGATAATGGTCATACTGCCGTCATTGTACTCCGCCAAAGTTTGGCGGCAGGCTCCGCAAGGTGAAATATACCTGCTGGTTGCATCCGGTTCCGTCATAGGGCCGCCCACCTCAGCAATCATTTCGAAGTCCCGTTCGCCTTCCGAAACCGCTTTGAATATTGCCGTGCGCTCGGCACACATAGTAAGCGGATAGCTGGAGTTTTCTATATTACAGCCGGTGTACACCTTGCCCGATTTAGTAAGCAGTGCAGCACCTACCGAAAAATTCGAATAAGGAACATACGCCATTTTACGCGCTTCTTTTGCTATTTCTATCAGTTCCTTTTTTGTCATAATTTTAACCTCCTGCTAATTGGGCTTATTTTAAAACGTCGTTAAGGAATGAGCTGCCCGCAACTGTGCTGGGAACTTCTAAATAATCAAGAATGGTAGCTGCAATGTCAGCAAAAGTATCGCGGGTTTTTAGATCGACGCCAGATTTTATTGGATCACCAAAAATAATCATTGGCGTATGTTCCCTGGAGTGATCGGTGCTGGGGGTTGCAGGGTCACAGCCATGGTCGGCAGTAATGATGACAACATCATCCTTTTTCAGCAGCTTCATAAATTCACCCAGCTGCCGGTCAAAAACAGTAGCTGCATTGGCATAGCCCGGTACGTTGTTGCGGTGTCCATAAACCATATCAAAATCAACCAGGTTAACAAAGCAAAGGCCATTAAAATCTTTATCGGCAACTGCCATGGTTTTTTCCATGCCATCTACATTATCTTTCGTTTTCTGCTTTTCCGAAACACCTTTGCCATCAAAAATATCGTAGATTTTTCCAATCGCAATGGTGTCTTTTCCAGCTTTGGCAAGCAGGTCCAGCATGGTTTCAGATGGTGGGGGCAGAGACACATCATGCCGGTTTGCAGTACGCTTATAATCAGGGTAGGTACCAATAAACGGGCGGGCAATAATGCGGCCTACCCCATAATCACCCTGCATAATCTCCCGGGCAATGTCACAGTAACGGTAAAGTTCCGGCACCGGAACAACCTCTTCGTGTGCCGCAACCTGAAATACGCTGTCGGCAGAAGTATAAACGATCAGTGCTCCAGTCTCAACATGCTCTTTGCCGTAATCCAAAAGCACTTGGGTGCCGGAATACGGTTTGTTGCAAAGGGTTTTTCGACCGGTAGCCTTTTCAAATTTTTCTATAACCTCCGACGGAAACCCCTCTGGAAAGACCGGCAGCGGTTTTGGAGAGATAATCCCTGCTATTTCCCAATGCCCAATGGTTGTATCCTTACCGTCAGATTTTTCTCTCATACGTGCAAAAGAAGCGGCGGGGTTAGCTGTTTTTTCGTAACAATTAACCCCTTCAATATTGAACAGACCCAGCTTCTGCAGGTTTGGAGTATCAAATTCTTTTGCAGCTGCAATCGCCGCCAATGTGTTACTTCCAGCGTCGCCATATTTTGCAGAATCGGGCATTTCTCCAATGCCAAAACTATCAAGTACAATTAAAAAAACACGTTTAGCCGTAAAAATTACCCCTTTCTATTTTTTATGCTATTTCCAAAGCAACCTTCATCATATCGGTAAATGAGCTTTGACGTTCTTCAGCGGTGGTTACTTCCCCAGTAAAGGGGCAGTCAGAAACCGTTAACAGGCAAAGCGCCTGTTTTCCTGCCCTTGCAGCATTCATATATAACGCTGCAGACTCCATTTCAACGGCTAGAACGCCCATTTTCTGCCATTCCTTTAATGAATTGGCATCATCGTAAAACAAATCGGACGAAAGAATATTACCAACCTTTGGGTCTATTCCAAGTTTTTTACTCGCGTCCACTGCATCTGCAACCATATTGAAGCTTGCAATCGGTGCATAGGTTCCCGGAAGCTTGTATTGATGCGCATAGTTTGAATCGGTGCAGGCGCCCATTGCAACAACAAGATCTCGCACATGCAGTGATTCGTCGATTGCTCCGGCAGAGCCTACTCTTATGATTTTATCGACATCATAAAAATTGTACAGCTCATAAGAATAAATGCCAATAGAAGGAATACCCATTCCACTGCCCTGAACCGAAACCTTTTTCCCCTTATAGGTACCGGTATAACCCAGCATTCCACGAACTGTATTATAGCAAACTGGGTTTTCCAAAAAATTTTCTGCAATAAATTTTGCACGCAGAGGATCTCCGGGCATTAATACGGTTTTTGCAATATCGCCGGGCTTTGCTTCGTTATGTGCGGTAGGTACCAACTTATAAACATCCATCACACTTTCTCCTTGTTCTTTAGTTTCCGCCTATGCGGTTCCACCCTAACATGTGAAATATATAACTATATTACCATTTTTTATAAGATAAGTAAATTGATAAATTGTGAAAAACACTAAAAGAGGGGGCTAACCTTCTGCCCCCTCCTTTTTCCAGATGCTAGTTCTGGGCTTGAAATTTTTGCTTGGCCTGATTAATCTTATTCTGATCTGCCGCTTCTACTGGGTACCATCCACGTTTTTGCATCTCTAAAAAAACATCATGCTGGATGGTATGCTCTTCATTTAAAATGTTCATAAACTCTGTTTTTACAGCGGTCGAAGAACACTCGTTGGCAAAATTATTATAATTTTCTGTAATAAATTTTTGAGATGATAAAGCATCATCCATCATATCTTTTTCACTCAAAGTGACATTATTCTGCAGTGGGTTGTCCATTTATTTTTCCTCCTAGTTTAATTGGTTTATCAAAGCATTAAAATGATTTTGATGCTTTGAAGCAATCTGTTCACAGCAGGTTTTCAACTGTGGGTCGGTAGATTGCTGCGCATACATTTTATATTTTTTAATTAATATCTGCTCCATACCAAGCTGGTCTTCGATTGCGCTTAATTCTTTGGATGATAAATTTGCCATATCCATTCTCCTTTTTCAATTGATTTGCTGGGTTCAAAATTAGTATTGCCGTACCTTTTTGAACTATTCTGTATGGTTTTTTCCGTTGGTGCTTTCCAAAATAACTGGAAATTTTTTAAATATCATTTATTCTTTTCAATTTTATAATTTAATAAAAAACACCGGATATATTCCGGTGTTTTAAAACTTGTTTGCTTTAATGAGTATGGGTAGACGGGTTGATAAAACCATCTATGAGTTTGCCCATATATTCAAAGGCCTTACCAGTACCTTTTGCAACACATTCCACAGGGTCTTCGGCAATAATAACATTCAATAAAGTATTTTCTTGAATCAATTCACTTAAGCCATGAATCAGGCAGCCGCCACCCGTCATAACAAGGCCGTTACTTTGAATATCTGCCATAAGTTCGGGAGGTGTCTTTTCCAGTACGGTGCGAAGCGCTGCAACAATCTGTATGGCAACTTCTTGAAGAATTGGAATAAGCTCCGAACGGGTAATCCTTATTTTTTGCGGAATTCCAGAATATAAATTACGGCCTTTTACATCTGCTTCAGCAGGTTCGTTGGTATCATAAACGCTTCCAATTTGAATTTTAAGCTTTTCAGCAGTCTTTTCACCTATCAAAACATTATATTTGCTGCGAATATAGCGGATAATCGCCTCATCAAATTTGTCACCGGCCACCCTGATGGAAACCTTACATACAATGCCTCCTAATGAAAGCACCGCAATATCTGATGTGCCTCCTCCTATATCTAAAATAATTGAACCAACAGGAAGCGTAATATCAATTCCCGCGCCGATTGCTGCAGCTACAGGTTCTTCAATTAAAAAAACTTTTCTGGCACCTGCAGAGACCGCCGCATCCACCACAGCATTCGATTCAACCGGCGTAATGGCGGACGGAACACAAATACAGATACGGGGTTTAAGCACCTTATTGGCACATAATTTATTTAAAAAATATTTTATCATCATTTCTGTAACTTGGTAATCTGAAATAACACCCGAACGCAGCGGACGAATTGCCTGGATACGGTCTGGTGTCCTTCCCAACATTTGATAAGCCTCGGCACCAACTGCAATCACTTCATCAGTATACTTATTAATTGCTACAACTGATGGTTCTTTCAGCAATAGCCCCTCCTGGTTATCATAAATAATCACTGTGGCGGTTCCCAAGTCAATGCCAAAATCCATAGACGGCATAAATCTTGCCTCCGTTTCTACTTTTGTCATCCTTACAAATGAAGTCAAATTTAATTATACGTGTAAACGAAAAAGATTGCAATCTTTTTAGGGCTATTGTTATTTTAATAAGGTGGTAAACGGTGCTGCGCAGTATACCTGAGCCGCTCCGCAGCTCAGCAAAAGCTCCGCACAACGGTTAAGGGTAGATGCTGTTGTCACAACATCATCTACCAGCAGAATCGTTTTGCCAATTAATCGGCTGGGCTGGCTGCTGATTTCGTAACACAGCGAAGCCTGCCGTATTCTTTCCTCCCTGTCCATTGTGTGCAGCGGAACGGCACTGTTGCGCATAAGGATTCCTGGAAGAAAAGGCAGATTTAACTTGTTAGAAAGTTCTTTTGCAATCTCCTCAGCATGATTATAGCCTTGCCGCCTACGCTTATTACGTTCCATAGGTACTGCTAAAATATAATCAAGTTTAATTTTGTCATATTCCCGTTCCACAACCGGCTGTAAAAGTGCGGCAAAATATGTTGCTGCATCCCTTTGTATACCAGTTTTTAGCTTTAATACACCCCGTTCGGTAAATGCATCATATTCTGCAGCAGAAACACAACGCCTAAAAAATAGCTTTTGATAAGAGCAGACACAGCTTTTTAAAGGTTTACCGCACACCTTGCAGATCGGTTGATCCAGCTTATTTAGTTGTTCGGCACACCTTTTACAACAGTATTCCTCAAATCCGGTAATTTTATTGCAGAACACACAGCGTTGTGGAAAAAGCAGCCAAATCAGACGCTTAAATAATTTTCCCCGCATCCGCAATCATCCCTTAAAAATGCTGCAAGGTTGGTATAGCGCAGCGTTTTTTTGTCGTTTTGTACCATCCGTGTCAAAGAATGCAGCCTGCCCAAAACAATTAGCGTTTTTTTTGCCCTGGTTACCGCCGTATAAAGCAGGTTGCGGTAATACAGCTTTTCATGGTACCCCATCAATGGCATAATAACCGCATCAAATTCACTGCCCTGACTTTTATGCACGGTAATGGCATAAGCAAGCTCCAGCTCGTCCGCCATTTCAAACTGGTAAGCCGCAGTACGGTCGTCAAACCTTACTAAAATAGTCTGGGTCGGGCGGTCTATCATTTCTATTAGCCCAATATCGCCGTTAAAAACGCCCATACCCTTTTCACCGTCTTCTTTGGACCACTCAATATCGTAGTTATTTTTAATCTGCATCACCTTGTCTCCCTCCCGGAAAACATAGGCCATATGCTTCATTTCGGTTTTCAGGTCAGATGGAGGATTCAATGCCTCCTGCAATCGCCGGTTCAGTTCTACCGTACCCAATGGGCCGATTCGGGACGGTGTTATAACCTGGATATCCCAAAAGGAGGAGTATCCATAGGATTTTGGCAGCCGGGTGGTGCATAACTGAACCACCGTCTCTACTGTATCCTCATAGGTATTTCGCCCCATAAAGAAAAAATCGCTGTCCCGGCGGGAAACCTCGGGCATATGCCCCGCAACAATTGCATGGGCATTGGTTACGATCAGGCTTTGAGCCGCCTGTCGGAACACCTCATTCAGGTGCACAGTCTCGATCATCCCGCTGGAAATTAAATCTTTGAGCACATTGCCGGCACTTACCGAAGGCAGCTGGTCCGGGTCCCCCACCATAATCAGGCGGCTTCCCATTTTAAGCGCCTTCACCAGGCTTTCAAAAAGGAGCGTGTCCACCATGGACATTTCATCTATAATAACGACATCGGCAGCAAGCGGGTTCTTTTCTCCACGTTTAAAAGCATTTTTGCCAAACCGGTCCCGATAATCCACCTCTAATAACCGATGAATTGTTTTTGCCTCGTGGCCAGTCACCTCAGACATTCGTTTTGCCGCCCGCCCGGTTGGGGCTGCCAACGCTACCCGAAGCCCCTTATCCTCCAGTAATGCAATCATTCCGTTTAGGGTTGTTGTCTTTCCTGTACCGGGGCCGCCAGTTAAAATAAACACCGGTGCATTCATGGCGCATTGAATTGCCCGACGCTGCAATGTTGCATATTCAATACCCAGGGCTTGTTCAATTTTAACAATGTCTTTATCGTAAGACACCGCTACAGGCGGCGTCTGCATCAGCATCATTTTTAGTCTGCCTGCAATATAGGTTTCGCTTGCATACATCTGGGGAAGATAAATATACTCTGTTCCGTATACAGTATCTCCAATCAGCTCTCCCGCCTCCCGCTGGCCCTGCAAGGCGTCTTCCACCAGCTCAGGTTCTACCTCCAATAACCCTGCTGCAGTGGGTACCAGCTTGGAATAGGGCAAACATACGTGGCCATTGTTCAGGTTATGGCGCAAAACGTAAGAAATTCCTGCCCGAATACGCTGGTCTGACAGTGGCGACAGCTCCATAGCCTGGCAGATTGCGTCTGCCTGCATAAAATCCAACCCGATTTCGTCACAGCATAAAATAAACGGGTCGGCCTGGATCAGCTCAATCGCCGCCGAACCCCACAGCTTCCAAACTTTTATACTGGTAACCGGGTCAACCTGATAGCGCGATAAAAAAAGCATGACAGTTCGAACACCAAAAATACGTTTAAACTCTTCTGCAATTTCGCCCGCCTTTTTGGGGGATATTCCACGCACCTGCCTTAACAGCATGGGCTCTTTTTCCATTACCTCCAGCGACTGGTCTCCAAACTGGTCCACAATTCTTTGGGCCAATGCGGGCCCCACCCCTTTTATCGCCCCAGACGCCAGATATTTGTAAATTGCATTGGCGGTAGCCGGCATAGTACGCTCTACCGCCTGGGCCTTAAATTGCGAACCATAGGTTGGATGGCTAACAAAATTCCCGGTGGCAGTAAGCTGTTCTCCGGCCGCTGCCGCTGCCATCTCGCCTACCACTGTAATCAGCTCATCTCCAAAGCTTAATTCCAGTACGGTAAACCCGGTTTCATCGCTGTGAAATACAACATGTTCCACAGTGCCTTCAATCTGTTCCAACCTTTTGTCTTCCATATGGTTCCCCTTTTTCTAACGCTGAAGATAGTCCTCTATTTTTAAATACCGCTCTACTTCGCCTGCCTGGCAAACACTAATACAGGGGTAATCCCCCTGCATAAGCAGGCAGACATCTCGCGTCTCTTTATCCATACCCATATCCACAATCAGCAAACAGTAATGAGGCTGCCTTTTCGCACTTTTTCTTTGATAATAATGATATCGAATCAGTTCTTCGACATCTTCCACATGCCCATGCAGAGGTATCAGTTCATAGCAAGGCGGCAGATAACGCGGCCTTAAGCAAAGCAGTATAACCCATTGGCAAAACTGTGCCAATCCAAACAGGGCCAAAGCCCCAATTACAACCCAAAATAACAGATTGTTGTCCATACAGGCCACCCTCTCTTTCATCTGTACCGTTCTAATCATCCTATGAATGAAAAAAACAGATGGTGCCTGTTCTGAGCAAATTATAAGAAAAAGCGTATAAAATAGAGGGTTTTATAACAGTTTTTCTTTTTTATTTTATTCTATGATAAAACAATAAGTTAAATCATTCCCATTCAGTTGGGAACTTAGGGAAAACGTGCCCTCTATCGGGTGGACAGCGCTTACACACACTGCTGTTGTTGAGTACATGTCCCCTTCTCAGGCGGAATTGCTTAAACCATTAGATAGGCGTTTTTCTTCAAATATCACGATCAATAACAAAAACTGCTCTGCTGTTATTATATCGGGTTCTAAATGAAATAGCAACCAAAATGGCTTTGCTAAAAGATAGGGCAATCAGACTGTATTGGCTGATACGGAATAAAATAAAAAAGTCAGCGCTTTATTCTGACGCTAATAACGATATAGAAAAACGACGACCTCTTTTTATTATCGAGGACTCATTTTACCTGATCATTCAGCTTTTCATTTTCAAAAAAAAGAGTCAATATTTTTTCGTTGGCAATCTCCATCTGGCGATAATATTCTGTATAAGAAGTGCTTAACTGTTTCATTGCAGGAATAAATACATCATAATAGCCGTTGGAGCTATTGAATTTTTTCATCAGCTCCATCAATTTGCAGGCGGGAGAATTTTTGTACTCCTCGGATTTCTTTAATTCTAAATACCATTCTAGCATTTCTTTGTTGTTTTTTATAAACTCATCGGGTTTTTCGTATGATTTTTTTGTACTTTCGAGTATTTCTAAAATTTGTTTTGTTCCAATATGACTTGTGCATTCAATCAGGTAATCTTCTATATCCTTAGGTATATCCAGCGTTGGAATATTATCTAAAAACGACACGATTGTTTCATATGCAGATTGCTGTGCTGCAGATTGGATCGGTTGGTTCAAAAATCTTGCAAAATGCATACAAATAAAACGACCATAGTATCCAGGGAATGCATCGAGTAACTTGTCGGTAATGGTTTTCCCTTGTTCGATAGACTGTAGCTCTGCATGTATTTCCTCGTATGATTTTCCTTCACAAAGTTCTTGAAGAATAGATTTTTTCATCATATCCCGCTGATAATCTAATTCTTTTTTTACTGATGCCGTTTGCAATGCCGCGTTTGCCGAATCGTTTAAAATATGCCTAATCTCTTCCGTTGTAATATCCAATTTTCTCAAGACACTAATTTTATTTAGTGTATCAATGTCTTGATTGTTGTACTCTCTGTATCCATTGTTTAAAATACGGGGAGAAATCAAGCCCTGTAAGGTATAGTATTCAATTGCTTTTTTGGTTAGTTTTGTACGTTTGCTCACTTCACTGATTAACATAGAAATCACCTCAATATAACCATAAGCTAACACCTAAGGTGACAGTCAAGCATTTTATAAAACTAATTTATATACTATCACCTTTGTAATTATAGCACAGCAAAACAGTGTCCTCAATCACAGCGTGCCTATGGCAAAATACGTTATTGTATGGTGAACTTACCAAGGAGGATATCTGAATTCCCCAAGGTACAACCACCCGTTTAGCTAATAGCCTGGGTCGGCTCTGTCAGGGTCTTTTACTGGCAGGCGTCCAAGGACGCACCGAATTATATTTCGCCTGCATCTCGCGCCCCGCCGCCCGTAAACGGGCAATTTGCCCACACAACCAACACTTCTACTAATTCGGTAGTCCCTTTGTTAGATGCTTGCTTCGCTCAAATCCACAGGCTAAAGCCTTTTTACAAGATATCTCCTTTGACAGAGCCAGTGGGTTCCAACCTCTAAAAAAGCGACAACCACTATACTTGTGGCTGTCGCTTTTAAAAATATCCTTAATTAGACTGGTGCGTTTGGTGCTGGTCTTTTTTCTACTGCTTTACCGCATTCTGCAGCTTTTCTACCCGGTCGGTTTTTTCCCAATTGACGTTGAGGTCTATCCGTCCCATATGCCCGTAAGCAGCAAGATTACGGTAGATGGGCTTGCGCAGATCCAGGTCTCGAATAATGGCTGCCGGCCGAAGATCGAATACCTTGGTCACAGCCTCTGCCAATTTATCATCTGGTCGTGTACCAGTTCCAAAGGTATTGATATTCACTGATACCGGGTGGGCTACACCAATTGCATAAGCCAGCTGAACTTCGCATTTTTTAGCAAGCTTTGCAGCTACAATGTTTTTTGCGACCCAACGAGCCGCATAAGCTGCCGAACGGTCCACCTTTGTGGGGTCTTTGCCTGAAAAAGCGCCGCCGCCGTGACGGCCCATACCACCATAGGTATCCACAATAATTTTTCGCCCGGTCAGCCCGCTGTCTCCCTGGGGGCCCCCAATGACAAAACGGCCCGTTGGGTTGATATAATATTTGGTATCCTGATTTAATAAAGCGGCGGGTACGATTGGAACAATGACATGCTCCATTAAATCTTTTCTCAGCTGTTCCAGGGTTACATCCGGTGAATGCTGGTTGGACACAACAATAGTATCAACCGCTACCGGGGCATCATCTTCATAAACAACCGTCACCTGTGTTTTACCGTCTGGACGCAAATAAGGCAGTGTGCCATTTTTACGCACCTGAGTCAAACGTTTTGCCAGTTTATGCGCAAGGCTGATAGGCAGCGGCATTAATTCTTCGGTTTCATCGCAGGCATAGCCGAACATCATGCCTTGATCGCCTGCACCGGTGGCAAATTCCAGAGAATCTTCTTGTCCTTCTCTATTCTCCAACGCCTCATTGACACCCATAGCAATATCGCCTGACTGTTCATCTATGCTGGTAAGTACGGCACAGGTATTGCAGTCAAACCCATATTTTGCACGGTCGTATCCAATCTCTTCCACTACCCGGCGGGCAACTTTTGGAATATCGACATAGCAGTCGGTGGTAATTTCCCCCATAATCATCACCATGCCGGTGGTCACCGCCGTTTCACAGGCTACACGAGCAGAGGGGTCTTTTTCCAAAATAGCATCCAGCACTGCGTCCGAAATCTGATCGCAGATTTTATCGGGATGCCCTTCTGTTACCGATTCTGATGTAAATAGCATTTTTGACATTCTTTTTCCTCCTAAACATTTCCTATCTCCATCGGCCAGCCAAATATACTGCTCCCTATATTTTCTGCCAGAAATTTCACAAAATGAAAATGCCCGGTAAAAAACCGAGCATTTCTGTAAAACCTCATCTCTCGGCTATTCCGCAGGAATTGGCACCTTGCAGTTATGCAGGTTGCCGGGCATCACAGGGCCTGTTCCCTCCGCCACTCTTGATAAGGAGATATATTCAATTTGCATAAATAGTATAGCGGTTTTTCAACTATTTGTCAAGTGGAGAATAGCGATTTAAAAGCTTTTCGGCAGATTTATAAACAAAAAATGTAATGGTTGCGTTAACACCCGCTTTAATCAGGTTGAATGGTAAAATGATGGGCAACATCATACTGATTACTGCTTCGCGGGGTGCCCCCATAAAAATTGGTGTAAAAATAAGGTTCCACAAACACATGGTCATGGTCATGACCAGGCTGCCGACAACCAAAGCCACTGCAGCTCCTTTTTTGGTACGGTTATATTTATAAATGAAGCCAGCCGCCAAAACACAGGACCCGGTGGCAAAAAAATGCATCATCCCGCCAATAATTCCACTTTTCGCACTGACAGTAAACGCCTGAATAACCGAAACCAGTAATGTAATTAACACACCACTTAGCGGCCCAAACATGAAGTTTCCTACTAAAATTGGAATGTCTGCAGGGTCATACTCTAAAAAATCTGCTGTAGGAAAAATTGGAAAATGAATAAGCCCTAATAGTACAAGGGAAATTGCCACCAACATGGCCATTGTAGTAAGTTTGCGTGTTTTTGCACTGGCGTTGTTCATAAAATTAACCTCCTCATAATGAGGTCTGTTTGGGTGAAAAAACGCCCTTGATGAGATTACATCAAGGGCGCTGGTACGCAAAACTGTGTACCTGTTTCTTTCATCCGGACTATACCGTCGGTTTCGGAATCACACCGAAATCAGCTAAAGCAGCTCGCGGACTTGTGGCAATTGCCCATTACCGCCGGTGAGGAATTACACCTCGCCCTGAAACAGACTTTAAATTTCGTATTTATTATAGTTGTATGCTAGTGGTTTGTCAAGTGTTTCTCTGGTCATTGACGAAAACATCCGGTTTTATTTGTTTTAACGCTTCAATAAATTGTTCTTCATTTTTTACACCAATGGTAAGCAACGTCTGGCTGCAGCTGCGAAGTTCCAAACGGCCTGATTTTTTGGAAAACCTTCCCCCAATCAGTGCAACTTCTGTAATTGAATGTATGGATACCTGATCTGTAAACCAAAGATATTTTCCAATAATCTCATTTTCTGTTATAACATATTGCATAGTTAGTGCGATACCCAAAAAGAAGGCAGCTGCTAAACCAAGCATAACAGAAAGCCAAATATTTTTAACAAAAAATATATTATCAGCAAAAAACAGCAGTACAACGATAAAAATAACCCAATAAATTAGCGTTTTAGCCTTAAACTTCATATTGATCTCTTTTCATTATGCAGATGAATCAGATAACGGTATTTATCGCCGCGATAAATCATTTCACAATATTCAATTGGCTGCTTATACTGTGTCCAAGAGACGCGGTTAATAAACATGACGATATCCGGCTTTTTTAAATTCAGCAGGTTTTTTTCTTCTTTGGTTGCATTGCGCACCTCTAAAGTTTCATCAGCATCCTGCATAAAAATATCGTACTTTTCCTCTAAAAGACTATACAAAGAGCCCCTTCGCTCCAATTCGTCCTGGGTGATTGGGTACCATGAATCAAGGTTTAAATAGCTGTCGTGAATACCAATTGGCTGTGCTGAATCCATATATCGCAAACGTTTAATGCGCAAAACCATGGAGTTCTCGCGAATGCCCAATGCACGAGATACCCGCAAAGGTGCCTTAATTCGCTCAAATAATATTACCTTTGAAGACTGTTTTTGAGTAACCAGCCCCATTTCACTTGAAAAACTAGCCAGACCCTGCAGATTTCTTTGGTGCTTTACCGGAGCAACAAATGTTCCACTGCCCTGTCTTCGGTAAAGATAACCATCTTCCACAAGTTTACCCAGTGCTTGGCGGACAGTTGTCCTGCTGACGTGGTATTTTTCAATTAAGGCATACTCACCGTCAATTGGCTGATGTTCCTCAAGTTTTTGGCTTACAACTTCTTCTTTAATTGCGTCATAAAGCTGCTTATAAAGCGGTATTTTAGAATTCTTGTCCATCATGCCCCACACCGTTCCGCCACACAGTGGCATTTTCTCCATTTTATCTCACAACAATACATATGCGGTTAGATGTAGTAGAAAAAAGACAATTGAGAAGTATGATTGTTGCTTAAAATGTCATGAAACTAACATTAAAAATGATAGACGATTCTTGAAATGATGTCAAGCTTTTCCGAATAAAATGAAAAATATATCTGGTTTTTCACTTCAATTCAGCCTTATAACTGCTTTGAATTGTATATTTTCACATAAAACTGATATCGTTGTGTTTAATGTTCAAATGCAGTACTACGTCCATAAACCCGATAAATATGATACCAAAAATAAATATATAAGCATTTTGGATGACAGACACAGAAGGGAATTTTATATTTGCATGAATGATTCACATATACTTTTTTGAGTTTGGCAACAGCGCAACGTGATGAATTTTTACATAAAAAAGCACCTGCTTTTGAGCAGGTGCTTTTTAACAAACTAAAATTATTCGTTGATCTTGATAACAACACCGGAACCAACGGTACGGCCACCCTCACGGATAGCGAAACGCAGGCCCTCTTCGATAGCGATCGGGGTGATCAGCTCTACGTTCATCTCAACGTTATCGCCAGGCATGCACATCTCAACGCCCTGATCCAGCTCAACTACACCAGTAACGTCAGTAGTTCTGAAGTAGAACTGGGGTCTGTAGTTGTTGAAGAACGGAGTATGACGGCCACCCTCTTCTTTTTTCAGGATGTAAACCTGACCACGGAATTTGGTATGGGGATGAATGGAACCGGGTTTGCACAGAACCTGACCACGCTCAATTTCGGTTCTCTGAATACCACGGAGCAAAGCACCAATGTTGTCGCCAGCCTCAGCGTAATCCAGAACCTTACGGAACATCTCAATACCGGTAACAACGGTCTTCTTCTTCTCATCAGACAGACCTACAATTTCAACCTCATCGCCGGTCTTAATCTGGCCTCTTTCAACTCTACCGGTAGCTACAGTACCACGGCCGGTAATGGTGAAGACGTCCTCAACAGGCATTAAGAAGGGCAGATCAGCTTTACGCTCGGGAGTGGGGATATACGCGTCAACAGCATCCATCAGTTCAAGAATTGGAGCATAGGCAGGATCATTGATATCAGAGGGAGCTTCCAAAGCCTTCAAAGCAGAACCTTTGATGATGGGGATATCATCACCTGGGAATTCGTAGCTGGACAGCAACTCACGGAT
This sequence comes from Ruminococcaceae bacterium Marseille-P2935, assembly GCA_900104565.1. Taxonomy (GTDB): domain Bacteria; phylum Bacillota; class Clostridia; order Oscillospirales; family Ruminococcaceae; genus Marseille-P2935. The sequence continues at coordinate 712,396 of LT629952.1, forward strand.
TTCCATCTCTACTAATTCAAGCAGCTCAGGATCATCAACCTGATCAGCTTTGTTCATAAATACTACGATATAAGGTACGCCAACCTGACGGGAAAGCAGGATGTGCTCACGGGTCTGGGGCATAGGACCATCGGCAGCAGAAACAACCAGGATAGCACCATCCATCTGAGCAGCACCGGTGATCATGTTTTTAACATAGTCAGCATGTCCCGGGCAGTCAACGTGAGCGTAGTGACGGTTGTCAGTCTCATACTCAACGTGAGCGGTGTTGATGGTAATACCGCGCTCTCTCTCTTCAGGAGCCTTATCGATCATATCGTAAGCCTCAAATTTAGCCTGGCCTTTCATTGCCAGAGTTTTGGTAATAGCAGCGGTTAAAGTGGTTTTGCCATGGTCAACGTGGCCAATGGTACCAATGTTAACGTGGGGCTTGCTTCTAACAAATTTTTCTTTTGCCATTAATTTCTTCCTCCCTTTAATCAGGATTATTTTGTTTTTTCCGAAACGAAACTACAATTTGTATTTTAACAATTTGCAACACAAATTGCAAGTGAAAAAGCAAATAATTAGTCTTTTTTAGCCCGGGCATTAATAATACCCTCAGCAATGGACTTGGGAACTTCCAGATAGCTGTGAGGCTCCATAGAATACTGGCCGCGGCCCTGAGTTTTGGAACGCAGATCGGTCGCATAACCAAACATTTCTGAAAGCGGAACCAAAGCGTTAATCTGGCTTCCGCCGTTTCTGGTATCCATACCCTGGATCTGACCACGGCGAGAATTCAGGTCACCGATTACATCGCCCATGTAATCTTCAGGAACGATAACAGCAACCTTCATGATCGGCTCCATAATAACGGGGTCTGCTTTTCTCATAGCTTCTTTGAACGCCATAGAACCGGCGATCTTAAACGCCATTTCAGAGGAGTCAACCTCGTGATAAGAACCATCATACAGAGTAACCTTAACATCCACAACGTTATAGCCAGCTAATACACCAGCCTGCATTGCACCCTGAATACCCTGGTCAACAGGCCCAATATACTCTTTGGGAATTGCACCGCCAACAACAGCATTGATAAATTCATACCCTTTACCGCTTTCGTTGGGTTCAATTCTGATCTTAACGTGACCGTACTGACCTTTACCACCAGACTGACGGGCATATTTCATATCAACATCAGCATTGCGGCGGATGGTCTCTTTGTAAGCAACCTGAGGCTTACCAACGTTAGCCTCAACCTTAAACTCGCGCAGCAAACGGTCTACAATAATCTCCAGATGCAGTTCACCCATACCGGCAATAATGGTTTGACCAGTCTCTTCATCGGTGTAGGTTTTAAAAGTGGGATCTTCCTCAGCCAACTTAGCAAGCCCGATACCCATCTTCTCCTGGCCGGCTTTGGTCTTGGGCTCGATGGCAACGCGGATAACTGGGTCTGGGAATTCCATAGACTCCAGAATAACCGGATGTTTCGGGTCACACAGGGTATCACCAGTAGTGGTGTTCTTAAGGCCTACCGCAGCAGCGATGTCACCGGCATAGCAGGTCTCAATATCTTCTCTGTGGTTGGCGTGCATCTGCAGAATACGGCCCATTCTCTCGGAGTTGTCCTTCGAAGAGTTGTATACGGAGGTACCAGCATTTACGGTACCGGAATACACTCTGAAGAAGCACAGCTTACCAACAAACGGGTCGGTTGCAATTTTAAACGCCAAAGCTGCAAAAGGCTCATCGTCAGAAGAAAGACGGAATTCTTCCTCCTCGGTATCAGGGTTAATACCCTTGATAGCGGGAACATCGGTGGGAGCCGGCATATAATCCACAATGGCATCCAACAAGGGCTGTACACCCTTATTTTTATAGGAAGTACCGCAGGTGATGGGAACCATAGTATTGGCAATGGTAGCTTTACGGATCGCCGATTTAATTTCGGGGATGGTCAGCTCCTCGCCTTCCAGGTATTTTTCCATCAGAACCTCGTCGGTTTCGGCCACTGCTTCCAGCAGCTTACCGCGATATTCCTCTGCCAGTTCCATCATGTCCTCGGGAATTTCTTCATCACGAACGTCTTTCCCCAGGTCATCATAGTAAATTTCGGCTCTCATGGCAACCAAGTCGATGATACCCTTGAAGGTGTCCTCCGAACCAATCGGCAGCTGAATGGGAACCGCGTTGCATTTAAGACGATCCAAAACCATGTGGTACACGTTAAAGAAATCTGCACCCATGATGTCCATCTTATTGACATAAATCATTCTGGGAACTTTGTAATTATCAGCCTGTCTCCAAACGGTCTCAGACTGTGGCTCGACGCCACCTTTTGCGCACATAACAGTAACAGAACCGTCGAGTACACGCAGGGAGCGCTCTACTTCGACAGTAAAGTCAACGTGGCCCGGGGTATCGATGATGTTGATCCGGTGGCGGTTCTTTTTCACCTCAGCGGGATCGGTAATACCACTGTGGGACCAGTAGCAGGTAGTAGCGGCAGAGGTAATGGTGATACCTCTCTCCTGCTCCTGAGCCATCCAGTCCATGGTAGCGCTTCCGTCATGGGTTTCACCAATTTTATGGTTTTTACCAGTATAAAACAGAATACGCTCGGTGGTGGTGGTTTTACCAGCATCGATATGAGCCATTATGCCGATATTACGTGTCATCTCCAATGATACATCTCTTGGCATAGTGTCCTCCTTAAAGTTTAACTAACCCTAAATCGACAGCGCGGACGGGCCTGGACCCATCCGTTTTTTCATGCTGTCTTCTGAAAAATTATCCAAAAGGATAAACTAGAATCTGTAATGAGCGAATGCCTTATTGGCTTCGGCCATTTTATGAGTATCTTCTTTCTTCTTGAACGCACCGCCGGTGCTGTTGATTGCATCCAGAATTTCGCCGGCCAACCGCTCTCTCATCGTCCGCTCAGAACGATTGCGGGAGTAGGTGGTGATCCAGCGCAGACCCAGGGTCTGCCGTCTCTCCGGACGAACCTCCATTGGTACCTGATAGGTAGCACCACCGACACGGCGGGCTTTTACCTCCAGTACAGGCATGATTGCTTCCATGGCCTGCTCGAAAACCTCAAGGGGTTCTTTTCCGGTTTTTTCTTTGACGATGTCGAATGCGCCGTACACAATCTTCTGGGCAACGCCCTTCTTACCATCATACATAATATTGTTGATGAGACGGGTTACCAGCTTGGAGTTGTATAATGGATCCGGCAGTACATCTCGTTTCGTTACTCGACCTCTTCTTGGCACTTCGCTTCCCTCCTTCACATAATGATATCATCGGTACTCGAAAGCGACAAAACTTTCGTGCGCACCTTGAAGAAGCTTAATATATTTCTATAATAAGCTGCCACAAGTTGCAGCAACTGTAGTTTTATTACTTACTTGCACCAGCCTTTGGACGTTTTGCGCCGTATTTGGAACGGGCCTGATTTCTTTTGGCAACACCCTGAGCGTCCAGAGTACCACGGATAATGTGATAACGAACACCAGGCAAGTCCTTAACACGTCCGCCACGGATCAGCACAACGCTGTGTTCCTGCAGGTTATGACCGATACCGGGAATGTAGGCTGTTGCTTCAATTCCGTTGGTCAGTTTCACCCTGGCAACTTTTCTCAGCGCAGAGTTAGGCTTCTTCGGGGTCTGAGTTCTGATTGCAGTACAAACGCCTCTCTTTTGAGGAGAATTCTGTTCAATCGCTTCGCGCTTTTTGGAGTTCCATCCTCTGAGTAGCGCAGGAGCAGTCGATTTCTTCTCAATAACCTCTCTACCCTTACGAACGAGCTGGTTAAATGTTGGCATGTCGCACCTCCTTCTTCCAATTTTGAAAAATTTATTGATCAAAATGGCTTGGTTTGCCAAGCCACTCTGAAAACATAGAAATACTCACCAGTTAATTATTCTATCATTTATCTGGTTTTACTGTCAATATAGTTCACCAATTTTTTTTAGTATTTTACCTCAAATTGACGAAAAATATGAAAAGACAGCCGCTATCTGCAGTATAAAATGTCTTTTCGCCGCTATTTTACGCGGCGGTTCATTTTATCTGTCGGAGTATTACTGCCGCGGGGGCCGTTTCCGGCCCCATAGTCAGATTTTTATGGAATAAATTTATTCTGCTGCAGAAATGCCAACCATGGTGTCGCTTGGCTGGTCAAATTCCACACTATCATAATCAATAATTCCAGTACCAGCTGGTACCAGTTTACCAATTATGACGTTTTCTTTCAGGCCGATCAGCGGGTCTACTTTACCTTTAATAGCAGCTTCGGTCAGAACACGGGTGGTTTCCTGGAAGGAAGCGGCAGACATAAAGGAGTCGGTAGCCAAAGAGGCTTTGGTAATACCCAAAAGAACAGGAATATAGGTGATTGGGCTGCGGTCGCCGCCATCCATGGCATTCAGCTTCTCAATTTTATCATTTTCCGCTTTTAGTTCAGATTTATCCATATACGAACCCTGGATATAGGATGTGCTGCCCGGATCATCCACCTTCACCTTGCGCATCATCTGGCGAACAATAACCTCGATATGCTTATCGTTAATATCAACACCCTGGGTACGGTAAACACGCTGAACCTCTTTAATAATATAATCCTGAACAGCCAGTTCTCCACAAACCGCCAAAATCTCGTTCGGTTCTGCAGAGCCTTCAGTAAGCAGATCGCCTTTTTCCACCAGGTCGCCTTCGTTAACCTTCAGGTTGGTACCATAGATCACCTGACGCTCATAACGATCGCCGGTTTCCTGATCGGTAACAACAATCATCTCATTGCCCTTCGCGTCTTTTTCGAAGGAAATTACACCCGAGCAGTGAGCTACAATGGCAGAAGCTTTTGGCTTTCTGGCCTCGAACAGTTCTTCAACACGCGGCAAACCTTGGGTAATATCGCTTGCGGATGCAATACCGCCTGTATGGAAGGTACGCATGGTCAGCTGGGTACCCGGTTCACCAATGGACTGGGCCGCAATAATACCAACTGCTTCGCCTGCTGCAACGGTTTTTCCGTTGGCCAGGTTGGAACCATAGCATTTCGCACAAATTCCGGATTTTGCATGACAGTTGAAAATAGAGCGGATTTTAACCTTGGTATAGCCGGCATCAACAATACGTTTTGCATCATTTTCGTCAACCAGCTTTTCACGGTTAACAATCACCTCTCCGGTTGCCGGATCGGTTACATCGTCGGCCAGGTAACGGCCAACAAGGCGCTCTTCCAGGCTTTCAATCACACGTCCGCCATCCACAATCTGTTCTACCCACAGTCCTTCATGGGTACCGCAGTCATGTTCGCGAATAATAACATCTTGAGAAACGTCTACCAGCCGGCGGGTCAGGTAACCGGAGTCTGCTGTACGCAGAGCAGTATCGGCCAGACCTTTACGGGCGCCTCGAGATGAGTTAAAATATTCCAAAATATTTAGGCCTTCACGGTAGTTGGCACGAATGGGAATTTCAATTGCCCTACCGGAGGTATTGGCAATCAGTCCGCGCATACCGGCCAGCTGACGAATCTGGTCCATAGAACCACGGGCTCCGGAATCGGCCATCATAAAAATGGGGTTCTGCTTGGTAAAGTTGTTCTGAAGGGCATCCTTTACCTTGGCTGTTGTTTCGTTCCAGGTTTTGATTACCCGCTCATAACGAACATCCTCTGAGATGAAACCGCGCTCATACTGGCGGCGGATCTCATCGATCCGTTTTTCGGCCTGCGCAATATACTCGGCTTTTTCAGGCGGAATAACAGCGTCACACACAGCAACGGTAATTGCGCCCTTGGTCGAATATTTAAAGCCCTGAGCTTTTATACGGTCCAGTACCTCAGCGGTTTTAGCAGTACCATGGGTACGAATGCAGCGGTCAATAATTTTTCCAAGCTCCTTTTTCCGTACCAGGAAGGAAACTTCAAAGTTGAACTGTTCCTCCGATTTGGTACGATCTACAAAGCCCAAATCCTGAGGAATCGGATCATTGAAAATAATACGTCCAACGGTGGCATCAATCAGCTTGCTCACCTTGGTACCGCCAATCTCTTTGGTAACACGAACCTTAATCGGTGCGTGCAGACCAACCACGCCGGTTTGATAAGCCATAATGGCCTCGTTAAAATCACGGAAGGCTTTTCCAGCGCCAATTTCATCTTCACGTACCATGGTCAGGTAGTAGGAACCAAGCACCATATCCTGTGTAGGTACGGTAACCGGTTTCCCATCGGAAGGTTTGAGCAGGTTGCCGGATGCCAGCATCAGGAAACGGGCTTCGGCCTGCGCTTCCGCAGACAGGGGTACGTGTACCGCCATCTGGTCGCCGTCAAAGTCCGCATTATAAGCGGTACATACCAGCGGGTGCAGTTTCAATGCCTTACCTTCAACCAGGATCGGCTCAAATGCCTGAATGCCCAGACGGTGTAGAGTCGGCGCACGGTTAAGCAGAACAGGATGATCCTTAATTACAACTTCCAGTGCATCCCAAACTTCTTTTACCGAAGCACGCTCTACCATTTTTCTGGCATTTTTAATGTTGGTGGCAAATTTTTGATCCACCAGGCGTTTCATAACAAAAGGTTTGAACAATTCCAGCGCCATCTCTTTTGGCAGACCGCACTGGTAAATTTTAAGTTCCGGTCCTACAACAATAACCGAACGCCCGGAGTAGTCAACACGCTTACCAAGCAGGTTCTGACGGAAACGTCCCTGCTTACCTTTCAGCATGTCGGACAGGGATTTCAGCGGACGGTTGTTGGGGCCGGTAACCGGGCGGCCGCGGCGGCCGTTGTCGATTAAGGCATCCACAGCCTCCTGCAGCATGCGTTTCTCGTTGCGTACAATAATGTCAGGTGCGCCCAGCTCCAACAGCTTCTTTAAGCGGTTGTTGCGGTTGATAACCCGGCGGTACAAATCGTTCAGGTCACTGGTGGCAAAACGGCCGCCGTCCAGCTGAACCATTGGGCGGATATCCGGTGGAATAACAGGAACAACATCCAGAATCATCCACTCGGGGCGGTTGCCGGAAAGCCGGAATGCTTCTACAACCTCGAGCCGTTTGAGAATTTTTGCCCTTTTTTGGCCGGTGGAGGTCTGTAAATCATCCTTCAGCTCAGCAGACAGTTCATCCAGGTTAATGTCCTCAAGCAGTTTTTTTACCGCTTCAGCGCCCATCCCTGCAACGAACTCATCTTCATAAGCTTCTCTTAAATCGCGGTATTCCTTTTCGGAAAGCAGCGTATATTTTTTCAGGTTAGTACGGCCCGGATCAATTACCACATAGGAGGCAAAATAAAGTACCTTCTCCAACAGTCGCGGGGACATGTTTAAAAGCAGCCCCATACGGGAAGAGGTTCCTTTAAAATACCAGATATGGGAAACCGGGGCGGCCAGCTCAATATGGCCCATGCGCTCGCGGCGAACCTTTGAGGAGGTGACCTCTACACCGCAGCGCTCACAAACCTTACCCTTGTAACGGATTCTTTTATACCGTCCGCAGTAGCATTCCCAGTCCTTCTGCGGCCCAAAAATCCGCTCACAGAAGAGGCCATCACGCTCTGGTTTTAATGTTCTGTAGTTGATAGTCTCGGGCTTCTTCACCTCACCGTAGGACCAGCTACGAATCTGTTCAGGTGAAGCTAGGCCGATTTTAATTGACTCAAAAACGTTAAATTCCATTTCGACCCCTTCTTCCTACATATTTTCGTTATCATCAAGATCGTCCAAACCGAAATCAGCAAGGCCGGCAAACAAATCGTCAGGTTCCTCTGCCTCCTCCAAAACGACTTCGTCGTCCAGTTCAACATTTTCTATGCCGAAGCTTCCGTCAATTTCAGAGGGGACCGCCACCTGCTCATCTTCAAATACTTCTACAGGGGTGAGGCCCATATTTTCGCCATCGTCGAAAGTCTGTTTCAGATCAATCTCTTCATTATCCTTATTCAGCACCTTTACATCCAGGCAGAGGGACTGAAGCTCTTTAATCAGCACCTTAAAGGATTCGGGGATGCCTGGCTTCGGAACATTGCGGCCCTTTACAATTGCCTCAAAGGTCTTTACACGGCCAACTACATCATCTGATTTAACAGTCAGAATCTCCTGCAGGGTGTAAGCTGCACCATAAGCCTCCAGAGCCCAAACCTCCATCTCACCAAAACGCTGTCCGCCGAACTGTGCTTTACCACCCAGCGGCTGCTGAGTTACCAGCGAGTATGGACCAGTGGAACGGGCATGGATTTTATCGTCAACCAGGTGATGCAATTTTAAGAAGTACATGTAACCTACCGTTACGCGGTTGTCAAACGGCTCACCGGTACGTCCGTCATACAGCACAGTCTTGCCGTCTTCGTCCAGGCCAGCCTCTCGCAGGCATTCCTGAATATCTGACTCGTGAGCGCCATCAAATACGGGGGTCATAATCTTCCAGCCCAAAGCAGCTGCTGCACGGCCCAAGTGAACCTCCAGCACCTGTCCAATATTCATACGGGAAGGTACGCCCAGAGGATTCAGCACAATATCAAGCGGACGGCCATCCGGCAGGTAAGGCATATCCTCCTGAGGCAGAATGCGCGAAACAACACCCTTGTTGCCATGACGGCCAGCCATCTTATCACCCACGCTGATCTTACGCTTCTGAGCAATATAGCAGCGTACCACCATGTTGACACCAGGAGACAGCTCGTCACAATTTTCCTTGGTGAACACCTTTACATCTACGATAATGCCATATTCACCATGGGGTACACGCAAAGAAGTGTCACGTACTTCCCGGGCCTTTTCACCAAAGATTGCACGTAACAGGCGTTCCTCAGCGTTCAGCTCGGTTTCTCCCTTAGGTGTAACCTTACCAACCAGAATATCTCCGGCACGAACCTCGGCACCGATGCGAATAATTCCGCGCTCGTCCAATTCTTTCAGCACGTCTTCACCCACGTTAGGAATATCCCGGGTAATTTCCTCAGGCCCCAGCTTGGTATCACGCGCTTCTATTTCATATTCCTCAATATGAATCGAGGTATATACATCGTCTTTTACCAGACGCTCATTCAGCAGAACCGCATCCTCGTAGTTATAACCTTCCCAGGTCATAAAGCCGATCAGCATATTCTTACCCAGCGCAATTTCACCGTTGCTGGTAGCAGGACCGTCTGCAATAACCTGGCCCTTGGTTACCCGCTCGCCCACCGAAACGATCGGACGCTGGTTGGTGCAGGTACCCTGGTTGGAACGCAGGAATTTGATCAAGTGATAGGTCTGCAGTGTGCCTTCATCGGTACGCAATACAATTTCATCTGCTGAAACCTTATCGACAATACCGTTGTGCTTGGAAAGGACGACTACTCCGGAATCTACCGCGGCCTTGTATTCCATACCAGTACCAACAATAGGAGCTTCGGTTTTTAATAAAGGCACTGCTTGACGCTGCATGTTAGCGCCCATCAACGCACGGTTGGCGTCGTCGTTCTCTAAGAAAGGAATCATTGCGGTTGCAACCGAAACTACCATCTTAGGCGATACGTCCATAAAGTCAGCCATAGAGGCGGCAACTTCCTGCACGGTGTCGCGGTAACGAACGTTAACCCTGGGTCTAGCAAAGCGGCCCTCTTCATCCAGAGGTTCATTTGCCTGGGCAACAATATATTCATCCTCTACATCGGCGGTCATGTAAACTACTTCATCCAGCACTTTTCCAGTCTCTTTATCTACCTTGCGGTAGGGAGCCTCAATAAAGCCGTACTGATTGATCCGGGCAAAGGTTGCCAGGTAAGAGATTAGGCCGATGTTGGGGCCTTCAGGGGTCTCAATCGGGCACATGCGGCCGTAGTGGCTGTAGTGAACGTCACGCACTTCAAATCCGGCGCGGTCACGGGACAAACCACCGGGCCCCAGCGCAGAAAGGCGGCGCTTGTGGGTCAGTTCTGCCAGGGGATTGTTCTGATCCATGAACTGCGAAAGGGGTGAAGAACCGAAAAACTCTTTAATAGAAGCCACAACCGGGCGGATATTGATCAGCGCCTGCGGGGTTACCACATCCATATCCTGAACCTGGGTGGTCATTCTTTCACGAATAACACGCTCCATTCTGGAAAAACCAATACGGAACTGGTTCTGCAGCAGCTCGCCTACAGAACGAATACGACGGTTGCCCAGGTGGTCAATGTCATCGGTGGTGCCAATACCACAGGGCAGGCCGCACAAATAGTTGACCGTTACCAGAATATCGTCAATGGTAATATGTTTGGGAACCAAATCGTCGGCACGCTGACGGATCATATCTTTTAACGCATCCTCGTCGTCGCCGCAGGCATCCAAAATTTCGGTCAGAACCGAAAAACGAACCTTTTCGCGAATACCAAGCTCGGTACAGTCAAAAGAGACATAGTCCTGAATATCAACCATGCCATTAGAGATGACTTTGACAATCTTCTCTTCGCTTACAGCAATATAAACCAGGCTTACGCCGGCTTTTTCCAAAGCCCAAGCCTTTTCGCGGGTGAGCACCTCTCCCGCTTCTGCCATAATTTCACCGGTTAAGGGGTTAACGACAGCCTCGGCCAGTGTCTTTCCAGAAATGCGAACAGCAAGGCCGAGTTTTTTATTGTATTTATATCTTCCCACCCGGGAAAGATCATATCTACGCGCGTCAAAAAACAGTGTATCGATATGGGAACGAGCACTGTCAACGGTTGGCGGTTCACCGGGACGAAGTTTGCGGTAAACCTCCAGCAAAGCTTCTTCGGTATTTTTAGTGGTATCTTTCTCCAAGGTAGCAAGCAGCAAAGGATCCTCGCCAAAGAAGTTCAGGATCTCATCGTTGGTGCCAAGGCCCAAGGTACGGATAAAAGTGGTAACCGGAATTTTGCGGTTTTTATCGATGCGCACATAAAACACATCATTGGAATCGCATTCGTATTCCAGCCATGCGCCACGGTTTGGAATAACCGTACAGCTGAACAATTCCTTACCGGAATTATCCCTGCTGGAACCATAGTACACTCCAGGGCTTCTAACCAGCTGCGAAACAATGCAGCGCTCCGCACCGTTAATAATAAAGGTGCCGGCGTCGGTCATAAGCGGAAAATCCCCCATAAAAATATCCTGCTCTTTAATTTCGCCAGTCTCTTTATTCAGTAAGCTCGCGCGTACCCGAAGCGGCGCCGCAAAGGTGGCATCCCTGCTTTTACATTCCTCAATGGAGTATTTTGGCTTATCGTCTAAACGGTAGTCGATGAAATTCAGGACCAGATTTCCCTGATAATCCGTAATTTCCGATATATCACGGAAAACCTCCTTCAAACCCTCGTCAAGAAACCATTGGTACGAGTTCTTCTGCACCTCGATGAGGTTAGGCATTTCCAGAACTTCATTGATTCTTGAGAAGCTCATACGGACATTTTTGCCCAGTTGTACCGGTTTGACATTTACCATAGGCTCACTCACTCCATTCATCTATTTCCTGCTTGTGCAAATATGACATAGTTGCTGATTAATAATCAATAAATTTGCAAAAACTTATTGATTTTTCTTACACCATCTGGTACAATACTTAAGTACAGAGGCATAACTAGCCATTATAATACATTTAGTTATTATATAACATTTTGTAAATGGTGTCAATGTTTAATTATAATTCATTGGCAATTTTTTTACAAGAGGCATCTGCAAAATAAGCAGGTGTTTATTTTTAGCCAAAATTCTATAACAGACGCAAAACCTCTACGGTAACTGCCGTAGAGGCTTTTTTATGTAAAGCATTTCTATTTTTGGCCAAAATTTGGAAATTATACAATTTGTTTCTGCACTGCTTTACATCCCATACCATCCAGCCATTTTGTGTTTTGTTAATGCCGAATTGGCCAGCAAAGAAAAATAAATCGGATTCCGCCAGCTAGTGCAGAATCCGATTTGCTCTTTTTATAAAAAATTATGCAAACTGTACATTCTCCAGAATGCCGATACCTTCTTCCATGCCTGCTTCATCATAGGCGGAAAATACAGCAATTACAACGGCGCCATTAACCGTATAAAGGCTATACGCCTGGGAAACATGCACATTGTCAAATACCATACCAGAAATTTCGCCATCCAGAATTACTTCTACGCTCGCCATTACAACATCATGCCCGTTAATTTTTTTGCTTTCGGCAGGCTGAACGGTTGCTTTTGCACCCAACGCAGCATAGCTTTCTTCAAACTGATCTGCCAGCATTGCAGCATACTCCAACGGCTTCATACCGTTCAAAGCTTTTTCGGAGGCTACCTGAACAAACATATTAGACGTTCCCAATTCAGTCTGTTCGCCCATTGCCATAAATAAATAGCCAATTTCGCCCGATTCGATGTGGCTTTGTATCTGCTTAGCGGCAGCCTCCCCTTGGGTTGCTTCAATTGTCTGAATCTGATTGTCCAGTGTACTGTCCGGATCAAATACTGTCCATCCATCCGGTAACACATAACTGAGTTTAAGAGCATCGTTGGTATAAGTTTGACCGTCTACTTTACCTGCTTTTACTGTATCTGGTATTGAAACCGCCTTACCACAGCCGGTAAGAACCACCAACAGTGCAACTAAAAGCGCACTAATTTTTTTCATTGTTCTGCCCCTCATTTCATACAATTTTTTTTCTTTTTAAACGAATAGAAATATTATAAAACTTATTATTTATCTCCGCAATATTTATCCTGCTAAAAATTGATAAAGAAAAGTAATCAAAATTGGTACCATTGCCGTGCAGATCACCCCGCTGATTACCGACAAAACGGCTGTGGTCTCATCGGTCGAGCGGGCGATAATCGGCAAGCAGGTATCCATGGCTGTTGCCCCTGCCGGAGCAATTGCTGTATAGTAACCGAGGTATTTTGCTATAAATGGAATACAGATAAAAGAGAGCAGCTCGCGAAAAATGTTGGCCAAAAATGCCGTTGTTCCCAACTGGGCGCCGCCTAACCCCCTCAGCATTACGGCAGACAAGCTGTACCAGCCCATACCCGCTCCAATAGCGCCGCTCTGATTCATGGGCATGCCCAAAGCAAACCCCAGCAGAATTCCAGAGCCAATCGAACCAACCGCAATTCCAAAAGGAATAATCAGCACCTTAATATGGTATTCTTTCATTTTATAAAGAGCCGCCTTATTGCTGCCTACATCAATTCCAACAGAAAAAACCAGAATTTTAAGCGCTATGGATACCAGTTGATCCATATACTGTACAATTTCGGGGGAAAACAAAAATCTTCCGCAGAGGATCCCGGCCAGCAAACTCCCCAATGCCGCATAGATCACTGCTTTTCCCCCTTTCTCTTCAGAAAAAGACGAACCAATATGTACACCATTACAATTGAGCCTAATACTGTAACTAGAGCAAACAAAAAGCCCTGCCAGCCGGCCTGCTTCATATCCTCCACAAAGGTTGGGCTCCCACCCAGAGAAACCCCCATGGTAAACAAAGTGAGTGAAATTCCCACCGTTTGCAGAATATTGTTATATTTCAGCCATTTCTTTGGGAAGAAGGTAAGCCCTAATCCAATTCCAATTAATAAAAACACCAGAATCGCAAACGAACCAAGCAAATCCATTCTTTCATCCCCTCTCTTTTTATCCTATGATATTGCTCTCTTGCAGGTGAGGCATTTTGCCCAAAAGAAAGCATCTGCTATAAAACAGATGCTTTTGAATAGCTTTTTGTTTAAAAAACGCAAAAACTCTTATTTTGCTGCGGCAAACTCATAGAACGCCCGGTAGGTCATATAGGTGTCCAATTTAGAAACAACCTCAAACGGGGAATGCATAGACAGTACCGCTACACCAATGTCAACCACGTCTACATTGAGCTTGGAAATATATTTGGCAACTGTACCGCCGCCGCCTGCATCTACCTTGCCCAGCTCACAGGTCTGCCACAGAACATTCTTTTCATCCAGTATATTGCGTACATACGCCATAAATTCTGCTGTGGCCTCATTGGTGGAATACTTGCCGCCGCTGCCGGTATATTTCATAACCGCTACGCCATAGTTAAGGTAAGCGGAGTTCCGTTTTTCAGAAACATCCGAGAAGGTGGGGTCATATGCTGCGGCTACGTCTGCAGACAGACATTTAGAATTAGAAAGCACTACACGTCCAGGTATCCCTTGCTGTTCTGCTAAATCAGCAATAAAATATTCCAGAACCCTGGACTGCATTCCGGTATTTCCGTCAGATCCGGTTTCTTCCTTATCTGCCAAAACAGTAACGGTGGTATACGCAGGGCTGGTTACATCCATAGCTGCGCGCAGTGAGGTATATGCGCAAATGCGGTCATCATGGCCGTAGCCGCCAATCATGCTGCGGTCAAAACCAAGGTCTTTCGTTTGAAACGCCGGTACCAGCATCAGCTCTGCTGACAGGAAGTCCGGTTCTGAAATATCGTACTTTTCTTTTAATAAAGAGATAATATACAGCTTTACACGTTCACTGGCCTTGTCGTCCTTGAACATGCGGCTGCCTACTAAAACGTTTAGTTCTTCACCCTTTAAACCGTCCTGTAGCGTGCGCGCCATCTGCTCTTTGCCAAGATGAGGCAGCAGGTCGGTAATGCAGAACACAGGGTCGCTTTCTGCTTCTCCGATGTTCACTTTCACCATAGTGCCGTCCCGCTTAACCACAACACCGTGCAGCGCCAGAGGAATAGTCCCCCACTGGTAACGCTTAATTCCGCCGTAATAATGGGTTTTAAAGAGCGCTAACTGCGCTTCTTCATACAGGGGACGAGGTTTTAAATCAAGCTTTGGCGAATCGATGTGGCTTGCCATAATGCGCACCCCTTTTTCGATCGGCTGGGTGCCTATCGTGGCAAACAGCAGCGCCTTCCCTCGATTGTTGATATATACTTTGTCACCTGCAGAATAGTTTTGATTGCGGTCAAATGGGGTATACCCAGCTTTTTCAAGCATCTCAACGGTGTAATCCACCGTTTCCCGCTCGGTTTTGCATGCGTTTAAAAAAGCTTTATACTCTTCACAAAAGGCATCGGCCCTTGCAGCCTCATCATCGCTGATCAGGTCCCAACCGTTTTTGTTGTTAATTAAAAGTTCGTCCTGCAAAAGCTGGCCTTTACTCTTCTCGTTCTCCATACTTTTCCTCCATTCTTTCCTTCTTAGCAACTTCTAAAAAGGAACTTACTATTTGCTGAGCTGATACAATGTTTTATAAATCTGTGCTGTTTCCAACACTTTTTTAACATACCCCCTGGTATCTCCATAAGGAATATACTGAAGCAGAACCCCGTCGCTGGAATACCCGCTGTCTCCCAGCCATTTTTTTACAGTCCCCCATCCGGCATGATAAGCTGCAAGCGCAGTATCTACCGATTGAAATTCGTCGATCAATAGCGAAAGCATATACGTCCCGCAGATAATATTCGTCTCCGGGTCAAACAGGTCATCCCCCAAATGTTCCGGGTAATTGTCACCAAAACGGAATCTGACCCATTCAAAGGATTCATCTGTCAGCTGCATAAGCCCCTTTGCACCTATACTGGACTCGGCCCCTGGCCGAAAGCTGCTTTCGGTGCGAACTACCGCAAACACAAGTTCGGCCGGCACACCATACTTCCGGCTGGCATCTTCAATCACAGATTCGTAATGTACCGGGTAAATTTGCCGGTAGTACCGGTTGGTTGCAAAACGGATCATCCAAAAACTTGCAGCCAACATAAGAATAAAGACAAGTAAACTTACAAGCTGCCTGCTTACAGATCTTTTCATCTATTCGGCTCCCTCGCTGACGGGGTTTTGCAGAATTTGTTCAAACAGGTCTGCCGCCACACGTTTCAACTGCTCGGTGGTAAATACATTGGTAATAACATGGTCGGAGCGACGCATGTAATAATAATCGTCATTTTGAGAATTCATACGATTCTCCGCTTCTCTCACTGTCAGACCGTCACGCTGCATGATGCGGCGCTGGCGTATATCCCGTGGGGCTATGATCGAGATTGTTACATCACAAAACTGATCCGCGCCGCTTTCAAATAAGGTCGGTGCGTCCAGCACCACCAGCTTTTCCCCGTACTTTCTGTACTGTTCTATGGTATGTTTTATTTTTTCAAATATGTATGGGTTTATGACCCGGTTCAGTTTCTCCAGCTTGGTTTTATCGGCAAAAACAATGGACGCCAGTTTTCTGCGGTCCAATCCGCTGCCGGGCGTCAGAATTTCTTTTCCAAAAACTTCTACTAGCTCTGATAAGCAAGGGGTCCCGGGTTCCACCACACGGCGGGCAATACTGTCGCAATTGATCACCGGGTAACCCAGCTCGCTCAAATAGGTGCACAGGGTAGTTTTCCCGCTGCCCGTCTGGCCGGTCAACCCAACCACCAATGTTTTGTTCATAAGCGAACCACCTCAAATTCTGCGGCACGAATCAGCCGGTTGTATACTGCCAGCCCAATTCCCTCCTGGGAAGGGCATCGGGCATACACCATTTGTGCGCCCATATCGTCCAATTGCCGAAGGCAGTCAAATAAATGCTGAGCCTGGGTGAGCGGGTCTTGTCTTTTTCCATAAACGACACACGGCAGGGGGATAATTTTATCTTCCCCTTCGAAGCAAAGCGCAACCGTTTTGCCATTTTGATGTGCAGCGGCATATGCTGTAAACGAGTCAAGATCTGAATCGACCAGAACAACCTTTGCTTTTGGAGCATAGTGCCGGTATTTCATTCCCGGTGATGCGGCCGTTACACCCTGTTCCAGTTTTTCTTTTACTGCCGGGTCCATTTTGATATCCGGTAAAATCCCCTTAAGCTGTTCAAAGGTTACCGCACCCGGGCGCAGTAAACGCGGGGGTGATTGTGCCAAGGTAATGACAGTGGATTCCACCCCAAACCCGCACTCTCCGCCATCAACAATGGCGTCCACCCGGCCCAACAGGTCATGCACGCAATGCTGCGCTGTTGTTGGGCTTGGGCTGCCCGAAAGATTGGCCGATGGTGCGGCCAATGGCTTTCCGGTTAGGGCAATAATCCGCCTTGCCACCGGGTGGCTGGGCATTCTGACAGCAACCGTACCTAATCCCCCCGAGGTCTCTGGCGGGACTTTATCTGTTTTGGGTAAAATAATGGTCAGGGGGCCTGGCCAAAACTTCTGTGCCAGGCGAAAAGCCGGCTCCGGGAATTCTTTTACCAGACCATCCAGCATTTCCAAATCGCTGATGTGCACAATCAGCGGGTTATCCTGCGGTCTTCCTTTTGCAGCAAATATTTTAGCAGCAGCATCACCATTTAGGGCATCTGCCGCCAGCCCATAGACAGTTTCGGTAGGAATTGCAACCAAACCGCCTTCCCGTAAAATTTGGGCGGCCTCGCTGAGGTCTACAATTTCTCCACGATCATCATAAGCTGATATCAGCTTGGTATTCACGTCTTCATCCCTTTCCAGGCGGCTTATTCTGCCTGTGCTTTTAACCGTTCGGCCTGGTCATAGGTGATCAGGGCATCAATAATTTCCTGCAAATCCCCGTTGAGGATCGCTTCAATTCTATATAAGGTCAGGCCGATGCGGTGGTCTGTCACCCGGCCCTGGGGGTAGTTATAGGTTCGAATACGCTCCGAACGGTCACCGGTACCAACCTGGGAACGGCGTTCCATGGCGATTTTATCATTCTGTTCCTGCAGGCTTTTTTCGTAAAGCTTGGAGCGCAGTACCTTCATTGCCTTGTCCTTATTCTTATACTGGCTTCGTTCATCCTGGCACTCCACAACAATACCAGTAGGCAGATGGGTAATTCGAATAGCCGATTCGGTTTTATTTACGTGCTGGCCGCCTGCGCCGCCTGCACGGTAGGTATCAATTTGAAGGTCCCCGGCATTAATTTCTATTTCAACCTCCTCTGCCTCGGGCAGTACCGCCACAGTAACAGTTGAAGTGTGAATACGGCCCTGGGTTTCCGTCTCGGGTACACGCTGCACACGGTGCACGCCGCTTTCGTATTTCAGCCTGGAATACGCCCCATCTCCTTCGATTAGGAAGCTGACCTCTTTAAAACCGCCCAGCTCCGTTTCGTTGGAATTCATTAGCTCGGTTTTCCAACCTTGGGCCTCGGCGTACATACTGTACATACGGTACAGGGAATTAGCAAATAATGCCGCTTCGTCCCCGCCAGCACCGCCGCGGATTTCAATAATAACGTTTTTGTCATCATTGGGGTCTTTGGGCAGCAGTAAAATTTTCATCTCTTCCGAAATTTCTTCTATGCGAGCCTTGTTTGTTTCAAACTGCTCCTGCACCATCTCTTTAAAGTCTTTATCCAGTCCGCCTTCCTCCAGCATGGCCCGGGCTTCATCCATATCTGCTTTTGCAGCAGAATATTCCCGGTATTTTTCAACTACCGGGGTAAGGTTTTTATATTCCTTCATCAGGTTTTTGTACTGTTCGTTATCGCTGACAACCGCAGGGTCCATCAGCTTCTCGTTAATTTCATTATACCGTTCTTCTACGGCCTTTAATTTTTCAAACATCACAACCGCTTTCTCCGTATGCGGACTAATTTGCATATACTTATTTTTTGCCATACGGTGCAAAAAATAAGCAGTTAAACTGCCATGGCCGGTTTGGTACTCCCATTCTATTGGCAGGCAGTTCATATGAAACAAAGGGCTAATTCCCATCCGCAGGCGGGTGTAAAATTTTCTTTATATTTTTTTCCGCCTTTACCCGGGGCACCATCACCTCGCGGCCACAGCCCTTGCATTTTAATTTAAAATCCATACCGCTGCGAGTTACTAAAAATTCGTTGGCGCCACAGGGATGATTTTTTTTCATCACCAGCGTGTCTCCCACTCTGACGTCCATCTCTTTCCCCCCCGAATATCATCGCATAGTATACAATATTATAGCAGAAATATATGGAAGATGGCAATTGTTTTATTTAAGCCGTAATTTTCATGTTTATCTTTTGCCGCTCTGCAAACAATATGCTAAAAAGAGAAAGGCAGGTGAAGGTTTATCGCCGAAATTTACAGCCGTTTTGATGATATGCAATTAGCCAAATTGGCGTTTTCCCGTTTACAGCAGACTATTCCATTTATTTCAAATTTGGAGGTGTTCACTTTGGAAAAAGATATGGACCGTGAAATGACCCCTTATGCATCTTCACATTATTATGGCTCAGACCCTTACTCTGACGCACCATATTCCCTGCCTTCCACAAAAAATATTGCCAGAATTGATCCGGAGGAACAATTTGCCATGCCCTCAGAGGACGGCTACTCTGAAACGGAACAAGACGAGGTTTGGATGAAACTAACCTGTTCCGACCATGAAGCAAATGCAACCGCTGATCGTTTAGCCAGGTATGGAGCTCAAAAAATTCATATCCGCCATAGTTAAAACAGTTGTGGGTAAGGGTCAAAGGGTAAAGGCCAAAACACTGCCCTCGCTCCAAAAAATTATACCCCAAAGGATAACTTTGCTTGCATAGAATAACAATCTTTATTTTCCTGACACATGCTGGTAATTTTGTCCAATGAAACCGTCATGATCCCTTCTATTTTTGAATATATATGGTATCGGCAGCTTGGTCAGCAAAATTTTGCTGATACGGGAGCAAAAAACGGATGATTGCCGCTGATATGCCGGCAAAAAAGGATGCCGTTTGTCAAAAGAGGAGGGTATCGTAAATGTCAATCTATAAACCGGAAGGTCAGCTGATTCATACTGCAGAAAACACCGCTGCGCTCCGTTCGGCATCCTCTCTGCTGGATGCTTTTACAGCGCAAAAAATTCTAGAAGCACGAGTTCTCATCTGCGACAGCGACCATAACCTAGTGGTGGACCTTGGGTGTACAAAGGGAATTATCCCCCGTCTTGAAGGGGCGGTGGGAATTCGAGAAGGCATCACCAAGGACATTGCTATTATTTCCAGGGTAAACAAACCAGTTTGTTTTCAAATTATCTCATTAGACCACTGGGAGGACGGCAGAATTAAGCCGATTCTTTCACGCCGGGCGGTACAGCAGCAATGCTATGATGAGTATATCTCACAGTTAACCCCCGGTGATATTATTCCGGCAGTGGTAACCCATCTGGAACCTTTTGGATGCTTTGTGGATATTGGCTGCGGTATTCCGTCTTTAATTCCCATCGATGCCATTTCGGTCTCCCGCATCTCCCATCCCAGCGACCGGTTCCGCCCAGGGCAGGAGATTTACGCTGTAATTAAGACTGTAGAAGACGGCATACGGGTTACCCTTTCCCATAAGGAGCTGTTAGGAACCTGGGAGGACAACGCCGCTTTATTTACCGCTGGCGAAACGGTGGCCGGAATTGTGCGTTCGGTAGAGGATTATGGCGTTTTTGTTGAGCTCACTCCCAACCTAGCTGGTCTTGCTGAGCCTCGGGACGATGTGTACCCCGGTCAGCATGCCAGCGTATACATAAAAAATTTAATACCTGAAAAGATGAAGGTGAAGCTGATTATAGTAGATGCTTTTGAAGCAAAGTACGAAATCGAAAAGCCCCGGTATTTTATTGACGGCGGCCACCTTACCCGCTGGGTTTACTCTCCCGGCTGCTCTGGCCGGGTCATTGAAACTGTATTTACTGCAAATAAGGAATAATCTTCATAGTACGAATGTCAAGTGTCATTTAAAGGCTGGTATTGGTTAAACCAATACCAGCCTTTCCTGTATGAAATATAAATAGCTTTATTAGGCGGTGATCCAAATCATTTTTTCTCGGCCTCTTCTTTAATCCGCAGACGGTACTGCAAAGCAGCCTGTTCGGTTTTATTTTTGCCAAAATGATAATAGACTCGGTTTTTCAGTTCATTGGGCAGGTACTGCTGCTTCACATAGCCATTTTTAAAATTATGGGCATACTGGTAACCAATGGCATGCCCCATCTTTTGGGCTCCGGCATAATGGCCGTCCTTTAAATAAGCTGGTATCTCTCCATAGCCGCCTGCACGAACATCCTCTAGTGCCGCTTCAATCGCCATAAGGCCGCTGTTGGATTTTGGCAGAGTGCACAGGTAAATTACCGCTTGTGCCAAGGGCAGCCGCGCTTCGGGCAGGCCAAGCTGCATAGCGGTGTCAACACAGGCTTTTACTACGGTAAGCGCCTGTGGGTAAGCCAGCCCAATATCCTCGCTTGCAACGCATAAAAGACGTCTGGCCGGAGAAATGATATCTCCGGCAACAATCAGCCGCGCCAAATAATGCAGCGCTGCGTTTTCGTCCGAACCACGAATTGATTTATGGAAAGCCGATAAAATATCGTAATGTGCGTCAGAATCACGGTCATACCGCATAGAACTGCGCTGGGACACCTCTACCGCATCATTTAGAGTGATCAGCTTTTTTTCACCGTCCAACCGGCCGGCAAGATACACCATTTCGACTGCATTAATCGCTTTACGCACATCTCCGCCGCAGCTTTGGGCAATGCGCTGCACCACCCCGTCCTCAATAAAAAGCGGTAATGCGGATTCCTCTTTTAAAATATTGAAAGCACGATTGACCGCCTTTTCTACCTCAGCAGGTGTTACCGGCTGGAACTCAAATACGGTACATCGGCTTAAAATTGCATTATAAATATAAAAATAAGGGTTCTCAGTTGTCGATGCGATCAGGGTAATCGCTCCGGTTTCAATAAATTCCAGCAAAGTTTGCTGCTGCTTTTTATTCAGGTACTGAATTTCATCCAGGTATAAAATGACTCCGTTTACCCCATCCAGGGTATTTAAATCATCCACAATGGCCTTAATATCTGCCGTACTGGCAGTGGTGCCGTTCAGCCGGTATAATTTGCGGTGTTGGCTTTGTGCAATAATCCGGGCTACCGTGGTTTTTCCTACTCCAGAGGGCCCATAAAATATTAGATTGGGAAGATTACCGCTTTGTACAATACTGCGCAGTACCTTTCCCTCAGCCAATAGATGGGTTTGCCCCACAACCTCATCCAATGTCTGCGGCCTAAGGCGGTCGGCTAACGGTGTTGACGGCATAGTAATACTCCCTTTCTACCGCCCTGCGGCGGCATAAAATGAAAAGCCTGCTGATTATTCAGGCGCGAACCGTTTTAGGAACCCAAAAACATACGGCTGGTGCGTTTTATCCCCCTCCTGTCAGACGCCTGACAGGAAATGAAAACTTTTTCTGCCACAGGTTCTAGCATAGTTTTTGGAACCATACAAGCTTGTAATTGCATTCCGATAAATAACAAGCACTTGGCTTAATAAGAGCTCTGTCACATGTGTGATTTTTTTCGAATGAAAAACCTGTTGTGCAACCAGCATGCAAATGCCCGTACCACAAAAAGATTTCGAATTATAATAGAAGGCACACATACATTCAGGAGGATACCTCGAATAAGGCTCAGGGGTAAATCACCCTCTTTTTCATAACAGGGTTCGCTTCAAGACGCCCACATTCCAAAAAAACGTACCTGTGCTACCCCTAAAAATACCTGCCTAATCGTTACTCTCTTTTTTTTCTAATCTCACAGCCATTTGTGAGTAGCTGATATTTGATAGGCATAGATCCTTCTCTGTGTAAATGTAAGTAACAGACAAACTGTTTTTCAGGATATGCAGGTAACACTCTATCTTTTAGAAAAATTCTGTACAAACAGGCTTAAAGACTGTTCCCAAAACAACCAGTCATGTCCCCCTGCCCAGTTTTGGTACTGAACAGGCAGCCCTTGTGCCTTTAGCCCTTGGGCAAGCTGTTCTGATTCCGGCAGAAGAAGGTCATCCTTTCCACAGGTAATCAAAATTTGGGGGATATCGGCTTTATTTTTCAGCTGGCTGGCAACCTGCAGCAGCCCATGCTCCTCTGCCTTTCCAATTGCTGGCCGGTCTCGAAAGAAAATTGGGTCCAGCGGCGGAATTTTTGGATTATCAGGGCTTTCTACCGGGGAAAAACTACCGCACGCCGCATATTGCTGCGGACAGCACAACGCACAGCGAATAGCGCCGTACCCTCCCATGGAGGCACCTGCTATCAAAGTGTCTTCTTGGTTTGGCAGTATACCAAATAAATTTTTTACGATCTGCGGCAGTTCTTGGGTCAAATAGGTAAAATACCCGCCGCCATACTGCATATCTGTATAAAAACTACGGTGTCCCTCCGGAAGTATGACCGTAAGTTCATGCTCCTTTGCAATGCGCTCTAGGGCTGTCATCCGCCACCAGGCTGTCCCATTGTCCTCCAAGCCATGAAGCAGGTAAAGCACCCGCCTGTGTTTGGGTACAGTTTGGGGGAGGATTGCACCGAGATAAACCTCCATGCCAATGGCCTTTGAAGCTATACTCCCTTGAAAAAAAGCCATCTCATCCTCCCCCTATCATCTTTTATTTTACCAAGTACTATGTAAAACTGCCCTGTTTTGTAATCATAAGGCAGCGACAAATACCCAAAGGGCAGCTGTTACTGTCATCTACATCGTTTTTACAAATGGAATGTGCATGATGATTCATTCGCACATCACCTGCGCTATACGATGCAGGCTGTCTTCTACCCTCTTATTATTCGTAAAGCGGGTACTTTTCACAAAGGGCCATGACGCCCTCCCGGACCTCCGCGGCATATTTTTCAAAGTCAACAGCAGTTTTATAAAAGAAGTCGGCTACCTGCTCCATGTCAGCCGGCATAAAGCCTCGGGTAGTTACCGCAGGGGTGCCGACCCGAACGCCGCTGGTGACAAAGGGCTTTTGCGGATCGTTTGGAATTGCGTTTTTATTGACAGTGATATAAACTTCATCCAGCTTTTTTTCAAAATCTTTTCCGGTAATATTAAAGTTGCGCAGATCCAGTAGAATCAGGTGATTGTCGGTACCGCCCGAAACCATATCGAACCCTTTTGCCTTTAACGCACTGGCAAACGCCTGGGCATTATCAACTACACGGCCCTGGTACGCCTTAAATTCATCACTCATGGCTTCGCCGAGGCAAACTGCTTTTGCAGCAATAATGTGCATCAACGGGCCGCCCTGGGTACCTGGGAAGATAGCCTTGTCAATCTTCTGTGCGAGCTCTTCTCTGCACAAAATCATACCGCCGCGAGGGCCGCGCAGGGTTTTATGAGTAGTTGTTGTGACAATATCTGCATAAGGTACCGGGGAAGGATGTTTACCAGCTGCAACCAGCCCTGCAATATGGGCCATATCTACCATAAAGTAAGCGCCAACCTCTTTGGCAATTTCGCTGATTGTTTTAAAGTCAATCACTCTGGGGTAAGCGCTGGCACCAGCAACAATCAACTTTGGTTTATGTTCCTGCGCTAAAGCACGCAGCTTGTCATAATCGATTCTGTGGGTGGTATCGTCCACACCATAAGGAATAAAGTTATATTCTTTACCAGAGAAATTTACCGGAGAACCATGGGTTAAATGGCCGCCATGCGCCAAATTCATGCCCAGTACAGTATCACCATGCTCCAACAAGGCAAAATAAACGGCAATATTGGCCTGTGCACCAGAATGCGGCTGAACATTGGCATGTTCTGCACCAAAGAGTTTTTTAGCACGTTCCCGCGCAATATCCTCCACAATGTCCACACACTCGCAGCCGCCATAATAACGCTTGCCAGGGTAGCCTTCTGCATATTTATTAGTCAGGCAGGAGCCCATTGCTGCCATAACAGCTGGGGAGACGATATTCTCTGAGGCGATCAGCTCTATATTCCTGCGCTGGCGGGCAAGTTCCTTGTCCATTGCCGCAGCAACGTCGGGATCGCATCCTTTGAGAAAACCAATGGTGTCCATCATCTTTTCGTACATTTTCATTCCTCCAGTAAATTTTGCTGTTCCCTGTGGCCGCAAAGAAACCGGTTCTTTGGGCGCTATCCGTGAAGGCCCTGCCAAATTCTTGGCAGAAGCGCATTCTCATTAATTGTTAGTATACTATAATCTGTCAGAAACATCAATGCAAGACGGATGAACCAAACCGCCAAAAATAATAGGCAAATACCCCAAAGAAACTGTTTTGATCGCACAAGCTCCATACGGTCGAATACATATGCCCAGCCAATAAACAGGGCGGCAGCAATAGTTACTCCAAACAGCGGATGCCACCGAAACGCTGCTATAAAATCAAGCTGTAATACGCTTTTCATGGCTCTGGTCATGCCGCAGCCCGGGCAGGGAATTCCCAGAGTGGAATAGATTGGGCAATGGTAAAAAAGGGGAAAAAGAAAAACCAGTACCGCTAATACAATAAAAAAAACAACGGCACGAAATGCACGCTTTTTTGTTATTTCCTTCACAAACCTATCTCCTTTCCGCCAATTATTTTTACATGCTGGCCTGTCCAACTTATTTTTACTTATCATGATTTCAATAGGAATACGCCAGGATTATTAGACGGCAGGCCGCCATTAAACATCTTTTAAACATACTTGCTGATATACGGTAACAATAATCCAAAGCCTGATTTTTAGGCTGCGCAAAAAACACCCAAACGCCAACCTGCCATACCGCACCTGTGCCAAAACTAGAGGGGCATTGTATTGGCGCTAATTTTTTATTGCGTGCAAATGCCGCTTTTCATCTGTTTTATCCTGGTTCCTTCAATATTTTGAAGAAAAGCATTTTATATTAGCATCCATAGCTGTATATCGCGCTAATACAAAAACCGAAACACAGTGTTGTGTTTCGGTTTTATTGCAAACTAGTTGTTCAAAGGCTTCATTGTCGGGAAAAGCAGTACGTCACGGATTGAAGCGCTGTCGGTAAGAAGCATAACCAAACGGTCAATGCCAATTCCCAAACCACCTGTCGGCGGCATACCGTATTCCAAAGCAGTCAGGAAGTCCTCATCCAAATCGGTTGCCTCCTCGTCACCTGCAGCCTTTAGCTCAGCCTGGCGCTGGAAGCGCGAACGCTGGTCGATGGGGTCGTTAAGCTCAGAGAATGCATTTGCATGCTCGCGGCCTAGGATGAACAATTCAAACCGCTCGGTATAATCGGGGTTTTGGGGGCAGCGTTTGGACAGCGGAGAAATTTCGACCGGGTGGCCGGTAACAAAGGTTGGCTGAACCAGCTTATCTTCTACATATTCCTCAAAGAAGAGGTTGAGAATATCACCCTTAAGATGGTGAGGCTCGTATTCAATATGATGCTCTTTTGCCGCTGTGCGGGCATCTTCGAGGGTTTTCAGCTCACTAAAGTCTACGCCGCTGTACTTCTTCACCGCATCAATCATGCTGATACGCTCAAAAGGTTTTTCCAGGTTAATCTCTTCACCGCCATAGGTCACAATTCCGGTGCCCAATACAGTCTGGGCAGTATAGCGGATCAGCTCTTCCGTGAGGTTCATAATACCCTCATAATCAGTGTAAGCCTGATATAATTCCAGCAGGGTAAATTCTGGGTTATGCTTAGGGTCCATCCCCTCATTACGGAATACGCGGCCAATCTCGTAAACCTTGTCAAAACCACCGACAATCAGACGTTTCAAATGCAGTTCCAACGCAATACGCAGATACATATCAATGTTCAAAGTATTATGGTGGGTAATAAAAGGCCGGGCTGCAGCGCCGCCAGCGATGGAGTGCAGCACTGGGGTCTCAACTTCTAAAAACCCCTGGTTTTCCAAATAGGTGCGGATTGCACGGATAATCATAGAGCGCTTCATGAACGTCTCTTTTACTTCGGGGTTTACAATCAAATCTACATAACGCTGACGATATCTCAGCTCGGTGTCCTTCAGGCCGTGCCATTTTTCCGGAAGCGGCAAAAGGGATTTGGAAAGAAGGGTGAGATGGTGCGCTTTTACCGAAATTTCTCCCCTGCGGGTACGGAATGCCTCACCATTTACGCCAACAATATCACCAATATCCCACTTGCCAAATTCGGTGTAGTTTTCTTCTCCAATGCCGTCTATTTTAATGTACAGCTGAATTTTACCGGTAGCATCCTGTAAATCTAAAAAGGAGGCTTTCCCCATATCCCTCCAACCGATAATACGTCCTGCAACAGATACTTCCTTACCTTCAAAATTTTCGAAGTCGTCTACAATCTGTTTTGCATATGCATTGCGGTCAAAGGTGGTAATTTCAAAGGGGTTTTTCCCTTCTGCTTTCAAAGTTTCCAGCTTCTCACGCCGAATTCTCAAAATTTCTGATAAATCTTGCTCCTGCTGCTCTAGGTTATTCTCCATGTTCTCCGCCATTATTCCACATCCTTAAACTATTTGGTCTGTCAAAAATGCGGGCCTTACAGCCCGCATTCCATACGCGGTACACCCGCTGTATCCGCCGTATTACAGACGAATTTCTAAAATCTTAAACTGGATCATTCCAGATGGAGCTTTTACATCTACGGTATCTCCAACCTTGTGACCAAGCAAAGCTCTGCCTACCGGGGACTCATCGGTAATCGTTTCCATTGTAGAATTAGATTCCACCGAGCTTACTATCTTATATTCCATTTCATCGCCAAATTCCAAGTCCTGAATCTTCACGGTGGTTCCAACCGATACAACGTCACTGGACATCTGGTTGCGGGAAATTATCTTTGCATTTTTCAGCTGGTCTTCCAGCAGTTTAATTCTCGCTTCCACAATAGCCTGCTCGTTTTTGGCCTCGTCATATTCCGCGTTTTCAGACAGGTCTCCAAACCCTCTGGCAATTCTGATCTTCTCAGAGATGTCCCCACGTTTGACATTTTTCAGCTCATCCAGCTCTCTCTGGAGCTCTTTATAGCCTTCTTCGGTAATAACAAATGTATTTGCCAACTGGTCCTCTCTCCTAACTGTTTTATTTGGTTTATTTCAATAAGGATTCACCACAAAACCATGATGAACTATGCATATTTCAAACCATAATATTTGTATTATAGTCAAAGTGCCCGTCTATGTCAAGTGGCACTTATGCTATACAATATAATCCCTCATTTCGTCTTTTGAAATTCTTCTTCCCTCACAAACTCCAAAATCCGCCTTTTTCTGTCGACAGATTTTACACCCTTTCTCCAACATCAGCGCCCCTAAAATATCCTTCGACGGAATTTCTCCTATTACAAACGGCAATGTGACATCGAGTTTTTGAACGAGCGGCAAAGAGCCCGGTATTTTTAACTCGCCGCAAGAGAAAACTGGTGTAATTCCATGCAGTTCCTCCTTCTGCCCATAACTGCGTGGGCTCAATATCATACGGCTGCCAAGCAGTCCGCCCAGGTTTTGATGCAGTGTAACTTGGGCCCCTAATAAATTTTTCATCTGCAGGGCAAAGTTGTAATATCTCTTCGGCTCAAAAGTTAAAACTTCTGCTGAAGTAAAATGCCTCAACAAAGCAAATACCATACCTTGGTAAATTCCCTGCGGATCAATCACCCCCACCTTACGGCGATAAAGTGGAATTTCAGCACCTTCTACTAGGTCAATCGCTGTATTCTGCAATAATACCGCATAATACGGGGACGGGTCGAACGGCCGAAACGGAAGGTCGGTATTAAGAAGCAAGCTTTCGGGCACTAAAACCTTTTTCAGTACAACTTCTGGTAATTTCTCCAGTTGTCCCAATGATGGGCCTTTTCCATAATCATATAAAATAATACGATAAAATGCCCCATACTCAAACCCATAGCATTCCACAGTTGGCTGCCGCGGCTTTATTGTCTCCAGAATTCTAGAAAATAGTCCTTGTTCCGGTTTTTTCTCAACCTGTAAAACGGAAAACATAGAATCACACCTTATAGCAATTTTTTGCTGAGCAAAAAATATCTCGTGTGCGCAGCCCTTGTAACTTTATAAAGGCAATTGCGCTATAAACGAACCCCTGAACGTTGCTATTCCTGTTCAACGGTATTTAACCTGCCCACACCATAGTAATATGGCGTGCTGAAACGATAGACCTAAGCCTATCGTTTCCATTAAATTTAGTATAATCTATATTGTTTTTCGCTTTATATTATGCCTGTTTGTCCATAAAAGGAAAAAGACAACCTGCTTTCTTAAACAGAAAGCAGGTTGCATTTTTTTAAATCAGGGTTGTGAGGCGGTCACCGAAGAAGAATCCGGCTGTGCGTTGTTTTGTGAGGATGCAATTAATGCACTGACAACCTCCAATGCCTTTTTCAGCTGCGGGTCGGTCTCTACCGTCAATTCCTCAAAATATTTTTCCTGTTCGTCGGTAAGTTTTACCTCGTAATCAGGTTTTACGCCAATACCATCAAAGTTGGAACTCTTGGGTGGATTATACTTTGCAATGGTAATATCCAGCGCCGATCCATCGCTCAGTTTATAGATCTTCTGCATGGAGCCCTTGCCTTTGGTAGTTACACCAACAATTTTTGCCTTTTCATAATCCTTTAATGCCTGGGCAAACAGCTCTGACGCACTGGCAGAGTTCTGATTGGCAAGCACCGCCATTGGCAGGTTAATCTCGTTAGAATCGGAGGTGGCTAAAACCTCGGTTTTGCCATTTTTATAGGTGGCTGAAACAATGTCCCCGGCCGGAAGCAATTTGTCTAAAATCTTAGAAACTGAAGTAACCGTACCGCCTGGGTTATTACGAACATCAAAAACAAGTGCTTTTGCCCCAGACTCGTTCATCAGTTTATTTACCACCCGGTCGAACTGGTCGTAGGTGGTATTGGTAAACTCTTTAATCTTTACGTAGCCAACTTCACCGACCATGCTGCCTTCCACCACCGGTACTTCTACACTGCGGCGAGTAACCGTAACAGTAGTATCTTCCGCATCACGGCGGTAAACAATGTCAATTTTAGTGCCGGCTTCCCCTTTAATGCCGTCTATAACCTGGTCATAGTTTTCAGCGGTAAGGTCGGTATTATCCACCTTAATAATTAAATCACCAACCTGAATACCTGCAAATTCCGCTGAAGATTCTGAATAAACATTCGTTACCTTCATGTATCCGCTGGCATCCTTGACGCCTTCTATTCCAATGCCAACCATAGTACCGTCATAGTCCTGCATCAATTGGGCATATTGCTCGGCCGTTAAATACTTGCCGTATTTATCAGCCAGCCCACCAACATAACCGTTTGCTATGCTGTCCTGTAAGATATCCTCGTCAATATCGCCATAGAAATTAAGCCGTACCACACTGTCGATTTCCGCAAGCTTTTTATACATATTTTCCCGCTCACGCAGGCTGTTTACCCTGTCGTTAAAGCTGGAAAGCGAGAATACCATGGTAATGGCAAAGGTTGCCGCCGCAATGATTGCCATAAATGCAATCGCTGCCCCCAATGATATTTTTTTATTCATTCGCTATGCTCCTATAATTCTGTATCGCATGTTATTTTACATATGCCAGCGGGTTTTTAGCTACTTTATTTTCACGTACTTCAAAATGCAGATGAGGCCCGGTGGACCAACCGGTAGAACCAACCTTGGCAATTGTTTCTCCACGTGCTACTGTTTGTCCGACGCTTACCAAAATAGAACTGCAGTGCGCATAAAGGGTGGTTGTTCCGCCGCCATGGTCGACAATGACATAGTTGCCGTATCCATTTGCCTGCCAGCCCACGTAAGTAACCTTTCCAGAGTTTGCTGCACGTACATCGGCGCCATAAATGCCTGCACAGGAAATATCAATACCGGTATGGTAGTCCGTATTGTTCCAGCGCCAGCCAAAATAGCTGGTAATCTGTTTGGTCATGGCAACAGGCCAAAGCATTTCGCCGCCGACGTAATCGCTGTCTTCCAGCTTAATCTGCTCATAGATCTTATCAATTTCGGCACGTATCGCGGCATATTTTTTCTTGACCTCTGCCTCGTTGGCCCTCATCTCCGCTTCTAAAGCACTAATATCCTGAATCTGGCTCTGTACCTGACCCATTTGGGTACTTAACTGTGCTTTTTTCTGCTCAACCTCTGATTTGCTCGATTCCACATCGGCTTTATACTCTTCAATTTGCTGACGAGCTGCATCAATGTCGTTCTTTTCCTCGACCAGGCTGTCTAATAAATCCTGGTCGTGAGCCGATACTCGGGATACTGCTTCGGCACGGGTGAGGAACTGATAATAGCTGTCGGCCCCAAGTACCAAACCCATCATAGAAGCATTGCCTGACATATACATAGCCCGCATGCGCTTTTTAAAAACTCTGTAATTGCTTTCGATTTCTGCACTTTTCAGTGCAATTTCAGTTTCTTTTTGGTCAATCTGCTCGGTAAGCAGTTCTATGCGCTCAGTCATAACCCGAATCTGCTCCTGAGTGACCTGAATCTGAGTGCTAAGCTGTCTTTTCTCTGCTTCTTTGCGTTCTTTTTCATTTTTTGCCTGGCTAATCTGGTTTGCTAGCTGCTGCTGCTGTTTTGCTAACTCAGACAACTGGCTATTTAACTTGTCAAGCTGATCTTGATAGTTGTTGGAATTATCCTTAGATGTCGTCTTGGCGGAAGAAGATGCCGCCGAAGCCGTGCTGGCTGTGTCATCTGCAAATACAACGGTAGATCCTGCTGATACAAGGACCATTACTGCTGCCATCAGTAAAGCGGCCGTGCGCCGTTTGCCTTTTGGTTGCATAGGTTACACATCCTTTCTGTTAAACCTTCAGGTACTTGCGTACAAAAAACATACTGCCAAATACACCAATCAGAATACCGCCGCCGCAGAAATACAGAAGCAGTTGGGGATAAATGTCCTTAAAAGGCACAATATTAGTGCAGATCATTGTCTGAACCCAGGTGGACTGGTTTTCCCCAACCCACTGTATCAGATAATGGTAGCCTCCCCAAAGCAGGAAAAAGCTGATCAGTGCAGACAGCAATCCAATTAATGTACCCTCTACAATAAACGGCAGGCGAATAAACGAATCGGTTGCGCCTACAAATTTCATAATATTAATCTCTTTGCGCCGGTTAAATACCGTAATTTTAATGGTATTTGCGATTATTACAAGAGATACCAATAATAGAATCGCAACAATAGCTACTCCTCCGGTACTTACCGCCTTTTTGATACTGCTGAGTATATCCGCAACTTCGGTGGGAGCGTTTACCTTTTCAACTCCATCAATCTTTTCCATGGCAGATTGGGTTTCTTTCAGCTTGGAAAGGTCCTTTACCTTTACCACAAAACTGCTGGGGAACGGGTTGTCCATCACCCCGTCTTCGCCATCGCCAAAGGTTTCAAACAGAATCGCTGCATCGCCAAGGTACTCTTTCTCGTTTTCCAGCGCCTGTTCTTTCGAGATATATTCGGTATTCGCTACATTATCCATCATAGAAAGGGACAGGTCAATCATATCTACCTGCTCCTGCTCTAATTCATCCTCAATAAATACAACTACCTCATTGGTGCTTTCCACATAACCGGCAATACTGTTCACATTTAAAGTAAACAATAATGAACTGCCGATGAGCAGAAGACATGCTACCAACACACCAATGGAAGCCAAAGACATCATTCGGTTGGAATAAATGCTTCTGCATCCTTCTTTTACAAGATATCCAAAACTGCTTCCTCTCATCGCGACCTCCAATCCACCCCGTCGGAAACAACCGAGCCTTCGGCAATGGAAATTACCCTATGATTGAACTGGGAAACCAGGTCATGTTCATGAGTAACCATTACTACGGTTGTTCCGCATTTGTTGATTTCGTTTAAAAGGTCTACGATTTCGTAAGAGAGCTCCGGGTCAATATTTCCGGTTGGCTCATCCGCAATAATTACCTGGGGGTTGTTTACCAGTGCACGCGCCAAAGCGACACGCTGCTGCTCACCGCCCGAAAGCTGTTCTGGCATACTTCTGGCTTTTCCTGCTAATCCCACCAGCCCCAATATGTAAGGCACCCGCCTGCGAATATCCTTAGAGGATACATTGGTCACCCGCAGAGCAAATGCCACATTATCATATACCGACATATTGGGGATCAGCCGAAAATCCTGAAATACCACGCCAAGTGACCGCCTGAATTTTGGAATCTGGCGCCGCTTCATATTGGTCAGGTTATGTCCATTCACCTCTACAATGCCAGAGGTAGAAATCTCTTCGCGTAAAAGCAGTTTAATAAACGTACTTTTCCCCGCACCTGACGGACCAACAACAAAGACAAATTCGCCATCGTCAATCTTCAAGCTCACATCATTCAGCGCTGCTGTACCGTTTTTATAAACTTTGGAAACGTTGCTGAATTCAATCAACTAGTACACCGCCTCTTTGGCATAGAGCTGTGACGCCCTACAGCCATACCATTTAGTATTTTACCGGATTGGCTGTCAGGTATTTTTTCACCATCAAAGCGACCTTAAATACAATGGCATGGTCAAATTCGCGCAAATCCAAGCCGGTAAGTTTTTTAATCTTCTCCAGCCGGTATACCAGTGTATTTCTGTGTACAAACAGCTTGCGGGAGGTTTCGGAAACGTTCAGATTGTTTTCAAAGAAGCGCTGAATCGTAAATAGTGTTTCCTGATCCAGGCTTTCAATGGAACCTTTCTTAAACACTTCACGCAGGAACATCTCGCAAAGCGTAGTAGGCAGCTGATAGATAAGCCTGGCGATACCCAGGTTATCGTAACTGACGATCGATTTTTCGGTATCAAATACCTTTCCAACTTCTAAAGCCACTTGGGCCTCTTTAAAGGATTTTGCCAGATCTTTTACTCCGGTTACTGTCGTACCGATACCAACAACCACACGGGTATAAAACTCGCTGCCCAAAGTGTCTACAATCGAACGGGCAAGCTTCTCCAGGTCTTTCGTATCGATACCGGATTTGATCTCTTTCACCAATACGATGTCACTTTCACTAATGTTAAAGACAAAATCCTTCTGCTTGTCAGGGAATAAGTTCTGAATTACGTCAAATGCCGAAGTGTCTGTTGCAGAGACAATTCGAATTAACAGTACAACACGGTCCACATCGGTGTTGAAGTGCAGCTCTCTGGCTTTCACATAAATGTCACCGGGGAGAATATTGTCAAGGATAACATTTTTAATAAAGTTATTCTTGTCGTACTTCTCGTCATAGTACTGTTTAATGCTCGAGAGGGCAACCGTCAAAATATTGCAGAATTTTACCGCCATCTCATCGGTGCCTTCCACAAAAACAGCATATTCCGGACGGATTTGGGAACCGAAGGGTTTATAAGTATAACCATCCCGGATAAATACATCCGTATTGTCGTTAAGGTCCAGCGCAAGATATTCGTTGGTCTCGCCAATCCTGGCCAAGTCCCCACAGGAAATGATCGTTGCATTGTTGTCTACTACGCCGATGACCCTGTCAATGGAATCTCTCATCTGATGGATGATACCCTGAAACAACCTATTCGACATATAGTATCCCCTCTTCAATGTAATTTTGTTTCATACATGTCAATATAGCCAATCAATTCATATTTTACAGAATAATTGCCACTTTTGCAACAGGATTTGACAGAAATATATGGTAATTATTCCGAAAACTACTATTTTTTGCCTATTTATCGACATTTTCACCTACATTTTGCTGGCACCTTATTATACCGCACTTATAAGGCGCCACGGAAAAAAGCAGAAATACGCACAAAAAGCCTGTCCGTTTTTTACTTTTATTTAATATTACTACAGTTCGCAATTGCATTTGTTAACAAAATATGAACTCGAGCTGTAATGTTGTCTAAAATGATGAATTTCTTGGCATTTTCGTATTATTTATTCACTTTAATATAGATCACATCCACAAATTCACTTGGAAAAGTATACAAAAGTCGTTTGTGCATCCCCACCAAAAGCAAAAAAGGAACGGTTAAACCGTTCCTTTTGAACCATTCTTTAACTGCAGCAATTCTTCAGGTGTCAATTCGCGGCACTCTCCCAAAGACAGGGCAGGGTCCAATTTTAATCCGCCCATTTTAATGCGTTTTAGGGTTAAAACTGTAAGCCCAAAACGCTGGAACATCCTTTTTATTTGATGGTACATTCCCTCATAGATCACCACTTCTGCTGTAGGGTGCTCCCCGTCATTCAGTACCGTAATCTCAGCTGGACTGCAGCGGTCTTCCCCACCAATAGGCAGGCCTTGATGAAAAGCCTCCATCAGTTCCTGCGTAATTGGCCCATCCACCGTAGCGAGGTAAGTTTTTGGAATATGGTGACGGGGGGAAAGAATATCATGGGCAAAATTGCCATCATCCGTCAACAGCAAAAAACCCACTGTATCTTTATCCAGCCTGCCTGCCGGAAAAAGCTCCCGATGGGAGTACTGCTCCGGCACCAGGTCCAACACCGTTTTTGTTTCACGGTCACGGGTGGCCGAAACCACCCCCTGCGGCTTATTGAGCATTAAATAGACAAATTTTTTATACCCCAGCGGTTTTCCATCCAATACAATTTTCTGACAGGCTGCATCCACTTTTTCTTCAGGAGAAAGCACCTTTCTGCCGTCAACCTGCACTATGCCGCGCCGGACCAGCTCTTTCACCTCTTTCCGTGAAAAAGCAGTCTGAGCCGCCAATATTTTATCTAAGCGCTCCTTTGCCATTCCTTCTGCTCCTATTTTTTACACTTAATAGCTTCAAAAACGTTTTAGTTTTCATGGTGTTCATTATAAAATGCTGCAACTGCTTCTATATTTTTTAAATACAGGCCGTAATGATAAACTCCAATCATATACAACCTTGCAAAAGCATTGAAAAAAGCTATTGCTATCAGCATACAATAATAGTATACCACAAATCATCCTGCTTCTCTATTTTCCATCGCAAAGCCATGCATAAAACCGCTTTCTTCGATTGCACAAACATCCCCGCCTATAATTTTCCCCTCATACACCAGCAAATTAGCCCTGACCGTAAAATTTGCATCAGGGTAATTCGTCACAGAATAGGTGTATCGTTTGCAGCGCCTGCCGCTGTATTTTTCCAGGTCCAGCCCCTGCTTTTTTTGAATGGCATTATAATCCTGGTAAACCTGGTCAAACTCTTCCGGTACAATTACCTCAATAATTTCTACCGGTTCTTCCTCTACTTCCCATCCATATCCCGTAAGAAAATGAATGCGTTCTTCATTTGTCCCGGCGGCATAGCTTTTTTTGGTCGCCTTTTGTTTTTGTTCCGGGGCCGCTTGTGCCCCCACCGAACGGAGTATGGCAAATATACCTGTCAGTAGGACAACCAGAACCAATGCCCCCATAATCCAACGTTTGCCTCTTATGCGAAAAGATGCTGCTATCATACCAATCCCTCCTGGAAAAGTATATGTATTTCATCTGCTTAAAAAGAACGTCAGAAGAATAAAACGAAGAGAAGAAAGAGCTACTAAGCCCCTTCTTCTCTTCGTTTGGTTTTTATGTGAGTTTACTCTTCTTCTCTTAATGCTTTTGCTTCTTCAATCACCTGTGCTTCCAGGTTAGAAGGCAGCTGCTCATACCGCTCAAAGCTCAGAGAGAACCAGCCTCTGCCCTGGGTCATAGAGCGAACCAGAGTTGCAAAATCAGACATTTCGCTCATCGGAACCTCTGCTTCAATCTCCTGATACCCGTCATCGGTCGGGTTCATTCCCAATACCCTGCCACGGCGTTTATTCAGTTCGCCAATCATATCACCGGTATTATTATCTTTCACGTAAACCTTTAAACTGCCGATCGGCTCTAAAAGGGTCGGACCGGCTTGTGGTATCCCTGCTTTGTAGGCTAGTGTAGCGGCTAATTTAAACGCCATTTCAGAGGAATCAACCGGATGATAGGAACCATCTAACAACGTGGCTTTTAGCCCAACCATGGGGTACCCTGCCAACACACCGTGTTTTACACAATCCTGCAGACCTTTTTCGACCGCCGGGAAGAAACCTTTTGGTACAGAACCGCCAAAGACATTTTCTTCAAATACCAGTTCGTCACTGTCGCAAGGCTCAAATTCAATCCAAACATGGCCGTACTGCCCGTGGCCACCAGTCTGTTTTTTATGTTTACCTTCCACCTTAACTTTTTTTCGAATTGTCTCACGGTAAGCGACACGCGCCTTGCCCAGACCAACATCCACACCAAATTTGCCTTTCAGCTTAGAAACAATTACGTCCAGATGCTGTTCGCCCAAACCGGACAACAGCTGCTGACGGGTTTCTGCATTCTGTTCAAACAAAATGGTGGGGTCCTCTTCCATTAACCTGAGCAAACTTTGGGCCATCTTACCCTCATCACCCTTATTCTTCGTGATAACTGCCATAGTTAAGCATGGCGCCGGGAATTCTGTTCCCTTCAAACGCACTACCTTTTGTGGATCGCACAGGGTATCTCCGGTAACCGTTTCACTCAGTTTGGTAATTGCTCCAATATCACCAGCGGTAATAAAAGCGGTTTCCTCTTGTTTTTTTCCTTTTACATACACAATTTTACCCAGACGCTCCGGTTGGCCTGTACGTGCATTCACCGGAGTCAGGTCGGCTGAAAGCTTTCCTGACACGACCTTTACGAAGGAAAGCTTACCTACAAACGGGTCGGCAACTGTCTTAAATACATACGCTGCCAGCGGAGCCTCGTCGGTACAGGGAATTTCTACTGGTTCGTCCTTATCGTTATAAGCCACCTCTGTGCCGCTTTCCCAAGCAGATGGCAACAGATCAACGATACCGTCCAATAGCTGGTCAATTCCCGCCAACGTTACTGCAGAGCCGCAGTACACGGGAGTGATTGATCCGCTCTTAACACCATCGTGAACACCTTTAATCAGCTCGTCACGGGTGAACTGCTCACCAGAGAAATATTTTTCAAACAAAGCCTCGTCGGTTTCGGCAACGGCTTCTGAAATTGCTACACGCAAACCATCAAGGCGATGGCCAAAATCAGGCATTGGAGCCTCTTTTACATCACCCGCTTCGTTATAGCTATATGCTTTATTGTCAATCAGGTTAATATAACAAATCACCTGATGATTTTCGACATAAGGAACAACCAGTGGGCAGACGGTAGGGCCAAAGCTGGTTTTCAGCTCTTCCAGCACCTTATAGAAATCCGCATGCTCCTGATCCATCTTAGATACAAAAACCATAGTTGCTTTTTTTAGGTCGCGAGCCAGCTTATAGGCTTTTTCCGCACCTACCGTTACGCCCGACTTACCCGATACGGTAATCAGCACACTTTCTACCGGGCGCACTCCTTCATAAAAACCAGCAGCAAAATCAAATAAACCCGGGGTGTCGACCAGATTGATCTTTACACTGCCCCACGCCAACGGCGCTACAGCAGAGGATACAGAGACCTTTCTCTTGATTTCTTCTGGATCAAAATCGCAGATGGTATTTCCTTCTTCAATTTTTCCCAAACGGTCGGTATGATCAGTCATGAACAGCAGTGCCTCGGCCAGCGAAGTCTTTCCGCTTCCACCATGCCCAGCCAATGCTACATTCCTGATCTTACCTGCTAAATACTGTCTCATTAAGCCTCTCCCCTTTCGTTTTGGCTCCGTTTTATAAAGCCCGTCCGCAAAATGGAAAATATTTTATTCTACGAACGAAAATCAACCGTATGAACACGGTAATTATAGTGTATATTATACATATTTTTTCTATCACAATCAAGCATTTCTATATATATTTCCAATCGACTGGTATAAAATAACTTCTCTTGTTTTTGTATATATTTCACTGTAATTTTCAGAATAGCTGCTGTATATATTTGCAAAAACAGCGTCGGGGTTTTGTCCCCGACGCTGTATTGTATGAATGAAAGTATTTTTTTATGCTCCTATTGTGTTTAGGCTTTCGTAAAACGAGATACCACAAACACCGCCGCCGCCCAGAACATCTGGTATAGAATCAGCGACCAAAAGGTAACGGTAGACATAGAGCCCATAAAAGCAAACAGTACAATCATGAAATAACCCAATACTATGGAAAGAATTTGAATCACAGTACCAGCTGTGATGCTGGAACGAACAGAGAATACCGCATTAATCGCTTTCAGCATAGAAAGGGACGACCCCGTATAAGCCAATGCCGCTTTTGCACGGTCTCTGGCCATTGCCAAATTATCATAATCCCCATGGGATTTCGCCGGTAACACACGAATCATCTCTTTTGGAAATGCATAGGTTTCGGCAATTCGATCAGCAGTAACATTGGGGTCATTGGAACAAACCACAAGATGGATATTACGGTCAGCCAGACGGTCCAGTTCAGCGGCAATCTCCTCGTTAAACTCATAGCTCATCACAAACATTCCCATTAGCTCGCCTGAATTAGATAAATAAAGAAGCTCTCTGGAATCCCGGAGGAATTTCATTTCATAGTCACGGGACGGAATGTCGATTCCATGATGAATCATCAATTCACGATTGCCCATAAGCACCCGTTTTCCATCTACCCAGGCCGAAATACCCATACCGTCTTCGTAGACGAGGTTTTCAACTTTTTTGACCATTTTTTCATCCGAACCGATCGTATCCATAAACACACCGGAAAGGGTTCCTCCACAGCTGTGCATAATGCTGGCAGCATCCTGAATCGTCTGGTCCACCAGATTTTCCCGGAACATTTTAATACCATGCAGAATAATGAACCCCTGCGGGAACAGCTCGGAATCTTTTAGTACTACGGCATTGGTACCCGCATATTCCTCCAGTGTGCTAAAACCACCAATCATAGCGCCATGCCGGGACAGTTTTTTGGTGGCTCTGGCAAGGGGCAGATTTTCGACGATGGCTGCTGTTATAGGCGAACAGATACATAAGGTTGCTGCAAAAGCTGTCAGAGTAATATAAATATCCTTTAACAAAAGGTAAGACACCACCGCCACAGCAATAGAACCAACAAAACAGATTGGCACCAAAACACGATTTAACCCGTCATAACATTCATCGCTGTATGAGATATCCAAAAAGTTGGATAAAAATTTTGTCTTTACCCCCAATACCGGCGCTGGCCCGTCTACTCCCAGGCCACGGGTAAACTCGCGGCTGATATCCTTATCCTTTACCTGCAGTACCGCACTTTTTTCCACATTGGACGATACCAGCTTGAAGTTGCGCTGAATTCGGTTAATCATTAAAAGTTTGCCAATTGTATTAAACACTAAGCCTAAAACGGCCACTGCAAAATACAGGTGAATTGATTCTTCCCCAACCTGTTCTGGATGCATAACCAGCGCAACACCCTGTATGACCACCGCCAGAACAGCAAGTGCAGCAAAGCTGTCACGGTCTGCCTTCAGTTTAAAAAGTGACATCAGACCGCCGCCTACCGTTACATTGCATACAACGGCAGCCAAAATAGTAATTCCCAAATTAACCAGTAAAAAAACATTCATATGTGTTTCCGGCCACATAAATTCGGGAAGCGGGACTGACTTACTCATTAAAGAGACCGCCAGATAGGTTAAAACGCCAAAGCAGACTGCAGAAATTCCCAAACGAACTGTAAGGTTGCTTTTTATGGTCGCTATATCCTTTTGCACCGATTCAGTATCGTCATAGCTATTATACTCTTCAATTTCTTCGCTTAGCTCATCATCTGCATCTTCCTGTGTATTTTGTGCCGGAGATGCTTTTGGAACTCTATCTTCTTCCTCTTCAGAATCGAGAACAAAATTTCTGATTTTTTCTGCCCGGTTGCTGCGAAGTTCCTGTAAATCTGGCAGCAGACTGGAGTCTGTACTGCTTGATCCCGGCTGAATGGCCCTGGTTAAATGGCCTGAATCTTCTGTCACCTTCTGAACCGGCCGCGGCATGTTCAGCTGCGTTTTTTCCCGTTCAAACTTTGATTCCTCTTGATCAAGGTCTACCTTTAACTGAAACTTCTGTTTGTTAGGCACAGAGGATTCCTGGGGAGCAGAGAGTTCCGGCTCTTGTTCGTCTGCAATTCCCAGCCTCCTTAAACGTGCCTGAAGCTCGGCATCAAGATTCGGCTGAGTGGGAATGGTTTTCATGGTATGTTTCTGCTGTTCTAACTCCTCTATTGGCTGAGGGGCGCGGGAACTGATCCTGCGGGAACCCCCGCTTTCTTCTTCCGCCCGTGAGGAAAACACAGATTGCCTGGAACTGGTTGCCACTTTTTCAGTGCTTTTAAAAACCGTCTCCCGCTGGGGTGTTGGCTCGGCCTGTGCCGTTCCGGTGTGTGCAGAATACCTTTGGGGAGGTTCCGTTACCGTAGTTCCAGCCGCACTGCTTTTTTTGCGTTTAATCTCTTCTAAAATGTCATCAACATTATAATTCTTGGCCATAGATCCTCCATTCCGCTCCTTTTCTATTTCAGCTAATGGACAAGAGCTGAGAATTATGATACGGCTTATCTGGCCTTAAGCCCAAGCCGCTGTCTTGCAATTTCGTATACGAGAATTCCCGCCGCTACCGAAGCATTCAGGGAATTTACCTCTCCGCGCATTGGCAGAGAAACAACAAAGTCGCATTTTTCCCGGATTAACCGGCTGATTCCCCTTCCTTCTGACCCAACTACCAGGCCAACCCCGCCTGAGTAATCCACCTGGCACCAGCTCTGGCCTTCCATGTCTGCACCATAAATCCAAATTCCACGTTGTTTTAAGTCCTCAATGGCAGACGCCAGGTTCGCTACCCGCACTACAGGGAAATGTTCGATTGCACCTGCAGAAGTTTTTGCTACAACAGCGGTCAATCCCACTCCGCGGCGTTTTGGAATAATAATGCCATGGGCACCCGCCGCTTCCGCCGAGCGGATAATGGCCCCCAAATTGTGCGGGTCTTCAATTTCATCCGCAATTAAAATAAACGGGGGTTCTTCCCCTGCTCTTGCAAATATATCTTCCAGCTGGCTATAGCTGCGAGCCGAAATGACCGCCGCCACCCCCTGATGATTCTGAACGCCGGTCAAAAATTCTATTTTTTGAGCGGTCGTTTCTTTTACTGGTACCCCACGTTCTTTTGCCAGGGCAATAATTCTGCCTAAAGGGCCTTTCCCCTCGCCTTTCACTATGTAGACTGTCTCCACATCTTGGTCGGTTTTTAACAATTCCAATACCGGATTACGTCCGGCTGTTACATCTTCCCTTGCAGATTGACCCACAGAACCGTCCGTTTTATTGCGCTTAATCTGATCCATCTTTCCCTCCGCTGTCTTTTCTAACTTCTAATTAATACTAAATATTGGCACAATCAACTCATAATACTCAGCGATACGCTTTTTATTGTCTTCGGCAACCGAAGGCTAACTGGCTGTTTGTTAAAGGTGGCCATCGCCATGTGGAAGACCATGGAAATAAGTATCATAACCGAATACCAGTTATGATACCATATATACTAATTACAACTGCTAATTGTACATCTCATATAGTTTGTATATCAAAGTTTTTGGGGACCCGATCAAAATTTTGATTTTGCAGCCAGGTGATGTGATTCACACGCAAAGTATATCAATGTCCTTCCGGCGTCCAAACCTTCGATTCGGGTACGCCGTGGAGTTATTATACCATGAACACGAAGTGTGAATGGTATAATTGGCCATTGCCGTATGGCAGGCCGCAGGAATAAGTATAATAAACGCTTTGCGGTTATTATACCATGAACACGAAATGTGAATGGTATAATTGGCCATTGGGTCGCTTGTCGGCCTGGACCTGAAAGTATGATAGCCGCTTTGCGGTTATTATACCATATTACCCAACAATATCCAACGAATTTCGACCTAAAAAAGAAAAATCACCAATACCTGTTAAAAACGCAAAAAGGCTGCCGCAAGCAAAGCTCCCACACCAGCAGCGGAAATAAGTTTTAACAGGCTAAAGAAAATTTTAGGCTTCACTTTTACGGCCACAGGCTGGTAATGAATACCTGCAACATAGTCACGGGCACGTTGCTTTAATAAGCTTTTTTGTTTTTCATCTACCGGAAGAACAGGAGCCTGTTCTTCCTTCACAAAAAGAATTGCCTTCTCAAAATATTCATTTTCCATATCTACTACTTCAATAATACGCTTTTGCGCTCCCCTCAGCATCATTCCAACGCCTCCAGAATTTTTTTGTAAAATTATTGTATAATTTCGTAGATATTGTTTGCTTTTTCCTGTTAAAATATACTGGAATGAATTTTGTCAAGTGCTTGGATTTTCCCACAATGTATATTCACTATGAATCTATGCAATCACAATATTTTGGACAAAAAACTTTTTTTTCACTATGTGTTGTGATCTGATTCATATAATTTTCCACACTATTATAAAAGACCAACGCTGTTTCCAAACAAAATATTACTATTTGTTGAGAAATTTATTTAAAATTTAAGTTGCCAATCCATATGTTGTTGAAAACTCTGTGGAAAGTGTTGAAATCTCCTTTGTTTTCCCCAAACTGCACTTTCCACCCTATATTTGAAAATTTTTGTATATCCAAAAACTGGTAATCTTATTTTTACCAAAAGTAATTACCCCTTGACTATTGGAAAACAGATTATCGATTTTTTCTCCTTGACATTTTAAAATTTGATGTTCCGCACCCAAATTCTTCCTTATACTGAAAAGGTTGTACAAAAATGTTATAATAACCATAAAGTGGTGGCTACGCTTTTTCTTGGCTACGCTGGTATCTATCTTCATCCATACCTGGTATTACAATCATAAAAAAATCAGGTAAAGGGAAAACCTTTACCTATAATAAAAGTACCCGCTGTAAATAGAAAAATGAATTACATAGGAAGGTGAAATCCTTTTGCAACGGAAAAATGATAAAGATCAAGTTATTTTAACTGGCCTTACAGATTTTGACCTGAAACAAACTTTAGAATGCGGGCAATGTTTCCGTTGGAAGCCATTGCCGGACTTGTCTAATGCCTATACCGGCGTAGTAAAAAAGCATTGGTGTACCATAATACAAAATAAAACTGAACTGATTTTTCAACACACAACGCCGGAAGAATTCGATTCCGTTTGGTGCCACTATTTTGATTTAAACCGCGATTATGCGGCAATAAAATCCATCCTTGGAGCTGACCCTGTGTTAAAGCAGGCAATTTCATTCGCTCCGGGAATACGGGTTTTAAACCAGCAGCCGTGGGAAGCATTATGCTCCTTTATTATTAGTCAAAACAACAACATTAAACGAATACAAGGTATTATTGAACGGTTATGCGAGCAATATGGCGAACCGTTGGAAAATGGATATTTTGCTTTTCCTACCCCGCAGCAACTGGCAGTTTTAGAGATTGATGATTTGGTGGAATTACGATGCGGTTTTCGGGCAAAATATATTCTTGATGCTGCTCGCAAAGTAACAAGCGGCGAAGTTAATTTAGAAAAAGCAAAGCTGTTAACGGTGCAGGAGTCACAGCAGATGCTTACCCAAATTTATGGCGTCGGGCCAAAGGTTGCACAGTGCGCCATGCTTTACGGTTTAGAAAAAACCGAGTGTCTGCCAATCGACGTTTGGATCAAACGTGCACTTGAGCATCTGTTTCCCAATGGATTGCCTGAGTTCGTTCTGCCATGGGCTGGCATTGCGCAGCAATATTTATTCCATTACGTTCGTTTTTGCCCCGATGCCTTGCCTGGCGTCCCTGCCTAAAACCATTGACCTCTTCCACGGAAGATGCCCCCTCCCCGTTCATAAGGGAGAATATTTTTTAGAATTTTACCCTTGTAAGCACCGGCTTAGAAATTTCCAAAAAAATTCATCTGTTTTAATTGCAATTTTTCCGTCTTTTTTATATAATAAGTGAGGTTAATCGATCTAGCACGATCATCGTGAAAACGATTCATCTATATTGTAAAAAATTAGGGGAGGTCATTTTATGTTAGTGACAGGAAAACAAATTTTGGATCATGCTAATGAGCATGGATACGCCGTAGGCGCATTCAATATCAACAACATGGAGATTCTGCAAGCGGTTATTATGGCAGCTGAAAAGGAAAATTCTCCCGTTATTGTGCAGACGTCTGAGGGCGCTATTAAATATGCAGGAATCGAGTATTTTGAAGCTTTGGTTCACTTGGCAGCCAATAAAACCAAAGTTCCTGTTTGCCTGCATCTGGATCATGGCACCACTTACAATACCATCATCAGCTGCATTCGTCACGGCTGGTCTTCTGTTATGATTGACGGTTCTCATCATGACTTAAAAGGCAATATTGCCGTTACCAGCGAGATCGT
This sequence comes from Ruminococcaceae bacterium Marseille-P2935, assembly GCA_900104565.1. Classification (GTDB taxonomy): domain Bacteria; phylum Bacillota; class Clostridia; order Oscillospirales; family Ruminococcaceae; genus Marseille-P2935. The sequence continues at coordinate 757,382 of LT629952.1, forward strand.
TAAAGTTGCACATGCCGTCGGTGTTTCGGTTGAAGCTGAGCTGGGCAGACTTTCCGGCATTGAGGATCAGATCTCTGTCAGCGAAAAAGACGCCATCTATACCAATCCCGACGAAGCGGTTGAGTTTGTCAATGCTACCGGCGTAGATTCTTTGGCAATTGCCATTGGTACTGCTCATGGCAAATATAAAGGTGAGCCGAAGCTGGACATGGAGCGTTTGGATACCATTAAAAAAATGCTGAAAATGCCTATTGTTCTGCACGGTGCTTCCGGTATTACCGAGGCTCAGATTACCGAGGCTGTTAAACTGGGGGTTAATAAAATCAACATCGATACTGATGTTCGCCAAGCTTTCACCGATGGTGTGCGTAAAGTAATTGAAACCAAACCTGAAGAGTTTGATCCCAGAAAGATCTGCGGCCCTGCCCGTGACCTAATGTGCGAAGTTGTCGCCAGCAAAATGCGCATGTTTGGTTCTTCCGGCCAAGCCTGGACCCTGTAATATTTTTACCATCATAATACAAAGCACCCGATTTGCCGATCGGGTGCTTTTTGTTTTGTATAAAAACCATGGGCAGTAGAATTCTTTTATTTCAAAGCAGTCGCAATCATTCCTCTTGTCCACACTACTTCTAGTTTTTTTTGGGTTATACGACCCATACAATGGAATGGGCCGACAGCGTCAGAAGAGGCATTCTCTTTTACCCGGCCGGCTTTACCTTATTCCTGATTATTTTTTATTCTCTCTTTTCCGCCCTGCTATCAGTTTAACAGCCTTGCCTGTATAACTGAAAAAGCTGTACCGGCTTTTGCTTTGATTTTGCAAATTTTACTGTATATATCGTTCCATGGGATTGTCCATCCCAAATAGCTAAAACCTGATAACAGTACTCTACAATTTGACGGTTTCGTACCAGCGGGGCCTTGTCCCTGTAAAGGTTATAAATTGGGAAAAAATGTGAAGCGGAATGCCGTGTTGTTTAGCATATTATTCTGCCAGATAATTTATTCCAATAACGCCGCCCGTAAAAATTTCTGTTATTCCAGTGGGAAGTAAGAAACCGATATCTACATATAATAATCCCTTAGAACCAATAGTGGCCAGCTTCATGTTTTTTCCTCCTCTACAACTGTCAACATTCCCGGTAGGAAAGTTGGTTATCACCCCCCGCAGACTGCAGTTTTTTTTGCATTGCTGCAGATGGTTACAAAATTGCATTGTCAAATAATACTGCAAATAGTATATTGCTTTTGCAAAAGGGCTATTGCAATCTTTCCGATGCTTTACTATAATAGAATTGCATAAAAGCAGAGTAGAAACCGACGCGTTAAGTGCCGTCTGAACGGGGAGTTGTCAGACGGACGAAAAGGCAACTTGCGGTGCCGGTTTCGCATCCCGCTGCTGCATAAACAGAGTTTTTTTGCCTCTATTTGTGTAGCAACAAAAACACAAAGGAGGTATTTTTATGCAACAAATAAAAAAAATGTTCCATCAATCTGCCGAAGAACTGCGTAAACCAAGCGCCCTGGTCCTAACCGCTGTATTTGTGGCCCTTAATATTACGTTAGACCTGCTTAACGTACGGATACAGCTCACCCCTCAGCTGCGCATCGGTTTTGGCTTTTTGACAAACGCCATGGTGGGCATGCTGTTTGGACCGGTTGTCGCTATGTGCGCGGGTGCAGCGACCGACTTTTTGGGCTGGGTGGTAAACCCGGGCGGTGGTGCCTACTTTCCCGGTTTTACCGTTACCGCAATTTTGGCCGGGCTGGTTTGGGGAGTATTTCTTTACCAGAAAAAAGTAACCGTTTGGCGGGCGCTTTGTGCTAAGGGTATTATTAATTTGTTTTTGAATATTGGGCTTAACAGCATATGGCTTAAAATTTTTTACGGAAAGGGCATGCTGGCTGAACTGCCCATGCGCATTGGAAAGAACCTGCTCATGCTGCCAATTGAGGTAGTTTTGCTTTTCTTTGTCGCAAAAGCAGTGGTAAAAATTTACTCACGGCGCAGGAACGCGCTGCCTTCTTAATCAGAACTTTAATAAAGAACTCCTTCACTATGTAACTTGCAGAAACTTCACTGCATAGTGCTTGTACCCAGTTGCAGTGTACGGCAGTCTGCCCATTCACTGCATTCACCACCATTTCATATGCAATAGTTTTTTTACACGTTTTTATTCACTACGGCGTGCCGATGTACCGGAGATGTTTGTAAAAAGAGGAAGCTTATAAGCTTCCTCTTTTTTTGGCTATATCCCCTTTTCCACCGCAGCAACCGCTACGGTGATATCGTCTTCATGGCCGTCAATCCGCCTGGCTTTTGCTACCTCAGCAATCTGTTTTGCCAGGGCCGCCGGGGTCTTATCAGGTGCGTTTTGAAGTTCAGAAAGCACCCACTCCACTCCAGTGGCTACCACCCCGTCTGACACCATAACGACCAAATCCCCTGCCTTTAGTTGAATGGAGCTCTTTTCAAATTCTACTCCGCTTAAAATGCCTGCCGGCAATGACATGGACTCCACATAGCCAGCCTTGCCGCCCCGCAACACAAAGGTGGGGGCAGCACCAGCTTTATAAAAATCAGTACGACCGGTATAAAGGTCCATAGCCATAATATCTACCGTTGCCAGCGATTCTTCACCGGATTTCACCAATAGTGCAGAATTCACCATCTTTAAAGCCGCATCAAAACCAACTCCGGCCGAAATCAGCCTGGAAAGCAGGTTTGTGGTCATGTTGGAATCCACCGCCGCCATATTTCCGCTGCCCATACCGTCAGAAAGGATCAGATAAGCCATTCCACGGGTGGGGTCGCTTAAATACTCCACACTGTCTCCACACAGGCTAGCTCCCTTATGTGCCAGCTGGTAGCTTTCCTGTTTTACAGAATAAGTTGCTTTTTCTACAAAGGTTAGCACTGCCCCCTGGGAATCTGTCTGCTGACGAGGAATTTCAAATTCCCGGTCGCACAGGTCTGACAGTTCCAAGGTGGTAGTCATACTATCCAGCCTTGGAAGTTTAAAAGCTGGAATGGAGGTTTCTACCGTCATGCGGTTATCCTGGTCCTCATACACGTTACAGTAAAACGGCTGAACTCCCTTTGCTGTAAAATATTCCGCCACCTTTTTTGTCAGTTCTCTATTACAGGAAGTAATGTCTTTTAATTCACTGTAAATGCCATCAATCAGCATAGCCATTCCGTCAAACTGATCGGTCACCACCGACCTTACCTGTGATACTTTGCGGCTGGCGCCTTCCCGGGTAATAAAGTCTGCATACTCATTATTAATACAGTTGACTATTTCGTCCCCGTGGTAACAACGGTGCAAAAAGTGCCCCGAAAGGTTGTTAAGTGAAATATTACCTTGGCTTCGCAGCACAGGTACTGTGTCATTGAGCACATTCATAGTATCGTTATATTCCCGTTCCCAACAGCGATGCCGAAAACCGCATTGTCCGCAAATTTTTTGACAGGTACGCTGAAAAATCGCCGAAATATCGGTGCCTCCTACATTTTTCAGCTTGGCCGAAACCTTCTGCGTGGTATCGGCAATCTCCCTTAACGAGTGGGCCGCCGAATGAAGCCTGCGCATAACCAGTGTTTTCACCAGCTGGGAGTCAGGTACCGCTTTATAGGTTACATTTCCTAACGCCATACGGCTCATAATACCTTTTGGTATTAACAAAAATAATACAGTAGCTGCAAAAACTTCATAAACCGGCGGCAGCATATGTGCTTTATCTGGTGCAAAGAAAATACCTGCCCCGTTTACCAATACCAGCGTCACCGCACAGCCAAACCGCCCAAAGGTTGAAAACACACCCGAAAGCAGCCCCCCAAGGCTGTATACACCCATTAAATAGCCGTATCCGTCCCCTATTACGCCGGCGGCAATCCCTGCGGTGATGCCGGCAATCGACCCCGCCGCTTCCCCGCCATAACAGGCGGCAACTAGAATAATGGTTGCCGCAACAACACGGCCAACCGAAACCGGCCCGACATAAACGCTCATAAATGCCAATACCAAAATGCCAAAGGTAATAATAGTACAGGAAAGTTCTGATTTGCTTGCAGTGTCAAAACCAGAATCTATCAGTCCCAAAGTTTTGGTAAAGAAATAGGTGGAGGCTGACGCCAGCAGCACTTCAGAAGCATACAGCAGTATTCCATATGGTGTAGCTTTAGTCGCCAGAGCCAACACAATACTGGTAGCTGTCATACAGCCAAAGGCTGCCATTGGCGGAAACGCCGTACTGGCCTGCAATGCTTTTTTGTCTGCAAAAATCCAGCGCACCGCCACCAGCAGAATCAACGCACCGATATATCGTGTATTTTCCGCCGAACGAAACGAAATCAGGTACCCAACCATTGCTCCCACCGCTGCGGGAAACAGGCTGCGATTTTTTACCGACGCCACATAAGCAACACCGAACGGTGAAAGATCTCCCAGCAGGAAGGAATTGGCCATAATCAGCCCAATAACTCCATGCAGAAGCCCTTCTACAACTACTCGGTATGTTTTCATCTGCTGCTTTGCCCGCTGCATCAAAGAAATTCCTACTACATCCGTCCTGTTTTTCATCATCTGCACCACCAAATCTCTGGTCTTTTTTTGGTTTTTTCCGCATATACTTTAGGTACTGCTTGTATTATAGGTGAATTTTGGTACAAACTTTGTCATACAAGGTGGGAGTTTTGGGTCGAAAACTGGTAATTATTACCTATCTCTGCACGTTTGCAAGGAAACGAATCGCTTTTATCCTTGAAACCCCCACCAGGATATGGTATATTTTGAAGGTAATCTATAAGGAATGGTGGTCAATTATCATGAAATTTAACACGGTGCGCACCAGGTTTGCGCCAAGCCCCACCGGCTATATGCATGTGGGTAACCTGAGAACCGCTCTTTATGCCTATTTAATGGCAAAATCCCAGGGCGGCACCTTTATTCTGAGAATTGAGGACACCGACCAGGAACGTTATGTTGACGGCGCGGTGGACATCATTTATAAAACCCTCAAAGAAACCGGACTGATCTGGGATGAAGGCCCGGACATCGGCGGCCCGGTTGGGCCTTATGTACAGAGCGAACGGATGGGCATGTTTAAGGAATATGCTGTTCAGCTTGTAGAAAGCGGACATGCCTATTATTGCTTCTGTAACAAAGACCGTTTGGAAGAGGTAAAAGCCGTACAAAAAGCTTCGGGAATGGCTCCCAAGTATGATGGGCACTGCCGCAACCTTACCCCCGAAGAAGTACAGGCCAAACTGGATGCAGGTATCCCCTACGTAATCCGTCAAAAAATGCCGCAGGAAGGCACCACTACCTTTCACGATGAGGTATTCGGTGATATTACTGTTGAAAATACAGCACTAGACGATCAAATTTTAATCAAGGCGGACGGAATGCCTACCTATAACTTTGCCAATGTAGTGGATGACCATACTATGGGCATTACCCATGTTATCCGGGGAAACGAATACCTCTCTTCCACCCCAAAATACAACCTGCTTTACGAGGCGTTTGGCTGGGAGATTCCTGTTTATGTGCACTGCAGTCCGGTTATGAAAAATGCTACTGAAAAGCTTTCCAAGCGCAACGGCGATGCATCTTACCAGGATTTAATTGCGAAAGGCTATTTAAAGGATGCCGTGCTTAACTATATTGCTTTGTTGGGCTGGAGCCCTAAAGGCGATAAAGAAATTTTCACCCTGCCTGAGCTGGTGCAGGAATTTGATATTTCCGGCATTTCCAAATCTCCTGCTATTTTTGATACTCAAAAACTTAACTATATCAATGGGGAATATATCCGTGCCATGGATTTAGACACCTTCCATGCAGCCGCTCTGCCCTGGATTCGCAAAACGGTAACCCGTGAGGATGTGGACACTAAGCTGATTGCCCATGTATTGCAGGCCCGCTGCGAGGTTTTGGGCGATATTCCCGAGCAGGTTGACTTTATCGATACCCTGCCCGACTACGACATCGAGCTGTATGTCAGCAAAAAGATGAAGACCACCAAGGAAACTTCTCTGGAAATGCTGAAAGCAGTATTGCCCAGGCTGGAAGCTCTGTCCGACTTCTCTCTGGAAGCAATTCATGAATGCCTGTTCAGCCTGATTGCAGAGCTGGGCGTAAAAAACGGCTTTTTGCTCTGGCCGGTACGCATTGCTGTCAGCGGCAAGCAATTTACCCCTGGCGGCGGTGTAGAGATTTGTGCGATTCTTGGAAAAGAAGAAGCATTAAACAGAATCCGTGCGGGAATTGCAAAACTCTCCGCTGAAGCTTAAAGCCCGGCAGGGTATGCACTGAGACGGTAACCAATTAAGGCAGATAAATAGGCAAATTTCAAACAGGCCGGTTTTACACACAAGCAGCAAGCCCATATTGCGGTTATGGTGATAAGAATTTTCCGAAAAGGGCTGTTTTCAAAAACATGTGAACCCTCCACAATCCAGAGTGACAAGTGTTTTATAAAATTTCGAGAACGCCTTTTGCCTTGGTTCAGTTTTAAACCTCAATCACTTATTCGTTTGTGATAAAAACAACATTCCAATTCCTTTCAGGTGACAGCTTACCTGTAAATTTACGCCTTCCTGTTACCCGTTTTAAAATTTCCGGCAAATTACAGGCTATCAAATACGTACTAAATGATTGAGGCGCCAATACGTAATATTTTTGTCTTGATCTGGCAGGGTGGAGGAGTTTTTCCTCCACCCTGCTATGCTTTTTTGAAAGATTAATCTAACGAAACGTTTTTCTTACCTTGTTGCGTATCAATAGGTTGTGTGTTAAAATTAAAACTTAAGGATTTTATTTTAATTTTCCAGTTGTATCAGGCAGTGAAGCGGTCATTTTGGCTAAATTGGTTTTGGAGCATAATTATTTTGCCCTGTACCAAGCCACTTTCTGTCTTTTCTATGTAAAAATCCTCTTATCACTTTTCTCTGCGGGTAAGAGTTGGTTTTTGCCCTTTCATTATACGCCGGCGCAGAGCGGCAGAACGGAGCATCTTTGATGAACTACACCTTTTCTGATCGAATTGCAACCCTAAAACCTTCCGCAATCCGCGAAATTTTAAAAGCTACCTCTCAGCCCGGCGTCATTCCGTTTGCTGCCGGAAACCCTGCTCCAGAGGCTTTCCCCATTGAGGAAGTTCGCAACCTCACCTATCAAATCCTTTCTGAAAACCCAATTGCTGCATTGCAGTATTCCATCAGCGAAGGATACCCTGTACTTCGTAACCGCCTGAAAGAATATTTAAAGGCAAACCATAATATTGGACGGGAATTTGATGACCTGATTATTGTTTCGGGTGCACAGCAGGGTATGGAAATGTCCTGCAAAATTTTCTGCAATGAGGGCGACACCATCATCTGCGAAGACCCATCCTTCATCGGCTCTCTCAATGCCTTTCGGTCCTACCGGGTTAATCTGGTGGGCGTGCCTTTACAGCACGATGGCATTGATGTAAATAAACTGGAAGACGCCCTAAAAGCGAACCCCAAAACAAAGCTGATTTATTTAATTCCAAACTTTCAAAACCCAAGCGGCATTACCATGAGCTTTGAAAAAAGAAAGGCTGTTTTGGCACTGGCCAAAAAATATGATGTCATGATTGTGGAGGACAACCCCTATGGCGACCTGCGCTTTGCCGGGGAGGCAATTCCGTCTATTAAATCAATGGATGAAGATGGGCACGTAATCTATTGCGGCAGCTTTTCCAAAATTCTGGCGCCTGGCATTCGTGTTGGGCATGTCACTGCCCCAAAAGAGATTATCGCTAAATTAACCGTTGCCAAGCAGTGTGAAGACGTGCACACCGTAATTCTTTCACAGATGATTTGCGATGGTTTTATGAGCCATTGCGATATGGCCGGGCATATTGCTAAAATCAGCGAGATATATAAAAACAAGTGTCAGCTGATGATTGACGGGCTTGAATCTGAATTCAGCCCAAATGTCCAGTTTACCCGCCCCGAAGGCGGCTTATTCCTATGGTGCACCCTGCCGGAAGGTGCGGATATGATCAACTTCTGCAATATTGCTGTAAAAGAGCATAAGGTTGCGGTGGTTCCCGGTACTGCATTCACTGCCGATACCAATGCTTCCAGCCAATGCTTCCGTATGAACTATTCTACCCCTACTAACGAACAGATTGTACAGGGAATTCAAATCCTTGGCAAGTTAACCAAAGAGCTGTTTTAACGGCGAAAACAAATTTATTGGAGTGTATGAACTATGACACAGCAAGCTGCCGAGAGCGTAGCCCCGGCAAAAAAGAAAATAATATTCTCTGGTATTCAGCCTACCGGAGTGATGACACTGGGCAATTACCTGGGAGCGGTTCGCAATTGGGTAACCTTGCAGGAGGAATACAACTGCACTTATTCTATTGTTGATTTACATGCAATTACCGTCCGGCAGGACCCCAAAGCTCTGCGTGAGAACACCCTGAGAGCCTTTGCCCTGGTCATGGCCTGCGGTATTGACCCGGAAAAGAGTATTTTATTTATTCAAAGCCATGTTAAAACCCATGCCGAACTGGCCTGGGTGCTGAACTGCTATACCCAGTTTGGCGAGCTAAGCCGCATGACCCAGTTTAAAGATAAATCTGCCCGGTATGCCGACAACATTAACGCAGGGTTATTTACCTACCCTTCCCTGATGGCCGCTGACATTCTGCTTTACCAAACCGACCTGGTGCCGGTGGGCGCTGATCAAAAACAGCATCTTGAGCTTGCCCGCGATGTGGCCGGGCGGTTTAACGGCATCTATGGCAACGTATTTAAGGTGCCGGACGGCTATATTCCAAAAACCGGAGCCAGGGTCATGTCTTTGCAGGACCCTACCAAAAAGATGTCTAAATCAGACGATAACCCCAATGGATTTGTTGCTATACTGGATGATCCGGATGTGATACTGCGCAAATTCAAACGCGCCGTTACCGATTCGGATGCACAGGTGCGTTACGCAGAAGGTAAAGATGGAGTCAATAACCTGATGACCATTTACGCCTCTGTAACAGGAAAAGACTATGCGGCAATTGAAAAAGAGTTTGAGGGCAAAGGCTATGGTGATTTTAAGGTAGCGGTAGCCGAAGCTGTTATTGATGAACTGAAACCTTTGCAGGATGAATTTAAACGTTTGATAAACGACAAACCTTACTTGGAAGAATGCTATAAAAAAGGCGCTGAAAAAGCGCTTTCTATCTCCCAACGTACCTTGGATAAGGTCTATAAAAAAGTGGGATTTGTCGCCCGGTAAGAATTCAAACCGGTTTATAAGGTGCTTAAGCATGTGGCCGCTTTGCTGCCACATGCTTTTTTTATGACTGCGGCGGGTGCGTTTTTTACCAGTCCAATTTGCACTGCGCTTAAAGTGGAAACCTTGCTACGTAACACCTCCATCAGTAGGGAAGAATTCCAAATTAACCCCTGGAAGAGCCTGATCAAGGGTGCACCGAATAACAACCGGCTCCTGCATTACTCGCCCTGCTCCCCCCAAATGTACCCTCATTCTCGATCTTTCGTAAAGCAAAGCCCCGATTTGGGGGCTTTGTTTACTTCACCTTAGTAACTGGAATCTAAAAATTTTTGCTCTCTCCGGTAAAGCCGGCGGTTTTTCGTCGCTAAAGATATGCAATATGCCGCTGCGGCGGCAGGCACTTTTTTGATGTAAAAAAGTACCCAATACCCTAAAGGGCACGCGTGCATCCCCCCAGCAAATAGGACGTGAGCTATTGGGGCCCACTTTCCACAACGGCCTATGGCCGTTCCGGCGAGATTAAACTTTTGGCATTGCCAAAACAACCGGCTGCCCATCGGCAGGCGCAAGGTAATAACAGCTTACAGATGGAATTTGACTGTAAGTTACAAAGGAATAGGCTGCCCTACACCACTGTCAACCAGAAGAATAATACTATAAAACCAAAGGGACAACCGCCTATTGATGGCCGATTCCATCATTCACACACTGTATGAATGATGGAACACTATGCTCAGCCGGTTCATTTTCGTTAATATGGAGCATGTTCATCTGTTAACCCCACAAAACAATCTGCGCTATGCCTTAAAACAAGGTCAATTGAATGACCAACTCAAAAGGGTAACACAACATTCCAATTTCATATTGGAAATCAGTGTTTTGGGTTAATTTGTTATCCAAGCGAAATTTTCTGGTTCATTGCTATTTTATTTCTTATTTATCACCAAATTTAAATTTCTGATATTCAGGTAAAACGTGTTGTAGAAAACTGGAATGTGCGTTATTATCTGCAAAATATATTCCAAAACATTCTAACGGTTACTGCGCTCATAATAAAACCGACCAAATCACCGGTAAGCGCTGCCGGCAGTGTATGCCGCGTCTTATTAATTTTCGTAGCACCATAATAAACCGCAATCGTATAAAAGGTGGTCTCGGTCGAACCCTGCATCACACTGGCCACCCTGCCAATAAAGGTGTCAGGGCCATAGGTTGTAATAATATCCTGAAAAATGGCCAGTGCCCCGCTTCCAGAAATTGGCCTTAACAGCGCTAGCGGTATTACTTCGCTGGGAAGGTGCAGCAGACTTGCCAATGGCTTTAACCCATAAGTCAGTACATCCAGCGCTCCTGATGCCTTAAACATTCCTACTGCAGTCATCAAAGCCACCAATGCAGGTAGGATAGAAATTCCTGATGAAAAACCTTCCTTTGCACCGGAAAGAAAGGTATCAAAAACATTAATGCCTTTGACTGCCGAATAAATAACAATTGCACACATAATAACAGGAATAATATAGTGATTAAACTGCCCCATGTCTTTTTCCCCCAATGCGTCCCAACAGTTTTGCCATAAAAAGTGCACTGATGACGGCTGCTGCAGAGGTAAGCCATACGGCTGGTAAAATTTCCATAGGTGCGATTGAACCTGCTTTTAGGCGCAATAATGCCGTTGTAGTTGGTATTAGCTGTAAAGAGGCAGTATTCAGCACCACAAACATTATCATATTGTCGGTTGCACTGGTAGATAATGGGCTCTCCTTTTCCAGCTCTTTCATGGCGGCAATCCCAAGCGGTGTTGCCGCATTACCCAGGCCCAACAGGTTGGCCGCCACATTCATAGAAATCGCTTTTGCGGCTGGAGAACATGAATTCATCCCTTTAAATAAAACTTTCATAACAGGCGAAAAAAGCTTGCTTAGTTTTGCTGTCAAGCCAGCCTTATCCGCTACTTTCATTAAACCGCTCCAAAGGCACATGGTCCCCAAAAGGCTAATTACCAGTTCAACGGCTTTACCGCACTCGCTGATGGCAGCAGTAGAAACCTGCTCAATTCGCCCATTCATCACTCCAAAAATCAGCGAAAGCAAAAACATCCCGGTCAAAATCCATGTCATCATTTCCATCGCCCCCTGATTCTATATGGTTATTCATTTGTGGAAATGGATATGCAGAACGGTTAAATTTCGACAAAAACATTCATAAAATCCCTATATGTCAAAATTAATTTGATTTTTTTGTGAAGATTTTGGAAAAAGTTGTTGTAAGTATTTGACAATTTTGGTATTTTGAGTTATAGTAATATTTAAGTTGGAAATGAGAAACTATCTACATTATTGGAGGACTGATTATGAAATCTACCGGCATTGTCAGAAAGGTGGACGAGTTGGGTCGTATTGTTCTTCCGATCGAACTTAGACGCACCCTGGACATTAGCATCAAAGATTCCCTAGAAATTTTCGTAGACAACAACCAGATCATTCTTAAAAAGTATGAGCCTGCATGCATATTCTGCAATGATGCTTCCGATATTACCGTTTATAAGGGGAAAAATGTTTGCGCCAAATGTTTAAGTGAATTGAAAAAGTAATCGTTCCACATATAAAATCAAAGAAAAAGCCGCCAACATTGGCGGCTTTTTCTTTGAGTTTTATTCTGTTGCTGGAGGAAACTGCTCCAGGCTGGCCTCAAGTTCACCTGTGTCAAATTCCCGGGTGATATCTTCAAATTCGCTTTCAGAATAGTTTGATGCCTGACGGTCCTCTTGGTTAAATTCCTGGGTCATATCCACCCATTCGTCCCCTCTGCCTAGGTCATATTCCCGTCCGCCTGATACAATAAGATATTTTGCATAAATGGCCTGGGCACTGCAAAAATATGGCAGCACATATAAAGCCGGCAGTACAAAAATACATAGTGCAAACCATAAGACAAAGCTAATTTGAAACCATAACATCGAAAAACATGACCCGTGCATATAACGTATGGAAGTCTTTACTGCACGGTAAGCACTAAGCTTCGATTCTCCCCCTATTAAATAGGGTGCCAGCAGGTAACGGTTGGATACTGCCAAAAGCATAACAGCTGCAAAGAATGCAATAATCGTTCCCAAAACAATTGACCCGTACGCCAGCAGCCGGCCAGTCCCCACCGCATTTCTATGCAGACTAATACTCCCGATGGTAATCAAAGCACTGGATGGAAGCAGAAATAAAACAGTCCAAAGCAGCATACACACTCCAATTTGAACTGCAAGCCAAATTGACCGAAAAAACAATTTTACAGAACTAAAAAAATAAAATAAGTCCAATACCTCTGGCTTTTTACCCTCTGCAATCAAATAAAACCAGCGGCACAAACCAACGCCAAGCGGAATCAATGTTAAAAAGGTTAACAGCGTAATTGATGCCGTCAAAATAATGGAAGGAATTTGGATATTGATTTGATCATCGAGAAAATTCAAGGAAGTGCCTGCTACATCAAGAAAGGTTGGTATATTAGCAGCAAGGGCAATAATGTATTCTATAGTTCTAAAAAACAAGGCAATCCCAGTTAAAATGAGCACTATTGCAGTTGCTTTTCCCCAATTGCCTTTCATGGCCAGTTTGGAATTTTGTTTAATTGTTCGATATAATCCACTCATAATTATTTTACCTTTCACAGATGAATGCCTGTTTTAAAATAAGAAAGATTACGAAAGCACAAAATTACACCTATATTTTTCAGAACCTGCAAACAGCATAGCCCACTACTTACAAAAAGGCATTATTCTTAAATGAACAACCTTAGTATTCAATTCCTCTGCGAGCAGCTATGCCCTTCTCAAAGGGATGTTTAACTTTGCGTATGTCACTGACATAATCACAGGCTTCGATTAATTTTGTATCCGGCTGGTGCCCGGTCAGCACAAGCTCTAAACCAGCTGGCTTGTCTTTTAATAAAGTAAACAACAGTTCTTCTTTTATCATGCCAAGGCGTACTGCGTCTACTACTTCATCTAAAAATATTGCTTCGTACTCTCCTGAAAGAGCTGATTCCATTACGTTTTTCATGCAGTTGGTGCAATTTTCGCAGCAACGAAGGCGTTCTGTCTCATTCATTTGAAAGGTAAACTTTCCTGTATCGTCCGCCTGCCACAGGGTAATTCCCAGCTTTTGCATAGGTGCTAACTCGCAGCTTACCCCGTTTTTTAAAAATTGAACAAACAATACCTTCTTGCCTGCACCCAAGCATCGCAAGGCCAACCCCACGGCTGCTGTTGTCTTGCCTTTGCCGTCACCATAATATAAATGAGTCATTCCTGTACACGAACTCATAATATTTCCTCTTTTTTCAGTATGGACCATCCTGTCCGTCTTCAAACTGTTCTTCAAAATCTTCTGCCTGGTCCAGCAAACCTTCCGGCAATACGCTGTAAACTTCAAAGGCTCCGTCCCGCATCCACATTTGTGGGGTCATTAAAATGGTATAGCCCATTCCGCTGCCAACCGCCCACTCATTTAGAGGATGTTTGGGCAACCCCGCTGCAGCCATCAGGGTCATGATTACCCCACCGTGTGTAATAACCGCCGCACTGCGTATTTCTTCCTGCATCATTTCTCCAAAAAGGTCATCCAAACCGCTGATAATTCGTCTGGTAAATTCTTCACCCGACTCTCCTCCCGGAGGAGCTATATGGTAAGAGTCGCCGATCCATTTTTCAAATTCAATATCATCCTTTAACTCTTCTATGGTTTTCCCTTCAAACGAACCAAAATCGCATTCTGCAAATTTTGGCCAGGTGCGCTGTTCTCGGTGGGGGTACAAAAATTCCGCTGTTTCCGTGCACCTGCTCAATGGGCTGGTATAAACTGCATCCACCTGCGGGTACTTAAATTTTTCCTGCAATTCCCTCAGCTGGGCGTACCCTTCCTCACATAAAGGCAAATCGGTAAGGCCAATGTATCTGCCGTCCATATTACCCTGAGTAATACCATGGCGGATGAAATGAATTTTGTAAGTAATCATAAAATTGATCAATTCCTCTCATTATTTTGATGAATTCATGAACTTTTTTCGACAGATTTCTGAATTTTTTTCAATTTTTCGTCTTTACAAATCAGGTTAGCTATACTATAATTTACTGTACGTAGACTTTCTGTATTGGAAAGAAATTGGAAGGTGATTTCATTGAACGCAGATTTCCCCAGAATACTGACGCTGCTCCGCAAGGAACGCGGCATCAGCCAGAAACAGGCGGCTGTTTCACTGGGCATCTCTCAGGCGCTCCTCTCTCACTATGAAAAAGGTATACGGGAATGCGGGCTGGATTTTTTGGTTCGGTGTGCAAATTTTTACGGAGTATCCTGTGACTACCTTTTGGGCCGCTCTCCGGAACGGAATGGTTCCCAGCTTACGGTTGAGGATATTCCTGATGCAGATGCCATAACCAAAGAAAACGGCCAGCGCGGCGGTTTAATTCCCCTGCTGAATAAAAAGCTGATCAGCAATTCGGTCAACATCCTTTATGATCTGCTTTCCAAACAATCCAATAAAAGTCTCACCGGGGAAGTCTCTTCTTTTTTAATGATGGCGGTTTACCGTATGTTCCGGGTGGTTTATTCAGCGAACCCCAAAAACCAATCTGGCATGTTCACTGTCTCGCCTCAGGTTGCTCAGCATTACGCATCTGCATGCATGCAGATTTGTGAGGGCAACGCCAATATTGCAGCGCAACAAATTGCGGGCGGTCAACCGGAAGAGCTATATCTTACCACCGAGATTTTATCCAAAGAATACCCATTATTTTCTGCTTCTTTGCTCAACCTCATTCAAAATTCTGAACTGAGGATAAAAAAGCATACGAATAATAAATAACGTTTACATAAGACATATATTATTTTACCATTTTAAGGTATAAAAATAAAGTATATAATTAATTTTCAGCCTGCCGGTCCCCATTTGGGAGAACCGGCTCTTTTCTTTTATTGGTATTTTAGCCTTTTTGTTCACAGGAAAAACATTGACATGATGTGGGGCATGTTATACTATATTAATAAGCAAAATGCCCCTGAACAGTAGGTTTTCCAAGGGTATTCATCCTGGTTCAACCAGTCCAAAAGTTTTATGATTATGCCTCTAAAAAGGCACTTTTGTACAAAATGGAGGTAACTTATGAGTCATGTTATGGATGCAATCGTTCACAGAAGAAGCATTCGCAGCTATCTGGACAAACCAGTTTCAAAAGAAATGATTGACCAAATTATTAAAGCCGGCTTTTATGCACCCTCCGCGTTGGAATGCTGTTCCTGGCATTTTGTTGTTGTAGATGACCGAAAAGTGATTAACCAGCTGATGGAAGTCCATCCTTATTTACAGATGGCCGCGGAAGCTCCCTGCTTAATCGTATTGTGTAACGACTCGGAAGAAAACCCCCGATATTGGATTGATGACAGCGCTGCTGCCGCACAGAATATGTTATTGGCCGCTTATGACCTTGGCCTTGGCAGCTGCTGGTGTGCGGTACACAAAACTCCCGAGCGACGCACGGCATTCCAGCAGATCCTTAACCTTCCGGAACATCTGATTCCGTTTGCCGCCATTGTAATCGGCTACCCAAACGAATCCTTTGATCCCCCTGAGCGGGTGGACCAAAACCGAATTTATCATAATCATTACGGCCAGCATTAAACGCCGGCCGTAACTTTTGAGAAGGGGGAAAAGAGTTGAAACGAATTTTAACCGGAATACTGATTTTGCTGATGCTCACCTCTTGCTCCCCTTCTGCTCTTTTAGGGGTGGAGGATTTGCTTCACCCGCCCAAGCTTACCGAAGAACAAACCAAAATATTTGAAGCCCTGCAAAATGACCGGGGCACCTCTGGCATTAAGCTGAAATACCCCCGCAGCGGGCAATTTCAATCGGCCTTTGTCCTGCAGGATATTGATGAAGATGGGCAGGATGAGGCAATCGTCTTTTATGAACTGGACAGTTCCAAGGAAGCTTTGGCCAGGATTAATATTTTGGACCAGCAGGATGGTGAATGGCACTCTCAATATGACGTTCCGGGGATGGGCAGGAATATTGATTATGTACGTTTCGCAAATCTGTCTGAACCGAACAGCAATGATATTGTAATAGGGTGGGATAATGCCAATGCCGCTGAAATGACCGTTTCAGTCTACACCTATAAGAATCAAGTGCTCAACACCATTTTTGATTCCAACTACTCGGAAATTTTAATTTCGGACCTGGATGCAAATGGGATGGATGAAATGCTTTTACTGTCCAACAACACTGTCACAGGCGCTTCCCGTGCAAGGTTGGTAAAAGGCAGTAAAGGTAAGGTTTTTACCGTCAGCGGTGTTTCCTTAAGCCGCAGCTATAACGGGTATCTGCAGATGATCGCAGGTTCTCTGCCCGGAAAAAGTGTTGCTATTTTTATTGATGGCATTACCGAAACCGGAGAAATTGGTACTGAAGTCCTCTATTTAGAGGAAGGAAACCTGGTTAGTGCTTTTAAGAAGGACCTTCAAAACTCTGAGCTATTAATCGGAACACTAAGACCAGCGCGGCTGGCCTGCTCTGATGTAAATGGGGACGGGTATATCGAAATTCCATCCATGTCCCTTTTGCCCGGCTACGAAGAAGCTGAAAGCAAAATGTATTTTACGCAATATTTAACGCTGGAAATCGGCGCTGTGAATCAGGTTTCTGTGGCGGAAACCAATATTGTCAATCAGGCCGAAGGGTATCGCCTGAAATTCCCCGAAAGCTGGGTCGGCCAGGTTACTGTTTCACAGCAGGTTGAAACGGGAGAAATGCGTTTCTTTGTATATCAGGGAAACCTGGATGACGATTCCCGTGAGCTTTTGCGAATCCGTGTATACTCCGAGAAAGATTATCAGGACCAGTTTGCAGTAGAAAACTACCGCACCATAAAAACAAAAGGGCTTTTTCGCTATTATGCGTATATTCCTCCCAATACGGAAGAGCCTCTTGCGATTAACTATGCTCAGTTAAGGGAACTCTTTACCCTGTTGACCGAATAATTGAATACGAAAGAGGGGAGAAAAATGAAACGAATTTTAGTGGCGGAAGATGAGGATGCCATTCGTGATTTTGTAGTAATTAATTTAAAGCGGGCCGGATATGACGTAACCGATGTCCCCAACGGAACAGAAGCGCTGCGGGTTTTTCAGGAAAATGGCGGCCAATTTGATATTGCTCTTTTAGATGTGATGATGCCGGGGCTGGACGGGTTTACTGTCTGCAAAAAAATTCGCGAGCAGTCCAGTACAATTGGAATTATTATGCTTTCGGCCAAATCCCAGGAGATGGACAAAGTAAACGGTTTGATGCTTGGGGCCGACGATTATGTAACCAAACCTTTCAGCCCTTCTGAGCTGGTTGCCCGGGTTGATGCAATTCATCGCCGTGTTACCATGGCGGCAGCACAAACCGAACAGTCCAATATTATCACCTCGGGGCCTTTTGTGCTTAACTTAAAAAGCAGGGCGCTTACCAAAGACAATAGCCCCATCGACCTCACTCAGGTAGAGTTTCAGATTATAGAATATTTTATGAAGAACCCCAACACCGCTCTGGAGCGCAGCGACATTTTGAATAAGGTGTGGGGAGATAATTATTTTGGTGATGTAAAAATTGTAGATGTTAACATTCGCCGTCTTAGAATGAAGATTGAAGAAGACCCATCCAACCCACAGTTTTTGTTAACGGTATGGGGATTTGGCTATAAGTGGAACCAGCAGTAGGCTGAATTTTTTCAAGCCGCGGAAAGGGGGAGCATTATCTTGGCAATAAAAAAGATTACCAAACGCTGGCTGCTGAATAGCTTTGGTGTAATTTTGGTGATTTTAATTGCTTTGGAAATTGCTTTTGCCATAGGGATTCGCGGTTATTATTACAGTGGTATTCTGCAGGCAGTAAAGTCCAGGGCCAGTACCAGCAAATCTTTGCTGACCAGCTATGCGCAGGACAGTTCGGTCAACTTTAGTTCCCAGATTCGCAATATGGTCTCGGGCTTCGCCGACAAGGACAAAATGGAATTAATGGCTATTTCACATGAGGGCGAAGTCATTATTACCTCAAGCGGTTTTGAGCCTGAGGGGAAATACTATATGCCCGACTTTGATCAGGCTATGGAAAACCATACAGAATATGGCGAATACCGCGGTATTGTGAACGGAGAGAATATTTTAGCAGTTACCCTGCTCTCCCCTGTTCAGGATGAAAACCTTGCTGCGCTGCGGTTTGTTGTTTCCCTTACGGCAGCGGACAATCAGATTATCACCATGGTTGCCCTGATCACCCTGTTGGGCATTGCGGTAATTCTGCTGGTAATCTTATCAAGCTCCTATTTTATCAGTTCTATTGTAAAACCAGTAGGGCAGGTTGGAGAAACCGCCCGAAAAATTGCCCAGGGGAACTTTGATGTCAGGTTAAAAAAAGCCAATGACGATGAAGTGGGTGAGCTTTGTGATGTAATCAATTACATGGCGGAAGAGCTGTCAACCACTGAAAAATTAAAAAATGATTTTATCTCGTCTGTATCTCACGAGCTTCGGACCCCGCTGACCGCCATTAAAGGCTGGGGAGAAACCTTAAAGGAAGATGGCTGCAACGACCCCGAAATGATGAAAAAGGGTATGACTGTAATTTTAAATGAGACCGACCGGCTTTCACAGATGGTAGAAGACCTTTTAGACTTCAGCCGTATGCAAAGCGGACGGTTTAAATTGGTGTTTGACAAAACCGACCTGCTGGCCGAGTTGGGTGAAGCAGTACTTATGTTCACTGAACGTGCCAAACGGGAAGGAATTTCGCTTATTTATAATGAACCCGACCTGTATGTTACTGTTATGGGGGATAAAAACCGGCTTCGGCAGGTATTTATAAATATTATTGACAATGCGCTTAAATACTCCGACAGCGGAGATTCGGTTACCATAGATGCGTTCCGTGACCGTGAAGATGTGGTAATTGCAGTAGCCGATACCGGTTGTGGAATTAAGGCGGAGGATTTGGCAAAGGTAAAAACCAAATTTTTTAAAGGAAACTCTACCCGCCGGGGATCCGGAATTGGGCTGGCAGTTGCAGATGAAATTATTTCCCTGCACGGCGGCTCCTTGGAATTGGATTCGGTGGAACAGGAAGGAACAACCGTCACGATTCGAATCCCAATTTTTAAGCGTTCTGAAGATTTACCCAAGTTACCCTAACTAAATTTTTGTCACATAGCTGGAAGGAGAATCAGTTCATATTATGTCTCAAAACAAAAAATCGTTTAAAACCTCCATTGGCGGCCAGGCTGTTATTGAGGGAATTATGATGAACGGCGTAAATAATTGCGCGCTTGCCGTACGTAAGCCGGACCAATCGATCCACATTGAAACCTGGGAAAAGAAAAATACTCAAAAATGGTACCGTAAGGTCCCGGTAGTACGTGGAATTTTTAATTTCATCTCTATGCTGCAAACCGGTTACCGCTGCCTGATGCGTTCTGCAGAAGTCTCGGGCATGGAGGAAAGCGAAGAGCCCAGTAAGTTTGATGCCTGGGTAGAAAAAAAGCTTGGCAACAATGCTATGCAGGTTTTTTCTGCCATAGCCATGGTGCTGGGAGTTGCGATTGCCTTAGGGTTATTCTTTCTTCTTCCCTCCTATCTGGTTAAGTTGCTGAACCCGCTTATTCCCTCCCCTGTTGTTCTCACTATTATCGAAGGTGTTATAAAAATTGCTATTTTTATTGTCTACTTGGCATTGGTATCGCAGATGTCCGACATTCGCCGGGTATTTGAATACCATGGAGCAGAACATAAAACAATTGCCTGCTATGAGGCCGGCGAAGAGCTGATTCCTGAGAATATTAAAAACTACAGCAGGTTCCATCCCCGCTGCGGTACCAGCTTTATTTTAATTGTTTTAGTACTTTCTATTATCGTTTCATCTTTTATTACCTGGAACAGCGTATGGATTCGTTTTGGCCTAAAGCTTCTTTCGCTGCCTTTGGTGGTTGGTTTGGCCTACGAGGTAATCAAACTGGCCGGCAGGTATGACAACCCGGTAACCCGAATCGTTTCCGCTCCTGGTTTATGGCTGCAGCACCTTACCACTCGTGAACCGGATGAATCCCAAATGGAGGTAGCTGTTGCTGCCATGAACGAGGTTCTGCCCAAATCCTCTGATGAGAACGACCGCTGGTAAAGGAGAAAACCTATGACTGTACAGCAGGCATATCAGGCTGGCCTTGCCATTTTAACAGACGCAAAGCAGCCCCGCTTTCAACAAGCGGGGCTGCTTTTTGAACATGTGTTTGGAATAAGCCGCTCCAGGCTACCAATTGTATTTTCAAAACCGGCAGATGAAAAAAAGGCAGACGAATTCCTGTCGCTTTGCCGCCAATTGCAAGCAGGCACCCCTTTACAGTACCTGTTGGGGCACTGGGGGTTTTATGGGCTGGATTTTATGGTTGGGCCTGGTGTATTAATCCCTCAGCCAGATACCGAAGTACTGGTGGAAACCGCACTGGAACTGATCAAGCATTCCCATCTGCACTGCCCGGTTGTTTACGATTTATGCAGCGGCAGCGGCTGCATTGCTGTTACTATAGGAAAGCAAATTCCCCAAAGCAAGGTATATGCCCTGGAGCTCTCAGACCAGGCTTTTCAGTATCTGAAAAAAAATATCAAAAAAAATGCCGCCGCTAATGTAACGCCGCTTCATCAGAATGTTTTAACGCCCAACGGCCTCCCGTCTGCAGATTTGATTCTGTCTAATCCGCCTTACATTCCAACCGGGGACCTTGCCGGCCTGCCTTCCGACGTACGGCAAGAACCTGTTATGGCACTGGATGGCGGTGCAGATGGTCTTTCTTTTTATAAAGAGATTTTACGTCTGTATTTTAACCTGCTAAAACCAGGCGGATGGCTTGCAGTAGAAATTGGCTATAATCAGGGAACAAAAGTTGCCCAGCTGTTCCAAAATAATCACTATTGCAAAATTCAAATGCGCAAAGACTTCGGAGGAAATAACAGGGTTGTATTTGGGCAGAAACCGTTAGAAACTTGACTGAAAAAAGAATGACGTTTATAATAATAAATTATATTGCTTGTTGTGCAAACTGCTAAACAAATAAAAATTTTCTTGCTTAACGGCATCTAGTCATATTCGAACGGTGTGGAGCAATTTCAATAGGTCGCTTCGCAAAGGGGTTTATGGTGGGCCGCGCAGAAAAGGCAAAGAACACAGAAGCCGTCCCGTTGAGAAGAGCCCTACAGTCACAGAATTTCTACACTGATTTTACTGCCTAACATATTGGCTGGCATCGCTTACAATATTTTCCCCTATCTTTGTTTCCGCTGGCTAAAATGGTCCATCACTTATAAATAAAAAGCTGAGGAGTGAACGAAATGAATATTTGGCACGATATTTCTCCTGCCAGAATTAAGAGTGAAAACTTCTGTGCAGTGATTGAAATTTCTAAAGGAAGCAAAACCAAATATGAGTTGGATAAGGAAACCGGTTTTATTGAACTGGACCGTATTCTTTATACCTCTACCCATTATCCTGCAAACTATGGTTTCATTCCCCGCACTTATGCACAGGACAAAGACCCTCTGGATGTGCTGGTGCTTTGCTCCGAGACCATCTACCCTCTTTCTCTTGTGCGTTGTTATCCAATCGGCGTGATCACTATGCTGGATAATGGTGCAGCAGATGATAAAATTATTGCGATTCCCTTTAAAGACCCCAATTATAACTGTTATACCGATGTCAGCCAGCTTCCTGCCCATATTTCCCAGGAAATGTCGCATTTCTTTGCAGTTTATAAATCATTGGAAAATAAGGAAACCGCTATAGAAGAGGTTCGTGGCCGGGAAGCTGCCATTTCTATTATTGAGCAGGCAATTAAGGATTACCGCGATACTTTTTGTTAACCGGCAAACTAACATTCCAATCAAAGATGGGGCTCTTGAAGCAGTATGATTCTTCTACAAAAACAACCTGGTCCAAACCTTTAAAACAAGAGCATATTTTGTTTGTTCTGCCAGGCACCCGGATCTTCCTACAAAAAAGCCGCACCAATGGAGATAAAATCCATTTGGTGTGGCTTTTTCATATTTCGTGTGATATGTAATGTACGGCAGTTTTTACCAGTGACAAAACCTTATAAAAATTTTGGGGGAAGTTTCTCAAAAATCTCCTTATTTAGGCAGGGAATCAAGCAGATCAAATAATTCGTCGAGATCTGCTTGCTGTGTTGCCCAACTGGTTGCAAACCTTACAACAGTGTGATTTTCGTCTATTTTCTCCCAAAAACTGAACGCTACATGTTCTTTTAACCGGTCCATCATATCATTTTCTAAAATAATGAATTGCTGGTTGGTTGGAGAATCTAGAAAAAAAGTAAATTTTCTTTTTTCAAAGCCTTTTTTTAGAAGCTGGGCCATTTGAATTGCATGCTTGCTGATATGAAAGTACAAATCATCGGTAAACAAGGTATCAAACTGAATGCCCAGCAGCCGCCCCTTTGCCAACAGGGCACCTTTTTGTTTAATAACAGTCATAAAATGTTTCGGGGTATTCTGTTTGGTAAATACCACAGCCTCTCCGCAAAATGCTCCTACTTTCGTGCCGCCAATATAAAATACGTCGCAGCATGCAGCTATCAGAGGCAGGGTTACATCTGTCTGGGCTGCCATTAAGCCGTAGCCTAAGCGCGCACCGTCAAGATATAAGGGAATGTTGTATTTTTTACATACTGCCGAAATCTCCTGCAGTTCTTCTTTTGTATACAGGGTTCCATATTCTGTGGGATGTGAAAGATAAACCATACCCGGAAAAACCATATGCTCATGGTTGTCATCGCTCCAAAAAGCCCTTAGGTAATCTTCCAGGTCCATGGCCTGCATCTTACCCTGGTGTTGGGGAATTTCCAGTACCTTGTGCCCGGTATGCTCGATTGCACCTGCCTCATGCATACTAATATGGCCGGTAGAAGCGGCAATTACCCCCTCGTAACTGTTTAGCACGGCACCTATTACTGTGGCATTTGTCTGTGTTCCGCCAACCAGAAAGAAAACATCTGCCTCAGGGCATTCACAGGCTGTTTTAATTTTACTTTTCGCTCTCTCACAATATGGGTCATTTCCATAACCAGGCAGTTTTTCCATGTTGGTCTCTATCAGCCGCTGCAATATTTTTTCATGTGCTCCTTCAGAATAATCGCTTTCAAATGACAACATTTTTAATATACCCCCCACCTATTTTATCACTGGTATAATCCTTCCCCATACAAACCTGTGTTCCATTTTCTTATATCTCCCCGAATAAAAGAAGGTCCCCTTACATAAAATTCCGTAAAAATGACAGATTTCCTGACCGCCAATTTGCAGTAGTGATCTGATCGAAGAAGTGTATTTACCAGGGTTTATATTCTTCCTTCCAAGTCCCCCTGATTCCTGATTCCGCTGCAAACATCCCACTAAAAATAAGACTGAACCGCCTTCATGTTCCAGGTGAAGGGGATGCATTTTTGTTATCAACAAAACACATTTTTCGGTGCAAGGGCGGATAGCAAACAAAAACCCCAATGATAAACCGGTACGCGCACATCGGCTCAAAGGCTTTCCTACACAGTTTCCACTACAGTTTACGTTATTTATTATATCACTTTTTGGCTGCCTAGCGGTAAAAATATTCTTTGGTTTTTAACAAAGTAAAACAAATAAATATCCACCGGCCAAGCCGGTGGTTTTTCACATGCGGGCATAGCCCTCTGATACAAACGGTACGCGTCACGTCGCGTTAGTACGATCTGCCAATTGCGAAAGTTTGCTATCTGCCGCCCGTAAACGGGCTTAGAAATCTCCCATTGTCAACTGTTCTCCCACCCGGTCTTCTTCCAGCTGACGCTTGATGTATTCTGCTATCTTAACTGCATTCTTTCCCGCTGTATCCACGTAATATCCGCGGCACCAAAACTCCCGGCTGCGGTATTTGCACTTTAACTCTGGGAACTATTCATAAAGCATCAGGCTGCTTTTCCCTTTGAGATATTCCATGAAGCTTGATACCGCAACTTTTGGCGGTATCCCCAAGAGCATGTAGATATGATCCAGGCATTCTTCTGCCTCTATGATTTTGACCTTTTTCCAGCTGCAGAGTGTTCGCAGGATTTCTCCGATCTCTTTTCGTTTTTCTCCATAGAACACTTTCCGCCGATACTTCGGGGCAAACACCACATGATATTTGCAATTCCAACTCGTATGCGATAAACTATTTACGTCGTTCATCTCGAATGACCTCCCTTTGCTTGTTTGGTGCAGTTAGCAGACCGCATCTTCATTTTTGAAAGGGAGTTTTTATGTCTACATCATTGGCAGAAGCCTTCTTCTGAACCACTCGCATAGCGAGTGGTTTTCTTCATACAAAAAACCACAGGATACCAAAATATCCTGTGGCCAAAATGATAAAACGTCCATTTCTGTAAAAACAGTATGCTAATATTTGTTATAAAATGCTTTTATACATTTCCACATATTCAGCAGCAGAACGCTTCCAGCTAAAATCACACTGCATTGCATTTTTTACAGCCTGGTTCCATTCGTCTTTGTTTGCATACAGTTTCTGTGCCCGTTCTAAAGCGCCCAACATGTCGTGAGCATTATAGGTTTTAAAGGTAAATCCGTTTCCTTTCCCCTCCGGAGCGCCTAAATCAATAATGGAATCCTTAAGGCCGCCGGTTTCCCGTACTACCGGAATAGTACCATACCGCAGTGCAACCATTTGGGCAAGGCCGCAGGGCTCACTTTTGGACGGCATTAGAAACACATCGCTGCCGGCATAAATTTTACGGGCAAGCTCAGGAATAAAACCAATTTTGACTCCAACCCTGCCAGGATAACGGTCTTTCATCTCCTGGAAAAATTCTTCATAGGCATAGTCGCCGTTACCAAGCAGTGCAACGGACATTCCTTTGTTGATAATCTCGTTAAAGATATATTTTACCAGATCCAACCCTTTATGAGACACCAGCCTGGTTACCATGCCAATCAACATAGTGTCCGGGTTTTCCTCCATATCCATCAGCCGCTGCAATTCTGCTTTATCTGCCGCTTTTCCGGTAAGATCTTCCGGGGTAAAGTCCTCACACAGGTTTTGATCGCTGCTGGGGTCATAAATAGAAGTATCGATTCCATTTAAAATGCCCTTCAGCTTATACCGTTTGGCATGCAGAATACTGTCTAACCCATGGGAATACCAAGGGTCCATAATCTCCTGGGCATAGGTTGGACTCACCGTGGAAATTACATCGGCATGTTCTATGGCACCTTTCATAAAGTTAAGGCAGCCATCAAATTCCAGCGAAGCCTGAGCATAGGGAGGAAGCCCCAGCACATCGCCCAAAATCTCTAAACCGTATTTGCCCTGGTACTGAATATTGTGGATGGTAAACACCGTCTTGATATTTTTATACTTTTCAATATTGCGGTAGAAATAATCTAAATAAACTGGTACCAAGGCAGTTTGCCAGTCATTCACATGAATAATCTCCGGTTCAAAGTCAATATACTCCAGCATTTCTACAACAGCTTTTGAGAAAAATGCAAAACGTTCTGCATCATCATAAAAGCCATAGATTCCGCTGCGGTTAAAATAGTATTCATTATCGAGTAAATAATAAATTACGCCATTTACATTGGCTTCAAAAACTCCGCAATATTGGTTGCGCCAGGCCAGCGGAACATTAAAATAGGTAATAAACTTTAAATTTTCTTTCAGTTCCTGTTTAATGCCGCTGTAATAGGGAATGACCACTCGGCAGGCATGCTGCCTATTCCGCAAAGCTTTGGGCAGTGAGCCTGCAACATCTGCCAATCCTCCGGATGCAATAAAGGGCAGTGCCTCGCTTGCTGCATAAAGTATCTTCATACGATCACTCCGTTTCTTTTATTTTCAGGATGTATGCTGAATTAATAGTAATAAAAATCAGTAAAAAAATTAGTTTTAGGAAGGGTTTTCCGCCCTTTTAGAAACTGCGGACTAATTAAATGGAATTGTTTTTGTTAATATAAATTGGATATGTCTCAAACCCCACCAGAGTTCTCCCCTCTCGGATCACAACATTCTTATCGGTGATAACACTATCAAGGGTTACATTTTCCCCCACTATGGTACCCTGCATTAATATGCAGTTTTTCACCTTGGCGCCTTTGCCAATATGAACCCCCCTGAAAATGACACTGTTTTCAATTTCTCCATTAATAATGCTGCCATCTGCCACTAATGAATTGCCAACCAAGGCACTGAGGCCGTATTTAGCAGGTACTTCATCACGCACCTTGGTATAAATCGGGCGGTCCTGCCGGAAGATCACTGTGCGCACACTGGGTATCAGCAGCTCCATATTAGCCTGATAATAGCTGTTCAAATTATGAATATGTGCACAGTAATCCTTATATTCAAACCCATAAATTTTCAGCTGGTTGTATTTTGCCAGGAGTACGTTGCGCCGCATGGAATAACGGTCATGCCCTACGTTGTCCTCCACCAGGCTTTCCAGCAGGCTTTTCTTCATAATAAGGATCGACATGTACAGGTTACGGTTCCCCAGAAGAACAGGCCCGACCATTACATCATTGACCATTCCGTCCCGGTTAAACTGAAAAACAGTTCCATGTTCTTCTTCTTTCTGTTCAATATTTTTATTCCGATATACCACGGTAATGTCTGCACCCGATTTTTCATGAGCCTCAAACAGGTCGGTAAAATCAATGTTTAAAACATAATCGCACCCGGTAACAACCACATATTCTGCTGTGCTGTGGCGGATAAAACCCATAGCACCATACAGAGCTTCCAACGTTCCACGGTACTCTCCTTTCCCGGAAAGGGATGCATAAGGCGGAAGAATACGAAGCCCGCCCCGTTTACGGGATAAATCCCATTCCCTGCCTGAGCTGAGATGGTCCATTAACGACTGATAATTTGTTTGGGTAATCACTCCAACATTGGAAATACCAGCGTTTACCATATTGGAAAGTGCAAAATCCACTAAGCGGTAACGGCCGCCAAAGGGTACCGAACCAATGGTGCGATGGGCTGTCATTTTACCCAGGTCAAAGTCACGCATATTGGAGAATGCAATCCCCAAAACCTGTTTTCCAATCATCTTGCTTTCCTCCTCTATGCTTTACCTTCGATCATGCTTTTGGGAGGTATGGTCGCTTTAGCTGCTATTTCGGCCCCAGCACCAATCACTGTAACCCCCCACTGGTCCTTCTCTGGTGTATTTTCCGGTCTGGCACCAACCTGGGCGCCTTCCCCAATTACCGCGTCTTCAGCAACAATGGCATATTCTACTACTGCTCCCGTTTTTACCACTGCGCCCGGCATAATAATGGAATCTCGGATGATTGCACCTGGCTCCACCGTTACGCCGGCAAACAAAATGGAAAAATCAATCGTGCCATTCACCTGGCAGCCTTCAGTAATCATAGAATTCTGCACCTTGGCATCGCTACCAATATAATGCGGCGGCTGCACGGGGTTGCGGGCATATATCTTCCAGGACGGGTCATACAGCTCCAGCTCGACATTAGGGTTTAACAGGTCCATATTAGCTTCCCAAAGGCTGTCAATCGTTCCTACATCCTTCCAATACCCTTCAAATGGGTAAGCATACATTTTTTCTCCCGCTTCCAGCATAGCCGGTATCACATTTTTTCCAAAGTCCTTGGAGGATGTCGGGTCCTGCTCATCCATTTCGAGATATGCCTTTAGCTTTTTCCAGGTAAAAATGTAAATACCCATGGAAGCCAACGTGCTTTTTGGTTGTTTCGGCTTCTCCTCAAATTCAAAAATACGGCCCGTCTCATCGGTATTCATAATGCCAAACCGGGACGCCTCTTCATAAGGTACGTCCAAAACCGCTATGGTACAATCTGCACCCTTCTCTTTATGTAACGCCAACATTTTGGCATAGTCCATCTTATAAATATGATCGCCCGAAAGGATGAGTACGTATTCCGGGTCGTACCGTTCAATAAACGGAATGTTCTGGTAAATGGCATTGGCGGTTCCGGTATACCAGTCCGACCCTGAACTCTTTTGATAGGGCGGCAGCACAAATACCCCGCCGTCAACCCGGTCCAGATCCCAGGGCTGGCCATTTCCAATATATTCGTTCAGTACCAGCGGCTGGTATTGGGTAAGCACCCCGACCGTATCGATTCCTGAATTCACGCAGTTAGAAAGTGGAAAGTCGATAATCCGATATTTTCCGCCATAGGGGACTGCGGGTTTTGCAAGCTTTTTGGTCAGCGTATACAGCCTGCTTCCCTGGCCCCCGGCCAGCAGCATAGCCAACCATTCTTTTTTAACCGCCATATTGTTTTCCTCCTCCAAGCTTTTATACTCGCCAAAATGGGTTTGAAGGTATGCGGCTAACGCCGCACAGT
Source organism: Ruminococcaceae bacterium Marseille-P2935 (assembly GCA_900104565.1). GTDB lineage: Bacteria > Bacillota > Clostridia > Oscillospirales > Ruminococcaceae > Marseille-P2935. Next base: position 786,114 of record LT629952.1, read on the forward strand.
TACCCAAACGGGCAACGTTTTTTATACTTATAATTTTAGTATACTGGCAGGCACTGCCTGCCTTTTAAACAGCCATTTCATTTTTTACTGGCTGCATCATTTACTTTTGTCGGTGGTTGCCTCGGTCAAGGAATGAAATTGGTGTCGTTTGGGCCTGAGCGCCTTAAGGTACAGCACCGACGTTGCGGGAATGGTAAGGGAAATAGACTGCTCGTACCCGTGCATGGGAATTTTTTCGCACCGTACAGGCTCCGGGTTTCCCTCCCCCAGGCCGCCAAACTCCAATCGGTCGGAGTTTAATACCTCTTTATAGCTGTGCGCAGAAGGAACCCCTATGCGGTAGTTTTTGCGGGTAACCGGAGCAAAGTTGCACACTGCAACAATTTCATTTCCTTCATCATCAATCCGCCGGAAAGAAATAATACTCTGCCTGTTGTCGTCATGCGCAATCCACTGGAATCCCTCCCATTGGTCGTCAATCTGCCAAAACGGCTTATTTTTTAAATAAAATTTGTTCAGCTGCCGCACATACTCCTGCAAGCTGCGATGACTGTCGTAATCCAGCAGCATCCAGTCCAGGCCTTTTCGGTAATCCCATTCAATCATCTGGCCAAATTCAATTCCCATAAAGGTAAGCTTTTTTCCTGGGTGTGCCATCATATACCCTAAAAACGCCTTAACCCCGTCAAACTTTTGCCGGTATTCACCAGGCATTTTATTGATCAAAGAGCATTTGCCGTGAACAACTTCATCATGAGAAATGGGTAAAATAAAGTTTTCAGAAAAGGCATAGAAAAAACTAAAGGTAAGCTTGTCATGATTATAAGCCCGATAAATTGGGTCGAGGGAAAGATAACTCAGCATATCGTTCATCCAGCCCATATTCCATTTAAAATTAAACCCGAGTCCGCCAACATAAGGGGGTTTTGTCACCAGCGGCCATGCAGTTGATTCTTCCGCTATCATGATGGCATCGGGGCATTGGGTCAGTACCGAAGAGTTAAGCTGCTGTAAAAACGACACTGCCTCCAGGTTTTCTTTTCCTCCGTTTGCATTTGGAGTCCATTCCCACTCTTCGCGGCCATAATCCAAATAAAGCATAGATGCTACCGCATCAACCCTGAGCCCGTCAATATGGTATTGATCAACCCAAAACATAGCGCTTGAGGTAAGAAAGCTGCGCACCTCATTTTTACCAAAATCAAACACCCTGGTCCCCCACTGTAGGTGTTCCTTTTTTTGTATATCTTCATATTCATACAATGGTTGGCCGTCAAATTCATACAGTCCGTGTGCGTCTTTGGGAAAATGTGCGGGAACCCAGTCCATTATTACACCTATACCCGCCTGATGGCATTTATCAATAAAAAACATAAAATCTTCTGGTTTACCATACCTGGAGGTGGGCGCGAAATACCCGGTTACCTGGTACCCCCACGACCCATCAAAGGGGTATTCCATCATAGGCATCAGTTCAAGGTGAGTGTAACCCATAAGTTTTACATATGGAATCAGCTCTTCCGCCATTTTGCGGTAATCGTAGTAGCTGCCGTCATCCTTCCGTTTCCAGGAACCAAAATGAACCTCGTAAATATTCATAGGGCTTTGATAGGGGCAATGCTCTTTCCGCCTGGCAAGCCATTTATCGTCTTTCCATTCATAGCTGTTTAAATTACAAAGTTTTGTCGCTTTCCCCGGAAGGATCTCGGTCGCAAACCCAAAGGGGTCATTTTTAAAAAGGAATTTGCCATCGGCAGATAATATACAGTATTGATACAAACTATCTGCCGGAACACCTGTTAAAAATGTTTCCCAAACACCCTGTTCAGACAAACGCTGCATGGGATGCTTTTCCCGGTCCCAGCCGTTAAAATCCCCTACTACCGAGACACTTTGCGCGTGCGGCGCCCATACGCGAAACACGATACCACTGGATCTTCCCTTTTGGGTAGGATGAGCACCTAAAAACTCATACGCTTTGCAATTGGTGCCCTGGTGAAAAAGATATAGCGGAACGCTATTCTTTTTACTGATCTTTGCCATTTTACCATTCCTCCCATCTTGACTATATTTTACCAGCTTCCTCTATAAAATACAAGTATAAATTGTGTATTTATTTTAAACAGGACGAATTTGCAGCAGCATTTTTTGTGCAATATGTATACTTTATTTATAATATGACGTATATTAAAAATTTTCGCAGATAATAAATATAATATTTTGCAAACATTTGGTATTGTACCACAGGCTGTTTGTCGAAAAAGCAATAACTTTTTACATGAAATATAGCGAAAGTATGTTTGGTTTTCACATGCACTCTCGTACGCTACAAAAAAGTAATGGTTTTATAATTTGTCAAATGAAAAACCATGCTATTTTATTAAAACTGTTGCAGACGGTTTTAATTGTGCATAAGGGCGGGAACCGACAGCAGATCGCATACGCATAAAACAAGGACTGGGCTTTTGATTTTACGGTAATCGGTTTTGTTAAAACAATCTACCCAATCAGCTCTACACGGCTGCACCCATGTATTTATGCAGAATAGCTTTCAGCGATCCTCCATCATAAAAAATTTTAACCCGCTGCCCTGCAATTAGCTCAGCATCTAAAATAGATACGCTAATTCAATTTGCCGAGTGATTTTGCTGCGTATCAATGTCCGGCTCAACTAATAAATATGTTGTGTTATTTTCCTTAACTACCGCTGTAAAAACACACTGCGTTTGAATGCATCCTGCTCCCGCAAACCAAATGCAGCCAATAAGCACTAAACAACACCTTTCTTCATGAAAGCATCCTTAATACCTTTTATATATAATGCACCTTTTTCCATTTTTTTCATACCGCTATATTGCTTTTGCGCAACAGCATACGGTATATTTATTTTTAACCTTATGATTAAAATAATGTCATTACAATTAAAAATAAACAGGGATTATTTTTTGTTATGCTTAGGTGTAAAACATTGTTATGTACTAAAAGATAATTTATTTTTAATCTTTTTAAATGAAAAATAAATGCGATCATTCACAAAACACCTGTGTATTTACTGTGTATTTGATGCGTAAAAACGGTAAAAAACGGGCTATTCTGGGAAAGTTAAAACATGTAAAAAAACAGAAAAAAACCGCTTAGACAAGCCATTTCTGACTATCTAAACGGTTTTTTTACGTGGCGGAGATGGAGAGACTCGAACTCTCGCGCCGGTTTCCCGACCTACGCCCTTAGCAGGGGCGCCTCGTCACCAACTTGAGTACATCTCCAAATTGTGTGATCGTTTTAAAATATAGGTTACAGAAGATTGGCGGAGAGGGTGGGATTCGAACCCACGGCTCTCACGAGTCACTGGTTTTCAAGACCAGCTCCTTAAACCGCTCGGACACCTCTCCAGAAGCTGTAACGCAAGTTATAATACCATAAATGGAAAGAGATGTCAAGCGTCTTTCTAAACGCTGGGCATCTCTTCTATGTTAACCTGCCGTATAAAATTTATTCTGCTCCAATCTGCGCTAGCTGAGTTCCTGGATAATAATGAGATAAAATGATATCAAAGCTGTCGCCCTGGCGTGCCATATAATCAGCGCCATACTGTGATAAACCAACTCCATGTCCGTATCCTTTCACTACAATGGTGAACTGGCCATTGGCGTAGGTTATTTCCATGTTGGAAGATCTCAGCCCTAGAAGCTCACGCAGCTCTTTTCCATGCATCTGAACACCGCATGCCGTCACCGATGTTATATACCCGGATTCACTGCGTTGTATATTGCCAAACCAGGCAGCCGGGTCTGCAGAAAAATTACTTTCCGGGTAAGCCTTGCTTAGTTTCTCCTTTATTTGGGCCTGAGTAAATGTTACGGCAGATTCATAACCCGGCGCCAACTGGTCGCCCTGACTTTCTACCGGAACCAAGTAGGGAACACCCGTTAACCACACATTGGCGGCATCTTCCGTCTGTCCTGCACTGATCGCATGGTATGCGGCCACAATGGGCTGTTCCTCATAAACAAGCACATATTGCATTACACTGTCTGCCGCCTTACATATTTTGTTCCAATAAACTTCAAAATTATCTCCGAACCGTTCTCTGGCCAAATCCTCAGTCACATATCCCAGCCAATTTTGAGGGTCGGCCGAAAAATCGGCGCCTTTCAGGGTAGAATCCGTACCATTTTCGTTTTGCCTTTTCAGGTTAAGTGCGTAAGTATGGGCTGCCACCGCCTGGGCTTTCATCGCTTCCAAATGGAATGTTGCAGGCATTTCGGCGGCAAGTGCCCCGCGTACATAGTCCTGCATGGAAACTTTGTCCACCTTGCCGGTAGACCGGTTTAATATTTTAAATTCCTTTACCGGTTCCAAAACCTGCGTATTGTCAGCTGGTTGAGAATTTTCATTGGACGGATCATCCTGTGTTAGTGATGGATAGGATTTACTGGCAGTTACCGACTCTGCCGGATTTTGACTCACGGGCAGATAAAATCCGTCGTTTTGCCTTAAAGCAGGTAATGGGAGAATGAGCATAACCACGCTTAAAATAAATGTAAAAAATAATAAGCCTTTCATAAAAGTATCACTTCCTTGTGCATATTCTATAGATTTCCGTACTTTTTGCAAGAATCGATTCCAAAACTTGCAGAATTTGTTAAATTCCTCTTGACTTATTCTGCAACCTACTATAAAATCAAATTCATACGATAAAAGGGGGCTGATAGTATTGCTGAACCAAATGCTTGGAAACTTTGGAAGTGTAGACACCGAAACCGTAAATAAGGATATTCAAATTTTATGCGAAGAGTACAAGAAGTATAACTATATTGACCCATCCTACAATGAGCTATATAATGTAAAGCGTGGGCTGCGTAATGCTGACGGCACCGGTGTGCTGGCAGGCCTTACCCAAATCTGCAACGTGCATGGCTATGTGATGGATGAGGGTGAAAAGGCGCCTGTGGACGGACGTCTAACCTACCGCGGCATTGATATTCATGATTTGATCAATGGCTGCGCAGCAGAAAACCGTTTTGGCTATGAGGAAGCTGCATGGCTGTTAATGTTTGGCAGCTTACCCACCAAAGAGCAGCTGCTGCTATTCAACGAAATCATCACTGAGTACCGGGAACTGCCCGAAAACTTTGTAGATGATATGATTATTAAGGCGCCGTCGAAGGATATCATGAATAAACTGGCCCGCGCGGTTCTGGCATTATATTCTTATGATGAGGATCCGGATACCTGCACGATTGAAAATGTAATGCGCCAGTCAATCATGCTGGTGGCCAGAATGCCCAGCATTATGGTTTCTGCATACCAGGTAAAACGCCGTGCCTACGACCATAAAAGCATGTATTTCCATCAGCCCAAAAAAGAATTGTCTATTGCAGAAAATATTCTGCGCACCATGCGTTCCGACAAGCAGTTCACCCCTGAAGAGGCCCATTTGTTGGATTTATGCATGATTTTACATGCGGAGCATGGCGGCGGCAACAACTCTACCTTTGCCGCCCGTGTACTCACCTCGTCTGGAACCGACACCTTCGCTTGCATTTCAGCAGCAATTGGTTCGTTGAAAGGCCCCCGTCACGGCGGTGCGAACCGCAAAGTCCGGGAAATGCTGGGCTTTGTGAAAGAAGGCGTACAAAATTGGGAAGACGATGGAGAGGTGGCAGATTTTCTGCGCAAACTACTCAATAAAGAAGCTGGCGACCGTTCCGGCCTGATTTACGGAATGGGCCACGCTGTTTACACAAAAAGTGACCCCAGAGCTTGTATTTTAAAGGAAAATGCCATCAGACTGGCTCAAGGAACCGAATGGGAAGCTGAGTTCCGTCTGCTGGAGGCCATAGAGCGGCTTACCCCGCAGGTATTGGCTGAGAAGAAAAACGATGGTAAAGTGGTCTGTGCAAATGTAGACCTTTATTCTGGTATGGTGTATCAAATGCTTGGTATACCAGAAGAGCTGCATACGCCAATTTTCGCTGTTGCAAGAACAGCCGGCTGGTGTGCCCATCGTATGGAAGAGATGGTAACCACCGCACGGATTATGCGTCCTGCTTACAAATCCATCAGCCCTTCTCGTCCTTATATTCCTCTGGCGGATCGGTAACAGGAGGCATTTATGAAGGCAAAAGCAGTCTATCTATCTCTGGCAGTATTCGCATTTATTTCCGTAATCTCCCGACTGGTGCTAAACCTATGGTATATTGACAGCCGGGGGTTTTACCAGGGCGGAACTGCCTGGGTAGCGGTGCAATGGATCGCTATAATTTTGACGGTATCCATCAGCACTCTGCTTTTGCCACGTTTGAATAAACCGTGTCCTGAAGAAGCTTCGTTTCCCTGCCATTTTTCCGGTATCGTGTTAGTACTTGCCGGTTTATGTGGGTTGATTCCAAACTTTTTGTTAATTGCGAATGAAATAAAATTTTTGGTAAGTGGTTATTCCCTTTCCTGGGATTCACTTGCTCCAGCCCTGCTTTTGGCCGTAACATGTTTGGTTTTTCTATATATTGGGTTTTATTTTGCAATCGCTAAAAAGCAGCGGCAGATCAGCCCCTTGCTTACCCTGATTCCAGTTTTGTGGCAGTTCACATTACTGTTCCATGTATTTTCTGTTTCTCATGCGATTGCTGGAATTTCCGAGCAAAAATTCCAGCTGCTGGCAGCAGCCTCCGGAGTCATCTTCTGGTTTGCACACTCCAGAGTAAACAGCAATGTTGACGCACCAAAAGGCCGGCAGCTTGTATTGGCGTCAGGTGGGTGTTATCTGGTTTTTCAGGCCTGTACCCTCATTCCAACACTGTTGGGCATACGCCGGTACCTGGATGCTTCCCGGCTAATGTACCTAATGGACGAGTTGTTGTTTCTGTTGCTGTTATGGGTTTATAGCCTGCTATTTTTCTTATCTATATTAAAAAGTTCATTGCAATGGAATACACAGCACCCTGAATAAAACCCTAAAATATTTTTTGGAATAAACACACCTGGCATTCAATTCAACAGATTGAATGCCAGGTGTGTTTTTATTGATTTGATAAATTGCAGGTGTTGAAAAATAACACTTTTATCTCAGGTTCAGGCGGCTAGGCGCGACTTGTCCTCCAAGCCGCCTGTATGCTCACTGGGCAGTATTTATTCTTTGTCCCGATAAAAAGCCTTCACAAACCGAGGCCAAATACGCTATTCATTACAGCTAAATGATTGAAGTGTACCAATTACAAAATTCAAGCTATCTTCATCGCAAACTTTATTATTGTTGTATAGAAACATGAAAACAGGGGAATACGCTCTGAACAACTGGCATTTGACCTGTAATCTATTTCGTGTTACCCTAAAAAGCAGATTGGAGACGAAAAGATGGAAATATGGGATTTATATAATGAAAAAGGTGAGCCGACCGGCAAAACAATTCAGCGAGGTATTACAATACCGCAAGGGCTTTTTCACCGGGCCGTTGAGATTTGGATCATGAACAGCAAAAAAGAAGTTCTCATTCAGCAGCGTGCCTGGAATAAGAAGACGCTGCCCGGATATTGGGGGCTTACTACAGGGTGTGTGCTTGTGGGGGAAAGCAGTTTGCAGGCTTGTTTCAGGGAAGCACAGGAAGAGCTCGGACTGATTATAGAGCCTCACGAAATTGCGCTGCTTTGCTCTATGGTTCACCCTCCTATTCTGTGGGACCTGTATTTAATCCGCAAAGATTTTAAATTAGAGTCACTGGTGTTGCAAACTGAAGAAGTTCAGGACGTATGCTGGGTAACAACCAAGACCCTGCGGAAGATGGCATTGTCCGGTCAGGTATACCATTATCCAGAGCTTTTAGATGTCATTTCATTTTTGGAAAGCCATTTATAAATACGTGTAAGGGTTTTAAAATTAGAGCGGTTATTTTTCCTATTACACCGTATGCGTGCAAATGCCCCTGGCGCTGTTTTTTATTTTATATGCTCTGCCCTTCTGGTACCGGGCGGTTGATTACCGTGGAGGCCAGGAAAGCACTGAGACGGGCCGCAGAGACCGGCTTTGGGGATTCCCCGCCGCTTGGCGGCTCTAAACCCGAGACAGCGAACTACTGAACATAACAGTAAAAAAAGAGGAACGGCATGCCGTCCCTCTTTTTTAATATAACCCTTTTATCTGAATCTCACCAGAAGCCAGCTGTTCTCTGCGTCCATCCGGAAATTCTAAAACAAGCTGCCCTTCCGAACCAATGTCCACTGCCGTTGCTTCTAAATTACGTCCAGTTAATCTAACGGGCCTCCCAATTACCGCAGACCGCGACCGGTATTCCTTCAAATATTCCCGCTCCTTTAAAGCAGAACAAATCTGCAGGGCTTGACAGATCACTTCTGCTGCAAGCCTGTTGCGGCCTACTCCTTCGGCCTCTTTTCCAAACAGGGCACCGGCTTTTTCGGTTAGTGTTTGTGGATATCCGCCAGGCGGAACGGTATAATTGATTCCAATTCCAAGCACTGCATATTCCAACTGTCCGCTTTCCAGGTCTGCAGCAGCCTCGGTAAGAATACCGCAGATTTTTTTACCTTCCAATAAAATATCGTTCACCCACTTAATTTGGGCACGGCGTGTTGTTACCTTTTCGATGGCGCGGCAAACTGCAATCGCAGCCGCTGTAGTCAAAAGCCCTGCTTCTCCAGCTGTTAGCTCAGGCCTTAAAATAAAGCTCATATAAATACCGCAGTGGGGCGGAGAATAGAAGCTGCGGCCCATTCGTCCTCTTCCTGCAGTTTGTTCTCCTGCCAGAAAAACCGTACCATGGGCAGCACCCTCTAGAGCGGCCTTTTTAGCCGCCTGATTGGTCGAGTCCAGCCTGTCATAAACAAGGATAGAAATTTCTTTCAGTGAAGTTGGCAAATACAATTTTATTCCTTCTGCAGACAGAATATCGGTATTCGCATCCAGGCAATATCCTCTATTGGTTGCCGCCTCTATCTGGTAGCCTTCCTTTTTCAGCTCCTGAATTGCTTTCCAAATAGCTGCACGGGTCACGTTTAATCGGGCCGCCAACTCCTCGCCAGATATGCTCATTCCCTTTTTGCGCTCCAGCTCTTCTAAAACCTTTTGCCTGGTTGACATTTCTTCACCTTCCCTTTGGAAACATTATATTTTTCTTTTAAATACTTGTCAAATTAAGAATAATCAAACCCTGTAAAAGGAACACTATTTTTGCTTCAATACAGGCTTGTATGCCATAAACACCAGCTGCATTCTTAAATACGCTATTATTTAATACCCTGCAACCTTTTTGTCATCAAAAGGTTTATACCATCAAAGGAGAAAAATTCCTTTAGTATGCGCAGTTGGCAGGGCAGGCCGGTTTTTGCCTGCCAATAAAAGCAAAAGAAAATGACAACAAAAAACCGGAGCTATTCGCTCCGGTTTTCTATTCTTTTCTTACCAAGAATGTCCTCAGCAATTACTGGGGAGCAGACTCACTCGCATCAGCTTTGGAAGCATCAGCCTCTTTGGAAGCATCAGCCTCTTTGGAAGCATCAGCCTCTTTGGAAGCGTCAGCTTCTTTGGAAGCGTCAGCTTCTTTGGAAGTATCAGCCTCTTTGGAAGACTCGTCAGCCAAAGAGCTTTCAGGTGCAGATTCAGATTGGCTTACAGTGCTGCTCTCAGATGCAATGGAAGAGCTCTCAGTGGGCTTATCTCCACCACAGGCAGTCATAGAAGCTGCAATTGCAACCGCTACAGTAAGCACTAATAAAGATTTTTTGTTAAGTTTCATCATGAAAAGTTCCTTCTCTCTTTTAGGCCCAAAGGCCAGGTTAATTCATATCACTGTGACATGAATTGGGATTTTCAACCCTTGATGTATCTTACCGTAGGATTGTTTCCATATTATGAACATATTGTGCGATTTTAGTTAATATGCATTAATATAAGCTTAACCATTTGCTTATATTGCCATAATAAGTACACAATGATAACAAATTTCTACCGATTCAAACAAAATTTGATATTTTTTAAAATTGCAAGCCTATGCAGGCAAAGTTGCAAATAAATCCAAATTAAGGTAAAATAAAATAGTAAGGTAAGGCAATATGAAGTTTTTAGTGCCAAAAAACAGTAAAAAGTGCATGCCTACACGAAAAATATGATAGAAGAGGAGGAATGAGATTTGATTCGATTTGAGAATGTCTCAAAGGTGTACAAGCATAACGCCGTAATCGAAAATATGAATCTGGACATTGGCAAAGGCGAATTGGTGGTTTTGATTGGACCCAGCGGGTGCGGCAAAACTACTACTTTAAAGATGATTAACCGCCTTGTTAAACCCACTTCGGGGAAAATTTATATCGATGGCACCGATACCGAAGAACGCGATATTATTGAATTGCGCAGAACTATGGGTTATGTCATCCAGCAGACCGGACTGTTCCCTCACATGACGGTAAAGGAAAACATCGAGATTATTCCGCGTCTGGAAAAGCGGGATCACCAAAAAATTGAGGCCAGAACCATTGAACTGATGAAGATGATCGGTTTAAACCCTGACGAGTTTTTATACCGTTATCCCACTCAGCTTAGCGGCGGTCAGCTGCAAAGAATTGGCGTTGCACGCGCTTTTGCTACCGACCCAGAGATCATCCTGATGGATGAGCCTTTCTCTGCCCTGGACCCAATCAGCCGTTCCCAGCTTCAAATTGAGCTGGTAGGGCTGCAAGCCCAACTAAAAAAGACGATCGTATTCGTTACCCACGATATGGATGAGGCAATCAAAATTGCAGATAAAATCTGTATCCTCCATAAGGGGCAGATCGTGCAGTACGATACGCCGGAAAATATTCTGAAGAACCCGGCCAACGAATACGTGTCTGATTTTGTGGGGAAAAACCGTATTTGGAGCACTCCGGAACTAATTAAGGCACGTGATATCATGATTACCAGCCCCATCAAGAGCACGGATGGTATCTCACTGCTGAAGTGTATTGAATTGATGCGTTTTAATAAGGTTGACAGCGTTCTTGTAGTCGATGATGAAAACCGGATGATCGGTATTGTCACCGCCCGAATGATTCAGTTGGAAAAAGACCGTACAAAATCCATCTCTGAGATTATGCGTACCGAATTCCTTTCCGCAGGGCCTGAGGATTCTATTGTAGATTTGTTAAAAACGGTACAGGAAAAGAAGATTTCTTATATTCCTGTTTTAGACGAAAACAAAGTACTTCTTGGTTTAATCACCACTACCAGCCTGGTTACTACCTTAAGCCAACAGTTTATCGGTTTGGATGAGGAGGGTGAATCATGAATTTTTTCGAGTATTTTTGGAGTATCCGCAACCAGGTATTGGATTTATTCGTACGGCATATTCAGCTCACTTTAATTGCTGTTTGCATTGCTGTGTTAATCGGTGTGCCTATTGGAATACTGATCAGTCGGGTAAAGGCTTTAAATAAACCTATCATTGGCACAGTTAATGTCATTCAGGCAATTCCCAGCCTCGCATTATTGGGTTTTTTAATTCCTTTCCTTGGAATCGGAACTCCTCCTGCTATTTTTGCAGTAGTGGTCTATTCCCTGCTGCCCATCATTAAAAATACCTATACCGGGTTAAATAATATTAACTCCGAAACGTTAGAGGCTGCACGAGGCATTGGCATGACCAAAATGCAGGTGCTGACCAAGGTGCAGATTCCTCTGGCACTACCTGTTATTATGGCAGGTATTCGTATCTCTGCCGTTACGGCTGTTGGTCTAGTTACTATCGCTGCGTTTATTGGTGCCGGCGGCCTGGGGTACCTGGTGTTCTCCGGTATTCAAACAAGCAACAGCATGCTGATCCTTTCTGGTGCTATTCCGGCCTGTATTCTGGCTTTGCTGATGGATTTTGTAGTAGGCAAGCTGGAAAAAGTTGTAACCCCCATTAGCCTGACAAAACTTGATGTTAACATGACTAGGGAAAAGGTGGTACAGCTGAAACGCAAACGCCGCGTAACCCTTTCCGTCATTGCAGTTATTTTAGTAATTGTAATTTTGGCAGTTGGTCTTTCTGGCATTAGTTTTGGCGAAAAAACGATTCGAATTGGTTCGAAAAACTTTACCGAGCAGCTTATTCTTGGAAACCTTTATGCGGACCTAATTGAAGATCAGACTGACATAAAGGTGGAACGCAAGCTTAACCTGGGCAGCTCAAGTATTTGCTTTGAAGCATTGAAAAACCAGGAAATTGATCTGTATATTGAATATACCGGAACCGCTTACGGAAGTCTGCTGCAGCAACCTTTTTCTACGGATACAGAAGTGATTTACAACACCGTTCGGGAAAAGATGCGCAGTGACCATAAGATTGAGGTGCTGGACCAGATTGGTTTTAACAACGCTTATGTTTTGGCTGTACGCCAGGATACTGCGGCAAAATACAAACTAAATAATATCAGCGATATTGCAAAGGTAAGCAATCAGCTGATATTCTCCCCCACAATCGAATTTAACAACCGCGAAGATGGCGTAATTGCTATGGACGAAAAATACGGCACCCATTTTAAAGATGTGGTTCCTATTGACGGCGGACTGCGGTATACCGCCATTGCGGAGAAGAAGAGTGATGTCATCACCGCCTTCTCAACAGATGGAATGCTAAAAACCTATGATCTTGTGGTGCTGGAAGATGACCAGAATGCATTTTTATCTTATTATGCAATTCCTATGTTCCACGAAGATACTTTGGTAAAATACCCTGAACTGCGAAATATTGTATCGCAGCTGAATGGCGTACTCACCGATGATGTGATGCGCGAACTAAACTACAAGGTAGATGAGGAGGGGCTTCCTCCCGAACAGGTTGCCCATGATTTTTTGGTAAATCAGGGACTCATTGAGCGATAGTTCTGAATTTCAAAAACGCATCCCATTTTTTTGGGATGCGTTTTCTTCGTCAAAAGAACACTTTTTTCGACAATGCATATACTATAGCAGGTGGCAAATTACACCCAACATTTTCAAGGCATACAGCACGCATGTATCGTTTCTACCTCTCAAGCCATAAAAGAAACCCGGGGCTGCTCTCTCCCCGGGTTCTTTTTATTTTTTCTGTTGAACATTGCTTTATTATATTTTTAGCTGCATATGATGCGGTACAAATTAAAAACTGCCTGCTGCAGTTAAAAGTTTTCGCAAAAAACAGTGCTTTGACCTCCTCATTGGGTTACATCTCACACAGAAGTACGCAGCGCAGCCGTATTTAAGGGGTGAGTAAACAAAGCTGATACGCTGGCAGTACTAGCCCTCCTGCCATGGGGAACGCATCTAGAGGCTCTGTTCCTTGGCACATTCAAAGGAGTTGCAATTGTTTTTTAGCAATTCAGCAGTAAGGTACATCAGCCTTTATTTTAACAGTATATTCCCCAAAAATGAGTTTGCTTTTTAAAAAAATTGCAAAATTTAAAACAATAGTTGTAATTTGCAGTAAAAAACGCTATTCTATACTTACCAACTTGCAACATTACGTTGCATGGATATGAGAGAGGGGAATAATTTTAATGGAAAACGGACTCGAGAAAAAGTATGGCTTACCAACTGCCATCTGTATGGTGGTAGGTATTGTCATTGGTTCCGGAGTATTCTTTAAGGCCGAATCCGTTCTGCATGCAACCGGCGGTAATATGCCTATGGGTATTCTTGCGTGGTTCATTGTTGGCATTATAATGGTCATCTGTTCCTATGTATTTGCTATCATGGCAACCCGGTACGGAAAGGTAAATGGCTTGGTGGATTATGCAGAGGCCACCATGGGCGAGCGGTATGCCTATAATATTGGATGGTTTATGGCTACCGTATATACCCCCGCATTAGTTTCGGTGCTTGCTTGGGTATCTGCACGTTATTTTTGTGTTCTCTTGGGGTGGGATATTACCGGTGGTTCTTGTATGACAATCGCCTGCTTTTTCTTGTGCCTGGACTTTACTATGAACGCACTTTCCCCTAAAATTGCAGGTAAGTTTCAGGTGTCCACCACCATTATTAAAATGGTTCCACTCATTTTAATGGCCATTATTGGAACTATTGTGGGTTTGGCTAACGGAGTTCTTGTCGATAATTTTACAACTATCAGCACCGTAGCTTCCAGCTACGAAAACACCGGCCTTATGGCCTCGGTAGTAGCTGTAGCATTTGCATACGAGGGCTGGATTTTAGCAACCTCTATTAATGCAGAGTTAAAAGATGCAAAACGCAACTTACCGCGGGCTTTGGTGCTTGGTTCTTTCATTGTGGTTGTTACTTACATTCTCTATTATATTGGTTTAAATGGTGCAGTTACTACGGCAGAACTGATGGAAAGCGGGCAAACAGCTGTTAAAATGGCTTTTCAGCGGTTGTTTGGCACCGCTGCCGGAACAGGTATTTTTGTGTTGATTGTTATTTCGTGCCTGGGTACGTTAAATGGCCTTACCCTGTCAAACTGCCGCAGCTTCTATGCTTTGGCCGTGCGCGGCCGCGGCCCAAATGCCGAAATGTTTAGCAAAGTAGACCCCGTTACAAATATGCCCTGCAACTCCTCGGTACTCAGCTTGGCTTTATCCGCTTTCTGGCTGTTGTATTTCTATGGTGCTAACCTGTCTACCGGCTGGTTCGGTAACTTCTGTTTTGACTCCTCTGAGCTGCCGATTATCACTTTATATGCTATGTACATACTCATTTTTATTCAGTTTATGCGAAAAGAAAAAGGCCTTAGTCCTTTCAAACGCATTATTATGCCGTTCTTGGGTGTTTGCGGATGTATATTCATGGTTTATTCAGCTTTTGCCGCACACGGTTCGGCAGTATTCTACTACCTGATCATATTTGCAATATTTATGATTGTGGGCAACCTATTTTACCGTAAAAAAATATAATCCCTTCCAATCAAACCAGATGATCATATCAATAAATTCTACGCCCCTTCAGGGGCGTATTTTTTCATAAGGCACCCAGACCTCGTGTATAACAATTGTCTGTTGTGTAAAAAAACCAGGCCTCACCATTATTTGAGTAAAGTGCTTGTCCATATAAATAACTGCATTTATTAATAAGTACAACGTAGACACACAAAATAAAATGAGTAAACTTTAGGTAGGTTGTTATTTCAATTCTTGTAAACAACATAATAATATTTGCCCGTTTTATTGTTTTTGAAACCATAACTAACAATTCAAAAACCTTTGCATTTTTTAAAGTAGTATCAGCCAAAATATTACATGATATAGAAATAAAGGAGGATTGACGATGAAAAACGATTCTTTCATTCAAAAGATTGAGGCCATGGAAATAATCGATTCCAGGGGAAACCCCACGATCAGAACAGAGGTAACACTTGCAAACGGTATAACAGGTTGTGCTGCTGTCCCCTCCGGCGCTTCAACCGGAGAATTTGAAGCTGTAGAACTGCGAGACGGTGACAAACTGCGCTTTCAGGGGAAAGGCGTTCTAAACGCGGTTAAAAATGTTAACACAGTTATTGCAAATTCCCTGACAGGCATGAATGCCTTTATGCAAAACGCTGTTGACCAAACCATGCTGCAGCTTGATGGCACAGAGAATAAATCAAACCTTGGTGCAAACGCAATTCTATCCGTATCCCTTGCTACAGCAAAAGCGGCCGCCGCTTCGTTCGGCATGCCCCTGTATCGATATATTGGAGGCTGTGTAGCGCGCACGTTACCCGTACCGATGATGAATATTCTTAACGGTGGTGCTCATGCCTCCAACAATGTAGATATTCAGGAATTTATGATTATGCCGGTGGGTGCCTCCTCATTTGCCGAAGGCCTTCGCTGGTGTACCGAGGTATTCCACAGCCTCAAAAAGGTTCTTTCAGACCGGGGCCTTTCAACAGCAGTTGGTGACGAAGGCGGCTTTGCCCCTGACCTGAAAGATGATGAAGATGCGTTGAAGGCAATTTTAGAAGGCATCGAAAAAGCTGGCTACCAACCCGGGGAACAATTTTGGATTGCGATGGACCCAGCATCAAGCGAATGGTATCAAAAAGACGGCAGTTACCTTCTAACAAAAAAGCAAAAGCGGATGACAGCCGATGAACTGATCGATTTTTGGGATGGATTGATTGCAAAGTATCCGATTATTTCTTTGGAAGACGGACTTTCAGAGGAAGACTGGAGCGGATGGGAACGCTTAACCCAAAGGCTTGGTCAAAAAATACAGCTGGTCGGGGATGATTTGTTTGTCACGAATACGAAACGCCTGAAAAAAGGAATCAGCCTTGGCGTTTCCAATTCTATTCTAATTAAACCCAATCAGATTGGTACGTTAACCGAAACACTGGACGCTATTTATACCGCACAGCAGGCTGGGTATACTGCTGTAATTTCCCACCGTTCGGGAGAAACTGAGGACACCACCATCGCTGATCTTGCAGTTGCTGTAAATGCTGGGCAAATAAAAACGGGAGCACCCTCAAGAAGCGAGCGTGTTGCCAAGTATAATCGCCTTCTTCAGATTGATCGGGACCTTAGTGGTGCAGCCCTTTATAAAGGGCTATCGTCTTTTTACAATTTAAAATAAAATCTTTTTTAACCACAATAACGCCAGTAAGCTTCTCAAACTTGGGGATCTTCTGGCGTTATACAGCATAAGTAGACAAAAAAGGAAGAAAATATTCTCAAAAATATACTTTTTTAGTATTGTTTAATGCTTTCATAACCTGTATAATAAGAATATAGAAGAATCAAATAAAAAAGTATTTAAGGTCAAGTAAAAATATAATCTATAAGGAAAAGGGGTTGCCGCTTACTGACCATATGGAAACAGACATAAAAAGTGTCAAAAAAGGAAAATATTACCTAGAATATATTGAATTTTGTATAAATTAATTCTATAATGAAGTTGAAATTTTATATTGTTTGTAAAACCGCTACAATAAAAAGGAATGAAATAAATGGATAATGCCTTGCTAAATGCCGTAAAAAACCGCAGATCATTTTATACAATTGGGAAAGAAAAGGTACTTTCAGACGAAAAAATTGTTGAGCTCGTTCACCATGCGGTTCAGTATGCACCAAGTGCATTTCATTCACAAAGTGCCAGAGTACTCGTTTTGCTTGGCAAGGAACATGAAAAGCTGTGGGAAAATACAAAAGATGTTTTAAGGGAATTGGTACCTGCCAAGCAATTTACTTCAACTGAAGAGAAGATCAATTCATTTAAAAATGGGTATGGGTCAATTTTATTTTTTGAGGATGAGGAAACAGTGAAAAATCTACAGCAGAAATTTCCGCTTTACCAGCAAAACTTCCCCATCTGGTCTCTTCAATCTTCTGGTATGCTGCAATACAGCATTTGGATGATGCTTGAAGATGCGGGGTATGGTGCCAGCCTTCAGCATTACAATCCCCTGATTGACCAAAAGGTAAAAGAACTATGGGGAATACCAGAAACATGGATGCTTCATGCAGAAATGCCATTTGGAAAACCACTGGCTGCTCCAGAGAGCAAGACCTTTCTTCCTATAAACGAAAGAGTTAAGGTGTTTTCGCAAAATGTGTAGTACTGCAGCCAAAATGTGTGCTGCAATTTGTGCGGGTTCATTTGTTAATGACCTCGTGTATTTCCGGTTTCGCCTTAGGCGGCCGGTCTATAATAATAATAAAGGAAAAGGAGTTGTTAGTAATGTCGGTTGTTGATTTCTATCGTTGTGAAAGATGTGGTAACATTGTTGCTCTAATTAAAGTAGGAGGAGGAACTCTGTCGTGTTGTGAACAAAACATGACAAAGCTTGAAGCCAATTCCACCGACGCTGCGCAAGAGAAACACGTTCCGGTTGTAATCAAAGAAGCGGGAAAGATTAAAGCCGCGGTCGGTTCTATACTGCACCCCATGGTACCCGAACACTACATTGAATGGATAGCACTTGTGTGTGATGACAAAGTGGAGTTAAAATTTTTGAAACCAGGTGAAGAACCAATAGCGGAATTCAACGAAGTAGATTCAGGTACTATTTATGCTTACTGCAACCTGCATGGTCTCTGGAAAACTGAGTTTTAATCTGCAAAGGAGGGAACCCTGCCCGAGCAGGATTCCCTCTTTTCTTTTTATGCAGCTTTCATCGCAAAGGCCATGTTTTTGAGGGATAAGAAAGTTATCGTTGGTCTGTACTCTTTAGCCTATGTATACTGTACCAATCAATAACCAGGTTTATGGATTTAGGCTAACCTTTGCGATCAAAAAGACTGGCTTTTTCACCTGAACTGTACAGTATGTGAACGGCAACTGCTATGTTGGTGCGTTAAAATATCTTTTACTCATTTAAAAATATCACGGTAGGTTTTTGCTGTATCCCATGCTTCCCTATGGGTAACCTAAATAGGATTACTGTCAACAAAAATGGTCAAGTAACCATAAAAAATTCACTTTACTGAAGGAGATGAATTCAATGCTGAATAAAGAGTTAGTATCGCTGCTGAATGATCAGATCAATATGGAATGGTATTCCGCTTATCTTTATCTGGATATCTATAATTATTATACAGACCAGAACCTGAATGGTTTTGGCAACTGGTTTTACATCCAGACCCAGGAAGAGCGCGACCATGCCATGCTGTTTATGCAATATCTGCTCAACAACAGTGAAAAAGTTGTTTTGCAAGATATAAAAGCGTCTAACATGCTGTTTCATGATTTTCGAGAACCAGCAAATGCTGCATTTGAGCATGAAAAAAAAGTAACAGCATCCATCAATAATATTTATGCTGCTGCTTACGAGCAAAAGGACTTTCGTACGATGCAGTTCCTTGATTGGTTTGTAAAGGAGCAGGGCGAAGAAGAAAAAAACACCGAGGATATTGTAAAAAGGTACGACCTGTTTGGGAATGATGCCAAAGGTCTTTATCTGCTGGATTCGGAACTGGCCGCCCGTGTGTATATGCCGCCCTCTCTGGTATTATAAGTATAATTTATTGGAATAAAAACAAACTATACTATATGGTATCAACATAACATCTAACCCGTGACAAAAAAGGAAGTGAAAAATGAGTATTTATGATTATAAAGTAAAAGACATTCGTGGACACGAAGTGTCTCTCTCGGAATATTCTGGCAAGCTTTTACTTATAGTAAACACAGCCAGTAAGTGTGGATTTACCCCGCAGTATGATGGTTTGGAAAAGCTTTATCAGACATATAAAAACCAGGGCTTTTTAATTCTTGGCTTTCCATCCAATCAGTTCCTTGCTCAGGAACCAGGTGACAACGCTGAAGTTGCATCGTTCTGTAAACTGAATTACGGTGTCACCTTCCCATTATTTTCAAAGATTGATGTACGTGGCGAAAACGCTGATCCCCTTTTTAAATATCTTTCCGAGGCTGCTCCGTTCAAAGGTTTTGAACTGCAAAAAGATGGTGGACGTAAAATTGAGAGCGTTATAAAAGAACACTATCCTGAAAATTTGGAAGGCAATGAGGTCAAATGGAATTTTACCAAATTTCTAATTGGACGCGATGGTGTGGTAATGGAAAGATATGAGCCAACTGTTACACCTGAGGAACTTGATCCAATAATAAAATCTGCTCTTTAATTTTTACAGTGAAAAAGCCACCGGCTATGCCGGTGGCTTTTTATATTACATTCAAGGTGTTGTTTGCAGACATGATTACCCGTAAGCAGGCTTGTTATATTCCTCATAAGCAACCAATTATGAAGCCTTTCTTAAGTTATTCTGGGTGTACCTATAAAACATCTACACCAAAATTGTAAATAAAATTGGTCTTTATTCCTAAAGATTCTATGATTTACGACACCCGTATGTCAAGCACACGACAAAAAATATATTCCTGCAAAAGCAGAAACCCCAAGCTACCAATTATGATTTGATAGTCAGGGGTTTCTATTTTGTGTATTCGACCTGTATTGAGATCCTGATTTTGAAAATGCCAGTCAGTGTCTGACATTTTTGTTTGTGGCGTACAAATCACATATAAAAAGATAATAACACTGTTTTCACTACTCAATTTAACAGACAGTATCTGTCATACTTATTACCATCGTGAACACCCATCGTTTTACTGCCCTATGAGCAAATAAGCGTTAGCGGAATTCCATATGTGTCCTTGAGGTAGGCCTCGGCGCTACAAAGGACTTGATGCATTGCAGGGGTGATTTGAGTGCTATCAACACCAGGTTGAACGATAAAAACACTAAATTCAGAGGAATATACTTTTAGTTTGTTTTTAAGCATGAACATTACTCTGTTGTCGCCTACTTCATATCGTGTAGGTTTTCCATTACTAATCCTGTCATTTTCCCGTTTCATAAGGCGATCCAACATATTTTTCGTATTACTTGCCCATTGTATGCATTTTTCAGCTTGCCCACAAACTTCATATAAATCCCCAACTCTTGCGCCAGATTGTAATGCACCGGAGTATTTGCAGTGGTACAGTTCAAATGAAAGGCTATTGTTAACGGCATCTTCCTGAACCGCAATGACATCCGCCACTTCTCCAGAACCATCATCGTCAAAGATGAGGCAGTATTTTTCTGATGCTTTTAACTCCGAAATGAGTTTGTACTGTATGCTATCAGGTTCTTTGCTTGCTTTTTGTGATTCTTTTGTAATCGTAACACCAGACCAATCCCATGGAATGATATTATCAGCAGAGAAAGTAATTGGACGAACTGTTTTCAACCTAACAAGGAGATTGCCTTCTAGCGAAGATCCATCAACAAACCATATCGTAGGAGGATTTTCATTAAAATATTCCTTAAGGCTTATCTCACTGCCACGGCTAAAACACAAATAAATTATTGATCCACTTTTGTGCTTAACTGAGTATCCTTTTTCCGTTATATCTAAAGTGAACTCCTCTTTAAAATTATCGTTACCTACATAAAAACTCAATGCCGATGTTTCGTCAAAGGTAATCAATCCAATATTTACAAGAAATGACTTCGAATCAGATAGTGCTGTTTTAATAGTAATAGAGCCTTTCCAATCCGCCTCAATCTCTGGAGGAAAATCAATTCTATACGGCACAACCGTTGGCCGAGCAAAGATTTCTTCTGGAATAAGTGCACCTTTTAGAACTTCTGAAGTGACAATATTCGAATCAAGAATTTTCTCAGCTTGCTTATCACACCAGTTTTTCCAGTAATCTATGGTTTCAACCCACTTCGCCCAAATTGTTCCTTTATAGGAACAACCAATACTTATACTGGTTCCATCTTCGTATCCTACTCCAAATAAATTGGACTTTATTGAAGTGCCTGTGGTTGCTCCGGTTATTCCTTCGGCAACATCAATGCCTGCAAACATTCTGTAACGAATATGATGATTTGATACAGCTGTTTTGAGCCCAACAGTAGAAAGCATAAGACGATTGATTCCGTGTAGGCAGCGGAAGACATTTTCTCCAGTTATGCGTGTGCAACTATCAAAAACAGCCTCAGCCAAGCGATTAGCTATTCCCTTATCTGTGGTGTTGATAAAGAAGGATTTTTTATTTTCGTTCCAATAAAGAATATGTAGGTTCCAATTATCGTTTGTAATATCTTGGCATGTTGTCCAGTCCACATTACTTGTACATAGCTCCGTTATTATCAGAATTTTTTCTTGTTCATTTACAAAATGTTGACTGTGCTCAGGATTAAAAACGTTTTCCCATCTTTTCCAATGCCAGTCTGTTTCCTCTGTGGTATACATAAACATACTGACTTTGGGCCTTATTTGATTTAAAGGGATTACCTCTGTTCCGGTAAATCCACGAGATAGTTTTTGAAGCTCAACCTCTCGTCCGATTTTCTCATCAGATATATCTTTAAGTACTTTATTCCAATCTGCGTCCTGTGAGTATAATTCTTCTAAAGATTCTTGAATATCATCGTCTACAATGTTTGCAACGACTGAAGCATCACCTAAATCCGATTGAGTTCAAGCAAAACGCCCTATAAACTGTATGGTTATTGGTAAAGACTTATATTTATCATGAATTGCACATATTTTTAACTGAGGTATGTCTATCCCTTCACTAAACATGTCCACGCACACGACAATTTTTGAAGTTCCATCCGTTATGCTCTGCAGTGCAGATTTATTATCAGTAGCGGTGTTATCGCTGATGATTAGCACCGGTGCGTGTCTCAAATAATATTTTCGATAAATGTTCTCATACAATTCTTTTGCCCGTCCCTGCGTAGAAGCACGAACCAGTAACAAATGGGGTAACCCATTTGCTATATCTGCCTCAAGTAGTTCAACCGCTTTTTTCGCTACTGATATATCTTTTTTGTCACTGTCAAATTCATATACTGGATAAAAGTTTATAGGCTTGAAATATCCACATTCTTGTGCAAGAACAAGCGGATAATTATAGATAATATCGCCATCGATCTTTTTGCCATCGTTACGAAACGGTGTAGCAGTAAATTGCAAGCATTTTACAGATGCGAAAGCATTTTTTACTTTTTTCCAAGACTTTGAAGGTACATGATGTGCCTCGTCAATGATTACGGTATCACATGTTGATGCCAAAAGTTGCATGAACTCGTTCTTAAAGTATCCTGAATTAAGCAACGACATCGTTGTAATAATCAAGTTGCTTTTATCGAGTAATTCTTGTAATTCAGTAATATCCTTGGGTGACGAAATCAGACATCCGACAACTGGATTCTCAAACGATTCATTAATTGCTCCAATTTCTCGTAGTTTTCCAAGTGTTGAAAACCTTGCGATGGTCTGCTTTCTTAATAGATCACTTGGAACTATTATGCAGGTTTTCGAACAGCATTCAGATACAACTGTAGCAATCATGACTTCTGTTTTTCCCGTTCCAGTAGGCATAACAATCGTGGACGCTTTAGAGGATACGGTCCAATGTGATTTAATTGCGTATAGAGCACCTAATTGAGCTGAGCGAAATCCATTTTCTTCACCAGAGCTACTTTTAGGAAAGCTGAAGCTGTTGTTTTTCCAGGATGCAACAATATCATCTACATTTACCCAGTCGCTTCCTTTCGGAGCATGAATAATATAGTTCTTTTCTCCAATTTTCTTCTTCTCAAAGCTCATTTTCAGCCCTCCAATAAGCCGTTATAAAACACTCTGCACATATGGAACCTTTATGAGAATTCTTTTCATAATAATATATCCTCAAGTGCATCGTGCGTCCAAATGCGATTCCTTACATTATCATTTTTTAGAACAGTGATACCTTTTTCCTCTAACAGATACACTGCTTTTGCAACTGAATTGAATGAAAGCCCTAAGCATTTCGAAGTGAAAGAAACATTTGTGATCGGATGCTTTTTCAAATGTTCATATACCGAGAGAATACTTTTAGATATGTTCTCAACACCCCTTAACTGTGCCCATCCTTCAGAAATAACTTGCTCATATTTCATCAGCATTTCCGCAGATTGCTGTGCTGCTTGTCCCACAGCATTAACAAAAAACTTGATCCACCGGATATATCCACCGCTGTACTGTGTCGTCCGAAGCAAGTCGAAATACTCATTCTTATTGTGATACAGATACTCGGACAAGCATATTAGGGGACTTGCCTCTCCAACAAGATCACGCAGTATCATCGGCACGAGGATTCGTCCGACAATACCGTTATACTGTTCAAATGGATGGATCATTTCAAATTGGTAATGTACCAGCGCTGCCTTAATCAGCGGATCAGTATTATGGTCGTTATAGAGATATGCAGAAATATCAGCCAGTGCAGGGAGTACAGCATCCGGTGCTGTAGGGTTGTATCCTTTAAGATTTGTCTTTGCTCCCAGCCAAAAAGTTTGATGCACCCTAACATCTATCGGGGTATTCTCTGATTCTCCATTGAGTGCGATGCCGCAAATCTGGCTCAAGTCAGGAGCGTGGATCTCCAAATTTGCCGCTGCGCTGTAGGCCGCCTCCAAGTTCATGATGGGAGTTATATTCCCTTTGCCGGTGCCGCGGATAGTGAGTATTTCTTTGAAATCGGGATCATCGTAGTCGATCATATGGGAATAGGTACACTCTTTCAAAAGCATCAGCTCCGCAAATGCTTCTTTATTCGGAGCATACTCAACAAGCCCTTCCAGAAAGCCAATATTCCTGTGGGCCTCTATCAGCAAGGCAACCAATTCGTCATCCATTTGATACATACCCCCGCGCATCAAGGGACGCGGGGTAAAGGAATAGAATGTAAGGCTTGGCTTTTCGGGATCAAAATGTTCCGTGTAATCACCTGTATAGGGCAGCATCGCATATACCTCAACAACAAATCGTTATTTTCAGTATATCATTGACACGGTGAATAGGAAAGAACTATTTCTTGATTTATCTCAGAAAACCAAGAAATAGTTCAATAAAAATCGGAAATCGAGTTCCACGAATTAGCCATACAAATGCTACATTAATGTTAAAGGAAAATGTCCCTGCTAAAATCGTTAGTACAATGTTAGGTCATTCTTCAATTGGTATTACTTTGGACACTTATTCTCATGTACTAACTGATATGCAAAAACCAGCTATTAATGCCATAAATGATATTTTAAAAAACATTTATTAGCATTATATTAGCAAATTCCTTATTTCTCTGTAATTAAAACAACAAGAAAAAACCGCCTAAACATTCTGTTTAAGCGGTTTTTGGCGGAGAAGGAGGGATTCGAACCCTCGAGGAGCTATTAACCCCTACACGAGTTCCAGATGTTTATTTTAATTTTATATAAAATAAAATAGTAAAAATGGCTATAAATAGTAAAAACTAGTGTTTTGTAAGCACTAGTTTTTTTTATTTATTAGCAAATTTATTAGCATTAATTTTTATTCAACTGCGTTTTTAAGATTTTTCATTGTTTGTTCTAATTTGTTTAATCTCTCTTCAAAATTATTTTTACTTGCATCTATGGTTTGATACAATCCGAGTTTATTATCTGTTCTACAGGTAAGATAATCCATTGATACATTAAATATATCTGCAATTCTAATTAGTACTTCTATTGGTACTTCGCTTTTTTTATTTTCATATCCTCTATAAGTTAAAACATTAATATTTATTTTTTCGCTTAATTCTTCTTGGGTCATTTGATTAGCTGTTCTGATTTCTTTTATTCTTATTGCTATTTGTTTTTTTCTTTCATTACGGGCATTAGTTAAATTTATTCCTTGTTCTATACCTTTTTGTGCAGCTTCATCAATGGTATCAAAGAATTGTTTTAAATTTATTTTTTCTTCAGGCATTTTTATCACCTCTTTTTTTGATTATACACTAGTTTAATTTATTTTGTAAAGTTATTTGTTTATCTATATTTATAGTATTTTTTACTATATAATCAGCAATTTAAACGAAATATAATTTGTATAAAATTCTATATTGACTTATTATATATCAAATGTTACTATATACTCATATAGTAGATTCTACTATATAGAAAGTTATTTTTCCTTATAAGCACTGCCGAAGGTAAGGCTTTACAATGAGAAGGCTTGTCTTAGGCTAGCTGCCGGCAGGCAGAGAAGGCGGAGCCGGAACGCCCCTGCCGTTGGCTGCCGAATTAGACAAGCCTCGAGGCTCGTTGTAAAGCCCAGTGCGTTGATTGAAAGGGGGTGTATTAGAAGTGATGTATGTAACTGATATAAAGCCTAGAAAACGTGTTAATTGTTATTTAGATTATGATGTTGTTGACGCAATCGATAATTTTGCTAAATTTCATTCTATGTCTCGTGGTTCAGCAATTTCTGTTTTATGTATTAATAGTTTAAATGCTAACTTTATTTTACCAGACTCTAGCAAAAAATAACCTTATTTTGATATGTGGGGTGTTCCTATGGAAGAGAAACGTATTAAATCTGTTATTCCTGTAAGTTTTAGTAATTTTGATAATTTTAATTTGTATCTTTATGATCTTGACCAGTGTTTTTTTGAATTATCCATTTTATGGGGTAAAGTAATTGAAATAGAAAATTCACCTATATCAAATGCATTATGTGCTTGTATGGATAGGTCACTTACTTTTTTATCCGATACTATTAATTCATTACATATGATTGATTCTTGTATTTCTAAAGGTATTGATATTGATCATTGATGATGCTTGAAGTCCTCGACGAAAGCTTCAGCACGTCGAGGGCTTCCTTATACTTGACTAAGTAACATAAATCGATACTTTGCAGAATATTTAACAATCTTTTGTAGAGGTGATTTTATTAAAAGCTCATTATTGTATATTCCTGATGTTGGTACTATTCGTAAATATAGTGATGAAAAATATAAAATTACTCATCATAATTGTTTACGTAATTCTGGTTTTGAACTTGATAAACAAATTAATTTTACAGCAAAGGGTAAAGCAGGAAATGATACAAAATTAGAAAATAGTTTGTCCCGCTCTAAATCAAAGGTTTTTGAATTAGCTTATTGTAATACGTGGTCTTTATTTTGTACTTTTACTATTTCGCCTAAGCGTTTTAATAGATATTCGTTAGGTCCATTTTATAGGACATTTTCAGTGTTTATTAGAAATTTCAATCGTATTCATTCTCTTAATATTCGATACTTAATTATACCTGAATTACATGAAGATGGTGCCTGGCATTTACATGCTCTTCTTGACGGTTTACCAATATCCTCTTTAATTCTTTTCACTTTGGATATGAAATTACCTTATAAAATCTTACATAAAGTTAAAAATGGTGAACTGGTATATGATTGGCCTGCTTATTCTTCTAAATTTGGTTTTTGTTCTTTAGAAATTATAAAGAATCATCTATCAGTATCAAAGTATATTACTAAATATGTAACTAAAGATTTGCTTCGTTCTGTTTCTGAATTAAACGCTCATGTTTTTTATTCTTCAAAAGGTTTACATAGATCTGAAATCGTTTATAAAGATTATATGAAGAATGCTATTGCTGATCCCGATTTCGAAAATGATTATGTTTCCATGAAATGGTTGAATAATTTTGATGATTGTTTAACTTTTTTTAGAAAGGATTAATTATGAAAGAAATTACTAATGAAAAACTTACTTTCACAGTACATGAAGCTGCTGATATTATTGGAGTAAGTTCTACGAAACTTTATCAATTAGTTCGTGCAAATAAAGTACCTAATATTAAACTTGGAAAGCGTTATGTTATTCCAAAGGAAAAGTTTATTCATTGGTTAGATTCTGTTGCTGTCGGTGGTGATCTTTAGTGCGTGGTTCAGTTGTAAAACGTGGTAAAACATATTCTATTGTTTATTATATGGGTAAAGATTCTAAAGGAAAATGGGTTCAAAAGTGGGAATCAGGTTTTATTTCAAAAAAGAAGGCTGAACAAGTTCTTAGACAACGTATTTCCGATATTGAAAATAGTTTTGCTAATAAATTAGATAACTCCGAATTATCTATTTTTCTTTTACACTGGTTAGAAACTTATTGTGAAAAGCAATTATCAAGAAATACAGTAAATGGTTATCGTGTAAATATTGAAAAACATATTATTCCGTATATTGGGCATATCCGTTTATTGAAATTACAGCCTAGTGATATTGAAAATCTTTATATCTCACTTTCTAAAGAAAATCTTTCTAACACATCAATTCTTTATGTTCACCGTGTTTTAAAATGCGCTTTGAACTATGCAGTTAAGAAAAGGGTAATTAATTATAATGTAATGGATTATATTGATGCTCCAAAAAAAGATAAATTTATACCATACGTTCTTAATTCTAATGAGGTTAACCGTCTCTTATTGGCTTGTAAAGGCTCTGAAATATTTATGCCTGTATTGCTCTCAGTTACCCTGGGTTTACGTCGTGGCGAGGTTTTAGGGCTAATGTGGGATGATATAGATTGGAAATATCAAACTGTTCATATTCAGCGCACTGCTACTTGTTATAAAAACAATGAATTTTGCTTGTCAGATGTTAAGACTTCTAATAGTAATAGGACTCTTTGTTTGCCAAAATTTGTATTATCTGAATTAGAAAAACATTTTCAAAATCAAAAAGTACAAGCTTTAGAATTTGGTACAGGTTTTAATGTTCTTAATTTGATTAATTGTAGAGCGGATGGCTCACCAATTTCTACATATGTTTTAAATAGTCAATTCAAAAAAATTGTTAAGATTATTGGACTTCATTCCTTAAGATTTCACGATTTACGACATACAAATGCTACATTAATATTAAAGGAAAATGTTCCTGCTAAAATCGTTAGTACAATGTTAGGTCATTCTTCAATTGGTATTACTTTGGACACTTATTCTCATGTACGAACTGATATGCAAAAACCAGCTATTAATACCATAAATGATATTCTAAAAAAGATTTGTTAGCATTATATTAGTAAATTCCTTATTTCTCTGTAATTAAAACAACAAGAAAAAACCGCCTAAACATTCTGTTTAAGCGGTTTTTGGCGGAGAAGGAGGGATTCGAACCCTCGAGGAGCTATTAACCCCTACACGAGTTCCAGTCGTGCGCCATAAACCGGGCTAGGCGACTTCTCCAAAGTTCGTCGTCTGTTGACGACGAAGATTATTTTACTACATTTCTTTCCAATTGTCAACCATTTTATGAATTTAAATATTCTTCAAGGCAAACTCCCTGACTCATAATTTCGCGGGCAGCTTTTTCGCCTACATAGCGAAAGTGCCACGGCTCATAGTGAATACCTGTTATGTCTTCTTTGTCGGCAGGATATCTTAAAATAAAGCCATACTCAGCGCAGTGCTCAGCCAGCCACTTATACTCCTCTAATTTTCCCATTTCTTCATTCATAGGCATTCCCTGAAAATAATGGTAAGTCATTAAATCTGCCGAAACCCCCGCATTATGCTCGCTGGTCCCGGGAGGTGCAATCCATTTTCCGGCCTCCAGCTCTGCCTCTGCCTTGGAATAACCCTGGGACACATATTCCGCAACCTTGTTATTATACAGCCGTTCTGAGGTAGAATAACGCCGATAACCCGAAATAACCGAAAGGTTAATGCCGTTTTCAGCCGCTGCATTCATAAACTCTTTTAAAAAGGGGGCAACCCGCTCATCAATTGGCATGCCAGCTACCTCAGCGGTCTTGGGGGTATACCCTTCTGGTAAAATATTTTGTTTGTTTATTAGCATCAATTGCCAATTGTCTTCCGGGTCAATCACCGTGGCATCACTGTTTACGCCATTAGATGGATTCTCCGCAGAAGCTGAAGGCCCGTTAGAAGATTCCTGAGGTGCCAAACTTTCCGGCTTGCTTTCTTCTTGCGAAGCAGTACTTTCTATAGGCTCAGAAGATTCGGTAAAGTCACTTATTTTATCTTCAGAACTAACATGGCTGCTGGAAGAAAGACCATCTCTTCCGGAGCAGCCTGCCAATAGCAGCAATGCACCCAAAAGTACTGTAATTACATATTGTTTCATTCTGCATCACTTCCCCCTTAACTTTATTTATTGTAACTCAATCAGTTTTTAAATACAAATAAATATTTTCTTAATATAAAAGCTTTCAATCGTTTAAATAAAAAAGAACATTTTCTGTGAGAAATTACGCTTTACCTGCCAAAAAATTCATGCCAGCAGCATATAGGAGTGCACCTTCTTAATAAGTGGGTTTCAAAATTTAATCTCTCTGTATTCGCGCCACAAACGTGTTTTAACCGAATAGATTGATTAAAACCAGGCTTTATTCCTTATTGCCGGTTTCCTATATTATGAAATAGAAAGCAGCTCAACTTCTTCTCAGTCGAGCCGCTCATCTATTGTCATCTGTCACTCTATTCAGTCAAAGCTGCAGCCTGCAGTAAACCTATAAATTGAAACGGTACCGCCTAATGCATGGCAATAAAAAAGGCGTAAAGAACAAAACGGGGCGAATATCCTAAACCCTCAAACCCCATAAGGCGGTTATTTGGGTTGCCTTAAGTTTTTCACCATTTGCAAGGCTTTTCTTTTCCATGTGATGTGATTAAATTAATTCACTCAAAATAAGCTTCTAAAGCTCAAAATCTGCTATACCTGACAGATCGTACCGCCGCCCAGCACCTGGTCCTGCTGAAAGAACACTACAGCCTGCCCCTTTGTAGCTGCTCTCTGGGGAATATCAAATTCTACCCGCGCCACACCGTTTTCCGGTGGAAAAACCGTTGCGGCAGATGGCTTATGGGCATAACGGATTTTTGCCATAACCCGTGCAGGTTCGGTTAAACTTTCCACCGATATGAAGTTAAGCCGGTCTGCATACAAAGTGGTGCGGAATAGCGAATCTTCCTGCTCGCAAAGAGTAACCGTATTATTTTTCGGATCAATATCTGTCACAAATACTGGTTTTCCCAACGATATTCCTAAGCCCTTGCGCTGTCCTATGGTGTAATGGGTAATCCCCTTGTGCTGGCCCAATATATGACCGTCTTGGTCAATAAAATTACCTTTTGGTATGGTTTTTCCAGTATAGCGCTCAATAAATCCTGCATAATCACCATCGGGAACGAAACAAATATCCTGACTGTCTGGCTTTTTCGCTACAATCAGACCATTCTCTTCGGCAATACGGCGCACCTCTTCCTTAGAATATTCCCCCAAAGGCATTAAAGTACGGGCAAGCTGCGCCTGCGTTAAGCAGTACAGTACATAGCTTTGATCTTTGCTGTCATATTTTCCCCGATATAGGCAGTACCGCCCAGTTTCCGGATTCTGCCTTATAGTAGCATAGTGGCCAGTTGCAACGTAGTCGAAACCCATGGCTTCTGCCCGCAGCACAATATCGGAAAACTTGATAGAACGGTTGCATTCAATACATGGGTTTGGGGTGCGCCCTGCCAAATACTCCTGCACAAAACGGTCTACTACTTTTTCCCGAAACAATTCTTTATAATTAAATACATAGTGTGGAATCCCCAATGTATGACAGACATATTTGGCATCGTTGACGTCATCGATGGAACAACAGCCCGATTCCTGTGGGCAGGCATCGGTAGCTGACCATAAACGGAAGGTGACCCCTACCACATCGTACCCCTGCTGCTTCAGCAGCAAGGCGGCAACCGAGCTATCAACCCCGCCGCTCATGCCCACCATCACTTTTTTTGGCATAATCGCTTCTCTCCTGTCTTTGCTTCTCATTCTTTGATTTTACCACAAACATCAGCGGGAATCAAAGGAAATACACAGCAAATGGGCAACCGTATTGTTAACTGTCAAACTGACAGAACATCATTCTTCATTTAAAATATGCTTAGCCGGCCGCTGCCTTTCAAACTGCTTTGCCATACTGTCACAGCCAAACAGCTTTAGAGTTGATACCAAAATTAGTTTTGGGTCCAAGGTCAATTACATTATATTAGAGGAATTTTTGTCTCCAATCCCTTCTTTAAGGTTTACATAAAAAGAAAAAACTATTTAAAAAGTTGGTGGAAATTTTCCTGTAATAACATAAGCCGCCGAATAGGTACCCGGCGGCTTACAGCAAATAGATTAAATTGAGAAGGATACGTCATCGATGTCTGCCGACTGACCTCCCTCGGCGTCTACGGTAAAGATAATTGTTGCCGAAACTACTCCTCTGGGGGCTGGGCTGGCAATAATTCGATAATAGGCAAAATCACGGTTATCGTTTGTCATGTCTTGTTGTCTTATGGTAATAGCGGCCCCCGTTTGATCCCCGGAAGAGGTATGATAGATAACACGGGCAGTGAGGCTAACTCTTGCGCCTTCGCCACGCGCGAAGAAAGAAAGTTGATAGAAGCCCCCCTCACTAATACCTGTAATATCTTGTGAAAGATTTGCTCCGTCACCAAGGTTCACAGCAGAATCTCCGGAATGTACTCTTCCCTGTGCAGTAACCGGGTTAACACCGTTTGGGGTAGTGGTTTTCCAGTCAGCGGGAACTTTATTGGCAAAAAATTCCATACCAGGGTTCTTCACCATTTCGCCTGTGGATCGGCACGAACATTGGCATTGTCCGGTATCACCCTTTGGCCCGGTATCGCCTTTTGGTCCAGTATCGCCTTTTGGCCCGGTATCGCCTTTTGGTCCGGTATCGCCTTTTGGCCCGGTGTCGCCTTTTGGCCCGGTGTCGCCTTTTGGCCCGGTGTCGCCTTTTGGCCCGGTATCGCCTTTTGGCCCGGTGTCGCCTTTTGGCCCGGTATCGCCTTTTGGTCCAGTGTCGCCCTTTGGCCCGGTGTCGCCTTTTGGCCCGGTATCACCCTTTGGCCCGGTATCACCCTTTGGCCCAGTATCACCTTTTGGTCCGGTGTTGCCCCTTGGTCCGGTAGGGCCTGTTGCACCTTTAGGCCCTGTAGGGCCTACACAGCAGCGGCAACGGTCCTGGCAGCAGCAATTTGGGCAGCAACAGTCTGAGCAGCAACGACCTGGGTGGCGGTCCGGAGAGCAGCAATCCGAAGAATTGAATCGGGAAATATTCCCGAGGTTAGAACATTTTATGATATGTGTTTTCCATTCGTTCATGAGGCTCAATCTCCTAAAACAAATTAGATATTACTATCCAATCTATTTTATGCTACGGGCAGATGAATGACACTTCAGAGATTTTACCCTTTCGCCACTGCGGCCTGTTCATAAAAGACATGATTGTTTTTTAAACGCTGGTCATCTGGTGCCATGCGCATCGCTTCAATGGAATGAAGGACAACTTCCTTTGCAAGGCCCAGATGATAACAGGCAAGCGCAGCTAAGTCGTGGGGTCTTTCGTTCCAGGCGCGGGTATCGTTCGCGTATTGATAGGTTTTAGAGGTTATGGAAATCGCACGGTTGGTGTAAAAATAAACCGCCGGCCAATCCTCCTCTTCATAGGCAAGCAGGGCAGCTTCTACATATGGCTCGCGAAGGAATGGGGCCTCGGCAATCGCCTTCCACAGCCAGCGTTTTTGTTCATAGGTATCTCCCAAACCGCCATATGCCCGGGCAATAAAGCGCATAGAAGCCGAACGCTCTTCGTTCCAGGAAGATACACCCGGAAGAAGGTACCGGGTGAGCGTTTCGATACATGCGCTCCACTTTCCTTCAAACATGTATTCCCTTCCAAGGTAGTGCAGGTTACGTGCATCTTTTGGGTTTTCCCGCACAGCCAATTCCAGCAGAGGAAGATTTAGACTTCTGTCTTTTGAGGGATCAGGATAATGGTTATAAATAAGCCCTTCAATAAATACCCTTTTTTCCTCACCTGGTCCGGTGTATTCCAGCACCTCGTGAGTAGGGTAAATCCAGTGAAAATGATGGCGAGCATGTATACGCTCATGGGTATATTGAACAGCAGGCTCACCGTTTTTATAGAAACTCCAATTATAAATATAAAGGCCGCGGGTGGTATCTGGCTGCCAGACATTTTCCAGCTTTTCCCTCCAGCCTGGCTCTATAAAATCATCAAGATCAGAGGAAACGCAGATATCCACATCGGTTGGAATATGCTCCAAACAGAAGTTTCGGCTTGTATCAAACCGGAAGGGGTCGGTTTGATACCGGTATACAAGCGCTCCCTGCTGGCGGAGTTTTTCGACGGTATCATCATCAGAGCCAGTATCGGTCACTACCACAAGGTCCGCTTCCTTCGCATGCTCCATCCATCTGTTTACAAATTTAGACTCGTTTTTACAAATCGCATAAGCACAAACTTTATATTTTCCCATAAAATCCCCACCCATCTTTTGTTATTCGTTCCATTCTATGTCGAGCTAAGGTTTTTGGGCGCTGCTTTCCAGGGGAAACAGCGCCATGCGGGCTTAGAATGTGTTGCATAGCCAGCTTTAAACTTATGCCAACGCATTACATACATTGGGGATTGGAAGAAGTATAAATTCTCCTTAAAGACTCCCGATTTTTTAAATTGGCCCGCAGTTTTACCCGGGCAAAAAAGGCATTTTACCAGTTAAATATCTGGTAAAATGCCTTGGGAAACATCGTATACTTTAAAATTCACTACGCATTTATTAATAATACAGGAAAATCTTACAAAGGTTCTGACAGGCTATATCGTATGCTAAATCTCTTTTCTCATAAATATATTACAGGAGATTACCCAGGATATTAACACCAGGGCTACCAGCAAAAAAGGAGAAAACAGCAAAAGCTTGTTTAATTGCTCAGCTGTAGGCATTGAAATTCCTGCTTTATCTAAGAGAAAAACAATCACAATCGGTACCAAAAGGATAGCCATCATTAAAAAACGGCTTTTTTCTACGCCAAATTTAAAGATAATCGGCAGTAAAATCATACAAAACGTAATGGCAATAGCCACAATACCAGCCACACTTGTCATCTGCCCGGCTAAATCTATACGATTGTCTAGCAGATAAAACCCAACATTAAACAGCACCGCCACAATACCGCCCAGCACCGCAAGCAAAATAGAAAGAATATATTTGCTGGACACCAAATTTTTACGTGTAATTGGCATGGACAATGCCAGCGCATCCCACTTGGCCAAATCATCATACGCAAATGATGTAAGAAACATCATGGAACTGACAAGTACAATCATACCATTTACGAAACCCGGGTCGCCCATAGTTGCCGCAAAAAAGCCATAAAATACTATGATTACTAAAAATAATTTGCCCTGGTTTTTCAGCGTCAGTACATCCTTAATCAGCAGTCCCTTCATCTAACTTCACCCCTTACATAATAGGTCATTACCTCTTCAATATTCGCAGGATCAATCACTAGCTCCGGATGAACAGCAGCAAAATGCAGACGGCCAGTAATAAGTACATCAAACCCGAATTCATTTTTACGATAGCCTACAATCTGTTTTTTATCTAGTTTTTCAAATGCCTCTCGATTACAGTGAAGTACTCCATATTCCTCCAATAATTCTTCTTTCGACTTGCTGAAAACAATTTTCCCTTCATGAATAAAAGTAATATAGTCTGCAATTTTTTCCAAATCGCTGGTAATATGGGAAGAGAAGAAGATACTGTGCTCTTCATCCTGAATAAATTCTAAAAATACATCTAAAACCTCTTCGCGCACAATCGGGTCAAGGCCGCTGGTGGCCTCGTCCAGAATGAGCAGCTTGGGGTGATGGGAAAGTGCCGCAGCCAGTGAAAGCTTCATGGTCATTCCCTTAGAAAATTCTTTAATTTTTTTCTGTTTTGGAAGATTAAACCGCTTGCAGTACCGCTCAAATACTGGCTGATCCCAATTGGAGTAGCAGTTTTTTAATATGAGCGCCACCTCATCAGCTGTTAGGTTATTGTGAAACCTGCTTTCGTCTAAAACAACCCCAATCTGATCTTTCACTTCCCGCTCTTTTTCAATATGGTCCATTCCAAACAGTTGGATTGATCCGCTTTTTTTGGCAACCAGGTTTAAAATCAATTTAATTGTTGTAGTCTTCCCAGCTCCATTTTCCCCAACAAACCCCATAATTGCTCCGCCGGGCAGAGAAAAACTCACATCTTGTAATGAAAATCCTGAGTAGTCTTTGCTAAGGTGCTCCACCTGCAAAATTGGCTTCATTGTTTTTCCTCCTTGTAAAATAGGCTTAAAATATCCGTAAGGTCGCTTAAACAAACATCACTGCCCTGTGCCAGCTTAACAGCCTGAAAAAGCAGCTGTTCGATTTGGCGGCGGTATTCTTCCCGTACGGTTTCCAGGTTCCCGGCTGCCACAAAACTTCCTTTTCCCGTAACGGTTTCAATAAAGCCGTCCCGTTCCAGTTCTTCGTAAGCACGTTTCGTCGTTATTACACTAATACGCAGTTCCTTAGCCAACAACCGCATCGATGGAAGTGCATCGCCCGCCTGCAGTTCTTTTTTTAAAATCAGGTCTTTTATCTGGCTTACAATCTGCTCGTAAATCGGCTTCCCGCTTGAGTTGCTGATTGCAATGTCCACGGCTTCACCCCCAACAAATATTGTATATATACTATATATACAATATAACGCCTGTATTTTAAAATGTCAATATTTTAATGCAAAAAAGATTTCCTACCAGATACTAATAACTGTCCTAAATAAACTTTGTACTTGGTTATTGTCAAACAATTTGCCTCAAACGCAAATTGTTTTTTAACTTTGCAGGAATCAGGCAGTTTAATCATGAAAGCAAGCGGGCAGTGAGTACTTTTACTTCCTGCTGCCCGCTTGCTTTGAACATGCTGTTACGCTTGAGATATTTTTTAAACCGCTAGTTTTAATTTGCCATTCCCCAGGCTTTGTCAAGTGAGCATAAGTTTAATAAAGAAACCGTAATCCAATTGCTTAGAAGAACTGCGCTGTTTTATTTAAACCGTTGCAAATAGTTTAAATTGCGCATAAGGGCGGGAGCCAATAGACGAATCGCCTGCCTATAACTTTTAATAAAACAGAGGCTGGACTTTTGGTTTTACAGTAAGCGGTAATGTTTTATTAAAAATGCATCTCCCGCTAAACAAGATACTCACCTTTGCTACAAAAGGAATGCACAACGTCAGGCGTGTTGATAAATGTAATCATACTGCACGGCATAAAGCGCATTAGGACCCAAAGTATGGAATAGCCGCGCGCCCTATGGAAATTGCCAGCACATATTAGAATATCGTTGCTGCTTTGAATTCATCATGTAACCTTAGAAGAAACATTCAACCGGTTGAGTGCACGCCTTAGCCTTAGCTCAGCACTCTTTACTTCCCGGTCGTTTTCTAATTGACACAGTTGTTCCTGCGCCCGTTCTTTTGCCTTTTGAGCCCGTTCGGCATCAATTTCTTCTGCCCATTCGCAGGTAATTGCCACCACCCGCGCTGCACCAGCCGCAACGGATAAAAAACCGCCGGACACTGCAGCCAGACGTTGTTTTTCATGGGTTAATATACTTAGTTGCCCGGTGTCAATTGCTGCCAGGTAATCGATATGCCCCTTTAAAATACCAACATCGCCCTGAGTAGTCCGGGCAACCAGCCGTTGTACCAGCCCGTCAAATAATATTCCATCTGGTGTAACAATCTGAAGTGGGAACTCCTCCAACCGCTATACCTCCTTACCGGCTTTTTCTACTGCCTCGTCAATGGTACCTACAAACAAAAAGGCTGATTCGGGCAGCTTATCATACTCCCCGTTTAATATACCCCGGAACCCCCGAACTGTCTCACGCACCGGAACATACCGCCCCTGCATACCGGTAAATTGTTCAGCAACCGTAAAGGGCTGAGAAAGAAAATTCTGTATTTTTCTGGCCCGGCTTACTGTAATCTTATCCTCTTCAGAAAGTTCATCCATTCCCAAAATAGCAATAATATCCTGCAGTTCCTTATACCTCTGCAGCAGCCGCTGTACCTCGCGGGCGGTCTCGTAGTGTTCCAGGCCCACAACATCAGGTGACAGAATGGTTGAGGCAGATTCCAGCGGGTCTACCGCCGGATAGATACCAAGGGATGAAATTTGGCGGGAAAGTACCGTAGTGGCATCCAGATGAGCAAATGTAGCTGCAGGGGCCGGGTCGGTCAGGTCGTCTGCCGGAACATAAACCGCCTGTACCGATGTAATGGATCCCCGGCGGGTAGAGGTGATCCGTTCCTGCAGGGCACCCATCTCGGTTGCCAAAGTTGGCTGGTACCCTGCCGCTGAAGGCATACGCCCAAGCAATGCCGAAATCTCGGCTCCTGCCTGAGTAAAACGGAAAATATTGTCGATAAACAAAAGAACATCCTGGCCTTTGCGGTCTCGGAAATACTCCGCCATAGTAAGCCCCGAAAGTGCAACACGCATTCTGGCTCCGGGTGGCTCGTTCATCTGGCCGTAAACCAGCGCCGTTTTGTCCAGCACTCCCGATTCTTTCATTTCATAATAAAGGTCATTTCCTTCTCTGGTGCGTTCCCCTACCCCCGAAAACACCGAAATACCACCATGCTGTTTGGCAATATTGTGAATCAGTTCCATGATGATAACAGTTTTTCCCACGCCAGCGCCGCCAAACAGTCCAATCTTGCCACCCTTCATATAAGGGGCGATCAAATCTACCACCTTAATGCCGGTTTCCAGCATTTCGGCAGTCGACCGCTGCTCTTCAAAGCTTGGAGCCGGACGGTGAATTGGCCACTGCTCTTCAGCTTCTGGAGGGGGCTGGTTATCGACCGGTTGTCCCAGCAGATTAAAAATTCTTCCAAGCGTCTGCGGCCCAACCGGAACTGTAATTGTCCTGCCGGTGTCAATCGCTTGCACGCCGCGCGCCAGGCCATCGGTAGAACTCATAGCGATACAGCGTGCCACATCATCCCCCACATGCTGCGCCACTTCTGCCACCAGCATTTCCCCCTGATGATTCAGTTCAACCGCTCCCAACAGTTTCGGCAGCTTGCCCCGTTCAAAGCGAATGTCTAAAACCGGCCCTATTACCGAAATGACCGTTCCAACGTTTTGGTTTTGCATCTGTCCTTCTCCTTTCATATGGTTTTTGCTTTTTGGTATATTGATACGCGGTAGTTTTTAATTTGAATAAACATTTTATACCGCCAGTCAGTTTCATCCTTACGTAATGTAATAGAATCAAAATCTCTTCCGCGTCTTTTTAACAGCGAACCCCAAACTTATTTTTCAGCTTTTTTTGTGCTACGACAAAGCGCTTGCGCCTGCTACAATTTCTGATATTTCTTGGGTAATTGCCGCCTGCCTTGCCTGATTATAACGTAAGTTCAGCTCATCCAGTATCTTTTCCGCGCTGTCGGTTGCCGTCTCCATGGCAGTTCGCCGTGCTCCCTGCTCCGAAGCAAAGCTTTCAGCTGCTGCACCATAAATGATGCCAGCCAAATATTCCGGTACAATCCGGTCGAACACCGCTTCCGGGCCGGGATCGTAAATCATCTGCGTTTGCCCGCCTGCAGGTACCGTAGTTCTTACCTTTCTCATGGGAAGAACCCATAATGATGCCGGCTGCTGTTCCAAGGCGGTTACAAAGTTAGTGTAAACAATATACACTTCGTCAAACTCTTCGTTCCGGTAACCGTCTGCCAGCTTATGCGCCAGGTTAAACGCTGCCGAAAGCGTCATGTCTTCCGCTTGGTATCGATCCGGGGCCAGCTCAACCCGTCGTTCAAAATGTTCTGTAACCTTTTTCCCGATTGGGTATAGCAGCACCCGCTTTCCTTCCATCTGCTTTTTGGCTTCCTGAAAAAGGCCGGCATAATATCCTCCTGCCAGCCCTCGGTCTCCGCCTATAACAACAAAACAGCTGCGCTGAACCGGTCGCTGCCGCATGTAACAAGAGCTAAGTTCCCGGTTGCGCAGCGATATGTTCATAATTGTTTCATGCAGCAGGTTAAAAAAGGGGCGGGTACGCTCTGCCTGCTGTTTAGCCCGGCGCAGTTTGGAGGACGCCACCAGTTCCATGGCTTTGGTAATTTGGCTGGTGCTTTCTATACTTTTCATCCGCCTCTTAATTTCTTTCATACCGGCTGATGCCATGACTGCTCACCCCTTCTATTCTGCCGGAATAAACCGCTGCACCAGTTTTTCAATTACCGTTTTTAACTCCTGCTCATTTTCATCACTCAGACGCCCGGTTTCCCGAATATTTGTGATAAGACCAGCGTGTTTCTCTGAAAGCTCGTCAAACAGCTCCTGCTGAAAAAGAAGAATTTGATTGACCGGCACTGCCGCCAAAAGATTATTCACCACCGCATACAAAATTGCTACCTGGTGTTCTACCCCAATCGGGGAATTTTGTGGCTGCCTGAGCGCTTCGACAATCCTTTCCCCTTTCGCCAGCCGCGCCTTTGTGTCCCGGTCCAGATCAGACCCAAACTGTGAAAATGCCTGCAGTTCTCGATATTGGGAGTAAGCCAGTTTTAAGGTTGCTGCTACCTGTTTCATCGCTTTGATCTGAGCATTTCCTCCAACCCGGGAAACCGAGATTCCCGGGTTTACCGCTGGACGTACGCCCGCATTGAACAGCTCAGTCTCTAAAAAAATCTGCCCGTCTGTAATAGAAATTACATTGGTGGGAATGTAAGCTGAAACGTCCCCTGCCTGGGTTTCGATAATAGGCAGAGCTGTCAGAGAGCCTCCGCCATATTGGGGCGCCAGCTTGGCCGCACGTTCCAATAAGCGGGAATGCAGGTAAAATACATCACCGGGGTAGGCCTCGCGCCCGGGCGGCCGCTTTAAAAGCAGTGAAAGGGCACGGTAGGCAACTGCATGTTTGGAAAGATCGTCATAGATAATTAGCGCATCCTTCCCCTGCTGCATAAAATATTCTCCCATAGCACAGCCTGAATAAGGTGCAATGTACTGCAAAGGGGAAAGTTCAGATGCAGTTGCTGCCACCACTACCGAATATTCCATAGCTCCTGCCTTGTGCAGAGCATCCACAACACGGGCAACGGTGGAACGCTTTTGTCCAATAGCTACATAAATGCACAATACTCCCTTCCCTTTTTGATTTAAAACCGTATCTAACGCAATGGCAGTTTTTCCGGTTTGCCGGTCTCCAATAATCAGTTCCCTCTGGCCGCGGCCAATTGGAACCATAGCGTCAATAGCTTTAATCCCGGTCTGCAAAGGCAGCCGTACGCTTTCCCGTTCAATAATGCCCGGCGCCTTCTGCTCAATGGGTCTAAACTGCTTGCAGTCAATTGGCCCTTTCCCGTCCAGCGGGTGTCCCAATGCGTCAACTACCCGCCCTAACAAGCCTTCTCCAACGGGTACCGATACAATTTTGCCTGTACGCTTCACCAGGTCCCCCTCTCTAATTCCTTCCTGGGAACCCAACAGTACCGCACCCACCGAATCTTCTTCCAGATTGAGCGCCATGCCAGAAACTCCGCCGGGGAATTCCAAAAGCTCTCCCGCCACACAATCTTCCAGCCCATAAATGCGGGCGATTCCATCCCCCGCCTGCACCACCGTACCGGTTTGGGCTGGGCGTACCTGAATATCGTATTGCAAAAGCCGCTCTTTCAGCAGCTCGCTAATCTCATCCGGTCGTATCTGCATTATGATCAAATGCCCCTTTCTTTCGATATACCTAAAAGACTTTCACCCAGTCTCTCTAACCTGCCTTTCACCGAGTAGTCCAGATAATAATCCCCAAACTGCAATACCATACCGCCTATGAGCGAAGGGTCAATCTGTTCGGAAAGCAGTATTTTCTTCTGGCTTTTCTGCTCTAATTTTTTTATCAAAACCTGACGGTCTTGTGCGCCGAGGGCTGTAGCTGTATGTGCGATTACCTGCTGAATTCCGGCGTATTCATCATACAGCCTGCCATACTCCTGAATAACAGAAGAATAATGCTTGATTCTTCCATTGGCGGAAAGGATTGTGACCAGACGCTGTACAAGCTCATTAACCCGCCCCTTAAAAATTTTAAACACCAGCTTCTCTTTCTCGTTTTGGGGAAGAACCGGGGCAGCCAGCAGGGCGGGCAGTTCATCATTCTGCTCAAACAGGTCATTTGCCGCCAAAAGGTCATCCA
Source organism: Ruminococcaceae bacterium Marseille-P2935 (assembly GCA_900104565.1). Taxonomy (GTDB): domain Bacteria; phylum Bacillota; class Clostridia; order Oscillospirales; family Ruminococcaceae; genus Marseille-P2935. Next base: position 827,430 of record LT629952.1, read on the forward strand.
GAGTTTCCTTCAGGCAGTTCCGTTGCTGAGATGCTTCAAAAATAGCGCGTGCATACCTGCCGGAGATGCCGCTCAAAACTCTTCACCTGCCTGTTTTATGCACCTGGCCATCAGCCTGTGCCGCTCATCGGGCGAAAGTTCTGCCTGCAGCGCTTTGGCTGCTGTAAGAAGCGCCAGCGCAGCGATTTCTTTTTTGGCTCCTTCCAAGGCTCTATTTTTATCCAAAATAATCTGCTCCTCGGCCTGTTCCAACAGGGTTTGTGCCTGCAGCTTGGCCTGACGCAACGTTTCCTCCGTGCGCAGCTGCGCCTTACGGTTTGCTTCTTTCAGCAGTTCTCCGGCTTCTTTCCTGGCATTGTCTAACCTGTCGGCATAATCCTTCCGCAGCCGCTCAGCCTCTGCTTTGGCCTCATCAGCCCGTTCAAAGCTTTGGCGCACCTCTCGCTCACGGTCATCCATCATTTTTTTAATAGGCTGGAATAAAAACCGCTTCATGATCAGGTAAAGTATAAGCAGGTTTGCCCAAGTAAACAGCAAGGTCCAGTCCACCGAAATAAAAGACATAAACTCTTCCATTATTTACAGCCTGCCAATCAATGGGTTTACAAACAGTAAAATCAACGCAATAACCAAACCATAAATACCGGTGGACTCCGCTACGGCACAGCCCAGCAGCATGGTACGGGTAATGTCGGACTGGGCTTCCGGCTGGCGTCCTACCGCCTCTGCTCCCTTGCCCGCCGCATAGCCCTGGCCAATTCCTGGCCCAATTCCGGCGATCATAGCAAGCCCTGCCCCAATCGCTGACGCAGCTAAAACAATTGCTCTTTCCATACGGTTTTACATCCTTTCAAACTAGTTTTTCCGAAAACACCAAATCCTGGTTCATTTCTTTTCTGACGAAAATGGCATCCGCAACAAGAAAAAGGTTTGAAATAACTAAAGCTTTTTCCTTGCTCTGCATTTCTTCAGCAAAATATCTGTCGATCGATTTCTATTACCAGATGTACCCTGATAAATAATTTCTAAAGTTTTAAATAAAAGCGCCAAAGTACGCTTATGAATGTTCGCGTAACCATACCATTCTACAGAATTAATCCATAGCCATAGCAATAAACACCATGGTTAGCATGCAAAAAATAAACGCCTGAAGCCCACTGGTAAGCAGGTCAAAATAAATAGAAAGAAAAGCCGGAATACCCACCTGCAAAATTGGAATTTGCAGCCCTTCAAATATCATAGCAGTAAGTGAGGCCAGCCCTCCGTAAATCAGCGAAGTAATCGCCATGCCGGCGGCAATATTTCCAAAATGCCGGAAACTGAGGGAAATGGGGTTTGCAACCTCAGAAATAATATTAAGCGGAAGCATGAGGGGGAGCGGTTCTATAAAGCCATGCAGCCAACCCCTTACCCCTTTTTTACGAATTGCGTTGACCTGTACCAGCATAAAGGTTACCAATGCCCACCCAAGGGTAGTATTGAAATCTGCCGTAGGCGGTCGCATTCCAACCAGACTGGACAAGCTGCACAACAGGGAAAAGGTAAATAATGTACCAATATAGGGGGCAAACCCCAACTTATCCGGCCCCATAGTTTGCTCCACCATGCGGTAAACAGCCTGGACAAATTTTTCTAATAGTGTTTGTACACCTTTTGGCTGTATTTGTAATCTTCTGGTCACAAAGAAGCAGAAAATAAAAATTGCCCCCATAATCATCCACGAATTCGTCACCGTTTCAGTTACTGGAATCCCTTCAAATATTGGTATGGTAAAAATAATTTTAGGCCCGTTCACTGCTGCGCTTCCCCCTTATAAATTCCCCTGCTACAAACAACAGTTTGGGATAAAGAAAAGGCAATATGATGCAGAACGGTTCAAAAATAGGGCTGAAAAAGCTAAAGATAATCAGGCCGCCTACCAGCAAAACCCGCAGCAAATACCCTGTTCCCATCCATATTCGTGCCCCGGAAGGGGACCTTTGAAGTGCCATTACTGAAAACCATCCCAGGGTAATAAAATTCAGGATAAGAAAAATGCTGGCACATATTAAACTAAAAATTGCCGAAATGCTAAGCCGTTTTAATCCAAACATAACTGCCAGAACTATAAAATCCAGTATCAACGTACCAATTGCAAGCCGCTTTGTCTCTGCCCATACCACCTGCATATTATTTCCTCCTGTTTTTGTTTCGGTTTATTCTTGTCTAAACGGCAGGGATCCATACAATATTTGCAGCAACATTTTTCTTATCCTCCGCTTCGCTCACAAAGTATCTTCGCTGGCAAAGCCGATAGTTTTCAGTACAACAAAAAGCGGCTGCTAAAAAGCAGCCGCTCAGTTAATATAATAGTTTAGCGTTCGATAATATCCTGAAAAGTAACCGAGTCTAGCTTTTCTCGTACCATTCCGGATATTTCTTCATAAATTTTATTAAACTTGCAACACTTGTTTTCGGTATGTTCACATTGAAAATCCGGCCGAACACAACGGCTGAGCACATAGGGGCCTTCCACCGTTTCAATCACTTCCCGCAGGGTGATGTCCTTTGGTTCTTTTGCAAGCTCATAGCCACCACGGGTGCCCTTATAGGATTTTACAATTTCGCTTGCAACCAGTTTTCGAAGTATTTTTAAAGAAAAACGCAAAGTAACCTCTGTTTTTTCCGCAATAGTTTTTGCGTCCATACGTACAGGCTCTACAGCCAGGCAATGAACAATTCGTACCGCATAATCCGATTCCAAAGTGATGTGCATATATTACCTCTTTTTGTTTTACCGGGATTTTTTAGCAGGCAAAACAATTATACAAATTGAGTATACAATAATATGCCCATCCTGTCAAGCAAGGATTAATCTAGAAAGTCCTTTAATTTCTTGCTGCGGCTGGGATGGCGCAGCTTACGCAGGGCTTTTGCCTCAATTTGGCGAATACGCTCGCGAGTAACGTTAAATTCCTTACCCACCTCTTCCAAGGTACGGCTTCTGCCGTCTTCCAAGCCAAAACGCAAACGGAGCACCTTCTCTTCCCTTGGGGTAAGAGTTTGCAGTACCTCTACCAGCTGTTCTTTCAGCAGAATATGGGAAGCTGCATCGGCAGGAGCCGGTGCATCATCATCTGGAATAAAGTCACCTAAATGGCTGTCTTCCTCTTCACCAATCGGCGTTTCCAGAGATACAGGTTCCTGTGCGACACGCATAATCTCACGTACTTTATCTACCGGCATATCCAGCTCGTTTGCAATCTCCTCCGCGGTAGGCTCATGTCCATTTTTATGCAGAAGCTGAGAACTAACCTTTTTTACCTTGTTAATGGTCTCCACCATGTGCACCGGAATACGAATGGTCCTGGCCTGGTCTGCAATCGCACGGGTGATTGCCTGCCGAATCCACCAGGTTGCATAGGTAGAAAATTTAAACCCCTTGGTATGATCGAACTTTTCTACAGCTTTAATCAGTCCCAGGTTGCCTTCCTGAATCAAATCCAAGAACTGCATTCCACGGCCCACATAGCGTTTTGCAATACTGACTACCAGCCTGAGGTTAGCTTCTGACAGCCGTTTTCTTGCATAAGGGTCTCCTTCGCCCATGCGGATCGCCAGATTAATCTCTTCCTCTGGAGTCAGCAGAGGTACCCGGCCAATCTCTTTTAAATAGACTTTAACCGGGTCGTCAATGCTGATACCCTCCGCCGAAAGGGAATTTTCCAGGTCGGCGTCATCACTGGGCATGGGAAAGTTCAAATCCAGACTGGTGTTCATATCCTCAACGATTTCAATATTATAGGCTTCGATGGTATCATAGAGTTTATCTACCTGCTCCACATCATAGTCCAGCTCATCTAAAGCCTCATCGATTTCCTTTGTGGTAAGTTTGCCCTTTGCCTTACCCTGCTCCAGTAAATCGCGAATAATAAATTTTTTATCTTGTGCCACCCAGTTTTCCCCCTATTTCTTTTTGGCTGCAAGCGATGTTATGTAATCTTTCAACTGTTCATTGTCCATTCCTGCAACCTGTTGTTCCGTCTTATTTTTTTTAAATTCTAATATTGCGTTGATATAGTCATCCGCATCCTCTTTTTGAAACCCCATACCCGATACCGATGCAACCAGCTGCGATAGTACCGACATTTGCTCTTCATTCAGCAGTGCCGAAAGTGACATCATATCGATTGCTTTGTTTTCTGCAAGCCGTGCCACAAGCACCCCAAACAATTCCTGGTTCCGTGTAGTAACAAAATCTTCTGGAGAAATACGGCTGTGAATATGCTCATAATAATCGGGGTTCTTCATTAATATTCCGATTAATTTATCCTCTGCCAACGCATAGCGAATGTATTTGCTGCGCTGAGGGTCGGTACGAACACCCGGTGGTTCACCCGTATAAATCTTCAGGCTGCTGCGCTCTTTGCGCTCCTTGGCTTTAATGCGCTGTTTCATAATGGCAACCGCTTGCTGCATCATATTCTCCTTGGAAACGCCAAATTCCTCGCAGACCTTTCCGATATACACCTCCCGTTCTATCGGGCTGTTCACTCCTGCCATCAGCGAGGCAAAGTCCTTTAAAAAGGCCACCTTGCCTTCGGCAGTATCGGTTTCGTACTTTGATTTCAGCTTTTCTATTTCAAAATCCACCGCGCCCCGGCTGCCTTCCAGCAACTTTTTAAAGCGGGCCGCGCCGAATTTTTTAATATATTCATCCGGGTCTTTGGCGCCTTCAATTTTCAGCACCTTTACCTTGACCCCAGTCTCATTAAACAGGTTAATTGCCCTGCGGGTTGCCTTCTGGCCCGCCTCGTCTGAGTCGTAGGAAATAACCACCTGCTGGCAGTAGCCCGAAATAATCCGTGCCTGCTCCTGGGTCAAAGAGGTGCCCAGGGTTGCCACTGCATTCTCAAAACCGCCCTGGTGCAGCGCCACAACATCCATATACCCTTCGGCCAGAATCAGGCTGGACTCTTTGGTAGATTTTGCAACATTCATGGCAAACAGGTTGCGGCTTTTTTTAAACACCGGCGTATCGGGCGAGTTTAAATACTTGGGGCCGTTGCCTTCCAGCAGCCTGCCGCCAAACCCGATTACATTGCCCCGTATATCAATAATTGGGAAAATGACCCTTCCCCGGAACAGGTCATACAAAGAACCATTCCGGCCCTGGGTTACCAGTGCTGCAGCCAGCAGTTCTTCTCTGGAATAGCCTTTCCCTGTCAGAAATTTTAATGCATTGTCCCAACCGGCGCCTGCATACCCCAAACCAAAGCGTTTGATTGTTTGGTCGGTAAGCCCACGCTGCCTCAGGTAAACATATCCCGGCCGTCCTTCCGGTGAAATAAGCTGGTGGAAAAAGAAGCGGGCTGCTTCGCGGTTCAGTTCCAATATTCTGGTTTTTAACCGGGCCGCCGGGTCATTCTGTACCTCCTCCGGCATAGCCAGACCGGCCTTTTGGGCTAAAAATCGAATTGCCTCAACGTAGTCCAGGTTTTCCACCCGGCGGACAAAGGTTACCACATCCCCGCCGGCGCCGCAGCCAAAACAGTAGAAGGACTGGCTGTCGGGATAAACCGTGAAGGAAGGGGTCTTTTCGCTGTGAAAAGGACAGAGCCCAGTCAGGTTGCGCCCCCGACGTTTTAACTGCACATAAGAGGAAATTACGCTTTCCACATCGCAGCGGTATTTCAGTTCCTGAATAAAACTATCCGGTATCATGCCCTTCCTCCTTTCTTTTTATCCTGATTTTTTTGCATCCTGTTCACTGAACTGCTTATATCTGTTCAGTCAAATTGAATTCGGCATATTTTTTCCTGCATTCTTAGTTCAGCACGAACAATCCTACTATAACTGCGCCCAGGGTTTTGGAATATACAGGTCAGTAAATACCTGTACCGCATACCGGTCGCTCATACCGGATATGTAATCGCAGGCGGCCCGGGCAGCATCCTCTTCCTCTAAAATATATTGATATTCAGGGGGTAAACGGTCGGGATTGGATTCAAAATAGTCATACAGCTTTTTCACAATATCCCGTGCTTTTCCCTCTTCCCCTTTGGCTATGGGGTTCTTATACACCGCTTCAAACATAAACTCGTGCAGCAGGTGGAACATCTCTTCAATCTTAGGCGAAAGCTGCACCTGTTCCCCGCTGTTTTCCAACAAAGATGTGACAAAGGTGGTAATTCGCTCCGATTTGGAACGGCCCAGATGCAGTTTTATTTCCCAGGGCAGGTCTTCTTCGGACAGTACACCTGCACGGATCGCATCATCAATATCGTGATTCATGTATGCAATTTTATCGGCATACCGCACCACACGTCCCTCTAATGTATCAGCTTCTTTCCCAGAAGAATGGCAGGCAATCCCGTTTTTTACCTCCCAGGTAAGGTTCAGCCCCTTTCCGCCGTTTTCCAGTTTTTCCACCACGCGCACACTTTGAATGCTGTGCTTATAACCATGGGGGCAAACTTCTGCCAAGGCAAATTCCCCCGCATGGCCAAAGGGAGTATGTCCCAGGTCATGCCCCTGGGCAATTGCTTCGGTCAAATCCTCATTCAGCCGAAGGCCGCGGGCAATGGTGCGGGCAATCTGGCTAACTTCCAGCGTGTGGGTAAGCCGGGTGCGGTAATGGTCCCCTTCCGGCGAAAGGAACACCTGGGTTTTATGCATAAGCCTGCGGTAGGCTTTACAGTGAATAATACGATCCCGGTCACGCTGGTACACCGTGCGAATTGGGCACTGTTCTTCGGGAACTGCCCTGCTCCTGGAATTCTCCGCCAAAGATGCATAAGGAGACAAAGATGCTTTTTCTAATTGCTGCGTCTGTTCACGTATTGTCATGTTGCGCCCGCCTTTCTTCGTCTTGGTTCAAGATGTTCCAGTATTTTCACCAATTGATTTGTTATTTTTTCGGTTATTTTACAAATTGACAGATTTTAAAAAATAATGTTCTCACTTATAATATACATCTAAAATTAAAAAATTCCTTCTTGGTAAAAAAATTTCTTGATTTGACCAAAAAGGAATCAATTTCGACATTATTTTCTATTCAAAACACCGATTCCGCCATAGGCGCAAACCGTTTTTCAAGTTCACAGGGTACAACCGTATCCGCTGTTAGTTCCCGTAGGTGCTTATAAAAACGGGGCAGCAGCTCGTCCTTCATTAAAATTTTCATGGTAACGGCAACTCCAAAATCGCTCTCTTCCACAGCAGCCGCATAGTCCGGCAAAATATAATTAATTTTGCCATACATGGGGTATTCCATCTGCAGCTGAAACAGCGTACACGGGTGCATCCAAAGTGTTTGGGCAGCATCTACCGCGATTTTTGCACCATGCGAGTAGGCCCGAACTAAACCGCCAGCTCCCAGCATGATACCGCCAAAATAACGGGTTACAACCACCACCGCATCGGTAAGTCCTTCTTTTTGCAGCACATCCAACACCGGTACTCCTGCTGTGCCGGATGGTTCCCCGTCATCTGAATAACGCCGAATATTCCCATCCCGCAAAACATAGGCATAAACATTGTGGGTGGCGTCCCAATGTTTCGAACGAATCTGGCCAATAAATTCCATGGCCTCCTCCTCGGTTTGTACTGGGCTAATATAGCCAATAAACCTGCTTTTTCGTTCTACAAATTCGTCTGCAGCATATTTTTCAATTGTTTTATAGCTCTGCTGATCCAAGGCCAATCCTCCTTTTCTCAGGGCGAAAATGAAAGCGGCGTAACCTTTGCTACACCGCCCGTCAGATTACATGTTTACATTTTTACCCTAAAGCCTTGTTGTAAGGCCGCAGGCGGCGTACATTAGAGAAAGGGTAGCTCTTTGTAAAATTACCTTGTAACGACAAAAGTCTACTTTATTAGTTATAATTTAACATAAAATGCCGAAAATGTAAACCTTCCTATAGCTGCCTGCCAGAAAACGCTTGATTCTGAAGTTTTGAAAGCAATGCTCCACCTGGCGGTGCTTTCGGAATAGGAAGCGAATCAGAAAACCCTGTGAGAAAAGGATGACCCTCTGATCCCTACAGGGCTTTTTATGAAAACTGTCTGTGACGTTTTCATTGCAATTTGAAAGAGCTGATAGGCGAATCGCCTGCACATAACGTTTAATAAAACAGGAAGCTTTTAGCTCTACGGTAAGTACCACTGTTTTATGAAACTGTCGCAGGCAGTTTTATTTGCTGTTCCCAAGGCTCTGACGAGCAGGGGCATAAGTTTTAGAAGAAAAACCTTTTGTTTTCTTAAAACTGTGTTGTTTTATGAATAATAAAACAGCATGCGGCGTTTTGAAACTGGAAAATACTATTCTATATCCCACAGCAGGTCTCTTCAAAAGCACCAGTCAGACTCTGCTTTAACAATTCTTTTCCCAACCCATAAAACTCAGGTAAATTTGCAAAACAATTAGGGCTTACCGTGGCCGAAAACCTCCCTGGCCTTTGCCGCCTTGACCCAGGCCGCCTGCAGCTGCTTGACCGATTGTATTTACCCCTGCTGTAAGGGTAATTTCTCCAACTGCAGTATTGTCTGCCGTGACGATGACAGTTTCTCCTGTTGGAAGCAGATCACTGCTGAACACCAGGTGCTGCACCTGTTTTTCCACGGTGACCGCGTAGAGAACTGTTCCGTCAGATTTTTTAATTGATACCGTTTGACCGGCATTGACGCTGGCATAAACTGAAAGGGACGGCTGGCTGCTGCCGCTGCCGAGTGCCATTGCCATCTGCGACGACCCCACTGCACATAGTGTGCCGCCGTTGACCAGCAGGGTACCGTCGTAATCCAGCGCACTGTCCCCACCGCTGTTTGGCCCCTGTACTTCTATGGCACCACCGTCAATTACCCCGCTTCCATTGATGTCAATGCCATCTCCCGAAGCATTGATTGTGAGTGTCCCCCCAGTAATGTGAAGATAGGTGTCGCCGGTAAGAATGCTATCAGCCGAAGCGCTTACATTATCTTTGGCAAATCCAAACTGCCCACTTCCGTCTCCCCCGGCTACATTGATTCCATCATCTGAAGCCACTATGGCTATATTACCGCCTGTGATGTTAATCATATATCCTTCCAGCCCTTCATAGCTTTGGGTAATGTCAATGGTACCGTCGTTAATGGTCAGGGTGTTGTCTGCGTGGAATGCATCATCCCCGGTAGCAATTTGAAACACGCCTGCCTCAATTATTAAATAGGCATTGCTGTGCACTGCATCATCGCAGGAGTTTATGGTAAAATTCCCACCATAAACCACTACGCCGCCGCTGCCTTTAAGCGCTTTCATGCTGGTTTCATCAGCGGTAGCAGAAGCCGACTGATTTTCATTTGTCGCAGCTGTATGGAATGCAGTGCTGTCCTGTGGCTGATTTTCCTTCGCCAGCTGGCTCATCGCTGTTTGATTTGCTGTTGTTCCGGCTTCATTTTTTTGCGTTGCTCCAGCTACCTCATCAGGCTTTTCACCAATTGCGGGCATATTGCCCGGCTGTTGTTCCATAGGCATTCCTCCGGGCATTCCCCCGGGCACTCCATCCGGTCGTTCCCCTCGCATACCGCCGCCTTTTCCAAACATGTCGTTTTGGGTATGGACAGCAGCATTCTGTGCACCGCCCCCTGTAGTAATTGTAAAGTTTCCATCATAAATAGTAAGCACCGTTTGCGCCTGAACACCATCACCTCCAGTGTCAAGCTGGAACGTTCCTCCAAGTATTGTTACGGTTCCTAAAGCAGCGTCTGTATCATTGGTGGACTTTATGGCATCATTCTGTGCTGTAATGCTGTAAGTTCCGTTTCCTATGGTCACATCATCTTTGCCCACCACCCCGTTATTTTCTGCTGTTATTTGATAATTTCCATTTTCCAGAGTAAGGGTGTCTTTACTTTGAATTGCGTTATTATAGTTACCGTTTACAGTCAGTTTTCCGTTTCCGCAAATAACCAGGTCGTCTTTGGAAAACAGGCATGCTTTTGGCTCGTCCTCTCCCTCAGCAAATTGATACTTCTTTGCGTCGTTTAAGGTATTTTGAGTTTCATCTACCAGGGAGATTACCGCTTCCTGCGCTTGGGCGATATAAATAGCCGCTGAGCTGTTGTTGGTAATGGATACGCCGTTCAGAACCAGGTTTACCGTCCCTTTCGCTGAAGTATTGACTACCAGCTGGCCATCGGTCAGTTCCCCCTCTACCGTATAGGTACCCGGTTCGCTAATGGTTATCAGGCTGTCCTTTATTTGTACGCCGGTGCTGCCGTTAAAAGTTGCCGAACTGCCGGTCAGGCTGATCACATTTGTAGTTTGCGGTGCAACATACCTGTCGCTGAGGGTTAAACTGCTTCCCGATAAATTTTTATTGGTACCTGATGAAGATGACACCGACACATCAGTTTTGCATGCCGTAAACAACAGCACAATAGCCAGTACCAAACATAAACAAAGTATTTGTTTCATACACATAGTCCTTTCCGCCGCTGTGCACCGGCATAAAATTCAAACTGGAAATAAGGCGGTTCAGCAAAAGATGCAATCTCTATAACGCTTCAACCGTTGCCGCAGCATGCCCGCACTGGACGGTAAGGTTTCCATTCCGGCAGCGAATTGCATCCAGCATGCTTTTTTCTTCTTTTGCATCCCGAAGGCGAATTCGATAGGTGAGCTGAAACATGGTTCCCATATTGGTTGTTTTGACGTGAACAAGCTCCGCTTGTGTTGTATAAGCAGAAAAAATATCATCAAAACATTCGGTATAGTCCAACTGTTCGGGAATAGTAACCTGCAGCTGTTTTTCTTCCTTTGGGGTTTTAAAAAATGGAAGGTTCCCTGCCAATACCAAAACAAGCCCGATGATCACTGTAAAAATTACCGCGTACCAAATGTATCCCATACCGGTTGACAGGCCAATCGCCATGGCATAAAAAATACATAAAATATCTATCGCATTGCCGGGCACACTGCGAAAGCGTATGAGGCTGAATGCCCCGGCCACTGCTACGCCGGTTCCAAGATTACCGTTAACCAGCATAATAATGACCTGCACGATTGCCGGCAAAACAATTAAGGTAATAAACAGGTTCACACTGCTTTTCCCCTGCAATTTATAAACAATGGCCACTATACACCCCAACAGCAGGCTAACGGCAGTGCAGATGAGTGCATTTTGCATAGTCAGGCCGCCCGTTATGATACTTTCAAACATTTTTCTCTCTCCTTCTTTGCCAAAATCAACTTTTGATACACCTGCCCGTATTTTGAAAATGACGCCGGATAAAGCTGATTTTGATTTAAAATATCAACAAACCAGCGAGGCATGGCCTGCGCCGCCTTGACTTCCATTAAAGCAAAAGGCTGTCCGGTTAACAGCTCTGTATCCATTCCGTCCATAAAACTCAGGCTTTCGGTTCTGCTGCGAATGTTAAAATCAAAAGTTAAGCGAAACTCTTCATCCTCTCTGCCGCAATAAGCCAACCGGTCGTATGCTAAAAATAATTTTGGCTGTAAATTATAGTGATGAATTGTATAATCAATTTCACGAAACACCTGATTTGCTCCCGGCGGTTCAATCCCCGAGCGCAAATATGCCATAGCATCCCTTAATGTACAGGCAAACCGGCGTTTGTAAACAATCCCTTTCCATTTTTTCTTCAACTCCAAAAACACACGATCATCCGGACTGTTTACGTCATAACCCCTTAGCCGCAGTTTTTCTTTATAAACCGGTTTGTCTATGCTCCTGCGGGCCAGCTCCCAATCCGATGTATCGCAATAAAGGTTGCATACCGTACTTTTCCCATATTTATCCGCCTGAATAAATGGGCCAAGTTCAAACATAATCATTCGATATTGCTGTTCGGTTAGGCAATATTTTATTTCTTTCCGTTTATAGGTGTTTTTATGGGCCATAGGTTTTGCCTCATTCCTATTTTAAACTTTCATCTTACTTGGTTCTCATCTGTATTTTACAAAAGGTTTGTGAAAAAGGCCCATGGTGCTATGTGAAAAATAGGTGTAATTTTTAAGTGAAGCGAAAATATTAAAACGCCTTTCAGCTAAACTGCAAACTTTTTCTTAAATAGAACCGGCGTATCCAAGGCTTTACAAAGGCAGGGGTAATCCTCCGTTACCGGCTGTCACTGCATTGGTATACTGCGCTTTACTTCTGCCAAAGCTTTTGTCCCCTGTAACTTTTCTCAGCGGTCTTATCAAACTGATTCATACGTTTTCTGTTCTGCCGCCATACTTTTTGCCACCGTTTTTATTCTTTTTTCTGCCCCGCACCAGAAAGCGCTTGTGCTTCACAGGTACGCTGATGGCTGCTATGCAAAATAACGAGGCCGACCCCGTAAGGGATGCGGCCTCGTTATTTTAGATTTAAATTCACATTTTTCTTCTTTTTAGGTTTGGGTGCCGGCAGCTCGGTTTCCATAGCATCCAGCAAATCGATTAAAAAGCCCTTATTGTCGGAACAATCAAGCATAATCATTTCCTTCGCTCCTGCATAAGGAATATCATAAAGAGCATTTGGCAACAGCTTTTTAGCCGATTGGGTAGGCTTTATCAGCAATCTGTTATCATATATTCCGCCGAATACCTTTCCTTTATAATACAACACATACTCACCCATCATCCTTCTATATGCAATGTCTTCAATACCCTGCAGCTGCTCTAAAACATAGTTTAAATATTCTTTGCTTGTAGCCACATACCCCACCCCCTAATAACATGATTTACCCGTTTTCTTAATTGCAGAATTACTTTGCCCAATACCACAGATGGAAGCCTTTTACAAGATGCCTCCACCAACAGAGCCTGTACTTTCCGTTGTCAACAAAAAAAAGCTTTAGAAGAATTTACTTCCAAAGCCTTTTTTGTGTCAATTGTTAAATAGACAACATTACTTGTCCAGGTTGAAACGCTTTTTAAAGCGGTCTACACGTCCGCCGGTATCAACCAGTTTCTGTCTTCCGGTAAAGAACGGATGACATTTGGAACAAATTTCAACATGAATGTCCTTCACGGTAGAGCTGGTCTCGATCACTTCGCCACAAGCGCAGGTGATTTTGGTTGGCTCATATTTCGGATGGATACCCTCTTTCATCTATCGTCACCTCTTTCAAAATCCATTAGCATACATAACAAATAGTATTTTAACATAAAGAAAAACCAAAAACAAGTTTTTTTTCATTTTTTCTTTTGGTTTTTGCTGGCACCACGGCATTCCCCGTCATTTTAGGAAAGGCGGGTTACTTTCTGCAGGAATTATCCTCCCACTTCCAGCATCCGGGCTGCTCCCAGACTACACTGCCAATGGTTTGCAGCCCTGCGCAGCTTATATTCTGGTGCTGAACAGCAACCACCTAAGCAACAGATAAAGGGGTAGCACAAACAATACGCCACCCTAACACAGAATTCAGCTTTTCTTTGAAAGCTTCCTCTGCGCCTATTCATTGTAAAATATGATAAAATAATGCCCTGAAACTAGAAGCAGCGCAATTTTTATGATACTCCTAATGTACGGTTAACATCAACCGAAACTGCATCAAAAACCTCTTTCACCTGTGTTTCGTCCTTGCCTACAATGGAGTAATACACCTTAATTTTAGGCTCGGTACCAGAGGGCCGCACAATTACTGTGGTCTTATTTTCCAGTTCATACTCCAGCACATTAGATTTTGGCAGCAGGATTTCGCTTGTTTTACCCTCCTGTACCCGTGTAGAACGCTGATAATCCCCAGTGGATACCACCCGGAACCCTCCCAGTTCAGAGATTGGGTTTTGCCGCAGAGACTCCATCATATCGGCCATCTTTTTCATACCGTCAGCACCTTCAAAAACAAAATTATTCACAATACTGCGGTAGATTCCGTACTTCCTGTAAAGCCCTTCCAGCACCTCTGCCAGGGCCTTGCCCCGGGTTTTATAGTAGGCCATCATCTCGACAATCAGCATCGAACCGTTTACGGCATCTTTATCCCGCACATAACTGCCGGAAAGATACCCATAACTTTCTTCAAAGCCTAACAGGTAGCGTTCTTCCTCGCCCTTCTGCTCCAGCGAATAAATATATTCTCCAATAAATTTAAACCCGGTAAGAACGTCTACCACCTCTACTCCGTAATCTTTGGCTACAGCATGCACCATGGGGGTGGTTACTATCGATTTAACCACTACGGGGTTTTGCGGCATCGTACCGTTTTGAAGCCGGCAGCTTGCAATGTAGTTTAACAGCAGCACGCCCACCTCGTTGCCGGTAAGCAGTTTATAGCCGTCTGCAGCCTTTACCGCAATACCAACCCGGTCACAGTCGGGGTCAGTTGCCAGCAACAGGTCGGCTCCCGTCGCTTCGCAAAGTTTAAGCCCCAGCTCCAGCGCTTCTTGGATTTCGGGATTGGGAAATGGGCAGGTTGGAAAATGACCGTCCGGATATTCCTGCTCCGGTACTACAGTAACGTCAGTTACCCCCATTTTTTCTAAAACAGTGGTAACACAACGCCTTCCAGCGCCATTTAACGGTGTATAGACCACCTTAAGGCCAGCATCTTTGCAGATACCGGGGTTCACCTGCTGAGCCAGCACGCAATTTAAAAAACGCTGGATTACCTCTTCGGGAATATATTCCACCAGCCCTTTTTGCAATGCATCTTCTAAACAAATGGTTTTTACCCCATCAAAAATATCTACCTTACCAATTTTTCCAAGTACTGCGCTGGCTACCTCTGGCCCTATCTGACAGCCATCTGAACCATATACTTTATATCCATTATATTTAGCCGGGTTGTGGCTGGCTGTTACAACAATACCTGCAGTGGTTTTCAGCTCCCGCACGGCAAAAGACAGTGCCGGCGTAGGCATAAGCTCGGCATATATAAAGGTTTTTATACCATTTGCAGCCAATACACAGGCGGCCTCTTTGGCAAACAGGTCAGATTTTATCCGGCTGTCGTAAGCAATTGCAACGGAAGGGGCTTTTTCACTCTCATTCAAATAATCGGCCAAGCCCTGAGTTGCTTTGCGAACGGTATAAATGTTCATTCTATTCGTGCCGGCACCTAAAACACCGCGCAGCCCGGCGGTGCCAAAATCTAGCTCGCGATAAAAACGGTCAAAAATTTGGTCTTTGTCCCCTTCTATCTGTAAAAGTTCCGGCTTCAAGTCCAGATCCTCCAGATCCTGTGCCATCCACCTCTCATAAAGTGCTTGTACGTTCATAAAATGCTCCTTCCGCCGCTCCGCGCCGGCATAAAATAGTTTTGGGTCATCCTCTTATCACGCGAAGCCAAGGAATGATAAGAGTAGTTCGGCCTCCCGCAGGAGGTTGTTTCGAGGCATACCTCATTCAGAAAGAATCACAGGCGCGCAAACAGCAAACCTTTCATTACCATCTGATTCGCTGTGCGCACTGCCAATTAGATTCTCATACGTGTTCAAAATAATTACCTGATGCTTTTATTCTTATCATAATCGTAAAGCTGTACAATGTCAATAATTACCAAAACTTTTTTCAGCTATAAATATTTATTTTGCACATAATTTGATCTTATTTTACAAAACTTCTGCTCTTTTATTTATTTTACTCAGTAATCTGGCTGCCTTCAGTTTTTTCGTTGAAAAGATCGGCTCTTTCCGTTATAATGGCGATATATGGAAGCAAACTGGTGGCACAATTAAATTTCTGACAACGGGGGCGGTATCATGGTATCCACTATAAACAGCATGGGGCTTTTGGGAATTGATGCCTTTCGGGTGACGGTGGAAACCGATGCCTCCCGCGCTATGCCTGCCTTTGATATTGTCGGCCTGCCGGATGCCGCCGTAAAGGAATCCCGCGACCGCGTAAAGGCTGCCTTAAAAAACTGTGGATACCCAATTCCCCCGGTTAAATTGGTGGTAAATTTGGCCCCTGCAGACATAAAAAAAACCGGGCCTTTTTATGATCTTCCAATTCTGCTTGGGGTGATGACTGCTTTGGGCGGGCTGGAGGCTGACCTGGCTGACAGTGTTTTTTTAGGAGAGCTTTCGCTTTCAGGCCAGGTGCGTGGGGTACATGGTGTTCTGCCAATGGCAATGGGGGCGAAAGAACTTGGGTTTCATAAAATTTTTGTTCCGCAGGAAAATGCCCCGGAGGCTGCTTTGGTCGAAGGGCTTGCTGTTTACCCAGTACCTGACGCAAACCGCCTGCTTCGCCATTTTACGGGGGAAGAACCTCTTGCTCCCTGTGCCACACAATTGTCAAAAGGCAGCAGACAGGCATTCGAACTGGATTTCGCCGACGTGAAGGGGCAGTCACAGGTAAAGCGTGCTTTGGAAATTGCAGCAGCCGGTGGGCACAATATTATGATGATTGGGCCTCCAGGTACCGGAAAAAGCATGCTGGCGAAACGCCTGCCTTCTATTTTACCGGATATGACCCTGGACGAAGCTATGGAAGTGACAAAAATCCACTCGGTAGCAGGTTTGTTAAACAGCAACAATGCCTTGGTTTGTGAACGTCCTTTTCGTGCGCCGCACCATACCGTAACCCCGGCCGGCCTTGCGGGGGGCGGCACCAATGCCTCGCCCGGTGAGATTTCGCTTGCTCACAACGGGGTGCTGTTTTTAGATGAATTCCCCGAATTTTCCCGCAGCACTATGGAGGTTCTGCGTCAGCCGGTAGAAGACGGCGTGGTCACCATTTCCCGGGCCAATTACCGGCTCAGTTACCCCAGTTCGGTTATGCTGGTAGCGGCAATGAACCCCTGCCCCTGCGGTTTTTTCGGGCACCCAACCCGGCAGTGCAGCTGCAGCTCTAATCAAATTTCGCGTTACTTGGGGCGTGTTTCCGGCCCCATGCTGGACCGATTGGATATTCATGTAGAGGTTCTTCCTGTAGAATATGACCAGCTGTCCGGTGGGCAAAAGGAGGAATCTTCGGCTGAAATAAGAAAACGGGTGGAAGCGGCACGCCAGCGGCAGTTAAACCGTTACAATGGCATCGGCGTCACCTGCAATGCAAGACTGACCCCCGCTATGCTTTCCAACTTCTGCCATCTTACCCCCGCAGCTGACAAAATATTACGTCTGGCCTTTGAAAAACTGGGGCTGTCCGGCAGAGCCTATGATAAAATTTTAAAGCTTTCTCTAACTATAGCTGATCTGGAAAATTCCGACCAGATTGAGGCCAGCCATATTTCCGAAGCACTGCAGTACCGCAGTTTGGACCGAAAATATTGGAGCCAGCCATAAATAATGGTGCAGAGAAATTCATTTAATTTTATACGCATATTCCAGTTTCAAATAAGTAAAGACAAGTAAATAGAAAAGCTATGTGGAATAACATGTTATTTTAATTGGATTAAAAACTTTTAAAGTTTACTTTGCCCATTTTCAGGCAGCGGTTATTCTGGTATAATAATTTGTATGAATCACCTCAACCAACCGTATATTACGTTTTTTGAATGGGCAGTGTTTTATGACCAACTTTACTCGTAAATTCATTTGTAAATTATCCGGTACTGACCGGTGGATTGGAGAAAAAATATGATTAAACACATTGTATTCTGGAATTTAAAAGATGAAGCGGAGGGCAACCCAAAACTTACCAATGCTCTTACCATAAAAAAGGGCCTGGAATCATTAGTGGGCGTTGTTGACGGCCTAAAAAAAGCCGAGGTTGGCATCAACTTTAACCCCAAAGGTTATGACCTTTGCCTATACTCTGAATTTACCACCAAAGAGGCCCTGGAAGGTTATCAGCAGCATCCGGAACATCAAAAAGTCCGCGAATTTGTACACAAGGTGATTAGTGAACGGGTCGTTTGTGACTACGAAGTGGAATAACCTGACAGACCGTCGAATTTTCGACGGTCTTTGCAATTACAACCCGAAGGAGAGCATATGGAATATTTAGACGAAACCCTGGTGGCGCAGCTGCCAAAGCTTACGCCATATATTTTAGATTGGTACGATCGTTCTGCCAGGGTGCTGCCCTGGCGCAGTACCCCTACTCCATATCGGGTATGGATTTCTGAAATTATGCTGCAGCAAACTAGAGTGGAAGCAGTAATCGGTTACTTTGAGCGTTTTTTGGCTGCTTTGCCTGACGTGCCATCTTTGGCAGCAGCCAGTGAGGAAACACTGATGAAGCTGTGGGAAGGCCTGGGCTATTACAGCCGGGCCCGCAACCTGCAAAAGGCCGCTAAAATAATCATGCAGGATTACGACGGGCAGCTTCCTGCTGATTTTGACGCTTTATGTGCGCTGCCTGGAATTGGGGAATACACTGCCGGGGCTATTTCCTCTATTGCGTTCGGTTTAGCAAAACCTGCTGTTGACGGCAATGTACTTCGGGTATTGGCCCGTATTTTGGCAAGTGGTGCAGATATAACATCGCCAAAAGTAAAAAAAGAATTTACTGCCGCCGTGCAGGGGATGATTGCCAGGGACCGGCCGGGTGATTTTACCCAATCACTGATGGAACTTGGTGCCACCGTTTGCCTGCCTAACGGAGCTCCTTTATGCTTGGGCTGCCCTGTGGCGCACGAATGCCGGGCATTTCGGCAGGGCCGTGCCATCGACCTGCCGGTAAAACCGGAAAAAAAGGCCCGTAAATTGGAACAACGTACAGTATTGGTAATCCGTTGCCAGGAAAAGCTGTTTGTACAGCAGCGGCCCAATACAGGCCTGTTGGCCGGCCTGTGGGAATATGTAAACCTGCCCGGGCACTACACTTTGCCCCAGTTAACTGCAGATTTGGTAAAACGCGGCTTAACGGGGAATTTTATTCACTTAAAACCCAGCAAACATATTTTTACACACATTGAATGGCAGATGCAGGGCTGGCTGCTCAACCTGGATGGCGACCCGCCCTCGCCGGGAGAAACAGGCAGATGGGTAACAAAAAAAGAGCTTTTGGAACAATATACCCTTCCTACCGCTTTTAAAGCATATACTAATGTTATTAAAAACGACCTGTAATATTTTCAATATCGCAGCAATTCACGCCATCTCACGGCTTGAATTTTCCATTTTTTAAAGGTGTGCCAAGCGGGGGCATAGTTTTCATAAAACAGTGAATCATTTTTGTCTTATGCAAAACCATGCCGTATTTTTAAATAGCTTGCCCTACATTGAATTGGGCTTTTGTTTAGGGCTTATGAATACGTTCTACATTCATAAAGAATTACTATTTTTAACATAAAAGATTAAATGCCGGAATAAGCGGCAGAATGGAGCGCTAAAATGGATTTTGAGAAACTGATCGCTGATTTCTTTCCCCAGTGCCCCCAAGAGGAACAGGATCAAAAAGTCATACTGGAATATATCCGCACCTTTCCAAACATTCTTACCAGAGAAAACCGCTTTGCCCACCTGACCAGCTCCTCTATCGTACTAAACCCCGCACGGGATAAAATGCTGATGGTGTTCCATAACATCTATCAATCCTGGGCATGGACCGGCGGTCACGCTGACGGAGATAGTGATCTGCTGGCTGTTGCTATGCGTGAGGCTATGGAGGAAACCGGCGTAAAAAAGCTCCGCCCAATTACCACCGAATTGCTGTCGCTGGATATTTTGCCGGTTTGGGGGCATGTAAAACGTGGGCAATACGTATGCGCACACCAGCACCTGAACACCACTTTTTTGCTGGAAGCGGATGAAACCGATCTTCTTTCGGTAAAAGAGGATGAAAACAGCGGCGTTGCCTGGATTCCTCTGGCAGAAGTGTCTGCTCATACTTCTGAACCGCCAATGCGGTTAGTTTATGAAAAAATGATTTTGCGGGCCAAACAATTTGTAAAAGGAGGGCTCGTTCATGTATAAAATTATGTCGGCCGAAGATGCAGTTGAACTGATTCAGGATGGAGATACCATAGGTTTAAACGCTTTTCTGCCTTTGGTAAACCCCGAGGCACTGCATTCCGCCCTTGGTAAGCGCATTCGCGAAACAGGGCACCCCAATAATCTAGAGCTTTTTTGTTCCTCCGGCTTCGGCGGCTGGAATGAGAAAATGTATGCCGACCAATACATTGAAACCGGTGCTGTTCGCAGCGTTGTTGCCGGCCATTTTGGCAGCATGCCGCTTATTACGAAGGCAGTACAGCAAGGCAAAATTGAAGGCTATAATATGCCTTTGGGGGTTATGGCCCATATGCAGCGGGCGGCTGCCAGCCGTCAGAACCGTCACCTGAGCAAAATTGGCCTGAATTTGTTTGTTGACCCCCGGGTGGAAGGCCCGGGATTAAACGATATTTCAAAGGATGAATGGGTGCGGGTAACCCAGGTTGAAGGAGAAACCATGTTGTCTTATCGCACCCCGCAGTTTAATATTGCCTTTATTCGCGGCACTTCTGCCGACCCAAACGGCAATATCTCCTTTGAAAAAGAATGCGTCACAGTTGACGCTCTTACCCTGGCGCAGGCCACCAAAGCAAACGGCGGCAAGGTAATTGTACAGGTTGAACGGCTAAGCCATCAGTTTAACCGCCCGCGCAACGTCATTGTGCCCGGCGTACTGGTGGATGTGATTGTTGTCTGCCCCGGCCAGAAGCAGGTGATTGACGGCGATTATAACCCTTCCCTGTCCGGCGATGTTCACGTACCACCTGCACATATGAATTATTGGGTTGATCAGCTGACCTTATCGGGTAAGCGGAAAAACAAAGAAAAAAATCTGTCTCATCTCATCATTGGGGCACGGGCAGCCCAGGAGCTTCACTGCGGCAACGTAGTCAACATCGGCATTGGTATTCCCGAAAACGCTGGGCCCGCTGCAGCTAAACTGGGAATACTGAATAATATCTTCCTAACTGTTGAGGCCGGTGGAATAGGCGGCCTGCCTGCCCCCGGCATCGCGTTTGGCGCAACAATTGGCGCTGATGTTGTGGTAGATATGTCCCAACAATTTGATTATTACGACGGTGGCGGGCTGGACATCTGCCTCATGGGCGGCTTTGAGGTAGATCAAGCAGGGAATGTAAACGCCCACAAACTGCCTGGCCGAATCGCCGGCATTGGGGGATTTGCCAATATTACCCAATCTACCCGGAATATTGTTTTCTGCGTCAATTTTTCTACCGATGGGCTGGATGTAGAAGTTAAGGATGGAGCTTTAAACATTAAAACAGAAGGCAGGGTCCGTAAGTTTGTAAACAAGGTAAATTCAGTCAGCTTTAGTGCTATAAACGCTCATGCCAGTCACCAGAACGTGCTGTATATCACCGAACGCTGTGTATTTAAGCTGGGAGAAAACGGCCTAGAATTATGCGAAATTGTAAAGGGTGTTGACCTTCAAAAAGACATTCTCTCCTTGCTTTCTTTCCCGGTAAAAGTATCCGACACTCTAAAAGTGCTGGATATCTCCACCCTTCCCCTTTAATCGGCTTAAATCGTTCATTTCCACATATTTATTTCGCTTTCAATTTTCTTTTGGGTGCAGTATAATATTTAGTAATACGTTCCTATTATTACCAAGGTGGTGAAAATTTGATACCCATAGGCAAGCTATATTTCGTTTTGGGGACCAATCTCTCTTTTTGGTTACCGAAAGTTTTGGCTTCAGGCGCGCTTTCATTCCGTTTAAAATAACGGTAGCCGGTACAATCCCCATATGCCGTTATGTGTTTGCCATTGGCTGTCACCCTAATATGGAGTGAACCTTTGTTCATTTACCAATAGGAACAATTAGGCATATTCCTAAAGAAAACCCACCACACATGTTCATTATATCTCATTTTGTCTTTTGGAGGTTCCGCTGCATGACTTCTTTTGATTATTTTATGCCAACTCGAATTCTATTCGGCTCAGGAAAACTGGACGAATTTACGCGATATTTGCCGGGTAAACGGGCGCTCCTGGTTACTTCAGCCGGTGGTTCTATGAAAAAATACGGATACTTGGACCGGGTATGTTCCCTGCTTGCAAAGGCTGGGGCTGAGTATGTTGTATTTGACCGTATTCTGCCTAACCCCATAAAAAGCCATGTTATGGAAGGTGCCGAGCTGGCCCGCCAAAAAGGCTGCGATTTTGTGATTGGCCTGGGCGGCGGAAGCAGCATCGATTCTGCCAAGAGCATAGCTGTTATGGCTGTAAACCCCGGTGATTATTGGGATTATATCAGCGGTGGTTCTGGCAAAGGCCAGCGGATAATAGCAGCTCCTCTGCCTGTAGTTGCCATTACCACTACAGCCGGAACCGGCACCGAAGCAGACCCATGGACCGTTGTTACCAAAGAGGATACCAATGAAAAAATTGGTTTTGGGTGTGATCAGACCTTCCCGGTTTTATCGGTTGTCGACCCTGATTTGATGGCAAGTGTTCCTGCACATTTAACGGCATATCAAGGGTTTGATGCGTTGTTTCACTCGGTAGAGGGATATATTGCAAACTGCGCCACTCCAGTCAGCGATATTTATGCACTTAAAAGCATTGAACTCATTTCCCGTTACCTGCCAATTGCGGTAAATATGGGCAACAACAAAGATGCCCGGGCTATGGTAGCACTGGCCAATACTTTGGCAGGTTTTGTCGAATCCACCTCCAGCTGTACTTCTGAGCATGCATTGGAGCACGCTCTTTCCGCCAATCATCCAAACATTCCTCATGGCGCAGGTCTTATTATGATCTCGCTGGAGTATTTTCGCTTTTTCACCCCTTACTGTAATGACCGGTACATTCAAATGTCTAAGGCTATGGGTTATGGCCACTCGGCAGAGCCCAGTGATTTTATTAAGGCTCTGGCAGACTTACAGAGAAAGTGCGGCGTAAACGAGCTTCGCATGTCTGATTATGGTGTATCCAGTGAGGAACTGCCTTCGCTGGTTGCCAATGCCCAGGCTACTATGGGCGGGCTGTTCCTGAAAGACCCCACCCCGCTCAGTGATGAGAATGCTTTAGGCATTTTTCAGCGGTCTTATCTATAAAGTGTAGGCTTTCTATTTTGAACTGCCTGAAAACGGATGAATTCACCGCAGTTTATCTTAAGTGGATTGCACCCGCAGCGCAAATACACATTAGGCATACCATAATATTAGAATCTGCAAACCAATTGTTCATTTCATTGCTGTTAATGGGAAAAGGCAGTATCCAGATGCATGGATACTGCCTTTTTGATTGATTATTTTATTTAGTCATTGCTTCTGACATAATCTTTAAGTAAGTGCTAAATGAATATGTTACTTTTGCGAAAAGGTTTATTTTTTTGGTCCATCCCATCATACTCTGGTTCCTATTACGAGCTTTTTGTTTGATAGGTTTTATACCATTACTCCAAACAACAAAGACGTTTGATAAATTGTTTCTTATTCCGAAACCACATGAATCGGTTTTCCCTGTAAAAAACAATGTACATTTTCAGTAACCATTTTAATCAGCCGGGCACGGGTTTCCCATGCGGACCAGCCCACATGGGGTGTGACAATACAGTGCGGATGGCTTAAAAATGGATGACCATTTTCCGGCGGTTCTTTTGATAATACATCTGTACCCAGCCAACTGATTTTCCCATCATTTAGCGCCTGTGCTACATCCTTTTCGTTGAGTAACTGGCCACGTGCTGTGTTGATCAGTATCACGCCGTCTTTCATCCTTTGAATGGATTCTTGGCCGATCATCCCTCTGGTTTCTTCCTTTAAAGGGCAATGCAAACTAATTACATCTGAAGCAGCATAAAGTTCCTCTAAGGGAACAAACCGCAACCTGTCCGTTTGCTCGGCAAAATTGGGGGCTCGCTTATATGCAAGCACTTTCATGCCAAAACTTTGGGCCATTTGCGCAAATTTTTCACCAATATTCCCATACCCAATAATGCCTAATGTTTTCCCATATAATTCTGATATGGGAACCGCGGCAATTTCCGGTTGTTCTGAAAGGACCCAGCTGCCGGCTTTTAAATAGCTGTTAAACTGCCCAACCTGGTTTGTAATTGCCAGCAACAGGGCCATAGCATGCTGGGCAACCGCATAACTGCTGTAACTGGGCACATTACACACGGTGATTCCCCGCTCTTTTGCAGCAATCAGGTCAATATTGTTAAACCCTGTGCCAAAAGTACCAATATAAACAAGGTTTGGGCAGGATTCTATCACTTCACGGGTTATCTGCAAGCGGTTAACCAGCACCAGCTCGCTGTCTGCAATTCTGTGTGCCACGTCCTGTTGAGGGGTAGATGAATATACAGTTACCTCACAGCAGTCTTTCAGCGCACTCCAGCTTTGGTCCCCCGGATTGATCAGGTAGCCGTCTAAAATTGTAAGCTTCATCTTGCTCCCCCTTAATTCATCTACCTCGTCATAACAGGTATATAGGGCAAGGCGAATGGATGCCCTGGCATATTTTGATAAGATGACCGGTAAAAGTGATTGTATCATAATACTTCCGATATTTCAATTCAGCCTGTGATGTGCATTTTTGTATATTCAGTGGTATTGTTTCTGCTTTTCGCATATCTATTTACTATGCCCTTATGGTGATTGCCCTGCCTTGAGGCAGCAAAGGAGGCGCCTTATGAACGTGATTATTAAACTAAAATCCCTCGTGATGCATCTGCTTATCCCAATATGCATTGGTTACCTTAGTTCCGTGCTTTCCGGAGATATACCGCGGCTTTATCAAAGCCTGATCCTGCCCGGGTTTGCGCCGCCGCCGTCAGTTTTCCCCTGGATTTGGACAATACTTTACCTGTTAATGGGTATTTCAGCTTACCTGATTGCATCTTCCCGTGCAGATACCGGCCAGAAAAGGCAGGCAATGATTCCCTATTATGCAGGGTTGTTTTTAAACTTTCTTTGGAGTATTTTATTCTTTCGTTTTCATCTTTGCTCCGCTGCATTCGTCAATATTTTAGCTATGATAGTCCTCCTGATTCTGCAATTGGTTGAATACCGTAAATTAAACCGCTCTGCCGCTGCACTTCAGCTCCCGTACTTTTTATGGCTTATTTTTGCTGGTGCGCTCAATCTGTCTATCTGTTTGCTTAACTAGGTAAAAGGGTATTCAAGGGGTTCTTATTGAATTTTCACAGTTTTTAAGCAGTTTTTACTTACTAAATACCGTTTACCATTAGAATGTGACCGTTCAAAACTTGCCAGATTACTTTAACCAGTTTGCCTTTTTTATAAGCCATTGGTATAATAGTATAAGTTCTATCTAAAAACTGGTAGAATGTTGGCTTGGCTTGTTAAACTTTCGGTTGCAGCTAAATCTTTTAAAATATTTGCCTGCCGCTCGTATAAACGTATAAAATAATTTATTGTTGTTCAATAAATAAAATAAAAAAAACGCAGCTCGAGAAAAATACATAAAAATTTGCTTTTCATGCTGCCTATCACTGCAGCAAAGGATTGATTGGAAACACGCCGGTATGGCTTTTTCTAATAAAAAAGGAGGTATGATCATGACAATTCGGGAATTTGTCAGTTCGGACAAAGAAACGTATTTTGCCATGTCCAAAAAATTTTATTCTGGTACGGCTGCCCTGCACGAGATGAACCCTACTCATTGTGAGGCAACTTTTGCAGCCTGCTGCAACCGGTCCCCTTATACCCGCGGATTCATGCTGGAACAGGACGGAAAAGCTTTGGGGTTTGCCCTGCTGTCTTTCACCTGGAGCAATGAATCGGGCGGGCTGGTGGTACTCCTGGAAGAACTGTATGTGTCGGAAGAGGCGCGCGGTACTGGAGTCGGCTCAAATTTTTTAGACTGGATGAAACAGAATTACCCCGAGGCAACCCGTTTCCGCCTGGAGGTCACCCACGCCAATAAAGACGCCAAGCGCTTATATGAAAGAAATGGATTTGAACTTTTGGATTACATTCAAATGGTAAAAGACATAGAACCAACTCATCCCGAAGCATAAGCTTCGGGATTTTTCTTTCATTTTATTAAACGATATTAAAACTTTCTTAAAACTACTGTTTGTCTAATTAAATCAATTGAGAGCACCTTTTTTATGTGTTATAGTTATTATAATTGTTAAATCTTAACAGTTGCTTTCTCTACTGCAGAATGAATGTCATACTGTTTTCTCATTGCCATATGGCAGCTGTATCATTCAATCAAAATATTTGGAAACTTCCATTTTAATTTGCAACAATTATTTATAAACGGAACACTGTATAAGGTAGAGAACGCTCGCTTTCTCCTCTCTTTGACCCAGAGGAGAGGGCTTTGTACTAGGCAGCATATTTTCGCAACGGAATGAGGGATGACATGGAGCCTATTATTGATGTCGTAAATCTGCGCAAGGTTTACCGGCTGGGTACCGAAAAGGTTGTTGCTTTGGACAACATAAACCTTAAAATTAATAAAGGGGAAATTTGTTGTATTCTGGGCACCTCCGGTTCTGGTAAATCCACCTTGTTAAATCAGCTCGCGGGGCTGGAAAAACCCACCCGTGGCATGGTACTGATCAACAAGGTGAATATTTCGAATCTGAACGAAAAAAAACTTGCGCGTTTCAGGCAAAAATTTATCGGCTTTGTTTTTCAGTCCTACAACCTGCTTCCGTCCTATACGGCGGTGGAAAACGTCAGCCTGCCGCTGATGTTTAAGGGGGTTGGAAAACGAAAACGAGAAAAACTCTCCAAGACTATGCTTAAAAACGTAGGGCTTGCCAGCCGCATGAAGCACCGTCCGACCCAAATGTCTGGCGGCCAGCAGCAGCGTGTTGGTATTGCCCGTGCTTTTGTGGGAAAGCCAGCTATTGTATTTGCTGACGAGCCGACCGGAAACTTAGATTCCAAAACAACCATTGATGTTATGGAATTAATGGTAAACATGGCCCGCAAAAACAACCAGACCCTTGTACTGGTTACCCACGACCGGGAACTTGCTGAATATGCAGACCGGATTGTAACACTGGTAGACGGCAATATTACCAGTGATTGCCGCAATCAGTCTCTGGTTGGAGCAGACGGTATTTCGGTAAAACGGAAGCAGCCTGACAACACGCCGGAAGAGGAACAGGCCGCTGAAGAACAGGCAATAACCGGGGCGTCCGCCCAGTCATCCCCTCTTGAGGGTAATGGCCCGTCATCTGCGCCGACTGATGTCCTTCAGGGTTCACCAACGGAAACTTTGAGTGAGGATACTGCAGTTGTAACCTATTGTGAAGAACAGCCCAGCCCACAGATAATTTTAGAAAAACCGGTTGCAGTAAACCCCTACATCAATGAACAGACTGCTGCCAAAAAGCAATCTTTGTTTCAGCGGCTGTTCCATAAAAAAGCGGCTCTCCCCTCTGACCCTGAGGGGATTTCCATCCAGGAGACACACCTGGAGGAAACAAAAGACGAACGATCTGATCAGGCACAGGATGAGGAGCAAACTGAAGCTTCAGCAACTACTCAAAACCAATAGGCAGATGATGGAGGAATTGAAGATGATAAAAACAAACAAAGTAATTTCCGTTTTTCTTGCGGTAATTATGGTAAGTATGCTGTTTGCCTCTGCTACGGTAACGGCATTTGCAGCAGGAAAGCCTTTGCAGGTAAGCGGTTATGCACGAATTTCCAATGTAAAGGACGAAAAAGGTAACGTCGTTGCCAATACTGAATTGAAAAAGGGGTATATATGCGATATCGAATTGGATGTAGCCGACCCTAATATTAATACAGCGGTCAATTTCACCCGATATCAATTTGCCCTAACCGGAAACAGCTTTACATCAACTGACTCCGGTAAACAAATTACCATAAAAGGTGATCCTGCATTAAATTCTGACGGCAACCTGTCCTATACCCTTGTCTTTCCACAAGTGGAATATACCGGAAATGGTTCAACTCTCTCCTTTACTACCAGCTATGACTGGAAAGATGATAAGGACGCCACTCAAACGCAGACGAATAAATTATCCATCCGCGTACTGGAGTGCACCGAAAACCCGGTAGAAATTCCTCCTTACGACGGCGGCGGCAGCGGCGGAAATGATGACGATGATGAAAAAATTAAAGGCGCTACCCCCTATATCATCGTAGACCAGTACAACTATGGCGGCGGCCAGGTTGCTGCAGGCAGTACATTTCCCCTTAAAATACGTTTTTACAATACACACCCCCACATTGATATTGAAAACATTGTCATGACCATTGCCCCATCTGACGCGTTGTCCTTAGCCAGTTCTTCCAACACCTTCTATATTTCGCTGCTGGAATCCGAAAAAGCTATGGAAAAAGCCGTAAACGTTCAGGTAAAACCGGATGCTACCCCCGAATCCCACTCGGTTACGGTTTCTTTCAAATATGAATACATAACCAATGACCAGCGTATGAGCGGCGAAATGACCGAAACAATTGCAATTCCAGTGTATCAGGCTGACCGTATGCAGGCAACCGCTGCAGATATTCCCACCTCGCTTTACCCTAATGAGGAATACTCCATCTCTTTAAATTTGGTGAACAAAGGTAAAAGCACCATTTACAATGTAGCGGTAGAACTGGTCGGCAATATGGCAAACCCCGGGAACCTCCAAAACCTGGGCAATTATGAGGCTGGGAAATCCGGCTCTGCAGATTTTGATATTATGTCTACCGGCGAAGACATTTCCGGCGAAATGGTAGTAACCTACGAAGATTCCAACATGAATGTAAAAGAAATTCGAGTTCCTTTCAACATTCCATGTGAAAAAGTGGAAGAGCCGGTTATTAACCCCGGGGATGGGGTTATTGACCCTGGCATGGACCCTGGTATGGAGCCCGGAATGGAAGACCAAGGCGGCCTGCCCCTATGGGCAATTATTGCAATTGCCGTGGGTGTTGTAGTGGTAATTGTTGTAATTGTTATTATAGTAAAAAAGGTAAAAGCTAACAGGAGCGAGTTCGACGATGAAGATATTTGATCAGATTTCGATGTGCCTGAGGAATCTGTTCCGCCGCCCCTTGAGAACCATTCTCACCGTTGTCGGTGTTATTGTTGGTACCTGCTCCATTGTGGTAATGCTGTCCATCGGCATTGGCATGAAAGCAAGCCAGGAGCAGATGCTGGCCCAAATGGGCGATTTGACCCTGATTAACGTATACAACTACAGTGGGGGCGGTGGAAACACTACCGAGGTTCCGCCCATGGATGACGCCATGGTAGCACAGTTTCAGGCCATGGAGGGTGTGGATATTGCAACCCCCCTCTATCAAAACTATGAATTGCAAATGAAGCTGGTTGCGGGTAAAAATGACCGATACGAAACCTATGCGTATAATGTTACCGGCATTTATAAGGAAGCTTTGGAAAAATTGGGTTATAAAGTAAGCGAAGGGCGCATGCTCTCGGACCAGGACCCGGATTTTGCCATGGTATTCGGCGCCTATTCGGCATACGACTTTACCGACACCAAAAAAACCCGCAATAATTACCGCAGCCCGCAGGATCAAAACGGGAATCCTCAGGATCCATTTGTTAATCCCCTAAAAGATAAAATCACGCTGAAAATGCAAATTTATGATAAAGAAGGGGAAGAGAAAAAACCGATCACCAAAGAAATTAAAGTTGTTGGCATTATGCAGGAGGACTGGAGCAAAGGGTATCAAACCGCTTATGGTATGTTTATGGATATTGATGACATGAAAAAGCTAGAAGCGGAATACAATAAAGCCTCCGGCAAAAAAAATAACAGCTCCGGCGGCGCAGTGGTATCTATTGGCGGTGGCGGCATGATTGGCGGCGGTGGCGGAAGCAAAACCAAAGGGTACGAAAACGTTGTCGTCAAGGTAAAAGATATTAGCATGGTTGCTGCCGTAGAGGAACAGATTAAAGCTCTGGGGTACAACACCAACTCTATGGAAAGCATTCGTAAACCCATGGAGGAATCGGCAAAGCAGCAGCAGCTGTTTTTAGGCTGCATTGGCGCAATTGCATTGCTGGTAGCGGCAATTGGCATTGCAAACACCATGCTTATGTCAATTTATGAACGTACTAGGGAAATTGGTGTTATGAAGGTGCTCGGCTGCTTTATTGGAAACATTCGTACTATCTTCCTCATGGAAGCCGGCCTGATCGGCTTTTTGGGCGGTGTGGTTGGCATTGGGTTAAGTTATGCCATTTCCTTTGCTATGAACTTCTTTGGCCTCAACTTTGGAGGTATGTTCGGCGGCGGTGGCATGTTTGGTGGCATGGGGGATATGGGCGGTGCTGCTCAAATTTCCATTATTCCACCCTGGCTGGTAGTAGTCGCGCTCATCTTCTCGACTTTGGTGGGGTTGGTGTCTGGCTTCTACCCTGCAAACCGCGCGGTAAAAATTTCGGCTATGGAAGCAATCAAACACGAATAAATCAAAACCACGCGTTGAACGCGAGGTATGCACCAGCCCTGGAAGGGCATTTTACTGGCGCGCCTCTCAAGAGGCACCGAATAGATTCGTCAACCGCATAATGTTTACAGGCCGCCGCTAAAGCGGCCTGTTTTTATGCCTTTGTATTCTTGCTACCCGTAAACGGGTCTATGTACTCTTTGATGGATGTTTGGTCTGCCATTATATCCTCTTGCAGTTGATTTTTCATATACTCCGCTATTGCAGTTTTATTACGTCCCACTGTGTCGACATAATAACCTCTGCACCAAAAGTGTCTACTCTCGTATTTATATTTCAGATTAGCATGTCTGTCGAATACCATCAGAGAGCTTTTACCTTTGAGAAAAACCATGAATTGTGCTGCGTTCAAACTTGGCGGAATACTTACCAGCTTATGGATGTGGTCTGGGCATGCTTCGGCTTCAATAATCTCAACATCCTTTTGCTTGCATAACTCTCTAAGTATTACTCCTATGTCTGCTTTTATCTTACCGTATATCTCTTTTCTCCGGTATTTTGGTGCAAAAACTATATGGTACTGGCATCTCCACTTGGAATGTGATAAACTTTCTTTGTCATTCACGACAAAACCTCCTTTTGTTTTCTTTTGCGGTCGGTAAACCTGCAATTACTTTAACAAAAGGAGGTTTTCTTGTATCTAAAAATTTTTCCTCACCGGCATAACCGGTGGTTTTTTAACGCTAAAGCTACAAAATAAGAAGGGACCGTACAGTTTTTCTGTGCGGCCCTTCTTTTATGAATTCTCTTGACATACCCTGTATTATACATGATAAGATAAAACCAATATATATCACTGCATTAGCATATTGGGGGGTACATTTTACCAGAAAGGAATCAACATGAATTATCGTAAACTTGGACGAACCGAATTAATGGTTAGTGAAATTGGGTTGGGTTGTGAGGGCTTTGCGGGCCATGACGAAACCTTAACCCAGAAACTAATGAATACCGCAGAACAATACGGCATAAATTGCCTGGATTTATATATACCAAACCCCGATCTTCGCAGCAGGGTCGGCCAGGCACTGAGGGGCAGGCGTAAACAGTTTGTGCTGCAGGCTCACCTTTGCACGGTGTTTCAAAACGGTCAATATGAGCGTACCCGTGACCCACAAGCTGTACAAAACAGTTTTGAAGACCTGCTGACCCGTTTGGGCACCGATTATGTTGATATTGGCATGATTCATTATGTAGACTCTTTGGAGGATTGGAAGGCTGTTGCAGACGGCCCTATCATGCAATATGCAAAAGAACTGCAGTCGAGGGGGAAAATACGTCATATCGGCCTGAGCAGCCACAACCCTATAGCTGCTTTGGAAGCGGTAAAAAGCGGGCTGGTTGATGTGCTGATGTTCAGCATAAACCCCTGTTATGACCTGCAGCCCGCCAGTGAAGACTGCTTTGCATTGTGGGACGAAAAAAACTATGAACACCCATTGGTTAATATGGATGCGGACCGAGAGGCATTGTATGAAACCTGCAGCCGCCTTGGAGTTGGTATTACTGTTATGAAAGCATTTGGCGGAGGAGATTTGTTAAATGAAAAACTTTCGCCAGCAGGCAAAGCCCTCACCCCGTACCAGTGTCTGCATTATGCTTTGACCCGCCCTGCCGTGGCTACGGTTTTAACTGGTGCACATACGGTTCAGGAGCTGACCGCCTGCGCCAAATATGAAGATGCCTCCACTACAGAAAAGGATTATGCCGCAGCTTTGGCGGCTCTCCCCAAAATTAGCTGGAAAGGCCACTGCATGTATTGCGGCCACTGCGCACCCTGCCCCAAGGGGATTGACGTTGCTGCTGTAATGAAATTTTTAAACCTGACAAAAGCACAGGGAAACATTCCAGAAACCGTACGGGAGCATTATTCCCTGCTTACCCACGCAGCCAAAGAATGTGCAGAATGCGGGCAATGCCAAAACCGCTGCCCCTTTGAAGTCCCCGTCATTGAAAATATGAGGCAGGCGGCAGGCCTGTTTGGAAAATAATATTCGAAAGGGTTTTCGGCCTTTTTTATAATCGATTTGTTGCAGGGAATCATAGTTTTTAAACTTCAATAAATTCGATACAAAATGGGAGGGACTGCCTATGGCAAAATATGAAAAAAACGTCACAGGTAATTTTAACGATATTTTAAACAAGCTAAATGATGCTGTGATGAACGGGAGTATGTCAGCTTCTTTTGAAGATGGTAGTGAATACCATCTTCAAAACTTCGATTTTGCAGTGCGTGTATATGAACGGTACAGTTTTATGGGTGGAAACCGGGTGAGCTTAACGATCTCTCTTGCCGGGTACAACAATCATTATTTTTTAAGCGCAATTACATCAGGGGGCAGTCAGGCTATGCTGTTCAAAATAAACACCCTGGGCGAGGAAGGTTTTTTAGACTCCATCCGTGATATGATTGAAAGTTTATAAAATTTTTTTGGTACAGTCCGTTTGTCCAAACTTCTTCCCCTTAAATTCAATTGGCCTGTTTGGTACACATACTGCTTAACCGGTAACATGAACAGACCCTTCCGTAACTCAATCTGAAAAGATGTAATTATTTAAGTAAAAAGCTAGTCTAAAGATGATTTAGGCTCGTGAATAGAGTGGGCAAGTGATGTGAAAAACGGAATATACATCAACTGCTGGGGAATTTTCCGGTAGGCTTTTCCAGTGCCGGTATATACCATCGGTTAACGAATGAATTTTGTTTTTTCGTACCTTTAACCCGTTAACTAAGCTAGACTTCTCTTGCTCTTATGCTACTTGAATCCTTCATCTTTTATTTTATATTCAAAAGGAAAGTAATCTGTTTTCAACAGCTTAATTAGCGGCTCATTCCTGCTATATTAAATAAAAGAGGCTGGCATCGGTTTTATCGATATCAGCCTCTTTTTCTTTTTATAAACAAACCATAACACTACGGTTTTTCATTAGCTGGATTATGCAGTTTCCAGCTTCAGCTTGCCTTCTTCAGTGGTTAACCGAACCAGGGCAGGCGGAGCTTCAGGATTATCTACCAGCATCAGGCAAATTTTATCCTCAGCTTCCTTACGAATTACTCTGCGCAGGTCTCTGGCCCCGCTCTTGCTTCCAAACGCAGTTTTTGCAATTGCCTGGAGCGCACTGTCGTCATAGTTAAACAAAATACCTTTTTCTTTTAAAGGAGCTTTCAGTTCATCCAACATCAGGCCTGCAATTCTCTGATAATCCCCCTCATTTAAGGGGCGGAACACTACAATTTCATCGACCCGGGCAATAAATTCAGGCCGCAAAAATTCGGAAAGCGCCTTGTGTGCCTTATCCTTGGCAATATCGGCAGCCGCTTTATCAAACCCCAGCGAACTTTCTTTCATGTTGCTGCCGGCGTTGGAAGTCATTACAATGACGGTGTTTTCAAACGATACAGTACGGCCATGGGCATCGGTTATTTTGCCTTCATCTAAAATCTGCAGCAAAATGTTCATGACATCAGGGTGCGCCTTTTCAATCTCATCAAAAAGCACAACCGAATAGGGGCGCCTGCGTACCTTTTCGGTTAACTGGCCTGCTTCATCATAACCCACATAACCCGGAGGAGAACCAATAATACGGGAAACCGAATGCTTTTCCATAAATTCCGACATATCTAAACGGATCAGTGGTTCTACCGAGTTGAACATTTCCTGAGAAAGAACCTTCACCAGTTCCGTTTTGCCCACACCGGTGGGACCAACAAAAATAAAGGATGCCGGGCGTCGCCTGCCGCTGATCTGTACCCTGCTGCGACGTACAGCGGCAGCCACCAGTTCCACGGCTTCGTCCTGGCCAATGATCTTCTTTTTCAGCACCTGCTCCAGGTTTGCCATCTTTTTCAATTCGCTTTCCTGAATCTTGCTGGCAGGTATACCAGTCCAAAGCTCAATGACCTTAGCAAGGTCCGCCTCAGTAACTTCAATATTTAAAGCGGTCGGTTCCAGTTCTTTTATCTTATTTTCCAGCTGGAGCTTTTCAGCCTTCTGCTCCGCAATTTTTTCAAAATCCGGTTCGGTGGACTGTTCCATCGCAGTGATACCATCAATTAGTTCTTTCAGCTGTTTATTCAGTTGGTCCAGCTGCCATAAATCTTTATTTTTAAGCGTTGCACAAGAGCAGGCCTCATCTAAAAGATCAATGGCCTTATCGGGCAGAAAACGGTCGGTAATATAGCGTTCCGAAAGGGTGACTGCCCGATCTACAATATCGTCGCTTACCTTCACACGGTGATAATTGGCATAGTATTGTTTAATACCCTTTAAAACCTCTGCCGTCTCTGCCAGAGTTGGCTCGTTTACGGTAATGGGCTGAAAACGGCGTTCCAGCGCCGCGTCTTTTTCAATATGTTTGCGGTATTCATTAAACGTGGTAGCACCAATTACCTGTACCTCGCCGCGTGAAAGTGCGGGTTTTAAAATATTGGCAGCATTCATCGATCCGTCTGAATCACCTGCGCCAACCAGGTTGTGCACCTCATCAATAAACAAAATGACATTGCCAGCTTTTTTAATGTCCTCCACCAAACCTTTTACCCGGCTTTCAAATTGTCCGCGGAACTGGGTACCTGCAACCAAAGCAGTTAGATCCAGCATATACAGTTCCTTTTCCATCAGGCGGGGAGGAACGTCACCATCTGCAAGGCGCTGTGCAATCCCTTCTGCAATGGCTGTTTTGCCAACGCCAGGTTCTCCAATTAAACAAGGGTTATTCTTGGTGCGGCGGTTTAATATCTGCATAGCGCGATAAATTTCCCGGTCACGGCCAATTATCCGGTCAATTTTACCTTCCCGCGCTTTCAGAGTCAAATTTTCACAGTAGCTGTCCAGATATTTATATTTTTTGGGTTTATCCTTTTTAATCTCTTCTTTTTTGTTTTTTTCTTTCTGCGGAACCTCTTGGACTGCACCGTTTTGGTCACCAAACAGGTTTTGCAAAAAAGGAAATGGCTGTGCCCCGCCCAGCTCAAAGGAATCTTCCCCGCCGTCTGATTCCATAATATCCATCATCTGCTGGTTCATGCTGTCCAGGTCCTCGTCGCTAATTCCCATTTTGTCAATCATATCTGTAACCGGTTTAATTCCCAGTTCCTTGGCACATTGCAAACACAGCCCCTCATTGACAGTTTTATCACCATCCATTCGGGTCATAAACACAACCGCCATTCGTTTTTTACATCGCGTACAAAGCATATTCATGAATTATTCTGCACCTCAATTAAATTTAAGCTGTAACCAGCTAGGATTATCATACGATAGAGTTGTGAACGCTATATGACAAAATTATAGGCAAGTGAGAAACATTCCACCTTATTCTGCCCAGTTTATCTGCCATCATCCTGAGACGGACTAAAGGGATATAGCCCGCATAGGCCGATATACCCCATTATTTTTTCATCTTTTTGTTAAAAACTGAAATATACATAAACAGCGAAAGCAGCATAAATGCCGCAACCACCAACAGTAAAACGAATATAATATTTACGCTCAGATCAGGCAGCATAATAATTAAAATCATTGCTATGTAAAATACTACCGTATATAACTTTCCAAACCATTTGGAACCTTCCAGCCGCTTGTCCTTTTTTAGAATACGGAAACTGCCGATCATGATCAGTATTTCCTTTAAAATGAACAAAACAAACATTGGCCATAACTGGGGAATGCGCACCCACAGAATAAGGCAAACCGTTGCCTGCGTCAGTTTATCGGCCAATGGGTCCAAAATTTTTCCCAAATCGGTAATCTGGTGATACTTTCTGGCAATAATGCCATCCAACACATCAGTAATCCCGGACAGGATCAAAATTAACGCAGAAATCACATACATATTCTGGTCCTGTGCCGTAAGATAAGTCCAGGCAAATGCCGGGATCAGGATGATGCGGAACACCGAGAGACAATTGGGCACATTCATAGTTCGAGTACCACCTTTTAATCTTTAAACTTCCCCGCCAATAGAAAATTGTTTATGCAAGAAACCGTATTCCTGCTATAGACTGATTCGATAAAAAGAAATATTTAAATAAAAAAGTTTCACTAATGGTACTGGTTGAAAACCATACTGTTGAGTTACCGGTCAATGCGGCAATGGCATCATAAAAAATTGCCAGCATCATTAATACAGCAATACCAACCACAGCGCCTAATACACCGCCAAATACCCGGTTAGCGGTACCCACCAAAGGAATATGGTTAATTCCCTTAAAGACGCCGGAAATCAGTCTGACTAGATACAGGGCCAACGCAAATATGACAAAAAACACCACACAGCGAATGAGCAAGGTTAAACTGCCGGCAATAACCGTATCGGTAATAGTGCGGGCAATTTCGCTGATGCTGCCCGATATGGTTTGCCCCAAAATCTCCACCGGGTCTATTCCAGATGCCGCCAGTACGTTTTGCAGCATGGCGGGCAGGCTTTCAAACGCTTTAGCAACATTGATGGCAAAGCTTCCACCATTGATGGCTTCGCTTAAAGCATTCTCTACAATATTTAATACCCCAGGACGCACCAAATGCTGAAAAATTGCCTGGGCTGCCGGCCAGCTTAGCAAAAAAGCTGCTACCGATGCGGCAATAAAACCAATAAACCGCATCAGGGTATTTACAAAACCCATACGGGCAGATTTTAAAATACATGTTATTAAGATTAATGCGGCAATACCGTCTAAAACCCAGGGAATATATTGTTGCTGCACAGTTGTCGCCTCCCCCTCTGTAAATTGTATAAAAAATTTGTATGCATTTTTGAATTAAAATAGATCGCCCTATTGTTTTGTCCTTCACAATTTAGCAGTTTAGCTGAAATTTACACCAGACTATTTATATTATTTTAACATGTTTACTTTGTTTGAGCAACAGAATTTTCTTTTTGGGCCGTTGAAGCGGTTTGGTCCACTTTGATTTCCATCACGCGTATCTCACGGTCTGTAGCATAATAGACCCGTCCGTTTCCGCCCGCTATCGCAACTGCGTCCTGCAGCTGTTCCTGGAAATGGTTTTGCAGCTGGAAATCATAAAACTCAAGGGTATTATCATGCAGCAGGTAAATTCCATCGGCTCCCGCGCTAAGGTCATTGATTCGGCTTGAAATTCTCTTGGTGCCGGTTACGTTGCACTCCTTATCCAACACAACTAAATCCAGGTAGCGGTCTGCGGTATAGTCCCCAAAGGCTAATACCAGATGATTTCCACCAAGTTCAAAACGGTTTAGCCTATTCTGCCCGAAGAGGAATTCACCCAGGTTCTCACCTTTATCATTTAACAGCACTACCCGTTTATTGGTGATAATGGTGATTTGATTTTGACGCTCATAATCAATCCAGACAATATTTTCATCCAGGAATTCGGTTGCAGAAATTTCTTCTACCTGACCAGCCTTTGCCTGGAAAATTTTAACCGAACTGGCCAATACGCCCCCTTTTGCATCAATACAACCAACTGCAAGCAGCTTGCCATCTTGCGAAAGCGCAACATGGGAAATCAGGTTCTCAGACGAATACCAGGTATAGCTCGGTTCCTGCCGGTCATTGTAAACCTGCACCTGAGCGATATATTTATCGGAGG
The DNA here is from genome assembly GCA_900104565.1 of Ruminococcaceae bacterium Marseille-P2935. Taxonomy (GTDB): domain Bacteria; phylum Bacillota; class Clostridia; order Oscillospirales; family Ruminococcaceae; genus Marseille-P2935. The sequence goes on from LT629952.1 coordinate 865,259, forward strand.
TAGTGGCCACAGCAAATGCACCACCCGGCGCCACATCTGCCGCAATAATGGTTTGGCCCAGGGTTAACTCCTTCACTGCCGAGGATTTTGCATCAATGCGAAGGTTCTTTCCACCGCGGTCAAAGGTAAGCAGCCGCCCGCTGCTGCGGGACAAAATAGGGGTTGGATACCGGTGCTGATAATTCCCTATCATCTTTCCATTTTTATTATAAATATAAAGGTTGGTGTCGTTAAGAACCACCAAGTCATTCCCCGACACATACATTTCCTTCACAATCCCACCCGGACTGTCAACCGGGTAACCATTCCCGCCAAATATAGAGTAGTATGTATCCATTATTGTAATCCCCAAGCCCCCGCCGGTAAGCTGAGTAAAAAATACAATACATAAAAGAATAAATGCGGTAAGCACCAACAGGGCAAAGATTTGCCGCAGCAAATTCCTTCTTGTTCTTTTTCGGCGCACGCCGTCCAGATTGGTCAGTTCTCCCATCCTCTTATCCTCTCAAGTCCTGATAATTTACCTGGTTCAAATAAAGTCCGCAGGCTGGTGCGGTTACACCTGCACAGCCTCTTTGGCGTAATTCAATCGCCTGCCGTATTCCCTGTACCGTTTGCTTTCCCTGACACAGCTCTAATAAAGTACCCACCATAATTCGCACCATGTGATATAAAAAGCCGTCCCCCGTAACTGAAAACTGTACAATTTCGTTTTGGCGGGTAAATCCACATTCAAAGATGGTGCGAACCTTGTCCCCTTTTACAGTACAGCCTGCTGACGTGAATGCTGTAAAATCATGTGTCCCAATAAACTGCCGGGCCCCGTCGTTTAACAGCTGTAAATTCAGCGGATAGGGGTAATGGTACGCCAGGTTTTCCCAAAACGGGTCACGGCAGGGGGTGTTGAGTAGTTTATATATATACTGCTTTGATATAACATCATATCTGGCATGAAAATCTTCCGGAACCTCTTCACAACTAAGTACCGCAATGTCTGCCGGCAAATTAATGTTAAGCGCTGCCGGTACCCGTTCAGCAGGAATATGGCTCTCGGTTTTCATTGAAATACAATACTGGTTTGCATGAACGCCGGTGTCAGTGCGGGAACAGCCTTTTATATCCAACCGGCTGCCAAACACCCGTTCGACTGCGTCCTGGAACACCTGGGCAACTGTAACCGCATTGCTCTGTACCTGAAATCCGTGGTATGCGGTACCCTTGTATCGAATTGTCATCCGCAGATTTCTCATAACTGTAATACCCTTTTTCTCTAAAGCTATTTATCCTGACATTCAAATTCTCTCGTTTTGTACAAATTCCGTTTTGACGCCGTATTATAACGAATAGCAGGCCCATAATGAGGCGGCATATACAAAACCATTTTGGGCCATAAAGTGTTTTTTCAATAATCTTTGTGAACCACCGGCAGCCTTAGGTAACCTGCCAGTTTTCAAAGCTGCTTCACCGATAAAAACGGCGAATATCCGGCTGATGTAATTTCTTCCATAATAACCGGATATTCTATACTTTTATTCCATATTTCTCTTAAAGTTCTATTAAATCACTAAAAACGGCAGCAATGCAGGGGTAATGTGGTTAAGCGCAATCACACCGGCCAGGAACACCAGCACCACAAATGCCGAAGTAAAGTCAAAATATTGCAGCCTCAGCTGCTTCATTCTGGTTCTGCCTTCACCGCCCCGGTAGCAGCGACATTCCATGGCAAGGGCCAATTCATCCGCCCGGCGGAATGCCGAAACAAACAGCGGAATTAAAATAGGCACCAGCGCCTTCGCCCGTTGTACCAGTCCGCCGCTTTCCATATCGGCACCGCGCGCCTTTTGGGCAGACATAATTTTATCGGTCTCTTCAATTAAAGTCGGAATGAACCGGAGCGCTATGGTCATCATCATAGCAACCTCGTGCACCGGCATCTTAATCTTTTTTAAAGGGGAAAGCAGCCGCTCAATACCGTCAGTCAGCGCAATGGGTGACGTAGTGTAGGTAAGCAGCGAAGTTCCTGCAATTAAGCAGACAATACGCAGTGACATAAGTACCGCTGTCATAACGCCCTGTTTGGTAATGGTAATAATCCACCACTTCCAAAGGGGATCTCCTTCTACAAAAAACATATTCAGCACAGCGGTAAAAATGACAATAGGCACCACCGGCTTCAAACTTTTTAAAATCATTTTGGGCGGAATACGCGAAATCGCATAAATTACCACCAAAAATAAAATTCCAACCAGCAGTGAAACCATGTTGGACGCCATAAACAGCATTACGATGTACACGAAAGTCAAAATAATTTTCATTCTCGGGTCCATTCGGTGAATCACCGAATTACCGGGAAAATACTGGCCTATGGTAATGTCTTTAAGCATTCGCATTTCCCCCCTTCAAAACCCGCAGAAGCTCGTCTGCCGCCTTCTGTACGGTATAGCAGTTGGGGTTGACCGGAAAACCTTTTTCAGAAAGGCCCATCATCACCCTGGACACCTGGGGAACCGAAAGCCCAATTTCACCCAGTTCTTTTGCATGGGCAAATACATTATCCACCGTATCGTGCAAAAATACCTTGGCCTGATTCATCACCAGTACCTTTTGGGCATACCGGGCAATATCCTCCATGCTGTGGGAAACTAACAGCAGCGTAGTCTTACTCTGCTGGTGGTATTCTTTAATCTGCCCCAAAATACGGTCCCGGCCCTTCGGGTCTAACCCGGCCGTAGGCTCGTCCAGTATTAGTACTTCAGGCTCCATAGCAATGACGCCTGCGATAGCCACACGGCGTTTCTGGCCGCCTGACAGTTCAAAAGGGTTCTTTTCCAGCTGCTCGGGGCGCAGTCCTACAAACCTGGCGGCTTCCCTTACCCGGTTGTCAATTTCATCTTCATTTAACCCCATGTTTTTGGGACCGAAAGAAATATCTTTGTATACGGTATCTTCAAATAGCTGGTATTCGGGGTACTGAAACACCAGCCCCACCTTAAAACGAAACCCGCGCAGCTTGGACTTATCCGCCCACATATCCTCACCGTCTACATATACCTTACCGGAGGTCGGTTCCAACAATCCGTTAAAATGTTGAATCAAGGTGGATTTCCCGGAACCTGTATGGCCAATGACCCCTAAAAACTCCCCCTGCTCAATCTGTAAATTAATATGATCAATCGCTGTTTTCTCATAGGGGGTTCCCGCTGAGTAAACATAGGTCAGTTCTTCTGTCTTAATAATTGACATGGGCACCCTCCAATAACTTAGCAAGCGCCTCGATGCATCCCTCTTCGGTAATGATGTCATCGGGCAGGTCATATCCATTCTTACGCAGTTCGTAAATCAGTTCGGTGGCTTGAGGAACATCTAGCCCCACCGATTTTAACTGCTCTACATGAGAGAATACCCTGCTTGGAATATCATCCAGTAAAATGGCGCCGCTGTCTACCACAACCACTCGGTCACACTGTGCCGCTTCGTCCATATAATGGGTAATCAGCACCACTGTAATGCCGTAATCGTGGTTGAGCCTGCGTATGGTTTTCATTACTTCCCGCCGGCCTTTAGGGTCCAGCATAGCGGTAGGCTCGTCCAGCACAATGCACTGGGGACGCATTGCAATAATACCTGCAATGGCTACCCGCTGCTTCTGCCCGCCCGAAAGCTGGTGAGGAGCATGCAGCCTGTGCTCATACATTCCCACCGACTTTAATGCCTCGTCTACTCTCTGACGAATTTCCGCAGGTGGTACCCCCATATTTTCCAAAGCAAAGGCCACGTCTTCTTCTACAATGGTAGCAACGATCTGGTTGTCAGGGTTTTGAAAAACCATGCCCACATTCTGCCGAATATCATAAAGGTGGCTTTCGTCTGCCGTATTCAGTCCCACCACATACACCACCCCGGACATGGGCAGTAAAATGGAGTTGAAATGTTTGGCCAGTGTGGATTTTCCCGAACCGTTATGGCCCAGCACTGCCACGAATTCCCCTTTTTTGATTTCGATAGACAGGTCATGCAAAACCATATTAGGTTGATTGTCTTCTCCCTGATAGGAGAAGCTGATGTTTTGCGCGCTGATAATCGAATCCATTCTTTTTCCTCTTTCCAGAAAAGTCGGCGCCGTTCCGGTCGCCGCTTATTCAAAACATATCAATCACTTTTATTTTTTTACAACCTGCCTGGCCGCCTCAGGTACCAAAAAGGCCCCCTGCAACGCCCCCTTATGGGGCAGGCATTTTCCGTTAATTGAAATACCTGTTACCTGCATAAAGGAAACCGCCGAAAAAACGGCTTCTGTATGCGGACGGGCATATAAAATGCAACCATAGTTCCTGCTATTTTTGCCAGATCGCGGTGCTTCCGCAGGGCAGGCGGTACCCGCTTAACGTAACCGGCAGGCCTATTTCTGAGGAGGATACCTTGCCGCCAAACCGGGCTCCTACCGTCACTCCTAAAATATATTCCATTACCGATGGAGAAAGCCCTGTTGTATAGGAATTAAGCAGAAAAAACAGCGGCTGCTGGCTAAGTACGCCGGTGCAGAGAGAAACCAGGTCATAAATTTGATCCTCCAGCTTCCAAACCTCTCCGCCCGGCCCCCGGCCGTAGCTTGGGGGATCCATCACAATGCCGTCATAGAAATTCCCCCTGCGAATTTCACGCTCCACAAATTTTTGGCAGTCATCCACTATCCAGCGAATCGGCCGGTCGTCGAGTTTGGAGAGTTTAGCGTTGTCTCTTGCCCAGTTTACCATACCCTTCGATGCATCCACATGGCAAACGGATGCGCCTGCCTTAGCGCAGGCCAATGTAGCCCCACCGGTATAGGCAAATAGGTTTAACACCTTAATTGGCCGTCCCGCCTTTTGAATGAAATTGGCCATAAGGTCCCAGTTTACCGCCTGCTCGGGGAACAGCCCCGTATGCTTGAAACCTGTAGGGCGAATATGAAACTGCAGCTCTTTATACGAGATAGTCCATTCTTTTTTGTGCAGGTTTTTTTCCTGCCACTCACCGCCTCCGGTTGCTGAACGCAGATACCGGGCGTTCGCTTTTTCCCAGGCTTTTCCCTGCGGTGTTTTCCAAATCACCTGCGGGTCCGGCCTTGCTAAAAAAACATCTCCCCAGCGTTCTAACTTTTCCCCATTGGAGGCATCCACCACCTCAAACTCTTTCCAACCGTCCGCTACTCTCATTATCTTTTTATTCTCTCCTCAATAACCCTTGCTATTCTGCGGGCAACCTCGTCAATTACCGCTTCATCGGCGCCCTCCACCATGACACGGATAATCGGCTCCGTACCGGACGCACGTACCAAAATTCGCCCGTCTCCATTCAAATCCGCTTCACATTCCGAAATGGTTGCGGCAATCACATCGTCTTCTTCCAATTTTTTCTTTGCTTCTTTATCGGCAGCAACCGACAGCATTACTTGAGGGTACCGGGTCATAACCGAAGCCAATTCTTTTAAGCTTTTACCGGTTTTTTTCATAACCGTCAGCAGCTGCACGGCCGAAAGCTGCCCATCCCCGGTAGTCATATAATCTAAAAAGATAATATGGCCAGACTGTTCACCGCCAATATTATGCCCATTCATAAGCATATTGCCCAGCACATACCGGTCGCCAACCTTGGTGGAAACCGCTTTTATATTGTTTTCTTTGCAAAATTTGAAAAAACCCAGGTTGCTCATTACCGTTACAACTGCGCAGCTGTTCTTTAAAATACCGCGCTGCAGCATATCCTTGGCAAATATGGCCATCAGCTTATCGCCGTCTACAATTTCGCCATCAGCATCTACCGCCAGGCAGCGGTCGGCATCTCCGTCAAAGGCAATTCCTATGTCAAACCCGCCTTCTTTTACCTTTTTGGCTAGCGCCTCAATATGGGTGGAACCGCAGCCCGCGTTTATATTGACACCGTTTGGTGTATCGCAAATTAGGGTATAATCCACCTTCAAACGCTTAAACAACTGTTTGGCGGTAGCGGATGCGCTGCCGTTTGAACAATCAATCAAAGCCTTAATGCCAGAAAGCTCTGTATCGGCCGTATTTTTCAGGTGCTCAATATAATCTTCCAGAGCAAATGGATTCATGGTTACCCGGCCAATTTTATCCCCCGATTTAATCTCGTAGGGCTTTGCATGGTCGAGCACAATCTCTTCAATTTCTTCTTCCTCTTCATCGGTTAGTTTAAAACCCTTGCTGCCAAAAATTTTAATGCCGTTATATTCAAACGGATTATGGCTGGCCGAAAGCATAATTCCCGCATCGGCCCCTAGTTTTGTGACCAAAAATGCGACAGCCGGTGTTGGCACAGTGCCCAAAAGCACAACATCAGCGCCTGCGGAGCAAAGCCCGGACGCCAGTGCATGCTCCAGCATATCGGAAGATATTCTTGTATCTTTACCAATTAAAAAAACCGGGCGGCGGTGAATGCGCTCCTCCACAACCATAGCGGCCGCACGTCCAATATCGGTGGCGAGTTCGGTGGTAAGGTCTTTATTTGCCACACCCCTAACGCCATCGGTGCCAAAAATTCTACCCATTCTAGAATCTCCTTTAATTGCAATACTTAAATTACAGCTTCAGCTGCTCTGGCAAACCGGCATCAATTCCGCCAATTTCGGGCTTTTTCAACCCCAAATGCTCATAGGCCAATGCCGTGACACAGCGTCCACGGGGGGTACGGCTTAAAAAACCAATCTGCATCAAATACGGCTCACAAACATCTTCTAAAGTGATTGCTTCTTCCCCAATTGCAGCGGCCAACGTCTCAAGCCCTACCGGGCCGCCCCCATAATTGCGAATGATGGTAGTAAGTACCAGACGGTCGGTTGAATCTAACCCCAGGGGGTCAATTTCCAGCCGGTCCAACGCAATTTTTGCAATATCTTCGTCAATCACCCCATTGCCCATTACCTGGGCAAAATCCCTGACCCGCTTTAACAGCCGGTTGGCAATACGCGGCGTACCCCGGCTGCGCATGGCAACTTCTCGGGCGCCAGGTTTCACACAGGGAATTCCCAAAATCACTGCACTTCGCATGGCAATGGTGGTCAGTTCCTCAACTGAATACATCTCTAACCGCATAATCATGCCAAAGCGGTCTCTGAGCGGAGAGGTGAGCTGCCCTGCACGGGTAGTTGCGCCCACCAGGGTAAAAGGTGGCAGGTCAATTCGAATGGACCGGGCTGATGGCCCTTTGCCAATAATAATATCCAGTGCAAAATCTTCCATGGCCGGGTAAAGGACTTCCTCTACACTGCGCGACAGACGATGGATTTCGTCAATAAACAGAATATCGTGCTCACTTAAATTGGTAAGCAGTGCTGCCAGATCCCCTGGCTTCTCAATCGCTGGCCCCGAGGTGATGCGAATATTTACCTTCATTTCATTTGCAATAATATGGGACAAGGTGGTCTTTCCAAGCCCCGGCGGGCCATATAATAGAATATGGTCAAGAGGCTCTCCTCGGCGCTTTGCCGCCTCGATATAAATCGACATATTCTCTTTTGCTTTTTCTTGCCCAATATATTCGCTGAGCGTCTTGGGTCTCAGGGTCTGTTCCACATCCTGGTCTTCCCCGGTATAATCCGGCGTTACGATGCGGTTTTCAAAGTCTAAATCTGTTTCCTGCACCCGGCGGCCCTCCTTTTTTTATTTCCTTAAAGCTTACCGGCCAAAGGCCATCTGTTTCAATGCTGTTTTAATCATTTCCTCCACCGGCATAGCAGGGTCAAGCTTGGCAATGATCGCAGCTGCGTCTGTTTGGGAATACCCCAAAACAGTTAAGGCGCTGATGGCTTCGCCCGCGTTGCCTGCCTGCAGGTTCAGCCCTGCTGCCGGAGTTTCACTTAATCCTTCGGCAATCTCAGCGGCACCGACTTTATCTTTTAGCTCCAGCACAATACGCTGAGCCAGTTTTGGGCCAACCCCCTGTGCTTTGGTAAGGGCCTTGCTGTCCCCAGCTGCAATATTCAGCGCCAGCCGTTCAGGCGTTGAATCAGAAAGGATAGACAGCCCGACCTTTGGTCCAACCCCTGAAACCGATGTAAGCATTTTATAGCAGTTCAGCTCTGCCATATCGTAAAAACCGTATAAATCCAAGGCGTCTTCCCGAACATTCAAATGGGTGTAAAGGGTCACTTCACTGCCTATTTGCGGTAACTTTGCAATGGTTGTCATGGTAGTCAGGCATTTAAATCCCACTCCCCCACATTGTACTACCGCCAGGTTAGACTCTACATGAATCAGTTTTCCGGTTACGCTGTAAATCATTTTCTCCGTCCATTCTGCCGCTGTGCACCGGCAAATAATTTCTCAAAAAAGCTGCTCTGTCTAATCTCACACAGTACAAACTGACTAAACAAAGGTAATATGGCATTCAAATAATATTATTTATATTGCTCTAACAAACGCTTGCGCTGAATTGCTCCTGAGGAATGTCCGTGGCAGATGGCAATTGCAAGGGCATCAGCAGTATCGTCTGGTTTTGGGACCTTTTCAAGCCCCAGCAAAATGCGGGTCATTTCCATCACCTGCTGCTTAATTGCCTTGCCATACCCTACCACTGCCTGTTTTACCTGAAGAGGGGTATATTCAAAAACTTCTACTCCCGCTTTCTGTGCCGCCAAAAGAATCACTCCCCTGGCTTCCGCCACCGCAATCGCTGTTTTTTGGTTGGTGGTAAAAAACAACTGTTCGATGGACAAGGCCTCTGGCTGATGGCGCTGCAGCAGTTCCTGCATTCCGTCATAAATCACCTCAAGCCGACGTTCAAACGGCATGCCTGCCGGAGTGGTAATCGCACCATATTCTAAAGTTGTAAACTTACTGTTCCGATAGGAAAGCACCCCATAGCCAACAATGGCATACCCAGGGTCGATTCCGATAATAATCATCTAATTCCCTCGCATTTTGTCGTATTGACTTTTTAAAAGCCCTACACTGATTCAGCTTTCCTTTTTGCATTTTATTGGTCAGAGGCTGCCAAGTTGTTGCACTATGAACGCAACTGGTATAACTGGCCGCCAAACTATGGCAGTCTGTAAAGATAAGTAACACAACCGCGCTGTGGCTATGTTAGCAGAAACACTGCGTGTGAATGGTAGCATTGGCCATTGGCCGCTTGTCGGCCTGCCATAAAAATATAAAAACCATGCTGCGGTTATTATACCACAACCGAACATTCGGAACAACAATTACTCCTATTTCTTATTTGTAAAACTGTGGAATCCATCCCCTCTTTCTGCATTTTCTTTCACGGTTCAATGTGTTTTATGTGCACAGCGTCTGTCAAATCAAAAACTAAGTAAAGTTCGGGTAAACAATACGAAAAAACTAAAAGTAAAAAACAAATTCCATCAAAACACTTTCTTCTACATAAAAAAACGGTATCAACACACAAAAATACAGTTATTTTAATAATATGGATGAAAGATATCCAAATCTGATACTAAATGTGAACAAAGTCTTGATTTTTGTAAACTTTTGTAGTACAATACGATATGTTCACAAAAAATAAGGACGATTAGCTCAGCTGGTAGAGCATTCGCTTGACGTGCGAAGGGTCAGCGGTTCAAGCCCGTTATCGTCCACCACGGGGTGCTGTTCCTGCAATAGTGGGGGCGGCATTTTTTTGCTCTAAAATAGTTTTAAACAAGGTTTTTTATGATATAACTAAAGTATTCCCAGCTGCAAAAGCCCGTGTTTCGTTTATAGCATGCCTTAGCAAATATATACTTTAAGTGGCAATAGAAAGGAACGGCGAAAAAATGATAAAACATATTTTGCTTTGGAAGTTTACCGATTCTGTCAAACAATCCGATTATGAGGAAAAAATTATATTTTTGCGTCAGAATTTTTCTGCACTGCTTGGCAAAGTGAACGGTTTAATCGAAATAGAACTGGGAGCAAAATGTATTCCAGGGGATTATGACATTGTGCTATATGCCAAATTTGACAGTCTGGAAAGTCTTCAGCTGTACCAGGAACATCCCCTCCACCTCAAAATTAAGGAACAAGCCAAAGACTGGGTCTGTTCCCGGGCCTGCATTGATTACGAGGTTTAACTGCAAATTGTCTTTAATAAAATATTCCGGTAATACTCACCGGGCTCATGCTGATGAAACGACAAGATACCCAATACCCTGTAATGGCCCACTGGTATTCTCATACCCACATGCCTGAACCCAAATAAAGCAAAGGGTATTTTGGTAACAATATCGTTTCCGTTTTCTACCCGAAAGGTTTTGAAAACCCTTTTATTATAAGATTTTTGAAAGGCTTTGTTTCCTACTCTTGGGCAGCCAAACAAGGTTACTTCATAATCCTTATGTGGAAAATTATATTGCAGGTCAACCGCGCAAAGCACTGACAGCGCTGCACCATAGGAGTGGCCCATTATTAAAACTTTATTCACGGTGTCATCAATATACCTGTGAATAACCCCGCGCACTTCGTCAGATTTATACGCATCAATGAACCCGCTATGTACCCGGATTTTGGAGGCGGTGTTACCATAAGGTATCGTTTTCTTCCAAAACCGAAAATCGGTAAGCCAGTCCTGACAGGAATCAGTTCCCCGAAATGTTATTTGCAGCAGCCCTTCGCTGCTGCGTAAATAACATTGCACCCCTGTGCTTTTGCTATTAATATAAATAAGCCTTTGCCCTGGTTCATTGGGCTGTATATTCCGGTATGCCTTAGCTGAATATTCCATTCTTTGCAAAAGCTGGGTTTTATTCATTTTACCGCCTCCTAACAGCCCGGTTCATGGTACTACAGCCGTTTTAGCTCCTCTAATACCCGGTCAATTTTCTTTTGTGAAATTTGATTTTTGGCGTACCCTAAAGCCTTTTTCAATGTCATATTCTGCGCCATACGCAAAAAAAACGGATTCATCAGTTCCGGAAATTCTTTTTTTGCTAAAGCCGCCGCTTTCGGATTGGCAAGCAGTTCTCCTAGTGTGATGCTGTTGTTTTTAAGATCCAATATAATCACCTCCCGTCTATCCTATGCCATAGACAAAAAGATGGTGGCAAAAAATAAAAATTTCTAAAATTTCTCAAAACCAGCGTGTTTTTCCACCTATAATTTAGGTTCTTGGGGAAAAATATTACTGAGGTGATAAAAATGAATGATATTTTTAGCGCTGGTGATCCGCTGGTAAACGACCCCAAATTGCATCAGGCATTTTGTTCTTTGCCTGCGTTTGTTCAGGAAACCATTATGCAGTGTAATGTGGATATTAATAACGAACAGCAGCTTTTTGAATTTGCGGATAAACTAATGCGCAAAGATTAAAAAGAGCGGGGGGGTTCCTCCGCTCTTTTTATTTACCATTTACCGCTGTTTGTGCTATGATGTGAGAGTAAGGGGGCTCATAAATGTTTATAGAGATAATGGATGGTAAATGCGTAAAAACTGATGGAAGCCGGTTACAAAATCATCATGGATTGGGAATTTTTAAAACCTCTGAATATGAGCAAATTTTTCAGCAATTTGCGCTGTCGCCTAAGCTTATGGAAGAATTTCGTGCCAGCAAGTCATCACGGTTTGAAAGCCACGATGGCTTTGACTTAATTTTTTTAAACACTTTGGATTATTCCATGATCCGTATTGCAGAAGAACGGATTTTCATCTACTATACCAACAAGCTGGCACTTATTTTTTGTGATGATCCTTTTATTATGGAAGGTTTTGAAAAATATCTGCTTACAGGTTTAGACATCATTACCCTGGACCGGGCCGTTTATGGGTTTATGAAACACCTTACAGAAGAGGATGATCAGGTGCTGGAAAAACTGGAAGGCAAAATTTCCTCCTTGGAAGACCGGCTTATCTCCTCAAAAAATGGTGACTTTGTTCAGGATATCATTTACATTCGTCATAAACTAATGGTCTTAAAAAACTACTATGAACAGCTTTTTAATGTGCTGGATGGGATACAGGAAAACGAAAATCAACTGATTTCTGAAAAAATGCTGCGTTTTTACAAAATCTTTTCGGGCCGGGTAGACCGCCTTTACCACCGCACCCTTAACCTGCGGGATTACGTTACTCAGGTCAGGGAATCCTATCAGGCACAGGTGGATATTAATTTAAACCAGATCATGAAAATCTTTACCGTTATTACGGCCATTTTTTTACCCCTCACATTAATCGTGGGATGGTACGGTATGAATTTTCAGATGCCGGAATATGGGTGGAGTTTTGGGTACCCTTTGGTGATTTTACTGAGCATTGTGGTAATTGGGTTAATGGTTCTTTATTTTAAAAAGAATAAGTGGTTTTAAACGCATAAAAATGTAATTAACAGGGCGGTATCATTCATGATACCGCCCTGTTTGCATCCAGGGTCACTTCATCAAAAATATCCATGCTGGTTTTATGGATTAACACAGACCGACTTCATTTCTTTTTTCAGGTTTTTATACTGAAGCTGTAAAAAAGTGGCGATCTGTTATTTTTAGTTCACCCTTTTCAAATAAACTGCGTAAAATGCATTAAGCGCTTTACGCAAAATTCAAAAGGAGGAACCTTGTCTTATGCCGATTATCTACTTAAGCCCCTCAACACAGGAGGCCAATCAATATGTTACCGGCGGAACAGAAGAATATTACATGAACCAAATTGCAGACCGTATGATTCCCTATTTACGCTCCAGCGGTATTCAGTATGTGCGCAATACCCCTCAAATGACTGCTGCTTCTTCCATTCGGCAGTCCAATGCCGGTAATTTTGATCTGCATCTCGCGCTTCATTCAAACGCCGCCCCCGAAAACCGCTATGGCCAGGTACGCGGTACCGACGTATACTATGACCCACGCAGCACTAGGGGAAGACGGGCAGCCGAAATTATTGCCGACAATTTTAAAGCAATTTACCCAAACCCCGATAAAGTTCGAGCTGTTCCTACCACTACGCTGGGAGAGGTTACCCGTACCAGAGCCCCCGCTGTATTGGTCGAGATTGCCTACCACGATAATGTGGAAGATGCCAACTGGATTACAAACAACCTGGATGAAATTGCCCGTGTTCTGGTGCTCTCTCTTACTGAGTACTTTGACATTCCGTTTGTTCCTCCTCAAAATCCTCAGCAAGGTACCGTATCGGTGCGTTCCGGTTATTTAAACATACGCAGCAAACCATCAGTCAATTCCACCGTCGTAGCAAGGGCCTACAATGGTGACCCCATTACAGTGGTTGGTACCCTGCCCGACTGGTATGTAGTGAATTATAATGGTACTGTGGGATATGCTTACCGAGATTATATTGATATTCCTTAATTCATTTTGATCCAAGGAAGGAAGAGTGATTATGCCAGCACATTATCCATTTGGGTTGGAGCCCCTCCCCTACTCCTATAACGCACTGGAACCTTATATTGATGCAGAAACTGTTTCTATCCATCATGACAAGCATTTAAAAACATATGTAGATAAGCTGAATGCGGCATTGGAACCATACCCTGCACTACATGGGTTCAGCTTATCTCAATTGCTGTCAAAGCCGGAACTGATTCCCAAAACAATTCAAACTACTGTTAAAAACAATGGCGGCGGTGTTTATTATCATAACCTGTACTTCAATTCCATGAATACCCCATGGGATGAGCCCACAGAAAACCTGCCGGTAATAAGGGCGCTGTTAAACCAATTTGGTTCCTTAGATGCATGGAAAGCGCGTATGAAAAAACACGGGGAAAATGTATTTGGCTCGGGGTGGTCACTACTGGTGCTGGACCCAAACCGGCGGTTTCAGGTTGTACCTACTCCCAATCAGGATTCTACCCTGCCTCAGGGCTTGGTGCCATTGCTGCCGCTAGACGTATGGGAGCATGCCTATTACTTAAAATATCAAAACCGGAGGACCGACTACATTGATGCTTGGTTTCATGTGATTAATTGGAACGCTGTCAACAACCGGTACGTGGGGCAAATGTTGCTTACTTAAAATTCTAGCTTAAAATATGGAAAATACTATGCAAGTTCCCGTGTATTTCAAGTGCTTTTAACACAGTTACTGACTTTTTTTCTTTCAGACAAGATATTTACGGATATTATTATACAAACTCTAGTTGACCCACCTTTATTTTGCTTATAAAATAGAGGAAAGGGGGAGTAGGAATGTTGTGCGCTCATTGCCGGAAAGAAATTGATCCGGACAGCACTTTTTGCAAATTCTGTGGCCAGAAAATAGGCTTATCTATTCCGACAGAAAAGCAGCCGAATACTGGAATTAAAGAAGTGATGAACACTGATTATTTCATTGGTGGTTTTTCCATGAAATGGTACGATTTTTTAATTCGCTGCCTCTTTCCTTTGTGGGCAGGAATTACTGCGGTCCAGCTGCTGCTGTTAACGGTTAATACGGTTACCAACAGCTATGGCGGAGATTGGTCACGCTATTTCCCTTTCAGCGGTATTGGGGTATTTCACGCTGCACTTACCTTTTTCACCTTACTGCACCTAGTTGTGCTTTTGTTCATCCGCAACCGATTGGCCCGGCAAAAAAAGATAGCTTTTTCCCTTGCACTTGGGGAAATCTTCCTGTTTGCAGGGTTGCTGTTCATTTTGCTTCCTATTTCTAACCAGTGGCAGGAAGAGCATCTTGTAATATCATTGTTTTCTCCCATTTTGGGAGGATGGCTGTTATGGTTTGCAACTGGTTTTTTATATTTTAAAAAGAGAATTTCCCTTTTTCATTAATCCATTTTCTGACGTATTTACACCATTCACAGGTGCTTCTTTTATTTGGTGAAAGCAACCCGTCAAGCTGGCCGGTGCATATTGCGCCGGCTTTTTACTGCTGTGCAGGCAAGAATTTTACCGATTAAACGGCTTGGCTCAAGGCTTCTAATCCAAACAGATGCTATTTCTCTTCAACTTTTGTGACAATTTTCGACACCAAAACATAAAATAATGTGTGGGGAGATTTATGTAATATTTTTGTATATCCGACAATCCTTTCTTGTTTTTTTTGATTGATCCGATATAATAAAGCTAATAGTATGACTGATGGAAACAAAGCCCCTGCCTTGTGGCAGCTACTTGAATAGAAAGAGAGAGAAGGAAAAATGGATAATTTTAAATATTACAACCCCACTAAAGTCTTGTTCGGAGCTGATACCCACCTGTTGGTAGGAGAAGAGGTTAAAAAATATGCTGATAAAATTCTGCTCCACTTTGGCGGCGGCAGCATAAAGTCTTCTGGTCTATATCAGCAGGTAACTGACTCACTAAAAGCTGCAGGGGTCGCCTATGTGGAACTTGGCGGCGTACAACCCAACCCACGCCTTTCACTCGTTTATGAGGGAATTAAACTTTGTAAGCAGGAAAACATTCGTTTTATTCTGGCGGTAGGCGGTGGCAGTGTCATTGACTCTGCCAAAGCGATTGCTATGGGGGTAGAGTTTTCGGGGGACGTTTGGGATCTCTATTCTGGGGATAAAGAAACCGACCGAGCCCTGCCGGTGGCCACCATTCTCACCATTCCCGCTGCAGGCAGTGAATGCAGTTCCGGGTCGGTAATCAGCAATGAATCAACCGGAGAAAAGCTGGCCTATGGCGGCGATTTTATCCGTCCGGTCTTTTCTATTTTAAACCCTGAGCTATGCTACACCCTGCCCAAATACCAAATGGCCTGCGGCGTTTCAGATATGATCGCCCACGCCATGGAGCGTTATTTCACCAACACCCCTGATGTGGACTACACCGACCGCATTTTGGAAGCAAGTATTCGTTCCATTATTCACACTGCGCCGCTTCTGTTGAAAAACATGCAGAATTATGACGCCTGGTGCAATATTATGTGGGCTGGTTCTATGGTGCACAACGGTATTTTAGGGGCAGGCCGCGAAGAGGATTGGGGCTCGCACGACATTGAACATCAGCTCAGTGCGGTTTATGACATTGCTCATGGAGCTGGGCTTTCAATTATCTTCCCTGCTTGGATGCGGTACGTTTATGGCGAACATGTCAACCGTTTTGTACAGTTTGCCATGCGGGTCTGGGATGTCGACCTCTCCTTTGAATCGCCCGAAGCAATCATTCTCGAAGGTATTCGGCGGATGGAAGCATTCTTCTCCTCCTTAGGGCTTCCAGTACGTCTTTCTCAATTGGATATTGATGAAACAAATTTTGGAATGATGGCAAAACGCGTAACCGCACGGGGGCCGGTAGGCCGGCTGGAACAGCTGGGTGAACAAGATGTTTTGGCAATTTACCGTCTAGCTCTTTAAATTTTTAACACATTGATTCTCCCGCCTGCAGGGTTTTAACTGCCGACGGGCATATAGCAGCAAAAGTGCACCGCGGCAGACGGTGCGCTTTTTTTATTTTTATATCACAGCTTATCTCCGCTTTTCTTTAATTTTCCTCTTGTTTTCCCCTGCTTTTCCGCTGTTTCAGAAAATCTAAAGCCCGCTGACAGCCATCTTCCGCTAATCTTCCTTTCAATGACAGGGGCGTTTTTATAAAAACCTTTAACTGGCGCATCGCTCGTGGCTAAACATCCGCGTTACCATAAAAAGGCAGGCTTTTCACCACCCTGCATCTAAAAATTATCCGTATTTCATTTTATACTACCAGTCAAAACCGGCCGTTTGTACCGGAATACGAAATCCTCTTCCTTACTTAGAATACCCCTAATCAGGAAAAGGGTATATTGGCAGCAGAAATGGTGCTGCCTATTCTAAGATATATATTTTTCACCTATTGGGGAGATAGCCCCCTCTTCAGGTAAATTGGCGAATCATACCCCTTCTTGTTCTACTTAAGAGTCCTGTTTGCAAAAGCCAAAGCTGCTTTTAAACAGTAAGCGGTTTTTTGTTAATCCAGGCAAGGCAGTTTAACGCGCCAAAAAGCCGTAAATCAAAACCACGCGTTTAACGCGTGGTTTACACCAGCCCTAGAAGGGCATATTACTGGCACGCCTCTTAAGAGGCATTGAACATTTCGTCGCTTACACCAAGTCCCTGCCGCCCGTAAACGGGCAATTCACCCACTTAACAAATATTTCTGCTAATCTGCAGCCCGTTTATTGGCAACTCGCTTCGCTCGCTGCTCCCAGCTAAAGCTTTTTTACGGAATGCCTCCAATGGCTCCTCTGCCGGTGGTTTCCACAATAAAAAATCCCCCCGGAAACTCCCGGGGGGGATTTTTTATCATTCATTTGCTTGCAAAAATAGTCGGGAAATTTATTGCTCCTGCACCATCATTTCTTTTACCTTCATCAGCCGGTTCAGGTTTGCACGTTCATTTTCTTCCAGCTTCATGGTAATATAACGGATGGTCTGCTCCATTTCTGGAATCATTACATGCTCTAATGCGTTTACACGGCGGCGGGTCTTTTCAATCTCATCCGCCAGCATGTTGCAGGTTTTTTCCACCTCAGCCAGTTCAATCAGCTGCGGCAATACAGCGGCCAAATCCAGCACTGCGCCATCCAGTTCACTGGAGGTAAACGCAAAGCCATACGGCAGGTCGGCTGCCTCCTCGCTGCCTGCGTACTCAATTGTTGGTACGTCGACGCTCATAATATTGCGTTTGCCGGTTTTTACCCTGGCTTCCCTGGCGGGGTAAAGCAGTGCTTCCGCAACCGACTCTTCGCCCATTTGAGCGCTGGCAACTGCAAAGCGGCCCATAGCAGCCCCTAAAGCAGCTTCCACCTGCTCGCGCAGTTCTTTGTCACGGCGGATAATAAGCATAAAACGGCGCACCATTTCATCCCGCTTATCTTTCAGCAGCTTATGGCCGCGCGTTGCGGTTTTCAGCCGCTTCTTCAGACGGCTAAGCTCCATACGCGTCGGATTAACATGCTGTGCCATAGGCTATTCCTCCTCTGCGTTTTGCTTTGGAAGGTAACGGTCCAGGTATTCGTCGCGAATACGCTTCAGCTCGGTCCTGGGCAGAATTGACAGCAGCTGCCAGCCCAGGTCAAGGGTCTCCTCAATGGTACGGTTGGTATTATAACCCTGCGAAACATACTTGCGTTCAAACTCATCTGCAAATTTGGCATAAAGTTTATCGGTATCTGACAAGGCCGCATCACCCAAAATAACCGCCAGCTCTTTTGCATCTTTGCCGCGGGCATAGGCGGCAAACAGCTGGTTCATGGTATCGGCATGGTCTTCACGGGTCTTATCCCGGCCGATTCCCTTATCCTTCAGACGGGAAAGGGAGGGCAATACGTCAATAGGCGGAGTAACGCCTTTGCGCAGCAGCTCGCGGGAAAGAATAATCTGCCCTTCGGTAATGTAACCGGTTAGGTCAGGAATTGGGTGGGTCTTATCATCCTCGGGCATACTCAAAATTGGAATTTGCGTAATGGAGCCGGGTTTTCCTTTAATACGCCCTGCCCGCTCATACAGGGTAGCAAGGTCGGTATAAAGGTAACCAGGGTAACCACGGCGGCCTGGAACCTCTTTGCGGGCAGCGGAAACCTCACGCAGCGCTTCGGCATAGTTGGTAATATCGGTAAGAATTACCAACACGTGCATGCCCAGCTCATAGGCCAGGTATTCGGCACAGGTAATGGCCATACGCGGGGTAGCAATACGCTCTACCGCAGGGTCATTGGCAAGGTTCATAAACAGCACCGCGCGCTCAATTGCACCGGTTCTGCGGAAGTCACTTATAAAGAAGTCGGCCTCTTCAAAGGTGATGCCAACCGCACCGAATACTACCGCAAAGGGCTCGTTAGAGCCGCGCACCTGTGCTTGCCTTGCAATCTGCGCAGCCAGGTTTGCATGGGGCAAACCGGAACCGGAGAATACCGGAAGCTTTTGCCCACGTACCAGGGTGTTCAGCCCATCAATAGCCGAAATACCGGTTTGAATAAATTCTGCCGGGTAGTCGCGGGCCGCCGGGTTTAGCGGCGAACCGTTTATGTCAAGCTGTTTT
Source organism: Ruminococcaceae bacterium Marseille-P2935 (assembly GCA_900104565.1). GTDB lineage: Bacteria > Bacillota > Clostridia > Oscillospirales > Ruminococcaceae > Marseille-P2935. The sequence goes on from LT629952.1 coordinate 884,166, forward strand.
TCGGGTATGATGGCCGGGCCGTTATCGATTGGGCGGCCCATACCGTCGAACACGCGTCCCAGCATATCGGGGCTTACGCCCAGCTGAATACCATGGCCCAAAAAACGGGCTTTGGAATCGGAAATGCGCAGGCCCTGGGAGCCTTCGAACAGCTGAACCATTGCTTTATCGCCGTTAATTTCCAAAACCTTTCCAAAACGAAGCTCCCCGTTTGCCTGCTCAATCTCCACCAGTTCGTCGAACTTGACCCCTTCAACGCCTTCCACCAACATCAGCGGGCCTACAACCTCGCGTATGGTTTTGTATTCTTTACGCATTGGCGGCTCCTCCTTCCGTCAGATGAATAAACTCCGCATCCATTTCGGACAATATCTCCCTAATTCTCTGGGGAAATTCCTGCTCAGGGATATATTTCATACGTCCGATCTGTTCCAGCACCTTCATACCTGCTACCTTGGAGAAGGCAACATCAGATTTTAGGGCATTAATCCCTTTTTCGTACCAGGTCAGAATGGCGTTGAGCATGCCAAACTGCTTTTCGGGGGAGGTATAGGTGTCAACCTCGTGGAACGCATTCTGGTGCAGATAATCCTCACGGATCGAACGGGCGCATTCCAGTGTTAATCTGTCTTTAAAGCCTAAAGCGTCTACACCAACCAGGCGTACAATCTCTTCCAGCTCAGATTCTTCCTGTAAAATCCGCATCGCTTTTTTTACCATTGCAGACCAATCAGGGGCAACTGTGCGGTCAAAGTATTCGTTAATTTTATCGCCGTACAGCGAATAGCTGGTAAGCCAGTCAATAGCAGGGAAATGGCGCTTGTAAGCCAGGCTGGCCGAAAGGCCCCAGAATACTTTTACAATACGCAGTGTACCCTGCGATACCGGCTCGGAGGTGTCACCACCCGGAGGGGATACCGCGCCGATTGCAGAAATGGCGCCGATACGGTCCTCGCTGCCAACACAGTGTACATAACCGGCACGCTCGTAGAATTCGGCCAGACGGGAAGACAGGTACGCCGGGTAGCCTTCCTCACCAGGCATCTCCTCCAAACGGCCTGACATCTCTCTGAGCGCTTCCGCCCAGCGGGAGGTGGAATCTGCCATGATTGCAACCTTGTAACCCATGTCGCGGAAATATTCCGCAATGGTAATACCGGTATAAATTGACGCCTCACGGGCGGCTACCGGCATATCCGAGGTGTTGGCGATCAGCACGGTGCGCTTCATCAGCGGCAGGCCGGTGCGCGGGTCGTTCAGCTCGGGGAATTCCATCAAAACGTCGGTCATTTCGTTGCCGCGTTCGCCGCAGCCTACGTATACAATAATATCGGCGTCCGCCCATTTTGCCAGTTGATGCTGTACAACAGTTTTTCCCGAACCAAAGGGGCCGGGTACTGCCGCCACACCGCCCTTGGCAATTGGGAACAGGGTATCAATTACCCTTTGGCCGGTTACCATTGGCTCGCTAGGAGCTATTTTTTCCACATATGGACGGGGGCGGCGAACCGGCCAGCGCTGCAGCATTGGCAGCTCCACTACGCTTCCATCCTCTTGTTTCAGCCTGGCAATTGGCTCGGTAATGGTGGCTTCACCTTCAAAAATCCATTCCAAGGTGCCGGACATGTTGGGCGGCACCATAATACGCTGCAGCACGGCAGGGGTCTCCTGCACAGTACCCAGCACATCACCGCCAACCAGCTTGTCGCCCACCTTGGCAACCGGTGCAAACGCCCATTTCTTCTCGCGGTTTAATTTGGGTACATCCACGCCGCGGGTAATGCGGTCGCCCTCCTGGCTGTAAATAACCTCCAGCGGGCGCTGGATGCCGTCAAAAATGCTTTCAATGAGCCCTGGCGCAAGCTCCACCGAAAGCGGCTCCCCGGTGGAATAAACCGGCTCTCCCGGGCCAAGTCCTGCTGTTTCTTCATATACCTGAATGGAGGCCCTATCGCCTCTCAGTTCTATAATTTCGCCGATCAGACGTTTTTCGCTTACCCGCACGACATCGTACATCTGTACGTTTGCCATACCGGTGGCGACGATCAATGGGCCTGCCACTTTGACAATCGTACCCACTGTCTGCCCGGATGCATTGTTGTTTGGTTCCATCATCTTCTGTTCCTACCTTCCTTCCCCGAACAGGATATCCGCGCCAATGGCCTTTTCCACATTGTCTTTTACCCCCTGCATTCCCAGCCCGGTGCTTCCGGTGCGGTTGGGAATAGGAATAATCGCGGGAAAAGGCTGGGTTTTATAGCTGCTGATTGCTTCCCCTGCCAGCGCGGCAGCCTGCTCGGTAATATAGATTACGGCACAACCCGCATGGGCCAGCTGATGGATGGCCCGTTCTGTTTGCTGAGCAGTGTCAACATAAATGGCTTTGATGCCAAGCGCATTGAACAGCATAACGGAATCACGGTCGCCGATTACAGCAATCTCTGTTTTTTGTGCCATAGGAATCCCTTGCCTTTCCGGTTTTTACCCAAAAGGAAAAAACCTGATAAAAATGAATACCGGCATTACGCGTAGAGCTCGGGCAGTGCCACAGGCACATTAGCCCGTTTGGCAGCAAACAAAACCCTTAGCGCTTTGGCTTCAGCCTCACGTCCCAACAGGTAACCTACCACCGGCCCCATACCGAAGGAATCGTATTTATTCTCCTTCGCCAGCGTCATCAGCGCACTGTCCATCCGGCGCTCCAAGCCCTGGGTGCTTCCGGTTTGCAGGTATTCTTCCAACGCGCTGGCAATTGCCCGGCCGTTTGCCCCATACCCCAGCTTGCGGGGCAGCTGCTCAGCTGGTAGCTCCACTGCTTCCAGCAGGTCCCGCTCTAAAAGCTCGCCGCCTGGAATCAAAAGCTGCACCAGCTTTTCGGACTTCCACTGAAGAGCTCTGGCCCGAACGACGCTGAGTACATTGATAAAGTCAATTTGCGCTGTAAAATAGTTCCGAATAAAACCGTTTTTTATCCGGTGTTTTTTCAGCACTGCCAATACATGTTCAAATACCGCACGGTCAACTGATGCCGAAAGCATCAGCGGATCGGTATGTTTTTGCAGTTTCTGCTCCATTTGGGTAAGCGCTGACGCAAAGCTGTCAGGGAGAGCGGAATAATCTGCATCTGATACACATTTTTGCAGCGTCTCAAGCGAAAAGCTACCGCTACCTGCCAAAATAGTCTGGGCATCGGTTTTCAATAACCTTGCCTTTAACAGCGTTTTCAGGTTATGTGCATCGGTGCGTAGCAAAAACAGCCCTGTAATCTCTTCATCCGGCGTAACTTCCAAAACAACCTGCCGTGCAGCCTCCAGTTCAGCTTTTATTAAAAGCGCTACATTTCCGCCAGTGGCTGCCCCGGAGCCGTAGCCTGACTCGGTCAGGATCTTAAACGCCTCCTGTTCATCAGCTTCCTTCAATCGGTTCCATTTTGCTTTGTCCAGCATGCGGGTTTCCAGCACCTTAATGCGGCCCACCGCATATGGGTAGCTTGCCTGAGGCATGTTACTGCACCTCCGCTTCAAACAGCAGTGCGGAAACCTCCCGCTCGCAGTCCTCTCTGGCTGCACGAACCAGTGCTTCAAAGGAGGCATTAACGTCGCTGATCTTCCCAATCAGCTGAAAACCACCGGAAAAAGAAGCAGGTTGGTCATCCAGCGTCAGAGCCCCCTTCTTTCCTGCTGCTTTCAGCTGAGTATTTAATGAATCCAAAAACTCCTGTGAATATCTGCTGCGGTCAGCCGCAGGTACCCTAAGCTTTTCCTCTCCAGTGCTGCTGGATTCCAGCACCAGGCGGGTAATCAGTTTTTCCCACCGCTGCCCCTGCAAACTGCAAAGTTCTTCCAATGCCAATCGAAATGCTTCATCCAACACAGCGCGTTTCGCTGCCAGGGTGTTTTTTCTGGCTTCCAGACCTGCAATTAACAGCTTGCGCCGGTCTATTTCTTCTGATTCCGTCACAACATCTGCAGCAATTTTGGCGGCTTTTTGTTCCGCCCCCTGAAGGACCGCCTGCCCGATAGATGCCGCACGCTCTTCTGCTGCCCTGTAAATTGCGTCAGCTTCCTGCTGTGCATCTTCCTTTATTTTTTGTAAAATTCTATCTGCACTCAAGACGATACCCTCGCTTTCCTAAAAACTTCCACCTTTCCATTACAGCTGGATGCCAAAAATCAGCAGGATGGAAACCAACAAAGCGAGAATTGCATAGGTTTCTACCAATGCGCACATGGTAATGCCCTTTGCGGAAGCATCTGGCTGTTTTGCAGTCATATGAATAGCCGAGGCTGCGGTTTGGCCCTGGTATATAGCCGAAAATAAGCCCACAATACCAATTGGCATAGCAGCGCCAAACAAAGCCCAACCCTGACCGGTAGTCAAAGCAATTGCACTGCCGCCCAGCAAGCCCATGCGCACAATAATAATAACAGCGGTTAAGAAGCCGTAAATACCCTGGGTACCGGGAAGCGCCTGCAGAACTAACAGTTTACCAAACAGGTCAGGATTTTCAGAAACAACACCGGCAGCAGCCTGGCCGCCCAGTCTAACACCCATAGCAGAACCAATACCTGCCAATGTAGCCGCAATCGCAGCACCAACAATTGCAATAACAGTACCAAAAGTCATAATGATTTCCTCCTAATTTTTCATTGTTATATTTCGTTGTTTTGATCTATGACATCCACATGCTTGGTAGCAACCGACAATGGTTTAAACGGCTTACCGCCGCCTTCATAACACTTGCCGAAAAACTCAATGTATTGTAACCGGCTGTCGTGCACATATGCCGAAAGCAGGCCCATAACAATATTAAACGCATGGCCGACAAAGTATATGGCCAGTGATAAAACAAAACCAATCACCGAGCCTTGAATCATTCCGGCCAGCAGGTTCATTACCATACCAATAACACCGGTTGCAAGGCTAAGTGCCAAAATACGGGAATAGGAAAGAATATCGCTCATATAACCGGTGATGTTGTATAGCCCGCCCAGGCCTCCGGTGATTTTACCAAATCCCTTTTTATTCCGGCCTGCAGTAAACAGAATGGTAAGAGCACCAATAGCAGCCATAACCTGTCCTGCTTTTGCAAGCTGAGGCAGGAACAAAAACCCTAATCCGGTAATTAAAATTATCCAGCTGAGCTGGTCAAAAATTGCATCCCAAAAATGACCATTTTTGATGTCATGGTACATTTTCAGAATCATACCGGAGAATATATGCAGTACGCCCAATATCAGGCAGAACACCAGCATGCCTACCGGGTTGTCCAGCGGGGCAAACAAAAGCGGGTGCCAGGTTTCACCAAAATAACTGCCGAATACAACGCCCCAGATCATGGTGGTGATGCTGGAATACCACATCACTCTTACCAGCTTTCCGAACTCACCCTTAGGCTTTTTCACCTTAAGAAAAACATAAAGTAAAATTGCCATAATTAACCCATAGCCTGCGTCCCCCATCATAAGGCCAAAAATAATCCAATACCAGGGGGCCATTACCGGGTTGGGGTCTAACCCCTCGCTGGGTTTGGGCCGTGAAAACATATCGGTAATGGTTTCAAATTGGGTGACAAATCGGTTGTTTTTGGTAACGGTCGGCGGGTCGTCCTCTTCAGTAGGGTCAGAAAAGGCTAAATCATATGCCTCGGTTACCTGTTCTACTGCTTTCTTCACTTTATCCATCCGGTCACTGCGAACCCACCCATGCAAACAGAAGGTGGCTTCGGTTTCGGTAGCCGGAGCAGAAAGCCGTTCACACTGCGCCTTCAGCTGATCACAAAGAATCTCGAGCTCTTCGCGGCGATCTGCCAAATCAGCAACCTGCTGAATCAAGTCTTTTTGCAACGCTTGTGCCTCTTCCAGCTTATGCTCACATAAGGCATAGGCGTCAGCAGCCAGCCCCTCAAACCTTGGGGGTGTGCTTTCGGCAAACCCAGCAGCCTTTGCCGCTTCCATAACCGCCTCTTCATCAGAATAATGGCAGGCCAGAAAAAGCAAACGGCCTTCTGCACCGGTGCCCAAAATTTCCACCTCTGCTCCTGCCTGCTGCAACGAATCTTTCACAGCATCTGCATTGCCAAGCCCTATATAACCGGTATGAAAACGAACAGACCGGGTTGCACCCAGTTTATGTAACGGAATTTCCAGCGTTACCCATGGTGCAAGCTGGTCCCGCTGCGCTTCCAGAGATCCAATTTCAGTACCTGCGGCCGAAATTTGCTCCTCCAGCTGCTCTAGCTGCCTTGCTAGTTCAGTGGCATCTTCATTGGTTTGAATAAACTTCTCATAAGGAATTTCCGGATTCGGTGCCAAAAAGCTCCTTTTGCCCTGGTAGCGTGTTGCAAACCCTAGGGTATTTTCAGCTTTCAAAGCATTCATTTCTGCCTGATCCTTTTGAGAAAGCTGCGTGCTTTCTTCCACTGGGATAATCATGAATTCTCCCGAGCGCTGCAAGGAAAGCAGCAGGGCTTCGCGATCTTGCTTTAGCGCAAAAAGCACAGCCTTTTTCATCGGGACGATCATTTTTTCTCAATCCTTTCCACAATGGTAGATACTGCCTGCTGCAGTTTTGCTTGCGCGGCAAGCATCATGGCCTGATCTTTTTCCCTTTGCTCTTGCAGCAGGGAATCTGCTTTTTTTGCGCTGGTTTCCTGTGCTTGAGCCAAATCTTTCTGTGCGGCCTTTTGAGCTGCATCAATCAGCTCAGCAGCCTTTTGATTGGCCTGGGCTTCTGCTTCCCGCACCAACTCCCTTGCCTTCACCGAGGCTTCCTGCTTTTGCTGAACAGCAGCCTGTTCCGCCGCTGTAATAGAGTCAAGGATGGACACTGTATCACCACCTTTGCACTAAAATACCCCATATTTCCCGGGAAATCTAAATGTTTCTACAAAAAACAAATCGGTTTATCATAAAAGTCAAAAAACCAATTCACGTTAAATGATACCATTATTTGGCGGAATTGTCTATAAAAGTCAAGTAAATATCAATCTTTTTTAGTCGCGTTATCACTCAAAAAATCCATCTATACTCAAACGCCTTCAAAACCAGAACGGTTCTGAAGGCGAATGGCTTTTGATGTAAATTTTAAAAAGCAGACTGTTTTCTGTTCATAGACAGTTTACGCCTATATAATGGGCGTGACCAACCACTGAAAACCTGTATATATATTGATTCTATTATTCTAATCTTTTTTTATTGCCAAAATGTAAATAAAAAGTGTTAAAGTTTTAAAATATTGTTGTTCCTATAAGGTGCCCCTGGGTTAACTATATTTTTGCTATAAAATCAGGCAGAAACGAGTTTTTCGTTTCTGCCTGATTTAAAAAGTATTATGCTTTTGACTGAATATATTCGTCTATTGCCTTTGCCGCATGTTTGCCTGCCCCCATAGCAAGAATTACTGTGGCAGCGCCGGTTACTGCGTCTCCGCCGGCATAAACACCCTCACGAGAGGTTAGACCGCTGTCATCTTTGGTAATAATGCAGCCATGGCTGTTAGTATCCAAGCCCTTTGTGGTATTGCGGATCAGCGGGTTAGGAGAAGTACCAATGGACATTACAACACAGTCAACATCCAGAACGAATTCGGAATTCTCTTTCACAATGGGGCGGCGGCGGCCGGAAGCATCCGGTTCACCCAGCTCCATCTGTACGCACTTCATTCCATGAACAAAACCGTTTTCATCCCCCAAAATCTCGGTTGGATTGGTCAGAACATGGAAGATAATGCCCTCTTCCTTGGCATGCTCTACTTCTTCCAGCCGAGCAGGCATCTCTGCCTCAGAGCGGCGGTAAACAATATATACATTTTCCGCCCCCAGGCGCTTTGCACAGCGCGCTGCGTCCATTGCTACGTTGCCGCCGCCGACCACCGCTACACTTTTAGCGTGCTGAATGGGGGTATTGCTACTATCCTGATAAGCTTTCATCAAATTAACGCGAGTCAAAAATTCATTAGCAGAATATACGCCCTTCAGGTTTTCACCCGGAATATTCATAAAGCGGGGCAGACCGGCACCGGTGCCAATATAAACCGCCTCATAACCCATTTCAAACAATTCGTCAATAGACAACACTTTACCGATTACCATATTGGTATCTACCGATACGCCAATCGCTTTCAGGTTATCAATTTCTTTCTGTACAATCTTTTTAGGAAGACGGAATTCAGGGATTCCATACACCAGCACACCGCCGGCCAGGTGCAGTGCTTCGAATATGGCAACTTCATAGCCAGCCTTTGCCAGGTCTCCTGCACAGGTAAGCCCAGAAGGGCCCGCCCCAATGACTGCAACCTTATGGCCGTTCTGCACCGGAACTGCAGGTGCTGCGGTATTATGAGCCATATGATAATCCGCCACAAAACGCTCCAAACGGCCAATTGCCACCGGTTCGCCTTTGATGCCCCGTACGCATTTAGACTCACACTGGGTTTCCTGCGGGCAAACCCGTCCACAAACTGCCGGCAAGGAACTGGATTGGGACAGGATTTCATAAGCGCCTTCCATATCCTCTTCTCTTATCTTTGCAATAAATGCAGGAATATCAATGGCTACCGGGCAGCCTGCCACACAGGGTTTATGTTTGCAGTTTAAGCAGCGGTTTGCTTCGTCCACTGCCTGCTCATAGGTGTAACCCAAAGCCACCTCTTCAAAGTTGTGGTTGCGGACATTTGGTTCCTGAACCGGCATGGGGTTCTTTTTCAAAGACATATTAGCCATTGTTCTTCACTCCTTTGAACAGATTGCAGGTATCCTCGTAGCGGTGGCGTTCAAAGTCTTTATACATGTTAGAACGGGCCATTGCCTCGTCAAAATCTACCAAATGGCCGTCAAAATCCGGGCCGTCTACGCAGGCAAATTTGGTTTCTCCACCTACGGTCAGCCGGCAGCCGCCACACATTCCTGTTCCATCAATCATAATGGGGTTCATACTTACTACTGTTTTAATTCCATATTCTTTGGTCAGCTTGCTGACAAATTTCATCATAACTAAAGGGCCAATAGCAATAACCTCGTCATATTTTTCGCCGCTGTCAATCAGTTCCTTCAATGCGTTGGTTACAAGACCTTTATCTCCATAGGAACCATCATCGGTCATAATCAGCAGCTTGCTGCTGGCAGCACGGAACTGCTCCTCCAGAATAACCAGGTCTTTATTACGGAAACCTACAATTGCATGAACCTCGGCACCGTTTTCATGCAGTTTCTTTGCAATCGGGTAAGCGATGGCACAACCGACGCCGCCGCCCACTACAGCTACCTTTTTCAGCCCGTCTAAGTGAGAAGGAGTCCCTAGAGGGCCCACAAAGTCGTGGATAAAATCCCCTTGCTCTAAATGATTTAATTTTTCGGTAGAAGCACCAACAATTTGAAAAATAATGGTAACGGTGCCTTTCTCGCGGTCATAATCTGCAACTGTCAGGGGAATACGCTCACCGCTTTCATCCACGCGTAAAATAATAAACTGGCCTGGTTCCGCCTTTTTGGCAATAAAAGGCGCTTCAACCTCCATCAAGGTGACGGTAGGGTTCAAAACTTTCTTTCGAACAATTTTAAACATGGTATCATTCCTTTACTGAGTACTGGTTTGCACTTATTTAATATCATACCATTTTTTTTATAAAATGGAAATCAAATTTTATAAAAAAGCAAAGCCGCTGGAAAGCGGCTTTGCTTTCGGGAAGAAACTGTTCGCCATTTTCCCGTTTTTCCTATATCCTATTAACAAAAGCAGATTAGAAATCTACCTCTTGGTCAAAGTAACAGCAGGTAAGCAATTTTTCCATCTCTTCCTGGGTAGGAATCCTTGGGTTGGAGCCGGTGCAGGCGTCGCTGATGGCCAGAGCAGCAATATCGTGCAGTTTTGCTTTGAACTCCTCTTCAGGCACCATACCGCCTTCATAATCCTTAATACAGCTGGGAATGTTGAGTGATTTGTTAAAGTCGCTAATCTTATCACAAAGTGCTTTTACAAGCTCCTGGGTGTTAGCGCCTTTCAGCCCTACGTAGGTAGCAATCTGGGCATAGCGCTCGGCAGCCTCGGGGTTCTTTGCGTTAAACTGAATTACCTTAGGCAGGTACATTGCATTGGCGCAGCCATGAACAATGTGGCCGTTTTTAAACGCAGCGCCAGTTTTGTGCGCCATGGAGTGAACAATACCCAACAGCGCGTTCGAGAATGCCATACCAGCCAAACACTGTGCATAGTGCATCTGCTCACGGGCACCTTTGTCCCCGGTATAAGAAGCCTGCAGGTAGCCAAATACCATGCCGATTGCCTGCAAGGCCAGAGGGTCGGTAAAGCAGGTATGCAAGGTAGATACATAAGCCTCTATGGCATGAGTAAGGGCGTCCATACCGGTGTGGGCAGTCAGTTTTGCCGGCATTGTTTCAGCAAGGTCTGGGTCAACAATTGCAACATCCGGGGTGATATTGAAGTCTGCTAAAGGGTATTTAATGCCCTTTGCATAATCGGTGATAACCGAGAAAGCGGTAACTTCGGTTGCAGTGCCAGAAGTGGAGGGAATTGCCAGGAATTTGGCTTTCTGGCGCAGTTCGGGGAAGGAGAAGGGCTGAATAATCTCTTCAAAGGTGGTGTTTGGATATTCATAAAACACCCACATAGCTTTTGCCGCATCAATGGGGGAACCGCCGCCCATGGCAATGATCCAGTCAGGTTCAAACTCGCGCATTGCAGCTGCACCCTTCATTACGGTTTCTACTGATGGATCGGGCTCAACATTCTCAAACAGACGGACTTCCATACCGGCTTCTTTCAGGTTATTTACAGCTTTATCTAAAAAGCCAAACCGTTTCATGGAACCGCCGCCAACCACTACAATTGCTTTTTTCCCCTTAAGGGTTTTCAGAACGTCCAGAGTACCTTTTCCATAATGAATGTCTCTTGGTAGTGTGAATCTCGACATGTTGTATTCCTCCCATAAAATTTTAAATATAATTTATTAATTTATACGCCAGAGATTGTTTGTTAAATAACTATCACTCTCTGTAGCTTTATCATACAACCTTTTTTCGGAGAAATCAACACTTTTTCGACATTTTTACAGATAATTTACATTTTGAATCTAACAGCATTTTCCATATATAATTTTGCATTTATATGTGGTTATTAGCTAAGTAATCTGTTTATATAAAAAATCGTTTCCACAAAGTTTTAAATCAATTACTTCATGTTTTCTAATATATTTTGCACAGATTTACCGCTTGAGCGGTTATAGCGGCCCAGCAAGTAAAGCGTAGTTGGGTCCCTACTAATGTAATTTACTTTTTCATTCGCTGCAAAAGTTATTTGAAACCCTAATTCTTCTATGACCGGATAAGATTCTTTACTGATAAACCCATAAGGGTAGGTAAAAATTTTGCTGTCCAGCCCGGTTGCCTGCCTAATACAGTCCAAGTTTTTTTGCAAATCCTCGCGCAGCATATTTTGGTACTTTTCTACCGGCTCCCCAGGTTTCCGTTTGCACCCACGCCGCCCATCCTCCAGACTGTGCAGGTCATAGGTGTGGTTTCCAATTTCAAAAACGCCGTCCCGGTACATTTCGTCAATCTGCTCCCAGGTACAATGGGAATAGCTAATATGGTGATCTTCAATCCGGGTAAAACGGTCAGACCTCTCCCCTACTACAGACAGCAATGCCGTCATTCCATATTTTTTTAATAAGGGGTAAGCATAAACATAGTCGCCCTCGTAGCCATCATCAAAGGTAAGCAGAATAGGTTTTTCGGGCAAATTTCCATTACCGTTTGCATAATCAATAATCTGCTTGGTTGTCACGGTATGGTACCCTTGTTCTTTAAGATAGCGAAGGTCTTCCTCCAGCTGGCTTGGCGAAATCATAAATTCACCCAGCTGATTACTTTTTTCGCTGAGGTTATGGTACATAATAACAGGCAGGCGAACTTCTTCCTGTGCCGGCGACATCACAGTCAGAATTCCACATTGTATTCTGCCAGCGGCAAAGAGCACCCCAAGAGTAAAAACAAAGGCAGCCAGCCGGAATAGGTTTCTTTTCCATTTTTTTCGCTGAAGCATTTTTTATCCCCCCATGTTTGTTTTAGCGTAACCGTTTTCCTTAAACTTTATGCTATTCTATAAAAAAATAACCCCTGCCCAAGGCTGGGTAGTTGTAAAATAGTAAAATCAAAAAAACCGCCTGCTTTTTCAAGTAGACGGTCGGCTGACGGTATAGATTTGTCGGACTTTGCACTATTGTTTTGCAGATACTCTGTGACTTTTTGGCCCAGCAACCAGTTCAATCGATAAGAAAACGGCTCGCTATTCTGAAAAAACCGAATGTATCCATGCCTTTTTTTCAATGACCCAAACAATACAGCACAAACCCCAAATTCCGGATACGCTCAGGAGCATTTTTATGTCACAGCAACCTGCGGCAGATCGCTCTGTATCAGACGTTCTCTGGCAAGCATTTCCCCGTACTTCATTTTCCATCGATTCCTGCCCGTCTTTCGATTAGAACAATGGACCTGGTCTTTTCAATAAAATCATCAACACTTACATAAACCATAGCACTGAACCTTTCCAATGCCAACGTTTTTTCTTCCGATCTATCCCGTATGCTGTACCAAAAAATTTAAAAGCATCATCTGTCTGTTGCAGTACGAACAGTTCGGCCATCTGCATGGAAATTTTCCGTTCTTCAGTACATACGGAAAACTAATTCTGCAAAGAAATGCTGTGAAAATGCCCCCACTGTCATGATACGTAAATAACAGTGCAACAACTTGCTTTTCATCGGCCTAATCCGGTATTCGTTCAGCAACAGTATTTTTCAAAACAAAGTCGATATCCTGTTTGCGGGGAGGATTTGTGCCCTCCACCATACAGGCGGCTGTTCCAAAGGCTGCTGCGTAACGGATGCAGTCCTGAATTGGCCTGCCCTTCATTCGGTAAAAGATAAAACCTGCCAGCATGGAATCCCCGGCGCCTACTGCAGACTTTACCGATATTTTAGGAACTGTCACACGATAGGCTGCCTCCTGATCAACATAAAGCATCCCCTGATCTCCTGCACTCACTAAAATAGCCTCTATGCCGCTGTGCAGCATTGGCAAAGCAGCCTTTAAAATCTCACTTCGGTTAGATAACTTGCTGTGAGTAATTGCCTCTAATTCTTCCAGGTTTGGTTTTATAATTTTAGGCGCAACTTTTAATAAGTCTTCCATAGTAATGGAATTTGTATCCAATACAATATCCAAACCCCTGGCTTTTAATTTCAGGCAAAAATCTGCCAATGATTCCGAATCCATGCCCAAAGGTAGCCTGCCCGAAACAACAATGAGCGCGTGCTCTCCAGCAACCGCCTCCACGGTAGACAGTACCCTTGATACCGCTTCATGATCCGCCACAAAACCGCGGCGCATTAAACGGGTAATTGTTTTGTCCGGTGCCACCAGGCTAATATTCTCACGAATCTTCCCTTGTGTATAAACAGGTATAAAATTAACGCTTTCTTCGCCTAACCTGTTGAAATACCCTTCACTATTCTCTTCTCCGGCCAAAATTACAGCGGTTGTCTTTACCCCACAGTTTTCTAATACTCGAGATACATTAACTGCCTTCCCCGCAGAGTCGCATATCTCGCGCAAAATAAAATTTTCTTTCCCCTGTTCCAACTTGTCCAGCCACACAGTTGTATCGATAGCAGGGTTAAAAGAAACAGTTACCACCACATCATAGTTCATTTCATCACTCCCTAATATATATTTTTTAAATATATTTTGTCATTTATCATTTAAAGAAACATAAAAGCCGCCTTGCCAAAAAACAAGGCGGCCCGTTTAAAACACATTACTTTTTGCTGTTGAACATCTTGATGATTTCCAAAAAGTCCTCATCGTCATCATCGGTGCCGGTGGCATTCTTATCATCCCCAGCAGACTTTGATTTAAACTGATATTCAGGCATGGTATAACTTTTATCTCCATCAAAGCCAGTGGCAATCACAGTAACCCGCATCTCATCCTTCATGCTTTCGTCAAAAGCGGCACCCCAAATCAGGTTTACATCGGGATGAGCTGCACTTCTGATCATTTCGGAAGCAATATCTACGTCATCCAGCGCAATATCAGGCGCGGCAGTAATATTAACAATAACGCCCTTTGCACCGTTGATGGAAGTTTCAAGCAGCGGAGAGGCAATTGCCATAGATGCAGCCTGTTCGGCCTTGTCCTTTCCCTGGGCATAGCCCACACCCATGTGAGCATAACCGGCATCTTTCATGACCGAACGCACATCGGCAAAGTCGAGGTTTACTACCCCAGGAATATTAATTAAGTCAGAAATGCTCTGCACACCCTGACGCAGTACGTTATCTGCCTCATGGAAAGCATTGAGCAGGGTAATCCTCTGCTCCGAAATCAGTTTCAAGCGTTCATTGGGAATGACCAGCAACGCATCCACATGTTCACGCAGGTTGGCAACACCCATTTCTGCCTGCTCCATTCTCACGCGGCCTTCAAACTCAAACGGTTTGGTAACAATTGCAACCGTAAGAATACCCAGCTCTCTGGCAACCTCTGCAACAATAGGCGCAGCGCCGGTTCCGGTACCGCCGCCCATACCGGCAGTAATAAATACCATATCGGTACCCTTTAGGGCTGCTGCAATTTCATCACGGCTTTCTTCAGCAGCACGCTGGCCTTTTTCAGGATTTCCGCCTGCACCTTTGCCCCGGGTAAGCTTGTCCCCAATATGTAAACGATAGGTTGCCTTGGAATGGTTCAATGCCTGAAGGTCGGTATTAATCGATACAAACTCTACGCTGGTCATGCCACTTTCAACCATTCGGTTAATTGCGTTTCCGCCGCCGCCGCCAACACCAATAACTTTTATTTTAACGATATTATCAAAATCACTATCAATTGCGAATACATCCATCGGCATTGCTGTTTTCCCCCTATATTCTACTCTACAATATAAAATGCATGTCTATGCAAAGATGATCAAATTACAACCGGCTCTGCCGGAAATGAAGCAGTCTTCTCTTGAACTTGTGTATTATAACGAAGTATCGTTTGTTCTGCCCCATGCTACAAAAACTAAGTTATATACACAACACCATATACATAATTGATTTCTCATATAATGCGGAACCATGTTCATACCAAGTGCTATTCATACCAATCCGGTCGGTAACAATCTTTCCACCCGGTAAAGTAATGCCCATTTTATGTTATTCATACGAAGCATCAATATTCTCGGGTACCCATTTAAAATCTTTGATCTTTTTAGTTGGTGCGGTCATTATACCATGAACACGAAGTGTGAATGGTATAATTGGCCATTGGGCCGCTTGTCGGCCTGGCCATGAAAGTATAATAGCCGCTTTGCGGTTATTATACCATGAACACGAAGTGCGAATGGTATAATTGGCCATTGGGCCGCTTGTCGGCCTGGCCATGAAAGTATAATAGCCGCTTTGCGGTTATTATACCACGAACACGAAGTGTGAATGGTATAATTGGCCATTGGGCCGCTTGTCGGCCTGGCCATGAAAGTATAATAGCCGCTTTGCGGTTATTATACCATGAACACGAAGTGTGAATGGTATAATTGGCCATTGGGCCGCTTGTCGGCCTGGCCATGAAAGTATAATAGCCGCTTTGCGGTTATTATACCACGAACACGAAGTGCGAATAGTATAATTGGCCATTGGGCCGCTTGTCGGCCTGGCCATGAAAGTATAATAGCCGCTTTGCGGTTATTATACCATGAACACGAAGTGCGAATGGTATAATTGGCCATTGGGCCGCTTGTCGGCCTGGCCATGAAAGTATAATAGCCGCTTTGCGGTTATTATACCACGAACACGAAGTGCGAATGGTATAATTGGCTATTATGGAAAGCCGTAAAGCTAAGTATAATATGCACATGCGGATATTATACCACACGTATATACTTAATAATTTATCAGATTTTGTCCAATATTTCAATATAGATTATACCCTATCCAACATGTTTTTTCAAATAAAAATGAATATTTTATCAAAATATATCATTTTTAAAAAAACTAAGATACCGGTACTTAAAAATTACAACCACATTTTATTCATTATCCTCTAAATTGGCAGATTCTTCCGGAAGGCTTTCAGTGCTTATTTCACTGGAGGTTTCAGAGGAATTACCGGCATGTTCGCCGGGTAATAATATTTGGCTACCTTGCTGACCGGTATGAATATCACCTGGTGTAAACCAAGCCTCCTTAGAAATGGATAAATCCAACCAGCCTTCGTCTGCCTCTTCGAGCTTGTTTTGAATAACATAATTTGCGAATTTAAGTTTTGCACTCAAGTCCGCTTCACTGCCCAGCTCCAAGATCAAGCGATCCTCGTATTTTAGTTTCATATTCAGCTTGTCCGAAAGATCAATGGAGGAAATACCGGTAAAACCCGTATCCTGTATGGCTTTCACCAGGTATTGAAACATGACAAACCCCTCTTGATTTAAGGCCTTTTGTTGCTCCTCAACCCCTTCTTTTTCCTCCGTAATGAAATCGCCCACTTCATAGCCATCCACTTCCACCCCAACAATAATAGGGATGGAAGTGTCGTTTGTATCGTAATTGGTTCCTTTTTCTAAGACCTTTCCCGTTTCTCCAATCACCAAATATTGATTATCCTGCAGCAAAACACCAAGCTTTTTTGCCTGTGTTATTTCCAGTATAATCCGGGACGGAAAGTTGCGCTGCACAGTCACCGATTGAATATAGGGGAACTGGCTGACAATAGCCTGGGCAGCCTTTTCTTTATCGATACGCAGCAGGTTTTCCCCCAGCTGCAGCCCGGAAGCATCTATAATCTCTTGGTCAGTATATGGGGAATCCCCGGAAACGGATATTCCGTCAACATGAAAGAACACCGTAAGAGACAGCGCAATGCCAGCCGCCAATACAAACACTACTAATAGGATGTAGTGCAAAATGTATCTGCCGTGGCGACGTCTTTTTCGACGTTTGGCATTTGCAGTGCGCGCAGCGGAATGATTTGCAGGCGGTTGGTTTACCACCGGTTTAGCCCTGCGCGTTTTCCTCTTCCGTTTCGTTTCGTTCATCCTGGCTCCTCTTTATATTCGCTCCCAGTCGGGATAAATTTACTTCTAAGTCTTCGTAACCTCTTTGAATATGGTTAATTTTTTCTATCCTGCTTTCTCCTTCAGCAGCCAGTGCACACAGCACCAGAGACGCTCCTCCCCTTAAATCGGTACATTCTACGGGTGCCCCATGTAATTTTTTTACCCCTTCTACCAGCGCAACGCGGCCTTCTACCTTTATTTTTGCTCCCATTCGCACCATTTCCGCAGCATGCTTATACCGGTTTTCAAAAATATTTTCGATATACATGCTGCTGCCTTCCGCCAAGGTAGACAAGGCCATCAGCGGGGCCTGGGCGTCGGTTGGAAAGCCGGGGTAAGGCATAGTACGAATATTTTTTACTGGCTTAGGCCTACGATCAAGCCGAAGTGAGATGGCGTCATCATATTGGCGCAGCAGGCAGCCTGTTTCTTCCAAAACGGGCAATACTGCAGCAATATGCTCCGGGCGCATATTGGTGACCAAAATATCTCCCTTGGTAACTGCTGCAGCACACAGATAGGTGATTGCCACAATACGGTCAGGAATGACAAAATGCTCGCAGCTATAAAGAGCCGGTACACCTTGTATGATAATGGTGGAGTCTGAATCCACCCGAATTTTGCCGCCCGCTTCATTAATAAATTGAATTAAATCTAATATTTCCGGCTCTCTGGCTGCATTGTAAATTACGGTTTCCCCTTGTGCAGTACAGGATGCCAATATAATATTCTCGGTAGCGCCTACGCTGGGAAACGGAAGGGAAATAACCGCCCCATGCAGCCCGCCTGCCGCAGAACAATTAAGGTAGCCGTGGTCCTCTTCAATCTGAACTCCGAGCTTTTCAAGGGAGGAAAGATGTAAATCGATGGGCCGGGGCCCCAGCTCGCATCCCCCTGGCATAGAAATTTTAGCAAAACCACAGCGTGCAATAATTGCACCTAAAAAAACAATAGAGGACCGCATTTCCCGCATAAGAGGGTCGGGGATATCGCAATTTATAATTCCACCCCTTTTTACCGTGATGGAATTCCCCTCACGGTGGGTCTCACAGCCCAAATAGCTTAAAATATTCCGGGCAGCAGTGATGTCCGAAAGGTCGGGGCAATTATGTATTATACAGTCCGGGCAGAGGATTGCGCCTGCCAAAATCGGCAAGGCCGCATTTTTTGCACCGTGGATGGATATTTCACCGCTGATTCGGTTTGAGCCCTGCACTACAAAGCTCGCCATGGTCACACACCCTTTCTTATCATAAAAGGGTGTTGGGGCGTTTTCATCCAGCCCAATTTCTCCTCAACAACCCTTGCAAAGTATCCTATGCAAAAGGCTGCAAAGTGGTGAAATTAGCTGGTCCTTTGTGAGCATTCAGGCTTCTTTTTCCAACAATTTCATAATTTCATCATAAATTCTCTTGTTGGAGTCTACTACTGCAATGGAGGAAGCGTTCTTACCAAGGGTTTTCAGGCGCATAGGGTCAGCTGTCAGCTGCTTTACAAGCTCCACCAGTTTTGGCCCGGTCAGGTCTTTTTCTTCCATTACCACGGCTGCGTTAGCATTCTGTAAAACCATTGCGTTGCGGTACTGATGATTTTCAGCCACATTGGGTGACGGAATCAAAATAGACGCTCTGCCGGCTGCTTCCAGCTCGCTTAAGGTAATGGCTCCAGCCCTGCAGATTACCAGGTCGGCAGCCGCCAGGCACTGGGGCATATCGTCAATATATTCACGAATATCCAGATGGGGATTCCCTTCAAAACGGACTCCTTTTTCCTTCAGAAGCCGTGGAAACAGCTCGGTGCCATACGACCCAGTAGCATGGATATGGTGAATATTCTGCTCCCCTTTATGCCATGCAACAACGTCGGCAATCGATTCGTTTACCCGTTGGGCACCCAAACTGCCGCCAAAACTTAAAAGGCAGATTCGTTCGCCTACCCCTAGCTGCTTACGGGCTTTTAAACGGTCAGCAAACAGCACGTCCTCCCGCACCGGATTGCCGGTGAGCACTGTTTTGGCTTGAGGGGCTAAGTACGGCTTGGCGGCATCAACCGCTAAAAGTACTCTGTCCACATATTTGGAAAGCAACTTGGTGGTAACCCCTGGAAAAGCGTTTTGTTCCTGGGTCACCGTTTTAATTCCCATTTGAGCCGCTTTGCGCAGCACAGGGCCGGTAACATAGCCGCCGGTGCCAATTACAATATCTGGTTTAAAATCTTCTATAATTTTACGGCAACGTCCGCCGCAGGTACCCAAGTAAAATACCGCCTGAACGTTGTTGACAATATTATGCAGGGTTAGCCGCCGCTGAAACCCCAATATTTTTACCGGGGTGAAATCAAACCCCGCTTTGGGCACCAGCCGTGCCTCCATATGGTCGGGGTTCCCTGCAAACAAGATCTGAGCATCCGGCTGATGTTCCCGAATATAAGCTGCTACCGAAATAGCCGGGTTAATATGCCCTGCAGTACCCCCGCACGCAAATAAATATCTCATGGCTGTCTACTCCTTTTCTAGTGAGGTATGCCGGGAAACCGACAGGATAACCCCCATCTCTCCCAACAGCATCAAAAGCGCCGTACCCCCATAAGAAAAGAATGGCAGACTGATGCCGGTATTGGGTATGGTGTTGGTTACTACCATAATATTTAAAATTGCCTGAATCCCCACCTGGGTTGTAAGCCCAATGGCAATTAATGCGCCAAACCGGTCTTTTGCCCGGGCGGCTATCACATAGCCGCGCCATACTAAAAGTGCAAACAGCACCACAATCAGGGCCGCGCCAATAAAACCAAGTTCTTCGCAGACAATAGCAAACACAAAGTCATTCTGAGGCTCGGGCAGATAAAGATATTTCTGCCTGGAATTTCCAATTCCTACCCCCATCAGCCCGCCTGAACCAATGGCGTAGAGGGACTGGATGGTTTGAAACCCTTTTCCTTTTGCGTCTGAGAAAGGGTCGAGCCAATAAGCCAAACGGCTGGATGCATAGGAGATAACTCCTGGAATTAAGGTAATGCCAATCAGTGCGATAACCCCCACAATACCAGCAGTAACAAACCATTTGGCGTCAGCTCCGCCCACAAAAATAAGCGTCGCAGCAATGATACCTATCAGAATTGTACCCGACAGGTGAGGTTGCATCATCATAAGGCCTGCCACAATGCCATATAGTACGGCAAAAGGCAAAATACCTGTTTTTAATTTTTTCATGTTATTATAGTTATGAGAGATAATATGGGCAAACAGAATAACAATTGCAAATTTTGCAATTTCTGACGGCTGAAAGGTACCGCCTGCCGGAAGTATAATCCATCTCTTTGCATTATTGATCTCTGGCATAAAAAGCACAACAACCAGCAGCACAATACACAACCCGTAAATAAGCCAGGCAAACCTATGAAAAATATGGTAGTCTACCAATGAAGCTGCAAACATGGCGACAACGCCAACTGCTGCAAAAATCAGCTGGCTGGTAATATATTTAAAGCTGTTGCCTTCATAGTAATATGCATTTGCATAGCTGGCCGAAAAGAGCATGATCAGCCCAATGGTAAGAAGCAAAAGCACCAGAACGGCAAAGGGCAGGTCAATTCCTCCGCGCTGAATACGCACCGCTTTCGCTTTCGCCTGTGGCGAGCGCTTCGGCTCGCTTTTCTTCGTGGATTTCAGTTTCATTCACCCTTTCCGCCAGTTCTCAAAACAGGCCAAACACGCTTTAATAATTCTGCCCGCTTTACAGGAGTACATTTTATTTGCAACAAATTCCAAATATTCCGCTGTTTTTACACAATAGCGGCGCTAAACCTATGTGAATGGCCTGCTATCGCACAAGCTTTATTCAAAACAGCTTTACGAAACCATCATGGTACCAACAATGCCCAGCACCGCAAACACCGCTGTTATTAAAACAAATACCGTAACAATTTTCACTTCACTCCAGCCAGACAATTCAAAATGATGATGAATAGGGCTCATTTTAAAAATCCGCTTCCCTGTTGTTTTAAAGCTGATCACCTGCAGAATGACCGAAAATGCTTCTATTAGGTAAATAATACCTACAAAGAACCATAACACTGGCAACCCAATTGCAAAGCAAAGAGCCACGATCATACCGCCTAAAAACAGAGAACCCGTATCACCCATAAAGGTCTTGGCGGGGTAAAAGTTCCAAACCAAAAAGCCCAGGCAGCCCCCGGCCAATGCAATGGAAACCAGCCCACTGGCTGCAAAGCTTAAAATACCCGAAATGATACACAGGGCAAGGCTGGCGGTAAAGGTAACCGAGCCGGCCAACCCATCAATTCCATCCGTCAGGTTGGTGGCGTTTACCGCGCCTACAATCAAAATCATGGCAAAAATGTAATAAAAAATACCAATATCCCATTGCCCTATAAAGGGGATTACCAATGTGGTGGAACGGTCACCGTACAAATACATGGCAAGCAGGTAAAGCGCAGCTATTGTAATTTGTGATACCAATTTTTGTGTGACGGTTAAGCCAAGGTTGCGTTTTTTTACAACCTTAATGTAATCATCAATAAAGCCTGTAAACCCATAAGCAAGCGCCATGATGACACCGGCAATCATACGTATGGTGTAAATACTTCCTGCCCCGTCAAAAAGCCTTCCTCCCTGGGCAGAGAAGATAATCAGGCCGGTTATTATGGCAATCAGACTGCCGACAATAAACATAATTCCGCCCATGGTTGGCGTTCCCTGTTTGTTCTTATGCCAGGAAGGGCCAATATCTAAAATGGTTTGGCCATATTTCAGTTTGTGCAAAAAAGGCACCAGCCATACACCCAACAAAGCCGAAACACCAAATGCTATTATGGCTGTTATTATTGCAGATATACCCATATTTTGCTAACACTCCTCATAGATCCGGCGAATCGCCTCTTCCAATTTCATACCTCTGCTGCCTTTAAACCAAACCATATCATCCGGTTTTATCTGTTTTTTCAGTTCTTCCACCAAAGCATATTTTTCTGAATAATGCAGGGCGTTCAGCCCGGCCTGCCGGGCTCCCCGGACATATTCCACTGCCTGGGGCCCATATGCCAGCAAAAGGTCGACCCCATGTGACGCCGCAAATTTCCCCACTTCATAATGAGACTGCTCAGAAATCGTTCCAAGCTCCAGCATGTCGGCCAGTACAAGAATTTTTTTTCCCCTGCAGGCGCATTCCCCGAAGGTAATAATTGCCGCCCGCATAGAATCCGGGCTGGCATTGTAACAATCCTCCACCACCGTAAAACCGTGGAAGGGCACCATTTTTTGCCGCATTCCCGATGACTGGAATCTGCTCAGTGCTGCTGCCGCCGCTTCCGGATGCATTCCCATCTGTAGGCCAACGCAAAAGGCCGCCAATGCATTTTGCACATTGTGGCGCCCAATGCAGGGAATTTTAGCCCGTACGCTCCGGCCGCCCCAGCAGATGGAAAACTCGGTTGCGTCCTCCTGCTGCTCCAGTTCTTTTGCCACTACATTACAGCGCATATTTTCCATTCCATAGGTCACAACCCGAAGACGGGGCTCCTGGACGGTGCGCAGCAGATCGTTATCGCCGCATAAAATCAGTGGGGCACCATCCGCCATGCCTTTTACCAGTTCCATCTTAGCTTTTAAAATGTTTTCCCGGCTTCCCAGCGCCTCCATGTGGGAAACACCAATATTTGTAATCACCCCAATATCCGGCAGGGCCGCCAGGGCAAGTTCTTCAATCTCTCCAAACCCGCTCATTCCCATCTCTACCACGGCAGCCTGGGTGGTCTCCTCTATCTGGAGCAGGGTTTTAGGTAAACCAATTTCATTATTCAAATTGCCTTCGGTCTTAATTGTATCAAATTGGGAGGAAAGTACTGCATAGATCATCTCTTTGGTTGAGGTTTTTCCCACACTTCCCGTAACTGCCACCACCTTTGCCCGCAGCTGCTGGCGATAACAGCGTGCAGCGTCCAATAGGGCTTTTCCGGTATCTTTTACATAAATTACCCTGTCTGCCGGGTAATCCCCTTGTTTGTGGGCCACCGCAAAAGCTGCCCCCTGGCTTAACGCCGAATTTATGTAGGCGTGGCCGTCAAACCGTTCCCCCTCCAAAGCAATAAAGAGGCATCCGGGCGTGATAGCTCTTGAATCGGTCGAAATTGCATGGACTACTCCATCATGGCGGGTAGCCGCACCCATTGCCTCTTCCAACCGGCTGATCTGCAGTTCCTTCAAACAAATCCCCTCATTTACGGTTATTTTTCTTCCTCTTGGTCCAAGTTAAGCAGTTTGCGTACAATAACCTTCTCATCAAAATAAATTGTACCAAACCGCAGCACCTGATAATCTTCGTGCCCCTTGCCCAATAACAAAATCATATCATCCTTTTGCGCATGTTGCAACGCCCACTCAATTGCCGCATAACGGTCTACAATTACCTCATGGGGCGTATCGTGCTGCAAAAGGCCCGGCAGAGCGTCGTTTACGATCTGCTGTGGGTCTTCATCACGCGGATTATCAGAGGTTAGAATGGCAAAATTTGCCAGGCGGGAAGCAATTTCCCCCATCTTGGGTCGTTTGGTTCGATCGCGGTTACCGGCGCAGCCAAACAGCGCTACCACACGTCCTGGTGCAAATTCCTTTACTGCGGTTAAAATCTTTTCTAATCCATCGGGAGAATGCGCATAATCCCGTATAACAGTAAAGTCCCCATGATAAAGTACTTCAAAACGTCCGCTGACCCCATGGCAGCTTTCCAGGCCGGCTGTTACTTCCTCTAGTGTAAAGCCAAGGCCCAGGCAACAAACTGCTGCAGCCATAGCGTTAGACACCGAAAAAGTTCCCGGCATACAAAATTTGACACGGGTGATCACATGGTTGCCAACCAGCGCAAACTGGCTGCCAGCAGCTGTAATCTTAATACTTTTTGCGGTATAATCAGCGTTATCACTGCCGGTAGAAAAAGTCTGAACCGGGCATGGAACCTCTGCCGCCAGCCTTCTGCCATACTCATCATCCATATTGATTACTGCAAAATCACACAGGTCAAACAGTTTCTTTTTAGCTTGGTAATAGTTTTCCATGGTGATATGATAGTCCAAATGATCCTGAGTCAGGTTGGTAAATACACCGCAAACAAAATGGCAGCCAGCCAGGCGGTGCTGATCTAAAGCGTGACTGGAGGTTTCCATTACTACATATTCACAGCCTGCCTGCGCCATGCGCAGAAACATTGACTGCAGCTGCATGGGGTCCGGCGTTGTGTATTTGGCAGGAATGGTCATATCATCAATTTCATTTTGTATGGTTCCAATCAGTCCAACTTTTTTGCCGCAGCCTTCCAGCACCTGCTTAATCACATTGGTAATGGTCGTTTTGCCGTTGGTGCCTGTAACGCCAATCAGCTTCATTCCGCGGGAAGGATTGCCAAAATAGTTGGCACAAATTACCCCATAGGCAGCTCTGGTATTTTCTACGATTACCTGTTGGGGCAGGCCAAGGTCTTTTTCGGTTACAACTGCAGCTGCGCCTTCCTGAAGGGCGGCGCCGGCGTGTTCATGGCCATCAAATTTCAGGCCTTTAATACAAATATACAGGCATCCTGGTTCAATCTGTCTGGAATCGGATGTTGGGATTGTAATTTCTATGTCATTTAACGGGGTGCTGTAGGAAATTCCATCCAAAAGTTGGTGTAATTTCATTCTTTCCCTCCTCCAGCTGTCAAAAATGCTTTATAAGGTTAGTGTTGCTATGTATTCTGCCGGCTATTCGTTTTACTTTAAACTTGTTCCAAATTGAAACAGCTTACGAATCGTTATTCCCATCTGTTTCGATGTTTGACCGGGGCGCAAAGTAAATGGTCACTACCGATCCCGGTTCCAGTTCAGTATCCGGGTCTGGCTCTTGGCGTATTACGGTAGTGCCCTGCTCGGCAACACTTTGATCGACCTGTACGTTAAACCCAGAATTCACGATTGCCCGGTTAGCCTGCTGCGCTGTCATACCAATGACATTTGGTACCTGAGATTTTGTGGTAGCGCTTTCGTCGTCCGTATAGAGAATAACAGTTGAACCGGTGGGAACTACGTTTTGTGTTTCTGGTATCTGTTTTACAACCGTTGTGCCATTTCCGATAATGCGGGTATTTAGTTTAAGCTGGGTCAATTTTGCCTGAGCGTCATGGGGTTTATATCCAATCAGGTACGGTACGGTGGCTTCTTTTACTGCCAGCTCTGCTTCGGTAAACTGCTGCTCTATACCAAGATAAGGCAGAACCTCCTGCAAAATAGCGCCGACTACCGGTGCCGCAATGGTAGAACCGTAAGCATTTTGCAGCTGTGGCTGATCCAGCAGCACCAGCACCGCAATCTCGGGGTCGTCCATGGGGGCTATTCCGCAGAAGGACAGGATCAGTGGTTTTACCTCGCCTTCCTGCTGTACAGTATCCAACTTTTCAGAAGTACCGGTTTTGCCCCCAATGCGGTATCCGGGAATCTGGGCATTTTTACCAGAACCTTCTTTTACAACCATTTCAGTCAGGTAACGTATGGTTGCAGAGGTCTCCTCTGAAATCACCTGCCGTTTAACCGTTGGCTGAACAGTTGAAATAATATTTCCATCCGCATCTAAAACCTGTTTCACAATATGGGGCTGCATCAGTTTTCCGCCGTTTATAGATGCAGAAATTGCGGTGATCAGCTGCAGCGGGGTAACCTTAAAGGTTTGGCCGAAGGAGGTACTAGCCACCTCAACCTCATAATTCATCAAACGGCTCTTGGAATGGTAGATGCTGTCTGCCTCGCCCGGCAGGTCCACCCCTGTTGGTTTGGTTAGACCAAATGCATCAAAGTAATCATAAAGCTTTTCGCCGCCCAGACGGGCGCCGATCATCATAAAGGCAGGGTTACAGGAATTCATCATGGCTTCGGTAAAATTCTGTGAGCCATGGCCGCCGTTTTTCCAGCAGTGAATAGTACGCCCTCCTACCTGATGGTAACCAGGGCAGTAAAAGGTGGAGTTAAGCGATACAACACCTGCTTCCAGGGCAGAAGACGCAGTGATTATTTTAAAAACCGACCCAGGCTCATAAGGGTCCATAATAGCCTTGTTTCGCCACTGATCATATTGGGCCTGTTTCAGCGCCTCCACATATTCTTGGGTGCCCTTCTGTAATTCATCCAGCTGTGCCTGTATGCGCGGGTCCCCAATTTCGTTTGGATTATTTGGGTCAAAATCCGGCTCGTTGGCCAAAGCCAAAATTTCTCCGGTATTTACATCCATGACAATACCGACGGCACGGCTGCGGACATCATGCTCAATCACCGCAAGTTCCAGGTTTTTTTCTACAATGTGCTGTATGGTTTCATCAATGGTCAGTACCAGACTGTTTCCATCCTTGGCCTCATACATTTCCTGGTAACGGAACGGCATATCGGTGCCCCAGGCATTTTTAGACGCTACCACTTTGCCGGGAGTGCCGCTGAGCGTCTTATCGTAATAAGCCTCAAGTCCGTAGGCTCCATGATTTTCACTGCCGGTAAAACCAAGCACTGTCGCTGCCAAATCCCCGTAAGGGTAATACCGCTTGGTATCTTCCTCCATATGTACACCCTTCAGGTTATTGTCGGTGATGAACTGATTGATTTCATCAAACTGTTCCTTTTCCACCTTTTGCTTTATAATTTCATAATAACTTCCGGTTTTTTTCGTTTTTTCTAAAATTTTGTCTTCATCCACCTCTAAAATTTTAGAAAGACCCGCAGCAATTTTTGCCGCTTCTTCGGCATTTTTTATATCAGCCGGGGAGATAAAAACGGTCCAAACATTTGCACTTTTTGCTAACACCTTTTGATTGCGGTCGTAAATGGTACCGCGGTTGGCATTAATTGTTGTAGAGCGCAGCTGTTGTTTAATTGCTCTGGTCTGCCATTCCTCGGCATTGACCACCTGCAGAAAAAAAAGTCGCCCGATCACCACAATAAAACCGAAGCAAATCAGAATTGCGCCGACTAAAATCATGCGTTTTTTCATTTGATTGGTTGGAAATTTTGGCATCTTTGGGCCTCCTGTAGGATATATGGTCAGATTTTGTAACTTCTGCTAAAAACAAACCAAGAGCTAAGATAGTTGTATATCATTAGCCCTTATCACATTGTAATAGATATTTTATTTTTTTGTTATATATGCCATTACATTGTCAAACCATGCCTCAAGTTTGTCCAAAAGGTTAGGTTCGCCGGTTTGTGCTAATTCAATTTTATCGCCTTCGCTAAGGTTTACATATTCAATTTGATCTTGTTCTATTTTGGAAAGCCCCAAATTAACAGTTGCGTATTCCTCAACATTTCTAAGGGAAAGCTTGCTCTCCAGTTCTGCAGCCAGCCGGCCGTTTTCACTTTTTAGCTCCTTAAGCTCTTTGCTGGCCATATTGATGCTTTCTCCAACCTCGGTAAGTACCGCCCGGGTATATACTACCGTAGCTGCCACGGTGACAAGTGCTATGGCACAAAAAGCCACTTTAAACATGGCCAGCATTCTTTTTGTCTTTGCCTTTGCCCGGGTGCTTGTTTTTACAACCTTAAGCTGTGGTTGCTGGTGCTGTTGGGGTTTCACACGGGGTGCTGTTTGTTCAAACCGGGAAAGATCATATGCTGCGCCGGACTGTGTCATAGATTCATCCCACCTTTTCTTTCACTTCGTTTTACTGTTCTATTTTTTATTATTTTATCTTTTCAACTGCCCGAAGCCGCGCACTATGGCTGCGGTTGTTTTTCTCTAGTTCTTCTTTTCCCGCTTCTACAGGTTTGCGGGTAACAAGCTTTGCACGGGGTGTTTTCCCGCAAATACATACCGGAAAATCTGGCGGGCAGGTACAACCGGTGCAAAGGGCTTTAAATTTTTGTTTTACCATACGGTCTTCCAGTGATTGGAAGGTGATAATAGCAAACCGGCCGCCTGGGTTCAGGCAATCAAACGCGGTATCCAGGCAGCGGGATAAACTGTCAAGCTCACCGTTTACCGCTATACGTAGCGCTTGGAAGGCACGCTTGGCCGGGTGTCCGCCCTCTCTTCTTGCTGCTGCGGGAATAGACTGCTTGATAATCTCCACCAGCTGAAAGGTTGTTTCTACCGGCGCCTGCTGCCGTGCCCTTTCAATATTCCGTGCAATTTTATACGCAAACTTTTCTTCCGAAAATTCCCGTAAAATCCGCTCCAGGTCAGGTACTGCATAAGTATTGACAATATCGTAAGCCGACAGGCCGCTTTGGCTCATACGCATATCTAGCTTCGCATCATAATTATATGAAAAGCCGCGCTCCGGGTTATCAAACTGGTACGAAGACACACCCAGGTCTAACAAAATGCCGTCAACACCGGGAATCCCCAATTCCTCTAAGATTTCAGGAATGCGGTAAAAATCGCTTTGTACGACTGTTGACTGCGAGTAGGGAGCAAGCCGTTCTTTTGCTGTTTTAACTGCATCCGGGTCCTTGTCGATTGCAATCAGCCGCCCTGATGTTAAGCGTTTGGCAATTTCCCTGCTATGGCCGGCTCCTCCGGCAGTTCCATCTACATAGACCCCATCGGGCCGAATATTTAAGACGTCCATACACTCGCTTAACAGTACCGAAACATGTGCAAATTCCATGAACGTTACTCCTTTTTTAAAATCCCAGTTCCTCCATCGCTTCGGCAATCATGTCAGAGGTCAGCTCTTCGCAGCTGCTGTTCCATCTGGCCTTATCCCATATTTCTGCCCTGGAAGATGCACCAATTACCATAACTTCCTTTTCAAGGCCCGCATATTCCCGCAGATTCTGCGGCAATAAAATTCTCCCCTGCTTGTCCGGCTCCACTTCTGCGGCTCCGGCAAACAAAAACCGCTGCAAATTTCTTGCTTTGCTCATAGGCAGGGACTTTATTTTATCCTCTAGGTTTTTCCATTCTTCAAAAGAATAGACAAAAAGACATCCGTCTAATCCTTTCGTGACAATAAAGTGAAGCCCTAAATCCTCACGGAATTTAGCAGGGAAATTCATGCGGCCTTTTACATCCAGCGTATGTTCATATTCGCCGATTAACATTTCCCCACCTCCTGCAATTTTTCAGGGTGTTTCAACCACTTCGCACCACTTTTCACCACTTTATGTTTATTTTAACACAACTGTCACAAATTGCAATAGGCTTTCAGGGGTTTTCATAAAATTCTTTCATCGGAATTTTTCGCTTTGCTATCCCATTTTCCAACATTTTCCGGCAAACAATTCGACAAATTTTGATGAAAGAGGAGACGGTATTTTTCATTGCAAAGCTACGCACATTTGTTCGACAAATTCATCCGGCAGCACTCATTTTTCTGAAGAAATTTGCATAATAAAAAGACGGAGATTGCAAAATCCCCGTCTTTTTATACTATTCCACCGATATACCGCTGATTATCCAAAGTGTTCCTTTTATGATTTTACGGGAAAAGAGGTGCAATCCCCCAACCTAAAAATTGGTTATAAACCCTTTCGGCCGGAGAGACCTCTATTTGGATTGTAAATTTAAATTATCGCGACACAATTTTATAAATACGATCGGTTAACCCCTCAAAGTCAATGGCATTCACTTGAGCTAACGTTTTTACCATATCAGCCGGCACAGCCTGAATACCTTTATAGGCACCCGCTATGGCACCAGCCATAATTGCAACGGTATCGGTGTCATCCCCAGCGCTGGAACAAGCTGCAACCGTCATTAACGGATCACCTTTTGCTGCAATTAAAAGGCCAATTGCCGCCGGAATAGATTCTACACACATTACACTGGTACCAATTTGGCGGTTCATTTTAAAACAGGCATCTTTGATATCCACCGCTGTTATGCCAATGCTTGCTGCCATTTTAATGCGTTCCGGAATAGATGCGCAAGGGGTTGCACGCCCATGCTTTTTACCGTATGCCTCGCCCTGATAAGCACCATACAAACAAGCATCATAAATAGAGAACAGGTCGCAGTCCTCTTTCATGGCCTCGGCAATACCGGCTGCAATTGCAGATGCCGCCGCCATACTGGTTTGGGTGGCATGAGTTGGAATACAGATGGTGCAGGCATCGCGGATTGCACCGTCTAAGTCCCCGGGGTTAAAAATGCCGGCAGGCGCCACCTTCATCGCGCAGCCATTGGTGTTGCCAACATTGGGTCCGCCAGTTTTGCCTACTTCAACGGGGTCTTCGCCATTTTTTATCCGCTCTATTGCTATTCTGGTAGTTGGGCCTGCAAAACGAGCCAGATTTTCGCCGGTTTCTCCCCAGCGCACCAATGCATCGCCTACCAATTGTGCGGTTATTTTCCCATCCCCATCAAAATATGCCTGTAGCATTTCAAACATCTGGCCAGAATCATCGGTAATCACACCCGCCGGCAGTCCGCCCACAAATGGGCGGTCGTCGTCTGGGGTATATAATTTATCTACCAGCCCATAGCGTTCCCAAATGTAATCTACGGTCATAACTTCGGTAACAGCCCCCATGGCATCACCCAGAGTTCCCGCCGCTAGGCTTCCCATAATTTTTTCTTTCAATGTTGGCATTTTTTCCAATCCTTTCACCTTTTTTAGCACATCTTATTATGCCAGGTACGCTTACCATTATAGGGGAAAGCGCTTATTTTGGCAACTAAAAGCAGGTTTCGTTTTCTAATACCCCATCTGCCTTTTCATTTACCCCGTACAGTGTACAGGCCTCGGGGGCATTGTGTTATACTGCTTTTACCCTTTTCGCAGTCAAGCGCCCCATTCTATTCAGAAAATAATATATTAAATTTACAGCGGTTTTTATAATCAAGCTTTTCCTGTGTGCGCTGAAGTTCTTTTAAACTGCCTGCTTCGTCTTTTGGAAAAAAGAATAGATTGCACGAAAAAAGAAACCACCCCACCATTTGTGTTGGACAGGAGTAGTATCTTAAAGTGGTTCAAACATTTTAATCCGCATATTCATTGCGACAAAACATAGCAGGTTTTATACCTTTTCGATTACCTTTACTGCTCGGCCATAACAGGCCCAAAAAAAACTGCCTACACCTACTCCACCAATAATATTTCCAAAAGTTACCGGCAATAGGTTATGAATAAAAAAATTGCTCCAGGTCAGAGCAGTCAGGTCTGCCCCCAGTTCGGCAGCCAATGCGGCATAGGAAGGTACTTGCTGAGCAAAAAGCCCTGCTGGAACACAAAAAAGATTTGCCACGCAGTGTTCAAACCCGCAAATCACAAAGAATGCAACCGGAAGATATGCCCCCATCACCCGTCCCGGAAGGTCTTTTGCACACAGGCTGAGTAATACCCCCAGTGTCACCAGAACATTACAAAAAATTCCAAGCACTACAGCATTTCCTGCAGGCATGGCGCATTTGCCCGCTGCCTGTTTCATGACAAAAACCGCTAATTCTCCTGCGGAATAATTCATCTGCCCAAAAAAGGCGCATCCCGCTGCCGCCAACACGGCTCCTATGGCATTGCCCAGGTACACAACGCACCAGTTTTTAAAAAGCCCGCCAACCGTTGTCTGTTTACTAAGCACCGAAATTGCAATCAGTGTGTTCCCGGTAAATAATTCCGCTCCTGTCAATGCAACGATTGCCAGCCCAAAAGGAAAAATAAGTCCACTGATTAGGCGGATAAGCCCTGTATTTGCCAAAGAGTATACGGCAGTATTCGCCGCTGCCCCTCCCATTGCAATCAAAAAACCTGCCAGAATACTTAAAAGCAGCATTTTGTAAATAGGAAGCCTGGTTTTCGCTGCTCCTGCAGCTGCGTAATTTGCTGTAACCTCAGAAGGGGTAAAAAATTCATACTGCTACCTCCAAAACGCCAGCACACGGCAAGGCATACGTTTGCAAAGCTACCTGATTCATCCTAACAGCGCAGCCCCATAATATGGCGGCACATTCCGCAACAAATTTAATACGGCCCAGTGCCGTACCTTTATATACACCGTAAACCGGTAATACCCCAAACTCATTTGGCACACTACCGGGCTGTACTGGCTGCATTTGCTTTTCCAGCATGTCACAAGCGGAACCATTACCTGTAAACGCTTTTCCCATACTGCAGATCGGTCCCTTTCGCTAAGTTTAGAACAATAAGATGGAGCGGAAAGAATAAAAATTTTGATATTCCAAACTTCCAGTTGTATGAATATACATCTGGTTGTTCATTTGCTTACGCCAAAACGGCATAGCCAAAAAAAGGCTATGCCGTTTACTTGTTTATTTTAGTTTTTGCCCATGGCATCCCTGATTTTATCAAAGAAGCCTTTGCGTTTTTCGTAATTTTTATCAGTTGTCAGATTTTCAAAATTTTTCAGCGCATCCTTTTGTTTATTGGTAAGGTTCTTCGGAACCTCTACCACAACTTTGACATACTGGTCACCACGGCCACGGCCGTTTACAAATTGGATTCCCTTATTTCTCAGCCGAAAAACTGTAGCTGACTGGGTGCCTTCAGGCACAGTATATTTTACCTTGCCATCGATGGTGGGCACTACAATTTCATCACCCAAAACTGCCTGTGAATAGGTAATGGGAATTTCGCACCACATATCAAAGCCATCCCGCTCAAACAGCGGATCGGGCCGCACCGAAACGGTAACGTTGACATCACCAGCCGGCCCGCCGTTGATTCCATGGTCGCCCTGGCCACGCAGAATAAAGGTCTGACCGTCATCAATGCCTGCCGGAATATTAATTTCCAGCTTGCGGATATGCCGAACCCGGCCCATGCCGCGGCAACTTTCACAGGGTTCTTTAATGGTTTTACCCTTACCGCCGCATTTGGGGCAGGTTTTGGTGGTTTGAACCATGCCAAAGGGCGTGCGCTGGCCAACCCGTACCTGGCCGGAACCATGGCAGTCGGAGCAGGTTTCAGCACTGGTGCCTTTTTTAGCACCGCTTCCCTGGCAGTCATCACAGCGTTCCAGCCGCTGTATCTGAATGGTTTGTTTGGCTCCCTTTGCTGCCTCCATAAAAGAAATACCTATTTGAACCGACACATCGTTGCCGCGAATAGGAGCATTGGGGTTGCGGGTTCTGGTGGAACCGCCAAAGCCAAATCCACCAAAAATATCGCTGAAAATATCACCCAAATCGCCCATATCAAAACCGCCTGCGAATCCACCGGCGCCTGCGCCTGCTCCATAGCTTGGGTCTACACCGGCATGGCCGAACTGGTCGTATCGGGCACGTTTTTGCGAATCAGATAATATCTCATAAGCCTCGTTTACTTCTTTAAACTTGGCCTCAGCTGTTTTGTCACCGGGATTCAGGTCTGGATGATATTTTTTTGCCATGGTGCGGTAGGCTTTTTTTAATTCATCGTCACTGCAGCCCTTTTGAAGCCCTAACACTTCATAATAATCTCTTTTTTCTGCCAAAACACATCATCCTCTGCATCTAGTTTATACTTATCCCCAATCAAAAAGCATGCTGCATTTTGACTGACGCCGCACAGCAGCATTGCGGCAACACCGCAAAGATGCCATACATTACTGTTTCTTCCGCCTTTGACGGCACAGGTGCACACCGCAAGAAAAACATAGTCTTTCATGTTTTATTGAAACAGTATGATGAGACCAATCCCCATGACCTCTTGCATATCACAGGTTAAGGCCGAAAAGATTTCCGGCCTTAACGCTGATACTGTTAGAATTCTATTGTATCATCATACAATTGTCAAGCACATACATAAACAGAGGAATTACTTATTCTCATCGTCAACTTCTTTAAAGTCAGCGTCTACATAGCCGTCATCACCGGTTTTAGCCTCGCCCTGAGCTGCATCTCCAGCAGGCTGCCCAGCTGCGCCGGCCGCCTGAGCCTGCTCGTAAATCTTGCTGGAAACCTCATAGAACTTCTTCTGCAGCTCTTCCTGTTTTGCTTTGATGTCATCAGCATTTTGGCCTTTCAACGCCTCTTTCACTGCATTAATCTTAGCCTCCAGGTCGGACTTATCGTCAGCAGAAAGCTTGTCGCCCAGATCAGCGATTGTCTTTTCGCTCTGATATACCATCTGGTCAGCATTGTTGCGAATATCAATTTCTTCGCGGCGTTTTTTATCTTCAGCCGCAAACTGCTCTGCTTCTTTCACTGCCTTTTCTATGTCATCTTTAGACATGTTGGTAGAAGAGGTGATAGTAATGTTCTGTTCTTTGCCGGTGCCCAGGTCTTTGGCAGATACATGTACAATGCCATTGGCGTCAATATCGAAAGTAACCTCAATTTGAGGAACACCGCGGGGTGCTGAGGGAATGCCGTCCAGATGGAACATACCTAGCTGTTTATTATCTTTAGCCATCTCACGCTCACCCTGCAGGATGTTGATCTCTACCGAAGTCTGACCATCTGCAGCAGTAGAGAATACCTGAGATTTTTTGGTTGGAATGGTGGTGTTGCGGTCAATAATTTTAGTGAATACACCGCCCAAAGTTTCCAGACCCAGGGACAGCGGGGTAACATCCAGCAGCAGCAGGCCTTTTACCTCACCGCCCAGTACACCGCCCTGAATGGAAGCACCAATTGCTACGCACTCATCTGGGTTAATGCCTTTGAAGGGGTCTTTGCCTAGGAACGCTTTAACAGCATCCTGAACAGCGGGAATTCTGGAAGAACCGCCGACCATCAGAACTTTATCAATCTGAGATACCTGCAGACCAGAGTCGGACATTGCCTGACGAACAGGACCCATGGTTTTTTCCACCAGGTCAGCAGTCAGTTCGTTGAATTTAGCGCGGGTAATCGTAACATCCAAGTGTTTGGGGCCGGTTGCGTCTGCGGTAATAAACGGCAGGTTTACATTGGCGGTAGTCATGCCGGAAAGCTCAATTTTTGCTTTCTCAGCAGCCTCTTTCAGCCGCTGCATAGCCATCTTGTCGCTTCTTAAATCAATGCCGGACTCTTTTTTAAACTCGTCAGCCAGGTAATTGATTACCCTTTCATCAAAGTCATCGCCGCCCAGACGGTTGTTACCAGCTGTGGCCAGAACCTCCTGAATTCCGTCACCCATTTCAATGATGGAGACATCAAAAGTACCGCCGCCCAGGTCGTATACCATAATTTTCTGATCCTGCTCTTTATCTACACCGTAAGCCAAAGCAGCCGCAGTAGGCTCGTTAATAATTCTTTTTACATCCAAACCAGCAATTCTGCCTGCGTCTTTGGTGGCCTGGCGCTGGGCATCTGTAAAGTAAGCCGGCACCGTAATAACAGCCTCGGTTACCTTTTCGCCCAAATAAGCCTCTGCATCACTTTTCAGTTTTTGCAGAATCATTGCAGAAATCTCTTGCGGAGTGTAGTTTTTTCCGTCTACTGTAACCTTAAAATCAGAACCCATATGACGTTTAATGGACGATACGGTCCGGTCCGGGTTAGTAATCGCCTGGCGTTTTGCAACCTGGCCTACCATTCTTTCTCCGGTTTTAGAGAAAGCTACAACCGACGGTGTGGTTCTGGCGCCTTCTGCGTTTGCAATAACTACAGGCTCGCCGCCTTCCATAACTGCTACGCAAGAGTTTGTAGTACCCAAGTCAATACCAATAATTTTTCCCATAATAAATTCCTCCTATATGTGCTGATACGCACCCTGTATTCTATTTCAATCACTACCAAAGGTGTAAGGCCTTGGCTTCTTTCAGCAGCAGGCTACAACTTTGTTTTGTTAAACAATGGAAAAACAACTCCCGTTTTGATAAACGCATGAATACCCCATGAACTGGTGTTCATGACCTATTCATGTATTTGACATACAAATTAATTTGCTACTTTTACCATAGCATAACGGACTACCTTGTCGCCTATTTTATATCCTTTTTGGAACACCTCAACAACAATACCCTCGCCCTGCTCTTCATCCTCCACATGCATCACTGCATTGTGTTTTAAAGGGTCAAAGGCCTCCCCGGCTTCTCCAACTGCTTCAACTCCCAGCTTTTGCATAACATCCTGAAAGCTTTGGCTAATCATTTCCATGCCCTTTTTAAACTCTTCATCATTACATTCAAAGGACATTGCACGCTCAAAGTTATCTAAAACCGGCAAAAACTGAGCAACCGTTGAAGCCTGCGCTTCGGGATATATGAGATCCCGCTCTTTTTGTGAGCGTTTACGGAAGTTATCGTATTCGGCCAGCGTTCGCAGGTAACGGTCATTTAGATCATTGTATTTTTCCTGCAGCTGTTCCAATTCTGATTTTTCTTTTGGCGCCTCCTGCGGTGCAGTTTTTGCATCCTGCTGGGTCTCTGTTACATTTTCTGTTGATTCATCCTGCTGCTGGGCAGCTTGCTTTTTTGTCTCGTTTTCCGGCATTCCCTTTTTTCCTTTCTTACCTGCCACCTCGGTACCTCCTTATGATTTATTCTTTCTCATAGGTCTCAGATAACAGCTTACCCAGCGTTTCAGAAAAATACTCAAGATGGGGAATTATCCTGGCGTAATCCAGCCGCAGCGGGCCAATCAGGCCTATTGCGCCATCGCCAAACTCCCCAATCTTATATTTTGACACTAAGATTGCCGTACCCGACAGTTCCGCGTGGGGATTTTCCCGGCCTATGGTTACCTGAATACCATCTTCACCTGAGGTAATCATTGCCAGCATTTCATCTTTACGATTTAAAAAATTAAGCAGTTCATGTGCAATCTGTTCAAACTCCCGGTAACCAAGCAGATTCGTAGAGCCTACCGTATAAAACTGGCCGTCGTTGATCTGCTTGCAAAGTTCATAGATCGCTGTTAAAATTGGGGTGAACAACCGGGTATATTCTCCCAGTGCCACCGCAACCGAGCTGATAAACATGGTGGATATTTCATCTACCGAGCGTCCATCAAACCGGCTGTTTGCAAATTTGTTAAAAAAGTCCATGTTTTCAGGTGTCACGTTAAAGTTGACCCGGCAAACCTTGTTTTTAATCACACCATTGCTGGCGATCACCAGAATCACTACAGTGGAATAGCCTGCCGGAATTACATCAATGCGGCTGACCCTCACTGTTTTGGGTGTTATCGTGGTAGAAACCGCCGCGCAATTGGTATAGTCCGCCAACGATTGAGCCGCATCCTCCAAAAGCTTATCAGGGTCTGGGTCACGCACGTTAAACAGTGCGTCTATTTCAGCCTTTTCTTCCTGAGTAAGCGGCTGGCAGTGCATAAGCCGGTCGATATAAACACGATAACCTAAATGGGACGGAACCCTTCCTGCCGAAGTATGGGGCTGTTCCAGCAAGCCCATCTCAAATAATGCAGCCATATCATTACGGACTGTGGCGGAGGAGACCCGGTTATCCAAAATCTGAGCGATCAGCTTAGAGCCCACCGGTTCACCAGTTTTAATAAAGGTTTCCACAATGGCTGCCAGAACTTCCAATTTTCTGGGATCCAACTGCATCGCTTTCACCTACTTCTTTTATTTTCCAGTATTAGCACTCCTTATATCCGAGTGCTAAACATACTCTACCACCAAAATTTTCAATTGTCAATAGACTTCATAATTAATTTACAATTTTATTAGCACTCATCACTATTGAGTGCTAATATTTAACATAAAATGGAAATTAAGGAGTGCTCTGATGAATTCTTTTTTCTGGTTAACCGTCGTATTAATTGTCTGGAACATGTTTACCATGCTCATGATGGGAATTGACAAACAAAAAGCCCGCAAACACAAATTCCGCATTCCGGAATCGACCTTGTTCCTTCTTTCTTTTTTGGGGGGCGGGTTGGGCATCCTGGTTGGAATGCTTCTGTTTCGCCACAAAACAAAGCATCTTTCTTTTCGAATATTGGTCCCACTGTCCCTTTTCGTAAATGCGGCCGAGTTTTTTCTACTGGCCTGGGCAATGATGAATTTATTCGCATGGTAACCGGCACCTTTTAGGGGATTCATGCAAATTTTCTAAGCAAGTATACAGATCTATCATTCCCCCAAAACAAGAAGTACATGTGATTTATTTCATAGAATAATCTGGCTTTTGCAAAGCAGTAGTTTGTACATTCTACAGGCCAAAGGCTGTTTCCTATATGCGGCAGCAGTTAAAAACCGGGTTTTAGTATATTCAGCCTGTGGTTATACCCAAGCAGTTCGATTGTTTTTTATTTAAATTTGGGATAAGCGTTCCTAAAGCCGCTATCCTCCACCAAAAAACAATAAACCTATGACCTTTGAGCCAAAGGACATCTTTTTTAGTGATAAAAACAAGATAGGAGAAACAAAATGAAAGAATTTACCGCTAAGACTATTGTTACACAAGAAAAAACTGCCCTTCGTATGGGCAGCGGAAACCTTGAGGTGTTTGCAACTCCGTACATGGTTGCGCTGATGGAACAAGCTGCAGCAGCCTGTGTGTCAGACACTTTACCAGCGGGAAGCACCACCGTAGGTACACAAATTTCGGTAAGTCATGTAAAAGCCAGTCCTTTAGGGGCTGAAATTGCAGCAAAAGCTGTTCTGACCGCCCAGGAAGGCCGAACCTATACCTTTTCGGTGGAAGCATATGAAGGAGAAGCCCTAATCGGAAGCGGCACCCATACACGGGTAATGGTAGATGCAGAGCGCTTTATGTCCAAACTGAACAAATAAGGGCAATCGTTTCAGCGGTGTCATGCATAGCTCTAAAAGAGTATGGTTTTGGACCGCCTATTAAGAAGCACTAAGAATTTTGGTTATTGCATCATATTCCCTGCAAAATAATGAAAAACGTCAAAAATGGGGAGGGCTTTTCCGGTTGTTCGATTTTCCAGACAGGATTTTACCTGTAATGTTTACCGAAACAGACCTTTGTACTTTTTCATGATTTTATGGGCAAAATAAAAAAGTAAATTGCACTTTAAAAACCCCGGAAAATTAGTTGTTTGTGTTATCATAATCACTATATTATGTACCATTATAATCTCTATAGAAGGAGGATATAAAATGACACCAAAACAACAATTGTGGGAAGAAGCTGCAAAGCTTCAGAAAACACTCGTATTCCACAGAAGGTATTTGCATTCACATGCCGAGACAGGATTCGATTTAAATGATACACTTGCCTTTGTAAGCAAAGAGCTGAAAAAAATGGGATATAAGCCGGCCGCATGCGGCAAAGCGGGCCTTGTTGCTTTAGCTGGCGGCAAAAAAGCAGGAAAGGTATTCCTGATACGGGGCGACATGGATGCACTGCCAATCAAAGAAAAAGCAGATGTTGATTTTCTTTCTACAAATGGGAAAATGCATGCATGCGGGCACGACATGCACACCGCTATGATGTTGGGCGCCGCAAAACTGCTAAAAGAGCACGAGCAGGAAATTGAAGGAACGGTTAAGCTTATGTTCCAGCCTGCTGAAGAAATTTTCGAAGGCTCACTCGATATGATTGAATCGGGGCTGTTAAAAAACCCGGAGGTAGACGCCGCTCTAATGATCCATGTTATGGCTGGAATGCCTTTTCTACCTGGCACTGTTATCGTTTCGTCACCTGGTGTCAGTGCTCCAGCTGCAGATTATTTTGAAATTATGGTTCAGGGAAAAGGCTGCCACGGGTCTATGCCAAATACAGGGATGGATCCGCTGAGTGCCGCCGCACATATTTTGATTGCGCTTCAGGAGATTCATGCCAGGGAGCTGGCAATGGATGACCGCGCCGTTTTAACAATTGGAACAATGCATGCCGGAACCGCTTCCAATGCAATTCCTGACACTGCTGTGATGGGCGGAAGTATTCGGACATTTAACGAAGACACACGCTCGTTCATAAAAGAAAGAATGGTACAGCTTGCGCAGGGCATCGCAAAAACCTTTCGTACCGAGGCGACCGTTTCGTTTGGAAGCGGTTGCCCGACTTTGAGAAACGATAAGGACTTGTCCATATGTACCGAAAGGTATGTTAAAGAATTATTGGGTGAAAATATGGCATTTTCGGTTTCGGAACTAAATGACAAGGGCGGCGGCCAGAACTCATCTAAAGCAGCCGGGTCAGAAGATTTCGCCTATGTCAGCCAGAAAGTGCCCTCCATTATGCTGGCACTGGCCGCGGGGCAGCCAGAAAAGGGCTATATTTATCCGCAGCACCATCCGATGGTTAAATTTGATGAAGAAGTTCTTGCTGGCGGCAGCGCAGTTTACGCTTACACTGCTATGCGCTGGCTGGAAGAACACAAATAAAACCGGAGACAGGAAGAAAAACCTTTATTGGGAAATACCCTCTTATTAAGGTTCAATTATGATTTTCCCAAATTTCTTCCAGTAAAAGCTATGCGTTGGAAGAACCTGCCTGCCACACAATTGCTATAAGCATCATAACGAATGCAAATACGCTGAGGAAGTAAAAAATTTACCGTTTCATCAGCAATTGACGGATAGGTCAGCAAAAATTATAAAATAATATGCCTAGCCATACAGTAAGGGGCGCCACAGGTAAAACCTGCGGCGCCCCTTACTGTATAACTTTTAAAGATCTTTTCTATTCCTCTGTACGGGCAAACTGGCTATTATACAATTCGGCATAAAACCCGTTCTGCTGCAAAAGTTCTTCATGTTTACCCTGCTCAATAATA
This sequence comes from Ruminococcaceae bacterium Marseille-P2935, assembly GCA_900104565.1. GTDB lineage: Bacteria > Bacillota > Clostridia > Oscillospirales > Ruminococcaceae > Marseille-P2935. The sequence goes on from LT629952.1 coordinate 924,831, forward strand.
TTCCCGTCCCGCATTACCAAAATTAAATCCGCTTCCCTGATGGTGGAAAGGCGGTGCGCTACAATAAAGCTGGTTCTGCCATCCATCATCTGGTTAAACGCCTTTTGAATACGCACTTCGGTCATGGTGTCAATACTGCTGGTCGCCTCATCCAAAATCAGCATGGGGGGCTTGGTCAGCATAATTCTGGCTATGCACAAAAGCTGCTTCTGCCCGCCCGAAAGATTGCCGCCGTCCTCCGAAACAACCGTGTCATATCCATTTTCCAGCCGCTTAATAAAGCTGTGGGCATGAGCGGCTTTGGCCGCAGCAATTACCTCTGCGTCAGTAGCATCCGGTTTTCCGTAGGCTATATTTTCCCGCACCGTTCCAGAAAACAGCCAGGTTTCCTGCAGCACCATACCATACTGCCGCCTTAAACTGGAACGGGTGACCTGGTTGATCTCCTGCCCGCTCACTCGAATCGTGCCGCTGTCCACATCATAAAAACGCATCAGTAAATTAATCATGGTGGTTTTACCGCAGCCGGTGGGGCCTACAATTGCGATACGCTGGCCAGGCTTCACCTTTAAATTAAAGTTTTGAATCAGCGGGTGCTCAGGTGAATAAGCAAAACTCACCTGTTCTACCGATAAGCTGCCATCGCATTCTTTTAGCTCAGGCAGCGCATCGTCCGACGTTTCTTCACAGGCATCCAACACCGAAAAAACACGGCGGGCGCTGGCAAACGCAGTCTGCAGCTCGGTAATCACACCAGTAATCTCGTTAAACGGCTTGGTGTACTGGTTGGCGTAAGATAAAAAGCTGGTGAGCTGTCCGATTGTAATGCGGCCCACAGCCAAGGAGATGGCATTGAGTGCCCCAATGATACCAACAAAAGCATAGATGATATTATTGACAAACCTGGTACAGGGGTTGGTCAGCGCTGAATAAAACTGGGCTTTCACCCCACATTCATAAAGGCGCCGGTTAATCTCTTCAAACTGCTGCTGCGCCCTGCCCTCATAACAAAAAGCCTTGGTTACCTTTTGGTTTCCAATCATCTCCTCCACATAGCCGCCCAGCTCCCCCCTTACCTGCGACTGCTCCCGGAACATTTTGTGGCAGTGTTTGGCAATGAACGATGCTACAAATAAGGAAAGCGGGGTAAGCACCACCACTACCAACGCAATACCTGCATGGATAGAAATCATAAAAAGCAAGGTTCCAACAATGGTAACTATTCCGCTGAACAGCTGGGTAAACCCCTGCAGAAGACCGTCAGAAATCAGGTCGATATCGGTAACCACCCGGCTGATCAAATCGCCGTGCGGGTTATCATCAATATATTTTAGAGGTACGCGGTTTAACTTTTGAAAAGCCGCTATTCTTAAATCCCGCACGGTACGGTGGGTAATAATGTTGGTACAAAGCGACATCAACCATTGGAACAGGGCGCTGGCAGCGATAGCGATACCCATTGCCAGCAGGATTTTTGCAATAGCCGGAAAATCCACCTGCTCCGGCCCCACTACATAATCAACAGCATTGCCAACCAAAACCGGAACCAGCAGCGACAAGGTCACTCCGGCAATGGCACTGACCAGCGCTAAAATAAAATACCCAAGATACGGCCTGGTAAAGGCTAACAGGCGTTTTAAAACAGTTTTTGCTTTCATTGCCGTTTCGCCTCCTCTTCGCTCAGCTGGGACAGGCAGATTTCCCGGTATATGGGGCAGTTTTCATATAACTCCAGATGGGTTCCTATTCCAGCAACCCGTCCGTCATCCAGTACAATAATCTGGTCGGCACGCTTTACGGTGTTTGCCCGTTGGGATACTAAAAACACCGTTGTCTCCCGGGTTTTTGCCGCAATGGCTTTGCGCAGCTTATAATCTGTTGCAAAATCCAGTGCGCTGGCGCTGTCATCTAAAATTAAAATTTGCGGTCGGCTTACCAGTGCCCGCGCTATGGTTAGGCGCTGCTTCTGGCCGCCCGAAAGGTTTTTGCCCTCCTGCAAAATCAAGGTATCCAGCCCGTTTTTCAGCTTGTCCACAAACTCTGCCGCCTGCGCAATTTCCAGCGCCTCAAGAATCTCTTGGTCGGTTGCATCTGCCTTTCCCCAGCGCATATTCTGACGGATTGTTCCCGAAAACAGCACCGCCCTCTGCGGCACCATACCTATCTGACTGCGCAGCTGGTGAAACGGATAATCCCGCACATCCACGCCGTCTACCAATATCTGGCCACAGGTGACATCATAAAAACGCGGGATCAGGCTGACCAGGGTCGTCTTTCCCGAACCGGTACCGCCTATAACACCAATGGTCTGGCCTGGCAGAATTTTAAAGTCAATATTCTCCAAAGCGTATTCCAAACTGTCCTTATGGTAAGAAAAGGATACATTTTTAAACTCAATTTTAGGCGCACCCTTTACCGGAACAGCTGGCTGCACAGTTTTTTCTTCCACAGACGGCTTTGTTTCCAGCACCTCGTTAATGCGCGCTGCGCAAGCCGAAGCCTTGGTGAATAAAATAACCAGGTTTGCCACCACTACAAGCGCCAGCATAATCTGGGTCATATAGTTCACAAAAGCAATCACCTGCCCCTGGGTAAGGGCACCCGTGTCAACCCGCATACCTCCAAACCATACCACTGCCACAATCGCCATATTCATAATCATAAAGGTAATGGGGTTTAACAGGGCCGATATTTTACCAACCCGAACCGCAGTTTTAGTCAGGTCGTCACTGGCATCGTCAAAGCGCTTTTCTTCGTCTTTTTGTTTTGAAAATGCACGGATTACCCTGACACCGGTCAGGTTTTCCCGTGTAATCAATGAGATTTTATCCAGCTTTTTCTGAATCACCCGGTAAAACGGAATAGAACGGCTCATCACCAGATATAAGGCAATCGCCACCAGCGGGGCAGCCGCCAAAAATGTAAGGGACAGTTTTAAATCAAGCATCATAGCCATAACTGCCGCGCCAACAACCAAAAACGGTGCACGCACCACCAAACGGATCAGCATTGCTACTGCCACCTGAATTTGATTCACGTCATTGGTAATTCTGGTAATTAGCGATGGGGTACCAAGCTTGTCAATTTCGGCATACGAAAAGGAATTGATATGCAAAAACAAATCATTCCGCAGCATGGTGCCTACCCCTTGAGAGGCTTTTGAAGCAAGATACTGGCAGATCAGCGCAAAGCACAACCCCGCAACTCCAAGCAAAACCATCAGCCCGCCCATCTTCCAGATGTAAGCAGCGTCCCCATTCTTAATGCCAACATCAATAATTTTGGCCATAACCAGCGGGACAATCAATTCAAATATTGCCTCGGTCAGCTTAAACAAGGGGCCAATTATGACTTCCTTTAGAAAATATTTTAAATATCTTGCCAGCTTTATCATTGGCGTCATCACCCAACCGTTCTGCTTTTCTATAAAAAACACTTCAAACTTTTTGTGGCAGTTTGAATTTATCATCTCCGGGGCTTACCCGGCAGGAGCATAAATTTTTAATAAAACAGCAGGAAAACCTTTCGTTTCTCATAAAAATTTCTGTTTTATTGTATTTAACATACTTCAAAGCACACGGCAACTGCCGCGTGCTTTCCAGACACGGACACCTTTTCATTTATGCATAACAGCTTATAATCCCCTGTTATGGCGCAGTCAAAGTAGTTGCCGCATCAGCTGTGAGCCGCCTGACATATATTCGTACATGAACTTCAAAGCAGTTATTCCATATTTATGCCCGACCTATATGCCTCCGGCTTCGGGCACTAACGTGCAGTTCTATCATAACATAAAATATTCCAATCCAGAAGGCTTACAATATTCAATTCCGTTCTGTTTTCTTTCATTTTTTTAGCAATAATACCAGATAAGGACTGTGAATAGCACCCGAATTCCGTTTCCTCTTAAAAATGGGAGAAATCCCTTTCCTAATCATATGAGCAAAGTATTTCTTGAATGAATTACGCTGTAATTGGTATTTGACTCTCTTTCCATATAATAACCAGGAAAATTGTTTGTATGACGGAACTTAGCCACCGCATTCTACATAAGATTCAGGCCTAAGCTTTCCAAGAAGTTTTTTAGGTTGCTTCACGGCTTAAAAAACGGCCGGCATCAAAAACCAGATACCAGCCGTTAAAATATATTTATAAAAAATATATTATTTATGAGGTGCTTTTATTTCCCGCATGATTTATTACTAAGACGTCTATAAAATGATCCATTGCCAGCGGTTAAACAAACAAGGTATACAGTACAATGAATATACCACAAACCGTTAAAAACGCTATCATTCCTGAATTGCCGAAAAGCAGCCCTCCGATACGACCTTTAGGCAGCTGTATCTGCCCTTTTTCAAACCGGTAGGTACGCAAGTTTAAAAAGAATACAACCGCACCTGCAATAATAAGCGCTAAAACAAAGAACCCGGCAAAAGCTGTAGCAATCATATTCCCGGTTGTTACAACGGCGGGCATAATAACCATGCCGAATGCGTTTACAATCATATGTAAAAGGACTGCATACAAAACCCGGCCTGTTTTTATTGTTACATAAGCAAAAACTACACCCAAGGCAAATGCATAGAACATTTGTGAAAGGTTGCCATGGAACAGCCCAAACAGCATAGCTGTTGTAAAAATGCAAATTTTATCTCCAAATGGGCGCAGCTTATCAATTAAAAGTTTGCGGAAGATAAACTCCTCAATAATTGGCGCCACAACTGCACCAAATAAAAGTGTAACAAGCCAGTTATTCCCTGCCAGTGATTCCAATGGGTTGGTAACCTGTTGGCCGCGAAGCATAGAAATTCCGTTGACTATTACAACGGTAATCATATTAAAAGCATACATAGCGCCAAAACTGACGACCGTGTAGCCTAAAAACTGCCCTGCAGATAAGGTGCTTTTTTGGGCGGGTGAAAAACTTGGAATTTTATAAACCACCAAGTAAAAAGCACCCAGTCCCAAAATATACATTGAGATTACCTGGACTACCCACATATACCAAGGTGATTGGGCAAACTGGGGAATAATAGCACCCACCAGCGCACTGATTCCAACAGCAGAAAGCTGGGTAACCAGCATCATAGCCACCAGTGCCCAGCACAACCGGCTAAATACTCTTTTATAAATTTTGGCGTCCTCCAAGGTCAGCACGGGCTGCGGCTGTACACCAGTCGGCTGCATGGAAGGGTTAGAAGGCGCCTGTGGCGTCTGCCAAACCTGGCGGTACTGCTGATCCCTATCGTCCATAATATCATCCCTTTCTTTCAAGGCAGTTGTCAACCGCCGCATGCATCTAGTATAAAGCCGTTGTGAGTATTTTGTCAAATAAAATGGAGATGATTTCATGCTTTTTTAACATAACGTTCCAATAATAATATCATCAAAAGGAATGCATTCCATTTAGCTGCAGCATTGCCGTTAAGGTATTTTTGAAATCCTGTAATCCCACTGGCTTTCCATGAAACATATGGGCAAACATTGCTTTAATGGCACTTGTTTCCTGAATAACTTGTGCGTTTTGGTAACGCTGAATCATTTTACGTAACCTGTGCACACTCCCCGGGTGCAGGCATAGGCAGCCGTCGGTGCTTTTTGCATATTTTCAATCAAAATCGGTAGTATGCCAGCCTGGAAGAGCAACCTGCCGGCCTAAAGGGAGCCGTAAATATTATTTCATACTGCATTGTTTCAATACCTGTGTCTGGACTAACAGTGTGCCTTCTCTGGCCGTGCTGCTGAAAAACCGAACCGGGAAAATCAACTATTACTCGCTGCTATTGTAACGGCGTAAGCCACCCATAAACGTGCTTTGCAATAACTTAAAAACAAATGGCAAAAAGGGAAAATCCAGTTTATAAACGGCAGGGCAGTAATGCAGGCGAAAGAAATCTGGGAACCCTTTGGTGCCCGTTACTGATGGATCCTGTGTAAACCGCCAATTAAGCTGGTACAATTATAAGTCAAAGAATAAAACGTTGTGGCAGGCTATCACATCTCACCCAATAAAAAAGATGTCCCCATTTTACGGTGGACATCTTTTTTATTAGAGTTAAAACACAGGGACTACGCCAACTCCATATTTTTCTTCAATAAACTTACGGCATTCTTCGCTCTGCAGCGCCGCAATCAACGCTTTAATTTTGGGTTTATTTTCATCACCTGGGCGAACCGCTACAATGTTGGCAAACTCGGCTGCACCTTCTGAATCACTGCTTTCAGAAGCAAGAACCGTTTCAACAATACCGGCAGACAGTGCATAGTTTCCGTTTACAACCGCCAGGTCAACATCTACCAATGACAGCGGAACCTGTGCCGCCTCTACCTCAAAGAATTTGATATTCTTGGGGTTTTCGGTAATATCCTTTGGGGTAGCTGCAAGGCCAACGCCCTCTTTCAGCTTAATCAAGCCCTGCTTTTCCAGCAGGTTCAGCGCTCTGGCCTCGTTGGAAGGATCATTTGGCACCGCAATGGTACCGCCATCCGGCAGGGCGTCAATAGAAGCTACCTTGCCCGGATAGATGCCAAGCGGTTCAAAGTGAATGGCGCCAGCACTGACCAGGTCGGTTTTAAACTTCTCATTAAAGCTTTGTAAATATGGCAGGTGCTGAAAGTAGTTGGCATCTAAATCTTTACCACTAACCGCATTATTGGGTACAACGTAGTCGGTAAATTCTTTAATTTCCAGGGTATAGCCCTCTTTTTCTAAAATTGGCTGAATCGCACGTAATATTTCTGCATGGGGTGTTGGAGACGCCCCTACTTTGATTGTTTTTTCATCATTGCCCGAGCAGCCTGCAAAGCCTGCCAGCAGCGTTAACGCAAGAATAACCGCAAATATTTTTTTCATCTGTCTTCCTCTTTTCATGATTTATTTTTATCTATTTTCCTAACAATTATATTAAAGATTACCTGAATCACCTGAACCAGAACAATTAAAATTAAAATAGTAACATACATCACGTCAAACTCACCGCGGTGATAACCATAGCGGATTGCCACGTCGCCCAAGCCACCGCCGCCAATGGCGCCAGCCATAGCAGTGTAACCGATAATGGTAATGGTAGCTATAGACATGCCGCGAATCAGGGAGGGCAGCGTTTCAGGCAGCAAAACCTTACTCACTATTTGAAAATTAGTTGCCCCCATTGATTTGGCGCAGTCCACCAAGCTGTGGTCAATTTCGCTCAGCGAGCTTTCCACCATACGGGCGACAAACGGTGCCGCTCCAATCACCAGCGGTACCAACGCCGCCGTAGAACCAATTGCCTTGCCCACCACCATACGGGTAAAGGGAATCAGTGCCAGCATCAGTATGATAAATGGGATAGACCGGGTGATATTAATGATCCACCCCAATACCGCATGCACCGATTTGTTGGGAGCCAAGGAGCCTTCATCGGTAGCATAACACCAAATGCCCAGTGGCAGGCCCAATACGTATCCAAACAATGTGCCAAACAGGGTCATAAACAGGGTTGCGCCAGTTTCGCGAAGCAGTTCCATTCCATAATTTGCAAAAAACTCACCCATCATTCATTCCCCCCAAACAGCTCTCTGGTAATCTCATGTTCCCTGTGGTTTTTTACCTCTTGCACCGGGCCATTATCGACTAAAACGCCCTGATCCAGCACCGCAACCTTGTTGCAGATGGTCTTGACCACCCCGATTTCGTGAGTGATTATGATAATCGTAACCCCCATAGTACGGTTAATCTGCTGCAATAGTTCTAAAATAGAACGGGTGGTTAAGCTGTCCAGCGCCGAGGTGGGCTCGTCACAAAGCAGCAGTTCCGGGTCATTTGCCAAAGCACGGGCAATTGCTACACGCTGCCGCTGGCCGCCGCTTAAGGTGCAGGGGTAAGCATTGGCCTTGTCGGCAAGCCCAACCAGTTCCAGCAGCTTATTTACTTTTGCCTGGGCCTCGGCCTTATCATATTTAGATAAGGTAAGTGGGAACATAACATTGTCAAAAACAGTTTTCTGCATCAGCAGGTTATAGCCCTGAAAAACGGTACCAATGCTTTTGTAGTAACTGATTTTGTCCTTTCCGGTAAGCTCATTGATATTTTTTCCGTCCACCAGAATTTCACCGCTGGTGGGGCTATCCAAAAGACCAATGAGCCGAAGCATGGTGCTCTTACCTGCGCCGCTCATACCAATAATCCCATAGATATCCCCGTCTTCCACGGTCAGGGAAATATCTTTTAAAACTTCCAGCTGATGGTCTTCATGATTCATAAACTGTTTACTGAGGGATTTTATTTCGATCAACCGTTTCTACCTCCCTATTTTTTATAAAAAGCATTTACTAGTGTGTATTAAAACCCAGCATAATACCGGAATTTTTCAAAAATCTTTAGCAAGAAGTTGCAAACCTGGGGACAGGCAGCCGTCTGGAAAAACCAAAGACGCTCCGGCCGTACTTTTTTGCAAAAGATTCTTCGGTTTGGCATGTTAAAAGGTGCGCCCTGGCAATACAAACAAAAACTCCCGCCCTGTAAAAAGGACGAGAGTTTAAAACTTCGTGTTACCACCTTTGTTCATACACACCTCACGGTATGTACCTCTTCAAGTACGTTTTGTTCATACTCTACCGCTTTAACGGGCGAACCCCGTCGCAGCCTAAAGGGGGTCCCCTCTCGGTGCGCAACTCCAAGGCCATTTTCAAAAACAGTGCCTTTATTCCTTTTCAGCTACCGGAACTCTCTGCTAAAGTGGCTGTTTCCTACTTTCCTCTTCCCAGTCTTTACTTTTATGACTCTTTTTGCATTATACAATTTTACCCTGCCTCTTGTCAATAACAGGCTTGCATTTCTCTAAAATGCATAGGGACCTGTAGAATTTTTCGGCTTTTTCCTATCGAATTGGCCAAAACACTTAGGCTTGGGGCGGAGTAACCCCACCCTGAGGCGGGTACCCATAAAATGGAGGCGGTGGCGGCGGGGTAAAACCCGGAAGCTCACTGGGATCACTAATATTCAGGGCAAAAGCCTTTTCCCGCATCAGGGCATAAAGCTCAGCATTGGTGGCCTCAATATATGGGCGCAGGAATACCATGCCAATTCCGCAGGTAAGCAGCGATAACAGCTCCCAGCCTAAAAAGGATAGCTGCAACACCCAAATGTTAAACTTTTCGCCGTCGGTCATAGCCTTGCTTAGCTGAAATGCACGGTGAGAATCAATATTGGGGTTTTCGGCCAATATGTATGGCACCATAAAATACTCATACGTTTTAATCACTCCAGGAATCACAAACAACAGCGACCAAAGTGAGATAAACAGGTTCCGTTTAAATATTACTCCCACATTATGCATGTACGCACCGCCCCTAAAGCCGGCAAACAGCATGTCAACCTTGCTTCCTCCTACGCGGGCCTGCATAAAATAACGGTTCTTCCCAACCTCTATTGGACCGCCCACAAAAATTGACATCAAAATAGAAATAAGGCTGATGATCAACGCAACAATCATAAAAATGCCGAACGCAAGCATTAACTCTGGAGAATTCCGCAGATCAGAAAACGAGCTGGAAAAATTTGCGGTTAACCGGACATTTGCGACCCCAGATACTCCGCCCAACAAGCCATATAACAAACATACGACTACACTGGCCCAGTAGGTAGTAGATAATGCCTTTTTGGCGTTGTTTTTCAGCATAGATCTTTCCCACATAATTCATACTCCCCCTTTGCCGGCTTACGCCGGGAATATTCTCAAATAAACATTTTATTCATTGTACCGCATCATGATACTGCATTTCAAGCAGAAATGCAGTTTAATCCAAAGTTCCTTCCCGCATAGCAAGAATAGTACGGCCTATTAAATCATCCAGCTCCCAGCCAAGCATGTCTGCCCCCTGCTGAATTACATCTCTGGAACAACCTGCCGCAAAGCTAGGTGTTTTAAATTTTTTCTTAACCGATTTCACTTCCAAATCATCCACACTTTTAGAAGGGCGCATTAAGGCTACTGCGCCAATCAGCCCAGTCAGCTCGTCAACAGCGAATAGTACTTTTTCCATCTCATGCTCCGGTTTTATATCCACACATATTCCATAAGAGTGGCTGGCAGTAGCGCGGATCATCCGCTCCTCCAGGCCATGCTGACGCATAAGCTCCTGCGACTTGACACAGTGCTCCTCCGGAAACTGTTCGTAATCCAAATCATGCAGCAAGCCAACCTGCCCCCAAAATTCCACCTCATCCCCGTAGCCCAGTTCTTTTGCAAAATAGCGCATTACACCCTCTACTGTTTTGGCGTGCTTCAGGTGAAAATCCTCCTGATTATACTGCATTAAAAGTTTTAATGCTTCTTTTCTTGTCATGTTCTTAAATTTCCTTCCCAGTCTGTTTTCAAAATTCCAAGCAGGTTTGGTGCAGCCAACGCTCCAAATATTATTGCTTCAAACCCTGCATTTCTAAAATCTTTTTCTTTTTTTCAGCCAGCTCTGCCAAGGTAATGTGATCCACCACATCGCTCACCGCTTCTCCTATTTTACGCCAAACTTCCTGGGTAACACAAACTTCCTCCTGGCTGCAGTGGCCGGCCTGAGGATGGTCCACGCAGGATACCGGCACCAAGCTTCCTTCGGTCTGCCTTAAAATCATACCCACCGTATACTGCTGCGGACTGCGGGTTAAAACGTACCCCCCTTGGGCGCCTCGAACGCTTTTAACCAGCCCCGCTTTGCTTAACTTCGTAATAATTTGTTCCAAATATTTATCTGAAACCTGTTGGCGGTCTGCAATTTCCCGCAAAGGAATACATTTTTCTTCCCCATTCACTGCCAGATCCACCATAAGCCGCAGGGCATACCGGCCTCTAGTTGATATTTTCATTTTTATTATCATTCCTTTCTGTTATGCCGCAAGGTACAAAAGAACCATAAAAACAGAAAACAGTCATAAATTTTCACCTGTGTTCCGGTTGCCTGTAAGGGTAAAAAATGTGAGTTTGTACTATTTTAAGCGTTATCCTCATTATTGCAAACGACGCTTCTCATCTTTAAAATTGCCTCCATAGGGCCTGCGTCCATAGGGCATACTGACGAGCACTTTTTGCAGCCAATACACTGGTTGATCCCCATATCTTTCAGCAGAATTTTTCTATTCAAATTATCCCTCGGGTCAAAAACCTGCCTTGCTTCCAGGGTGAATGCGCAGGGGCCTGCAAACTCCTGTGGATTTTTTTGATAAACTGGGCAAACCGACACACAGCAGTAACATTCAATGCAGCGGCTTACCCGCTTAAACCAATCAAACCGCAGCATATCGATCGGTTCAGGCTGATACGCCGGATCTGCGTTCCGCTCCAGATAAAGCCGTAAGTCGGGGCGTCTTGCCTCGTACTCACTCCGATCGACAATAAGGTCTTTCAGCACTGGAAACCCATGCAACGGCTCCAGCGTCATCTCGGGCAACGCCGGCTGCTCGCAGGTCAAACAGGGTTTACCATTTATTATTACACCGCAAAGGCCGCATTTTACCGCTTTGCAGCAGTAGCTGTAGCCCAGGGTAGGGTCCTGCTCCTCATGTATTTGATTTAAAACGTTTAAAACCGACATACCCTCTTCATACCGAAAGGTATAAGACTGTGTGTATGGCACTGCATCTTTTTGCGGATGGAACCTATGTATTAATACATGCCCTGTCATCTACTCCACCTCCGGCTGATAATAAGGAAAGGATACCTGCACGGTACTGGTGGTAATATTGCCGCCCTGCATTTCCAGCAGAACATTTTTTGTCCAGTTTTCCCAGTCTGTTTTGGGAAAATCATGCCGGTATTGGGCGCCCCGTGTTTCACGGCGCAGCAGGGCAGCCGTAATCACGCATTTAGCCACCAGGAGCAGGTTCTTGTTTTCCATGGCCTCCAGCAACTCCCGGTTGCAAAAACAGTCGGTGCTGGAAAGCTTGACTGGTATTTTTTCCAGCTGAACAAGCTCCTTCATTGCATTGTTTAAAGAATCCTCACTGCGCAGTACCGAAGCCCCCTTCTGCATAATGCTTTGCAGACGGCTCCGCTGATTACCCGGGGTCATTCCGTTACCGCTATGCCTCAGTTCATCCAGCTGTTTTTCCAGTTTTATGGCCAAGCCGGTAGAAACAGGCACCGTGCGCTTTGCCCTGACCGAGTCCGCACTGTGTTCCCCTGCCGCTGCCGCAGATACAATCATCTCTGACAAAGCGTTTTGGCCCACCCGGTTGCTGCCATGTACCCCCGCTGCCGCCTCTCCAACACTGTACAAGCCTGGTATATTGGTCTGCCAGTTGGAATCCACCTTCGCTCCGCCCATAAAGAAATGGTAGGTGGGAGCAATTTCAAACCGGTCTTTTTCGGGGTCCAAGCCCACACTGCGGTAGTTATTATAAAGAGCAGGAAATTCCCGCTTTAAATATCCTTTTTCCAAATAGGTTAAATCGCAATAAACTCCGCCTAAAGGGGAGCCTCTGCCTTCCAACACCTCAATCATAATGGCCTGGGACAAACGGTTGCGGGTGGTAAGTTCCAGTCTAGAATCGTACCGGTGCATAAACCGTTCCCCATTGCTGTTATGCAGGTGCGCAATAATAGGGTAACAACCCAATACGCCGCGCAGCTGCGGCGGCGCCAAAAAGCCAATGGGATAGGTCTGCACAAACTCCATATCCATCAGCTGTGCCCCGGCGGATAAAGCCAAAGCATATCCATCGCCGGTTAAATCATTGGAGTTATCGCTTAGCTCGTACAGTTCACCTGCACCACCGGTTGCCAAAATCACCGCATTCGCCTGAAACAGCCACACCTCCCCGGTAACGGTGTGAAAACCTACGGCGCCGCAGGCATGTCCGTTTTGAATATCTAAACCGGTGATCATCACCTCTTCATAAAATGGAATCCTGCGTTTTTGCGCCTCACCCCACAAGCCCTTCAGCATTTCATGGCCAGTGCGGTTTTCCATATAAGGGGACCGATAACAGCTATGCCCGCCTTCGGTGCGAAGCGCCAATGTTTTTCCATCCGGCGTACGGTGAAACATGCATCCCATCCGCTCCAGGTCCATGACCAAACCGCCAATTTTTTCTACCGTTTGGCGCACCAGTTCCTGATTGCACAGCCAATCCCCTCCCCGCAGGGTATCCTGCTCGTGCAGCATTTTGCTGTCTTGCTGCTCTTTCCAACGGTCGTCTACCGCCGCCAAAGCACCCGGAGCCATCACGGTTGCACCGCTGCGCAAGGCCTTGCCTTTACTCACAATGCAGGCTCGTACCCCTTTGCGGCTCGCAGCAATCGCAGCCATCATACCGGCGCCTCCGGCGCCAACTACCAGTACATCAGTTTCTACCCGCCTCATAAGTCTCCTCCATCCGCTTCCGTATCAGGCTGAAGTTGCCCTTGATTGTTAGGGAAATTGCAGAATTGCATCTTTAATAAAATTGGAAGATAATACCCCTGTATTTTATGCCGTTTTAATAGAATGCTTTGCAGTTATTATAACCCATCCCGCAGGGGTTGGCAATCCATTTTGCCTTTTGTAAACAAATGTTCTGGCCAAAACCTTAGGCTGCTGATTTTGGTGGAATACACGCCTTTATTCTTCCGGAGGACATATGCCTCCGTTTTTGTATGATCGTACTGAACCGAAAACCTAACCATGCCGTTACTATCATTCCACCGCCCAGAGCAATACGCAGCACCACTTGATAAACTGTAAGCAGCCCCAAGTCGCTTCCACCCGCTGTCGTATAAATAATCACTCCGCCCAAAAAACCTAAAATAATAAAAATCCGTTTCATATAAACCTCCATTCTGCAGCTTCTTATAGCTGCATTCCAATTTATAATAAGGGGTAACAAATATTTTCATTACCTTTCTGTTCCTTATTATCTCTATTGTAAAGAGGTTATTGTCCTATAAAACGGACTTTATTTTCAACCTTATTCAAATGGTCAAAACCCCGGCTAACCCGGCGCCTATGTGAATTGATAAGAGTATTTACCAGCAAACACCCTAAGGCACATGAAATACGGTTTTGCTTACTTTCCTTGCCTTGTCTGTCATAAACTGGCGTGTAGGTTTTAAACCAAGTTTGTTCCAACCTGTTTGATCTATCATAACCACCGTAGACCCAATAGATTTTAAAACCAAATAAAAAATGCAGCCGCCGGACAGCTTTTATGCCGCCTTATGGCTGCGCCTTGGAAATGATAAAAACCAGATTAATAGGCTGGTGCATTTTTTAACGCACTCTACCCAGAGGCCGCCTGCTTTCCAGTCTGCCCGCACAGATATTCCATTGCGAATTGAATCAAAGCAGGAATTCTATGTTTCTAAGTCTTGTTGAAAGATGCTGTCCTCCATAATAAAAAACACTACTGCTAGGTTTTTTTGCTGTTTGAAAGAAGAGGACCACCCCCATCAGCAGAAATCAATGCGGCCATAGCCTTTCGGCAGGGAAATAAATGGAAGGCAGCGTTCCCCGCCAAACTTATTGGATATTCCGCCTCATGGTGCGCAAGCATTCCCGGTACCCCTTTTGTTCATATAATCGGGCAGCCCCATCATTCTGGCTTAAAACGTTTAGTTCCAGGTAATCAAGGTTACGATTTCTTGCCCAATATTCAGCGTAATCTAATAAAGCCGTGCCAATTCCCTGTCCTCTATATTCTTCTTTTACAACCAAATCCATCACATAGGCATATTGATGAGGTAAAAAGCAGGCATAGGGCGGGGTTTCCTGAGCCTGAAGAAGCAAAAACCCTACTGCCTCAGTACCCTCCTCCGCCAATAATATATCTGAACCCGAACTCTCTATAATTCTTTCTAAAAATTCCCTGCTCTGATTGGCCGGACGCAGATACTGAGGCTGGAGCCGGGCCATATCACAGAACAACTGCTGGTAAAGAGCTTCAATTTGGGGAATATCTCCTTCTGCCGCTGTGCGTATTCTCATCAAAACACTCCTTTTTTCGCTCAAATTACTATTGAATCAATTTAACCAGAACTATGCCAGTCCTTTTGTTAGGTTATGCTGTACGGTATGATGCAGACACAAGTGCTTTTCCAGCTTATTGAATACGCGCTGTGCCAGTCAACTGCACCTGATAAGCAGTTTTCTGATTACTGTTGGCTTAGCTCCCACACCCTCATAATAAGTTTATGGGGCAGCAGTTTGGCTGCAACCCGGTGAATGTGGTTGCCTACCCCATACATGGAAATTCCCTTACCTTTGGCGGAATCCCGAAGGGCTTTGGCCACCACTTTCTGCGGGTTGGTTACAAAAAAGAAGTTGTGTACTGCCTGATCGCCCGTGTGTAACGCAGCTACTTTCAAAAAATCTGTCTTCATCCACCCTGGGCAAACTGCGGTTACCGTAATACCCTTTGGCCTTAATTCCTGATGCAAAGCACGGGAATAATGCAGCACAAACGCTTTGGTGGCCGCGTAAATATTCAGCCTTGGAAGCGGCTGAAAAGACGAGGTAGAAGATATTTGCAATATTCTACCGCCAGATGAAAAATAAGGCAGTGTGGCCAATGTCATCTGAACCAGTGCACGGCAGTTTAAATCTATCATATCCAGCGAATCCTGTTCACTTACCTCTCCATAACGGCCAAATTTTCCAAACCCCGAGCAGTTTATGAGCAGCATTACCTGAGCATCCGCTTGCTGTAACGCTGCACGGTACTTCGCATACTCTTCTTCTTTGGTTAAATCCATTGGAATTACCCTGGCCCGTACGGGCAGTTCTTCCGCCAACTGTTCCAGATTTTCCCGACGCCGGGCAATCAACCAAATTTCTTCCAGCTTTTCCTTGTCGGCTATCTGTCTGGCAAATTCTTTTCCCAAGCCGGAGGATGCTCCGGTTACCACCGCTACCTTCATATGCTTCCTCTTTTCCTGATAAAAAAAGCACAGTACCAAACCGTGCTTTTCTTGTTTGTAATAATGGGCTGCCCCAAATAATACAATTGGTTTACATTGCTTGCCGGGGGTTTACGCTGTTTGCGTGCGGGGTCCGGCCCAAGCCAGTTCAGCTTATGACTGGCTGGCAGCACTTTGCGCAGCCTGAGAAATAATGGGGTTTTCCTCTGCGGGAATATCTTTTATCGCATAAAGATAATAATCCTTATTGCTTTTCTTCATCTCATAATACATGTACTTTTCTGCTTGCGGTTCTTCAGTTTCGCCGCCAATGGTGGTAGTCCAGCTGTTGCCTGGGGGGATATACCCTACCATGAGCTGCAAAACATCCCCCTTCTTTTTAATCTCCACCACTTTGGGAATATAGAAACCGCTGGTGCGCCCCATAATGGGCACATGGTAAGTTTTTGTATCTGCCTCGTACTCATAGGTCATTTCATAGTCACCAAAGGTCATATGGTTTAAGGTGACCTCCTTGCCAAACAGCTTGGCGGCACTGGCCTCAACATCGGTTGACGGTACGATCAGCCGCATGGTGTCGTCATATGCATAGCTGCCGCTTTTTTCATCCATCAGGGTAGACCACATTGCTGCCTGCAGCACCATATTCTGATCAGCCTCTGCCGGTGAATTGAAGGGCACCGGGTCAAACATGATAACCGGGCGGAGCATCTCTTCAAACATCTTTTTTTCTTTCGTGTTGTCCAACAGCTTTTGGGTAAAATTAATGCTTGCAACCACAATAGCAATTACGCCAATAATGGCCAACACAATAAACAGCCCGCCAATGGGCGCTGCATAACGGTATTTTCGGTTTCTGCTGGTTGACATAGTTTTTTCTCCCGATCTAACGAATTTGACCGTTTCCGGTCACAATGTATTTGTTGGTGGTCAGCTGCATAAGGCCCATAGGCCCTCTGGCATGCAGCTTTTGTGTCGAGATGCCAATCTCTGCACCCAGGCCGAATTCACCGCCGTCGGTAAACCGGGTAGAAGCATTGACATAAACTGCCGCCGCGTCGACTTGTTTAATAAAGGTCTGGCTGTTGGCGTAGTCATTGGTTACAATACACTCCGAATGCATACTGGTATATGTTTGGATATGCTGAATGGCTTCATACACGCTGTCCACCACTTTAACCGCCAAAATATAATCCAAAAATTCTGTAGCGTAATCTTTCTCGGTGGCAGGTATTACACCGTGGCCCAAAATCTCCCGGGCACGCTCGCAGCCCCGCAGCTGAACATGAGACAAATCAAGCCGGGCTTTTGCCGCCGGCAAAAAAGCCGCTGCAATATCTTTATGCACCAGCAGCGTTTCTGCCGCATTGCAAACCGAAGGGCGCGAAGTTTTTGCATTGTTAATAATATTGACGGCCATTTCAATATCGGCATTATAATCCACATAAACATGGCAGTTGCCCACGCCTGTTTCTATCACCGGTACGGTGGCATTCTGCACCACCGATTGAATCAGCCCTGCCCCTCCGCGGGGAATCAGCACATCGATATAGCCGTTTAGCTTCATCATTTCCGTGGCCGTCTCACGGGAGGTATCTTCCAACAGGGCAATACAGTCAGCCGGCAGCTTACAGGCCCGCAGCGCCCCGCGCATAACAGCGGCCAGTGCAGTATTTGACCGGATCGCCTCTTTACCGCCCCGCAGAAGACAGGCATTGCCTGACTTTAAACACAGTACCGCAGCATCTACGGTGACATTGGGGCGGGATTCGTAAATCATGCCCACCACACCCAAAGGTACGCGCGTTTTCAGAATCTCCAAACCGTTGGGACGGCGGATTCCCTGCTCCACCTGGCCAATCGGATCTTCTAAGCGTGCCACATGCTCTACTGCTGAAGCCATACTTTCAACCCGGTCTTTGGTCAGCCGCAGCCGGTCAATCATAGGCTCGGGCACACCGTTCTGCCGGGCGTTTTGAACATCCGCATCATTTTGTTTTAATATTTCCGGAGTGCTGTCCCGCAGCACCGAAGCAATTGCATAGAGGGCCCGGTTCTTTTCTTCGGCAGATAAAATCCCCAGCACTCTGGATGCCTCTTTTACGCGTTGTGCCAGCTTTACAAGCTCGCTCATAATAAGACAACCCCCTTTTAACAAACGTACTTTAAAATCAGAATTGATAATTGCAAAAAAATAAAACGACAGTTTTTATTACCTGCAATTAAAATGCATACAAACAACACAGCGTACCGGCGCTAACGCGCCTTTTATACTCAGGGCGCAAACGGGAAAGCCTGTAGCCGCATGACCGCGGCGAACCTTTCAAAATGCAACCGTTCATGACAGCTGTTTGCAGGATAACATGATGTATCTGTTTGGATATACATACTCTTTGGTGCATGTTTGGTATGCGTAACCCATAGGACAGGTGCACCTTGAGCACCAGTATATAAGAACCGCAGGAAGAAGGATGTCCAATGGCGAAAACAGAAGAATAGCTATTTTCGGCTGGCTCTGCTCCACAGAATACATCCTACGGTTAAAAATGCAGCCTAACAAGAGCTTTGGTTCAAACACACTGCCACTGCCTGTGGCAGGTTCTTTTCAATACATTTACCCGTTGAATTATCAGCAGTTTTTCATATACTAAGTTCGTGCAGGGAAATATTTCTTTCTCTGCTTTTTCTCGTTCAAATCACCAAATTTATATCTCTTACGGAACACGGCTTTCTACGTTAGAGAGCAGATACACTATACTGCCGGATAGGATTTTTCGCAACCTTATTTTTGCGCCACAAAGTGGGTTCCCACCTGTTTACCGTCAAACAGGTCATACAAAACCGCCGGGTCCGAACCATTTACAATTGCCACGTCTATTCCCTTCGGGCAGGCAATTTCGGCCGCGTTGATCTTGGTGACCATTCCGCCGGTCCCCCGGGCAGAACCCGCCCCATGTGCCAGCGATTTAATTCTTTCATCAATTTGTTCCACACGGTGTATTAGCTTCGCTTTTGGGTTTACACGCGGGTTATCGTCATACAAGCCGTCAATGTCGCTTATAATAATCAGTGCATCCGCGTCTACAATGGTGGCAACCATGGCCGAAAGGGTGTCGTTGTCACCAAATTCAATTTCTTCAACCGAAACGGTGTCATTTTCATTGACAATGGGAATTGCTCCCATTTCCAACAGGCGCATAAAGGTGTTATGTACATTGACGTTGCGTTTTTCAGTTTCAAATACATCACGGGTAAGCAGTACCTGCGCTACATTCTGATTGTATTCCGAAAACAACTTGTCATATAAATACATCAATTCGCACTGCCCTACAGCTGCTGCAGCCTGCTTTGAGGGCGTATCGGCCGGTCTTTCTTTTAAACCAAGCTTGCCCACCCCAACTGCAATTGCACCTGAGCTTACCAAAATCAGGTCCCGGCCAGAGTTTCGAATGTCCGCCAAAACTTTTATAAACTGTTCAATCCGCCGAATATTGATCAGCCCTGTATTATGGGTCAGCGTCGAAGTGCCAACCTTCACAACCACCCGGCGGGACTTTTGAAAGCATTCCATGTTAATTCTCCTTAAGCTAGAGTTTATTTTCAAACCGCAATCAACCATCTACTCACTAAAACAAACGGCAGGTACGTTCCAATCCCCTGGCCAAACGGCAACCTGCATATTCATGCCTTTCTTCTGCTGATTTTCGCAAAATTCCGACATCATGAAAACATTTAAAACACCAAGTTGCTATAAATTTTTTTGTTTCATGAAGCTGGCTTTGCCCGTTCATTTTTCCCTTTATGTGTTTTTTGTGCAGTGATATGGCAGTATGTTGCGGCGAAAAATAAAATTTTATATTTTAACCTATCTGTTTATTTCTCCTGCTCCGGCTTTTCTTCCACGGGAAGTTCTACCCTCAGCTTTACAATGCGCTGATCATCCAGCTCAGTAACGGTTACCGTCAGCCCATCGCTCTGAAAGCTTTCGCCTTCTTCCGGAATATGCTCCAGCACCTCAAGCGCCCAGCCGCCCGCTGTGTTGTAATCCGAATCAAAATCCTTCGGCGGCTGGTAATCCATCCGTTCAAACATCTCTTCTAAATTCAAATCGCCGCTCACTTCAAAAACACCAGGGGCCAGCTCGACGCAATCGTCTTTGATTTCATCGTCCTCATCCCAAATTTCCCCCACCAATTCCTCCAGAATATCCTCGGTGGTGACAATGCCCATAGTCCCGCCGTAATCGTCGGTAACCACAGCCATATGCAGCTTGTTCTTTTTAAATTCATTGAGCAGTGCAGAAATTCTCATGGTCTTGTGCACATAAACACATTCGGTCAGCATTTCGTGAATGTCTTTCTCCTCTCCGCGAATCCTGGCCTCCAGGTAATCGCGGGACTGCAGAACCCCAATAATATTATCGGTGGAACGCTCGTAAACCGGAATGCGGGAAAAACGCTGGGTCAACACCGTTTCCAGTATTTCTTCGGGTGAATCGGCTACGTCAACGGCTACCATATCTACCCTTGGAGTAAGAATCTCCTGGGCGGTAATATCGTTAAAATCCAATGCGGACTGAACCAGTTCACTTTCTTGTTCGTCCAATACACCTTCGCCTTCAATGGTTTCAATAATATATTTTAACTCCTGCTCGGTTACCGATGGGGCTTCCTGCTGCTCCTTTTTCCGCGGGATGAGTTTTTTGAGCTGCTTAAACACCCAAACCAGCGGGGTAAACAGCCAAATCAATGCTTTTAACGTCTTCGCAACAGCAAGCGCTACCGCTTCACTGTTTTCTTTCGCGTAGGTCTTAGGCAAAACCTCCCCCAAAATAAGTACCAGCACTGTCATTGCCACCGTAGAGATGGCTGCCCCATAGTTTGGCCAAATTTGAGTAGCCAATATGGTAGCCAGTGAGGCTGACGAAATATTGACAATATTATTGCCGATCAGGATGGTGGATAGCGCACTGTCAAAATTTTCTGCGATATCCAATGCGGTTTTGGCTTTTTTGTTCCCCTCTTTCACATAATTTTTCAGCCGAATGGTATTGAGCGCCGAAAAAGCGGTTTCACTAGCTGAAAAAAAAGCGGATAACAGGAGCAAAATCACTAATACTACATACCCTGTGACGCCACCGTCCAAAAAAAATCAACTCCATTTTGTCCTTTTCAAGGTTGTTTTTATGATGTTATGATTCGTACAAAAATACCCATGTGCCGCACTGCTTCAAACAATTGTCAGGCATCTTTCCTTCGCTTTGTGAAAAGCGGTCGTTTTTTTACGTTTGACCCCACCTTCAATAAAGCAAAAACCTCTGTTTATCACACAAAACAATGGTTGGCAGCCTGAACAGCATGAAAGTAATTTGGCACTCAAGCCTTTCCGGCCCTCTTTGTGTATTTTATCAAATATAAACATTCCGCACAACCGGTGCATAAGAATGTTTACAGTTTTTTCACCCGGGAGAGTTCAAATTTAGTTTAAACGGAAACAAAAAGAATTTTTCTTCTGCCTACCATGTTAGGAACATGCGCCTTCTCAGCGCGTTTCTGAAAAGTCTCTCACTCTATTAAACCATATTAAAAATTTTTTCTTGTTAAAATACTCCCATTTCCGGATTGCGCATTCTCTCTAAAAACTGCTCTCCTACTCAGTAAATAAACAGTTATTGCTTGCCTTTTGGAGAGCCTTTGGAAAAACACAAAGGCAGTTCAAAACCGAACTGCCTTTGCCATTTAACCTGGTTGTTTATTTGTTCTTTGCTTCAATGGCAGCCAGCGCGTCCTTGCGGGAAAGATTAATTCTGCCCTGCTGGTCGATCTCGGTCACCATCACCAGCACCTCATCCCCTACATTTACTACGTCTTCTACGCGTTCCACGCGGGCATTATCCAGCTTGGAAATATGAACCAAACCCTCTTTACCCGGTGCAATCTCTACAAATGCGCCAAAATTCATAATACGGGTCACGCGGCCTTTGTAAATGGCGCCTACCTCGGGGTCAATTGCAATGGTCTGAATAATAGAGATGGCGCGTTTTACATCGTCAATATCTACTGCGGAAACAAACACCTTACCGTCATCGTCGATGTCAATTTTAACGTTGCAATCGGCGCAAATCTTTTGAATTACCTTGCCGCCCGAACCGATCACTTCACGAATCTTATCTGGGTGAATCTTAATGGTCATCATCTTCGGCGCATATTTGGAAAGTTCAGCGCGTGGCTCAGGAATTGCCTTGAGCATAATCTCATCCAGAATATAAAGTCTTGCTTTTCTGGTTTTTTCAAAAGCTTCTTTAATTATCTCAGGGGTCAGGCCGTCAATTTTTAAATCCATCTGAATTGCGGTAATACCCTTATGGGTACCGCCAACCTTAAAGTCCATGTCTCCAAAGAAGTCTTCCAGACCCTGAATGTCCACCATAGTCATCCAGCGGTCGCCTTCGGTGATTAACCCGCAGGATATACCGGCAACCGGAGCCTTAATAGGCACACCGGCATCCATCAACGCCAAGGTAGAACCGCAAATGGAACCCTGCGAGGTGGAACCGTTGGAAGAAAGCACCTCGGAAACCAGACGCAGCGCATAGGGGAATTCGCTTTCGGAAGGGATAACCGGCTCTAAAGCACGCTCTGCCAAAGCTCCGTGGCCAATTTCACGACGGCCGGGGCCCCTGCTGGGCCTGGTTTCGCCTACCGAGTAGGAAGGGAAGTTGTACTGGTGCATATAACGTTTAGACTCGGCACCATCGATTCCGTCCAAAATCTGGGCACTGCTGATGGGGCCCAAAGTTGCAATGGTCAGTACCTGGGTCTGGCCTCTGGTAAACATACCGGAACCATGTACCCGGGGAATAATGCCAACCTCTGCAGCCAACGGACGAATCTCGTTCATGCCACGGCCGTCCACACGTTTCTGCTCATCCAGCAGCCATCTTCTTACAATATACTTCTGCAGTTTGTACATGATCTCGTCAACCATGGCGGCATTGCCGTCACACAGTTCGTCAAACTTTTCGTGTACATCTGCAATAATTGGAGCCAGCCGCTCGTCGCGCACCGTTTTATCGTTGGTATCCAACGCTACTTTTACGCGGTCCATGGCAAATTCCTTTACTGCTTCAAACAACTCGGGTTTAATCTCCATCGACTCAAACTCAAATTTAGGTTTACCAATTTCTTTTTGAACCTGGGAGATAAAGGCCACCATCTTTTTAATTTCTTCATGACCTGCCATAATAGCTTTCAGCATAGTGTCGTCATCAACTTCGTTTGCGCCAGCCTCAATCATGCAAACCTTGTCGGCGGTACCGGCTACAGTCAAATTCAGATCTGAAACCTCACGCTGGGCCATATTGGGGTTGATAATAATCTCACCATCAATCAGGCCAACATTTACACCGGCAATAGGCCCGTTCCATGGAATATCGGAAATCGACAGCGCAAAAGAGGTACCAATCATGCCTGCAATCTCAGGCTGATGATCCATATCGGTGGAAAGTACCGTCATCACAACGGTGCAGTCGTTTCTCATGTCTTTGGGGAACAGCGGACGGATTGGGCGGTCAACCAGACGGGAAGCCAAAATTGCTTTGTCGGATGCACGGCCTTCACGCTTTAAAAAAGAACCTGGGATTTTGCCCACTGCGTATAGCTTTTCTTCAAAATCTACCGAAAGCGGGAAAAAGTCGATCCCCTCGCGCGGTTTTTTGGATGCAGTTACATTCACCAAAACAGTGGTTTCGCCATAGCGAACCAAACAGGAACCATTGGACAAACCGCACATTTTTCCAACTTCAAAACTAATTTTTGTTCCAGCCAATTCCGTTTCAAATACTTTAAAATTTTCAAACATCTCACACTTCTCTTTTCTCCGGCAGGCAGTTGTACCGCAGCGAATGCCAGCCCTGCCGGTTTGCTGGCATACGCGGTAATTGGGCGGGAACACCCGCCTTTGCAGGTTGGCACTTGTTTCATGCCCTACCGAACTGCCCGTGTGTTTTAGCAATAAATCCGCCCTTTGAGCCAAAGTTCAAAGGGTCGATTCACTGCTAAACAACAGCGAAACAATTCAAATGGAATAAAAACAGGCGCCTGAACAGGTGTTTGTGCAAGCAGTCAAAATGCACCGAAAGGCAGGTGAAGAAATTTCACCTGCCTTCGTCTCATTTCATTACTTACGCAGACCCAGTTTTACAACAATGTCACGGTAGCGCTGAATGTCCTTTTTCATCAGGTAGTTGAGAAGGTTTCTTCTCTTACCAACCATCTGCAGCAGGCCACGACGGGAGTGGTGGTCTTTTTTGTGAACCTTCAGGTGCTCGGTGAGGTCGTTGATCCTTTTGGTAAGGATTGCAATCTGAACTTCGGGAGAACCGGTATCGGTCTCATGAATCCGGTTGTTCTGGATAATTTCGATTTTTTCTTCTTGACGCAACATAATACATTCACCTCATAAAATATTTTATGTCCTTGTTCTCAGCGGCAGGCGGGTGAAATCCCAACAAGGGCTTATATCCATACCTCCGGGGACAAGGTGCATTACTGGGTTATTATATCATATCCAACGCACCATGTAAATAGTATAATTTCTGCCGCGACGGGGCAAGGCTATATGATTTGATAATGACACAGTGCCTTTTCAATCCCATCCTCTCCAATGCCAGGCGCAACCAGTTCCACCTGGTTAAACAGTGCAGGATTGCCGCTTGCCATTGCTATACTATGTTTTACATAGGACAGCATGGGCAGGTCGTTTGTGCTGTCTCCAAACACAAAGCAGTCGTCCAGCTCTGCCCCCAGCAGGTCTACCATATATTGAATTCCTGTCGCTTTAGAATGACCTTTGGGTATAAATTCTCCAAAGTCATCTGCCCGGAATATGTAATCGTATTTTTGAGTAATGTATTGATAAAATCCGTTAAAATCGCTGCGTTCCCCATGGGTTACCGCACCCTTTTCAAACTGAATATCCGGGTCGCTCCAGCCTTTGGAACAATCAAAACCATATTCCTCGTAAAGGTGCTTGGTCTGTAAAAACATGGGGTGGGAAAGCGTTTCACTGTAATAGCAGTCAGGTGTTCCTTCCAAAACTCCTTCCATGCGGAATTTGTGGAGCATAGCTGCAAGTTCCCTGCACTCCTCTTTTGGAATTCTTCTATGGTAGAGCACTTGGCCATGATACTGAATATAAACCCCGCAGCCACAAATATACCCATCGAACCCTAATTCCCGCAGTTTTTCATCTACATTGGAATAAGGGCGACCGGTGTTAATAAACACCAAATGCCCATTCTGCTGCGCTTTGTGAATGGCTCCCGTGGTACTGTCACTGATCTGATGGGTTGTTTCATCTACCAAAGTGCCATCAATATCAAAAAACAAAAGCTTTTGCTTAGACATACGTTTCCTCCCCGGCCAAATCCACTACAATTTGTTTTGCTGAAAGTGCATCCCGGGCAATCTGCTGCCGCAGCTGCTGAACGTTTTCAAATTTCTGTTCCGGGCGTAAAAACTGCAGCAGTTCTACCTGAACCCGCTGACCGTATACATCTCCGCTATAGCCTTCAATATAGGTTTCAGCCAGTGGGCCGCTGCTGCCTACCGTTGGCTTTACCCCTACATTGGTAACCCCGGAATAAACCTTTCCTTCCACCGTTACCCGCGCAGCATAAACGCCGAATTTTGGAATAACATACCCCTGGGGATAGGGTTGGTTGATTGTGGGAAACCCTAGGGTGCGGCCCAACTGCCGCCCATGCGCCACCGGAAAATCACAGCAGTACGGCCTGCCCAAAAGTATGGCTGCCTGCTCCATATTCCCATGCATAATAAATTCACGAATTCTGGTTGAGCTGACGGTTATCCCACCCACCGTTACAGGGGGAATAATCTGCAGTTCAATCTCCAGCTGAGGACAAAGCAGACTCAGCAGAGTAAGCGAGCCGGTAGCCCCCCTGCCAAACCGAAAATCATTTCCGCAGCAGATTCGTTTGGCCCGCAGCTGCCCTGCCAATACCTGTACAACAAAATCCTCAGCAGAATATTCCCGAATTTCAGAAAAATCAGGGCAGATCATATATTCCATTCCCAGTTCGTTCAGCAGGGTCATCTTCCGCTCTTCAGACAGAATCAGGCCCTGCCCTTCCTTACTGTGTGGCATTCCCCGCTGCACCGAAAAAGTAAACGCACAAGGAATTAGACCATCAGCCTTTGCATGAACCGCGGCTGACAGCACCTGACGATGCCCCAGGTGAACGCCGTCAAAAAAGCCCAGCGCAACTGCTGTTGGCCCATTGGGCATATTTTGTTGTAGCGTGTCGGTTTTAATCACGAATCAGTTCCTCCCAATGCGAATAACTTTTTCAACCGTAAAATCCCCTCATTGGGGAAAACTGTGGCAACCCCCAAAAAAGACTCATCATTGCCAAGCACCCGTACATCACCGTTTTCCACCGGGGCTTTAATTTGGCTTAACGGCAATTTTACCCCGTTTTGAAACATCTTGGTTTGGTTGGAATCAAGCAGAACTGCCGGCAAACTGCGAAACACCGAACCAACTGGTTTGAGCTGACTGGCAAGCAGACCTTCTTTGAACAGCTCTTCCGCCTGTTTAAGCGTAATACAATCATTTAGGGTATACCCTGCCGCCTGGGTTCTGCGCAATTCCGTCAGCACCGCCCCACAGCCAAGCTTCTCACCAATATCTTCGCACAATGTGCGGATATAGGTACCCTTGGAACAGAAAACATCTATGGTATAAGTATGGGTTTGCCCCTTACTTTCTAACAGATTGATCTGATAAATGGTAATTTTTCGGGCCGGACGTTCTACCTCGATGCCTTGGCGGGCCAATTGATACAGCTTTTGCCCGCCTACCTTCACCGCCGAATACATGGGTGGTGTCTGCCAAATTTCCCCTAAAAAACACTGAATGGCTTCCCAAACCTGGGTTTTATCAACCAAAACTTCCCGTTCCCGCACCACCTGGCCGGTAATATCCTGCGTATCGGTGTTAATCCCCAACCGAAACGTAGCAGTATAACGCTTATCCTGATCGGGGCAGATATCGCAGCATTTTGTAGCACGGCCAAAAAACACCGGCAACACGCCTGTTGCCATTGGGTCCAGCGTTCCGGCATGTCCAATGCGGCGTATATGGGTAATTCCACGCAGTTTTGCTACCACATCAAAAGAGGTAAAACCTGCTTCTTTGTCGATGCACAATACACCTTCCATTACAACTCACCCAAAGCACGAAATTGTTTTTCAATCTCAGTTACAATTTTCTGCTTTGCCTGCTCAATACTGCCTTCAACCGTACAGCCGGCAGCCATAGCATGCCCGCCTCCGCCCAGCTGCTGGCAAATTTTCGAAACATTGAAAGGTTCATAGCATCGCAGCGAAGCCCGGTAAACCCCCGGTGCCCGTTCCTTTATACTGACCGCTACCTCTACCCCCTCAATGCTGCGAAGAATGGAAGAAATCCCCTCCAAATCATCATCAGCCGCTCCGGTATGTTGCATCATTTCCAGGGTAGTATAAGCCACAGCGAGACGGCCCTGTAAAAAATATTCCAACGTGCTCATGGTCAGGTTTTCAATAGCCAGCCGCTGCTGGGATTTGGTCTCAAACATCAGCCGGTTAATCATACCGTGTTCGGCGCCGGCCTCAATCATATCGGCCGCTACCCTGTGGGTACGGGCAGTTACGTTGGCATAGCGGAAACAACCGGTATCGGTGGAAAGCCCTGTAAAAACAGCGTTTGCAATTCTTTTGGTAAACGGTACCCTCAGTCCCTTTATGACATCATAAATGATCAGGGCCGTGGCGGGAGATTCGGGGTCAAGCAGCAGTTGTTTTGCATACTCCCGGTTGGAAGGATGATGGTCAATGCAAAGATCCACCTTTGTACCATATTCGCTTTCCAATTTCCCCAAAAGTTTTAAGTCTGCAACATCTACGGCTACAACAAATTGAGGCTCGAATTTTGGAAACGCAATATGCGCGTATAGATAACCGTACTTTTGGGGAATTTCATCCCCGCAAAGCACCTTTGCTTTTTTCCCAAGCGCAGTCAAAGCCTCATAAAGGGCAAAAGAGCTGCCCAGGGTGTCTCCATCCGGTTTTTGATGGGCAAGAATCAAGATGTTATCCTGGGTTTGTAACAGCCTGCAGGCAGCCTCTCTGTCAATCTGCATCCTGATCCTCCTTTTCCTTTTTGTCCTCCGGTAGAATATCCTGGAGGATACGGGAAATATCGGCACTGTGGGCAATAGAATCATCCGCAATAAACTGGAAACTTGGGGTGCGGCGCATCTGGATTCTGGTGCCGATTTCACGGCGGATAAAACCGGCCGCATTATTCAGTCCCTCTACCGCGTGGCGGGCGCTTTCTATTCCCTCTAATGAACTCACATACACCTTGCAGTGAGAATAATCCCCTGCTAAATCCACTTTAACAATGCTGATCATGCCAGTAATTCGAGGATCTTTCAGATGGGTCATAATATGGGTCAGCTCTCGCTTAACGTCCTCCGAGGTCCTTGAAATTCGAAAAGTCCCCATGGATTTTCCTCCTGTCTTTTTCCCGAAACCCACGAAGGGGATAACCGAGAAATCCGGTTATCCCACCTTCGATGTTGGCTTTCGCCTTTTTATTAGTCTCTGTATTCTTCCAGAACATATGCCTCGAAGAAGTCCCCTTCTTTCAGGTCGTTGAATTTCGTCAGGCTCATACCGCACTCATAGCCGGAAGCTACTTCTTTCACATCGTCCTTAAAGCGCTTCAGACTGTCAAGTTTATCGTCAGCCACTATAATACCATCACGAACAATACGAATATTGGCATTGCGGGTGATTTTGCCATCCACCACATAACAGCCTGCAACTGCGCCGACGCCGGTAATTTTATATACCTGGCGGACCTCGGCACGGCCGATATCCACTTCGCGAATCTTGGGTGCCAGCATGCCTTTCATCGCAGATTCAACATCTTCAATCGCGTCATAAATAATACGGTAAAGCCGCATTTCTACGCCGTCACGCTCTGCATTTTCCTTCGCCACCGGGTCAGGACGCACGTTAAATCCAATAATAATTGCATTGGAAGCATTGGCCAGCATCACGTCAGACTCGCTTACCGCGCCTACTGCGCCATGAATGACCCGTACTCGTACCTCTTCGTTGGAAAGCTTCTCCAGAGACTGCTTGACTGCCTCTACAGAACCCTGTACATCTGCCTTAACAATCAGCGGCAGCTCTTTGATTTCCCCTTCAGAAATCTGCTCAAACAGGTTATCCAATGTAACCTTCTGATAAGCCTTAAACTGTGCTTCCTTCGCCTCGTGCTTCCGTTTTTCAACCAGTTCTTTCGCCAGTTTTTCGTCGGCAACGGCGTTAAAGTCGTCACCGGCAGACGGCACTTCGTCTAAACCAGTAATCTCAACCGGGGTGGATGGGCCAGCCTCTTCCACACGTTCGCCCCTGTCGTTGAGCATGACGCGTACACGGCCTAAGGCAGTACCGGCAATGATGACATCGCCGCTGTGCAGCGTACCGGTCTGTACCAGCAGGGTAGCCACCGGGCCGCGGCCTTTATCCAGCCTTGCTTCAATGACAGTACCCTTGGCCATACGGTTGGGGTTGGCTTTTAATTCTTTCATCTCTGCAACCAGCTGAATCATCTCCAGCAGGTTATCAATGCCCGTTTTGGCTTTAGCCGATACAGGTACGCAAATCACATCTCCGCCCCATTCTTCAGGTACCAGCTCATATTCGGTAAGCTCCTGCTTTACCTTATCGGGGTTCGCCTCGGGTTTATCCATTTTATTAATTGCTACAATAATCGAAACACCTGCGGCCTTGGCGTGGTTAATCGCTTCAACTGTCTGAGGCATAATGCCGTCATCCGCCGCTACTACCAGCACCGCAATGTCGGTAACCTGGGCACCACGTGCACGCATAGAGGTAAAGGCGGCGTGGCCTGGGGTATCTAAAAATGTGATAGGCTTGCCATTAATTTCGACCTGGTAAGCACCAATATGCTGGGTAATTCCGCCAGCTTCGCCAGAGGTTACGCTGGTATTGCGAATTGCATCCAGCAGTGAGGTTTTACCGTGGTCAACATGGCCCATAACAACCACGATGGGGCTGCGGGGCTGCTGATCCTGCTCATCTTCCTCATCGGGCACAAACAGCCTTTCCTCAATGGTAACAACCACTTCAGGGGAAACCTTCGCACCAATTTCCATGGCAACTAATGCTGCCGTATCATAGTCAATCGTCTGGGTAGCGGAGGCCATCACGCCAACTCCCATCAGACGCTTCACAATCTCTGCCGCAGTAACCTTTAAGCGCAGCGCCAGTTCGCTGACTGTAATCTCTTCCGGAATGGTAATTTCCAGTTTTTGGCGGCGCTGTTTTTCAAGCTCTAAACGGCGCAGCTTTTCGGCCTCCTGCTCTTTGCGGGAAAGACGGGGCTTGCCTCGCTGAGCAGAACGCTGGTTGAGCTTTTGTTTTTTTACAACATTGTCCTGGCGCTTGTCATTGTAGCCACCCGGAGCAATTCGTTCATACTTTTCGTTGTATTTGTCCAGGTTCACCTCGGCCGAGCGCATATCCACATGGCGTACATTTGCTTTTTCCACCGTGTTGCTGCTTTGATTATGAACCACCTGCTGGTTGGCCTGAGCGCTCTGCTGAACAGGGCGGTTATTGTTCTGCTGTGCAGGACGAGCCGGCTGTACCGGGCGCGCCGGAGCCTTGTTGGTATTTTGATTCGGTAAACTTTTCACCTGGGGAGCCGCTGGGCTGGCCGGCGCTTTTGGTGCAGAAGATTCTTTTTTCTCCTGCACTGCAGCAGGGGCTTGCGCGGCCTTTTTCTCTTCTGCTTTTGCAACCGCCATGGCAAAATACTCCTCAAAATTTGGTTTTTCAGTTAGTTTGGTATAATGCTCGAAGATCACGTCCAGCTCCTGCTCGGTAAGGGCGGTCATATGCTTTTTGGGGGTTTCAAAATACTTAGCCAGCAGATCAACAACGTCCTTGCTGGGCACCCCAAGATCCTTAGCCACCTCATGTACGCGATACTTATCCATCATCATCTATCAAATTCCTCCTTGTCATCACAGCCTAAGAGCCGGACTGCCTTGTCCGCAAACCCCTGATTGGTCAGGGCAAGCACACCAGAACGTCTTCCCAGACCCTGTTCCACCTCATCCATCGTTACATCATCCATAACGGCCATCATTACCTTGCACCGCTGGGCCAGCAGCTTTGCTTTTCCCCCGGTGTTTTCCGAAAGGTCACAGGTGAGTAAAATCAGCCTGGCCTTTCCAGTTTCGGCCGCTTCCTTCACCACGTCAAATCCCATCTCCAGCATACCTGCTTTACGGGCAATTGACAAGGTGGAGAATATCTTATTCACCTTTTGCCATTTCCTCCTCTAGCCGGTCATAAACCGCTTCTGGAATTTCGCACGAAAATGCACGCTCGATCCGCTTCGATTTCCGAGCCTTTTTTAAACAATCTATATTATTGCAGACATAGGCTCCCCTGCCGGATTTTTTACCAGTCAGGTCAAGGAAAATTTCCCCTTCCGGGCTTCGCACCACCCGAACCAATTCTCTTTTCGGCTTATGCTCATTGCATCCAGTGCACATTCTCATAGGTACACGTTTATTCTGCATAAGAACCTCCCTATATCTGCGTTATGTTTCGTATTATTCTTCTGATCCTGTTTCATCTTCCGGCAAAGTTTTCTGCTGAACTGTTTCGTCATCTTCACCATAGAAACCGCTCTCAGGCCGGATGTCAATTTTCCATCCGGTTAACCGGGCAGCAAGACGGGCATTTTGGCCTTTGTTGCCAATTGCTAAGGACAGCTGATGATCAGGCACAGTTACTTTGCAGCTCTTAGTTCCTTCGGGGTCAACCTCAACCGAAAGTACATCGGAAGGGGAAAGCGCCGCGGCAATAAATTCACCAACGTCCTCGCTAAATTTGATGACATCAATCTTCTCGCCGTCCAGCTCATCCACAATGGTGGAAACACGGGCACCTTTTGGACCAATGCACGCGCCGACAGCATCTACATTCTCATCCTTGCTGTATACGGCAATTTTGGTTCTGGACCCGGCCTCGCGGGAGATTGCCTTAATCTCTACAGTGCCGTCATATATCTCTGGTACCTGCATCTCAAACAGTCTTTTTACCAAACCGGGATGGGTACGGGAAATCATTAGTTTGGGGCCTTTTTCGGTGGCCAGAACATCCACCACGTAAACCTTAACCCGCTGGCCCTCGGAAAGCTCCTCAGTTGCAATCTGCTCGTTCTTGGGCAAAATTGCTTCCGAGCGGCCGATTTCCACCGTTGCATTCCCTTTTTTCGGGTCAATTTTCAAAATAGTTGCTGTAACAATATCAAACTGCTTGCTCTGGTATTCTGCCAGCAGCTGGCCGCGTTCCGCTTCACGGATGCCCTGGCGGATTACATGTTTGGCTGCCTGGGCTGCAATACGCCCAAAGTCCTTGGTTTCCAGTGGAATTTCAACAATATCGCCTACCATGGCTTTTGAGTTGTAACGCTTGGCCTGATCGGGCAGAATTTCAGAGGCAGGGTCTTCCACTTCTTCTACCACCTGCTTGCGTACCGCTACATAAAAACGCTGATGGGCAGGGTCAATTTCCACAATGTTATCCTCCGCATTGGCGTCCCGGCGGATGGCAATTGAAATTGCATTTTTAATTTTTTCCAGCAAATATTCTGCGGGAATCCCCTTTTCCTTTTCCAGAAGCGCAAGCGCCTCAAAGAATTCACTGTTCATTTTCTCCAGCACCCTCCTAAAAATCGATCTCTTCCCGCAGCCTTACGAACGCGGTTTCATTTTTTTCAAAGCTCATTTCTAAATCTTCATCCAGCAAAATGGTTACCACGCCGTTTTCATAGCTGGTCAACTGGCCGGCAAAATCCCGTATACCTTCTACCGGGCGGATCAGGCGAACATTTACTTCATGGCCGATATATTGCTGAAAATGCCAATCCTTTACCAGGTCCCGCTCAATTCCTGGAGAAGAAACTTCAAGGTAATAAGACTGGTCAATAAAATCCTCCTCGTCTAAAAGGGGGTTAATTGCTCGGCTGAGCGCCTCGCAGTCATCAATGGTGACGCCGCCTTCTTTATCAATAAAATAGCGCAGGAACCAAGAGCTGCCTTCTTTTTCAAACCGTACGTCCCAAAGAATCAGCTTCATCTGCTCTACCAGCGGTTCTGCAAGCTGGGTAGCCAACGCCACAGTGTTTGGTTTTTTGCCAGTTGCCAATAAAATCACTCCACATAAACGAAAGAGCGGGAAAACACTTCCCACTCTTTCAGTCAAACTTCTATCATGGTTACTTTACCATATCCTCACGCTGATTGCAAGGGGAAAAGCGCAATTTTATCGTTTTTTTTCAAAAGACATAGCTTTTTGGGCCTGTAATATCAGGTCGGTGCACTCCCGCACCGCACCTTTTCCTCCCTCTTTTGTAAGCAGAATATCAACATAAGGTTTAATATCTTCATGACAATCTGCCGGTGCAAACACCATCCCAACTTTTTTCATAATAGGTAAATCGTTCAGGTCATCCCCAATATAGGCAATTTCTTCACAGCTCACATTCAACTGCTCCATTACATCCTGCAATGCGTCAAGCTTATCCCCCGCATTTTGATAAATGTGCTGAATTCCTAATTCCCCAGCGCGAAACTCCACAATTTGAGACTGCCGGCCGGTTATAATGACGGGGATTAACCCAGCCTTACGAAGCATAACAATGCCATAGCCGTCCTTGGCCTGAAAAGCCTTCATACACTCCCCCTGGGAAGAAATATAGATATGCCCATCGGTGAGGGTGCCATCTACATCCATTGCCAAAACCTTTATTTTTTGCAGCCGTTCTGTCACTATGATCTTCCTTTCCAATTCACTGATGCTGATTGACAATACTGTCCATTCCCCTGCAGTGCCGCGGCATTCCAACACTTTAACCCCTTGTATCGTACTGTGAGCCTTAGTGTAAACGGAGCCAATGCAACACTGTTAAATTTTCTTGAAGGGAAACCAGCATTCCTAAGCAATTCGATTCATTATAATTTAGTATAGCACAATGAATCGAATCAAAAAAGAAGCGCCCCGCTAAAAAGCGGGGCGCCGGCCTGTCAATCAACCTCCCGCAAGAGGTAAAAGGAGTATCTGGCCTTCCGCCGTGCTGTCAGGCACCGCGTTCAGATTCCCAGAGCTGTATTGTTTTGAAATGGAATTTTTTAAACATTTGTTGGCTGCAGAAAAGCTTACCGCCCCCTGGAAAAACTAAAAACTATACTACTCTTCCATTTGACGGCCTAAAAAAGCTGCTGCAGTATAAATCAGCTTTACTTCGGTATCCCCCGCTACGTTGCCGCTTTCCCCTGTCAAAAACATAATTGCACCGCAAACATCCCCCGCAGCCAAAATGGGGGCGGCAGCCAATGCATACCGGTCCACCCCTTCCACCGGCTGCAGCTTACGTGATTCGCCCGACGTGCATGCATAGGAACGGCGTTGTTCCATCATTTCTTCTAAAGTTGCAGAAACCCGGCGTTCCAAAAGTTCTTTTTTGGGAATACCGGCCACTGAGATAACATGGTCGCGGTCACAAACCACTACCGGATATCCCCCGGTTTTATACAAAACCTCTGCATACTGAGCCGAAAAAGAAGACAGCTCGCCAATGGGAGAATATTTTTTAAAGATGACCTCGCCATCATTATCAGTAAAAATTTCCAGTGGGTCCCCTTCGCGGATTCGCATGGTACGGCGAATCTCTTTTGGAATAACTACACGCCCTAGGTCATCGATTCTTCTTACAATTCCTGTCGCCTTCATGGGCAAAATTCCTCCTGTGACTATAAAGTAAATAATAGAATATGTTTGATTCTGTTTTTTTGCCGCGCTGTAATACAGAATTCCTTTTGTCTCACCTCTATTATTTACTCAAAAGGAAATTTTATGCCGGGAAAAACTAATATTTTCTTTTTTCTAAATAAAACTTTTCCAGTAAAGGGAATTTTTATTTTATAAAAAAATTTGACAAAAAAGAGGAAAGCTAATAAAGTATTTATGAATATTTTATGAAGAAGGAGAATTTGTTATGCAGCAACGTGAGCGGTTTGCATCCCGCCTTGGATTCTTGCTTATTTCTGCCGGATGTGCCATAGGGCTTGGAAATGTCTGGCGTTTCCCCTACATTACCGGCCAGTATGGAGGCGCTGCTTTTGTTTTGGTTTACCTGCTATTTTTGGTATTGCTGGGGCTTCCAATCATGGTTATGGAGTTTGCGGTAGGCCGTGGCAGTCAAAAAAGTGCTGCCAGTTCTTTTCGCGTTTTAGAACCGAAAGGCAGCAAGTGGCACATCTACGGTTATTTTGCCATGTTTGGCAATTATATACTCATGATGTTTTATACTACCATTGGCGGCTGGATGCTGGCTTATTTATTTAAGATGATAAAAGGCGATTTTATAGGCTTAAGTCCTGAAGGAATCACACAGCAATACACTGTTCTTTCGTCAAACCCATGGGTGTCGGCTTTTTGGATGATACTGGCTGTGCTGATTGGTTTTGGTGTTTGCGCAATGGGTCTGCAAAATGGTGTAGAAAAGATAACTAAAATTATGATGAGCAGCTTATTTTTTATCATGATCATTTTAGCGATCCGCTCTGTTACCCTTCCCGGCGCTACAAAAGGGTTAGAATTCTATTTGTTGCCCGACTTTACAAAATTCACCCAGCAGGGAATTGGAACCACTATTTATGCTGCTATGGGACAGGCGTTTTTTACCCTGAGCCTTGGAATTGGTTCTATGGCTATTTTTGGCAGCTATATTGGCAAGGACCGCAGCCTTACCGGAGAATCTATAAACATTACCTTATTAGATACCTTTGTGGCATTGATGGCCGGTCTTATTATCTTCCCCGCTTGTTTTAGTTTTGGCATTAACCCAGGCCAAGGGCCTTCGCTCATTTTTTTGACACTGCCCAATATATTCAATGCCATGCCCGGCAGTCAAATTTGGGGGTCTTTGTTTTTTCTGTTTATGACCTTTGCAGCGCTTTCTACCATTATTGCGGTATTTGAAAATATAGTTGCTTTTGGCATGGATTTATGGAATTGGACCCGAAAAAAGGCTGTCATCATAAATGTGTTTCTAATCTCCCTGCTCTCGCTGCCCTGTGTGTTTGGATTTAACCTGCTAAGTGGCTTTACCCCCTTTGGAGGAAACAGTAATGTGCTTGATTTAGAGGACTTTATTGTCAGCAGCAATCTGCTGCCACTGGGCTCCCTGGTTTATTTGCTTTTCTGTGTCACACGTTACGGCTGGGGCTGGAACAACTTTCTTACTGAAGCCAATACAGGCAAAGGGGTCAAATTCCCTAAATGGGCCCGTTTTTATGTCACCTTTATACTGCCGTTAATCGTGCTGTTTATTTTTTTCATGGGGTATTACGAAAAATTCTTTAAGGCTTAGGGGCTGTTTTAAAATCCGCATACCAATATTTAACAAGACAAAATAATCCGGCAGGCTGCTGCCGGGCAAAGGCTTTAACCCGCGAATGTAATAGCATTCCTTCCTCCAAAAAGCTGCTTCAGAAAATTCTGAAGCGGCTTTTTTGATGTAAATTGCAGCCATGGGAAAACGCATCATGCAAGAATAATTTTGCAGCGCGCACATAGCCTTATCCAATAATTTTAATAAAAATTTTCTAAAACCGACTTGTGATAAATAAATGGTTTTCCTGCCCTGGTTCACAATATTTTATAAAAACAACACAGGCTGTTTTATTTCACTTCCTAGGGGCTTATCCAACGCTACGGCACAGCTTTTCAAAAAACAGCAACATTTCTTTTTTGGGGGCAGGGGCCTACCAGTTACCATTCCCTTTATAGCCTATCCTGTAGTCGAGTAAAATGAATACTGAAAAGTTTTCGACCAATACTGCCCGTCCTCTAAATATATGATAGATATCGTGTTTTTATTGTTTCTCCATCCGGACTGCGACAGCTTTCGACTGGTGCAATCCGGCATAATATATTTATCTTATCAATCTCTTCGCAGTTTTTTTTAATGAGGTGTTTCATTTGGAAAAAGCAAGCCGTTTTGCCGTATCATTGCGGCATCTTCCCACACAATTCATTTTACGCATAGCCTCTTTCATTTTTTTATGGGGCGTGGGTGCTTTGCTGCACTTTGCCTATCACTGGTCTTCACAGAATTTATTAATCGGAATGTTCGGCTGTGTCAATGAAAGTGTTTGGGAACATTTAAAAATGGTTTTTTGGCCATGGGTGTTCTGGTCTTTGGGGGAATACAGTGTATGCAAAACTCAAATACACAACTTCATTTTGGGTAAAATTGCTCAGGTGACCCTTTCCTGTTTTTTTGTAATAGCGGTGTTTTATAGTTACACATTTTTTACCCAAAAGAGTATTTTTGCAGTAGATATTCTCACCTTTTCTTCTGCAATAGCTTTAGGTCAGCTGGCAGATATTAAGGCGCGGCGGATAAAACTGACACCGGATTATTACTGGAATACAGCTATGGTCTGTATCGTTGCCCTTGTATGTACCGCATTTATGACATTTACCTTTGATCCACCCAGGACCGCATTTTTTCAAGACCCTGTTACTGGCAGCTATGGTGTTACCCTGAAAAGGTAAGCCCAATAAAGAATTGCTCTTCGGCATCTTTCCGCTGTTCCTTATTTCCATGCTTTACAGCTAAGAATATTTTTACTATATACAGAAAATGAGCTGACAAAAACGTAGTTTACTGCCTAAATAGAGCCGCAGAAAGTACTTTTATAAAAGCTTTGGCTACTTGCTTCGCAGTAAATATTCAGAAAAACAATCTAAAAAACAAAAAGCCTACAAATCCGCATAAACAGCGGATTCATAGGCTTTTTGCATGGTGAGCCATTGGAGGCTCGAACTCCAGACCCCTTGATTAAAAGTCAAGTGCTCTACCAACTGAGCTAATGGCTCGTCTCACTTTATTTTGCTCTCGCCAGAGCGCTTTGTTATTATATCAAGAATAAATAATATTGTCAACAATAAAAATACATTTTTTTTAAAAAATTTTCCAATACTTATTTTTTCCCTTTATTCTGTCAAAAGACCATGATGACAAAAGGGAAAAAAATGGGTAGAATAAAGGATATGGATGGCTGAAGGGAGAGATGCATTTTGGCATTTCAATTAGATACGGATATTCGTTTTCTAAAAGGTGTTGGGGAACGACGAGGAATATTATACCACAAATTGGGTATTTACACCATAGAGGACCTGCTACGCCATTATCCAAGACGCTATATTGACCTTTCTCACATTTACGATATTAAAGAAGCTCCCGTTGGCACTGTTTGTACCATTCGTGCACGGGTAGATTTTAAAGGCGGCGAACAACGTATTCGAAAAGGGCTGTCCCTGTTCAAAGTACAGGCCAGTGATGAAACAGGGGGAATTACCCTCACTTTTTTTAATGCCAAATATACCGTTGAAGCTTTAAAGGTCGGTTCGGAATATCTGTTTCATGGCCGTATCGGCGGATCTTTTCTACATAAAGAAATTTCGGTACCTTCTGTTTATCCGCTGGACTCTACTCAATTTTCACCGGTTTATCCGCTAACCGCTGGGTTAACGACAAAAATGATTTCCGCCAATGTACGGCAGGCCTTATCCCTTGCCGGCTCCCTGCCAGAACCGCTACCTTTGGCGGTACTTAAGGCCTGCAAGCTGCCCGAATATGATTTTTCGGTACGCAATATTCATTTCCCACAATCGGAAGAAGCGGCAGCAGCTGCACGCAGGCGGCTCATTTTTGAAGAGCTGTTTTTTCTTTCTCTTGCTTTAGGTTCGGTCCGGGGCCGAAAAGAGGCCGTTAATGTTACGCCTATGCAGCCGCTGTCCATGGTACCGTTTTATTCTTCTTTGCCTTTTGAACCTACCAATGCACAGCGTAACGCGATTGATGACACCATAAAAGATATGTGCAGCGGCAAACCCATGAACCGGCTGATTCAGGGCGATGTCGGTTCGGGAAAAACATTGGTGGCTGCAGCCGCTGCTTATTTTATGATTAAAAATGGCGGACAAGCCTCTATGATGGCTCCTACTGAAATACTTGCTGCTCAACACTATAATACCATGCAAAAGCTGTTAGCCCCGCTGGGAGTGCGTGTAGGGCTGCTTACCGGTTCTATGACCCCAGCCGCCAAGCGCAACTTTAAAAAACAGTTACTGGCCGGAGAGGTTGATTTATGCATTGGTACCCATGCACTGCTTACCGGAGATGTGGAGTTTAAAAACCTGCGGCTGGTCATTACCGACGAACAGCACCGTTTTGGTGTAAACCAACGAACCGCTCTTGCTCAAAAAGGGCAGAACTGCCATGTTTTGGTTATGTCTGCCACACCGATTCCCCGCACACTGGCACTCATAATTTATGGGGATTTGGATCTGTCTGTCATTGACGAGCTGCCGCCGGGAAGACAGCCCATAGCCACTTATCTGATTGGCAGCAGTAAACGCGCACGGGCAATGAACTTTATCAAAAAACACCTGGATCAGGGGCTGCAGGCCTATATTGTTTGCCCACTAGTGGAGCAGGGGGAAACCGACCTGGGGCTTAAGCCTGCCGCCGATTATGCCGAACATTTGGCAAATACCGATTTTAAAGGCTACAACATTGGGCTGCTTCACGGAAAAA
The DNA here is from genome assembly GCA_900104565.1 of Ruminococcaceae bacterium Marseille-P2935. Lineage (GTDB taxonomy): Bacteria > Bacillota > Clostridia > Oscillospirales > Ruminococcaceae > Marseille-P2935. The sequence goes on from LT629952.1 coordinate 964,493, forward strand.
TGCGGCCGGCTGAAAAAGAACGGGTTATGGCAGAGTTTAAAGCCGGCCAGATTCAGCTGCTGGTTTCCACAACGGTAGTAGAAGTTGGAGTTGATGTGCCTAACGCTGTCATTATGTTGGTCGAAGATGCCGATCATTTTGGTTTAAGCCAGCTGCATCAGCTGCGGGGACGGGTTGGCCGGGGCAGCATTCCCTCCCACTGCATTTTAATTTCCGATTCCCAAAACCCCGAAACTACCGCCAGGTTAAAAGCCCTGTGCGATACAACGGATGGGTTTAAAATAGCGGAATATGACCTTAAATTACGCGGCCCGGGTGACTTTTTTGGCTCGCGGCAGCATGGCCTGCCCGAAATGAAGATTGCCGACCTTGCAAGCGATATGGATGTTTTGCAGGCAGCCCAGAAGGCGGCAACGCAGCTTTTGGAACAGAATCCCCATCTGGATGGTACCGACATGGAACTGACCCGCAAAATGGTAGCCAAACTGCTAAATGCCGTAGGTGAACGGCCGAACTAAAGCAGATTCACATGATCTAAGCCGCCAGATTTTGAAAAAAATGCAGCTAAGCAGCTGCGGAATACGACCGGAAACTACGCGGCCTGGGTAACTTTTTTAGTTTGTAGCAGCATGGCCTGCCCGCAATGAAGATTGCCGGCCTTGCAAGCGATATGAATTTGCTGCAGACGGCGCCCAAGCAGCTTTTTTGCCATCCCCGGTCGGCTTTCAGAAAAATCATTCAGCGTGATTTTGCAGGGAACTTGTCGTTTCAGCACGGGTAAACATGCTCTGATTTATAAATGCCCAAAGCTGAATAATCAGTCAACGGCATATGCCGGCATACTGTACTCAGTAATGTGTTTTTGTGTGCTGACCGGCTTTGAGTGCCAAAATTTTTTTACCCCAGCTAGGCAGCAATTTGCATTGGATAGCTGCACTTAATAAGTAAGGAGGCCATAAAAAGCCTGAAAACCTACCGCGTTTTCCGGCTGCCTTTATATGTAAGGAGGGGTTGGCTATAAAAGTATTAAAATGGGTCGCGATATGTATTGTTGCCGTTATATTAATCGTGTTTGGTCTGCGCGGCGTTCAAATTTATAACCAAACACATCAGAAAACGCCAGCAGAAATTATAAAAATAAATGGAAACAGCATTTTGGCCGCACAGGAAAAGCGCGGCGGGCTGTTCACCTTTGGAATAAAGGACGTTAAAATCGTAAACGCAGATGGCACTAAATTACCGGCTGAAGATTTAGCGCCCGGCATGCTAATTACGGTAGTCGGCCCAGACTATTGGCAAACAACCTATCCGTTAGGGTACCCCGACGTCAAAAAGGTGATTGTCGTTGATACAAATCAGGATTTAATCACCGGATATTTCAATCATATCACCAAGCAATATGCTAACGCAACGCGGGATGAAATTACCGCCTACATTGATACATTGGCCAATTTAACCGAGGGCGAAAAAGAAGGGCTTTCTTATTTGGTATTATGCAGCCTGTCATTGTTTTAATGGTTAAAATAGTCCTACCCGGCTGTAAATTGTATATTTTTTAAGATGGGGGTTTTCAGCGGAAGGCCGTACGGCCTTTCCAAAAGCAGGCGGAACCAGCAATTGAGGCAAAAAATAATTTATTTTTATGATAAATTTTAATTTGACAAAGGCGTGTGATTGTATGAAAGACTATTGGTATATTTTCTTGATTGCTATTTTCTGTGCCATATTCTCAAAGCAGATTGATGCTATTATGGCTCGTGTAATCAAGGGCAAAAGAAAGAGGATTGTGTTCTACTGCGTGTTTTGTGCAATCATGTTAAGTATAATAAGCTTCCTTATTTATGGAGCGCTGAGCCGTGTCTAAAGGCTGACCAATTCCAATTTGACAAAGGAGTGTGATTGTATGAAAGACTATCAGAATTTGATTGGTAAAGTTATTCTATTGTTATTGCAGGAGCAATGATTGCTAATGCGATAGAGGTTGCTGGAGGAAATATCGGAAGCCAAATCGCAAGTGCCCTTGCAACTTTCTTGCAATAAGACAAATTTTAATTTTATTTCTGTGACTGCACCTTCAAGTGGTATTACCAAGAGTACAGGGTTGCTGATTTTGAACGCTGCCGTAGTTTTAAGCAACAGATATCTTCTGTTCTACAAGGAAGGCACGGAATTGGCCGTATACCAAAAAGCCGCCCTTTATTGGGCCGTGCGCAGTGCTGCACATGAAGGCCAGAGTTTTTTGAAAGAATTTTAAATGCTTCTCCGCTCTAGTAAAACATCATTCAAAAAACCGGCGCTGCTGCCAATTCTGTTATGCAAATCAATAATGAAGAACTATTTTTTATTGCCGTGTAAAACCGCGTAGAGGGCATAGTCATGCAGAAGCTTTTTGTTTTATTCTGCCGCTTTACGGTTTCACCGCGGCTGCATAGCATGACTGATAATTTAGCGCAATAAAAAAGGAGGCATATGCCTCCTTTTTCTATCTTATTCTGCAGAAATAATAAAGTAATAAACTGGCTGGCCGCCGGAAATCAGGTTTAGCTCTACTTCCTGCGGCATTTTGGCTGCCACCGCCTGGTAAATTGCCTCAGCCTGCTCATCCGTCACATCCGAACCGTAATACATGGTTACAAAGCATTCCTCTTTGGAAGGGTGATTACGCAGCAGGTTACGGGTTAATTTCATTACCGTCTTGGTTAAATCTTTTTCTGTAAAGGTAATCTTGCCGTTTTCCAGGGCCAGCAGTTCCCCTTGTTTAATTTTTTGGCCGTCAAAGTCGCTGTCCCTCGCAGCAAAGGTAATTTGGCCGGTCTGCACCTTTTCTACCGCTTTATTCATTGCAATGTGGTTGGCCTCTTCCGTTTCATCGGGGTCAAACGCCAGCATGGCAGAAATGCCCTGAGGAATAGTGCGGGTAGGCAGCACAATCACCTTGCGGTCTGCCAGTTTAATCGTCTGCTCGGCAGCCATAATAATATTCTTATTGTTTGGCAGTACAAACACTGTTTTGCAGGGAGTGGCCTGAATCGCACCCAGAATTTCATCCGTCGATGGGTTCATGGTTTGACCGCCGCTGACAACATTGTTGACCCCCAGGTCACAGAACAGTTGCTTCAGTCCCTCTCCGGCAGCTACCGCTACAAAACCATATTCATTGGACGGGTCGACCGCCGCATAGGAAAAGGTTGTCTCTTCCGGCTGTACGGTCTTCTTCTGGTTTGCATGCTGTTCCCGCATGTTTTCAATCTTCATGTTGGTAAGCATGCCGTATTCCAGCGCCTTTTGCAGTGCATTGCCCGGGTTGTCGGTATGCACATGGCTTTTTATAATATCGTCATCCTCCACAACCACTACGCTGTCGCCAATCGACTCCAAATAACTACGCAGGGCAGAAACATTCAAATCAGTACGCTCTGTATCTTTAATTACAATAAATTCGGTACAATAGGTAAAGGTAATTTCGCCCTCATATTCCCCTGCGGCATTTTTTTCAACCGGCATGCCGGTTTCCGATACCTTGGTTTCCTGCTCTTTGAGTTCAATAATCTTTCCCTCTTGGAACACCGAACGCATACCCTCTAAAATGACAACAAAGCCTCGCCCGCCGGCGTCTACCACACCGGCTTTTTTTAGTACAGGTAACAGTTCGGGTGTTTGCTCCAATGCATCCTTCGCACTGGCAATCACTTCGTCCCACATCTGCACTGGGCTTATTTCAGGCTGCTTTTCCAAAACAGCAGCCGCATGCTCCGCCGCCATTCTGGCTACGGTAAGAATGGTACCTTCGGTCGGTTTCATAACTGCTTTGTATGCGGCGCTCACTCCACGCTGCAGTGCATCAACAATTCCCCCGGAGGTCATCTCCTGCTGGTCGTGCAGCCCTTTGGAAAAGCCCCGGAATAAAAGAGAAAGAATAACACCGGAATTTCCTCTGGCACCGCGTAGCAATGCAGAGGCCGCCGACCCGGCAACCTCAGAAGCAGTTACGGAATCGGGCAACCGTTCCAGTTCCCGCTTTGCAGCGCTGATTGTCATGTACATATTGGTGCCGGTATCACCGTCCGGCACGGGGAAAACATTGAGGGCGTCCACACTCTGTCTTAAATTGCCAATATTGTTTGCAGCCGAGATGAACGCATCCCGTAGCTGTGACCCTGTTATCACTTCTAATCGACACTCCCTTAAAAGGTTAATCCTTGAATTTATCTGAGGCGGTCATAGAGCGCTACGCTTTCATTCCGTCAACAAACACATTCACCTTGGTAACTTCAAAGCCGGTGGATTCCTCTACCGTATACCGCACTTTGTTTACAATGCTTTTTACAATAGCTGCAATATTAACCCCATAGGTTACAACGATATGCAGATCGATCATCAGCTTGCCGCCTACCGTCCGCACCCGTACGCCTTTATCCTGGGATTCCTTGCGCAGCAGCTTTGTTTTAAGGGTTTGGGTTGCATCCGAAAACATCATGCCCGCTACACCGAAGCATTCGCTGGCTGCATGCCCCACAAGATTAGCAAAATAATCCTGCGATATTTCAATGGTACCAAGCTGGTTGTCTATTTTGATCATACCCTGCGCCTCCTTGATCTTTTATCGAAACAGGTTTTTAGAATCCATAAGAAAAACCACGCCGGAAACATGTACCTGTTCACATATTCCCCCGCGGCCTTAATAGTATATGTATATTATAGAAAATATCTGTGCATGTTGCAAGGAAAACCCAAAAGAATTCTTGAAAAATCTATATTTTCCCCTTTTTTGTTATGAATAAAAGGAAAGCAGCTGAATAATAATCCTGTTTCTTTATAAAAATACGGGAAACTGCAACCAGATACTGAGATATTTTTAAAAAATCTTAATATTTGAGCGTCATTGCAGACGCTGCATCTCCAGAAACAACAGCATATCCTTTTACGCTATTGCTTCTCTTCCGTATTAGTATATTCTGCCGGTACAGCTTATCATTCTTTTAGAACTGTTTTGCAATATTCTGCCGTTTCACCGTTTTATACTGCACCAGTTTTTTTATATTACACCATACATAAAACGGATGCTTATGAATGCTGATAAAAACAAATAATTTCCATATAAAAGATTTAGCCGGCAAAACTTTTGTTTCACCGGCTGCCGTTTACCTTGGTTCCACTATCAGTTTGATTGCAATTCGTTCTTCTGTATCAATTACCACATTGGCAAAGGCCGGAATACAGATTAAGTCCACCCCAGAAGGTGCCAAATACCCTCTTGCAATTGCTACCGCCTTAATTGCCTGGTTTGCTGCACCAGCACCGACTGCCTGCACCTCTACCTGACCTTTGTCACGAATTACACCTGCTATTGCTCCAGCAACAGAATTTGGGATAGAACGCGCGGATACTTTTAAAATCTCCAAAATTTTCCCCTCCCAAGCTATGGCCGGCTCCAAAGGTGCACACGCCGCCTATACTGGTTTCTCACTTCAGAATAAGCTGAGCCATTCCATAACTACTTTGTAAACTCATCATACCTTTTTTAGGAAAATTTTTCAAGAGACTTTTCAAATTTATACACAAAATATCAGATATTCACCGGATTTAATTTGGTGCAAACGCCAGTTTTTTGGTCAATTTCAATTATAACACCGTTTAACAGAATATTTTCCTTCTCATTCTCAAATCGTGTAGGCAGTAATGTGCGCATCCGCCGAATTGCCAACTGGGCCTTTACCCCTAAAACCGAGTCTCGGCCCCCGCACATTCCCACATCGGTCATATAGCCGGTTCCCCCCGGCAAAATCCTGGCATCTGCAGTAGGCACGTGGGTATGAGTGCCTAGCAAAGCAGAAATTTTACCATCTAAATAATACGCCATACAAAGTTTTTCACTGGTTGCCTCAGCATGAAAATCCACTATAATATTGCGGCTTGGCAGTTGGGGCAATAAGGCATCGATACACTCATAAGGGTTTTGGAAACTATCCATATAAACAGTCCCCTGCAAATTTACTACGCAAAGCGGGAATTTGGGGTGATCATAAAAATACCATCCCTGTCCCGGCGCATCAGCATGGTAGTTGGCCGGGCGAATAATGCCGTTTTTTTCGTCCATTACATCATAAATTTCACGACGCCGCAGGCCATGATTGCCGGTGGTAATAATATCTACCCCGCTGTCCATTAAATGTTTTGCGCTATAGGGCAAAATTCCGTTGCCTTCCGCAGAATTTTCCCCATTGGCAATCGTAATATCAATTCCGTATTCCCGTTTCAGCGAAGGCAGCACAGCCCTCACATGATCGCATCCAGACTGACCTACCACATCACCGATAAATAAAATTCTCATACTGGCACCCTTTCCATCCAAACGCAAACCCGCGCCTACTTCTATTCTTATTAGTTTTAATATAATTATAACACAAATGTAAATCCCTGCAAAAACAAAAACTGGCCGCCGTATTCTGGCAGCCAGCAGCAGATATATATTGTTTATAAAACTTTTGATAAAAAGTCCTGCAAACGGGGGTTGTGTGGGTTGGCAAAAAACTGCTCTGGGGTATTCTGTTCCATAATTACACCCTGGTCCATAAACAATACCCTGGTGGCAACCTCACGGGCAAAGCCCATTTCGTGGGTGACAACCACCATGGTCATCCCTTCGTTGGCCAGTTCCTTCATCAGCTCCAGCACCTCGCCCACCATCTCCGGGTCAAGCGCCGAGGTTGGTTCGTCAAACAGCATAACTTTTGGGTTCATGGCAAGAGCACGCACAATGGCGATACGCTGCTTCTGGCCGCCAGACAGCTGGTTTGGGTAGGTTTTTGCTTTATCTTCAAGGCCAATCCGTTTCAGCAAACGGTAGGCGTTTTCTTCCGCCTGCTGCTCGCTTTGCAGTTCCAGCTTTATTGGCGCAAGGGTAATATTTTCCAGTACGGTCAGATGGGGAAACAGGTTAAAGTGCTGGAACACCATACCCATTTTCTGACGCAGTTCATTAATATTGGTTCTGGGGTCGGTTATATTTTTCCCTTCAAACCAAATTTCACCCTTGGTTGGGGTTTCTAATAAATTCAGGCATCGTAAAAAGGTGGATTTTCCCGAACCGGACGGCCCCACAATAACCACCTTTTCACCTTGTGCAATCTCTTCATTTATACCTTTCAGCACCATATTTTTGTCAAAGGTTTTTTCTAAATTTTTAACGGTGATCACTCTTCGCCAGCCTCCTTTCAAATAGCTTGAGCAGGTAGCTGAGCCCCATGACCAAAACCAAGTAGATAATTGCTACAATGTACAGCGGAGTGCTGTTTACCACACGGGAGAAGATGTTGTCACCGGCCTTGGTCAGGTCGCGGATTGCAATATAACCGGCTACCGAAGTTTCTTTTAGCAGCGCAATAAACTCGTTGCCCAGGGCGGGTAGTATGTTTTTAACTGCCTGCGGCAGAACAATCAGCTTCATGGTCATACTCTGGGTCAGGCCCAAAGACCGCCCGGCTTCGGCCTGCCCCTTGTCGACTGCCATAATGCCTGCACGAATAATTTCGGCAACATAGGCACCTGAGTTAATGCCAAAGGTTAGAATTGCCACCAGCAGCTCGGCATTTACAGCTGCCATAATAGACCCATTCATAATCAGCAGCTGTACCACTACCGGGGTACCGCGAATTACCGTTACATAAAAAGAACAAATTTTATCTAAAACAACCATATACCATTTACGATTATTCTGCGCCGTAACCTTAACAATTGCAACCAGCAAACCAATTGCCACACCAATTGCTGTTGCGCATGACGCAATAATCAGAGTATTTTTTAACCCCTCCAGCAAAAGCATGTAACGCTTATCTACAATTAAGGTACGGTAGAGCTGATCTAAAATATAGCTCATAAGCCGGTTTCCTCCTTCCTTTTCCATACTGACTTCTATTAAAAGTTATTTCCTCTTAATCCCGCCTTGTTGGGGATCAGCGCGTATGTACGCTGCAAGTCAGTACTGCACAGCTTTCCCAGCAACTGCGCCGCTGTCCCCGCCGCTTTGCAGGCGGGTTTAAATAAATCTTTCAAAAAATAATATAAAGCCATGAAACAGCAGGCTCCATTACGGGCCTGCTGTTCTGCCATCTTATATTTTTCCAGTGAGGGTAAGGCACATCAGTACAATCGGTCCCCATGGAACAACAAGTCAAACTTATATCCCCACTTACTGAAGGCTCGGGGATAGAAAATGAAAACTATCTGCGACAGTTTGAATCAATTTATTGTGCCTGAGCAGTAGAATGTTTCAATACGAACTCATCAATCTTTCCTTCTGCAAACAACCGGTCCAAAGTTTTGTTTACGGCCTCCAGCAGGGTTGGGTTGTTTTTCTGTACTGCAATTGCATAGCTTTCTTCCGTTAAAACGCCATCCAGAATCTCTAAATCCGCATTGCTTTTTACAATGTTCTGAGCAGGCAGCTGATCAATAATAACAGCGTCAACCTTGCCGTTAGCCAAGTCCTGGGAAGCAATTACAGCGTTGTTATAGCGTTTTACATCCGCTGTGTTAGGGTCACCCTTAATGTCATCCGTAGCGTAAAAGTCACCGGTGGTTCCTTCCTGTACGCCGATTACCTTATCCTTCAGGTTGTCTAAAGTAACATCACTTCCCTTTTTCACAATCACTACCTGGGAAGACTTGTAGTATTCTTTCGAAAAATCCAGTTCCAGCAAACGTTCTTCGGTTACAGTCATACCTGCAATGCCTAAGTCACCTTTGCCCTTTTTTACCGAATCAACAATCCCTTTAAAGTTCATATCCTTTACTTCCAGCTCAACACCAAGGTCTTTGGCAATTTCAGCTGCAATGTCAATATCTACGCCCGATGGTTTGCCACCCGCAATATATTCAAACGGTGCAAAGGTTGCCTCGGTGAGTATGACTAATTTACCGGCCTTTTTAATTTTTTCTACCGACTGTACGCTGCTGCAGCCAGCAGCCATTACCAGCATAAGTACGGCTAAAACTACCGCAAGAATTTTTGTAAATTTTTTCATCTCTGTCCGCCTCCAAATTTGTTTCGCTCTCGATAGTTATAATTATACACATATTCTTTATAAATGCAAGAAAATAATGAATATTTTTTCATATTTATGCACTATGACAAAGAACCTAAAGTCTGCAAAGGATTTTTTGCATATCTTGACTGAGTGGTGCCTGAATACAAAGTTTTTCCCCGGTAAATGGATGAATAAACTCGGCTTTCTCACAATGCAGCGCTTGCCGATCAATCAGGTCCAAATCTCCGCCATACATATCATCCCCCGCCAGAGGATGCCCGATATGTGCCATATGCACCCGAATTTGGTGGGTTCTTCCAGTGTATAAATACAACCTAACTAATGTATAAGTATTCCATTTATACAAAACTTGATACACTGTTTTTGCCGGAGAACCATCGGGCGAAACAATCCTCATGGTATGCCGGTCATTCAAACGGCGGATAGGGGCTTCTATCACCCCTTGTTCCTTGCTTACGGAACCACATACAATTGCCAGGTAGCTTTTTTCAATTTTTCCGTTAATCCGGTCAGCCACAAACTGGTTTTTGGCAACCACCACTGCCCCTGAGGTATTCCGGTCCAACCGGTTTATACACCGGAAGGTCGGGCTGATTCCATGGCCAGCGCAGTGGGCGGCATAGACGTTGGCCAATGTGTCCTGCTGGTAGCGCTTTGCCTGATGGCAGGGCATGCCTGCAGGCTTGTTATAGAGGATAAGGTCCTCATCCTCATATAATACCTCTACCTCAATGCCAGAGGGCAGAGTATCGGTGGGGGTTTCCTGAATGTTCAGCGTCAGGGTATCGCCTGCTTTTGGTATGTCCACCGTGCGGGCATGAACGCCATTTAGCTGAATACCTTCTTCATAATGTTTCAGCTTACAAATCAGCCGTGCAGAGAGCTTGGCCTCACGACGCAAAAAATTTTCCAGTTTAACTCCGCCATATTCCTCCGGTATGGTAAAATGCAGCGTGCGCATGGGTACTCTCCTTTTCTTTTCGAGTAAAACACCCTGCACCTTGCGGTACAGGGTGTTTAGAATTTTAATCAGAGAATGGGCATTGGGCATTCCATACCCGAATACAATTGTTCCCCAATTGATGAAAGGCAATTTGACATGCCTTAGAGCTTATTAGCCCTAGTCCACTTTCACCTCATAGCTCCAGCCAAATGGGTCTTCTGTTTTGCCCCACTGAATACCGGTCAGGCTGTCATATAGCTTTTGGGTAACCGGCCCGATCTGATAATCGTTAATAATAGTGATCTCATCCTCGCATTTCAGCTCACCAATGGGGGATACAACTGCAGCTGTACCGGTTCCGAAAGCCTCTTTCAAGCGGCCGTTCCGGGCAGCATCCATAACCTCTTGAATGGATAATTTTCGCTCGGTGACAGTATAGCCCCAGGAACGAAGCAGCTCAATAGTGGATTTACGGGTAATGCCGGGCAATACGCTTCCCAGCAGGGCTGGAGTAATTACCTCATCGTCGATCATGAAGAAGACATTCATGGTGCCAACTTCCTCAATGTATTTGCGCTCAACACCATCCAACCACAGTACCTGAGTAAAGTTTTGCTCGTGGGCTTCCACCTGCGCTTTTAACGAAACGCCATAGTTACCTGCCACTTTGGCAAAGCCGGTACCACCCCGTACTGCACGGACATAGTTGGTTTCTACATAAATTTTAACCGGGTTAATCCCCTCTTTATAATAAGCGCCTACCGGGGAAAGAATTACCATATATAAATAGGTGTCAGATGCTTTTACACCCAGCTTCGGCTCGGTTGCAATCACAAAGGGGCGAATATATAAAGAAGTGCCGGGCAGGTGCGGAACCCAGTCTTTTTCTACCTTTAACAGCTCAACCAGGCTTTCCAGCATCATCTGCTCGTCCATCTGGGGAATGCACAAACGGTCGTTGGAAACGTTCATACGTTTAAAATTTTCCTGCGGGCGGAACAACAGTATTCTGCCGTCCTCGGCACGGTATGCCTTCATACCCTCAAAAACTTCCTGACCATAATGCAGGCACATAGCAGCCGGATCAAGAGCGATAGGAGCATAAGGAACGATTCTGGCGTCGTGCCAGCCTTTTCCTTTGGTATACTCAATGATCAGCATGTGATCGGTAAAGATTTCGCCAAAACCCAGCTTGGTTTCGTCTGGTTTTGCTTTTGGCGTCGTGGTTGGAGTAAATTTGATCTCCATAATCACACTTCCTTTTCCCTTTTTTACTTTATCTTAATTATTTTGGTATAAAATGATTACTGCCTATTTTAGCATTATCCCCGTATTTTTTCAAGAAAACCGACGCTTTTCTTCGCTAAAACCTTAAAATATCTCTGTTTTGCATAGGAAGGCCGAATACAAAAAACGGAAAATCTCCAATTTGGAGACTTTCCGTCATTGTTTCGTTGTAAAAGAATGCCTTAGTAGGCAATGCCCTGCCAGGTCATTGCATCAGCAATCTTCATAAAGCCTGCAACGTTTGCACCCATTACCAGGTTGCCTTCCTGACCAAACTCTTTAGAAGCATTGTAAGCACTGTGGAAGATGTTGATCATAATGCCTTTCAGCTTTTCATCAACCTCCTCAAAGGTCCAGGAATAACGCATGGAGTTCTGAGACATTTCTAAGCCGCTGGTGGCAACACCGCCGGCATTGGCTGCCTTTGCAGGGCCAAACATAATGCCGTTGTTCAGGAATACTTCAATGGCTTCTGGGGTAGAGGGCATGTTGGCACCCTCGGCTACGGCAATTACACCGTTGTTTACTAGGGTTTGAGCCTCTTCGCCATTGATTTCATTCTGGGTTGCGCAAGGCAGTGCAATATCGCATTTTACACTCCAGATGCCGCGGCAGCCTTCATGGTATTCTGCGCCGGGCACCCGTTTTGCATACTCCGAGATTCTGCCTCTCTCCACCTCTTTAATTTGTTTCACAACATCCAGGTTGATGCCGTTTTTGTCATAGACATAACCGTTGGAGTCGGACAGGGCTACAACCTTGCCACCCATTTCGGTTGCTTTTTGAGTTGCATAAATGGCAACATTACCCGAACCGGAAATAACAATCGTCTTGCCTGCAATATCAATGTTTTTCATGCACTGAAGCATCTCTTTGGTGAAGTAAAGTAATCCATAGCCGGTAGCCTCTTTACGGGCAAGAGAACCGCCATAGGAAAGCCCTTTTCCGGTAAGTACCCCGGTAAATTCGTTCTGAAGGCGCTTGTACTGGCCAAACAGGTAGCCAATTTCACGGGCGCCAACGCCAATATCTCCAGCCGGAACATCGGTATCCGGGCCAATGTGTTTTGCAAGCTCAGTCATAAAGCTCTGGCAGAAGCGCATAACCTCTGCATCAGATTTACCCTTGGGGTCAAAGTCGGAACCGCCTTTACCGCCGCCCATAGGCAAGCTGGTCAGGCTGTTTTTAAAGCACTGTTCGAAGCCCAGGAATTTAATTACCGAAGCGTTTACTGACGGATGGAACCGCAGACCGCCTTTGTAGGGGCCGATTGCAGAGTTGAACTGTACGCGGTAACCACGGTTAACCTGCACATTGCCCTTATCATCTACCCAGGAAACACGGAACTGAATAAAGCGTTCTGGCTCCACAATCCGGTCAATTACGCCGGTTTTGGCAAGCTCAGGTTTCTTTTCTAGCACTGGCTCAAAGGATTCCAAGACTTCGCGCACCGCCTGTAAAAACTCAGGCTCATTAGCATTTCTTTTACAAACGGTCTCATAAACCCCTTGCAGATACTGGTTTTTAAATGACATAAAATTGGCCCCCTCTATGAAATAAAATTGCATTTCTGTTGTTAATTATAGGTTTTTTTAGTCATTTTTGCAAGTATTCTCTTTTTATGGATTCATAATTTTTACGTATTTGATAGTTTATTACCAATTCAGTGCGCTGCACTGTGCAATTTCACACGTTTTTAAAGCATTATCTAATTTTTTTAAAAAAATCTTATCGTCTTCCCCCTGAAATAAGGCTGATTTTATGCAGTTTTCAGCGTTTTTAAGCCAGCAATTCAATTTGTAAAATTCACTGTTTTACGCTGTATTTTTTGAATACCCCCCATATTCCCATGCTGTTCAGTTTTGGGGGCAACTGGGGCTTTTATGTAAAAACGAAGTTTTATTCTTTCTGTCTTGCAAAACTGTGTCCAAACAGTTTTTTGTCTGGAAAAACAAAAGGTTTTGAAAGATTTTGTTAATTGTCAGCAAAAAAAGAATATGGTATACTATTTGCATCAATTGAATTTGTTTGGGAAAGGCAGTGGAATTTATGTATTGTAAAAACTGTGGAAACCAGCTGCCCGAAGGCAGCAATGTTTGTCCTCAGTGTGGTGTGCCGGTGGGTGTTGGAAAAAACTTCTGCCCCAACTGCAACAATCCTACCGACGAGCTGGCGGTTGTTTGTGTAAAATGTGGGTATCCTTTAAAAGAGAATGCTTCGGCTTATGTAAACAACGGCGTAAACATGGCACCTAATGGTATGGCAGTCGAACCTAAGTCTAAAATTGTTGGCGGCTTGCTTGGTATTTTTTTGGGTGTATTCGGCGTTCACAATTTTTACCTGGGCTATCGCGATAAAGCAATTGCACAGCTGCTTCTGGGCACGGTTGGCACTCTGCTTTGCGGTTTAGGGCCAATTGCATCTGGCATTTGGGGCTTTATCGAAGGGATTATGATTCTGTGCGGAAACATTAAGACCGATGCCAATGGAATGCCCCTGAAGGATTAGGCATTTTTAATAAAAGCATGTACGTTTTGTATTTTCAGTATTCTTAACGCTGAAAGCTCTTTTCAGTAAAAAAAGTAAAATGACAACAGACTTTTTAATGGCTTTTAGTTGCCGCAATCACTTTTTTATTGTATAATTTCATTTTGTGAGTAAACGATACAGCGGCGTGGGCAGTTCCCGAAAGGGCGTTCACGAGGAAAGTCCGAGCTCCACAGGGCAGGGTAGCTGCTAACGGCAGCCGGAGGCGACTCTAGGGAAAGTGCAACAGAAAGATACCGCCGGGAAACCGGTAAGGATGGAAAGGCGAGGTAAGAGCTCACCAGCTTGCGGGAGACCACAAGGCTATGTAAACCCTATCCGGAGCAACACCGCATAATGAGGATTTATAACGGCGGCCCGCCGGTCCTCGGGTAGGTGGCTAAAGCGGCATGGCGACGTGCGGCTTAGATAGATCGCTGTTTGATACAGAACTCGGCTTATCAGTTTGGTCACATAAAAAAGGCGTCCATACGGACGCCTTTTTTATTTTGTACCACCTTGGCTACGCAGACTATTGGTACATCCACCCCGCTGTTTAGAACAAATATCTTCTCCCATACAGGTATCAATTCTCTTTCCCGTGCTGTCATATTTGATTTCCAGCGGCATATTACACCCCATTACAGGGCAGTAACGCTCCACAATATTTTTCACCTCATACATGATGGATCTCCCTCCCCTCTTTTTGATACCGCCGCCCGGGCGTACCCATAGTATATGCCTTATAAGTAAAAAATAAACTCGAACTATGGGATGATATTGTTTATTTGCTGGAATATTCGTCCATACTGCACATATACATAAAACTGGAGGACGGTGCAGTATGAACATCATTCACTCGTTTGTTTCGATGTTTTCCCGTCAGGCCCCGCAGGAAGATATCCACGCCAAAAATATATTGGATGAGATATCGCTGATCAAAACAAAAATGGAAATTTTGGACAGCTGCTTTAACCTGGCGGAGGACGAAGATGTAGTAGAAGCCTGCATCTTTGAGCAAAAGGCGTTGGCAGCACGTTACAGCCATCTGCTTAAGCTTGCAAAAAACATGAATTTAAAAACCCAGTTGCTCAGGGACGGCAACAACATGGAAAGGAGTTTTACAGGATGAATCATCTGCCATCAATGATTTGGATCGGCCTTGGGGTAATTGCTGTCGTTATGCTTTTGTTCTATATAAAATCCGGGCGGCCATTTCGCACCTTTGCATTTTCGGCCGCTACGGGTATTGGCACACTGGCACTGCTGCAGGCTTTTTCTCCTCTCTTTGGCGGCCTGCTCAGCCTGACCCCCTTTTCCATTTCGGTTTCGGCCCTATTAGGGCTGCCGGGTGTAATTGGTATGCTGTTTCTAAAACTCATGATGGGGATTTAAAAAACATTACAAACGGGGCCGTTATGGCCCCGTTTGATTTTATGTTCAAAAACCTATATACTAATTCCATTATTATACTAATTTCAAAAGCTGCAGTGCTTACGGCATCAAACCAAGTTTTTTCAAAATCAGTATGAAGCGACAATTCGACGGCAGCAGCCGCCTATAACATGACAGTTATTATAGAATCACTTCATATGAATCTGTTTAAAAAACTACGCTTTGAACAGACTTTGGTTTACAATTGCTGTTGAAATTTATTATCTTACAAAATTGCGGCTTGCAATAGCATTCAAATCGCTGCTACAGGTTTCGCATAATTTTGTTATGCTGGAGGAATAAAAATGGAATTTATATGGACTAAACCAGGGTACTTGCCCGAAGATGCCGCCATGATTCGTCAAAAGGTATTTGTGGAAGAACAAAAATTCCATAACGAGTTTGATGAAACAGATGAAAACTGCTATCATTTGGTGCTGTACGTCAACGGTCAGGCCGCTGGCTGTGCACGGATGTATTCTGGTGAAATAGCCGGAGTTTATAAACTTGGACGTATTGCTGTACTTCCTGAATATCGCGGAGAACATTTGGGTTCTGCTCTAATGACCCAACTGGAACAGAAGGCCTTGGAATTGGGAGGAAGCAGGACCATGCTGGATGCCCAGGTCCGAGCCCAGGGTTTTTATGAAAGCAATGGGTACTCTGTTTGCGGAGAACTGCATTATGACGAATATTGTCCCCACGTTATGATGGAAAAATACTTGCAGCATGAACCTAACTGTTTTCTTGGGCCAGCCTATAAAGAAGCAGATTAGTGGTGCGTGCAGCGCTCAGGGTGTCATCGCAGAAAACGATGACACCCTGAATTTTTGCCGACACAGCTGGTGATTACTTTACTATACAAAGCAGCGGCAATTACGCTACGCGTAATTGCCGCTGCTTGAGGCTCACCTAATAGAGGTAAAAATAACCCACCGTTTTTCTTTTAACTGCCCAATTTTTTGGCCATGAGGTCTGGGGCCGTGCTGTGAATCAAAGCATCCTTAGCCGAAATTCTTCCCTGTTTATAAAGGTTCAGGATACTGGTATCCATACTGATCATCCCTTCCCCTGCTGAGGAGTAGATCACCGTATCAATCTGATGGATTTTTGATTCACGAATCATATTTCGAATTGCGCCGTTCACCAGCATTACTTCAAAGGCCGGCGCTAAAGTGTTACCTGTTGCTGGAATCAGCTGCTGCGATACCACTGCCTGCAGTACCATCGAAAGCTGGGTACGAATCTGTTCCTGCTGATTGGAGGGAAACGCATCAATAATACGGTCGATGGTGTTTGCCGCCCCGATGGTATGCAGCGTTGAAATAACCAAATGCCCTGTTTCAGCCGCAGTCATAGCGGTATTAATTGTTTCATAATCTCGCATTTCCCCCAGCAAAATCACATCAGGCGCCTGGCGCAGGGCAGCGCGCAAGGCGGTGACATAGCTTTCGGTATCAGTAATAATCTCCCGCTGGCTTACTACGCTTTTATTATGGCTGTGCAGGTATTCAATAGGGTCTTCTAATGTAATGATGTGTGCGTTGCGTGTTTTGTTAATCAGGTCAATCATACAGGCCAAGGTCGTAGACTTTCCGCTTCCGGCAGGTCCGGTTACCAATACCAGCCCTTTTGTACGGGAGCCCAAGCCCAGCACAATATCTGGAATTCCAAGTTCCCCGGGATCGGGCAGGTCAAAGGTAACGACCCGGATTACTGCCGCCAGAGAACCGCGCTGCTTATAGGTACTGACCCGAAAGCGGGATACCCCTTTCAGCGAAAAGGAAAAATCATCATCACCGTGATTGAGCAGTTTATTGGGGTTTCGTTCTCCCGCTAAACGGTAAATTCCTAAAATCAGCTCCCGGGTTTGATCGGGGTAAAGCTTTTCGCTGGAGCAATGATTGATTTGATTGTTAATTTTATAGGAAAGCGGCAAACCGGAAACAATAAAAATATCAGATGCGCCCTGATCCACCGCCTGATGCAGCAGCTCGACTATATCCATTTTTTTCTTTGGCCTCCTACTCGATAATTATCGTACCCTCGCCCAAAAGGTTTCCCATAGGCGCTTCGTCTCCCTGCCACTCTTGTATTGGCATGACCTGCCAGCGCAGCCGGTTTAGGTTTTCATCCAACCGGATGCAGAGGTTTTTTCCTTCGTCTACCGGAACTTCATAGGATAAAATTATCTTCTCCCCCACGTACGAAAGGCTAATCCCAAGGGGCTGCAGTTTTTCCTGCCAGTCGGCCTGCGGGTTCCCCCGAATCACCATTGCCACCTGGCCGAGCTTTTCTTCGGCAGCAGCATCAGCCGCATAAAATGCACTTGTTGCCTGGGCGGTTTTTTGGGTTAATTTGTAATCGGCATTTGCCGATACCATAGACAGTGCCGCAAAGGTAGTAAGGCAGAGCACCACAAAAATCACCAGGATCGACGAGCTTCCCACGCTTATTCCAGTATTTCTTTTTTCCTTTTGCATACTGCCGCCTCCTTTAAATTCTTTTATTGTGAAGGACTATATGGCCTATATAAATTTTTTGACAGTTAGCTGATACAACTCTTTTTCGCCCTTTGCGGCCGAAACTACAGCGCCTGTAAGCCCGTTTTCTTCCTGGGTTTGTACCAAGGTTAACCGGTAAACTGCCGTCTCCCGGTCTGTCACCTGATTCCATTCCTGATCAAAATAAAGCACCAGCATTTCCCCCTGCTGCTCCCCGCCCAGGCTGGAAGCCACCTGGCCTAAATCGCCGTCAAGGTGCTTATAAGTTTCTGCAGCAGTTTCACATTGCAGCACTGCATGGTTTAAATCGGTGGAAGCAGCGCTGAGTACATGAGCTTTCGCGAACAGGTTGACACATACGCCGCTGGTAATTGCAAAAAATAAGATAATCAAAATCAGCTCCATCAAAAACAAGCCGGATCTTGATGTTCTGTGAATACTCATGTTCCCCCTCCTTCCAAATTTCAACCTTATTGACAGCGCGGGCTCAATTTAATCTCCGATCGATTGCCATCCATATCGGTAGCAGCCAGCAGCAGCATTCCATCCTGCTGTTTCACCTGCAGGCTCTGCAGCTCCATAATGGCCTGGCCGTCGGTACCTTTTACCGGGGTATCCTTCTTTACCAGCACCTCGCGGAGATTTCCTTCATAAACAAATATCCAGGTTTGATACGCCGAATCACCCACCTGCTGTTCCAGCACCAAGGCGTCGCCGCCCTCAACCGTCGTTTCATAAACAACACTGCCCTGAACATCGTTTTGGCGAACTTTTTCGGCCAAGTAGGTAATGGAGGTACGGGTATTATAGTTTTCGGTCATATTAGAAACTGTTTTTCGGTAAACGTCGGCCCCTATTAATACCACCATAAGCGCTGTAGCCGCCAAAACACAAAACAAGCCCAAGGTAAAAAGCAAATCCACCACATGCCTGCTTTCTTTTTCTTTCAAACCCGTCTCCTCCCTTCTTCCAATATTTTTACCGGTTACTTCACATTTTCGTTGGCAGGAAATACCGAAACTTCCGGCAGCAGGTTGGATGCAAACATT
This sequence comes from Ruminococcaceae bacterium Marseille-P2935, assembly GCA_900104565.1. Lineage (GTDB taxonomy): Bacteria > Bacillota > Clostridia > Oscillospirales > Ruminococcaceae > Marseille-P2935. The sequence goes on from LT629952.1 coordinate 983,283, forward strand.
TGATAATGAACAACATATTTGCTGCGGTCAACGCTTAAGCCGTAATTCTGTTCCAGGTATTCAATATTCGGCGGGTACTGCCCCTCCAGCGCATAGCATTGTACGACCGCACGGCGCACCGCCTGCTGGGCAGATTTTAACTGCTCGGCCTGGGTAGACTGATTCACATTTTTTAAGCCAAAAGTGACCATCACCACCAGCGTCAAAAAAAACAACACCGGAAACGCGGTCTCCCGAAGGGCAGTGTGGTCTTTATTGCGTTTTACAAACACGTTTCTCATGTCTGGCGCTCCTTTCAGTTACGCGATCAATTACCCGATTGATGTCATAATACCCATAAGGGGAAGCATTACCGAAAGTAGAATCATTCCAACTATTACAGCCAGTATTGCCACCAAAGTAGGTTCCAGAATGGAGAGGATGTGGCTGATCCGGTCTTCCACCTCTTCTTCATACCGCTTTGCAATTTTGTTCATAACCGCATCCACCGAACCGGTTTTAAACCCCACCACAACCATGCGCGCATAAACGCTCGAAAACAGCTCCGCCTTTACCACCGACTCGGCAAAGGTACTGCCTGCCGCCATCTGTTTTTTGAGGGCAGAAATTTTTGCACGAATCTTTTCGTTTTCAATTAACTGGCTGGTCATATCAATAGACTGGTCCAAATCCAAACCGCTGGCTAGCATAAGAGACATAGCGGATGCAAACCGCCCGGCAGCAATTTTTGCAGATAATTTACGGGTAAAAATGCAGCTGTCATACCAGCGGGAAAGGATTTTTCGGCCGCCTTGGGTATTCCGCATTAAAATGAAGGTCAGAATTAAAAGCAGGATAACCGCAACAACCCACAAAGCGCAGCCGCTCAGCAGGGAACCAAAATTCATAATTCCCTGTGAAAATACCGACATCTCGCTGCCCAGCTGTAAAAACACCTGATTGAAGATGGGCATAACATTGACCACCAGCACCACAATCACTACCGCCATCATTAAAATCATAACCGCTGGGTAGGTTACAGCCTGTTTGATGCTTTTCATGATTGATTCATTGTGCTCATAGTAAGCGCTCAAGGAATCCAGCACCTCATCCAGACGGCCGGAAGCTTCACCGATTTCAACCATATCCACCATATATTTGGGAAAACATCCGGTTTCCTTCAGTGCAAAGTATAGCTGCCGGCCTTCTTCCACATGGCTGAATATACCTTCCAAAATTTCTTTCCCGCGGGGGTCGGCGGCGTCCTCTGCCATAATTCCTATGCCTTCCTGAACCGAAATCCCCGCTTTTACAATCAGCGCCAGCTGGGAACAGAATGCGGTAATCTCCGCTGGAGAAAGCTGTCTTTTTTCTTTGCTTTTTACTGCCATATTGCCACTCCTCCACATCTTCTATCAGCATTAATACACGTACATTGCATTATAGTTGGTGCCGTCACCAATAAAACTCATAATATCCGAACTGCCACCGCCGCTGGCCGCAAAGGTCGGGTCCATTCTTACCCAGGACTGGCCGTCAAAATAAATAATACCATTCACCCAACCAATATCGCTGATATAGGTGCTGATCCAGGCATGATAAACGCTTCCTGCATAACCAACCACCAATTTTGTGGGAATTCCCTGAGTGCGCAGCATGGTGGCCATGACTGCCGCATAGTCAAAACAAATACCCCTGCCGCTGTTAACCGTACTGTCTACATTAGGCAGGTAGCCAGAGGTAACGCTGCTGGCTTTGTTGTAATCATAGGAAATATTCTTAGTGACATAGTTGTAAATGTTTTCGACCACCTGCAAATCATTATTTGCAGTACTCGCCAGCTGTGCTCCCAGTTCTATTGTATAACACCCCGACCAGAAGTTTACATATTGGTTGGCGTATAAAAACGGAAGCACCGAGCTGCGCAGAGAAACCGTAACATACTGTCCGGCGGCCTGAGCATAGCTTGTACCAGAAATATTTTCAAACACGTTAATGGTGTAACCACCGCTTCCCCCGGAAAAGGGGAACGCTTCATAATAGCCGCTGGAATTTAAATTATAGGTATATGTACTGCCGCCATCCTTGGTGATCTGCACCTTCACCTTTGGATTGCTGCCGCTGTACTGAATCATTACATAGCCTTCAGAGGAGTTAGAAACATCAATGGATACCGAACTGTTTCCATAGACCTCTGTTCCCGCTGCATAAGGTACCAGCACATTGGTTCTGGCACCTCTCAGCCCATTTTGTTCCTGGGGCTGCAAAGCTGCCGCGCTGGAAGAATCCTCCGCTGCCGGCTCCCCTGCAATAGACTCCTCTGGCACAGACGCCTCCACTTGGCTTTGAGGCTGAGCGGAGGCCTGGCTGGACTGAACGGAGTGCTCTCCAGAACTACTGCTGGAAAATTGGGGGACAGCAAAGCTTTGCTGGGGTACATCAGAAACAGCCGGCGGCTGTTCCAGGCTGGAATCAGACCGGGATTCCATGCCCTGTGAGCCGCTGCAGCCTGCTGAATAAAATAAGAGGCAAATAGCCGCCAGACCAGCTGAACCCAGCTTTTTCCATTGTCTGTGCATTGCTTTTGCCTCCTTTCACTAAACTATATATCTTGGCTGAAAAACGATTGAACTGAACCCAGGTGTTTTCAACCCAGTAACTATGAAAAAGGAATTTTCAAAAAGGCCTTATACAAGTAAAGGGTAGCTGTATTCTCCCCAACACTGCCCTTTTCAGTATATATTTCTGATCACCAGTACCTTTTCCGGAACACATTAACCCGGTAAAACACCCGGGGAAGCCGGCTCCGACGAACTGGATTGGCTGCCTGCCTTGGAGCTTTCTTCTTTTTCCTGTTCTGTCCATGGTTTCGCGCCTGATTCCCAGGTATACTGCTTATCGTACCCTTCTTCCCAGGGCAGGTAATTGTAATATTTTTGGTATTCGTCTATTCTGACCAGCTCGGCAGTTACAATAATGCGCTGCCGGGTAGTCCCCAGCGGGTGGCAGGACGTCAGCGTCAGGCAGGAGAACCCCTGTGGATAAATAGGGCTCCAGTCGTCCGGCTCTACCACTTTTGTTTCTTTATAATTATAGACATAGATCTTTCCGTTGTAAATAAGGTAAAATAAATCGCCTTCCCCTAACCGGTCAATATAATAAAAAAGGGAACCTGCTATATCGCGATGTGCCACAATGCTGACATTCCGGTTTCCTTCTCCGGGCAGTTGGGCATAATCATATAGGCCTGGGCCTCTGTCCATATCTTCATCAGTAGTACCATTCTGTATGGCAGCATCCACCCCCATACGCGGAATTCGAAGTACCAGCTGGCCGTCCTGATAAGCGGCTCGCTCAGCGGTAATATACAGCCGGTCGGTGGGCAGTGACTCCTCCCCTTGCTGTGAAGACTGCGAAACGGTCGGAACGCTCACCGGTTCAACCGGTGGAACAGATGTATTGATGCGCGGCGGACGCGAGGATAAGTACGCATAAAGAATCATTCCGATGCCCACCAGCAGCAAAAGGTTTATCCCAATTTTTTGAGCCCTGCCATGCAACACTTTTTTTTCTGCCGGCTGCAATGCAGATTTTGTATCATTTTTTTCTTGCTGGTTTATTTCCGGCTCAAAGCCTTCCCCCGGGGTCTGTTTGGGCTTTTCCTCATCTATTTGCTGTAGTTCTTCCGAACTTTTATTTTTCTTTTTGAAGGTAAAATTCAAAGAGTACTCACCCCTATCAGTCAAAATTTTGTACATAAATTTCAAAACATTTATATCACTATGACTAATTTCTGTTCATCACAGCTACATTATATAAGAAATAGGAAAAAATATAAAGTACATACGAAAATTTTTCCTTTTTCGCCTATTTTCACTAGTAAATATCATTTCAACCATGCTATAATAAACCCATAGGGAATTTGTGGAAAATAATCTTCCTATGCATGTTAATAACGTTTGATCAAGGGGTTACTAATATGACAAAGCAGAATTCTTCAGAACAATCCCAGAATAAACAAGTGCGGATTACCATGCTCGGCAGCTTTGAAGTTTGTGTCGATGGCAATACTGTGGGCGATAATTCCAACCGCGCCCATCAAATTTGGAATGTCCTTGAATACTTAATTGCACACCGGCACAGGTCTATCTCAAACGATGAGCTGATTGAAGTACTTTGGGCAAATGAAGAGAGTGATAATCCTGCCAATGCGTTAAAGAATTTGATCTATCGCATTCGAAACACTCTGGCCGACAGTGGCATTTCGTGTGCAAAAGAATTGATTCAATATAAGAGGGGCTCTTATGGCTGGAACAATCAGCTGGACTGCTGGGTAGACTGCGAAGAATTTGAGAAACTTGCCAAAAGAGCCTGCATGCCTGAAATTTCTGACCTGGAACGGATCGATTACTACCTGAAGGCAATAAACTTATACAAAGGCGATTTTCTGCCAAAATCTTATTTTGAAACCTGGGTGATCCCTTTAAGTACCTACTACCACGGGCTTTATTTTAAATGTGTAACAGAAGCGGTGGAACTGCTGCAAAAAAGAAACCAATATGACGAAATTGTGACTGTTTGCGAAAGTGCAATCGTCATTGACCAGTTTGTAGAAGATATTCACGAATCTCTGATTCGCGCTCTCATTCATCTGGGAAGGCAGCAGCAGGCCATGGCTCACTATGAACATGTTACAACCCTGTTTTATCGTGAACTGGGCGTATCTCTGTCCGAATCTCTGCGCAGCCTGTATCGGGAAATTATCAAAAATTCTAACCATACCGAAACTGACCTGTGCGTTATAAAAGAAGATTTGCGCGAAGCCAGCCAGGTAAATGGTGCTTTTGTTTGCGAATATGAAATATTTAAAAGCATGTATCGTTTAGAAGCCCGCTCAGCTTCCCGTACCGGGCAGGCAGTCTTTGTCGGCCTGCTTACTTTATCCCGCCAAGATGCGCTGCCCCCCAGCGTAAAAAGCCTAAATGCAACTATGGCTAAATTGCTGGATGTCATCTGTTCCAGCTTAAGGCGGGGTGATGTTGTTTCCCGTTTCAGTGCCTCCCAATATGTTTTAATGCTGCCTACCCTCACCTTCGAAAACGGGCAGATGGTATTGGAGCGGATTACAAAGCGTTTTCGTCAACAATACCCCCATTCTCCTTTAACGGTACGTGCAAATCTTCAGCCTTTAGATCCAATTATTTAATAAAAGATAAGATTTTTAGACTGCTTGTCAAAACAAGCAGTCTTTTTTTGTTTTTTGTTACCAGTATGTGACCAATATATGGAATAATTGAACCATCAACAGGAAAGGAGAGATATTGTTGGCAGCTAGCAGTTCTATATTTAGGCCCAGCAATTCAACCCGAACCCTTGTATGCGTTAATAAAGTAATAGCACACGATCCCACTGGTACATTCTTTAACCCGTATATGAACGGAGAAAGAAAATTTACAGGTATTATCAATCTTATTGACCAGATGGATGCATTTTTCGACCAACAAGGTTTTCCCCAGGCATTTAACCAATATCGGTCTTTTCAAAAAACAAGTTCAAATCGCAGTAACCAAGCTGAGGAGGTGGTAGAGCAGATGGGCGAAGAGATGTTCGAAATAAAGCGTGGCGAAAAAGCCACCTTTGTCATACAGGTTCAATTCCGCCAAAATTCAACTTGGCAAGGCACCATTACCTGGACTGAACAGAAAAAAATCCAGCATTTTCGAAGCACGTTAGAGATGATTAAGTTAATGGACAGTGCGCTTGCTGCCGCACAGGGCAATCAGGAATTTGCAGATTGGATGGAGCAAGGGTAACTAAATTTTATATAAGCAAGTGTAATAAAAGGAGGAGATAATATGCAATGGAAACGATTAGGGTCTACGCTGATGGCATTGGCATTGGTAGCCACAATGGTCCCCATTTCCACCGCCACGGCATTGGCAACGGATGCAACCAGCGGAAGCAGTAAGATTTCCGAACCGGTTATTTCTGGCAGCCTGACCCAGGCAGACTACCCCGACTACCCCAACGAAGGCTATGTCCGTGTAGAAAAATCGGCCGTATGGACCGACCGTGACGCCGGCAAGGCAACCGTTACCCTTAAGGTGCACGGCGCCCCGGTAAAAACCGGAGCAGACGTACTGCTGGTGGTTGACCGCTCGGGCAGTATGACCTACGATGCCGGTAGTACAAACAGCAGCCAGTGCAACAACCCTAACCACAGGAATGTATGGAGTAATTATTACGAGAAGTATGTTCATCAGGTAAAAAACCAATATAATCAATGGGTAAACAGGAATGTTTCCTATGATATTGGCTGTTACTTTAGAATTGACGATGCCATTAACGCTTCAAAAAGCTTTGTAGATATTATCTACGATAAGTACGAGGATGGCTCTGACTCGCTAAACCGCCTTGGCTTTGTATCGTTTGGTGGTATTAACTACCTGAAAAGCAACGGCGATTACGACGGCGATTATGACATTGAAGTTCGCAGTGCCAAAGCTACAAATGCTTCCAGCTTAAATTTAAGCAACGATGAGTTATTCTATGTAAATGACAGTAAAATTAATGGAACTATCCGTTACCAGCAGCCTATGAATGAGGTGTATTCCAAATACCCTCAAACATTTAGCGGAGACGATGTGATTAAAAATTACAGCGCCTCTAATATGACTGCTGCTAACTTCCTAAAAAAGAACATCGAGCTGATGAAAGCGCCCAGCGGCGGCACCTATTATAAGGAAGCACTTGATCAAGCTATTACCATTCTCAACAGCCGCACCGCCGAAGAGAAAAAACGCCCTACCTATGTAGTGTTCGTTTCTGACGGCCGTCCCAGCTCAGACGATTATTCCAGCAAAATTGCAACCCTAAAAACAATGGCCACTGTTTACACTGTTGGTGTTGATGTGGATGCTACCGCAGCCAGTAAACTGCAAAGTATGGCCACCTCTGCCAACCTTTATGCCAACGTTACCAGCAGCCAGCTGGAAAATACTTTTAAAAGTATTGCAAACAGCGTAAAAAAAGCCGGAACCTCTGCAAAACTGACCGATCTGATCGGCACGGACTTTAATTTAGATACCAGCCGGTCTATTGTTGCAAGCACAGGCACCACCAGCGTAAAAAACAGTAATAGAACTGTTGAATGGAATTTGGGTGACATCACCTCTGAGGTTGCAACCCTTACTATTCCTATTGTGCTGAAAATTCCAAACCAAAACGGCTTGTTCCCCACCAACTATGGGGACGCATTGCTGACCTACACTAACTTTAAAGACCACAACTGCACCCACAAGGTTGAAAGCCCCATTCTTCCCAAACCTTCAGGTATGATCAACATCGAATATTATTTGGTAAACGATGCTGGGCAGCCTTGTGACCACAGCGGCAACACCGTCGCCTGGAAGAACCGTGTTGTTATTCGTCCATCCTATGCTTACAGTGATCCGAACCTGGCAAGCAACCCAACTCTCCTGCCAGACGGCACCTATTCTGTTAGTGCAGAGGCAACATGGGCATTTGAAAGCAACACCTATGCGCTTTACAGCGGAACCGCGGCTCCCGGTACGGGTACTTCCCCTGTAAATGTTACCATTACCGATGGTTCCATTGAGAACGTCTACTTCGGTTATAAAAAGGTTATTCCTGTAACTGTAACCTACGACCGAAATAATACGGATCCTTTAAAAACTCTAGTTACTCCGGGTGCTACTGAAGCAAACCCAACCTCACAGACTATTCCTAAAAACACCTCTGTAGGTACCCTGCCAGCAGCTCCAACCAGACTGCATTATGACTTCCTTGGCTGGAACACCGAGCCCAATGGCAGCGGTACAACATTTACCGCATCTACGCTGGTACCAAACGATATTACTGTATATGCAAAGTGGCAGGAACATGCCAAATACACCGTAACCTTTAAGACAGCGGACTCGGACCAGGGCCTGCTAAACACGACAGAGTCCACCGTAACCAATCCGAACCTGTACGTGAACACCTCATTCCCAAGCCGCCCGACCACCAACCCCAAAGCGCATTACTCCTTTGACGGCTGGTACGAAGAGGTTGGCGGGGTTGTTTCCAACACCAAAGTTACCTCATTCCCCGCCACGGTAACCGGCGATAAGACCTACGTTGCCAAGTGGAACGAGGATGAGAAATTCTCCGTCACCTACAAGATGTATGCAGACTCCACCGATTCTGATGAAATCGTGGACGGCGGCAGCCGGTACGAAGGCGTCAACTACACTGTAGCTGCCAACACCTTTGTACGCCCCAACTACACCTTTGACGGCTGGACCACTGCTTCTTCCGTTTCTACCACTGTTGGCGCAACNCAGCCTGCCGCTAACGTAGTGTATGTAGCTAAATGGAAAGAGAACGACAAGTACTCCGTCACCTACAAGATGTATGCAGACTCCACCGATTCTGATGAAATCGTGGACGGCGGCAGCCGGTACGAAGGCGTCAACTACACTGTAGCTGCCAACACCTTTGTACGCCCCAACTACACCTTTGACGGCTGGACCACTGCTTCTTCCGTTTCTACCACTGTTGGCGCAACCCAGGCTCAGCCTGCCGCTAACGTAGTGTATGTAGCTAAATGGAAAGAGAACGACAAGTATTCCGTCACCTACAAGATGTATGCAGACTCCACCGATTCTGATGAAATCGTGGACGGCGGCAGCCGGTACGAAGGCGTCAACTACACTGTAGCTGCCAACACCTTTGTACGCCCCAACTACACCTTTGAGGGCTGGACCACTGCTTCTTCCGTTTCTACCACTGTTGGCGCAACTCAGGCTCAGCCTGCCGCCAATGTGGTATATGTAGCTAAATGGAACTATACTCCAGCGCTGCATAATGTAACCTTCCACTTCCTTGGTGATGTTCCATCTTCTGCATCAGTGCCAGACCCAATTACTGGTATCATTGATGGTGAAACAATTAATCAACCTGTAATAGATGTTCCAAACCGTTATGAATTTACCGGTTGGTTCACCAGCGAAGGCTGCACCGAACTCTTTAGTTTTGATACCCTTATCACCGAAGATAAAGATCTTTATGGTGTTTGGGAAAGACTTCCTGACGAATTCTATGAGGTAAATATTCCTGTAACCCATGAATATTACACCAACGGTAACTTCTCTGGCAGCAGAGAAGGAACTTCCGTTTCTCTTAAGATTCCTGCAGATGGTTCTCCTTACACCATCGCGATGACTCGTTTTGCAGAACGCAATTATGTCTTTAGCGGTTACAACTATAAATTCTCCTCGATTAAAATTATTGGAACCTTAATTACACCGGAAGAGGAAATTGCTGTATTGAATGAGGCTCCTGCATCCAGCGAAGCTTCTGCATCCAGCGAGGCTCCTGCATCCAGCGAAGCTTCTGCATCCAGCGAGGCTCCTGCATCCAGCGAAGCTTCTGCATCCAGCGAGGCTCCTGCATCCAGTGAGGCTCCTGCATCCAGTGAGGCTCCTGCATCCAGTGAGGCTCCTGCATCCAGCGAAGCTCCTGCATCCAGTGAGGCTTCTGCATCCAGCGAGGCTCCTGCATCCAGTGAGGCTCCTGCATCCAACGAAGCTCCTGCATCCAGCGAAGCTCCTGCATCCAGTGAGGCTCCTGCATCCAGCGAAGCTCCTGCATCCAGTGAGGCTCCTGCATCCAGCGAGGCTCCTGCATCCAGCGAGGCTCCTGCAGCTAGCGAGGCTCCTGCATCCAGTGCAACTCCAGAGGCTCCACGAACCTTAACACTGGACGCTGCTGTTGTTCAAAAACCTGCGACTGTAACCTATACCGGAAGCTTCACTTATGACCCTGACTACGAGTATGAGGTTATTATCACCTATACCCGTACCACAGGCGGAGGCAATTGGTGGCCTGAAGATCCAACCGATATTCCTGACGATCCCGTTCCTCTGGGACCTGGCCCGGTAACCATTCTGGACCCTGAAGTTCCTCTAGGCGGCCTGCCAAATTCCGGTAGTTCTTCTAAGGTCATTGCTATGGCTGGATCTCTGGTTGTTGTAGCTGCAGTTGGTGCAAAGTTGTTTGAGAAAAAGCGTAAAAAAAATAATGTGGAAAAATAATTCAGCTATAACTTAGCAAAAAAAGGCCTCACTACGGTGGGGCCTTTTTTATTTTGATTTTTTCAAAAATGTTACTGGCTTGTGACTAAATTATGGAATAATATGGGCAGAAGGAATGAATAATAAAGTAATAATTATTTGGGAGGAAATATTATGAAGCGTATTTGGGTAATGTTAATCGCTCTTTTGGTTACAATCTCTGCTTCTATTACCGCACTTGCAGAGTCCCCTGCTGTTCCAACAGCCAGCGGCTCGTTTACCATTACAAGTTTTAAAAAGACAGATGGTTCTAGCGCACAAAAAGTAAAATATAACGGCCAAGAATACCGTGGCATTGTAATGACCGAAAATGATTTGATTGTTGTAAAACAAGGCACCTTTGCTATTGTATGGACGAAAGACCCTATTCCATCCTCCATTCAAAATGACGTTTGGAAAGCACTAAAAGCCAAAGATGCTTCCTTAAAAACCGCTGATAGTGATCATATCTTCACCACCAACACAGCCGAAGATCACTATGCAAGCTATAAAAACGGCGGAACCTATTACTTTAATGTAAGAATTGGCGATAAATATTTTGCGCTTGCTCCTAAAGTAAGCCACTTTGATCGTTTTGGCTATGAGCTGGTTCTGCCCGGTTCCTCCAGTTCCAGTGCAGCTCCATCTTCTACTAGTTCCGAGGCTCCTGTAAGCTCTGAGTCTTCCGTAAGCTCTGAGTCTTCTGTAAGCTCCGAATCTTCCGTAAGCTCCGAATCTTCTGTAAGCTCCGAATCTTCTGTAAGCTCCGAATCTTCTGTAAGCTCCGAATCTTCCGTAAGCTCTGAATCTTCTGTAAGCTCTGAATCTTCTGTAAGCTCTGAATCTTCTGTAAGCTCTGAATCTTCTGTAAGCTCTGAATCTTCTGTAAGCTCTGAATCTTCTGTAAGCTCTGAATCTTCTGTAAGCTCTGAATCTTCTGTAAGCTCTGAATCTTCTGTAAGCTCTGAATCTTCTGTAAGCTCTGAATCTTCTGTAAGCTCTGAATCTTCTGTAAGCTCTGAATCTTCTGTAAGCTCCGAGGCTTCAAACTCTACCAGCCAACCAACTACAACTTCTCGTACTACCAGCTCTCCTGACTGGTGGGATAATTCATCTACCGTAACAATTTCTGAAGGGTCTGTTCCTCTGGGGCCTGGACCAAATAACGACAAACTGGTAACTATTTTGGATCCGGAAGTACCTCTGGGCAATCTGCCTGTTTCCGGCGGCGCTTCTAAAGTAATCGCTGTAACTGGTGCTATGGTTGTTGTGGCTGCTGGTGCTATGGAAATTGTAAGCAGAATGAATAAGAAAAAATAATAAAAAAACACGAAATTAATTATAATATTTGTAAAAAACATGAAAGAGCAACGCAATGCACATTATGTATTGCGTTGCTCTTTTTTAGAATTTTCACCTTTTTACTATAATATTTTTCAATAATATAAATATAATATTACAGCTACATTACCGCCATATATCATAACTAACCGGTTAAAGCCAACATGCACATATTATTTTGTAGGAGGAAATTATATGAAGCGGATCTGGATCATGTTAATCGCACTTCTAGTAACAATTTCGGCTTCAATTTCTGCACTTGCCGGCCCCCCAGACCTTCCAATTCCTACGGTAGAATTCGATGTTATTTCTTTCCAAAAGTATGAAAAAGAGCAAACCCAGGACATAATCTATTCCGATGGATATATCTATTACGCACTTACAATGTCTTCGCTGAATATGATTGTTGTAACTGTGGATAATTTAGCAATTGTTTGGACAGAAGATCCTTTACCTGATTATGCACAAAATGTTGTCTGGAATGAATTGGTAAAATCAGATAGTACGCTTTTATCTGCCAGCAATCATGTTTTTATCTATGGTTCTTCCGCTTTTCTATATCCCACATTGTATGGAAATACTTTTCGTTTTAATGTAGAGTACAATGGTACAGTTTATGCACTAGCCCCGGACATCAATCACTTTGACCGTATCACTTACAACATATTGTATTGCTATACAAGTTCAAAAGAAGTATCCTATTCAACGTCTCCATCCTCCGGTTCAGCGCCGCCCATATCTTCCAGTTCCTTGGCCCAGTCGTCCTCCAGTTCAGCGCCGCCCATATCTTCCAGTTCCTTGGCCCAGTCGTCCTCCGGTTCAGCGCCGCCCATATCTTCCAGTTCCTTGGCCCAATCGTCCTCCGGTTCAGCGCCGCCCATTTCTTCCAGTTCCTTAACCCAGTCGTCCTCCAGTTCAGCGCCGCCCATATCTTCCAGTTCCTTAGCCCAATCGTCCTCCAGTTCAGCGCCGCCCATATCTTCCAGTTCCTTAGCCAAGTCGTCCTCCAGTTCAGCGCCGCCTACGTCATCTGCAAGTCAAGACTTCTCATACAGTCAATCATCCCTCTACCACAGCAATAATTCAACTGATTGGTGGGATACCACAAAAATTAGCAGCAAGATGTCAGAAAATGAAACTCTTACAGTATTTGATCCGGATACCCCTATGGGGGATCTTCCTGTTTCAGGCGGAGCTTCAAAAGTTATTGCCTTGGTTGGTCTTATAGTTACTATTACCGCAGGCACTGTAGAAGTCATCAGCAGAACGAACAGAAAAAAATAACTCATTGAATCTTAACCAGACCTGATAAACAGTAACCCCCACAGCTTGTTGAATTTATGCTGTGGGGGTGCTTTTGTGATTCCTTATCATTCTAGTATAAGCTCGAGGCTGACTAGAATAAATAGTAATTTATTATTTATTTTGCTGAAAATCCTCCAGCGTCATACCTTCGGTATAGGGTGTAAAGTCAATTTTACCGGAAGAAACATCAGATGCCACAACCATAATACGGATGGCATCCCCCACCCGGTAAACACGCTTGCTGTATTTCCCTGCAAACTGTACTTTCATTTCATATTCATACTCGTCGTCCGGCAGGTTTTCCACCCGGATCATCCCCTCCACAGTGTTGGGCAGCTGCACATATAATCCATGTGGAGCCACTGAAGAAATGACACCGTCAAACACATGTCCAATGTATTTTTTCATATATTCCGCTTTATAGCAATCCTCACAGTCACGTTCAATGTTCATCGCACGAATTTCTCTGGCTGAAGATTGGTTTGCTGCGGGTTTTACAAGGGGCTCAAAGCGCTTAACTATATTTTCCGGCCGCATGCCTGTCACATAGGCCGAAAGAATGCGATGAATCATAAGGTCAGGATACCGCCTGATAGGCGAAGTAAAATGGGAATAATCATCCATTACAAGCCCAAAATGTCCAATATTCCTGTCGCTATACACTGCCTTGGCCATAGTGCGCAAAATTTGGTTATTGATCAGCAGTTCCAAAGGTTTTCCCCGTACCTGCTTCAAAATAGCAGAAAGTGCAGCAGGGCTGGCAGCCCCGTCCCGAATTCCGGCACAATTGATTCCCAAAGTATTCAACAAGTTGACTAGGTCCTCCACCTTTTCCTTGGGTGGCTTTTCGTGTACGCGGTATAAAAATGGCAGCTGTTTTCCTCCGCCCATTTTGGCAGCAGCCTGGTTGGCCTGCAGCATAAATTCTTCAATGATCGACTCACTTTCCCCCTGAACCCGCGGAAGAATGTCCACAGCAATTCCATTTTCATCTAGAATAATTTTAGATTCCTGGGAAGAGAGGTCAACCGCGCCACGGCTTGCCCTGCGCTTGGATAGGATGCCGGCTAATTCGCGCATTTCAAAAATAGTGTCAGTTAACCCGTCATATTTATTTAAAATTTCAGCAGAAGCGGTTCCCTTTAAAATCTCGTTTACCTCTGCATAAACACCTTTTACCCGGGAACGAATGATTGTCTTTTTAAAGGAATAGGAGGTCATTTCCCCTGCTGCGTCCAATTCCATCAGTGCCGAAAATGCCAGACGGTCTTCCCCCGGGTTTAAAGAGCAAATACCATTTGAGAGCTCTTTGGGCAGCATGGGAATGACACTGGCTGCATAATAAATAGACGTGCCCCGTTCAAAGGCTTCGCGGTCTAAGCTGGAACCATGCTGCACATAATAGCTGACATCGGCGATGTGTACACCCAGCTTCCACCCATACTCGGTTTTTTGAATAGAAACCGCATCATCCAAGTCTTTGCTGTCAGCACCATCAATGGTAAAAATAACATCCTGCCGCAGGTCAAGTCTGCCGGCAGCTTCTTTCGGATGAATTCCCGCCTGCGAAACCAGTGCGGCTTCGGCCTCTACCTCTGGCGGAAAGTCGTAATGGACTCCGGCGCTTTCCACAATGGCTTTTGCGCAATTGCCCGCTGTCTCGGAACTTCCGTATGCTTTAACAATTTGTGCAATATGTCCGGAATGGCGCTCCCCTCTGGTAGAAATACGAGCCAGAACTTTATCGCCATCTTTAAGCTTCATGTTTTGCCCACGCTTTACTTGAATGGGAAAACGCACATACTTGTCCGGTACAATCATCAGGCTGCCTGCACGCTTTACGACCCGGCCTGAGAAAGAAAGGTCGTTTTTTTCGATAATCTTTATAACTTCTGCGGTAGGCAGGTCTCCTCCCTTAGAATCGGGCATGGTTTTAACCAGCACCATATCGCCAGGCATGGCCCCATGCAAAAAACGTCCCGGTACAAACAGCTCTTCCTCTGTATCCAGCTTTTTCACAAAGCCATACGTTTCGTTAATCTTGCTAATTTCCCCTGGGCTCAACCCAAAATTCTTGCTGTAAAATAGCCTATGTTTTTCTTCAAACAGCTGTCCGCGCTGTTTCATCTCCTTCAGGCAGCCGAGGAATTCATCCTGCTCATGAGCTTGTATTCGGGCAGCTTTAGCCAGTTCCTTTAATGTGGTTGGTTTTCGTTTCAGCTGTAGCAGTGCCTGCTGCACTTTCTTCTCTAAACTATTCTTTTTTTCTGCCCCCGCACTATCATTACGGGAGTATTTTACCTTTGCTTTTGTTTTTTTCTTTTTCTGTTCCATTTCTTTCTTTCCGATTCCTCATCATCTTACTAGTTGTCATTATTTTGTCCGGCCAATCAAAAATTACGCAGAATGAGCCGTATAAAACAAAAACTGCTCTGCGAAAACACAGAGCAGTTCAGGTTTTGCTATTTCAAATATGCAATAACAGCGGATACAGCAACTGTAATAATAAACAACACGATTGCGCTGTATTTTGTTGCTTTCGCAAGGGTAGATTCCAAAGTTCTGGATTTTCCCTTTGAAAGGTATTGTTCACTTCCGCCACCAGAAATTGTACCCAATCCGTTTCCTTTTGGCTGCTGCAGCGTTACCGCAATTACAATTACAATGCTGGTTAAAATCAGCAGGATGCCTCCAATTATTTCTAACGGTCCCATCTCTGTACCTCCTGAATTCTATCGTCTACTCAAGTTATGATACCATATTCCCCATGTTTTTGCAACTGTTTTTTCTTGCTATCCAATAAAAAAGATAAGCTGTCCCAGGCTAAGGGCAACTGCTTTTTGCTGGCGGCCTAGAGCCGCACTTTATGGCCGTGTCCCAGCCTCAGGCCATAAAGTGTGCCGCCCGGCCACATAGTGGGGACATGCGTAAAAAAACACAACTAAAACACGCTTGCTATGCATCATTAATTTTTACTGTAAAAAAGAAACGATACGAAGTGATGTAATGGCAGCACAAATATCTCTGCCGGGTTTCGTTCCCAATTTGGCAGGTCTCCTGACTTGTCTAATCACTTTTTACAGCCAATCATTTATTTTTACTTCTTCATCCTGCTCGTAGTGCAAATCAATCTGATGAATTAGCGCACCGTAGCCAAGAGCCAATATGAAAATTACACCCACACTTCCTAATACCATGAACATTTTTACGATTACCTCAAATGCTGTCATCCGGATTCCTCCTTGCAACAGTATTTGAATTTCTTCCCGGTTTTATTCTAGCATGATGACAAGGCCAATACAATCATGATTGACAATTTGAACGTGAAAATGATTTTTTTACATTCCGCATAATTATTTACATCCGCAACATACTAATAGAGGCTTTATTCCCTCATTTACGTTGCGTTTGCTAAAATTTGGGTGGGGTAAAGCCAAAGCCGGAAGCGTCTTTCGCTTCCGGCTCTTTTTCGTTTTATTGTCGCTGTATGGCACATCAGCTAAAAAATTATTTTAGAAAAACAGGAGCAGATGTAAAGCCATGCCAAAACAGAAGATTAAAAATACACCGAATGTTTTTTAGCGAATAAGCTTTGGGTTAAATTAAAGTCATCTGTTCGCCAAAATCCTCCGGACGGGGCAGCATGCCTGCCGAAGGCAGCGTTTTGGTCCGGAAACGATGGGGGTTGGCCACCATTCCCTCTTCAAAGGGCTTAAAGCTTGCAACCGTCTGGTTTTTCTTTAATGTCATAGCCGCAACACCCTGCGTGTCCTTGGTGGTTTTGGCATTAAGCGCCCCGGTATGCACCACCAGCATCCGCCCTGCAGAAGAGGTAAGCAAAAACTCCTGATCTTGCCGGATATAAGCGGCACCCACCAACGGCGATTTATTGCTGTAGGCTTTCAGCAGCTTTTTACGGTTCAGCTTGGTTTCATAGGCAGTCATTTCTACCTTGGCTACCTTACCATTTTCAAAGCAGAACAGCATAAATCCGCTGTAGTCATCCGTTACTGCCATATAACAGGCAGCTTCGCCTTCCTCCATACCCAGCTTGGCAGGAATATAATCCCCCAGCACGCTGGCTTTTGTATCTTCAAAATCGCAGGCACGGGCTTTATAAACCTGACAGCGGTCTGAAAAGAACAGCAGGCTGGCCTTGTTTGTGGACTCAATGACCTGAGTCACCTCGTCACCATCCTTCAGCTTTTGTTCGCCGCTCATACGCAGAGACTGAGGCGTAATCTTTTTAAAGTACCCCTCTTTGGTAAAGAAGAGGTTTACCGCATAGTCTGGAATTTCTTCCGCTTCATCTGCGATTTGGGCTTCAGCTGCTGAAATAATCTCGCTGCGGCGGGGCTGTGCATGCCGCTTCATTACATCTTTCAGTTCGTTTATCATAATTGATTTTATTTTGCGGTTGTCTTTCAAAACAGCTTCCATCTCGGCAATGTCAGCTTCCAGCTGGGAGGTTTCATCAGTGCGCTTGAGAATATATTCCCGGTTCAGGTGGCGCAGTTTAATTTCGGCCACATATTCCGCCTGGATCTGGTCAATTCCAAAACCGATCATCAGGTTGGGAACAACCTCTTTTTCCTCTTCGGTTTCCCGAACAATTTTAATTGCCTTGTCTATATCCATTAGAATCTTCGCAAGACCCTTTAACAGGTGGAGTTTTTCCTTCTTTTTGGTAAGGTCAAAATACACCCTGCGGCGGATACATTCCTGGCGGAACGCAATCCACTCATTCAACAGCTCCCGTACTCCCATAACCCGGGGCATGCCTGCAATTAAAACATTAAAGTTACAGCTGAAGCTGTCTTCCAGCGGAGACATTTTGAACAGCTTTGCCATCAGCTTTTCGCCGTCAACCCCTCGTTTTAAATCGACGGTAATCTTCAGGCCATTCAGGTCGGTTTCGTCCCTCATGTCTGAAATTTCCCGGATCTTACCCTGTTTAATCAGGTCTACCACCTTATCCATAATGGCTTCTATGGTGGTAGTGGGCGGAATTTCGGTAATTTCAATGCAGTTATTTTTTTCATCAATACGATACTTGGAACGCACCCGGATGGAACCTCGCCCGGTTTCAACAATTTGGCGAAGCTCCTTCTCGTTATAAAGCACATACCCTCCGCCAGAAAAATCTGGTCCTTTTATGGTAGAAAGGATGTCGTGGGACGGGTCTTTCATTACTGCAATGGCCGTTTCGCACACTTCGGTCAGGTTAAAGGAGCAGATGGAGCTTGCCATACCAACCGCAATACCCATATTGGCATTGACCAGAATGGATGGGAAGGTAACAGGCAGCAGGGTCGGTTCCTTCATTGAGCCGTCATAGTTGTCTACAAAGTCAACAGTGTCTTTGTCAATATCCAAAAACAGCTCCCCGGCAATGGCGTCCAGTTTTACTTCGGTATAACGTGAGGCCGCATAAGCCATATCGCGGGAATAGCTGCGTCCAAAGTTACCTTTGGAATCTACATAGGGGTGAAGCAGCGCCTGATTGCCGCGGGAAAGGCGTACCATGGTTTCGTAAATAGCTGCGTCTCCATGGGGGTTAAGCCGCATGGTTTGCCCCACCACGTTGGCAGATTTGGTGCGTGTACCGCTCAGCAGCCCCATTTTGTACATAGTGTACAGCAGCTTTCGGTGTGAAGGCTTAAACCCGTCAATTTCGGGGATTGCCCGGGAAACAATTACGCTCATTGCATAGGGCATATAGTTTTGTTCCAGCGTATCTACAATGGGCTGGTTAATAACCAGGCCTGCATTTTGAATAAATACCTTATCGCTTACCGGCACTTTAGCCGGCTCTTTTTCCTTTTTACGTGGAGCCATTCTTTTCTTCAACTCCTGTTACTTACATTTCATCTTTCCAGTTCCACCACTTCAGCTTTTCTGGTTCTGGTTTTTCGGCACTGGCAAAGTACACCGCACAGCGGTAAACATACAGCTGACAGCGGTCAATCTGCACGCCGCGCATCAAACAGTCCTTCTGGTATATTTCTTCTGGGTTGGCACCTTTTAACGAAGCGATGGTAGGGTACCCCAAGCGGATCAGGTCCTGCTCGGTCTTTTTCCCAACCCAGGGAATCTGCCGCAATCCCCCCACACTAACGCCGCCTTTCTGCAATTTTTTAGGTCATGCCAACCGAAAAACCGTTTGAAATAGCGTTTTTATAAACACCGGTAAAAAACTGCTCATTCCATGGTTAAAATCCAGGCAGCTGCTCGAAGTGCATTGGCCTCAGAGGCAGCCAACATTCTTTACGAGGCTGTCACTTTTTTAAGCCAGGTTACCAAACAATACCGTATAAATTGATTAAGAAATATCTGCTAATTCCAGGTATTGGGCCCCGTTTTGGGCGATATAATCTTTGCGCCCCTGCAGGTTGTCCCCCAGCAGCAGGTCAAACATTTGAGCTGTTTGCTCGGCGGAAGAAGGGTCCACTTTAATAATTCTGCGCGTTTCGGGATTCATGGTGGTAAGCCACATCATATCCGGCTCATTTTCACCCAACCCCTTAGAACGCTGCAGGGTGTATTTCTGGCTGCCCAGTTTAGCCGCAATCTCGGCCTTTTCCGCATCAGAATAGGCAAAATAGGTTTTGTCTTTGCAGGTAATCTCGTAAAGGGGTGATTCCGCAATATAGACATATCCCTTTTCTATCAGGGTCGGGGTAAGACGGTAAAGCATGGTAAGAATTAAGGTGCGGATTTGAAAACCGTCTACATCGGCATCAGTACAAATCACTACCTTGTTCCATCTGAGGCCGTCCAGGTCAAAGGAAGACAGCTCCTTGTTGGCTTTGGAGGTAACCTCCACACCACAGCCAAGCACTTTGATAATATCGGTAATAATTTCGTTTTTAAAAATCTTATCGTACTCGGCTTTGAGGCAGTTTAAAATTTTACCGCGTACCGGAATAATCGCCTGGAATTCGCTATCGCGGCCCAATTTGCAGGCACCCAGCGCCGAGTCACCCTCTACGATATAAATTTCACGGCGGTTTACGTCTTTGGTGCGGCAGTCGACAAACTTTTGCACCCGGTTGGAAAGATCGATGCTGCCGGCCAGTTTTTTCTTCAGGTTCAGCCGGGTCTTTTCGGCATTTTCCCGGCTGCGCTTATTAATCAGCACCTGCTCGGCAACGCGGACTGCATCGTCCGGGTTTTCAATAAAGTAAACCTCCAGCTGGTGCTTAATAAAATCGGTCATAGCCTCGTAGATAAAGCGGTTGTTAATGGCCTTTTTGGTCTGGTTTTCGTAAGAGGTTTGGGTGGAAAAAGAAGAGGATACCAGTACCAGGCAGTCCTCCACATCCTGGTAGGTAATCTTGCTTTCTCCTTTTAAATAGCGGCTGGTTTGCTTCAGATAACTGTCAATCTGGTTTACAAAAGCTACTTTCACCGCTTTTTCAGGCGAACCGCCATATTCCAGCCAGCTGGAATTGTGATAATATTCGGTGCGTTTGACCCGGTTGGAAAAGCACACTGCAATATTCAGTTTCACCCGGTAATCAGGCTTGTCCTCCCGGTCACGGCCACGCCGCTCACACTGCCAAAACTGCACCGGGGTAAGCGGTTCCTCCCCTGCCAGTTCGGCAGTATAATCATAAATACCGTTAGGGTAAAGAAACTCTGTTTCTTCAAAACCGGAATCGGTCTCTTCCCGGTATAAAAACCGAAGCCCGCCGTTTACCACAGCCTGGCGTTTAATCGTATCTAAAAAGTATTCGGTGGGCACCGCAATATCGGTGAACACCTGCAGGTCAGGACGCCATCTGGTACGGGTGCCGGTTTTCTTCTGGCGGGTGGGTTCTTTGGTTAAGCCACCCACGTTTTCGCCTTTTTCAAAGTGGAGCTTGTATAAAAAACCATCCCTTACAATCTCCACATCCATATATTCCGAGGCATATTGGGTGGCACAGGCACCCAATCCGTTTAACCCAAGGGAAAATTCATAGCTTTCGCCCTCGTTAGTGTTGTACTTACCGCCGGCGTACAGCTCGCAGTAAACCAGTTCCCAGTTAAAGCGCTCCTCCTTGGGGTTGTAATCCACCGGGCATCCCCGGCCAAAATCCTCTACCTGAATGGAGTTGTCTTTAAATTTTGTTAAAATAATGGTATCACCATGCCCTTCTCGGGCCTCATCTATCGAGTTGGAGAGTATTTCAAAAATAGAATGTTCGCAGCCCTCCAGCCCGTCAGAACCAAAAATAACCGCCGGACGTTTGCGTACCCGGTCGGCGCCTTTTAGTGAGGAGATACTCTCGTTATCATAGCTTTTGGTTGTCTTTTTTGCCATGAGTCGGCCTCCAAAAATTTTCTTTTGCCATTTATTAAGTATCAACGGCTTCTTAGCCGTTATTCATTGCCATATACAGTTTATACGTTTTCAAGCGGGTTTGTCAAGTTTTGGCAGCGTTGCAGGCGGCTTTTCAAACCGGGAAGATGGACTAAACCAAGTTTTGCAAACGGTGATACCCGCTGCGGTAAAAAGTCAGAAATACTATTAGTATTTCTGTGCTTTTTGCCTTGTGGCTGCACACGAATTGCTAAAAGGAAATCCGGCAAATAATCCAAGAAATTGTGTTTTATTCAGACGTATGCTACAATATAGATGGTTTTATTGGAATGGGAGGGAATGTTTTGGATTATTTTGCGTTATTTAAAAAGGCCGAGGCGATTGTTTTTCAGGCCGGGCAGGCAATATTAACGGAGATGAACCATCTGCAGGTAGACTGTAAAGGCGTTTCCAACTATGTAACCAATTTAGATGTGGCTACCCAACGCCGGCTGGTGGCTGATTTGACTCAGCTGCTGCCGGGCTGTGGTTTTATTTGTGAAGAGAACACCGAAATTCCTGCTGGGAGGGAGCAAAGTGCGGTTTGGGTGATTGACCCGGTGGATGGCACAACCAACTTAATGCATCGTTTTCCTGCTTTTACAATCTCTGTGGCGCTTATGGTAGAAAATGTTCTGCAGCTGGGGTTTGTATATAACCCAAGCCGGGAAGAAATGTTCTCGGCCCAAAAAGGGGTGGGCTCTTTTTTAAACGGCAGTCCTATCCATGTTTCAAGCCATAAGGAACTGGCTCATTCTCTTCTGGCTATGGGAATGCCGTATGACCGGGCTTTGTCCGCTGTTATTTTAAACGCTGCCGGAGAGATGGTTCTTCGCTGCCAGGACTTACGGCGTACCGGGTCTGCCGCATATGAACTTGCCTGCATTGCCTGCGGCAGGGTAGACGGCTTTTTTGAGATAAATTTAAACCCTTGGGATGTTGCCGCCGGAATGCTGCTGGTAGAAGAAGCCGGGGGCAGTGTGGTACGGTGGGACGGCAGCGCTGGCCACTGCTTAAAAAGTAACCAGATATTGGCGTCAAACGGGCTTATCCAAAACGAATTAGTACAGGTAGCATCTCAATTTCTTGAGCAAATTAAGGGGCACCTTACGCAATATTGATGCACAGGTGGTTTTAGCTTTATCTTTCCTTATGATTCGTCCTCATCGTCGCATGTTCCCCCGTAAGGATTTTGAATTGCCTGTGTCTTCTCCCCCTGTATGAATAAATGCCTATTAATCATTATTATATTTACCCTTATTTAAAAATTCCTAACCCAAAACAATTTATAAAACCGCCCCAATTGGGGCGGTTTTTCAGATGAATAAACATTATTCTCTTCATGCTCTTTCTTAGGACTCCCGGGTAATATACTGGCAGAAAACATAAATATTCTGAATTTTTTTTGCCTGTACCCCATCGTCTGCTTCAATCACCGGCTGTGTTTCCGACGGGGTGATGTAAAGCTTAAAGACGATAGCATCCTGCCCTACACGCATTCTGCGAATACGCTTATAGGCAAAGTCCCGCTTTTCAATTCCAAGGTATTCATGAACTACCCGTTCAAATTCCGTATCGGCATAGCACCGAATAATATCTTCCGGGTCGTACATTTCAATAATGGCCTTGGCCTCCTCGAAGGAAAGATTTGTCGAACGATAGGTTCCTGCACCAATGACATACATGGAGTTGTTATCCAATAACAACAACGGCTCTTTCTTTGCTGGCATCTTTAAGTTCCCCCTTTCAAAACATGCGGTAAATACGGAAATTTCTCTCCTGCTTCTACTATACACAGGATTGATGGAAGATGCAAGAGCGGAAAACAGCACATTCCGTCAGATGTAAAATACAAACTAACATGTTAAAAAATTTACAGAATAGACGAAGCATTATAACACCAAAATTCAGCGTCAAATCAACTACCTTTTTGGGTTATTGAAGCGAAAAATGCCTATAACTTCAATAGGCTCTGTCTGTCATTAACATAAAAAGGCGGGTATTGATTGTTATCAATACCCGCGAACCTGTTGCTTGGATTAAAATTACTGCAATATTATAAGATCTCGCAACCTCCAAAAATAGAGACGCAATGAAAGGTGATCTGCGGTGCGTTTTGTACCGAAGCAGCTTCGTTGCTGTTGCCGCCAAAAATAGGCACGCCAGTCACCTGAACCTGTGCAAAAGTTGGGGCTTTTACGCTGATTCCCCCAAACACCGCTACACACTCAAAGGTGACGTCTTCGTAAAA
This sequence comes from Ruminococcaceae bacterium Marseille-P2935, assembly GCA_900104565.1. Taxonomy (GTDB): domain Bacteria; phylum Bacillota; class Clostridia; order Oscillospirales; family Ruminococcaceae; genus Marseille-P2935. The sequence goes on from LT629952.1 coordinate 1,006,621, forward strand.
GCTAACCTCAGACAGGTCAATATCCAGCCCGCCAAAAATAGCCAACGCCTTGCCGCCTTTAAAATCCTTATTATTGTTTTTGTGGTCAGAGCCTGAAAAAATAGCTATATACTCGGGGAATGCATCAAAATCCAATTTCAGGCTTCCTACGTTAACCATGCGATGGTTAGGGTCTTTTGGCTTGCGCCCTAAACCGATTAACAGAGCCAGACCTGCCACTACCAGCAGAATGGGGAATAATATTTTTAGTCCCACGCCATCGGGCAGGATACGCTGCCGGTCCAGCAGTAAAACAAGGCCCAAAATGCCAAGAATGGAATTGCCAACATTGATTCCATCCCGAACCATACTGACTACAGCAGGAATAATCAGAAACAGCGTCCACCAACCTTCAAAAAACAGGTCAAAGTTCCACCAATGAAACAGGTCCCCGGTAAAGCCAATGCCAACAATTATAAGTATAACACCCCAAACAATTCTGCTAACTTTACCCTTCATTCCTATCACCCCTCTCTTCTTTGTTTTCATTTTAACATAAACTTATTGTCAAAATAATTAAAACTTTCCCTAAATAAACGCCATTTTTCTGGCTGGATACCCACCTCTGCTTTGTTTGAAATTGCATAGCGGAATCCCCTGAATTTAATGCACTTTTTGCCGCTCTACTACCTGACCGCTACTGCTGCATTTGCCTCAACGCGTAATAATTTCCATTTCTCTGCACCAGTTGTAGAAGCAGCGGATTTTGTATAAAGACAAAAATCTACAAATTTAAAGGTTTGATGAAAGACAAAAGATGATTTTGTCAAAAAATCAAAATTAAAATATTTTATCTATTGACCGCGATAAGAAACTATAGTAGTATGTTAATGAAATATGAACATGTGCCAATATAATCTGGGTGATAAGGTCCCTAAGTTTCTACCGAACGACCGTAAATTGTTCGACTATTGGAGTACTTGCCCAGTATTTGTGCAGGTATATCCTGTTGTTCCTACAAATTCTACGGCGATTGGTTTTTACCAATCGCTTTTTGTTTTGGCATTAATTTTGTATCCTTACGGGTGTTATATACCGTAATAATAATTTGGAGGATGGAACATGGACAAGTTTTTCAAGCTAAAGGAGAATGGCACCACGGTTTCAACTGAAATCGCCGCTGGCTTCACAACATTTTTTGCAATGTCCTACATTATTTTTGTGAACCCAGATATGCTTTCTCAAACAGGTATGCCCTGGAACGCGGTTTTTCTGGCAACTATCCTCGCTTCTGTAGTAGGTACTCTGGTTATGGGTCTTTTTGCAAACGTTCCCTATGCACAAGCCCCCGGTATGGGACTCAACGCTTTCTTCACATACACTGTGTGCTTTGGATTAGGCTTTAGCTGGCAGCAAGCGTTGGCAATGGTTTTCATCTGCGGTGTTATCAATATTATTATCACCGTCACTAAAATCCGTAAATCCATTATCAAATCTATTCCCTTAAGCCTGCAGCATGCAATCGGCGGCGGCATCGGCATATTCATTTCGTATATCGGTATTAAAAATGCGGGGCTGTTACAGTTTACTTCTGACCCTGGCAAAAACGTTGTATTGGACAGCGGCACTGTAATCTCTGACGCCAGCGCTGTACCGGCATTAGTTACCAATTATACCCCTGCTGTGCTGCTGGCGTTAATTGGCCTTGTGCTTGTTGTTATCTTGCTGGTTCTTAAGGTAAAGGGTGCCATACTGATCAGCATTATTGCCACCACCATAATTGGTATCCCTATGGGGGTGGTCGATCCTGCTTCTGCAATGACCACCACAAATATCGGCTCGGCTTTTGCTGACCTGGGCACCACAATCGGTGCAGCTTTTGGCCCGCAGGGCATGCTTTCCTTGTTTTCCGATCCTGCAAAGATCCCTCAGGTTTTAATGACAATTTTCGCCTTCAGCCTTTCTGATACCTTTGATACCATTGGCACCTTTATTGGTACCGGCCGCAAGAGCGGCATCTTTAGTGCGGAAGATGAACGCACTATGGAAACCAGTTCCGGTTTTAAATCTAAAATGGACAAAGCTTTATTTTCTGACTCAATCGCCACCTCCATTGGTGCATTCTTAGGAACCTCCAACACCACAACCTATGTAGAAAGCGCAGCCGGCATAGGCGCAGGCGGCCGCACTGGTCTGACCAGCGTAGTTACCGCGATTTTATTCCTTGCATCTATTCTGCTGGCTCCGGTTGCCGGAATGGTTCCCTCCGCTGCTACCGCCCCGGTACTCATTATCGTAGGCGTTATGATGCTTTCCTCCTTTACCGAAATTAAATGGAGCGAGCTTGAAGAAGCGATTCCCGCCTTTTTTGCAGGCATCTTCATGTCCTTCTGCTACAGCATCTCGTACGGTATTGCAGCTGGTTTCATCTTCTACTGCCTGATCGGTTTGCTGAAAAAAATTTTTGGTAAGCAAACCGAAAAATTACATCCGATCCTTATTGTTTCTACCATTTTGTTTATTCTAAACTTTATTATTGTGGGCCGTCTATAGAATTTTGCTCAAATAAAAGCAACTGGTAAACTCAATTCCATAAATCAGCTTGTCATGGAACCACAGAGCCATCTGCTGTTATAAATTTATACGCAGATGATGTAATATCCAATCCCCCTAAGCCACAGGCAGGTGCAAAAGGGTAATGTTAGCCTCCTTTTTTTAGGGTACCCGCCTCACAGTTTTTCCCTTTATGGCGGCGCAATTTAAATTGTATGTGGCAAAGTTAAAGCTAAAAAATCGCCGGTTAACGGCGGTTTTTTAGCATATAAACGGTCAAATGCCCACTTTGGTAAAAGTGCGCAACCTATCGATTCAAACTTATTTCAGTGTGGTTTATTTCCAATACGGATAACATGTTATCGTTCATCTGTTTAACATTCACCCACCTGATACCAGTTTTTTTAAGATTTTACTTTAAATACAAAACAAGCTTTCAATCTGCTCCAGCTATTCAGGTAATAGTTTAACGTATTATGCTCCCATGCGCCCTACTCGGCGGCTATGCTCCGATTCACCTGTCTACATGGATATTTTGATAATATTTATTAGCTAGTTTCCCAATTTTATAAAATTACACGTCTTTTTTGACTGTTATCGTTTATGCATGGTGTTTCTGGCTGGGAAAGAACAAACAGAATATTTGTTTTAGAAAGTTCTGCATAAAGCGTACATTTCTGCTTATAGGGCGCCCCGATAAACAGATGAATAAGAGATGCCCAAGGTACAAAACAGGTAATATATGTTTTAAAAATTATGGGTATTGTCTTTATAAAAATTCAGATAAAAAGAGGCAGGAGTTTTTTCCTGCCTCTCTTTTTACACATTAGGGGAATTTTCATCATCGAATGAATTGGGGTTAGAACCGTCCAATACAATACCGGCATCCGAATCAGACTGAATGTTTCCGCCGCCTGATTCTTCCTCTTCGGGAGCAGTTTGGATAACAATAGGCTCAACAGGCTTGCGCTCGGGGATCTCCCGGCCTTCCATCAGGGCCTTGAACTCCTCTTTCTCCATCTTCTCATGCTCTATCAGGAAAGCAGCAATCTGATGCAGCTGGTCTAAATGAGCAGACAGTACATCGGTACAGGTTTGGTAAGCAGTATCTACAATGCTGCGGATTTCAGCATCAATCTCGGCTGCAACTTCCTCCGAGTAATTGCGGGTGTGGCCAAAATCTTTGCCCAAGAACACTTCGTTTTCATCAGTGCCATATACAATTGGCCCCAGCTTATCGCTAAATCCATATTTGGTAACCATAGCACGAGCAATGTTGGTTGCCCGCTCAATATCGTTGGAAGCACCAGTAGAAATATCATCCAGAATCAGTTTTTCCGCCACACGGCCACCCAGAAGAACAATAATTTCGTCTTTCATTTCACCCTTTGTGCGGTAGTTGCGGTCCTCCTCGGGAAGAGAGAGGGTAAATCCGCCGGCCATACCGCGGGGAATGATGGAAATTTGATGCACATCATCCTGAGTTTTGGCATAATAGGTACAAATTGCATGGCCAGCCTCGTGGTATGCGGTCAGTTTTTTATCTTTTTCAGGCACCACATGAGACTTCTTTTCAGGGCCGGCTACCACTTTAATAGTAGCTTCCTGAATTTCGGTCATGGTAATCGCCTTTAAGCTCCGTTTAGCGGCCAACAGGGCGGCTTCGTTCACCAGGTTTTCCAAATCAGCACCGGTAAAGCCTACCGTGGTTTTAGCAATGGTTTTCAAATCTACATCCGGACCTATGGGCTTGTTGCGGGTATGCACCTTTAAGATTGCTTCTCTGCCCTTAACATCCGGGTAACCCACCACAATCTGGCGGTCAAAACGTCCAGGACGCATCAGGGCAGGGTCCAAAATATCCCGCCGGTTGGTAGCTGCAATGACTATAACGCCGGAGTTTGCACCAAAGCCGTCCATCTCGACCAACAGCTGGTTTAAGGTCTGCTCCCGCTCGTCATGCCCGCCGCCCAAGCCTGCACCGCGGTGACGGCCAACGGCGTCAATTTCATCAATAAATACAATACTGGGGGCATTCTTTTTGGCCTGCTCAAACAGGTCGCGCACACGGGAAGCACCAACGCCTACAAACATCTCTACAAAATCAGAACCTGAAATGGAGAAGAAAGGCACCCCGGCCTCCCCCGCTACTGCTCGGGCAAGTAAAGTTTTGCCGGTACCCGGAGGGCCCATCAGCAAAACGCCCTTAGGAATTCTGGCACCCAGGTCACTGAACTTCCGGGGGTTTTTCAAAAATTCCACAATTTCAACCAGTTCTTCCTTTTCTTCATCAGCACCGGCCACATCAGCAAAAGTAACCTTACGCCCCTCATCTGGGGTTCGAGTTTTCGCTTTGCTGAAGCTCATAGCATTGCCGCCGCCTCTGGCCTGGCGCATCATAACAAACCACAATACAACCATAACGCCAATCAGCAGCAAGGATGGTACCAAACTTACCCACCACGGCAGATCCTGTGGTTTTACATAGTTGTAAACCATTTGGTTGCCGGGGTTTGCCTCGTTATACTGTTCGATATAGCTACCTGTTTCAGAATCAATGTCATTTAAAAACAAGCTGACATTAGGAACCTTATAAAGGATCGGTTCTTCCTTACCTTTTACCTTCATCTGCAATTCGCTGGTTCCTAAATCCAATTCAAATTCAGTAACCTGCAGATTCTTAAAATAGGTAACAATTTCGGAATACTTAGTGGTAGAAACCTGGGGCTTTGAGGTAAACAGCAAGGTTGCCATCACCAGCAAAAATACCAGCATTGCGATATACACACCAAAACCCTTTGATTTTTTATTCTGCAATCATCTTCACTCCCTGTGTTTATGAGGTGGATTATTCCCCGCTGTAAACCTTCGGATCCAGAATACCCACAAACGGCAGGTTTCTGTAACGCTCGCTGTAGTCCAATCCATATCCAACAACAAATTCGTCGGGAACGGTAAAGCAAACATAATCCGGCTGGATGGATACCTGTCTGCGCTCGGGCTTGTCTAACAGAGTCGCAATTTTAATGCTTCTGGGGCCACGCTGCTGCAAAATTTCTCTCAGGTAGCTTAAGGTCAGCCCACTGTCTAAAATATCCTCGACCAAAAGCAGGTCGTGTCCTTCCAGCGGAATATCCAAATCTTTAATTATTTTAACCACTCCGGAGGTTTTTACACCGCCGCCGTAGCTAGAAACCGACATAAAATCCACGGTGCATGGAATTGTAATGCTGCGCATTAAATCAGCCATAAAAATAATGGAACCTTTCAGCACACTAACCAGCATCAGATTTTTGTCTTTATAATCCTCACTGATTTTAGCGCCCAGTTCCGCAACCTTTTTGGCAATCTGTTCCTCAGAAAGCAATACGCTTTTCACATCGTTTTTCATTCTGTCCCCTCCAACAGTTCTATCAAAAGAAAATTTTTCGTCTGTTCCCATGGCAAAACCCGTTCATCTGCGCCAAAATCTTCTACCCAAATAACTCCGTCAACGTCTGCCAGTACCGCAACCGCAGAACGCTTTTCGAAAGGAATCTTTGCTTCGTTAAAAAGTTTTTTCAATGATTTTGTACAGCCCCTGGCTTTTTGCCTGAGAGCATCCCCTGCTCTCCGACAGCGGAAAGTCATAACACCGTTTATTTTATCATAGTCCAGCACATTTTTTAAGTCATATTTTCCAAATTTCTTAAATTTATTAAATTGTTCACAATCCATTCGGCAAATACTCATACTTTTGCCCGCAAATAGCAGAATTTTCTGATTTTCTGACTGCAAAAGTTCTGGTACCGGGTGTTCAAACGGCGGCGTCTCAGGCAACCTGCTGACTACCTGTATCCGGCCGTTTCTGCACTGCCAGAACAGATTCTGCCCCAGCTGACAGGTAAAACTTAACCTTCCGGCTGCTTGGTTTAGTTCGGTAATCCGCTCGTAATCGGCGGCAGTACCGGCGCTTTTTAACATTTTTTCTATTAAGCGGGTACGAATTGCCTCTGGCTGCTGTAAAAAGCCTTCCTGGTTTAATCCGTCCTCCTGCCATAGCTTCTGAAATGCCTCCTCCGACAGCCTTTCCAAACAGTCCATATCCCGCTGCATCTGAACAGACAAATTTTCCAATGCTCTGTGTACCGCCGGGTTTAGCCGGTAAAGGTTAGGCACCAGATGATGGCGTATAAAATTACGGGAATATTCGTCTGTAAGGTTGCTGCTGTCGGTCACATAATCCAAATGATTTTCTTTGCAATAATATTCTATCTCTTCCCGGGTGCAGCCAATCAGGGGGCGTATAATTTGCCCTCGCACAGCGGGAATCCCCTTTAATCCCCGGCCTCCAGTACCCCGGGCCAGATGAAATAACATGGTTTCCATCTTATCGTTTAAGGTATGGGCTGTTGCTATTTTGGCTCGTTCTTCCCCTGCAATTCTCTCAAAAAAAGCGTACCGCTTTTCCCGGCTGTATTCCTCTACCGAACGTCCCGCTACAGCAGATTCCTCACTGGCCGCAAAGGAAAAAAGATGAAATGGAACCCTGTAACTCTGGCATAGCTTTTGTACAAACCATTCATCCCGGTTACTTTCTTCTCCTCTTAGGTGATGATTGATATGACACACCTCAACCGTTAAATTCCAGCGGGCGCGGTTTACCCATAAAAAATGGAGCAGGGCAACAGAATCGGCGCCGCCGGAAACACCGACCACCACCCTGTCACCTTGCTCAAGCATTTTATATTGTTTTATAGCGCGCAGTGCTTTATCATTCATCTCTGGACCACTCCAAGCCAGCAAATCGTGTAAATTCACCGTTCCAGCGCAGCTTCACACTGTCGGTTTCACCGTGGCGGTTTTTGGCTATAATGCATTCGGCAATGCCATGGTCTTCACTGTCCCGGTCGTAATATTCATCGCGGTATAAAAACAGAACCATATCCGCATCCTGCTCAATGGAGCCGGATTCACGCAGGTCGGAAAGCATGGGACGATGATCGGAACGGGAGTCAGGCCCACGGGAAAGCTGTGAAAGGGTAATAACCGGTACGTTTAGTTCTTTCGCCAATATTTTAAGGCTTCTGGTAATTTCAGAAACCTCCTGCACACGGTTTTCAATCCGCCGGCCGGAGGACATGAGCTGCAGGTAGTCAATAACCACCAGGTCAACTCCTCTTAACCGGCGAAGCTTGGCTTTCATTTCAGGGATTGTAATACCGGGAGTATCGTCAATATAAATGGGTGATTTGGCTAAAATTTCGCTGGACATAGCCAGCTTGACCCAATCATCGGGAGTCAGGGTTCCGGTACGCAGCTGATGGCTGGGCACCAATGCCTCAGAAGACATAATACGAGACACCAGCTGCTCGGCACTCATCTCCAGTGAAAAGATTGCAACCTTTTTATTCTGCTTGGTTGCCACGTTGGTGGCAATATTCAGCGCAAACGAAGTTTTTCCCATTGCCGGACGGGCCGCCAGCAAGATCAAATCACTTTTCCCTAACCCGTTTATAACACGGTCAAGATCGGCAAAGCCGGTAGACAGTCCGACATATTCCGAGCGGTCCTCGCTGCTTAACCGCTGCAGCGTTTCGTAAGCCTGCATGATGACCTCGTCAATGCGCACCAGCCCGGTGGTATCCCTTCCCTGGCGAATTTCAAAAATGCGCTGCTCTGCCATATCCATTAATGTCCTGGCGTCAGCCTGGGCGTCTGAGGCATTCTGCATGATCTCCTGTGCCGTCACCATTAAACTGCGTACATACTGTTTTTCCTGCACAATTTTCGCATAGGACTCTACATTGGCGGTAGAGGGTACAATCTGAGCCAGCTGGGTCAAATAAATTTTAGCATCCTCATCGGTCGGGAATACCCCTTCCCGCTTCACGTTTTCCAGTACAGTAATAAAATCAATTGGCTGGCCGGATGTAAACATCCGTACCAAAATCGAGAATATTTCCTGGTGCTGCTGGCGGTAAAAACTCTCAATCCGTAAAAACTCCATCACCCTGGTCAGGCACTGGGAGTCGATGAGGATTGCGCCCAGCACCGACTGCTCCGCCTCCAGGTTATAGGGCAGAGTTTGGGAGAGAGCTTCGGTTGTAATATCTATTCTGGCAGCCACCGGTAATTCCTCCTGCTTTTTATGCTTGCATGATGGGCAAAAACGGCCATAACCTAATTTCACCTGTCGTATCAATTTATTCTGCTTTGTAACGCACCCAAAAGTACTGCTTATAAATAAATAAGCAGATCCCCCCGTTTATAAACGGGGGAAATCTTATTTTCAACAATTTGTTATTCTAAATTATTCAATTATTGCCACAGCAATTAATTATGTTAACTCTGCAATGAACACAACTTTGGCGTAATATTTGAAGTGGAAAACAGATGAACCCCATAAACATTCGTACTGGGGATACTTCACCTTTGTTGTTTCGTCTGATTGTTATTATGCTTCTCCAACCATAACAAACAGCTTAGCAGAAATTCCATGGTTCAGTTTCACTTCGGTCTCGTAGGTACCAAAAGCCTTAATGTCACTGTCTAACACAATTTTTCGTTTTTCTACATCAACGTCAAACTGGTTTTTCAGCTCGGTGGCAATCTCTTTTGAAGTAACCGAACCAAACAGTTTTCCGCCTGTTCCGGCTTTTGCTGTTAACTTAATGGTCTTGCCGGATATTTTATCGGCAATTGCTTTTGCTTCTGCTTTTTCCACCTCAATTTTATGGGCGGCAGCAGCCTGTTTATTTTTTAAATCATTCATAGCGGCGGGGGTTGCCTCAATTGCCAATCCTTTTTTCAGTAAAAAGTTCCGGGCATAACCGTCCGCTACATTTACCAATTGGCCGGCCTTGCCGCTACCCTGTACATCCTGTTTTAAAATTACTTTCATGGAAATTCCTCCGTTCATGGCGGCTTATTTACAGTGCCGCCAGACTAATTTATTTTAGCTTCCGGCTGTTGCACCTTTGCCTGTTCAGGCTTCTGGCGATCCTCTGCCGGTTTTTCCAGGCCATTTTGTTTTTCGTAATATTGATCAATTGCCTCCAACAGGTTCTGACGGGCATCCTCCATGGAAATACCGCTTACCTGAGCACCGGCCATGGTATGATGACCGCCACCGCCCAGTGATTCCATAATAATTTGTACATTTAAGTTGCCCATAGAACGTGCCGAATAAGAGATTCCCCCATCACATTCATACAAAACAAAGGAAGCATCAACATCGCTGATTCCCAAAAGCTCATCCGCTGCCTGAGGCGCCACCACGTGAATATCTGCTATTGGATCACTGGTCATTGCAATGGCACAGCCGCGGTAAATTTCTGCCGAGGCAACCAAGTGGGTCTTGCGCTGGTAAGCGTCCATAGAGGAAGCAAACAGCTTGCGCACCTCCACCGTATCGGCTCCCAGCCTTCTTAGGTAGGCTGCGGCTTCAAAGGTACGCACACCGGTGCGGATGGTAAAGTTCTTGGTATCAAGCATAATGCCAGCCAGCAGCGCTTCGGCCTCCAGGCGGCCAAGCTTGTATTTATCGTCAAAATACTGCACCAGCTCGGACACCATTTCCGAAGCGGAGGACGCATGGGGTTCATGATAAAAAATAACTGCATTGTCAATATGGTCCACCATTTTGCGATGGTGATCAATAACCACAACGTTTTTGCAAGCCTTATATATTTCTTCAGATTCCAAAAAGTGCCGGATATGCGTATCGACTACAATTAACAGGGTTTTTTCTGTAATCAGCGGCAGCACCTCGGTCGGGTTTAAAAACATATTTTCAAACCCGTTTTGAATAAGCCTGTCATAAAGAGGCCTTGCCAGATTCCGCTCCTTATCGACTGCCACTACAACATCTTTGCCACGAATTTTTACCGCCCGCGCCATACCCACAGCAGAACCAAAACAATCCAAATCTGCAAAATGGTGGCCCATTACCACAACATTGTCGCAAGCGTCAATCAGCTCTGCCAAAGCTGTAGCAACAATTCGGGTCTTTACCTTAGTACGTTTTTCAACGCCTTTGGAAACACCGCCGTAAAATTCAAAGCCATTGGGGGTTTTAATAGCGGCTTGGTCGCCTCCGCGGCCCAATGCCATGTCTAAAGCCTGACGGGCCATCTGTTCCCCTTCACGGAAATTTGCTGCGCCGCGCCCTACCCCTATGGAAAGGGTCATGGGGATCCGATCTCCGGTTTGTATGTTGCGAACATCATCCAATATTTGAAAGCGCTTGGCCAATATGCTGCGCATATACCGTTCTTCAATTACCGCAATATAGCCATCGCGGTCAATTCGGCGAAAGAGACCGTTGTTGTCTTCTACAAATTGTTCTATTTTATATTCAGCCTCGCTTACAATGCGGGACCGCTCATTCTCCTTCATCAGCTGCGCCATGTCCTCATGGCCGTCTAACATGATAATAAACACGGAAGGCCTTGAATCAAAATAATCCCTAGCATATTTTTTCAGCTGGGTATCATCGATCATAGTAAGGACATACATGCGGTTTTCGGTGCCGGAAGACGCGCTTAAATGCAGGGTAAACTGCCGTTCCCCAACCGACACATCCAAACCTTCCGGCGGGCATTTGGCTGTAAGGGACAGGTTGGGCAGCATCGTGACAATATTTTCGCCGTAGACATCTTTCCCTGCGAAAACCTTATCCTTAGCAGGGTTATTGTACCAGACAATCTCCCCGTCTTCCTGGGTAATAATTTCGGCCACAGGCGAATCAATCAGGCTTTCTTCCTGAATTTTACTAAGTGATCGGCCCAAATATTGTAAAAACTTTTTGATATCACGATCAAAATAACGCAGCAGAATCAATGTAACAATACAGCCCACAAATAAAATTCCTGTACAGATAGCAAATAGCTTGCGGTCAAAAAAGGCCGAGACAATCGTCATGACGATGCTCATGCCCATCAACAGAAAAAATATCGGTTTAAAAAAGATTGTCCTATCCTTCACAGCCGCTACCCCCTCCTTTTAAACCGTAAAACTAATCCTTTTATTCCACAATTCCAAACAGTTCCTATATAAATCCGATCCGGTAAATTTTACTACCCTTGCGGCAAAGCAGCAAATAAATGTATGACACAACACCTCACGGTCCTGGCCCGCTTTCGCATGAAATGCGTCAGGTCAGTTACGCTTTTTTTCACTGCATATTATGATAACCGTGCTGATGATAGCACAATTATAGCACAACTGGCACAGCCTGCCAACAGTTAAGAATGGCAGGCTGTGTTTTTTTATTTATTTTCTGTTTTGCTAACTGTTTCAGTACCAGCATGTAATCAAAACAGCATTGCTGCCGGCAATTACAAATGCAGCTGCCATTTAGTAAGGCTGTTTGTTTTTCATAACAAACCTGTTTTTTGTGGAAAACAGGCTTTTTCTGAAAACAATAGTTTTTTATACTTCTTGAATAATTGGTAAAATCATAGGTTTGCGTTTTGTGCGGTTATACAGGTAATCGCCTAAACGGTCCTTTACCTGCTGTTTCAGATGATTCCAATCTTTCACACCGCCATTTACGCTGTTTTCTACTGCCTGACGAATAATGGATCGGGCCTCGCTCATCATTTCTTCCGCCTCGCGCACATAGACAAACCCGCGGGAAACTACATCTGGTCCAGCCAAAATCTGGCCGGTGACCGAATCGATTGTTACAACGGCAATAATTAAGCCGTCCTCACCCAGATGCTTACGGTCACGCAGTACAATGCTGCCTACATCGCCGACCCCCAAACCGTCTACCATTACCTGGCCTGCGGGTACATTGCCCACAATCTGCATGGTGACGCTGTCTGTCTCAATTACATTGCCAATATCGGCTATAATTACATTTTTACGGTCCATTCCCATAGAAATTGCCAAATCGGCATGTTTACGCAGGTGTTTATACTCGCCATGGGCCGGAACGAAAAACTTAGGCCGGGTAAGTGCCAGCATCATACGCAGCTCATCCTGGCAGGCGTGACCGGAAACGTGTACATCGTACATTTTTTCGTACAGCACTTCAGCTCCTAGCTTCATCAGCTCGTTTACTACCTTGCCCACCAGCTTTTCGTTGCCGGGAATGGGGGTAGCCGAAATAATAATGCAGTCGTTGGGGGTAATCGACACCTTGCGGTGGTCGCCCATAGCCATGCGGGTAAGGGCACTCATCGGCTCGCCCTGGCTGCCGGTAGTGATAATGGCAATCTTCTCATCCGGGTAACGGTTGATCATATCAATGTCCACCAGTACGCCCTCGGGAATGCGCAGATAACCCATTTCAAGGGCAATGCCAACTACGTTGATCATGCTGCGGCCCGATACGGCAATTTTACGCCCATATTTGATGGAGGAGTCCACAATCTGCTGGATGCGGTGAATATTACTGGAAAACGTAGCAATAATCAGCCGGCGCTTACTGGCGCGGGCAAACAATTTTTCAAACGATTCTCCAACAGTGCGCTCGCTGGCTGTGCTGCCGGGACGCTCGGCGCCTGTAGAGTCGGAAAGCAGAGCCAGCACCCCATGGCTGCCCAGCTCACCAAACCGGGCCAGGTCAATCACGCCGCTCTCGATTGGGGTATAATCAATTTTAAAGTCACCGGTTTGAATCACCACACCGGTGGGGGTGTGAATTGCCATGGCACAGGCGTCGGGAATAGAATGGTTAACCCGAATAAACTCTACTGACATACAGCCCATCTTAACTGTTTGCCCAGGCTGGACCACCTGCATTTTGACCCTGCCGCTCAGTCCATGCTCCTTCAGTTTGCAGTCTACCAATCCCAAGGTAAGGCGAGTGCCATAAACCGGAATATTTACGGTTTTCAGCAGGTACGGCAATGCACCAATATGGTCCTCATGGCCATGGGTAATCACAATTCCACGAATTTTATCTTTGTTCCGTTCTACAAAAGTAAAATCAGGAATTACCAGATCGATGCCCAACATATCCTCATCGGGGAATGCAAGGCCGCAATCTACAATAAACATGTCTCCCCCACATTCATACAGGGTCATGTTTTTGCCAATTTCGTTTAACCCGCCCAAAGGAATAATCCTCAGCGGCGTTTTTTTCTGCACATTTGCCGCCGGCTCCTTATTTCCTTTGCGTTTTTTAGCTGCTTGGTTTTGACGCGCTTTATTGTTTTCCGTCTTTGCCTTGGCGGCACCGTCTGCGCTTTTGGCAACATTTTTGTTTTGGTTAGGCAGGGATAAAATCTCCTGTACAATTGTTTTTTCGGGGGACTTTTTTGCGCCTGGCCGGCGGCGGGGCGCCTTTGTACCCTTTACTGCGGGCTGCGCTACTGCCGGCTCTGCCGGCTTTAGTGCCGGCCGTCTTTTATTCCCCGGTGTATTGGATGGCTTGGAAGAAGCGTTACTGGGCTTCTTATCAGCAGGCTCTTTGGCCGCTGTGCCATCTTGTTTTAATTCTGATGCCACTAGAATACCTCCGTTTTTCTATTTTGTACGCACCAAACTAAAACTCCCCTTTTAACGGCCAAGGCGAGTTTAAATTGCTGCACATTTCAGTTTTGATCTATGGAAATCCGAACCAAAATCCATTCTAACCGCTAAATAACCCAAACAGGCCATCTGCTGTACCTGGAGTCCCCGGCGAACTCTTCGCGGAACCCCGATTTCATTCTTGTTTCCCGGCAGCACCGGGAAACCTTCCGATCGATTACTGATGGTAATATTGTATTCTTTCCAATACAAAATGTCAAGACAGCTCCTTTTGATCACGGATTAGTTCCTCTACTCTGGCACACAATTCTTCGGCTGTTTCAGATGACAGGCATTCTGCCAAAATACGCACCGAACGACCGTTTTTTGACGGCCGAATGAGTGCGGTGCCACAGTCAAAGTCTACCAATACCCCTTCGGTAATGCCAGTGCTTTCTCTCCGTTCAAACCGTCCAAGTATTCCTGCGGGGTTGCCGTCTACCGGTACCTGGCGGCTGGCCAACTGGTACCTGGGCAGAAGCTGAACCAAATCTTCCAGTTTTCCTTCCTTTTCGGCTAAAAAAGAAAGAAATTTTACACAAAGCATGAGGGCATCGGTTACCCACAGCTGCCCGCCTGCCATTTCACGTGCATAGGCGTCCCCGCCGTCTGCCGGGCAGCTGAAGTAACGGTACACCTTTCGGTCATACTCCTCTGCTAAAGCATCTAAAATACGGGGGGCCTCATACGGCACCGAAACATCCTGGCCATGCAAAAATTCCTGAATACAGCAAAGTGTAAGCAGATTATGATGGGCAAGCTCAGCCTTGCCATGGCGCATACGCACTGTTTTTCCGTCAGCTGAAATGAAAAACAACGGTTCTTCCGTGCGATTACAGCCCAAGCTTGTTAAAACATCCCCTAAAATTATGTGAATTTGCCGGGAATCACTCTGCACCCCGGCTTCAATCCCCGAAAGTCCAAGCGGCGCCATTCCGAGCAGCGCTGCCCGGTAAAGCACAGCCATTCCGGTAAGGTCCATTACATCTCCGAACCGGGAGCAGGGCACCCGCCGGAACTCCCCGCGGGATAATATACCTTCCAGGCTGCGCTCCATTGGCCGGGTTGCAGGCAGTCCGCTGTCGCTAACCAGGCGTAAGGTGCCATGCCCGTCAGACGCTGCATAAATTCCAAGCTTAAGGCCGCAGTAAGCTACCGAAAAGCGGAAAAGACTCTCAAAGGAAGCGCCAAAATCCATGACTCCAGCTCCTGCAGACTGAATTCCTGCCGACAGCGCGTTTTTCAGGGCTTTCGAACCGGGAGTACCGTCGCAGCCTAACCCGATTCGCCCTTTCACCCCAACGGTTGCCAGCGCAGCTCCAACCCGGGCACAAAACTCCGGGGTCAGTTCCACGCCAATTTCGCCGCTGATGCCATCATCATCAAAATACTCCCGGGCGAGCACCGAGCTTTTTAAATGCCCGGATAAAAGGGTAAAATCCTCCACGCTTTTTTGCGGCCAAACCTTTACCCCAGGGGCGATAACCGCCTCTTTGCCCACCACTGCCCCGGAACCAATGGCACATCCTTCGAACAGCATGGCCCTGTTCTTCAGGGATGCCGAATTACCAACAATTGCTCCGGTGGTTTTTACCCCGCTCATTAACATAGCGTTGGGCAGCAAAATGGAATCGGTCACCCGAACACCATCCATCAGCTGGCATCCATCGTCCAGTACACTGCCTTCCACAACACAACCCGACCCAACCGATACAGCTTTTCCGATATAACAAGGGGGGACAAGCCGGTAATTGCCCTTTGGGGGAATGTCGGCAAAAACATTTCCTTCCGCGTCCCGTGTTCCATTCAGCTCACAGTCCACCCTTCCCTCCAGAATATCCTTCTGGCAGGTTCGATAGGTGGTAAGGTCTCCAATATCGCACCAGTAACCCTCATCCTCATAAGCCATCATTGGAATTTGCTTTTCCATCATAAGCGGAAACAGGTTTTTGCCAAAATCATAGGGACGCTCCGGTGGAATCAAGTCAAGCGCCTGCCGGGATAAAATATATATTCCCGTGTTTGCCAAATCGCTTACCGCCTGGGTATAGTCTGGTTTTTCTAAAAAACCGATAATTTTCCCGTCTGTGCCGGTTCGGATCAGTCCATACTCTCTTGGGTCGGCTACCCGTTTCGCTATAATTGTTGCCGCCGCCTTATTGTGAAGATGGAACTCCATCGCTTTTGACAGGTTAAAGTCACAAAGCGCGTCACCGCTTATGACAAGGACTGCATCATCTTCTTTTGTTACCGCATCCGCTACCGAGCCCGCCGTACCCAAAGGCTCTTCTTCCCGTTTAAATTTCATCGAAAGTATGCCATAACGCATTTCGGGGTATGCATCGGCAATCATATGGCTCAAATATCCGGTGGTTACCACTGCCTGGGTAAAACCATGCCGGCACAGCAAATCTAAAATGTATTCTAAAATTGGCCTGCCGCATAAACGTGTCATGGGTTTTGGCAGATCACAGGTCAACGGGCGCAGACGGCTCCCCTCTCCACCTGCCATAATAACTGCTTTCATTTGATTATATCCTCCCTTTTCGGACCTTGTTATACTATTTCTAAACCCGCCACTTAACGGCGTGATGGCAACACAACCGCCAAAATCCGTACAATACTGATTTGGCAGCATAGATACGACTGTTTTATTCAAACTGTCACAGACAGTTTGAATTGCGCATTAGGGCGAAAACCAGTAGGCGGATCACCTGCGCATAGCTTTTTATAAAAAAGACAGCGGGTCTTTTCGTTTTACGGAAAGCGGTACTGTTCTATTAAACATAGTATGGTTCTTTTTTTATCCGAATAAGCGAAAGATTTTTAGTTTTTTAGATTTTTGTTTTGGTTCCCCTATTTGATCTATGTTCCATGGTTGTTGAAAATAAATTCCCCCGGCTAACTCTGCAAAAGCAGTCAGGTACACCTTATTCGCTTTTAATGATGCTTAAACTTGAACTCACCATCTCTGTGGCTATGGGTATAGCTTTTTATAAAACAGCTGATATTCCTGTTACACTGCGCTGTTCTATGAAAAATCCTGCTTCTATGATCCCTTAAGAGTCATGTTGCAAAAAACTATTCAACCAGAAAACAAACCAAACAAACATAGAACAGACATAAAAAGAAATGGATTGGTTCAACTTGCTGTTTTTTGCGGATTCTTAGGGAAAACCTCTTGTTACATGTACTTTTTTGGTATATAATAGTAAAGCAATTTAGGAGGTTCTGCCATGAAATGTATCGAGGCGTTTACCGACGGAGCCTGTTCGGGCAATCCTGGCCCAGGAGGCTGGGGTGTGGTGCTTCATTATAAAGGCAACCGAAAAGAACTAAGCGGCGGAGAACCCGCTACTACCAATAATCGCATGGAATTAACTGCCGCCGTAAAAGCATTGGAAGCATTGAAGGAACCCTGTAAAGTCACCCTCATCAGTGATTCTAAGTACCTGGTGGATGCCATCAACCTGGGATGGGTCAAACGCTGGAAGCAAAATGGCTGGATGCGCGGCAAAGGGCAGCCTGCATTAAACAGTGACCTTTGGCAGCAGTTGTTAAAACAGCTTGAAAAGCATGAGGTCACTTTTGTTTGGGTAAAAGGTCATGCCGGTCACCCCGAAAATGAGCGTTGTGATGCGCTTGCCGTAGCCGCTATTGAAGCAGTTCGAAATAACTAAAAATATTTTATTGGAACGCTTGCAATATATACTAAAATAGTATATATTATAATTAGCATCAAAGGAATACAAAAATTCCCTTTTTATGCCGAAGTGATTGACTACACAAATGCGGCGGCATACTAAGGCATGTAACAACAGGTATCTTCCGCCTAACCGTTTTCCTGTGCACAATCTAAGGCGGATAAACAAGTTTAAATAAAGCCGGCGCACAGCGGCAGATTGGATGGGAAATATGAAACGTTTTGTTTATGCAGACAATTCAGCAACCACTAAAATAGACAAACAGGTTTTGGACGTGATGCTTCCCTGGCTGCAGGAGGGGTACGGTAACCCTTCCAGCATTTATGAATTAGGCCGCGAAGCCGGTTTTGCTATTCAGGAGGCAAGAGCTAAGGTAGCCGCTGCTTTAGGTGCTGCCCCGCAGGAAATATTCTTTACCTCCTGCGGATCCGAATCTGACAACTGGGCACTGCGTGGCGCCATGGCCCGGTTGTCAAAAAAAGGCAAAAAACATATTATTACCACTGTTTTTGAACATCATGCCATTCTTCATACCGTGCAGGACTTAGAACGCAAGGGCTTTACTGCCACCTACCTGCCTGTGGGGGAAAACGGTATCGTTAACCCTATGGATGTAAAAAATGCAATTCGGGAAGATACCGGCATTGTCTCAATTATGTATGCCAATAATGAAATTGGCACTATTCAGCCTATTGCAGAAATTGGTGCGATCTGCAAAGAAGCAGGCGTGCTTTTTCATACCGATGCGGTGCAGGCCGTAGGTAATATTCCTATTGACGTAAAAGAGCAAAATATTGACCTGCTTTCCCTGTCCGGACACAAAATTCATGCACCAAAAGGCGTAGGCGCTTTATACGTTCGCAAGGGAGTGCTGCTGGACACCTTTATTACCGGTGGCGGCCAGGAACGAGGCAAACGGGCAGGCACCGAAAACGTTGCTTCAATTGTTGCACTGGGAAAAGCCATGGAGCTTGCGGCCAGCGGCATTGAAGAAAAAGCTGCCCGCTTAACCCCTATGCGGGAACGTTTAATCGACGGCATTTTAAAAATTCCCGCTACCCGTTTAAACGGAGACCGCGAAAAACGCCTGCCAGGCAATGTAAACATTTCGATTGCCGGCGTGGAAGGGGAATCTCTGCTGTTAATGCTGGATATGCACGGCATTTGTGCTTCTTCGGGCTCTGCCTGCACTTCTGGTTCGTTAGACCCCAGCCATGTGCTGCTTTCTATTGGCCTTTCCCACGAAATCGCTCATGGCTCCCTGCGCCTTTCTCTTGGAGATTACAATACCGAAGAAGATGTCGATTATATTCTGGAAGTATTGCCCGGTATTGTTCAGCGGCTTCGCGCTATGTCTCCGCTTTGGGAGCGTATGCAGAAAAACCACGAAACCGTATAATCACTCAATATACTGGAAAGCGGCAGTTTGAAAGGATAGACTTAATCTACGTCAGCTGCCGCGTCATTCAAAACGTTCCGGTTTTGAAATTACTTGAGTATAAATAACCATTCGAAAGGACTGATCTTATGTTATATTCCGATAAAGTATTGGAACATTTCTCTAACCCCAGAAACGTAGGCGAGTTGGAAAACCCCGACGGCGTTGGTGAGGTTGGCAATGCCAAGTGCGGCGATATTATGAAAATGTACCTTAAGGTAGAGGACGGAAAAATCTCTGATGTCAAATTTAAAACCTTTGGGTGCGGAGCTGCCATCGCCACCAGCTCGATTGCAACCGAAATGATTAAGGGAAAGCCCATTGAGGACGCTTTAAAACTTACCAACAGTGCGGTGGTTGACGCGCTGGACGGTCTGCCTGCTTCTAAAATCCATTGTTCGGTACTGGCAGAACAGGCAATTAAAGCCGCACTTTCCGATTACTATACCAAGCAAGGGGTTGACCCTGAACCAATCGTGGGGAAACTGGAAGATACTGACCACGATCACAGTTCTGAGGAATAATTTGGATTTTATTTCATGACCGCCGGACAAACCAACTGTAAAATAGTTTGTCCGGCGGTCATGGTCGTTTTGGGATAGTCACCGGAACAAAGAAACCATCATCTACAGTCAGGTAAAATCAACGTTGTCTCAGCTTCTTAGGGTGTCACTGTTGCCATAATTCAGTACTGCATATAAAAAGCCCCCGGCTGTAGCCGGGGGCTTTTTAAGTGGTTTGATCTGCATGGCCGACATGGCCTTCGACCATTAAATTTTGTTTATCAAATCAGTAGTAATTTCTGCTGAAATTTTTAAGGCCATTTCACAGTTTTTCTCAAAGTTTTCTATTCCATTATGAGCCGCCGTATAGGTAATAGTCCTAACCGCAAGAAAAGGAATTTTATTTACATAACAAACATGTGCAATACCCGCAGTTTCCATATCGACCGCCAACGGTGCAAATTTTTTGTTTATTTGCTCCCTTTCTTTTCCTTCAATAAATTGTTCGCCAGTAACAATCGTTCCAAACAAGATAGGAAACTTTGATGTATGACTATATTCTTTGTCCATACAAAGCAATTTTTTGTCCGTTTGAAAATAAACCGATTGCAGCCATGGGTGAAAATCCGTTAATATATCGTCAGCCACATCATGGTAAGCAAAGCTTCATATTATCCCTTGTTTTTCTCGATTAATACAAAAATAGGCGGGCAGTTAGGTCTATTAAAAAAGTCCTGCACCATAACGGTATACCGCTTAGAATCTACTCCGCGCAAATACTCCATAAGCGCGTCTTTTTCTTCGAAGCCGGAATCGCCTCCGTAGTAGATGCAAAGCGATACAAAGCCATCTTCTGTTATGATAGAAAGGGCAGCTTCTATTGCTGCAATGCTGCTCTCTTTTTTGGTAAATACAGCATGATTGCCGCCGGGAAGATACCCGAAATTAAAGATGACGCATTTTGCAGAACCAACATACTGGGTCATATTTTCGTGACTGTCTAAAATCACCTGGGCTTGGTCAGCATAACCTTCCCGTTCCAGCAGGGCCTGGGTACTTTTTACCGCCTCGGGCTGAACGTCAAACGCGTAAATTTGGCCTGCCGGGCCAGCCAGTTCACACAACAGCGCCGTGTCCTTTCCCCGGCCGGCTGTGGCGTCTACACAAACATCCCCTGGGCGAATATGCTCTTTCCAATAAGCATGCGCAAGTTTTAATGCGTTTTGCTCGGAATAACTGACTGATTGCCGTTTGAGAGGGACCTCAATTCCATAATACAGGTGGGAGCAGATATACCCACTCATGTCAACCACATCCGGCATAGTCCCCCAATGTTTAAACCCGCATTTTTCCAGCATACCCACACTGGCCAAATTATGGCTGAGCAGAACAGCAATTACATGGTGAAAACCATAGCTTGGGGCGCATTCCAGCAAATAACGCAGCAGCGCTTCGCCTACACCTCTTCTACGTACATCTTTATGTACATAGTAGCTTACTTCTCCCGTACTCCGGAAGCCCTTTTTATTGGAATGATACTGATTAATGGAAGCCCAGCCAATGACCGAACCGTCCGATTCTGCAACAAAAATCGGGAACTTATCCGCCGGATGTTCCTTCTTCATCCATTTGGCTCTTTCCTTCATTGACACAGGATTCATCTGGGCATTCCAACGTTCCTCAACCCCTTGGTTATAAATCGCTGTAATGGCCTCCAAATCTTTTTCTTCTGCCGGACGTATCCTCATGCTGTTCACCTCATGGCATTATTTTTTGTAAAACCTGATTGGTTCGCGTATTTTGCTCGGCTACCGGTGGCAGCCACAGTTCTTATAAAAACTCATGCACACAAATATTCAGATGCGCAGTAGTACGTAAGTTTTGTTGCCGTTGCCTCCTGTCATTTTATTCCGCTTTCTTCCTCAGCAGTAAACCCAATCCAATTCCGCCCAGCGTAAGCGCCAGGTAAACCCAGGTATAAAATACGGCCGACTCATTATAGTAAAGAAAAGCCGAAGGAAGGAACAAGATTGGCAAAAATAAAAAATACCAGCAAAAACCATGCTTTGCTGTATATACCATACCACTGCCTAAACAGAAGGCGGGGTTAACCAACAGCAGCACAGCAATTACCCACCCCTTAGGCAGATGTAGCCAATAGGTAAACGGAAGCAAATAAAATACCGCCAGAAAGGTAGCAAAATACGGAATCAGCCTCTTGAATCTGTTCATTTTTCTCCTCTTTTCCCGGTAAATTAATTCATTTGCACCGGCAAGCGTTTCATCAGTAACAGCCCTTTTTTGGGGGTGCAGCTGCCTTTCATGAAATAATATTTTACCGCAACTGCCATGCCTTGGCTGCAAATAAACTGAAGCATCTTAAGCAGATTGTTCTTGCTGCAAAATGAAACGTAAATCGGGGGCTTTTCATTGCAGGTTCTGATAAGCACATTTTATGCTCTGTCTGCAACGCCGTTCCTATTCGTCACTCTAACCTGCGGAACGGGCTTTTAAGCAGATGCATGCCTGATCGTATGGTAAAAGCCGGCACCGGAATGGGTGTGTTTTCCCCGTCTCTAAACAGACGGCAAAAAGATTCAGCCGGCAGCTAACAAACCAGCGCTTAAAATTTTATGCTTCTTTGCGCTGTGCATTAGTTTGCCCTTTGCCTAAAGGTAAACTTTTCTTTTTCAAAAGAACAAGCGCCTTTTTCGTGCTAATGCGTATAAAACCGTTTATGGTATGCCTTTGTAGGTATCTTGTTCTTATTATATGCGTTCTTCGCCAGCGAATCAATTTAAAAAAATCGCTCATACGCCTGTTTATAAAAAAAGGTATTGCGTTGCAATTTTTTCTAAAAACATTTGGTCATGCTCGACAAAAACCATGGTGGGGCAAGCTTTTAGTATTACCTCTTCAATTTGACTGCGGGAAAGAACATCTATATAATTTAGCGGCTCATCCCATATAAATAGCTGTGCAGGCTTGCAGAGGCTTGCAGCCAGAAGTACCTTTTTCTTCTGCCCCCCGCTGTAGTCCTCCATACTTTTTTCAAACTGTACCCGTGAAAAATCCAGCTTTCGCAAAATAGATTTGAACAAGCTTTCGTCTAGTTTATTGGCTTGGCAAAAGTCTGTCAGACCGCCTTTTAAAAAAGAGGTGTCCTGCGCCAGGTAGGAAATTTCTAATTTTCCCAGAATCAGGTTTCCATTATACCTAATATTTTCGCCCGCTAACAGCCGCAGCAAAGTTGATTTACCGCATCCATTACGCCCTATTACCGCCAGCCGTTCCCCTTCCTTAACCGTAAAGCTGACCGGTTCAAACAAAGGTTGGTTTCCTATAAAAGCGCTTAAATTCACCGCCTCAACGACCTTCTTTTTGGTGTATGGCAGCACATGCATTTTTAGAGGCGGGTTTTCTTCCACATTCTTTAAAAGCCCCAATTTTTCCTCCGCCGCTTTATTCTGGCGTGCTTCAATCGATTTTGCACGCTTCATCATTTTAGCTGCTTTATGACCGACAAAGCCTTTATCGGCCGCACCAGTTTTTGATTTTTCTGTTTTGTCCGACCAGTTTTCGGCCCGTTTGGCGGCCTGTCGCAGGCGGACAATATCTTTTTTCAGCCGCTCATTCTGTTCTATCTCCATTT
The DNA here is from genome assembly GCA_900104565.1 of Ruminococcaceae bacterium Marseille-P2935. Classification (GTDB taxonomy): domain Bacteria; phylum Bacillota; class Clostridia; order Oscillospirales; family Ruminococcaceae; genus Marseille-P2935. The sequence continues at coordinate 1,029,955 of LT629952.1, forward strand.
GGTCCTGTCTGGTTTTATTCACAAGCCAGCTGGAATAGTTGCCCCGCTGCACCTCGATGTTCCGGCGGTTAATACTTAAAATATGGTCCACCGATTCATCCAAAAATTTTCGGTCGTGTGAAACCAGGATAAACCCCTTTTTCCCGCTTAAATAGTTTGCCACTACCTGCCTGCCTTGCTGGTCCAGGTGGTTGGTTGGCTCATCAATCAGCAAAAAACGGTTCTTTTTTAAAAAAAGTGCCGCAAGCATCAGTTTTACCTGCTCCCCGCCAGAAAGGCTGTTCCAGGACCGTTCCAGAGTATCCGGCGTTACTTTTAACTTTGCACTTTCCACTCGTATCCAGTCTTCCATTTCGTAGCCATCATGAGCAAGGTATGTTTCTAACACCTCGCCATACTCCCGCAAAGCGTTTTCTCCTTTGCTGTTAAGAGCTTGTTCCATCCGCTGTTCCCATATGCTGTAGGGTGCAATCATATCTTTAACCGTCTGCAGAGTGTTTTTCTTTTCTGCCGGGGCTTCAAACGGAAAGTATTCAAAAGCAGCCGCAGCTGTAATGGTCCCGCTATAAGGGTATTTCCCTTGCAGCAGCCTTAAAAAAGTGGTTTTCCCCCGTCCGTTGCGGCCAATCAACCCCAGCCTCCAGTCTGTATCAATTTGAAAAGAAACCGATTCAAAAATTGGTTCAAAGCTGCTTTCGTAGGAAAAGGAAAGATTTTGAATATCAATCAGGGACATCTGGTGCAACCTCCTTAAGGCGCGGCGCTGTTTATGTCCCCAGGCAATTTATTCCCTGCAAAAGTAAACAAAAAACCGCAGGACGGATTTACCCCCCTGCGGTACAAAACCGTAAGCAGAAAAGCAAAACCTTTTTCTTGCCCGTGGCAACACAAACAAAGCGCCTGATGCGCATCTCGTTTTGTGTTCCAAGTTCTAGCAAGAAAAATGCTTCACGTTTCCAGCTCCTATCTATTGATTTGCCCTAATTATAGGACAGTATTTCTTAATTGTCAAACGGCCAAAAGTCGTTCCGTTAACTTCACCATGCATACGGTTTCTATATTAACGGAACAGACCCTTTTTCTTTAAAATCAGACCCGCAACAGCAGTAATGACAGCTGCCAATGTAATGGGAAACCAGCCGTTATCAAGCGGCAGATAGCTGACATTCATTCCGTAGTAGCTAAATACAATCGTCGGAATAGCCATACAAATGGTCAAAGAGGTAAGTACCTTCATTACAATGTTCAGGTTGTTGGAAATAACCGAAGCGAAGGCATCCATTGTACCGGAAAGAATACTGGAATAGATATTACACATTTCAATTGCCTGCTTAATTTCGATCAGTACATCCTCCAGCATATCCTGGTCATCTTCGTACAGCTTGATAATACGGCCACGGAGGATTTTTTCCAACGTTATTTCGTTGGATTTTAAAGAAGTTGAAAAATAAACAAGGGATTTTTCCAGCCCCAGCAGCTGGATCAGTTCTTTATTCTTCATAGATTTATGCAGCTGCTGCTCAGTCATGGAAGAAATTTTGTCAATTTGTTTGAGGTACTGCAGGTACCGCATGGCTACCCTTAATAATAACAGCAGCAAAAAACGGGTTTTCAGGTGAGTGGGTACATTCTTAACCAGACCATCCGCCAATTCGCTGATAACAGGATTAGCCCGCACACTAATAGTAATAATATGTTTATCGGTTAAAATAATACCGATTGGCATAGTGGAATAGATGATGGTTTTTTCATCTTCCTGTTTTTCTGCAGTTGGAACGTCCACAATTACCAGTGTCTGGCCATTGTCCTCCGTTTCAATATGAGAAGATTCCTCTTCATCCAGCGCTGAGCGGACAAAATCCAGCTCAATTCCCACCGTACCGGTTAAAAATTCCACCTCTTCTTCGGTAGGGCTTACTGCACAAACCCAGCAGTTATCTTCCAGCTCCTCCAGCTTTGTCAGCCGGCCATTTATTGTTTTATAAAAATTAATCATGCATTTTCCCCTTTCTCAGGGGCGCACCTGCATGGCTCCCCTGACTAGAATAAGTTGAATTAAGTAAGTACTTCCAGGGTCAGGGTTCACTGTTTCCACCTCCAAATGCGTTTTGCATCTAAAATTTTTAGAATACTCCATAAGATGATACAACCGTTTGTTTTTGACCGGTTACCCGCCTTGTGCCAAAAGGGCCACTAGGGGAACACTTCACTTTGGTTGTTTGGATTATAACTACCTCAAATATTATACCATGAACAGAAGTGTGAATGGTATAATTGGCCATTGCCGTATGGCAGGCCGTAGAAATACGTATAATAAGCGCTTTGCGGTTATTATACCATAAACAGAAGTGTGAATGGCTATTGGGCGCTTGTCGGCCTGGCCATGAAAGTATAATAACTGCCTAGCAGTTATTATACCATAAAACGGTAAAAATTCAACAGAACCTTTCGATTTCGCGTTAAATCGGGAACTATTCACCTTAATCGCATGATAAATGCAAAAATTACAAGTATTTTAGCGAATACGGCTCAATACCAAATAATATCCATCTTTTTCATCCATTATTCTGCCCGAATATCTCTAGTATATCAACGGCATTTTTCGGAATAGTAACATGGAAAAGCTTTTTTTCAGTTACAATGTGGTAGGCTGGCATCGAAAAATAATAGCTACTGTACTATACGATTGCCTGCTTTTTTGCCACAACAGCTAAACTTTGATTTAAATTTAAGTTTTTTAAGCTGTACAGTATCTGTATTACAGAAAAAAACTGTCGTCTTAGAAGGCGGCAACACCTTGTTTTGACAGGAGGCAAACTATGATCAGTGTAATTGTTGTGGGAAAGAACAGCGGTATTTCATTAGATCGATTAAAGCAGTCTTTTCACTGCAAAAAAAATATCTGGCAGTTTGATGAAAACCGGGTTGCCATGAACAATCTGCCTCCAGATATTTTGCTCATGCGATGCAAAAGACCTGCCCAGCTTTTTCTTACCCGTTCTATTTTAGTGGTAGATACCGACCCGCCGGAGTCCCCATGTTCTTTGACTGGTGAATATATTGCCATTGTACGCTCAGACCATACAGCCGGACTGGACTTTTTATCAAATCAAAAAATTCCTGCAATTACTTGCGGGCGATCGCCTCAGGACACCATAACGCTTTCCAGCTTCACCGAAGACAGCGCCGTAGTTTGCGTGCAGCGTCCTATTTGTACCTTAGGTGGAAAAACGATAGAACCTTCTGAATTTCCATTGTGCGACTATACCAACACCGATCCCTTTTCCATTATGGCAAACACCGCAATTTTATTGCTATGCGACTGTCCGCCGTCCGGTGTTCAATAATTTTTCACCGGTATTTGGCAGCGGCTTTTACAAAAATTAGCATTCATAAACCAGAACACCATGCCTATAATAATACTGCAAACGCAAATTGGAACAATTAAATTTTAAAAAAATGAGGAGTGTAATTTATTATGTCTAGCAACAAAATTGTCGTTCCTGCAGCTAAAGAAGCTATGGAAAAGTTCAAAATGGAAGCTGCTAACGAAGTAGGCGTTAGCCTGAAACAGGGTTATAACGGCGACCTGACTTCGAAACAGGCAGGCTCTATCGGTGGACAGATGGTTAAGAAAATGATCGAGTCCTACGAGAACTCCATTAAGTAGTCAAATTTATAATAAAAACCGGGACTGCAAATGCGGCCCCGGTTTTTTTAGTAACAATTCTTTTGATTTACTGCACATAGACCGGGTCAGTACTTGAGCTTAGGATTGGTTGAAAAAAGCTCACACTCTTTACATAAAATACGACGCTTTTCAGAAATATTTTATTTCAGCAAAAACTCTTCCATTTCCGCTACATTTGCAGTAGCAAGCACATGTGGGAACTGCATAATCTCTTCTGCATTATTAAAGCCGCCGCCATAATAAACGCCAATAAAATCTACGCCGGCATCCCGGGCGCCAATAGCATCTCCGGCGCTGTCCCCAATCATTACCGTCGTTTCCGGACTGCTTGTGGTTTTTTCCATTGCCTCTTCAATCAGCTGGGCTTTGGTCAGCTGGGTGTATTCCCCAGGGGCGGCAATATAGTCGAAATAGCAATCTATATGAAAATGCTTTAAGGCAAACAGAACAAAAGGTTTAAATTTCATACTGGCAATTCCAAGTTTACAGCCTTTGTTCTTTAAGTTTTGCAGCATACTTTCCATTCCATCAAAAGCCCTGGCTTCATAAATTCCCTTGGTTTCATACCTGCTTCGGTAAATATGAATAGCCTGGGCAGTCTCCTGTTCGTTCATATGACAAAATTTGGAGAACGCCTGGCTAAGCACCGGACCAATAAATTTTCGTTCCACATCTGGCGGCAACTGGGGGCGTTTCATCTGCTCCATAGTGTAGCGAATACTTTTAATGATTCCCTCACTGGTATCAACCGTAGTACCATCCATATCTAAAATAACCGTTTGATATTTCATGATTTCCTCCGTTCCTGTTTTGGGTAAAGCAACTTTTATTCCAATATCGTGCAGCTGCCGGTTTTGATTTTCAGAAAATGAACCTGCACAAAATATCATGATTGCTGTTGTAATAATCATACCATAATTTTCCCCAGGTGAAAACCGCAGACGCCAGATAAAACGGATTTCGTGCTTTTACGCAAGGATTTATTCAATTTCTGCCGCATATAGGGCTGGATCGCTAAAAGTAAATATAACAGTTCCAACTGCTCTCAGTTTAACTGGAGCCCATCCTGACTGTTCAGCAAACAAAAAACTGAGCCAGTAATTGGCCCAGCTTTTTAATCAAAATTTACTTTTTTTAATATTAATGCCCCATCTTTAATGTGAAACTGTACTTTATCGTGAGAATTTAGTTTTAAATAGCGCCTAATATCAACCGGAATTGCAACCCGGCCCAACTCATCAATGGAACGAATGAACCCGCTTTTTTCTAAATCCATATAAAATAAATCCATCAAATTCACCCTTTTTTATTATAAACAACATAAAAATCATTGTCAACAATTCATTATACTTTTGTTAGATAGTTTTTGCCATGGTTATACTATACTTATAAAAAAGGAGGGAACGGACGTTTTGGATGATCAATACATTTACGACTTTGGCATGATAGTTAGAATGCTGCGTGAAAACAAAGGATGGTCTCAGCAACAGTTGGCAGAAAAATTAGGAATAACAAAGCCCACTGTCAGTTCCTACGAAAACAATTATGCGTTTCCATCTTTTGAAGTGATCAAGCAAATGGCTGTTTTGTTCCGTGTTACCTCTGACTACCTGTTAGGGTTAGATTATCGCACCGTATTTGCCCTGGAAAGCAACAATGAGGAAAAAATAAAACTAATTGCACACACCATAGATTACATCGAATCTATGGAAGAAAAGCTGAAAAGCTGCGTTGATAAAACAAGTAAAAACATATATTAAAAAACGCCTGAAAAGGCGTTTTTATTTTTCAAACGGCTTTGTTGGGGTTAGCAGGCGGCTTGCAAAAATCTCTTTAGGCCTGCGGCCTGGTTCAACACTGCAATTACCCGAACAGGTTGGATTTGGGGCTGCTTTTCACAGCCTTTTGTGGGGAAACAGCCCCGCAAAATTGTGAAGCGCCCCTTTTCCCATATGCGCTCAAGCCATTCGTATTCTGCCCAGGCATATTCACGCCACTTTTTTATTCCAGAACGGCGCCAGTTCGCCAATAAACCAGCAGCGTCCTCTGCTGGTACAAAACCGCATGGTATACGGCAGCCAGCTGCAAAAGCTAAGCACTTTTATCTGGCATACCGGTTGATGCGAATCTGAAATAACAAGTTTAGCTTTTCATATACAGGGTGGAACAGCAGGCAGGGCGTGAACCTGGGTCACATCTTATATTATCTGCCTGCATTTTGCCACAGAAAAATGCGATTGCAGAGCAAAAACTTTTTCAAGTTTTCACGCATATAGTATTTATAAATGGTTTTGGATCATTCAAAACAGCCGCCCTTTTCTTTCTGTGTAAAATCAGACCGTTGTATACATATGATACAGCTTATAATAAGTTCCCTGCTTTTCCATCAGCTCCTGGTGGCTCCCTTGCTCTTCAATACCATTTTCGGTAAGCACCAGAATAGTATCGGCCGAACGTATAGTAGTAAGCCTGTGGGCAATGGTAAAGGTGGTGCGCCCTTTCGAAAGCTTTTCCAGCGACTGCTGAACAATCAGCTCACTTTCGTTATCGAGCGCCGAGGTTGCCTCGTCTAAAATTAAAATCGGCGGGTTTTTCAAAAACACCCGGGCGATGCTGATCCGCTGTTTTTGGCCACCTGAAAGCTTGGTCCCCCGTTCGCCCACAAAGGTATCGTACCCATTGGGCAGTTCCATAATAAATTCATGGGCTCCCGCCTGTTTCGCAGCCTCTATGACCTCCTGCCTGGTAGCGCCCGGCTTGCCGTAAACAATGTTTTCAAACACCGAGCCGGAAAAGAGGTAAACGTCCTGCTGCACCATGCCAATTTGAGAGCGCAGCGAATGTAATTTTAAATTTTTTACGTCCTGTCCGTCAATTAACACCCGGCCGCCGGTCGCATCGTAAAAACGGGGGATTAAATTGCACAAAGTGGTTTTTCCGCTGCCGGATGGCCCCACAATGGCCACATTTTCCCCTGCCTTCACCTGAATATTAATATGATCCAGAACATGCTGTTTATTGTCGGCATATTGGAAGGTAACGTCCTCGAATTGAATGGAACCCTTCACATTGGTCAGTTCCTTGGAATTTGGAGTATCCTGCATTTCTACCGGGACATCCATGATTTCAGTAAAGCGCCGGATTCCTGTGACCCCTTTTTGGAACTGCTCGGTAAACTCCACGATTCGGCGCACCGAGGTAAGTAGTGTAGAAATATACAAAAGGTATGCCATAAGGTCTGCTGGGGTAACCTTGCCATCCAGCATAAACAGCGACCCTGCCAGCAGCACTCCGACATACATAATGCCGTCCAGCAGCCTGGTGGAGGAGTGCATCATTGCTAAGAAATGGTACATAACCTTTTTTATCTGCAAAAACTTCTGATTGCCCTGTTCAAACTTTTCAATTTCAATCTCTTCATTGGCAAAAGATTTTACCACACGAATCCCCAACAGGCTGTCCTCAACCTGGGAATTAATTTCTCCCACCTGGTGGCGGGAATGCATCATGGCTTTTTGGGCCTTGCGGTTAAAATAAATCGCCAGCAGCAGCATAAGCGGCAGTGCAGAAAAGATAATCAGCGTGAGAAAAAAATTGATTGAACTTAAAATGACAAAAGAAATCACTATTTTCAGCCCGGCAATAAAAAATTCCTCAGGGCAATGGTGGGCAAATTCGGTAATATCAAACAGGTCGCTGGAGATTCTGGCCATTAACTGGCCAATTTTGGTGTCATCGTAATAGGAATAGGACAGGCGCTGCATTTTACCAAACAGATCGCGGCGCATGTCCGTTTCTATTTTTGCACCCATTACATGCCCAATTGACCCCATGTAATACTGGGCTACTGCATCCATAATGCGCAGTGCAATATAAAGCAGGGCTACCCTTACAATTATTTGCACCGTAAGGCTCTGTAAATTTGTCATACCGGTAGAGGTAATAAACCGTACAATTAAAGGCAGTACCAGCTCACACACTGTGGTCAGCGCCGCACAGAACAGGTCCAGTACCATAATCCATTTATATTTTTTAAAATAGGGCCAAACACGGCTAAAAACGCTCTCTTTTTTTGTCTTGTTCATCAAAATACTCCGTTCCGCCAAAAACGCACTGGCATAAATAGTAATGATAGCCACCAGCTATACCGGCGGCTTGATTAGGCCCTGTAAGGGCCTGTTGCCGGCAGGCATTTAAAAACGCAAAACAAAATTTTCTTCCCATTTTTCACACTGCTGACGGGTAAATACCGGCAAAAAAATTTTCCAACCATAGGCAGCAGAAAAGGACAGCTAAACTGCTCCGCCGTCCTTTTTTGCTATCTGTATTCATACAGCAGTCGGTGCAAAAAATGATTCGCCTGTTTTAAAAAGTGTTTCTCTTTATCTGATGGATTCAGGATATCCTAATAAAGGAAATCTACGCTTTCCTGGTCACACACTGGTGATTCAGAAAAGCATTTTTACCAAGCCAATCAAAAAAGTGAATAAAGGTATGATATAAATCAAAACAAATGCTACCGCTACAGCTCCCCAATATATCTTATAGACGACCAACTCGGCTTTGCGGGTGTATTTAAGAAGGTCGTTGCCAAACAGGCAGGTGTTTGCCGCAAGCAATAGGATTGCAACCAGGAAGAACAGGCTTAACACGCTGCCGACTCCCAGGCCCGGCGGGGTATAACTGATTGAAATAACATTTTCGCCATCCACCAGCGGCACTGCCATCAGGTCGCCCATGGTTTTTACAATTTCCGCTTTTTTGTCGTTAATGGTACAGTGCCAGCCCTTATCGTAAGGGATCGCCAGCACCAAGGAGCTATCCTCCCCTGCCGCTGTCACTTTCGCGGTAATGCTGCTGCCTTCAGCCTTAATATCGCCCGCCTGTTTTACCGAAGATGCATAGGCGGTAAAAGTATCTACATTCAAGCCGCCCAATACAGCCTCTTTTAAAGTAATCTCTTTTGGGACCTCCACCTTTACCTGTACCACCTGGTTTTCATACAGGCCAAGCTCCAGCAGGCCGTTATGGTAAGTAGCAGGAAAGCAGTCTTCCCCAATGGTACCATTTTGCTGAATAGAGGTGGTAATGAGCGACCCGTTTACATACACTTTCATCTGGTTGTGGATGCCGGAGTTGACAGCATTATCAAGGTCCCCCAAAAGATCTAAATACAGCATTTGCCGGTTGGTAACGCTTGCAGTAAAATTAATATATCCGCTGGAGTCCTTACCAGTTGGGGTGAAGGTTGTTTTTCCATCCTTGCCTTCCTTGGCGGTCAGGTCTACCAGGGTATAATCGTAGGTGTCAAACAGACGGTGTTCCTGGTTACCCAATACCAAAAACAGTTTGTTCTGGGTTTGGAAAACCGTATCTGTTTCATCTATTTTGGCGGCTTCTACCGCAGAATCCCCTAAAAGGAAACCCAGGGGCATTGCATATTTATATCGATAAACTTTATAAAGCGTCTGTTTATCCACCAGGTCATACAGCCTGGAATCCAGGTTCTGGGTACTAATGACATACTCGTTACATAACAGGCTATCAGTAAACAGGGTGCCATCTACACTGGAAGGAATGGTCCATACCGAACTGTAACCAAGCTGTTTCATGGTGCGCATATAATCTTTGTTGGTAAAAGAAGTAAAGTGCGCCAGGCTGTTTTGGCTATACATCAGGGATGCATTGTAATTCAGCAGCTCATTGCGGTCCTTTACCCGGTAGAACTCCCCTTCTTCGCCCAGTTTTGTTTGCTGTAACGTGGTAACCAGCTGGTTTGAATTTTGTACCAGGGTGTTTTGCGAAGGGATGCCAATATACAAAAAAGAATTGAGCAGAATTTCTACCGCCATTGCCCCACAGAGCACCGCCTTGCCGGTGCGGTGGCCTTTGTAAAGCTTAACCCCGACAAAATAAATTACCATCAGCATGAGGCAAAGGGCCAGCAGTACAAAAAATGTGGTAGTGCCCTTATGCAGGGTCAGTTTTGCAATGGTTTCCTGGTTCGAGCTGAAGGTCAGTACAAATGCTAAAAGCACCGCAACCAAAAACCCCGCACAAACAACTCCGCCTACCAGCCGGCCAACAGAGGTTAACCGAACCTTGGGCTCGGTTTCCCACACCTCCTGCAGATAATAGGCCGCCATCATAAATAAAATAAACAAAGGAATAAAGGCATAACGGTATGGAAAAGAGGCGTAAGAACCGGCATGCCATATTTTATTAATAGGGTTGATCACCACCTGAATTGCCGTAAGAACGAGCAGGGACAGGGAAAATCCAATAAATTTGCGATGGATCTTCAATTTTTGCAGCAACAACAGCACCAGCGTCAGCACTAATGCACTGCAGAAGAAATAGGAAAGCTTGTCCAGCATATTGCTCAGCACACCATCGGTAAGCATAGAGAGTAGCCCGGGCTTTACCCTGCTAGAACCCATAACCTGCAGCCCCACTGGAATGATGATAAAAGAACAGAGCCCCAGTGCGCCAAGGGTGGAGCAGCCCAACAAAAACACCCCTCGAAAGCGCCGGCCTTTCGGCACATAATAAACCATATAAACAGCCGAAGCAAAAAAGACAAACAGCAAAACCATATAGGAAAGATAAAAATTAAGGTAAATTATTGCAGCGAGGGTAAATAAAAAGCCAAACGGGTGGTGGTTATCCAGCAGCTCCCGCAACCCAATTAACAAAATGGGGAACAGGATCATAACGTCCAGCCACATAATATTGGTATATAAAATTAAAGTGTACCCGCTAAAAGCAAACATGACGCTAAGTATGGTTTTATAAAATTCATCCAGCTTTTTAAAAGTTCGGTTAAAAAAAATATAAGCTGTCAACGCAACCAGCATCATTTTAAATAAAAGAATAATCGATGTTGCATAAACAATATTTTCTCGGGGAAACAGCAATACCAGAAAGGAAAAGGGACTGGTTAAAAAGAAGGCAAAAACTCCCCAAAAGTTCATACCACCAGCCGCTGAAAAGCTATACAGCAAGCTGGCATTCCCTTTTATCACATCATAAAAATAGTAGAAGATAGGGGTATTAATCTCGTACATGTCCCCCCAGTCAATGACCCCGGTGCCAAAGGGGTAAATTCCTTTTAGCCCGTAAACCACCAGCAAAAAAGCCGCTACAATCAGCGACGGCAGCACAAAGCGTATTTTGCTTTTTCGTTCACGCCTGCTCATTATCCCTCACCTCTTCTTAGTAACCGCACAAAATTTTCCATAATATAGTTAAATGATACCATGAAAGATGCGTTGATTCAACAAAACACAACTTTTTCTTCCTTAATATTTGTTCATAAAACCGCTTGAAAACCTCTGTTTTTGCAGCATATTCAGCCCAGTTTTATACAAATAGTAATAATATTAAAAATATTTTCTTAAAGTATCTATCTAGGCTTGATACCCTACAGATTAGTGCACAGTTTTTATGTAACTTTTGCATGACTGTACAACTTGGCATAGGCAAATGCATAACAGAAGCAGTAATAAGTTTTACTCCATTTTTCAGGCAACATGCTAAGGAGCTGCTGTACCAGCAGAATTTTTGGGTAAAGGGTGGTTCCAGTTATTATATATGTAAACTTCAGCTAAAATCATCATATTCCAATGGTAAATAAACTGCTTTTCCCCTTTAGGTAACCCATAAACCCCGAAACGCTCATTTTGGGTGGGATGCTAAGCAGTAAATACACGTAATCGGGGCAGATTTCTCCCTCAATAATTTCCACACCTTTCCACTGATACAGCGCCCTCAACATCTCTCGCATATCTTCAGTTTCTCATTGAAAAAATACTTGCTGACGATATTTAGGTGCAATTACTTCAAGGTGTTTTCTTTATATATGTAACGCTTAAACTCTTTTGAACCACGCGACCATCGCGTGGTTTTCTTCATACAAAAAGGCGGCTGCAATGGGATGGCTTTCAATAAGACAGTATGAGAACATACCGGCACAGGGTAGCTACCGTGCAGGAGTGTAACAAGAAAAATAGGCGATACCTGATTTTGAAAATCAGGTATCGCTTATTTTTTTACGATGCTTTTTAATTATCTTTTGATTCTTCGCTTCAAAAGCAGTTGGAATATAGCTGAAAGGATGGGAAGCACACAACCTACCAGAACGGCAGCACGCAATCCGAACTGTTCTGCAGATATAGAGAGCTGATTGGGAGCTAAGTTGATGAACAGATCAGCAATAGTACCAATAAGATAGTTGGAAATGGCGGAGCCGAAATCTCCACCAGCCGCCAGCAGACCGAAGAGCGCGGCTCCCGCGGCAGGAAGCGCGGCGGAGGCGATCACCAAAGTCTCCGGCCACAGCAAACAGGTGGCTGCTCCGGCAGCCCAGCAGGCGACAACGGTCAGCCAGGTCCAGGGTGAAAGGGAAACGACAATGTAGCATACCACGGTCACGGCAGAGCCAAGTATGAGCACCTTATGTATATCCCAGTTTTTGCCGAAACGGCTATACACAAGACGCCCCACACCAAAGCAAAGGGCAAAGCCGCAAAGTCCCAGCAGGTCGCCTGCCAGTTTCGACATTCCTGCGCCGCGCTCCAAAAAGGCCGAGATCCACTGCATCAGAGACAGCTCTGCCGCCGCGCCAAAGAAGATGGCGGCGAAGCTCAGGAGAAAGATGGGATTTTTCATAAGTGCGCCCGTTTTCATTCGCTGCTGCTCCGGCAGGACTGGTGGCATCCATGCACCCCAGAACAAAAGGCAGTTGATGATCGGAAGCGCCGCCCATACCAAAACGATCCACTGCCAGCTTTCCGTGCCGAACATGTTCAAATACAGTGTCGTTCCGGCGATGGCCACAATGATTCCCCACGCCAAAAAAGAATGGAGTACCGCCATGGAGGAAGCTGTGTGTTCTCCCGGAAAACCACCGACAATCGGGCTTAGAATTACCTCCAAAAGGCCAATTGCAAGGGAAAAAACTGCCGTGGAGATGCAGAACCCAACAAAGAGAAAACTGCCCGCCCAATAGGGAACTGTGGCGAACATAATAAGGCCCACGGCGCAGATCACCGGAGCGATGTGGGAAAAGGGGCGGAAGCCATAGCGATCCACCGGCTTGCTAAAGATAGTATCAGCCAAAAGCTGAAACACAAAGTTTATGAACACGAGGACACCAAGCTGACTATAGGAAAAGCCGTGTAAGGTCTGCAGGGGCACGAACAGCACCGCTGTCAGATTCATTACAATTCCTTGAATAAAGTAGGCTAAATAGCATGAAGCCTTCGTCTTTACATATGCGGACATAGTGATTGCTCCTTATTATTTTCTTATCTTCATTTTGAATAATATCATAAATTCTCCGCACATTCTTGCACAATAATCCCAAATCATGATAAAATATCTCCAAAAGCTATTTGGAGGAAAAATGAAGATCCATAGTATACCAACGGACGATACGATGCGCTCTCTGTTGACACATGGGAGCGCCGATTTCCCATTTGAGTATTATTTAGATGAGATAAGCCATTTTCGCAACAAGAGCATTGCATGGCACTGGCATAAGGAACTTGAGTTCTCCCTGGTTCTGAACGGAACTGTACAATGTTCCGATGAACAGACGATATATCATCTCGCTGCGGGAGATGGACTGTTTATCAATTCTGAAACTCTGCACCGTTTTGAGTCAGAGGACGACGGAATAATGGTCAATATGGTGTTTGCACCGAAACTGATCTCCCCGCAGGGGACATTAATTTTTACAGAGTACGTGGAAAAGATGGTGACCTCGGACTTCCCGTTGCTTGTGTTTCGGAAAGATCACCCCAAACAACAGCAGGTTCTGAAACATATCACGCAGTTATACAATGCAGTGAGCAAAAACCTGTTTTCTGTCTATGCTGCGGTATACAGCTTGTGGGAAGCGCTTCTTGATTTTACCGGAGATGAGATTCCGCAAGGTCAAAATAAAGGGAGCAAATTGCTGCGTGCCAGAATGCAGAAAATGGTACAATTTATCCACGAAAACTATCCTGAGCGTATTCGATTAAAAGAAATAGCTGAAGCCGCCAATATAAGCACCAGCGAGGCGTTGCGGTGTTTTCACGCCTCGGCGCAAACAACTCCTATTAATTACCTCAACGACTATCGTTTGGTCCGGGCAAAAGAACTTCTTCTGTCCACCAATGATTCCGTTACAAGTATTGCTGCAGCTACCGGATTTGAAAATCCAAGCTATTTTTGTCGGACGTTCAGGAGAAAATTTGAAGATTCCCCCCACCGGTTTCGCAAAGTTTGATTTTGGGGACACAAGAAGATGATAAAAGTATTATTAATTTGAAACAGCAAAATTTGTCGGGTGTGACGAATAGTCTTATGTTACCTCATGAGCCTTTTTTAAGCCGGGTAGCACAGAGCGGGTAGCACAGAGCAAGATTCTGCCATGGATCCAAATTTCGCTACATGCTCATTTTGACCGCATGAAATCTTGTTGGGGAGTGACTTCCCCAAACCCTGCCAATACCAAAACGGGAAGCACATGACCAAAATCATGATGCTTCCCGTTTTGGTATGCTGTTTTATTGAGCCGCCCCTAGCAGCCGCCCAAATTGATAAAGAAAATTTTGTAGTTGACCTGCTCAATAATTATTTTAACCAAATTATACTGTTTGGTTAAAAATGAAACCTCTTTTTTAATTCATGCTTTGTTTTGCGGTCAGCAAACAAAAACATTCCCAAAAAAGTGCCTACCGAATAAAATGCTGCCGTTATTAAGGTCCAGCGCACAGTAGAAAGATGCAGCCACACCAATAACAAGCTAAGAAGCCCTAAAATGGCTATCTCCAGCAGATAGATAATATAATCTCGGAAGTTCATGGGTTTTACAATGGTGATAACGGTAATGAAAACTGAACCCGCAATAATTAACCCCGGCACCACATAATTAATTGACCAGCGGGCCCAGTCATTTACTGTCCAATCAATTACCATACAAAACAGCGAAATACTGATAATTTGAATCAACACCGTAAGCCCCCAATTTTTTTTCAGCTTCAGCGCAATCCAAAAATTAATCCATAAATAAATAATACCTGCCAGCACAATAACTGACCAGAGCACCTGGGTAGGGTTTAAATAATCCAATACAAAGCTGGCCCCCACCGCAACCAGCGACACCAAAAACACCAGCTTTACAATGGTGCGAAACAATTTGGAGGAGCGAATATTGGGGTAGTCCTGTTTATATACGCCATCCAATTCCTGCAGTTCTTTTTCGCACAATGGGCAGCGGCGTATATTGTTTTCCACCTTTACCTGGCATACGTTACAATACTTCATTGTCTTCCTCCTCCGGGTCATTGCAGGCAAGCGTTACCGGCACGCCCATCTGAACCAAGGTATGGAAGAAAAACCGCTGAATGTCGGTATCGTCCAACCCAGAGGTAAAAGAAAGCACCAGTTGGTCACCATAAGAACATAACGCGGTTTTTAAACGCTGGTAGTTGGTGACACTGAGCATCACCTCAAACCGCTCCACAAACTTAGCCTGCTCTGGCGGAAGGTCAATCCGCCCCATATTGGACATGGTGGTGGTCTGGCCCTTTTCTCCCCGTTTATGGATGAGCTTTAGGGTTAAATTCTTTATAAAAAGGGGAACCACACGCAGCGCCAAACGCTGTTGAGCCTGCACATTATAATTAATTTTGGGTTCCAGTTCTTCTTTTGTCAGGTGCTGCTTCAGTTGTTCGGTCGTCTCAGCTATGACTTCATCCAGCAAATAATCCTT
Source organism: Ruminococcaceae bacterium Marseille-P2935 (assembly GCA_900104565.1). Classification (GTDB taxonomy): domain Bacteria; phylum Bacillota; class Clostridia; order Oscillospirales; family Ruminococcaceae; genus Marseille-P2935. Next base: position 1,045,410 of record LT629952.1, read on the forward strand.
TTGATAAAATGGAATTTTAACATCCACATAGGTAAAAAAATTACGCAGCGTAACCGATTTAAAATAGTTACGCAGATTCACCGGCACACAGGCTACCAGCGATTTTTTTGTATTGATAAACCTTGCCTGAGATTCCTGTATGGAGTAAAGCAGCAGCGAAACCATCAAACCAGTTACGGTGGTATTTTTACTTTTGGCCAGCTGAAGCACCTGCCCAAGCGGCATAATACCCTGAATCACTCGTAATTCACTTCCAAACAGCTTGACCCCTTCAATATGAAACGCTTTTGGTGAAATAGGATTTTCAACCGAATCTCCGCTTTTGCGTTCCATCTGTACAAAGCTGTCTTCTTCCAATTGGTTATTGGTGTATTCCTCGTGGTCGGCTTTTTCCTGCAGGGGCACCTTATCTGGGTGAGCCAAACGCAGGTACCGGTAAAGCAGCTCTTTTAAAAATGCCAGCGCTCCCGTACCGTCTGCCAATGCATGAAAAACCTCCAGGTTAATCTTTTCTTTATAGTAGGTCACCCGAAGCTGGTACCCGTTGTTCGAAAGCTTGTCTATCTTTGTACAGGGGTAACGGTTATCTTCTTTTACCACCGGCTTTGAAAAATTGGTTTCAAAGTAGTACCAAAACAACCCTCTTCGCATCTTAACACAAAAAGTGGGAATCACTTCCAGTGTCTTCTCCAATGCGTTTTGCAGCAGTTCGGGCTGCACAGGTTCGGTCAGCCTTGCAGTAAAACGGTAAACATTGGGGGATTTGGCATTGGAGATTGCCGGAAAAATTTTTGCGGCATTGTCAAGCCTATGCCAGTAGTATTCCGAATAATATTTAGCCATACCGTTCCTGCCTTTCTTCCCTGTTTTTTAGTCAAAGCTTTTGTATTTTCAGCGTAACCTTTGCCATTAGCAACGTTACGCATTTCTTGAACGATCTGTTCGAATTCATAAAACTTTTGGTACAGGATATAGTTTTCATTATACTTCCACGAAAAAAGAATTCAATCACCCTGCCGGCTATTCAGCCGTTTTCATAAAACTTTACATTTATTTGGCACCGCAGCCAATTTTTATGGTAATAATATAAGTGATTCTTTTCTTTTATACCACGCTTATAAAAACATAAGTGCAGAGTGCATACGGCATAATGCCGATTAAAAGGCAGCTGCCTGATCAGAGGCGAGCTATTGAGCATAAATTGGTGCAATTGGCATTAGGTCCGGGGGCCGGAGGCATACCGGCCTGCACATAAAATGTGATGCCAGTAATATTTTATCTATCACATTTATCTCCTATACCAGTTGCCACCTGGCGGCAGCTCAATAGAAAGTTTTGTACAGTCATAGTAAACACCAGCCGAATACCAGGTCTTCAACATTGTTCATATCATTCTGCCCAACTCTGCATATTTCTGCAGCAACAGTAAAACACCGGCCTGGTTAACCCGGGCCGGTGCTGAAACAGCTATGATTTTCTATGATCCGCATCCAGTTTTAACACATCCATAATTACCTTGCCAAAGCGCTTTTCATCTCCGCTGTAGGCAATATAACAGTTTTCAGGCGCATGGAAGTGACGGGTATCAATTAAGAACATCCCCTGGGAAGCACCGGTATCCATACTAACATCCAAATGCACATGCCTTAGGTCGACTAAAACCTTTGGATCGATCAGGTATGCCACGCACAATGCATCATGGATTGGGGCAATATCTTTCCTCCACAGCGGCTGAAGCGCGTTGTAAACTTTAATACGTTCCCGCAGCATCTCGGCAAAAAAGTCGCCTACCGGAGTATGTAAATCTTCACATTTTGCTATATATTCTTTTGGCAGCGCCGCACGATGGGTTGCGTCCAATGGTACATAAACCACCTTTGCACCGCAGCGGGTAACAATTTGAGCCGCTTCGGGGTCATGCCAGATGTTCGCCTCGGAACAGGTGGTAATATTATATTCTGCAATACCCCCGCCCATTACGACGATTTCTTCAATATTTTTTGTAATGGAAGGATCCAGTTTAAGGGCATGCCCCAAATTGGTAAGGGGACCAACAGCCACCAATGTTACCGGCTCTTTGACATGGCGCAGATAATCCACATAAAAGCTGACCGCGTGCTGATCTTCGGCTTTAACCTTAGGTTCGGGAAGATGAAAATCGTCATGGTAGCCAAATTCCTGGCCATTTTCATCAATTCCGGTTTTGGGAAACTCGTACTCCTGTTTCCATTGGGGCAGCAGATCGCGCACCATAGGACCAGAGCAGCCTTTATAAACCGGTACTTTTTTACCAACCAATTCGGTTACCATAAGGGTATGACGGGTCGTAATATCGACTTCACGGTTTCCCCATACGGTACAAATTGCCTCCAGCTGAATATCCGGCGAAAGGGCTGCGGTAATAATTGCGGTTGCATCATCGGTACCGGTATCAACGTCTAACAGTACTTTTCGCATTTTTTACCTCCCAGTTTAAAGAGAATTAATATTAATATTATACCTCTGCTGTTTAAACGCTGCAATCCATAAAATCAAATTTAAAGTTAATTGTGTTATCTGTTTCAATTGCATCAACACCTCCTGCGCAGGAACCTGTACTGCTTAAAAAGAAACCAGATTATTCAACAGGCCCGCTAATTTTTGACGATTTAGCAAGGCAATCCACATGAAATTGGGAAAAAGGCACTTTGACTTGCGGCAGCAAGAACACACAAAGAAAAACACAGTGAGCATAACTGCCCCCTGTGTTTTTATGGTATTTGTAAAGCAAAGCGCAAAACTTGCGCATTACGGCCATTGCCTTTATTTTTGTTATGCTTCTCCACAAGGAGAACTTTTTACTTTGCCTGGCTGATAAAACTGCGGTTTTTCCATAGGTAGTTAATTCCGGAAAGAACAGTCAGCGCTGCGGTAATATACAGCAGAATATTGCCGATTGCCGTTACGTTTACCGAAGCCGGAATAATTCCTTGAATGGACAGTTCCTGCATTAGCAGGATTACCACAATTGACACCATCTGGCTGGCTGTTTTAAACTTTCCCCAAATATCTGCGGCAATTACCTTTCCACTGCCTGCCGCTACCAGGCGTAACGAGGTAACCAGCAGGTCACGGGATAAAATAATAATCACCACCAACGCTGATGTAAACCCAAGCTCCAAAAAGCAAACGATAGCCGACGTAACCAGCAGTTTGTCCGCCAACGGGTCCATAAACTTTCCAAAATCAGTTACCAGGTTATCACGCCGGGCCAAATAACCATCCAACAGGTCAGTAAAAGAGGCCGCCGCAAACAAAATTGCAGCCACCAGAAAACGCCATGGTACAGCGGGTATCAGAAGCGCTGCTACAAACAGCGGAATCATTAATATTCGAAGCAAAGTTAATTTGTTTGGGGTATTCACACTGTCGCCGCCTTTCCGTTAAGCCATTTTACCAACAAGGTCATAGTCAAATACATCCTCGACTACAACCGGCACCATTTCACCCTCCGCCACCTTGCGTGCAGCCGAAAAATAAACTTTGGTATCGATGTCCGGCGCGTCCATATAGCTGCGTCCATAGTAAAATTGGTTTTCAAAATCATACCCCTCTACCAAAACGGTCAGGGTCTGGCCGATCAGTTTTTCGCCAATTTGGCGGGCAATATCCATCTGCTCGGTCATAATCAGCTCCGCTCTGCGGGCCTTTAGCTCTTCTTCCACCTGATTTTCCATTTCGGCTGCGGGGGTATCCTCTTCCTGAGAATAGGTAAAGCAGCCCAGCCGTTCAAACCGCACCTCTTTTACAAATTCGCACAGCTCTACAAAATTCTCTTCGGTTTCCCCTGGAAAACCGGTGATCAATGTCGTACGCAGCACCACACCGGGCACTTTGTCGCGTACACGCTGCATCAAGGCGGTCAGGCTTTCTCTGCTGCCCCGGCGGTTCATGGCCTTCAGCACACTGCTGCTGCAGTGCTGAATGGGAATGTCCATATATTTTACAACCTTCGGCTCCCTGGCCATAACATCCAGCAGCTCATCGGTGATACGGTCGGGGTAGCAGTAAAGCAGCCGCACCCAGCGCACCTCATCAATTTTGCATAGTTCGGTTACGAGTTCCGGCAGCATATATTTTCCGTACAAATCATCCCCGTAACGGGTAGTATCCTGCGCCACCACGTTCAGTTCCACCACGCCCTGCTTGGCCAATTGTTTGGCCTGTGCAACCACGTCTTCCATTTTGCGGCTGCGAAAGCGCCCCCGTATACCGGGTATCGCGCAGTATGCACAGCGGTTATCGCACCCTTCGGCAACTTTAAGGTACGCAAAAAACGGCTGGTTGGCAAGCACCCTCCCGCCTTCCAGGGGCAGGTCGGTCTTTTCGCCAAAACGCAGCACCCGCTTGCCCTCCAGCGCCGAATGAATCGCTTCTACAATTCCGGCGTTGCTGCCGATGCCCAGCACAACGTCAGTCTCTGGAATCTCCCTTGCCAGTTCCTCACGGTAACGCTCGGCCAAACAGCCGGTAACCACCACTGCTTTTAGTTTATGCTTCTTCTTCAGTTGGCAGAATTCTAAAATTGTCTCAATGGATTCCTGTTTGGCGCTCTCAATAAAACCGCAGGTGTTAATCAGCACTACGTCACATCTTGCCGGATCTGCACACAGTTCAAAACCGCCCTCCTGAATAAGAGAAAGCAGCATTTCCCCGTCCACCTGGTTTTTTGAACAACCCAAGGATACCATTCCAACTTTAATCGCCATATATTTCCTCGTCCTTTACCATACGGTTAATCACATCCCGAATATCGTCATACCGGTACCCAAGCCGTACCAGCACGCTGATTAAGCGGGCACGGCCTTTTAAGTCTACCAGATAATTTTTATACTTTTGATTAATAATTTCAGTAATTTTGGTACGGGGGTCAGCTTCGGCCTTTTGCGCCATCGCCTCCAGTGTTTCCTCTACAAGTTCTTTTTCCAGGCCGCGCAGGATAAGCTCCCTGCGGATACGCGCCATACCGTACCCTTTGTTCTCTGCAAGCTCCTTGCAAAAACGCACGGCATATTCCTTGTCGTTAATCAGGCCAATCTCTTCCATTCGCTGTACTGTTTTTTGGCAAATTTCAGGGTCGTTATATTGTGCAAGCTTGTCGTATAACCTCTTTTTCGTCATGGCAGAGCGGGAAAGCAGGCTTAACGCCCGCTCTTTAGCGCTCTTAAATTCTGATTCCAGCCGGATCTCCTCCAGCTGCTGTACTGTAAATTCATCTCCCACCTTAATATGATGGGCACCCAGTACATCGATGTGTATACTGAACAGAAACTCCCCGTCAACAAACAGGGAGTAACGTCCTTTTTTTGTACGCTCTATTTCTGTAATCTTCATTCTTTATCAACCGCTATATCAATATTCACCTTTGGCGCCGCCGGAACCTTGGCTGGCTCAGCTTGCGGCGCTGCCGGCGAAACAGCACCCAGTTTTTTCGCTGTTTTAGAACCAGATTTGGTCAGCTTGTCTGCATTTTCCATAACCTGTTTTGCAATTTTCTCGGCAAAATCCGGGTTCTGTCTTAGATACTCCTTTACATTATCTCTTCCCTGGCCCAAACGGGTTTCCCCATAATTAAACCAGGAGCCGCTTTTATTAATAATATCCAATTTAACGGCCATATCCAAAATCTCACCCACCCGGGAGATTCCTTCGCCGTACATGATGTCAAACTCAGCCTCTTTAAACGGAGGCGCCACCTTGTTTTTAACAACCTTAACCCGAACCCGGTTTCCAATCATTTCACTGCCGCTCTTTAGCTGTTCAATCCGTCGGATATCCAGCCGGACAGAAGCATAGAACTTGAGTGCACGGCCGCCCGGGGTTGTTTCGGGGTTGCCATACATTACACCAATTTTTTCACGCAGCTGGTTGATGAAGATAACCACCGCATTCGATTTTGAAATGGCGCCGGTTAGCTTACGCAAAGCCTGGGACATCAGTCTTGCCTGCAGCCCCACATGGCTGTCGCCCATTTCGCCTTCAATCTCTGCTTTGGTTACCATGGCGGCTACCGAGTCGATTACCACCACATCCACCGCACCAGAACGCACAAGCGCCTCGCAGATTTCCAAAGCCTGTTCGCCGGTATCCGGCTGGGAAACAAGCAGGGAATCAATATCCACTCCAAGGGCCTGTGCATAAACCGGGTCCAGTGCGTGCTCAACGTCAATGAACACTGCATCACCGCCCGCCTTTTGAGCCTGAGCAACCACATGCAGCGCGACCGTTGTTTTGCCCGAGCTTTCGGGGCCATAAATCTCTACTATTCTGCCCCGCGGAACGCCGCCAATGCCAAGCGCCATGTCCAGCGAAAGGGAACCGGTGGAAATTGCCTCAACATTCAAAGTAGAATTCTGGCCGAGCTTCATGACCGCACCCTTGCCAAACTGTTTTTCAATTTGGGTAAGCGCAGTTTCCAACGCTTTTTGCTTATCTGTCATATGGTTCCTCCATTCCACCAGCAGCTACGCTGCGGCGCTAAGCGATTTAAAATTCTTACTATATTCTTAATACTTATTATAATATAGAACTCTTTGAAAAGCAATTGTTTTCCCAAAATACCACGAACATATTTTCGCGTTGTGAACGCTGTTTATGGGGCAGAATTAAAAAAGACGTTTACTTTTGCTGCGGTTAGAGGTACAATAATAATATTCGACGATTTGGAGGTATTCCACAGTGTTTTTGTCAGCTGGCCATGAGCATCATGGTATAATTGCCGAGGCGTTGGAGCGCTTTTTAGAGGGTTCCAGTCTGCCGGAACCAGTACGGGAAATAATAGAACACACCGTTTTGGATTTTGGGCAGATTTTGCTGTTGCTGGTAGCAGTAGTCACCTTGGTTTCTTTTTTGCAAACCTACATTCCCTACCATAAAATGCAGCATAAATTGCAGCATTTAAACGGGGTGGGCGGCTATACTCTGGCTGTTGGTCTGGGCCTGCTATCGCCATTCTGCAGCTGTACAATCATCCCTGTAGTAATGGGATTTGTGGCGGCTGGCGTTCCGCTGCCGCTGGTTCTTTGCTTCCTTACCACTGCCTCGGTAATCAACCTTACCTCCATCACCTCTCTTTCAGTTATGATGCCGCTTTCCTTTACGGTTATTTATGTCGCTTGCGGTCTTGTGCTTGCAGTGGGCAGCTCGCTGATCATTCAAACATTGAAGATTGAAAATCCTGTAATCGGGGCCATAAAAGTTCATGAACACTCTCATATAACTTCAAAACAAAACACCCTAACCAGCCGGATTCGCTGTGCTTTTTCCAACACCTGCCATATTCTGTCCCAGGTGTGGCTGACGCTGCTGATCGGCGTTGTTCTTTCCGCCACGATCATGGCTCTGGCGGATGCTGAGTTAATTGCCGGTCTGCTTACAAAATCGGGTATTCTGGCCTTTTTGCTGGCTGTAATATTGGGTGGTGTATTGCACTCTGACGTGTACTCTACCCTGCCCATTATTATGCTGCTTTACCAGTTCTCTCCGCCATTGGCGCTGACCTTTTTGCTGTCGGTCATGGCGATCTCCGTTGCTGAGCTGGTGTTGCTGTCAAAGGTTTTCAGCCAAAAACTGCTGGGGGCCTACACCGGTGTTCTGCTGGGTATGTCTTTAATCGCAGGGCTTGTATGGCTGGCGGTTGCCTAAAACTTTTTAGCCCTGCATAATATACCGCATGCTTTGCCCGCCTTTTTAAAAGGGCACGGGCAGCCTTTTCGGATCGTCAAAGTACTCCCTCTGATGCGGGTATAGGTACCCGAAAAGCAGTGTATAGCCACCCCCTACACCACTGAACGAACTTTTTACAGATGAAATAGCAGACAGAGAACGAGGCTCTGCAACAGGCCCAGTGGACAGCCCAGAGGCGTCAGGAGCGACGATGCCTATTGGAAACTAACAAGCACAGGGTAGTAACGGCAAGTATTATTTCCTGAAAGGCTTTGTCAGAACACCCTCTTCACAGGTGGAAGGGGGTGCTTATTTTTATAAACAGCTCAGTTTTCTATCGGCAGCATGCTATCTTTTGATTGCAACCAAGGAGGTTTTTTAATATGAGAGGCAGCGGCATTTTACTTCATCTTTCTTCACTTCCATCACCATATGGAATCGGAACCATGGGCAAAGCTGCCTACCAATTTGTAGACTTTTTATGTCAATGCGGTCAGCGGTATTGGCAAATATTGCCTGTTGGCCCCATTAGCTATGGCGACTCGCCTTATCAGTCCTTTTCCACCTTTGCCGGCAACCCATATTTTATTGACTTTGATTTTTTGGCAGAAGATGGTTTACTTAAGCCGGATGAATACGTGCCGCTTCCTTGGGGAAATAACCCAGCCTATGTAAATTACGAACAGATTTATCAATCCCGCTTTATCCCCCTAAAAAAAGCCGCAGCACGCGGCCTTGCCCGGGGAGAATCAGAGTTTAAGTGTTTTCGGGAGGAAAACAGTGCCTGGGCCGAGGATTATGGGCTTTACATGGCTGTAAAAAACTTCTTTGGAATGGCCAGCTGGCAGGAGTGGGAGGAAGGCATTCGCCTGCGCACTCCACAGGCTATGGCCCACTGCCGGGAAATGTTGAAAAACGAAATTGATTTTTGGATTTACCTGCAGTTTTTATTTTGGAAACAGTGGCGTGCATTAAAAACATATGCCAATGAAAAAGGCATTTCCATCATTGGAGATATTCCAATTTACGTAGCTGAGGACAGTGCAGATGTGTGGGCAAATCCGAACCTGTTCCTGCTGGACGAAACAAGGCGTCCCGTCATGGTGGCCGGGTGCCCGCCGGACGGCTTTAGTGCAGACGGCCAGCTGTGGGGAAACCCGCTTTACCACTGGGATGTGATGGAACAGGACGGCTTTGCATGGTGGGTCTCCCGCATCCGCTGGGCAGTCAACACCTATGACCTGGTGCGAATTGACCATTTTCGTGGTTTTGATTCGTATTATGCAATTCCCTATGGCGCCAAGGACGCCAGAAACGGAAGTTGGAAAAAGGGTCCTGGCATGAAACTGTTTGAACAGGCAAAATTGGGGATGGGTGAGCTGCCAATTATTGCAGAGGATCTGGGCTTCCTTACCGATTCGGTACGGCAGCTTCTAAAGGATTCAGGGTACCCCGGCATGAAGGTACTGCAGTTTGCTTTTGATGCAGATTCCCATAATGAATATCTGCCCCATCAATATACTCCCCACTGTGTGGCCTATACCGGCACCCATGATAATGACACCTGTCTGGGGTGGATGGAAAGCGCCCCGGAGCATGCGCAAAACTTTTGCAAAGAATATTTAAACCTCACAGCAGAGGATTCCTTGCCTTGGGAGATGATTCGGGCCGTTTGGGCAAGTGTTGCCGAAACCGCTATTGCCCCTTTGCAGGAATTTTTAGAGCTTGGGAATTCATCCAGAATGAACCGTCCTTCAACGGTTGGCGGAAACTGGCAGTGGCGTGTTCTGCCCGAGCAGCTGGATGACAGCTTGGCACAAAAAATTATGCAAATCACACGGCTATATGGAAGATAAAAACCAGGATGTATGAAAAAACACCTTTTCATGTGGTAACTCCATACTTTTTAATAACGCCATATTTGGGCTGCAACCAAAACGGTTGTATAAAAGTTATTCTTATAGGCATGAACAGGCCTATCGGTGCGGCCGTTCTTTATTCATACTATCAAAGGAAGCGGCGGTTAATTTGATATAGCCAGCCCAAAATGAACGACCTGGTCAAAACTGTCTATTTTTGTTTGGATATGAAAATGGGATCCCACCCAAATTCTAAATTTTCCATACTCTGAAATAAGGCGTTCCCCAGCTAACGAGTCTCTTTAAAAAGGCATACTACCTAAAGCTATTGCTGACCGGGAGGCCTGCGTGCAGCTTAAACGGCGCTATGCAGCCAATAATGTGGCACCTACATGCCTGCCGCCATGCACCAAATGTGTCCTCCCTTGTTTAAAAAGTTCTGCCCGCTAAGCGGTTTTTAAATGTTTTGCCATTTAAAAAGCCAACTAAAACAAATTTTAAACGCCGCCATGGAAAACCATGACGGCGTTATTGATGCATAGAAAAATATATTAGGCCCGTTTCATTACTTTGGTCAAAGGTACGGCTATCAGCACGGCAAGCACTACGGCAACAGCCATTTCCGCCATACCCTGGGTTGCAATAACCCCTAAAATAAAGGTGGATAATGTTTCCAGACCCAAATTCTTTGCAGCGGCATATTCTTTGCCAAAAAACAGCCAGATGCCCCCCATGACCAGAAGAGTATTGGCCATAGAGCCCACAAAGGCGGCAACACCGCAGGATAACGCCCGGTTTATTTTACGTTTTTCCATCACCTTATAAATCAGCCCTGCAAACACTCCTATTAAAATACGCGGCACCAATGCAACCACCAGGCTTAGCATACTGCCTTTGTCGCTCCCCGGTACTGGAATAAACGGAGAAAACACAAAGGACACTACAGCCGGTGCCATAGTGTTTTGAATAATGCTGGTAAGCCCAAACACACCGCCTAAAATTGCCCCTGCTTTTGGCCCTAACAGAATTGCGCCAATAATAACAGGGATGTGTACCGTGGTGGCTTTAATAACCCCAAGGGGAATAAACCCCAAAAAAGGCACAAATGCCAATACCACCACAATGGCTGCCATTAACGAAATTTCTGCCATTCTTTTTACTTTGTTACCTGCCAAAACAAACTCCTCCTAGCTGTCGCTCCTTTCGGATGCAACGCATTTTTGGGAAACCCGCCTGCTAGCGGTTCTTATTCCATAAGTGCCTTAAACCATCATGCAGAAGGCTGGGCCGATATAAAATTTCTGCCCGACAAAGCTTTAATATCGGCTGTGCAATCTCACCCGTAGCGACCGCAGTTACTTTACCGCCCAGTTCCTGAGCATACCGCTGAAGCATTCCTTCAACCATGCTCACCGCACCATATAAAACTCCCGATTTTATGCCTTCCGCAGTGCTTTTGCCCATTAACCGGCAGTCTTCCTCAAAACACACTGATGGCAGCTGCGCCGAGGTATCGCACAAATGCTCCAAAGAACTTTCCACCCCAGGCAGGATCGAACGGCCTATCAAACAGCCCTGTTCGTCCAACGCCATAAAAGTAGTGGCACCAGTCATGCTAATTACTACCAGCGGAGGGGTGAATTCCTTGAGCGCCCCTACCGCATTGCAGATAAAGTCTGCCCCTACCGTAGAGACATGGTCCAGCCGAATGTTCAGCCCTGTTTTCATTCCAGGTCCTACTACCAACACTTCGCATGTTAACAGTTTATGCAGTGCTGCCAGCAATACAGGGGTTAGCATTGGCACTACCGAAGAAAGAATCGCCCCCTGCGCTTGATCCGGCTGTACCTGGTTCAGGTGGCAAACCCAAGCCATGCTGGCCGCAAACTGGTCAGCTGTTGCATGCCGGTCGGACGCTATAGACATAAAGATACGCGCCTGTTCCTGTTCCTGCACCGCCAGGGTAATGTTGGAATTATCTACATGAACGGTCAAGATCATAAAAGCACGCCTTCCTTTCTTATGTAATGCAGCGAGTTTCTCTCACATATTATATACTGAAAACGGCATTTTTACAATGTTAAAAGGGCAAAACATCTTACACCCTACAACGTTGGATAATAATCCGGTTCAACAACAGCATTTTGGGTAATGGGGCATGATTGGAAAAGTATAAAATAAAGGCCTATTTTTTTATATATAAATGTAGAGAAAATAGGCCGCCTAAAAGGCGACCTTGTTTTTGGTAAAGTTAAATATAATATTGTAATAAATCTTCTTTCAGTAGCTCTTTATCACTCATTTCGATAGAAAAAAGTTCTGTGTCATATGGTATATTTTTTTGAGCCTCTTCAAAATTATCTGCACATTCAATTACAAAACATTTTAATCCTCCGACATAACTGATTCGGATATAACAATCTTCACCTTAAAAATATTCATATTTACTAATAGTGACTGGTTTAAAACCCAACGATAATAACAGCTCATCAATTTTTTTGCAACTGAACGGTATCTCTCATGCAAATCTCTCCTTTAATAATATAATTGATTTCCCCATAGGTCATACCGTCTTATTCCTGTTTGCCCTGATGATATTCCGCCCCATTATGATGCCTTCCACCAGGTGGGTGGTACTGTAGTATACGGTCACCAATAGGTCGCTGTGTTGGGGGCAAGCGCTAAGTTGTTTATCAGGCCCTTTGCCAGCCCCGCCATAAAAATAGGGTCGCTGGCCATTTCAAATATGATTTCCAGCGTGTTGGCCCAAAACTGGCCTGCCTCTCCGTCCCTTCGCATATCGTCCAAGTAGGCTGCCGCAGACTTTGTCCCGCTGTTTTTCGCAATATTGTCAGCATATTCCCGCCAGCTCATGTCCGCATCCCAGGTAAAGGGATTGCCGTTTGCTATTTGGTTTGAAATGTTGAATAAATTTTAAAAAAGCGTTTTGAAAGATAAATCGCAGCTGGGATGTATAAAACAGACTTATTTATCTTCAATATAACACACAAGCGCATAAAAATATAGGCCGCCTTTTTAGGCGGCCTTATTTTTAAGTTTTAACCCTTTAATTTATCTTTTGACTTAGAAAGTTTATCAAGATATTCTCTTGGATTAGTGCAAAACTGCCCGGCATCTGATTGCTTCATTAGTGCAATAATTTTTTCCATAGTGGGTTCATATACAATACCATTATATAAGATATTACCTTGAATTAATTCTATATATTGTAATACCTGTGCGAGCAATGATTTTGTCAAGGTTCTTAAATCAAGAGAACAACTAATTTCTACTATTTGCTGGTTATCAAAAACTATCTTAATATTTGTACCATCATGATTTCCATATTGCTTTATTGCCGAGGACCATGATTTCTCAATTGGTAATATATTTTGTAAATATTCTATAGAAAGGGCTAATTCTTTTGGTTCCCATTCACATAACTGATCGATAGACATGTTTTCCGGAGATTTCTTGTTACTTACAATTAAAAAAGAAAAATGCCATAATGCCATATTGTTTCCTCCTTCATAATTACCAAAATAAATCATTTACTGTCTTATAACCTAAATAAGGTAATTCCACACGTTCTGCCGGTACTTTGGTAAATCCTAACCTTTTCGCTGCAATCAATCGATGATGTCCATCAACAACATACTTTTCCCCATTGTATTCTACATACTTAATGGTTTCAGTTATTCCGTTCTTTTTAATCTGTTCCAATAATTCTTGAAATTCCCGGTTGCTCTTTGTCATCTTTTGAGTTGGTATTAATTCATTGGGATCTATAGTTTCAATCACCTTAGCCCCTGGCTTGATCTTCCCTACAAACCCGCCGCGTTGCAGTTTATCCGCATAAGCCGCAGTGTTGGGGTCGTTGGCCAGTTTGTTTTTTAGCCCCTGGTTTAATCCAAGCCAGAACATAGGGTCTGTTCCCATTTCTATTAGGGTTTGCAGCAAATCTGCCCAAAACTCCCCTGCCGGGCCGTCTTTACGCATTTGGTCAATCGTTTCCATTGCGGGTATCAGATTCCAATGCTCAGAAAAGCTTTTGTCAAACTCCCGGTAGCTCATATCAGAATCTACCGTTATCTTATTCCCGCTTAATAGCGCGCTGAGTATATTAATCCGGTTCAACAGCAGCGTTTTGGGTAATCGTAATGTCCCTCCTAAAAGGCTTAGTACACCGCCCAGATAATTCCCGTTTTGGAACTTCTCTACATAGTTTTCGCTTTGGTCGCTAAAGTCGCACAGCAGCTTTACAACCGAATTCAGCAAATTTCCGTCCAGCTGGTCACGCTGTGAATCTGCCGCCAGTTTTTCCAGGTAAAAATTGATGCCGCCCTGGTCATACAGCTGACGCAGCGCTGCACATTTACTGTAAATCAATCTACTATAAGTGTATATAAAGGCAACTTATCAAGCGTTTTTAATAGAAAACGCGATAATGTTCTTTTTAAAACAGAATAGCTTCAATCGTACAAAAGTAACAGTCGTCCCTTTCGAGGCAACTGTTACTTTCCGGTTACTTCCGGCTTTAGTATTCATTCATTTAGAGAAAAGGATATAGAACAAGAAAAACTACTACTTGCACTACAACCCACAGGCTAACAAATAACTAGGCCTGTTGTAATTCTTTTATCAGTTGTTCACGATACTCATCTTCTTTTGGAAATAAATCACAAATTATTCCTTTACTAAATCGGGCATAATATATCCTATATTTAAACTTTTTCAAATCTTCCAGCGTCTCTTCTTTTTCAGGGTAATCTCGAATAATACAGCGCTGCATATAGGCATATAATAAGCTCTCAGAGAAAAATCCACATATAAAATAAAAAGCTAATAATTCTAACCAGAAACCTCCCCCAAGGTTAATGACTAATGCAAGAAGTGCTGAAAAAGCTGCAATACATAAAGACAAGATTCTCCCACGCCTCATACTGAAAAAATCGGTTCCATTTTTACACCTACTTATTGAATTTATATTTCAATATTCTGTTTATAAGTAATTCCGGGAAAATATCCATAAACAAATTTCGAATCCCTTCTTCTATTTCTGGAGTTTCAAGGTTTTTCCAATACTCTTTTGTAAATGTTTCTTTCATATCTGGCAGCGATATAGTGTAAATTAATTTAAAAACACTCTTTGGTATTTATTCATTTACAGAAAAAAGTATAGGACTAATAAAATTACTGCTGGTACTATAACCCACAGAGTAATAAAAGATTGAGCCTGATTCATTTCTTTTATTAGTTGTTCTCGGTATTCATCCTCATCTGGAAACAAATCCTGAATCATTCTGATGCTAAACCGAACATAATATAACCTATACTTAAACTCTTTCAAATCTTCAAGCGTCTCTTCTTTTTCAGGGTAATCTCGAATAATACAGTGCTGCATATAGGCATATAATAAGCCCTCAGAGAAAAATCCACAAAAGAAATGAGCAACTATAAATTTAAGCCAAAATTCTCCGCTGGAAGTAGAAATTAACGCGAGAATCGCCGAGAAAACTGCAATACATAAGGACAAGATTCTCCCACGCTTCACACTGAAAAAAATCGGTTCCATTTTACACCTTCTTTTTAAATTTAGATTTAATTGCTTCTTTTAGTACTTCGGAAAAAATATTCATAAACAAATTACGAATCCCTTCTTCCATTTCTGGAGTTTCAAGGTTTTTCCAATACTCTTTTGTAAATGTTTTTTTCATATCTGGCAGCGATATAGTGTAAAGCAATTTACCATCCCGGTAAAAACACTCTATTCCCTTACCTTCTCTTAAGTTACCTTGCATCATCAATACATGTACATCACCCGGCTTTAAAATGATTCCGGGGTTAAATTCGGCATACATTTCGGGGAGCAAGTCCTCCATTCCTTTAAATCCCGATGCAAAATACCGCGTAAATGGAACCAGGACAAATACAGCCTTGTTTAAAATATCCCAAAGAACTTGAGCATCTTCAGTTGTTTTTCCTCCCCAATTCCCCATATTGTTTTCGTTAATTACCGAAAACTCCATTTTAAACTCCGAGTCATTCCAACCATACGGCAGGTAGTAATAGTCGGTAAAATCCTGCTCACCTTTTTCCAACTTTAATTTCAGCTCTAAAATTGCAGTGCCAAGAACTGCAGCATTTTGGGTATCGGCATAGTCGGCATTTTCTCTTAAAAGGTCCCACATGCCCACCATTGACTGAAAAATAGAGATGGCCTTTGGATCCGTTGTTTTCAACACATCTTTAGGAAGAGTAAAAATATCTGATCCTTTCATATTGTTAGGCAATACCTTCGGTGCGGCGGATTCATCTCCGCTAATGCCATATTGCGCCTTGCGTACGTGTTCGTCGCTGATACCTGGTCTGTCCGTACCTTCCGCATTACTTTGCCCCTCTGCGCTGTAAAACATTGGCGCAAGCGGCAAAGCCGACTGCTCTTCTACTGTGCCAAACCCTTCTAAAAAGGGGTTGTTCTGGTAATGGCCGTATTTTTGAAACTGCTCCAGCTTTTGTTTGGTCAGTACATTTTTTCCTAATAAGTTCCAGTCTTGCGGGTGGCTTTTGCGATCATATGTTCACTCCCATTCTAACCCCAAAAACCGTATTTTACAAGTGCTTAGGTATGAACAGGACTTATTTACACGTAAAAAAGAGGAGCGCATGCTCCCCTTTTTGAATTAAAACCCCGGTACAAAGTTGGAATAATTAAAACAAATCACATAACTGTCTTCCTTGAAGGAAATGCCGCTTTCCTGCATAAGCTGCTGAAAGGTTGGGTCAGTTTCGTAAGCTGCATCGGCCTCTTCATAGGCTTCTCCCATTGTCCATACCTTTGGCGCAATAAACTTTTCTTCTGCGTTCAGCGGCTGAATCACACGCGTTACATATTGCTGTTCGTAATATTGCTGCAATTCTTCAGCACTCTGCCCACTTTGTACTACTACAAAAATTCGCAGATGTGTATACCCGCCTGATCCATAATAATCGGCATCCTGCTTTGCTTCGTACAACTTCTGGGTTCCTTGCGGCACTGGCAGCTCATACACCTCTTGCAAAACCACGTCAAAGTTTTGCTCAAGAAAATAGCCATAAATCAAAAGCCCTCCAACAAGTAAACCGATGAGCAAAGAAACTACAATAAAAAATGCCAGAAAAATTTTTAATACAATAATTGTATACCGATATTCGCTTAACTTTTGTAAAATTCTTTGCATTTATGTGATTCTCCTTTTATTACCAAACAGAATTTTCTAAAATAGACTTTACGTATGGAACATACTCTATCGTTTTAGGGCCATATTCACTTCCTCCATTATATGCCGTTAATATAGATATCCACCTGTCTTTCGTTGCATGATCTAAATCCTCGCCAATTTGGGCTGCTTTATGCTTCAATACTGCACAAATGGTTTTAATATTAAAATCAGGGTCTTGTGCAAGCTTCACCTGCAGGGCATAATTATCCTCCGGCAAAATACGATTAGCTTCCTTTTTACCTACACAAAAATTCCATGCATCTCTTGCAGTGGATGCAAAAACAGCCCCTAAACCGGTGGAATGACTTCCGAACGCCTTACCAATGTATTTATTTTTCATGAGGCTATCGGGTAATATTTTACCAATTGGAGTAGTAATATTTCCCAACCAATCCGGTATACTCCGAGTATACTGCTCCTTTAAGATAATGGAACCAATAATTTCGGGAGGTATATTAAATTCATTGGCATAACGGTAAATTGACAGTTTATGATCAATTATTGTTTCGACCGCTTGATTCAAGCGGTTGTTGGCAATTGCAGCTGTAACATCGGCAGAACCGGCTAAATATTGAGCCTCTGGGAAATCCATTGCGATCGGATACTGCGTATCTAAAATTTTGTTTAATTCTTTCTTTGCAATACCAATATTAACATTTTCTTCCGCAGGTATTAATTCATCCAGATGTTCTTGAAAATAGTCAGAGTTCGGATTAGTTATAATACCTTTTCCAGCTACCTTGGTGTAGTCAGCAACAGGGTCGTTATAACCTTTCATTATGTTTTGCACCTGACTGGCAAACAACTCTGACGACTTATCCCATTCCTTTTCCGCTCCAAACCCCGTTAAAAACGGGTCACTGCCTACTTTCTTAGACTGGCCGTATGATGTACGAATCAGCGGCAGCTCCTCTTCGGAATGAAACCCGGGGAAAAGTTCTTCATCCCCAATATCGATGATTTGCTGTGGGGCGGCCGAAACACTTTTTATATTCTGCAAGCTTCCCCATTGGTCCTGCGGTTTTTTCAGCGGTGTTTCTGCCTCCCAAAAACCTGGGAAGGGTTCTTCCCCTCCAAACAACAGGGCGCTTGATACCCCTGCTGTCACCGCCGGGTTGGTTTGAACCGCTTCGCTTTTTACCGGGGCGCTGTTGGGGGTTGTAAGTCCTTTGCAGCTAATACTACAAAAAAATTATTTGCTTCAAACTCATTTTATTTTAATATATCACACAACTATATTTAAGCGAATTAACACAATATTTTTAGTAAATCTTCTTTTTTATAAACCATTATTGATATTTAGCCTAACCTCTTTTTCCAATCCAGCAAGAATGGCAGCTTCCCCCATCTCTAGTGGAAATGAATCTCCATCCTCATGGCCGTGTTTTTTTGCTTCTTCATAGGAATCAGCATATTCAATGAGAAATCCCAAACACTCCACATATTGTGGAATACAATACAGATTGCTACGCACAAAATTAATTTCGCTTCTATACGGATTTGTAACAGGGGTTTCTACAAACCCCATTTTAAGCAACATCGCTTTAATCTTTCCTAAAATTTGCTGTACTTGATTCATAATCTCAATCCTTTCTTATGAAAAAGTTATGGTAGTAAATTCCCATTCATATCATATCGAAGCGCACCTGTTAGCCCAGAAGATAATTTCCAATATGCGCCTCCATGATGGCTCGACGCAGATGGATGATATTGTAGATATCGGTCTCCTCCCCAACTGATTCTGAAACCGCCGCCCTGATCAAAAGGAATTCCTTTGAGAGAACTCTTCGAACCCAGTGGTTGAGGATTAAAGCCGTTGTTCTGAAAATATGTATACCATTCATCTGGTGTTGCATCGCCAAACGTCTTGGGATTATCGAAAATATCCTCCAAATTATTAAGTTTTATCTTCTCCCCTGCACCCTTTTTAGAATCAGAAAGCCTTTCTACAGTTTTTCCAACAAACCCGCCGCGTTGTAGTTTGTCAATATACTGCTGGGTACCAGGGGTTTGAACGCCAAATTGGTTAAGCATTCCAATTAATAGCAGCGGATCGCTTGCCATTTCGAACACAGTCTCTATCGTATCGGCCGCTATTTTGCCTAACGCCCCTGTTTGCCGCAGCTTATCCAAATCATCTATTAAGGTTCTGACTCCATATTTTTGGCCTGACTGGACTAGGTATTCCCGGTAGGTCATATCGTGCTGCCATGTGAATTCGCTCCATGTTAAAAGCGAATTGATCATACTAGACAAATTTAATACCAATGTTTTAGGTGCCCTCAGCGTTGCTCCCATCAGGTTTAAAATGGAACCTAAAATATTTCCCTGCTGCAACTTCTGCCAATAATTTTCATTGGTATCGCTAAAGTCGCACAGCAGCTTTACAACCGAATTCAGCAAATTTCCGTCCAGCTGGTCACGCTGTGAATCTGCCGCCAGTTTTTCCAGGTAAAAATTGATGCCGCCCTGGTTATACAGCTGCCGCAGTGCTGCTGTTTTGTCTTCTTCTGCCCAGGCAAAATATGCTTGGGGCAGCAGCCCCATGTCATACAAATCCCGTTCCAGGCGCTCACGTTCCTTCGGGGTCAGGTATGTCAGCGTAAACTGCTCCTGTTCTTCCTCCTCTGAAAACAGGTTTTGCGGCAGGTCGGTTTTACCGCCCTGCCCCGCTCCAACGCTGTAAGACATTGGCGCAAGCGGCAAAGCCGACTGCTCTTCTACTGTGCCAAACCCTTCTAAAAAGGGGTCGTTCTGGTAATGGCCGTATTTTTGAAACTGCTCCAGCTTTTGTTTGGTCAGTACATTTTTTCCTAATAAGTTCCAGTCTTGCGGGTGGCTTGACTGTGCCTGCTGGCCGTATGATGTGCGAATCAGCGGCAGCTCCTCTTCGGAATGAAACCCGGGGAAAAGTTCTTCATCCCCAATATCGATGACCTGCTGCGGGGCGGCTTAAATATACGATTCTTTTGTAACAATCGCTATAAAAACAACGCCAACTGAACATATCAATTCAGCTAGCGTTGCAGGTAGTTATGGTATTACGTTTGATTTAAAATTTTCTGCATTCGGTTATCTGCTTCGCTGCAAAACCCCATGTAATTCACCTGATCAATTTCTTCCTGCTGAAAAAATATGGTGTAATCATCCCCTATGTTTCCTTCAGGATAAAGGCAAGCTACATAGTCCCAAATCAAATTACTGCTTGCCTGAATCTGTTTTCTACCATATATCATAATAGGGCGGTTTCCATCCTTCAACGTTACAACTGTTCCAATCGGATAATAGTTCACAGGTTCACCTCCAGTACCTTTTTATGTTTTTCTATGACGGGTTTTATTTTTTCAATCAATTCTTCTGCTGTCATGTATTTTTCATTTAAAGCTATCCTTGCTTTTGTTGAGAGAATTTCAGCGCCAAAATCCAACAAAAAGTCATCTGTTTTGCAATAATAATCTACAGTCTCATCAGTGTTGTTTTGATACTGTATCTGTGTTTGCGGAAAAACTTTAATGCCAATACCTACACAGCCATCATCTTCGTAGGTCATATCTGATTTTCGAAACAGATCCATATCCAGTTTTTCCTGAAGAATACATAAACATTTGCTATCACGCCGTGTTTTTGACCACAACACTTTTTCATCATAAAAATCATAGTAGTCTGCAAAAATACCATCTTTCCAGCCGCTGTTCACAAGCTCTTGTTTTAGCCGGGCTGTAGCTCCTTTTGAATTAAATTTTCCCGGCTTCCACCCTCTGCCAAACCATTTCTTTTTTGCATATTTCAATTGTCGATATCTAGCCTCATACAATACAACCTTCGATTTTGATAGAACCTCTGCTACGTCATAGGCTATTTTTTCAAACATTTCAATTTCTGAGGAATCGGGGTCATCCGTTTGAAGCACAAAATACAAATAAGGACTGGCACTTTCCTTTTCACAAATCAATACAATTTTATTTTCATCTGCATCGTATGTGTATTTTTTCAACACTCACTCCCCCTTATAGGTTTTATCCACAATATGTTCACCCAGTGCTCTGCCGCCAGTTGCACCGGCTATTCCACCAACAATTCCCCCTAAAAAGCCACCGATTGCTGTACCAAGTCCAGGGCAAATTGCCGTACCAATCGCTGCCCCTCCCATCGCACCAAGCTTAGCGCCGCCTAAACCACCTGCCCAGCTTCCACTAAGGCCAACTGATGTTTGCAGTGTTTTTTTGCCAAGCTTTTTATCGTTATCATTCAAATCCATATAAATTGTACTGCCCAACTCATAGGCGTCCAGCGCAACGCCAATAACTGCAAGAGCTTTTCCTCCGTTTTTTGCAGCAGCGGCTACATCATCAAAATTCTTAAACGCTTCGTAAACGGGTGTTGGAATGTTTTGATGATTTAAACGACTCGCTATTTGTTGATATATTTTAGAATTACTTGCAGATACATCCATATTAATATGGGGAGAACTTATAGGTATTCCTGCTTTATTTAAATGCTGATCAATCATCAATAATCTAGAGTGATTGGGATAACGTAAAAGATATTTACCACTACTATTGATATTCTTAATTATACCAGTCAAGTTACTTTGCAGTGGATTAATAAACTTTAAGCTGGGCACCATACCTTTTGCCAGATTGGAAGTTTTGGAAACTACATGGTTGTCATTCGTTTGATTTTTATTATTTGTTTCTTTCAGTAATACTGGCTGGCCATTGCGGTAAATCAGCGGCAGCTCCTCTTCAGAATGAAACCCGGGGAAAAGTTCTTCATCCCCAATATCGATGATTTGCTGCGGAGTTACAGAAGGCGTATAGCTTAACTGCTTTAAGCTGGTAAACGGGGTTACCGCTTCCTGCTGTGGCTGGTCGTCGTAAAACCCGGGAAAAGGTTCTTCCCCCAATATGCGCTGAACAAATTCTGGCTGGGGCAGCTGGTTTTTCTGCTGCCCACTGCGTTGCACATTTGACCATTGTGTCGGGGTCGTTTGGGTTTTCCATGGGGCTCCCTGGTTGTTGTTTTCCGGCAAAATGTTCACCACAGATGCTATCGGGTTCTGCATTTTTGGTTTTTCCCAGGTGGAAGATGATATATTGCTAGGCGCATCCAATTCTTCACCACTTACGCCATAACCGGTCGTTTTAGGCTGGCTTGCAGGCTGGTACCAATGGTCGTCCAGCGCTTTCAGCTGCTTTATTTTATAATTCATATAAGAGCTGCTGGGGACGTTGCCGCCTGTTTTGTTTTGCGCGATCATATGTTCACCTCCATTTTAACCCAATAGGCCATATTTTGCAAGCAAATTATTTGCATCATTTTGGTTAATCGAGCCCATTTCGTACCAGTTTGCAACCATATTCCGGGCATTCTGCTGATTAAAGTTGGAAGAACTGTCATATAATGCGTTCTGCAAAAAGGCATTCAGCTGCTGGGCGTTCTGCTTTTGCACCGCAGGGGATGTATTTACATGATAGCCGGCCGCCCCATTTCCGCCGGACTGCACATTATAATTGGCTGCGGAATACTGCGCGGCCTGGTCCTTCACCTGTTCTATGGAATTTTTATACTGCTTGTCGCTGTTGGCATAAGATTCCTGCATTTTTTGACGGTTTTTGTCGTAAGAATTCTGCCTTTGCCTGTTTGCGTAGTCTGCAGCCCCTCCGTTTAAACCGGCAGCCGCCAGCTGCTGTGGCGTGCGCAGCTGGCTTAGCATGTTTTGAATATACGATTCTTGTGCCGCCGCTTCATATTCTTTTTTTAACTGTTTGCGGGTTTCTTCTATTTGGTTTACCGCCTTAACGGCCTGGTCATTGTCTCGCCAGCCCGATACGTCGGTGGCCGGTATTTCGTTGGGGCCGAGCTCTATGGGGTTGCCCCACCAGTCGGTAGGAACCCAGTCGACTGTGCTGTTCTTTGCCTTGTCCGAACTATCGGCCCAATCATCGTTACCATACCAATCTGTTTTATTTGACACGTCCTTATTCCTCCTTTGTCAACCGCAAAATTTGTGCCATCAGGCTGTTTGCCTGGTTAAGGC
This sequence comes from Ruminococcaceae bacterium Marseille-P2935, assembly GCA_900104565.1. GTDB lineage: Bacteria > Bacillota > Clostridia > Oscillospirales > Ruminococcaceae > Marseille-P2935. The sequence goes on from LT629952.1 coordinate 1,068,275, forward strand.
AGCTGTTTGTCTGCACAGCCAGGGCGGCCGCCTGTTTTAGCGCCGCTTCCGCTTTCTCTGCCCGTTTCTGCTGTTCGTCCAGGCCGCTTTGGAACTTATCTTTCAATGCGCATACCCGGTCATACTCTACCCGGTCAACACAACCATCTAACTGGGGGATGATTTCTTTGTATTCCACCCCCACAAACCTGCAAACCGCCTTTGCCACCGCTTTGGCGTACTCTGTACAATGTTCTATATGTTCGTTCAGGTTGTTTTGGTTGGTAATAAATCCAAACTCAATCAACATGGAAGGGCTTACCGTTTCGCGGTTTACATAATAGTCCGAGCTTGGGCTGCCGGGGTAACCCCTGCTTACACTTTGCGCCCTGTTGGTGGTAAAGCCCACCGCTTTCAGTTCTTTCATCACATCCTGCGCCCAATTCCAGATCACGTTATCCGCTTTGGAATGTACCCATATGGTCATGCCGCTGGCAGTTTCGGCCGCTGCGTCCATATGGCAGGAGATAAAACAGTCCGGCTTTTCCTTATGCTCTAAGGCTATCCTGTCAGCCAGCAGTATACTTTTATCATCTTCTCGGGTTAAAACAGCTTGTACGCCTTGCAATCTCAGTTCCCTGGCAATGGCTTTCGCCATCACCAGGTTTCTATCCTTTTCTTTTATTCCAAAGCCAGTGGCACCATCATCTATACCGCCGTGGCCGGGGTCAATCAGTACCTTACTCATCTTTTTTGCCCCCCTGTTTTACCAGCTGGTTTACATACACGCTGCACCCGGCACATAGCACTCCCTGCGTAATCCCGGTAAATGCGGCTAATAGAACGCCCTGTAATGTGGTTATGTCAGCAGACACTAAAACATACAGCACCGCCAGCAAAACGCCGCACAGGCCTAAAATCAAAGGTATGTAGTTATCTTTTACGCTCTGGCTTTTTTTCAGGCCAATCCCAATAAAATACAGCACCGGTATTAAAATAAGCAGCTCTGGTTTGACGAAATTTGTAATCTGTTCCATATATATCCCCCTATCTAAATAACACTACTGCGCCAACCATTCCGGTAATCAACGCACCTGCAACCGCAGAAATAATGGCGGTTACAATCTGGCTTAAACGCTCCCCAGGCCTTTTTTCTATGGCTGTCAGGCGTTTGTCATGGTCGGCAACGTGTTCATTGGTGTGTTTCAGTTCTACCACCAATTCCCGAATTGCTTCGTTTTGTTCATGAATGGCATCTGTTAATTGTTCCAACCTATCCAGCCGTTTTGTATTGCTTTTTGCCCGCTCTTCTACAGAGGTTAAACGGTCACGTTCCTGGTCTGTCATGTGGTTCCCCTCCGTTATACGGTATATTCTTCTCCGGTAATCTCTTTAAATTGCACCGCTGTGATTACGCCCTTTACTACTGCTATTTTTACCATCTGCTTGTTCCAAAGTTTGCGGTTATAATTTCGTTTTACCATTTCAAATGTCATTTCATCTTCCTCCTTCACTATCTTGGCTTGCGGGTCTGCAAGTATTTCCATCACCAGCTTCACTGGTTTCTCCCTCGCTTTACTCAGTTTACCGGGTATTCCTCTGCGGTTTCCTCCTTAAACGGTTGGCATGTTCATCAGGTTCTGATATTCCATTGCCGCTGCAATTCTCTCTTCTGGGCTTGGCTCAGGCTCCGGTTCGGGTGTATTTAAAACAACCTCAATTGCCGAAATTGCTTCATCTTCGGTCAACGCTGGGTCAATGCCATAAACGCCCCTCATGGCTGACAGATTTTGCACCGCAAAAGCAACCTGTCCTGCTTCATCTGTTTCAATCATATGGGTAAATGTCAGTATTGCTGGGAATTGCTGTAACATCCGTTCTGGGGTTGCCAGTTCCCCATTGGGGAACATGTATGTTTTATTTCCAGTGTATTTTTCCACTTTTTTCATTCTTTTTTCCTCCTAAACTGTGTATGCATCAACTAAATCAGATAAATTACCGTCTGCATCACGGCCTCCTGCAAACAAAAAATAACTTCCAACGCTCGCCGCCCCGGTATAGGTTCTCAATGGGTTTAGCTGTGTGATAGATTTTCGGGTTAGGTCAGGATTTACAACCAACGTATAGGTTTGAAGTCTCGGCGGGGAGTATCCAGTCACTGACGTACCGCCAGCAAATACGCATACATCATCAATATTGGCTGAACTTAAGTTGTAAACAGTTAAATTCAAATCTGTCGTTGTACTTTTTACCAGTGAACCATTGTAACCCTCAATCGCTTTTCCACCGCCTACAAAAATCGCCATTGTTGGTGTACTCCCGCCTGTTAAATAGGTTCTTGCCGAACTTAGCGAACTTACGGTTGTAACTTTTGTCATATTGGAATCATACGCTTCTGCACTGGACAGGTTACTGCTATCCTGTCCCCCGGCAAATATCGTATATCCGTTTACGCTGGCTCCACCATGATTTACTCTTGCATTCGTTAAATTGGTCGCAGTGTTTTTCGTGAGCGTATCATCAAAAAACAGAACCGTGTTTGATTTACTTGATGAGCCTCTACCTCCACCAAAAACCGCGTGTTTTCCTGTAGAAACCCCCACACAGTTATACCAGCACGCTCCACTTCCACCAGCAGATGTTTTTGCAAGTGAAGAATTATATGCACTTAATATGTTCGCATGTCCGCTCGTGCTTTCGTTTCCATACCCTATCAAAGCATAACTTGGTGTGCTGGCAGCGGATGGATAACTTACAGACCAATTCAATGTAGCAGGTGTACCTTTTAATAATTGCTTGCTATATGAAGTTACAACATTTGTTCCTCCGCTATTAAATCCTCCACCGAATAACGCATAGTTTCCTACTGATACTCCAACAGTATGATCAACACTCTTGTTAAGTGCAGTAGCTTTCCCATAATACTCAACCTCTCCACCAGTCCAAAACGGCCTTGCCACCCCGCCTACGCCGATATACCCTTTTTTTACTTTGCGGGCTACGCCCCCAACGCCTATGTATATCTTTTTTACTTTGCGGGCAACGCTATTGACACCTACATAAACCTTTTTAGCCATATGCCCACCGCCTATTCGTACATCAAATAAATTGCACCTGTTGGAAGGGCTGTAGTGCCTGCTGTCATATCAGTAGTGGAGGCAGAAATGTTCCTAAACTGTGCGGTTGTCACTTCTGCCATTGCGGTAGCATCCCCTTTTACCATTCCAGCAAATGTTCCTGCGGTAATAGCTGATGCCGATTTATTACCATATATCTCTTTTTCCTCTGCCGTAACGTGAACCGCCGTGTCGGCAATATGTCCATTAAAATTTGATTTTTCTGCTGCCGTTACATGGATATCGGTATCTGCCGCGTGTGTCTCAATCGCCTCTCGCGCCACCAGGTCAGGAGCTGGTGAAGCAAGACCGTTTAAGGTTCCGTCTGCTAAAATCTCAACGCCGGTTCCCTGCTTTACACCTCCCAAAACGGCTGATGTTGCAACCGGCAAAATATAGTTATTTGCGTTTGTAGCAACTCCTGCAAGTTTTGTTTTCTCTGCAGTACTAAAGCTTTCCTGGCTTAGGCCCATACCGCTTACTTTGTCTACCTTTTGGCTTAACTGGGTGGTATGGTTGTTGAGCGATTGCTGCACAGTACTTGCATCTGCTGTACCAATTTCCGCGGCCCCTCCGGTTCCCGCCAGTGCGTCCACAATGCTATTAATGCCATCTGCCAGCACCGTTTCCCCTACATTGTCAAACCGTGCTTTTAAAGATGCAGCCTGGTTTTCTATCTTGTCCGGTAAGGCCTTTACATCCTGCCCATTAAAGTCGGCCGCTGTAAACTTTTTAAGCATGTACTATCCCCCTCATTAATCCAGCTTTACGGCACTTACTCGGATAGGCCGCGTTCCCACTCTGGCTGACTTCGTCATCCCTCATGGACTTCACCTGATTCGGTAAGGCCTTTACATCCTGCCCATTAAAGTCGGCCGCTGTAAACTTTTTAAGCATGTACTATCCCCCTCATTAATCCAGCTTTACGGCACTTACTCGGATAGGCCGCGTTCCCACTCTGGCTGACTTCGTCATCCCTCATGGACTTCACCTGATTCGGTAAGGCCTTTACATCCTGCCCATTAAAGTCGGCCGCTGTAAACTTTTTAAGCATGTACTATCCCCCTCATTAATCCAGCTTTACGGCACTTACTCGGATAGGCCGCGTTCCCACTCTGGCTGACTTCGTCATCCCTCGTGGACTTCACCTGATTCGGTAAGGCCTTTACATCCTGCCCGTTAAAGTCGGCCGCTGTAAACTTTTTAAGCATGTACTATCCCCCTCATTAATCCAGCTTTACGGCACTTACTCGGATAGGCCACGTTCCCACTCTGGCTGACTTCGTCATCCCTCATGGACTTCACCTGATCCGGTAAGGCCTTTACATCCTGCCCGGTAAAATCCGCTGTGGTAAATTTTTTAGGCATATTTTCACTTCCTTATTTCACATAGTTCACAACCTGATACCGCTTTACAATACCTAAAACACCAAATCCCTCGTTCAGCACATCATTCCGTACAATAATTTGAGCGGTTTTATACCGTCGAACCTTGGTGTTGATCGGTACTACCTGCGGCGCATCATTGGTGTTGAAGGTAAAACGGTTAAAGTCAATATCATCCCAATCAAAAATATCCATTGTGCTGTACTGGACCTCTTGACCGAAGTCCCTGTCCGTACGAATCAGCACCTTAACACTTGAGCGGGTGTAGGGTTTAATCATAACCCCGCTGCCCCGTTTGGGAATGGTCTTTAGGCTCATAAAATCGCCGTCATCGTCCGCTTTTGTGCTCCAATAGCAAACAATTGGCGCCCCGTCGTCGTTGTACCTGCTCATGGTGTCCATATCGGTGTTAAATCGGCAAATTCTTCCATCTGCTGTGCCAAAATACAAACTGCCTTCAAACTCTAAAAAGCACCGTGCGGGAATGTTTTCCCAATAATAACACTCGTACAGATAGTCGCTTCGGTACTGGGAGCGATAACTTTTATTTTGGTTTCCATCCAGCACATAACAGTTTGAATTGACACACAGCAGGTATTTTCCATTCCACTCCACTGCAGCGGCTTCCATTAGGCCTTCTTCTTTAATCAGCTTTCCATCCACAAAATAGCTGCGGTTTTGTACGGTGCGTTCGGCAGTAACCGTGTTGGAGGTAATCGCATAAACACCTGACCGTGCAAGAAAAAGCGGTTCATCTTTGACGTTTGCAAAAGAATAGCTTGACACCGCCCCTAAACCAGTTACTCCCTGTTTTAAAGGGAATACAGCATTTCCTAGGGAATCAACAGACGCCGAACGCAAAAAAATGGTGCTGTCCTGCTGGTTATCTTCTTTTACAATGGCAAGGTATTCCCCAACACGATGGTACCCCATAATGGCGCTGCTTTCCGACCCAACCACTGCATACCCCAAATCGGGGAAATAGGCCGGGTCAGACAGGCCGCTGTGCCAGTCGGTTGCAGGATACTCGGGATTGCCCGACAAAAATACCCTATCGTTGGTTCCAACACCGTAAAGAGAGCATAAGGTGCATTTTTTAATCTTTTCTACATTTTCGGGCACATTCTTAGTAAACTCAATCTTCACGTTATCTTCCCCCGTTATCGTAGGGGAGGGCGGCGCCGTTTTAAAGGTGACCACTCCGGTTGTCAGGTTTACGGTATAATCGGCAGTTGCCGTTTTTACCGAACCATTCACTGTAACCTGATCCACGCTGTCCAACTCTTTGGCATCCAGCTGGTAAGAAAGGGAGCTTCCGTCAGCCAAAAAACAATTGATCCGCTTTCCTCCCAGCAGGTTAATCTCCTCATAAGGCTCCCCGCCGCCAGACGGTTTGCGGGCAATCGATGTTGTGGGAACATAGGCCAGTTCCTCCGCGTTTTTTACCGTAAGTACACCGTCGAATATTCCGATCACAAGATACTCGCTGCCCGTAAGCAGCCAAAACCGGTTATTTCCAGAAAATCCTCTGGATTTCTGGTTGCTTACTCCTGAATAGATTTGCTGGGGAATTCCCGTTTCATTCCAGAGGTAAAGTTTTGTTCCTCCATGAGCCAAAAAATAATGGGTTCCGTTTATTACTACATGAAACAGCCCGTTTACCGGCTGTTCAATGGTTTGCAGCGTTCTCCAGCCTGGGCGGCTTTGGGGGAAATTGTCATTTTCACAAACCAGGTTAACCGCATAGGGGGAACGGGTATCATCAATCTTAGTTGGGTCTCCAGACAAATCCACCCCCCGAAAACTGCGGTACCTGGTGGTATGGGTTCTCGGGCTTCCGCCCTGAATTGCAATTTGTTTCATTGTTATACTCCTTTGGGTCGCTTTGCTCCAGTTTTGTATTGGAACAAAACGCCTGTCAGATTTGGATTCTTTCCATTCATCAAACAGGTTTTAGTATTCATCCCGCACGTCCTGGGCTACTGCTTTTGCCTGGCTGTTTACCCCGTTCACATACATCGCCTGAAAATATGCCATACGGTTCATATCTCCATCGTCATATATCAGCTTGGAAGCTAGGCCATAAGGTAAAACCCCTTCTAAAATTTCCGGTTCATAGGTTAATTCTTCCTCCGCCGAAGAAATCTGCTGGGCCTGCTCCAGCGGTTCCTTTCCCCGAAAAATGCGTATCGTATTATTGGCCAGTGCACATTCAGCCAGTAATAAATTAATCAGTGCCGCCAGTACCCTGCGGTACTCATCAGAATCCTGTTCAAATAAAAGCGCCAGTGCTTTTTTGTACAGCTGTTCTCCTGTCATTTGCAGCTCCTTTCTGCCGGGTTCTCCGGCATTCGTTTCAAATATCTATCTTCCGTTAAATTAACCGGGGTACTGTTTTCCTTCCGCCTCAGGTTTTCTGTCAGCCTGATAATATAGAAAGAAAAGGGCGGAAAACCGCCCTTTTCTTTTCATTAAGCGGTCAGGGTTTCCTGCGATACTGCCGAGGGGTACATGCCGGTTTTATACGCATATGCCCTTACCACCTTGCCCACACCGGTACCGGCAGCACTGCCGGTTTGTGCAGTATTGGAATAACGCGGGTCGGTGCCATCGGTAGTAAACACAATGGTTGCACCAGAGGTAGCACAGGTGATCGCTCCAGTTGCCGCGGCAATTACCGGGGTGTCTACAATCTGGCCCGCACCTGAAGAAGTATCCACCTCTACATATACACCGTCGCACTTGGCGCCAAACACAAAGCAGTCATAATACTGTCTGCCTTCCAGCAGGTTACCCGAAATTCCGGGAGGGTCCTGATGTAGCTTGGTGTCATTTAATTTTACCGGTGCAGTGGCGGCGTTTTTATGAACGATCATAAAATTCACATTGGCTGGCCATCTGCTTTTTACCACTTTAACCACGGTCATATTGTCGTACAGGCCTACCTGCCCTTTGGCCAGGGCCTTTTGCCCCAGCGATTCAACCCCCAAAAATTCGTCCGAATGCTTTAGCAGCTTATAGGCTTCTGCCGACAGGAATAACGTCCGGTTGTCTGCCGGTACCTCAGCGTCATCCAAATGCAGGGTACCCTCGCTGATTCTTTCACAAATAGTGGTTTTAGAAAGCTTTGTGGAATTACCCACCACTTTACCCGCTTTCTCCGCCAGGGTTTTAAAAACATAGGTATCCATTAACGGAACCGCACGCTCAGCAATCTGCAGCGAAAGCATTTTCCCTGCCGGCTTAATGCCGCTCTGGTCGGCATTGTTCCCCTTATCTATGGTCATACAGAAGGATTTATCCTGGGTAAGAGTAAGCTCCTGTACGGTATCCTCCATCTCGGTCGGGGTACCATAACGGTTAATTCCCGTACGGTTATAATCCACCATAGGCACCGTAACAGGGGTCGAAATCTTTACTGTTTTGGCCCCTGCCCAGCTGTACTCGGTAGAGAGCCTGCCCGCCACCAGCGATTCCGAGGTGAATTTTGTCTGTATTTGTTTTGCATACTTATCATGTAAATTTACTGCCATTCTTTTTCTCCTTTTGCTTTGTAGTTTTTAAAAACGCAGGGTAAAGACCAGTTATTCCGTTTCTCTTTTTTACGTTTTGCTCCGTTGTCTGCCGCTGGCTGAAAATTTTAATTACCGCCAATTTTCATACCAGCCTCAATAGGTGTTTCTGTCCCCATCTGCCGGTTATTTTTGTTTAAAACGGTGGCGGTATAAGGGGCGCTGCAAAATCCAGGCCAGCTTTATTGTTTTTTTGGAAGCTGCTTGCCGTTTACAGCAAAAATTCACTTATTACCGCCTCTAAAAAAGTTTTCTCAGCAGTTTAAAATTCAGAAGAACCTTCCAAATTTCAGGCTGCAAAGGGGCTTCAGCCGCCTTTGCCTGCAACTTACTGCTTTTGAGTAAAATTCACCAAAACAGACAGGTCTTTCCACAGTCTAGCTCAAAAAACCGGCTAAGAAGTCATCCCCATCTTCTATGCTCCCTTCTCCTGCCATACTGCCCAGCGAACGTTCGCGGTTAAGCTGGTTTTGCTCTGCCGCAGCAAGCTGGTCCTTTAATAACTTCAGTTCGTAGGCACGGTAGGCGTTAAGTGGGGTTTCACCATGCTCAATGGCGTCACAGACCGAATCTGGCAAGCTGGTAAGCTGTGGGTATTCCCGATAAAGCTGAACAAATTGTTCCCTGCGCTGGGTTTCACTGTCCTGACGCAGCTTGTTCATCCTGCTGCCGAAATCCCTCTGCTTCAGGTGATACAGCTCCAACGCTGTTTTTGGGGGCACGCCCTTCTCCTTCTGGTGCTGTAAAAAGCTTTCCTGGCTTTTCTGCTCCAGATAAGCAATGTAGTCCCCCCGGCTCATTCCCGCTTCCTTTGCAAACTCATCCAGCAGTTCAAACTCTTTGCTCGCCTTTAACTGATCGCGCTGGGCAACTACTTTATCGTAGTTCATTCCTTTTTGAGCGTTTTCGATTAGCTTTGACAAAGGCAGCTTCATCTCCTGGCCGTTGTATTTGACTGTATAGGCCGGTTCTTTTTGTTCCGGTTCCTCCCGGAACAGATCATCGGGGTCTTCCTGGTCCATGGCTTCCTCATCCGGCCCAAACAGGCTGAACAATTCGTCCGTCTCGTTTTCCGCGCCGTTTTCCTGTAAAAGGTCCTCCTCAAAGGTCATGTTTTCCAAGCTTTCATTCATTTCTTCCGTTTGATTGGTTTGTTCAAACATCTATATCATCCTCCTGCACTGCCTATGGTTGGGCAGTTATTGGGCGGTTGCCCCTGTTTGTTCTTCTATTGCGGCAGCTTCGTCATAAACTAACTGTTTTTCCACGTCCACCACCCGATTGTAATGGGTGCATTGCCTGTTGCGGCAGCGCTGCTCCACATTTAAAAAAACCTTGGTGGGCAGGTCTACGCTATGGTCATTCTCTGTTGTGTAATAACTTCTACTGAGGAATAATTCTGTTTTGCACAGTGGACATCGTTCCATCCAGCTCACCTCCTATTTCATAATCAGGCAGCTGCCCTAAGCCTGCCTGCGCTATTTCGGTCTGGGGCATCAGCCCTGCTAAAGCACCCAAATCCGGCATCACCCCAGGCTGCCCGCCTTCCAACCCTGTCAAATCTGGCAAGCTATTCTGCTGTTCCCGCAGCTTGGCAATCAGCTGGTTTTTATTTCTCACATACTCATCCGGTACATTCTCCAGGTAGGTTACAGCATCGGTAATAATTCCTTTGGCAAACAGGTTATCCAGTGTCTGCACCTGCATCAGTTCACTCCAATAGGTGGAGGATCCCACATCCACCTGTAGCTGCAGCCCGTCCATGTCCACCTTGGAAAAATCAAATTTTTCCTGAACCGTCTCCCCTGTTTCGGCATCGACTATATCTACTATTCGAACCCCAAAGTGGCAGCGCATCATGTCAAGCATAATGTTAATATAATCTTCAACAAACTGGTAAAACGCCATACGCTGCAGCTCTAACGGAGCGGCAGAAGCCTTTTGCACTGCAATGATTGCCGATGTATTATCGGGGCGCACATTGCCCAGCGCTGCGTCAGACGCACCCATAAATTCCCGGGTATAGCTGATAGTTTTTTCTACCAACTCCAGCACCTGTCCGGACATATCCGCCGCCCTGAAATTCTGCGCCACTGCCTCTTTGGGGCTGCCAGCCACACCAATGGCCTGGCCAACCTTGTTGCTCCAGTGGGGGATTTTGGTCATATCATAAAACAGCTTGGGGAACGCCATCTTTTTCTGGTGTTCCATCGCCATGGCCCACAGTTTATTTACAAATATCTGGTTGGGAATCAGCCCGGTAATCGCCGATTGGCCATGATAGGAATTTTTTATTTTTTCCCAGCTCATATATGCCAGAGGATATAACCGGTACCCGGGCGAAAACTCTTTGCGCACAATCACGTCTTTGGTGCACTCCAAAACATGTACCGTTCCGTTTTCCTTCCACAGTTTCACAATTACAGTTACCAGTTCCCCTTGGTCATCCTTCTCTTCTCCGTAATACCGCTCATCACTATCAGGACGGATCAGCTCTGTTTCCTTTAGCCCATATGCGGCAGCCTGCTCCCGCACCGTTCCCAACTGCTCCCGGCGCACCAGCAGAATATAAGGCTGTTTCTGCACATCGTTCACATGGGGGTTTCCAAACAACACCTTGGTATTCTCAATGTTCTCCACCGCAATATCACCCTTTACCTTTTGGCCGGAGGGCAGGTCGTTATCATAATAAAGGTAAAAACAGCCGTCCCCGTCTACAACGGCACTGCGCAGCATATCGCGCCCCTTAGTTTTTGCCTTGGTGTTTTCAATCACCCGTTTCAGTTCCCTCTCTAAAACCTTACAGGTCTTATTATTTTGCTCGCTGCGGTGAAAGGGTGTCAGGCTAGCGGCAACATCGTCCGATACAATCATGGCAATTAAATAGGTGGTTACCCGCTTAATAAAATTCAGCACCGGCTTTTCCAGGTCGGGTGCTTTTACTCCTTCCCACTGGTTCCCAATAAAAAAGTTTTCGTTGCGTTTTACTGTTTCGTATAAATCTAGGTTCGAATTGTACTGCATTGCCTTCTCATATTCCTGCCAGATCCCCTGAGCGGTTTTATTCGTCTTCAATGCTGCGCTGCCCCCTTTCTGTTCCATTGTAATTTAAAAAATTCTCAAACTGGCGCCGCATCCTGCCCGGAATTTCCTCTTGGGACGGCTGATCAGTTTCCAGCAGCAAGCTTTCTGGCCGCTTTTTCCCTTCCTCCGGTTTTCTGCTTTTACACATGCTTACAGTGACCGCGCCTGCGGCGTAACCCGCCAAACAAGCTAAAATCAGTTCCATCTTTTTCTTCCTTTCTTTTGCTGAAATCCACAACGAAATCATTTTTCTCCCACCTGGTTTTCTGTTTTCCCACTACAGTATTACTGTCATAACCCACCCGGGGCATACCGCATATACCCATAGCAATTTCCGGCGTTTTCTTTACGTCTATGCTGTTCTAATTAAGAATAAATGTTCTTTCAAAGACTCTCAATTCCAGCAACCTGCCAAAAAAGGGGAGGCCGCATACAAAATTTCCTATCAACCGCATTGCCCTTCAGCACAAAACAATTTAACACCTGCAGGTATGTAAATAATTTTTACGGCTAATTTTACAGCAATTGCAAACTACAGCTTCATACTTTTATAAAAGCCGGCCTGCAACTGTCATATTCCATAATTCAAAAATTCTTCTAACTGGCTTTCATAATCCTCCTCTTCCCCCTCCTTCTGTTTTCCCGCCGGCAGCGGCCTGCCTGCAACAAAGTACCGGATTGCATCCGGACCATGGGTTATTTCATGAGGCTCCCTGGCACAGTCATTCCCATTGCGTTCATCATAACGCAGTGCTGGCAGGCAGCGTATCAAATTGGTACAGCAGGGAAAAATCTGAAGATTTGCCTCCCACCCACCATCGGGATTTTTTCTAGGCTTCAGCCATTCCTTCAGGTCCAACCATCCTTGTACTCTGCTGTTTTGTGCCTTGGTCAGAAAAATCCCTTTTTGAGCAAAAATTTCAGCTACACTTTTTCCTGTATCCTGCCGCCGGTTCCAAAGGTCGGGCGGCGCCAAAAAGGCATTAACCGTTTCGCATGTCTTTTGCAAAATCACATCAGCAGCTTCCGAAACAATTAACCCGCTTTGGTACACCTCCCGGTACACATATGCCTTTCCTGTTTCATCCATGGCAATCCAATACCCTGCCAGCATATCCAGGCCATAATCCATGGCAAAATATCTTCTCCAATTTTTTGGAATTTCAAATGGCTTCACCACGTGAATATTTTCTCTGAATTCGGTAAAATATTGCCCAGCAAATACATTCCAATCCCCGTCCAGCCAGGCGCGCCGCAAATCTTCCGGTAGGTTTTCCAGCATCTGTACATAACCGGGGTCACGCTCTAACAATACGCGGTTATCATAAACACGGGCCGGAATAAAGGTATAATCCTGCGCTTTTTCGCTGTTTTTGTATTGCCGCAGAATAAACAGGCGTTTCACCCAGTCGTGCCCGACACCACCCGGGTTACAAGTAAGGTAAATTCGTTTTGGAAAAGCATTTGCTCCCCGCAGGCAAGCGCTGAGGGTATCGTACTGGAACTTTGTAAGCTGGGTAGCTTCATCTATAAAAATAACATCGAATTCCTGACCCTGGTACTGCAGAACATCCTCTTCATGATCACAGTAGCCGAACCTCAGCCTGGAGCCGTTTGCAAAACAAAAAGACTTCTGTGTCTCCTTATATTCCGCAATCCCTTTCAGTTCCGCCATCAGAGGCAAAATATGGTTTTCCCGTAGCTCCATATAGGTGCGCCGCACCAAAAGCATCTTGATTCCCGGGTAATAAAGGGCCATCAACACCGCCTTTTTGCGTACCGCCCAGCTTTTTCCGCCTCCCCGGGCACCTCCGTAGGCAATATAACGGGTTGTAGCGGTAAAAAACTGTTTTTGCTTTTCATTGGGTGCCTCAATCGCTCTAGGTTGCATAGCGTTTTAATTCGTCCGAAAGCACTATGGTAATGCCCTTATCGCTTTCTGCTTCCGCCTCCACAATTTGTGAGGATTTGCCATAGACCCGGTTTAATATTTCCTTTGCCATATCAATGCGCAGGTTATTTGGATTATCTTCATCTTTCATTACCTCTACCATTAGCTTTGCCGCAGCAGGTGTGGCCAGCTGCAGCAGAAATTCCACCTGTTCTCTCGCCTGGTTTTTCTGCTGTTCTGCGGTTTTTCTGCTTCCTTTTGTATTGGCTGGCCTTCCCTTTCTGCTTCCAGAAGGAACACCCCCAGCCTCTTCCCGCTCCGTGCTGCAAGCTATTTTCTTATTTTCCATCTTTTTCCTCCTTTGTGTGGTATTTCGCCATCTGGCGGATCACGTACATCGTGTCGGAGTACATCTCCTCCAAACCCTCCAGCCGCTTCAGTGCAAATAACCGTCCCTCTCCTTCCATATTTTTCAGCAGCTTCTTCAGCCTTCTAATCTGCTCATATAGCCTGGCTGCTGAATAGCGGTATTCCTTAAATAGCTCTTCCATCTTTTTCTCTCCAGGTCGTAAACATATGTTCTTTTTCAGGGTGTAATTTTATGGCTGGTACAGTCAAAATTATGGACTTTCTCCCTTCCTCATAAGGAGTTAAATAACAATCCCGCGTCAGCACACGCCAAGGGTCATGGTCCCAACTCATTCTATGCTCCTCTCCCTATCCGTTTTATTGGACAACAATTGTTGTAAACTAAAACTAAGCTTCTAATAAGGCCTCAACTCCACTTTTGTTTCTGTAATCATATTATAATCTATTTTTAGTGGATTGTCAAGACTAAAAGTAGATATTTTAGAAAATTATTGCATTTTAATCTACCATTAGTATATAATAAGAGCAAATATCAATTATGGTAAGGAATGATGCATTTTGTCTATCGCAAATAATATGAAACGTCTAAGAGAGATGCACGGGCTGTCTCAAAAAGAATTTGGCAAAATTGCGGGTGTGACCGACAAAGCTGTTTCCACCTGGGAAAATGGTACAAAAACCCCCCGAATGAGTGCTATTTCTAAAATTGCAGAACATTTCGGCCTGCAAAAAAGCAACTTAATTGAAGACGGCGGGCTAAACCCCGAAAATATTTCGAACCCAGATGAGCATTTAAAGGGAATTGATTTTGCCCTGTGGGGCGAAGTAAAAGATTTGACCCCATCGCAAAAAGAAGATATTCTGAAATTCATTCGTTTCACAAAAAGTAAGGACAACAATGAAGGGTAGTCGATGCCATTGACATTAGCAGAACTGTTTGTGCATGCAGCTTCACACGGAATTTCGATCTACAATTTTAAAATGAATGATCTAACCTCCATCTCTACTCCTGACGGCAACATCGGGGTAGACCGTTCCAAGCTGAACGGAACCGCAGAGGAGCTGGCCTGTATTGCCCATGAAATTGGCCATTGTGAAACCGGTAGTTTTTATAACATCTATACGCCTTTAGATATCCGCCAAAAACACGAAAACCGTGCAGATCGGTACGCTTACCGGAAGCTCGTACCAAAAGATGAATTAGATCGCGCAGTTATGAACGGTTACACCGAACCTTGGGAACTGGCAGAATATTTTGGGGTTCCCCAACCATTTTTAGAAAAAGCGGTAGAATATTATAAGGTAGTACAAGGTTGTGTGCCAACCGACATTCTGTAAAAAATACAGTAAACGTAAATTATTTTTATAGCAAAAAAGCCCTCAAAGAGGGCTTTTTTGAACGCGTTTTTATTGTTTTACCTGAAAAGACATGCAGTCCGTGCACTGATCCATTGTTGGGTTGGCCTCATGCGTTCCAACCATAATTTTATCAAGCGAACAATATTCTTCCTTTTGGCAATGGTGCACACATTGCTGTACAGTACAGCCAATGCTAGGGTTTGCTTTATTATTCATTTTTTCACCTCCTATTTGCTTTATTTCTTTTATTCTGCCCGTTCCTAAAAAAACTATTCTTTTGTGAAATATTGTACTTTGTTAAAAATTTTAAAGATCGTAAATTCACCAGCAGAGCAGTCTTCCACTAAAAAATCAGAATTCGCTGTCTAAAAAGGCGGCGGATTCTGATTTTGTGGGCAATATTTTACTTGCAGTTTCTTTTTGTATCAAATTCCGGATTAAATGCATAAAAGTTTTTCGCATCTAAACGGTCTTGGCTCAATCGCAGCGCTTCCCCGAACCGCTGGTAATGTACGATTTCGCGTTGTCTTAAAAATTTGATTACATCACGTACATCCGGGTCATCGGCCAAACGAAGGATATTATCGTAGGTGGTTCTAGCTTTCTGTTCTGCTGCCATATCCTCATGCAAATCGGTAATGACATCGCCTTTCGACTGAAACGCCGCAGCAGAAAACGGTACGCCAGACGCCGCTTGCGGGTACAAGCCTGTGGTATGGTCAACAAAATAGGTGTCAAACCCGCTCTTTTTAATTTCATCCATGCTTAAATCTCTGGTTAGCTGATACACAATCGCACATACCATTTCTGCATGGCCTAATTCTTCGGTACCTATGTCGGTAAGAATCCCCGTCACCTCTGGGTAAGGAGAGGTATAGCGCTGTGCCAGGTAACGATTTGCTGCTCCAAGTTCACCGTCAGGCCCACCGAATTGGCTGATTACTACTCTTGCCAAAGCTGCATTGGGGTTTTTAATGTTTACAGGGTATTGCAGTGATTTCTGATAATTCCACATAATTTAAGCCTCCCTGTTCTGCCATGGCCATGGCTCATCAATCCAGTTCCAGGTGGGACCGCCATTAAAATCAGCGTGGGTGATCGGGCCGTAATTAGTCGTGTACTCTTTTAAAAGCTGTTCTAATAAGTCTCTATATTTTACAAAATATGCCAAAGCCTCTTGGTTGGCAGGATGTGTATCTAAAAACATCCCTGTCTCCAAAAGTACAAATTTACAAATCATAATTTTTTGCATTAAAGCAGCTGCATTCATGTTATTTTCCACAGGGCAGTGCCTCCTCTCCTAAAAAAGGCAGATCCAGCTGCTGAAAAATGGTTGCCCTATGGAATCCAACTGGAGGCTCATAGAGCTGTTCCCACTTCTGCATAGGAACATACGCCATACCAATCGGGAATCTGCTCCTGTCTACGCAAATTTGGCCTTCCAGCATTGGACGTTCGGGCATTCCCGAATTTAAATCCATCATAGTAAATTCTCCTTTTGCACAATTTTTCTTTTCAAAACTGTCTGCATCAGAAAATACTGCTGCAGCGGTGTTCGGTTAAAACCTAAAATCGCAATGTTTGCATAAGATGCGATAAACCTATTTGAAAGGTACACCGCATAGGCAGTATTGTAACAACCAAACAGTATGATAGGGGGATTGGGGCGAAACGCCTATGCTACATTTTATGAAACATTTTACCTGCTGTTCCAGCATCAGAACAAACCAGATCCCTCTATTTTATTTTAGTTAGAAGAAAAAGCACAAATTTGCCCCCTTTTATTCCTCCTCTGTCGGAATCAGGCACTAAATAATTTTTTTGCAATTTTAAAGCTTGATCGTTCGAAGAATTTCTGCTCTCCGGCATGATTTGATCAGATTCTCTCATATAGATACAATGTATCTCGCAAATGAGGTGATCCGTAAATGAAATTAAAACAAAAAATCGAAACCTCCTGTATCATTCTGCTCAGCGTACTTTTAGTGCTTAATATAGTAAACCTTGGCCTAACCCTGCGTTATCAGAACGAAATGGTAGTTGCCCAAGGGGAAGGGTATATCAAGTGGGTGGAGTTTGATATTCCCTATACCGCCTTAGAGAAGGCTTTAAACATTGATATAAACACCCATAAGGACGATAAGGACGGAATCAGCTGGGTCACAATTCTTTCCTGCCTGGGTGCAAAGTACGGCGGCAACTGGAAACAGTACAGGGCCCGCGATATGGATAAAATAGTAGCTGGACTTCAGGACGGTAAAACCCCTGAGGAACTGTTGGATTTCAGCAAATACCTCTCCTATTACGAAGAAGCCTATACCGCTGTATTAGGGGGATTTGTCGGAAAATACGAAAAAGAAGTTCCCGATAAAGAACATGAGGGGCAAAAATTAATCGAACCTCGTTATGGTTTAAAGGTATATTCCCCCATAGCAGAGGGCTTCGGATACAGCCATTACGACGATTTTGGCAATTCCCGTACCTATGGTTATCGCCGACAGCACCTGGGCAATGATTTAATTGGCAGTGTTGGAACTCCAATTGTGGCCATTGAGGGCGGGACTGTTGAAGTAATGGGCTGGAACCAATATGGAGGATGGCGTATTGGAATACGCAGTTTTGATGGAAAACGTTCCTACTACTATGCCCATCTGCGCAAAAACAACCCATACCATGCAAACCTGGAGGTAGGAAAAACAGTCCGTGCCGGTGATGTAATTGGCTATTTGGGTATGACTGGTTACTCTACAAAAGAAAACGTAAACAACATGTCAACGCCTCATCTTCATGTGGGAATGCAATTGGTTTTTGATGAGTCTCAAAAAGAGGGCACCAACCAGATCTGGATCAATATGTATCATATTGTAGAATTACTCAGCCGCAATAAAGCAACTGTGCAAAAAGATGAATTAACCAAACAATATGATCGGGTTTATAATATTTATGATCCGCTGTATCCCCCCGAGATGCGCTCACCCAAAGGGGGAAATGCTACAAACCATATGCAATCTTCCTAATCAAAAAACAGTTTATTCTCAAAACTGCCTTTCAAGCCAAAAATCAAACCGCGGCAAAAAGAAATTATGGTCCCTATCAATAATGCCTGCTGAATCAACCACTTAACAGTTGATTCAACAGGCATCACTTTGTACTTATTTAAATCAGTATCAATATATCATTTCACTACAATCCAAAAATTTCTTGACTGGATACACTCTGGTTAAACATCTTTCATTTATTATATTCCGCCAGTTATTCTCTGTTTTTCGAATGTCTTTTATGGTAAAGGCAGCCTGCATAAATAATAGGAACAACTACTATAAGAATAACTCCAACTGCCAGCAGGCTAAACGCCCATATTACATTGCCGGTAAAATAGGCGGCTATTCCTCCTATCAGAATACAAAATCCGCCTGCCACACCATAATATCCGCCCAGACGATGGGTTCTTTTCCAAACCTCTTCATCTTTTAATGTCCAGCTTACCCGTATGCCCATCCAACGGTTTTGTTTTATAACACCAAAAAAATTTGAGATAACGATCAACAAAATTCCTAAAGGAACCAGTATGATAGGTGCAATCAGCAGATGTGGCACTTGTGGCTGGTCAGCCAAGCTGGCAACATAAACCTGTAACCAGGTGATAACAAGCATAAAAAAAGTAACTGCCAAAAACAAAATATTTTCTGTTTTACGGTTGGCCGAAGCCTTTGTATTGTTCTTGGTCTTAGCGCGATACGCCATCAACGCCAAATCTAATATCACTGGTATAAAACCAAAAATTAAAATAACCCAACGCGGTCCGTATCTGTCCACCATTCCGGTATAATCCAAATGAATCGGCACCTGCTTTGGAAACTGAAACATAATAACCAAAAGGATTACCCAATTTAAAATAGAAACAGATAAAAGTTTTTTCAGTAGTTTCATTATTATTCCCCTTTCCCCGATAAACCCGCTAAAAAGCCCATTAAATCCTGCAAAACTGTGGTATTGATCGAATAAAAAATATTCTGCCCCTTTTTTTCCGCCTCCACCAGCTCTGCCTGTTTTAAAATATTCAAATGATGGCTGATTGAAGGTTTTGTCATATCAAAATGTGAGGCAATCTCTCCAGCCGTAAGGTCCTGCTTCCGCAGCAGCTGTAAAATTTTCCGTCTTGTTGGGTCCGCCATTGCGTTCCATATACTATTCACCCGGTTCTTACCCCCAAACAGTTTAATATTTAGATAACTTTCTAAACATCTAATTATAATATATCTATATTTTATTTTTTGTCAAGTTTTTTCGTTCATAATTTACCTAATACTGAAGGGGCAGCCTTTTGTCCTGCTAAAGCTTATCATTCAAATACGTGCTGGTACCCCTGTTTTATCTCAAATTTTTTTGACATCTTCTTCATTTTGCGGTAGCATAAAATGCAAGAAAACAAGAAAGGACAAAGTTCCTATGAAAGATAAATTACAAGCTATGCTGCTGCAGGAAGGTGCCTGTGACGTAGGCTTTTCCCACCTGCCGGATGCACCTCTTCAATTAAAAAACAGCCTCTCTGTTGCAATACGCCTGTCTGATGCTGTGGTAGAGGAAATAACAGACCGTCCCACTCACAGTTATTTTCACCACTATCGCACGGTGAACTTTATGATCGATCAACTTATTCTGAAGGCGGGAATATTGCTGCAAAAAGAAGGGTACCGTTACCTGCCTGTAGCTGCCTCCCAAAGCATCAACCTGGGAAACGGCCCCTATGACGGTCGTTATTCCCATAAAAAAGCGGCTTGTATGGCCGGAATGGGCTTTATCGGCAAAAGCTCTCTTTTTATTCACCGCCAATACGGCCCAAGAGTAAGGCTTGGTACGTTATTTACTGACTGTGATTTTAAAACTGAACCAACCACTCCGAAAAGTCTCTGCGGCAGCTGTACCCTTTGCCAGGACGCTTGCCCCAGCGGAGCAATTTTGGGAGGAGAGTATCACTGCGGCATAAAACGGGAAGAAATATTCAACCCTAAGCTCTGCAGCGATCATATGAAAAAAGCATACCAAATGATTGGCCGCGGGGCGGTATGCGGCATATGTATGCGGGTTTGCCCATTTGGCATTCAAGCTGCTTCGGGCAAACTATAGCCAGGCCTGCCTAGATTTTCTATTTACCTGCCTGTGTTTTAATGGTAGAATGAAAGAAAGGATTTTTTAAGCCTTGCAAATTGTTGCATTTTGCCGAAAAAGGCATTTACACCGTTAAAACCGTTTAAAATCCAGACAAAATTTTTCATTTTTCCCCTCAAACTGCTTTTTATCAGCAAAGTTCTTATAATCAAATTATTTATTTTGGGGGACAGGGTGCTCCATTCCGCTGCTGGCAGCGGGGTATTTGGCGATTTGCACCCTTGGGGAAAAGCTTCATCTTATTAAATTTTTTATTAGGAGGTACGGCAAATGAAACAAAGCCTGCGGCTGTTTACTGTGGTTGTTATGTTATTTTGTTTCGCAGTACTTTTTTCCTTATTTTCGACTACCGAACTGTTTAAAGACCTTACTCAGGTAAACGGCGGGCTGTCCAATATTTACATCTCCAACCTTTCTATGGAGAAAAATATTATTCTGGATAAAAATGCGAATTTGCCTAAAATCCGGCGCCTGATTAGCCGCAGCGGGGAGGAAACCTTTCCGAAGGGGAATCAGAGGTTTCTTTTTAGCGTCACCTTTTTAGAAAAGAACAGCGAGCGAAGTGTTTACGAAATTTTCGAATATGACGACGAATATTACCTGGCAGCCGATTCTCTTTTCACTTACCGCAAAATCAGCAAAAAAGAACTTGACAGTTTGATTAAGCAGTACCAAATAAACGAATATTTTGGTAATGAGCTGACGCCCCAGGTGCAGCTTACTGTCAACTGGCAAGTGCAGTGGCTTCAGCCCCATAATATGGAGCTTGTTGTCAACGATGCTACCTACCGCGACCTTTCCTCCGCGGCCCTGACCGAATTTAATATGAATGATTTCAGCGGAATCAGTGCCAAATGGAAAGAAGAACCGACTTCTTTGACAGTAAGTGTAACAAAAGGAAATTCGATTATTTATGTAGATAAAACACTGCGCGGCTTTTACCCCACCGAGGACGGTAGCTACAATATTACATTGGACGCTTCGTGGGATCTTGGCAGTGGAAAAACGCGGACCTGCAGTTATCAGTTCCTGCTGAATCTTGATTTTCCTGCGCAGTTCAAGTTTACGACCGAATCTACCCGTTTAGGCGAGGTTGCAATTCTTACTGCCAAAAATGCAAACGAGGGGGAGCCTCTCAGCATTCAAACCGGCCTGAATATAAAACCAGTATTTTATTCGTTGGATGC
This sequence comes from Ruminococcaceae bacterium Marseille-P2935, assembly GCA_900104565.1. GTDB lineage: Bacteria > Bacillota > Clostridia > Oscillospirales > Ruminococcaceae > Marseille-P2935. The sequence goes on from LT629952.1 coordinate 1,089,387, forward strand.
ATACACCCAAATTGCACTTTTGCCAATCAGTTACTATACCAAAGCTGGGAACTACCCCATTTGGGTTACCACCGGAGAAGGAGAATACGAACTTACCTTACAGGTCATTGACCAGGAATTTGAAGAGCAGCAGGTATCGCTTGAAAACAACCAAACCACCAGTTCCAGTATTCAGGCCAGCCAAGAATATACCCAAACCATTAATCCATTATTAGAAATTGCTGATACCACCCTATACGCTGACGAAAAGTTCAGCGAGCCGGTAAGCGGTGGAACCATCGTAAGTTCCTATGGGGCGCAGCGGTATTTTAATGGCGCCTATTCACCATCCGTCCATGATGGAATTGATTATGATGTAAAAACCGGCACTGCAGTTTCTGCCGCCGGAAACGGCCGCGTTCTTTTTGCCGGATATTTAGAGGCTACTGGGAATACCATTTTAATCGAGCATGGATTTGGCCTGAAAAGTTGGTATTTCTATCTGGATACCATTATGGTAAAGGCTGATTCCATGGTAACAACCGGCCAGATTATTGGCACTTCGGGTTCCAGCGGCCCCGAGCTTCCAGCCCATTTGCACTGGGGAATGACAGTCGGAGGTACTCCTGTTAATCCTCTGCAGTTTACCAGGCGTGATCAGTTTGCCCCCGCTCGGCAGAGCTAACAGGTACTCCTTTTCGCAATCAAACTTTCATCAAGGCTACACGTTTTGTGCATGGGAATACTTTTTGGGCTGTACCCAGGTTCATCATGAACGGTACGGCCCACTGTATGCTAAAAGGCCACTCTCTGCTCTAACAGGGCACCAAGCACGGCCCCCCCAGCAGTGCCTGGAGGGCGGCCACTTCACTAAAGCATTCAATAGCAGGCTGCGTATGCAATTTTGTACCCCCTGTTCACTGTACTCACGGATTTTGTCTGGAAAGAGCCTGTATAGCAGCAGTTTTTTTACATATCTGCCCGTCCTTTGGTATTTTGTTAGAAGATAAAATCTTTTACTTGGCAAAAGTTCCTGTCCATGAAGGAATATACCGAACTCTATAACCACTCTCTGGTTGCATCTGACAAAAGAACCATGAATATGGGTTGCAGGTTTTTATAATCGTATGCAGCCTATAATCCGTTAATCCGTTTTCAAAGCGTTTCTGAACGAAATATTTTCTACGGAATTCCAAACAGACGATTAAAAGGTTTACAGAAAAGTTTTAAATCAAAAAGGAGGCAACATGATGGGAACCTGTCAAAACAAAGAAAACTGTTCTTGTCCAAAAGTTGAATGCCCCAACCATGGTATCTGCTGCCAATGCATTAACAACCACAGGGCTGGCGGCAACCCTATTGTTTTTTGTATGCGTGAAAAAGCCCAGAAAATTTATGGGGAATTAAAACAATAGTATGATTGGAGATACATATGATCAGTAAAAACTGTAATGTGTGCGGCTGCCTACTGGAAGAAAACAGCTATTGCCCACAGTGTGCTGCCTTTTGTTCACAGGATAATCCTCCTCAACAAAATATAATGGATGCTGAGCAAGCCATGGGGAATTCAGAGGAATTTGTCTCTGGCTTTGCTGAATTTATTCTATGTGCCATGAGCCTGGTTCTGCCGGCTGTTGGTGCAATTCTCGGCGCCATTTTTTCATTAGACTATCAAAACAACTCCAAGCGTTCCTTAGGCAGTACGCTGATTCATTTTAGCTGCATTAACTTTATTTTATTTTTAATCCTTGCCTTTTTGGCAGTTTTTACCCGGCTATAGTATTCCGTTTGAAATCCGCGGTTTTATACTCAAAAAACTTCCACATCTGAGCAGGCTTAAAAGCATGCGGCAGTTTCCGTCCAGCGCCCGAATAGGCGGTTTTTCTTTTGGTTGACTATATCACAGAATCTTTTTTTGGTAAGCGAAACAGCTAAGCCTATACCCATCAAAGGCATATTGGGTATCAAATATCTTTGGTTACAGCTTTTTGTGGTGTTTCAAAGTATTTTAATTTTTTATTTTATACAACGGCTACTTTCCAGCAAAAATAAATGTTACTGCCAACAAATAGGTTTAGAAGCATGGGACGAACTGTTTCGCACACTACTGGGAATACAACATGCTACCAGTGTTTTCATTTTTATTCCCTATTACCGTTTGTGCGACCCGGAATATCCCCCCTGATTCCGGCTACTGTGCATACCCAGTCATTAGCAATACCATTCAATACCAGAGCTTATAAAGCCGGATTTTAGCTTGCCATTTTTCAATAATAAAAAGCAAACCTTGTGCCTCACCTTTGTGTAGGTACATACGACAAAATTTGTTTTAAGAGTCCTTTGGCAATCCGTGCACCTTGTTGAGAACTTTTTTGTTTCGAGGGGCAGCACATAAATGACAATTCAGCGGCTTATGGCTGTTTGCACCAATATTGGAATAAGCCAGCCTTGCCTGTATACAAAATTAAAAAAGTATTTTCTTTGCACCTGAATACTCTTTTACCTGCTGCAAAAAGCCCAAAGCGGAAAATTCCGCTTTGGGCTTTTTAACATACCATTTATTCGTCCTGCATCTGCTTAATTCTTGGTGACTCCACCGCTTCTTTCAGCGGAGCGTCCTGCTGGAAGCCTTTTACAGCTGCCACGGCCTTGTTGATAGGCTGTAAAGTACCGGCACCGGCAATACAGCCACCGGGGCATGCCATACCCTCTAGCAGGAATCCATTGCGTTTGCCGGCCTTTGCAATGGCCAGCATCTTTTTGCAGTTGCGCAGTCCCTCTGCCCGGTCCACCTGAACCTGCAGGTCAGGGTACAGCTCATGAATGCTTTCTACAATGGCGTCTGCCACACCGCCCGCCACAGCATAACCACGGCCCGCCGCAGTAGCATCCACCATCTCTTCGCCTTCCATATCGCCAAAATCAATCTCTTTGGCCACGAACATTCCCATCAGCTCTTCAAAGGTAATAACAAAATCCACATCACTGCGAACAGTCCGGCGGGAAGCTTCCAATTTTTTAGAAGCGCAGGGGCCAATAAATACAACCCTGGCATTGGGGTGTTCCTTTTTAATAATTCTGGCGGTTGCCACCATGGGAGTCAATGCGTCCGACACACAGGAAGCAAGCTCAGGGAACTGGGTCTTAGCCATGACCGACCAGGATGGGCAGCAAGAGGTTGCTAAAAACGCCTGCTCACCTGTTGCCACATTATGTGCATAATGATGGGCTTCTTCCACTGCACCAATATCCGCACCAATTGCGACTTCATATACATCCGAAAAGCCCAGCTGCTTTAATGCTTCTTTCAGCCGCTGGGGTGTAACCAACGGTCCAAACTGACCTACAAACGCAGGTGCAACCTCCGCAATTACTTCTTCTCCGGTTTTAATAGCATGAATCAGCTGAAAAATCTGCGATTTATCGGCAATAGCACCAAAGGGGCAGCTTACCAGGCACTGCCCACACGAAACACATTTTTCGTAATTAATGGTAGCACGTCCAAGGTGGTCGCTTTCGATTGCGTCTACACCACATGCAGCCGCACAGGGCCGCTCATTCTTTACAATGGCATTGTAAGGACAAATCTCTTTACAGCGGCCGCATTTCAAGCATTTTTCTTGATCAATGGTAGATTTACCATTTACCAGCTTCACTGCCTTTACCGGGCAAACACTGACGCAGGGGTGTGCTAAGCAGCCCTGACAGTTATCGGTTACCCGGTAGGATTTTTCTTCACAGGCATTGCAGGCAAAGCTGATTACATTGACCAGGGGAGGCTCATAAACCCGTTTATCTACTGCACTTTCGTTAACCCCTTTTGAAACGGGGGCATGCTCATCTGCCCGGCGCAAAGGCAGGCCAATCGCCAGCCTTAAGCGCTCTCCCACAATGGCACGCTCTTTAAACACGCTGTCGCGGTAGGTAGGAACTTCACCCGGAATAATTTTATATGGAATTTCTTCTATCCGGGAATAATCCCCACCCTCATAAGCCAGCTTCGCAATCTCAGCAAATACCTGTCTGCGCAGATTGGTTACCGGCGTATAAATTCCTCTCATACCCTATATCTCTCCTTCTGGTTGCGCCGTCATTCACAAGCCTTAGCTTTTCACTTATGCTTTATGAGATAAAATCTTTGACATAACTGTTTCACTGGTGCATTTCTCCAGCAGCTCACCTTCTACCATTACCAGCGGTGAACGGCCGTGATGCTTCTCTCCGGTGAGGCAATTGTCCGTTTCCACCTGGAACTGGGAATTGAGCCGCAGCTGAACTTTAAGCTTCTTTAACCCCTCAATTGATTCAATGATGTCCATCGCTCCGTTCATAACGCACTCGGTACAGACGCATACCTTTACCTTGACTTTTTTCATCGGTGATTCTCCCTCCATTTTTTTTGGAAGTTGCCTGTTATATCATTCACAATCATTTTAAATTATAATAACTTACAGCCGATTCGTCAAGGAAAAAGCCGGTAAACTGACAAAAAACGCCCTAAAACCATTGAAAAAAATATGATTTTCAGATAAACTGTTACTAGAGAACGGTTTGATATTTATTTAACAGCAATCACCTTTACCCTTATTTCATTTTTATTTGATACGGCAGTTTTGTTTTTTATAACACGCCGTAAAAACCGTAAAATCGCAGTGCTGATTTTGCAATGCGTTTATGCACTATCTGTCCCTATTAACAGCACGATGCAATTCCTATATGTTAACATTTTCTTAAATAATACAAATTGTATTCAGGAGGTACAACATGGTAGTAGTTCAGGTTTGTGTAGGCAGCTCCTGCCATATGAAGGGTTCTTACCAGGTAATCAAAACCTTTACCCAGCTGATTCAGGTAAACGAGCTGGAGGACGTTGTTACCCTCAAAGCATCCTTCTGCATGGGCAGGTGCCTTACGGGTATTTCGGTAATGGTTAATGATACTCCGGTAGATAATGTAGGGTTTGCCAACGCTGATCAAATTTTTTATGAACACATACTTCCCCTGGCACAAAAAGAAAAGTGTGGTGAAGAAGCATGAGCACAATCGAGCTGAATACTGGCCACTGCCAGAATTGCTATAAATGCATACGGGAATGCCCGGTAAAGGCAATCCAGTTTAAAAATGGGAAAGCCGAAATTTTAGAAAAAGAATGCATACTCTGTGGAAAATGCCTGCAGGCTTGTCCTCAAAATGCTCAGTTTATTCAGGACGATGTCGAAGAAGTCAAAAAACTGTTGGCTGGCCCAAAACCAGTTTATCTTACCATTGCTCCCTCTTGGCAGGGCTGGTTTGATACAGATGACTTTTCTCAAATCTCTGCTGCATTAAAAAAACTGGGGTTTGCCGGTGTGGAGGAAACGGCCATTGGCGCGGCCGAAGTCAGCCGCGAGTACGCCCAGCTTTTGCAGGAAGGGCAGATGAAAAACATTATTGTCACTGCCTGTGCTTCGGTCGTTATGCTGATCGAGCGCTATTACCCCGACCTGATCAAAATGCTCGCCCCGGTCTCTTCTCCCATGATTGCACATGCGCGGCTTATGCGTGAAACCTATGGCGATATTAAGGTTGTATTTGTTGGGCCATGCCTTTCCAAAATGTACGAAGTTCAGGATCCATTGGCCGGCGGGCTGGTAAACTACGCGCTTACCTTTCAATCGTTGGAACGCTGGCTCAAAGAAGAAAAAATTGAGCTGATGGAATCTGACCCTGATGCCCGGGGCGTTGAAAACCTTACGGCTCGTCTTTACCCCAAGCCGGGTGGAATTTTAGCTACCATTCCTCAAACTTCATTTGGTGAATACCGTGCAGTAACGGTAGACGGTGCACAGCGCTGTATGGAGTTGTTTAATACCATGGTTGCACAGCCCGAACTCACCGGTATGTTTGTAGAAGCAAACCTTTGTGCCGGTGGCTGCGTTGGCGGTCCAATCATGCGTATGGAGCATAAAAACCCCATTTTAATTGATGCCATGCTGGACGAACACCCCATGCGTCACGATGTTAACCCTGCGCTCACCACCAAAGCCCATTATCCTCATCCCAGGGTATTTGCAAACCGTAAGGTAAAATACCCTGAGCCCACCGAAGAAGAGATTCGCAAAATTTTGGCCAAAACAGGCAAAACATCTCCCGAACAGGAGCTCAACTGCGGCAGCTGCGGTTTTCCAACCTGCCGTGCCAAGGCAATTGCGGTTTTCCATGGAAAAGCAGACATTAACATGTGTCTTCCCTTCTTCCGTGAGCGTGCCGAAAACCTTTCCAACACGGTAATTGAACACTCCCCCAATGCTATTATAGCATTTGACGAAGACATGATGGTACAGGAATTAAATCCCACCGCAGAAGAGATGTTCCATATACAGCGTGCCGAGGCAATCGGGTTTCCGCTGCCTGCCTTTTATGGCGACAATACTTTTGACGAAGCCCGTGAAACCAACCAGCCGGTAGTTACCAAGGGCCCGCTGGATGATGCGGAAATGATTGTGGAAAAAACCGTCATTTATATACGGGAGCATAGGCTTTACATCGCCTTCTTAAAAGATATTTCGGCTGAACAGCGGAATGAAGAACAGCTGGAACAACTGCGCCTGCATACCGTCGAAGTAGCACAAAATGTAATTGACAAGCAGATGCGGGTCGCCCAGGAAATTGCAAGCCTTTTGGGTGAAACCACTGCCGAAACCAAGGTGGCTTTGACAAAACTGCAAAAATCAATGAACACCGCAGCGGACAAATAGGAAGGGGGCATCTTGATGGAGTATTTTATCGATGCTGCCTATGAAAGCCTAAACCATTACGGGGAAGAGCTCTGCGGCGATAAAGTGGAGTTTGTGCGCACCGACAAATTTTTTCTGGCGGTATTGGCCGACGGCCTTGGCAGCGGTGTAAAAGCCAACATTCTTTCTACCCTGACCAGCAAAATTATTGCCACCATGATGAGCTCGGGTGCTGAAATTACCGAGGTGGTCGAAACGATAGCCAGTACTCTTCCGGTGTGCAGCGAACGCGGTCTGGCATACTCCACCTTCTCAATTATTAAAGTGGACCACAGCGGCCATGTCTATACGGTGGAGTTTGACAACCCCGAGCTGGTTTATTTCCATAACAACATTCTGTCCGAAATTCCCCGTAAAACGGTGGAAATTGGCGGAAAGAATATGTTTATCAGCGAATTCGAAGCAGAAAACAACGACATGCTCGTAGTTTTTTCCGACGGTGTAGTGCACGCCGGTGTAGGCCGGCTTTTAGACTTAGGATGGCAGTATGATAATATTGTTAGCTATATTGCAGAAAATATTGAACCCGACATGTCTCCCCGTGTGCTTACCCGTAAGCTGCTGGGTGCTGTAAACACCCTGTATATGCAAAAACCGGGGGACGATTCTACCGTTTGCTCCTTCCGTCTAAAGCCCAACCGCCCGGCCACAGTTATGGTCGGCCCGCCAGTAAATGCCGACATGGACAAACTGGTTGTCAACAAGCTCATGTATTCCCGTGGAATCAAGGTGGTTTGTGGAGGCTCCACCTCTCAAATCGTCAGCCGTGTCACCGGCAAGGAACTGACAGTCAGTATTGATTACGATAATCCGGCAATCCCCCCAACTGCCACAATACCAGGAATCGACCTTGTCACCGAAGGTGTGCTGACCTTGGGCAAATGCCTTGATATTATCCGCAGTCACAGCCAATCAGACGCCGATAAGTGGGACACCTTCTCGCTGGATAAAAAAGACGGAGCCACCAGGCTTGCCAAAGTTTTACTGGAGGAATGCACCGAGGTTCATTTTTTAGTCGGGCGCGCATTAAATCCTGCACACCAAAATCCTGGAATGCCTGTATCTCTCGGCTTAAAGTTAAACCTCATTAACGACCTGGCTGCTGAGCTGGAGAAAACCGGCAAAAAAGTGACAGTGGAATATTTTTAATCTGCTTTCTAGTGGGCGGCGAATCCCAGCCGGTGGAATAATTTCAAGTACTACCCAAGAAACAACGATGAAAGTAAATGTGCCAGCCTAGCAAATGATCTGTTCTACTGCTTAACCGGAATGTAACTCTACACAAAAAAGCAACTCCATTCTGAGCAGCAGAAATGAAAGACGTTTTCATCCAATCCCAAAAATATACCATAAAAAGGACTGTTGGAATTCCAGCAGTCCTTTTTCCTGTAAAAACAGAAATAGGTATTTCCCCGTAACGATATGCTTGTTTTTTTGCCAGTCAATTTTGGGCTGAAGTATTCTATTCGACAAAACCATGCTCCAGGGCATTAACCCCATGCATATACACAGAAAAGCCAGGGGCAGATCATTTATTTTCACCTGTCATTCCGGCAAGCTTATAGACCAAGGGACGAATGCGGGGCATAACCAGGTCTACGGCCTTGCCAACCACCAAAAGGTTAACCACCGTCCCCACCCCCCAGTCTCCGCCTAATATCAAGGTCAAAATAAAGGTAATGGCGCTAAACACGTACATTCCAAAACCATATGTCTTTTTTGTCAATCGGCTAATGGTAAGAATAACCATGTCCATGGGCTGAACACCTAAGTTAATCGGCACATAATACGCAAGCGCCAGCACCACGCAACTTACACCCGCCAACAACAGCAAACAGCTGCCCCAAAAAGGTAATGCGTTGGGAAAAATGGTGTTTAAAACTCCTTGCCAAAAATTCATAAGCCAACCGGTACAAAACGTAAACAGCACCGAGCCAATATGAATCAGACTGCGGTCAACAACCAAAAACACAGCAAAGACTACCACATTAAATGCCAGTACCATAGTACCAGTGTGTTCGTCTCCACCCATAAATGTGCGGGCCAAACCCTGTTCAAAGGTACTTAATGTGTCCGAACCCAACCCGGCCCTCAAATTTAATGTAATTCCTAATGACAGTACCAGCAACGCCGGCAGCATGGCCAATGTTCTGCGCATATATCCCTTTAATTTTGTTCTGTTCATTTTTCACCCAACTTTATTTATTCAATCAATAAAAGATTTAACCTTCTTGGCGGAGAGATTGTTTTCCCCCAAAGTAAACCTTTAGCCTTTCAGGAATAGGCGTTTGGTTTTAGTTCTATTATGGTCTGCTGCGTGTTAAAAAACTCGATCAAATATTTTTATATGCAGTCTTGGTTATCAGATCAAATCTTTCAATCCCCTTAATTTTTATTACAATACCTGCAAGTACTATGGTAACATTGTGAAATGTGTTATAATAACCTCACCCACTAACAAAATCGAAGATTTTGAGTGGGGCCCGAGAACATTGATGCCTTCGGCATGAATAACCTCACGGTGCGCTCAAACCAAAGATTTTGAGTGGGGCCCGAGAACATTGATGCCTTCGGCATGAATAACCTCACGGTGCGCTCAAACCAAAGATTTTGAGTGGGGCCCGAGAACATTGATGCCTTCGGCATGAATAACCTCACGGTGCGCTCAAACCAAAGATTTTGAGTGGGGCCCGAGAACATTGATGCCTTCGGCATGAATAACCTCACGGTGCGCTCAAACCAAAGATTTTGAGTGGGGCCCGAGAACACCCCCACCTTCGGCATGAATAACCTCACGGTGCGCTCAAACCAAAGATTTTGAGTGGGGCCCGAGAACATTGATGCCTTCGGCATGAATAACCTCACTGCACTCACCAAATCTAAGATTTTAAACGGGTCCCGAGAACACTGTTACTTCCTTGTTCTACACAAATGACTTCATAGTGATTGACATAACACTTGGTACTGTATTAGCGCTGTCATACCCATTGATTTTTTAGATTCCGGCATGGAGGTAAGGTCTGCCATGAAAAAATCAAAAAAGGTAATTTATTGGATTATAATCTTTCTGCTGCTGGTACTGCTAGTATTTGGAGCTTACCTGATACTAAGTAACCGTTTCCCTTGGGGCAGTTACAATATTCACAAAATAGCCGAAAATACTGCAACATTACTAACAATATGATTTTTACAAAATACCGGGAATGGTTAAAACCATTCCCGGTTCTTTTTAAGCACTGTTAAAATTTCCTATTGAATACGGGGCATCGGGATACTGCACTCCCGCTGCAGCAACAGGTTTCGAGGCCTTGAAACGCACGCGGATATTTTTAGTTACAACACGCTTATCCCTGCAAGCTTATCTTTTGTTTCCGTCGTATGTTCTGTTTCTTTGCCAGAATTCACTTTCCGCTCCATAGCAAGACGGGCATTGGCAAGCATCAGCTTAATGCGGTTTTCCTGGTTAATCGCTGTAGCTCCAGGATCATAGTCAATCGCAACAATGTTAGAATCCGGGTAAGTATCTTTTATCTTGCGAATCATACCTTTACCCACAATATGATTTGGCAAGCAACCAAATGGCTGGGCACAAACAATATTATTGACTCCAGAATGGATTAGCTCCAACATTTCGCCGGTCAGCAGCCAACCTTCTCCCATTTTTACTCCGTAGCCAAGAAAATCAGGTACCAGCTGTTTTAACTCCTCAAAAGTACTGGGTTTTTCAAATTGCGGGTAGGGCTCCAGTGCGGCAATCAATGCCCGCTGAACCTTTAAGAAAAAGTTTTTTAAAATGGTAACCACTTTATATTTGATCTTACTGCCGCCATAAAGGTCAATATCAACCAATCGGTTATCTGCCTTAAAAATCATAAAGTCCATAATGCCGGGGACAACGACCTCAGCGCCCTCGCCAGCTAAAAATTTTTCCAGATTATTGTTGCCTAAAGGGGAATATTTAATATAAATCTCTCCTACAACTCCAACCTTTACCTTAGGTATCTTCTTCACAGGCAGTTCGCTAAAGTCCTTTGCAATCCGGCCAAAATTATATTCCATCCGCTTTTCAGTTACATTTTTGCTTTGCTTATATTCTTCATTTAAAATATCCGTCCAATGCTGGATCAATGCATCGGTAGACCCGGGCACCACCTCATAAGGACGGCATTGGTTGGCAAGGTTCATAATAATATCACCATAAGCCAGGGAATAGATCATCTTCTTAATTAGCGGAATCGTCAGGGCGAAGCCAGGGTTCCGTTCCATTCCTGACAAATTGACCGATATAACCGGCACATAATCAAAGCCTGATTTTTTCAGCGCCTTACGCAGCAGATGAATATAGTTGGACGCACGGCACCCACCGCCGGTTTGGGTAATCATCAAGGCCGTTTTATGGGTATCGTATTTTCCGCTTTTTAAGGCGTCTATCATCTGGCCAATCACCAGCAAAGCCGGGTAGCAGGTATCGTTATGAACATTCTGCAGCCCTTCATCTACAATTTTGCGATGGGTGGTATTTAACAGCTCCACCTTATACCCATGCAGGCGAAGGCTGTTTGCTAAAAGTCCAAAATGAATGGGCAGCATAGCCGGAGCAAGAATAGTGTACTCTTCCTTCATCTCTTTGGTAAATAAAAGCCTGCCGTTTTTATCATAGATCAATTCGCTCATAATTCACCCCGATCCGCCGCCGATACGGCTAAATCCTTATCTCTGGAGCCACAGGCTGCGATCAGGCTGCGCAGGCGGATTTTTACCGCGCCAAGATTATTGATTTCATCAATCTTCAGCATGGTATACAGTTTGCCGTTTTTCTCCAGAATATCTCTTGTTTCGTCGGCTGTAATCGCGTCAATTCCACAGCCAAAAGAAACCAGCTGCACCAGCTCCATATCCGGCTGTGTCGTCACATAGCGGGCAGCGTTATAAAGCCTGGAATGATAGGTCCACTGGTTTAACACATTCACCTTTTGTTTTCCCACCAGGTGGGAGATGCCGTCTTCAGTAATTACCACCAGCCCCAAAGACGAAATCAACCGGTCAATTCCATGGTTGATCTCGGGGTCAATATGGTAGGGGCGCCCTGCCAGGCAGATAATCCGTTTCCCATGTTCCCTAGCATACTGAATTGCCTTTTGCGTTTCCTCCTGAATCTTCTGGCGGTAAAGCTCATAAACTGCATACGCTTTACTGGTTGCTTGAATTATCTTCTCCCGAGGAAGATCAAACTTGGGAGCAAAAAAATCAAATGCCTTTTTCTCAAAATCTCTGGGGCGATGCAGCCCAAAATAGGGTCCGTAAAATGTAACTTCGTTTAAGCGTTTTACATTGGCTTCAATCAACTCGGGGTAATAGGCAACCACCGGGCAGTTGTAGTGGTTATCCCCCAGTTTTTCGTTAAAGTTATAAGTCATACAGGGGTAGAAAATACGGTCAACCCCCTCATCAATCAACGCTTCCACCTGGCCGTGAAGCAGCTTAGCCGGGTAACATACCGTATCAGAAGGGATGGTATATTGTCCCTTTGCGTACAGCTGGCGGCTGGAGGGGGGCGACTGTACCACTTCAAAACCCAGTTCGGTTAAAAACGCAAACCAGAAGGGCATATTCTCATACATGTTCAATCCCATGGGAATTCCGATCTTCCCCAGCACCCCAGGGCCTCCCTGCAGGCTCCTTAGGTATTCATATTTAAATTTATACAGGTTTGGCAGCTCCTGTGCCCCGCTGCGGCCCAGCGGCTTGTCACAACGGTTGCCCGAAATAAATTTTTTGCCTGCGCCAAAAGTATTTACTGTCAGATTGCAGTGGTTGGTGCATAACCCGCAGGTTACCGCCTGAGCCGCATGTACAAAGCTTTCCAGCGCCTGGGCCGAAATTAATGTCGAACGTTCCAGGCCCAAATCCTTCGCAGCAAGTGCCGCGCCATATGCCCCCATAATACCCGCAATATCCGGCCGAGTTACAGAAAATCCAATCTCCCGTTCAAAACTGCGCAGTACTGCGTTATTTAAAAAGGTTCCACCTTGTACCACCAGGTGATGGCCCAGCTGTTCACCACTGGCTGCACGTATTACCTTGTACAGTGCATTTTTCACCACACTCATAGAAAGCCCTGCGGAGATATCCCCCACCTGTGCACCTTCCTTTTGTGCCTGCTTCACCGAGGAATTCATAAACACGGTGCACCGGGAACCCAAATCCACCGGATTTTTCGCAAACAGCCCCAGCTTTGCAAACTCTTCAATACTATAGCCCAATGCTTTTGCAAAGGTTTCAATAAAGGAACCACAGCCCGACGAGCAAGCCTCGTTTAGCATAATGCTGTCAACTGCTCCGCCGCGAATTTTAAAACATTTAATGTCTTGGCCGCCAATATCCAAAATAAAGTCAACATCCGGCACAAAATGCTTCGCAGCCCTAAAATGGGCAACCGTCTCTACCAGTCCCTCATCCACGCCAAAGGCGTGCTGAATCAACTCTTCACCATATCCGGTTACCGCGCTGCCGCGAATGGTTATCCTGTCACCGCACAAGGTATATATCTTCTTCAATTCACTGTGAATCAGGTCAACCGGGTTTCCTTTATTGGAACGATAATACTGGTACAGAATATCTCCCTCAGGGGTAATCAGCACAAGCTTGGTAGTGGTGCTTCCGGCATCGATGCCAAGGTATGCATCCCCGGAATAATTTTCAGGGTAAACCATTTTAATGTTTTTGCTGCGGTGCTGTTCCACAAAGTCATTGTACTCTTCTTGGTTTTCAAACAAAGCCGGTACACTGCCGGTAAATTGTTTGCCGGTAGAAGCGTTCTCTAATGCTGCAAAAAGCTGCTCTGCTTCCATTGTATTGGAATTCTTCGCGTAGAGCGCAGCACCAAATACAACAAAAAACGCGCCGTCTTCGGGGAAAATAGCCTGTTCACCAGTCAGTTTCAAGGTATGTACAAAAGCCTTCCGCAGGCCTTTAATAAAATGAAGCGGCCCGCCTAAAAACGCCACATTTCCTTCAATTTTACGTCCTTGGGCAAGCCCTGCTACCGTCTGATCCACCACTGCCTGAAAAATACTGGCAGCAATGTCCTCTTTGTTGGCGCCCTGGTTTAAAAGCGGCTGAATGTCGGATTTCGCGAACACCCCGCATCGGGATGCAATGGAATAGGTCTTTTCGCTGCGGGCACTCATCTCATCCAGCTCATCCACACTCACACCCAGTAAGGTTGCCATCTGGTCAATAAATGCACCTGTACCGCCGGCGCAGGACCCATTCATCCTCTCTTCCATACCACCGGTAAAAAAGATGATTTTAGCGTCTTCACCGCCAAGCTCTACCACAACATCGGTTTGCGGAATATATTTTTCCACTGCGCCAACAGTAGCAAAAACCTCCTGCACAAAAGGTAACCCGCTGGCTTTGGCTAAACCCAGCCCTGCCGAACCGGTGACAGCTACCCGAACGGGATGCCCTTTTAAAATGTTCTGAGCCGCATACAACTTTTCCAGCGCGACTTCGCGGACTTTGGAAAGATGCCGGTCATAGGACTTAAACAAAACATTTTCCTGTTTATCCATTACTGCCACTTTAACAGTGGTGGAGCCTACATCAATTCCAACCAACAGCTCTTCCATACTTATCCTCCCAAGCTACAAAACAATTCTTCTCACCGCTGTACATGACCGACAGTCGATGGAATTTAAATAAAAGTTCCCCTTAGGTTGGCGGCAAACAGATATCCAAAGGGTTGACTCTTGAAACGCTATAAAAAACGCTATGACCTTGTATAAAACAAATTGATCAAACCGTTTTTTGTTCTTCTTATAACAGTATTTTTCATTTATTTTAAATGATCTAAAAAAGTTTTACATCTTTTTGAGTTTTTTCATACGCAACGTGTAGGGGGGCTCGGGACCCGGTCAAAATCTTTGATTTGGGACATGCCGCGAGGTTATTCATGCCGAAGGCATCAATGTTCTCGGGACCCGGTCAAAATCTTTGATTTGGGACATGCCGCGAGGTTATTCATGCCGAAGGCATCAATGTTCTCGGGACCCGGTCAAAATCTTTGATTTGGGACATGCCGCGAGGTTATTCATGCCGAAGGCATCAATGTTCTCGGGACCCGGTCAAAATCTTTGATTTGGGACATGCCGCGAGGTTATTCATGCCGAAGGCATCAATGTTCTCGGGACCCGGTCAAAATCTTTGATTTGGGACATGCCGCGAGGTTATTCATGCCGAAGGCATCAATGTTCTCGGGACCCGGTCAAAATCTTTGATTTTGATACCGGGTGAGGTTATTATAACATGGTTGCACACCGAAAAGTCAAGGTAGTTTCTGTTAAATTTGACTAATCTGGTGTATTTTCTTAGGTTTCTTTCACTACAGTTCATTTTACAGCCCCTTTTCTGGTTAATCTGACTATGCTCTCCTTCTTGTTTCATAATTTTCTTTATTTTTTAAAAAAGAAAAGCGATGAGCTGTGCTCATCGCTTTTTTATTCCGTTGCACCCACAGCATTTTTCAGAGGCTGTAATACCTGAAAAAGCAACCGGCCCCCTATCGCAACAGGGATATTTCGTTTTTGTTATATTAATTTGCCTGGACTGGCTGCATCTTTTTTTTTCTGTGGTCAATACCAAAAACAATTACCATTCCCACCAATATTGGCAGATAGAAGGTAAAAAATCTCCAGCACAAAAGTGACACATTAATGTTACTGGCCGGAAAAAACAAACTAAAAAAGAAATAAAAACTGCCCTCCGCAGCACCCATTGCACCTGGCAGGGGTACAAAGGAGGAAATCATCATAACAAACGCCTGAGCCGCTATCATGGTAAACAGGGTTGTTTCATGCAGGCCAAACCCGCGATAAATAGTATATGGAATTGCCAGATAAGCGGTTAACTGCAAAACGGTAACCATAGAAACCCGCAGCAAAACCATTTTATTTTTCATCAAAAAGGACCAGTTCTCATAAAAACGCTGAAGTTCACGGTCCGTGGATTCCTTTTTACCCTCCGGGTTTTTCAGCCAATGTGGTTTCGCCAATAAATCAATTAGTCCATAAACAATTCGGCGCATTGCTTTGGGGAATAAAATCACCGAAATCAGCAGCAAAAAAACACCAATATTTACAATAAACCCTATCAGCGCCAACATAGCAAAACCGGTCACCTGTTCCATAAAAAAACTATATTTGAATATCAGTACAAATATAGAATATACGGTCAGTACTCCCTGATAAACAATAAATTTGGACAACAGGGCTGTTGCTGCTGACCCGATCGGAATTTTACTGTGGGTGGTCATATAATAGGCCTGAATAGGTTGCCCGCCCGAAGCAAAGGGAGTGATGCAGTTAAAATACTGCCCAATCACCGCCACCGTTATAATGCTTTTGAGCGAAGTGTCTGGGTAAAGCTTTTTGCAAAGCAGGTATAGCCCATACCCCTCTAAAAACCAATAAGCCAAAATTAGAACTAAACCCATGGTTAACCAGCCAGGTATCATGGAAAAAAGCGCATGAAACACCCCAGCTGGTTTTTCCACCGAAAATACATACCCGATTAACGCCACTGCCGAAAGAATTGCAATTACTAAATTAAATGTCTTATTTTTCATTGTAGACAACCTTTTTCGCCCTGTGCCGCTTTAAACGCAGGCGTACGGGTTTTTCTTTTGAAATTTTACTATAGAACCGGTCCCACATTTCTACTACATTCTGCTCGCTATAAAACCGTTTACCCTTTTTTGCCATTTCAACCGCATTGTTATAATATGCTGTATCTCTGCTTAAACGTATCAGCTGCTCTTCAAATTCGCTGTTATTGCTACCCTTTAAATAATAGTCAAACAAAATGTCCTCATAAATATCTAAATCTCGCAGCAAAATTGGTTTTTCACAGTTCATAGATTCTAAAATGGCCATGGGGAACAGTTCCGCATAAGAGGGCAGGAACATCACATCGGCCATATTGTATAAATCGTTCATGGCACTGCGCTCAATAATTCCGGGGAACCTAACATTGGCTGGCGGGTTTTCCACCAGTTCCTTTAATTCCTTATATCCTTCGGTCATACCGCCAAAGGAAAAACCGCCTGCCCATACAAAGGTGAGCTCCGGCATTTTTTTTGCAATTTCGCAAAATTCCTTGACTCCCTTTCTGGTTTGTACCTGACCTACGCCAAGCACTACAAAAGCATTCTGGTCAACACCAAATTTCTCGCGAATTTTAGCTCTGTGCAACTTGTCCACAGGGTAAAATTCTTTGTCCGACACAAAATTTGGAATGTATACAATCTTTTCTTTTGGGATGCCATATGCAGCCAGCTTTTCAATAAAGCAGGGATTTACCGTGACTAAATAATCCATTCCTTTATAAAAAGAAATTAGATATTTGTAAAAAACTGACCGAAAAAGCTTATTCAACTTTAAGCTTTGGTCTACCGTTTCGGGTATAAAATGCACATAACCTACCGTGCAGCCCTTCAGCTTTGCAAAGGGACGGGTCAGGTAATAGTTGGGGTCTACCGTATGATAATGCATAATGTCAGCACATTTCAGTTTATTTTCCGAGATGTCAAACTTGTTCGACAGGTGCCTTTTTACTGCACCCACCTGTTCCTCATAAACTGCCATTACCCCCTGCCCTTTTACTTTGTAGGCACTGGAAAGCATGTTGATGGTTCGACTCATAGGATACACCTCGTTATCTTCCTTTTTAGGCTGAAACAGCCTGGTTTATTGTCCTGATTCTTAGTATAGCGAACGCTTCTTAAAAAACAATTGTTTTTTTCCTTAAATTATTCTTATGATTTTATTCTTCCCGTTTTATTTCCTAATTTACCGATTTTTTATGGCAGCAAATTGACAAAAGGCACAAAAAACTATATAATTTTTTTAAGGAATAAGTTATTCCGTCCAATTTTGAGAAGGGTGGTTAACCAATGGTTTGGGGAATTATAGGGGCACTGGATGCAGAAGTAGCTCTGCTGGTAAATCAAATGAATGTTTCGGGCCAAAAAGAGCTTTGCGGCTGCACCTATTATACAGGAAAAATTGACAAAACCGATGTTGTTGTGGTTTGCTGCAGTATTGGTAAAATAAACGCAGCTGTTTGCGCCAATAATTTAATCCTGGAATTTGGGGCCGATCTTGTTGTCAATGTAGGCATTGCCGGCAATACAGACAAGCAGCTGGGAATTTTAGATGTGGTCATCTCCAGCGACGTAGTCTGCCATGATACCGATTTGGAGTTAATGGAACGCTATTATCCTTACCGCCGTACCTACATGGCCGATGCCGGCTTAATTGAAAAATGCAAGTTAGCCTGCCGAAACATTAAAGATCGAAATTTTAATTACAAAGTTGGCCGCATTGCCAGCGGAGACATTTTTGTTTCTGACAGTGTAACCAAAAATGATATTATCAGCCGTCTTGCTCCCAGCTGTGTCGAGATGGAGGGGGCATCCATTGGGCAGGTGGCTTTTATGCACGGCAAACCATTTTTAATTATTCGCACCATGTCAGATACGGCAGATGAATCGGCTGACAACCTGTATGATAATTTTATGGAGCTGGCTGCAACAAATTCCGCCTCAATTTTGTTGGGAATGATTTCTTCTACAGAAAAATAACGTCCCTGAACTTCAATTTTACACAAAATACCTTTATAATTTTATATCAAACCGCAAAAAAAGGCAACCTTTGATGAAAAAGGCTGCCTTTTTTAATTCTACTGAACAATTCAAAAACCGCACTGTTCGAAAGAAGACGGAGCAAATCATACTAGTTGTAAATTGCAAAAGCGCCGAAATACTCGTACTTCTATGTGCCAACATGCCGGGCAGAAACACCTAAAGTGAGCACTAATCCTAATCAAACTTATTGCTGTAAGCCTTTGTATGGAAAAATCACCGTAATTGTGGTTCCGGCACCCTCTTTACTGGAAATTACAATCTCTCCGCTGTATTTGGCCACAACATGCTTCACAATCGCAAGGCCCAGGCCTGTTCCCCCTATCTTGCGGCTGCGTCCCTTATCAACCCGGTAAAAACGTTCAAATATTCTGGCCTGGTGCTCAGGGGCAATACCAATGCCCGTATCTGCAACCGAAATTTCTACACTGCGTTTTCGCGGGGTAAGCGTTACCGTAACGGTACCGCCAGGCTGGTTATATTTAATAGCATTGTCCATCAGGTTGCCCATTACCTGGCGCACATCATTCGGGTCAGCCATGACATAACCTTCCCCCTCCAGTACCATTGTAACATTCTTGCCTGTAAGCTGCGGGGTAAGGGATTCTCTAATCTGCTCATACATCTCTGCCAGGTCAACTTCAACAATTTTTGTCTCGTCCGTACTGCTCTCCACCCGGGAAAGGCGCAGAATATCTTCAATTAAATTGCTCATACGGTCTGACTCGGCTTGAATTTTTAAAAGATATTCCTGCACCTTATCTGGGTCGGTCACCATTCCGCTGGCCAGCAGTTCCGCAAACCCTCTTACCGAAGTAATGGGGGTTTTCAGCTCGTGAGAAGCGTTGGCAACAAAATCGCTGCGCATACGTTCCATCTGGCGGGATTGAGTCACGTCCGTGATTACCATCATAACGCCTTTGGGGTTCTCTTTCGAAATCCAATCCCCATATGCCGGAGTAATATGAACCGATGACACATGGCCGTTTTTTTCCATCATGTCTACATCAAACATCGAGGACGTTCCAGTATCCAAACAGTTTTGAATGGCACCTACAATTTTAGAATCGTAGGTGAGATGAATCAGTTTCTTACCAGTTATATTCGATACACTGCCAAAAAAACGGGTAGCAGCCGAATTCACCTGAACAATCCGCCGTTCACTATCAATCAGTACCAGCCCGGTACTCATATTGTCCAGCAAATGCTCGGTTTTTTGCTTTTGATAAATCAGCTGCTGCTGGGCAGATTCAATATTCCTGGTGAGCATATTTACAGTGGTAACCAGCGGCACCAGCTCGTCGTAGCGTGGAAGTTCCACCTCGTTGGAATAATCTCCTTCATCAATGGCTTTTAAGCTGGTTACTGCCTTGTCAATCGGTTTTACAAAGGCTGCTGCCAGGGTACTCGCAACCAATGGGGTTATAACAGCCGCCACTAAAATTCCCACCAACATGGCCGGTATCATATTTTGCAGTGAGGTGTTCAGGTTATCCAGCGCGGAAGAAATACGATAAATGCGAGAATTTTCCTGAATGGCCACATACACCATATTTTCACCCGTTGTCTGGGAAACACGCTGATCCCAGCCGCGGCCGCCTTTTAGTGCTGCTATCACTTCAGGGCGGTCTGCATGGCTTTGCATATCCTCCAAATTCCAGTGGGAATCTCCCAGCACAGCACCGCTTTTTTCCATCACCGTTATACGGTATCCACCGCTTACCTGGCTCATCTCATCAGCCACCGTTTGGGAATCTTGGTACTGCACTGTCTGTACCAGCACTTTCAGAATATCCCCCATTTTATCAACGGCATCCTTCTCCTTGGTATACTGCAGCATAATGCCGGATATGAGCGATGAAATCAGCAGTGCCACCGCCGCAACAATCAGGCTGCGGAGCATAATTGCTTTTTTCGTTGAAACCACCCCTCTATACTAAAGAAACTTCAAAACCCGAACATTTTGAAGGCACGGCAGCTGCCGCGCGGTTGCCCGCTTGGCAATCTTTTTCGTACATAATCAACGCCTTAAAAACTTACATCGGTTTTCAAGTCTATATCATTCAAAAGCCTCATAAAAAACGCAAATATCCCCCGTCATAACTGTACAACGGAGGATGAAACTGAAGTACGGGCTCTAGCCAATAAATTTATATCCGACTCCACGGATTGTACGGATGTAGTGAGGATTTTCCGCATCGTCCCCCACTTTGGAGCGCAGTGTTTTAATATGCATATCCAGGGTACGGGTTTCTCCCATATAATCGTATCCCCAAATTTCGTTTAAAAGTTCCTCTCTGGTAACTGCTCGCTTACTATTCTGTACCAGCAGCTTCAGCAGTTCAAATTCTTTATAGGTAAGCTCAATCTTCTCATCGTTTTTGGTTACTTCACGGCTGTCCAGGTCAATAGTGAGGTCCCCGCCATGCAGTACTACAGGCGCATTTTCTCCATTGTCGCTTTTTTTACGGCGCAATGCTGCTCTTACTCTGGCAGTCAATTCCAGCAGCCCAAACGGTTTGGTAATATAGTCGTCCGCACCCAGGTCAAGCCCGGTTGCCTTGTCAAATTCTTCCGATTTAGCCGAAATTAAAATAACCGGTACCGATGCGGTAGCTGTATCGCCCTTTAACAGCTTTAGTGCGGTAATTCCATCAATTCCTGGCATCATAATGTCCAGTAGAATCAGGGAGGGAAGCTTTTCTTTCACCGCGCTCAGCATGGCCGCACCGTCTTCAAATCCCTGCACCTGCCAGCCGTAGGACTCCAGCGTACAGCGGATCAGTTCGCGGATGTTTTCTTCGTCTTCAGTCACATAAATCAGATGTTGCAATCATATCCCTCCTGGTTTTAATTTTAGGGCTAAAGGATTCTGGTTTTTTTATGAAGTCCGGTAGCATAGAAGGTGACCCATTCGCATACGTTCACCGCATGATCGCCAATTCGCTCTAAATATTTTGCCACCATCAGCAGGTTAATTGCCAGGTCAGCTTTGTCAGGCTCGGTCTGAATCGTTTTAATCAGTTCATTTTTCACTACGTTGAACAGGTCGTCCACCTCATCATCCCTTTGAATGGTAGAAGCCGCCAATTCCAGATCATTATGAACAAAAGCGTCAATACAGGCCTTCACCATCTCCACTGCAATTTTCCCCATCTCAGGTATATGTGCAGCAATTGATAGGCTGTCATCATGAACAAAATGGGAGGAAAGTTCGGCAATATCTGCCGCCTGGTCACCAATACGCTCCAGGTCAGTAATCATTTTAAGCGCAGTAGAGATTGCCCTAAGGTCTCTGGCAACCGGCTGCTGGCGCATCAACAGCCGCAAACATCTGGCTTCAATCGCTTTCTCCAGCTCATCAATCTCCCGGTCCTGCGCAATAATCTCCAAGGCTGCCTGCTTGTCGTTGCTGCACAAAGCCTCTATCGATTCGGTAATTGCCTGCTCCACCAGTGAGCCCATGTGGATCAGGTCAACATTTAGGTTTTCCAGTTCGGTATCAAAATTATTTCTTGGTGCCATATCCCTGCTCCTTTTCATTATATAACATTTTCACTGCAATTTCTACGTAAATTTTAAGGTTTCCATTGCCCGGCAGTTTCACACGAATTCGAGGTTAATGTGTTGCGTCCTGCCGCCTTACAGCTTGGTTAACAGAAATGACCTTTACCGATTAACCACATGCCATATATCTAACCGTAAAAACGTATTATTTCGTTTATCCAAACCGGCCTGTAATATAATCCTCAGTCTTTTTGTTTTTGGGTATCGAGAAAATCGTCTCAGTATCGTTAAACTCAATGACCTCACCCACCAAAAAGAAAGCCGTATAATCAGAAATACGGGCAGCCTGCTGCATATTATGTGTAACAATAACAACGGTGTAGGTTTGTTTCAGTTGGTCCATCAGGTCTTCTATTTTCATGGTAGAGATAGGATCCAGTGCTGAGGTTGGCTCATCCATCAACAGCACCTCGGGCTCAACCGCCAACGCTCTGGCAATACAAAGCCTCTGCTTTTGCCCACCCGAAAGGCCCAGGGCAGATTTTTTCAGGCTGTCTTTCACCTCATCCCATAAAGCTGCCCCTTTCAGGCTGCGCTCTACAATTTCGTCCAGTGCCGCACGGGATTTTGTTCCGTGAATACGGGGTCCATAGGCAACATTGTCATAGATGCTCATGGGGAAGGGATTGGGCTGCTGGAACACCATGCCAACCTTTTTGCGAAGCAGCGTCACATCCACCTTTGGGGAATAAATATCCTCCCCGTCCAGCAGTACCTGCCCGCTGATTTTTACATTGTCCACCAGGTCGTTCATACGGTTCAGTGTTTTTAAAAAGGTTGATTTACCACATCCGGAAGGGCCAATCAGCGCCGTAATTTTCTTTTCCTGTATCTCCATTGCCACATTTTTCAGCGCATGGTGATCCCCGTAATAGAGGTTTAAATCCGTTACCGAAAAATTTCCGCTCATAGATGCTTCCTCTCTATCTTTTCTATTAAAGTTTTCATCATTTTTCTGCATCAAGTCATACTCTTTTTTGTTTGGGGCTCTTTCTCATCTGCTTTTGCCTAACCTCTATTTTTCCAGCTTTTTGCTCAGTTGTTTAGTCAAAATATTAATCAGCAGTACAATCACAATCAGCACCAGTGCAATGCCAAAGCCTTCATCAATGTACTTTCCGTTGGAAACGCCAAAGTACATCTGAACGGTTAAGGTTGCGCCCGATGTACCGGGATGGGTCAGCCAGTTTTTAGGCAGATTATCGGCGGCGCCTGCCGTAAAGATAAGCGCGGCCGATTCGCCTACAATACGCCCAATGCTTAAAATAACCGAGGTTACAATTCCGCTGACAGCGCTTGGCAGAATGATCGTACGGATCATATACCATTTGGTTGCACCGCTTCCCAATGCTCCCTCCCGGTAGCTTTGTGGAACCATTTTCAGCGCCTCCTGGGTGGTACGTATGACAATAGGCAGCACCATAATGGAAAGGGTCAGCGCTCCAGTAATAATGGCGTACCCCAGTTTCATAATTTCTCCAAAAAAAATGGCGCCAAACAAACCGTAAATAATGGATGGTATTCCGGCCAGGGTCTCTATAGTAAATTCGATTATCCGCACCAGCTTGCCTTTTTTGGCATATTCATTCAGGTAAATTGCCGCACCCACGCCAATAGGTGTAGCAATTAAAATCGTAATGAACACGATATAAAGGGTGTTAATAATGCTGGGCAGTATGCCATATGTGCCCTTTAAAGAACTTGGAGCGGTAGAAAGAAACTTCCAATTAATTTGCGGAGCGCCGCGTATCACAATATAAAGTAGCATCGATACTAAAATTAATACGGTAAGCCCGGCGCAAAAATAAACAGCTGTTTTGACAATCCGGTCAAAGGTACGGGTACGTTTTACATACAGTCCGCCGGTCACATCAGGTTTAGCCATTCTTTTCACCGCCCTTTTTCAGTATGACGTTCAAAACGATGTTGATCACCATAATAAACAGAAACAGGATCAGCCCAATGCTGAACAGCGCCTGGCGATGCAGCCCGCCGGAATAGCTCATCTCGGTAACAATACCGGTGGTTAAAAACCGAACGCTGTTAAAGGGCAGGGGCAGGTTTACCACATTGCCTGACACCATCATAATTGCCATGGCCTCCCCTACTGCACGGCCGATTCCCAATACAATACTGGTAACAATGCCCGACTTTGCCGCAGGAACCAGTACCTTAAAAATAGTTTCCATATGGGTTGCGCCTAAAGCCAACGACGCCTCTTTTAATTCTTTTGGAACAGCCCGCAGGCTGCTTTCACTCACATTTACTACTGTGGGCAAAATCATCACCGCCAGCACCAGAACAGCCGAAAGCAGATTAGCTCCCCCAGTAAACTGGTGGGTTTCGCTTCCTTTAAAAATAGCGACCTCAGCCATTCGCATCAGCGGCACCAGTAAAATTGCGCCAACCAGGCCATAAATAACCGACGGAATTCCAGCCAGCAGCTCAATGGCTGGGCGCACCATTTTATATAACCGCGGGGATGCTACCTCCGCCAAATATACTGCCGTTAACAGCGCAATGGGCACTCCAATGAGCACCGCTAAAAACGTTCCTACAATAGAGGTGAGGATAATATACAAAATTCCAAAACTGGGGTCAGCAGCTGTTGGTGCCCAGCGGGTTCCAAACAAAAATTCCAGAATTCCAATCTTTCCTATGGCAGGGCTACCGGCTACAATCATATAAACGGTAATGCCTAATACGGCGAGCACGGCGGTAAGGCCGCACGCTACAAAAATGACGCTCATCACCTTTTCGATTGCTGATTTTGTCTTGCTGCTACCCATAATGGTGAAAAAGCTTTTAGTGGCTGTTGCGCTTTGCGTTGTTTTTACCATTTCATTACCCTGCAATGACAATCCTCCTCTGATACGCCAAGTCCCCAAACCCCTTGCGGGATTTGGGGGAACTTTGCATTTTTAGCTATCTGATTATTTTACGGTGATGAGCTTCAGGTTTTTTACAATTTCCTGGCCCTCAGCGCTCAAAGCAAAATCGATAAAGGCTTTCACTTCGGCTTTGGTATTGCCCTCTTTGACTGCCATCAGGAATGGGCGGGATAATTTGTAGCTGCCAGCCACAATATTTTCCTCGCTGGCCTCAACGCCATCCAATTTTACTTTAGAAACCGTATCGTCTGCATCAGCAGCCTCCAGCGAAACATAGCCAATCGCATCCGGCGTGGACTGTACCGCAGTTTTTACACCGCCGGTGGAGTCTTTTTCCTGAGCATATACACATTTGTCTGCAACCTTTAAAATCTCTTCAAAAGCGCCTCTGGTACCAGATGCAGCGTCACGGCCAATCACTACAATCGGAGTATCCTTGCCGCCAACTTCTTTCCAGTTTTTGATTTCACCGGTATAAATTTTAGCCAGCTGGTCAATGGTCAGGTCTGCAACGGTATTTTCCTTGTTAACGATTACTGCAATGCCATCAATTGCTACCACGTTAGCTGTCAGCCCAGTTTCCTCTGCCTTCAGCTCTCTGGAACTATTGCCAATATCCGCTTTACCGTCCTGGGCGTCTTTAATGCCTTGTCCAGAACCGTTAAATTGGGCATCAATCACCAGGTCAGGGTTCTTTTCGTTAAATGCTTCCGCCAGTGCTTTTACCAGCTCCTCCATAGAGGTCGAACCGGAAAGAGAGAGGGAACCGGTCAGCCCCCCGGTGGAGTCAGCTGCCTCTGAGCTTTGGGACGCAGCGGATGCAGCTACCGAAGCCTGTGCCTGCGAAGAAGATTGGGAACCACCTGCAGAACTGCAGCCGGCCATAATACCCGTACTAACCATTAAAGCAGCTAAAATTATTGCCATCTTTTTCATCAAATAATACCTACTTTCTTGTACCGCTCATGCGGCGTGTTTTTTATTTTTATTCTTTGGATACAGAGTTAGGTGGGAGAGGAACAAAAGCCCACCATGCAGTCCGGCGTGTTAACCAGTCTCCACGTTTTTTATTTTACCCATATGTCGGGCATTACAAAAGCACATGCAGGTAAATCCACAGTAAAAACACAGTAATTTCAGGTAAATGGGCAGTAAAGTCTTCCAAATGCCTGTAAAGTCTGTAAAAGGCAGTTGTGTTTTGTAAAAAATTCCTGTTTTGGCTTTCGTACCGCCCATGTTTTTTTCTAAACAAAAAAACCGAAGCCTATTAGGCTTCGGTAAAAATTAATTTCATTTTTCTTATGGGGCCACAGCGCATATTCTGTAAAGCCGAACATAACAAGTATAACATAGGGCTTTAAAAAAAATCATAGGTACCGCCAAACACAACGCCCCGGCAGAAGCTGGGTTCGGAAACAAAGCATTTCCAAACCCAAATGCCGCAAAGCCAATGGCAAACACCCACCAAAAAGAAAGCCCAGGAAAACTACTATGAATTGGGGGGTATGTGTTAGTCGGCCATTTTTATGTTTTATACTGCATTTGTGTGGGTAGGCAAACCGTATGATTGCCATCACACTACACACACCTTTTGGTTACATTTTGTCGGTTTATTCCATGCAACCGGCTGCAAAAAGGGTCAGCGCCACCGCCGTAATGGCAGCTGTTTCGCAGCGTAGAATACGCGGCCCCAAAGAGGCAATTTTCAGACCCTGCCTTTTGGCTTTTTCCACTTCTTCCGACGAAAAACCGCCCTCAGCGCCAATCATAATGGAAACTGTTTTCATCTCGGTTGGCAGTAGGCTGCTTAAAGGTGCGTCTGCATTTTCATAAAACAACAAGGCACAATCATCTTTGGCCATAGCTTGCAGCGCTGTATCATACTCCATCAAATCTGCTATTTGAGGAATACGCCCCCTGCCCGATTGTTTTGCAGCTTCCTGGGCAATTTTCTGGTACCGTTCCCGCTTCGCCTTCATGCTTTTGGCATCCGGCCGCGAAATGCAGCGGCTGGTCAGCACCGGCACAATTTCAAAGGCTCCCAGTTCCACCGCTTTTTGTACAATCAGCTCCATTTTGTCGCCTTTGCTCATAGCCATAAACAGCCGCAGCTGCACCAATGGTTCAGCGGCACATGGGAACTCTTCCACCACCTGAAGGAAAACCTCCTGCGAGGTAATCTGCTCAATCACACAGCGGTAATCGGTTCCCTGCAAATCGCTGAGTACCAGTTCTTCCCCTGGGCTCATCCGCAAAGATTTTCCCACATGACGGGCATCCTCTCCGGTTAAAATTGCCTTTCCTTGCCGAATATGATCGGTAAAAAATTTTGGCATACTGTTTTCTACTCCTTTGTAGCAGTGTAGCACACCCACTCGCTTTGGGTATATTCCCCGGTTATGATAAGCCCCTGTGCCTCAAGTCCAGCCTTCACTTCCTCTTTGCGAGGCTCAATAATGCCTGAGGTAATCAGCACACCGCCGGGTTTTAAAAAGCGCGGCAGCAAATTGCTCATTGCAAGAATAACATCTGCCACAATGTTTGCAGCGATGACATTATATTTTTCAAAACCGATTTTCTGCTGCAGGTCAGGGTTTTCCACCACGTTGCCGCAAAAAAGTTGAAACTTTTCAAAGGAAACACCGTTTTGTGCAAAATTCTCCCTGGCAATTCGCACCGAATTTTCATCAATATCCACACCGGTAACATAGTTTGCCCCCATTAAAATAGCGGCAATTCCTAAAATTCCGCTGCCGCAGCCCATATCCAACACCATATCACCCGGCTTTACCAGCTTTTCCAAGCGGGTAATACACAGCTGGGTGGTGTGGTGGCTGCCGGTTCCAAAGCTAGAGGATGGGTCAATCTCCAGAATTGTTCTTCCGTCTTGTTTTTCCCAAACTTCCCAGGTGGGCTTAATCACAAACTTTTCCCCTACCGGGAAGGGTTTAAAATACTGCTTCCAATTATTTTCCCAATCCTCTTCTTTTACGCCTTTCAGCTCGGCAGAAAGACGCCCCCATTCTTTTTGGGCATCCAGTTTTTTCATGCGGTCCAGCGATTCCCGAATGGAGGCAAGGGTTTCGACCCCCTGCATATTATCGGCAAGATAAACGGTTACCGTTGTTTCACACTCTTTCAGCTTCATCAGTTCGTCGTCCACATAATCCCAGTAAATAGTGGTGTCCTGCAAAAAATCTTCAAAATCCTGCGCATCCTGAATCACAAATCCGTTGATTCCCAGCTGCAGTAACGCTCCAGTCACCGGGTCAATGCCTTTAGAGGTGGTATAAATTGTAACTTCAGTCCAGTTCATCCTGTTACTCCTTCAAATTGAATTAATGTATGGGTACTGATAAAAAGGATTTTCCAAACCGTTCACAAGCCGTGGCCAGGTCAGGCAATAAGGCTGCGCTTTTTCTCAGCTTGGGTACCCTCTTCACGATGTAGTCACTACCCGTCAAAAACACCTTGCCTTTTTTGCACAAGCCCTTAACTCCATTCTACCTGAAAAACGGCTGTAAGAGGTTTTCATTTCCCCATTTTAAACCACTTCATCTGCTTTCCGCTGTACAAAAAGGTTCTTCACTCATACAGTCACTTTTCAGGCTTTTGTTCATGCGGCAGCCATATGTGGTTGAAGTATGCGTCTTTCCGGCTTTTTTCCTGTATAACGGCTTGAATTCTTCTAAAAAATATACGTCCACTCTTCCGCCTTTTTGTTTTTATTATAGCAAGGAATGTTGAAAATGGAAAGCAAAACAAAAAGCAGAAGCAACCGCTCCCGCTTTTTTACCTATTATGTATTTTTGTTACTTTTGCGCCGGCTGATTGCCCCCGCGCCCTGAAGAGCGAAGGGCCTGGCGGGTGTTTTTTACATCGGTTAAAGAACGCACCAAAGCATCCTCGGTTTGCTTGAGCACCCCGTCAGAAAAGTCCTGTGCGGCCTGACGCATCTCACGGCTTTTATACTGTGCTTGGCTAATAATTTCAGCAGCCTTTTCCTGAGCCTGGCGAACGACCTCTTCCTGGGCAATCATGGCACGGGCGCGGTCTTCGGCCTTACGCACAATACTTTCGGCTTCCCTTTTGGCCACCCCTATAATTTCACCTCGGTCCGAAACAATTGCCTTCGCCTGTTTCACCTCAGTGGGCAGGTTAAGCCGGATATCGTCAATTAAATCACGCACTTTATCCGCATCCACAACACACCGTCCTCCGGTAAGGGGAAGGCTCCATGCACGATCCAGCAGTTCGTCCAATGAGTCCAGAATATCATCAATGTTCATTTCAGTTCCTCCTTTTTCGCTGTGGGATCCAGCGGTTTCCAAAGTCTTTCCTTAATACGGGGCAGCAATATCTCCGGTACAAAACCGTCAATCTCCCCTCCAAAGCTCGCAACCTGTTTCATCAGGCTGGAACTGAGGTACATATTTTCAGCCCTGGTGGTTAAAAACACCGTTTGTGCTTCGGGGTAAAGCTTTTGGTTGGCAAGCGCCATCTGAAATTCATACTCAAAATCCGAAACCGCCCGCAAACCTTTTACAATAGCAACTGCACCCTTTTCACGCACATAATCCACCAGTAATCCATAATAGTGGTCCACTTTCACGTTTTCCATTCCGGCGGTCGCCAGGCGTATCATTTCTACCCGCTCTTCACAGGTAAAGCTGGGTTGTTTTTTAGGGTTGATGACAACCAGCACAATCACTTGATCAAACAGCTTTGCAGTTTGGCGAATAATATCTAAATGCCCTACTGTAACTGGGTCAAAGCTGCCTGGGCACACGGCAATTCTCATACAACATGTCCAATCCGCCGCTGCGCCCCGGCATAAATTTTTAATAACTACTTGCCTAACCACGCGCAGCAATAAAATGATTAGACCTTAACAGGCGACCCGCATAGAAGGCCAATGGCAGAAATAACAGCTGCATAGCCTAGCGAAAACTATTCCTCATCCTTTTTGCGGTAAACTGTCACCTTTGCTTTTCCATAACGGTATTCCCGAAAAAGCTGGAATTCCCCTGCTTGTTCTGGAAGAACCTCATTTTTCTCCGTCTCACAAACAATAACACCGGTATCTTTCATTTTTTCGGCCACCCGCAACAATGCGTCCTGTGCCAGCCCCTTTTGATAAGGCGGGTCCATCAGCACAATATCAAATCGGTCCTTACACCCATCCAGGTAGGAACCATAGTCCATAGCAGCTACCCTGGACTGAGCTGACAAACCGGTATTCTGCAGGTTTTGACGAATGATTTCCTGTGCCTGCCGCGATTGATCTACAAATACACAATGCCGTGCGCCACGGCTTAATGCTTCAATTCCCAATTGACCAGAACCTGCAAACAGGTCAAGTACTGTGGCTTCAGCCAGTTCAAATTGAATTATGCTGAAAATACCTTCTTTTGCCATATCAGAGGTTGGACGGGTGTTTTCCCCCTCAGGTGCCAGCAGTTTTCTGCCCTTGGCAAGGCCTGTAATTACCCTCATGGTATATAATATCCTTTCCACGCGCCTTGCCGAAACCAGCCGAAAAGACGCACCTTAACTCAATTCTTGTTCTATTATGATATGTTTCACTTTTAATGTCAAGATTTAGTCTTCCCCGCCGGGGGCTAAATTTTCCCCAGAGTGCAGAAAATCATAAAGCGCAGCAGCAGTTTTTTTGGTCATTCCCGGGCAGGCCGCCAGCACCTCTTCCGAAGCTTTTTTCATGGCCTTTACTGTTTTAAAATAACGGAATAATTCCCTGGCCCTGGCTTCTCCAATTCCCGGCACCTTTCGTATCTCCAGCTCAAAGCCGGTCTTTTGGTGTTTAGCCCGTGAAAACTGAATTGAAAAACGGTGTACTTCGTCCTGTATGGAAGAAATTAATGTAAATACACTGCGGTTCGCTTTTATCGCAATCTCCCCGCCATTCTGGGCTATTGCCCGGGTGCGATGCTTATCGTCCTTTACCATGCCAAATACCGGAATGCTGAGTCCAAAACTTTCCAATACCGGGCGCACCGCATTGACATGCCCTTTTCCCCCGTCCAGCAAAATCAAATCAGGAAGCCGGTAAAAACTGTCGTGCTCCGAACAGGTTTTCTGTTCTTCCCAACGCTTCAGGCGGCGGGCGAGCACATGGGCCATACACTGGTAGTCATCCGGAGCATTAAGCCCCAATATATTAAACTTTTTATATCCCGCCTTGTAGGGCCTCCCGTTTTCGAAGGTGATCATACCTGCCACGATTGTGCTACTGCCTATGTTGGAAATATCATAAGCCTCGATATATTTAGGTGGCTTTTCCAGCCCCAGCAGCCGTGCCAGCTCATCTAAAGCGTTTACTTCTTTACCGGTGCGCCCAGTGGTATAGGTTAACTTTTGGGCAGCGTTGTTTTTTGCCATTTCCATAATTTTTTTGCGTTCTCCCCGCATCGGAACGCTGAGTTCTACGTTACGACCTGCCTGCTTGGTCAAAAACTGCGCAACCAGCCCTGCATCTTCAAAACTTTCATCCAGCGAAATTATTTTAGGAATCTCCCTGCCCGGCCCATAATATCCGGTTAAAAATTCTTTGCGCGCCGCTTCGAGCCCTATGGTTTCGCCAAGCAAAAAGTCTTCTTTGTCAACCAACCGGCCTCGCCGGAACTTTAACACCGCTGCACAGACGTTGTCAACGCTCTGTACAACCGCTACAAAATCCTGATCCTGAACACCGTTGAAAATTACCTTTTGCTGTTCGCTAATACGGCGTATCGCGCTAATCCGGTCCCGGTAGCGGGCCGCCCTTTCAAAATCCAGGTTTTCGGCCGCCAAAGCCATTCGTTCTTCCAGGGCATGCAGCAGACCATCGGTGCCTCCCTTAATAAACTGGATCGCTTCCCCCAAAATCTGGCCGTACTCCTCTTTACTAATTTTGCCCCGGCATACCCCCATGCACTGTTTAATATGAAAATTCAAACAGGGGCGTCCTTTGCCAAAATCCTCCGGAAACTTTCGGGTACACACCGGCAGAGCAAATGCTTTGTTTACCTCGTCCACCGTCTGCTTTACTACAAAAATCGAGGTATACGGCCCAATATATTCTGCCCCATCCTCCAGCTTTTGTTTCGATTCGGTAATCCTCGGGTAATCCTCTGTGCTGACCCGAATATAGTAGTACCCCTTGTCATCTTTCAGCAAAATATTATATTTTGGGGAATGCAGTTTAATCAAACTGCATTCCAATACCAGCGCTTCAAACTCGCTGTCTGTCACAATATAGTCAAAATCATGCACCTGTTCCACCATTCGGTACACCTTGGGCAGGTGTTTTTCTACACTGCGAAAATAACTGCTCACCCTGTTTTTTAGTATCTTGGCTTTTCCAATATAAATGATCTGCCCGGCCTTATTCTTCATAATATAAACTCCGGGCTCCAGCGGCAGATGGTGGGTTTTACGCCGCAAATATTCCAGTCTGGGGTTATTCATTCTGCCGCCTCCAACATCATTTTAATCACGTTCTTTTACATATGTATGCGGGCTATTGCATTTTTTGAGGGGAGGGTAAAATTACACGTAATATAGAAAATGTGCCGCCGAAACCGGCGGCACATTTGCCAAATGCCATATGCAATCAGGCTTACTCAATAAATCCGGATTCCACCAGTTTAATAAGCCCGTCCACTGCCTGCTGTTCGTCAGAACCATCAGCAATGATTTTAATGGTGGTGCCGCCAACGATTCCTAAAGAGAGTACGCCAAGCAGGCTTTTCGCGTTGACTCTCCTCTCTTCTTTCTCTACCCAAATAGAAGATTTATACTCATTTGCTTTTTGAATAAAGAAGGTAGCGGGTCTGGCGTGCAAGCCAACCTGATTCTGAACAGTAACCTCTTTTACAAACATAATTCAAACTCTCCCATATCAGCAAGTTTCATATCTTCATTACGAACCTGTTGTAAATTATACCATAATTGACCCCAACGTCAATCATCTTGCCGGGTCGGATTCGATTATTTTCGGTAAATTCTGCTTGTTTTCCATATCGGTTGGGTAAAAAGCAAGGTCATTTATGCAAAATTGCCATAAAGTTTTCCACATCATTATTAGTTTCCACACGCACTTTTGACCACTTTGTGCGAAATTTGTAATACTTTTCTATTTGCCTTACCCCTAGTTATGTCCAAAAGTGTAAAATTCATGCTAAATTCTCCTCGTTGGAAGAATCCTCCTGACTGCAAATTTGTTCGCCTTGTTCTAATTCTTTTAAAAATTTCAAATCTGCTTCGCTCAAATTGGCATGCTCCAACATTTCGGGGCGTTTACGCCAGGTGTTTTCCAGTGCACGCTGGTGACGCCATGCCTCTATATTTTTATGATGCCCACTCAGCAGCACTTCGGGAATTCCCTGATCATGCCACTGTGCCGGCCGGGTATACTGTGGGTATTCCAGCAGCCCGTTCCAATGGCTTTCTTCGGTAAAACAGGTATGGTCTGAAAGAACCCCCGGGCAAAGCCGGCCCACGCAGTCAGCTACCACCAGGGCCGCCAGTTCCCCGCCAGTAAGTACATAGTCACCAATCGAAAGCTCTTCGTCTACAATTTCATCCAACACCCGCTGGTCAACGCCTTCATAGTGCCCGCAAACCAGTAAAAGATGTTCTTTTCTCGAAAGCTGAAACGCCCGGTCCTGGGTCAGCGTTTTGCCCTGGGGGGACATAAAAATAACATGGGGCCGTTTTTCGGCAGTTTGGCAAACCGCCTCGTAACAGCGGTAAATTGGGTCAGCCTGCAGCAGCATACCCATACCGCCACCATAGGGTGTATCGTCAACCCGCCCAAACTTGTCTAGCGTATAGTCGCGAATCTGCCAGCAGTCGGCCTGCAGCTTTCCTGCCCGGCGTGCCCTGCCAATAATGCTTTCCTCCATAACCCGTTCGCACATTTCGGGAAAGAGGGTCATAATACTAATTCTCATCGTCGAATAGTCCCTCCAACGGGCGAATGGTTATTCTGCCGGCTTCCAAATCAATTTGGAGTACAACCTGATCGATTTTAGGAAAAAGCCGCTGCTTTCCATCCAGAGTGGTCAGCTGGTACACATCGTTGGCTCCTGTTTGAAAGACATCGGTCAATTCACCATACCGTTCCCCCGAGTCAGCATCGATAACATCCATACCAATCAGGTCCTGCACAAAATATTCGTCTTCTTCCAGTTTTGCGTCATCCCTATTAATATATAATATTTTACCCCGCAGCGTTACAGCCTGTTCTACCGTATCAATGCCGTCCAGCTTTAAAATCGTTATGTTCTTATGGGCACGAGCCTGTGTTACCTTAACCGGCTGATGATCCTTTCCCAGGTAGAGGGTTGCAAAATCTGCTAAAAAGTCGGGGCTGTCGCACCATGGCTGAACCCGAAGCTCCCCCCGAACGCCGTGGGTTGCAACAATCTTTCCACATTCCAAATACTGTTTTTTCATACAATGCTCCATTCTGCCGCATCATTTTGGCATCTATATTCAAGTCCGGCCGAAAACGGTTCTCCGGGTCAACGGCAGGCCGCACCCACCTCAAAGCACATTGCTTACGTATATACTGCAAGTTCAAACCGCCTAATCTCTTTCCGGGGTTAAACCTGAAAGGATATAATTTCCGTTTTGGCAGCATACGCAGGCACCGCACCTTACAAACTGCCAGTACATGGTAAGTATACAGCACATTCAAAACGGCATGCTGTAAAAAATATATACTTATACAATAGCCTTTACTTACAGGTTTTATATCCTGGGGGCATTTTGCAGAGGAATATTCGTTTTACCGCAGTCTTCTGCCGCATTGCCCACCCTGCGGCTCCGTTTGCTTTGGCAGGAAAGCGCTTCAGGGTAGTTACCCTGTTCGATGTACGGTGGTTTTCGAATAAATTTTTCACTAACACTTCTGTCAGCTTTTACTGTACAAAAGGAAAAAATGCCCAGGGCATAGGCTCCGTTGACATTCTCGGCTCTTATACGCTAAAACTTTCCCGCACCTGCAGGCTTTGCCTTCATTGTGGCACGCAAAAGCCTATTGCATACGAACAGAACCAAGCAAAATTATTGCAATTTATAACGTAATATGCTCTGCAGCAATATTTTGAATTGTTCTATACTCATTAATATAACCGAATTCATGCAAAATTGCAAAAAAACGCCCTCCGCAGAAGGCGTTTCTTTCTTCCCTGAATTTGGCTAGTCAATCTCTACGGCAATTTTCATGTCAGCTTTAGAAGCTGCAGCACGAACCAGCGTACGGATTGCCTTAGCAATTCTGCCTTGTTTCCCGATCACGCGACCCATATCATCCGGAGCAACATGAAGGTGATACACAATAGTACCATCCTCTGCTGGTGCATCCGCCGTTACGGTAACTGCATTTTTCTCGTCTACAAGGCCCTTCGCGATCGTTACAATCAATTTTTCCATTTCACGTTCCTCCATCAATTAGAGAACGCCATTAGCCTTGAAGAGGGATTTCACTGTATCGGTGGGTTGAGCACCAGTAGCAAGCCACTTCTTTGCTTTGTCAGCGTCAATCTTTACAACGATCGGATTTTTGGTCGGATCATAGTACCCAACTTCTTCAATGAATCTGCCGTCTCTTGGATAACGGGAATCCGCCACCACAATACGATAAAAGGGAGCTTTTTTTGCACCCATACGGCGTAGTCTTATTTTAACAGCCATTTCTGTCACCTCCAATTTTTTAATCTCTATCTTCATTCCCAGTTACCCAGGATGAAAAATCGTTAAAAAGGCATTCCTGGCATTCCTGGCATTCCGGTCATAGGGGGCATGCGCCGCTTACCTTTTTTGCCCGGGCGGCCAAACTGCTTCATCATCTTCTGCATCTGCTCAAATTGTTTCAGCAGCCTGTTTACATCCTCTACCCTAGTGCCGCTGCCGGCGGCAATCCTTCGTTTGCGGGCTGGGTTAATAATAGAGGGCTTGGCCCGTTCGGCGGGAGTCATAGAATAAATGACAGATTCTATCACCTTCAGCTGGGCTTCTCCAGCTTCCGCGTCCTCATCCTTCAACTTTCCCGAAACACCTGGAATCATCCCCAGTACCTGGCTTAAAGGGCCCATCTTTTTCAACTGGCGCATCTGCTCCAACAAATCGTTTAAATCAAAGGAATTTTCCTTTAACTTAGAGGCCATTTTCATGGCTTCCTGTTCGTTTAATTCGGTCTGTGCTTTTTCAATTAAGGTAAGTACATCCCCCATGCCTAGTATACGGGATGCCATTCTGGATGGGTGGAACGGCTCCAAATCCTCCAGCTTTTCACCCACACCGGCAAATTTAATGGGCTTGCCGGTAACCGCACGTACCGACAGCGCCGCACCGCCGCGGGTGTCGCCGTCCAGCTTGGTTAAAATAACGCCGTCAATTCCAAGGGTTTCGTCAAAACTTTTGGCTACATTAACTGCATCCTGGCCGGTCATGGAGTCAATCACCAGCATAATCTCGTTAGGATGCACCTCACTCTTTACCCGTCGAAGCTCATCCATCAGCTCTTCATCTACATGCAGCCGGCCGGCGGTATCTAAAATCAAAATATCGTTGCCGTGGTCCTTGGCGTGGGCGACTGCTTTTTTTGCAATTTCAACCGGATCAATCTGACCCAGTTCAAATACCGGAACACCGGCCTTTTCCCCCACTACCTTCAGCTGCTGAATTGCTGCCGGGCGGTAAACGTCACAGGCGGCAAGCAGCGGGCGTTTGCCTTGTTTTTTATAGTGAAGAGCCAGCTTTCCAGAATGGGTGGTTTTACCCGAACCCTGCAACCCACACATCATAATAATGGTAGGGATTTTGGAGCTTAAGTTTATCTTGGTGTTTTCGCTGCCCATTAACACAGTAAGCTCATCATTTACAATTTTAATGACCTGCTGTGCCGGAGTAAGACTGGAGAGCACCTCGTCCCCAACCGCTTTTTCTGTAACTGAGGCAACAAAATCCTTAGCCACTTTATAGTTAACGTCCGCCTCCAGCAGCGCCAGGCGAACCTCCCGCATGGATTCCTTTACGTCTGATTCTTTCAGCCGGCCCTTCGACTTCATTTTTTTAAAAGTTTCCGCCAGCTTTTGAGACAACCCCTCAAACGCCATGCTCGTTCACCTCCCCTTACCAACATGCGGGCTATTCACCCAGTTTTTCTGCAAGCTCCACAATCTCGCTGCATTTGCGCGAAATTTCGGAAGACAGGCAGAACCGTGTATTATAACCCTCTATTTCCTTTGCACACTGAATAATCTGACCCAGTGTGTCCTGAATATCGTGAAAACGCTGTGCAAGCCCAAGGCGTTCTTCGTACTCTCTCAGCTGGAATTCGGCACGTTTGATCGAATCCCGAACACCTTGGCGGGTAATACCGCTGTCACTGGCAATTTCGCCTAAAGAAAGATCTTCATTGTGGTAAAGCTCAGTCATCTCCCGCTGTTTTTCGGTAAGCATATCCCCATAAAAATCCAGCAGTATCGAAATGGTCAGATCCTTCGCCACAGCGCGCACCTCCCGCTTCTCTATGTAAAGCAAAGCACTTTACATCTTCATACTTGAGTTATTATACCGTATAGAATATAGGTTGTCAAGGGATTTTCTTTACATCTACAAAATGAGTGTGAAAAGTATTTTTTTCTGCAAAAATAACATCAAAATTCCTTTCAAAACAAGGGCCGCATACATTCGGGGAAAAATTATCCCCTCTAAAAAATGATGCAGAACTACTTATAAAAAAAGAAGGCGTACCTAATTTGATGTTTCCAGTTTCTAGAGGTACAAGTTTTTTATATCCCCTGTATTTTTATACAGCTCGATGAATCATGTGAACCAATCTTATTTCATAGCATTCTGTTTTATTTGTATAAAACTTGTTAAAATTTGCCCTTTGCAGTTTTGGCGGACCCGTATATGCAAAGAAAAAGCGATGAACAAATGTCCTCCGCTCTTACTTTTTATCATGCCTTTCCCCCAGGCATTTTATTATATTTATGGCGGTTTGTACAGCTTTTTTCCCATTTGCAACCCGAGCAGGGCCTACAGCATCTGCCATGGGTCACCCGCTGCAAGGTTGATGCAAAGCCGGCAAACGCCACTGTAAGAAGGAGCACACCAATTCCAAACCCTATCATCCCACCGCCTCCATCCATCTTAAAATTATGCTTCCCCACTGAAAAATAAGGCAGGATACCGTATAGGCAGCTGTTGTTTGAAGCAGTGCGGTTTTTACCGCCCACCCTAGGCTGTTCATCTCTTTTTTGATCGAAACAAATGCAGAAATACAGGGGGTGTATAACAGACAAAACACCATAAACGAATACGCCGAAAGCGGGGTAAAGTTTTGCATAATGCCTGCAGATAGTACTGAACTATTGGTTGCCGCCCCGTATAGCACCCCCAGGGTAGAAACAACAGCTTCCTTCGCCACCAGCCCTGCCAAAAGTGCAACCGCCGCCTGCCAGTCGCCAAATCCCAGCGGCTTTAAAAAAGGGGCAATTGCCTTGCCAATGGCTCCAAATATGCTATAATTGCCGCTGGCCACCAATTGTAAACGAAAATCAAAATTCTGCAGCAGCCAAATTATTACGCTCATGGAAAAAATCACGGTTCCTGCCTTAATCAAAAAGCCTTTGCATTTTTCCCACAAATGCAGGGCTAAATTGCGCAGTGTTGGAAAACGGTAAGCTGGCAGCTCCATCACAAAAGGCTCTTCCTGTTCAGAAAATACTTTCTTTTTTAAAAGCAGACCGCACAAAACCGCTACTAAAATTCCAATCAGATACATCGACAATATCACGAATCCCTGATGCTTCGGAAAGAAAATCCCCGCAAACAATCCATAAATCGGCAGCCGTGCCCCGCAGGACATAAAGGGGGTCAGCATTATGGTCATGCGGCGGTCTTTTTCGCTGCTTAGGGTTCTGGCCGCCATAACCGCCGGGGTTGTGCAGCCAAACCCCATCAGCATTGGAATAAAGGAACGGCCGGTAAGCCCCAGCCGGCGCAGCAGCCGGTCCATAATAAAAGCCGCCCTGGCCATGTAACCGCTGTCCTCCATAACCGAAAGGAATAAAAACAAAATGGCTATCTGCGGCAGAAAAGACAACACCGCGCCTACCCCGCCAATGACCCCATCTATCATGAGCCCCTGACACCATACCGGTGCCGATACTTTTGTGAGAAACCGCAAAACCCAAGGAGAAACGCCTTCATAAATCAGCCTCTCCACCCCAGACTTTAAACTGGTCCCAAATTGACCAAAGGTGGTCGAAAACATAATTCCCATTGCCAAAACAAATAACGGCAAAGCGAAAATTCTGCTGGTGACTATCTTATCAATCCTATCAGATACCGTAAGCTCCCCAGGATTTTTTTTATGAAAAACCGCCCCGCTCACTGCTTTTTCAATATACCGGTAGCGGGCATCTGCCAATAGCGTTTCCCGGTCCCCATACCTTGAAGCTTCCTCCCATCGGCGCACGATTTGTTCTAAACGGCGTTGTGCAGCCTGGCTTAACCGAAGCTCTTTTACAGCAGCCAGGTCTCCTTCCACCAGCCTTGCCGCATAGAATTTTGAAAATGTTGGGTCTTTCAGGGCGGGCGATGATAAAACCAGCGTCTCTGCCTCATTCATGGCAAGCTGGTCTAAACCAGAGTATTCCGGCCTTGCCGGCAGCGTGGGGGATTTCATCTGTTTTTCTACCGCTGTCAAAAGCGCGCCAAAATTTTTGCCGCTGCGCGCAGTAATGGGAATCACCGGTACTCCAAGCCTTTTGGCCAACAATGTGCAGTCCAGCCGGTCCCCCTTTGACTCCAATTCGTCCATCATATTAACAGCAATAACCATTGGTCTGCGCAGCTCCATAAGCT
Source organism: Ruminococcaceae bacterium Marseille-P2935 (assembly GCA_900104565.1). GTDB lineage: Bacteria > Bacillota > Clostridia > Oscillospirales > Ruminococcaceae > Marseille-P2935. The sequence goes on from LT629952.1 coordinate 1,129,190, forward strand.
GGGTGGTCAGATATAAATTTCGCTCCAGGTTGGTACCGTCTACAATATTAATAATAACGTCCGGCTTTTCTTTTATCATAAAATCCCTGGCCGCAATCTCCTCCATGGTATAGGGTGCTAAAGAATAAATACCCGGCAGGTCGGTAAGAATTACCTTACCCTGCAGACAGTTCATCAGGCCTTGTTTTTTTTCAACCGTTACCCCCGCCCAGTTGCCCACGTATTGGTTTGAGCCGGTCAAACGGTTAAACAATGTGGTTTTACCGCAGTTTGGGTTGCCGGCCAACGCTGCTACCTGCATGGTTATCTCTCCTTTTCCAGCATAATACGCCGGGCATCCTCCCTGCGCAGGGTAAGCTCATATCCCCGCAGGTGAATTTCCATGGGGTCTCCAAGCGGCGCTACCTTGCGCATGAATATGGTAACCCCTGGGGTAATACCCATTTCTACCAGGCGCCTTTTGAAAGAGCCTGCACCACTGATTTGCCGGACAACACCATGCTGCCCCGGCTTTAAATGTGCCAACGTGTTTTCCCACATCTATATCCCTCCCGCTTTGCCTCAACCAGGTTCTACTAGTCCACTATATGTTCTGCCTGAAAAGTTTATGAGTTTAACAAACCTTTCCATTTTACAGCGCACGTAGCATATGAAAACTCAATATGTACCGAGGGCTTTCTTCATAAGCCTCTAAGTTACCGCAGCTTGCGCCACTTGTCCTGTGGGGACGAACATCCCGCTAAAAGGCTGCTTGCATTACGCAAATTGAAAATTCTGCCCCTGAATCAGAATCAAAACATCTTGATAAAGGCAACCAGTATATGACTGAGCCAATAAAAGCAAAACCATCGGTAACACCGGTGGTTTAAGGTTTCCCCAAAAGGAGCTTTTGTCGGCTTCTTTTAAAAAGTACTTTTTTCACATACTCCATACATACGACAGCTACTCAAGCATGTTCCATCCATTTATTTCTTAGCTATAGTCAATTTGCTTCATATCACACACTAAACACTAAGGTTATTTTGTTCACTGCTGGTTAATCCGGTGGTTGTCGCCGAAAACAAAACAAAAAGCCACAACCGCTCGGTTAAGAGCTGGCCATGGCTTTTTAAACGATTGCATCATTTTATTTTAATTAGAAGAGTGGCGTTAAACTATTTTACCGCAAAGCATGGCTGATTCGCATTTTCGGCGAATAACCCCGCTATTTTTTCTCATTATCCCTCAGCTGGCCCAGTGCTCCGCCCGGGTGCCACTTTACATACTGCTCGGGAGAAATATCTTTGATGCTTTGTAAAATTACAGTAAGGCCCTGCAGCACAATCGTCTCGGCAATAATCGAAGTGCGGGGTGCACGGTTAAGCGGTCCACCCTCCTGGGTAATCGGTGCCGGCAAAACGGTATCGCTATTCAGTGCCAGCCAGGACTGGGTGTTGCCGGTTACGCCAATAATCTTTGCTCCATTGTTTTTCAGCGCTGTAACGGTGGCTTTCAGCTCGCCTGTTCCGCCGCTATTCGAAATGGCAATTACAACGTCCCCGGGGCGCACCTGCCCGCAGGAGCCATGCACCGCTTCGGTGCCGTGAAGCTCATAGGTAGGGGTTCCGGTGGAGGACATAAGGGAAGCGATATAACCGCCAATATGTGCCGGTTTGCCTATACCGGTAATATGTACCCGCCCGCCTGCGGCCTCCGAATCGAGGATCAGTTTTACCGCGTCCTTGTAAAGCCCCATATCAAGCGAAGATAGGGTATTTTTTACATGGGATTCCATCTGCTCTACATAGTATTCCAAATCCTTCTGCTGTTTGTCCATAAGTTCACCCATTTCCTTGTTGTTTTGCCTGTTATCAGACTTTTAATATTATCCTACCCTGCAAATTCCTCCAGGTCAAGGGAAAAATAAAATTTGCAGCATAAGCTACTTTATTTTGGTGTTTATGTTTCATACACTCAGAATATTTTTTAGAATAGATCGCTTCGTTCTTTAATAAAAGCATATCGGCCCGCCTTATAAAAAGCCGGCGGCATATTCCTTTTGTAATATCATGCACAGCAAACTGTATTTTCTTCTCAAAAGGCAACTTACACTGTCCTTCAGCAGTAACTTTTTAAACCGGAGCTTTAGGCAGGTATTTCTTTACAGCAAGGTTGCGGTACCACTTTACAACTATAACCCAGAAACGTTTTCTTGCGGTCAAAAATCACGGACAATGCAACAGCTCCCAAAGCAGCAACTTTGGGAGCCGAGCAGAGAGATAAGAAATACAAAAGATTACCACAGCAATTTGGGGAGAAAAGCGTTGTGGCATCTGGTAATTATTTTATACACCCTGGTTTTCTTTTTGTATAATTTCTATTAATTGGCGCTTATAGCTTTCCTGCATAGTATCAGCTTCTGGAGTTACTTTGCTTGCCTCCAGTAAAAAATGCATCACATCCCGGCCGGCCTCGCGTCCGCGCCTGGTATGCATATCCAGTGCATAATCAGGAATTTCAGGGGTAATACCTTGTTTCAATTCATGCAGGACGATATTTTTACAAATATCGCTGGAGCGGTCTTTTTTGCAGGAACATAAGTAACGAATGGCGTGTATAAAGAAGAGCGCCCGGTCACAGGCATCATACTCGTAATTTTCATGCATCCTGTAAAGGGTATAAACCAGGTTGGCCGCCGAAGGCTCCGCCAGCCCAACATCCTCTACGCTAATTACCATCAGGCGTTTCCACATAAATTCTTCATACACTTCGCCTGATTCATAAATTTCATAACCTATACGAATTGCATATTCCGTATTGCTGCGGCGAATCGATTTTTGCAGCGCCGAATATACCTCGTCAAACGCCAAACCGTGCTTTGATTTTAAATTTTCCAAATCCAAAGCCTGTTGTTTTTCAGCCATAACAATACTCCTATCAATAAATTTCTTCCACGTAGTAAACCCCTTCAATCATCTTAATTTTTGAGATAATCTCCCGGTGGTTGCTTTTTGAAGGAAGCTTTAACGTGGCAAAGACGCCCACACTTCCTGCAAGCTGGTTTTGTTCGCCTACATTCTGTATTTTAGTCAGTTGCAAATTCAACTGCTTAATTTCATCCATAAACCGCGTCACTGCGGCAGAATCGTTAAAATCAATATAAAGCTCCAGCACCTTCGAACTTGCCATAACAAAACGGTCAATGCGATGGAGTAGCGTGGTCGCAATAAAAATAAAAATACATCCTACAATGGCCCCCATATAAAAGCCTATGCCAATACAAAGGCCCATACAGGCAGACGCCCAAAGGCCTGCCGCTGTAGTTAAGCCCTTTACCTGATGTTTTCCGGTCAGCATAATGGTTCCAGCCCCTAAAAAGCCAACGCCGGTAACAACCTGTGCGCCAATTCGGGCCGGATCAGACGTTCCGCCAAAAAAGTCCCGGACATATTGGCCGGTCATCATGGTAAGGGTTGCGCCAATACAAACTAAAATATGTGTTCTCAGTCCGGCGGGGCGTTTTTTCCAGCCACGTTCCAAACCAATAATACCCCCGCACACAATTGCCAAAAACAGTCGGAAGCATACTGATGCTAGGTTCAATTCATAAAGCACGGGGCGGCACCTCTTTCTGATCATAATATTTACAACCAAAAGATAAAAATATATTGGCGGGATGGTAAACCCCTCTCCCGCCAATATCAGCTATGTCATCTAGTAGGAAGCATTTACCTGCTCAGCTATTTTAAAAGATCCTCTACTTGGGTTTTAATATCCTGTACGCACTGCTCAGGAGTATAATTATCCTCTAAAATGCACTTCTGAATCGCGTTCATAATAACAACAGAGTGAATTTCGGGATAGTCCGGATCTACTGGGCGTGGAATATCGGTATACTGCATCTGATCCACAACGGTCTGAGCAGCCGGAACCTCAGCAATATAATCTTTCCAAATCTGAGTATCTACTACCGATTTTTTAGCAGGAACATATCCGGTAGCCATAGCCCACTCAGCAGCTTTTTCAGCAGTACTCAGGTACATAATAAGGTCAAACGCACCTTCTGTCTGCTCTTCGGGAACACCTTCGATCAGCATTAAGTTTGCACCGCCGGTTCCTACGCCATATCTAACCTTTTTAGGAAGGAAGAAAGTGCCTACTTCAAAATCGCTGCCTTTTCTCAGGGTAGCCAAGTCGCCGGAAGAACCAGTAATCATTCCAACTGTGCCGTTCATAAAGTCGGTTCTAGCAGCTTCCCAGGAATTGTACTCTTGTCCCGGAGGTGCTTTCATGGAACCGTCAGCCAGCATTTCTTTCCAGAAATATAAAGGATCGGTACCGGTGTTGTTGTCAAATCCAATCGAGGTTCCAGCATCGTTAAAGATACGACCGTCACCCTGCATAATCATGCATTCATAGAACCAAGCATCGATAGGAACCTCATAGCCCCATCTTTCGTCTTTAATGCTTAAAGCTTTTGCTACAGCATGCAAATCATCCCAAGTCTCGGGAGGCTCAAGATTATTCTCTTTAAACATATCTACATTATAGTAGCACATCGGAGTAGAACGGTTAAATGGCACTGCCCAAATACCATCATTGAACTCACAATAAGGCATAAATCCGTCCTCAAAATCATCATACTCAATTTCGGGATGTGCCTCAATCAAGGAAGTCATATCGACCAGTACGCCATCCTCCTGGAACATAACTACACGGGCGCATTCCATCTGAGACAGAGCAGGTGCATTGTTTGATGCCATAGCAGCCTGTATCTTAGCAGTTGCATCGTAGTAGCTGCCCTGGAAGATTGCCTCACAATAATATTTGTCCTGGCTGTTGTTGTAATCATCAATGAACTTCTGCAGGGTTTCACCCATGCCGCCGCTCATGCTGTGCCAGAACTCGAAGGTGATCCGTTCTCCGGAATCCCCTCCGGTAGAGGCGTCGCCGCCTGTGGAAGCGGTGCTTCCCGGAGCCGCGGACGAGCCGCCGTCAGATGAGCAGCCGGCAAATGCGCCAATGCACATCACAAGTGCCAGTACCAGTGCTAATACCTTTTTCATTAAAATCCTCCTTTTTATACCCGTTAAACGGGATATCCTACTTTAATAGTTCTTCCAGCACGCGGCCGTTGGCGTTTGGAAACTCGAAGCCCAAAAGCTTCGCAAAGGTAGGCGCTTCATCCATCAGGCTGCCACGCTCCAAAACAACACCTTTTTTAATGTCCGGCCCGCAGGCAATAAAGGCGGGGTCATTGCCCTTTTCAGGCATATGCCCATGGGATGTCACCGAGAATTTATAATCCCGGGTGTCTGCATCCTTTATTACACTGCCGGTCAGATCGTTGCCGAATGCTGTATCATCACAGCCTTCCAGGACATAATCAAAATCTCCTGTCAGGTTGTAAAGCTCTTTTGCCTGCTCCTTAGTAATAACCTCCTGAACGCCGATGCTGTGATCTAGCACAAAGCCTTCCAGAATTTTTTCAACCTTTTCTCTGGTCTGCTGATCGTTTTTATCCTTCAGCACCACCTGACAGGACAATGCCGCCGAATTACAGTAAGCTTTGTAATCTTTTAGGCGACCGTTTTCATCCACTTCAATCAGGCCTTGCTCTTTCAATATAATATTGGGGTTAAATACCTGTTTGACCGGAATGTGGCCGTGATCGCCCAATACAATAATATTGGTATTTTCAAATACGCCGGAGTCCTTATACGCCTGCACCAGCCGCCCAAACCTGCCGTCGCAGGCCGCCATAGCGGCAGTAACCGCATTGTTGTATAAGCCGTTGGCATGACGGGTATGATCCAGTAGGGAAAAATGCACCAGCGCTACATCAGGGGTATATTGACGAATTACATCCTCTGCGCAAAGGCAGGCAAACTCGTCATAATACGGGGTTTTATTCCCTATTAGATGATGCTGATATTTCTGATAGATTCCATCCATGATGGCGGGCGAGCAAACGCTGTTGTAAACCTCGAACTGATCCTCGTTTTCGCTGGGGCGCGCCCATATCTCCGCCTGGAGGTAATCGATATTTTTACAGCCCCCCAGCACCGGCCAGTTAAAGGCTGCCGTAGTCAGCCCATGCTCTTTGGCATAATCTAAAATGGTTTTGCATTTTAAATCCTTATGCCACCAAAACCAGGGCGGAGCCGGATTACCCGGGTCCAGCTTTTCGTTGTGGTAAATGCCGCTCCCCTGTGGGTATTGGCTACACATAATCGCTACATGGCAAGGGTAGGTTAGCGATGGATAAACTGCTTTCATTCCTTTGGTATAAGAGCCCTGCTCAAACATCATACGGAAGTTCGGCATATCTTTGATGAACTCCATGTCTTTATAAAACAGCGCATCTACCGATAACACTAACAATTTTTTTGCCAAACAGATAATCTCCTTTCGTAACCAGTTTAAACTTTCTTCAAAAAAGTTCACCTATCCTGTATAATTTCCTCCAGGGTTCTGGGCACATAATCCATACCGGGAAGCATACAGCCTACATTATAAATCTGCCCGCAGGAGTCCAATTCTCCGATTCGTGTACTCTGCAGCTCTTTGCAAAATTTCTGCAGAAAATCGTTCTCCCGGGTAAGATGCACATGGCCACACAGCATATAACGTTTTGGGTCATATGCCCGATCATAAAACAGCAAAGGATAATGGCACAGCATAACCTGACGTTCTCCCACCGAAATTTCCATATAGTCCTGAACATTCCGAAACATCTCCCGCAGTGCAGGGGACATCACCTGCAGATCATGGTTGCCGCGAATTAAAACTTTTTCTCCCATAAGCTGGGGAAGAAGTTTTCTCCACTCCTCTTCGCTGCCTTCACAGAAATCCCCTAGAATATAGACGAGATCCGACCGGGTAACCCGGCTGTTCCATCTGCAAACCAGTTCACGGTTCATTTCCTTCACGTTGGCGAACGGCCTGCCGTCAAAGGCAATCACTTTTTCCTGACCAAAATGCAGATCACTAATAAAATAGGTTTCAGCCATAACTCACCCCGAAAGAAACAGTTTTTGGGCTTAATACCGGCAAAAGCTTTGCCAATCCGCCGGTATGGCAGCAATTGTCAAATCACCACGAGCTTATTTAATACCGGAATAGGTGAACGCTTTGCGGATCTGTTTGTTCGCAACCAGGTAGATAATTAATATTGGAATAATAAGCAGCATATTACCTGCCATTAACTCATTCCACATCTTCTGGCCTTCCGAGTCAATCAACATGGAAACACCGATTGGCAACGTCCGGAAATCGTCGGTGCTGGTCATAATCAGCGGCCAGAAATAGGAGTTCCAGTTGGAAATAAAGCTAAGAAGCCCTATAGTGAAAACCGAGGATTTTGCCATGGGGATCATAATCCGCCAAAGAATTTTAAAGGAGCTGGCGCTGTCCAGCCGCGCAGCTTCAATAATTTCCTCAGGTATCTGCATAAAGAACTGCCTCAGCAGGAAGATACCAAACGCATTGGCCATAAAGGGTGCGATCAGCGGAATAAAAGTACGCAAAAGCCCCATCTTGCTGAACATCATATAAATTGGAACAAAAGTAACCTGCTGCGGAATCATAAAACCCAACAGCACAATGCCAAACAGCAGTCCCTTTCCTTTAAACTTACCGCGTGCAAAACCGTATGCCGCCGGAATAATGATAATATACTGTAAAACCAGTACGCTGAACGCTACAAACAGCGAATTGCGCAGATACTTAAAAAACGGCATAGAGGCCAGTGCATTGGCATAGTTTTCCCACCGCAGGGACTCTGGAATCAGTGTTGGCGGAAAAATTTGCGTTTCGGGGAAGGTTTTAAATGAGGTGGAAATAATCCATACAAAGGGGAAAGCAACACAGATGATCACAAGAACCTTTAAAAGGATGTTGATCCACTTTCCCACATGATGAAACGCTTTTTCTATAGTAGGGTTCACGGCATTCGCCATCCTTTCTTTATTGATAGTGTACTTTCTTACCCAGGAATGCAAAGTAAATAATGGTGAGCACCAGCACAAATACCAGCAGAATTACACCCGCTGCCATGGCAGGGCCCAGCTTCATGTACTTAAATGCATATTGATAGATATAATATACCAGGGTGTTGGTGGAGTTGACCGGTCCGCCCTGGGTCATCAAGCTTACGGTATCGAACACCTGGAAAGAGCTGATCGTCGCCACAATTGTGGTAAAGAACACGGTTGGAGAGATCATAGGCAGTGTAATCCGGAAAAACACCCGAACCTTGGGGGTATCATCCAGCGCCGCTGCCTCGTAGATATTTGGCGGAATATTCTGTAGCGCCGCCAAAATCAGCAGCGAATAATACCCTACGCTCTTCCAAACCATTACCATTACCAGCGATATCAGCGCAGTATTCGGACTGGCTAAAAATGGGAATTTCCCCAACCCTAGCTTGGTAAGGATCGAGTTAATGAAACCGATTTGTGGATCCATCAGCCACATAAACACCATCGAAGCGGAAACCAGCGAAATAATGTGCGGGGTAAAAATTGCTGCCTGCGTTAAAGAGTTTAAACGCGGGGTAACCTTAGAATTAAGCCATACCGCTACCAAAACTGCCAGCACCATAGTAAACGCTACCAGCAAAATACTATAAACTACAGTATTGCTAATTACCCTTAAAAAATCGGAATCGGTAAGAAGTTTTTCATAGTTTTCAAAACCGACAAAGTTGCGTTTTTTGCTGATCAACTTTCCATCAAATAAGCTAGAATAAATCAGATAAAGCATGGGATAAATCGTGAAAACACACAGCAGAATAATTGCCGGGGCAACCAGCCCATAGCCGGCTAACTGCTCACCCAGGCGGTATTTCTGTTTTACCTTCTTCTTTTTCCGCGGTTTGGCAGCCTGCGTACCCACATTGGAGAACGATAGCATCTTATCTTCCCCCTTTACTGTGCACTGACTGCAATCAGCGCTTTTTTAATATTGGCGTCCAATTCTGTCCGATTGTCATTCTGATCAAAAATATATAGGTTTGCATAATCTACACCAATCATAACATCACAATCGTCCGCCACTTCCTGCTCCAGTTTTGCCATTACCAAACCATATTCGGTGGTGATGGAGTAGTTTATCTCAGAACCCAAATGCTCTTTTGTCATGACATGGCCTTTAATGCGGAACATATCTTCACCAGCATCTGGATTTAAGGTGATCTTTTCGGGACGGAAACCAATGGAATAGTTATCCAGCAGCAGGTCTCGAACAATATTCATTGGCGGGGTGCCGATAAACTGAGCGGTATATACATTCTGAGGGTCGTTGTACATGTCCCTAGGGCTGGAACGCTGCATGATGATGCCTTTGTCCATCAAAACAATGTTGTCACCCATAGACATTGCCTCAACCTGGTCGTGAGTTACATAAATAAAGGTGGTGCCCAGGCGCTTGTGCAGTTGAATCAGCTCGACACGCATAGCTGCACGCAGCTTGGCATCCAGGTTGGAAAGCGGTTCATCCATTAAGAAAACCTTGGGTTTCTTCACCATAGCTCTGGCCAATGCAACCCTCTGCCTCTGACCGCCGGAAAGCTGCCCAGGTTTGCGGCTCAGGTATTTTTCCAGCCCAACAATTTCGCAAACCTCTTTAATCAGTTTTTCCCGCTCTGCCTTAGGAACCTTTTTGTTCACAAGACCAAACTCAATATTCTGTTTTACGGTCATGGTGGGGTACAGCGCATAGTTTTGAAACACCATGGCAATACCGCGTTTACCCGGTGCCACATTGACTACGTCTTGGTCGTCAATGTAAATGTTGCCGGAAGTGGGTCCCTCCAACCCTGCAATCATACGCAGAGTGGTGGATTTTCCACAACCGGAAGGGCCTACCAAAACGGTAAAGGACCCATCTTCAATGACCAGGTTCAGATCGGGAATAATAACATCCTCACCATACACTTTTTTTACATTGGTCAAGGTAATTGAACTCACTTTTCTGCCTCCTCTTGTATTCAATCTGGAACGATTTCCAGGCACAATAACTGTTGCCAAAGCTAAAAACTTAAAATATTAGTATCGTCCAAAAGAATAGTAATACAATCGCTTTATAAAAATTTGTATTTCAAACCATGTCATGTAATCGCTTTTCCATTATAGCGTTATGTAAAATATTTGTAAATTAACATAACGGATAAAATGATAGCAATTTTTTTATCTCTTCTGCTAAAATTTTAAAAAATATACAGATTTTTTATAAAAATCATTGACAAATTGTTGTTTTTTGTGTTTCTATAAGTGCGTAAAAATGGGTTTAAACAAAAAAAACAAATGTAATCGGTTACACAATTTGCCTTTTCGCCGAAATATAAATTTATTCATTTTACAATTTCTATACATTTTTAATACAAATAGCTAATTTATTTTACATTAAACATATTTTTCATTCATTTTTTTTTCAAAACAGCGATTTTGATTTTACATTAATTTTACATATCAACCGCCGTGCTGCGGTATTTTAGGAGGGAAAATGTATGGATATAATGTTTCAAAGTTATCAGGACCTTCTGCGCAAAACCGGTAGTTTTTATCAGGTGGGCGGCGTACGGCGTTTTGCCTATACCGAAGGTAATGCCAAAACCACCAATGCCTTCGAAGTCAAAACTGGTACCGGGCTTCGTTTTACCGTTCTGGAAGACCGCTGTATGGATCTTTTTGAACTGGAGTATAAGGGGGTAAATATTCCCTTTTTCTACAAAAACGGCCTGACAAACCCCGCCCGGGTCTCTTTTGTACCAGATGAGTATTTAAAACAGGGCAGCGGCGGTATGTTTTATACCAGCGGGCTCATTAATTCCGGCCCTCCAAATGTGGATGACGGCGAATACCACAGCCTGCACGGCCGCATCCATTCCACTACCGCGGAAGAAGCCTATGGTATTTCTAACTACAATCCGGAAACCGGTGATTTTGATATTACTCTGGGTGGTAAAATGCGCGAGAGCTGCCTGTTCCGCCACACTCTGGTACTTAACCGCACCATCAAAACCAAGCTTGGTTCCAATACCGTTCAGATAGATGATGTGGTAGAAAACCGTGATGCCAAACCAGTAGAATTTTCTATCCTTTACCATGCCAACCTGGGGTATCCGTTCTTGCAGGAAGGGGCCTATTTGGTCCTGCCCCAAAGCACCATTACCGAGGCGCGTGACCCTATTTCCCAGGCGGCTTTTAATGAATGGGACAAAGTTACTGCCCCCATTGACGATGCTCATGAACACCTGTTTTATCATACCCCTCCGGCAGACGCAGACGGTTATTGCCACGCCATGGTGGTAAGCCCTCGTTCGGGCCTGGCTGTTTATTACCGCTATCAAAAAGAGAGTCAGCCCTATATGCTAGAATGGAAATCCATGGGATCGGGTGACTACACCATGGCTATTATGCCTTCTACTGGGCAAATCCGCGGCCGTCATGAAGAGCGTGAAAATGGAACCATGAAAAAATTAGAAGGCTTTGAATGCGGTCGTTTTGGTTTTGAACTGACCATCCTTGATGACCAAGACCAAATAGCCCGGTTAGAAAAAATGATTCGTAATCTATAAGCATAAATTAAGTGGTATTCGAATTGATACGGCGAATACCACTTTTTCGTTCTGTGTTTTGTATCTGCACCTGATCCTTCAAATTTTCGCTTGTTCCAATCTTAACATCTCCCATAACCTGGTCATTTAAAATAGAAACGTATACGAGTGAATCATGAAACGAGACTGCAAAAAGTGATGAAACATTAAAAAAGGGTGGCATCCGTATGATGGATGCCACCCTTTAAGTGCCTTTAAAGCATAATATTACATCTTTTTACAGCCATAGCGGGACCTTCCTGCGTTTTGTTGTTTGTGACTGCCAATTAATCACTTTGTTGGTTTATTCCGCTCATATTAAAACAGGGTATTTTAACGTAAAACCACAAGACCGCCTCTGTTTTATTATAGTTATGCGCAGGTGATGCCCAGTGCTGTAAATCAGCCCCACGCCTTTGCCTTTAGGGTATGGGTACGCTTGTCGCCTCAATCTCTCTGTGCGATTAAAACTTCCTGCGGCAGTTTCATTAAAAAGTTTTTAAATACATTTAGTACAAATGACACAAATTAGTTACATTTAGTACCACGATCACAATGAGTTTTTGCTATAATGCAAATAGAATCAGGAGGTGCCCCATGAAAAACCAGTCTTTTTTTGTCTTTCAGCAAAAATTAAATGAATGGTACCTATCAAGCAGCAGCTACCATGAACTTGCCCTGCACCTGCAGGTAAACGAAAGCACTCTGAAAGGCTGGCTTAGCGGCAGCCGTCACCCAACCATAAAAAGACTGGATCAGATCGCCGACCAGTTGGGGTGCTTTACCCATGAACTAATCTGCCCCCACTCCCCAATCCTCTTCCATAAGAACCCTCGCAAAAATCATTCTCACCATGCATTTTCTCAAAACCTTGGAATTATTTTTAACCAGAAAGGCTGCTACCGCACGGTGCAGAAACTAACCCTTTTAGAAGGACTGGTAACTGATTTTGCACTGCAATCTTATCTGCGGGAACAAAACTACCGGCTTCCAACCTTAAAAAAATTAGATCAAATTGCCGATGTTCTGCAGATGGAAGCCTATCTTCTGCTGCAAGAAAGGAGCTGATTTCATGAAAAAACCTATTTCTGCCGAAAATAAACAAAAAATAGATTTTTTACCCTCTGCATTGGAAGGAACCGATAATATTGTCCCCCGTTCAATGAAAACAGCTTTCAATTTTAAAGGGCGCAAATCCCCCGACATTGCTCAAAAAGCCATTACCGCCCTAACAAGCCGCAGCGATATCGTCTACGAGCCTTTTATGGGGTCGGGGGCCTTTGTTATTGCCGCTGCCAGGGCCGGACGCAAAATAGTCGCCACCGAACTGGACAACTACACCTATCATGCCGTGTACTCGCTGCTTCAAAAAACAGACCGTACAAAGCTGAAAAAGCTGTTTGGCGCGGTGGAGAAAGAAGCAAAGGCCGAAGTCATGGAACTTTATGCCACCGAGTGCTGCGGCGTAAAAAATTATATCTCCAAGCTGCTTTATGACCCCGAAACGGAAGAATACTTTCATCCAACTCCAAATCGCGAAATCAAAAACGGGTGCAACGTCAAACTAATTGCCCCGTGCCCCATTTGCAAAAAACGTCAAAAACCCTTTGAACAACTTGATTTGGATAAGATAAACCAGCTAAAAAAACGCAGTGCTTCCCGTTTTCCGCGTACATACTACCTGGAAAACAGCCGAATCAACATTACCCATTCCACCGGTGCCGACCGGTATGACCGTATTTTCACCCATCGTAACCAGCTGGCGCTTCTTATCTTGCAGGATGCCATTCTAAAACAAAAATCCTCACCAGAACGTGACCTTCTTGAGCAGGCCCTGGTTTCTTCCCTTTCTTTAGCCAGAATTGCCATGTATGGCTCCAGCACCGATATTCTATACCATGTTGTGCCGTACGGCGCTCAGGAAATGAATGTCTGGGAGTTGTTTGAAGAAAAGGTGAACTGCTTTCTTGCATTTAAAAAAGACTTTTCCGACGTTTTGGAAGAAAACCCGCACTGTAACAACCGCTATCAAATCTGTCTTTCTTCTTACCAGCAGTTTGTAAGCAGCTGTGAGCCCGAGCGTTTTCATCTGGTCTATACCGATTTCCCCTACACCGACCAGGTCCCCTATTTAGAGCGCAACCAGCTTTACCGCACCTGGCTCAATCATTTTTATGCACCAAACAGGTTCCCACTCACCGATGAAATGCTAACGCTAGAAATGGTACAGACCAACGCCCCTTCCCGACCCGGTAAACAGGAAATTATCGATTATTACAAAGATATTGACTGCATGTTTTCCGGGTTAGGAAAGGTGTTAAAAACAAATGGGCTGGCCGTTTTTACTATGAACCTGGGCAAAAATAAATATTTTACCACCTTAATCGAAATTATTAACCTGGCACGCAAAAATGGGTTTGAGTATATTACCCGTATTGGTTTAGATAAAAACGACCCTACCATCCGTAAGCAGGCCGCCTACGATAACACCCTTTCAAAAGAAATGATGGTATTTTTCGAAAAGCTTTCTCCCCCGCACCGTTACTGGTATGTGGGAACTAAAAACGGAGAATTTGAAACGGTATCGCTGATCTACCGCCTATGCAGCAAAGGTAAAAGCCTGACCTTCACCCAGGGGGTACAGGCAGTGGTCGATCATTTCCGCAATAAAGAAGATTATTTTGCTACCGAGGCGGACACAGAGCGAATCGCACAGATCATACGGGAATATTTTATTGTGGGAGAAGATGCTTTCATCCGTATAAATTTTGATAAGCTCTACCTAGATGTGGAGGATAAAACCGACCTGTTCACAAAATTTTATAACTATATTCCGGTTTTAATCCGGCGTCTGCTGAATGAAAAAAGCCGTTTCACCCTGGACGACCTATATTTTGAACTTTCCAGCGTCATGTGCGCCGGTGACCCCGGAACAATTAACCAGTTTTTAGAAAATCCTTCCCACCAGCGTGACATTGCCCGCCTGATCAACAACTACTGTGTTTCAAACGGCAAGTATTACGAAAAGAAGCCCTATCATCTGCCGCTCAGCGAAGACGCTGTTGATATCTCCACGCTTGAGGGCGGAGAATTTGAACAGGTTATGAGGGCTTTGCTAGAAGCAGAAGGCCATGAAGATGTTGTAAATACCGGCGGTTCGGGCGATTTGGGCGTAGATTTAATTGCCCGCAAAACCGAAAACGGGCGATCAAAGCTAACCCTGTTCCAGTGCAAGCGGTGGGCTGCCAATGTGGGCAGTGAACCTATGCAGCGGCTGGTTGCTGAGCGTGACCGAAGGGGCGCCGATGCCGCCATATGTTTTACCACATCCGGTTTCACTCCAGATGGCGAAAAAATTGCCCGGGAACAGGACGTGGGTATGGTGGACGGTGCACAGGTTATTCTTCGGCTGAATGCCCAATTCCCCGGCCATTACTATCATGGAGGTTTAAAGGATTTTTAAAAGCAGCCAACTCCAAAAATACAGTTGTTAAATCCAACGGAAAATTTTTAAAAAAGCACTATGAGGCCATAAAATTGGTCCCATAGTGCTTTTTAATACTTTAATCCTTTTAGCTGTTTTTCAAAATAACACGCTCTACAACATCAGCTACATCTTCACACTGGTCACAGCATTTTTCCAGCAACTCAAACAGTGCCGTCCAAACCATCCGCTCCCCATTATCCTGTGAAGTATTATGCAGGTCATGTACCGCTTGAATATAAAGCTTGTCGCCATCCTCTTCCAGTCGGTTAATGGCAATAATTTTATCTTTAATCGTCTTGGATTTACGGAAATTCTCAAACTCCTGCATTAATACCTTCAGTTCATTGCAGCAATCCATAATAATTTTTCCAAATGGCTCTGCGTCCTGACGCAGTTTTGCTACATTAAACATATACATCCGTACCAGCACATCCTCTATGGCATCGGTCACATTATCTATTGCGTTGGCAAGGTCAATAATATCTTCACGATCAATCGGGGTAATAAACTCTTTCAGCAGGCGCCCCATCAAACTATGTTTTGCAATGTCCGCATTATGTTCAATTTGGTGCATGGCGTCAAGATGTTTCGGCAGCTCGTCCGGCCGGTAATTAGCCAGGTTTGCATGGAGCATGGAGGCCGCCTCGCAAGAAAAGTTGACTCCCTCTACAAACATTTCAAAATAGTTATTCTCTTTTTGTCTAGCCATTTTTTTCTTAATCCCTTCCTTTAGAAAATATGTATAAATATTTTAGCAATGATATAGCCAATTAGGCCACAGCCCGGAAAGGTCAATACCCAGGTTAACACCATTTCTTTTACAATTCCCCAATTTACTGCTGACAGCCGTTTGGACGCGCCCACCCCCATAATTGCCGTAGTTTTAGTATGAGTAGTCGACACGGGAACTCCCGTAAGTGAAGATAACAGCAGGCATATCGCACCGGCTGTATCTGCAGCAAAGCCCTGGTATTGCTCCAGCTTAACCATATCCATTCCAACTGCTTTAATAATCCGGTATCCGCCAATTGAGGTACCCAGCGCCATTACTGCACTGCACAGCAGCATAAGCCAGATCGGTATCTGAAAATTGCTGACGTTATTTTGCCCGTTTGCCAAAAAAATGCCCAGCATAAAAACGCCCATAAATTTTTGTCCATCCTGCGCACCGTGCATAAACGCCATCGCGGCTCCGCCGGCAATCTGAGCCCCGCCAAAAAACTTGGCTGTCCGCTGCCGGTTCATGCCCTTACAGATCCATTCTACCGCTTTTGCACAAAACCAGCCAAGTGCAAAACCCAAAAAGGTAGAAAGCACCAGGCCATAAAGCACTTTAACCCATTCGCCAAAATTAATTCCGGCTAAGCCGCTATGTAATGCAATAGCAGACCCCGAAATACCAGCAATCAGCGCATGGCTTTCACTGGTGGGAATGCCAAACCACCAGGCTACGGTTGCCCAAATAACAATAGCAAACATAGCAGCACACAATGCTACTGATGCATCAGCGGCATTGCCGCCAAAATCCACCATGTTATAAACCGTTGCCGCTACACTGGAATTGATAAGGGTCATTACCAAAACGCCAAGGAAATTGAAAACGGTTGCCATAATAATTGCGTGCCGTGCACTCATTGCCCGTGTGGAAACGCAGGTTGCAATCGCATTCGGCGCGTCTGTCCAGCCATTTACCAGCACGACCGCCAACATAAGCACTGCTGTAATAGCCAGCATTGGGTTCACCATAATCTGCGATAAAAAAGACGCCAAACTTATTGTCATGAAAAGCCCTCTTTTTTCTTTTTTTTACATTCTTCCTGTATATTATAGAATAAAAAAGCGACTTTTCCATAACTTTACCAAACTTTTACGTTTGTTATAATAAAGAGCTGTGAAATCAATATGATTTCACAGCTCTTTATTTTCCACTATTTTCTCAGCTTTTAAATGCTACAGCTCTTTAATTGTGAATACATAGTATAGGTATTTGCATATCGCTTTGACCAATAAAGAGCGAAGTCGGCCTTTTGAATCAATTCGTCAAATTTGTTTGCATCATCTGGAAAAACAGATACACCAATACTTTTTGTAACCATATATTGGTTATCATTTTCCAACAGCTTTTTCAGTTTATGATTCAAAACCTCCTGGTTTGGAATATCATTTAATAAAATGATAAATTCATCCCCGCCAAACCTGCCCAAAATATCTGTTTTTCTAAATGTACTTTTCAATTTGTCCGAAACAGATTTCAGCACTTCATCCCCTGCAATATGCCCATGGGTATCATTTATGTTTTTAAAATGATCTAAATCAAATAAAATAAGGGCATGCTTTTTACCCGACTTTTTCCGTAAAACCTCTTTAATTAATTCTTCACTGTGTACCTTGGTATATAGTCCTGTAAAACTATCCAGCTTCGATTTTTTCTTTAATAGTTCCGCTTCTTCCTTTAACTCGCTAATGTCAGTTATAATACCAATCATTCTAACCGGTATATTATTTTCAATAATAGGCGTAACATCAACTTTACACCAAATGTAGCTTGTATTCCCAGCCTTCATACGAGCCTGGTAGGTTGTAGCCTGGCCATTTAATATGCTGTTAAATGCTTTGGCAATCACAGCGCTGTCATCAGGATGTGAAAAATATTCCGACGCAGCCTGCATATATTCCGTTGGATTCAATTTACCGAAAGGTGTTACATCTTTTAAAATACTTTCTCCCGAAACGCCAAAGATATCTTCCGCATTTTCAAAAAAGGTGTAAAGCTGATTTACCAGATCCACTTCAAACACACAAATTTTAGCCGCCTTTAGCGCGACCTTAAACCGTTCTTTATACCGCAGCAATTCCTGTAAATACTTTTCTTCCACTTCATGTTTCTTTTCGTGGCTCATATAACCCACCTTTAACTATATTGCTTGTATTAAATCAGATTTATAAATAAATCTTTCATAAAAAAGAACAGGTTGTTTTGCGTTTTTGAGTTTACTGATTATACTGTTATTATACCATGAACACGAAGTGTGAATGGTATAATTGGCCATTGCCGTATGGCAGGCCGTAGAAATACGTATAATAAGCGCTTTGCGGTTATTATACCATAAAATAGCATTCCAGTAAAAGAATTTGTTATTATTTTTTTACAATTACTTTATCTTCCTTATGCTTTTACCGAGTTGGTTATATTATAAAATTTAAAACCTATGTATTTTAGCCAATTTGTATAACGGCCAATTGGGGGTTGGGGCAAGGCAACAAATAGGAATTTCTTCTGGGTGCCAAGCAATTTTTATGCAGTACGGTTATTCCGTTTCGGCAACAGACACCAAAAAGCTTTTAATCCATAAAAACTGCTGCAATATCTGCAGCAGTTCTATGCTTATGTCAAATATTTATGCACGCAATCTTTTTTACCCACCATAAAGTGCAGCTGCAACAGCTGTGCAAAACTTTACATACACCATTATTTTCCGTCATACATAAATACGTATGAATTTTATTTCCACCTACTTTGGTCGGGGTCCCATTCCAGGTATTGTTCAAAAAGCTCTACCAGAGACTTATACCGCTTTGCCATAGTTCCCAGCCAACCGTTTTGAATCATAACCTCCATAAGTCCCCGGTCGTATAAGGCAGGGGTGGAGAGTGGGCCATACTGACCTATCAGTTGGCGAGCCTGATTCACCAAATTTTCTTCAATTTCCGGTAAACTTTCCAAGCCATCCGCCTGGCGCATCCCAGTATCCTTTACAAAAAACAGGATGCAGTCCCCGTTTAATGATTTTTTCGGGCTGATTATGTTTTTTAGGGTATTTGATTTGGCAACGTGCGCCTGAGAAAGATAACGAAACTGGCAGTCGGCAAGCATAGCAATCAGCTGATTCCATACATCCAGGCTGCAGTCGTGAAAATACATGCACAGGTAACCGCCTTCTTTTACCTTGCGGGAGCAGACTGCAAATACATCACCAAGCAGTTTAAAATAATCCTGTTTATTCTTTTCCCGGGAAGGCGCCGACGAAACAATAATCTCATCCTCCAGGTTAAAATCGAGCCCTAAAAAAGGCCGGTAAAGCTGCATATATTCCGAATAGGCCACCTGACCCAAATAAGGTGGGTCGGTAATTACCAGCTGCACCGAATCATCTGCAATATCCTGCTGTGTAATATGCTGGCTGCCCTTATGCAACAGCTTATATTCGGCTGTACCCAGCTGGTAATGCTCCAAAAGGTAGCGTATAGTTTTTTCAAACTTTTTTGTTTTCTTTTCAAGTAAGTCCAAAATATTTTTTTCCACACAGCCCTCTTTGGGAATCCAAAGCGGCCATTGGGAATTGGAGTGCTTATCGGTAATTTTGCACAGATGCAGCACCGACATTAAAATGTACCGGAACAAGTCCGGGTATGTATCTATCTCGTCTATAATTTTAAGAACCCGGTCCAACACGGTAAACGCCCGCGGGGTAAAAATTTGGCTGATGTGCTGGTTTTCATAAACCGCCAGCTTGGTATTGGGAATTAGCACCTCGTCTTTTATGTACCGTATTTCTTCTCTATGGTGGAATGCAGTTACATCTGCCTCATCTGGCGCTTTTACGCATTTCCCCATACAGCCGCACTGGTACCGAACCTCCCGCAGTGTCCCCCTAGCTTGGCGGCTGGGCTTGTCAAAAAGTACCGAGGTAAGATTGGCCGTTTTTCCACAATGGGGACAGGTGGTATTATAATAAGGCCTCAGTTCCTGCAGCTTTTCCAAAAACTGCTCCGCCGCTTTTTTATACAGCTGCAGGTCGTATTGGCCCAGAAGCGTGCGAACAATAAAAAGCGGCGCCTCGTTTATTTCACAGCCCACTGCTTTGCGCTTATTTTGCTTGTTAATTGCTTCCAGCAGGGTAACCCCCGACCCCAAAAATGGGTCAAAAACGGTGTCTCCCTCTTGGCTGAAAGCCTGGATTAATATATCACAAATATTATATGGCTTTTGCGACCAGTAAATATGAGAATCATACAATGCATTCCGGTTGGTGGCGGCAGCACTGTCAATCCGGTTTTTTATTTCACTTAAATTAACCGGCATTACAGCCCCCCCCTTCTATCTGCCACGGCAGAGGATTAAATATTCCAAAACCTTTTTTGATTCACTGTTTCGGTTGTTGGAGTGGGTGTAATCCTTATGCACCACCTCCACTTGCCGCTGCCCAAACACCCGGGCACACTCTTCAATCAATTCGTCTACCGGCATGACATACCGGTCAAGCTTTTGATTTTGCCGGTCCCTGGGGTACGCAAAGCTGATCGCCAGGTTTTTTTCATAGTTTTTCGAAAATTCGATTAAAGGGCGGAAGGAGTTCAGGCAGGTGCTGCGATTGCTGAGCTTTGACTGAAACCTTCCTTCGGTATATAACCCCTTGGTATAGCTGCCCGCTAAAACGGTAGGTTTGGGGTAATCGTAATTTGCCGCAATGTTCAGCAGGTGATAATACCGCGAATACTGCATATCGGTATAGGGCGGGTCGGCATAGATAAACTGAACCTGGCGCTGCACTTCCCGGTTGTCAAACAGTCGGGAAAAATCCCCTTGGAATACACGGTTTTGAAAATGGGGCTGCACAAAGCTATCGGTAAAAAATTCCCGCAGTTTCTGTTCAAAAAAATGCCAAACCAGCTTTTTGCGCTGTTTTAGCAGCTTAACCTGATTTTTAATTGGGTCAAGGGGCTGGGCCATATGCCCGTCTTTGGAAAACACACATTCTTTCATAGCAAAAAACAGAGCTGTCAGCATGGCGCAGCGCAGCTCTTCTTCTGCAAATTGTTCCACCCCATAGCGAATGGAGTCAATCTCCATAGCCTGCCCCACACCAAAATAACTGGCTGCAAAATAAGTGGTGAACAAATCATAATTCTGGTGTTTGGATGTTATGGCAATACCGCCGTTCCAAATGGTAGAAAGCTGCTGATAAAACTTTGCCAGTTCTGCTGTATTGCCTTTTTCCAGCAGCTCTTTTTCTTTTTCTCTGGCTATTATGTGGCCTGCAGCAAAGCGGCTTTCATTTTGCCGGTAAGCCTGTAAAAGGCACTGCAGCAAGGGCTCAACCTCCTGCCCCCGGTAATCCCCCAGAAGTGCCCGGGAAATAATATAGGAATATCCTTCGCTGTCGTTGGCAAAAACAGGGTTGGTACGTTTATAGCTGTACCCCACGCTGCAGGTACCTGCAAAAATATCCAGTACCGTTTCCCCTTCCTCCAGGTAAGGAGCTGCGTACTGGTGAATAAATTCTATCAGGTTTTTTTTGCTGCCCTGGTAGTTTAAAACAGAAAAATAATCCACCTGGTACTTCTCCCTTCCAATCTAAAAACAAGCTGCTACGCCACTAAGGGTACAATATTTTTAATAATCAGCAAAAATTAAAACCCCAGTTCCGGCCTAAATCCGCACTCCTGGTGTGAAGCAATCTGTACATAAAAAGCTTTGTCTCACATTCAGGTAACCACAGAGCTTAAGCCCTTCGCGGCACCGCACCTATTCCTCCGGGGCTCTAAGCGCCAAAATACAATTCCTTTATCGAACCTCGCATGGTCAAAGCCAGTTGTTTCACAGCCTACAAGCAAAAGGTTTTGATTCCTTCATAGTAAAGGGTAATCTAGCGGCAATGGCCGCCTTAACCTAAGTTAAACGGTATACCGTAACAATTTAATTTGTCTTGCATGCCAATCTAAAGAACAACCTATATGATATCAAAAAGCATGCACCGAATCAAGTGCATGCTTTTTTCCTGGGTATATTTTGGTTTATCTTCCAACTATATTGCCTAAAAAATTGGCCGGATTTACATACTGCCCGTTAATTAATATTTCAAAATGGCAGTGAGGGCCGGTAGAATTCCCGGTGCTGCCAACATAACCAATGATCTGCCCTTGGCTCACAAAATCCCCTACACTTACTATATTAGAGCTGTTGTGGGCATATAAGGTACGCACCCCTCCGCCATGGTCAATGATAATATGGCGCCCATAACTATAGTTCCAGTAGTAAACCCCCACCACTCGTCCGGCTGCTGCTGCACGTATGGGGGTACCATATGCCGCGGCAATATCCATGCCCGTATGCCCGGCATAGCCATATAATCCGGCGCTGATATAACCTCTGGATACCGGCCAAATAAAGGTTGGTGAAGAACTGTCCTGGTAAGACAGTGTTCCCACACCTACGCTGACGATTTGGTCTACCGGCGGAAACAGGAGGGTGGAGCCCACCGCTTTACGCTCAACCTCTATTCCGTTCACATAGGACACCTTATATTCCACCCGTTCGGCTCCGTTCTCACCCTGCCGAGATACTGCCCGGAACCCTTTCAGGTAATCTTCGTTTTCTATTTGACGAATGGTGTAAGGTATCTCTTCCACTCGTTTTATCGTTTTGGTTACCGCCACATCCAGCCTGGGCCGGGCAGAATGTTCCTGCGCTCCGGTAAAATCAACAGACAGGTAAAGCTGCTCATGTTTATCTTCACTCTCCCCTTCTCCGGCCACCATACCCTCCATTTGCTGTAAGGAAATAATACTGGAAGCCGGATATAAGCCCTGTTTTACCTTCACTTCGTTTGCAAAGGTCACTCGGGCATCCGGGTCTTCCAGGCGGTATGGCTCTAAAACGCCGTCCAGCAAATTCACCAAGCTTTCATCATCTGCAACAGCTCCCCAAAAAACTCCATCCACATATAACCCGCCAGCCGGTTCAATCTCCTGTGCCGAAGCCTGAATCAATGCATCACTGAGTTCATCAGATGTTGCCAGCTGGTCGTTTGAAACAGCAATTAGGGTAAATTGCGGAGTAAGGGAAAAGGCCTGCCGGTCCTCTCCTTCTACAAAACGTTCCTGCACGGTTTTTTCCGCTTCCCGGAACACCATCTCATCTTGAATGTACCCCAATTTTTGTCCATCATATTCTACTTGAAGGGCCATGGTGCGCCCGCCAAAATAGTTTATTGTCAAAAGCAGTACAAAACATGCTGCCAGCGGCATGAAGTAGTTCATCACCCTCACCATAATGCCCCAAACCACCCGCTTGCCTTCCTGTACTGCCTGCTTCCGCTCCCCCTTCCGATAAAGCTTTTTTATCTGCCTTAGAGGAGAAAAAACCGTTTTTCTATGTTCTGCTAACCGCATACACTGCCCGTTCCGCTGGACGAAAAGCTCCGGGTGCTTTTCCTTGTAGCGGCACCACTGCCGGCGTATCAATCTTTTTAAATGTCCATATTTTCTCAACAGCATCATGCCGACTAAGTAGCACTCTTCGTACAGTTCGGAAGAGTGATGATTCTGTTCCCTCTTCCTTTTTTTCATAGTCCTCATCCTTTCTTTCCAGCAGAAGCTGGCGAACTGAATAGGACTACAGTATAACGAAACGCTGTTTACACTGGTAATAAATCAAGGGGTGTTCACAAAAAATTTATATTTGTTCGTCAATTGGTCAAAAAGGCTTTCAAATCACTGCTTTCATTTGTTAAATATTTTTTTAAATATTCATTATTTCTCTCATTTTTCCACCCTTTCCAATTTCCTCCCAAGCTGCATAAATCTAGTTTGTATGCCAAAAAAAGCCGCTTTAAACGGCTTTTTGGGGGCATATATTAGAGGCAGCTAAAAAAACAATCTTCTCAATTTTTCTCCAGTCAGCAGCGTCCCTTAGCAAATCAAACTTTCAGCATATCCGGGGCACATGTTTTTCCTTGTGCTGTTTCCTGTTTGTCTAGTTCATGGGTTTCTTTCGGTTCCAACAAACCCTATGGTTATGGCTCCTCTTTGGGCAAAAGCTTGATCACCGCAACCTCCGGCTGATTGAATAGACGAAGTGGAACAGGGTAATTTCCCAACCCGCTTGACACAAACAGGTGGCTTTCTCCTTGATTGTACAGGCCCTTTATGTATTCCCCAGACAGATCCGGAAACCAGGCGTCACCGGTATAAACAGCCCCGACAAACGGCAGCCTCACCTGCCCGCCATGGGTATCTCCACAAAGGGATAAATCCATACCTAAGTCGGAAAATTTTTTAAAATTTTGAATGTGTGCCAACAGGATATTAAAATGGTTTGGGTCCAGTTCAAAAGCGTTTGCCAGATCAAAATTATTCGTATAATAAACGTTATTAATACCATAAATACATAGTTCTGTATCCCCAATCGCCACCGTTTCGCTCTGGTAGGCCATAACATGTACCCCGGCAGCTTCAAGCTGCTGCAGATAACCGCTGTTGTTGTCATGTTCTCCATTGACAAAATAAACAGGGTAATTTTTTGCAAGCGTACCCAACAAATTGGTAGCTGTCTGCATTCCATCCGCATCCCCATGAGTATACATATCCCCTGTTACAACTACCAGATCCGGATTAGCATTTTTAATCTTTGAGATCAGCCGGCTGTTTTCCTTCCCAAAGCTGGCGCCATGCAGATCAGTGAGCTGGACAATTGTAATTTGATTGCTGATCTTGTCTGACCGGATCTCAACCGTGTTGACATCCAATAAACCAATTCCTCCATACCACACCAGCACCACTGCTGTCAGGGTGCAAATCCATAACCACTTTCTCTTGTGCTTTTTCATGTATAGCACCTTCTTTCCAGTTAAAAACAGACAGCCCGCCAGGTCTTTTGGCAAGACACAAACGGGCTTGTGGCTTTCATGGTACCGCAAACAATACTTGCAAATATAACGTTAAATATTTAGCTGCTTAGCTTTTTGGTACATAATCATTGGTTCTGGGAGACATCCCAATCTGTTTGAGGCGTTTTTCAATCAAGCGTTTGATTAATGTATACAGCACCGAAAAGACTGGGACACCAATTACAATGCCCACAATACCAAATTGCCCGCCGCCTACAACAATTGCAAACAGCACCCAAAAACCCGAAAGCCCGGTGGACTCGCCTATAATTTTGGGTACCAGAATATTGCCGTCAACCTGCTGCAGAATAACAATAAACACTACAAAGATCAGCGCCTTGGTAAACCCATCGGACATTAATATAATAAAAGTACCGGGTATTGCCCCAATAAAGGGCCCCACCATTGGTATGACATTGGTTACCATAACAATACAGGAGATTAGCAGCGCAAACGGCATTTTTAAAATTGTCAGCCCTAAAAAACACAGGCAGCCCACTACGGCAGCATCCATCAATTGGCCCGAAACATACCGGCTAAAGGTGCGGTTGCTCATAGACGCAATTTCTAAAGTAGATTCTACAAAACGTTTTGGCAGCACTGCATACATCAACTTTTTTAACTGGGCAATAAATTTTTCTTTACCAGCCAAAAAATACAGCGAAATAAATAACCCAACGATTACATTGAAAATTTGCGAAGTAAACTTCATTGAAAAATCCACAACATGTGGTACCGCCTGGGTAACCAGGGTGGTAACCTTGCTGATCAGTTCCTGGTAGGACATGACAAACTTTTCAAAAAATGTGGAATCTAGGTTAAACTTTGCCGCAATATCGTTTACCATATTGGTTAACGATTTGGCGTAGCCGGGCAGATTGTCCCGGAAGGTCATAATGCTTTCGCCCAGCTGCGGCACAAGGAACGAAATTAATGTGATAAGGATAGCAAAAGCCAGTATCAGTGTAATAATAATCGACAGCGCCCTGGCAAGCTTAGGCCTGGGCTTTTTTTTGAAAAGTTTTAGAAACACCTTTTTTTCAAAAAAATTCATGGGGGAACAAAGTAGATAGGCTATGACAAAACCATAAACAAACGGCGTCAGTAAACCAAATACATGGTTAATACCGGCTTTAATTCCTGAAAGGTTTTGAAAAATAAAATAAATAATCAGGCCGCCAGTTACTACCGCAAGGTTAGAAAGTGTTTTTGTGGTTGTATTTTCGTCCCATTTAATTTTCATGCATGGCTCCATTCTGCCGCTGTGTACCGGCACAAATCTTTTATCCTCAGTCACCCTTACCACACAGAAAGAGCAGTGGCAAAAGCGTATTGAAACATTCCTTCAACGTGTAAGCAATACTGCTGGCTATTCGCAAAAACATGATAAATTGGTGTATTACTCTTTCCCTGCCAATTGTGTTAGCCTCATTGTAGCAGATTGCCTGACCCACCGCAATGCTCCTTTTCTGACCGATATGCTTCAAAAAGTAATATTGCGTATCTTGGTAAGGCACTGCCAAAAAGCGCGTGTGTATTCTGGTTCATGGCCTCATTCGCCTTTTCCCAGGTTGATTTCAGCCCCCTAATACCGAAAAATTCGATTTTTGAGGCCTGGTCAGCCAATCACTTATCAGGTAATAAATGGAAAGCCCCTATTCTTATTACCCTAAAGTTCTGAACCGGAAGCTTCCTTTATAGGCAGGGCATTTCAGCTAAAAATGCAGCGCCGCTAAAATGGCAATCGTACCCATATTCCTCCGGGCAGTAGGCATGTTATTCCCCTCACATAGATAAAATCCCCGAAAGCAAAAGATAGCCTGCCGCCAAAAATTCATCTGTCATCAGGGCAGCTAAGGGCGATAAATTCACTCTGCTTTGCTTGGTGATCACATCCGAAAAAACTTTGGCCAAATATAAGGTTCGAACCTTTTTATCTAACAGCGATAAGCTTTCACGCAGTGCCTCCAGGCCGCCGGCTTTTTCATCAAATAAGCCGGCTGGCAGGGTAAGCTCGTCTATTTTTTGGTGCAGGTTGCGGTTGAATATTTCTACGGTATATATTTTATCAAAATCTACCGAGAAAATTTCCCCGGCCAGCTCCGCCCCGGCCACGGATGGGTTTTCCACGCTAAACGGTCCTTTACTGCCTATCTTCATCACCTTACCTACCAAAGAATCCGCCAGCTTATCCCCGTTTTTCAATCCCAGCATCTCCAACAAAAAGGGGTAATTTTCATAATACTCCGCCATAATTTTACCTGTACCCACTGCAAAAGTATAAGCAAAACCTTCAAAAATACCAAACGCCCGCATGGTATCCAAATAGCCCATACGTATGTTACGTTTGGCCTGGCTGCCGTCAAACAGCAAAATAGAGCCCAGATCCCAGTAGCACTTAATATGCTTGACGTATTTTGCCTGCTTTAAATTCAAAACTCCCCGCAAATTGTTGCCAATTGCCTCTAGGTCAACGGCTATAATATTGTCAGCACCCTTTTTTAGTGCCATTTCCACCGGCATGTTGTCATAATAACCGCCGTCAACATATTTGACGCCGTCAATTTCCTGGGCCCGTACCGCCGGATAAATTGCCGAACTGGCCAGCAGAAAATCTATCAGTTCTCCTTTTGGAATGTCCTCTCTCCACAGCTGGCACGGCTTACCCGTCCCCATTTCCACCGTTACCAGCCCAAACTCGGCAGGGGCGCGGCGCACCATACCTTCGTCTATATACTGTTCTAAAATGGAGCGAAGCGGAGTGTTGTCTACTCCGCCCTGACGAACAAACTCTCCAAAAAACTTTTTTAGTGCACCCAAAATCCGCTGCTTTTTCGGCAGTTTATTGTCAATCTGCACATCAAAGACCATCGAAGTCTCTAATGTACTCCAAAGGCTCAGGGCATGGTCAAAGTCATTTTGCACAATCATAGCCGCATTCAGGGCACCCACCGAAGTCCCGGTTATCATATCAGGGTGAATATCCATCTCACGCAGTGCCTGCCAAACTCCTATTTGGTAGGAACCTCTGGAGCCTCCTCCTGCCAAAACCAAGGCTGTTTTCCCCATGGTATTCCCTCCTTTAAGCCTTTATTTCAAACATATATTTCATAAAAACCGCGGTATTTTTCAGCAAAGATAAATTTGATTCAGCGTCCACGTTTAATGGGCATACGAAGGATGAAATCGGTCAATTGTTCCCCCTTTCGGGGAACAATGCTGACTGTGCCGTTCATGGCTCCACCCTGTTTGTAAAATAGGCGGTTAATCTATTTACAGCCCTGCACAGCAAGAGAGGACAATCTTTTGGCATACTGGTTATTTTAACCTGTGGTATAAAACACAATATATCAAAAGCAATCGCAAACCTGCACCTTTCAAAAAGACAGTTTTTCTATTGATAGTTTTTGGTTCCATTTTATACAGGTAATCATCTTCTGCAAACCAAACTTTTATTATTGTTATGCTATACCTCTTATTTTATCGATAATCGATTGGAAATCAATTACATTTCTATTAATTTATGCTTTTTCCCCAATCTTACCTTTTGGTTAGCTGCGTAAACTTGGGTTTTGCATAGGCATAGTATACTCTCCGGCAAGCAACAAAATTTAAGTGTTTGTTACGAGATGAAATAAGATGTGGCATTTTCGTCTAAACCGGGGCGCTGTGAAAAAATTTTATTGCCTCCACCTGCATAGCGTGGGCGTGGTTCATTTTTTCATCCAGGTAAGGCGGCCTAAACTATATAACAGCATACAAAAAACTGGCAGCCACAATGGCTGCCAGCGAAAATATAAGCTTATCTGCAGGCGATTTTATCCCAAAGCTCGTGTACCGGCGGAATTTCACGCATCATGCTTTCTGCCAGCATACTCCAGATAACACCATGGGTCGGCTTTGGATATTCCCCCCTGGTTTTAATGATCTGAGTCGGGGTAACAATGTAGTCAATAGCAGTATCGTGAGGTGCAACCTCCAGCTCAATATCGACTACCTGGCAGTCATGCCCTGCACCAAATACCGGGGTGTCCTGATCCACAACGCCAATCTCCCAGAACATGGCCCACTCCAAATCAAAATAGCCATGGCCCTTGCCAAAACGAATACCGCTATAGGTAATGGCGGAAGCACCGGTGATCAGCATATCAATATGGCCAATCTGCTCTTTAATCTGGGCCAGGGTAATGGGGTGCCAATAACGATGAGCCCCGTCTAAAACCGAAGCCAAATCTTCTTTGCCCTCAGGCACGTCGCCGGGGCGGATGACGAAGATACCACGGCGAATACCATGGGAAGTCATCAGAAGGGTCTTTTTATCGCGAATAATATACTCACGAAAACGCTCCAGGTTTGCGTCTGGTGTAACAAAGATAACCTCGCTGTTTTTATAAATGTCTGTTTCAATCAACAAATCAGCGCCAGCTTCGCTGCCGATATAATCTGGAATAAACTCGTTAAAATCCCAGCCATAGCGTGAATCAGCGCGGGCCACTTTGCGAAGGTTTTCCCATACCATAATGCGGGCAGTTTTTGCGTCCATAATAGACCTCCTAATACATCATATCCTTCTCATCCTCTGACCGTATCATTTTACCAAAGATGTATCATTCCGTCTATGCATTTTCACATATTTTTCTCCCATTTCGACATTTTTTTTGCTTCTGCCCATAATCAGATGGTACTATGCCGCTTCCTTTGTGGATTATTTCCTGCCCTTCTCCACATCGGGTACGAAACAGAAAGTTACAAAACCCGCAACAAACAGTACCGCAATACTTAATACACCGTAACGCGAATTCCCGGTCAGGGTGGTAAACAGCGCCATCAGCAGCGGGCCCAAAATGGTAGCGTATTTTCCCAGAATGTTATAAAACCCAAAATATTCGTTGTTGGCCTCTTTAGGAATCAGTTTGCCAAAATAGGAACGGGACAAAGCCTGAATGGTCCCCTGCACAACTGCTACCGCAATGGCCAGCACCCAAAATTGCCATGCAGTGGAAAGGAAGAACCCAAAAACACAAATGCCCACATAAACTGCTATGGAAAACAAAATAATATTTCGGGACGAAAAGCGGTTTACCAGTTTTGCACAGACCAGCACTGCCGGGAACGCAACAATCTGGGTCACCAAAAGCGCCAGCACCAGCTGGCTTTCGGCAATGCCTACATCCGCCCCAAAGGAGGTTGACATTCGAATAATTGTGTCCACGCCGTCAATATAGAAAAAATAAGCCAGTAAAAACAGCCCTATTTTTTTATCTTTTAAAATTTTCCGAAAGGTCTTCCACACACTGCATATTGAACTGCGTACCAGCTTTTTCGGGGGATCGGTAAGACCGTATTTCTGTTTAACCACCCGCAACATGGGGATGGTGAACACCAGCCACCAAACAGCCGTAATGCCAAGGGAAATTTTTACCGGCATGGTGCCGCTCAAACCAAATGGCTGCAGCAAAATGAGTAAAATACACACAATAAACGGAATACAGCTGCCTATATAGCCAACCGCATAACCAAAAGAGGAAACATAATCCATGCGGTCGTCGGTGGTTACATCCACCAAAAACGCATCGTAAAAATTATTGGCGCCCGCATACCCCAAAGAGGTAATCAAGTTTATTACTAAAAGGACAAAATAGTTGTCCACAAAAATCATGGCAAACATGGACACAATGCTTAACCCAAAGAAAAAAGCAAAAAACCGCTTTTTTCTGCCCTGATAATCGGCCATTGCACCCAGTACCGGCGCCAGCAGTGCCACCACAAAAGTACCCGCCGCCTGAATAACCCCCCAATGAGAAGTTGTCTCGCTATTGGAATAGCCCGCTGCAGCGCCTACGCTTTTCATATAAATGGGTATGACCGCTGTCAGCAGTAAAATGTAGGCAGAGTTTGCCACATCATACAGCGACCAGCAGATTTCCTGTTTTGTCAGCCTCTGCTTGTTCATTTTTTCCATCCTCCACAACACAATTCACCAGGGTATTTTAAAAGCCCTGCCATGCGTTTTTCTCTCAAATAACGGCTGCCCTACAACTCCCCTCTATTCCATATGTGAGTTACGTTCCAACAGGCAGGTAAACAGAACGGACGCTGTGGCATTTGCTGAATATAAAAGTATGCAGCAAAACGGTATTCGCACCCGGCGTTGCCGCACCGCTGATGACCCTTCTGTTAAACGAGTTGTTATTTGACGGTTTTAAAGCACCCTTCAAAACCTTACCATGTTCTTTCTGTAAAAACAATATAATCTGCGTAATATCTCTATTTCCGGGCAAAGGTTCATCAAAATTTTGTGAATCATTCACTTCTTTTGCTACTTCTTTCGAAAATTTCGTGATACAATAGGAATACTTTCCATTACCGGAACTAGGGTTCTACTATTTTGTATAGCAAAACAATGCGTAAAAACTTTATGTTGTCCTCTGTGCGCTGGAGTATAAAATTTTTACTGAAGTTGAGCATCCGCATCAGGCGGAATCATTCATGAAAGGAGATTTTTAAGTGGCAGACTTTACAACCCACTACCTTTTTGGCCAACAGGTATTTGGTGCGCTGAATACGCAGCAGGCTGCACTGATCGGCCCCAATATGGACGCCTATAACTGGGGGCAGCAGGGGCCCGACCTGCTGTTCTTCCGGCGTGGTGCAGGAAGGCTAAACCTGCCCGCTATGGGGAACCGCCTGCATTGCGGAGACCCTGATCAGCTCTTTCATGAAATGGCTTCTTATGTGGCTTTATGCAAAAGTACTGCCTCTTATCCGGTGTTGTATGCCTACTTCATGGGCTTTATCTGCCATTATTGTCTGGACCGGGCCATCCATCCTTACGTATATTTTGTTCAAAGCCGCCGCTTAGCCGAAAATCCAAAGCTCCACCCAAGCGCTGCCCATGCCCGGCTGGAAGCAGATATTGACACCAAGTTTTACGAGCTGCTTTGCCACAAACCGGTTGCCTCCTTTCATCCCGCCAAATATTACCCTCTTTCCCCTCAGGTAGTTTACTCGGTGGTCCATCTTTACCAGCGCATACTGTCTATTTTGCTGGAAGAAAATATTCCCGAACGGGAGCTTGAGCTGTGTTTTCCCCAGTGCCAGCGCCTGACCAGGCTACAGTATGACCATTTTGGCGTGAACCGCACTGTTGCCAATGCGGCAGACCTGCTGAGCGGGCAGCATGGGGCATTATCCAGCCACGTAAAGCGCCCTAAAGTACATTATGACGTTCTGAACCTGGCCCATCAGAAATGGCATAATCTGTGGGACCCTGGTATCACATATACGCTGTCGGTGCCTGAAATCATTCAAGGCGCAAAAGAAGATGCATTAACCATGATTGAAGCTTACCGCGATATGCTGCACACGGGAATTCTCACCAGTCTGAACCTTCAAATTTCTTTTGATAACGGCTCCATAAAAGGGCCTACTGCATAAAGTGCACCGCTTGTTAAAATGTTTCAGGGCGTCATCACTACAAAACGATGACGCCCTAACTTTGTATATACTTATTCTGCTTTATTACATTTGCTTATTTTTCCAGTTTTTCTCCTCAGCTTAAACGAAACTCCTTTTTTCTCTGCCACAGATTGAAACACCCCAACCGCATCAGCGGTCTTTTCTTTTAAAGTTCTGTCCCCTGCTGTTTGGGCCAAAATTCGCCCCATAATCTCCCGAATTTCTTGTAATTCTAAAAGATTGACAGCAGTACAAAAAAAGCTTTTATGGCGTCCGTCATTATATTCAGCAAGCAGGGTTTTCAGTATCTCAGCCTTCTCTTTTAGGTCATTATGGTATGGCTCAATGCCCATGTTCTGTATTTTCACCATGTCTTTCAACCGATTGTGATGGGTGATAAAAGAATCAAACTCATCGAAACCTTTATATCGATCACAGGGGTATTCTTTGCATTGGAAGCAATACATCACGTTCCCATGGTATAAACTGCACCTCGCAATTGCACAACTTTGATTTCCTGCACCCCCACCGCACCCAGGGCAATAATGGTCCAGTTTCATGGTACATAAAGCGCAGTTTAGTCCACAAAGCGAAAAATTGAGATCTTCTCTTTTAAAATTTTTCAATTACACCCCTCCCCATTCAATATATAATTCGTTTTTATTATAATACCAAATGGAAGCGATACCTGCAATCACAGCCTGGATAAACAAAAGCAGTCGTGTTATGGTTTATTTTACCGGGAGGAAATCCAAACAATCAAAAAACATGCATAACAATTATTATAAACTTTTGCCTGCAAATTACCGCTTTTACAGTGTTTTTTACTCCATAACAGGCTTTTTCTGTGCTTGTTGGCTGATAAAAGCACCCACATCTGCACTTTGGTAAAAAAAGGCTAGTCCATTACGCCATAAAGTAGTATAATAACTTTGTTAAATCCCATTTATATCATGAATAATGGTACAGGGTAAGCATGTTTGCCCGGCTGCCATTTTATGCTGATTTTATAAAACCATCAGTTTTGTAACCTGCTGTTCCGGCAGGATTGCAGAGCGGATTTTTTCTGCTTTTGCAAAGGGAAATCAGCGTAACAGATAAAAGAAACGGAGGGAATACCCATGAAGTTTGCAAAAAAAATGGACGGCATGTCCTCCAACGTGCTACAAATCCTGGACGCAAAACAAAAGGAACTGGCTACGAAGGGCATGGAAATTATCAATCTTTCGGCCGGAACCCCTGATTTTCCGCCCCCGAAGCATGTCATAGACGCTATGGTGGAGGCCTGCAAGGATCCGAACAATTATAAATACGCCCTGGCCGACCTGCCAGAACTGTTGGACGCTGTAATTGCATGGTACCAGCGCCGTTACGGGGTCACACTTCAGCGCAACGAAATCACCTCCATGTATGGTTCCCAGGAGGGCATGGCACACATTGCTTTTCCATTATGTGATCCGGGAGATATTGTGCTTACCCCCGACCCAGGGTACCCGGTATTCAGCTTCGGCCCCTCTATGTCCGGTGCTCAAATTGTCCGCATACCGCTGTACAAGAAAAATGATTTTTTGATTAACTTTGACGATATTGACCCTGATTTGGCTGACAAAGCAAAAATGATGGTGGTATCTTACCCCAATAATCCGGTTACCACCAAAGCCCCGCGTGAGTTTTACATAAAATTGGTTGAGTTTGCCAAAAAGCACGACATCATTGTCCTGCACGACAACGCCTATTCCGAACTGGTATACGACAGCGAGCCTGGTATCTCCTTTTTATCTATACCAGGCGCCAAGGATGTGGGCATTGAGTTCAACTCTTTGTCCAAATCTTATAATATGACCGGCTGCCGTATCTCCTTTGCAGTTGGCAATGCCGAAATTATTGAAAAATTCAAAACCTTCCGTACACAGATCGATTACGGCATTTTTCTGCCGATTCAATATGCCGCTATTGCAGCTCTTACCGGCCCGCAGGATGATTTGAATCAGATGCGCAGTGCTTACAAAGCTCGGCGTGACGCTCTTTGCCAGGGCCTTCGGGATATTGGCTGGCAGGTGCCGGATGCGGTTTCCACTATGTTTGCCTGGTTTCCCCTGCCCAAAGGTTACACCGATTCCACTGCCTTCACCTTTGAACTTTTAGAAAAAACCGGCGTCGTATGCGTACCCGGCGCCAGCTTTGGGGATTTAGGAGAAGGGTTTGTGCGTATGGCATTAATTCAGCCGGTAGACGTACTGAAAAAAGCGGTGCAGAAAATTGCCGAAAGCGGAATGATTCAGGCTTAGCCTGATAAGAATGAATAGAAACACCCAACAAAATGCAGCGGAATAAATTCCGCTGCATTTTAACTAGGAATATGATGAAAACTGTTTTTGAAACAATTTATAATATTACACGGCAAATACCTTATGGCCGCGTCACTACTTACGGGCGGATTGCGTTGCTGGCGGGTAATCCGCGTTGGGCACGTGTCGTTGGCTATACCATGAGCGGCTGCCGCCAGGACGATATACCCTGCCATCGGGTTGTCAACCGCCTTGGCGGCCTATCCGATTCCTTTCAGCCCCTGGGCAGGGATTCCCATCGCGCACTGCTGCAGGCGGAGGGGGTAGAAGTTCTGCCGGACGGGCGTGTGGATTTAAAACGGTTTATGTGGTATGGGTAGCCCCGGTTTAGCCAGGAGGCTTTATTCACAAATAACGTATGGTCTTACTGGGGCACAGCCGCACAAAAAAACAGGCACAGTTTTTTCTGACTGCGCAGTACTCCGCAAAAAGCTTGTTAAAATGAAACCGGTATTCAGACAAATTATAACCACAGGCTTTTTGCGGCTGGAGCCTACCCTATCAGAGCCCATTACTGCCAAGTCTCTCAAGCGGTATGGTTATCAGAACGTATTTCACCTGCATGACTCGCTTCACAGCCCGCAAAATGAAATTTCTCGTTCTTAATAACGGTCTTTCTGTATTCGCTTACTTCGTTCGATGCCTTAAACAAATATTTTTTATTCTCCACTGACATAGCCAGTAGTTTATTTCCGATAAATTCACAATAAAATCAGTTGCCAGTATTATTAATTGGATTCAGCAACGAGAGTCATAAAATGGGTACAGCCTTTTGACGGTTGTACCCATTTTTGTTGTTTTTTACTTATCGAAAGGATATAACCCACTACAGCATTTTCGAATGCTATCTGTAAAAATGTTACATCATAACGGTATGCCCAGTTGCTATCTCCATTTCCAAAGTGAGTAGTAGCCATTAACTGAAAAGTCAACATATTTTATATGCTCTGCTTGTGTGAATTCAAGAATCGAACCCAGTCGACCTTCTTTATTTTCAGAGTAACCTTGGCTTTCCATATAATCAATCAGTAAATTATTAGAAGAATTTGGTTTTGCAATTATCACTTTTGGAGATTTTTGTATTTCTACATATTTAGTATCGGTAAAGCTAATTTGATATAACCCACCTATTACTGAAAGTGGATTTGTTACACCAAACTTATTTATGGATATAAATATTGATACCCCAAAACATACAACTAAAGCAGCTATTGTTAATATAATTTGAGCTTTTTTCACTTGTCATCTCCAATTATATCAATCATTTTTAACATTTAAAATGGTTCCGTTATTTTTGAACCAAATGATGCCCGGTTAAATAGAAGTTCCCATCCTCTTCTTGCAGCGTAAAGGAATGGATCTCTTCCTTACCAGAAGTGACATAATCGGTAATGGATTTGATAAAAGGCTCCGTTTTAAATATATCTTCTTCCAGGGGGTCATATTGGTAAATCAGGTCGCCCCCCGGGCCGGAAAAAACATTTCCGCTGGAAGCAGCAAGGTAAATAAACGCAACCTCTGCAGTCACGGTATTCCCATTCTTTTCATAGCTTAACAGAATGGGGACCTCCCCGCCGCCAAACCCCATTGACTTTACCGAATAAACCTGGTAACCTTCCCGCCAGGAAAACATACTTACATTCAAATGAGGAAATTCCGGGGCTGTTTTGCCAAACAAGCTGCGGTAGGTCTCCTGAACATCAGCTTCCCGCATAAAAACCGTGGTCTGCAGCAGGTCACATACATTTTGTACCACAGGGTTTGTTTCAGGAAAACATTCGGGATACATTGTACGGGGGGTATTGAACAGGGTCATCAAGGTAAGGTAGGCCGGGTCAGCATCTTTCAGTGAATTAAATTCCGTATCAGGAACGGCCTGCCAGGTAATTTTATAAAGATACTGCGTAATTTTTTTAGCCGTTTCATCATTCTGAATGGGGTACAAATCGTACCAATAATCCCCGCCCAATTTTTCAAAGGTCGCTTTTTCCATAGCATCGTTAAATTGCTGTGCAACCTCGTCTAAAACAGGGGCATCCGAACTGAGGGTATAGGCGTCCGCCAGGTCAAAATAAAAGTGCCCGCTGGAATAGGGCCCATTATCCACCCGGTAAAATACCGCATCAACATCCTTTAAGTTTTCCAGCACAGTTTTTGCAATACTGTCCAGTAATGCAGCCTCCTGTGAAGAACCCAGATTAATAGTTGGGGGGCCGCCGGCAGCAAAGTCGATCACCATGCCGCTGCCCTGCATATACACCTGCTGAATGCGCACGTCACTGTTGAGTTCCTGTGCAATTTTCTGCACCATGCAAAAGTTTTTAGACTCGGGGGTACACTCAAGCTGAACCTGGGTCAGGTCGAAATCCCCCGTGTCAATGTTTTTTATATACAAGGTGGCCGGATAGAGCCGGGCCTGCTCTGAGCCGTTGGAACCGTCCTCCGGCAGAGGGGAAGACGAGGGAGAGGTGCGGTTGTTGCACGCTGCCAGGGGCAGTGCCAAAATAAGAGCCATTAACATACAAACCGCCATTTTCTTCATCATCAATGGTAACACTCCTTGCTTTCAGATACCTCTATTATAAATCCCAAAATTGTAAAAGTATAGGGAGTATGATAAAATTAAGACACTGTTAAAGAAAATGTCTGTAAGCCGTTTTTTTGATGTCAGGTAGCATTCACGCACTACGGCGCTGTACAATAGAGCAAAATAATTGGCGCATTTTATGCTGTATCAGGTGAAGCATTTGCATGGCCGATTTTGCCATACCTGTTTCGCTTGGCAAACTAAAACAGACGGATACAAACAGGCAAACTCATGCCAGCTTGCCGCTGAACCGGTTTTGCTGCTTCAAGCTCAACTCCACAATAAAAAGAGGGCAGAAAAATATAAAAGGATGCGTGTGTACATGAAGAAGTATGTAATTGCGCTGGACCAAGGAACGACCAGTTCCCGGGCTATTGTGTTTGACCACGGTCAAAACATTGTAGAAACTGCACAGAAAGAATTTCCGCAGCTTTACCCCAAGCCTGGTTATGTCGAGCATGACCCGCTGGAGATTTACGCAAGCCAATACGGCGTGCTCACCGAGGTAATTGCCAAAAGCGGCATATTGCCGGAAGAAATTGCCGCAATCGGCATTACCAACCAGCGTGAAACTACTATTGTTTGGGACAGGGAAACCGGGAAGCCCCTGTGCAATGCCATTGTGTGGCAGTGCCGGCGTACCGCCGGGTACTGCGAGCAGCTGAAAAAGGAAGGCATGGAAGAGTATATCCGTACCAATACCGGCTTAATGGTGGACGCTTATTTTTCTGCCACCAAACTGAAATGGATTCTTGACCACAACCAAGGTGCCCGGGAACGCGCCAGAAAGGGCGAACTGCTTTTTGGCACAGTGGATACCTGGTTGGTTTGGAAGCTAACCGGCGGAAAGGCATTTGTGACAGACTACACCAATGCATCCCGCACCATGATGTTTAATATTCATACCCTGCAGTGGGACAAAACCATCTGCAAAAAACTAGACATTCCTATGGAGATGCTGCCACAGGTAACGGATTGCAGCGCAGTTTACGGCACGGTTAACATTCAGGGGTGCCAGGTACCAATCGCAGGTATGGCAGGCGACCAGCAGGCCGCATTGTTTGGACAGAACTGTTTTGAACAAGGAGAGGCAAAAAACACCTATGGCACCGGCTGTTTTTTGCTGATGAATACCGGTACCGAACCGGTGAAAAGCAAAAACGGCCTGCTTACCACCATTGCAGTTGGGTTAAACGGCAAGGTACAGTATGCCCTGGAGGGCAGCGTATTTGTGGGCGGAGCTGTAATACAATGGCTGCGGGATGAACTTCGGCTGATTGACCAGTCAGCCGATTCGGAATATTTTGCCCGCAAGGTGGCCGATAACGGCGGCGTTTACATAGTTCCTGCCTTTACCGGGCTTGGAGCCCCACACTGGGATATGTATGCCCGGGGCGCCATTTTTGGGCTTACCCGCGGAGCAGGCCGCAACCACCTGATCCGGGCGGCGCTGGAATCTATCGCCTACCAGACCCGGGATGTACTGGAAGCCATGGTGCAGGACACCGGGGTAAATCTTTCTGACCTGCGGGTGGACGGCGGCGCTTGTGCCAACGACTTTTTAATGCAGTTCCAGGCCGATCTATTAAACCGGCGCATTCTTCGCCCAGCTGTACGGGAAAGTACCGCCCTTGGCGCCGCATATCTGGCAGGCTTAGCCGTGGGCTTTTGGAAAGACAAGGAGGAGCTTCGCAGCCAGCGGGCGCTGGAGCGGTGTTTCGCCCCTGAAATGGAAGAAAACGTAAGGGAAAAGCTGCTGCACGGCTGGCAAAAAGCTGTTGCGAAAGCTGCCGCCTGGGAAGAAGAATAACGGCTCATTTTCATATCTTCCAAAACAGCGGCTTGTAAAACATTTTTTAACCGGTATCAAACAGCAGTTTGCGTCCACAAGCACGTAACAGATGTGAATGTATCGTTTCAGGCTGCATCCATGTTTTTTCCATCATGTAATAAGTTCCAAAGCATATAGGAAGTTTGACTTGCAAATCTTGAAAGCCCTATCTCCTCAAAGAATTCCCTGTGTATAGAAGCTGTACATTTCAGTCTGCAAGCCAATATGGGTCCAAAAATCCGTCGTTTTTATCGTCCCCAAATCATGATGTTTTTAGGGCATCATCGTTTTAATGCGCGATGATGCCCTAATTTTGTGAATTTATATTTTATATATCTCGACTTATTTTCCCCTGAATGTAATAAAAATCAAAACTGCTTCAAAAACTTTCCCTTATAAAAATTCTCATTCCCAAGTTTCTTCGCCGTCAACCTGAATATAACGCAACCATCCGGACAGACAATGTCTTTGCTATATTTACTCGTTCCGCCAATATTCTCCAAATCCCCACCGCTTCTGACAGCCTCCATGATTGGGAACATAATCATCATGGCTTTAGAGCATATACCCTGTCCATCACTATTTACAGGGCAGCCATAGGTGCAGGTATACTTATCTCCGATTTCCTCACCATTTCGGCAATACCGCTCTGTGCGGTCCCCGCGCAGAAACCCTATAACCTCAATTTCCCATTCATACTCCTCATCATACCATTTTTTCATAATAAACCTCCAACTTCAAATTGTGTTCTCATTGTTTATCAATAATTTTCGGAATAAATCCCGATTGGTTATGACGTATTGGCCTATGGCGGACCAGCAATGATCTATGAACGCACCTTAGATGCAAGGGGTTATTTAAGGGGTTATTTATTGTGTGTCGCCCCACATGAGGCAGCGCATCAGGGGTGAAACGGCCGTGGCAAAGCCACCTGGCCAATTTATACTATTGCAAGTATATCACAAATAAATTATGCAATCCATTCGGTTTGGCTGGAACAAGGCAGGTCATTGAATGGCAATCTTTTTCGGAAACATCCTGAACCCTCAAAAATCAATACCACGCATTGAACGCGTGGTATGCACCGCCCCTAGAAGGGCATTTTACTGGCACGCCTCTTTAGAGGCATTGAACATTTTGTCACTTGCATCAAGTGCTTTGCCACCCGTAAACGGGCAATTCACCCGCTTAACAACTATTTCTGCTAATCCGCCAGCCTGTTTATTGGAAACCCGCTTCGCTCGCTACCCCCCGGCTAAAGCTTTTTTACGGGATACCTCCACCGGAAAAGCCGGTGGTTTCCACAATAATGAAAAGCGCCCCCCCAATTACGGTGGTTACCGCTTTCAAAAACGTTCTTATTCCCTGCCCCAGAGGCATTTAATACGGCTTTTTTTGATAGCGCAGAACCGGAAGCTCCAACTTGCAAAACGTTGTAATAGCCTCTTACAGCTGGCGCCATGGTTATATAAACAACCTTGCTTCAGCGTAGTGCTTGCATTAACACAGCACCCTGTCAATCATACCGTACCCGCATGATATACCTGCTGTCTGCCTGTGTAATTCCTGTTGTTGATCTCTTATCGGGCATCAAAATCTGTATCATTCAGTCACAGCTTACCCAAAACTGCGCGCAGCTACACAGGGATATCATCGCTGTTTGGCAGCTTCACCTGTTTTACGATAGGTTTCTACGCAATAACCTTTGCGCCCGCATGTTTTACAGAATAGTTTTCTTGTCTTTGGAGTATGTGCGGAAAAGATAAACTCCCTTACGCCGGGCTGAAACACGGTATGGCATTGCGGGCAAATGTAGGCCGTTTTTCGATAATACAGTCTTGTCGCAAACACTCCAAGCAGAATAACAAAGGGAATTCCAACGAAAAACGGCAGCCATATTCCTTTTACAATTCCCCAAAATAACGCCGCAATTTGTATTACATCCATCAACACTCCTGCAAAAAGCATTATCATATGAACATTGCGCAGTTTTTTTCTGTTTTCCATAGTAGATGCTATGTCATGGATGGTTTCAACCGAATAAAGCGACCAACTCTTCATTTCCCGTACCAGCTGCTCCAACGTGTGAAGCGTTGATTCACGTTGAGCAATTTCGCTCTTCAATAATTTTGCCTGTTCCTCCAGCAGCACCCTAATTACATTGTCAGAATCTTTTTCTGACAAAATGTTTCTTATATTATTGAGAGATAGACCGAGGCTTTTTAAAAAGCAGATAATTTTTAATTTTTTCAAATCATCCTCTGAGTAAAGCCGGCGGCCGCCTTCGCTCAGTTCGCTTGGAACAAGAATTTTTCGCGAATCATAATACTGGACTGTTCTCACTGTTACAGAACAAAGTTTTGCTATTTCTCCGGTTGTATATTGGGACATAGCGTTCACCTCCTTGTAGCCATATGTTACAGCATTACGCAGCGTCACAAGCAATGGGTTACGCTGGGTAATTTTTAATTTTTCCTGTTTTTTATCTGCTCAGTAGAGCAGACTGACTATCTCCTGAAAAAACAGGGGTTAGGCCTTTAAAAATTTGTCCAGGGTATAAAATTTATTCTATATAGCTTTACTCATAGTACCATGCCTGCACGTGGAAAAAAAGAACAATTTCAAAGTTTACTGCAATGCTGGCTTTGATTGCCCCTCCTGGGGCCATGAAAAAAATGCCCCAACCCAGAAAAGCAGAATGACAGCCTTAAATTCTTAAATGCTACACAACACAGGGGTTTCATACAATAGCCTTTCCTATAATTTTATAAGCCCCATATAAACCGGTTATTTTTATTTGTTGGTACTTTGCTAGGTTAGGTTATATGTTTGCACAAAACGATAGATAAATTTTTTGTTACAAGTTAAATACTCTTTTATAAAAAACTGTTGACCTTTGTCATTTTTCCTGATATAATATCAAAAGTTTTGGGAAAGGATGTGCAAAGGATGATGAATCGAGGTTTTTGGAACACCCCTCATATCCGAGCTATTTTTTCTTTTCCATTTTTATTTTATTTTATTTGAAGCATTTCCATTTCGATGGAGATGCTTCTTTTTTTGTCAAAACGAGCCTGTATTCACAATGCAACCAACATAAGGAGGAAGTTTTATGAGCAAAGAAAATGCGGCAGTACAAACAGACGCCATTCGCGATGCCAGAAGCCTGGGGATACCCAAATTTATCCTTCTGGGGTTCCAACACGTATTCGCAATGTTTGGCGCTACGGTCCTGGTTCCTATGATCACCGGGCTGAATGTTTCGACCACCCTGCTGATGGCTGGCCTGGGCACCTTATTGTTCCACCTGTTAACCAAAGGTAAGGTCCCGGCTTTCCTGGGTTCTTCCTTTGCATTTTTAGGGGGCTTTGCCATTGTTGCACCCAAACTTTTAGACGCTAACGGTAATGCAACCATCCCCAATACCGAAATGCTGCCTTATGCCTGCGGCGGTGTGGTTGCTGCCGGTTTGGTTTATGTGCTGGTGGCCGGTCTGGTAAAGGCTTTTGGTGTAAACAAAGTCATGCGCTTCTTCCCCCCAATCGTTACCGGGCCTATTATTATCTCGATTGGGCTTACTCTGGCTCCCACCGCCATCACCAACGCACAAAGCAACTGGCTGCTGGCCGGCATTGCGCTGGCCACTATCATTATTTGCAACATCTGGGGTAAGGGCATGGTCAAGATCATTCCCATTCTGTTGGGCATCGGTGTGTCCTACCTTGTAGCCCTGTGCATGGGAGTCATTGATTTTTCCACGGTGGCAAATGCAAAGCTAGTAGCCATGGCGCCTATCACCATAGCCAAATTTGACGCCAACGCTATTATTACAATTCTACCTATCGCGCTGGCAGCTATGATGGAGCATATTGGCGATATTGCAGCCATTGGCGCAACGACCGGAAACAATTATATTGCCAACCCCGGCCTGCACCGCACCCTGCTGGGCGACGGCCTGGCTACCAGCGTTGCCGGTATGTTTGGCGGACCTGCCAACACCACCTACGGCGAGAACACCGGCGTTTTGGCCATGACCAAGGTTTATGACCCCCGGGTAATTCGGCTTGCCGCTTTTATTGCGATCGCCCTTTCTTTTATTCCCAAATTTGGTGAAATAGTAAACACCATCCCCCCGGCAATTATTGGCG
The DNA here is from genome assembly GCA_900104565.1 of Ruminococcaceae bacterium Marseille-P2935. GTDB lineage: Bacteria > Bacillota > Clostridia > Oscillospirales > Ruminococcaceae > Marseille-P2935. The sequence continues at coordinate 1,172,295 of LT629952.1, forward strand.
GCGTGTCTTTGGTGTTGTATGGCATGATCTCTGCGGTTGGTATCCGCAACGTGGTTGAAAACCAGGTAGATTTTACCAAATCCCGCAACCTGATTATTGCTGCAGTCATTTTAGTAAGTGCGCTGGGGTTTGGTTCCGACGGTCTGACCTTTTCCGTATTCGGCGCCAGTGTTAAGCTTTCTGGCCTTGCAATCGCTGCGATTGCCGGTATTCTGCTGAACGCTGTACTGCCTGGCAACGACTATGAGTTTGGCAAAGATCTAAAGGGCGACACCGCCGCAAGCCTACAGCTGTAGTCGGGGCTGTTTTTCAACTTAGAAGCGGTAATCCAACTTTATAATTGAACAAAACTGCGGTTTGTTGAAACCATAGGCAGCTTATTCAAGTTATTAACAATAAAAGCAGCACCGGTCTTATGGCTGGTGTTGCTTTTTTGTACAGCATGGGTGGGAATAAAATTTGTCCATTATTATAGAATATTCGCAAAGCGGACTAGTATTATTTGCCATTGGGCCGCTTGTCGGCTTGGCCATAAAATATAATACCTACTTTACTGTTATTGCAGCATGACCGATCCGCACAAAAATTACGTAACAACACCTTTTTAATACAATTCATTGGCGTAAGACTGCACAAAACAGCCTTCAAAGCCGGGCAGGTTTACAGGGGCCTCACCATGAAGCACATAATCCCCCATTGGCAATATATTTTTTATGCATCTTTCACTTACACATCTTGGTGTACCACTTCTAAGCGGGTAAAAACGCGATATAATTGGTTCTTGTTTTATAAAAACTGTCTGCGACAGTTTTTATTGCGCATAGGGCGAAAGCCGATAGGAAAATCGCCTACACATAACTTTTCATAAAACAGGGATTGGGCTTTTTGCTTTGCAGTCAGCGGTACGGTTTTATTTAACAACTAGCTAAAGTTAAATCATAGTTTGTTCACAACTCGTGACCCGACAAGAGGTATACTTCTAAATTGATAAGGTACCTTAGCATTTTAATTAACTGCTTTGCGGGCAGATAAAATTAGTATTGGGCATTTAAGGCGGCCCAGGGGTATCCGGTTAGAATAATCAGGTACAGTTATTTTAACATGATTCAAATGATGGGAGTATTCCAATGGAACAGATGATAACAGATGAGCAGCTTTTTTCCTATGTTCACCAAACGCAGGCCCTTATCATGCGACGCATATATCAGCTGATGGCCGGCAGCTGTACTATGCTTGGCCAATATAAGCTAATGTTTTTATTGCATGCACAGCCAAACCTAAGTCAGCGCGAAATTGCCGACCTGCTGCAGATTCGGCCATCATCTGCTGGTGAATTGATTGAGCGGGCAGTAAAAGCCGGAATTGTGTTGCGGGTACGGGACGAAAAAGATAACCGGGTTTTCCGTGTTTCAAACACCGAAAAAGGAGAACAGGTTTTTGCAGATTCTATGAAAAAATTTAGCCAAATTACCCGTGAAATGTTTCAATCATTTAATGACAGCGATCGTACACAGATGATGAATCTACTGGTTAAAATGAAAACCGGCCTGGAAGAAATCTGTCAGACTCACCAATAATCAACAGAACGTTTTCATTACCATCTTAAACGGCAGAAAGTAAATGGGGGGATTCACTTGAAAAAGAAAGGTATTATTATTGCAGTATGTGCAGTGGCAGTTGTGGCCGGAATCGGTATAGGGGCTCGTCTTCTTCGGGGGGAGGGCGCAATTACCGCCGGCGCAGAAACGGATCAAATTCCGGTAAACACCATTCGCGTCACTCCGCAGGAAATTAAAAACTCGGTGGAATTTGTTGGGCAAATCCAGCCAAGCCAAAGTGTCATGGTATTTCCTAAAACAATAGCTACCGTGCAAAAAGTACATGTGCAGGTAGGAGATACCGTTAAAAAGGGCGATTTGCTGCTCACCTTAGACGGTTCCGACCTGGAAAGCCAGCTAAAAGCGGCCCAAGCCGGTTACAATTTGGCGCTTGCCTCTTACGAGCAGACTGTGGGGTATGGCATGAATAACACCGAAACCCAAATAAACAGCAGCTACAAATCGGCAAAAATCAGTTACCAGGAAGCTTCCAGCAGCTACGACAAAGCCAAAAGTGCATTCAAAGCTGCACAGGCTGCATTGGATCAGTTCAATGCTGGCAGCAGTATTAGTGCAGACCAGCTGGTGAGCACTTACGAAGCCAAAAAGGCGCAGCTTGATAAAATGCTGCCGGATGATCCAGCCTACGCCGGGCTACTGGCAGAGCTAAACGCCATGAAAGACAGCTACTCTGCTGCCAAAAGCCTCACTACCGCTTACCAGCAGGCAAAAAGCGCTCGCGATTCTGCCGATAAAATGCTGGAAGCTGCCGACCTGCAGTACGAAGCCGCCAAAGAGGCCTACCACAATTACCAGGATGAGGGCCAGGACGCAACCCTGACCATTGCAGAAGCGCAGCTGGCCTCAGCCAAAGCCTCTTATGACGCCGCTATGAAGCAGGCGGAACACCTGAATATTTACGCCCCTATTGATGGCATAGTTACCGCCTGTTCCGCCAACGAACTGGAACCCATTTCCACCAGCTCGCCAGCCTTTATTATCTCGAATGACAACATGATGACGGTAGAATTTGCAGTTTCTGACCGGTTTGCTTCGGCCATTCAGGAGGGCGATTTGGCCACTTTGTATGTTTCGGGCAAGGAACTGCCCGCCACCATTACCGAAGTTTCGCAAACAATTGACCCAAAAACCGCATTATTTGTAATGAAGGCTTCGGTCGATAATTCTGACAGCAGCCTGAAAACCGGTACCGCAGTGACTATCAGAGTTGATACGCAAAAAGCCTTTGATACCCTGTGCGTTCCTGTAAAATGCATCCGCTACGAAAATCAGCAGTCCTATGTCTACACTGTAAAAGACGGCATCGTTTCGAAGGTGTTTGTTACCACTGGAATTACCGATGATGTAAACACCCAGATCCTTACTGGCCTGGAAGACGGCCAGCAGGTGATTACCACCTGGCATCCAAACTTAAAGGACGGTGCACAGGTTAACGTTGTAGAATAAGGAGAGCTGCTGACATGTCTTTTATAAAAACAGCAATTAAGCGTCCCGTTACCGTGTTAATGGTCGCCCTATGCGTTTTGGTGCTGGGATTTACCTCCTTTTCCAAAATGCCCATGGAGCTCACCCCCGATTTCAACCTGCCTATGGCAATCGTCTCCACCACTTATTCGGGGGCTGGTCCGTCAGAGGTGGAAAGCCTGGTAACCCGTCCTTTGGAAAAGGTATTGGGTACAACCCCGGGGCTCCAGAATATTATCTCCCAATCCTCCGAAGGCTCCTCTCTTATTATGTTAGAGTTGGAATTTGGAACGGATATGGACAATGCCTCTATGGAAATTCGTGAAAAGCTGGATCTGGTTAAGGCAATGCTACCCGATACCGCTTCCTCCCCTATGCTGCTGCAATTTAACATGAACGATATGCCAGTAGTTACCCTGTCGGCCTCGGGAGACAGTGCCGATCTGCTTTACCAAATCAACGAATCGATTGTACCGGAACTGGAAAAAATCGCCGGTGTTGCTTCGGTAGATGTCAGCGGCGGTTCTACCTCTCAGGTGCGGGTCGATTTGGACCAGGCGCGGCTGCGGCAGTATGGGCTGAATATAAACAGCATCATCAGTACTATTTCCGCTTCCAGCGTCAACCTGCCGGCCGGTTCGATCTCACTGGATGATAAAAGCGTGTTCCTGCGCGGTCAGTATGAATATAACACTATTGGGGAATTAAAATCTCTCCCCATTACGCTGCCAACGGGCAATGTCATTCATCTTTCTGATGTGGCCGATATTTATCAGTATGAAAAAGAATCTGACAGTATCAGCCGAATCAACGGTCAAAACAATATTACTATCAGCGTCAGCAAACAGCAAAGCGCCAATACCGTTACCGTTGCTAAGAACCTGCGGCAGGAAATGAAAACCCTGGACGCCCTCTACCCCGACATTCACCTCAGTATGGTGCTGGATCAGGGCGAGGCCATTCAATCGGCCATAAACAGTGTCATTTCCAGCCTGCTTTTGGGCGGTGCGCTGGCCATTCTGGTGCTATGGCTCTTTTTGGGCGATTTTAAGGCATCCATGATTATCGGCACTTCCATCCCCTTCTCGGTGGTTATTACTTTTGTGCTCATGTATTTTATGGGCATCGATTTAAACCTGATCTCCCTGGGCGGCCTGGTAGTGGGCGTCGGTATGATGGTCGACAACTCTATCGTTGTACTGGAAAGCATCTTCCGCTGCCGCAGCCAGAAAATGGACGTAAAACAGGCTGCCTTTGAAGGGGCAAAAATAGTTGGCTCTGCTATTGTGGCCTCTACCCTTACAACTGTGGTCGTATTTTTACCAATTGTATTTATTAAAGGCCTCACCTCAGAGATCTTTGGCCAGGCAGCCCTTACCATAGCGTTCTCCCTGCTGGCTTCACTCATTTCTGCCCTTACCATAGTCCCCTGCATGTTTGCAAAGCTTTCACCCGAAGAAAAAACAGGCACCAAGTTTGCAAAAGCTTTCGGCCGTTTAGAAGACTTTTATTCCAAAGTAATCGGCTGGGCTTTGCACCACAAAAAATCGGTCGTTGCTATCTCTGTCGCCTTCTTTGTAGGCAGCCTGTTTCTCACCTCGTTTATTGGAAGCGAACTGATGCCGGCAATTGACCAGGGGCAGTTCAGTGTTTCAATTGAAACGGAACAGGGCCTGAAAAAGGAAGAAAAGGATCAATATGTGCAAGCAGTAGAACAGGTGCTGAGCGGAATTCCCGAGATAGAAACATACAGCTCCAGTGTAGGGTCCTCCAGTTCCAACACCTCTTCTGTCACCGTTTTTCTTTATGATGATGCCAAGCGCACCACATCGCAGGTGGTGGCTGAAGTGCGCAGTGCCGTATCGGGCATGCCTGGCTGCAGCATAAAGGTAACCGAAACCAGTTCTATGATGATGAGCGCCGGTTCCTCGGGTTCATCCGTTTCGCTAACTATTATGGGCAACGACCAGGACGACTTAAAAACAGCAACTGCCGATATTGAGGCAATGATGGCTAAAATAAACGGCGTTGTAGCAACCAGTTCCAGCGTTTCGGTGGGGCGGCCCGAAGCCAGGGTAGTGGTGAACGCCACTAAGGCGGCGGCATACGGCTTTACCCCTGCTACCGTCATCTCGTCGGTAAACACCATGATAAACGGCCGTACTGCCGCCACCTTAAAGGGTGACGAGCAGGATATGGACATTGTGGTATCCTTCCCAGAAGGCAGTTTTGAAACAGTAAGTGATCTGCAGTCCATGACTCTTACCTCCCCTGCCGGGCTGAATGTTCCCCTTACCAGTATTGCCGATATTGTTTTTGATAACGGGCCCATTACTGTAAACCGTCAGAACAATCAGTATGTATATACTGCATCTGCCCAGGTGGCGGGGCGTGACTTCGGCAGCGTTTATGCCGATATTCAAAAAGGGTTAAACAACATGATTTTACCATATGGGGTGGATGCATCTTTCAGCGGCATGGCTCAGATGCAGACCGAAACCTTCAGCGACATGTTTTTAGTGCTTTTCATGGCCATTATACTGGTCTTTATGGTAATGGCCGCCCAGTTTGAATCCATGCGTTTTTCTATTGTTGTTATGGTTTCGGTGCCATTCTCCATCAGCGGTGCGCTATTGGGCCTGTTCCTTACTGGGTGTACGCTGAATATGACCTCAATTATTGGTATGATTGTACTGGTTGGCGTGGTAGTAAACAATGCCATTGTATTAATTGACTATGTGGGTCAGATGCGCGAAAAAGGAATGAATGTGTTTGATGCCTTAACCTATGCCGGGAAAACAAGGCTTCGTCCAATTTTTATGACCACTATTACCACCGTATTGGGTATGGTACCGCTGGCTTTGGGCATTGGCGAAGGCGGGCAGATGCTGCAATCAATGGCAGTAGTCGTAATTTTCGGCCTAATCTGCTCTACCTTACTTACCTTAATTGTAATACCGGTATTTTATTCCATGTCTGAGAACGGCCGGCAAAAAAAGCTGGAAAAGAAAGCCCGCCGCCTGCAGGAAAAAGAAATAAAAAAAGCCTTGAAAGCAGCAGAATATACGGCATCTTTAGAATCATAACCTCTTATCAGTGACGTTATATACTTTCTATGGCATTATTTTCATACTTTGGAAAATGGTATTCTGCCTTCTTCGTCAAGTTCTCCAGGCGAATCCTTCTTTCAAACAAAAAGCAAGTTGTCTTCCCATTTTAAAAAAGTGAGGGACAGCTTGCTTTTTTAGCCTCAAACATATTACAATATTTTATGAACAACGCAAAAGAGCTGTAAATCGTTTTTAAGCTTTTTGCGTCTTAAAACCGGGCAGAATGGAGCACCTGAATGAGAACGAATCATATTCTCATGTTGTTTTAATCCGATTGTTTCTGCTACTTCACCGTTTGAAAAAGCCTGAAAAAGAATTTTGTAACTGGGTCAGCTCTTTACAGTACCCAGGAGCAATGGGCGATATCTTCGGTAGAGTACACATAGGCTACCGCCCAGAAAACAAAGGGCTTCGCTGTACAGGATTGGTGTCATTGCCTGAGGCAATACGTATAACCGCTGTCCGTCGCGCCCTTTTGAGGGTAGGGATGCACCTGTTTGCCTGGCACTTGCTGCCGTCACCCTGCACCAATAGTGTCATCTTATCAACTCTCTGCTTCGTGTGATAAGGTTTCCCTTTTCTGTATCAATTTGTGCCGGCGCGAATCGGCGGAATGGATGGTTTTTATGTCACAATCAATTTCTATGCATATTATCGCGCATATTTGCAGCGATTTCACCACTAAGTTTGGTATTCCCCGGCAAAGCGGGCTGGTAGATACATTAAAGTCAACCATTGTGTTTGAGCCGGAATACCGCAATCCTGACGCTTTACGGGGCCTGGAGGGGTACTCTTACATCTGGCTTCTCTGGCAATTTTCCGAAGCCATGCGGGAAGGCTGGTCGCCTACCGTTCGACCTCCCCGGCTTGGAGGCAACACACGTATGGGGGTATTTGCAACACGCTCGCCGTTTCGCCCCAATCCCATAGGGTTATCCTCTGTCCGGTTGGAAGGCATTGACCTGCACAGCGAGCTGGGCCCGGTCTTGTATGTTTCAGGTGCCGATTTAATGGACGGCAGCCCAATCTACGACATTAAGCCTTACCTGGCATATACCGATTCACACCCTCACGCGAAAGGCGGGTTTGCCTTGCAGTCCAAAGAAGGGGTACTGCGGGTGAATTTTCCGGAACATCTGCTGCATCAAATTCCCCCCGACCGGCGCGACGGCCTGCTGGCGGTATTGGCGCAGGACCCACGCCCGGCCTACCAAAACACCCCCGAACGGGTTTATGGGTTTGAATTTGCCGGCTTTGAGGTACGTTTTACTGTTGCAGAAGACCAGTTAACTGTTTGCGAAGTCAACAACACGCAAAGGTGAACTGCACCTGGCAAGCTTGTTCTTAATCTTTAGCCATGCTTCAGTTCCGCCTTTTTTGAAATCCACATCAACTGTATATGTCATATGTTCTGTAAAAAAATCACATGCCCGTTCCACAGTTCTGATTTGCTATTGCTTGCCTTTTCATTTCTTCATTATACTGTGGTATTCCCTTTTCCCCAAACATTACAAAGCCCCTAATCGTAAAACAAACTACGATTAGAGGCTTTTTTCTTCCATATTTTCTTGGTTTTAAACTTTAAAATTTCTTCTATGATCAATTGTTAACGCCCACACTGTTCGGCTAAATTCAATGCCCTGGCACGGTCCTTTGGGGTTACATTTGGGTATAGGCCCGGTTGTAGTACGTTAAACCCGGCTGCAATATATTTCATACCCTTTTCTCCCAATGCTTTATGTGTTTTTCTCCAGCTGCCGGCGAAGCATAACAAAGTAAAGCACAATGCCTGCCCCCAGCAGAATATGCCCCAAGCCGGCAATACCTGACAGTGATGCATCCATTGCTTTGCTTAAGGAAGTCCCCAATACCTGTACAATTCCACGGGCAATCAAGGTTGTGGCAGTGGTAATCAGCCCAGCGTTATAAAAACCATAAAACCATTTAAATTTTGGGTGTTTGGTCACCTTCAGCTGTTTGTCCAGTAAGGCTGCAATTAAAAAAAAGAACATACCCAGCACAAACAGGTGCACGTGCAAAAAACCAAGGTTTGTCCGGCCGGTAAAGCTGTTAAATTTGGTAAATTCCCGGTAGAATACTCCCCCGGCCATAGCCAAAATGGCATAGAAGAATGCTGTATTAATCATCTTTTTCATTTTATTTCTCCTTTCAAATCCTCTTTCATCGCTTCCAGCGCCGCCCTGCGGGCATGCAGTAAGGTGGTGTCAAAAACTGGCAGGGGGGAATCCGCCTCTTTTACCAGCAGACCAATTTCGGTGCAGCCCAGTATGACCCCCTGTGCACCCTGTTCGGCGAGCTGCGTAATAATTCGCAGGTACTCCCTGCGGGATTCTTCCCGAATCACCCCAAGGCAAAGCTCGTCATAAATCACTCTATTTACCAGCTTTCGGTCCTTCTGCCCCGGAATAAGCACCGTCAGCCCCCGGTCTTGCAACCGCTGCTTGTAAAAATCATGTTCCATGGTGTACCGGGTGCCCAATAAAGCCACTTTTGTTACATTCTGCTCTGCCAAGCTGTCGGCAGTCACCTCGGCTATATGCAAAAGCGGTATTGGCACCGCCGCCTGTACCTGCCTGTACACTTTGTGCATGGTATTAGTGCAAATCAGAAAGAAATCTGCCCCTGCCTGGCACAGAGAGCGGGCGGCCCCAGCCAAAATTTCACCGCTTTTTTCCCATTCCCCCATAGCCTGGCAGTGTTCAATTTCCTCAAAATCAACACTGTAAAGCACACACTTAGCGCTATGCAGCCCCCCAAGGCATTCTTTTACCGTTTCATTGATAACCCGGTAATATTCTATTGTACTTTCCCAACTCATACCGCCGATTAATCCAATTGTTTTCATCTTCCCACCTCTTTTCTTTATTGTACTTTATTTTCTGTTATGCCACAATAGAAACAGCAGCTTTGTAAAAAATTCGGGCGCATTTAAAAATCACTTTTGCCTTACAGCGGGGCAAATATTGATACACAATGGACAATATTTTTTCTATGGCTGTCCACTTTAAGTTTTGGGTGCAAAGTATAACTGCAATTGCCCGGAGCTCCCCTGATGCAGAAGAACAGGGCAAGGCGCTCATTTCAATATCTGCGCCTTACCCTGGGGGTAACCGGCTAAGCACTTTTGAAGGGATATAGCTTCTCAAAAAACCAAACGCTTTATAATGCCGGTATGTCTTCAACTTTTCGGGGTTTATTGGCTGCTGGCTGAAAAAAGCAGCCAACGTTTGTAGCTTTTTATATTTTAATCAGGTATTACTGGAAAAGGGGGGCTTATGGTGGAACGTAAAACAGCTGATTGCGCACAGCAGTTTGAACAGATCATTCAAAAATACGGCGACATGGTCTACCGGCTGGCTTATTCACAAACCGGCTGCCAAGCCGGAGCCGAGGATGTATTTCAAGAGGTGATTCTCCGTTTGCTGAAAAAGCCCCGCCATTTTAAAAGTGAAGAACACCGCAAGGCATGGCTCATCCGGGTTACCATCAACTGCTCAAAAAACTTTTATCGAACGCTTCTTCCCCTGACCGCCATTCCATTAGAGGAACAACCCGTTCAGGAAGAGGCTCCGTTTCAGGATTTAGAGGAAGCCCTGAACAAATTACCGTTAAAATACCGCCAGGTAATCCATCTGTTTTATTATGAAGACCTGCCCGTCGCTAAAATCAGCTTGCTGCTCCACCGTAAAGAATCCACCGTCCGCACCCAGCTTACCCGGGCCAGAGCAATGCTGAAAGAATGGTTGAAAGGAGACTACGATGAATTTTAAACAAAGCTACCGCAGCTTATTTGATCAAATTCACCCCACCCCAGAATTAATTGCCGATACCTACCTGAAGCTATTTGAAGCAAAACGCCTCGCAAAGAATACACAGACTATGGAAAAAATACTCCCCCGGCGCCTAAAGGCGGCGAAGTCGGCTAAGGCCGGCATCTTCTCCCTGACACTGCCGGCCAGATATTCCGCCTTGCTTGCTTGGGCCGGCGCTTTCGCGGTCGTCTGCCTTTTATGCGGGGGGCTTTATTACCTGGGTACCCAACCCATTTTTACCATACCGTTTTCTCCAATTACCCAAACTGAGCAGTCCACTTCTATTCACAATTCCACCGGAATAGACATCCAAGCCGATAGAATCACAATTGTTACTCCCCTTACCCCGGGTGTTCATCAGTCAACAGTTGCCCTTTCGAGCGGCACGCTTCGTTTTGTAGAGCCCTCAGATGATAACCCGATTTCCATCGACCGGGCTAAGCTGATAGACCCTGAGGGCGGCTACCGGCGCTCTTACACCCTCGACCAATTAATTGCACGCCTTGGGAGGGACCCGCGTCCTGGCTGGCTGCCCCAAGATCTTGTTTCTCCTTACCGGGAAGAAGACCTTCTATTTCAGGTTACCTATAGTAAGGATGGAACCGTCTTTTATGAAAACAACGTATTCACTTACCAGCCCGAGGGCTATAACCCGGAGGAATACATTCCTGATTTAAGGGAACTGCATATTGAAACTGCTAAGGGCCGTCCCCCCTTCCAGTGTGGTATTTACCTGGCGGAAGAGGAGATCAAATCTACAATTGGGGGCGTCAGCATTTTGGCCGGCCACTGTAAAAGCGGGTATGGCCCCTATGATGCCGAAACCCATACCCCCTCAGGCTATAATGATTTTTATTTTTCAGAATTTACCGTAGATGGCATTGGTTATTATGTGCTGGCCCAAAATCTGACTCAGGAGGAGTTTATTCGGGTACTGATTTCTATGATAGAACCTGAATAAAAATAAACGATAAAAAACAGAAGCCCCCTGCCCAATTGGGCAGGAGGCTTCTGTTTTTAAGATTGTTTCTTCGAAATGACCAGCTGGCCGTCCTTATAGTCAACGACCATGGTGGTCTGAGGCATCAAGTCCTCGGCTATAATCATTCGGCTTACCAGAGTTTCAACCTTACTTTGAATGAACCGTTTGAGGGGCCGAGCACCATAAACGGGGTCATATCCACCGTCAATAATATACTGCTTGGCCGCGTCGGTTACTTCCAGGTAAAGCTGTTTTTCTTTTAAGCGGTCACGCAGGTGCCCTAGCAGCAGCTCCACAATTTTTCCGGTCTCTGCTTTGGTCAGCGGTTTGTAAAAGACAATTTCGTCCAACCGGTTTAAAAATTCGGGACGGAACTGGCTCTTTAACAAGTTCATTACCTGCCCGCGGCATTCCTCGGTAATCTCGCCGCTGTCGTCAATGCCTTCCAGCAGATAAGAGGAACCAATGTTGGAGGTGAGAATTATAATGGTATTTTTAAAATCCACCTTACGGCCCTGGGAATCGGTAAGCTGGCCGTCGTCCAGCACCTGCAGCAGAATATTGAATACATCCGGGTGGGCCTTTTCAATCTCATCAAACAGCACCACCGAATAGGGTTTGCGGCGTACCGCTTCGGTGAGCTGGCCACCCTCTTCATAGCCAACATATCCCGGAGGCGCTCCGATTAACCTAGACACTGCAAATTTTTCCATATACTCGGTCATATCAATACGCACCATATTGTGCTCATCATCAAACAGGCTTTCGGCCAAAGCTTTTGCAAGCTCGGTTTTACCTACGCCGGTGGGGCCCAGGAATAAAAAGGAGCCAATCGGCCGGTTTTCATCCTGAATACCTGCACGGGAACGCATGATTGCCTCGCAGACGCGCTGTACTGCTTCGTCCTGGCCAATTACCCTTTCATGCAGAATATCGTCCAGGTGCAGCAGTTTTTCACGCTCGCCCTCCATTAGTTTAGATACTGGTATACCGGTCCACCTTGCCACAATCCGGGCAATCTCTTCTTCGGTTACCTTGTCTCTGAGCAGCGAGTTTTGCGGGTGTGGGTTATTCTTTTCAGCTTCCTCCAGCTGTTTTTTCAGTTCGGGCAGCTTGCCGTATTTCAGCTCGGCGGCTTTGTTCAGGTCATACCCCTGTTCGGCGCGCTCAATCTCAGCCGCTACCTGCTCCATCTCTTCTTTAATCTTCTGTACCTTGGTAATGCTGTTCTTTTCATTGTCCCACTGCGCTTTCATAGAATTAAACTGAGAGCGCATTTCGGCCAGTTCTTTCTGAATTTCCTTCAGATGCTCCTGGGCAAGGTTGTCTTTTTCTTTCTTCAAGGCGGCCTCTTCAATTTCATGCTGCATAATCTTACGGGCAATCTCATCCAGCTCGGAGGGCATGGAGTCAATCTCGGTACGGATCATAGCGCAGGCCTCGTCTACCAGGTCAATGGCCTTATCAGGCAAAAACCGGTCGGTAATATAGCGGTTAGATAAGGTTGCCGCCGCAATAATAGCCTGGTCCTGAATTTGCACCCCGTGGAACACCTCGTAGCGTTCTTTGAGGCCACGCAGAATGGAAATTGTATCCTCTACCGTTGGCTCATCCACCAAAACCGGCTGGAACCGACGCTCCAACGCGGGGTCTTTTTCAATATACTGGCGGTATTCATCCAGGGTGGTAGCGCCAATACAGTGCAGCTCGCCCCTGGCCAGCATGGGCTTTAACAGGTTGCCCGCATCCATGGCGCCGTCGGTTTTACCGGCGCCCACAATGGTATGCAGCTCATCAATAAACAAAATAATTTTGCCTTCGCTACCCTTAATTTCGTTTAGCACTGCTTTCAGCCGCTCTTCAAATTCGCCGCGGAACTTGGCGCCTGCAATTAAAGAGCCCATATCTAGCGAAAAGATGGTTTTATCTTTTAACCCTTCGGGTACGTCCCCTTTTACAATACGGATAGCAAGCCCCTCTGCAATAGCGGTTTTACCAACACCCGGCTCACCAATCAGCACCGGGTTATTTTTGGTTTTACGGGAAAGAATGCGGATTACATTTCGAATTTCACTATCCCGCCCGATCACCGGGTCAAGCTTTTGGTTGCGTGCCCGCTCCACCAGGTCGGTGCCGTATTTCTTCAGGGCGTCATAGGTGGTCTCGGGGTTATCGCTGGTCACCCGGGTATTGCTGCGTACGCCGGACAATGCTTTCAAGAAAGCGTCTTTATCAAGTCCAACCGCACGGAATACGTTTTTCAGGCCGTTCGTCAGGTGGTCAAATACCGAAAGCATAATATGCTCCACCGAAACATACTCATCCTTCATTTGTGCCGCCAGCTTTTCGGCATCGTTTAAAATACGGTCTACCATTTGAGAGACATAAACCTTATCCGGTTCCCGGCCGGGGCCGGAAACGCCGGGAATTTTGCGGATTTCAGCATCCAGCTGGGCCGCCAGCCGATCAGGGTCGATGCCCATTTTTACCAGCAGCTGCGGAATGAGTCCTGCATCCTGCTCAACCAGTGCATAAACCAGATGCTCCGGTTCTATCTGCATATTTTGGTTTTCCAACGCAATATTTTGTGCCTGGTTTATCGCCTCCAGCGATTTTTGTGTTAATTTTTGAGCGTTCATATTCCTACCCCTCCTATACAAATTCCTTTTTCGGCAGACAATGGAGTATTAAAATAGCTTTAAAGCACTATATAATCGTCATGCCGCTGTTTAGGTAACTTAAATATCTCTTCTCTATCTGCCCAATGGTTTGGTATCTTCCACTCAGGTAGCCTTTTAAAATCTCGTCAAACATTTGAATATAACCCGCAATTGCCTCGCCCAGCTTTTCGTCGCTTTGCATCGCCTTGTTTTTGGGCAGCATAAAGGTGCGGGTAAGGCGGCCGGGTTCCATGCTATAGCGGATGCTGCCTGCAGGGAATTGGCTGGATAAATAGGTTTGCTCCAGCCTGATCCAAACTTTAAAGAAATCACTGAGCTCCAGCAGCAGCTGGTTGCTTTGGGTACGAAAAATCACCTTCAGCTCCCCAATAGTCTCCCCTGCGCTGCGAAAAAGCTCCACCGAATAACGAATGGTGGGGCGGTATTTATACTGCAGCGGGCTGCGGATAGAGATCATGGCATCTGAGGGCATTAACTGCACCTGAAATGCACTCTCCGACTGTATTAACTCGGTCACTCGGTCAAAAATATCTCTCATTCGTTTTTCGGGGGTGGTCATCGAAAGGTAATCCGCCAATATTTGATTAATCAGGTTGGAACGGTTGGTGTTTTGGGCATAAGCCAATTCATCGATTGCTTGGACTACATCATCCATCAGCATTAAGCTATACATACTTTTCTGCATTCCATTTCACCTCACTGCTAATATTGTAATTATAATTATATAAATTGTCAACGACTTTATATAAATTTAATTGCAAATTTTTTATGAACAAATTTAATTTTATTAGAAAATTCCGATCAATTGTGGCATACTAAAAGAAAAAGAAAGGGCGTGATCGTATGGCCAAAAAGATTTATTTGGCAGGAGGCTGTTTTTGGGGTTTGGAAAAATACCTGTCAGAAATTCGGGGGGTTTTATCGACACAGGCGGGCTATGCCAACGGGTGCGGAGAATTTCCTACCTATGAGGAGGTTTGCAGGGGAGCCGGCTTTGCCGAAACAGTTAAAGTAATTTTTGACCCTCAAACAGCGCCCTTATCCTTTCTTCTGGAATTATTTTTTGATGCAATCGACCCCACTTCGGTGAACCGGCAGGGTGGCGACCACGGAATACAGTACCGAAGCGGCATTTATTACACTGACCAGGCCGATCTGCCCGTGATTCAAAATTCCTTACAAAAACTGGCGCTAGAGTACCAAAAGCCGTTGGCGGTAGAGGTTCTTCCCCTTCAAAATTACTACCCGGCAGAAGAATACCATCAAAAATACCTGGACCATAACCCCGGGGGGTATTGTCACATTGGAGCAGATAAATTTGCCCATGCCCGCAACAGTAGGCCGTCGGCACCGAATCAGTACCAGCGCCCGTCCGAAGAGGATTTACGCCGCACTCTTACCCCAACGCAATACGCGGTCACCCAGCAAAACGCCACGGAACCCCCTTTTCAAAATGATTTTTGGAATCATTTTAAGCCCGGTATCTATGTGGATGTCACCACAGGGGAACCGCTCTTTCTCTCAAATGATAAATTTGAATCGGATTGTGGCTGGCCAAGTTTTTCAAGGCCGGTAAAAGCAGCTTCGGTGGTGGAAAGGATGGATTCTTCCCATGGAATGTTCCGTACCGAGGTACGAAGCAAAATCGGGAATGCCCACCTGGGACATGTATTTGAAGACGGGCCCAACGGCTCAGGCGGGCTGCGTTACTGCATCAACAGCGCTGCGCTCCGTTTTATACCTTTGGAGGAGATGGAGGCAGAAGGCTATGGAGAATGGATTGACCGGTTAAAATAACGGCATATGGTTTCTGACAGGCAAAACAGCAATAAAAAGCGGCGTTTTTACGCCGCTTTTTATTAGATTAATTTAGGCTTAAAAACCAAAACCGATAAACTTGGTAAATCACCAAAAAACTCCACTGTCCCTATTATTTTCTTTTAATGCCTGTACGGTTTGATCAATGCGGTATTTGGCTTCGTCTCCAGTTTGGCTGGCTTGAATATAACCAATCATACGCTTTTTTTCTTCGGTGCTTAAAGCGCCAAACCGGCTCATTGCACTTGTATTTTGTGCCAATGCCATACCGAGCCCAAGTGGCATATCAGGCTGATCCTCCTGCATAGGTGCTCCGGTGGCTGGGCTAT
This sequence comes from Ruminococcaceae bacterium Marseille-P2935, assembly GCA_900104565.1. GTDB lineage: Bacteria > Bacillota > Clostridia > Oscillospirales > Ruminococcaceae > Marseille-P2935. The sequence continues at coordinate 1,188,131 of LT629952.1, forward strand.
TCATAAAGGGGTCCATCTGCAACACTCCGTTTCTTTTTATAGTATTCTTATTTTCTGCAAATTTGTCCGAAATATGTTTCCGTTTATTCCCTGTGTTTTTCCCGTATATTTCAAAACTTCCCGTGCAAACTGAAACTACCGGAAAAGAAACAGGTGAATGATAAATATGCAAAAAATAAAAGAAGATACTTCTATTTTTCTGCTGGGGTCAGTGGCCTACAGCTGGATCGAAATTCTATGGCGTGGTTTTACCCATTGGACAATGTCTATTACCGGTGGATTGTGCTTTTTTATTTTATACAAATTAAACACGAAAAACCCCAGAAAATCCCTTTGGCGAAAATGCATTACAGGGGCGCTCATTATTACCGGAGTAGAATTTGTGATTGGCTGCATTGTAAACCTTGCCTTAAAGTGGAATGTCTGGGATTATTCCAGTCAGCCGCTAAACCTTTGGGGGCAAATTTGTGCGCTTTACACCCTTTTATGGGGGCTTTTATGCATTCCAATTTTTAAACTCAGCCGCTTTCTTAAAACACGATATTTCTCCTAGATTCTCCTTTTAGGCCGCAAAAGTAAAATTTTGTGGCCTTTTTTTGTGAAAATATCCACTTAATTTTAGTAGAATTCATTTGAAAAATACATTAAAATTGTTATAAAAGGTCTTTTAAAGGAGGAACCCATCATGGCTGTAATCAAAACCAGCAGGCCTGTCCCCGAAACAGAGGTAAATCATGTTTTAAATGCCATTGAGCATCGCGCAACCTGGATGGCCCTGATACTGGCTGAAGCTGAAAAGGAAGAGGCAAATTGGGAAGAGATTGGCCGAAACGCTATTTCGAAATGCGGCAGCATACATGGGGCAAAACACCGTTCCCACTGCCCGGACCCGGAAAACATTGGTGAATTTGGAACCATATTTTTGGACGATATCAGCCGGTGCTGCTTTCAGATAGAATCGGTAGAATCAAACTACGACATGACCCATGTTCATTTTCATCGCTGCCCGCTGGTCAATGCTTGGAAAAAACTTGGATTGTCAGATGAAAAAATCAGCAAGCTGTGCGATATTGCCATGGAGGGCGACCGTGGCATAGCCAAAACAATGGGCTGTCATCTGGAGTTGCGCCAAACGATTGCAGGCGGTGACAGTATTTGCGACATTGCTTTTATAAAAGATTAGCTACATAAGAACTGCTGTTATTGCGATAAAACAATATGCTGCTTCATAAAAAGGAGGGAATCATCCCCTCCTTTTTTGAAGGAATTAAGGGAATTTTAAACCAACTGTAAGATGATTGAAAAACTTATATGATTCTATTTAGGCTATACTATTTTTATTGCAGAAAACAATCATGCCTTTGTTGCTTTTAAAATACTGTTTTCACTTGTAATGTGCAGCAAACAGTGGCCCTGGCTTTGATTGGAACAATGAAGGAGGGAGATTGTTTGGCCCAGCGTCGGACAAAAATAAAAAGACGCAGGCGATACCGCCTGCGGTATGACAGAATATTCCTGCTCCTGGTTTTGGCTGGGGTATTGTGTTTTGGTCTGGTAAAATTGGTACAGTTTATTGGTTCCTCTATTTCGCTTGCCATAGGCGGCGAAGCAAACAGCAAAATCACCATATCTTCTGACCCGCAACCAGAATCAAGCACTGCCGACAATAGTCGACCAGAAGAACCTCTTCCCACCCTGCCCTCTGATCTGGCTAGTGAGCTGCACAGCACGAACGCGGTTCTTATTGACCGTGAAAGCGGACAGGTTTTATTGGAAAAGGATTCACAAAGCCAAATTTACCCCGCATCCCTCACCAAAATAATGACCGCAGTGGTAGTGTTGGAAAATATAGAGGATTTAAGCGAGCCGGTTTTTCTGGACCCAACGTTATATGCCCCATTATATGACGCCAATGCCGCTTTGGCAGGTTTTCTGCCCGGCGATACAGTACAGGCAATCGACCTGCTTTACGGTACCATGCTGCCTTCTGGAGCAGAGGCCGCCACAGCCCTGGCCGTTCATGTAGGTGAATCTGTATCGAATTTTGTAGAAATGATGAACCAAAAGGCCCGGGAACTTGGCATGACACATACCCATTTTACCAATGTTACTGGCCTGCATGACGATAATCACTATTCCACTGTCAGCGACATGGCGGTATTGTTTGAATACGCGTTAAAAGACAAAACGTTTAAAAAAATTATCTGTACCCCAGAGTATACCACCCAACCAAGTCAATCCGGTAACGTCATCACCGTATACAGCACTTTATTTTCCCGCGTAAGCTCTACTGAATTTGAAGGCGGCCAAATTCTTGGCGGAAAAACCGGGTATACCGGTGACGCCGGGCAGTGCCTGGCCAGCCTTGGGGAAATGAAGGGCAAAGAATATATTCTGGTTACTACCGGTGCCGAAGGAAATGGCCAAACCGAACCATTTCATATTTTTGATGCTGCCAGCGTTTTCAGCCATATTACCATTGCAAAATAAGCAATATTCATTAAATGATACTGTTTTGTACTTCAATCGGGGCTTAAAAATAAAACATCGCAAAAAAGAGGGATCAGCTCTGATCCCTCTTTTTTTTACGTACAAAAACAGCTGCCCATTTTGCCAGCAGAAAAAGCCTTCGCTTACAGCGTAAAGCGCAACAAATTCTCTCAAATATGATCAAATCATCCTAAGTATGCTATAACCTAAGATGCAAACAATTCTCCATCTACAATTTTCACAACCCGCTTGGCATAACTGGCCACCTGAAGGTCATGGGTAATCATAATAATGGTATTGCCCATTTGGTTTAACTTTAAGAAAAGCTGCAGCACCTCTTTGCCGGTAGCAGTATCTAAAGCACCGGTAGGTTCGTCTGCCAACAGAATTGTAGGATTGCCCACCATGGCCCGGGCAATGGCCACCCTTTGTTGCTGGCCGCCAGAAAGTTCAGACGGTTTATGGCTCAGCCGGTCAGACAGCCCCAACAGCTTAATGGTTTCTTTACATTCCTCCTGTGCCTGTTAAGGACGCACCAAGCGTAAGGGTATAAACGCCGGTCGCCCCCAATGCCACCACCCCCACGCAAATAACCGAAATAACCAGCTTTTTGCGGGAAAGGTTTTTTATTTTTTCAGCGATCTTCAAACAAGTTGCCTCCTTTGGGACCGCTGAACAGATTTTCTTATGCGTCCTTCAGCGAGTCCATGTTAATTTGTTCAAACTGCTTGTCGTATTCCACTGTCATTTCATCAATGGCTTTCTGCAGCAGCTCTGCCCATTTTGCGTTGATTAAGGGTGTACGGAACTGTTCTAGGTTGGCTTGAATATACGCATCCTCTTTAGGCAGTCGTTTAATAATGTGGTATCCATAACTGCTTTCTACCAATCCGCTCAGTTCGTTTTCCTGCAACGCAAAAGACGCCTCTTCATAAGGCGTTACCATCTGCCCTTTGGTAAAGTAGTAACCGTCAGTATTGTCCACCATGCCCGGGTCTTCGTTGTACTGGGCCACCAGGGTATCAAAATCTTCCCCCGCCTTGGCCTTCTTCAACACTTCCTCTGCTCTGGCCTTGGTTGCCTCGGCATCCTCTTCTTCATTAAACGCAATTAAAATTTGAGTGGTACGAATATAATCCTCGTCTACAACCCGAAGCACCTCTTCGTCAGTTACATAATATTGCCCGCCTTCTGCAAATACGGTATTTGCCAGGGTATCCATTAAAACGTCAATCTCCAATAGGCTGCGGTAAAGTTCATCGGTAAGGTAGCTTTCCTTTAGAGCGGTCTCATACTCTTCTTTGCCTCCCATTTGTGTGACCAACTCGTCCAGCTGCTCCGAAATTGATTTTTTATCATCTTTGCTCAGTGTAACCCCGTTGTCTGCCGCCACCTTGCGAAGCGCATAGGCCTGCTTAATCATGTCCAGTGTATAGTCTTCCAGTTCTTCCTTGGCTTCGGGGTATTTTTCCCAAAAACTGTCGTCACCGTTATCATAATTGTATTTTGCGTTCAGGTAGTAATAGCGGTACTCTTCCAGTGAAACTTTATTTCCGCCAACTGTCATAACAGCTTTCTGGCCAGCGCATCCGCCAAACAGCCCAAACACTAAAATCAACAGGAGCACGATGCCGATTATCCGTTTCATTCTCATCATAATTTTCCTCATTCCGCCGCCAAAACGGCTGTTGTAAATTTGATAAGGATGAACCCCGCCGCTCACAAAAACAGGGTACCATCCCACTGTGTTCATCCTGTGAAAATCTTCCAAAATCAGGATGAAAATCTATTTAAAACAGAAACCAATACCTTTTGGGGTCAAATGGTCAGTAACTTTTTGGTTCTGTTTGATCTTCGTCGTGCTGAGGTAAGGAAAACCAAAAGGTGCTGCCCTTACCCAGTTCGCTTTCCACGCCATAGTCGGCACCGCTTGCTTCTAAAATCTCCTTCACAATAGAAAGGCCCAGCCCGGTGCCCGACACTGGACGGCGGTGTGTTTCGGATGAACGGCAATAGCGCTCCCAAATTTCATTCCGCTGGTCCTCGGGAATGCCTTTTCCAGTATCGCTCACTGCAAAGTATACCTTGCCCTGGCTGTTGACAAGCTTTACCCGAACTGTTTTGTCTTCCCCTGTGTAATTGACCGCATTGCCAATCAGGTTATAAATAACCTGGCTCATCCGCTTTCCATCGGCCCAAACGAAGCAGTCATCTGTAGCCTGCAGCAAAATTTGGTACCCTTGTTTTTCACACATACCCTGAAAACGCATAGCAGTTTGCCGCGTCAGCAAACCCAGGTCCAACTCTTCTGGCTCTGGCAGCATCAGCCCGGCCTGCATACGGGAAAGATCAAGCATATCGCCCACCAGCTCACTTAACCGGTCGGCCTCCTGTATAATAACCCCGGCGTGAGCATTTCGTTTTTCGGGGTTATCTCCCGAAATGTCCTGTATCATTTCGGCGTACGCCTTCACCATGGTCAGCGGTGTACGTAAATCGTGGGAAACATTTGCGATTAAATCTTTGCGCAGTTGGTCAGTCTTTGAAAGTTCTTCGGTTGCATAATTTAGGCTTTCGGCCAGCTGGTCAATCTCCCGGTAGCCGCCGCCCCCCCGGAAGGTAACATCATAATTGCCTTTCGCTAGCTCCCCGGCTGAATCGGTTAAGGCACGAATCGGTTTTGCCAGTTTGCTGGCGATTAAAAAAGATAACACCAGCGCCAGCACTAGCGACAGCACCGACACTACAAACAGCTGGTTTTGCAAAACCGAAACGGTGGTATCTACCGGCATAAGGGGAGCATACAACAGCATATAAACTTCTTTCCCCTTTGCATCCGGCCACTTTGCACCAAATACCAGGCTTTTGTCCCGGGATTTTCCATCGTGAATGGTATAGCAGATGGTGCTGGCATCGCTGGACTGAATCCGGCTCATAAAATCAGAAAACTTTATGCTGCCAAACCTTCCACCCATCATCCCCCCGCCAGGCTCGTCCTTCATGAAAGGTGCAGAGGAGTGCAGCACATTACCCTCCCTGTCAAATATTTGAATCATAAACCCATTATTAAAGGCACTGCGAAACAGAATATCGTCGTAATTTTCATTGTCATACTGCTCGATCAGCTGGCGTCCAAGCTTTTGCACCTCAGAAGTTTTCATGCTTTCGTAGTATGTATTTAAAAAGATAATTTGTAAAAGCCAAAGGATTGCCATAATTGCAGCCGCAAACAGCACAAAATAGACCCAAAGCCGGTACTTTAGGCCTTTTGCTTGTTTTTGTTTTGTCTGTGAGTGCATTGTTTGTTTCATTCCTCGTCCTTTGCCTCAAACTTATACCCCAGCCCGCGCAGGGTAACAATATAATCCCGGTATGGCCCCAGCGAGCTGCGCAGCATTTTAATATGAGTATCTACCGTACGGTCATCCCCATAAAAATCGAACCCCCAAATATCACTCAGCAGCTTTTCGCGGCTTAAGGCCAGACCCCGGTTGCGCACCAAGTAAAACAACAAGTCATATTCTTTTGGGGTCATCTCTGTTTTTATGCCGTCAACCAGCACATTTCGCCCGTCTATATCCACCTCCAGCCCGCTAAAGCGGTACCGCTCAGTCTCCTGGGCGGCAGCGGCAGCTTTTCTGCGGTTTATCATAACGCTTAACCGCGCCATTAATTCTTTGGGCGAAAATGGTTTCACCACATAGTCGTCAATCCCAAGCTCAAAACCAAACAGCTTATCATATTCTTCTCCCCTGGCTGACAGCATCAGCACAGGAATGTCTTTGGTTTTACGAATTTCTTTACAGGCCGAAAAGCCATCCAACCGGGGCATCATAATATCCATTACAACGGCGTCAAAGTTTTGTTCGCGGCAGATTGCCACTGCCTCCATGCCGTCTTCCGCCTCGGTTACTTCATAACCGCTAAACTCTGCATATTCTCGAATCACTTCGCGGATCTTCGCCTCATCATCCGCTACCAAAATCCTGCTCACTACAATGCCTTCCTTCTTTGGTCTCATGGTATCCCTCCCGATTGGCATTATACTTAAGAAGTTAAAAACACAAACAACATACATCATCGTGCGCTGCTGCCCCAATGGCAGCTTTTCTTTTTGTATATTGTCATCATCACATAGTTAGCGTGGTGGTGGGTTACCCTGCTGCTTAAAAACCGTTACGTTTTTACTTTTTGGCAATATCATACCCGTTTTGTGTGAAAGCTCTGTGAAAAGCAGCAGAAAAACCTGTTATTTTTTTAACCGGCATGCAGCCAGCCATTTTTCGGCCCGTGTAAACAGCACCGGGTATACCCCAAGCGCAGTAAACGTTACTGCACCATAGCGCAGCATGGCAAACAGCATTCCATCAGGCAATAACAGCTTTAGCCCTGCCATAACCAACCCTAACACGACACAGCCTCCCAGCCACCTGAAAAGCTTCGCTCCCAGGCGTTTGGGTACTTGGAACTTTGCAAAGCGCTGTTCTACCCAGGTACCCAAGGTTACTCCTAACATCAGGCCATAGGCCTTAAAAGAATCAGCTGATTCAATCCAAAACAGCCCCGGCAGTAAAGCAAACATGGTAACCAGCATAAGCCGTAAAATATTTGAAAACTTTCGGGTTAGATAATAGGCAACCAAAGCAGCCGCGATTCCCAACAGAATACCCACCAAAACATCCTTAGGGTAATGTACTCCTAAATATAAACGTGATAAACCAATGAGTGGAATGATTGCAATAGCCGCCCAAAGCAGCCAACGCCATTTAAAGTGCAGCGCCAGCGAAGCAAATAACGTTGCCCCATTTTGCGAATGCCCACTGGGAAAACTATAACCGGTTGCAGTCTCCAGCCTGCCGCTGGTAATCCCTTCCATTCCAATAGGGCGCGGAAGGCGAAAAATGTCCTTGACCATTCCATTCAGCACCACCGATGCCACAATCGCAAAGGTAAGCCGTATTCCAATTTGCTTGTCCTGGTTCCAATAAATCCAGGCCACAACTGCCACAACCAATACGGCTTCCCCCAACATTGTGATCAACTGAAATAAATTGTCCAGCACCGGGTTAGAAAAAGACTGAACCCAACGAATGAAATCAACTTCCCATACCATGCAAAAAACTCCATTCCCCTGCTTCGTGCTACACAAATTTCAAAAAGTAAAAGCTCTTATTGCCCAAAGCAGGACAGTCGTTAAAAAACAATAAAAATTCAAAGCTTTGTTAGATAACGAACATTTTCAAGCTGTACTTTTCTCTGGCGTTTTAACAGTTTTGGAATATACCCGTTACCAAGCCCTATGTTGGTACTATACCATATTTTTATAGGGTTTGCATGAATTTTAAAGTATTGTTCATAGTATGTTTTCATCCCAGCCCTCACTCTTGCCCGGTGACTTTGAAAGGACTATAATATAGGCATATAAAAATATTTCTCATAACACTGTACATTCATTTTCCTTTCCATTATCATGTGCAGCCTCACTGGTAAAAATGGTCCAAAGGAGCAAATTGGACTGAAACTTTCCAAACTGCGTTTCTGCGCCGGGCAGTCCCCAATGAGAATACGCATACCCAACGCCCAAATACGCCAGGGCGTGTTATTCAAAGAAACAAGCATGCGGTTGCGGCCAAAACGTCCCCGGCGCAGCTTACTTTCATTCACTCCGCCCCTTGGTTTTTTCTTGGCAGGGTATGCCTTGAAACGCCCTCCTGCCAGGACTAAAATGCCCTTGCCCTTTTGCTGCTCTGAGGGTAGGAGCTTCCTTTCTATAAAATTTTGTGCCAGTGCAGAGCAGCGGAAAGGAGCATTTTATGAACGCCAGAGAACGGGTTCTCACTGTATTAAGTCACAGGCCTGCTGACCGGGTCCCGCTGGATTTTTGGGCGACTCCCGAGGTGTGGGAAAAACTCTACCGCCATTTTGACACTACCGATTCAGACGCATTGCTGAATGCACTGCATGTGGATATTCGTGAAGTGCAGCCGGATTATCATGGGGCAGCGCCCGTCCCCCTGCCCGACGGCAGCTATTATGACCGCCTTCATGTTCACCGTAAAAAGGTAAAAAATGCATACAGCACCTATGAAGAGTATGCCAGCGCCCCGCTGAAAGATGCACAAACCCCGCAGGATATTGACGCCTATAACTGGCCAGACCCAGAAGATTATGATTATAGTTCCCTGCATCAAAAGATTGACAAATATGCGGGAGAATATTACATCAAATTATCGGTCTGGGGGTTATTTGAATACGCCTGGCCGCTGCGCGGCTACGAACAGTTTATGATGGACATGGCGCTGAAGCCGGAAATTGCCCACCGGATTATGGAGCATGTAACCGACTACAACTGCCGGTTTATTGAAAAGGCTTTAAACGCCGCCGGAGATCAAATCGATTTGGTTTATACTTACGATGACGTAGCCGCACAAAATGGCTTTTTAATGTCCCGTCAAATGTACCGGGAATTCATCTGGCCGTACCATCAAAAACTAAACCGGCTCATCAAAAAATATAACAAAACCATTATGTACCATTCCTGCGGTGCAATATTTGATTTAATCGACGATTTTGTAGAATCGGGCATTGACATTTTAAACCCTCTGCAGCCGCTGGCTAAAGGGATGGATTTTCAAAGGATTAAAGACCGGTATGGCAGCATCCTATGTTTCCATGGGGGAATCGATATTCAGCACCTGCTGCCACACGGTACCCCCGACCAGGTGCGCCAAACTGTACGGCGCACCATTGATATATTGGGTAAGAACGGTGGGTACATTTTAACCTCCGCTCATTACATTCAGGCAGACACCCCCCTGGAAAATATTCTTGCCCTGTATGATGAGGCATACCGTTACCGGCCTGAATCTGAAATGGGTTTGGCTAATAAAGCAGAATAATCACCCCCAAACCCGTGTTGATCTTACTGCCAGCTTGGAAGATCGAACCCATGGTTCCAGTTTGTTCCTGCTGTAAGCGGCAGCTCCAGCTGCTGCGATGCCCTACAGTTCAAGGATTACTGTGTTTTTAAAGGCTTTGTGCAAAATACAATATTTTATTTTAAAACGCTCAGGTTATTTTCCCCAGCTATGAGGAGGAATTATGAGAAAAATTTTATTTACGCGCCAAAGCGAATGTCTTCAGCCTCTGCGCCAGTTAGTGGAGCAACAAAACCACCGCACACTGGTGCTATGGGCTTTGGATTGTGCAGTCCCCATTTTAGGCTTGTTTGAACAGCAGTTTTCAAACGATATGCGACCCCGGCAGGCGTTAGCCGCCGCTTGGGATTGGGCCCAGGGCAAAATAAAAATGCCTGTGGCAAAAAAGGCAATTCATTTGGCCCACAATGCCGCTACCGAGGCCGAAGGGGTCCCCACAGCACAGGCTGCTGCCCGTGCTGTAGGGCATGCAGCAGCAACCGTTCATGTTGAAACGCATGCACTTGGCATTGTATTTTACGGCTTAACCGCTTTTGTCTATGCCTGTGCAAAAGAGTCTGATTCGGTTGTAAATACAGCATGCGACTGGTTTTACCAACGTCTGCTTTATTGGCAGGCTGCCAGCCCCGGGCTGGACATTACCTGGGCGCCATTCCTGCTGCGCGACGACGTTCCAAACAAAGAACTGCTGCTGCGAAAAAAGCTGGAAACAAATTAACTTTCCCGTGAGTATCCCACCGGATTTTTCCGCCAATGCTGCCCGCGTATTTAACCAGAGCCACAAAATATAAAACGGCTATGTTACGCTTGTTGTACCATAGCCGTTTTTATTGCGTTAAACTATAATAATTGTCAGCAGGGTTTAATGGTAGTGGTTTTCACCTCTTGCATGGTAGGAATCGAGCCCGCTGCGCCTTTTTTGCTAACCGCCAAAGAGGACGCTTTAGAAGCCAGCTCCAATGCAGTTGGCACATCATAATTTTGGGTAAGACAAGCCAGCAGGAAGCCGGTGAAAGTATCTCCAGCGGCTGTGGTATCCACCACTGGCACATCATAAATGCCGTGGGTGTAGCTGTTTTTTCCGTCATAATAAAGCACCCCATGTTTACCCAGGGTTAAAACAATGGTGCTGCGGGGATATTTTGCCTTCAGAGTGTCAACAATCTCTCTGGCGTCTGTTTTTCCCGAAAGCTGGTTGCCTTCAATCTCATTCAGGATAAAATAATCAATCTTATCCAATGGCAGACGGTCAATCGCCTCATTAATGGGAGAAGGATTTAATGCAATCTTCATGCCTTTGGCAGCTGCTTTTTCTACAATTGCATCCAAATTGCTGATCTCATTCTGCAAAAGCAGAAAGTCCCCAGCCTCAAAACCTGCCAGTACCCTGTCGACATCTTCAAGGGTAATGGCCTGGTTTGCACCGCCATACAAAATAATACAGTTCTGTCCCTTTTTATCCACCTGAATAATTGCATGGCCGCTGGCACCATCATACAGGCTGACATAATCGGTGTTTACACCGCTTTGTTTTAACATATCAACCAGAAACTGGCCGTCTGCCCCAATTTTTCCGCCATGGTAAACTTCAGCGCCGGCTTTTGCCAGTGCAACCGATTGGTTCAGACCTTTGCCGCCGCAATTTTTATCCAAAGCTTGAGAAGACATGGTCTCCCCGGGGGTTACAAAATGATCGACATGATAAGTATAATCTACATTCAGTGATCCGAAGTTCAAAATCTTCATAAACACGCTTCCTTCCCTAAGCTATATTTCTGGTTTAAATTATACACCACACTGGACGAAGCAGTCAATTGCAGCTGCGGGAGTTTTACTTGATATCAATCAGTTTGTCCAAACCTTGTATAAGGCCTTTGTAAAGCCATAATATTTATTCACCTCATGTGTTGTCAAAAGATGCAGCAACAAAAAAAGTTTTACTATTTTCAGTCGTATTTTGTGTTGTTTCCATAATGGACTTGGTGGAAAAATCACTTTCAAAGCCCTCTGTTCATGCCATTTTTCAGCTATTTTTGCAAATTCTGTTTTTTCGGCCAACTTTAACAAACTCTTAAATTTGCCCAAAGGATATTCTTTCCTATTTTAATTTATGCTACAATATGAGCGTATTGGCCAAAACCGTATTATTCTGCAAAAAATTCCCTATTTTAACCGAAACGAGGTATATGGGTTTGTTCACTAAAATATTAACTGTTTTTCTTATTTCCATGCTGCCTATTGTAGAGCTGCGCGGAGCTATTCCTGTGGGGGCCGGTATGGGGCTTCCCTTCGGGGTAAGTTACATCACCGCTGTAATCGGAAATATTCTTCCCGTCCCTTTTTTAATTCTGTTTGCCACTGCCATATTAAAATGGTTTGCCGAGCAGAAACCAATCAGCCCTTTCTTCCGCAAATGCCTGAATATCCTTCCCAATGGCATGTCGTCCTGGTTGGAAAAGGTCACCTTAAAAATACAGCAAAAACTTTCGAGTTTTTGCAACAAATTGATTGCCAAAACTACCGAAAAAGCTTCTACCCTGGGCACCTATGAGCTGTGGGGGTTGTTTTTATTCGTAGCTGTTCCCCTGCCCGGTACCGGCGCATGGACAGGCAGTTTGATTGCGGCGCTGCTGCAGCTAAAACCACGCAAAGCTTTTATTGCTATTTCGCTGGGGGTCATGGCAAGCGGAATTATTATGGGTATCATTTCCTTTGGCTTGCTCGAAATCATCCTTCGTCTCTTCCAGTAAAAGCCCTTTTATGAAAAGGCTTGGGACAAACAGACGAATACTCCAAAACACCCTATTGTTGCAGGTTAAAACGGCAGCAGCATGTTGATCTGCAAAACCGCAGGGCTTACAGCCCTATAGTAAAGGCTTTTTTGCAGATTGATTTTCTGGCTCCGTCGGCAATGTTTGAATCAATAAAAGGCACGCGTTATCTTTATATCCCTCCGGGGAAGGTCTGGTACTAGCTAAAAGCTTGTTTTTCTTGCAATCGGCCGTTTTTCGGGTTTGAATAATAACCATAAAATATAAACAGGGTGAACCGCCAGCGGTTCACCCTGTTTTAAGCTGTTTGAATGATTATTCCTGAATTCCAGGAATTTTGGGCAGTCCATCGAACCCCCTCTTAAGGTCTTCATCGGTAGGAATATAGTCTTTCATGCTTCCCGCTAAAAAGGCAGAGTAAGCGGCCATATCAAAATATCCGGTACCGGTCAGCCCAAACAGAATTGTTTTAGCCTCCCCGGTTTCCTTGCATTTCAGCGCTTCATCTATGGCTGTGCGGATTGCATGGGAGGATTCGGGTGCAGGCAGAATGGTTTCCAGTTTTGCAAACATGGTAGCTGCCTCAAACACCTTGGTCTGTTCTACCGCCACCGCTTCCATATAGCCGTCATGGTACAGCTTTGATAAAATGGGGGACATACCATGGTAACGCAGCCCGCCGGCATGGTTGGCCGAAGGAATAAACCCGCTGCCCAGCGTGTACATGCGGGCCATTGGGGCAACCTTGCCGGTATCGCAGTAATCGTAAGCATACCGGCCGCGGGTAAGCGACGGGCAGGAGGCCGGTTCCACTGCAATAATGCGGGGGTCCGCCTTTCCGGTAATCTTATCCTGCATGAACGGAGCTATGAGTCCGCCCAGGTTGGAGCCGCCGCCGGCACAGCCGATTACAATATCGGGGTACTCATCCAGCATCTCCATGGCTATTTTAGATTCTAAACCAATTATCGACTGGTGCAGCAGCACCTGGTTAAGAACCGAACCCAGAACATAGCGGCAGCCTTCGGTGGTCACAGCTTTTTCAACCGCTTCGGAAATAGCACATCCCAGGCTTCCGGAGGTATTGGGGTTTTCGGCCAGAATTTTACGGCCAATTTCGGTCGTATCGCTTGGGCTGGGAATAACCTTACCGTCAAAGGTTTCAATAATTGCCTTGCGGAACGGTTTTTGCTGATACGAAACCTTTACCATATATACTGTAAGAGGAATGCCAAAGTAAGAACAAGCTTCTGCCAGGGCGGTACCCCATTGCCCTGCCCCTGTCTCGGTAGTTAATGAGGTCAGCCCCTGGTCCTTGGCATAATACGCCTGGGCAATAGCCGAATTCAATTTATGGCTGCCCGAGGTATTGTTGCCTTCAAATTTATAATAAATTTTTGCTGGGGTTCCCAGGGCTTTTTCCAGGTTGTATGCCCGAATAAGCGGGGAGGGGCGGTACATTTTGTACATTTCCAACACTTCGTCCGGAATGTCCACATACCGGGTTTGAGCGTCCATTTCCTGATGAGCCAGTTTTTTACAAAATACCGGGTAAAGGTCCTCCTCGGTGGCTGGCTTCATGGTGGCTGGGTTGATCATCGGATCAGGCTGCTCCTTCATATCAGCTCGCAGGTTGTACCACTGCTTGGGCATTTGGTCCTCTGTAAGATATAGTCTGTGCGGTATTTTTGCCATAATAAATTGCTCCTTTCTGATCCGATGAATGATAGTTTGAATAACTGTATCCGTACGGTACCTGTTCTTCCTGTTCTGTACAGCAAATTTCATGCTGAACGATCAACCGCAGCAACAAATAAAGGTTGGGAACATAAAGTTTATTGTTGCATTGGGAGACGAATATAAACAATGCACAGTATTCTGCACAATACATTTTTTGCTGTAAACAACAAAAAGCCTCTGTCCCAGAAAATTCTGGGACAGAGGCATAAGCTCTGCGGTACCACCCGGATTGACGCCAAAAGGCATCCACTCATTCCGTATACTGCCATATACGCTCCCTTGGTAACAGGTGGAGTTCCTGTCAGGCACTACTGAGCATAGCTGTTCGTCCTGCCCTCATAAGTCCATTCAGCACAGCATCATCTGCCGCATTTCCACCTTCTGCAGCTCTCTGTAAGATGCTTGGCTCTGCCTACTCTTCTTATTCATCGGTTTATATATTTTATTGATTGCATTATATGCAAAACTGCCGGCCTTGTCAATAGCTTTTTCAAGGAAAGGGCGGAAAACAGTTTTAAAACCAGGACAAAACATAAAAAATTTTTTTCAACACTGCGCTTACAGGCTTTTGCAGGGCTTTATCCGATATCTTTTTGCTTCCCCCCGTCCAGATCTATGCCGGCCAGTTGCCGCCCCCTGCCGCTGCATAACTTTTAGCCGGAGGACAGCATTACTGTTCCTGCCGAATCAAAAGTGTTGTGGTATCATACAGTACCCGGGCATGGTTTTTCTTCAACAGCTCACGGCAAATTCTTTGCCCAGTATGTACATCAATACTTTCCCGAAAAATCTCTCCGTTGCGGTACACCTCGTTTCCTTCCCTGGAAAAAAATTCATCCTCACATTTTATGTGGTATTTTACGTCAGGCTTTTTGTCTGCACGCAGTTCGCCACGCAAATATTTGCCGTCTGTATGCACCAGTAGCTGGTAGGTGGTATTGGTCGGATTAAAAAAGCGGTAATCGAGATAATTATAAAAAATGGAGGTTCCTGTTCCAAAGGGAATCTGCCTTCCAAAATCGGGGAACAGATCAATCTGGTCATGATGGTGATGCTCGGTAATGGTCATGGGAGAATGCAGCACCATCCAATGAATCAAATTGGTAAACTGGCACAAACCACCGCCAATGCCGCTTTGTGCTTTCCCGCTGGAGATGGTCAGCCCTTCCAGATAACCTTTTTTTGCAGTACAGTTCCCCACCAAAGCCCAAAAGGAAAAGGTTTCGCCCGGGCGAATGAGCACTCCGTTTACCTTAGGCGCCGCCAAGGCCAGGTTCACCGCCTTGTTTTCCTGCAGGCGCATATCGGAATTGCCCAGCTTTCGTCTGATCAGCGAATTATGGGAATAAATCAGATATGGAAGATGGCATCTGTTTATGCTGCGTGCCATATTGCAAGGCTGAATCATATTCTTCATATGACGGAACAACCGGCACCGTAAAACCGACAGCCGATACGTTATAGGGGACAGCTCGCAAAACAACCTGCGTCCCATAATATAGACCTCTTTTCCAGAGTTTGTTTCAAAGCCTATGTCTGCTGAATTCCACCTAAAAAACATAAGTCTGAAAATGCAAAACCAGCCTAGGCCTTCCGTTTTGACAGCCTGCTTTTTACAATATGATAAAACTTTTGCAGCACCCCTGACAACGCCCTCAGGTTTACCACAGCAACCACTATAACCAAAGCCAGTTCAATCAGCAGCCAAAACTTCATCTGGCTTAAAATAACATATACCTGAACCAATAAAATCACCAAATTCAGCCCGGTAAACATCAGGTTGGCACGGATGCGCACATACCGCTGGCAATCAATAAAACGGAAGATAAACACCACAAAATAACTGAAGAAAGTAGCAAAAGCAGCGCCATTCACCCCAAAAATCGGAATTAAAATCAAATTTAACACAATGTTGACAACCGCCCCCGCCAAGGTGGTAAGCATAGCCATCTTGTTCTTTTTGGCAGCCATATATACGCTGCCTAAAAATTGCACCATGCACGAAAATACCACCGAAAGAATTAAAAAGGGGACATAGTTCCAGGAGTTAAAATATTGGACGTCTGCCATAATTTTGGTCATAGGTATAATAATTAAAAAAATGGCAGACCCTACCATAAAAATAAAGGACTGGTAACTTTTAAACACATTGGTATAAAAGTTGCTGGTCTCTTCATCGTCATACTCGCTAATAGCCGAAATCTGCCATGCCTGGGTAAAGATGGTAGAGAGCATGGTAATAATAGTTGGAATTTTATAAGCCACAGCATACAGTCCATTTTCCGCCGCACCCAACATATAGGTCACCATATAACGGTCAGAAACATTGGTGATCCACCAGAACATGGTAGCCGGAATCATGGGTATGGAAAAAAACAGCATAGACTTGGTGACAGTGCGGTCCATTGACTTAAACTGAATGTATTTGTGCAGTTTTGCAACCTTAAACAAGAAAATAAACGAACATACGTCAGCCATAATCGTGGAAAGAATATACCCAATAATCCCCCACTTGAATACCAGCAAGAACAGGATATTAAACACAATTAAATTAAAGGTGGCTAAAACACCATCAACCGCATATAGCCGCACCAGCCCAATGGAACGGACAAACTGCGCGCTGACCACCCGCATAATAGAGGCCAAAACATAGAAATAAATCAGCCAGGTGTACTCACTGATTAGTTTAATCTGTAAAAAAACCGGAATGAACAACAAAAAAACAGAGGCGCCATAAATAATCACCTTCATGGCGCTGGAATAAACATCGCTTTTTTTAATTGACCTGTCCAAACCAAAACGGATTACCCCTTCACTGATAGACAGCGCTACAAACGGAATAATAAGGTTTGAGGTATTGACAATAATATCCGCAATGCCATAGTCATCCGGAGTAAGCACCCGGGTATACAAAGGTACCAAAAGAAACACCAGCAGCTTAGAGCTAAAGTTGCTAATGGCAAATATGACTGTATTTGAGATCAGTTTTTTGTATTTGTTCATAGACGTCCTCATCCATGCTGTTTTTTATATTTTTATTGTTAATCAACCTGCTGCTCTCAAACCAGGGCGGGCTTCTCCATGTTTCCAGCACTGCCCCTTTTGGCCGCCAACTGGGCAGCTGCGTATCTTTTCACCAAGGGCAGTGGTATACCGTCTGGGGGACTGCATAAAAAGGCACACTAAACTGCTGCCTGCAACAGCCCACAACGAATGGTTCGCCCTCCTGACCCATTACATTGCGGCCAAATCTTAAAGCGCAAGAAACAGGGATTCAAGGCCTGCACAGGGCTTTTGCCATTTTACTTTCCAATGGTACCACAGCGCCAAGCATATCATTGCCATCAAAAGTTGTAACTGTGGGATAAAGAGCAGTTGGCCATAACCGTGTATTATTGTACATCTGGCCGAAAGCCGGAGGATCGGCTGTGCATAAGGGTATAATATCCATCTGGTGGTTATTATACCATGAACACGAAGTGTAAATGGTATAGTTGGCCATTGGGCCGCTTGTCGGCCTGGCCATGAAAGTATAATAACCGCTTGCGGTTATTATACCCTAAATTTAAGGGAAAGTAAAATAAAGAAACTATGAATCCCCCACCCTTTGCCGCCTGATAACATACACACAAGATGTATGTTTTTTCACACCGTGAACACAACCTATCGTTAGAATAATAACAACCCGATTCCTTTGATTTTTGGTTGAATAAGCTACCAGAATGTGCTAAAATCAAAATGTGCTATTAGGCCGTTTTACGGGCTTTTATAAAAATGATTGCCCGTTTATTTTATGAGTAAGAGGTAGATAACATGAAAATCATCATCGCTCCCGACTCTTTTAAAGGAAGCAATTCCAGTATACGGGCAGCCTCCCATATGGAAGCTGGCGTTTTAAAGGTCTTTCCAGACGCTGAAATTGTAAAAATTCCTATTGCAGACGGCGGCGAAGGTACTGTCGAAGCATTTATTGAAGGCGCTGGCGGTGATTATTATACCATTATGGTAACCGGCCCCATGGGGGAACAGCGCGAAGCAACTTATGGCGTGTTAAAAAGCGGCATTGGCGTAATTGAAATGGCGGCCGCTTCGGGGCTTCCCCTGGTTCCAAAGGACAAGCGCGACCCCCGGGTAGCCACAACCTACGGTACCGGTGAGCTGATGAAAGCTGCTATGGACCGTGGCTGCAAAAAACTGATTATTGGCATTGGCGGCAGTGCTACCAACGACGGAGGCTTGGGCATGGCTCAGGCATTGGGTGCTTCTTTTAAAGATAAGGAAGGTAATGAGCTTGGTTTTGGCGGCGCTCCTGTTGAGCAGCTTGCCACCATTGACCTGTCTGGTTTGGACCCCCGCATTCAGCAAACCGAAATTATTGTAGCCTGTGACGTCAACAACCCCCTGTGCGGCGAGCGGGGTGCTTCGGCCATTTATGGCCCGCAAAAAGGCGCCGACCCTGAAATGGTAGCCTATTTGGACGGCAACCTGGCTCATTTGGCAAAGGTGGTAAAAGAACAGCTGAATATTGATGCCGACAAGCTTCCTGGTGCGGGAGCAGCCGGCGGCCTTGGCTATGCGCTGATGGTATTCTGCGGTGCACAGTTGAAGCCAGGCATCGAAACGGTGTTGGAAAATGTTGGTGTTGACGAGCATTTAAAAGACGCCGACCTGGTCATTACCGGCGAAGGCAAAATTGACGGGCAGTCGATCAACGGCAAGGTTCCTGTAGGCGTTGGCAAAAAAGCCAAGGAATACGGCCTGCCGGTATTGGCGATTGTAGGTGACATTGGCGATGGTGCAAGTGCTGTTTATGACCATGGAGTTGACGGCATTATGAGCACTGTAAATAAGGCTATGCCCCTTGCCGAAGCGATTGAACATTCCTCCGAACTGATGGTTGACGCCGCAGAACGGGTAATGCGTATTATTTCTATTGGTTTAACGATAAGGAACAAATAAAAAAAGGAGTGAATCATCATGGTAGAATCGATGAAAAAGTACATGAAGGTGGGGCTTATCCACTTTATGGCTTATCCTCAGGTTATAAAGGGAGAAGGCCCTATTGAGGAGACGCTGAAGAAAATTTTAGTCGACGATTATTTTGATGCTGTTGAACTCACCTGGATCAAAGACCCGGCAGTTCGCGCCAGAGTTGCCAAAATGCTGGAGGTAAGCCATATTACCGCGGCATATGGCGGACAGCCCCGTATGCTTACAACTGGCAGCAATATCAACGACTTGGATGAGGCAAAACGTCAGGCAAACGTAGCTTCTTTAAAAGAAGGTATTGATGAAGCTTATGAAATTGGGGCAACGGGCTTCGCTTTCCTCAGCGGCAAATATGAAGAAGCGACAAAAGAACAGTCCTACCAGGCGTTGGTAAAATCCACCAGTGAGCTGTGCGAATATGCCAAGAGCAAAGGCAATATGCCTGTTTTGCTGGAAGTATTTGACTATGACATTGACAAAAAGTCCATTATTGGGCCTGTCGCTTTAGCGAAACGCTTTGCCGAAGAGATGACTGCAAAATACGATAACTTTGGCTTAATGGTAGACCTCAGCCATATTCCCATGATCCACGAAACCTGCATGGAAAACCTGGAGCCCATTAAAAAATATATTAAACACGCACACATGGGCAACACCGTAATCAAAGACCCATCCCTTACCGCCTATGGCGATACCCATCCACGCTTTGGCTTCCCCGGCGGCGAAAATGATGTGGACGAGCTGGTAGAATACCTGCGCGTGTTAATTGCCATTGGCTTCCTGGATGGCGTAAACCGCCCAATTGTCAGCTTCGAGGTAAAACCCTGGGCAGATGAAGACCCCGAACTGGTCATTGCAAACGCCAAACGTGTTTTAAACGAGGCTTGGGCCAGAGTATAGGGCTGGCATCATAAACCGCTACCCTATTTGTGCCGGAAGCATACGGCTTTTTTGATCACCGGCACTTTAACTGCTTCATTCCACCAGTTACCGGAATGAAGCGGAATGAAAATACGAACGGAGGATCATCTATGAAAATTGTTGTACTGGACGGTTATACCGAAAACCCAGGGGATCTTTCCTGGGACGGCCTGAAAAAACTGGGTGAGGTTACTATTTATGACCGTACCCCCGCTGATAAAATTGTAGAGCGCATTGGGGACGCCGAAGCGGTTTATACCAACAAAACCCCCATCACCAAAGAAACTTTGGATGCCTGCCCCTCAGTAAAATTTATTGGTGTGCTGGCTACCGGCTACAACGTAGTTGATGTGGCTGCCGCAAAAGAAAAAGGAATTCCCGTTTGCAACGTTCCCACCTATGGCACCGCCGCTGTAGGCCAGTATGCCATTGCCCTTTTGCTGGAGATCTGCCACCATGTGGGCGATCATTCCAATGCGGTTAAAAAAGGCGATTGGGAAAACTGCATTGACTGGTGTTTCTGGAATTACCCGCTGATTGAGCTGGACGGCAAAACTATGGGTATTATCGGTCTTGGCAAAATCGGCTACCGCTGCGCTCAGGCTGCCATGGCTTTGGGTATGAAGGTGGTTGCTTTTGATGAGTACCCCAACAAAGCTTTGGAAAGTGATTCTTTAAAATATGTTTCTCTGGACGAACTGCTGGCACAGTCTGATGTAATCAGCCTGCACTGCCCGCTGTTTGATTCCAACAAAGGCATTATCTGCAAAAAGAACATTGATAAGATGAAAAACGGCGTTATTATCATTAACACCTCCCGTGGCCCTCTGATCAACGAGGATGATTTAGATGAAGCACTCAATTCTGGCAAAGTTTTTGCTGCTGCAGTGGATGTTCTTTCGGTAGAGCCTCCGAAAGCCGGCAACAAACTGATTGCCAACCCCCGTTGCCTGGTTACCCCCCATATGGCCTGGGCTCCAAAAGAGTCCCGCGCCAGACTAATGGATGTGGCGGTTGAAAACCTGGCCAGCTTTATCAAAGGTACTACCATTAACGCTGTGAATATGAAGTAATTCCACCACAGGTATAAAAATTATGTTTTTCCGTCATTGGTCTCCCATCGGGGAGGCCAATGCTTTTGAAAAAGAAAACCCTATTATGAAAGGATGTTACAAGATGCAAATTGGATTTATTGGTCTTGGAATCATGGGTAAACCCATGGCAAAAAATCTGCTGAAGGCTGGTTATTCGGTAACCGCTTTTGACGTTGTAAAACCCAACCTGGACGAAGTAGCAGCTGCCGGCGCAAAAGCTGCTTCTTCCATTGCAGAGCTTTCTGCAGAGTGTAATATCATTATCACCATGCTGCCCAACTCTCCCCAGGTAAAAACGGTTGTATTGGGCGAAGGCGGCGTTATTACTGCTGCAAAACCCGGTACCATTGTAGTCGATATGAGCTCAATTGACCCTATGGTTTCCATCGAGATCGAAAAAGAGCTGCAGGCAAAAGGTATTGAAATGCTGGACGCTCCTGTAAGCGGCGGCGAGCCCAAAGCAATTGACGGTTCTCTTTCCATCATGGTTGGCGGCAAAGAAGAAATTTTCAACAAAGTAAAAGATATTCTGCTGGTAATGGGCGGTTCTGCTGTACTGGTTGGCAAAATCGGCAGCGGCAACATCACCAAGCTGGCAAACCAAATTATTGTTGCAGTAAATATTGCCGCTATGTCCGAAGGCCTGATTCTGGCTTCTAAAGCCGGCGTTGACCCCGAAAAAGTATTTGAGGCCATTAAAGGCGGTCTTGCCGGTTCTACCGTTTTGAACGCAAAAGCTCCCATGGTGCTGGACCGCAACTTTAAACCCGGCTTCCGCATTGAGCTGCATATCAAAGACCTGAACAACGTAAAAGACACTGCCGAGTCCCTTGGCCTGCAGCTTCCCTTTGCTACCCAGGCGCTTGAAATGATGAACCACCTGAAAGAAGAAGGCAAAGAGAAAAACGACCATAGCGGTTTGGTAGAATACTACGAAGAGTTAAACGGCGTAAAGGTAGAGCGTTTAAAATAACCTCTTCGGATAAAAACGCAATCATCTCTTTATAGATATATCATGAGTCAAAAACGATAGATTTTGCCAAAGCGCAATTTCTATCGTTTTTTGTATCTGGCGGCTCATTTTCCATTTGTATCAAAATAAAATTTGGCAAGCCCTTAAAGGGGCGCCATACAAAATTCTTGTGGAAGTATCAAGCAAAATAAAAAAACGGGGGCAGCAGCTGCACCACTCAGGAAAAAGTTTGAAATACTGCTGGGGCTATTTCTCCGCATCTCCTTTTAAAATGCAGTGTGAATGGCACTCAGGAAAGATAAAGCTTTTGAACAGCCTTTAAAGCCAGTCCCCTCCATAAAAATTTACCTTTATATCAAGACCCCCGGCTCAGCCGGGGCTTGAGTAAGCCCTATCAGGGCATGATACCGACCAGCCTCTCAACAGACACTGAAAATTCTGCCACTTGTATCGCTTTCCCCACAGCCCGTAAACGGGCGTTTGCGTACTAAGAAAACTTTTCTTATGTGGCAAAATTACTATTTATTTCTCGCTTCACTCAACGTTTGAATATAAAGTTTTTTTACTCTCCTTAGCAGAGCTGGGGGTCTCGTTGTACTAAAGCATATAATAGAAACGGCGTAACCCCAAAAGGGTTACGCCGTGATTTATATCAAATACTATGATACGGTGCCGTACCTTTTTCCTGCACCGTTTTTAACTTTTGTACAATTGGCTAGTCAATTAAATGTACTTTGGTAAGCGGAAGATAATCGTCTGCATTTTCATTATAGCTAACTGTAATTTTGCCACCGTTTTTAATAATGTTCTGCGCGATAATACTCCCCGAAAACACTGCGTCATTTCCGTTTATCGTGACATCTCCCGAGGGGGCGAATATAATACCATTAAACTCGGCGCCTCCGCCGTTTACAGTGATATCTCCCATTTCAGACATAATGCATATTGGCGTATTATTGGTACCACCAAGATTTGCACCATTTAAATCTATATCTCCCTTTACAACAACAGTAACAGGAAAAGTTGGATTATACGTGCTCTGGCTCTTTCCTCTAAATGTAAGACTGCCGTTTATATATATAAATAAACCATTTGTTAGGTAATCAGTATTACTGTTTCCCATTTGCTGTTTGTATTTTAAAACAGCTTCATTAATAAGTTCTCCGAAAGCATCTTTTCCATATGATTTACTTCCAGAAAATTCAACCAGCTCCTGCATTTCATTTAATGTTTTATCAAAAGAGCTTATGTTTGGCATATCAATAGCGATAGAATTATTGATCCATCCGGAGCCGCTCGGATTAACATTTCCAACCGCTGTTGCATTTACACCGTCTCCTAAAATGGCATGCGGCATAGTTATGTTACTGTTTGAATGAATATTCCCGTTTATATACGTATTGTTTCCGTTAATTTCAATTCCTATATTTCCGCCTTCTTCAATTTTTTGACCTGCGAACAGCGCATACGGACTGCCTCCAAAAAGGCTTATAGCCTCTGCCACTGCCCTGGCGCTTACGGGTCTTTTTTTCTGTCCTGTAAGAACTGCAGAAAATCCCATAGTCATTTCCTTCTCAACGGTTACAGTCACTTTGTTGCCTTGTATCTGCACGTTTACTAAAACGTCATCGTCGTTATGATCAAAACCGTTTACCGATGTGTATTCATATGCGGTGTTGGTCGCGTCTAAATTCGTTTTTTTAGCTCCCACATCAGCTGACGCGGCTAGTGCGGCAGCATCCGCCGCGTTTTGCATAGACTGCTTGCTTGAAGCCATCATTCCGAAGTCAACAGTCAATGCAGTAAAACCAAATAGCACACTGAGACAAACAGCAACTATAACGGCAACAGAGCCTTGTTCTTTCTTATTTTTTTGCATAATACACACCTCCCAAAGTTTATGTTTAACAAGCATCAGCCTAAGACATCCGCGTAGTTTGGAACAATTTCCTCAATTTGTTTTTTAAGCTTTTCAGCGTCAAGCTTCCGCTGCAAAATTGCACTCCCAACCTTTAAGCTGGAATTCAGGCGATACAATTCAATGCATTTCGCCATGTATTCCTCAAGCTGTTTTGAAATATTCTCATTTTCGCCTTCAAGCTTTTCATTATTTTCCTGTGTTTGTTTTACCGATTCGCGCAGCTTTTCGAGGTTTTCATGGTTTGTTTTCTCTTGTAAAGTTAAGGATGCAATTCGTTTTTCCTTTGATTCAATCTCCCTGTCCCTTAACAATATTTCATTTTGCAAAAGCTCTGCAGAGGTTAAAAGCTCGTCTATTTTGGCGTTTAGCTCTGCAACGTTTCCGTCTGAGACTATTTTCCTGAGGTACTTTACCTCGTTTTGCAGACGGGTGATTTCACAAGTCTGTCTGGATATGGTTTTTCTTTGTTCTTCGTTTTGTTTTCGCAAATCGGAAAGCAGAACCCTGTTGGTCTTTACGTCCAGTTGTGCTTTCTGGGTTTCTTTTTTCTCTTGATCGATCAGAATCTTGTATCTCTCAATTACCTTTTCATCATCTTTAATCTTTTCTATCAATTTATCCGTATTCTTGGAGAATAAAGCGTATTCCTGCTTTAACTTTACCATACCACCCGCGGACCATTCTCCATTATCCTTTTCAGAAAGCTGTTCGAAAATTGACTGATAATCCGTTTCTGCTTTAAGCGTTCTATTCTTAAGCACCTCGTTTTCCACTTGAAGTTTTTCCTTTGCATCAAGGAGCTGACGGATTTCTTGGTTATAGTGTTCTTTCATATTCTGCTCTTGCTGCTTTACTTGAGCAAGATATTCAAAAACTGATTTTTTGGTATATCGCCCCATAGAAGTCTTCAAAATACTGTCAAAATCCACTTCTTCAGTTTTTTCTCTTAATAAATTGACTATATTATCACTCATTATCTTCACTCATCTCCGTAAAGTTCAGTTTTATACCAGGCTCAAACATCTCCGCAATGCCCTCGCTAACTTCCAGCACATGCTTTGCGCCGGAAAACATCTTGCCTATATGCCATGGTCGTACGGTTTCTTTTCCCACAACCGTAAAATCACCGTTTAAATATACGGCGTCTATGTTAAACCTCATAAAAAAACAATGTATACTGCTACAGTGCTTTAAGAGAAGCCCCTCTTTTTCGTTAAGCCCCTTTTTAAACATCAGACCTTTCAATCTTGTTAAAAAACTGTCCGCTTCACAAACGGGAAAAAGGCAAAAATTCTCGTCTGTATAGGCTTTGTATTTTTTCATGAGAATTGCTCCAATATAGTAATGATTGACGGCCCGAGCAATACGATAAATAGCACAGGAAAAATAAAAATGAGCATTGGAATCAGTATTTTTGTAGAAACCTTTGCAGCCTTTTCCTGAACTTTATTTCGCCTGGAACGCCGTATTGCGGCAGCCTGTAATTTTAAAACATTGCGTATTGATATGCCCAGCTGTCCCGCCTGTATGACTGCGCTTGTAAACGTAGTTATATCTTCCACTGCACACCGTTCTCCAAGCAACGTAAGGGCCTGCTTTCTTGAAAGACCCATTGACATTTCCCTATATGTTACAGAAATCTCATCAATCAGAGGACCGTCCAAATTTTCTGTAACATGCTGCAATGCACGCTCAAAACCAATTCCTGCCTCAACGCTTACGCTTAAAAGGTCAAGCATATCCGGAAGTTGTTTTTCCATGGCGGCTTTTCTTGATGTAACCCTTGCGGCAACAATATAGCGAATGATGGCATAGGCCGCAAAAGCCCCTCCAAAGAAATACATAATGATCCGAATCGTATCTACCTTTAAAAAGACGCCAAGCATAACACCCAAAATAGCACAACTTGACATAATAACAAATTGCAAAACCATATAGTCCTCAACTGAAATTGCAAAACCTGCTTGCTCTAGCTGCTTTTTTTGTTTTCCATCATTGTTGCGGCTACGGTTTGCCACTGGTATAAATTTTGATAAAAAACGATAAATTTTTTGAAACAACGGTTTAACCGCACGCTCATACAGCGGCTTGCTAAGCTCCTCGTCCCTAATTACATAACTGTGCTTCACTTCATTTTCGAGGTCTTTGAGTCTGGCCCGAATAATGTCGTTTTGCTTTGCCTTTGTACTGAAAAGCATTACAACCACAGCAAACAGGAGCACAGCCATACTTATCGCTATCGCTATTATATAAGCTTCCATACAATCACACCTTGTTTATTCATCAATACTTGATATCTACAATTTTATTGATAATCAAAAATCCTGTAAGTTCCATGAACACAGATGCTATTATCATAACCCTTCCTACGGGGTGCGCCGCAAAGTCCGCAAAATACGAGGGGTTTGTAACCATTAGGAATAATATAACGACAACAGGAAGCAAACCAATTATCATTCCTGACATTCTTCCCTGTGCGGACAAGGTTCTTATTTCTTCTCTCAACCTGATACGGTCGCGCACGGTTTCTGATATAGTATCCAAAATATCCGAAAGGTTTGCACCCACCTGCGCTGAGGTCAGAACTGCGGATACAAGCAGTCCAAGATCTTTATTATTCACTCGCTTGACCATATTGTTAAGTGTGTTTTCCATCGAAACACCATAATTCATTTCACGCACAACCCGTGCAAACTCCGTTGCAATGGGGGCTTGCATTTCATTTGCAATGCTTGACATCGCTTGTTGGAATGAATATCCGGAGCGCATACAATTGCTCATGATGGTAAGCGCATCTCCAAGCTGCTTGTTAAATAGCTGCTGGTGTTTTAACTTGGAGCGTTGAACCATAATCGGCGGAATTGCAAAACCGATAATGCACAGCGCCATAATTGCAACTACATCTAAATTTAGCAAAGATCCCAAAATAACCGGTCCTACCGTCAGAGTTATCCAAAGGATCATATACTCAGATGCGTTCAGCTTTATTCCGGATAATGCTAAAGAATCCGCGAGACGTTTGCTGACAAATCTATTTTCGGTCTTCTTTTTCTTGTTCTTGTTCTTTTTCTTTTCGTTTATCACCGCATCGTGAATATACGCTGTTTCTACGTCTTGCGCAAGCTCGCCAATTCTTTTTTTTATACGCTTTTTCGGTGAATCTCCGAAAAGAATTACTCCGGTAGAATATATTACAACAGCCGCACATACTGAAATTAAAACAGTTAACATATATTACTTCCCCTATTTTGTATTATGCAAAAGCAATAATAACCGAAATTTGAAAAACATCAATTTTGAAACCACTCATCTCTGAGCATAACACCATTGCCGGACATTTTCTCGGTAAATCCCGGCCGGATCCCCGTTGAAACAAAACCTCCGCGCATTCCGTCCGGTCCAAATCCTGTATGTTTATATACAAAAATATCCTGTAGAGTAATCGTATCGCCTTCCATGCCGACTACTTCCGAAATGCTTACGATTCTTCTTGAACCATCACGCATACGGGATTGATGTACTATAAGGTCAATAGCAGATGAAATCTGCTCTCTAATTGCTTTTACAGGCATTTCCAGACCAGACATAAGTACCATGGTTTCAAGACGCGACATAAGGTCTCTGGGGGAATTTGCATGGGCAGTTGTTAACGAACCGTCATGGCCAGTATTCATAGCCTGCAGCATATCCAACGTCTCACCGGACCGAACCTCGCCTACAATAATTCTGTCTGGTCTCATACGAAGCGCATTACGGACAAGGTCGCGTATTGTAACTGCCCCCGTACCCTCAACATTTGCGGGTTTACTTTCAAGCGTAATAACATGCTGTTGTCTAAGCTGCAATTCCGCGGCATCTTCTATTGTAACAATTCTTTCACTTTCAGGTATATATGCAGACAATACGCTTAAAAGAGTCGTTTTGCCGCTTCCGGTACCGCCCGAAACAATTATATTAAGCCTTGCTTTAACGCAGGCTTCCAAAAAAGCCATCATCTGAGGAGAAACCGAAGAAAAACGTATTAAGTCGCTTACAGTAAGAGGGTTTTTCGAAAATTTTCTGATAGTTATCGTAGGGCCGTTAATTGCAACAGGGGGAATAATTGCGTTAACACGAGAGCCATCCTTAAGACGCGCATCTACCATTGGGCTTGATTCGTCTATGCGTCGTCCCACCGATGTAACAATACGGTTTATAATATTCATAACATGCTCGTTGTCTCGGAAATGAACTGCTGTCTGCTCAATTTTACCGCGTATCTCCACATATACTCTGCTGTATCCGTTTACCATGATTTCGGTAATCTCGGGGTCAGCAAGAAGCGGTTCCAGAGGGCCAAGACCTACTATATCGTTATACAGTTCATTGATAATGCAGTTTCTTTCCGTGCGTGAAATATCGACTCCGCGTAAATTAAGAACCGAGTCAATTGTGGAACGGATTTTATTTTCGTCTCCTTCTTCATTTTCTTCATCACTTGAATTTTGATTCATAAGGTCAACTACTTCTTTGTGTACCTGCTTTTTTATTTCAGCATATTCGTCAGGCTGAAAGCCCGGGGTTAGAGTATTGTTGTTTTCAGAATTATTTGCACCAAGTCTTGCCGGTTCCGCCTGCATAATTACCTTCTGTTTTTCCAGCCTTTCCATTAGCCCCATATACAAGTGCACCTTCTATTTCATATCTTATTTTTTAGCGAAGAAAGAACTTTTTAACGTCTTATCTTTGGTTTTATACCTGCGTATTAATGCCCGGCGTTCCTTGGGAGTAAGCTGCTGAATATCAAAGTTATCCGTTCCTTTGATTAAAATATCTGCAATATCGCCTATGGCAAGGCTTAATTTGGACTTTGGCGCACTTTGCACAAAAGGCTGCCCCCGGTTAAGCGCTGCAACCGCTACAGGATAGTCGCTTGGTATTCTGGCAATAATAGGCGCGTCAATAATTTTTTGCACATCTGCAACAGAAATCGTATTGATTTCTACCGCACGGTTCACAATAACTCTTACCTTATTCTTTTGCTTTAAAGATTCCAAAAGAGACATCGAGAGCTTAGAATTTTTCAGGATTGAAATATCAAGGCCCGTTACAAACAAAATCATCGTGGAAGCTTCTATCGCAGAAAGGGTGACATCGCCAAAATCAGAAGCCGTATCTATGATAACATAGTCATAATAAGAACGAATTAGGCTTAAAAGGCTTTGCATCCGTTCCGCTGAAACGATTTCGGCATATTCGGGACTTTTCGGAGCACACAATACATTTACTCCGCTTGGATGCACAGTCATATAAGTACGAACCGAATCAATATTCGGCTCATAAACATCCTGCATAAGGTCGGCAAGCGTTTCTTTGGGGTCAATGTCCATAAAAATATGCACATCGCCAAACTGCAAATCAAGGTCAATCAAAGCAACCTTTTTGTTCTGTTCGGCAAGTTTAATTGCAAGGTTTGTCGAAATTGTTGTTTTTCCCAAACCACCTTTTGCCCCAAAAATAGTGATTACTTTAGAGGACCATCTAACGCGCTGGTTTTCATTCAGTGCGTTGAGGCGGCTTTTTTCTTTATTATATATGGTATGAATATAATCGCATAGCTCTTTTGCGGTATCAGGTAAGGTAATGATGTTGTGAACCCCGGCAGAGTTTGCGGCATTCAGCACATCTACGGTCATATCTTCTACAATCAGAATAACAAAGATCTTAGGCTTATATTGTGTAATACGTTCGGCTAAATTAATGGCGTCCGTATCATTTATGCCGGAGTTAATAATCAAAATGTCGGGCGAAGTATTTTCAATTTTATCAAGGGCGCTTTCGCCGCCTGCAGCCTGGGCAATTACAGACAAATCCTCATCGGTGATAAGTTTTCTAATATTTGAAAGTACCGCATCAATCTTGCTGATAAGCATAACTTTTATCATTTTAATCCACCCCTTCACCCTTGATATCGTCAATGGTAATTTCACTGTTTTCGGTCTTATTAGAATCCAGGGGAGAACGAAGGATAAGCCTTAAGCTTGCGTTGTACTCGGAATAACTAAGCTGTACTGCCTGTTCTGGTGTAACCATCAGGGTAACGGAGGTGTACCCTTCTTCAGGGATACTTGTTTTTGATAGGGAAGAAGAAATTGCAAGAACTTCAATGTTCTGTATCAGTATTTTGGAAGCGACTACATTCTTTGCTTCCCCCTCCTGCGTTTCGGATTGCGAATCGTCTTCATAGGTATAGTTAAGCACCACATCAACAAAGTTGCCAGGCCTTAGCATGTTGGAAAGCCCGCTGGTATCTCCTACCGAAATTGTAATCGCACGCATACCGGGTTTTACCACATAGGCAAGGGTGTTACTGGTGGACTGGGTATCCCCAATGCGTACAAGTCTGTCGGTTACGATCTGTTCCCCCTGAATAACATCAGACGATATAACCATTCCAATAACGCTGTCTAAATTTTTAACACAATTTTTGAGAAGCGACTCAGTCGCAATTGGGGCGAGCATAACCATATCGGCAGTTATTGTGGTATTTTCCTGAATATTTACAGCGGCAACAACAACGTTGGTGCGGGGTACCTCCTGTGGTTTGCTTATTTCAGAAAGCAGCTGGAAAATTGCAAGCCCTGCAATAAGCGCCGCAAGAAGCGCAATAATTTTCATTTTCTTCATGGCTATGTATCCCCCGATAAAAGATTTTTTAGAAATAATTTATCTGCAATCGTACAAAACGCTAATTTTCAAGTCTCATCGTGCACTTTGCGTGCAGCCTCAATGTTTTAGAGCCTACAATAGTCGATGTAAAGCCTGTAAGTATCGGTACATCTGCCGTAACCATAGCCGTTATCTGCTGTCCCTGTGGGTCAGAAACAAAAGCTACCGCGTTTTCAACGCCTACCATGCTTGCCATTATGCGTGATTCCGCCGCGTCCTTCCAGTCTATGGAAGGGTCATAATGAATCACGGCATATCTTGCTCCCTCACGGGAAGCGTTATTAAGGGTGATCTGGTTGTAATATAACCAGCCGAAGTCTATAATTCCGCAAAGCAAAAGCAGTAATATAGGCAGAACCAGAGCAAACTCAACTATTGCCTGACCGCTTTCACGTTTTTTTATTCGTAATTTCATATTGCTTTGCCCTCCGTTTCCTTTAATAGGAAAACGGGGCGAGCCAACGACTCGCCCCACCAATGTAACATGATTTTTCTTTTTGGTCTTCCGAATTCCAATTAGGGAGCAACAGATGCGCTTGCAGCGTTTGTAAGCTCTGTGCTTGCCTTTGTGAAGAGAGTGCTGATTGCGGGAGCCAGCAGCTTAATTGCAACAATAACAGCAACCGCTACCAAAGCAATAATCAAACCGTATTCCACCATGCCCTGTCCGCTTTCGTCTTTTAAAAATTTTTTTAACATTTTTGATTCCTCCAAAATTTTTTATATTGGTTTTTTGCTAAATCAGCCATATGTAACCGGGAGAAGAAGTACCACCATCATACCAAACGCAATAAATGGTCCCATGGGAATCATATTCTTGAAAAAGCTTAAAACAGGCATTTGCCTCTGTACAAAGCCATACGCTAAAATAACAAGCCCCATAATAACCACTGCGAAAAGCGCGTTAGTTAGACCAAGACAAAATCCAAGCGCAGAAGCAAGTTTAACATCTCCAGCACCGACATTCTTTCCGAAAAAAGAGGGTAAACAGAAGACTACAAAGCAAACAACAAGCCCAAGCAGAGACTGTACAATACGAAACTGCACAAAGCATTGCAATCCGAAAAGAGACGGTACCCCGAAAAGAAGTTTAATTATAAAAATTGCTGTCACCGCATCGTTCGGAATAATTCTGTGGTGTAAGTCAAAAACAGAGATTATTTCACAAGAGCATAAAAGCAAAAATGCATATAATATATGAATAATACCTTTTGAGAAAACACCAATTGCCCCGCCGAAAAGCATCATTATAATTACCAGCAGCCACTTCTCTTTTATAGAGATTTTGCGTTCAAGATTTCTTTTCCTTTCCAGAAAGTAAATAATACGCTCACAAATAAATGCACAGACTACGCCGACTGCAGCACAAGCGGTTATTTTTAGGATCAACTCATCAATTCCCTCATTTTAAAATCAGCAAAATCCGAAAAACCTGTAAAAACTCGTAAAAGTTGTAAAAACTCGTAAATCCTGTAAATACTCGTAAATGTTGTAAAAACTCGTAAATCCTGTAAAAATCTGTAAAAGCTATAATCAATATATCACAATAATTAAGATAAGTAAACAAAATATTTTAGACAAAACAATATAATTTTTTAACACATAACCCCAGCTTAAAACATAAGTTAGCGACATTTTAATTCTTAAATATTCTTACAGAACAAATCGACTGCTTGCTATATTTCGCGAGCAGTCGAACAGGTAAAAGCCTTTTTCATTGATAGGTAAGACGAAAAGAAAGTATTTGCACTTCAAATCTACGACATCTATAACCTCGGTGTTTAACACCAAGCTTACTTTTTTGAATATGCATGATACTGATTTGGCCGATTTTCAGTTTTTTATGATTACTATTTCTATCATGCCGTTCATCTTTTGTAACTGCCTCTTTTTCTGTTCAGCGTGTAATGTAACGTTTAACACCCTTTTCCCCTACCTTTTGAGGTTAAAAGCATTTGTAATAAGCCTGTTTAAAACATAGCGGTAATTTAAATATCTCTTCATTGGATAGAAAATATCTGCTTTTACAGCAAACCCCGCTACACAGATTTATTTTCCTCGCAACGTATTATAATCGGCACGTTTCTTTGCATCCGCAGCGTCCATGGCAGAACCCAAGCCCACACCAATTGCGACACCAAAGCACATGCCTAAAGCGAGCTGGTCCATGGCAACACCATATGCCATACCAAAGCCAGCGCCAATGCACATGCAGGTGGAAATCCACGAAGTGGAAGGCCGCTCCTTTTCAAACCGTGGCCCTTCCTCGCCCTGCGCCACAGGTGCAAAACCCAGTTTTTCCAAAACACGTTGAGAAGCTTTGTTTTCGGGTTCCGTTTCAGCCACTATAAAATAAACCTCTGGCTGCCCAAACGCCCAATCCACGGCAGCTTTTACCGCTTCTGAGGCATAGCCATTCCCCTCATATTCCGGATGAATGCCGTAGCCCAATTCCACTTCTCCGTTTTGTGGAGCGCCCCGAAACCCCAGACTTCCAATAATTTTGCTATCTTCCCGCAGGGCTATGCGCCAATTGGTATGCCACAGCCATTGCTGGGGGCTGGCTTTGCCGCCGGCCAGCATTTTGGAAAAAACCTGCTTCATGTGGGCGTCAGTTTCGTCATGTACCGCGGTGTGCAGTTCTTCACTGGTTAAAGGTGTAATTATCAGCCTTTTTGTTTTGATGGCTTTCATCTTCATTTTCTTCCCTTCATTGCAGGCGGCTATTGTTTGAAAAAGCATGACAGTGCTGAATCCATACTTTTTCAAATCTGCAGCTATTTCAGTTCCTGCAATACCCGTTCACACAGCTGTGTGGTATTAATATTGTCCTCTCCGTCCGGGCAGGGAGTACGCCCATATTCACAGCAGGTGAGAAAATGTTCCATCTCACCCACAAACCCCCGCAGGTACAGGTCCCGTGTGGTTCCCGAAACCGGGCCAGAAAATGGCACAAACACCTCGTCCTTTTCGGACAAATCTCGCCAGGGCATGTCTTTTCCGGTGCTGCTGCGGTGCAGAGTGAACTTTGTTAAATCCTCTGCTCTGGCAAATCCACCTTCAAAGGTAACATCCATAGTTTCATATTCCCTGCTCCAGGCGTTGTGGTTTTCAAAAGCAATGCTGCCTACCACGCCATTTTTGCAGCGCACACTAATACATTGGGACAGGCCGTCTGCACCGTTTCCGCTTTCAAATCCGCACAGCTCTTCCACCTCACCAAATAAGTGACGGATTAAATCTAAATAATGAATGATTACTAAAAAAACAAATCCCTCTTTACTTTTATTCCAGCTGGTGGCATCCACCGCAAACAATGCACGAAAAGAATGAACCCTGCCCAGCTCCTGTGAATCAATCAACTGTTTCAGCCGCATATAAACCGGTGCATAACGCTTCATAAACCCAACCATTAACTGTACGCCGTTTTCTTTGGCAATGGCTGCTGTCTCTATGGCCTGGTGCAGATTAAGCCCTAAAGGTTTATCAGTAAAAACATTTTTTCCTGCCTGCAGGCAGTCGCATACCAAGGCAGGGGTGTCAGGCGCCTGGGTAACAATCACCACATTTTTACAAAGTTCTTCCCGCAGCATCACCTGGTAATCGTCATAGGCTCTACCCGTACTGCCAAACCGCCTCAGGGCGTCTTTGGCGCCTTCTAAATGACGGGTAGATACCGCTGCAATATCTGCCCCCGCAAGCAACGCGGAAGGAAAAATATTGTTGGTGGCATGCAGTCCTGCTCCAATAAAACAAAGTTCCTGCTTTTTCATAACATGCTCCATTCCGCCGCTTCGCCCCGGCAAAAATAATTTTTTGAAAGCCCCTCTTACCACGCGAAGAAAAATGATAAGAGTTTTCAGCTACCCTCATGAGGGTTCTTCAAAGCACCCCTGTCAGTGAACTTTTTGCTACACAACGGAGCTTAACCGGTACTTTTACTGCGAAAAAGCGAAAAACCGCTGTGGTCAATTATTTGAAAGGGGTATTTAAACTATGTTTTGTTACCATACTGCATTGGTATTTCATTTTGCTGTATGTAAAGTTTTATACCTTTATAGATAATAGCTGTCATTTTCTCAAATAATAGATTAGGAGTATAGTTTTCAAATTCCGTATATTGGGAACCTGTCTGATAAACAGAAAAAAGGTGCAAAAAATTCCCCTTTTTTCACTATCATAGCACGTTTTAATCAAAAAAGCGAAAGAAAAAAGGACCGAAAATCGGTCCTTTCAAAATATTAATCGTTATTTACAATATCCATGCGCAGAGGAGTATGAATGTCCAAAATCTGGGAACCATCCTCCAGGCTCAGGGTGCCATGAATCTCATTCTTATCGGCATAGCAGACGTCACCAGGTACGCAAATTTTCTTTTTATCCCCTGCGGTGAGCTCTAATTTGCCTTTCAGCACAACGATCATCTGGGTATGGTCTGGGTGGCTGTGAGGAGCTACATAAGCGCCTTTGGGGAAGGTCATGATGCAACCCATAATCTCTTTGCCATGGCCCAGCATTTCGCGGGTAATTCCATCGCCCATATCTTTAAAGACGATGTCTTCTTTCTCTACAAACATTGCTAACCACCATTTCTCCAGCGGCTGTTTTGCTGGTTTTTCGGTGCCGCCGCTGGGGTGCACCAAAACCGAAACGTTGCCTTTCGGCAACTTTCCCGTAAAAATGATAGCACCAAACCCAAGTGATGTCAACCATTGGAAAAAGCAGTAAAACCCCCTCGATTTTTGGTATAAAAACCAAAATTTATACTATTCGTAAAATATGACAGTTGATTACCCGTGTGTGATCTGAAATGAAACGAATCATTATACTTGCATTTTTCAAGGTTCTTCCAGATGGGGGTGTGGTTTTTCATGAGCAGCAGGCTGTCTTATTGAAAAAACTGCTATTCTTAAAAATACACCTAAACAAGTACCCTCCCCAGAACACCTATCTGTCTCTTTTCAAACACCGGAGCAACCGGTTAAATTGCGCTCCACGATTGACAAAAAAACGGAAGATTAATATCTTCCGTTTTTGAGCATAACTTTTTAAGTTTTGCAGCTTTACGATAAGCTTTTTTGTTCCAAAGCCAGGTATTTTTTTATCTCTTCCATTAATTGTGCAAACTGATCGGGAGTCAGGGACTGGGGCCCGTCAGACAAGGCTTTGGGAGGGTTGTTGTGCACCTCGATCATCAGCCCGTCGGCACCGGCCGCAACGGCAGATTTAGCCAAAGAAGGTACCAAATAAGACAGCCCCCCGGCATGGCTGGGGTCGGCTATGACCGGCAGATGAGACAGGCGCTTAATTAGTGGAATTGCACTGACATCAAAGGTGTTGCGGGTCATTGTTTCAAAGGTGCGGATTCCCCGTTCGCACAGTACAATATTTTCATTGCCTTCTGCCATAATATATTCGGCGCTCATCAGCCATTCCTCCATGGTATTGGCTAACCCGCGTTTTAACAAAATAGGTGTTTGGCAACGGCCCAGTTCCTTTAACAGACGGAAATTTTGCATGTTGCGCGCCCCTACCTGAATCATATCGACTTCTGCAAAATAATCCAGGTCGCGAATATCCATAATTTCGGTTACAATGGGCAGCCCAACCTCTTTTTTGGCCGCCAGCAAAAGCCGGATTCCTTCCCCTTCCAGGCCTTGGAACGCATAAGGCGACGTACGGGGCTTAAAGGCCCCGCCGCGCAGCAGGTTGGCGCCGCTTTGTTTTACCCGGTGGGCAATATCAATAATCTGTTCTTCAGACTCTACCGAGCAGGGCCCCGCCATCACCGCAAAATTACCGCCTCCAATCAGGGTTCCACCGGCATTTACTACGGTATCGTCTGCATGAAACTTACGGTTGGCTTTTTTATAAGGTTCCTGCACCCGCTTTACTGTTTCGACAATAGGAATCGATTGGATAGTGTCAATATCTACAACGGTGGTATCACCAATTAATCCAATAATGGTGGTGTTTTCACCTTGGCTTAAATGCGTTTTTAAATGGAGCTCCTCCAGCTGCTGGATCAGTTCCTTTACCTGAGGCTGTGGTACTCCCTGTTTTAAAATTACAATCATAGCTTAACCCTCAATTCTCTAAAAATGCTCTTTTATACCGACGCTAGGCAATTGGGACTATTCTCTGCAAAGCAATGGCAAATGTCCCTGTCAGGCTGATTCATTCCGCCATAAGCAACCTTACAGCAGGCCATGTTTGGATTGTAGCCCTTCGGCTTTCAAAAGTCAAGCCAAGCCGGCTTTCCGGGTGATAATTTTTTGTTTTTATGTTATACTGAATAAGTTCTCCACGCGGCAGGGGAATATGTTTTACCATGCAACAATATAGTTTACGAAAGATAAAAATGCAGCCTTACACCTGGCTATGCTGCGCCATCTGCCTGTAAAGCTTGGCAGCTGACGTGCAGGGGCCGCCTGATAAGAGGCACTCTTTGGTATTATAATCTACAGTAAAATCAGAAAGTGAGGAGTTGTGATGAAATATCAAATTGTTGGGCAACCTATGCCGGTAGTAATTTGCAATTTAGATCAGGGTGAAAGCATGATTACCGAACGCGGTTCGATGGCATGGATGACCCCTAATATAGTGTTATCCACCAATGCAGGCGGAGGTATTGGAAAAGCGTTTGGCCGTATGTTTTCCGGAGAGTCTATATTTCAAAATGTTTATACGGCCCAAAATGGCCCGGGCATGATTGCTTTTGCCTCCAGTTTTCCCGGGGTTATTCGCAGGGTTGAGGTTGCGCCCGGCAAAGATATTGTAGTGCAGAAAAGTGCTTTTTTAGCTTCTCAGCAAGGAGTAAGCCTGTCTGTCTTCTTTCAGAAAAAAATAGCGGCTGGTTTATTTGGCGGCGAAGGCTTTATTATGCAGCGGCTAGCTGGCAATGGTACTGCTTTTATAGAAATTGACGGCTACGCGGTAGAGTATGAGCTGCAGGCCGGGCAAAGCATGGTGGTCGACACCGGTAATCTTGCCATGATGGATGCTACCTGTTCGGTTGACATTCAGATGGTAAAAGGAGTTAAAAATATGCTTTTTGGCGGCGAAGGTGTTTTCAACACCGTTGTTACCGGCCCGGGAAAAATAATACTGCAAACCATGCCGATCAACGGCGTGGCGGCTGCCCTCTCTCCTTTTTTTAACAGCAACAGCAATTAAAACTTAAAACAACCATCAAAAGGGCGGTGTCCGTAAAACAGTATCCACATAAGTATTGCCGGTCAAGTGGTCAATGCTGCTTGACCGGTGCTTTTTATCGATTGACCTATTTCTTTAGGTAGGATATAATTCGTCAGATAAATGGGAATTTGCGGAGGCAAACGAATTGAAAATCGAAATTCAGGGGGGATGAAGGGTGAAAAAATATTTGTTGCCGCTTATTATGTTGACAATTTTTGAAACAATAGCAGTTACACTGTGGTTAACGCAAAAGAACCTGTTTTATCTGTTCAATTTCAGTTACATTGGAATATCAATCTCTTTGGGAATATTTCTGTATATCAGAAAATATAAGTATGCCCGCCGCGTTGCACAGCTTCTGGTTGGATTATATATGCTGGTTTATTTGGGATTAATTTGCAGCGAAAATATGCAGATTGAGGGATTTTGGTATTATCTTTTCACGGGTGTGTTTGAAGCTGCAACCATTCATTACGCAGTTGCAAAAATTTTTGGACCGTTGCTTTTTGGCAGAGGTTGGTGTGGGTATGCCTGTTGGACAGCAATGGTGCTTGATTTCCTTCCATACAAAGTTTCTGAAACACCAAGAAAAAAGATTGGGTGGATAAGGTATATTATATTTGCAATGTCTCTAATATTTGTTTCCACACTATTCCTTGCTCATGTAGGTAACCTTGAGGAAATTATGTTTTGGGCGTTTATCATAGGAAATGTTATGTACTATGCTGTTGGGATAATATTGGCTTTTGCCTATAAGGACAACCGTGCGTTTTGCAAATACATATGCCCTATCACGATTTTTTTGAAACCTATGAGTTATTTTTCATTACTTCGAATTAAATGTGATGAAAGTAAGTGCATATCTTGTGACAAATGCAAAAAAGTGTGTCCAATGGAAGTAGATATTACAGATAATTCCAGAAAACGAAAGAATGGCACAGAATGTATTTTGTGTTTTGAGTGTGTGAAGAATTGTCCAAAGGATGCACTATAACTTCCGGTTTGTCGGGCAGTAAATAATGGCGCACTTCTATACAGGCGATGCCTGTATGTGCAGTTTGCATCGTCTCACTCCGTACAAGGGGCTGTGCCCGTTGCGATACCTAATAATGTCTATCCTTGCGCAACAAAAAACGGTGAACGAGCTATTGTTCCGTTCACCGTTTTCCGTTTTAATGTTTCATCTGAAATACTGTCTTATGAACACCTTGCTAAGGAAGGATATGTTTTTGTAACCGTCGAAACAGAGAAGTTTGGTTATCAGCTTATATTTTTGTTAGTCATACCTGTTTCTAAAGTGACGGCTTATGCAAACTAAAAAGAGTATCATACCGGTTTTGTCCCACAAGGAACATCAATTTTTATAATCGTATGATACATCTGCTGTCACCGGGAAACCATAAGCCTGCAAAAGCAGTTTACGTCCGCCATACACCAGGTTCCTTTTCCCTTACGCCTTCGGTGATCCTCCTTTCATGCGGGGCCTTATACAATATCAAAACCGGAGGCTTAATTTACAAACATAAACAAACACCTGCCAAAGCTGTCTTTCAGCGGTGATATAAGGCAAAAACGCCGGCGTCAAACTGACACCGGCGTTTTTTTAATTCAGCATATATTTATTTGCTCATGGCTTTTACCTGGTCAAATTCATCCAAAATTTCCTGCTCAGGTTGTTTGTCCAGCAAAGAAACTGCCACAATTAAAATAGTTGCAATAATAAATGCCGGTAAAATCTCGTACACTCCAAAAATTCCGCCAAGGAACTTTAATTTGTTAAATACTATGGTCAGAATTCCACCTGCCGCCATACCGACAATAGCCGCTTTGCGAGTCATGCGCCTCCAGAATAAGGACAGCAGCACCACCGGACCAAACGCAGCACCAAGGCCTGCCCAAGCATAGCTGACAATACCAAAGATACCGCTTTCCGGGTTTAATGCCATCCACACTGCTGCAACCGAAACCAGCAGGATGGTAACACGGCTTACCAGCAGCAGTTCTTTTTCGCTGGCCTTTTTACGGAAAAGCTGTTTGTAAAAGTCACTGGCAATAACCGAAGAAGTCACCAGCAGCTGCGAATCGGCTGTTGACATAATAGCAGCCAGAATAGCAGTTAACAGCACCCCGGCAACAATAGGGTTAAACAGGCTGTTGACCATATTCATAAATACTGTTTCACTGTTAGAAAGTGGAGAACCTGCAAAATACGCTTGTCCTACCAGACCAACGAATACGGCAGCAAACAAAGAGATGACCACCCAGACCATTGCGATCAAGCGGGCAGGTCGAATATCTTTTGCTCTTTTAATTGCCATAAACCTTGCTAGAATATGCGGCTGGCCAAAATACCCAAGGCCCCAGGCAAGAGAGGAAATAATCAGCATCCAGCCAGTGCCTGTAACACCATCCATAGAAGGCAGAAGGCTCGAAAGTGTAAATCCTGTTTTCTGCAAAGCCTCGGCAGGGTTATTTAAGGCGAACAGCGCAATTATAGGTACAATCAGCAACGCAAAGAACATCAGCATACCCTGAAAAAAGTCTGTCCAGCTCACCGCCATAAAGCCGCCGCTGAAGGTGTATGCCACAATAATTGCCGCCCCAACAACCAGTGCAACTTTGTAATCCAGACCAAATACGCTGGAAAACAAGGTGGCACCTGCCACGAACATAGAAGAGGTATAAATTAAAAAGAATACTAGAATTACCACAGCAGTGATCACACGCAGAATTTTTGAATGATCCCGGAAGCGGTTTTCAAAGTAATCGGGCAGGGTAATCGAGTTGTTGGAAACCTCGGTATAGTTGCGCAGCCGTTTTGCCACAAACAGCCAGTTTAGGTATGTGCCAACTGCAAGCCCTATCGCTGTCCAGGCAGCTTCCTTGCACCCTGCAAGGGACAAATAGGCCAGCCCGGGTAACCCAGTCAGCAGCCACCCGCTCATATCGGATGCCTGGGCACTTAATGCCGCTACCCACGGATTTAAACTTCTGCCGCCTAAAATATAATCCTCTATTCCTTTATTTTTGCGGTAAAAGACTAAGCCGACCCCTACCATAAATGCCATATAGACAATAAAGATAAGTAGAATCCAGGTTTCTCTGCTCATTTTATGGCTCCCTCCTATTTGAATATCTTTTTTATTTTACTACACTATAGTGGAAGAATCAACCAAGTGGGTATTTTTTATTTGATCCATTCGGTAGTCGATAAGCGTCACACCAAAATATAGATTTGCTTCTCTATTGACTGAACTAATATAATCTGCCAGTCAACCGTTCAAGCGGCAAAAGCACCTGCTCACAATAAAAAAGTGTCAAAGAATACAGCCATTCGCTGATTCGTGATAACCCCCTAGATATCAATATCTTTTTACTAAAAACTTTACAAACAGCCAAAACCTTGACCTGCAAAAAAGAGACTGCTGACCAAAAATCAGTAGTCCCTTTTGCTTGATAGAGCCCGTTTAAGCGTAAGTTATCAGTTTCTTTTTTCGCTAATTCTGATGGATTTGGCATTTTTTCGTTTCATCGTTTCTACAATACCACCTACTGATACCAAGCAAAGAAATGCGATGGTCCAAATAATCCACATATTGTTCAAAGTCATTGCACCAGTAGGGTCAGCGAAATCTCGTTGAAAAATAGCACCGATTGCAAATGCGACAGGATAACCCAGCGAAGTGAACAACGGAAGGTATTTGCAACTGAAAAAAACAGAAATACTGACAATCACAGTACCAACAACAAACAGTACCAACGGCCATGATTTCATTCCATGTTTATCAAAAAAAACAAATCTGCAAAGCACAAAACTGAAAAGTAAAATTACCGCCGATAAAATGCCAACACGATATTTTTTCATGTCAATGACCTCCGTTTCCGAGGATTTTTTACAAACACGCACAGGTACGTTATTTTTCTTCTACAATACGGTCCAGTACCTTTGCTGCTGATTCAACCACTTTAAAGCAGCGCTGCTCCGGGGTTTTGTTAACACTAAGGTCTTCGCACATCTCGCTGCCCAGTTCATCGCAAAAACTTTGCATCATCTTTTTCGTCAGCTCCTGAGCTTTTAGGGACGAATGCATGTCTTTTTCTATGTATTTTGCACCGATTGCACCAATTGCACCCGCCAGTGCCCCGCACAAATTACCACAGCAGCAGCCGCCTCCAAAGCAACCTAATGCTTTAAAGGTGTTATCATCCAGCCCCAGCTCCCATTCGTCGTTTGCTGCATGGATTACCGATTCTGCACAATTATACCCTTGATCTAAATAATATTTCTTTACCCGGTCTGCTATCATTTTATTGCTCCCTTCTGCCGTTATTTACCGGCAAAGTTTTTTTATGGCACCTATTATTGCTAATTGTCAGGTACCTGATCGACCTAATATTTTATTGTAGAATTTTAATATGAATCCGTTATAACAGTAAACTCTAATCATTTAGTCCCCAAGACAAAGCTTTGATTTGGAACATAGCTTAAATTTATGGTACCATAAATACAAAAGATTTTATAGATCCCTGCTCTTTGTCAATGTTCTCTCAGGCGTCAAAATCTTCGGTTTGGGGCGAGTGGTCGGCCAAAATTGGGTATAATTGGGCATTGGGCCGCTGGTCGGCCTGGCCATGAAAGCATAATAGCCGCCTTGTGGTTATTATACCATATGTGTCACTATTTGCGCATAGTAAACATAAAAAATTAAAAGCTTTGCAAAAAAATTACCTGGCCATAAACTTCCCAGCCATATGCATAGCACATACAATAGTCAATTATAACAGCTTGTCAAAAAGAGGATTATTTATAGTTTGGACTTTTTACAAAAAGTGTTTAAAAAGTTGTTTATAACATTATTTAATAGTTTAGTGAACCCGACGCAAACTTGCAAAGATAACCTAATAGGGAAACGTCAGAATATGCTTACAGCATTTTGATTATACCACGAACGCGAAGTGTGAATGGTATAATTGGCCATTGCCGTATGGCAGGCCGTAGGAAGAAGTATAATAAGCGCTTTGCGGTTATTATACCATAACATTTTCTAAATGGTACTATCCATGGCTGCCGAGCTGGGGAAAAGCTAGTGCCATTAACTCTGCTGCTTGCTGTACGCACTGCTGTTTCTCTGAACATAAAGAATACTTTTGCCACTAATAACTTCGTTAGGTAAAAGCAGTTTTCTTTAAAATGTTTTGCCGGCGCGAAGCGGCAGATTGGAGCATAATTATGGAGCGGCAACAAATTGCTACTCTGGTAGAGCAATATGGAAATGCGGTTTATGGTTTTTGCCTTCGTTTGGCAGGCACACGTGCTGCTGCAGACGATTTGTACCAACAAACCTTTCTAAAAGCTGTTGAACTGGCTCATAAAATAAACCCTGCACAAAACCCCAAAGGCTTTTTGTTGGCTTTGGCCGCTAAGATATGGCAGAACTGCTATGTAAAGGAATCCCGCAGAAAACGAATTGCCCCCTGCGAACCTTTTCCCTTAGAAGACACTTATGAACTGCACGATTCTAGCAACCTGCAGCAGTCTCTGGAAGAGCAGGAAGAACGGCAGGTGCTGCGCGGCGAGGTGGACCGATTAAAACCGGCTTTCCGCATTCCCATTGTTTTATATTATACTTCTCAGCTTTCTATCTCTCAAATAGCAACTATTTTACACCTGCCGAAAGGCACTGTTAAAAGCCGCCTGTTTAAAGCGCGTTCCATATTAAAACAGCGATTGGAGAAAAGTGGATATGCAAAATAATTCTTTTGAGCAAAAACTTTCTGATGCTATGCGTTGCCAGGATTCCCCTACACAGCAGCTCAACCAACAGCTTTTTGCTAAACTGCAGGGCACACCCTCTTCTGTTCAAAAAAGCACCTATTCCATCTGGTGGCTTCCTGCTGTAGCCTCAACTCTTTTTTCTCTTATTTCTATGATGTGGGCGTTGCTTTTTTTGCCAACTACTTTCGGGAGGTTTTCCATTTTTCTGTTGGGAAGCCATTCGATTACCTTCAGCTGGCTGCTAACCTTAATCGGTGTAAAAAAATTTAATCTTAAAACGGCAACAGCCCTCTCAATTTGTAAAAACAGTTAACTTCAAGTTTTTTGAATATAGCTGAAACAATTTGTATCATTTTTTAATCCAAAACATTGCCTATACAAAACGGAAGATTTTGAGCATCTTCTGCCGTGTTATTCTACTTCTTTGAAAAGATTATCCTGCGCCTTTTCCAGCAGAATAAGTCAGGATCCGGAATTTTAATAAGCTCTAATATCACACTCCGTATGGAGTTTTTCAACTATATTCAGCAGAAAAGTTGAAAGCTATTTTTTGAACTGTGATGTACCTTATTGTTTTTTGGGTTATTCATCATCCTTTTACTTTCGGACATTCTTCGTAAAAATTAGTATTTTATAACTGAAACAACATTTTTTGGAGGGAACTTTATGTCAAACCTATTTATGATACTGCTTCCATTTTTATTGATTCTTTTATTTGCCTGTGTTCCGCTGACCCTACTGGGAATATGGACCTATCGGGATGCAAAGCAGCGCGGGCAAAATGCCGCACTTTGGGTGCTTGTGGTTTTGTTGGTACCCAATTTAATTGGCCTGCTTATTTACTTTTTGGTTGGCCGCAAAGAAATAACAATTCCTTGTGAATACTGTCATCAGGGCATAAAGCAGGGCAGCCAATATTGTCAGCACTGCGGGGCCGCCATACCTGCAGAACCTTCCCATCCTCAGCCCAAAAGCAGCTACAAACTACTGATTGCGGCTGCCGTCACATTGGTGCTTCCTTTTATATTCTTTATTGTGATTGCTTTTGGGGGTTTTGTAACCAACAGTATTCTTTCCAACTCTACAGGCAGTGCATTCCAGCCCGGCTACTCCATTGGGATGCTGGAAAACAATATTGGCAGCACCTGGGAAATTCGTTTTGCCAAGGCCAACGATTCTTATTTCAAGTATATTCATTGCCCGGAAAGCGAATCAACTTTACAGGTTACTTCCAATGTAAAAGCGGGAACTTTATCTCTTACGGTTTTATGTGCTGACGGCAGTGAAGAAGGTTACGATATTACCAATACAGAAAATCTTTCCGTTCCTATAACCGGGGAACCTGGCAGCTCTGTGAAGTTGATCATCCATGCAAAAGAAGCACAAGACGGTTCTATTCAG
This sequence comes from Ruminococcaceae bacterium Marseille-P2935, assembly GCA_900104565.1. GTDB lineage: Bacteria > Bacillota > Clostridia > Oscillospirales > Ruminococcaceae > Marseille-P2935. The sequence goes on from LT629952.1 coordinate 1,233,050, forward strand.
GTGCTGTGCCCCTAACTTTGCTGAAGAAATTGCTCACATTGCCCAAAGCTTCACGAAAAATAATAGTCCTTCCTACCCCGTCAAAGATTTTCAACAGCAAAATATCCGGCCTCGTTGAGGCCGGATATTTTTCATAAACAATCAAACAAGTTATTGCCCAAAAGCTCTATTTTTTAGCCTGAGCTTGTACACAGGTAATGGCTGTTACGCCCACAATATCGTCAGCACTGCAGCCTCTAGACAGGTCGTTAACCGGGCGGTTAAGGCCCTGGGTAATCGGCCCGTAAGCTTCTGCCTTAGCCAGGCGCTGCACCAGTTTATAACCAATATTGCCAGCGTTCAAATCCGGGAAGATCAGCACATTGGCGTGACCAGCTACTCTGCTGCCGGGTGCTTTTGATTTTGCAACTGAATCTACCAGTGCAGCATCCAACTGAAGTTCGCCATCCAAACGCAGGTTGGGGCACTTTTTCTGAGCAAGTTTGGTCGCCTCAATCACCTTGTCAACCAGCGGGTTTTTCGCACTGCCTTTAGTGGAGTAAGAAAGCATTGCAACCACCGGCTCGCCTTGAACAAGCTGTTCAAAGGATTTTGCCGACGCAATTGCAATTTCAGAAAGCTGATTGGCATCCGGGTTTTCAACAAGACCGCTGTCTCCAAATACAAATGCGCCATCCTTGCCGTATTCACAGTCAGGTACAACCATAACAAAGAATGCCGAAACCACCTTTGCATCCGGTGCAGTTTTTATAATCTGCAGCGCCGGGCGCAGCGTGTCGCCTGTCGAGTGTACCGCACCGGCTACCATACCGTCAGCCTGACCATTTTTTACCATCATACAGGCATAATGCAGCGGGTCCTGCAAGGTTTTGGCAGCCTTTTCCAGCGTCATGCCTTTTGCCTTACGCATTTCGGTAAATTGTTCAATATACCCCGGAAGCTCCGGCGCATGCAGGTGATCGACTATCGTCACCTTGGAAATATCGTAGCCTTTTGCTTTTTCTCTGATTTCATCGGGGTTGCCAATAAAAATGACATTTGCAATATCCTGCCCACAGATTTTTTCGGCTGCCTGTATGGTGCGAAGCTCCAGGCTTTCCGGCAGGATAATGGTCTTTTTGTCCGCTTTGGCCCGGCTGATAATCTGATCTAAAAAGCTCATCCGACGTCTCCTACTTTCCAAATTGATTGATACTGCCCTGGTCGGTAATCACAGTATCTACAATACCGCAGATCACCAGTTCAATGGGCTCCAGTTTTCCATCGTGGCCTAAAATATCCCGGGCAGAACCGCCCTCGTTTACCGCGATGACTATATCGTCAATACCAGCACCGACCCCGTCGATTGCCAGCATATCGTCTCCGTACATTTTACCATCCAGCCCCAGCGGACGGATAAGCAGAAGCTTACAGCCCTCGTAGCATTCTTGCTTCTGCGTGGCAACAATGTTGCCTACTACTTTTGATAAAATCATAAGACGCCACCTTTCTATTGTTTGCGGTAGATGGTGTCGACAATTGCGGAAATACCTGCATCACAGCAGCACTCCTCTTGCAGTGGCAAAGCAAAGGAGCCATCCTTACTCTTTGCATAAAATATCACTTCACCAACCCCGGCGCCAATTGCATCCCCGGCAACAATGGGGGTACCTACCGGAGCGCCATCGCCGTTGATGGGCTGAACCACCATCAGCCGGACACCCTGTAGTGTATCTTGTTTTTGAGTGGCAACAACCGTACCAATTATTTTACCCAGCTGCATGCGATCCCTCCTATTTAGTCAGGGAGTTTCCATTCGTCCCCAACCAGAACTCCTAATAACAGAAGCAACCAGGCAGAATCAGTTCCGCCCGGGCGCTTTTCTGTTTCAAAACATGTATCAGTTATTTTAAAGAACCTTCCAGCATTCTGCGCTCTACATCCATAATCTTGCCTACGCGCAGAATGTTACGGTCACCGGACAGTTCGGTTTTCAGCCAAACATCCACGATTTCTTTCATGACTCCGTCGCCAACGATAAGGCTGCCCATAGTGAGCACGTTAGCGCCATTGTGCAGTCTGGAATTGCGGGCGGTGTAAATTTCGTTGCAAACAGCCGCACGCACACCGGGGACTTTGTTTGCCATCATGCAGGAACCAGTGCCAACTGCATCGATGATAATGCCCACATCGCAGCGCTTATTAGCAACCGAAGCCGCTACCAGGTAAGCAAAATCAGTATAGTCGCAGCGCTCGGTGCTGTTTGTGCCAAAATCGACATATTCATGGCCAAGCTCTTTCAGGTACTGTTTGAGTTTCTCTTTGGCAACATACCCGCCGTGGTCCGCTCCTACTGCGATCCTCACTGCTCAACATCTCCTTTATATTTATCGAAAACTTTTTTGCCTTCGATATCGATATAATCAACAATTGCCATAATCGTAGCATCGGTTGGCTTGCCTGTGGTTACCGCTGTCTGTCTGCCAGAGCTTCCACCCACAACAAGCACGATTTCCGAGTCCCCGGCGCCTACGGCGTCGATGGCTACGGCGGGTTTCCCCTCGTTCTCAAGCGTCAACAAATTGACCGGCTGCACAACCAGCATTTTTAAGCCGACCATCTTGTCGTCCTTGCGGGTACAAACTACCGTACCAATTACCTTCGCGGCATACACGAATCAATCACTCCAATCCATTGCTAAAAGGACAAAACATAACTTGGTAGTAATCCCCTTCCACCCAAAAGAATGGAAGGGGCTAACCAATGCGAATCATAGGCTGCGCTTCTCACTTTTCAAACGGTCCCACCCAGCCCTGCTCATACCATACCGCAGAGCACGCCCGAACAGACCCTCTAGAGTTGAAAGCTGTTTTTATCTTTTCTTCTATTGCCGCTGCATGGTTTTATAAAGCCCGCACAGCGCCACAGAAGATAGGATTAATATGCAACCTTGGTAATCTTGACCGTACCGGTTGGGCAAGCCTGGGTACATCTGCCACAGTTAATGCAGTTGCCGATGCAGCCGGCTGCGCCGGTAGCAGGAGCATCACCCTGAGCAATAGCAGTCGTGTTGCTGGTACCAATACGGCTGGCGCCGGCTTCGATCATAGCCAGAGCCTGCTGGTAGGTACGAACACCGCCGGAAGCCTTAACACCCATGTTCGGGCCAACAACGCTTCTCATCAGACGAACGTCTTCAATCGTAGCGCCGCCGGTAGAGAAACCGGTAGAAGTCTTAACAAAATCAGCGCCGGCCAGCTTACAGATGGTGCAGGCTTTCACCTTTTCTTCATCGGTGAGCAGGCAGGTCTCGAGGATTACTTTTAACAATGCTTTGCCTCTGCAGGCAGTAACCAGGGCTTCTACGTCGCGTTTTACGGTATCCCAGTCGCCGCCTTTAGCAGCGCCTACATTCAAAACCATGTCTACTTCGTTAGCACCTTTTGCAATTGCGTCAATTGCTTCGTAAGCTTTCGCCTCGGTGGTCATAGCGCCCAGAGGGAAACCTACTACGGTGCAAACCTTAACGCCGGTTCCTTTGAGCAGCTCAGCAGCCAGAGGAACATACTGGCAGTTTACGCAAACCGAAAAGGATTTTACCTGTGCAGCCTCGGCGCACAGTTTACGAACCTGCTCGGCGGTTGCGTCCGGCTTAAGCAAAGTGTGGTCACAGATTGCAGCAACCTGTGCGGGGGACATTTTGCCGCCAGCAGCAGGAGCAGCTACGGCGGAAGCAGCGGCACCCTGAGCGCCAACCTTGCGGTAAACTTCCTCCGCAATCTGTTCGATTAATTTTTCGATATCCATTTATTTCACCCTTATCTTCAAAAAAATATCACTAAAACAAGCTGTATTTCTCATCTAACTGAAAACCCCGCCTGTTTTTCCCGGCTAAACCGGGAACATTAAATCTTCGATTCATGACATGACCGGTTTCAAGGTCAGCCGAATCAGGAATGCAGCTGCCGGGCGGCCGCAGCGCGGCTACCCCAGACAGGCATACTTATTTTGGAAGAATGACTATTCAGCCATGGTGGGCAGGATACCCTCAACGTCAGAGTGCGGACGGGGAATTACATGTACGCTCAGCAGTTCGCCAACACGTTTTGCAGCAGAAGCACCAGCATCAACAGCAGCTTTAACAGCGCCAACGTCACCGCGAACCATAACGGTTACATAACCGCTACCAATTTTCTCTTTACCAATCAGATGAACATTTGCTGCTTTTACCATTGCATCAGCGGCTTCGATTGCACCAATCAGGCCTCTGGTTTCTACCATTCCTAAAGCTTCTTTCTCCATGATCCAATACCTCTTTCTAAAATTATTCGATTTGTTTATAACCTTATGTTAATTAGTCTTCCATAGAGGGCAGAATGCCTTCTACGTCAGAGTGCGGACGAGGAATTACATGTACGCTCATCAGCTCGCCAACGCGTTTTGCTGCAGCGCCGCCAGCTTCAACAGCAGCCTTTACAGCGCCAACGTCGCCGCGAACCATAACGGTTACATAAGCGCCGCCAATAGTCTCTTTGCCAATCAGATGAACGTTAGCTGCTTTTACCATTGCGTCTGCAGCCTCGATCGAACCAATCAGGCCTCTGGTTTCTACCATACCTAAAGCTTCTTTTTCCATTGTTTAAATACCCCTTTCTATATGTGCCAGAATCTATGAAAAATTTTTAATTGAACACAAATTACAGAATCGCCTTGAACATATCCGGATGAAGCGACGGAATAACAACCGTTTTCACGATCATACCCTGAACCTCATCACAGTTTTTAGCAGCGCTTACCGAAGCCTTCACTTCGCTGGTACCGCCTACCATAGTCACGAAGGATTTACCTCCCAAGCCGGTTCCCAGACGGATCTCGATCAGGTCAACACCTGCTGCTTTTACCGCAGCATCGGCTGCGAATACGGCTGCCACCAATGAGAAGGTTTCAACTACGCCGACTGCTTCCTTCTGCTCGGGCACCACTGCACAGGCCAGTGCCGGAAACACCTGATCATCCAGGCTTGGAATAACAATGCTGTCTACCAGGTTCTGCCCGGCGGCAGCTTTGCCAGCCTCAATGGACGCTGTTACGCCCGCTGTATCACCCGATACCATAATAATATATTTACCCGGGCAAACAGGACGCGCGGTAACCAGTTTTGTATATGCTGCTTTTAACATGGCATCGCCGGCTTCAACACCTGCTGCAATGCTGTTCAGCTCTAAAATTCCCAGTGTCTGCAAAACTTAATTCCCCCCTTACGCCTTCGCGTCGATCTCAATGAATTCGGGCGTCACCTTGACCACCTTGCCGCTTATGCTGGCATGGATAGCAGCGCCCAAGGCGTTTGTAGGAGCAGCGCCAATCAACGCGCCTTTTTCTACCATATCGCCTTCGCCGACCACGGCGGTTGCCGGGGCACCGATATGCTGTTTCAGCAAAATTTTTACCTTGCTGCAGCTAACCGGCTCGAATCTCATTGGAGCGTCCACATTATATTCGGATATACCCATTCTCTGAATGAGGCGTTCGGTTGGAACCTTGGAAGCTTCCCTGGATTCGTCAACCTCATCAGGCTCTTTCGGAGTTGGTTTAATCCCTTGTTTTGCCAAGCCGCCTTTTACCATGGTGATGAAACGGCTGGGAGAGAGTCCCATTGGGCATGCATAATAGGTGCAAAGACCGCAGTCACAGCAGCCAAATACGTTGTCACCCTTGCCCAGGGAATCTGCGTTGCCATAGGCAATCGCACGCATCACCTTGTGGGGTTCTACGCCCAGGCCCAGCTTATTTCTGGGGCACATGGTGGTGCAGGTGCTGCATTGGCAGCAGACGGTTCTGGCCAGACGCAGCTCGGTATCCATGGCGCTGCTCTTTTTCTGAATCAGCGGATGGTCGGTCGGAAGTACAATGACACCGCCGGTGGTTTTGGTTACCGGAGTGTTCCAGTCATTGGTCACCCTGCCCATTGCCGGTCCGCCAATAATCAGCGAATAGCCCTGGTCAGGTCCCGGACCGCCGGCCAGCTCAATAAGCATGGACACCGGAGTGCCAATGGGAGCGTTTAATGTAACCGGGTTTCTGACTGCACCGTTTACCGTTACATACTTGTCGGTAACGGGAATATCTTCCACCGCATTGGCTACGTTGATGAGGGTGTTGGTATTGCAAACCACAGCGCCCACATTGATGGGAATACCGCCTACCGGCACTGCTTTGCCAACTACCTCGTAAACAATCTGCTGCTCGTCACCTGCCGGGTAGTAGTTACCCAGCTGGAAAACTTCGATGTTTTTGTGTTTCGCCGCTTCTGCTTTCATGGTCTCCACCGCTTTGTGGTTGTGGGATTTCACCGCAATCACGCCGCGCGGCGCTTTGGAAACCTGCATTACGATCTTAATGCCTTTTATGATCTGAGCCGCAAAGTTTTCCATCAGCTGACGGTCCACTTTTAAAAGCGGTTCACATTCCGCACAGTTGGCAATCACTACCTCTGCTTTGGTTTTGATCTTCACGTGGGTCGGAAAACCGGCGCCGCCGGCTCCAACTACGCCGGCATTTGCGATCTTCTCCAGTGCAACACTTGCCTGCATAATTCCCGCCTTCTCCATGCGCATAGTCTACATCCCATTCTTAAGCCCTCCGCATGGAGAGAAGCTTATGGGTTTTGCCCTTTTCTTTATACGATCCGGAATGCGCCGTACATGGTGCAGCGGCGGGAGCGTACAAAGTTTTTGGCCGAGGTGAGACCCTCGCCGGTGGGAGTGGCGATGGTCAGGGTGGTGTAACCCTCGCCGTCAAAGCCTAAGCCGGCATAGGAGGGAGCATTTTTTACAAAAATGGTGGTGTCCAGCGCTTTAGCTGCTGCCGACAGATGGTTTACATTCTCAGAATGCATCATTGCGGTATGATGGCAACCGTTTTCGGCAGTCACTGCCTTGTCAATTGCTTCTTCAATGCTGAATACCCGGGTAAGAGGTACAACAGGCATCAGCATTTCGGTGCTAACCAGCAGGTTGTCAAAGGGAACGTCGGCAATAATCAGTTTGTATTCTTTATTCACCTTAATACCGCACTGTTCCAGAATGTAAGAGGCGTTGCGTCCAACCAGTTTGCGGTTGGGAGCGGCTTTGCCTTCTTTATCAAACGTAATGGCAGTTTTAATAATCTGCTCTACTTCAAACTTATTTGCTTTATAGCAGCCCTGAGCTTCCATCTCGCGCAGCAGCTCGTCCGCAATATTATCAAATGCAATAATTTCTTTTTCAGCTATGCACAGAACATTGTTGTCAAAGCTTGCGCCGTCTACAATATCCTTTGCAGCTTTTTTGATGTTTGCGGTATCATCTACGATAACAGGCGGGTTACCCGGTCCGGCAGCAATTACTTTTTTGCCGCTGTTCATGGCAACCTTAACCACTGCTTCACCGCCGGTTACAACCAGCAGACGGATGAGCTTATGGGTCATGATGACTTTTCCGGTGTCTAAAGTCGGGGTCTCGGGAGCAACCAGCAGGTTGTTTGGACCACCGGCCTCTACAATTGCGCGGTTCATCAGTTTTATTGCTTCACAAGAGGCTTTCTTTGCAGCCGGATGGGGGTTAAATACAACACCGTTTCCAGCAGAAACCATACCAATGCTGTTGTTAATAACAGTAGCGGTGGGGTTTGTGGACGGGGTGATTGCGCCCAGAAGTCCAAAGGGAGCGTTTTCCATCAGAGTAAAACCGTAGTCACCAGTGAATGCACGGGGAATCAAATCTTCAATACCAGGAGTTTTTTCTGCTGCAAGTATGTTTTTAAGCACCTTGTGCTCCACATGGCCGTAGCCGGTTTCCTGGTGTGCCATCTCAGCCAGATGACGGGCATTGTCCAGAGCAACCTTTCTCATATTGGCAATGATCTTCTCTCTTTGCTGCAAAGTCAGGTTCATCAGCTGTTTTTGTGCAGCAGCAGCTGCGTCAATTGCCACATTGATGTCCTGGAAGATGCCATAGTCGCCTTGAACGCAGCTGGTAACGGTCGCGGTGACTGCAGGGGCACCGGCCGCCTGTGAGGAGCCGCCGTAACGTGCAGTCATTTCCTTTACCAGTTGTTCTACTGTACTTTGTGAAATGCTCATGTTTCAAATTCCTCCTGTTGAATTTAAGCTTCTCGAATTCTAATGTGCAGCTCCTCGGCGCGATCACGTGCAAGGGGCGTCAATATCTTGTTGTCTGTGAGTACAATCTCCCTGTCTCCCCGCTGATGCAGTTTTTCCACTACCTCCATGGTAATCAGGGTATCGTCCGGGTCTGTGCCTTCCACACAAGAATCTTCAGCGTTCACAAAGCGTACGCCCATGTCGGCAAGCTTTGCAAACTGTTCCCGCACCCTGCGGGAGAAAGAACTGACAGGAAGCCCTTCGGGGGAGAAATCCACCACCATCTCCACCGCTTTGCCGTGAAGCAGATAGTAGAGAATTAAGTTTGGCAGCGGTTCCTCTTCGCTGCCAGCGGCCACTGCCTCCATCAGCTTTAGGGTTGGAGCCAGCACCGTGATCCCCTCATATTTAGCAGCATTTTGGTAAAGCTTTTGCACTTTACGGGTATCTGCCGGATCAATTGTTTCATCTACCCGTTTGTCCAGTTCAGGACGGTTTGGGGTAAAAAGCAATTTATTTTTATCCGCATATCTGCGGTCCAGATAATCGAGATGTTTTTCAATGGCAATTGCCGCGGGTGGAATCGCTGCCAATATATACCCTTCTTTAAAGGGCAGAAATTTTTCCAGCGCTTCCCGAATGAGCGTGTAAATCAGCTCCCGCATGTCATATGAAATTTCCATGGAAGCCTCCTTACTGCCAATGGTATCAAACCTTCTGCTGCCAATGCTTTGTGCCATCACAAAGCCCTGGCAACACATAAAGTTTTTCCTACTGGTCCTTCCAGCCAATCAAACGGCGGTAAACCAGTGTAAAATGCATTAAAGCAAACTTGCCCCCATTAGTCAGCCAGGCCGCCTAAGTTGTTGATAATGGCACTAAACTCTTTGATGTCAAGGCTTGCTCCGCCTATCAGAAAGCCAGAAACGTTAGAAGCCAGCGCTGTTTCACCCACGTTGGAGGATTTCACGCTTCCGCCGTATAAAATGGGAACATCAGAGCCAGCTGCACCCAAAATTGCTTCCAAAATACCGCGGATGTAACCGTGGGTCTCTTCCACCTCTTCTGCAGTTGCTACCACACCGGTACCAATGGCCCAAACCGGCTCATAGGCAATCACTACCTTTGCAGCTTCCGCCGGGGTAACGCCCAGCAGTGCGTTTTCCAGCTGAGTTTTTAAAATAGTTTTATAAGAACCGTCTTTGCGGGCTTCCAGTTTTTCGCCCACGCAGATGATCGGAATAAGCCCGTGTTTTAAACAAATTTTTGCTTTGGTGTTTACAATCGAATCGGTCTCGCCATAGTATTCGCGCCGTTCGGAATGGCCTACCACGACATACTTGCAACCATAGTCGGCTATCATGTCGGCGGCCACCTCACCGGTATAAGCGCCTTTTTCCTCGGTGCAAACGTTCTGTGCGCCATAAAGCACCTTGCTGTAGCGGAAGGTGTCCTGCATGATATGCAGGTATGGGTAAGGCGGAATAATCACCACGGTGTTGCGGTCATCCAGCTTAAGGTTTGCGATTGCCTTGGCCAGAGCCTCTGCCTCATCTTTTCGTTTGTTCATCTTCCAGTTTGCCGCAATTATGTAAGAGCGGCCACCAATGGTCACTTTACTAAGGGCTGTGCGTATAATCGCCTTAATATCCTGTTTATCCATCATCAGCACTTAACTCCATTCCCTGTATTTGTGGCTGAACGCCGGTGTCAGTTTAAAGTTCAGTAACCGCTTACATATGTCTTTTTAAGCGTATTTACCCCCATAAAGACAGACGTAGCCTTACCCTTTTTAATACACGTATATATCATACCTATTCTTGAGTTTAATGTCAATGTTTTTGTTTTCCTTTTAACAACCCTTTCTTTAGCAAAAACGGGCATTTCTCGCATGTTTTTTCGTTAATTTCATATGGAAATCCTGCAATTTTTCATGAAATCTACCGATTGAACCGAGCAAATTCAACATAATATAGTAAACCATTGGTCTAACCAATGAAAACCTTATGCAATTTGCCTTTTTTCTCTTTTCATGTACAAAATCCAGGTAATTTTACGAAATTATTGTATGTTTTTCATAACAAACCATTTATTTCCAATAGAAAAGCAGCCTTAACATAAATATGTAAGGCCGCTTTTTCACTGTTATTTTTCGTGATTGTACAAAATAATGGCAATGTACACAACGTCTTCGGTACCATTGTTTGCTATGGAATGCCAGTCGCCGTCTTTGCATACCAGCACGTCACCCGGGTGAAGCACGTCCTCCCGGCCGTTGTCGTTAATATCTGCCACACCAGACAAGATATAGTAGGTTTCAAAGTCGCCTACATGCTGGTGGTAACCAATCGAGCACCCCGGAGGAATAATGCATTTTACAAATCCGCGACCGGCCTTCATGGCGTCGGCTTCCTCCAAAAAGTTAATGCAGGTAATTAACCCATGGCCATTTTTTAAAACACTAATATCCTCCCGCAGCTCCCCGCTTCTTTTTACCATAATAATCTCTCCTTTTATCTGCCTGCGGCTGATCTTTCTCTTTTGCTGTGCCTAAACCGCGTTTTAAGCAGCCATAGCCAGTCAGTTTTAACGTTAAATTTCAGCCGAGGTATGATTATACAAAATAATGGCCAGATATTCCATATTTTCCGTGCCGTTGTTACCAATAGAATGCCATGCTCCATCAGGGCAAACTGCAACATCCCCCGGGTGCAGCACCCGTTCCACTCCGTTTTCGTTGACAGTGGCTTCCCCCGAAAGAATATAAAAAGTCTCGGAATCACCTATGTGCTGGTGGTATCCCACCGCATTGCCCGGTTCAATGGTCACCTTGGCAAACAGACGGCCGGCATTATAAGCCTCGTCTTCCTCCAAAAAATGTTCCAGAGTAATGGTGCCGGTGCCGTTTTTCCATTGTGCCTGCTGACGGCGCAGCTCGTGGTTTTCTTTAAACATGCCAAACACTCCTTCCCAATTGTAGTACGATTATCTGCCAGCGCTGCCCCGCAGGGGCAGCGCATATTTTATGACTGAAAACGCGCGCCTGCTGACGGCCTGTGCCCCTGACAGAAAGGGATGCCGTTTACAACCTGTAATCACACAGGCAACACCGCTTCTTTGCAAGGGAAGGCTTGCCTTTTCTGATTACGAAAATTACAGCCTGCTTTTCTGCAGCAAAAAAGCGATTTCAAACAGCCGGCGCCTTGCGGGAAAACAGCACTGCTCATACGGCGGCTTATAGCTCTTCCAGGTGGCAGGGGCGGGGGCTTTTTACCACCTGGTTGCGGATACGCCCAATGCCTTCCACCTCTACCTCCACTTTATCCCCAATCTGAATCGGCTTGCCAAACCCTGTGGGGGTTCCAGTAATAATCACATCCCCCGGTTCGAGGGTAAGCAGATGGGAAAAATAGCTCACCAGATACTCGGGCGAATAAATTAGGTTTGCAGTATTTCCGCTTTGCACCTCTTCGCCATTTACATAGGCATGCATTGCCAGCGAGGAAATATCCAACCCGCTTACAATGGCGGGGCCCATAGGCAAAAATGTGTCAAAACTCTTGCTGCGGTCCCACAGGCCGTCCTGCCGCTGTAGGTCCATGGCAGTCACATCATTAATGGCGGTATATCCCCATATGCACTCTGCCGCTTCTTCTTTGGACACGCACTGTGCCCGCTTGCCAATCACAATACCCAGCTCTACCTCAAGATTCACTTCTTTGGTGAGGGGAGGATAATAAATATCTGCACCTGGGTCATTCACTGTAGATGCCGGTTTTACAAACATCCTCAGGTATTTGGGCGGCTGATAATCGGCATCCTGAATGGCATCCTTGTGGTTTGGCGTTCCTACACTGACCACCTTGGTGGGTGCGCAAGGGGCCAGCAGCTTGATCTGCGCCAAATGTACAACCTTGCCCATAGGCTTAAAGTTTTCTGGGGAATCTCCATTTAAAACCCGTACAATCTCCCCTTCCAGCAAACCGTAATAAATTTCTCCGCCATATTCAAACCGAATGTAACGTTCCATACTCAAGTCCTCCATTTTTTAGGTATACCCTGCCTTTTTAGTGGTAAGCGCCAACTGTGGGCAGGAAGGTATGCATAAATAGTTTTAAATGAGAATTTTACCTTCCCATGAAGCGGACATCTCTTGCCTAATCAGTCTTAGAGTTCCATGGGTGCCGGCACAACAGCTGCTGACCGGTACCGTATCAGGCAACTTGTCAGCCTGCTAAAAAACTGCCTTTCACCGTTTTTCATTGGAACAGTGATAGATCAGACCGCATAAACTTATTCCATGTGATCTGCCAACGGTTGCCAGCCCGGTATTATCTTATTGTATGCGTAAGATTATTCTGTAGCAAGTATTTTATGCTGGGCCATTCGGCTGTATGGCAGGCTCGTCCGGGTTCCAGCCCAACCTTTTAGAAATTTCGGCAGCAGTATCCAAAAGAATCCCTTTTCGGGTTTCAATCAGCTCCTGGGTAATACGAAAGATCGGCCCGGTAATGCTGATTCCCGCAACTACTTTTCCGGAATAATCCCGAATTGGCGCTGCAATGCATCGTGCACCAATTTCACATTCTTCATTATCAAAGGCATACCCGTCGCGGCGGGCAGCCTCCAGCTCCTGAAGAAGCCCCTCTTTCGTAACAATGGTATTTTGGGTAAAACGCTCCATCCCCTTTTCAGCTATAAAATGATCAAGGCCTTCGGGTGTTGCGTTTAAAAGCATCAGCTTTCCTACTCCGGTACAATGCATAGGGGCGGCATTGCCAATACGCTGCATTGCCCGCAGCATTTGATCGGGCCCGTTGACCACATCAATGTAAACTACCCGCATACCCTGCTCGACAGCCAGGCAAACCGACTCGCCAAAAATGCGGCTTAGTTCCATTAAAAAAGGGTGCGCCACGTCCCGAATGCTGATTTGAGCACTCACTTTATTGCCCAGGGTACATATTTTATAGCTCAGGCTATAGCGAAGTGTGTCAGGGTCCTGTATCACATAACCACAACGCATTAGTGTAGCTAAAAAGCGCAGCACCGTACTGGAATTAAGGCCCAATTCGGCAGCAATATCCTGCAGCCGCATAGGCCCATCTTTTCCTGCCAGCAATTCAATAATGCTGAAAACTTTTTCGACCGACTGGTTGGTCTTTGCACTTTTTTCTTCCTTTTGGGGCGAAAAACTCACCCGTCTCACCTCGTTCAAAGCCGGTTTATAGGCGATTATAGTTAATAAGATAAAACGTGCCGCAGCTGTTAAAAAATCGTTTCTGCAGCACTAGCAGTTATCGTAAACGGATTGCAGGGAAGCAAAACGCCGCGAATCATTGCTGTATAGTTTCAAAAACTCCCTGCTCTTGGGCCACGCTCAAAATCTTTGGTTTTATTCATGGGTACGGTTATCCCCTATGCAGGGAACAGGTACTTTTCCCCTGCGGAAAAGTACTCAAAAGGGCACCAACTTTTCTTGCACCTGAAACAGTTGACGCCTGGTTTCATTGCCCTGTACAGTCGCCCACAGCTGCACCGCTCCAAGCACTAGCTAACCAACAGCGCGTAGCTGTATAACGGCCTATGGCCGTACCCTCGGGACTTCCCATGTTTGCATCGCAAAAAGATATCCGGCTAACCGTTGGCAGGTGCTGGGCAACAACCCAAAGAACCATTGGAATATACCCCGTATCGGGCCCCGTTCAAAATCTTTGGTTTGGGACACGCCGCGAGGTTATTCATGCCGAAGGCATTAATGTTCTCGGGACTCACTCAAAATCTTCGATTTTGGTAGTGGGTGAGGTTATTATAACTCAAAAGCAAAATGCAGCGCATTTTGTAGGGCGTAGCCCTGCCGACGTTAGGCGGCCTTTTGCTGTTTCAATGTTCTCTTAAGGCTCAAATCTTCGATTTGGGACACGCCGTGAGGTTATTATACCACAGCGTACCATGCAAATCAATTTCACTCTGTGCAAAAACCGCCATCTTGCATGAAAGTGATAAAAAAAGCCGAAAAATTTTTGGCGTCCTTCCCAGAAAAACTGGTTGAAATAACTGTCCGCCTGTGGTAAACTAAAACCATAGAATTTCGTTTTGTGTAATTCGATTTCACTATGTAAAATTATAGGAGGCTTTTTCATGAAAATGCAAGTAGCAGAAGTAGTTGTAAAAATAATGGAAAAAGAAGGAATCACCGATTCCTTCGGTATTCCCGGCGCCGGCATTAACCCCGTGTATAAATATATGGGCCTGTCTTCTATCAAACACTATACCATGCGCCACGAGGAGGCTGCCGTTCATGCAGCAGACGGTTTTTACCGCGCCAGCGGCAAAATGGCTGCTGCCCTTTGCACCTCCGGCCCGGGTGCTACCAATTTTGTTACCGGTATTTATACCGCCAACATTGACTCGATTCCACTGCTGGCTATTACCGGCCAGGCAGTTACTGCACAACTGGATAAAGACCCCTTCCAGTGTGTTGACATTGCCAAAATCTGTGAACCGGTTGCAAAAAAAACATACTGCGTCACCAAAGCGGAAGATATTGTCCCCGTCATGACCGAGGCTTTTAGCTTAGCCAGGGGCGGTAAACCCGGCCCGGTGCTGATTGACCTGCCGTTGGATATTCAGCAGGCTGAAGTAGAATTTGACCCTGATACCTATGTTCCTGTAACTTTGGCAGCTCCTGCTGCAAAAGATGAAGAGGTTGCCAAAGCAATCGATATGATTGCCAATGCAAAAGCGCCCGTCATCATTATGGGCGGTGGCGTAATCCTCTCTCATGCAGAACAGGCTTTGGTTCAGTTTGCCGAAGAATATAACATTCCCGTTATTACCACCTACATGGCCAAAGGCGGTATTCCTGTAAACCATCCGCTTAATGCGGGCCATGCGGGCATTCAGGTTGGCCAGCCTTTGGGCAACCGTGTACTGCAGGATTCTGACGTGGTGCTGGGTATTGGCTGCCGCTTTACCGACCGTCACACCGGAGCCATTGCCGCCTACCGCGGAAACCGCAAGTTTATTCACGTAAACATTGAGCCTAAGGAAATTGGAAAAGTCTTCCCGGCAGACATTGGCATTGTATCTGATGCTGCTATCGCTATTGAAAAGCTCACTGCTGCAGCCAAGGCAAAGGGCCTAACCAAATTTGCTGACCGTGGAATTGCGGCACTGCGTACCGAACTGAAACGGAAAACCGATTACGACTGTACCCCCATTAAGCCACAGCGTGTTTACCAGGAAATGAACAACGTTTTTGATGATGACACCCTGTTTACCACCGGCTGCGGCCTGACCCAAATCTGGTCCGGCCAACTGCAGGATATTAACAAACCACGCCATTACCTGCCTTCTGGCGGCGCAGGTACTTTGGGCTTTGACATTCCTGCATTAATTGGTGCCAAGGTTGCCCAGCCCGATAAAACCGCGGTTGCTGTTATGGGTGATTTCGGCTTTACCTTCCTGGTGGAAGAGTTTGCAGTAGCAGCAGCTTACCATCTGCCCATCATTGTGGTGATTGTCAACAATGCATACCTTGGGTTGATTCGTCAGAACCAGAATTATGCTTATAATTACGAATATGCTGTTGAAATGAAGGTAAACCAGAGCATGATGGATTATGTAAAAGTAGCCCAGGGCTTTGGCGGGGACGGCGAGCGGGTATTTAAGCCTGAAGACATTGCGCCCGCTATGGAACGTGCTAAAAAGTCTAAGGTGCCTTACATTATTGACATTGTCTGCGAAGAAAAAACCGACTGCTCAATGGGCGGCGCCATTGACAATATTCGTGAGTTTATTTAAGCGGGAATATTCAGGCTTCTAAACTTACAGATGCATTCTGATGATGGTATATTTCACCAATATCTGTTTCCAATATTTTTTATTTCCAGAGGGGTCCACTGAAAGGTGGGCCCCTCTCTTTTTTATTTTGTACCGGAACTGTTCTTGATTTCAAATGAATAACACAGAGCCCTTTCAAAAATACGGCATTCTCTCCACTGGGGGTGGTATATTCCACGAAAAGCTTTTGTTAAAAGAATAAAGTATCCGCCCCTATTTAAGATGTGGGGCGTTGTTTTGGCAATCACGGAGAAGTTCTCCTTTTCATAGAGCAGTGCTTTTAAAAGGGCCAACGCGGAGTAAAATACCATTATATCCAAATAAATGCAAGATATTATTTTCATCTGTAATGGCCGGTTAATACACCATTTTGGCCGGCTTTTCATAGGATAAACCAACCGATTTTAGAGATAGGAGAGAACTGCACCATGCCAGATGATTTGTTGGAATTTGCCTATGACCGTACCCGTGCTGTGGCCTATGCCCATACCTGGGCCTATTTTCGAAACCCGGAGTTTTACAATTTTAATGAAATTGGGGGAGATTGCACCAATTTTGCCTCACAGTGTATTTTTGCAGGTAGCGGAGTTATGAACTATACCCCTACCTACGGCTGGTATTACATAGACCTGAACGACCGTGCCCCTGCCTGGACAGGCGTTATTTACCTGTTTAATTTTCTTACCACCAACCAAGGGGTGGGGCCTTTTGGCCGTGAGGTGCCTATGGAAGAAGTAAGGCCCGGAGATATTGTTCAGCTTCAAATTAATCAGGCTACCTTTCATCATACTCCGGTAATCGTTGCTATCGAAGGAAGCGGCCCTCCCAGCTTAGACAGTATTATTGTCGCGGCACACTCCAGCGACTGTGACTGCCGCCCCCTTTCCAGTTACAGCATACAAGCGGTTCGTTTTATTCATATTGAAGGGGTACGATCTCGTCAATTAGTTACGCTTCCCCCCATACCCGTTCCGCTTCCCCATCCCACCATTTCATCTCAGCCTGCTACCCCGGCCCGGCCCACCATGCCTGGCGCACCAACAATCCTCGAAGAAAGGCCTTTTCCCATGCCGCTACCTACCCAGGAGGCTTAAATTATAATACCTGAAATAAAAAGAAGCGATGCACCGCTTCTTTTTTGCTGGGGAAAAGCTTTCAAAACAGCCATCGTTCTATGGCCGCCAGCCTGGCCCTGGACACAAAGCTGCACCAGAATACCTGTTTCAGTCACTCTGCCCATTTTAAGTGAATGCCAGGCTTTTATTTGAATGGACAGAAGTCCAACCGGTTGGTATAATCAAAACATAATGGTTTGAAAGGGGGATCTTATCTGTGTGCAATAGACGGCGCCGAATTGCCCTTGCGGCTTTGATCATCCTTTGCTGTGTCGCCGTAATCGCATGGTTATTTTGGGAGGGTATTTTATGGTTCAATCAACCAGATCGTTCTCAATACCCTATCCGGGGAGTAGACGTATCTTCCTATCAGGGAGAGATCGACTGGCCTGTTTTAGCAGAGCAGGGAATTCAATTTGCATATATAAAAGCCACCGAAGGCAGCAGCTACACCGACCCATATTTTTCTCAAAATTTAAATAGCGCTTGCCAAACCAATCTGCGTGTAGGTGCTTATCACTTTTTTAGCTTTGACAGCCCTGGTGTAAAACAGGCGGAAAATTTTATTGCCTCAGTGCCGGCTAATAAAACACTGCTGCCCCCGGTAGTCGATTTGGAATATTATGCAGATAAGGCTAAGAACCCACCCACCCGTGAGGATGCCCACAAAATTTTAAAACCCCTTTTAAACACGCTTGAACAGCAATACGGGTATCAACCAATTTTATATACAACAATAGAGTGTTACGACCGTTATCTCAGCGGAGAATTCCAGGACTACGATATTTGGATTAGAGATGTGCTTACTGTCCCCACTTTAAAGGATGGCCGCCAATGGACTTTTTGGCAATACTCTCATCGCGGCCGGTTAGATGGTTATCATGGTCCCGAGCGTTTTATTGACCTGAATGTTTTTTACGGCAGTGTAGAACAATGGGAACAATACGGGCTGGGCACTCTTTCGTAAATGGTGATCAATAAAATAATAGTAAAAGGAACGGCGATAGCCGCTCCTTTTATTTTTTCTCCAATCATTATTTTTTTACCTGAATCTGAATTTTCTGGAAATAAACTGCATGCAAAAACCCCCCGCTTTTTAAGTGGGGGGTTTTGCCATCCATGTAACAAACATTCAAAAATGTGGTATTATCTAAATAATATTAAAAACTTGCTACAGTCTTCAACCGAAAACCTCAAAATGCTAAAATGCTTTCAAAAAATTTGTTTTGGGAACAAGACTCCCTAGGCCAGCTTGCAGCGGAATGCATAAGCCCTGTAATGTACCTTTGCCTCACAAACTGGCAAAACAAAGTCTGTCAAAAGAAAACCGCTTATGCATTTTTAAACGGATAAACTACCCTTTTCGTAACAATTGGAAAAACTCTGACTTAATCTGGCTGCCCAGACAGTTTATTGTTTGCCTTGCTCCGACCCACGAACAATCAGCTTTGGCATAAGGGTAATTCGCTGGGACATGTCCGTTCGTGCGGTACCATTTAATCGGTCCCAACACATTTCCATTGCAATTTTGCCCATTTCATAGGTGGGGCGGTCAATAAAAGTGATGGGAATATTCAGCACATCTAAAATTTCAATGGCATCAAAACCTACCAGCGAAACGTCGGTGCCCAGCGTCAGGCCGGCCTCACGGATACATTTAATACAGCCCAGCGTCATCATATTGTTGCTTGAAAAAATAGCGGTGGGAGGATTGGGCAAAGCCAAAAGTTTTTTGGTCAGTTCATAGCCGCTTTGTAGTTTAAAATCGCCGTACACAATGTAGTCCTCATTCACCGGCAGCCCCGCCATGGCAAAAGCCTGGCGGTAGCCACGCAAACGGTCACGGCCGGGCTTTGAAGTTTTAGGGCCGGCAATAATTGCAATATCCTGATGGCCAGCCTTCATCAGGCACTGTACGCCTTCCACAGCTCCCTGAATATTGTCGATAAATACCCCGTCAAACTTGGAATATTTGACGTCCCGGTCTATTAGAATAACAGGAATACCCAAACTTTCTAAAAGGTCCAGGTATTCACTGTTAAATTCGTTGGTATCGGAGGTCGGGGTAATCACAATCCCCTTAATACGCTGCTCTTTCAGCATTTGAAGGGATTTTTTCTCCTGTTCGGTGCTTTCGTTGGTATTGCAAAGCAGAATATTCAAATTATGGCTTTCCGCCACTAGAGAAATCCCCTTGATTACTTCACCAAAAAAAGGGTTTTCAATATCAGGCACTACAACGCCAATGGTGTTGGTGTCTTTTTTGCTGAGCCCGCGTGCCAAAGCATTTGGTGTGTAGCCAAATTCTTTAATTACACTTTCTACCAGCTCTTTCGTTTCTTTTTTTACATAGCCGCTGTTATTCAGCACCCGGGAAACCGTGGCTGAAGATACATTGGCACGTTTTGCAATATCATGAATGGTTAAGGCCACCCGAATCAACCCCGTTATCTGTAATCGGTTACACGAATTTTTGATAGAAACCGTATTGTTATAGAACTGCTTTTGTTTATTATACAATATATTTTCCCTAAATTCAATGGAATAATAACGATAACCGCATTTATTTTTTGTTTATTTTTCCGGTTTTTCATTTCATATTGTTACATGTTTCCTATTCATTTTGGTGTTACACTATGAAAACATGTATCATAAGCAGGTACAGAATTAACGAAACAGCAATCATAACCAGTACAACCGGCAGGGTTCGTTTTATTACCGCTGTCAGTTTTACCCGATAATAATTGCAGCAAAGCAAAATGCAAATATGGGTTGGACACAGCTGTGAAGCCAAATGCCCCATACTTGCCAGCAAAACCGTAATTGCCAATGGGCTAGGGCAAACCGCAATTGCTGCGGGAACGGTTACAGGTATCATTGCAGTAAAATTGCTGCACACACAGCCCAAAAAGAAAACCAAAGCCAACATTAGAAAAGCTGGAATGGGAAGTGCCTGAAAACTGCGGTACATGCTGTCTGCCAAACCGGTCATACCAATAACACTGGTAAAAACCATAATCGCAACCACCATGGGCAGCATATTTTTGTCCAGCGATTCTATCAAAGGTTTTTTCAGTTCTTTTATTTGGAACTTTTCGACCCATACAAACAGCAGCATGGTAATGATGCACGCCACCACAGCCTTTAGCTGAAACGCTAAAATAAGCAGAATTACCATAAGGATCGGCCACAAATTTCTGCCGGTTTGCAGGCAGGCCATCCACATATTTTCGGTTGGTTTTTCCCGCTTGCCTTTTGGAATTTTACGCAGGAAGATGAAAGCTGGAACCGTGATATTCAAAATGGTATATGGCAGCATGGCCAGCACGAATTGCCATTCAGGCACTCCGCTGATTGCACAGATAAGAATTACATTGGTATATACCGGCAGCAAGGCCTCAGGAATGTGCCGGTAATACGAGGTAATAAATGCCAGGTCCTCCCGGCTAATGGCCTGGGTATCGCTATTTTCCATCATAGAACCTGCAATCAGCACAGCTCCCGGCGAAGGAAGCAGCCCCATAGTCATTGGAATAGCTGCCGCTTTTATTCTGGGGTTGCAAATAAGCGCAGAAATATGTTTTTCCGCGCTTACCAGCATGTTCCTTTTTTCCATAAGCTTTTGCATTAAAATAAGCAAATATGTAACCAAAACCAATTCAATGGTTGATTGGCTAACCGCAGCTTTTGCCATTGTTTGAACTGCGGTTCCCACCGGCAGGGTATAAAGCAGGGCGGCTTCTATTGTTGCAACAAGTACTGCCCCCCACAGCGGAAGCTTCAGCTTGATTAAAATTAAGATGGAAATCAGCAGAATAAATGGTTTTAACAATTCCACACGGAACAATCCTTTTTTAATAAAATTTTGTCGATAACCGTATTATACAAAAGAAATAGTGAGTATTCAAGAAGATAATACGATTAATCAACACTTTTTATCATTTTTTCACCTGTTCCAGTTTTATACAGGTTTTTAGATAAGCGGTAATGCTCACCCCCTGAACACGCAGCAGCAAAGTATAAATAAGTACCGAAACAGACAAAGCCGTAACCAATGACAAAACATCGCCTGCCCCACGGCGTACCGCCCAATCAAAGCTGAATTTGGCAGAAAAACCCGCCCCTGCCGCCGAAAACCATGGGAGTATAAACCAATTCCTCCAGCGTATGGTAATGCCTGTTGACTTTTTTACCCAGCACAAATTTAAAACTGCTCCCAAAATGGAACTGAAAACATCCCCAATGACAAAACCTGCCAGCTCAACACCAGGCCGCGCAACCAAAAACCAGGTAAATGCCAGCTGAACCAGCCCTACCAGCACCACGCTTGCCGAGGCTTTTTTTTGCTTGCCTACGCCGTTGAGTATGCTGCCGGTTACCACATGATAAAATCCAAACAAATTGGCAATTGCCAATGGGGCAATGAATCTGCCGGCCTGTGCATTTTTGTACAGTACACTGGCAAGCACAGGACCTAATGGAATGAGAACCGCCATAGCGGGAGCCGCCAACAGGCCGGTTACATGAATGGCTTTTGCCGTTTTACGTTTAATATCCCCCTTATTCTGCAGCGCCATCCCTTCTGAAAGTTTCGGTACCAAAACGGTGGTAAGGGGAAAAATAAAAGCACCTGGCAGCATTAAAAGCGGCGCTGTCATACCAAATAAAACGCCAAAAGAACTAACCGCTTGGTCTGCCGCTACACCTGCCGCTTCCAGCCGCCCAGGAATTAATATGGTATTGGCAGAGCTGATCAGGTTGTTAATGAGCCCTGCAGCCGATACCGGCAGTGCGATAGCGGCAATCCTTCCCATCAGTTCCCTTCTTGGAATCAATGCTTTACCGGTATTTCGTTTCTTTTTGGGAAGGTAGTGACGGTAGAAAAATGCCAGGCAACTGGAACTAAACACCTCACTGATTACCATGCCTGCTACAATACAGGCAGCCGCTGCGCCTGCATTGGCAGGCCTTAAGAAGTACAGCAGCGACATAACTGCTATAATCCGCACCACCTGTTCAAGAATTTCGGACGTAATTGGAGCCGCTACCACCTTAATTCCATAAAAACAGTTTTTAAAAATGTTTTCAAAACCTGTAAGCAGCAAACAGGGCAGAATAAATAAAAGAGCCGTTTGGGTGCGGCTCTCCCCTAAAATATTTTGAGAAATAGGCCCCGAAAGCAGTGCAAACAAAACAGCAGTAACCGAAAAAATACCTAAAAACAGTCCAATCGCCGTAGACACCGTCCGCCTGACCTCATTTGGCTGATGCAGCGCCATCTGCTGTGCCGACATACGAGATACCGCCAGCGTAATGCCCGACAGTGTAACCGACATAATCACCGAATAAATGGGCATAACCAGCTGGTAAACTCCCACCCCTTCGGCCCCTGCCAGACGGCTCATTCCAATGCGGTATAAAAAACCCAGTACCTGCAGCGTCATAGAGGATGCTACCAGCATAGAGGTATTATAAAGCACCGTTCGTTTATTAATGCGCAACTTGATTCCTCCCGCCTGTCCCATGCTAATTTTATTCGAGCGTTACTCATCAGCCAAAAGCGGCAACCGCTTTTATTTTAAGCATTGCATTAGTGGGTTTTGCATTTGCAGCCGTATGCAGCCGGTATGTGAAGGTCCCTGTAGAAGTTTGTTGATGCAAAAAAAACAATCAAAGGGAGAATTTCAGGAATATGTTTTTCCGTTAAACCCCAAACAACCTGCCTTGGAATACCCGTATTTCTAGTATTATCCTTAATGTTTATTCGCGCAACGGAAGGTAAAATGACTAAAAATTTACTGCTTGGAACCGAACCAGATTAGAATTATAAAATAACGTAACTCTAAATACCAAAAACAAAAAGCAGGCGGAGGAAAACCTCCGCCTGCTTTTTGTTGAAGCTCTGTATCTGCATGAAAACACCAATACATCATATACCTGCCAATACCAAACCCTCTGTCAGGAAAGTGCCAAATTATTTTAGTGCCGTGCCACTGCTTTTAAAGCGCCCAATATGCTACAGCATTTTAGCCTTTTAATCCATTTTCCTGCCGCTGCATATTCTCTATTACTATGTCGTGAATATCTCCCAAGGAAGCACAGTATTCCAGCACCCTCCAAGGGGTATTGGTATGGAAATGAATTTTGATTAAATCTTCATCTCCAACCGCCAGAAGACAATCCCCTTCAAAATGTTTTACAAAATATTCGTTAATTTTATCTTCCGAAAGCCCGTTGCCTTCAATAAGCAGCTGTGTATCAAATTTATATTCCAACATCACCATTCTCCATTCCGCCGCATTGCAGCTGTTATATTGCGAACACAATAAATGTATTTGTGCATAAGGCCGTTGGCCCCAAAAAGGGTAAACCCGCAACTTCTGCGCTTCTCCTTTAGATACGGTCTGCCCCTTGCCCCTCCGGCTTGTACCCATGGGGATGGAAGCTCCTGAAAAAATATGATAGGACAAACCCGGTTTATTTTTGAGCTACCTTATAAATAGCCATGCTCAATTTTAATAACCGGGCGGTAATCGGGTGCAATCTCTTTCAACCGCTGGTTTAACTGCAAAAGAATCTGTTCGTCAAATTCCCCACTGTCAAACGGAACCAGCAAATCAAACATCAGCATCAGTTCCCCTTCTTCCCGTGCCAGTCTAAAATCATGCAGGGTAAATTGTGGGTTCAGCTGCTTTGCCAAAGCACATACCTGGCCTTTTAACCGGCTGGTTTCCTTACAGCACAGGTCCACCGGGTCTATATGAATCAGCAGGCTAATATCCAGCGCAGCGCTGATTTCACGTTCGGCGGTATCAATAATTTCATGGGCTGCATTCAGGGTAATATTATCGGGAATTTCGGCATGAACAGAGGCAAATACCCGGCCGGGACCGTAATCGTGCAGGATAAGGTCATGAATTCCCAAAATTCCGGGAAAACTTGTAATCCGATTGGTAATCTCCTGTACCAGTTCGGGGTCGGGGGCCTTTCCCAGCAGCGGCGAAATGGTGTCTTTTGCCACTTTATACCCCGAAAACAGAATGAAACATGCCACAATAAACCCCATAATACCATCTACCGGAAAAGAAACAACCCGTGATAATATGACCGAAAGCAGCGTCACCGAGGTAGCAAGCACGTCAGAGATACTGTCAAGGGCAACCGCCTCAAGGGTTGTGGAACCAATTTTTTTGGAAAGTGACCGGTTAAAGCGGTTCATCCAAAACTTTACGCCAATTGACAGCACCAACCCAATGAGAACAATCCAGCTAAAACTGATGGGAACCGGATTTATAATTTTGTTGACCGAACTTTTTATAAATTCAGCGCCTACCAGCAAAATAACCGCGGCAATCACAAGCCCGCTCAAATATTCAATCCGTCCATGGCCAAAGGGGTGGTCTTTGTCTGCCGGCTTACCCGCCATTTTAAACCCTAATAACGACACTGCCGAAGACCCAACGTCCGACAAATTGTTAAAAGCATCTGCCATAACTGCAACCGAACCAGAAAACAGCCCTAACAGCAGCTTGGCCAAAAACAGCAAAATATTGCAGAAAATGCCCACCATACTACTGAACACACCGTACCGTTCCCGCACTGTTTTGTCCTGCACATTTTGATAATCGCGGATAAAATGAGCCACTAAAAAATCCGTCATTTTTTCGCCCTCTTTTTGAGTTAGTTTAAAATCCACTACCCTGTTCACCTACAAAAGCAACCCTTGAAAGACAATATATTCAGCGTTAACCTATCTGGACAAACTTTGGTTGTTTTTGGAATACGAATACTCCTGAAATTCAGTAACCTGCATCTGCCCGTACCTTTATAAGGGTATTGGGGGCCAAGTCTTTACTGTATAAAATTCATTTTGACGTGCAAAAAGCGTAAGTTTTACAGCCTGTATGAATATTTGGAATAACAGGCATTCAGCGGTATAAGCTTGCATGCAGAGGAACAACCGCCAAGCTATTCAGCAGATATTATATTATTGTGACCACCACAAAGACAAAAATAAAAGAATATAAAAATTTCGGCCATCTGCTAAAACTGCAGATGGCCGTTTCTGGTGGGAACAACAGGGCTCGAACCTGTGACCCTCTGCTTGTAAGGCAGATGCTCTCCCAGCTGAGCTATGCTCCCGTATTCAGAAAAAATTTACAAGACAGAGTGAATTCCCGTCTTGTAAAAGTGGTGGAGACGATCGGGATCGAACCGACTACCTCTTGAATGCCATTCAAGCGCTCTCCCAGGTGAGCTACGCCCCCATATATAGCTGACGAATTATATTATAACAAAGGCCCACGAAAAAATCAAGCATTTTTTTACTCATTGTCTTATAATCCGCCAGTTTTATGTACACAGCAAAAAAAATCTGCTCAGCTGTCTGTTCCCTTAAAAAGCAACAGTAATACCACCTAAAAGAAAACCACAAAGTAGATAATCTGGCTAAGGCAGCTGAAAACAATTTGCAGTTTAGCTTCAATTATGCAGGGAAAGGGGAAAATTTTAGGCAAATGGCTATTACCATTCATACAGCCCGAACCCGCTTTCCTTCAAACAAACCAGTTTAAAAAGCGGGCTGCTTATTTATGATTTACGGTTGACGGTTAACACCCTCATAGCTGCGGCCGGATTTTTGCTGGGCAAGCTCTTTAAACCGGTCAAAATCGGCGTTGAGAATCAGGTCGTGGGGGAAATCAATCTCTTCCAGCAGTTGAAGGCTTACATCTACTTTACCAATTTCTTCACAGTAATGGGCGTCCGAGTTGGCAACTACCGGAACCCCCCATTTTTTGCATAAACGGGCTATTTGAATGCAGTTTTCGTGGCTGCCAGGCCGCACGACAATGGAGTTTGCATTGATTTCGACAATTTTATCGTACTCTTTAAAAACTTTGATTACGTCTTCGTAATCATAAATATAACTATTGGTACCGGTATGGCCAAAAACATCAACATAGGGGTTCTGAGCCAAAATTTTATAAACCCGCGTATGGTCTTCCACCGTAGAAGAAGGGATGCAGGGCAGATGCAGGCTGGCGATTACCCAGTCCATCTTTTCCAGTGTTTTTTCCGGAATATCCAGCGCGCCGTCATAATCAATCACATTTGCTTCGCAGCCTTTTAAAATGCCCACACCGCTGATAATGTCGGGCAGCTTGTGAAGATTGTCAAAATGAAAGATATGCGGCCCGGAGGGCATTGCAGGGCCGTGCTCGGTCATGGCGATAAAGCGTACCCCTTTGCGGGCCGCCACCGCTGCATTTTCGTTGATGGTGGAATACGCGTGGGTATTGGCTACCGTGTGAGTGTGTGTATCTGCAATTATCTGAATCATAGTTGTGCTCATTCCTCCCGTGATTTGCGTAGAATGGAACCAGGCTCTACCTCCTGGGCGCAGGGAATTTTCACCATCATCATCGGATGATTGGCGCGGGTGATTTCTTCCCCTTCTTCATTCGTCATATGCTCTATGGTAATGGGCAAAGGCGGTTTGCCCGGCTGCAGCAGTTCTGCCTGGTCGCCGGTACACAGCACGTTGCGCTGGCTGACCAGCAGCTTTCCGTCTTTGTACTCCTGTACAATCCCAGCTACATCCCACCGGCGGACATAGCCGCCGCTTTGGTAACACTGCCCTTCCTTGGGGCGGCCAAAATAAAACCCAGTAGAATATTCCCGGTGGCTTACCTTGGTTACTTCCTCGCCGATCCACCCGGGCAGCTTAAAGTGAGCCGGGTCTCTCAGGTATTCATCCACTGCACAGCGGTACGCATTGGTGACAACCGCCACATAATAGGCCGATTTTGCCCGACCCTCAATTTTAAAGGAAGTAATGCCTGCATTCGCCAGCTGGTCGATCTGCTCAATCATACACAGGTCTTTGGCATTTAATATATAACTGCCGCTCTCATCCTCAAAAATTGGGAAATATTGCCCTGGGCGTTTTTCCTCTACCAGGTGGTACCCCCACCGGCAGGGCTGAGCGCATTCCCCGCGGTTTGCGTCCCGCCCGGTCATATAGTTGGAAAGCAGGCACCTGCCCGAAAAGGACATGCACATGGCCCCATGAACAAAACATTCTATCTGAAGTTCAGGCGGCGTCCGCCTGCGAATACTTTTAATCTCTTGCAGTGAAAGTTCCCGCGCCAATACCACCCGGGCGGCGCCCAAATGATACAGTTCGGTGGCAGTCAGGTGATTGACCACGCCCGTTTGGGTTGATACATGCACTTCAACTTTTGGAACTTCCCTTCGTGCAGCAAGCAAAACCCCTAAATCGGAGGCAATAATCGCATCCACCCCTGCGTCCTCTGCCATATGCAAAAACGCAGGCAGACCGTCCACCTCGTCCTCCCGGGGCAGGGTATTTGCAGTCAAATACACCTTAACATTCTGATTGTGGGCATACCGAACTGCGGCGGCCAGCTCGTCGGGGTTAAACCCGGCAGCTGCCGCCCGCATAGTAAATTCTTTGCCGCCCAGGTAAACTGCGTCTGCGCCAAAGCGCACCGCAGCCTCCAGACGTTCTTTATCTCCTGCCGGAGCCAAAACCTCCGGCCGTTGCAGTTCTTTCAAATGAGGCTCCTCTCTGGGAATTTCTTAAAATTCAAGTTCTGGCAACGTTTTTTTCAAAGCCTTTGCCGTAAAATTGCCGTGCGTCAAACTGGCTGCAGCAAATTCATTTAAAAAATCAATTGCAGAAATAACCCTAATCTTTTTTCGTATCTACGCCATGGGCGGTTTCCCCGCGCAGCAGTACATTGGCCACATTGCGGTCGTGTTCCTCTAACGTTTCGGCGTAATAAAGCTGCCCTTTCGAATCGCTTAAGAAGAAATAATAACCGGTGTCCGCCGGGGAAAGCGCGGCCTCAATAGCCTCTAAACTAGGGTTGCAGATTGGCCCTACCGGCAGCCCTTCCCTGCGGTAGGTGCTGTAAGCGTTGTAAAGCTCTTCGCTGTGCTTGTCCAGGTAGCGTTCAATTTCGTTGTCGTAATACTGGTAGGTTACGTCGGACTGAAGCTTGGGGTAAACCTGAGGCAGACGCATGCGGTTGTGGAATACTGAAGAAACCAGCCGCATATTTTCAATCGCTTCGTCTGAGGTGCCTCCTCCGGTCTCTTTTTGAATGATCGACGCCAGGGTGATTGTCTCATCCAGGGTCATGTTCATCTCTTTCATCTGAGTATACATCTCATCCGTCAGCTTACTTTCAAAGGTGGACAGAAACCGGTTCACCACTGATTTTGCATTTTCTCCAATATAAAAATCATAGGTGTCGGGGAAAAGGTAACCTTCTAACCGGCGGAAACGCAGCTCGTCATCAGGCAGTTTTTCCATAAAATCATAATCAAACTCGCCATCCTGGGTTGCTGCAATAAAGTCCTCTGCCGAGCAAACATCATTTTCCTCCAGCTTGGCGGCAATCTGCCGCAGAGTATAGCCCTCCGGGAAGGTGACGCTGACTGTATTTGCTTTTGGGTTGCCGCGCAGCAGCCGGCCCATAATCTCGTCATAGCTCATGTTGGTGTTAAAGGTATAGTCCCCCGGCTTGAAGGAGGATGCATAGTCTTTCAGCCCTGCATAAAGCTTAAAGGTAAGCGGTTTTAAAATAATTCCATTTTGCTCTAAAAGCTTTGTAATTTCGTTTAGGCTGGAACCTTCCGGTATAGTCAGTTCAACAATTTGGTCCGGTTTATTTAGTCCAAACAGGTCACTGGCGCTTTGCAGCACAAACATGGCCAAAAAGCCTGCTAAAAATATAATACACGCCACTATGACCAACGCTTTAACCCAACGGTTTACTCTTGGCTTTTTAGGCAGCATTTTTTTAGGGGGGGCCTGTTTCAGCACCGGAGCCTCTTTTTTTTCTGCCGCATCCTCCTGTATAGGGCAAGAATAGTCTTCCTCGTTGATTTCTACCTGAAAATGAGGGGGAGCCTGATTTTCCTGCTTTTCAGCCGGCTGGCCCGGGCTTTTTCCATCAAAAAAAGGCTCGTCTTCAACCGGCGCCATAGCAGCTGCCGCCTCATCTTTTCGTTCTTCTGATGCGGGTCCCTGCTGTTCGTCGTATTTATTCAGTTTAAACCCTTTGATCAGGTCTTCAAATTCATCGTTATGATTCATGGTGACCTCCTCGTACATTGCTGTGAAAAAAAGGTGCAGGACAATTGAGAGCTGGAAAATCTTTCTCTATTATACTACCCGAAATCGACAAAATATTCAAACCCCAAATCATTAATTTTTTCCTAAAAATCCCTGTTTTCTTTCCTGTCACCCTCTAAGAGACGCCAACATAGTATATAGCAAACAATCAATTGAGAGGTGAATAATATGTGTAAAAATTCCGGGTTCTTTGGCGGCGGAAGTTGCTGGTGGATTATTATATTAGTGGTTATTCTGGTCTGCTGCTGCGATTAACAAAACCAGCCCATTTTCAAACATCCATATCCCCGGCAAAAAGCCCTGCTAAACAGGGCTTTTTCTTTTTACCGTGCGGAAATACCGGTCGGTAACAATTACATCAACCGGGACATCATACTTGCCGTGAAATAGTTTTGGCACCACACAGCTGGCATATACTACCCCAATTTTATGGCCTGTATAGCTGGACAAAAAGCGGTCGTAATAGCCGCCCCCATAGCCCAGCCTCCAACCCTGAAGATCATAAGCCAATGCAGGCACCACACATACGCTGCCTGCAAAGTCCGTCAGCTCTTCACAGCGCCCAGGTATTGGTTCCAAAACGCCAAAGGTACGGGGTTCCAGGTCATCAAACGAACGGATCCGATAAAACTGCATATTCCGTGTACCTTCCACACAGCGCGGCACAGCTACCTGTTTGCCGCCGGCAAGTGCTTCGACAATCATTCTGCGGGTGTCCACCTCAATCGGGGTAGACACATAGCAAATGAGTGTTTTGCACCTTTCGTATTGCCGCAGGCCCTGCATTCTTTTTAAAATAGCCTGGTCCTTCTGGTCTTTTTCTTCCGGCGTCATCTGGCGGCGGCGGTTTTTCATCTTCTCCCGCAGCGCACGCTTTAACGGCCGGATATCCTTTACCTGCATTGCAGGGACGCCTTTAATACTTCGGCCCGCTGGCTGCCTTTTAGGGCTGCTACCAGTTCCAGGCCAAAATCCACCGCTACACCGCAACCTTTGGCCGTAATAATCTTTCCATCCCGAACCACAAGGTCCTGCGACAGCCGGGCGCCCTCCAGTTCCCCTTCAAAGCCAGGGAAGCAGACTGCATTTTTACCCCTAAGCAACCCTTTGTGCCCCAAAATGGAGGGTGCTGCACAAATCGCGCCAATCCAGATTTCTTTCTTCACACAATAGTTAATAAACTCCTGCACCACCTCGGAACGCTCCAGATTTAAGGTTCCCGGCATACCTCCGGGCAGTACAATCATCTCCAGGTCAGACGTATCTGCCTGGCTTTCGGTAATGTCACATTGCACGGTAATGCCGTGGGAGCCGCGGATAAAAGGGCCGCCTACCCCAACCACCTGGACGTTTAGTTCGGCACGGCGCAGAATATCGATTGGCGCAATCGCCTCTATTTCTTCAAATCCGTCCCCTAAAAAAACATAAATCATAACATGCTCCTTTCCGTGGCTTTGCGGTGTCAAGATGTTGCATTCTAAATATTGATTGATGTAAAAATCAAGAACTGTGCCCTCTATTCTAAAACCATGGTCATGGCAATCTCGTTCTGCTCAAGCTCAGGCCGGTACCATCTAACTGCCGCATATGGCCGCTGGGCAACATAATCGGCAAGGTAATCTGCCCGGAAGCGAAAATGAAATTTTTCCGCCTTTGGGTACTCTTTTGACAGCAAACCGGCAAGCCTAAAGAAATTGCCGGCTTCCACAGCAAGCTCCTGCACCAACAGGGTATTGCCGTCCAGTACACACATGGCGTAGCCCAGTTTTTCTCCCTGTACATTTTGCAGCACAAAGGCTCCGCTTTGCTTATAAGCCTGAGTTTGTGCCAGCCGCAGGGTATCGTCGGCATTCCATTCCAGCCGAAGAGGGTAGTCAGCAAAATGGCGGTAGCGTAACTGGCTAAGCTCTTTGGCATCAGCCAAAACCAGCCGGTCATGGGCGCAGTCATTGGAACAAAGCTCCTCTTTTTGAAACGCAGCTTCCCCAATGATAACCTGCCTGTCATAGCCCCGGTTACGGTAAAACTCAAACAGGCTTTGGGACGCGGGCACCAGCACCGACAAAGCACAGCCCTCCCGCTTTAGCTGACCATGGGTAAATTCCAGCAGCTGGGTAGACAAACCCTGGCCCCTAAAATCCGGGTGGGTACCAACCCCATAAATATAATACGCCGGCAAAGCCTTATCGCGAAAAACCGCCTGCATGGGAATCAAAAACAGCATAGCTGCTACCCTGCCGTCTTTTTGCGCAACTGCCGTGCGGGCAGGGTGGTAATAGTGGTCAAAAAAACTGTCTAAATAGCTTTGCTCTGCCCCAAAACAGAGCCGCCAAATTTGTTTTAGTTCGTCGGTTTGCCTTTTTTGTGCAAACCCAAACACGGCCCCGGCGCTCATTTACATTTAGCCAGGTAGGAAGTAAGCAGTCGCACCGGCTTGTAAGAAAGCTTAGCCTTTCGCAAACCTTCGTCGCCGGTATCTTCCTCCCGGTTAACAAACTCATATTCCATGCAGTTGTGCTGCACAAACTGCTGATTAATCATGGGGTAGGCGCCGGTTACGTCCGAAAAAGCCTTTTCCACATGCACTACAAAGGTATTTCGGCTAATAGGCTCGCCAAACGAATACGCTACAATGCGCCCACCGGCACGAATCAGCCCGCCAATCATGCCCAGCTCGTCAAAATACTGGAATACCCGCTTGACATAGCAGGCTTCTTTCAGCAGCTCGGGGTCACGGTGGCAGCCGTTTATTGCGCACCACTCTTCATTCATCTTCAGGCACTCTGCACGATTTTCCGCCGTAATTGGCTCGTAAGACCAGTCGGGGTTCTCCTGCAGAAAGCGGTTGACAAAATTGCGTTTGCTGTGCAGTTTTTTTCCGGCTAAAGTGGCCAGGCTTTGGGAAGTATAAATATAATCGGAATAATCCCGTTGTTCTATAATTTCAAACCGGTCCGGAAAAACTGCCAGCAAGCGGTCCAGATTGTCGGCATTCAGCCCCATTTGAAAACGGTGCCCACGTTCTTCAGAATCCTGTATCAGTGCTTCTACCGCTCCCTTTAAATCGCCCTCCCCAATGGGAATCATATAGTGGGAGTGATCCATTCCGGTTTTTACTAACAAAAACCCGTCTCGTTCTGCTACCCGGGTATGGTAGGTGCCCGCCCAACCAAACTGGCTGGTAAAACAGTACCCCGCCCCGGGGTTATCATCTTTGGCAAAATACGCATCTACCCATGGTTTGTCTTCAATTGTCAGTGGTCTAAAGTCAATCATAAATCCTCCATTTTTTGAACGGGGCTGCAGTTATCTTCCCCGGAAAAACTCTTTGGCTGCATCAATTACCTGGCGGGAAATTTGCTCAATGGGCAAAATTTTCTCCCCATCACAACAACGAATCACCTGATAATTCCACTTTTCCGCACCGTACAGTGCAGCCTTTCTGCAGGTCATTAAATATTCAAAATCAGCTTCGTGAATATCTTTTTTGCTTTCGTCCCCGGCATAGCGCTTTTCAATCAGCCGGCGGCTAACCTGCGGGGTAACATCTAAATAGATAATTAAATCGGGCCGGGGCAAACCCAGCTTTCCATATTCAAAATCGGCCAGCCATTCCAGATAAGCGTCCCACTCATCCTCAGGAAGCTTGCACATATGGTGGGTGACGTTAGACGTAGTGTAGCGGTCGGATATAATAGTATGCCCCAATTCATAGTCTTTTTTCCAATACCTTGTAAAGCTGGCATAGCGGTCCACTGAATAAAAACTGGACCCGGCGTAGGCATTCACCTCATGCAGGGTGCCAAACTCACCCGCCAGGTACATTTGCACCAAAGCAGAAGAACGATCGTTATAATCCGGAAAGGCAATCTGCCGCACCGGTTTTCCCAACCCCCGGTAGTAATCGCATAGCTTTTGGGTCTGGGTGGCTTTTCCGCTGCCGTCCAAACCTTCAATTACAATTAATTTCCCCTTCATGGCGCGCTATTCCACCTCTCCGGTTTTCATCTGTATGTAACGCTCCCGCACCTTTAACATTTCGCCGCAGCTCATTTTGCCTTCCGGGCAGGGGCCGCTGACGCAGGGCGGGCCCGCCTGGGCAAACAGGTTTGGGGCAACCTGGCATACCTGGCGCAGCATTTCGTCTGCCACCTCACGAATTTCCCATTGGGCACGGGAGCAGCACCGATGGCGAAAAAAGTTAAGCAGACTGCGGGCATTCATGGTAACTACCATTTTGGTGTCGCAAGCATTGGGCAGCACAAAGCGTGCGTCCTCAATGGCCATTTTGGCAGCCTTTTTTGCAGCTTCTTTTTCGTCCATCCCCTGCTGAAGCAGCCGGGCTTTATGGGTACCCGCTAAAATTTCGGCTATGCGTTCATAATGGTGCTCTGCCTCGGCCATCGCCTGCAAAAATTCCGCTTTTGCCTGCGGCTCCGCTTCGATCTCGGGGGGCAAAATATATTCAAATTGGCCCTTGTTCACATACCTCTGGCTTTGCACCGAGTAGGATGCAATGCGGTGGCGGGTGATCTGTGCCAAAAAGGCCCTAGAAACCCCTTCAATGGCAAAGGTAAAGCTGGCGTGCTCGATAGGGCTTTCATGCCCAATTTCTGCCAGCATTTGCACAAATCCTGCCGCCTTATCCGCGGTCAGGTTTTCCATAAGCTTGTCCGCACCCGTGTTGGAATAGCAAAGCTTAGCCGCAGCAGCTACCGTTTTTTCCGGTTCTGGAGTATGACTGATCAGCGTCACTTTTGGCATAGTTATCCGCTCCTATCCTCGGGGCGGTCTTTTCCTTGTCCCCGATGAAATCATAATGTAGTAAAATAATTCTGAACACCGGCTTGCTGGTTAATTCAATCCTAGTTTTTCTAACAATTCATCCTCTCCCTGCTGTACAGAAGCAACCAGGGAAACATGCCCTGAAAAAAGGATTTTCTGCGCACCAGAACCCCTACCGCATGGCCGCTTAACCTATATGAACCAAACCGCCCGTCCTGCACCCGCACGCCTTTAACAAGCCTGGCGGCAAGGAAACGGCCGAGCCTTTTCATCCATACGGCCAATTGCCTTGTAGTTGATGTATATAAAACCGCAGCAGGGCTTACCGTTACCCGCGTAAAAAAAGTATCACAGTTATTTTAACACAAAACTAGCATATTGAAAACATAGAAAAAGCCAACGCAAATGCTTTGGCTTTTTTGTATTTTTCTAAATGTATGCAGTTAACACCATAAACACAGCACCAAAAGCGGCCTTCTACGCTTTGCCGCACTTCACTTTGCTCTTCAAATGTATCTTCCGTCTCAGGGCAGGGACACCACCTTCTTCACGTTGAACATCTGGCTTAACAGTGCCCAATTCTGAGAAAACGGACGCATCAGGTTCCAGTACCCGCCGCCGCGAAGGCCAAACTCGGTAATCAGGTTAAATTTTCCCTGTATGCTTCGAACATCCTCAAACCACACCACATGCTGGGTACGGTCTTCTGCCCAGTATTCGAAGAAAGGGGACTGGGCAGTCTCATCAAATTGAATTGGCACGTTGTTCCCAGCCGCTATACGAATGGCTTGTTCGTTGCCAATGGTAGTTGCACGCGTTACACCACGCTGAAAGGGTAGTTTCCAGTCATAACCGTAGTTTGGAATACCCAGCATAATTTTTTCGGTTGGAATTTGTGTAACCGCATAGGCCACAACCTGGCGAACATTGGGTAAAGGTGCAACTGCCATTGGCGGCCCATAAGTATAGCCCCATTCATAGGTCATAAGCAGCACTGTATCGGCAATGGCGCCAATTTCGGCATATTTATGGGCCTCATACAAAAGGCCTTTTTGCTCTGACGAGGTTTTAGGGGCCAAATCTACATTGACGCGATACCCGTTTTCATGCATCTGTTGGGTAATATTCTTTAAAAACTGAAGAAATGCATCCGCATCTTCCTGCCTTACATATTCAAAGTCAACATCCAAACCCAGATATCCCTTTTCCTTCATAACGGCAAGCAGGTTGTTGATAACTGTATTCTGCAGTTGGGTATCATGGAACAGCTTACTTGCACGGCTTCCGCTAAAGGTTCCGTCTTCGGTAATGGAGGATAGCAGCAAAATTGGAGCGGCGGCATATTCATACGACATGTTAATGAGCTGCTGGTCGTCGATTGGGATCAGCTCGCCCTCCTCTGTGAAGCCATAGCCAAAGATAGTAAAGTCAGTCAAATACGGCAGGCAACGCTGCAAAATGTTCCGGTCAATGTAAGTATACGCATACCCGTTTACAGCAATTTCTCTCACAGGTTCGCCTTCAAAACGGATTGTTAATTGCTGCCCTGGCGCAAGCTGACGGTTAAAAATCAGTTCCGGGTTCTTTTGCAAAAGGGCCATCACAGTTGTTCCGTACAGGTTTGCTATAGAATAAAGTGTTTCGCCTGCCCCCACAATATGTACCGTTTGGGGAATCAGAATAATGAGTGCCTGCCCAACAACAAGGTACGGCTGCCCAGCAAGCCCGTTATCCATAATAATACGCTGTTCAGAAACACCATAGCGTATCGCAAGGCTCCAAATGGAATCGCCGCTTTCCACCACATGAATAATCAATCAAGTCAACTCCTTTTCATCCGCACAATAAACATAATATAAATCATTATTCCTTTCTGCTGACATTATTTTAAAAGTTCTTTTTTATTCAAACTGTTCCCGAGGCTTTGCCGAGTGGGGGTGTAAAATTTAACAAAAAAGGGGAAAACCTCGGTTCAGAAAAACATCGCTGTTTTATTATAACTGCCACAAACCGTATTCGTTGTGCATAAGGGTGGGAGCTAACAGGCAAATCGCCTACGCATAGCTTTTAATGACGCAGAGGTTAGCCTCTTGACTTTACGGTGATCGGTGCTGTTTTATAAAAATAATCGTAATTTTTACCTTTTTTATCATATGCAGCCATTTCATGTATCGTGCCGTTTCAAAACCGTTTCAGGGCCTTAAAGTGCTATCAATTTCTATTCTAATCCTGCCTTCATTGATGATTTTTTCTTGCCGCCATCGCTCGAAAAGGAAAATAATGCACCTACCTCTAAACCAATTCTGAAAAGGTGATAACGGCAGAAAATTCACCAAAGAGCAACCACCCAAAACACCGAATTCTCCCCAAATGTCAGATGTTATTCACATAGGAAATTCCTTTGTGTGCTGCTTGGATCAAAAATGATAAAAAACGGCCCTGCTGAATTGGGCAGGGCCGTTTTGAACTAGGTTTCAATATTATAGTTTTGCCTACAGAACAAGAAGTTCTGTTTTAGCCAATAAACATTTGTGTCCAGTAATTCCCGTTGGTAACATATCCAACACCAATTTGAGTAAAAGACGGGTTTAAAATATTGGCTCTGTGCCCGCTGGAATTCATCCAGCCGTCTACAACTGCTTTGGGAGTACGATAGCCATAGGCTATGTTCTCACCCGCTGTACGATAGCTTAGGCCGAATGCCTTCATCATCTGGAAAGGAGTTCCATAGGTAGGGCTGTTGTGAGAAAAATAATGGTTGTCCACCATGTCCTGAGATTTATATCTCGCAACACGGGAAAGTTCCCAGTTCGTCTGAAAAGGCTTTAAGCCGTTTTGCTGACGAATTTCGTTAACGAGGCGGATGACTTCGCTTTCATAGCTGCTCACCGTGTTATCTATTTGCGGAATGTTTAAAACCTGCCCGGGATAGATAAGATTCGGGTTGGAAATTTGAGGGTTGGCACGAATTATTTCACTGGTTCCTACTTCATATTTTACGGCGAGTTTCCACATGGTGTCACCTCTAACCACGGTATGGGTAAATGTAGCAGCGCTGGCGGTAGTTACGGTGAACGCCAGTGTAAGTACTGCCGCTGCAATCAGGAAAAAGAATTTTTTCATAGTAGCACCTCCTGTTACTAGGGTAGCACTCATAAAAGGTGGGTTCAACACCAAAATATTGGTAAATTCTCAATAGAAGCTTAAGGGTTTCGCAACACTGCTGCAAGAATTATGCTTATATATCACAAATTAATCAGCGTTCCGATTGTTGCTCCCATATCATGAAATATTCTTTTCCCCCGTATTTTCGTCAATCTTTTCGGATTGGATTTTGAAGTTTTCTCTTTCATAAAACTTTACCGCACGCTCATTTTTTTGATATACGCTTAAGGTCAAGCGCAGTTTAATGGAACCAAATTTGCAGTACTCTGTTTAAATCCTCTTTTTTTTAATGTTCTGATCACACAAGATTCCCCTTTTTTCAAATGCTCGATAAATCAATCATATTACCTGTTTATATCGTATAATAACGCCGCCCGAAAAACAATTTTTCCGGACGGCGTTTATTTACAAAAGAAATCTTCTTATGGCAGCATCTTCAAAGGCACCTCAGGCAGTTAATTTTTGAGTGTTGGGGCAGTCAACTAAAACAGCTCAGGGTTTCTCGTTTTAGTTGTGGTGGCCAGATTTAATTGCCCACCTACTCATACCCGATATAACTGCCCCATTCGTTGTGAGTATAATGATGCTGGTTTGTGTTTTGATTACAATTTACATATATCCCGCCTGTTCGAACGCAGGCCCCATATTCAATTGGTATCTTAATGCAAATCGTCTGCGTAATAATCATTTCATATTTTCCGCTACAGCCGGTTCGCAGTGAAATATTTGGTTCCCCACAACATTCGGTTTTGATCTCACCCAGCAGCGCGTATGGTTTTAAATTGACCGGAAGACTGACCTGTGCGCATTGTGAACCAACAGATACACAGGTGGAATTGTTCTGGCTAAAGCGGCTTCTGTCTATGCTCTCTTCCATACTTTCAGCCCCTATTTACTGTTGATTTTGGTCACCGTTATCATCGTCTCCGCCATCGTCATCATCGTCACCACCGCTATTGCAATTTGCACATTGTCTGTCTGAAGCGCCTTCACAGGTTACAAAGAAATCGGGGCCGGCAACAGCGTTTGCACCAAATTCCACTGGTACGCTTACGCATATTCTCTGGCTGATGGTAAACATGCAGGAGCCATTTTTAGTGCCGCTGCAGGTATGAGCGCCGGGAACAATGACTGGGTTTCCACAGCATCTGGTGGTAGTGCCCAAGGATCTTGCAAATGGAGTTACATTGACCGGTACACAGACGGTGGCACCTTGAAAGCCAGTTCTGGTACAAGTGCTATCCAACTGTAAAACATCAGCATCCATAAATTCGGACAAATAAAATCTTCCTTTCAATATTGAGATACAGTGCATTATATTCTTTTTTCGACATACAGGTTCCTGCATAAATTCTGAAAATGTTACTGATCCTGATAAAATAACCGGAATACCCCACCTAATCTTCTGGTATTATGAGGCTTTTAAGCCCCTGATGTACACAAAAATATAATTTACCCAAATCCCGGTTTTATTTTGATCATAATCAGCAATAATAAAAGATATTAGGGAGGGAAAACATGGAGGTTTTTGCTGAATATTTAGCGCATATGAGCAACCCGCAGCACAAGGCCAGAATGGAAAAAATATTGGGTTGGGTAGCTGAAAATTTTACAAATCTAATCCCAAAAACAGCATGGAACCAGCCCATGTCCACCGATCATGGTACCTTTATTATCGGCTTTAGCGCGACCAAAAGTCATTTGGCTGTTGCCCCTGAAATGTCAGGGACTCTTCATTTTTTTGATGACATGGTGCAGGCAGGCTATGATCATACCAAGCAGTTGTTCCGTATTAAGTGGGACAGCCCGGTTAACTTTTCATTACTTGAGAGGATTCTCACATATAATATTTTAGACAAAGCAGACTGCTCAACATTTTGGCGAAAATAACCCGATACAACTTTGTCGTACCGGTGGATTAACCCTCCTTATATGAGCAGCCACACAAAAATTCTGCCTTCGGTATTACTGCTTAAATATGAACCTGTACGCGAAAACTATCATCACAAAGGAATAAAGTAAACAATTTTATAAACTGGGAAACAAACCTGATAGTCACACCCGTATAAGATATAAAAACAGAATAAAAGGTAACAAAAAAACCGGAGCGTTTGCTCCGGTTTTTTTGCCGCTTTTGTTAGTCTTCACAATCCATCTCATTGAGGCGAGGCGGGAAGAATTCGTTGGTTGGGAATTTGATTTTTTTGAACAGTTCGCAGGGGTCATCTGTAGTAGCAGATACGCATTCTTTGTCAGGAATGCAGTAATCGTAAGCCGGAATCATCATCTGAACGCTGCGTTCTAACTGTACAATGGTGAATAGCCCCAGGGTGATGTAAACCAACTTGGTTGGAATAACACAACCAAAATCCCCCTCAAACTGAGCAGCAATCTCAGCTGGCATAGAGATACGGGTATCCACCGCCAGCTCCGGACAATCAACCAATCTGCAAGCTAAGCAGATCGGGTCAACCAGCTGTACGGTAGCTTTTGGCATATTGGTAGTTGGTGGCAGCATGCCATTTGGGTAACCGGAAGAAAAAATCTTTACATTCCCCTCGCTGCCGTACAGAATGACCTTCTTGGAAAAAGTTGCCACACCACATACCGCTACAGGCTGGGCGAGTGGCATGGTATGTGCCAGCAGTTTTACCAAAAAGAAGAAGGTGATGTCTACCGAATAAAACCCTTTGTTAAAAGGTACCGGCTCAACATCTAAGTACACATTGAGCGTCTCAACCGATTTTGTTTTTACCGTTATTGCGCAATCAATCGTTTTCTGGTCTGTTTCGGTAAAATAGACCTGAAGATCTTCCAAGCAGTCTTTGTCATACTACTGTACACGTTAGAATATATTCCCTATCCATAAAAACGGACAAGCCTATGGCTTTTCCAAACTATAAGGGAGTTGACATCTATGTACAAACAAAGAAACTGCAAACGATTGCGCCGCTACGCTCCAAGGGCGGGGCCTTCTGATTGTTTTTTCGACTTTTTTCGACGAAATAGCACTTATAAGTGTTTGAAGCATACTGGGAATTATTTATCATTAAAATTATGAGGTGAACGTTTTGGAAACCATTAACAATAAAGTCGGACAGAAAATCAGAACCCTTCGCCTGTTACAGAATTTAACACAAGAAAAAGTAGCCCTAACTGCCGGAATGTGGACTTCCCAGCTAGGTGCCATAGAACGCGGGGAGAAAAACCCCACCCTGGAAACCCTCGCGCGTATTGCGGACGCGTTAAATGTTGACGTAAAAGACCTGTTTGATGATTCAGGCCAATTATCAGAATGTGCTCAGGAGGGCTCTAATCAATATGTTTAAAGGTATTGTGTACGAGTGCTTTGTACAAAAACTCTCGACATTGGATGTTTCGCTTGCTATCCCATACCAATCCTATGGTATCCGGGCTGTCTTTCATACTTCTAAAAGGAAACTCATCCTGAAAGAAATTCCCGATATTTATTTTAACCCCCAAGCGGTCGCACACCTTGCCGAACTGATGAATCATCATCAGCTTTCCCTCGTGCATTTTGGGGACGTTGTGGAAGACTTCTGCAGCAACGATTATCGTATTTGAAAAGTGTAGGGCGGCGTTTTATGCCGCTCTACATACTATAAAACTACATAAGGAGAGGTTATATGAAATGTCAAATTTGCGGTACAGAATATGAAGGCAATTATTGCCCTAAAGGGTGCAATTCCCCCAATTTTCAACAGGCTGCACAACAATCGAACGCACCACTCCAATCAACGCCGCCTGTCAAGAAAAAAGCGGGTTGCCTCCAGTTCGGCCTGATTATTCTTGGAGTGTTCTTCGCAATTGGAATTCTTGGTATTGTTTTAAACGCTTTGGGCTTTATTAAGTCGGAAGAAGCTTCATCTGAAATGCCTGCCGGAACTACAGTTTCGTCTGATGTAACCCCAGGACAGTCTAATCTCCCGCCGGCGGAATCGCAAACTGCTTCAACATACGGGCTTGGGGAAGCCGCTGAATACAAGGGAATTAAAGTGACTATGGATAAACTCATTCAATCTGAGGGAGAAGGTTTATCCACCCCAGCTGATGGAAATGTATTCGTTGTAGTAGAGTTTACCATTGAAAACAATACTGATAAGGATATCTCTATTAGCTCTATTCTATCTTTTGACGCTTATTATGACGATTTTTCTGTTACTCAAAGTATTTCTGCCGAAGTTGACAACGGTGGAAAATCATTGAATGGAACTGTGGGACCAGGTAAAAAAATTAATGGTATCTTAGGATATGAAGTTCCTTCCGATTGGAAAACCTTGGAGATCGCTTTCCAACCATCCGTATGGAACAATAAAAAACTTACTTTTTCTTGCGAAAATAACTAAACAATCAACGTAAAGGCCCCCGCCATACAATTAGCGGGGGCTTTTAAAATCTGGTTTATATTCATAAAATTAAAAATCGGGCCACTCTATTTTAAACCGCTATTTCATTTTGGTAAATATTTTATATCGTTTCCTTCTGATTAAAACCATCTCTTTTTTTTACTTTTTATTCAACTTGGCCAAGGAAACCCGCTCACAATTTTAACAAAAACAAACTCATTTTCACCAGTTCAATTGACAAAACAAACAAAACATTATATATTAAAGTCAACCAAACCCAACTATTTTAACCAATAAAATCACACCGCTTGGAGGGGTAAACTTGAATCAACCTAAAAATCCTCCCGCTGTTTGTAAAATATTCGCCCTACTTCTCATAACAGCCCTACTTTTTACTAGCTGCCAGACTGGTAGCGGCACCACACAAAGCAGCACTTCCGACACAGCCTCCCCAGAAGAATTCACCCTCTTCGGCAAGCCGATCACTCAGGTGGACTGGAGCAACGCAGTCTCTAAAGATTTTAATGAACCTGCAACTGAGGAAGGGAAATATATCGATCAAATAATTAAACCATTTATTTACTATCCTTTTACACCCTATCCAGAATCATTGGAAAACTCAAATGATACTGTCTCCTCCTATTTAATAAAGTGGGCTTTAAATCGTTATACAAATGGATTTGATGATAAACACATTGAGGATTTTCCCATTGTGGATGATTCTGTCTCCCCTCCTATTCGTCAGATACCTGCAAATAATATTTTACAGTGTCTACGTCATGATTTTGGAAATATATCAGAAGAAACACTAACCTTGCTTATAAGAAATTCGGCGAACTATATTGATAATAAAGATGCAATAAATGATGATTTATATATTGATGTGGGGGGCCACTTTTCCTATTCTCTTGTAGATAAAGTTATTTTTCAAGAACCAAACATTTTGACTATCAAATTCAAATGGGTAAACTTGTCTAAAATGGTTCAGCAAAACACATTGAAACCAGAGTGGGAAAAGGATGTTGATTCTATCCTAAAAACCTGTCCTTACCGAAATGTTTCCTTAACAGTTCAGATTTTAAAAGATGGCTGGCAATATTTAGAATGTCAAGCACTCGAAGAATCAGCCTAGGGAGTAAAAGCCATGAAACTTTTTAAAAAATTTTCAGGTATTACAAAAGCACTTACCCTTCTCATTCTGCCCGCCCTACTGCTTACCAGCTGCCAGAATGGACGTGATATATCCTCCCCATCCCTTCCTGCCGTAACACGTGAACAAGCTAAAAAGCTGTATGAAGAATTTATATTTACTGCTGGAGAGTTAGATTTTCCCAGACAGATTGAGTTAAACGGATATAACGGGCCTTGGATTCGGTTCGCATTCAACCGTTATGAACAGGGATATCAGGGGAAAACATTATCTGACTTTACTATTTATTTGGAGGACGGTCCTATCGTGCTTTATGAAGCTCCCGCAGAGGATATTATAAATTGCTTAAACGCGTATTGGGATGGAATTGACAGCGAAGCTATCGTGAAAGATTCTTCTCTCTATGATACTGAAACAGATATCTGCAGGCAGCCTACCGGATTGGGGGGAGGTTTTCTACCCTATGTGGTCGGTGACATATTGAATGAAGCATCTTCTGATATTGTAACCATCACAGCATATCATTTCACATCCGGCCTACCCAATGATATAGAGATAAGTGACGAAGCTTTATTGAAACTGGTAGATAGCGAAGAAGTATTTTATGACACAGCATTACTGAAGCTGCAGCTATTTGCCGATGGACATTGGCAGTATAAAAATTACCAAT
Source organism: Ruminococcaceae bacterium Marseille-P2935 (assembly GCA_900104565.1). GTDB lineage: Bacteria > Bacillota > Clostridia > Oscillospirales > Ruminococcaceae > Marseille-P2935. The sequence goes on from LT629952.1 coordinate 1,276,435, forward strand.
ACATTTATAGAACAGAAAAGGGAGGTTGTGCCGAAACACAGCCTCCCTCTACAGAAACAAATATTAACTTATTGGGGTAAGTTCACAAAATATCCCTATGAAACGCCGGAGAATATCCCGCCTCCTTTTATCCTCTTGGAACAATATACCCGATTAGATTCATTGTATAAGAGTTTCCACTGTTAGTACTGTCACTTTGTTTACACGCAAAAAACCCATCACCTCGGACGAGGACGCCAAATGGCAGATTATTTCCTGTGTAAATCATAATAAGTAAAAAACTGTCATGTAGAGGAGGATGTTGTATGTTAAAAAGGAAAAGCATCTTAAAGCTCATTTTTGTAATTGTCGCCTCTCTACTGCTTACCAGCTGCCAGAATGGCAGTAATATAGAACAAAGCAGCACTTCCAGCGAATCGGCACAAAGCTCTTCCTCCCCGGAGGAAGAAGTCACTCTATTCGGCAAGCCATTAAATGAAATCGACTGGAACCCTGCCATCTCCAAAAACTATGAGACCATGTTTACAGCAAATGGCGGGGCTATGGAAAAATGTGAACTGAACAGCCACGAAACCGCCGTGTTCCTGCGTAATATCATCCTGGCCTATAACACACACTTCCACACGGCCAGCTATCCAGCAGCAGTTCAAGAAACGGATCAATTTGTAACCATGTGGGTCTATCTCGCAATCTACCGAATTCATGATGGATTCCACGGAAAAACCTGGGCAGATTACCCCTACCGCGGCAAACCTTTCCCGGACGGCTTTGTCCCGGAGTATTCCATCCCAGTTGGGGATATCGCCGACTGTTTAACCACTCTTTTTGAGTATCCCGGTGATAATATTCTGGAAAAGCTCCGTCTCTCCTACCAGTACCGCCCCGAAACCGATACCATTGACGAACCGCAATATGGCATAGGTCACAACGATATGGCCGTCATCTCTATTGACAATGTAACTAGGGTAAACACAAATACTCTGCAGCTGAATTACACCGCTTGGGATTATCTAAGTTTTGCAGACACAAACTCCAACCTTAGCTATGAGGCCTTTTTACAAAAGGCTGAGAAAAACTACACCATGGAAATGACCGTCCGAATCACCTCGGATGAGGACGCCAAATGGCAGATTATTTCCTGTGAAAATAAAAACAAGTAAAAAAACTGTCATGTAGAGGAGGATGTTGTATGTTAAAAGGGAAAAGCATCTTAAAGCTCATTTTTGTAATCGTCTCCTCTCTACTGCTTACCAGCTGCCAAACTGGCAGTAACATGGAACAAAGCAGCTGTACCAGCGAATCGGTACAAAGCTCGTCCTCGCCAGAGGAAGAAGTCACCCTGTTTGGCAAGCCGATCACTCAGATAAACTGGAGCAACGCAGTCTCGAAAGATTTTAATGAACCCACCACAGAAGAAGGGAAATATATCGATACCATCTTACGTGGATTGGTCAATCGCAACCTGATTCCTTATCCGGATCAACTTATTCAAGCGTCTCAGTCTGCTAATCAAGACACTTGTTCTGCAATTGACTTCTGGGTAGATTGGGCTATTCAAAAATATAAAAATGAGGGATTTAACGGAAAATCCATTCAAGATTTTCCAACCGTAATACAAGACGGAGTCAAAATTGCCAAAATCCCGTTAGAAGATATTGTTTCCTGTTTAAAATTTTACTTTGGTAATATTGATAACCTGTCGTACGAAACTTACGTAAGGTCCTCCATTCTTTATCATAACGAAAATCAGTCTGTTTACGATAACTTATGGGTGGGTGGAAGCGGTTACCCCAATTATCTAATTCATGAGGTTACTATGGATAAGGGAAACCTCTTGAATATCATTTTTTACAGTGTCAATACCATCGGTCCCGGTTCAAGCGGTCTATTACCCGAAGATTGGAAATCAGATATTACAGCCACTCTGGAAATTTGCAATTATCAGTCCTATTTATTACAAGTAAAAATCTTTCCTGACCACTGGCAATATTTAAAATGTCAAATATTCGAAAAATCAGCCTAGGGAGTAAAAGCCATGAAACTTTTTAAAATATTTTCAGGTATTACAAAAGCACTTACCCTTCTCATTCTGCCCGCCCTACTGCTTACTAGCTGCCAGAATGGCAGTAATATAGAACAAAGCAGCTATACCAGCGAATCGGCACAAAGCTCGTCCTCCCCGGAGGAAGCAGTCACCCTGTTCGGTAAACCATTAAATGAAATTGACTGGAGCCCTGCAATCTCCAAAAACTATGAGACCATGTTCCGGGAGGATGGTTTCCCCGTGGATGGTTATGAACATAATAACCACGAAACCGCCGTGTTCCTGCGAAAGATCATCCTAGCTTATAGTTATATATTCCACCAGTCCGATTATCCATCAGCAATTGAAAAAACCGATCAATATTCTGAGCACATTAACACGATTGATGAATGGGTCTATTTCGCAATCTCCCGCATTCGAGACGGGTTTCACGGAAAAACCTGGGCAGATTATCCCTATCATGGTGAGCCCTTCCCAGACGGTTTTATCCCACAGTATTCCATTCCTGCCGAGGATATTGCTGACTGTCTGAGCTCCTTTTTTGTATATCCGGGCGACATGCTAAAAAAAATCCGCTGTGCCTACCAGTACCGCCCTGATACTGATACCATTGACGAGCCGCAATACGGCTGGGGAGGCCACCCCATGGGGTGCATATCAATCGACAGCGTTGCCGCATCCAGCCAGGATGCGTTACTGCTTCGGTACTCTGTTTGGGATTTTGTGAGTTTTTTTGACACAAGCTCCGATCGAAGCTATGAGGCCTTTTTGCAAAAGGCTGAGAAAAACTACACCATGGAAATGACCGTCCGAATCACCTCGGACGAGGACGCCAAATGGCAGATTATTTCCTGTGAAAATAAAAACAAGTAAAAAAACTGTCATGTAGAGGAGGATGTTGTATGTTAAAAAGGAAAAGCATCTTAAAGTTCATTTTTGTTATTGTCACCTCTCTACTGCTTACCAGCTGCCAGACTGGCAGTAACATGGAACAAAGCAGCACTTCCAGCGAATCGGCACAAAGCTCGTCCTCCCCGGAGGAAGAAGTCACTCTATTCGGTAAACCATTAAATGAAATTGACTGGAGCCCTGCCATCTCCAAAAACTATGAGACCATGTTTACGGAAGGTGGCGGTCCTACATACGACTATGAACTGAACAGCCACGAAACCGCCGTGTTCCTACGGGATGTCATAAAGAGCTACAATGTAATATTTCACCAGAAGGACTATCCTTCTGCGATTGAAGATACCTATTTGTACACCCCACATCTTAACTCGATTGATGTATGGGTACGGTTTGCAGAATACCGCATTCGGGACGGGTTCCACGGAAAAACTTGGGAAGATTACCCCTATCTTGGTGAACCGTACCCGGATTACTTTCACGATCAGTATTCTATCCCAGTGGAGGATATCGCCGATTGCCTGGGTTCTTTCTTTGAATATTCGGGTGATATGCTAAAAAAAATTCGCTGTGCCTACCAATACAGCCCTGAGACTGATACCATAGATAAACTGCAGTACGACTGGTCGCCAGGCATTTATATGGGGTATATTTCGATCGACAACGCCATTGCAACCGGCCCAAATTCCCTTCAGATTCGGTACTCTATTTGGGATTATGTAAGCTTTGCCGACAAAAATTACGACCGCAGCTATGAGGCCTTTTTGCAAAAAGCTGAGAAAAACTACACCATGGAAATGACCGTCCGAATCACCTCGGACGAGGACGCCAAATGGCAGATTATTTCCTGTGAAAGTAAAAACAAGTAAAAAACTGTCATGTAGAGGAGGATGTTGTATGTTAAAAAAGAAAAGCATCTTAAAGTTCATTTTTGTTATTGTCGCCTCTCTACTGCTTACCAGCTGCCAGACTGGCAGTAATATAGAACAAAGTAGCTGTTCCAGCGAATCAGCACAGAGCGCAGCCTTCCCAGAAGAAGTCACCCTGTTTGGCAAGCCTTTATCAGATGTGGATTGGAACAATGCCATATCAATTATTGGTTCTTCCACCACGCCCGAAGGGGAATATGTTGGGAATATCGTAAAAACACTTTTCTGTACCATTGGTTTTCCCTACCCGGAATACTATACAGAAACACCTGAACCAGCCCTAAACGGTTTGATGGGGTTCGTGGTAGAAACTTACCGCAATGGCTTCAACCACAAAACTCTGAACGATTTTCCGTTATACGATAAAGAATTATCGCAACATAAAATTCCTTTAGAGGATGTCGTTCTATGCTTGAACAATTACTTTGGCAGTGTGGATAATTGGGAATCGATTCTAAAAGCGTCAAATCTTTATCTAAAAGATGATAACTCTTGTCTGGAACCCTTAGGCTTAGGCGGTGGAATCAGTGCTGTTCTGATTGACCAGGTAACATTAAGGGAAGGCAATATTTTAGAAATTAGCACGGGTTCTCTTGTGGATATTCCAGATCAGTTGATTGAAAAAATCCCGGATCCTACCACGGTATCGGAAATCAAAGAACTGCCCGAATATTCTTCTTCCATCCTCACCATACGTATCTTCAACGATCATTGGCAATGTATAAAGTGGCAAAAAGTAGGAGTATAAATATGATTAATAAAAACAATTTTATTATAAAAACCTTGTTATTAATTATAACGGCAACCTTACTGCTTACTAGCTGCCAGACTGGCAGTAATATAGAACAAAGCAGCACTTCCAGCGAATCGGTACAAAGCTCGTCCTCCCCGGAGGAAGAAGTCATTCTATTCGGCAAACCATTAAATGAAATCGACTGGAGCCCTGCAATCTCCCAGAGTTTTGAGACCATGTTCGAGACTCCTAACCGTGCTGTATCCGGCTACGAACTGAACAGCCATGAAACCGCCATGTTTTTGCGGGATATTATTGGGAACCATCATACAGCATTTTTTAATGTATCTTATCCATCGGTTATTCAATTAAATGATACCAACTGGATCAAAGGGTGGGTAAACTATGCGCTTTATCGCATCCGGGACGGTTTCCGGGGAAAAAATTGGGCGGATTATCCCTATCACGGGGAGCCGTTCCCGGACGGTTTCGTCCCGCAGTTTTCCATTCCGGTGGAGGAAATCGCCGATTGCCTGAGTGCCTACTATGATTATCCTGGGGACATGCTGGAAAAAATTCGTCTCGTTCAGTACTACCGACCCGAGACTGATACCATTGATGAAGCGCAATTTGGCTGGGGAGGCGGTCATGCAGGCTATGCAGGATTCATATCGATTGACAGTGTCGTCGCCGCCAGCTCCAATACCCTTCAGATTCGGTATTCCGATTGGGATTATGGTTTTTTCTCCGATTTAAATTCAGACCAGAGCTACGAAGCCTTTTTAGAGCAAGGGCAGAAAGATTTTACAATGGAGATAACCGTCCGAATCACCTCGGATGAGGACGCCAAATGGCAGATTGTCTCCTGCAGCACAATAGAATAAAAAAAGGGGGCCTTTGGCCCCCTTTTTCTTTACAGAACAACATATCCCTGAATATTGTACATCAAGTCAGTTGTATTGCCGTAGTTTCTCATAACCCTCATGTTATTTTTAAAGACAAAAGCTGTTCTCACACAGCCATCTGGGTAGTTAGTATTATTTCGGTTTGCCTCTGAGTAATAGATTCTATATCGGTCGCTCTCCTCAACCACCTGCTCTACAAACAGCACATGGCCACTATTATTGCTATACCCAGACATAATGCAGTTACTTACAGGGCCGGCAGAATAGGTCCTGGTATTGAGGCCATTGTTTACCGCATAGGTGTACCACTGGTCTCCGTTTCCATTGATGTTAAGACGATAGCCGTTCCGCTCGTAGTTCCGGCCCCAGCAGTAGAAGGTGCACTGACGAACACCTGTGCTGACATTTACTGAATAAAACGGATTCCTCGAAGAGTAACCCTCTGAGCTAAAGTCAGCCACCTGGTAATTGGTTGCTAAACCGGTGTAGTCGTCCCCAATATAGCCGTTTCCATCACCGCCACCAGAAGAACCGCCTCCAACCTCAACAGCATTCCAACGCTGCAGGTTTGAAGTTGAGCTGGCCGCCCAATAAACATTACCCGCGGAAGAACTTGTTTTTCCATTATAAGTACCATTTGCTGCACTAACAGCAGTTAAATACAGCTTACCACTGCTGGTGTTTTGGTAGATTCTTACACGGTTTTCTACAGTTGTCGTTTCAAAATATACCCGGGAATCATCAGAAGAAGTATATGCCTGTGCATTGTTCAGTGGGTCGGCAGCAGTGGCCGCACTAGTGCGGCGGTCAACACAAAAATTTGAGGTGCCGGCTGCACACCGAAGGTCGTAACCGCCGCCGCTATTGGCAACCACTTTCCATTTCTGCATTATGTCATTGGTATCATACTGCCACAGGCATATGTTGGTTGCGTAAGTAATATCAGATGCCTGGCTTCCAATTACATTAAGTGCACGAGGAGTAGATGTACTAGAGTTTGCAGTTCCATAGTTAATAAAAAAATAAGTTTTACCTACTGTTACCATAAAAATTTACCTACTTTCTTTTATACAGCCTAAAATTAGGCTTTTTTTGTTAAACCTCCTATACTGTCATATCAAACGCAGGGGTCACGGCAAAAAGGCATTCTTTTTTGAGTAAACATGCTTCTTCCTCCTTTCAAAAATAACAAAAGCCAGCCTATATAAGGCCGGCTTTTTTCATAAAGCAGGAAACCCCCACCCATGCTGGGTGCTATCTATTTAAATAATCTTTCAGGTATTGTAGTTTTGCTTCGGCCTGATCCGCTCTTGTTCGCTCCGCGTCCATTCCCTGCTGGAACTTCTCCACTTTCGGGCAGGTACGGCAGCATGCTGCACAATTCGACTTACCATCTCCATCAGAATTTGCCTCTTTATACTCTACTCCAATAAATCGGCAAACCGCCTTTGCCACCGCTTTGGCGTACTCTGTGCAATGTTCTATATGTTCGTTCAGGTTGTTTTGGTTGGTAATAAATCCAAACTCAATCAGCATGGAAGGGCTTACCGTTTCGCGGTTTACATAATAGTCCGAGCTTGGGCTGCCGGGGTAACCCCTGCTTACACTTTGCGCCCTGTTTGTGGTAAAGCCCACCGCTTTCAGTTCGTTCATCACATCTAGCGCCCAATTCCAGATTACGTTATCCGCTTTGGAATGTACCCATATGGTCATGCCGCTGGCAGTTTCGGCCGCTGCGTCCATATGGCAGGAGATAAAACAGTCCGGCTTTTCCTTATGCTCCAAGGCTATCCTGTCAGCCAGCAGTATACTTTTATCATCTTCACGGGTTAAAACAGCTTGTACGCCTTGCAATCTCAGTTCCCTGGCAATGGCTTTCGCCATCACCAGGTTTCTATCCTTTTCTTTTATTCCAAAGCCAGTGGCACCATCATCTATACCGCCGTGGCCGGGGTCAATCAGTACCTTACTCATCTTTTTTGCCCCCCTGTTTTACCAGCTGGTTTACATACACGCTGCACCCGGCACATAGCACTCCCTGCGTAATCCCGGTAAATGCGGCTAATAGAACGCCCTGTAATGTGGTTATGTCAGCAGACACTAAAACATACAGCACCGCCAGCAAAACGCCGCACAGGCCTAAAATCAAAGGTATGTAGTTATCTTTTACGCTCTGGCTTTTTTTCAGGCCAATCCCAATAAAATACAGCACCGGTATTAAAATAAGCAGCTCTGGTTTGACGAAATTTGTAATCTGTTCCATATATATCCCCCTATCTAAATAACACTACTGCGCCAACCATTCCGGTAATCAACGCACCTGCAACCGCAGAAATAATGGCGGTTACAATCTGGCTTAAACGCTCCCCAGGCCTTTTTTCTATGGCTGTCAGGCGTTTGTCATGGTCGGCAACGTGTTCATTGGTGTGTTTCAGTTCTACCACCAATTCCCGAATTGCTTCGTTTTGTTCATGAATGGCATCTGTTAATTGTTCCAACCTATCCAGCCGTTTTGTATTGCTTTTTGCCCGCTCTTCTAACGCGGTTAAACGGTCATGCTCCTGCTCGGTCATTTTCCTATCCCCCTATTTATCATTTGCCCGAATCAGGGCAGCTAATAAAAATCCAAACGCCGTACCTATCATTAAATATCCAATATAAATCATATCGCCGTACCGTTTATTTCGTCTGCCTGTGCCTGGGTAATCCATCCAGCAGCTACAAATTGGGGCAGATCATTTGCTGTAAATACAGTGTCGTATAGGCTTTTTATGTAATTAAACATTGGTCATTTCCCCCTTAGCTTTTAACTCTGCCACATCACGCATTAATTGAGCGATTGCAATGTCTCTGGGATCAGGCTGTACAGGAGTTGGTTCCGGTGCAGTAATATCTTCCACTGTTGGGGAACCCCCCCACATTTTGAATACTTCGTTAGTGATTTCCGATGGGCAGTCTTGAATTAACTTTGTCCTTCCGTTTTCACTATTTATGTATGATTTTCGGAAATACTCCCCATTTATAATTTGTAAAATTGATACACTGTTTTGTGTTAAATTTGTTGCATGCATCTGTCTACCTCCTAATCAATTGGGTATGTAATACACGCATTAACAATGGTTGATGCGTTAGTCAAATCGCTAACATTTAACCATGAACCTGTATTTACATTAGAAAACATAATTTTATTTCCATTAATAAACGGTACAAACTGAAACCCTGTACCACTAGTTAATTGAATACGCTCTGCACTTCCAGCAAACCTGCTAAAACCTGTTTTTACAGCAAATGGTACACCATCTATTGTTAACGCACCTGCCATACCGCCTATATTTGAAAAATTGATACTAAATTGCAGTACTACAATATTCCCGCATCTGGCATAATTCGTTCCCCAAGGTGAATATGCTGGTGCGCCTGCAGTTGTTGATCCGTATACAGTTGGTGCCCATGTTCCTTTTTCCATTCCAGCCTTTCCATTCCATGCCGTTTTTTCCTCTGCCGTTACATGGATGGTGGTATTGGCAATATGGGTATCGTTCACTGCAAACTGGTTTTCAATTCTGGTTTCCAAATCATTCAGGTTTGCAGCGTTCAGGGCGTCCCCCTCTTCTATGACCAAGCCTTCTTCACGGCTCACGTCATAAACATCAGTTGTTCCGGTCGCGGTCAATTTGCGCCTTAGGGGGTATTCCGCCTGCCGGTTTGTCCAGGTCTTTTTTACATATGCCATTAAATCACTCCTATCTGGTCTCCGGCGTAACCCTCGCCAAGGCGCATGTACGCCGAACAATTTTTGTTATAAATGGAATATAAGTCCGCCAGTATCTGTTCTGCAGCGTTGAATTTTTCCCAGTTATTTAACGGGTTGTCCGGTGTATCTGGTGTACTGCTTGGGGTGTAATATGCGGCTCTCAATGCCGATATATTCTCTCTGATTCGGGCAAGTTCTGCCGCTGTGGCAAAATCCGTTCTCACCCATGTTTTTGTGGTTAGTGTAACTCCCAGAAGCTCTCCCAGCTGGGCGCAGTCCCCTTCAATTCGGTTCATATCAGCGGCATTGCAAAACCCCTTAGTGGTTTTATTTTTTATATCAGATAAAGTCCTGTCGTAAACAGGCTGAATCCATGCCAGTTACATCACCCCCATAACTTCTCCGGTTTTCAGTTCTCCCGAATAATAACCGTTGACCGTTTCAATCCTTACCCCGCGTACCTTGGCTTTGGCTCTCCAGCCTCCGGTCAGGTCATATTCCAGCGATTCAATCACCCCGCGCAGTTTCTCGTTGCGGTAACTCTGCACCACTACCATATCACCAACCGTTTCTGCCGCTGGCAGAATCGTTATTTCATTGGTAAACCGGTTTTGATGGTACTCAAAAATGCGGTCCGCTGCCGCCTTGGCATTGGCAGCCGATATCAGCGTGGCGCCCTCTACCCGAAGCGTATTCTCCTGTATACCCGAAGGCAGAGGCTCCTGCCGTTTGCTGACAACCTGTGTACTGTCGGTGTAGCCTTTCCCGCTGATCGTTACTTCTCCTTCTTCTGCCACGGTAATACTGGCGTAATTGGCTCCGCTGGCGGTTATTGTTCCGCCCGTTATAGTCAGCGAATGGGCAGGGCTGTCAAAGGTAACGGTATAGCTTCCAGGTGCTAAAGCGTCTTTATAAAGCTCTTTTACTTCCGCGTCCGGAATATATTTGTGGGCAATTACATCCACCCCGGTAACCGCCGGTTCCAGTTTCAGCTTTCCACCGTCAAATTTACGGTTCCAGCCAATCAAACTGGATGGGCGTTCCGGCGGCGGGTAAATCTTAATCTGATCCCCTCTGGAACAGTCCACCACCGCACCAAGTGCAAACGCCACCTGCTGCAGTGCTTCTCTGCGGGTACATATGGCAAGGTACCCGGTTAATGCAGCAGACTGCAAAGTACTGTCCAGCGAATAGGGCGCTTCCCCTAAAATCTCTGTCAGAATCGTAGTGGCCGGAACATTTTCATAAACCCCACCCAGGCAGGTAGACTGATCCAGTACACCAATCCAATCCACCGCAGTAAACTTCACCTTGTTTTCGGTATCACTTTCCCATTCATCCAGATAGAATGTTCCAAGGGGAATCACCGACCCGTTGACCTGTTCTTTTGCCTTGATTGGCTGCCGCTGCTGCAACAGGCTGAACATCCCCTGCGGGTTTAACATGGAAAAATCCGCAGCTTTGCTGTGCAGCGTAAAGTCCAGGGTATTTACTGTTATCTCATTGCTCAGGGGGTCAAGCTCCTCCAGCAAATTGGCTGAAACAACCTCATTTCCACCAAAGGTAAGTTCTGCACCGTACCCAATCCACTCCACCTTTGCATAGCGGTATGGCTTACTGGTAGCCAGCGCCTCCACAACAATCTGATAATAGTTTTCCACCTTGCAGCTGGCCAGGTATACAGCGCTGTCCGGCCAAAACTCCTTGGCAATCAATGTGTTTCCGTCCGCATCCTTCCAGGTGATCTTCAAATGGCTCACAGTATCCCCGGTGGCTGTATCAAACCGGAAGGTAACCCCCATACTGCTGTGGGGTTCAGTAAAGGATATAGTAAGAGCAGGCGGCACTAAAAAAACACCGTCCGCTCCGCTCATGGTACTACTCCACCATCCCCAAAACTCACCTGCCGGCGTATCGGGGAATGGTTGATAACTGCCGTCCAGCAAAAACAAATTGTCTTCCAGGGTGGCTGTCTTTATACTAGGGGTAACCTCCTCTGTTTTCAGTTCATCCAAATTCACAAAGGGCTGCCGGTCCTGAGAGGAAAGTGCGCTGTCGCTTTTTGCTGTGGTGTCAAACAGCCCAAAGGTTAACGAAACACTGCTTCTCATACCATCAACTCCAATTTCATAAATAAATTGATACACAATGTGTATACATTGTGTATCGTTTGTGCTACAATAGTACTAGGAAAGGGGGCTTATTTATGGCTCAAACGAATATCAATATCCGCATGGATGAAAATTTAAAAAAACAATTTGACCAGCTCTGCAATGAACTTGGCCTGAATATGACTACAGCCTTCACAATTTTTGCCAAGACCGTCGTAAGGGAGCAGCGAATCCCCTTTGAACTGTCTGCCGCTTCCCCCAACAAAGAGACCCTTGCGGCAATAGAAGAAGTGCAAAAAATGAAGCAAGACCCGGCCCTGGGTAAAACGTATACTGATGTTGACCAAATGATGAAGGAGCTGCTTCTTTAATGTACGCGATCAGGCCGACCTCCAGGTTTCAAAAGGATTTAAAGCAAGTAAAAAAACGCGGGTATGACATAGAACTTTTAACTGAAGTCATCCGTAAGCTTGCAGCAGGCGAACCGCTGCCTCCAAGCAACCGCGATCATTCTCTGCGCGGCGGCTACGAAGGCTGTCGGGAATGCCACATTACTCCGGACTGGCTGCTCATCTATGAGATTGTGCGGGAAGAACTGATTTTGTACCTGACCCGAACCGGAACCCACAGCGACCTGTTTTAAACGTTACCCCGGACTATGTTAGTCCGGGGATTTTTTTATATCCTAGCTGGAGCCCGGGATGTAAAGTTCACCGTCAGGCCCTTCCAGTAATTCTGGCTGCCACGCTGCAGCAGCAGTTCATCCCCCACATTGGAAAAATATGCTGTGAAGGTATAGCTGCCGGTTTCGTCTGGTACCGTAACGGTATGGAACTCCTCCGGCTCGGTCAGCTTTTCCCATAGCCGGGCATACTCCGCCCTGTTTGTTCCGGGCCCCAAAGCCAACTGGTAATTAAAATATACCCCTATCAGTTCCCGGTGCAGTACGCCGTCCTCGGTGCGGTCAGCGTATTTGTCCAAAAAATCCGCCTTTCGCTTAACCGACAAAACATCAATGGCATAGCTGATTCCATCCACTACCAACATTTAATACGCACCTCCCTGTACCAGCCTTACACCTCTGCGGGAATCTTCGCGGCTCAGTTCAAACCGCAGCCAGCGGACAAATTCTTTTGCGTTCCCATCCGCATTGATCTGCAGCGTAACCGTTTGACTGCCCGTTTCTTCCCTGACAATCTGCCGGATTAAGTTTTCCGGAGCCTCTAAGTTCCTGCCGTTTTTCTGGTCACCCAATACTGCTAAAAATTCTGAATTTGCCGGTATTACCGCACCTTTTGCAAGCCTTGGCAGCTGAACATTAGACAATAGCGGAATATTAAATCCAAATCCGGTCATTCCTGTTAAATCCGTTACCCAGTCCGGTACGTCAATATGAATTTTATTAAGCTGCCGTATCACCCAGTTAACCGCATCAATCATAAAATTGCATACGTTTTCAACGATATTGGCAATTCCGTTCCAAGCACCGCTAAAAATCTTTTTCACGCCTTCCCAGGCCATCTCCCAGTCACCGATAAATACTCCGCGTACAAAGGTTCAACACCACTTAAAATATCCACCAAACTGTCCAGCCTTCCGGTTATGTAGGTAACTAACCGCCTGAAAATTGCCTGAACCAATTCAATAGCAGCTTCCAGTTTTGGGCGTATGGTGTCCCATACATACTTTAAAACCTCTCCGATCCCCCGGATAATGTTTGAAATTTCCTCGCCATTTTCCTCAAACCAAAGGGTCAATTCCCCAATCGCCCAGCTGATTTCATCTATCACCATCAAAAATATGCCGCCGGTCCATTCTGCAATTGGCTGTAACAGGTTGTCCCACAGCCATTGGATTCCAGGCTTGCAGGCGTCAATTACGCTTCCCAAAAATAAAAGGACTTGCGACAGCAAGTTTAAAAACCTTGGCAGAACTTCTTCAATCGTCCATTTTGACAGTGGTACAAATATTTTTTCATATGCCCACATCAGCCCATCAAATAAGGATCGGACTAAAGGGGTGACTGCCGCTTTCAGCCGGTTAAACGAATCAATCAAATTGTCAAAGCTGATTTCCTTTAAAGGCTCCAGCAGCTTTAATACCCGTTCCACAAATGGTGATATTGTTTCTTCAGGGTTTGCGGTAGCTATCGTAACCCCGCCCCCGGCCGCTCCAAGTATACCGGATCCTCCAGAATCGCCGTCTCCAGAATCAATCCTGGTCAGCACATTCAGTTCATCAAATGCTGCTACCGCTCCCTTGGCTGCCTTGGAGGTCTTTTTCACCTCTTTGGTCAGGTCCTTCTGGTTTCCAACACTTCCGCCAATGGCGCTTTCTACGCCGGACGTCTGTGCCGCCGTCTGCTGTATTTGTGTCTTGGCGCCTCCAAAAATAGAGGTAATCACCTCGTTAAATGTGTTCGCCATATTAATAAGCCCAGCTACAATGGAGTTCAGCACTTTTACTAACGGGGTTAAAACGGTTATTAACGCCTGCCCTATAATGGACATAAATTCTTTCCACCGCTCTGATAAAATACGGGTTTGGTTCGCCCACGAATCGCTGGTTCTGGCAAAATCCCCCTGCGCCAGTGCCAGCTGATCCATAACAAACCCATACCGCAGCGAAACCAGCTCCGCCTGTGTCATTGTGGTAATATCTTTTGTTATTCCTTGTGATAAGGCATAAGCCTTAAGGTTTGTTTGGGTCATTACAACTCCCAAATCCTTAAGGCTTTCTGTTTCTCCGGTAAATACCGATTTTAGTTTTATATCAGCCATCTCCTGGCTGATGTTGAAAAAAGACGCCACGTCTCCGGTGAGTCCGGCCAGAGATATTGCCATATCAGACGCGGCATTTTCGTTCATACCCATTCCCTTGGCCATTGCCATATAGGTGCTGGCTGTTTTCTTGGCTGAAAGCCTGCTCATGCCAAAGCTTTCAATAGCAGTAGCAGCAAAATTTTCCGCTTTGTAGGCCATATCTCCAAAGGCCACGTCTACAACGTTCTGTACCTCTGCAATATCACTGCCTACTTCAACCGCTGCTTTACCAAAATTAAACAGCGCTTTTAAACCAAAGGCAATCCCAACTGCTGCTCCAATGCCTTTTATGGCGTTTTGAAGCCCACCCAGCTGGCCTGAAATGCCCGAAATGCCTTTTTTCAGCCCGGTATTATCCAACGCTGTGCTTATAACAACTCTGCCGTCTGCCAACTGATCACCTCTATTCTCCGAGCATCTTTTTAATTCTTTCCTGTTCCTCTAATTCTTCTTTTGTATACTTCTTTTTAAAATCAACAATAGACCGGTGTTCCTGGTAATACTCCTGCTCCCACTTTTCCAGTTTTTTACCTTTTCGGCGTTTTTCTCTGATCGAAACCACTGTTGACAGCTGCCCTTCACCAATTCCGCCAAACCATGATAAAAAAGTCCACCAATGCGCAAACGGCAGGGTACGAATATCGCACCCCGCCACCTTGTTTATATCTGAAATAATCATCCTGCTGTCCTGCTCCCAGTCTATCAGCTTGTGGGCCGGGTGCGGATCATGCTCCTCTTCCCCGCCCCCAATAAATACCGACATCCACTGGGCAGCCTCCTCATAATCTTGCGGTGGAATTTCGTCAAACCCATCATAAAACAACGCCATGGCCAGATAAATTCTTGCGGCTTTCGGATCCTCTTCGTTTTGCAAACACTGTATGATTTCTAAAATATCACGGTAATCTGAATGGATCTCGTACCGCTTCCCGCCAATTTCAGCCGACTCCGGCAAAACCCATGGGGTCATTTTCCAGCCCTTCTCTGGGCCCTGTTCCGGTTGGCCTGTTCTACTGCTGCCTGCTTTTTATTTTTCCAGTAGCTCTCGGCTCCTGCTTGAAGTTCTGGCTTTAACGCATTTAAAAAATTCGTAATTACCCATTCCCCGTTAGATGCCGTGGCCAGGGTGCTGACTCCTCCAAAAAGCTGGTCAAAATCATTCTCTTCACCAAAAACATACGAAAGCCGGTCTTTTAAAAACCGGTCTGTTTCGTCCATTCTCCGGGCCAGCTCCTTGGCACGTTCCAGGTCCATTTCTCCATCTGTAAGGTCATCCAACATTTTCAGTTCTTTCTGTTTTTCCTCAAGCTGCTCGGTAAAATTTGCCAGCCTGGAATATAGCCCCGGGTCTGTGGGCGAAAACCTCAGCACACCCCGCCCGTTAATTTCATACTCTTTGACGCCAAGGTCAATCTTTAATTTTTCCACCGCAGATTCCTCCTGTTATACCCCGCTGGATGTAGGGGTAAAAGTTTTTGTATTGATATTGAAGGTTCCGGTTTCCTTTTCTCCCGTGTAATGAATGTTAAACGGAATCTGATAACCGGTGCTGTCCCCGCCGTAACTGGTTACTTCAATTACAGCGGTTTCCTTTACCGCAGGGTAAGCCCCTTCTGTTTCGGTCTCCCACAGCTTTACTTCCACAATATCTGTTTTGCAGTCATCCAGAACACTGCTGTTATCAATAATCCCCTGCAGCCGTGTAAAAAGTGCGTCGTCCTTTTCGGCATAATAAGGCTCTACGCTGCCGCTTTTTTCATAGCTGCTGATCAGAACACTGGTTTCTCCTAAAATATTTTTCGTCTTATCCACCTGGGCAGACAGCTCCGCATTATATTCCTCCAGGTCTTTGCCCAGACGAACATAGGAGGCAGTCGTGCTGCCTGTGGCGGTATTAATGAAATGCGCTAGGTATTTCCGTTCTATTTTCGCCATCAAATCACCTCATAAAATGTTTTGTATTGTACGCTTAACTGTACCGCGTACATGGCCGTGCCCTCCCCCGGCTGCTCATATAACACGCCGTTTTGGGCTTTTGCTGTTTCTTTGTCATTCGTATTCCCCAGTTTTGGTACCTTTCCCTGTATGCTCTGGGCCTGTACCCATTTCTGGAACCCCATCACCCAGTCCGCATTAAAAGAGGCGCCAATATCATCCTCTGGAGATTTCGCGAATACACAGTAGACTGCAAAATTGTATTGGTTGGTCACCGTTACATTCCCCAATACATCCTCCCTGCGGTCAATTTCGACCAGCCCGGTGGGGAAAATCCCGCCGCTCCCCGGGGCTGCCTGGTCAGTGTAATCCACCATAAACTGCCCTAAAATGTCAAAATCCGGGTAGGTTGCAATCCAGTTTTTAATTTTATCTAAATCTGACATTGACTACCTCCTGCGGTCTATATATGCTTGAAGCTCTGTTTTAATTGCATCCCCCTCTGCAGCGGACAGTGCCCTGTCCCAATAAGGGCCAGCCTGGGGGTTTTTGGTTTTGGTAAAGTTTAAATCCCTTTGTGTCACCACTTTCGGGGCCTTTCCCTCCATCACCTTTCCGTGGTAAAGGTATTGGGCGTAAGGTGTGTTTGTAATAATCTCCGGCCGGTTTATGTCGGTCTGTGCAATGGTGACCTTTATTGTCATTCCACTGCGCATAGGCATGTATTTTATCATCCTGCGAAGTACGTTCTGGGTGTGGAAGGATTGCACATCACCACTGGAAGTAACCCCTTTATCCAAAAGGATCTGGCTAATACTGTTCATCTGCAGATATGCTTCGGTCCCATCCGGCAGCCGAAACAGCCGTTCTTTGTTTCTCACCCTATCCACCAGCCTCTATATGGCACATGGTTCCATTCCAGTATTTAGGGTCAACATATTTTACTACGACAAGCCCTCTCACTTTGGATGGTATCAAAGCCGCCCATTCTTCACGGGTAACGACTTCTGGTCCTTCCCCCAACATCACCTTATCTCCCACAAAAACCCCCTGGGTCTGGCACGGCACCACCAGCAAAAAGCTGTTTACTTCCCCGCTTCCGGTTTTGTCTATGTTCTGGGTCTTTTTAAAATCCAAAAAGACGCCTGGTACAACGTTCTTTGTGTACTCAGCGCCTTCCTGGTGATAGATAGTAACCGTCTGGCAGCACTTGGAATAATCCAGCGGGCAGCTGCTCCTAAAGTGCCTCATCCTCTCAGCCCCCTGTAAATTGACAGGTACCGGCTGGCACAGCGGTATAGTTCAGCTGACTTTGCTTTTGGGCTAAAATCCAACGCTGGGAACTGTACGCTGCTGGAAACACTGCCCACTGAGGAACTGGTAACCAAGCCTCCGTTCTCCGCCGTTTCGTAATAGTACAAAACATCTGCCATAGCACACACCGCCATGTCCCGGTCTTCCTGGCTGCCTTGGACCTGGTAAACCCGGTCATACTTTGCAAGCTGCTCCCCAGCCCGGGCAGCCATAGCAGGAAAATCCGATTCGGGGATTGAATTGCCCAGATAGGTGGCGGTATAAAAAACATAGTCAGCCACAATAACCCCTCCTGACTGTCATTTACGGTATTTATGTGCTCCTGCTCATCATGCCTTTTGAGGCCGTACTTCTTTCGGCTCTTTCTTTTCCTGTTTTTTGTCTTCCAGTTTTTCCTTTTTCTTGTCCAAAAAAATCAGTCCAATGGTTCTGGCCACAAAAGCACCTCCTTATGCCTTGTGATGCAGATAAATTCCCGCTAATTTATTGTCATACACATCTGCAATACCAACGTTGCGGTAACCAAATTTATAAGCATCTGCAGTCTGGTTCATTTCGGGGCTAATAATTTTAGGAGCCACATGTTTTTCAAACTGAATGACTGCCGGTTTGTGGATAATCATAAAGTTAATATCCTTGCCCGCCTCTGCTTTTACAAAACCGCCTGCAGTTTCGCCCGAAGTAGTACCGTCGTACTGATCAATAGCAGTGTAAAAACGGGTCTGTGGTACGTCAGTTACGGTTGCAAACCGGTTTAACACCTCGCGGCTTTTAGTGGTATCCATATCCTGAATCAGTCCATGCAAGGTAGGGGTAATAAACAGGTGCCGGTCTTCTACCGGTACTTCGTCCTCGTCCATCTTAGTAATTGCTGCACGGATTGCCGCAACCACATCTGCCCCGGTCGCTAAAGTTGCTCCAGCGCTCACCTTAGAAATTCCGGAAATTCCCGCATAGGTAGCAAAACGGAAAGCGTCTAGTTCTGGTACCACCTTGGTGCGAATGAACTCCCCAGCCAGACGGCCAAATGCAATGCCGGCAGTTTCGGCGTTATCCATATTATCAACGCTGAACATTCTGCCCCGGTCAAAGTTGCAGGTAATCGTCTCGTTGGTCATGGTTACGTCTCCAGAAACATAACCGCCGTTGCGGCTGTAGTCTCCAAGGCCGTCCATAGAAATTTTAGGAATAACCAGTTCATTTGCGTTTGCTCCCTGCCGTACCAGATCGGCAGCGCCGTCCAGTTTAGAGGTAAGGGATGCCAGTTTATAAATCTCGTCTAAAATTGGTACATAAGTGGATGCCAATGCAATACTATTTGCCATTTTTCTTTCTCCTTTTTACTCTGTTTTTAGTCCAGCCGCGGCTCGAATTGCGTTAATCTCCGGGCTGAATTTTGTTGTTGTGGTTGTTGTTCCGGTCCCTGCCGCATAGGGCGGAGGGGTCTGCACCTCTTCAAACAGGTATGCAGAATCATTTTTCACTGTTTCCAAAGCAGCTTTAATATCGTCGCTCTGGTTCTTTGAATTTTTCAGCAGGTCAAGGTCCAGCAGGGCTTTAATTGCTTTGGCGTTTTTGCCTTTTGCTGTACTGATCGCACTGTCAAGCAGGCTGTTAAATTCCATATCGGCAATCTTCTGCTGGTATTCAGTGTCTTTGGCAGTCAAATCGCCCTGCAGCTTTGTAATCTGCCCCTTCAGGTCGTTTACGTCCACTCCTTCAAAGGCTTTCAGCCCATCTTCGGCTACTTTAAGCTTATCCTGCAAAGCAGTTATTTTACCAACCTGCTTGTCATAATCTGCAACGGTTTTATAATTTGCGTTAACCTCTTTGTCAAAATCGGTTTTTTTATCTTCCGGTACCGTAATCCCAATTGCAGCCAAAATCTCATAAATATTTTGCATGGTTAAATCCTCCTAAAATATTTTTATCCCGGGTTTTCCCCGGCCTGGATTCGGCGATTTTTAACACTCCGCCCTGTGTCAGGGTATAAAAAATGAACCTTTTAACGTCTTATTCAGGACGAGCGCTTACCACTGCGCCAGGGAGATAACAGGATCACCGCCTTTCACCTTTTTTTCTTCTTTTTGGTTTTCTTACAGGCCAAACCCATCACCTCCGTAAAAATGGCATAAAAAAACCACCGTCCAAAATGGTTGGTGGCTTAAGGGTCCTGTCTTTGATATTCTTCGTCGCTTAAGTATCGCTTTACTATTGACCGCAACTTTGGCGGCAGTTCCTCCACGCTTTCCTTTGTTTGCAACTGTTCCAGGTAATCTTCCTCAACTTCATAATGTATTTTTTTCCAGTTCATCCAGTCCATATACCCAAGCACACGGCCAAACAGATGGCTTATTGCAGGGCTTTGCATTCAAATCACTCCTTTACATGCGCCATGTAACTTTTGCTATTTCGTCTCTCCGCACGGTCGGCAAATCCAATGTACGTCCTTCGCTATCGGATATCTCAATCAAGAAACTTTCTCCACTTCCGTATACATCCAAAACAGTGGCCAAACGACCATCTTTTAGCTCAACAACGTCAAGCTCCTTAATATCCATCTCCATTACCTCTAATCATCAACGTATATTGTAATCAGCCTGAGTTCATTTGTACCGGAGTCTATCTGCCACCCTGTCTTCACCTTGGCATATTTACCGTTAGCCCCTTGCAGCATCATTTGAACCTCAAACGGTTTCCCATGTTCCATGATCGCCCGTTCTGTTGCTTTGTACTTCTCAAGACCGCGCCTTACTCGGGAAATATGGTGTTAATCCGAGAAGTTGCTATAAAATATGTCATCATACACATCTTGAGCAAGATGTCCAAACTCATTATATCCCTTTTCAAAAGTAATAAAACCTTTATACATGATGAGATCATACAGTGGATCTAAAATGTCATTTGGCTCAACTGCATCAACAACCTCCGGTAAGTTTTCTTTCAAAAAGTTTCTGGATTCTTCCGTCATTTTTACCATTGTTAACACCTCCAAGGATTTGTTTGGATTAGTAGTCCACTGTCAGGGTTAATACTCACTTTCGCTTTACGTCCTACAACAACAAAACTTTTCTCTCCATTTTTTTCAATCCGAACCGGTTGTATGGAAACAGGATTTTTTAGACAATCGAATATATCTTCCAATGCTGTCCCATTTCGAGATTTTCCCGTCTTTGGGTCTTTCATGCAACCAAATACTCGTTCTAAAAAATGTTGTGTTTGCCCGGTAATTTTTGTATCACCAACTGTCATTCCTATCAATTCCGACTCGATATGCTGGTGATATTCTTCGTATAGGTCAAAACCAGAAAGTGGAGATAATATTCCAGAATTAACAGAGTGTGTATACTTCTTTAGCAATTCATACCGAGGAGAGTTATTATACTTCACATCATAGTATTTTGCAAGAGTTTCAATAGATACATTTACACCAATTTCTTTGGACCATTTTTGATAATACCGCTTAGCTCCTGCACTCGCCCTTACCGCCTGCCCTCTGCCAAACCCAGCTACCTGTGCACGTTCCCGCTGAGTAGGCATTCCTGCCGCTTTTGAAAACCTCCGGTATTCCTCGCTCAAGCGTGCCAACCGCACCCGGTCGGTTGTTTGTTTTTCCAGGTCTTCTGTGGATTCATCCACCAAAATGCGGTTTTTCTGCTTTCTGATGGCCCGCTCAATCTGGCGCTGCTTTTGGGTTGCCTCATACATGGTATAATGCTGGCCTTGGTAACTGATTCCTTCCGCATTCTTTGTTTTCATAGCCATCAGCTGCGTGTCGGTGTGTTGAGGCCGGTTCACACCCAGCACAATTGGAAACGCAGCATGACCGCAGTTCAATGTACCAATTCTTCTGTGCAGGCTTTCGTTTAACTGCCGGTATTGCTTATCGCTGTACTGCCGTCCCTGGTATGGCTCATGGTCTGGTGCGCTGGCCGCATGGGCCGATATTTCCCATCCATCCGCTCCAAAGCTGTCATGGTTTTGCTGGCTGATCTCTTCCTGCATCAGTCCAAGCCCCCCCATCACATTGCGTCTTGCGGCCGCTTCCAGCGACGTATGTACTCCACTTTGGTAATCAATCACCCTTACACCCATGTCTGCCAAATTCTTGGTGGCCTGGCGTATCGCGGTATTGTAATCAGTCGCACCAGTTACCACCTGTTCAAAAGCAAAATCCATGGTCTTTTGGTAAACCTTCTGCAGTGGATATGCTTTTCCGTCCTGAGCGACCATTCCCAAGGTCTGTGTAATGTTGGAAAAATCCTTTTGGGCCAGCTTTACTGCTGCCTTTACAATCTGCTGCAGGCTTTGGTTGCTTTTAAACGGAACCGCCTTCCCTGAAAAGTTAGAAAGATCAAAATTATAACCAACTTCCGCTGTCTGGGTCATTAATTCTTTCAACTGCCGGTTTGTAACCTTCAGCATTTTTTTAAGTGCCTTCTCAATTTCTTTGCGGCTCATACCAAGCTGCTGGCTTCTCCATACCTGATAAGCGGCGCTTGATGTAAGTTGCCCTGCCTGGGATACCCTTCTGGCAATATCCCGAAGCAAGAAGTCCTGAATTGGGTCTGCAAGCGCCTCCGCTTGGTCTCTAAGAGCATGAATTTGATCCTGTGTAAGCACAATTACTCACCACCAATCAAATTCTCCAGTTCAGGCATGTACTGTTCACGAATATTTTCAATATCTTTTGGGGTGTTTGCAGGCAGGTTAAAGTACCACGCCAAAGCAATTTCAGGTTTCAGCATTCCGCTGGCCACCATCTGCTGGTATTCCTGCCATACTTTATCACGGTTGAACAGTACGCCGTCGCCCCAGTCAATTACAACGCTCTGTACATCAATCCCCTGGACTGCATTCATTTTATAAACTTGTCCCAGCCGAATACAGGTTTCTAATAATTCTTTCACCGCTGCTTCCCAGGTATGTTGAAAATCCTGTATAGTCAGGTTGTAATCCCCTTCGCTGGACGTAATCTCGGTCGCGGTGCGTTCGGCAGCTTCCACCTCTGACAAGATTCCGCGTTTTAACCCAATGGCGCTTTCTATATTTCTCAGGTACTCCTGTTTTCTGGCCAGGTATGCTTCTTCCCTTAAATCAGGGTTAAAGATTGTAACTCCCACATTTTCGGGGTCGTCATCCAATGCAACAAACTGCTTTTCAATCAAACGCTTTTTGCCAAGAGTATCTGCCTGCAGCATATCGGCACTGGCAATAATCCGGCTTGCTCCATTTTCAAACTCGTCGTTAATCTGGCGTTCATTCCGGTTAATATTGCGGATCAGCCCTACTGCTGGAGCATACACAGCCACACCGTCAGGCGAACCATCCACACAGTTAAACAGTGGGGTTTTCAACTGCACCATGCCCAGGTTATAGATTCCGGGCAGCTCCAAATAGGGCTTCAGCTGCGCGTACCGGTCCAGTGTGTTAAGTAAAACCTCAACTCCCAGTGTCGTTTTTTCTCTGGACATAAAAAGCTTGCTTTCAATGACCAGTGTACCGTTTGCATTCACCGTCCTGCGTTCTAAGAGAGTGTAATATTTCCCCTCCTGACAGGTAACCTCGGTCATTCCGACGCTGGTTATCTTTCCAAATGCATCTCGGGCCAAAGGGAGAAAACAATCCCTTCGTATGGGAATAAAATAAAAATTATTTCCATCAATTACCGGTTTAATCAGGCATTCCCCACCCACCAGCTCAAACTGTACCGCCTGCTCTTTGATCGCATTCAGCTTTTTAAGTAATTCTGTTGAAAGATTTGTACTTTCCCCTTTTCCATCTAAACTTATTTCATACTCTGAAAAGATTGTTTTGCACAGCTTATTCACGATCACAACCGGGAGCCGTTGACTGCCGTCCTCGTCGGCTGGAGTTTCCCGGTCAAAATACAAAGAAAACCATTCTTTGATTGCCGCCTGCATTTCGGATGAGGTAATATCCTTTACTTTAAAAACATCCTCAAATCCGCTGGGCTTTGCTGTCAGTGCTGAAAACAAACTCATTTTGTCATTTCACCCCCGGTATAAACATTCACCTTGCGCCCCAGCCTCATGGCGTCTTTTAGCCCCGATATGTATGCCTGCAGCTTTATATTTTCTGCGTTGGCTGCTGCAAGCTGGGTCTGAAGCTTCAGGTTTTCCTCCATTAAATTCTCCTTGCACCACTGGGGCAAGTACTGGTTATACAGCCACCGTTTAAATTTCGTCATCTTCCCGCCCCTCTCTAATCAATAATCTGCGCATTATTGTATTGCAAAAATACCGTATATCATCCATGGCATGGTCATGGTCCTTGATCGGCCGGTCATCCACTGCCTTACTGTCCCACGCATAAGAACCAAACTCTAACAAGCTGTTTTTGCAGCGCTGGTGAATTTTAATATTTCCGCCCTGCAGCATAGCTGACACAACCCGAATACCATCCAACACACTGTTCTGGGCCTTCCGTACCGAAAAACGCCCATGCCTGCGGATGGTGGTAATAAAACTGGCGGCAGAAGGGTCTACAACAACCCGCTTTACCGGTCTGTCTCCCGCTAAAGTTTCTAACGCCTGGTAGTATTCTTCGTCGGTTTTCTGGTGCATTTCCTCCCGTCCGGAATAATAATATTCATCAACCCGCACAGCTTGTTTTCCATTCACGCACCACAACCCCATAGAACAGGGGTTCTGCGTTCCGTAGTCAATCGAGATATACCAGGTTCCGGTTTTGGGGTCCTTATTGGTCGTATGTATCTCCGGGTCAAAGTTGTATACCAACCCCTCTGCAATTTGCCATCTACCCAAAATGTACCGGTCGTAATACACGGTACCCGCATATTCTTTTTTCAGGTTCTCCACAAATGCCGGTGAAAGAAACGGGTTATCGTCAATGGTGTATTCCTGCTGGTAAATATCCGCATCACTGTCTAAAAACTTTTTAAACCAGTGGTTTGGGTTATCCGGATTGCAGGTGCCGTCAAACCGGCTATTAGGACAAGAAAGACGAGATTTTAGCATTTGGAATACATCTTCATGCCAAGTTGTAATCTCGTCTCCATAGCAATATTCAAATGCAGCACCCTGGAGCTTACTGACCTGATTGATTTTATCGGCTCCAAGTGCATAACACTTTTTACCAAAAATCTGTACCGTGTTATTGCTGCTGATCTGTCCAACCAGTTCCGGAGACCACAAAGAACGCATAGGCTCTAAAATATTTCTCTCCAGCGTTCCTTTGGTATTTCCCAGTAATATAATCAAGCCATTCCCTTTGCAGCACAGCAGGCGCTTTGGAATAACAGTATAATCCAGAAAAGTCTTACCGGAACGAGTCGCGCCGGTCTTTATATTCCACCTGTGATTACAATTCATCAAAAACTCTTGCTGCTTTGGGCTAAATGGCACTATCCACACCCCCAAGCAGCTCTTTTGCCTTTTTCAAAGTATCGCTGTCCCCATTGTCTACGGTTGTAATGGTATCTTTCAGGTTTTTCAAAGCCATAGACAATTGCTGCAGACCGGCTCTGTCAATACTGCCGGTCACCACTTCAATCTGTTCTGTCTCTTTGATGACTTCCTTTGTAGGCTTTCCCGGAGCCTTAGGGTCTTTATATTCAATCTCTCTGTGCTTTCTTTTATTTTTAACCATCTGACGGTCCAGCTCTCCAATTGCTCGGTCTAACTGGGCTCCTAACCGATCTGCCATACGAAGCAGTTTCACCATACGATTGGCTTCCTGTTCAGCAATTTTTTCTGCAGTTTTTTGTGCTAATTTTGTACTAACTTTGTACTGCTGCTTATTTTTGAGCGAAACCCAGTCTTCATCCTTCGCTTTTCTTCGAAGAGTGGCAAACGAAACTCCATATTTTTCTGCCAATTTTCGGTAGCTCCCGCCGCCGTTAATGTATTCATTTTTAATTTTTAGCCAATCAACGGCTGCCATGGTCACCACCTCTCTTCTTTTGGGTATAAAAAACCGCCCGGGTTGGGGCGGTTGTATTTCTGCTTATTGTTGGGGTTTTCTGTATCCGGCGGTACAAAATTTGGATTCGGGTTTTCTGGCTTAAGTTCACTAGGCTTAATCCTACCCCTTTGTTAAGGTCTTGATTACACAATAAAAGCCCCAAACATTATTGAAAATATAATGTTATAGCAATATAATTCAAATATAGACATAATAAACAGTGAAAGGAGTATGCAAAATGGAAAAGAACCCTTTTGACGGCCTAATTGGCTCTCAAGAAGCTTGTAGTCTTTGGGGATTAGACGGAAGCACACTTCGCAAGGCTATTTCTTATGGAAAATTTAAAGAAAACATTGATATTAAAAAGTTTGGTAAACAGTGGGTAGTAACAATAGACGCTATGATAAGAGAATACGGCGAACCAAAAGCAGGGGATTAACCCCCCTGCTTTTTTAATTGCAGTATTGTTTTACATTGCGGCCCCCACCCCAGCCCTTTATCGCAATGTCGTCCCAAACGAAAAAGCCCCACCTATGGCAGAGCTTTTATCTAATTTCCTCAGTCTAACAATAACATAAGATTATGGTGTAATTCAGTGTCCATTTTCATCTGCTCAATTGCTTTTCCGTGCATCTTATATACGTTTTTTCCATCCACATCATAATGCATGGCAACCGAAACCCGGTCCCATGTTTTTCCGTTTATGTATTTGTATCGCAAAAGGGTCTGCAGTGTTCGGTCTGGTACGGTACCTATTGCCTTTTCAATCAGCTTTTTAGCCTTATAAAGCTTATCCACATCTGCATTAATCTGCTTATCCAGTTCACATATTTTATCTACCGCCAACTGTATGCGGTCTTCAACGCCGCCTTTTGGAGTATCGCTGAATGACGGCGTAATTTTGGTAGCCTTTGCCCGCCACAAGGTTAATTCTTCTATCTTCTGGTTAATTTCTTCATCCAACTGCCTATACCGTTTCAGGCAGTTTATCTTTTCCCGGTTGGTCATGATAGTGCCCCCATTATCCACCACATACCCGCTATGGGTATTATTTTATATTCCTATCCCATTGGTTATACTCTTACAACTTGTCAAACCCTACGTTTTTTAATTTCTTGCCGTCTTTATCCTCATATTCCAAACACAAAAAATCTGCCCTTACCTCCATTTTGTGTTTTTCACAGTACAATATTGGCATACTATCTTTGAATCGCCTATACCGGTCATAGCCAACCATAGCGCCTGAAAACCTGCATGTATCGCATATCTCAACCACTTATCATCACCCCATATTAGGGTGTACGGCAAATGATCCGTTATACCTTATTTCCCCATTCTCAAGTATTCAATCAGCACCCTGGCGGCTTTTTCCCACCCATTGCACACAGCGGTAAAGTACCCCTGTTTTTTTAACTCATCCAGCCATTTTTCCTGGCGTTCACTCGTCTTGCCGTGTTTTATCCGTTTCAGTTCTATGTATAGGCCATGGTAGTTCCCCCTGGCAACCGGCAGGCATAAATCAGGTACTCCCGATTTTACCCCAGCCGCTTTAAAACGGCCCGCCTCGGATTTGTTCCGTTTTCCGCCGTTCGGAATGTGATACAGCATCCCCAATTCTGGGTATTTGCTCTGCTGCCACTCTACCCAACGGAACAGGCATTGTTGTTCTTCTTCCTCAGTAGGGGGCGGTATCAGAGCACAATTCCCTGTATTCATTTGTCTTCCTCCCTTGCTACTCCGTTTTTTCCTTATTTAACCATGCAAACGCGCATCTTACACAGTTCTGCTGTCTTTCCCCTGGCAAACACAGAACTGTTTTTTCAAAGAACAGCGGACAAATCCCGTCATAATCAGCCGCATCTGTAATGGAAAGGCAGTCAAAATTTCGAACAAATTCCGAATCCTCCCCCAGGTACGCGATCCGTTCCTCTACGCTCATTTTCTTTAGTGCCTCAAAATTGGTCATTGTTTTTTACCTCCGTTAAATATTCCAGCCATTGTCTGGCCTTTGCTTCTATCGCCTTTTGGTTGACTGTATTTCCAAATGTCGCCTGTTTTGCCCATTTCTCTACGCTTCTTAAAATACGTTCTTTTTCATACCCCAATTTCACACTGTTTTGAATCATTCGGAACAGGTATTCCATATCACATAAAACAGCCAGTTTTGCATAAGTCATGTTATCCCGCCCTCGCCATAATATAACTTTGGTGCCGAAATCCTTTTTGATCTTCCCATTCTTCCAAACTATACGGAAAGATGTAATAACCCTTTTGGGGCTTTGGCTGG
The DNA here is from genome assembly GCA_900104565.1 of Ruminococcaceae bacterium Marseille-P2935. Lineage (GTDB taxonomy): Bacteria > Bacillota > Clostridia > Oscillospirales > Ruminococcaceae > Marseille-P2935. The sequence goes on from LT629952.1 coordinate 1,304,122, forward strand.
CTGCTCCACCGCTCGGATTTTAATACCTTTACCTTTGGTTTTGGGTGATACAGGTTTTTGCTCTCATTCCAGCGTTTGCGGCTGGGCGCGTTTTCGCTGCGGAAGGTTTCGGATGTTTCTTTTACCAAATACTCCGCCAGCTTGGAATAATCCCCGCTGTCGTCCAATAAGGTAATCTTTGGCCTGCCGTATGGCCACAGGGATTTTAATACCGCCGTATCCATCTGCTCAATTACTAAATGATGATGGATCGCCTTTTTTCTGTATTCGGTTACCGCTATGTATTTCAGTTCCCGCCCTTGCCGTTTGGCAGCCTCCCGCATCTTCCTTAAAAACAGTTCCAACCGCTTTTTTGCACCGGTCTCATCCGGGCGCTCCTCCTTCCGATAGGTCAGCACCAGGTGGAAATCCCCCGCTTTATAATTGGCATTGAGTAATATGGTCAATTTTTTCTGCGCCTTTCGCTCATTGACCCGACCCATGGCTTCCGGTGTTGTGCAGCAATTATCTCCCCTCTTTATTTTCCTGCCATACCTGGCCGAATAATGTTTCTCTACCAATATTGTTTTACCGGCTTTTACGGTAGTTTTTATGTACGGCATTTTCCCGCCCTCCGCTTTAGTTTTGGTCGGTAAGATAATACTTTGATCAAGCCTGAAAGGCCTTTTTACAGGCCGCTTTCAGGTTGACAAAACGCCGCACTTTTGATATATTTAAGTCACAGGTAAATATATCTGTGCAGCGTTTTTGCTTGCTTTAGACACCTTCACTTTGGTCGGTAGGGGTGTCTATTTTTTTATGTAGAATTAAATCTTTCAACCGTGCTGTCACCTCACTGTTGAAAATAGAAAGTTCAAACTCCACCCGTGTTACATCATCCGGCGGGAACCCTGTCTGCATCCCCCGTCCCAATAAAAAACTGCGGTAAAAGTGCCCGATTACCGGATGATTAATGTTGCAAAGGTAGTACCCGTATTTTCTGGGGCTTTTCCCATTCATCAGCCTTACAATTTCCTCTGCAAGTTGGCGGTTCTCGGTCATTTTCCATTCCCCCGTTCTTCTATCAGCAGTTCCAGCGCTATAGCCCGCTCCTTAAACCGTGCGTGTTCTTCTTCCATTCCTTTTTTGGGTATAGTCATCAGGTAGTTCCCGCTAGCTGCAAAAACCTTATCCATGGTCTCTTCATAAATTTCCTTTAATATTTCCTGTATTGTCACTTTAACGTCCTCCTTTCTCCTGTGCCTGCAGCCTTGCGGTAACACTTGCTGTCAGCCGCTGCGCCAGCTTGTCCAATGGTTTTTTCGCACCGATTAACACAATCGTAACCGCCGCCAAAATCTGCACGGTATAAACCGCAAGGACCCGGTCAATTACAATCCTCATTTTTTCACATTCCCCCGCTATGCGTTCAAAATTATCACTGAGCCATGCAGCTGCGGCAAATACCGTTAATACCGGCAGCATAAAACAAATCCATACAAAAACCTGTTCTGCTCTCATGTTTTCAGCTCCTTTTTCATTAAGTATACCCATTTCAAAATGGCTCTGCCTACCTCCGCACAAACGGTTTCTTCCTTGGGTGAGCAATCCAAAACGCTGGGGTCATCTGTTTTTCTTAGGGAAAGCTGCAGTTTAGCCCCTTCCATCACACAATCTGCCTTTTTACAGGCAAAGCAGTTGTCTCCATATCTACAGTCGCTCATCTGCTTCCTCCAAAGCCTTTTGCGCAATCCAGTCAACCGCCCGGAAAATAAATTCCTTCGTTTTCTGGTTTTCCGCGCCGCTTGCCGCTATCGATATCCGCACTGCACGCTCTACACTGCGCCATGTCACACCAAATTTACCGGCTACCAAAACGTATACGTCGCCCATCCTGCTCAGGCTCGACCGATCCTGCAGCCCCATTTCAATCATCTCCAGTATGTACTGGTACCCTTTTAAGCTGTGCAAAAAACAAAGCTTGTCCAAATAATCGGCAATCTCTTTTTCCATGCAATACACCTGCCTGTCCTGTTTATTTTCAGCAAGCATTTACGCCTGCTCGTCAGCTATCCGCTGGCAAATTTCCCCCAGACGGTCCAGTGTTCTTTCCCATTCTTCCGGGGTTGGCTTTATTTTCCGCCCGATCACCACCGAACCAAGAGAGGTCAAAAAGAACTCCCTCTCATCATCTATGGGAATAGAATCTTTATTAATCAGCGTGGCTTTTCGTTCCGGCGGTATCTCCCACGGCTTAGGAAGTTTCGTAAAATCCCCCCTAAGTGGGTCAAACTTCAAATAATGTTCGCCATTGTTGTCAACAAAAATTCCTCCCGGCCTGTCGTCCTTCATTGCCGTTCACCTCCCGCTAATCCTTATGTTGTTTTCCGGTTGTCCTATGCAATACTAACTTTTTTTCATTTCTTGACGGTTGTACACCCCTGTGATATGCTAAAAGAGTTAAAAACACTTGAAATAGTTTTTCAACAGTATGAAAAGTACCCTGTAGTTTTCAGCATTATTTCAACAATGGCACTACTCTTCCTCTTCCACCAAATATTCAATTGGCTTGTCAAATATTTCAGACAAGCGTTTTAATACAAGATAGGGTGGTAAGCTAATACCATGTTCCCAGTTGCTGACCGATTGTTTATTTCTGTTTACCAGCTTTCCTAAGTTGCTTTGGGTAAGTCCTTTCTTTAATCTTTCTTGTTTTAAATTTATAGGCATCTTGTCACCCCAATCGTACAAATTATTTGGACTTTCCCTCGCATCCCTATTCTAATCCAAATCATTTGGACTTGTCAAGTGAACGGAGGAAAAAAATGGACAAAATTAAAACTTGCTTCGGAAGATCAATTTATAAACTCAGAAAAGAATTGGGTTTAACCCAAAAAGCGCTTGGAGAAAAGTTGGAAACAACTAAGCAAAATATAAATAATTGGGAAAAATGTATATCAACCCCTTCTGCTGATACATTGGTGAAAATTTCAGAATTTTTTCATGTTCCCATAGACTTTCTTTTGGGCCAAGGCATATTTGAAAACTGGGAGCAAATTGAAGAAAATAAGGAAGCAGTAATTCAATACATTGCCCCTCTTTTAAAAGAACGCGCTGGTTTTACCCCTGAACAAATCAACATGCTTTATACAAACGATCAGTTTTTCAAAGGTATTTTAAATGCCCTTGTGTGGAAAATAGAATTCTTCAGCCCTAGTACAGGCGACCCAAACGACATTACCGTCAACATCACCTTAAAAATTTAATACCTTTTTATCCACTTCGCCCCGCTATGCCGGGGCTTTTTTATGCCGTTTTATCTTCCTCAAAAAATTGTGTCCATTCGAAACCTAGCTCTTCCGCAATTTTTTTTGCTAACTCTGGTGATGGTCGGCGTCTTCCATTTTCAATGAAATTAAACATTTGTGCTGAAATTCCAATCTTGTTTGCAACTTCTAATTGTGTTTTTCCAGCTATTTCTCGAATTTCTCTTAACCAAACTCTCATTTATTAATCCCCTTTCTAATTACAACATATCGTTGTTTATATAATAATCTACGTTCTGTTGTTTGTCAATAGCAAATTTACTTTTTGTTGTTTCAATTGATTTACAACTTATTGTTGTTATAATAAGGGTAGGGGGTGACTGATTTGAATCTGATTCGTCTTAAAAACTTAATTGAACAAACCGGAAAAACCCAAAAAGATATTGCTGCCGACTTAGGCATTTCTCAACAGCGTTTTAATTTTTACGTGAATGGAAAACGTGAACCTGACAATGAAATGCTTACTATATTTGCTAATTACTTTCATGTCACAACCGACTACCTTCTTGGAATAGACGCAAAAAACGGGCCCGCTACCCAATCAGGCAGCGAACCCGCTAATAATTTTACCGAAGAGGATATTCAGCTTTTAGAAGCGCTTAAGGCTCTTTCACCCCGCGACAAATCTGCCCTTCTGGCTCAGATTGCTGCTTTAAACGCTTTGCAAGATCAAGAAAGTAAGCCTTCTCCGAATCAGAAAGGCCATGAATAAGCTGCAGTATCTCCATTTCCTCGGGTGAAAAACTACGGTTTTTGTTTTGTTGTCTACTCATGTCGTCAAAACTCCTTTTTAATCAAAAGAAGCTTCTTTTTGTCAATTGTCGACAAAATAATTTTAACACGATATTAAAATTTTTACTAATGTTTTAAATTGCTAATTTTCGACATATTTTTACAAACTAAGGGCGAGGTGATTTTATGGGAAATAGTTTAGATATTTACATCTACCTGCGAAAATCACGTGCCGATAACGCCTCGGACCCCATAGACGTCACCCTGCGGCGGCACCGCAAAACATTAGAGCAGTATGCAGAAGAACAGGGTTATAATGTTTTGGGCGTTTATGAAGAAGTCGTTTCAGGCGACACCCTGTACGCCCGCCCCGAAATGCTCCACCTGCTGGATCAGGTGGAGGCCGGGGCCTGCGACGCTGTGCTGGTGATGGACCTTGACCGTCTGTCCCGTGGTTCCATGCGTGACCAGGGTACCATTTTAGATGCCTTCCGGCTGTCCGGTACCCTCATTATCACCCCTGAAAAAACTTATGACCTAAGCGACGAAACCGACGAAGAACTCACTGAATTTAAAGCATTTTTCGCCCGGCGTGAATATAAAATCATCACCAAACGCATGCAGCGCGGCGTCCGCCGCACCATTCAGGATGGCGGGTATATTGCCAATGCTCCTTTCGGATATAAAAAAGTTCGTAAAGGTAAACTCCCGACTTTGGAGGTTGACGAAACCGAAGCCCCCTATGTCCGTATGATTTTTGATTTATACACCCAGGGCATTGGCACCACCACCATTGCCGACACCTTAAATTCCCTGGGCATTAAACCCCACCGGGCTGAACAGTTCGGGCGCACCTCGGTGATGCATATTTTAAAGAACCCTGTTTTTACTGGCAAAATTGTATGGGACCGCAAAAAGCATGTTCGAAAAGGCGCACAGGGCAACGCGGTACATGTTACCATCTACCAGCCAGAAGACCGGTGGACCGTTACAGAAGGCAAGCATGAGGCCATTATCTCTGAAGAACAGTTCCAGCTTGCCCAGCAAATCATGAAAAACCGCTACATCCCCTCTAAGCGAAAAACCGGGGTAATTAAAAACCCATTGGTTGGTTTGGTGTACTGCAGCGGGTGCGGCAAGCTGATGCAGCGTATGGGCGAAGCAAATGGTGTCCCCTACCTGTTATGCAATACCAAAGGCTGCGTAGCCGGCGCTCAGTTCCGTTTTGTCGAAGAATCGGTACTGCAATTTCTGCGGCAAACCTTGTCAGACCTGCAAGCCCGCATTGCCAGCAAAAAGAAGCCGGATATTAAACCTTTAGAGTCCGTCATTCAAATGGCGCAAAAAACCGAAGAAGAACTGATAAAACAAAAAAACAGCCTGCATGACCTTTTAGAGCAGGGAGTCTATGATGTATCAACATTCAAGGAACGTACTGCGCTACTAAACCAACGGATGGCTGAAAACGCTAACCGGCAGGCAGAGGCGCAAAAGCGTATACAACAGCTTACCAAACAATACGACAAAGAGCTTGCCAAACGCATTAAAAATGTACTGGATGCTTACCAGCCATCCGATCCGGCCAAACGAAACCAACTGTTAAAATCGGTCATTGACCGGATTGATTATTATAAGAAAAAGAAGACCTCACCCACCGATTTCACCTTATCCATCACCTTAAAGATGGCATAAACAAGCCATATTTTTTATTGTTCTAACGTGAATAGTATTCTTCACTGCAGGAGTCGAATATCCTGCCGGCATCAATACAAACAGCTTCTTTAAAGCAGTTGGCACCAGCGGCCGGAGTCGGGTTGCATTTTAACTCTGCCATAGTAATCCTCCTATAACTGTTATTGAGGTGTTCTCATTTACAGTTTATGAGGGATTCACTTTTTTGTGCCTAATCTTCCAGCAAAAAATCTGTCCTAACGCTAAAAAATAAGAAAAGTATGATATTTATCTACAGGACTTGCTTTTTAATCTGTCGGACAAACCTGTACTTCTATGAAAAAGACAGAAAAATATCGTTTTCAGCACAAATGAATCACCAAAACAGATAACTTTTTCAGATTAACCCCATCCTGGCAGTAATTCCCCATTAAACTGGTTCTGTTCACCAGCCCTAAAAGTCATATGACCGGCTTGCTGATTAAGCTGCACCGGATAAAATACCAATCGAGCCTTATGCCTTACCACCGCTTGATCAACCAGAACCTTCCGAGTTTTCTCACTGATGGCCGCCTTGCTTATCACTCAAACTTTCCACCTATTTTATGGCGTATGTTGAAATAAGTTCCTTTACAAAATCAAACTGATAAAATTAAAAACCGTACCGCTTACCATAAATCAAAAGCTTAATACTTGATTAAAAGTTGCGCGTAGGCGGCCTGCCTATCGGCTCCCGGCCTAAGTCGTAATTAAAACTATCTGCAACAAATAAAGCAGGGGTAATCTTCCCCTGCTTTTGGTTTACCATATTCTCTTTCTATGGCTTCTATTGCTATTTCCGCTTACCAAACATTTTAATATCAATACCTTCTTAAAGCTTTCCATAAGATGCCGCTTTTCTCATGGTACTTTGCCACAAATACGGCAGGGTTCTCTTGAGAATCAATCAGGCTGTCAAAATGAGGGGACACCCATTATTTTCCCACTTTTCCGTACCCTTCGGCTATTCTTTGGCTTTCGCGGTTCACCCTACAAAGTACGAACCATTTTCGTTCCTTTACAGGTGTTTTTCTGCCGAGAATTCTTTAAATAAATGGGCAGAATGATCGAATACAAACCAACCTTTAATACTATAATCCATTTCAGACGGGCAGTGAAATGTTACAAGAACATGATTGCGGTCCAGAACCGCAGCAATCGTAATTCTCGCTGCTTTTAATACGTCTGGATTGGTAATTTTCAAATCTCCAAGGTTTTCGTTAATCGTTTCCATCGTTGGAATATTACGGGAGGATGATGTGCTGATACAGTTAATTTCTGCACCGTTTCCATAATTAATAGCAAGCTGGTCGCCGTCATCAGACCAAAAGAAAGCAGGCTCCGACTCATATTTAGACAGCCATTTCAGATCAGAACCGACCTGTTGGACTGTCAATACCTTTGTAAAGCGATTATAAACCGCATAATATTCCCCCGTTGGCGAATATGCCCGGTTGGAGTACATATTCTGATAAAGAAGCAGTCCTGCACCGAAGAGCAAAGCAACTGCCACAACTATGGCTGCGGTCTTTTTCCCAATAGATAACCTCATGCGCTTTCCTCCACAAAGCAATAAATCTTTACTCTTCCAATTTTGGTCAAACAAACCGCTACTCCACTGCTTTTATCATGCGTGCAGCAAAGTTCAGCATAATCTTTTTGGTGCCCACCTTGTCAAAGGCCACCTCCATCATCACATCACCGGCCATAGGGGTCATCGAAACGATCATGCCCTCTCCAAAGCTTTTGTGCACGATACGTTTGCCCGGTGCAAAGGTCTGCTGTGAGAAGGCCGCTTCGTCCGGGTTTTTCTTCTGCACCCGGGCAAAGCCAATACCAATTTGGGTGGCCGAAGCACTGTATGCAGGCCGCTGGGGCTGCAACAGGGAAGAAGATGCCTTCTTTAATGTCACCGTACGGTCATCCATCTGGTACAAATCTTTTGGAATTTCACCCGCAAAACGGGAGATACGATTCCGGGTGGTTTGCCCAAACAGCATACGGGACGCCGCCGTGGTAATAAACAGCCGCTTTTTGGCTCGGGTAATGCCAACATAAGCCAGGCGGCGCTCCTCCTCCACCTGGGCAGGGTCAAACATGGACTGGTTTCCGGGGAAAATCCCCTCCTCCACGCCCGCTATAAACACATAGGGGAATTCCAGCCCCTTGGCCGAATGCAAGGTCATCATAATCACATTGTCGGCATCCGGGTCCAGATTGTCCAGATCGGTATACAGGCTGATCTCTTCCAAAAAGCCCGACAGGGTGGGCTCTTCATTTTCCTGGCTGTATTTAATCAGGTTGGACTTCAGCTCTTCAATATTTTCCAGCCGTCCTTTGCCCTCGTCCCCCAGGGCCAGCATGCTTTTTTCATAACCGGTCTTTTCTAAAATATGATCCACCAGTTCTTCCAAATGCGCCTCGTCAATTTCCTCCTGCAGTTCCTTCATCATAGCGGTAAACGCCATCACGGGGCCGGCCTTGCGGCTAAGAGGCGCATATTGGTCGGCTGTAGCAAAGGTTTCAAACAGGCTGATGCCAAGGTGGTCGGCAATTTCTTCTGCCGCGGCTACGGTGGCATCACCAATGCCACGCTTGGGTTCGTTGATAATACGCTTTAACCGCACCCGGTCGGCCGGGTTGTTCAGCACATGCAAATATGCCAGAATATCTTTGATTTCTTTCCGTTCATAAAAGCGCAGCCCGCCAATAATCCGGTAGGGAATCCCCGATTTTACCAGGCTTCGCTCGATCATGTTGGATTGCGCATTCATACGGTACAGCACCGCATGGTCAGAAAATTTGGCGCCATCCGCCACATTGCTTAAAATGGTATCGGCAATAAAGCCGCCCTCCTGCTCCTCGTCTGCTCCACGGAAGATTAAAATAGGCTCTCCGGTTTCGTTTTGGGTCCAAAGGTTTTTTCCCTTCCGCTCGGTGTTGTGGGCGATGACGGCATTGGCAGCATCCAAAATCGTAGACGTGCTGCGGTAGTTTTGCTCCAGGCGAATGACCATGGCACCAGGAAACTGCTGCTCAAAGCTTAATATGTTTTCAATGGTAGCACCGCGGAATTTATAAATACTCTGGTCGTCATCGCCCACCACACACAAATTCTTGTGCCCCTGCGCCAGCATGCTCACCAACAGGTACTGGGCGTGGTTGGTGTCCTGGTATTCGTCTACCATAATGTATTGCCAGCGGCGCTGGTATTTTTCCAAAATCTCAGGGTTCTCCTGAAACAGCCGCACCGTCAATGCAATAATATCGTCAAAGTCCACTGCGCCGGAACTTTTCAGCCGTTTTTGGTATGCTTCATACACCTTGGCCTGGGACGAGACTCTAAAATCATTGCCGCTTTGTTTCATAAGAGCCTGGGGGCTTATCATGGAATCTTTCGCACGGCTGATTGCCCCCAGCATAGAACGAGGCGGGAAGGTTTTATCGCTGATATTCAGCGATTTCATGCACTCCTTTACCACCCGCAGCGAATCATCGCTATCATAGATGGTAAAACTGGAAGGATACCCCAGCGCCTCAATCTCCCGCCTTAAAATGCGTACACAGGCCGAATGGAAGGTGGAAGCCTGAATCTCTCTGGCGTCCTCCCCCAGCATGCTTTCCAGCCGCTGTTTCAGTTCTCCTGCCGCCTTATTGGTAAAAGTGATGGCCAAAATCTGCCAAGGCTGAGCCGGCCGGTCGCTGATCAGTTGGGTCAGCCGCTCTTCGTCAGCGTCCCAACCTTCCAGATAATCCTGCATCATGGCAAGATCGTCCTTGGTGATAAAAGGCGGCATATATTCGCTGTGGTAGCCGTTGCCGTATTTTACCAGGTTTGCAATGCGGTTTACTACTACGGTAGTTTTGCCGCTTCCCGCTCCTGCCAGAATCAGCACCGGCCCTTTTGCCTGGAACACTGCCTGGCGCTGGCTTTCGTTCATCCGGTTAAATTTTTGTTCTAATACCGCCCGTTTTAATTGTAAAAAGCGGTGAAAAAGTTCTTCACTCATGCGAAACTCCAATCTTAACATCCAGAAATCTGCCCATCCGCATAGGTGGGTCTAGCTGCTCGTTACTCACGAGGGCTCAAGTGCAGCACCTAACATCTTGCCCATGTGTCCTAGCATATAATGTCACCAGTCAATTGTTCCTGTGTTATAAAGACTGATACACCTGCTGGGTGATAGGTGTGGCAATGCCGTGCTTTTTACCCAAATCTAAAATCACCTGGCCAAAAAGTTCCCGTTCGTCGGGCTTTTGCTGTTCATAGTCCCGCTGAAACGAGGTCTTCCCATCGTAGGGAAAGTTTTTACCCTTTTCATAAGCAGTTTCAATAATATTCTCTGGCAGCCAAATGCCTTCTGCCGCGGCAATTGCTTTAATCTCTGCCATAATTCCTTTCACCAGGCTGGTGGCGTGCTTATTTTCCAACACCTGCCCAAAGGTCAGGTTCTGGCTGGCAGTTACCAGACCGTAAGGGGCAATAAACATAAATTTGCTCCAAATCTCGATCAGGTTTTGGTCGGTCCATCTGTAGCCAATACCCGCCTGGTCCATCACCTGCATCAGTTCATCCGGTTTTACATCAGGGTGTTCAGGGTCCTTGCCAAACAGAATAATTCCATTCCCGCCAGACTGCTGCACCACGCCAGGTGCTGTAATCTGCGTGCCAATATATTCACACGCCGGAAAAATAACCGCATCCGGAATATTTTTTCGAATGCGCTGGCAAACATCCACACCGTTTAATAACGGAATCATCTGTGTATTCGGAGTAATTTTCTCCCGCAGTTTTTCCATGGCGTCATTCAGGCTAAACTGCTTAATGCATACATAGCAGGCATCCAGCACCGGAAGCGCCGAAAAATCATCGGTTACAAGGGTTGGATGCACAGTAATATCCCCGCCGTCTGCCGTAATAAGACGCAGGCCTTTCTGCTCAATCGCTTGTTTATGGGCCCCGCGGGCAACAAAATACACCTGTAAAGCTTTATTGCTTTCCATTGCTTTTGCCAGTTTTCCGCCATAATAGCCGCCGATTCCGCCAATACCAATTACTGCAATTTTCATGTTTCTGTCCTCCTCGTATTCTGTTAAGGTTAAACGCTACAGCCTGTCCGTTTTTTACAAAAGAAAAGTCTATCAAAGAATCTACCACATCAAATAAAAACAGAGCTTGTCCGGCTTTTTCCTGTAAAAAAACCGGTGCTTTTAAAAGGGCCCCTCTTAAAATAAGAATCGCTGTTTCCGCTGCCATTAATTGATGCATACTTGGTGCATACAAAGTACCTTTAGAAAAGCGCTAAAAAATGATAAAATCATCCGCCACAGCAGTCCAGGTGGCAAACCTCAGCAAAAAACTGCATCATATAAAACTGTTGATACAAACTTCTTACCTGTTTGTATCAACAACGGCATTCGCATACCAATAGCAGGTTTTTTCCGCCTTTTTACAAAAAACTCTGCAAAAATACCGATCTTTTCTTTCCTAGACGATTTCACTTTTCTATTGACTCTTTTTGCTAAAAATCTCATTTTTTGTATATTAACAAACATATTATACTAATTGTTTTCAAAAAACTGCAAAATTAAGGCGTTTGCACACTTTATTGCTGTCACTTTTTCTTTTTCAATGTAGCTGGCACCTAGCCGTCGGGACAGCACCGCTTTTACTTCTTACAGCATGTTGCACGCGGTGATTCATATACTTCGTATATCAATGTTCTCGGATACCCACTCAAAATCGAAGATTTTGAGTGGGTGAGGTTCATGATATCTGCAACTCATTTTGCTAGTACCATTGGCCATCGCCATATGGCCGGCCGTAAAGATTAAGTATAATAACTGCTTCGCAGTTATTATACCACACCACCGCTTATGCCACAAACCCGAAAAAATAATACTGCAGTGGTACTTGACAATCCACCATGCATATACTAGACTATAAGCAATCTCTTTGCACTGCATATAACTACAGTACAAACTGAGCAGGCGATGGGCCTTTGTGCCCGTGGGGCCGGGCCGTATTAACGGCAGCAGATGAAATGTGACACATCTGTGGGACAGTGGTATGTTCCGCGGGTGTGTTTTTTGTTAATAAAAAATTGGTACCGTTCTATTAGCGGCACCTAATCACCCGCAAATAAAATTCACGCTGCAAAGAGCATTCCCCTTTCTTTGGGGTGCCTTTGGGCGTGATTTTTTTAGGCAAAGCAAAGGAAGACTGCAGGCCGGCGTATTCTCAAAATCCACCCGCCTGCCCCTTTGCTATAACGGAACATACTCTGTAAAGCGCGGTGTTATAGAGCTATCTTAACTTTGCCAAAAGCAAGAGGAGGTAACTTTTATGACCAGCGAAAAAATCATTTATTCGGGATTAAGCTCCGAAGAGGCAAAAAACCGGCAGCAGCAATATGGCAAAAATCGGCTGACCGCACAAAAAAAGCAGAACTTCTTTCAAAAGGTGCTGCATGTGCTGTCCGAACCCATGTTTTTGCTGCTGATTGCCGCGGCCATCATCTACTTTTTACTGGGGGAACCCCGGGACGGACTCATCATGCTGGTCTTTGTGCTGGGGGTCATCAGCATTGACGTCATTCAGGAATGGAAAACCGATAAAACCCTGAATGCCCTGCGGGAACTTTCCGCCCCTCACTGTAAGGTGCTGCGTGACGGCACCGAGCAGGTGATTCCCAGCGAAGACCTGGTACCCGGAGATGTGATGATCATTTGCGAAGGGGTAAAAATTCCCGCAGACGGCAGGGTGCTGGAATGCAGCGACCTTTGCGTGGACGAATCCTCCCTCACCGGGGAATCGGTAGGTGTGTGGAAGATGCCCGAATCCGAGCCCCAGCCCGGGGAATACTGGCGCAAAGATTTCTGCTATGCCGGAACACTGGTTACCCAGGGCAGCGGGCTGATTCTGGTGGAGCAGATCGGCGCTTTTACCGAATACGGAAAGATCGGCCAGCATGTGGCGGCCGCGCCCGAACAGCCCACTCCGCTGCAAAAGCAGACCCGAAAATTGGTCAAATACTGCGCCATGATTGCCGCAGTGCTGTTTTTGCTGGTGGGCATCTTCACCTGGTTCAATCTGCCGGGCATGGCCCCCGTCCAGCGTTTTGTCCAAAGCATTCTGTCCGGCATCACCCTTGCCATGGCCATGATTCCCGAAGAATTTCCGGTCATTCTTACGGTGTTTCTTTCTATGGGGGCCTGGCGGCTGGCCAAAAAGCATTCGCTGGTGCGGCGGCTACCTTCGGTGGAAACCTTGGGTGCCATCACGGTGCTTTGTGTGGATAAAACCGGAACCATCACCCAAAACCGCATGACGGTGCAGCAGGTGTGGTGTCTGAATGACAAGAGCGAAGCTTTGATCGAAACCATGGGCCTTGGCTGCGAAACCAACGCTTACGACCCCATGGAGCAGGCCATGCTCTCTTATTGCCGCCAGTACGGAATCTCTGACGAGCATCTGTTTCAGGGGGAGCTGATTACCGAATACCCCTTTACCAACGAACAAAAAATGATGGGTCATGTCTGGCGGCATGACGGGCAGTTGATCATTGCAGCCAAAGGCTCGCCCGAACGGCTGCTTCCCCTGTGCCATCTTTCTGCCGGGCAGCAGCAGCAGGCTAACGCCATACTGGAAGAGATGTCCGGCCGGGGACTGCGGGTCATTGCGGTGGCCTGCGCTTATCCACAAAGCGAGGATGATATTCCCGCAGAGCTTGCCGACTGCTCCCTCACCTTCTGCGGCCTGATCGGGCTTGCCGATCCCCCCAGAGAAGGGGTAAAAGAAGACATTCAGCTTTGCCGCAAAGCAGGCATCCGGGTAGTGATGATTACCGGGGATAACGGAGCTACCGCAGCAAGCATTGCAAAACAGGTGGGTATGCCGGAGGATGGCGAAGTTCTAACCGGCGACATGCTGGATCAGCTGAGCGAAGAAGAACTTCGGGAGCATGTCAAAAAGGTGAGCATCTTCTCCCGAGTGGTGCCCGAGCATAAAATGCGCATTGTAAAGGCCTTTCAGCAAAATGGCGAGATTGTCGCCATGACCGGGGACGGCGTCAATGATGCCCCCGCCTTAAAATATGCCGATATTGGCATTGCCATGGGCGGCCGGGGCAGCGAGGTATCCCGCGAGGCTGCCGACCTAATTTTGTTGGACGATAACTTTTCTACCATTGTGGATACCGTGCGGGACGGCCGTCGGATCTATGATAATATTCGCAAAGCGGTGGGTTATGTCTTTTCCATTCATATTCCCATTGCACTTTCTTCCCTGTTGGCACCCATGCTAGGAGTAAACCCCGCAAGCCTGTTTTTGCTGCCGCTGCATGTGGTGCTGCTGGAACTGATTATTGACCCCACCTGCTCCATTGTGCTGGAGCGCCAGCCGGCAGAGCCCAACATTATGCAGCGTCCTCCCCGCAAGCCGGATGAAACGCTGCTGAACCCCCAAACCCTGTTTAAAAGCATTCTGCAGGGGCTTGCCATCTTTGCGGCATCCTTTGCCAGCTATTATCTGCTTCTTGGGCAGAGCGCAGAACTGGCCCGCAGCATGGGGCTTGCAGTGCTTATGCTTTCCAACCTCTTTTTGGTGCTGGAAAACAGCTTAGAAAACAGCTTTGTCTTCCAGTCCTTCCGGCTTCTGGCCAATGACCGGGTTATGTGGCTGGTTGCCCTGGGCACCATCGGGGGGCTGCTGATTATTTTATATACTCCTCTGGCAGGCTTTTTACGGCTGGCACCTCTGCCGGCACTTCAGCTGCTAAATGCCTTTGCAGTCGCCGCCCTGTCGGTATTCTGGTATGAGCTTGTCAAGCTGATCAAGCGTAAAAGGAGCAGATAAGCAATAAAAAAAGGACACGGAAGATACCGCGTAACAGCATGCATTTCCGTACCCTTTTCAAAGTCAAATTATTATTATTCTGCACTGCTGGCTGAAGGTGTGGCTATTATATAGAGAACTCCCCCGAAAGGACACGTGCAGATACAGTTCCCTCTTCCGCCCAAGCTTGTATTCTTTGTTTTAATATATGAAGAAGTCAACCTCCCCGATGGCAGAAGTATCACATCTTTCCTCTTTTATTATAAGCCTCTGTCCATCAAAAAAATAGAAGCAGCATAAAAACAAGGGCGTCACCACTTGTGTGACGCCCTTAACCCATTTTATATAAACAAACCCTCTTCGCAGCGGTTAGTCTTTTACCGGTTGGCTATTTTCTCTTTTTGCCTGCATAAACTGCTGTTGCTGTCAGAACTACGCCAAAACATACTGCCATAGAAACCATATTGTTTCCGCCGGAATAGGGGTTTTCCTTGTCGGTAGAAGTACTTGGTTTAGTTCCGTTGTCATACCAATCGGTGGTACCAGCTGTTGATGTTGGTTTTTCCTGAATGGTAAACCGCTCGCCCATAGTGAGAACCAGTGGGTTTTCAGAACTTGTATTAAGCTGTTTCAAATACCGTACAATCCAATCGCGGGTGCTAATGCCTACACCATCTTCATAAGTTTCTACATAATTGTGATCCCTCATCTCCGGGTAACCATCTACAGTTCCAAAGATTACGTCCACACCTGCTACAGTATAAGTGGCATTCAGGTCAAATTTTTTGCCGTTGTCCAGCTTAATATCCCAGTATTCGCCGGTATTGGGGTCATATTTAAAGGTAATTCCGCTGAATTCGCATCCATGGCTAATAAAACTTAAATATTCCGCACCGGTCATGGTCACAGTTGCACCAAGGTTATGATCAAAGGGGAAGCTACTATACATGTGACCCATATTAATTTCTCCAGCTGGAATATCAGCACGCAGGCCTCCCGGTAGATAAACACTCAAATCGGTACCCAGCATCTCACGCATGGCATCTGCTGCCAACAGTCCAAGCTGGCTTTCAGTTGCAGGAACAGGGTTTACTCCCTCCCCATCGTAAGGGTCTTTTCTCTTGGTGACGTTTCTGAAGATATCTTCGTTGCTGTAGCCAACTACTACCGCTACCTTATCGGCAATCAACTGCTGAGCGTCCTTGGTAATCTGAACAACCTCTGCATCAAGGTTGTCACTATCAGCTACTTCATTCTTTGAAGTAATTCTTACCTGTTTGGCGTTTGTAGCCATAACAGAATCGTCGTCAAAAACTAACTCGGCATAAGAATAGCCCTGCGCATTGGCACCGCCGCTAAGACAAACAATACCGTTAACTTTCTGGTCGCCGTCACTCTGATTAGACCAGCTGTGGTCATGCCCGCCTAAAATCACTTGTACTTTGCTGCTGTCCAGCTTACCGGCAAGCTCTTTGACCTCATTGAATTCCATATGAGCTACAACAATGCAGGCATCAGCAGCCTGCACCTCAGGCTCTTGCAACACTGCTTGAATCGCCACCGCCGGGTCACTGATCTGCACATGGTCCATCATGGAGGGGTGCAGCGCCGAAATCCAATTGCCCACCGCACCGATTATTGCAATGTTTTTCCCCTGTTTTGTTACAATTTTATACAAGTCGGTCCGAGCGTCCTGTACAAAGGTACCGGTCTCAGCCAAATCTGTTTTAAGGTTGCATGCCAGGGGCCGCACACCCGCTTCGCTCATTACGTCCAGAATATCTTTTCCATCTACTGTTTGAAAATTCGCATCGAATTCATGATTTCCCACAGCAATGGCATCCAGTCCCATTGCCTGAAGAGCCTCTAACACCGGGAATCCGGCAGGGTCATTTTGAAAGTTCAGACTTGAAATTGGAGTACCCTGAAAAATATCGCCGCCGTTGGTGTGAATTCCCTCTCCCTTATCGGCTTCAATATTGCTGAACACTTTGGCAAGGTAAGCCAGGCGGTAGTCATAATCCCCAGTGGCCTGGTTAAATTCGCCCACAATCCAGCCGTGGGTGTCGGATGTATGCATAATGGGAATTGTAATTTCTCCGGCTGCGAAGACAGTCATACTGCCAAAAGTCATTACTGTCATCAGCATGCTTAGCAAAAGTGCCAGTAATTTTTTGCCCAATTTGTTTTCTTTCTTCATTTTTCACTCATCCTTCCATTGCTTTTATTTTAGCCTTTTGGCTATTGAAACATTGAGGTTTCAAACAGCATTTGAAATCAACCACTATTTGAGAACGCCTGCACTCTCCGCCGTCGGACCATTTTTATTTTTAATCAGGCACATCACACCTGCTATAGGGCAAACATCCATGCTGCGCGCTAAAATGAATTTTTATCTATTCTGTAACTCCATTTAAATTAGTTTAAATAAAAATATGGCAAGACAGCTCAATAGCCATTCCAACGTATTTGCCATGCTTTTTCAACGATTATTTTGTTTTAAATGGCTATGCTAGGTTTTCATCTGTTATTAGTATAAACCGGACATCCTGCCATTTATTGTCGTTCTTTATAAGACAATTTGCATAATATGTGGTTATTCTATATGATAGTAACAGCTTATATCATCTTTTAAGGTCGTATATAGAACGCAACCTATATTTTAAATTAAATCAACAATATTTATTAACAATAATAACATTTTTTAATCAAATTGCAATAATGATTTCCCTTTTAACAAATTTTTATACCATTTTAATAATAATTATTTTTGATACAATACAAAATAGCCAAAACCTTTTACCAAAAATTCATCATCTTACCATAACGAAATAATTAGAACTATTTTTTTAACAGAGCGAACAAATTAGAGCTGCATGCTCAGAAATTTGCTTATCATGAAATAATTATTCTTATAAACAAATTAGAATCATGTTGATTTTCTGAACTTATACACAACAACGGCAGGGCATCGTTTAAGCGATGCCCTGCCGTCAACCAGTATCCTGAAACTATTACATCACAGGCGGCATTTTATTCACTTCGTCCAAAAGCTTTTCTTTGGTACTTTTTATCACCTTCAGGCGTGAGAACTCTTCCCGTTCCTTTTCTTCCAGAGAATCGGTAATAAATTTTGTCGTATCTTCAAACCGAGGAATCACCACATTACGCAAAGCGTTGGCGCGGCGCTGGGTTTTGCGAATGGCATTGGCCAGACGGCAAACGCTGCTTTCTACCTCTGCCAGCACTACCGTCATCTGTTTCACTTTATCAAAGCATTGATAGGCATGATCCAGATAAGAATTGGTCCGAAACAGCCCATAGCATAACCCATGGTCATTTTCTGTATGGGTAAGGGTGGGTATTTCTACTCCCATCACGCTGCGAAAGGAAATTTCCAGCCCATCTTCCACCGGCACAGCTTCGGTAAGATTAGAAATGACCCCCAGCGTCACATTAGCCTGCTGCAGGGCCAAATATGCCTCGTGATAAAGCCGGCCTACCTCCCGGCGAAGCATTTTGGCTTTATCGACATAGGCCATCATTTCACGAATTAAAATATTCCGTTTACGGTCTAACAGCTCAAAGCCCATACTGGAAAGTTCCAGCGACTTTTTGGTACTGATTAAATTACCCTTGGTCGGGAATACCTGCTGGTTCATCCTTCTGCTCCCTTTCTAACGGGTTTTGCAATTCCTCTCAGCTGCAGTGCAGCTGATATACAATTTCGAAAATATGGTTTTTCTTCTATGATGATACGTTAAGTGGTGAGTACATGCCCTATGGGGAAAACGGGTTATGCTCTTAGTTATGCCCCTTGCACTTTTTATGTTATGTGTCTCACTCTCTATTCGGAGTACTGACTGACTCGGCCGCTGCAAGGCTTTATGCAGCAGCGGCATTGGGGTATTTTTTGGCAAAAAAGAGCCGCAGCAGTGGGGCCCAGCTGCTCATTTTATTCACAGAGGCCCTGCCCTTCGGCTTTGCCGTCCTTACTCATTCACTCACAAAAGCTTTTGCTTCCCCTGCCCTGTGCCACTGACAGCCAGCCGGAATCATACTCATATGCCCAAAGATCAGGCCCGCGGGCATACCCGAAGGCGCAACGACTTCTCGCATTGTTGGCTAGCTGAATTTACTTTGGGTTTCTCTTGTGTTGTGGCGTAGGCGAACGTAGTATCTTTTGCTATTGCCTGCACCTGGGGCAGTGGGTTCCCAGCGCCACCTCCACCCGGAGCTATTCGCAGCGGGAGTAAAACACCGAGCTAGCCGCAGCAAGCTTTTTAAAAAGCTGCCAAAGGCAGCCATTCACCTGAATTGCCCTTTGGTATTTAGCTTGCCGCAAAAGTACCTGCCGCAAACACAGGTCCTTATTTCCCCAAATTTTACTTGGGCTCTTCCTTAGTCTCTTCCGCTACCGGTTCCAGGCTTTGTGCACCTGCAGGGTCATAATGCTTATTCAGCAGCTCTGGGTCCACACGGTCCAACTCTTCCCGTGGCAGAAGCGAAAGCAGCTTCCAGCCGAGGTTTAGGGTCTGGTCAATGGTGCGGTTTTCGGTAAAGCGCTGGGCGATAAAATGTTCCTCAAACTTGCGTCCAAACTTCATATACTGCTGGTCAGTGGGCGAAAGCTCCTCCTCGCCAATGACCGAGGCCAGGGCCCTTGCGTCCTGCACCTTGGCATAGCTTGCAAACAGCTGGTTAGCCACTGCCGAGTGATCCACCCGGGTATACCCTTCGCCAATACCGTCCTTCATTAAGCGGGACAGGGAGGGCAATACCGAAATAGGGGGGTAAACTCCCTTTTG
Source organism: Ruminococcaceae bacterium Marseille-P2935 (assembly GCA_900104565.1). GTDB lineage: Bacteria > Bacillota > Clostridia > Oscillospirales > Ruminococcaceae > Marseille-P2935. The sequence goes on from LT629952.1 coordinate 1,323,513, forward strand.
GTCCAAATCGCGGTCCAGTACAATCTGACCCTCGGTGATGTAGCCGGTCAGGTCGGGTACCGGGTGGGTAATATCGTCGTTAGGCATGGTCAAAATGGGCAGCTGGGTCACCGAACCCTTGCAGCCTTTTATAATGCCCGCCCGCTCGTAAAGGGAAGCCAGGTCAGAATACAAATACCCGGGGAAACCTTTTCTGCCGGGGATCTCACCCTTGGAGGAGCTGAACTCACGCAGCGCTTCACAATAGGAGGTAATGTCGGTCATAATGACCAGAATATGCATATGCTGCTCAAAGGCCAAATACTCCGCCGCAGTCAGCGCACAGCGGGGGGTCAGAATACGCTCGATAATTGGGTCGTTGGAAAGATTTAAAAACATGACAACCTTTTCCATAACACCCGCCTCTTCAAAAGAGCGCTTAAAATAATCGGCCACGTCGTTTTTTACACCGATTGCCGCAAAAACAATGCCAAACCCGGCGCCGTCTTCCTCTGCAATTTTAGCCTGCTTTGCAATCTGCACCGCCAACTTGTTGTGCTGCATGCCCGACCCCGAAAAGATGGGCAGCTTCTGGCCGCGGATTAATGTCATCAGGCAGTCGATAGACGAAATTCCTGTGCTGATAAAGTTACGCGGGTATTGGCGGGATACCGGGTTTAACGGCTTGCCGTTAATATCGGCGTATTTTTCAGCAAACACCTCACCCAAGCCATCAATAGGTTTGCCCGCGCCACTGAAGGTTCTGCCCAAAATTTCGGGAGAAAGGGCAAGCTCCATAGGCCGGCCGGTAAACTTGGTGCGGGTGTTGGTCAGGGACATGCCGGTGGTGCCTTCAAACACCTGCAGCACCACACGCTCCCCTTCCACCTGAACCACACGCCCCAGCCTGGTGGTGCCGTTTTGCAGCTGCAGCTCAACCATTTCGTCATAGCCTGCCGACGGCACCTGGTCCAGCGCAACCAGCGGGCCGTTTATTTCACTCAGTCCAATTAACTGAAGGCTCATTGTCACATCTCCTTTTCCGGAAGGGAACCCCCCTTCCCAAAATGGCTGCGGGCTATTTCAGCGCGCCCAGCTTCTGATCAATCTCTTTATAATACTCATTAAACCGCTCCAGCTGATCATTGGGAATATCATACTTCATTTTGACAACCGAATCAAACAGCCCTGTCTCGGTAATGGAGGACACGGGAATTCCCTTAATCACCAACGACCTTGCCTGGAAATAGAGGTACAAAATAACCTCCATCATCTTCAGCTGTTTTAATAGCGGCACATAGGTATCGTCCTTGTGGTATGCGTTCTGCTGCAAAAAACCTACCCGAATCACCCGGGCAATCTCTATAATCAGCTTTTGATCATCGGGTAAAACGTCCGAGCCAATCAGCTTTACAATTTCCATTAGCTTGTTTTCTTCCAGCAGCAGGGCGGCAATCTCCTGCCGGCGCTTGAAGAAGTTGCGGTCCACATTTTTGGAATACCATTTTTCCAAATCGTCCAAATACTCGGAATAGCTGGTATTCCAGTTAATGGCCGGGTAATGCCGTGCATAGGCAAGGGATTTGTCCAGCGCCCAAAAGCAGCGTACAAAACGCTTGGTGTTTTGGGTAACAGGCTCGGAAAAATCGGCGCCCTGGGGGGAAACCGCACCGATAATGGAGACCGAACCCTCTTTGCCGCAGTTTGTAACCATATCTCCTGCACGCTCGTAAAACTGCGAGATACGGGAGGGCAGATAAGCCGGGAAGCCTTCTTCGGCAGGCATTTCTTCCAAACGGCCGGAGATCTCTCGGAGCGCTTCGGCCCAGCGGGAGGTTGAGTCGGCCATGATTGCTACATGGTACCCCATGTCGCGGTAATATTCCGCCAGCGTGATGCCAGTATAAATGGAAGCCTCACGGGCGGCCACCGGCATGTTAGAGGTATTGGCAATCAGTACGGTACGTGCTGTCAGCGGTTTGCCTGACTTAGGGTCAATCAGCTCCGAGAACTCCTCCAAAACCTGGGTCATCTCGTTGCCGCGCTCGCCGCAGCCCACATAGACAATAATATCCGCATCACACCATTTGGCCAGCTGATGCTGGGTCATGGTTTTGCCGGTGCCAAAGCCCCCGGGAATGGCAGCCGTACCCCCCTTGGCGATGGGGAACAGTGCGTCAATTACCCTTTGACCGGTAATCAGGGGCTTTGTGATAGGCAGGCGCTGCTTCACCGGCCGTGGAATTCGAATAGGCCATTTTTGGCAAAGGGTCAGGTTATGCACTTGGCCATTCGCATCCCGCAGCTTTACCAGCACCCCGTTTAAATTGTACTGCCCGTTTTCGGCTGCATAAATCACTTCGCCAGTAAGGTCTGGTGGCACCATAGCCCGGTGCTCGATCAACGCTGTTTCGGGGCAGGTGGCATAAATTTCGCCCCCCGAAAGCGTTTGTCCTACCTGTGCGGTGACGGTAACATCCCACAGCTTCTGTTCGTCCAGCATAGGAATATTCAGCCCTTCGCCAATAAACGCTCCCGAGGCCTTTTCAATATCCAGCAGCGGGCGTTCGATGCCGTCAAATATATTAGAAAGAATACCCGGGCCCAGCAGCGCACAAAGCGGGCCGCCGGTGGGTTGGACTGGCTCTCCGGGCTTTAACCCGGTGGTTGTTTCGTAAACCTGAATGGTGGTGGCCTCTTTATGAATAGAAATAACCTCTCCAATCAGGCGTTTATGCCCCACATATACCATTTCCATCATGGAAAATGCGTTGGTGTCACGCACTGTAACAACCGGGCCGTTGATGGAATAAATTATATTCTCGTTCATTGTTTTCCCTCCCGGCTAAAGTGTTACGACAAGGCCGGAATTTCGGCGGAACCATTCCTTCTGGTCCTCCAGCTTCTGGTCCAATGTTTCGTTCACAATATATCCTTTTGCAGCGTTTTCCAAAATGGCCCCGCCAATTTTAACTTCGTCGGTGCAAATCACTTCACATGGCAGGCCAAAGGCAGCCATAACAGCTTCTTTCTTCTCCTCGTCGCTTTTTGCCAGTTTGATAATACTGTTTGGAAAAGGGTAGCTGATGCGAAAGCCCTCTACCAGTTTGATGATATACCGGGCATATTCTTCGGTTTTGCAATAACCGGCAAGCTGTTCTTTCACCTCGGAAAAAATTTCGGTTACCGCCTTATCACGAACCTCAATCAGTTTTTTCCGGTACTTTAATGTTTTTTCAGACGCCTCTTTTTTTGCCTGTACGCTAAGCTCCGATACTTCGCTTTGAATCAAGTGGTAAGCGTCTTCCAGCACATCATCCTGTGCCTTATCAATTTCATCAGCCTTGTATTTTTTCATTTCAGCATAAATCTGCTCCGCCTGTGCATGGGCGGTTTTCATCAGCTCCAGCTCAAACCGGTTTAGCTTATCTGTCGTTCCTGGCATAAGGTGCTCCTTTCCACCGCCCCCTGCGGCAAAAATTTTCTTTTTTGCTGTTTTTTCTCTTTTTATACAGCCTGTCGCTGCAACGAAACAGGCCGCCCAGTGGGAATCGGGGCCTTGCCTGCCTGCTCTATTTTAGCTTGCATCTAATCACAGTCATCAAAGACCTTCCTCTGCTGCGCCGGCTAAAGCGGGCAAAACCCAGCAGCCTGGTAACAAAATACATGGCAGCAAGGATAGATTTTGCAAAAGACAAATCCTTTTGAGTTCCCTGGCAGAGTATAACGGCAATACCCTACAAACTGATTTCTCGTCTTATCTGCAAATTTCCCCTGGTCTTGCAAGAAACTCCTGACCGGGTGTCAGCCCGGCCTGCCTATATCTGTATTCCTATTGCCTCGCTGACATAGCGGTCAATCGACTGCCCAATCTGATCACAGGAATGCCGGTCGGGCACTTCGGCAATCAGCGGTTTTTTTCTTGTCAGCTGAATTTCGTTGATATAATCGGAGCATAAGCGCATCAGCTTTGTAGTCACCAAAAGCACACCTACATCTTCGCGGGCAGTTGCTTCTTCCACCGCTTTTATTACTTCCTCACGCTCATGAACCACTATGCCTTCAATACCCGCAAGGCGCATGCCCATTTGGGTATCAATATTATCACTGATTAAATAAAATTTCATACTGTGCTCCATTCTGCCGCGGGCAAAAATGTTTCAACCGGCTCTTATGGCGCCCGGCGGGAAGATAAGAGCCTTACTTTTCAGCTGCCTCTATATGGGTCGCTGTGGTGAGCCACCCCCATAAAGGGCTGGCATGCTGCTGCAGCAATATTTTCCAGAAGCTTTTGCTGTTGCCGCCCTGTGCGTGGAACAGTGGGGCCTAACTGCCCAATTCTTCCCAGAGGCTCATTGCGTGGGTGTCGTTCTCCATTCTCTATGCTCACGGACTCCGCCGCAAACGGGTAGCCGGAGATGTGGGCTGATACAAAAAGAAAAACCAGAAGGCCGGCTGTAGGCCGCTGTACCGCAACGTACTGTCGGTTAGCTAAGGAAGTGCCGCCACAGCAGCGGCCTCCTAGAGGCAACCGAACACAGTTAAGGCGCTTAGCCGTCAGGACTTGCAGTGCAGCCTAGGGCAACAGTGTAAGGCATAAAACCAGGCGTAAGGCCGCCTCTGGCACAACACATGCCCTGCGCAGCGGTACCCTTTTAGGTACTTTTTCGGCAAGGGAAAGGTACCTGCCCCCGCATAGGGGGAAGGCAAAAAACTGCCACCAAAAGAGCGGCCAAACCGTTCTCTGGCTAACAGCGTGGTTCAGCACCACCTCAAATGGGTTTTATGGGCAACCCTCTACGACAGCACCCCCACGACCATAGATGGTTAGGGTGCAGGGCAAGGCCTGTTTATACCTTATTCAAAATCAAGATGGAGATCAACAGGCCGTAAAGGGCAACGCCTTCACCCAGCGCAACAAAAATCAGTGCCTTACCAAATGCCTTTGGGTCCTCAGAAAACGCCCCGATGGCGGCAGGCGCAGCAGCGGCAACCGCAATACCCGCGCCAATGCAGGAAAGTCCGGTTACCAGGGCAGCAGCCAAATAAGCCATACCGGCAGCAAAACCGGGGTTCCCTACGCCTTGGGCAACAGTTTCACCAGCGGGGGCCGCCAAGGCTACCATGTCGCCAACCGGCAGAATCAGGCAGAGTGCACATACACCAAAAAAAGCGCAGAGGTTAAAAATCATCCGGCGTTTTACCTGTTTGCCAGTGGTGATTCCTTTATAAATGGGGAACAGGGGCGCCATAATCAGCAGCAGTGCAATTGCGGGTAGAATCCAAAATAAAATATTCATCTTCATGCTCCATTCCGCCGCTCTGCGTCGGCATCAATTTTTATTCAATACGTTACTCTTACCACGCAGAGCCTGGGAATGATAAGAGTATTTTTACATGGGGTTGATGTTGATTAAAGAGATATCTGACTGGGCCAGGTGCATCCTTTTAACCACATGGTGAATAGCAAGCTTCCAGTATACGCTTTGTGTGTTTAAAACCGTATACCTTTGGGTATCCCAGCTGCAAACCTGCACTATTCGGCAGCATCAGGAGCAGCAATGGGAACAAAAGGTTTTCCTTCCCCGTCGTAATAGCGGCTGAACATCTCATAGAATTCCAGACGAAGCACCTGGATTCCCACAATTAAGCCCTCCATTCCCATTACGAACAGGTTGCCGATTATCAGCACCAAAATGCTGCCGGAACCACCGATCATTTCGGTAAGGGTCATAACCACCAGCATCATACCGGCGTGAGAAAGAATAAATCCGCCCACACGCAAAAAGGACATGGTGTTGGTGACAAAACTTAAAAGCACCTCAAACATTTCAAAGAAGCTTTCAATAATAAATGAACCGATCCCATCATGGGGTTTAATATCTTTACGACCTTTTGCCAGCTTGCCAAGAGGCTCTTTTAAGAAAATCACCAGCAGCGGAACCGCAATAAAAATGATAATAAACGGAGCGGTGAGCAGGTTGATATCAGTGGTAAAGGTTAGCGCGGCAGCTACCAGCACAAAGCCATAGAATATCAGTCCCGCAATTCCATTGTTTGAAAAGATCGCCCGTTCATAATTTTTGCTTTTAAACCCTAAAATAATATTAAACAGCATAGACATTACAATAATAACCGCACCTATGGCGATGGCGCCAATCAGTATCATATTGGTGGTTTCGTTGGCCATCACATGAATCGGCTTGCCCTCTAACCCCAACACATTGATGTAAAATGGGTCTAACAGGTTTTCCATACCAAACACCGAGCCGTACAAAAAACCAAACACTGCAGACGAAACGCCTATGCGCATCATAATGCGGCCCAGGATCATCTTTTTCCATTTCCACATGAGCCAGCCCAACAGTACAATCACCAGCCCCTGCCCAAGGTCACCAAACATCAGGCCAAACAGCAAAGTGTAGGTAATGGCAAAAAAACTGGTGGGGTCAATGTCGTTATAGCCGGGCAGGCCATACATTTCGACAAACATTTCAAAGGGTTTGGCAAAACGGTTGTTTTTCAGCTTGGTGGGGGGCGTCAGCCGTTTGTCCGAATCAGGCGGCAGCAGCTCTACGTTTACACCGTCAATCATAGAAAGCCCTTCGGCAAAATCCTTTTCCTCTTTTTGAGGTACAAACCCGGTAATATGGAACGTTTGTGTCTGGGCACCGCGGTAAGCCATGACATATTTACGCATATCAAAGGTATCGTTTAATGACTGTACCCAGCTGTAAATATATAAAAATCGTTCTTTGTTTTGCTGTACCAGATTGTTTAGCTGAACATTCACTTCATTCAGCTGCTGTCTTTCTTCCTTTAGCTGGTTTTCAATGCTTTGCTTGGCAAAACCAGGTACTCCGTGGACATATTCGGGAATGCGGATACGCTCAAAGTATAAGGAAGCGAAAATGTTGTCCACCTCCGGTGCAGCATCCTGGGTGGTAAAGTAAACGCACCAGCTGTATAAATCGTCTTTGTCAAAGGGCACAAAAATAAATAAATTATCCTGGTAATATTCCAGCTTCGGCAGGCTGTCCAAAGGTAGGCGTCCAAAACGCACCTTCAGGTATTGGCAGGAAAAAATATCGTCCAGGCTGATATCCAGGCTTTCCAAATGCTCCAGCTGAACCAGCACATTTTCATGCTGCTGCACTGCATCCGCCACGGCACGGCGTTTTTCATTATAATCTAAAATATCCTTTTGGAAGCTGCGCAGAAAATCATCTGCTTCCTGGTGGTTCAACTGCAGCTTACTTTTTACAATATGTTCCAGATCAATGCCTGCGTTTACGCCAATATCATGAATTTTATTTAACAGCGTTGCATATGGATTTTCTTCGGTAAGCGGCGCAAAACCGTTCACCTTATCTGCAAACTGGCTGAGCAGCTCGGGGTGGAAGTTGCCCTTTTCCGAACATTTTAGCAACACCTGATCCAGTGATTTTAAATCGCCCGTAATATTTACCAGCGTCATTTTGCATATCGACATTCTCTGGTCACCGCCTTTCTTGGTTGGAGTTTTGATCACAGCCGAAACCGGATCTTAGATAAATCAAGGGTGGCTTGGGGCAAAAACCCTGCGCCTGATGAGCGCCTGCACCCGGTAAGAGGATTTTTAATCCTTGGGGCTCCCCGCAATACTAAAAAATAAATCGTACAGCCTTTAGGACTTAAAACTGGCTGTTTTGATGGCAGCGGGGGCTTTATCAACATACGGCTGGCTCTGCCCTTAAAAACGGAACAGGCCATACCGTGCCGGCTGTCATTGTATCAAAAAGGGAAAACAAGCCCGGCAATCGGCCGTTATGATTCGGTAAAAACCAACAGTTGCTGTATATTTTCTGGAGAGATTCCATACCGCACCCCTTCAATGATGCTGATGATATTCTCCAATTCAATTTCGCTCAGCACCATGTAGGCGGCCAAAACCGTGGGGGCGCAGATTGAAAAACGAATAAACCGCTTGTTCAGGTAATAGCGAATCTGCTGGGAGGTATATTCAATAAACAAAAAATCACCCTGAACATATTTTGCATAGCCGGAACTGCTGAGTGCCGTCAATATTTCGTGAGAATCCTTTGCTTCCAGCAGTTGATTCATGGTTTTTTTACCAATCCGCTCGCGTTGAGGCATTAAATGCTCTTCAACCGTTTTGCGGTCGGCATGGTAATACACCTTTAACCGGTAAATGGTAGAAATATTCAGCAGCTCGGCTTTTGTGTCAAATATCACCTTCAGCTCGTCCCTGCGTTTGCCCTTAAACTGCTTGTCAATTAACGCGTCAATCCGATTGTAATAATGCCGCCGAAGAGCAACCTCGCTGGCTGTAAAGTCTATAGGCTTTCCGTCGTGGCGCAAAAAAGGGATTAAAACCTGCTGGTAGGAGGTACCTTTTAATGTGTCAATCAATTGAGGGAACGTACGAACCTGTGCCAGCTTCATTAAATCAAAACTGGCATAATGATTTAAAAAACCCGGTATGCTGGTAATCATATCTTCACTGTTGCCAGCATTTAAATGCTGAATACATTCCAGGATTTGTTCGATTTCCATACGCATAATGGCATAACTGTAAAACCCAAATCCCCGGGAGCTATCGTAGCGGATTAACCGCAGGTAACGCTGAAACAAATCACGGCGCAATACGTTTTCCAACTGGCCGCGGTGAATTGCCGTTTCCTGAATGGACTTTAAGCATTCTCCATAACCAGTTTCATTTTTTAAATAGGCTGCAAGATCAGCCACTGTACGTTTGCGCAGCATCTGGCTATAATCATCAGGTGTTAATCTGCGGCCGTACATAGCCTTAGCTTTGGCCATAATTGCCTTGCCGGAAAAGGACTCAAACATCGCTAACCCTCCTTTAGGCGTCCAAAACCCTTGGTGTTCATCCTTACCCAGAACCGTTCCTGAAAACACGTGAAAACTTTATCCTTCTGCAAAATACATTTCTTGCATGAAAGCGATTAAAGCCAGTATAAATTCCTGTCGGTTTGCGTTGCATTTTCAGAATTTTCTAGGTTTTGTTTTACCTGTTCAAAACTGTTCTAAGCATCGCGCCGTAATCTGCTGTACCCAGGCAGCCCGGTTTTGTTCTACTGCAGTGTTTATTTCTTCCAGCGCTTTTTGATACCGCTGTTCAATGCTTACTGCAATACGATCAGCCGCCTGTTCGTTTTCAGCCTTCAGTTTTTCAATGCGGCCTTGAGCCTTTTGCAGATACTCTTCCGTCATTTTGCTTTTATCGTCACCTAAAGACTGTTTAGCTAAATCAAACTCAGCCTTAGCTTGTTCGACCACAGCGCTGGCTTTACGGTCAATTGCAATAAGCTGCTTAATTACCTTCTCCATCCCTTTTGCCTCCCCTTTTGGGTAATGGCGGTACAGCCCGTACCATAAGTGTTAAAGGGCATACTGCCGTCAAATTTGCTTTGAGATATTAGCATATTCCTATTATATCAGAAAATCAATACGTAAAATAGCAAATAAAAATCGTTTCCGGGGTTGGCTTTTCAAGCAATATGTCAAAAAGCAAAAAAAGCGAAAAGTCCTCTTGACAATTTTATTTTGCTGTTTTTGTTTTTCCACATAAAATCACTTTCATACCAGATTTTATAGACATTTTCCCTTATTGCTTCAAGCCAGTACATTTGCAGCAAAACAGTTGCAACCACGCAGGCAGGGGAAAACGCTTTCTTGACAATATAGAACAGAACTGTTGCCGCGCCATAAGCAAAACTTTTACCTATCTCAGAACAAATGAAACCTTTTCCGCATAACGCATAAAAAACGTTAGACCATAAAGATAAGGACAATACAGCCTGCATGTACCTCTGGCACGGCAGCAGCTGCAGATGAATACAAAATACAGAACAATATTATTTTGCTTTTACATACCATATTTGTTGCAAGCAAAAAGCCGCCTCGTTATGAGACGGCTTTTATCAGTTTAGTTTATGAAACAAACGGCCTTAAAATATTGATTAAAACACCGGCCGCAATTGCCGAACCAATAACGCCGGCAACGTTGGGGCCCATGGCATGCATCAGCAGGAAGTTGGTCGGGTTTTCTTTTTGTCCAACCTTTTGAGAAACACGGGCAGCCATTGGCACTGCAGATACACCGGCCGAACCGATCAGCGGGTTAATCTTGCCACCCGAAAGCACATTCATCAGCTTGCCCAGCAGCACGCCGCATGCAGTGCCAAAGCAGAAGGCAATCAGGCCTAAGGCGATAATTTTTAACGTGTTAAGATCTAAGAACTTTTCAGCTGTAGCGGTTGCACCAACCGAAACACCCAGGAAGATGGTGATGATATTCATCAGCTCGTTTTGTGCGGTCTTTACCAAACGGTCTACTACGCCGGACTCTTTCATCAGGTTGCCCAGCATTAACATACCAACCAACGGAGCGGCGTCAGGCACAAGCAGCGATACCACCAGGGTTACCAAAACCGGGAACACAATCCGCTCCAGTTTAGAAACCGGGCGAAGAGTCTCCATTACAATGGAGCGCTCTTTTTTGGTGGTCAGCAGCCTCATAATAGGAGGCTGAATAATTGGTACCAGCGCCATGTAAGAGTAAGCGGCAACTGCAATTGGCCCCAACAGGTCAGGAGCCAAAATGCTGGTGGTGAGAATAGCGGTCGGTCCGTCTGCACCACCAATAATACCAATAGAACCAGCCTGCGGCCCGGTAAAGCCCAGTGCCAACGCACCCATAAAGGTAAAGAAAATACCGCCCTGTGCAGCAGCGCCTAAAAGCAGGCTTTTGGGGTTTGCAATCAGAGGGGAGAAGTCGGTCATACAGCCGATTCCCAAAAAGATTAACGGTGGGTAAATGCCCATCTTAACGCCCTGATATAAGTAGTAGATTAAACTACCTTCGTTATATGAAGACAGGTTTGCCAATGGAATATTGGCTAAAAACATACCAAATGCGATGGGTAAAAGCAGCAGCGGCTCAAAGCCTTTTTTGATAGCCAGGTACATCAATACAAACGAAATCAACATCATAACAATCTGCTGCCAAGTAATGTTAGCAAAACCAGACCCTGACAGGATGCTAGAGATTGTATCAAAGAAAATGCTCATCCGTGTTTCATCCTTTCCTAATTCATAGATAAGTCGGCTCTTTTAAACTAAAAAGGTCTAGTGTTCTGCTGCAAGCCGGCAAGTCCCCAAACAGGTCTGGATTCTTTTGCCCGGCGCACACTGCGCAGTGCAAACTTTTTACCGCTTTTGCTGCCCATAGCAGCCACAGCAGCCGCAATTACCGCAACAATTTCATCACTGACGCCCTTTTCTACTGCCATGGTAGCTTTTGGTGCCTGTGTTGCCGCAGCAGCTTTCTTTGCAGCTTTTTCAGTTCTTTTCTGCTTGCCGCCTTTACCGGTCAGCGAGCTTAGCAGTTTTCCAAATATAGCTACAATCAGCCATAATGCTACTAGAGCTAAAAACACTATGGCAATACCGGTAACCATAACCGCAACATTAAATCCCCAATCATTCACCCATGTTGATGGCATATTCCTTTCCCTACCTTCATACTAAATTATTTAACTTCAGTTGTTAACAAAGTAACAACCATACCCAAACATTATACATGATGTTCATAATGATTTCAATTGTTCCGGCAGAATTTTTCAAAACTTTCTCCGGTTTGGTTTTTCAGAAAGGTTGTGGTATAATGACTGCAAAACGAATTTTTCATATAATGCTGCCTTTTTTAAATAACGTTACCAAGCCAGGCAGTCATGATACCCTTATGCGCAGGACGATCCGCCGCATGGCTCCCGTCCCTATGCGCTATGAACCCATACCGGCCTGCAGCCGGTGGTTCATCCCTGCAAAACGAATTATTCATATAATGCTGCCTTTTTTAAATAACGTTACCAAGCCAGGCAGTCATTATACCCTTATGCGCAGGACGATCCGCCACATGGCTCCCGTCCCTATGCGCTATGAACCCATACCGGCCTGCAGCCGGTGGTTCATCCCTGCAAAACGAATTATTCATATAATGCTGCCTTTTTTAAATAACGTTACCAAGTCAGGCAGTCATTATACCCTTATGCGCAGGACGATCCGCCGCATGGCTCCCGTCCCTATGCGCTATGAACCAATACCGGCCTGCAGCCGGTGGTTCATCCCTGCAAAACGAATTATTCATATAATGCTGCCTTTTTTAAATAACGTTACCAAGCCAGGCAGTCATGATACCCTCATAACGAATTTGGTACCCACCACACAAAGCTTCGGATTGAAACACCTGAAGGCTATGCCTGCCCTTTTGAGGAGGTGGGTGTCTTACTGTGGCATGACCCACTGTCCGGGCAAATTTCCTTTCAAAATACTACTGGCTGCTGCACCTATTTATGGAACTGGGCACCTTGCTATGGAAAATTCCCATGGGCTTTCTTTTATTGAAACGGAGTTGAAGACGTTGAACAAATTCTTTGATCAATTTATGGATTGGATTTCTAAAATGGGGCCCCGCCTTTTATCGGCCGTAATCATTTTGGCAATAGGCCTGGTTTTAATCAAATTTATTATCAAGCTGTTTAACCGCTTTTTAAACAAAAGCCGAATTGAAAAAAGCGTTCATGCCTTTGCCCGGTCGGTCGTGAAAATTGCGCTTTACACCCTATTATTCGTCATTATATTGGAAACACTCAACATCCCGGTCGCGCCTCTTATTACCATGCTGGGTGCCGCCGGATTGGCAGTTTCGCTGGTGTTAAAAGATTCGGTGGCAAACCCGGCCGGCGGAATTTTGGTACTGGTGTCGAAACCATTTGCAGTCGGTGATTACATCGAAATGGATGGTTTCTCTGGTACGGTGGCCGAAATTGGTATTTTTTATACTATTTTAAAAACAATCGACAACAAACGCATTTATCTTCCTAACGCCGACGTAGCAAAAGCAAAAATCATAAATTTTTCGGCCGAACCCATGCGTCGGCTGGATTTGACCTTTTCCATTGGCTATCAGGATAGTATTCCCCAAGCGAAGGAAATTTTACGTAACTTAGTCGAAGCTTCTCCGCTTGTTTTAAAAGAGCCCGAACCGGTCATTGGCGTCTGCGCCCACGGAAGCAATGCAATTCAAATTACCTGCCGTGTCTGGGTGCCCAGCGAGCATTACTGGGATTTAAATTTTGATTTGCTGGAAAAATCGAAACAGGCGTTTGACCAGGCGGGAATCAGCATTCCATATAACCAAATGGATCTGCACATCATCCCCGCCGATGCTACCGCCCCGCAAACAGACTCAATGGAAAAAAATTAAAACGTCTGTTGGCTTATTGATAACGATAGAAATGATACAAAATTACCGGCCACATAATGATTGTATAGGATAATACTGTTCTGAAATTGCAAAACCGGTAGCCTTGTTTCATTGGTTTGCAGACTGCTGTTCCTACCATTCAAAGTCTCTTGCAAACCACCCTCTCATGTGTCATATTCCATCAAAAAGGAGCAGATAACCAAATTGGTTATCTGCTCCTTTTTATACGTTATACACCATAGGGATATATCCCATCCGGGCTATAAATCACATAGCTTTCTACGCCGCCTTCTTTAGCTGCGCGAATCTGGTCGGCAACCTCCTGCCAGGAATAAGTCTTGCCATTGACAAGGCCCGAAGCCGTATAGCCCTGCACAAAGGCCAGTAACTTGCGTTCACTGCCCAGCAAAAGCTGATCCTGTTCCAGAGCAGCTTTCACCGTACCATAAGGGTTCTGCACAGGTGCATTTACCGTGTAGGCACTGCTTTCAAAATTGTCGCCAAACTGGGCCGGCATCAGTGACAGCGCTACATTCTCGCCTAAAAAAGCAGCAGGCGCACCGGCATAACGGTCCGTATTTACCCCAAACAGGCTGGTAGAAGTCATATAGGTATACAGCTTTCCTCCTGCTGCCTGCACTTTATCGGACACCTCGGTTACAAACCGTTTTAACGCATCGGTTTTGGTAACTGACCCGGAATCATAGCCGAATCTGGCCAGATCCAGACCAACGCCTTCGGGGAATTGCACCGAATCCATAATGACAATCTCGGCTCCCATATTGGTCACCTCGGCCGCAATGTCGCCAAGATAAGCCCGGGCTTCGGTCGAATAGGGGTTCAACCAGGTTTTTCCACCCAGCTCCTTCGAATTATCTAACCAAAGCCAATTGTTATCAACATATTTTATCGCCAAATCCGGCAGCACCGCTCCGGCCAGCGGGTCACGGAACGCCTGCATGCGCACAGCAACCTTCAGGCCCCTGGCGTTTATCTCACCAATTACGGCCTTTAAATCAATGGGGTTTGCGGTCATGCTGCCCGCCATTGCCACCTGTTCCAGTGCAGACTGGTACAAAATGCGGCCGTCACTGGTTTTAACGTCTAGCACCACCGTGTTTACCTCAACCCCACTGGCGGCATCCAGCAGTGAAACGCCTTCTTTCACATTGGTGGGCCCGGCTATCCGGTCAAGCCACTCTGTTCTGGCGGCAGCGTCCAGCATCACCTGCGGCGGCATATAAATGCCTTTTACCTGCTGCGGATGTTCGGGTATTACCACTGGTTCAGACTGTTCCGGCACGCTTTGAGAAATGGGCGCCGGGCTGGAGCCAGATGGAATGGTACTGGAATACCCACCGGTTAGTAAATTGTAAACCGGCTGATACAAACTATACCCTAAAAATGCCAGCGCTCCAATGCCCACCACGGTCAAAAGCAGGGTTGCCGGGGTAATTCTTGAACTGCGGTTTTTTCGATAGATTCGATTGTAACGTTTTATTTTGTATTTTTTAGCCACAAGTTCACCTCCGCGCCTGCAAAGCAGGGGGTTTTACCAATAATCTCTTGTTATGAGGGAAGCTGGTGCCCCACCAAGCCATAAATAGCCAAGGAAAGCAGTCCAATATAAATCAATGTAATGGGCAGCCCCTTAAATGATTTTGGAATATTGCTTAAAGTAAGTTTTCGCCTGCCTACATAAACAAGCAGCAGTGCTGCCATAAATCCCATACCGGTACCGATACCAAAACTCCAGGACTCGATTAATGACAGCCTCTTGCTTGAAATAAGAAGCAATGTTCCGATGCTCAGGCAGTTATAAGTGGCGTATGGTAAAATTCCCCCTACAAAACTAAGCAGCTTTGGAAAAAAGAAATGCAGAATAAGATACGCCGCAACATAAATAATGGTAATGCAAATAATGAATAAAATGGGCCGGAACAGATATGCATTCTGCACCTCTGCCAGTGCCAGGTTAATGAATACTGTAAGCACCGAACTTAAGGTGGTTACCACAATCAACACCGCGCTGAACAGCAAAATCTGCTTGGGCCTGCGGTAATTTAGAATTTCTCCCGCACCTAACGAACGGGCAAACAATGCGTTTTCTGCCACCAGGGCTGTGACAAATACCACCAAAATCTGATACAGAAAATCCATTATTCCACCTCCCCTTCCGGCAGCTTTGCAGCGGTCCTAGGCGGGTTATCTTTACGAAGGTTGTACCGAATCACAAGCCGGCGGAAAAACTTTGCCCAGGCCGCCAGCAATCCAACCAGAATAAACCCAAATGCCGGCAGCAGCGCACCCGGAAGTTTAATTGGGAAGTTTATTGCATCTCCCCACAGGGTATTATTGCCCACCAATTCCCTGCATAACGAAACCACAAACATTACTATGCCAAAACTTACGGTGGTTACCACACCGTCTAAAGCGGCACGGTAAAAATTATATTGTGGAATTACCTGCTTGCCGCGCACCAATAGAATGGTGTTTACGGCCAGTAGAGTAAGGTAAATGCCAAGGGAGTCAAAAATGTTTGGCGCAATCCACGAGACTGCAAACCGGGAAACCACCACTAAGGCAGACGCCAGCAATACATAACAGGGCAGACGCAGCCACTGGGGAATCTTTTTGCCCAGCAGGGAAGCAAAAATCATGGTGGGAATATTCACAATTCCAATGGCAATAGTCAGGGCCAGCGCATTATTCATACTGGTGGAAGCACCTATTACAAACGGCAGCGCCAAACCGGCCGACAGTACTACATTGTTGCCCAGGATTGGGCGGATATACCGAGTAGCGTACCGGTATCTTCTTACTCGTTTCAGTTTCATACCGCACGCCCCCCTTTCCGCACTGCCTTATGAATATACTCCGAAATCAAGTCGATCAGCGGGGCAAAGGCATTCATCAGCAGCACCGCAAAAATAGAGGAATCCTCAAAGCCTCCATACTGCCGGAAAAGCATTGCCATAAGACCGGCAACTATTCCATAAAGCAGTTTGGAAGAATCCCGCTTGGGGCTGGTAACAGGGTCAGTAATGACAAACACCCCTACAAACAGCACCATGCCGCTCATTAATTCGTAAGCGACCGATTGCAGCGGAGAAAGAGAAATTCTTGGAAAGAAAAATGCATACAACGCAGCGGTACCTAAAAATGAAACCGGCAGCTGCCAGCGAACAGTTTTACGGAAAATCAGGAATAACAGACAAGCAAGGATTACTAAGATGTTAGTAGCGCCCATAGGCCCGGCAAAGTTGCCCAAAAGCATATCCACCAAATCGTTGGTGGGAATACTGCCGAACTTTAAGGCGTACGCAGGCCCACGAACCAACTTGGACGCAGTCTCGGTCAGGATCGGAAGCCGGTCAAATGGCATAGGATAAGAAAACATCTGTCCCGGAAAACACAGCGCTGTAAACGCAAAGCCTGCAGCCGCCGGATTAAAGATATTCTGGCCTACGCCGCCAAACACCTGTTTTGCAATAACTATGGCAAACAACCCTGCTGAAATGATTGCTACCATATGAATGCCCGCTGGCATTAACAGCGGCAAAATCATACCGGTTACAATGGCGCTGTGGTCCCTAAAGTTAATCTTCTGCCCACGCAGTTTGGTACAGATGCAATCGGCCAGATAACAGGTCAAAATAGACACCAGTCCAGCATGCAATGCTACAACACCATAATAAAAGAAGGCCATCACGTACAGTACTGCTAATACAATAACCGTATCATCCATTAAAGTCTGAGCGTTTTCACTGTAACGGATATGCGGTGCATAACTAGCTTTTAACTTCACCTGTCAGCACCCCCCTGCCGCTCTGCCCGCACATATTGTTTGGCGCGCTTTACCGCGCCGGAAACGTCCAGCCTGCTGGGGCAGACATAACTGCAGGTACCGCAGCCAATACACTGCTGCGGATCATACAGGGAAAGACGGAACATCTGCTTTTTTTCGGTTAGATGATAAATCATATAAGGAGTGAGCATTTCGGGGCATACCTGCACACATTTTCCGCAGCCTACACAGGAATAATGAAATTCCTTTTCGTCATCCTTATAGGCCAAAATAGCCCGGGTGGTTGTGGTAATGATGGTTTGGTCGGTGTTCTTTACGGCAATACCGGTCATTGGCCCGCCTACCAGCACACGGGTGGGGTCGTCTATCAGCCCGCAGTGCTCCAAAATTTGTGTAACCGTCATCCCAATCGAAACTTCTATGTTAGCGGGGTTGCCCACACAGTTGCCAGCCACCGTAATAAAACAGGTGGTAGCGATGCGGTTCTCACGCACTGCACGGCATAGGTGAATCAGCGCACAAACGCCAATGAGCAAAACCCCTTTTTCCTTATTGAACGATTCGGCAATCCTAAACTCCACCGGGTACTTGCCGCGTATGCGCTTCACCGGCACGTTTAAAACACTGGTTGGAATTTTCATCTCTAAATCAATCAGGTTTTTATACACCGCCACATAGGTACTGGAAACCCCCAGTACCTTTGCGGCTAACTTCAAACCGCCAATCGCATCCTCTTTCAGCTGAAGCAACGGGTTCAGCTGACTAGAAATGTACGGTTCGTCATCGATAGCATCGGCCACCACTGCGGTGATCGACCCTTTCTTTACCGTACGCAGCTTTTCATAAAGCAAAACCCCATCCCGCTCGTCCACAATTTCTGCCTTGCGGGCAATTTCTATAATATCCTCCCCGGTTAAGGACTGAACATCCTCTACCAGCGGGCCGTTAAAGGTACTGTCAACGGTTGCGGCATTTGTAAACTGCCGCAGGTCCCGCGAAAGCGCCGGTTCTTTATATTGCTCTAAAATGATGCCCTTGCTGATCATACCCATTGGCCGCCATCAACCCCTTTCCTAATTTTCACTCCAACTGGGTTGTCCCTGCCCTTTAAAGGCGAAAGAGCCGTCTGCTTTTGACTACTGCGGTGGCAAACCCCGCTGACAGCTCTTTGCTAAGAACAAACATCCCAATTCTTTTTACCACTTACTGTTCCGGCAGAACCACCCCTGTAATGAGACTAGCCGGCAGCTAATGGTTTAGATAAATTATAATTTCCGCAATCCTCCGCCCCGCGGAGGGGGAGGTCTGATATGATATTCAAGCTGATTGCTCCCAACAAACTAAAAATACTCCTAAGCAGTCTGGATATGCAGATGCTGGGTGTCACCTATGATTCGCTCGACTATAAAAACCCGGAAACGAAAGCCCTGCTAATAGAACTGCTTGCCCAAGGCCGGGCACAAACGGGCTTTTCTCCAGGCAAAACCAAGCTGTTTATTGAAGCATACCCCGAACCCGATGGAGGATGTTCTATTCTTTTCACCGCACTTACCCCTGCCGAAAGTGACAGCTTTGCACCTAAATACGCCACCGGGCCAGTCGTGTTTGCTTTTACCGATATCGATCTCGTCATTCAGGCAGCAGTCAAGCTGTTCCAACAATACGGCCACCGCATTTATAAAAGCTCCCTCTACCGGCTGGACCACGAGTACCGTTTAATCATTCACCCACTTGACCGGGCCGATCAGGTTACCCTCAATTTTTTGCAGGAATACGCCCCAATTGTGGGAGAAGGTGAGATCGCGGCGGCTTTTGTTTGCGAACATGGCATCCCGATTGTAGAAGACAGTGCAATTGATGTAATGTCGGCCTATCTTTCATAAAATCCGCCGGATCAGACGGATAAAGACAGGAAAAATTCCTGCCTGACAGTACAAAATCCACCACTGATATCAGGAATGCAATTGGGTACATTTTATGCTGTATGCGGAAAAATTACTGCCGTACTCCCTTTTGCCACTGGCACTTTGAGGGCAGATGAACCCTGCGCCACAAAGCACACACGTATTTTAGGAAAGCCGGCTGCCAACGCCGATATGCGCCAGTATAAAACCCGCCAGAAACCAACCTGCAGCTGCCCATCCGCCTTGCGGATATTTCAAAATATTTTCAGCTAAAGTTTAGGAACTATAACCCCAGCGCTGCGGCTTCCCGCAGCTGTGACACCGCTGCGGTGTAATCGGGCTTGGAAAAAAGCGCCGAGCCGGCAACCAATACATTGGCGCCTGCCTTCACTGCGACCGCGGCCGTACTGTTGTCAATACCGCCGTCCACCTCAATATCCAGCTTTAAGCCCAGGCGGTCTCGCTCTTTGCGAATCGCCGACACCTTGTCCATCATATCCGCCATAAATTTCTGGCCGCCAAAACCCGGTTCCACCGTCATGACCAGCACCATATCCACCAAGGGCAGGTAGGGAAAAACCTCTTCAGCCGGAGTTGCGGGTTTTAACACCACGCCGGCGTGAATTCCATGAGATTTTATTTTTTTAATGGTCTCCCTGATATCAGACTGGGATTCAATATGAAAAGTGATCATGTCTGCCCCGGCCTTAGCAAATGCATCAATATACCGGATCGGATCGATAATCATCAGGTGTACGTCAAAATAATTTTGGGTTGCTTTGCGCAGCGAGGCAACCACGGGAACCCCGATGGAAAGATTGGGAACAAACACGCCGTCCATCACATCGATGTGCAGCATCTCTACCCCGGCCCTGTCCATTGCCACAGCTTCGCTGCCCAGATTGGCAAAATCTGCCGCTAAAATAGATGGAGAAATTTTTATCATTATTTATGCCGCCTTTTCTGCAATTTACTTCGGGCCGCCTAAAAAATACGCCCTCTTTTTAAAGCCCTCAAAATACCGGGGGCTTTTCTTTTTTCGCCTTGGAAGTGCTGATTCTCAGTAAAAAACGCTTTCAGCTTTTAAAAAGTGCTACGAACCCATTCGTAAGTTATGCCTGCTTCAGACGCCATTATTGGCTGACAAACCATATTCCGGCAGTCCGAACATTTGCCATGCCGCTTCATGTTTTGCCCATAAAAACCAGCTGCTGTATAAAAACTGAATTTTTCAGGATACCCTAAAATGCGCCTCTTCTAAGCAGCTTGAAAAATACAAAAGACTTGCGCCGATTGCTGAAATATTTTACCGGGCATAAAGTACGCATAACAATACATATAACATTCTAAACGATACCAGCCCAAAGGTCAACATTTCTGCCATTTTGTAAACATTGCTTCATAAAATATTAACAGTTTGTGTCCTAAAAATTTAATTCAATGTTTTTTGGCTTTTTCCCTAGCTTTTTGCGGGCTGTGTGCTGTTTTCTTTCATTTTTGCCCAATTGAACCCACTATTGCTTTGTGATAAAATAATTACGTAGTTATTTTATTTGTGACAAACGGCACCTGCACCATGCAGTCCACCCTTTTCAACTAATGCTCCGCCCTTTGGCTGTGGTTTTCTGCTTGTTCCTGCAAATTGTATTCGCCGGAAAATCGCCCTTGGGGGGTATCAGCAACCATATGTTTCTACCCTTATATGCAAATCAGTTAATCGTTTATAATCAACTATACCCGGCAACATCAAAGTGTTTTGCCGTTTTGCGCCAGGCTGTTTGCGTTATTGCTTAGAAAAAGCCTGGACAAGCCGGCTTACCAGGGCATCTGGCAAATATTAGAATTTGTCTGCCCGGCTATTCAAATCTGAACAAAGGACGGTGCAACCCATGATTCGCTCGGAATTTAAAAAACTGGGAATATCCACTTCGCTTTTGGGGTTTGGCTGCATGCGCTTGCCAACCATTGGCGGGGATGAAACAAAAATTGACCAAGCAGCAGCCGAAGCCATGGTGGACTATGCCTATGCGCAGGGGCTGAATTATTTTGACACTGCATACCCTTATCACGGCGGTACCTCCGAAACCTTTATGGGCCGGGCGTTAAAAAAATACCCGCGGGAAAGCTTTTATCTGGCCGACAAAATGCCCCTTTGGGACCTTTCTACGGCTGACGAACTGGAAAGCATTTTTAACGAACAGCTGCAAAAATGCCAGGTTGAATATTTTGATTTTTATCTACTTCACTCTATGGACCGTGAAAAACTGGAGAAGGTCAAAAAAATAAATGCTGTAGAATTTTTACGGCAAAAGCGGGCCGAGGGAAAAATTCGTAACATTGGTTTTTCTTTTCACGACGATGCAGCCTGTTTAAAAGATATTCTTAAACTTTTTGATTGGGACTTTGTCCAGATTCAGCTGAACTATGCCGACTGGAGCATGCTGGATGCCAAAGAACTTTATCAGATATTAGCCAGCCAGGACATTCCCTGTATTGTTATGGAACCGGTTCGGGGTGGGTTTTTGGCAAATCTTCCTGAAAAAATCTCCGGCATTTTAAACGAAAGCGGCAGCCAGCGCACTCAGGCCGCCTGGGCTTTGGGCTGGGTGGCAAGCCTGCCCAATGTCAAAGTTATTTTAAGCGGCATGTCCAACATGGATCAGCTGAAAGAAAATATACAGCTTTTTTCAAGCGAATCGGTTCGCCTCAGTGAAGAAGAAAAATTTTATGTGCACAAAGCAGTATCTGCTTTACAAGAGATTAAAACCGTACCATGTACCGGCTGCCGGTATTGTATGGAGTGCAATTTTGGAGTGGATATCCCCACAATCTTTAAACTGTATAACAGTTATAAGCTGTTTGGCAATACCTACGCGTTTAAAGATGGCTACCGCAAGCTGGGCAATATGCATCAGGGCCATAATTGTCAGGCCTGCGGGGCTTGCCGTTCAGTCTGCCCCCAGCAAATTTCGATTCCTGACTGGCTGGAGACCATTCAGCAGGAGTTTGAAAAACTAACAAAAAAGGATTAAAACACCTTATAAAAGACGCAAATACACAGCATTATAAAAACAAAAAGCCGGTATCACCCTAAAAAGTGTTACCGGCTTTTTTACTGTAAAATAGCTTCAGGGTATTGCCAATAAATTTTCTGTCTTTACCTTCTGATCGTCAGCATATTCCCTAATATATAATATTGACTTCCTATAAGGCTAGTGGTATATTTTTAACATAAAGAGCGAAATACATCACTTTTAAAGGAGGGCATTTTATGAAATGCAAAATTAACTACTTAGGATTTTTATCACTTTTAGCATTGATAGCGATTCTGGGGTGGACAACTGAAAATACAGGTCTATACGGTTTTTTGGGGTTTGCCTATTATCTTCGCTATTTCTGGGTTATACCAGATGAATTTTTCCAGCTTAATGTTCAAAAAGCAGCGACATTTGCATTTATGTCAGAAATGATTTCACTTGTCCCGTTCATGTTTGTGTGTTCATGCATTTATGGTGCTACTAAAGCCGTTCCGGTAGCTTTTGGGCTAAGTTTTACGGTTACTATTTTTGCCTTTACCATAGCTCTCATTGTTTTGGAAGCGAAAGAACGAAAGGGGGCAGAGAATGATTAAAAACCACATAAAAGAATATCGGGCAAAGTACGATATGAAACAAGAGGATTTAGCAAAATTGGTAGGCGTTCGTAGAGAAACTATCGGAAACCTTGAAAAAGGGAAATACAATCCCTCATTGGTTTTGGCATGGAATATAGCAAAAGTATTTAATGTTTCAATCGAAGAAATTTTTACCGTAGAAGAATAAGCAGCAAACCCTGCCGGGCCAGTCAAAGGTCAAGAGGAACGGGCTCCGCTCCCTTTTTACATCTGGACTGATGGGTTTTAGCTCTGTCAATTTCACCATGCATTGAATAGAGCAGAAAAATATAATAAGGTAAATAGGAAAAAATTTGAGGTGTGGGCTGATGAATGTAAATGTTTCCGGAACAAAGGCTTTTTATAATTCTATAACAGGATCTTCATTGTGTGATTGCGGTTATTGTCGTAATTATAGATTACAGATCAAATCCGCAGTTCCCAATGTTGCTATGTACTTAGATTTTTGGGGAATTGACATTGAGAAACCTCTTGAAACATCACCTCTTGAATCCGATGAAAATGGAATATTGGAATACTGCTGTTGCCAGTATATCGTATTGGGTAATTGCGAACCCGAATACCATCACAAAATTGCCGATATAGAATTTCGTGTTGCAAAATCCTACCCGAGTACAGGCATTGAGCAGGAGCATTTTGTATTGGAGTTTTCCCCAATAAAACTAAAGTATATTTGTTAAATTCCAATCTATCGGCCTGTATTGATCAAGGAATACCTCCTCCGTCATTTCGACGAAGGGAGGTTGTTTATATCCTGAATCAGTCCAAATGGTAAAAAGGAGGGGCTCCGCCCGTCATTGACAAATGCGTCTGCCCCTGCTTATGTGGCAGACACGAGCGCGAAAGGAACGAACACTTTCGCTCTCGAATAGTATGATATCAGCCTGTATTATTTTATATTCCATAGGAAATCAGGGCGCCATTTGGGTACCAAAACAGGAAAAACAATTGCTGCTTTGAGTGCCTTAATCAGCGAAAAAGTCAGTGTTTACAAGGACTTTTTCAGTTTGAGGTATTTTGATACCATAAATTTGAATACTATTTTTCACTTCAATAGCTCCTCCTGTATCAGGCCATCAACTTGCTGAAGAGGCATCGGCCTGGAAAATAAGCAGCCTTGTATATAATTGTACCCCATACAACGCAGAACCTCTATATTCCGTTAGATTTCAAGACCTGCTGCCACTGCTTTGATCTTCTTTATTCAATTCAACACCAATGAAATCCCGTTTTAAAATATGTTTTATACAAACTATTAGACCAATTAATGATTGATTGAAGGTACCGGGCAGGCTTCACTGCCTCAGTTCGAAAAATTAAGGGAATATGGGAAGAGGCCCGGCGCATATGCACCGGGCCTCTTTTGGGGATAACGGGACTACCAGCCGTTAGAGCCAGTCCCCCGCCCCCCCATATACACGAACCCCCTATGTACTTCCTTTTTTCCACCGAGACCGCCCTACCGGTTAAAAACCGGTAATGCCACGCGCATGCGGGCGGCCTTTTTATTCCATGAGACGGGATGTAAAAAAGGGCTATTTTGAGGCAAAATGCCACCCCTTAACCCCATCTCTTGCTTTCGGTGTAATATATCCTATGCCGCACACGCCAAACAGCCACAGTATTCCTGCTGTCACTCCATACCCGATTTTGCACTCAAACAGAAATTCCATATAAAACACCCCCAGGGGAAAACAAAAAATCCCGGGAACTGCAGAAAACAATTTTCCCGAGATTTTTTCAATTCTAAAAATATATCCTATTTATCCTTTTCTGACAAATAAATCGTTCCCCAGCAAACTGCAATTTCTGCTTGAATAATAAGTTGCAGGACTGTGCAGCAGGGTCGTCTTGTTTAAAAGGCTATAGTACCGAGGACAGCCAGCTGTTGAGCGCCATCATCAAAGGGATGGTAATCACACTGCCCAGGGTAGAAACCGCAATCAGAGTAGCACAGTATTTGGGGTCCTGCTTCATACGAACGCTCATCATACTCAGATTAATTGCTACCGGGCTGGCAACTGCCAGCAAATTAAGGGTAATAATAAAATCCGAATCGGGAAAAAGGTGGTGCAACCCCAGCAAATTGTAGGTAAGCACGCAGATCAGAGGCACTACCAGCAGTTTTCCCACCAAGGCAATCCAATAAGCACGCAGGTTGCCAAATAAGGACTTAAAATCAATTTGGGCTAAAAAGGTGCCCAGCACCAGCATGGATGTCGCCGTTGTCATATTTCCTAAAAAAGTCATGGTCGATTTAATGGGTGCCGGAATACGAATTTGCAGCAGATAGATGCAAAGCGACACAATGGCCGAAATCATTCCCGGGTTTAAAAAGATTTTTTTTACCGACATTTTGGCATCTTTTCCAGCCAGCTGCTTTAATCCAATGGTCCAGGAATAAACATTAAATACTATGGAATAGGCCGAGGCAAAAAATACGCCTTCCGGCCCAAAAATTGCTGCAATAATTGGCACCGCCATATAACCTGAATTTGGAGACGCCATGGCAAAGCGCTCCTGCCCTTTTTCAGCGGTAAACTTACCACGAGAAAACACCATCTGCCCCATTACCATGCCAACCAGGGTGGCGAACGCCGCCAAAATGGCTGCAAACAGAAAGCCTTTCAGCTTAGTTGGGTCGAAGTCTACATCAAAAGCGGTAATCGTCAAACAAGGGAAAACCAACATTAACAGCAGGTTTGAAAGCTGCCGGGAGCCCTCTGCATCAATCCATTTTACTTTAACTGCCACTATTCCAACCACTGCCAGCAGCATCATAATAATAATTTGGTTTCCGACAATTCCTGCAATTTCCATGGTGTTTCCTCCGTATTTTGCCGTGGGTTTTCTAAGAACTATGCAGAATCTGTTATGCTCTAAATAGCTGTTGCGAAAATAATCCCACATTTTTTCATCATTGGTTCAACAAGATTCCCATTGGGCATTTGTTTTCTATAACCCAATACATCTGGCCAGAAAAGCCACTGGTCAGACCTATACTATCTTACACCATTTGATTTGCGAAAACAACCCAAAAATATTTCTCCACAAACCAAATCGAATTATAAGCAAAACTAATGTTCCACAAACACACATTTTTGTCTGTAAAGCTTAAGCTGGTTTGGGGGATGCTAAAAAGCTCCGGATTATTTTCTTTTGCATGGACTGCCAACCTCCCCTTTCGCCGCCGAACATTCAGCGCAAATGCTATGTGGTATTTGGTATTCCAACACGTGTGCATGAAACTGTTTACATTGTGCATTTAATGTCCTCCTTTGCTTTTGGGTGCACCTGGCAAATTGCATCTCTATTTCAGCAAATGGAGTTTTTTATACATTACCGGCAGAGGCTTTTTTTAACTACCCGCCTAGCGAGTTGTTTTCTTCATACAAAAACAACTCCCGGCGGCAGCCCTTTGGCTGTCCACCGGGAGTTCAGGTTGTGTTATTGGCAGTTAATATTTATTTTGATGCCGCTTTGTCTTTGGCAATCATACTGCGCAAAGCCGCTACCGTTACCCTGGCAGCCTGCTCGGTATCAAAGGTTTGGCCGTTAGACATGTTCAGTTTTGCACGCTCCTGGTTCCAAACAGTGCAGAATACAGCGCCGGTGCGTAAACGCAGGTACTGTCCCAAAATAAACAGGGTCGAAGATTCCATCTCGCTGCACAGGCAACCACAGCGCTTCCATGCTTCCCATTTCTGCTCCAGCTCGTAGTAAATGGGCATCCGCTCAGGAGAATGCTGGCCATAGAACGAGTCTTTGGACTGGGATACACCCAGATGATATTTTGCGCCCTCTTTCATAGCTGCCTCTTTCAGCTCCATAACAACATTAAAATCGGCTACCGCCGGGTATTCTATTGGAACATACTGGCAGGTGGTACCCTCCTGACGGATGGATGCCGTAGAGATTACTAAATCCCCTGATTCAACATCCAGCTGAATCCCACCGCAGGTGCCCAGGCGGATCATGGTGTGCACCCCAACCGCAGCAAGCTCTTCCACACAAATGGCAGTAGAAGGGCCGCCCATGCCGGTTGATACTACCGAAACCAGCTCGCCGTCCAGCTCACCCACCCAAGTGGTATGCTCCCGGTTTGACATGACAAAACGGGGGTTATCCAAATATTTCGCAATCTTTTCGCAGCGGCCGGGGTCGCCCGGAAGGATCGCATATTTTCCCGCTTCGCCTTCTTTTAATCGAATATGCATCTGTCTGTCGTCAACAATCATGATTTTTCCTCCTTATTCCTTCATTCAGCCTGTACTGAATGCGTTTTTGCATGCTGTTTCAGCGGACCTTTTTAACCGTCCGCCCAGTATAAAACAGTTTCATCTTCTCCCGCCGCCTTCCAGGCTGCGATACCCTTTTTAGCTAAGGCAGGGGGCAAAAAGCTACTGCTTCTCTGCACAATACCGCTGCCAAATCAATCCCCCGCAAAGCTTTGGACAACCGCTATTCCAGGTTACGAATTAGTTTAGCCGGATTTCCGCCAACAATACAATTGGACGGCACATCTTTTACTACAACGCTGCCGGCGGCAATGGTAACGTTATCCCCCACCGTAACTCCCGGGCAGATAATGCTTCCCCCGCCGATCCAAACGTTATTGCCAATTTTAACCGGCTTACCGTTTTCCAGACCCTGCAGGCGCAAAGCCGGGTCGGTTGGGTGGCAGGCCGCATAAATTTGCACGTTGGGGGCAATTAGCACATGGTCGCCAATCTCCACCCTGCAAACATCTAAAATGGTGCAGCCGTAGTTGATATATATATTTTCACCCATATAAATATTATAGCCTAAATCACAGTAGAAAGGAGCACGGACGTCATTAATGCTTTTTACATGAACCAGCTGCTCAAATACTTTCAGCCGCTCGGGACGGTTGTAAGCGTAGTCGATGTTAATTTTTTTCATCAGCTGCTCAGCCCGTTCAAACTCCCTCAACAGCTGGGGGTCTTTTGCGTTGTAAAGCTCCCCCGCCAGCATTTTCTCTTTTTCGCTCTTCATCCGTCACGTTCCTTTCTGAAAAACTAATTTTCATCATACCCGAAACAGCTGCAAAAAACAATGCATTTTTTGATGGTATTTCATATCTTTTCTTGGCAAAAAAGGCAGTAAAATTTACAACCTGCCCAAATCACCCCCGAATACGGCGGCATTCCAGGTAAAACCGTTTGTCCTGAGCATGGCCCATAGAAAAGGTTTTTCGGGGCAGAACGCCATCCATAATTACCGTTTCAAACAGTTGGTTTTTCTCCATAGCCGGCAGTAAAAAGCCTATGTTGCCCGGCTGCTCAGCCAGCCGATGCACGGTATCTTCCCCATGAATATAATCCACCCGGCCGCCGGCGGTTTTGATGTAATCGTCCAAAAAGCCTTGCAGCGTTCCAACCGCCAGGTTTGAGCTTGGGTTGGCTATGGTAATGGTACCAGCGCCTTCGGCCCACTGGTAGTCAAAGCTTTGGCCCTTTTTCAAGTCGTCGGTCAGCTCAAAACATACCTTCAGCTGTTCCAGCAGGTCCTTAGCATCCACCCCAAAAACCACACGGTGAATCGGTTCAAACTCTAATGATGAGTCATGCAGGTTTACCACCTCGGCCAAAGCGTAACGGGCCGGGCAGCTTTCCCACTGGTCCTGCGGAAGGGTTTCCTTCACCTTTTCCCAGCAGGCCTTTGCGGTGGCAAGCGAATGGTTGCCGTCCCCCGAAGCAAACAAAAAAACATGGCTGTCGGTTACACCGTATTTTTCGCGGTAAAGGGATGGGCTGGCCAGGTCAGAAAGGGCTGCTTCCAGCCGGTCGGCCAGTTGGTCAGGCAGCAGCCAACCCGCTATACTTCCAGAGTTTTCCATAAGAGAAAAAGCATAAGCCTGCTCCATTTGCTCCTTGCAGCTGGCCAGCGGGCCAATCACCGCATCCTGCCGGTCGTCAATTAACATCATAACATGGGGGCACTCCAGCGGGGCTTCCTGCCGAACCTGCACACGGGGCGGAATACGCTCTAAAACGGTGCCTTCCGTCGCACGGATCAGCGCCTTTGCGCCTGGGTGGTAATCATACTCTTCTAAATCCAGCATTCCAATTACCCCACGGCGAACCGAGCCGTTCTGCAAGGTTCGTTCCACATAAAGGTAACGGTTTTTATATTCGCAAAACAAACCGTCCTTCAGATACTGCCTCATTGTTGCATTAATCTTTTCGATGCGCTGCTCAACGCCCGGCTGCTCCAAATAAATTTCCGGCAGGGTGATACGCAGAGTGGAAGGCTCTTCCTCCACCAGTGCCTCTACCCGCTGCCAATAATCTGGCTGGGAGGTATATTGGTCACAAGCTACCACGCTCCATTTGGTCATATCCACCTGGTTTGGCAGCAAAATATCTGCCCGTTTCAAAGCCGTTTTATTCATAAGCCCACTCCTAAATCAGATTAGTTTTAGTATAACATAGGTTGAATCGTTTGAAAATGTTGGTTGGCAATTTGATCAAAAAGGAATTTCACAAACAAGAACATCTGTTCCAGTTTTCCGTTTTCTGTTGCAGCTATATGTTCTTTCGAGAACCAAGGAGGTATTTATTGAATCTCCTGCTCCAGCCCGCCAAACTACTTAGTAGAAAAAACTCCCCCAAGGTAATGCCAAACCCATCACAGAGCTTTTTAATGGTAACAAATCAAATGCTTTGAGCAAATCGTAGCCAAGTCTGACAAAACGGTCTGTCTTTATCCCCATTATGCCAACGGCTGCATGTATCAGTGCAACCGGCACCTGGTGGAACAAAGCAGCTATTACATTAGCTATGTGACGCGGCCAACCGGCGGTGCCGCCTATACCACCAGGCTGGCCAGGCGCCAAGGCCTTACTGTTATGAATTTATACCAGCCAAACAATGAAGATTAAAATTCTCTGAAAATCTAATAATAACCCAAAAAACAAAAACCACAGGCTCCTCACCATGGGCAACCTGTGGTCATTATTGTTTTACGGAGTGGTTTTCTACAAGGTGCAGTCTTATTTTTCACACAGGGCGCAGGCAATTTGCGCGCCCAGCTTTACATTGTTATATACTAACTGAATATTTGCTTCCAGGCTCTTGCCGGCAGTCAGCTTTTGAATTTTATCCAACAGGAAAGGCGTGGTCTCCTTTCCGGTAATTCCAAGCCGGTTGGCCTCCTGTACAGCATCTTCAATATTTTTGCTAATGTAATCATAATCCATGGCATACTGTGCCGGAATGGGGTTTGCCACCAGCATGCCGCCCTTCATGCCAAGGTCGTGCTTAGCTGCAAAGGCTGCAGCAATCTGCTCGGGGGTATCCATACGGTAATCAACCTTAAACCCGCTTTTGGTTGTATAAAAGGCCGGCAGTTCTTCGGTTTGGTACCCCAATACCGAAACGCCTTTGGTCTCCAAATATTCCATAGTCAGCCCAATATCTAAAATCGATTTTGCTCCTGCGCAAACTACCATTACCTCGGTGGAAGCCAGCTCCTCCAGGTCGGCCGAAATATCCATAGTGGTTTCTGCGCCGCGGTGCACACCGCCAATACCGCCGGTAGCAAATACCTTTACGCCTGCCATGGCGGCAATAATCATGGTAGCGGCAACCGTAGTCGCACCGTCCTCCCCGCGGGCCGCCAATACCGGAATATCCCTGCGGCTGGCTTTGGTCACGTTAAGTCCCTTTTTGCCCAGGTAATCAATCTGTTCTGGAGTAATCCCTACTGTGGGCTTTCCTTCTATAATTGCAATCGTTGCAGGTACCGCACCGTTTTGACGTACAATTTTTTCTACTTCTAAAGCTGTCTGAACATTTTTTGGGTAAGGCATACCATGGGAAATAATGGTGGATTCCAACGCAACCACCGGTTCGCCCGCCTCTAACGCCGCTCGTACTTCCTCCGAAATTACCAGATATTTTTCTAAGTTCATCCAAATAACCTCCTAAACATTCATACGGTGTTCAATCGCTTCTATATTTAATTTAGTGCTGACAGCCGCAGATGCTTCCAAGCACAGGGCAGAGGCAGCCAACCCCGCCCTGGCAGCCTGCTGTATCGGCCAGTCCTGGCTGAACGCCCAGGCTGCAGCCGCCAAAAATGCATCCCCACAACCGGTGGTATTAACAATATTGGCAGGGCTGCAGGGCAACAGCCCCTGGTTTTGACTGTCGGCATAAAAAACCCCCTCCTGCCCCAGTGACAGAAAAATATTTTTTACCCCAATGCGCAAAAACTCGTTTGCTGCCTTGGTCAAGTCCGCTTTATTAAAAATCTTCACCCCAGTCAGTAACTCCGCCTCAATACGGTTGGGCTTTAGGGTATGGATTTTGCCCAAATGCTTTTTCAGCTTCACTGCCTTTTGGGTCGAAACCGGATCGGCAAAAATGGGTACCGTGCAGTTTTCGGCCAAAAAGCCAATGGCTTCTTCCGAAATATTGGTATCCATCACCACCAGCTGCGAGCGGTTTACTGCATCCAGCTTGCCCTGCAGGTAGTCGGGGGTAAGCCGGTCATACAGCCCCATGTCGGACACGGCCAGCTTCATTTCTCCGTCTGCATTATTTAAGCAAAGGTAGGTGGAAGTATTCTGCCCGGGTGCCCGCATGGCATGCCGCAGGCCAATACCCAGTTTGCCACAGCTGCTTCGAATCTCCTGGGCATGAAGATCATCCCCCAGCACGGTAATCAGTTCCACCGGAACCCCTAACCGGGTAAGGTTTTCGGCAATATTGCGTCCAACTCCCCCGTAGGAAATTTCGACCCTGCCTGGGTTGGAATCCTGTTCGATCAGCGCCGCATAGGGGGTACCCACAATATCAACATTGACTCCGCCAACTACAGTAATGGTGGTACTCTCCTGCAAGATATAACCTTTGCCTTTTATTTTACCCTTGCGCATCAGGTTTGAAATATGCACTGCGGCAGAGGAACGGGTGATTCCCGCCCGCCTGGCTATCTCTTGCTGGGAAATAAATGGGTCATCTGCAATCCATTTTAAAATTTGCGCTTCCCGTTCGGTCATCGCTCACTCCTCCTTTGGTTGCGCTAAAATTTGTTTTTTCAAAACCGTTGTAAAAAACAGCCAGAAATAAGCATATGCTTATACTAATACACATACGCTTACTTGTCAAGTTTTTTTGTACCTTTGGAGATCGTATATTTTTTCCAACACATACCTGTAAACAGAAGGACCAACCTTTCTTGACAGTCATAACCATCTGTCAATGGGGGCGTGTACAAAGTCATAAAAGTATGAGCAGCCAGCAGCTAAAGGTTCTGACTCTCTAAGAATCCTGCGGTTCTAGGGTCAAACTCTTTTGAATATTACTGATAATATTTTTTACGGTATCGCTGCTTATTCCATCGCTGAAAGAAATGGTAGAAGCTCCCCTGATTCTTTGTACAGGTTGCTAAATTTACGGAGCCTCTTCAACTTTTTAGGTAACTATAGCTCCGGCAATATTATTATCTCCGCTAATGTCTCCAGAGCTCCCTGTGGCATGCGGTAGCAAATTTCTGATTTCCTTGTTTAGTATGTACTCTGCGCAAGCTTGCCTGCCATTACCGTCAGGCCGGCAGCTTCATAGCCAGCGGGAAGGCTGGAGGGCATTTTAACAGAAACGCCAGCGGTGCTTTTTAAGAATCTCTGCAGCAGATACAAATGTTAGGAGCCGGGCTGATCCTTGGTGGCGCGGTATTGGGGGAATGCATGATACAGCGTAAAGATCAGGTTGATTCCTTAAAAACCTAAAATAACAAGTTCACCTTATAAAAATTTATGATACACCTTTATAACTGGGCTAAATGCAATAAAACGTCCGGCAGTTCATTCTGGCCGGACGTTTTATTTGATAGGATGCCTCTTAAGCTTCCTTAAAATTTTAATCTGTCAGGCGTCAGCATTGGTGTGCTGTGCCCGGTGGGCACAGCCGCTGCACCCTGCACATCCTCCGGCACATTCGCCGTTTTTGCTCTGTCTGATCATTCTCCAGAGCGCTCCTGCTACCGCCAGAGCGACCAAACTTCCAACGATCCAAGTTGCCATATCCGATTCCCCTTTCTGATGAATTCGTCGTTTTCCTGTTCTTTATACTTCTTTTTCGCCCAGCAGGCGCCTTTTCCTGCCAATTAGCATAATTTATTTTTCAAAAAAGGACGCTCTTCCGAACGGTTAGTCGGTACTCGTTTGAGCTGAACACTTGGTTGAAAAACAGTTTCCAAAAACATTCCTTTTGCTTTGAGCTGGGAATTTGACAGAAAAGCATGGTTACTTTGTGTTCTTACCCTTACCCTCTCGTTGTTTTCACTTTCAGTCTTACTGAATCGGCTTTCAAAGGGTTTTACTGGCTACTTAACCGCATTACATCTGTCCATATTCGCGTTATGCCTTTAAATTGGCCGCATCGACCGCACGCAGCCTGCTGCCTTCCCCCTGATACCCCTTGCGGAATAACAGATAAAGATACGCAGCCAATACAAAAACTGCCGCCAGCGTACCAATTCCCCAGCCCTCAGTGAAAACAAGGCCAAATTGATAAACCATAAATGCAACCGTATACGCAAACAGGGTTTGGTACCCAATTGCAAACCAGGTCCACTTTGCATGATTCATCTCGCGTTTGATCGCACCAATCGCGGCAAAGCAGGGTGCGCACAGCAGATTAAACACCAAAAAGGAATAGGCCGACAGTGCTGTAAAGTGCTGTGCAATCGCACCCAGCTGGCTAAATGCGCCTTCCTCAACCAGCTGCAGGGCATCCCCCGAAACGCCATACAGTACCCCAAATACGCCGACTACTTCTTCTTTGGCAACCAGCCCAAGCACCGTAGCCACCGAAGACTGCCAGTTACCAAATCCAAGCGGTACGAAAATGGGCGCCAACAGCCCGCCAATCAGTGCCAGCAGCGAAGAATCCATATTCTCTACCATGCCAAACGACCCATTGGCAAAGCCAAAACTCTTGGCAAACCAAACCACAATACTTGCCAACAGAATGACAGTACCGGCCTTTTTGATAAAAGACCATCCACGTTCCCAGGTTCCCCTCAGCACATTGACAAGGGTAGGCAGATGATAAGGCGGAAGCTCCATCACAAAAGGCGCTGGATCCCCTGCAAACAACCTGGTCTTTTTTAAAATAATGCCCGAAACAACTATGGCTGCCACACCAATAAAATATGCAGACGGAGCCACCCACCAGGCGCCCCCGAACAACGCACCGGCAATAAGGGCCACTATGGGCATTTTGGCTCCACAGGGTATAAAGGTTGTGGTCATAATAGTCATTTTGCGGTCCCTGTCCTGTTCAATGGTACGGGAAGCCATAATACCCGGGACGCCGCACCCTGACCCAATCAGCATAGGAATAAACGATTTGCCCGACAGCCCAAACCGGCGGAAGATACGGTCCATAATAAAGGCTACCCTGGCCATATAGCCGCAATCCTCCAACAGGCACAGCAATAAAAACAAAATCAGCATCTGCGGCACAAAACCCAGCACTGCACCAACTCCGCCAATCATTCCTTCGGTAATTAATCCGACCAGCCAATCTGCGGTGCCAATGGTCACCAAAAAGCTCTCGGCTGCAGGAATAATCCACTCGCCAAAGAGTGTATCGTTCATAAAGCCGGTGACTAAATCCCCTACCGAGGAGATAGAAATATAATAAACCAGTACCATAATCACAGCAAAAATCGGCAGCGCCAGCCAACGGTTGGTTACAATCCGGTCTATTTTGTCCGAAAGGGTCGTTCCGGTTTTGGATTTTTTCACACACTGTTTGACAACTCTGCCAATATATTCATACCGTTCGCTGGTAATAATGCTTTCGCTGTCATCATCCAGCTGTGCCTCACAAGCGGTGATCAGCCGTTCTATCTGATCCTGCTGACCGGCCGAGAGCTGTACTTGCTCCATTGCTTTTTCGTCCCGTTCGAACAGCTTAATCGCCGTCCACCGCAGGTTGCATAGCGGCTGTTGCTGCTCTAAAATCTGCGCAATCCCCTGCAAGGCTTGTTCCACCCTGCTGCTGAAGGTATGCTGA
The DNA here is from genome assembly GCA_900104565.1 of Ruminococcaceae bacterium Marseille-P2935. GTDB lineage: Bacteria > Bacillota > Clostridia > Oscillospirales > Ruminococcaceae > Marseille-P2935. The sequence goes on from LT629952.1 coordinate 1,358,224, forward strand.
GGAACCATTTTCCCTCCCGACTTTACAACTGCTGCCGCTTTTTCCGCAGCCTCCCTGCAGCCCTTCCCCCTGACCGCCGAGGTTTCTATAATTGGGCAGCCCAGTGTTTTCGAAAGCTTTTCCACATCAATCTGATCGCCGTTTTTATGTACCACATCCATCATATTCAGCGCAATTACGACCGGAATTCCCATTTCGGTCAGCTGGGTTGTCAGGTAAAGGTTGCGCTCAATGTTGGATGCATCCACCAGATTTAATATAACGTCCGGCCTGTCTTTCAGCAGGTAATTTCTGGTTACTACCTCTTCCAACGTGTAGGGAGAAAGCGAATAAATTCCAGGAAGGTCGGTGATGACCACATCTTTTTGATTTTTCAGCTTTCCTTCCTTTTTTTCTACCGTTACCCCTGGCCAATTGCCCACAAACTGGTTCGACCCGGTCAGTTCGTTAAACATGGTTGTTTTTCCACAGTTTGGGTTGCCTGCAAGCGCTATTTTTATTGCCATAAATATTCCTCCTCTGCGGGTGTTTCCCGCTGGCTTTCGCCTTTGAAGTCTAAAGGTTAGCTATCGCTAACCTACGGGTGCCATACTGGATGAAGTTTTGATACAAATCATAAATTGGGCACATAATTACCCTTTTGGTCCTGTTCTGCACAGAATAAACCGCGGCCAGCTGTTCTTAATGCAGGGGGGCTTTCCTCAAATTCTTTTTAAAAGCTTTTTACAACGGAACAATTTCATGCTGAACAAAACCACAACAAAGCCGGCCAGTAAAATCTAATCTGCTTTTAAACAGCCCTTTTCATGCTTATTCCACCAAAATTTTTTCTGCGTCATCTTTTCGTATGGTCAATTCATAGCCACGCACGGTAATCTCTACCGGGTCGCCCAATGGCGCTACCTTACGCACAAAAATATCGACCCCTTTGGTTATTCCCATGTCCATAATCCGGCGTTTTACCACTCCTTCCCCCTGCAGCTTTGCAACAGTAATGGTTTCTCCGCATTTAATTTGCCGCAACGTTCTCATGTTCTCCTCCTTTATTTATTACAATATTTTTTGCCTTCTAACGGCTTTTTGTTAGGAATCCCTATCAGCCGCTTTGAAAAATGCCAGGAAAGCTATGACGGCCGGCCGCTCATAACAGCGAATAAGGCTAACATCCACAACAACAGTTCACCCGCAGTGCTGGCAAACAACTAAATAAACGCGCCATTCAGGCTGCGCTCTGTCTTTGAACGGATAATATCACCCAGCTTCGTTTTGCTCGTCAACCGCATTTGCCGGTTTTAGCATAATAGCCCTGCCTCCATTACCAGAGCTAAACCAGTATCCGGTTGGCCATGCTGCTGCTTAGGGCAACCCTTGTATCTTTTATTCGAACGATCAGGCTGCCGCCAAGTCTGGATACGACAGTTACACTGGCACCTTCTAAAAAACCCATGCTTGCTAAAAAATGGCGGGTCTCGTCTTTCCCTCCAACCTTTTTTACGGTGTTGTTCTCCCCTTCACGGGCCATGGTCAGTGGCATTGGCATAATCCCCTTTCCCCCAGTAGTTAGCCACTGCTAACCACAAGGTTAAAAATTTAGGTTAGCAATTGCTAACCTTTTTTCAAAATTGAGTTTACCACTGCTAACCATATTTGTCAACAATAATTTCAAAAGTTTTGCAACTTGCGGCAGGTAGGTGGTTATGCTACAATAAAAACAGTTCCATCGGTGGAAGGAGATGCGGCATGAAAATTCAGGAATCTGCCGAAAATTATCTGGAAGCGATCCTTATTTTAAAGCAGGAAAAAGGTGCTGTACGTTCTGTTGACGTGGCGCATTTTCTTAATTTTACCAAGCCCAGTGTCAGCAGGGCCATGAGCCTGCTGCGGGAGCGCGGCCAGGTTGCTATGGATGACGAGGGCTTTATTGAACTAACTCAGGCCGGATATGAAAAGGCTAAAAGCATTGATGAGCGGCATAGGCTGATCACCAAATGGCTTACAGTTTTGGGGGTATCTCCGCAGATAGCTGCCGAAGATGCCTGCCGGATTGAGCACGACATCAGTGAGGAAACTTTTCAGCGCTTAAAAGAGCATATTGCCAAGAATACATCGAATAACGATTCACTAAAATAGAATATTTTAAAGCTTACTCCACTGCATAAAACAGGGAACTGTACCCTATACGGGCGCGGTTCACCTGTTTTTTCTTTCATACAGTGCTTTTATGGCGCTTCCTTGTTTTTTTGCCAATGTCTTGCCTGAGCAATTCATTATAATAAAATCTGAATGGTAAAACCTCTTTTATTATGTATGATCGGGTAATTTTTCTTCATAGTAGTAACAGTACGATCTAAAAGAAATTTGGAGGAAGTCAAATGAAGCACCAAACCTATGGATACGTCCGGGTTTCTACTCGGGAGCAAAATGAAGACCGACAGCTAATTGCAATGAAGGAATTTCATGTACCGGAACACAATATTTTTATAGACAAATTAAGCGGAAAGGATTTTTATCGCCCGCGTTACCTGGAACTGATCAAAAAGGTTCATAAGGGCGACCTAATTGTGGTAAAAAGTATTGACCGGCTGGGAAGAAACTACAACGACATTAAGGAACAATGGAGAATTCTGACACGGGAAAAAGAGGTAGACCTTGTAGTTTTGGACATGCCGTTATTAGATACCCGCCAAGGCAAGGACCTGCTGGGTACATTAATCAGTGATATTGTTCTGCAGTTGCTTTCGTTTGTCGCACAAAGTGAAAGAGAAAATATTCGGCAGCGGCAGGCAGAAGGGATCAGGGCTGCCAAATTAAAAGGCGTTCGATTTGGAAGGCCACCCAAACCGCTGAAAAACTCCTTCACCTATGTAAAGCATCAATGGCAGGCCGGGCAGGTTACAGCAAAACAGGCTGCCGCCATGCTGGGGATTTGCGAGCGAACCTTTTTTCGCAAAATAAAAGCCGCCCATTCAGGCGGCGCTTCGCAAAATGTATAATTGTAGACAAATGGTACACTTTTTGTCAAAAATCACCATCATACATAAAACCTGCTATCAACTGGTATTTTCTTAATAATTATAAACATATAGCATTATTTTGTCAAATTAATAGCTATAAAATAATCCATTTACTGGAAGAAAAAGAGCTGACAAAAAGTGTACTTTATGTCATATGAAGGAGGCAAATAAACCATGCTAAAAACCAGTCTTTTAGAAGAATTGGCAAAAGAATGCGGCTGCATGTACCTTTCTGATCTGCCAAGGTTAGAACATTTTTCTATCATGCTTCCTGTTATCCCCCACCTTTCGGGGTTTAGTTGCAGGGAATGGAGCGATGCTGCAACCTATATCTTTGGGGAGCCGGTTTCATTTGACCGGGAAGAAAGTGCAAAGTCCTTCTTTTATCAAACAATCCGGTATCGAAGTAAACTGCCGCAGCGGTAAAAACAGTTGCTTTATTCGGCACAATACCAAAAAGAAAATTTTCGCATAATTCTCATTGACCTTTCATTAGAAAAAGAATAGAATGAAAGTGAAATGAATCATTGGCTGTCTTGGCAAATTAACATGCTTAATCGAAACCGATGAAAAATAGGGCCCTGCCGGTAATTCCGGGGGTGGTATAGAATAAAATACCTTTTTAAAAATCCATTTATTCTGATCACCGGCCATATGGCAACAGCAAATAAAAACTGCCTTGGGCAGTTTTAAAAAATAAATTAGAAACGCTCGTTAAAGCCAATGAATCATTCATTGCTTTAGCGAGTTTTTTTATAGAGGCTTATCTTGGTACATCTGTTATTTACAGTTGCACCATAGATTATTGACTTCAAATCAAAAAGGAAAAAACTCTTTTTGTTTTTAATTTTTTAAGGGGTACTTTTTCTCTCACCCTATCAAAATAATGAAAAATGAATGAAACCGTTTGAAACTGCACTTTAACAAAAACCAAACAGGAGTAACTTTATAATCAGGAGGTGGATTGAATGAAACGGCCTATCATATGGTTGGCAGCGGCGTTGTGTACGGTACTGGCTACCGCTATGCTGCTGCCCCTTCCGGCTGCTGCACAGGAGGCGCCTGCCCCTGCGGCAGTTGCGGAAATCACCCTTCAGCCTGCTGCCGGAGACCCCTCCAGCCATGCTACGATTCAAGAAGCTGTAAACCATGCAGCGGATGGGGATACTATTTTACTTTCAGCCGGGGAGTATACCGAAAATATAACCATTCCCCATAACCTTACCATCACCGGTACAGGAAGCAGCAGCTGCAAGGTGACCGGCCAGTGGACAGTAAGCGAAAGCTGCTCCATTACCGGGCTTACATTGGAATATAACGAAGCCGACCCCAATATTACCGGCAGTACTGTGGTGCGGGTGTACGGAATGCAGAAAAAACTAACCCTTACCGACTGTATCATCAGCCAGCTTGGCAATGCCGGCGGTATTGCCTTGGGCGGCTCAGCCGATAACCCGTTGGCAGAAACTTCCACTCAACCTATGCTGGAGCTGAAGCGCACCGGTATTTCTGCGGCAAACGGCTGCAGCGGTCTGCTTCTGCGTGATCTGAATTCCTCTGTCAGCCTGCAGGACTGCACCGTTTCTATTTGGGGCGGCACTGCCCCCCTCGTTCAATACTCTGCCGACGGAGGGCAGGTAATATTGGCTGGTAATAATCAATTTTTCCGCTCAGCTACCGGGCAAAAGGCTTATTTGGAAAATGCCGGGGACGGCAGTTTTCTTAACGTGTATTCACAGCTTACCGGTGCAGTAAACCTAGCCAGAGCAGGTTCCACCATCACACTCCCTGAGGGGACCCATACAGCCGATCTTACCATAAACCGTTCCCTGACAATAAAAGCTGAGCCGGCAGAAACCGGAAAACCTGTACCGGTTGTTATTTTAGAAGGGCATCTGACAGGCGGCGAAGGGGAGGGGAACCTGACCTTATCGGGCATTACCCTTACCGGCACCAGGGGTGCTGCAATCACCCAGGCTTTAAACAGCAAAATTGGGTTTACCTTGCAAAACTGCAAGGTTTCCGGCTACGATCAGGCCATTCTGCTGCAAAGCAGCTTGCCTGCAGGTATTATGGTAAACAACACCCGATTTTCAGGAATCAAACAGGCAGCCATAGAAGGCCTGCAATTTGCAGGGCGTGCCGTAATGAGTGGTAACACCTTTCAAGACTGCGGAATTGGCATATCAACTGACGGAACTGCCAAAACCTCAGGTGTTCTGAATTTCGACACACTGTTCACAAGTAATCGGTTCAACGGCAACCAGGCAGATATCCGCTACCAGCAAAAGGTAGGCGGGGTGCTGATTCCTCCGGCAAATGTGCGGGCCGCCTCTTCCTCACCGGTTACTCTTTCCGGCAATTCTTTGGGCTTGGGCAATTCTGCCACAAACGCTAAAATTCTTCTGCTCTCCCCCTACCCTGACCCTGCCGCCGCATTGGTGGGAATTCAGCCCGGAGATACCATCTTGCTGACAGAATCCTTTGTACTGTCCTCTCCCCTGGAGCTTGGCACCTCTGTTACGCTAAACGGCATGGGGAATACTCTTTCAGCCTCCAACAGTTTTTCAGGGCAAAGCCTTGTGCGCATTACGGCAGACAACACTTCCCTTCTTCAGCTTAGCCTGAATGCCCAGGGTATCAGCTACGCGGCAGAAGTTCACTCTGCTACTGGGGTGGCCTGCTCTGCAATCACATTAAAAAACAGCCGGAATTCCGGGCTGCTTTTGGACAGCGCTCAGCTTGCCATCAACAACATTACCCTAGAAAATAATTCCAAGGCTGGTGTTCGGGTTGTAAAGTATAGCGGGCTGTCGCCCTCCCTTTCCATAACCGGGACATTTACATTTGCAAAGCAGCCGGGTACTATTCTTTTGATAGAACCCTCTGCTGCCGATACCCCTGTTGCCCTTCCGGCGGGAACAAACCTTTCCGTCCAAGCAGGCACTGATGGGTCTGTCCGATATGTTAAGACGTCCGATGGTACACAGGGCTACACCGACTATGCTAATGAAGAATTTACTTTTTGGCGCGATGTTGAGCGTCAGGTTTGGGACGCCCAAAAGAAAGACGTCATCACTGTTAAGGCAAAGGACTATACAGAAGTTCCTGTTACGCTTTTAAAATCACTCAAGGGAAAAGACGTAACCCTTGTCATCACTGGCAATAGCACCGACCCAATTACGATTCATGGCAGCCAGGTGCAGCCCATTGAACAAAATCGTATTTACTACCCTATTAAAGAATTGGCAAAGCTATATCAACAAGTTGTATCCTCCCAGGCACCGTCCGTTCCCGCTGTTTCTTCCAGGCCTACTATCTCATCCTCCAGCGCCGCCCCTCCTCCCCCCGTCTCATCTGCCCCTGCCGAGGCACAGCAGCCTGAAACGCCTCCCTCCAGCAGCGAAGCACCAGCCGATCCGGTGATTACCCCAGATCCGCCTCAGCGGGAATCTATGCCGCTTTGGCCGATTATTGCAGGGGCCGCTGCATTAGGCCTTTTTATTCTGGTTTTAATCATAAATCTGATCATACGCAAAAACAGGCCATAAAATAAGTAAACTTATAAAAAACTGGGATGATGCAGTTTTATCCAGCGATTCTATCAAAGATAAGTCTTCTCAATGAAAACTGTAACTTTCGCAATAAAGGCAAGCTGCCCTGGCTTATATAAGCCAGGGCAGCTTGCCTTTATTGATAACATTCGCAAAACGAACCCAGCAGTTAAGCCGGTAAGAAAAGGGCACCAAAGCATACTGACAAATCTGATTGAACGGAGTAAAAGTAAGATAGCTGTTTAAACTGGTGGGTTTGCGGGTTCAAAGGCCGTAGGAATATTCCAAGCCCTAGGGAAACGCACTGGTATGCATGCCATTTCAGTCTCATGCATAATGGGCTCGCGGTTTTAATGTCAGGCCGGTCCGGTAAAAAACTCGGCGCTTATTTCTTTTATCTGGCATTTGCATAAGGCCAGCCTTATGCAAAGAGTACCGCATTTTACAGGCAATGGCATTGTTATTTTAAAATGACTGCCTTATTCTTTAGGGCGCCAATATGTTTTCCTCCATTGTACTCCCCTTTTCTTATTCAATTCCCCCGGGACTGGCACCGGACAATCCGGCCGATGCATAAACTGTTTAGGGAGTTTAACAAAGAAAGGGGAAAGTTATCTATGTATTCCTTGCTTATCATCCTGGCCGCATGCAACCTGCTCTATTTTGCGCTGCACATCACCACCGGTGGTTCCTTTCCCAAGCCGCTTTCTGCCAGGGAAGAGCGGGAATGCCTGGAAAAAATTAAAACTGGCGACCAGCAGGCAAAAAACAAGCTGATTGAACATAACCTGCGATTGGTAGCACATATTATCAAAAAATATTATTCCAGCATGAAAGACCAGGACGACCTGATCTCCATTGGCACCATAGGGCTGATTAAGGCAGTTTCCACTTTTGACTACGAAAAAGGCACCCGTTTTGCCACCTATGCTTCCCGCTGTATCGAAAATGAAATTCTGATGTACTTCCGCAGTAAACGGAAAACCGCACAAGACGTTTACATCAGCGACCCCATTGACACCGATAAAGATGGAAACTCTTTGACCCTAATGGACATTATGTCGGAAGAGGACAATATTGTTGATCAAATTGATCTTCGTATTAAATCAGAGGAGCTATACCGTTTGATTGAAACCAATCTGGAAGAACGCGAACGGCTTATTGTAAAGCTGCGTTATGGTTTGGGTGGTTCAAAAGTTTATACCCAACGTGAGGTTGCAGCACTTCTCGGAATTTCACGCTCCTATGTCAGTCGTATTGAAAAAAAAGCGCTGGAACGACTAAAAAAAGGGTTTGACCGTACAAACCGGCTGTCCTAATTACTTCTGACTTGCTAAAAGCGTGTTTAAGTCTGCGGCAAAACAGCATGGAGCATGTGCAGTCCTGTGTCTGGCACTACAGTTTCGTTAAAATTTCTATATTACCAGAGCTTGCTAACAGGTAATAAGGTTTTTATATATAAAGCGACTGGCCCGGCAATGGTATCTGCCCAAACTGTGTTTTATTATGTGTGAAATAATAGTTAAACATCAGGCTTCTATTTCAGATCATTATACAATGCACCTTCGGCAGCCGGTCATGCTGCCGCAGGTGCATTGGTTTTATAAACTTCTTTGTGCTATCAGAAAAAACTCTGAAATACCGTTGGCAACTTTGACGCCAATATTAATTTTATAAACCGGCAATTTCGGCTATCATAACACATGTTTCTTCTTTGTTATTGAAAACCCGGATATTATAAAGGGCAAAACTGCCGCAAGGTAGAATCACGGAAAAGAGTGTGCTATAATAAACTAAAAAGCAGTTATGATACGTTACTTTATCAAATACTACAAGTTTGGCCAATGGTACCAGTTACACTCGTATCTCTAGCATCTCTGCAGCTTTATAACATAAGCTCGCCGGGGACTTACCTTTCCCTTTATACTTTTACTCGATTAGCTGATCATTGCAGTTCAGCACATTTTTATAATATAATAGCTGTTTCAATGAAGTTACCTATGGGGCGAACTTGTTTTATTTTAAAGCATGGCTTTACACAAAAGTGTGTTTTTTAGTTTTAGCAAAGATATAGACGAGAGAGGATTACTATGGAGCAGATCACTTATCAGGACTTAAAGGTTTCACCTGACATATTAAGGGCGGTCAAACAGATGGGTTTTACCGAAATGACCGAGATTCAGCAAAAGGCAATTCCCGTTATGCTGGAAGGCCGGGACATTATTGCAAAGGCGCCAACCGGAACCGGAAAAACCTGTGCCTTTGGAATACCCATTATTGAAAAGATTAACCCAGACAATGCCTGGCCTCAGGCGCTTATTCTATGCCCCACCCGGGAACTTTGCACCCAGATTTGCGAAGAAATTCGCCGTTTAGCCATATTTAAACCCGGTATTCATATTGCTTCTATCTATGGGGGGCAATCTATGGGGCGCCAGATTGATCAGTTAAAAAAGGGGGTTCATGTGGTAGTTGCCACCCCCGGCCGCCTGCTTGATCATATGAACCATCGTACTATCCGGTTGGACAAGGTATCGATTGCCGTATTGGATGAAGCGGACCGCATGCTGGATATGGGCTTTTTTAAAGACGTACGCAAAATATTGGACCGTCTTCCCGCTCGTCAGCAGCTGGTCATGTTTTCTGCTACCATTTCCCGCGAGGTAATGGACATTGGCTGGATCTACCAGCGTGATTCGGTAGAGCTTACGGTTAAGCCGGTGGAAGAAAGCCAGCCAAAAATCACCCAGTATAGTCTGGAAAGCCAGGGCGGCCGACAGAAGCTGGAGGATATTATTTCTATTCTGCAGCAGCGGCAATATAAGCGGGCCATCTTCTTTTGCAACACTAAATATACCACCTCTATGCTTGGCAACCAGCTTTCTCTGCAGGGCTATAATGCCGATTGCTTAAATGGCGATATGCGCCAGAGTGAACGAAATAAGATTATGGCACGCTTTCGCAGCGGGGAACTGAATTATCTGGTTGCTACTGACGTGGCTGCCAGAGGAATTGATGTCAGCGATGTCGAGGCTGTGTTCAACTATGATATGCCCCAGGACAACGATTCTTACCTGCATCGGATCGGACGTACCGGGCGCGCTAAAAAGGAAGGGATTTCGTATTTATTTTATAACAGCGAGGAACGTTCCCGCCTGTCCAACATTATACGTTACACTCACTCCAATATCATTCCGCTTAGCTTTGACGAAAACCGGCAGTTGGTTGAGCTGCCGGAAGAGAGTGAATAATCATAAAAAACGGGTAGTTTGAACGCAATGTTCGGACTGCCCGTTATGCCCAATAGCATACTGAAAGAGCCGGGCTCTGTATGTATATTTTCCCTTGTTTGCCGCCTTTAGGGAGGCCTTAAGCGATTTTTATACAACTATTTGGCCACCTGCTGACAGGCATAGGGATAACCACCTTTAGAAAATGCCTCACTTGTCTTACGCCCATTGTCGCACAAACGCCAAAGGGTAAAATTTTTTCTTCGATGCCGGCAACTACGGCGGAAGGGAGCAAATATGGAATATTCCGTACTGGTTTTAATTCCTGTAACTCAGCAGCATAAGGTTTTGCTGCAGCAGGCGCTGCCTGGCAGCTGCTTTACTTATCTTTCGGCTAATGAAGTAACCAGTGAACAGGTTGCCAAAGCAGATATTATTCTGGGTAACCCTCCTGTACAGTTTTTAACACAAGACATACGGTTAAAATGGCTGCAGCTATTCAGCGCAGGCACTGCTCCCTATTCCGAACCCGGAGTTCTTCCTGAGGATGTTATACTTACGAATGCTACCGGCGCATATGGGCTTGCAATTGGAGAGCATATGACCGCTATGATTTTAAGCCTGTATAAAAACCTGCATCTTTACCGCGATAACCAGAGGCGGCACAGCTGGGCCGACCGGGGCAGCGTACGCAGTATATATGGCTCCACCGTACTGGCAGTCGGATTAGGCGATATTGGCGGTGAATTTGCAAAACGGATGAAAGCTTTGGGTGCGTATACAATCGGCGTACGCCGCAAAGGCACGGTTAAGCCAAATTATTTAGATGAGCTGGTGCACCTGGACCAGCTTGACGAGATGCTGCCCCGGGCCGATATTGTTGCGCTGAGCCTGCCTGGCACCGCCGAAACCTACCATATCCTCAACCAGCAGCGAATCAGCAAAATGAAGCCCGGTGCGGTTTTAATCAACGTAGGGCGCGGCAACGCAGTAGATACCCCTAGCCTGGTTGCCTCGTTAAAAAGCGGCCTGCTGAGCGGCGCCTGCTTAGAGGTAACCGACCCCGAACCTCTGCCGTCAGACAGCCCCCTTTGGGAGATGGAAAACGTCATCATCACTCCCCATGTCTCGGGCGGTTTTCATCTGAAGGAAACGCATACCCGCATGATTTCAATTTTTTCAGAAAACCTGCGCCGCTTCGCAGCCGGGGAGCCCCTGAACAACCAGGTGGATTTTTCCACAGGTTATCGTAAACTAGTGGAATAATGATTTACCAAACAAGGAAACACGGCTAAAACACCATATGCAGCACTTTTGCGTTTTATAGTACTTTTCGAGTTATAAAAAAACAAGGCAACCTTTTAAAAAAGGTTGCCTTGTTTTTTTATGGCCAAATATTTATACGTTTTTGCCCATCAACTTTACAATGGTTCCAAAAACTTCACCAGAACAGCCGGCTGCATTGGACTCATCTGTATCAATGTGCATTGCGGTACTGAACTTTTCGCTTACACGTACAACAACGTCACCAAAAATAACAGAACGGCCGTTGGTGTTAACTTCTACGCTGACAATTTCCTTATCTGCTACACCCAGCTCTTTTGCGTCCTCGGGGGTGGTATGAATGTGACGTTTTGCAGCAATTACGCCCTCCTTCAGTTCTACCTCGCCACAGGGTCCAACCAGCTTGCAGGCGCCGCTGTCTTTTATATCACCAGACTCACGAATGGGGGCCACAATCCCTAAGGTTCTGGCATCCGTGAGGGAAACCTCAATTTGAGTAGCTGGGCGAACCGGCCCCAAAATGGATACACCGCTCAAAGTTTTTTTAGGGCCTACAATGTCAAGGCGCTCATTGGTAGCAAATTGGCCCGGCTGGGAAAGGTCTTTTTTATGAGAAAGCTCAAAGCCTTTACCAAATAAGGTTTCCAAATCCTCCTGAGTCACATGAATATGACGTGCAGAAGTTTCCACTAAAATTTTTTTAGACATATCGTAATTCCTCCTTGATAATGATCCTTTTTTATTTTACTTGCATTCGGCCTTATATGCAAGGGTTCTGCATATTTTGACAAAAATATTTTTATTTTTTCTGGCTATATGGTATAATAACCTCATCCGGTACCGATTTTTCAATTACTGCTTTGCACCTGCCGACGGGTAGCCGGATGTTTTTTGCCATACCAATACGGGAAGCCCCGAGGTTACGGCCGCAGGCCGCTGCACTGCGACGCGCTGTCGGTTAGCTTAAGAGCTTGGAGCATGTGCAGCCGAGGGCGACTGTGCAGGGTATGAAGCCAGGCGTCAGCCGTTTCAGGTGCAACGAGAAAAGTCCTGCGCGAGCAGCGTGTTTTGGGTACTTTTACACGAGTAAAAGTACCTGCCCCCCGCATAGGGGGAACCGCACTCACTAAATAAAATCAGAGATTCTAAATGGTTCCCGAGAACACCCTGCGCTTTGCGTATGAATCACCTTACTTATTATCAATTCTTCACTTACTGCCCTGTACCTGCCAGCGGCTAGCCAGATGTTTTTTAATGTGCAAACATGGGAAGCCCCGAGGTTACGGCCGCAGGCCGCTGCACTGCGACGCGCTTCCGGTTAGCTTAAGAGCTTGGAGCGGTGCAGCCGAGGGTGAATGTGCAGGGCATAAAACCAGGCGTCAGCCGTTTCAGGTGCAAAGAGAAAAGCCCTGCGGCGAGCAGCGTGTTTTGGGTACCTTTACACAAGTAAAAGTACCTGCCCCCCGCATAGGGGAATAACCGCAAAGCGTTTATTATGCTTTCATGGCCAGGTCAACAAACGGCCCAATAGCCAACGATACCATTTATACTCCGTGTTCATGGTATCATAACCGCAAAATGGGCAAGTTATTCAAGGTGCTGCACTTGCCCACTTTAGGATGCATTCATCTCCAACCCATGGTCTGACGCGCTATTGCATTTTATGATATGCTAAAAGGGCACTATAGCCCCAAAGCAGTTATTCTGTTCTATTGTGCAGTGGTTTCACAAGCCTGGCAACCGCTTATTGGGGAAAAATTCAATCGCTTACTGGGCCGATACCAAACAGCGTAAAGTTTACGCACCTACCTGAAAGTTTGCGTTACTGCTGCACCGGAATTGGGTCAAACCATAACACACATCAACTTATCTTTCACAATAATCACTCGCATCCCTTTGATGCACGGAAGGGAGTATTAAAATGAATTCTGAATTTAACGCACTGCAGCAAGAATGTTTATCCTGCCAAAAATGCGGGCTTTGTGAAACCCGTACCCATGTGGTGTTTGGCGTGGGCAACCCCCAGTCCGAGGTTATGCTGATTGGCGAGGGTCCCGGAGAAAACGAGGACCTGCAGGGAGAACCTTTTGTAGGGCGCAGCGGTCAGCTGATGGATAAAATGCTGGAAGTGGTAGACCTTTCGAGAAAAAAGAATCTCTATATTGCCAATATGGTCAAATGCCGTCCGCCCAAAAACCGAGACCCATTGCCCGAAGAGGTCTCGTGCTGCATTGGGTATCTTAACCGTCAAATTGAAATTATTCAACCCAAAATAATTGTTTGCCTAGGACGCATTGCTGCCTGCAGTTTAATTGACCCTAACTTTAAGGTAACCAAACAGCATGGGCAGTTCATCCTAAAAAACGGCATTTGGATGACGGGCGTCTACCACCCCGCCGCGCTGCTGCGTAATCCACGCAACAAACCAGATGCGTTAGATGATTTTATCAAGCTGAAAGAAAAAATACTGGAGGTTTGCAACCATACCTACTAAAGCTTTCTGACGCTTTAATCTGTTCTCCCCGGCTGTGCCGGATGATGGCATAGCTATTTTATAAATTTGGTAACTCTATTTGTACCTGGCATCAAAAACAACATATTTTTTCATCATTCTGCCAATGGAAAATAGTGCAGAAATTAAAAAAACGGGCTAAAAACTAGTCCGTTTTTATTTTTTTGCATCTAAGCGGCTCGCCGGGCGGCTTTGTGTGTCAGATTGCTTTGGGACGGAATAACATGGAATAGAAACATAGAAGGAGGATCTGACATGCCGAATGACAAAAAGGCCCTGCATTTTTTTCTGGGTGCTAATACCCCGCAGGGGTTTGTTTCAAGATTTGACCAGCTGTCCGGCCCGGAAGACGGTTGGCGGTTATTCGTAATAAAAGGCGGTCCAGGCACCGGAAAATCTTCCCTGATGAAAAAGGTAGCCCAGGCATTTGACAACCAGGCGTTAGAATTCATCCACTGCTCTTCTGATGCCGATTCGCTGGATGCAGTAATCTTACCTGAGAGCCGTCTTTCCATTGCCGATGGTACAGCACCACATGCCGTCATGCCCAAACACACAAAAAGGCCCCGGCTGCTGACGCGGCCAGGACCTTTATAACGCATGAAACGGTTTATGCAGCAGCGGGCAGGAACAGCAGCACGTACATTGCAGCGAACAGAACCGTAAGAATGTACATGAGAGCAGGAACCTCTTTAAACTTGCCGCGGAACACTTTGATTAGGGTATAAGAGATAATACCAAACCCAATACCATCTGCAATAGAGTAAGCAAACGGCATCATTGCAATGGTAAGGAAGCAAGGCAGTGCAACTTCAAAATCAGACCAGTCAATATTTTTAACCGAACCCATCATCATTACACCTACTACAATAACTGCAGGGCAGGTTGCAGCACGGGGAACAACTCCTACCAGCGGAGCAACCAGCGTAGAAAGCAGGAACAGCACACCAACAACCAAAGAGGTTAATCCGGTGCGGCCGCCTTCGCTCATACCAGCCGAGGACTCGACATAAGTAGTTACAGTAGAAGTACCCAGGCAGGCGCCGGTGCAGGTAGCAATTGCATCTGCAATCAGAGCGCGGTCACCGCCAGACAGGTTTCCGTTTTCATCCAGCATGCCATTATTCTCAGCAGTACCAATTAAGGTACCTACTGTATCAAACATATCTACCAAGAAGAACGAAATAACAGCAGTAAACAAAGGCAGAACACCTAAAGAGAAGATACCGCCAAAATCAAACTGGAACAGTGTTGGCAAAATAGACGCCTGAAGGGTCATCTCAGCAGGCGCTGTAGTAAGTCCCATAGGAATACCAATCAGGGTAGTAATAATAATACCAATAAAGATTGCACCTTTTACTTTGTAGGCAATCAGTACTGCGGTAATGACTACACCAATCAGGGTAAGAAGCGGTGCGCCGCTGGTAATACTGCCCATGTCAGGCACACCAGATGCGAAGGAAACAATGCCCGAGTCTACCAAACCAATAAACGCCAGAAATAAGCCAATACCTACACCGATTGCACTTTTGAGCGAGGCAGGAATTGAACTGATTACTTTAGAGCGCAGCGGAGAAATGGTAACAATTAAAAATAGAATGCCAGAGATCAGTACAATGGTCAAGCCCTGCTGCCAGGTGTATCCCATTCCCATGACAATGCTAAAGGTAAAGAAGGTGTTAAGGCCCATACCAGGGGCTTGCGCAAAAGGAACATTGGCAATAAACGCAGTTAGGAAGCAGCCAACTGCAGCCGAAATGCAGGTTGCCAAAACAACAGCATTGTAATCCATTCCGGTCATAGACAAGAAGTTTGGATTGACAAAAATAATGTAGGCCATGGCAAAGAACGTGGTTACGCCGGCAATGACTTCGGTTTTTACCGATGTGCCATGCTGGGACAGTTTAAAAAGTTTGTCCATGTTTTTAATCCTCCTCCAACTAGTGTTGCCAAAGCATAATTCAAAGCGGCCGGTGTTCCCACCGGCCGCAATGTTGTTTTTGCACGAAAAATACACAAGCCCCTGCAAAAACATATGCGGGAAGCTGTATTATTTTCCAATAGTCGAACAATTTACGGCAGTTCGGTAGAAACTTAGAGACCATATTTCTCAAATTATATTGGCTTTATTCACACTTTGTTTATATTTTAGCACATATTTGTTATTACATCAACCGGTTAAATGCCTAAAATTGCATCAAATATTGTTCTCAAAAATGTAAATATATAAAAAAATGTTCGATTTTGTATAAAGCTTCTTATATTCATTGTAATATATTTATTTTAATTAGTCATACCGTTTTTTATTCAAAAGTATAGATAGAATAGAGTCCGTTATTGTGGAATATTCTTTTGTGGTGACAGGCATAACACGATGCAATCAGTTTTTTCATTCGTCTGGGTATTTTATTTTCATATCTACAGAGAAGCATTGAAACTTAACACATGCTGCGCCTTTCCAATCAACAATACAAACGATCCTGTCTTCATTTTATAATAGCAGTCACAGGTAGAAAGGAGCATTCCATGTCTGCAAAAAAGGCCGTCCAACTGGTGCTAAAAGAAATTTATTTGTCTGATTGCCAGAAGCAACGTCAATCCACCCTTCAAAAAAAGGTATGTGATTACCTGCAGCAGGGGAAACGATATCAACCAATTCAATCAGAAAAAAGGGGTGACTAATTGAACTGCGCCATCTATTGCCGTTTGAGCAAAGAAGATGTTGAAAGGCAGTTGGAATCAGAAAGCATTCAAAACCAAAAAGCCCTCCTGCTGGACTATGCCGCCCATCAAAACTGGAAGGTTGCCGGCGTTTATTGTGATGAGGATTATTCCGGTGCAGACAGGGAACGTCCCGCCTTTCTCCGCCTGATTCATGATGCCGAGCAGGGGGTGTTTCAGGTCATACTGGTAAAGACACAGTCCCGCTTCACCCGGGATATGGAACTTGTTGAGCGGTATATTCACAGCCTTTTCCCATTATGGGGAATCCGCTTTATCGCTGTTGTGGACCATGTGGATACCGAAATAAAAGGAGGCAAAAAAGCCCGGCAGATTAACGGCCTGGTCAACGAATGGTATTTGGAAGACCTTTCGGAGAATATTCGCGCCGTATTGGATTATAAGCGAAAAAACGGCCAGTTTATTGGCAGTTTTGCACCCTATGGCTACCGCAAAGACCCACAAAACCATAACCAGCTTATTCCGGACCCCGAAACCGCCCCGGTAGTACAGAAAATTTTTTCTCTTTGCCAAAACGGAATGGGAAAAACCCGGATTGCACAGCAGTTAAATGAACTTGGAATTCCAAGCCCCGCCGATCAGCAGAATCGCTTTGGGGCAGATAACCCGGAACATACCCCATGGAACCGCACCGCTGTAGGGCGGATTCTGCGCAGCGAAACCTACATTGGTACGTTGGTACAGGGTGTACGCAAAAAAATCAGCTATAAAGGCGGTGCCTGCCGTACGCTGCCCTGTGAAAATTGGATTCGGGTACCCAATTCCCATCAGCCCATTGTTGACCCGAATACTTTTCAAAAGGTACAACTGTTATTAAATCAAAAAACCCGCTCTGACGGCCGAGGTGTGGTGCACCCATTAAGCGGGCTTACATACTGCGCCGCGTGCGGCGGGGGAATGGTCCGCTCTTCCAGCAATTACCGAGGCAGGCGAACCGACTACCTTAGCTGCGGAAGATATCGCTCCGACCACACCTTATGTACCCGCCACTCTATCCGGCTTGAAGAGCTAACCACCCTAGTACAGGAAAAAATCGGTCAAAAACTTTCCGAAGCTTTCCCCACCCTTCCTGCCGGTCTCAGCTTGACGGAAAGCAGGCTTACCCAGGCAGCTGAAGAGCATAAAGATACTGTGCAGCTGGAACATCGGCAATTGCAGCTAAACCGGGCCCTTCGGCAGTTATATCTGGATTATGGAGCAGGCCTTTTTCATCAGGACCGTTTTACCTCTTTACGGGATGACTTTTTGAAACAGCAAGCGGCCGTATCGGCACAGCTGCAAAAGCAGAAAGCCAATTCCCAAAAGGACGACCCGCCATGCCAAAAGGGCACCGGGCAGCAGCTTCAGGATTGGTTTAAAAACCCTACCCTAACCCGTGAACTGGCAGTACTGCTCCTTCGCAGAATTGAAATCGGAGAAAAAGAGGAGGAGAGCGGCACCCAGATCATTACCATATACTGGGCGTTTTAACAAAGCTCCCTGCGGCAAACCTGGTCATTTCTGATTATTCAAATTGTGTGCAGACCTGGGGTACAGTACCGAAAGATGAACGGCGGACCTACCACAGACAGTGAAAATTTCCTGTTAAAAACTGCAGACTCCTCCTGCATCTCAAACTACCTTAGCCATCCCTTTTTATGAGCTGTCCCTTGACTCACAAAAAGCCTATAAACACATCATCAAAACCGCCGTTTGGCCATATGTGAAGGCTTAGAACGCACCGTGCCGGTTCTCCTCTAAAAAATTCAGCTATTTAGAGTTTTCATTACATATACGGCAACTGTTAAAACAGCTGTGCACCGATCTCCTTTTGCTGGTAGTTATCAATCATACCCACCTGTTGAACACGTGGTATGCACTGGTTCCAGAAGGGTATATTACCAGACAGCCTCTCAATAGGGGCCTAAAACTTAATTTCACCTGTATTCCCCGCCCCACTGCCTGTAAACGGGCCATTACCCACCCTCTACAACTTTTTGTAGATTCAAGTGCCGTCAGCGGACCGATTCGCCCGGCGCTTGAAGCAAAGCTTTTTGCAGGGGTACTGCCTCCGGCATTCCACAGTTATTATTATAAAAACCTATAATAAAAAGGAAGGCAGATCAACGATCGCCCTCCTTTTGTTTTTTATTCCTTTTCCGTTTTCAGCGCCCTGGTTGCATTCAGAATTGCAATGACCGAAACACCTACATCAGCAAATACCGCTTCCCACATGTTGGCTGCGCCTACCGCTCCCAAAAAAAGCACCAGTGCTTTGACGCTCAAAGCAAATATAATATTCTGGCGGACAATCCGCAGTGTTTTTTGCGAAATTTTAATCGCCAGTGCAATTTTAGAGGGCTTGTCATCCATCAAAACAATATCTGCTGCCTCAATCGCGGCGTCAGACCCCAGGCCACCCATAGCGATGCCAATATCCGCACGGGAAAGTACCGGCGCATCGTTAATTCCGTCGCCTACAAAAGCCAGCTGGCCTGCTCCAGTTTTCTGCCGTAACAGTGCCTCTACCTGCTCCACCTTGTCTCCCGGCAGCAGCTCGGCGTGCACTTCGTCCAAACCCAGCTGGGCGGCTACCTTTTCCCCTACCGATTTTGCATCTCCGGTAAGCATAACCGTTTTGGAAATTCCCTGCCGTTTTAATGCTGCAATCGCTTCTTCCGAATCTTCCTTCACCTGGTCAGAGATCACAATATGACCGGCATATTCCCCGTCTACCGCCACGTGAACAATGGTGCCCGCATGATGGCATTCCCGCCACTCGGCCCCGATCTGCTGCATCAGCTTATTGTTTCCTGCACTTATTTGTTTTCCGTCCACTACCGCCTGTACCCCGTGGCCAGAAATTTCTTTTACATCACGTACGCGGCTTCTGTCAGGCTCGCAGTCATATGCTTCCTTTAACGAACGGGAAATCGGATGATCCGAATAGCATTCGGCCAATGCGGCAAACTCCAGCAGCTGCCGCTTAGAAACTTTGTCCGGGTGCACAGCCGTCACCTGAAAACTGCCCTTCGTAAGGGTTCCGGTTTTATCAAACACTACGATCTGGGTCTTGGCCAAAGCCTCTAAATAGTTGCTGCCCTTTACCAGAATTCCCTGTTTGGACGCACCGCCAATTCCGCCAAAAAAGCTAAGCGGCACCGAAATAACCAATGCGCAAGGGCAGGAAATGACTAGAAAAATGAGCGCGCGGTGAATCCACTCGCTCCATGCACCATTTAAAAACAGTGGTGGAATCACTGCCAGCAAAGCGGCCCCCAGCACAACAAAAGGGGTGTAATACCGTGCAAATTTGGTAATAAAGTTTTCTGCCTTGGCTTTCTTGCTGCTGGAATTTTCGACCAAATCTAAAATTTTAGCTACAGTAGACTCTCCAAATTCCTTGGTAACCCGCACCTTTAACAAACCGCTTTGATTAACACACCCACTAATAATATCCGATCCGGCATGCACCTCGCGGGGCAGCGATTCCCCGGTAAGGGACGAAGTATCAATCAGCGAGCTTCCTTCCACTACAACCCCGTCCAGAGGAATTTTTTCGCCGGCCTTCACTACAATCTCCTGCCCAATCTGCACTTCTTCCGGGTCAACCTGAATGAGTTCGCCGTCTTTTTCCAGGTTCGCATAGTCGGGGCGAATATCCATCAGGGCGGAAATAGATTGCCGCGAACGCCCTACCGCATAGCTTTGGAACAGCTCGCCGACCTGATAAAATAGCATAACCGCTACCGCCTCGGGGTATTCGCCGGTAAAAAAAGCGCCAACCGTGGCAATTGACATTAAAAAGTTTTCATCAAACACCTGGCCGTGGCTGATGTTGCGCACCGCCCGCCAAAGAACATCCCAGCCGATTACCCCGTAGGGAACCAAAAACAGGATAAGCCGCGCCCAGCCCTTTGCCGGAACGAATGCCGCTGCAATCAGCAGCACAGCACTGGCAAGAATACGGGCGAGCATCTTTTTCTGTTTGCCTGTCATAAACGTACTCCTTCCGCCGCTCTGCACCGGCAAAAAAGTGATGTATTTCCCCTTATTACGCAGAGTTAGAAGATACCAAGGGGTCAATCAAAAAAGTAAGTATTCTGCCGCTTGTATCGGTTACAGGAACCTCTTGCTTATGTTATAGCTGAATGGTACAGTCCGGCTCTACCTTTTTGCAGACTTTAAGTACCTGCTTTAAAATTTCATCATACCGTGCGTCGTCTGCATCCAAAATGAGCTTCTGTGTCATAAAGCTGACTGTCGCGTCCTTTACCCCATCTATTTTTTTAATGGCGTCCTCCATTTTGGCCGCACAGTTTGCACAGTCCAGGTCAACCATTTTGTAATGCTTTTTCATAACCGTTTCCTCCTAGTTTTTTATAATACAATCCGCAGTAAAAACACTGGGTTTTGAACCTGCCGCGTTTATTACGGCTGCGGCAAATCCCACACGGATCTTATTCCAGTTTGGGCAAGCGCTGGTACTATTCGGCTACATGTTCAATCCCCTGATTAATAATGGTGCGTACATGGCCATCCGCCAGGGAATAGAATACGGTTTTTCCTTCTCTGCGGTATTTCACCAGCTTGCTCTGTTTCAATGCCCTAAGCTGGTGGGAAATTGCCGACTGGGTCATATTCAGCAGCTGGGCAATATCACACACGCACATTTCGGATTCAAACAGGACATACAGAATTTTGATACGGGTGGAATCCCCAAAAATTTTAAAAAGCTCGGCCAAATCGTACAGTACCTCTTCGTCCGGCATTTCGGCATTTACTTTTGCAATAATATCCTCATGGGCATGCATATAGTCACAGCGCTCAAGGTCATTTATCTCCGGCATATTTCAACACCCTTTCATATGAGCTATTGTTCATATGTTTATTATATGCAGCCGATGCAAGTTTGTCAACCACTATTTTAATTTTTAAAATAAAATACCTAGAAAAAGCAGTTAGTTTTCAGGAATTTACAGGTTTTTTATTCACAATACTCAATTGAAATCCGTTTACTCTATACAAATGCTAAACATTTTATTCTCATCGGCATGAGTGGTAGATTATTTTGAATGATAGCTGCAAACAAAAGGATGTATACCGGCCAGCCGGCATACACCCTTTTGTTTATTGGTTCTAATTTTTGGTTCTGCAAATTCTGTTTGCAAAACTATTCTGTTTCTCTTTTGCGGCAGCAATTTCCGTTATTTTTTTATTCCGGAAATCAAATAGAACTCTGACGTATCCGCCAAGATATCAACCGCCAAAAACTCTCTCCACAGTGCCACTTCCTCCGTTGCCGGGCCCAAGCCCTGCGAAACCTCACGGGTCTTTTCGCCACTGTGGCGGGAGTTGATGGTGGCCCTGCCGTCGCTGTGCGCCAGCATAAAACGGCCGCCCGGAGCAAGGTGTTCCCACACCCAGCCGGCTAATTTTTGTTTGTCGGCAAAATGCGGGTAAGCATTATGCAAAAAGATAAAATCAAACCCATCGTCTTTCCATTTCAGCACGTCCCCTGCCACCAAGTTAATGTTGGGGGCAGAAAATTTTCGTGCCGCCTGCCGGATCATCTCTGCCGAAATATCGATTCCTGTCAAAGAAGCTGGCTCCTGCTTCAGCAGATAAGGGAACAGCACCCCGGTACCGCAGGCCACATCCAATATTTTCTTCCCCTGCATAGTGCCGGCAAGGCATACAATAGCTGCAAGTTTTTCCGGTTCAGGGCGGCTAATCTCATCCCAGCAGGGGGCCAGTGCATCAAAATAAGCGATTATTTCCTGGGTATCATTATGCATGGCACTTTTCTCCGTCTAAGCGAGGGTTCTGCACCAAACCAGATTTTTGCAGCGCAACTACCAGGAGCGGCACCACAATCAGCTGCAGAATAATTCCAGGCAGCGCTGTTACAAAGGCACCGGTTAAAAATGCCGAAACCCCATAAGGTTTGCCTGCCATTCCCATAAAAATAGCATTTGCGCAGCCAGAAACCGCCCTGCCTGCCAGCATGGCACCACCCATTGCCAGGTATAAATTCCACTTATAATACCGGTAAAACAGCCCTGTCAGCAGGCCGTAAGCACAAAGCTCCAGCATCATGGCAGGCGCAACCGGAAAGATCGGCGGCATGCTGGTAATCAGTGAGGAAAGCAGCGGTACAATAAACCCGCAAACCGCACCATATTGCCAACCACAGATTAACCCGCAAAGCAGTACGGGAATGTGCATGGGTAAAAACACCGTACCCGCGCCTATTGCATGAAAAGCAGAAGGCAGTACAAGCCCCAACGCCAGGCACAAAGCAGAAAGGATAAGATTTTTAATATTGGTTTGTTTCATATCGATACCCTCCAAAATATTGAATCAAAGTAACCCACTCCCTTGCAGGAAGCATTTCTTTACGGTACACTGAATAATAGGATTTACACTTTATTGAACTGCTAACATAAGTTTGCAACTTAAGGTAAAACAACCCTCGCCGCTTTTTGTTATACTCTAATCAAAGAGAGGGCGGTCATCCCAGTCGGTGCATTTTGTACCTTAATGTGCTGTTTTACTGCTGTACAACCTAAAACCCTTTACACATATTCAGCAGAACAAAGCCATATCTATTTTTGCACAGGGGAGTGACGAGAAATAATTCCGCACGATTCCTTCGGGAGGGCGGTCTGCGGACTAACCACCCACAGGCTACCTTTCTCCGGTTCAGCGCTATAAAACCGCAGAAAGCTGGATATTTAAAGTGGGCAAACTGGTAGCCTGCCGGGCTAAACCGCTTGACGCGATTGTCCTTCAGAATGCGGCAGCTCACATACCCGCTACCGTACCTATGTGCAAAAATCATCTTATCATTCCTCTGCTTCGCGTGATAAGAGTAGCACTTCATACCAATTTGTGCCGGCGCGAAGCGGCAGAATGGATGATTCTGATGTACGAGTGGAACGAAGCCATCCAACAGATGATCAACTGGATCGAAGAACACCTGACCCAGGCGCCAACCCTGCTGGAAATGTCCCGGCAGATTGGGTATTCCCCTTATTACTGTTCCAGCCAGTTTCACGCAATTGTCGGCTGCACCCTCAAACGGTATTTAGCGGGGCGAAAATTGGGAGCCGCTGCGGTTAAAGTGCGGGATACAGATGAGAGAATTTTAGATATTGCACTGGAATACGGGTTCTCTTCCCAGCAGGCCTTCACCCGGGCCTTCGTCTGCGCTTTTGGCTGCACCCCAGCCAGTTACCGAAAACACCCGCGGCCAATTCCCCTCTCTTTAAAAAAGGAGGTGCTCTTTCCCGAGTACTATCCGCGAAAAGGAGACGGTATTATGAACCAAGCTATTTTAACTCAGGCAAATGTACGAATCGAGCATATTCCTGCCCATCTCTACCTGTCTGTCTGCGACAAGGATGTTCAAAGCTATTTTCCTTTCTGGGACCGCCACAGCTGTGATGAAATCTGCGGCACCATAGAAAGCATGCAGCCCGACGCCCACCCGGTGGTGGGCTGCCATACCGGCGGCTGGTTTTGGCAAGATGGAAAAAGAGGTTACAGCTATGGGCTGGGGGTACCTCTGGGTTACAGCGGCCTAATACCGGCCGGTTTTACCCTTAAAGAATACCCTGCCAGCTATTACCTGGTGTTTTACCACCCGCCCTTTGACTTTTTGCAGCATTGTGAAGAGGTTGTAAACCGTGTGGAAACACTGTCCTGGAACTTTGACCCGCAAAGCCTTGGCTATGCTTGGAATGAAAACAACTGCCAGGATTACCAGCGGATGATGCCCGAAACACTGGGTTATGAAGTGCTGCGCCCTATTGTAAAACTGTAGAAAAACAAAAAGAAGGCTCTGAAAAAGAGCCTTCTGGCATTACCGGCGGCTGCCTGCCGCCGTTTTTTAATTCAAAAAATCATTTTACGCCCCACAGGCTTCCTGCCTGCTTTATTGTATTAAAATACCATGAAACCCGGCAAAAGTCAAGGTGGAAACTTTTTGATCCCTTTTTACATTTGGACTGATGGGTTCCAACTCCGTCAATTTCACGATGCTTTGATTGAAACAGAAACATATGATAAGATAAATAAAATTCACAAGAAAAGAAGGTGAAATTATGAAGTGTCCATATTGCGAAAGAGAAATGCAAAAAGGTTATATTCCAACAGATAATATCCCTGCGCAATGGCTGCCAAATGAGAAAAGGCAAAGTTTATTCAAATTAAAATACTCAAAAGATTGCAAGAAAATAGTTTCTGAGAACACTGCTTTCGGTATGCATGCTATCGCATACTATTGCGGGGATTGCGGTATTGTCCTATTAAATGAAGAACGATAAATTTTAATTTATCGAACAATGGTATCTATGAATATGCCTCCTTTTGTCATTTTGACGGAAGAAGGCTATTGATATCCTAAATCAGTCCAAAGGGTAATTGGGAGACTTTTTGTTTTGGTTACAACAACCCATGTAGTCGAACCCCAATACCCTGGTGCAGTAGAAACCTTAGTGAACCTTTGTGATTGCTGGAACAGTAAAACCCTTTATGAAAAGCGGAAAGAAATTATTGAAATTTCTGGTTCAGTAAGCAAATGTCACGAACATTGCTGCCGCTTTTTGGCCGCCTGTGGCTCTTTGACCAACGATACATATCGCATAGCCGAACAGTGCACGGACCATGGTAAAATTTCCCGTTATGCAACACGCTTTGCCTCCCGTGAATTCCGCCCCAAAAATGGGCCTGGAAAGGAGCTGGTGCGCTTTTTGTCGGCAGTTACCAATCAGGGTGTGCTCACATTTACCCAAACGGCCCAGGACCTTTGCAGCCGCATTTATCTTATCGAGGACGAATACGGCGCCTCTTCCAAGCTTTTGCTTCACGCATTACGGCAAGCAGCTTTAGAGAGCGGCTACAACGTGATCAGCTGCTTCTGCCCGCTTTCTCCCTTTGACAAGCTGGAACACCTGTTAATTCCTGAGCTTAGCCTCGGTTTTATGACTTCCAACCCCTTCCACCCACTGGATATTGAACCCTACCGGGTGATTCACGCACGCCGTTTTACCGATATGGAGCTGCTCAGCCAGCGTAAAAAACGGCTGGCATTTAACCGCAAGGCTGCCAATCAAATGCTGGAACAGGCTATTCGTCTGCTTATGGAGGCAAAGGAAAAACACGACAAACTGGAATGCTGTTATATTGCCGCCATGAATTTTGATTTAGTAAACCAAAAAACAGAGGATACCATTCTTCAAATGAAAGATTCGGTGTGGAAAGAATAAAATAGTAAACCAACCGCCGCGGATAAACTCCGCGGCGGTTTCTGTTAAAAAAATAATTATTCTGGCGCTTGGCACTTTGCCGTGTTATACTCTAGTAAATTTGTTATTTCATATAGCGGACAAGCTCTGCCCTATTGCATCAGCAAAATATGTGCGCAGAATACACAGAGCTCGCCAGGGATACGTCTGTGCGCTTTAAGAAAAGCACATATCAGCTGTTTTTACCGGCCGCCTGGGCCAATTGTTTTGCAAAACCAGCACACAAGGTAAATAGCAGGCTCTTATACTGACCATACGCTAAACATCAGGTATTGATTGCCGTTTCCGTTTTATATAATCACTTAAATGTTTTTGTTTGTAAAGGAGTAACCATCATGAGCAAACATGTAATGGACGATGCCATGCGCTGTCTGCAATGTAAAAACCCAAAGTGTTCTGTAGGCTGCCCTATTCACACTCCGATTCGGGATGCTATTCGCCTGTTGCTTGACCATGAAACCCTCAAGGCAGGCAAATTATTGTTTGACAACAATCCCCTGTCGCTGGTTTGCTGCCACGTATGCCCGCAGGAAAACCAGTGTGAAGGGCACTGTGTTATGAACCATACCGGTACACCGGTACAAATCAGTGCGATTGAACAATATATATCCGATTATTTTCTTTCCAGCTATAAGCCCGTTCCGTCTGATAACAGCAGCGGCAAAATCGCCATTATCGGTTCTGGACCCGCAGGCATCACCATTGCATTTTTGCTCGCCCGCAAAAACTATGATGTTACTATTTTTGAAGGGAACGACCGAATCGGCGGGGTGCTGCGCTATGGTATTCCGGAGTTCCGGCTGCCCAAAAGAATATTGGATCAGCTGACCGATACGCTCATTCAAAGCGGCATTAAAATTCGCCCCAACATTCAAATCGGCATGGGTATTAGTGTTGATGATCTGTTTCGGGATGGATTTCAGGCCATCTTTATGGGAGCCGGCGTTCGGCGCCCGCAGAGCCTTGGCATAAAAGGCGAAAGCCTGGGGCATGTGCATTATGCCATTAATTACCTACATAACCCCGATGTTTACCATCTTGGAAAACGCCTAGCTATTATTGGCGCCGGAAATGTAGCCATGGACGTGGCACGCACTGCACTGCGCCATGGATGCGAGGAGGTTACCATACTGTGCAATCTGGGGGAAGAGCCTGTTACCGCCAGGGAAATAGAGGTTGAGTACGCCAAAATTGACGGCGCCCGTCTGCTGTATTATAAAACTGCGGTGGAATTAACTGACAAGGGAATTATATTGGCCGACTCTCAGGAATTCACAGACAAAACCGGTGCAGTTCGTGCAAAGCCTGTTCCCGGTACCGAGGTGCTTTTCCCGGTGGATTCGATCATAATTGCAATTGGACAGGGGCCACGGGCAGTTGTTGTTTCCTCTACAACCGGAATTAACCTGACAGGCCGTAGCCTGGTGGCGGTGGATGACTGCGGACGGACCAGCCGGGAAGGAGTTTTTGCCTCAGGCGACGTAGTGACCGGAGCCAAAACGGTGGTTGAGGCCGTAAAAGTTTCAAAACGGGTGGCCCAGGCAATTGACGAATATGCGCAGTCAAAAGCCACTCTGGCAACGGCTCACCAAAAATAAAACCCGGCAGATGTTGAAGGAAAGAAATAAATTAAAAAAGGGCCTGTTTTTTGCTGCTTTGATAGTTGATAAAAGGCCTCTGCGTCACCCTCCACAATCAAGGCATTTTGTAAGGGAACTGGAATTTATTGCAGATAAATTCCCCTACCTGACGCTGTTTACCGCAACTAGATTGCTGCCTGTGAAGGCCGCATCACTGAATGATTCCTGCAAAATAACGTGACAGATGCTTGACTCGGGCAATGCATGAGTTAAAATACAAAGATAAAAACACAGAGGGCATTAATCCCTCTGTGTTTTTTGCAGCATACACATAGCGTAAAATGAGGGTACCCTCATTCACCTCAATGAGGATACCCTAAAAACATTCCGAAAACTTACCAGAATTTAAAAAACTTTTTAACCTTCTGCAGGCCGGTCGTTTTTTTCTGTAATTTTCTTCATGCACTGCAGGGTGCGGTCACACACAACCCCTACCAAAACCAGGGCAATTACGGTACCCACGCCAATCATTTCACCCAGCAGGATACCCACAATACAGCAGATCGCGTAAAAAATCCAGGAGCAATACTGGTAACGCAGCTTGATCAGCGACTGAATCCAGAGCACCATGCCGTCTGCCGGGGAACTGCCATACCCCACCGAAAGATAAATGCCAATAGAAGCACCCAGCAGCACTACGCCAACAATATTCAGCACCAGCCCTACCCAAAAGTTTGGTTCGTTTGGCATCACACCGTTTAGTACCCACAGGCCAAAATCCATAAA
Organism: Ruminococcaceae bacterium Marseille-P2935; assembly: GCA_900104565.1. Lineage (GTDB taxonomy): Bacteria > Bacillota > Clostridia > Oscillospirales > Ruminococcaceae > Marseille-P2935. The sequence goes on from LT629952.1 coordinate 1,386,216, forward strand.
GGACCCCATAAACAAAACCGAAAGCAATGTGGAAATACGAATAACCTTACGGTAAAAAATCAGTAAAATAGCTAAATAAAACACATTCAATATATTGGCTGCCCAGCCGCTTGAAATATTAAACTTGCGGGCCACCCCATTAATTAACAAGGTAATTGGGTCGGTTCCTACATTGCCTTTTGTCATCAGCGCCATTGCAATGCCTATTCCAAAAATGCCCAGCATAACCAACGCTATGTTTTTTACAATTTTCATTCTTCTCTCCTCATTCACACACTATTTTGTAATTTTAGCATATTTCAGGAGGAATTTCAATGAAGAGAAAACCGGGCATACTATAGTTACTGTATAAAAACTGTAACGACCGGCTTACTGAAATACCTTTCTTTTGTGGCGTTATAAAATGCCCCTGGTATTTTAAAGACCTGCGGACCAGTGAATGACAAGGCAATTTCAGCAAAAACAAGCTTTTCCCTAAAAAAGCTGTTGGGCTGTTAAAGATAGGCCGCCTGAGTGAATTAGAATGAGTAAAATGCTAAGATTCACCTTTTTTCAAACATCTTCTGCAGTTACTACCTGCCAATACTGCCAATGTTTCAAAGCCTTTTAAAACGTTGGATAATATTGTTTTTTATAGATGTCTGGCATCCTTCTTAGTTGACGGTAAAACCGGAATCGCTTATAATCGACTCAGAGCACAAAGAAAGGACGTGGCAGTTTGGAAGCATTCAAGGAGTTTATATGGAGGCTTTTTGAGCCGCTGGCAACATTTTTTGTCATGCTGAAATATAAAAACATCTGGGGATTAAAGGCTTATTTAAAAGAGAGCGGCAGCAAGTCAAAGCTGCTTAATTTTGTTTATAACACCTATTTTTTGCGCCGTGGCAGCTGGGTGGGCATTGGCAGCGAAATGGCAACCACCCCTTGTTTTCCCCATGGGGTAATGGGCATTACAATTTCAGAGCGGGCAAAGTTTGGAAAAGATGTTGTTATTTTTCAATATTCGTCCATCATTTTCAACTCTTTAGAGGACAGCCCTACCTTTGGCAGCCCCACCATTGGCAACAATGTATATATTGGGGCTGGTGCTACCATTGTGGGCAATATCACCATTGGTGATAACTGCCGCATTGGAGCCGGCGCTGTAGTTTGCAAGGATATGGCCCCCAACACGGTAGCGGTACTGCCTCCCACACGCTATATACCCAAGCAGAACCTGGATAATACCTATTACGCACACGAACGGGGGCGTACTTTCTATTATAAAGACGGCCGTTATCATTTGGACAACCGGAACAAAGCCAATCAGGAGAAAAACAGATGAACGGCGTAATACACCCTGTTTTACAAAACCGGTGGAAACTACATTACCTTCTCTGCTGCAGATGCCAATCGTATTGGAATGCTGGATGGGAACACCCCTCTTTCAGCAGTCTCTTTCCCGGTGATCCGCAGGCTGTTGCGCCAAGGGGTGATTGTAGAAAAAACTGCCCTCCGGGTCACTCCTGTCAAACTTGAGGAAGCACAATTTTGCACAAACTGCGCTACTAACGACCTTACCATTCCCGGGTTAGAGTTGGACAGCAACGGGTTTTGCCCCCTATGTACCAACCGGCAAAGGTACCGCAGAAAAATTAGTCAGCGTACTGCCGCTGATCAAACAAATTCCGCCTTGCCCCCGTACCCGCTTTGACGTGGCTATGTTTTACACGGGTGGCAAATACTCCTCTTACCTGCTTTATCATCTGGCTAAAGTACAGGGCCTGCGGGTTGCCGCCCTTACCTGGGAAATTCCATTTCTATCAGACGATGCCCACTGCAGCATTCAGCGTGCAAAGGCTGCTCTCCCAGCCCGGACAACCCTGATAGTTTTGTTTTTCCATTTTACGGATTCTAGCGTCCGACTACGCAAAACAGGGGATCACATGAGTATACTGAACTTTTTCACAAGGGATTCGTTGTAGTACATCGCGAGTGCTGAAAGAAAATATAAAAAGCGTATTTGTTATACCGGCGGTCATCGGGCAGGCAAATAACGCAGCCTATTAAGAAATCTTGAGTTTCTTTAGTAAAAGGGGTTGATATCATAAGATATCAACCCCTTTTTGCGATTGAATCAAAGTTCAGCATCTTTTAAGACGATAAAGGAACGGAAGACCAGTTCACGCTTAAATTTGCAGATATTTCATCCTAGCTAACGCCTTAAAATTTATCTTCCTGCAGCCAGTCTCAACGGCCTTGCAGATTTTTCTATTCCTAACTATTTTAGCGGAATAACCCCTGAATAAAATGATACACCGAAGCCCATAGATTTTCAAAAAATCGCGTGACCGAACTCCAAAAATTCATAAAACGAAGCTTGATCGTAGCCCATTGGTTGCTGAGACATAATTTTAAATATTTCCACAATCCTCTAAGAATACACTGTATTTTGCTCCATTTATCTCCATCCTCCGGCTCTGGTTCTGGAATGGGTTCTGGCTCCGGTGCAGATTCTGGTTCTTCTGTCGAGGAGCCCAAATGATTCAGCCCGGCAGCACGAATTATTTGCGGATAGTCTTGATACGCAAGATCGGCATCGCAGTTCCCCTGTATGCCGGCCACCTGGCCATAAATGGTATAATCCACCCCTTTGGTTCCATTTTTTCCAATCACCCCATACTGCCACATACCAAAATTGCCCTGATAAGTGGGTTTTGACGCCCATTGGGCAAGCCATACGTCAATTCCATTCAGCCGGGACATATCCAGCCTGGTAGTGAGCCAGCTGTAATTGGCATAAAGAATACCATAATACTTTTCTGCCTCTACCATTTTCAGAAAGCTTCGTGCAATATTGGTCAGGGTTTCTTTGGGAAGACCCGCCTGGCTGGAATCCTCCAAATCCAATGCCACCGGCATCTGGGGCTGTAAATCTTTTATCACTTTCAAAAAAGCCTTTGCTTCTTCTACAGCTTCATCCACTGTTTTTGCATAACTGTAATGGTACAACCCATAGGGCAGGCCAACTGTATCACATCCCGCAGCATTGTCTAAAAGTCGGGGATCTGTACTTACATCTGTCCCTCTTCCATAGGTTGCCCGAATCATGGCAAATTGAATGCCAGAGCTTTTAACCTCTGCCCAGTTTATATTGCCCTGCCACTGAGATACATCAATCCCTTTATATTCAGGCATTTGATTCCCTCCATCATCAGTTTGTCCAGCCACATTTGCGACCGGATACTACATTTTATGCCTAAATAACAAAACCGTCCCCAATTGGGGACGGTTTGAAACAGTAGATTTTATTCTGTTACTTCTACCAGGTCCATATCGCCAAACCAGTATTTACCGGTGGGGCTTGCATAGATTCCCTCAACACGGTCACTCAGCAACATGGGGGTTACGTTGTAATATAACGGCAAAAACGGCATATCGGCCATTAAAATATCCTGCGCTTTGTACAGGGCATTAAAATGCTCTTCGCCAACTGTGGTCTGGGCGATCTGCATTTGCTTATCAAACTCGGGGTTAGAGTAACCAGAGCCGGAAAGCGGGTTTCCAGTCATGAAAATCTCCAGCATGGTCTGAGGGTCCACATAGTCGCCTGTCCAGCTGTGACGGGCCATATCGGGGTAATTCTGAGTAAACAGGCTTTCCATATAGGTGGCCCATTCCTGGTTACGCAATTCAACCTCAATATTCAGGTTGGTTTTCAGCATTTCCTGAATAGCCTCTGCCAAAGATTTATTAATGTCGCTGGTGTTGTAAAACAGCTCCAGTTTGGGGAACCCTTCCCCATTGGGGTAACCAGCATCCGCCAGCAGCTGTTTGGCTTTTGCAACATCACCCGAAGCAGGCAGTCCATAATCGCCTGAAACGGTGTTAAAATCCTTATCGTTGTGGTCGAAAAATGCACCGGAAGGTACAATGCCGGTTGCCGGCTTTTCGCCGGAACGGGTAACCAGCTTAGTAATGGACTCGCGGTCAACCGCCAATGCCAGAGCTTTTCTTACATTAACGTCCTGCAAAGCAGCATTGCCGCTGTCGGTCAGGTTGTAGGTAAGAAACACGGTACCAATATAGGGGTTCAGAATCAGCTCGCCGGAAGCGATCAGCTGAGGAACCTCTTCACGGGGCAGCACATCGATCAAATCCAGGTCTCCTGCACGGAATGCAGTCAGGCCGGTGGAAGCCTCTACGATCATTTTGCCCACAATTTTATCAATCTTAACATTTGCTGCATTCCAGTAGTTTTCGTTTTTCACCAAAACCGCCTGGTCGTTCATGGTATAGCTTTCCAGCTTAAAGGGGCCGTTGCAAATTGCTTTTGCTGGGTCTTTTGCCCACAGGCCATCCTGGTCAACAACATCCGAGCGGACCGGCATCAGGGTCGGGAATGCGGTCAGGCTTAAGAAATATTCACAGGGAGCTTCCAAAGTTACCTGAAGCGTTTTTTCATCTAAAGCTTTTACGCCAACCTCATCTTCCCCGGTGCCATCGGTTCCAATTTCGCCGCCATATACTCTGCCGGCATTTTTAATGGGAGCAAAGATAAAGCCATACTCGGTAATCGGCTCCATCGCGCGTTTCCAGGCAAATTCAAAATCGCCTGCAGTGACAGGCTTGCCGTCAGACCATTTTACGCCATCGCGCAGGGTAAAGGTATATACGGTGCCATCTTCCGAAACAGTATGGCTCTCTGCTATTGCAGGTTTTAAGCCATCTTCGGTATCACGGTAAAGGCCTTCAAAGGTGTTGTTGATCACATGGCTGCCGTCTACTGCGGCATTTAGGCCCGGATCAAAGGTTTTTGGGTCAACGTTCATGTTGTAGGTAAACACCTTTTCCTGGTTTCCTTCCATTCCGGGAGCGGAACCGCTGGAAGAATTCCCATTCCCACCGCAGCCGGCAAGTGCGGCCAGCATGGTCAGGGCCAATACCAAGGCTAAGATTTTTTTCATAGTTTTCCTCCTGTGTTTTCATATCCTATTTACTGATTCTGTCACACTACATTGTGGCATGAGTATAACATTTTTGAGTTTTAAAATCAAATAACAAATTTTAGCGGTCCAGCAGATGGCAGGCCGCAAAGTGGCCCGGAGCCACTTCACGCAGCTGCGGTTCTTCCTCCTGGCATCTGGGCATCCGGTATTGGCAGCGGGTGCAAAACCGGCAGCCGGACGGCGGGTTAAGCGGAGAGGGCACCTCGCCTTCCAGCATGATTCTTTGTTTTTCTTCGGCCTTTGCCGGGTCCGGAACAGGGATGGCCGACAATAAAGCTTGCGTGTAAGGGTGCAGCGGCTGTGCATACAGCTCGCCGGACGGGGCCAGTTCAACCAGCTTGCCCAGGTACATAACACCAATACGGTTGGAGATATGTTTTACCATAGAAAGATCGTGGGCAATAAACAAATAGGTCAGCCCAAGTTCCTTCTGCAAATCCTCCAGCATGTTGACTGCCTGTGCCTGAATGGACACATCCAGAGCCGAAATTGGCTCGTCGCAGATAATGAATTTAGGCCTTACCGCCAAAGCCCTTGCAATGCCAATGCGCTGGCGCTGGCCGCCAGAAAATTCGTGGGGGTAGCGGCTGGCATGCTCCCGTTTTAAGCCCACCCGGTCAAGCAGGGTCGCCACTACCTCTGCCTTTTCAGCGGCGCTTCCCAGTTTATGAATATCAAAGGCCTCACCAATAATATCGGCAACCGTCATGCGGGAATCCAGCGATGCATAGGGGTCCTGAAAAATCATCTGCATATCCCGCCGGTAAGGCATTAATTTTTTTTCTGGCAGCTTTGCAATATCAGTGCCTTCAAAAATAATCTGGCCTGCGGTGGGCTCATACAAACGGATGATCGTTCGCCCGGTGGTTGACTTGCCGCAGCCCGATTCTCCTACCAAACCAAGGGTCTCCCCTTTGGCAATGGAAAAACTGACGTCGTCCACCGCTTTAATATATTGTGGCTTGGCAAACAAGCCTTTTTCTTTGGTAAAATATTTTTTCAGGTTTTTTACTTCTACAAGTGGCATATCAGCCATGATGTTCCACCTCCTCTTTATAACCCGGTACCGCCGGTGCGTCTTGATCCAGCAGCCAACAACGGGACCTATGTGTAGAGGTTACGGAATATAACGGCGGCAGCTCGTCCATGCAAATACTCATGGCGTGCTCACACCGCTGGCAGAACGGGCAGCCCTTGGGCGGCTTTAACAGGTCCGGCGGGGAACCCGGAATCGGCTGCAGCCGCTCTTTTACCTGCTGCTGGGGGTTGGGCACCGAATTTAAAAGCCCCACGGTATAGGGGTTTTTAGGGGAATGGAAAATTTCGCTTACCTCTCCCTCTTCCATCACCATACCGCCATACATCACAATGACACGGCTGCAGGTTTCGGCTATGACGCCCAAATCATGGGTAATTAAAATAATTGAAGTACCCAGCTTCTTCTGCAAATCTTTCATCAAATCCAGCACCTGGGCCTGAATGGTCACATCCAGGGCAGTGGTTGGTTCGTCAGCAATCAGCAGCTGAGGGTTGCAGGACAGGGCCATTGCGATCATGGCACGCTGTCGCATACCGCCCGAGAACTCGTGAGGATAATTTTTCATCCGCTCCTCCGGGGAAGGAATCCCTACCAGGGAGAGCATCTTTACCGCGATGGCATGAGCCTCCTGCTTGCTTACCTTTTGGTGGTGGCGAATCACCTCGATCATCTGGTTGCCAACAGTATAAACCGGGTTCATGGCGGTCATAGGGTCCTGAAACACCATGGAAATTTCGTTGCCCCTAATCTGCTGAAGCTCTTTTTCACTTTTGGGGATCAAATCTTCCCCTTTAAATAAAATCTCTCCGCTTACAATGCGGCCCGGATCAGAGATCAGCTTCATCACCGACATACAGGTGACGCTTTTTCCCGAACCCGATTCGCCCACAATACCTAAAATTTCGCCCTGATTTAAATCAAAACTGACACCCCGTACTGCCTGCACCTCACCCAGGTGAGTGAAAAAGGAGGTTTTCAGTTCTTTTATCTGCAATACTTTTTCTGTTTGCATGTGTATTTCCTCCTTCCTGTTACTTTCTCAGCCGCGGGTCCAATGCATCTCTAAGGCCATCGCCCACAAAGTTAAAGGCAAACATGGTAATTGCAATGGCAACCGACGGAATAATCAGCTGGTAGGGGAAGGAACGAATGGCGCCAAGCGCATCGTTTGCCAGTGTTCCCCACGAGGCCTGCGGAGCCGAAACACCCAGTCCTACAAAGCTTAAAAAGGACTCGGTAAAAATAGCGTTTGGAATGCTCATGGTCATGGATACCACAATGGGCCCCAGGGCGTTGGGTATTAAATGCCGCATAATAATACGGGATTTAGAAGCGCCCAGGGTACGGGCTGCCAGCACATACTCCTGCTCTTTTAAGCTTAGCACCTGGCCGCGCACCTGGCGGGCCATGCTGACCCAATACACCAGGCCAATCGTGACAATAATGGTGCCAAACCCGCTTTTGCCGATTACCACCATCAGCAAAATAACAATCAGCATCAGCGGAATCGAGTTGATCAAATCTACAATACGCATCATCACATTGTCAATCATACCGCCTTCATAACCGGCAATACCGCCGTAAATAACGCCGATAATCATATTGACCAGTGCAGCTACCACACCAACCGACAAGGAGATGCGCGCACCATAGAGGGTGCGGGTCCACATGTCGCGGCCCAGCCGGTCTGTTCCCAAAACAAAAGTTTTGTTCTGGGTGGTTTTCACTGGGGTGGGGTCAATTTCCTTACCATCTACAAAAATACGGTAATTATATCCGTAATCGGAAAACTTTTGCTTATTCCCCTTTTTGTTGGCCAGGGAATAGTCAAATTTTATCTCTTTACCATCCAACTCATAGGTACGGGTACGAAGCACCAGGTCGTCGTCGATAAGCTTGACCGGCCCCAATACATCGCCGTCCTCCGATACCTGAATCAGTTTAAACTCTTTATGAACATAGGCGTACAATCCGTCCGACAGCTTGGTAATTGCAAGCCTTGGCGGCAGGTTGGAAAGCTCCAGCTGCTGATCGGCATAGGAATACGGGCTGAACATTGGCCCAATCACTGCCAAAAGTGCTATTAATATGACCAGTACAAGGCCGGCCATTGCAAGCCAGTTTTTACGGAACCTGCGCCAAACATCCTGCCAATAGGTAAGCCCGGGTCGGGTATCCTCAGCGGTAGGCATAGAACTTCTATCGACTTTTTTCCATTTCTCGTTCATTTGTCCGCCTCCTTACTGTTCCAATTTAATTCTGGGGTCGATCACTGCATAAGCGATATCTACAAACAGCACCATAATTACATAGAAGACAGCATAAAATATAGTCGTACCCATAATAACGGTATAGTCGCGGTTTGTAATGCTCTCAACAAAGTATTTCCCCATTCCGGGAATCGCGAATATTTTTTCGACCACAAAAGAACCTGTCATAATGCTTGCCACCATAGGCCCAATATAGGTAACAACCGGAATCAGCGCGTTTTTCAGGGCATGTTTAAAAATAATTCTGCCCCGAGACAGGCCGTTGGCCCGCGCGGTGCGAATGTAATCCTGTGCAGTCACCTCCAGCATGCTGGAACGGGTAAGCCGGGTAACAAACGCCAGCGAAAAACCGCCAATGGCAATGACCGGGCCAATATAGCTACGCCAGTCCGAAAGCCCGCCTGCGGGTATCCACCCCAAACGCTCGCCAAACACGTACATCATAAACGTACCAATAACAAAGCTGGGTATCGTTATTCCCAGGGTGGAAATAACCGAAACCATATAGTCTGGGAACTTATTCTTTTTCAATGCCGCCCAGATGCCAAGGGGAACCCCCAGTACAATAACGGCAATTGCAGCAATTCCACCGACCTTGCCCGAAACCGGAAAGCCCTGGGCAATAATATCGTTGACATGTACACCCGGCTTTTGGAACGACGGCCCCAAATCCAGCTTAACCAGGTTTACCATGTAATCCTTATACTGTTCCATCAGCGGTGCGTCCAGATTAAACCGTTCGTTCAGCGCCGCCTCAACTGCCGGAGGCAAAGCCCTGTCACGGGTAAACGGCCCTCCTGGAATTGCACGCATCATAAAAAAAGTCACTGTGGCAATTAAAAATAAAATTACTACCGTGGATGCCACACGCTTTAAAATATATCGCAACATCTTTTCCTTTTCCGCCCTTCCTTTCGCAGATAAACGTGTGCGTTTTGTGAACTGCTGTACGCAACACACGCACACGTCACACAAGTACTGTTAAGTATACCGTATTCGGTTCCAAAATTCAACAGGATATGACTGGAATTGATAATAAATTAACAATTATATTTCATTCTTGCGACAATATAATCCTTTTTGGCTATGAACAACCTGTTAACTCCTAACCCTGGTGTTAAATAGCAAATTAAATCGCTTAAAATAAGGTTTTATACGAATGAAAGCATATTTTTACTCATTCATTATCCTTTCCAAAAATCCACTCCCTCAACCAAAAAGCAGCTTATTTATTATTTCGCAGGAATTCTGCCATGAAAGACTTACCAATTATTTAGAAACTATACGCGGTAATGCCTTGATTGGAAAAACATTCCTGTTGTTAAATATGGAGAGTGTCCTCTAAGGAGGTGGTAAGCGGAGCATACAAAATAATACCTTTTGAATACTGCCCTCTATGACTTTGCTGTTTTTTATCTGTATCATATTGTCTGCGTTTCTGGCATAACAAAAGCTGCAGAGAATTATATAAGTTGGCTGGCTGATGCTAAAATAAGCGCTGAGGGAAAGTATTGTCCCAAATATGTTTGTAACAATATTTCTGTAAAACAAAAAAGGCCAGAAACTTCTGGCCCAATTGACAAATATAATAAAAAATGATATACTCATTAAATCGAAAGAATATTAAGTGAAATTACCCTTATTATACTATATCACATTTTATTGCTGTTGTCAATCTTTTTTTGGGGGGGGTTTTATGTTTTCAGAATTTCCTTTGTCTTCCCTGTTCCAGGCAGAAAAACAACTGGCGGAATCTGCCCTTCGCTGCAACGAAACGACCAGACATTATGGTCTTACCTTAACCCCTGGGCAGGCACAAAAGTTGGTACAGGCGCGTACACAGGCACTGCGTGATACCAACCGGGTCGAGTTTGAAGGAACTATTTTAAACCGGCTGATTCTTGCCTTTTGCGACTCACCCTATCTATCTCCTTACCAGTATGCTGAAACACTGGAACAGCTGGTGGAAATATTCTACTATTTTAAAAATGAGCTACCCGACAAATTTACTGATGATGAGCTGCTTTCCAGCATGCGTTCCAGCTTTGACGGTGATTGCTGTGGGTCGGTAGAGCTGTTGGCGGAACGGGATTTAGAGGAATTGGCCAAAGCGATTCGTTTTGGAGAAGAAGAACCGGAATCCAGCAGCAATCAATGGCGAGATGCCTGGAACACGGAAGCGGAGCGGATGGAAAATGACGAATGATTCTTTAAAACCCCTTCACTCTTTGGAAGGAATGCCAATTTTACGTGGTGATTATCTGCTCTCTCTGCTGCAGGCCGCCGTTTCCTTTGGGGCGGTCAGCGACAGCGGCCTTGAATCCATACAGGTTCAGCTGTTTACATTGCTGGCTGAGCAAACCCGGCGTTACACCGGTGGGGCCAGCAGTTCGGTACGAACCGAAACCGCCCAGCATTTGATGCAGTCTTTGTGTTATACCATCAGTGTGTATTTAAAAGGGTTAAACAGCCATGACGCTGCATTGCAGCAATTGCTGAATGCACAGTTGCCAACTCTTTTTGATCAGGGGCAAATTATTTTAAAACGCCGTGTCAGCCTGGCAAAGCACCTGCTTCAAATGGTACAAAAAAACCGTATCCTCACTCCAAATCTAGCTTATAACGACACAATATCAAACGGCTTGCCGTTATTTTTCAGGCACTATGACCTTTATTACTCTGCTCATGAAAGCCCCGGCTCGGTTGATTACCCCCTAGGATATGACCGCATGGACCTAACAGGAGTGGAAGCGGTTTTTGAATATTTGAGTGCATTGCGGCTGGAAAACCAGTTTTGCCAATGTTTTGACAGTCAGCTGATTCACCGGCTGATACTGTGCAGCAACCCCAGCTATGCCGAGGATTTGCAAAACATCTGCCAATTTGTGCTGCTGAACAGCCTGGGGCGGATACTGTGCGACAAAAGCCCCTATTCGCTGTGGTTAAACCGCACCGATCTTTCGCTGCTACGGCGCTTATTTTCCGGAAAAGATGCTGCTGAAACCCAAAACAGATTAACCGCTGCTTTAAAACCACTGCTGGGGGAACTTCATATTTCCTCTTCTGCAATGGAAGAGCACCTTACCCACTGCATTGCAAACCAGGCAGACTGGGTCAAATACTGCTGCTCAAACGGAATGTTACAGCGGGTCTTTCTTACCAACCAGTAATCCTCCTTCATACTCACTTTGCTCCTTACAGGGAATATGGAACATTGATCCCCTATCCAACCTGTTAAAAAGTAATTCATACCGTTTTTCACAGTCCCTGCCGCTGGCATTGATTTAAAATAAGCATATGGGAAAGTAAACATCCGAAAACGTCTTGCAAATTTCGCTTTACTACTAATTTCCATAATGTTGAGCGAAAACAGTAAAGCATGACCGCATAATTCTTGGCACTGTCCAACGCGATGCTGGCTGATCTCATTCATCCAGAGCCTACAAACTAATTTGCACATTATTTTTGACCCTGCCACCTGCCGATAAAATAAATTAAGAAACTCCTCTGAACGATGAAACAATTTCGCTTAACACACAAAATCCCACTGACAAAGCCAGTGGGATTTTAAAGTAAACATAAAATGTGGTTACTTTACGATTTACCAGTCCATTCAACAGAGCTATTTCGCTGTTCATTCCATATTTTTTTAAAATGTTACACTTTATTACAATCACTTATCATTTCTTGTTGTAAAATCGTATCTTCACAAATAGTTTCAGCCGCAGTTTTACCAATCACAGACTCTATTTCTGACGGTGGGATTCCTGTTCCCGGCCGTTTGAAGGTCAACATCTCCCGGGTGATAATGGTTCCTTTGGGAATATCCCCCGCTGCTACAATAGAACGGCGTGCATTGCGGCGGGCCGTTTGTTCAGTATCTAAACACTTTAGCTCATAGCTGCCGCGAATATCGTTTAAAAAGTCAATTCCCTTCAATATCTTTTTTGCGTCTGATGGATCCATAGCATGATAATGATCATTTCCCTTTAAGGTTTTGTTTAGCGTATAATGTTTTTCCACCACGTTTGCTCCCAGGCAATATGCTGTTTTTATCACGTCATAACACGCTTCCGGTTTGGTATGGTCGGAGTAGCCGACACAAACGTCCGGGTATCGCTGCTTTAACGATACAATTTTATTCAAATTCGCATCTGCATAAGGGGTCGGGTATTCCAACACACAATGCAGCAGCACCAGGGGCTGCTGATTATAGTTACGAATCGTCTCAACCGCCAGATCAATTTCATCTACATTAGACGCCCCGACCGATAGCAAAATCGGTTTATTCTTTTTGGCCTGATACGCAATAAACGGAAGATTGCTTAAATCGGAAGAGGATATTTTATAAACACCCATCATTTCATCTAAATAATCCGCCGATTCAAAATCAAACGCGGTAGAGCAAAATTCGATTCCCAATTCCCTGCAATAAGACGCCAGCTCCCTATATTCCTGATAGCCAAACGAGTCAAATTTCTGGAACAGTTCAAACTGGGATCGAGTGGGCTCTTCTGTAATGTCCCAATAATAAGGGGATGCTTTTGCAGCCAGAGTTTCTGCTTTATAGGTCTGAAATTTTACCGCATGAATTCCAGCTTCTTTGGCCTCCTGCACCATCAGCTTGGCCGCCTGCATAGGGGTGATTCCTCTTTCGGCAGCGATATCGTAATAATTAACCCCAATCTCAGCGATTAAAACAAACTTCCCCTCTTGAATCCTGCGAATCATTGCACTTTGCATTGGTTATTCCCCCAAAATCAATTTGATTTCATTTTGTGCACCATTTTTTAAGCGACGCTGCTGCTTTTGCATCAAATCACGCATTTCCCTGCGCAGCTGAGGTGTTTTAACAAGAAAATCGAAAGTTCGTTCTATCGTTTCCTGCTGCAACTTGCTGCCTAACCCAAGGTTGAAAAAACCATTTTTCATTTGGGCAAACGAGTGTAGCTGCTCTCTCTCGTTTTGAGCCATCACAATGGCAGGAATGCCCATAACAGCCAGTTCATATACCGTCCTTCCCTGGGAAGTAAAAGCCAGGTCGGCATTCTGCATGTAAGAGCTTACGAATTTGGCATTTTGCACCACAGTAATTTTGCTTTTTTCACAGGAACGGATTCCTTTTGCGGCGCAATCGTACCCCAGGCCAGCAATAAATGTAAAGTGGATATTGGGGTAAACAGGGTGCATTTTTTTTGCCAGGTTATAAATCTTCTGCGTCAGGTTGGCGGGGTCAGTTCCACCAAATAAAACCACGACATTCTTTACTTCTGCCGAAAATTCTTTTGGCTCTGCAATCATAAATTCATCACGCAGGCAGATATAGTCCTTCCCGCTATAAACATTTTGATAAGACGAAACTTTTCCGTCCTCATACAATGCATTAATCGCTGCATCTGCATAGCGGACCCCTTCCCCCATATCTTCAATGGTCACTACCCGGGGACAAAGCTCTTTTAAGCTTTGCATATAGTCGGCAGTGGTATCCAAACAGTCATTGACAATAATATCGGGACCATAGTTTTTGACAAAACGCATAAAATCCTGATCGTCCTGAATAACGGTAAAAGGCATGTGCGATTCGGTCAGCTTTTGAATCCCTTCTAAGCACCCTGATTTGGTTACAAACATAACTTCATGGCCAATCAAGTGGTATGCAATGGATAAACAATGGTAAATGTGCCCCATACCAAGTTGGGCGTGTCCATCGGCACGCAGTATAATTTTTTTGCGGTTCAGTGCTGATTCACAGATGATCCAGTCATGCACCGAATCTATATCGACTGCTTCTTGCTCCGGAATTTCATAGACAGAAATTTTCCGGCCCAACCGGCTGTTTTCTGTCACATACTCCCGCTTAGTAATAAGGAACGCTCCGGCTTCTAAATAATTGGGAGGCAGTTGCTGGCGGTTTAGCCGCTTTTCGTAGAGGGGGTAATACCCCGCCGGTTTTTTTGACCACGCCAAGTGGGGTTTGTTTATGGCACTAATATAAGTATCGGCATCCTCACTCATAAAGGTCGACAGCGCTTCTTCCAATGTTTGGGCACGTAAAAGCGGCGAGGTTGGCTGTAAGGTGACAACCGTGTCATACTGTTTTCCGGTACGCTGTTCCATTTGAACAACGGCGTCAAAAATAACCGGGTCAAGGGTAACTGCATCTTCCGCCAACCTCTTGGGCCTGTCTAACGGAATCGCACCATATTTTTCTGCAATCGACAAAATTTCTTCATCATCACTGCTGACAACCACATCTGTTATCAGCTTGCATTGCTGCGCATGATGAATGGCATAATAAATAAGCGGCTTGCCATGCATCAACCGCACATTTTTGCGTGGAATTCCCTTTGAGCCACCCCGTGCAGGGATAATTGCCAATGTATTCATGCTGCCTCCCCAAAACAATTGATCTATTTGTTAAGTAGGTTTTTTTCTAATTCTTCTAGCTCTGCATCATTGATATTTTTTAAAAACCAGTCTATATTTTGGCGTATTGCCCGGTCATCCCAGTTCCACCATTGGCTTAGAGCAATTACTGCCTTTTTATCATCCGTAAACCGGTCTTTCATTTTTTTTGCGGGCACACCTGCCACAATCGTATAAGGTTCCACATCATGGGTCACAACGGCATTTGCTCCAATTACCGCCCCATTTCCAACTGTAACGCCAGCAATAATTGTAACGCCGCAACCGATCCAAACATCATGGCCGATTACAGTTTTTAATTGGGGGAACTCTGTATCATTTTCAACGATACCAAATTGCTTTCGATAAGAAAATGCATGAGAAGATAAACGATTCAAATCATGTGCTGGAGCCCCAATAGTAACATCCCAGGAAATGGAGCAATACCTTCCTATTTCACAATCGCGAATTTTAGCGTATCGGCCGATTGAAGTTCTTTTTCCAACACTGGAATTTGAAACCTGTGCATGATGCGCAATACCAACATAAGGTTCCAAACTCACGTTGCTTAGCTCAGCATAGGGCGCTATCGTACAATTGAGCCCTTTATATTTTCTTTGATAAATAAAATAACTGGGGTCAACTAGGTATCGCCGCAAAGATGATAACAACTTCATTTTTTCACTTTCTTCCCAATGCTCATCTTTATTTTATCAAACAACGTTTTACTAAAACAAAGATAATATTGAAATTCTTCTGTTCTAAAAAATACAAGGATTGTAATGGCAGCAAAAACGGTTATGCAAATTAAACTTTGAACTATAATCCAGAACAAAGAGTTAGATGGTACCCACGAACAAAACCAGCCAGCCGTATAGGCTGCAATAAGAATAATAGCAAGATATAAAATAAACATCATATAAAAAGGCTTGGGCGATTTTTGAAAAACACTACGGTACACAAGCCATGGATCGAATGTATAAATAATTAACAACCTTCCAACAACCGGTGCAATAAATACTCCAATTACTCCCAAATAAATTGCCAATATAATTGACAGTCCAACATTTATGCCTGCATAAATCAGCATACGATAACGGCCCTGCCAGTATAGCCCGCATGCATCGCGAAACGATGTAACCGCCGACAATAGCCCAGCTGTTAAAAAATTTAGTATTAAAACTGCAACAATGGGAAAGGAAAATACAAATTCAGCCTTTTTCGTCCAAAGCAGCATAAACGGGTTCAGCACATTCCAAAGTACTACCGAAATGACGCCATAAAAAATATAATTTGCAAAAGAAATCTTTTTAAAAATATTATATTTAGTTTCACTGTTTTCAGTAGCGTTTAAATTACCGATGCTGGCGGTTAAAGAGCTAAAAACAGTGGAAACAATCATTAATACGGCCTGAAAAACCATTTGATAGTTGGAACAAATGCCCACAACAGACAGCCCTATAAACGTCGACAAAATCAAGTTAGCCGTAGAATTTAATGCAACCCCGGCAATTTTATTCATAGAAAGGCCATATACATTTTTTCCTATCTGTTCCAGTTCATCTTTAGGCAACTTTTCCGCAGTCTTATTTTTTAAATAGGGGTACATTTGATCGGCCTTTTTTGCTACAACAATATTCCTTAATATAGTTACGGCAATTTGAATGGCAAGGGTGGCAATATAATTACGAGTTAAAATCAAAAACAGTATCTGCCCGACAGAAGAAACTATGGTAAAAACAAACCCCACGGAGGCAATTATATATTTTTGCTGATTGGCTTCTAAAATAGCCGACTTATATGCAAAAAATAAATAGGAGGTTACGCTTTGCAATAAAAATAATAAATAAATAAATTCTAAATGCTCAATGCCAGATTGGCCTTTAATCAAATATGGAAGGAAAGGAACCAATAATACGCCTATAACAGCAATAAAGATGCCAACATACCGATAAGCTCTTTTATATAATGCCATAAGGGAACATATCTTTGGAATATCTTCCTGGGCAATGGGCTTATACAGGTGAAACACAATGGCTGTCCCTACCCCGAGTTCTGATAGACTAAGCAAGGTTAATACCGTAGAAAACAAACCGTTAACTCCCCAGTACTCAACACTGAGAGTGTGAATCAATACCGTTCGGGTTATAAAGTTGCAGCCATAGGTAAGAACTTGTCCCAGCACTCCATAAATAACATTACGAAGCGATTTTTGAGTTCTTCCATCACTCATTTTGTTAACCATCCTTATCGTTAAGATATAATGCCTTCCAAATATTTAACCATTTGCTCATATGTGCTTTTCATCTTTTCGTAGGCGTTATGGTAATCGATAAAACCAGTAGATTGAAAACGCTCCAAAAGACGGTCAACCTCTTGAATTGTGTATAGGTTGATTAGGCGGCTGGGTAAAATTTTTTGCATCATTTTACATATACGGTCCGAATGCTCGTTTGCAAATGTGCTATAGGCAGGCAATGACGGTAAACCCAATGCCTCATTCATGCCAGTGCCTCGGCAGTCTTCCTCCAGCAGAACCGAAAAGTTTCTCCGGCTCATATTATAGATATGCGCATGTACACGATAACCAATATGCAAATCACAATTATCGTAAATATGAAGCCCTTCAACCCCATAAGAGATGTCTTCGATCCAAACACCTATCTGTTTTAAATCTTCTATTAGTTGCTGAGTTTGAGCAGCAGTTTCCGAGGAGGTAAATGAGTCTGCAGCAGTTCCTCTATGAAAAACAAATTTAATTTCTGCGTCTTTAAATTTGTTTTTTAAATACTCAACCAATTCCAAAGCTTGAGAACGGTAAGAAAAAACAAACGCTGGGTCCGACACACAAATGCGTTTTACCTGGGATAAATCCTGGATTGGAACTTGAGTATTTGCAAGGCAGTCAAAATTGTACCACGCAGGACACCCTGTCATTTTTGCCCCTGTCAAACCATTCTGCTTTAAAACCTGTACCGAAAACCAGTCCCGGCACCCCAAGACACCAGTATCGTTTTGAATTCTTTCCAGTAACCTTTTCATTACAGGCGTAAAGGTGTAACCATACCTAGTGGCTGCATCACTGCGTCTGGAATTCCAGCCCATTCCCAACGCTGCCAGTTTGGATTTTACCCGAGATAAATCTTTTACAAAAGGGACTTGGTCTGGATAAAACCAATTGGAATATCCAGGTCCTCCTGCAAAAAATATATAATCACAGGAATTAATAAAATCTATATCATGGTCAAGGGGGACATTTCTCTCCTGCTTGATAATTTCTGCTTGGGGGAACACTTTCTGTAACAATTTTTCACTTCTGTCTACAATCAAAAAGTCCCCTGCATTTTTATATGCGCCAGAAAGGAGCATAATCTTCATATCTTACACCCTATCTTCCTTTTACTAAGATTCAACCAATCTCATTTGATCTGCCGCAAAATTTGAATAAGCTCTTCAACGGTTTCCGGAATGAAAAAACGATTTGATGCTTGATAAGAGTCACGAACTTTTTCAAAAAATTGCTCCATGGCTTTTCCGTTATCCGCACTAGCCGACAAGCATTCCGGAACCAGCCTATATAATAATACCACAATAGGCTCCTGGTCAAAAACCATTTTGGGTGTAATACAGGCGGTTGAATTAATCGAGATAAAAACTTTTTCCTGCAAGTTCATATTAAGCAGCTGTACTTCCCAGGGGATTGGTGTTTTGGGCGCTATATTTAGCATACAGTCTGCATACTCTGCATCATCTGGGGTTCTTGTTGGGTGCAGTTTTACTGCAATGCTTTCTTGCGGAATTTCGCGTCCGATTATTTGCAGCAGTTTTCCGTTATCAATAGGAATCCCCAGCTGTTTTTTATATGCCTGGTCTAAATATACAAACCGTTTATTGGTATAAAAGTCACTTTCCTGCCGGTATTCAAAAATCTTATTATAAACGTCCTTATCCTTTTGAACAACCCGTGATATTTTTTTTACTTCAAATTCCCGATTCACCAACATGGAGTCGGGCAAATAAGCATACAGGCAGTTGATGTTTGCAAAATAATCTCTTCCATGAAAAAGTTTTAAAAACAACTTTAGTTTTTGACTGGCTTGAATCAGCGGAACGCAGTAAATTCCAATTCCCTCATCATAATACATCAGCTGGATTTTAGGGTTATTTCGATAAAGCCTGGTGTAAATAATTGTGTTGACAAAACCCATACAGGTGCAAAACATCACATCATATTTTTTTGATTTCAACACCTCATTTAAATCTTTATCTAAAAATAAAAACAAACGTGCTGCATCTTTTATTCCATGACTGCCGTCAAATGTGTACACCAAATAGACATGCCGAAATAAGCCCGAATTCTCTAAACTTTTTTTATATTTGCTTAAGTCACTGGCAAATGTAAGCAGATAAATGTCCGCATCATCGTAAGAAAATTCAGAAAGTTTTAAATTAATGCAATTAAAAATTTGATATGGGGTTGCGCAAAAAAAGCCAATCATTTTTTTCGTCATAAAATTATACCCAGTTTATTTTTTCCATAATACTTTTGCAAGATTGATTTTTATGGTCTGTACTCCCTGGTAAAAAGCTAAACATATAGCCTGCTGCTCCCCAGAAAATGACTGATTCACAGCTTACATATAGAAAAAGCGCATCTAAAAAGAAACAGCTGGCTAAAAAACCCAACAACAACGCAAGGATTATTCCCGGTTTTAAGTCCCCATTTTTTGCCCTTGAAAATTGAACCTGCTTTAAATATTTGCAAAGAAATGCAGCCAGCCAAAACATAAACAGTACAAAACCAATGGCTCCTGATGAAACCAATATACGAATAAACGGATTATGGGTACTTGGTGATTTTGCTAAAATGCCATTTGGGTTTATTTCCGCAGCATATTGGGATAAATTTTTATCTCCAACGCCAAACCACGGGTGTTTTAACCAAACTGCTATTGCATCTTTCCATGCAGCCAGTCTGCCAGAGGAAATATCTTTATAAAAATCAGGGTCCTCCGCGTTGTTTTCCCCCTCAATAATATCTGAAACATCTTGCTCATAAGGCCTTGAAGGGTCAATGTGGTCAGGTCTGGTAAAAACCCCCTGCTCATTTAGTCTTCTATGCGCGTCATTGATCACGATATATTTTTCAATTTGTGCATTAATTATTGGGGGAATATACCCCGTAATTTTAGGGATAACATAAAAAAAACCGCCATAAACTGTGACCGATAATAGAGCCGCCAGTACCGAAATAAAAAAATTTTTCCCTTTGTATTGAAAAAAGAAAAAACTACCTGCAGCTAAAAAAACACAAAACCCCACAAATCCCCCTCGGGAAAGGGTCCATATGGAAAAGAAGATTTGCACCACTATATTTATTACATAAAATTTGCTAACTTTCATGCCCTGTTCTTTTTGTGCAATCAATAAAAAGATCGAAAGCCCTATGGAAAGGAGCGCAAAAAGGGCCGCAAAATTGGCTTCAATATAAACGCCCACTAGGCGGTTACCCCAAAGGCCTACTGGCTGGTTATCCTGCCGAAAGGTTTTGATATACTGCAAAAACTTGGTTAGGTACATCATGCACGAAATTGCCGAGGCGGTAAAGGTTAACTCGATTATAGTTTTTGCCCAAACTATAAAGCGCTGATTATTTCTCTCCTGTTCCTTGTGTGGAAAGGCATCCAAACAAACATAAAAGAAACAGGCAAGCCACAGTACGGTTTTCATGTTGCCAATAAAGTTTGTCTGACTGACCAATGCTGTAATCGTGTAGGATAGTAAAAACAGGCCTAAAACCACATGGTTTTTCCAAAAAAACTGCTTTTTATAAATACTTTTATAAAGAATGATTACCAAGCCCCAAAGGAGGAAAAACCTGGTGAAGTAATGAGAAATCAGAGAAAGAATTGGTATGACAGAAGTGAATGTAATCAGTGTAAAAGCAAAAAAGTAAATATATTCATCAAATATAAAATGGAACTGTGGTTGAATCGTTTTTAATTTGGTTATTTTCATTTTGCTCCCTTCAAAACTATTTTAGCTTTTGAAATATTCGAAAAGCATTTACAATTGTGGCCTCCATGTTGTAGTACTTATATTCAGCCAAACGTCCGGCTAAAATAATCTGGCTGTATTTTTCCAGGTCGTCCGTATATGTTTGATAAAGCTTTTTGCATTCATCACTAACAATTGGGTAGTACGGTTCGCCAAATCGGGTATCTTCTTTTACATATTGCCCCGGGGTTTCTGTTAAAGTAGTGGTTACCCCTTCAATCTGCTGCTGGGTCAACCGCTTCATCTCGGTTCTTCTGGTCTGGGGCCGGCTGTCGGGCCAGTTTAAAACGGGAGGCTCCTGCACATAGTCCTTGTTCCAAGTTTCTAAGGTAAAGGAAAGGGACCGATAAGGCAAAACCCCATATCGGTAATCAAGCAGTTCATCAATCGAACCTGTATAAATAACCTTTCCACGGTAAGGCTGTTCGTCCCACAATACACAGCCGTTGTCCAGCGTAATATGATCACAGGCATTAACACCCAGCTCCACATGAATATTGGGGTGATCAAGCATTTTTTCAAAAAGTTTGGTATAACCGTCTTGGGGCATGTACTGGTACTTTTGTAAAAAGTGCCTGGAATCATAGGACAATCGAACAGGAATCCTCCCTGTCACTTCGGGAGATATCTCAGTTGGGGAAAGGCCCCACATTTTCATGGTATAATCCACAAAAACATGGCGGTAAACAAAATCTGCAAATTCTTTAATAATTGGATTATCCGATTCCTTCATGTCCAGAATTCGCACCAGAGAGTTTTCACCGTACTGGGTGGTTAACGCTTGAATGATTGTCTGGGCTTTTTCCACCGGGAACAGCTTGTTAATTGAGGTAAAGTTAATAGGCAACGGCACCTGTACACCACAAACTTCAGCGTCTACCCGATGCTCATAATAGGTCCAGGCGGTAAAACGGCTTAAAAAATCAAAACACTCTTTGTGGTTGATTACCAAAATATGCGGACCGTATTTATGCACTAAAACGCCAGCCTTGTCATAATAATCATACATATTACCAGCAATGTGCGGACGTTTATCGCAAATCGTCACCTTTTCGTCCAACTCTTCTGCAATCAATCGGCCCAATACAGCGCCTGCAAAACCACATCCTACTACAATATAATTATCCACTTTTGCTCTCCCTTTTTTCTGTTTCTGCTTAAAAAGCTTTTTGAAAAAGTTTTTTAAAAAACGTGTTTTCCTTAAAACTGTCATAAAGCTTTCCATTTAC
This sequence comes from Ruminococcaceae bacterium Marseille-P2935, assembly GCA_900104565.1. Lineage (GTDB taxonomy): Bacteria > Bacillota > Clostridia > Oscillospirales > Ruminococcaceae > Marseille-P2935. Next base: position 1,408,204 of record LT629952.1, read on the forward strand.
ATGCAAACTATGCAAAACGTTAAAGAATACTCTCTTTTTTGCCACCTGCTGTTTTAATTCAGTAATTGAGTCCACTTTACTCTTCATAGACAAATATAATTGCCTGCCCTGTTTTCGATCAGGGTAATAAATAAGGCAGCATAAATAATACCCATTCACAATTACGGTTAAGCGCTGCAAAAGAGGCATACAGTGGTTTTCGTCTGCGGTGGTCTGGCTGTATTCTTTTAACAAACGTGAAATCACCCGCTCCATATGGTCCAGCCTCTTTATGCGGCTTTGCATACTAATACTCTGGTTCACATTTCCGATAAGGTAAACATACAGGGTTAAATCAAGGTAGCACCACGATTGAATATGCAATAAGGGAATCGCTATAAACTCTTCATCCACATAAAAGGTGTGCTCCTGTAGTTTAAAATTCAACCCCCGAACAAAGTCTGTTCGAAAACAAACGGTGGTCAATGCAAAATGGCTGTTAATAATTAGATCCTGATTGGCCCGGTAAGTCTTTTTAAATTCTACCCCTTTCCTTTTGCAGTCAATCGTCTCTTGTGTGTCTTTATTATAAGTTTGATAATTTGTTAGAACCGCATCGACAGAACAGTTTTTTAAAAAATCAACCAGTTCAATCAAAACACCGGTATTTACCCAGTCATCCCCGTCTACAATTTTAAGGTATTTTCCTTTTGCCAGCGGAACACCAGTATTAATGGTAGAACCATGGCCGCCATTTTCTTTTGAAATATAAAAAAATGTATTGGGGTAGCTTTGGCAAAACCGCTTTGCAATACCAGAAGTATTATCAGTTGAGCCATCATCAATAATCAGCACCTCTATCAGCTCTAAAATTTCCGGCGCAACAAACGATTTCAGCGTTTTTTCCAGGTATTCCTCTACATTATAAGCAGGAACAATGATTGTAAGGATCTTCAAAGCTTAGCCTCCTAAAAAGTTAAACCGCACTTAGTTTTTGTTCTTACTTTTCAATTTAATAAACAACCCCAGTGTAAAACTGGTCAGGCGATACCCCAAACATGAATATAACATCTTCACTTTTTTGGTTTTTACAGTCATACCTGATTTTAAAAATCTCCGGTATGGTTTCAACATAAAAAGTAACTTTTTCCGGTCAGTTTTATTGCATAGCTGGACAGAGCCCAAGGCAATAGAATATTGATAAGCAATATAATCAGTCAAGAAATCCTTTAAATCGCTTTTGGGTAAAGAATTAATATATGACAGCCAGTTCTGTATAAACCCTAAGGAGCACTGCAGCCTTTTTACTGAAAAAGAAGAGCTGGCTGAACCTTTTCTGGCCTGCCTATAACAATAGATTGGCGTATCCAGGAAGAAAATTTTCTGAACATGTAAATAAAGGCGCATTGCACAATCAATATCCTCGTTGTTCGTTACGCCGTTTTGAAATTGTATTTGATGGGTTAAAAAGAGTGATTTTGCAAAAATATTTGCCCACATGCTTGGTAAAAACAACCCTGTCTGGATTAGTTTGCAGCAAATCTGTTCACCGCTACTGCTGTTAATCTGCGCAATCAGGCTCGGATCTAGACTTTTTTCACAGGGATTAATTGGTTTGTCATAAAATTTTACAAATGTTCCCGCTATGACATCTATATTTGGTTGGTTGTTTATTTGATGATACACTTTGTGTAGAGCCTGAGGGTACAATAAGTCGTCCCCATCTACAAACCAAATATAGTCACCATCGGCAAGCTTTAAACCATTGTTTCGAGCCACCGATACCCCTTGGTTGGGCTGATGCAGTACACGAACCATTTCGTAATTTTCTGCATAGCTGTCGCAAATGGCCGGGCTTTGGTCTGTCGAACCGTCGTCCACCAATATTACTTCAAAACAGTCAACCCTTTGCTCTAAAATGCTTTTCAAGCACTCCTCCAGGTATTGCTCAATGTTATATACCGGAATAATTATACTTATTTTTGGCACATTAACACTCCTACTAACTCTTATACATTCGTTGTATTCTCAAGTACATCCTGATAAACATCTGCCATTCTTTCCAATACACTGGTCAGGGAATAGGTATGGGCTGTTATAATATTCTGCTGTGCAAACTTTGCGTTGGCAGCATCATTTTGATAAAGAGAATATATACGGTCTCTAAAAGTTTGCTCATCATTACATGAGTATAAATAACCATTTATTTGATCTTGAATCAAGTCAACGTGCCCACGAATTTTTGTGCATACAACGGGCAGGCCGCTGGCCATACCCTCAATAATGTTGACAGGCAGCCCTTCACGCCTGCTTGCTGAAACACACACATCAGAAAGCTGATAAAGCGCATCAACATCTTTACGGTAACCCAAAAACTCTACCTGTCCGTCAATACAAAGCTCTTTTGTCAATTGTTTATAGCGCTCTAAATTTACACCAGCACCTGCAAACAGCATTTTAATCCCTGAAATTTTTTCTTTCAGCTTTGAAACTGCACGCAGCAAAAACTCCTGGTTTTTATTATCGTTCAGTTCCGCAACATTTAGTAAAATAAAATCGTCCTTCCGGTAGCCATACCGTTCCCTCAAATTAAGTTTTTCTTGCTGGGTTACAGAAAAAAAGCGTGTCAAGTCAACCCCCACGCCATTCAAAAAAATAATCTTTTTCGCATTAAAATGTTTACGGCATGCAGTAGAATAATCTTCCTGATTGATTGTAATTAAAACGTCTGTCATGCGTGCACAAAACTTTTCTATCGGATAATAAATCAGCCAGTTCTGAATAGGAGCCCCCTTAAAAAAATGAAAACCATGGGCAGTGTAAAGTAACTTTGTGCCATTTTTTCTTGCACCCTGTGCCGCTAAACGAGTAATCACACCGCCTACCGGTGTGTGACAATGAATCAATGCATACTGCTCGTTATCAATCAACTGTTTTAGCATATGGTACGCGCATATATTCCGTGTGGAATAGGGCGACCGCTGAAAAGGTATGATAAAATGCTTGTCACAATCGAACACCTCTTCTTCTCCCGCGGAAGCATAATGCACTTCAAACCCCTGCTCTTGAAACCACCTCATGAAAGGGCGGTTAAATTTACTAAAATTGGAGGTGTGTGATGTAAAAAGAACTTTACGGTCCAAATTTTCACCTTCCTAAAAACCAAAATAAATACCGGTAAAGGTCACCTACATGAACAGCAAATCATAAAGTTTCACAGAACCTGCCTAAATCTACTCTAAATATTTATATTATATAGTATTTGATAATAATAAATAAAACAAAACATTTAGCTTAATATTACCATTTTCTTAAAACCCAAATAAATTAGCTATAATTAATTGAATCATAACACAAAATCTACATTCATTCAATACAATAGGGGTTCGGTACCTACACTGTAATTTGGTATTATTCTCTAGATTCTGTTGGCATCATAAGGCCACTCTCATTTGTAATATTTTCTGCTGCAGGGGCTGTCAATCAAAAAAAGAGCTAAGGGAATTTGTTCCCTCAGCCCTTATTTTTTCATGTATTAAAGAATAATACAAATCAGTCCGCCGCAGCCTTCGTTAATAATGCGCTCTACTGTCTCCTGCAGTTTCATGCGGGCGTCGCTTGGCATACGGTAAAGTTTGTTCCGAAGCCCTTCGTTCACCAGTTCGTGCAGGCTGGTACCAAAGATATTGGATTCCCAAATCTTTTTGGGGTTCTCCTCAAACTCTTTCAACAGGTACATTACCAGCTCCTCTGACTGCTTTTCGCTGCCTACAATGGGCGACACCTCGGTATTAATGTTTGCCTTCATCAGGTGAATAGATGGAGCAGACGCCTTCAGACGCACCCCGTAGCGGCCGCCCTGTTTGACAATTTCGGGTTCCTCCAGCGTAAGTTCCTCCAGGGTTGGCATAACAATGCCATAACCGGTGGCGTTTACCTCTGCCAGGGCGCCTTTAATCTTATCATACTCTTTTTTCATGGCGGCCAGTTCGATCATGCAGGGCATAAGGCCTGCTTCGCCGTCAATATTAAGACCGGTCGCTTCGCTGAGTATTTTATAAAACAGATCCGGGTTCAGCTGTACCGCTACCCGGCCGGTGCCGGTACCAAGTTCGATTACCCCCGGAAGTACCCGGCTTACATATTCGCACTGTGCCACTTCACCAATCATTGGCTTAAACTGGCTGACATGGCTGATGTCCTTGGCGCTGTCCTGAATCGCCTGGAACACCGCTGTTTTTAACCAGTGGTTTTTATCCAGCGTCACAATCCACTTTGGTATTTCAACTGCAATTTCCTTAATTGGGAACTCATAAAGAATCTTTCCCAATATTTCGCGAATGTCGGCTTCAGAAAGGTCCAAGCAGTTTAACGCCAACACCGGTACTTTGTGCCGTTCTTCCAGTTCTTCCCGAAGAGCCGCCGCCTGCGGGGTGCCGGGGTTCATGCAGTTCAGCACCACGACAAAGGGTTTGTCAATCTCTTTCAGCTCTGAAATGACCCGCTCCTCCGCCTCTGCATATTCGCTGCGGGGAATATCGCTGATCGAGCCATCGGTGGTTACCACCAGCCCAATGGTGCTGTGCTCGTTAATCACCTTGCGGGTGCCAATTTCTGCCGCCATATTAAACGGGATCGGTGTTTCAAACCAAGGGGTGACCACCATGCGGGGCTGATCGTTTTCGATATAGCCCAGCGAGCTGGGAACGATATACCCCACACAGTCAATCATCCGTACATTCATGGCAGCGCCGTCCTGCAGCTCGATGCGCACGGCCTCCTCAGGAATGAATTTTGGTTCGGTGGTCATAATGGTTTTGCCGGCGGCGGATTGGGGCAGCTCGTCGGTTGCCCGTTCCCGCCGGAATTCGCTTTCGATATTCGGCAGAACTAAAGTTTCCATAAACTTCTTTATTAAAGTGGACTTTCCGGTTCTGACCGGGCCCACGACGCCAACATAGATATCGCCCTGCGTACGCTGCGCAATATCCTGATAGATGTTGCGACTCTCCATACTTACGTTACCCCTTTCGCTGTGCCGTACTTAATTTAGGTTAAACCATTGGGATGATGAGCATCCTTCTGTCGTCCAGGCTTTCATCTGTCAGCCCGTTTTCCTCCATAATGTATCGGGTGGAGGTATTGTAATGCTTTGCAATGTCCCAAAGGGTTTCTCCTTTTGACGCCCGGTAGAGGTAAAGCCCAACCGTAGGATCACACTTTTTGGGCCGCTCCTCGTCTACTGCAATTTCGCAGATGGCATGTTTTCTGCACATGGTATAAATGCACCCGCAGATCTTCAGGTCACAGCGAACTTCAATTTGGCCGGAACCTGACATGCTGTAGCTGGTGGAAAGCACCTGGACTGACGGGTCAAATAAGAAGTTATCTCCCATTCCGGCAGCCTCTTCAATTGGAGTTTCGTAGTCAACCGTCCGGTCAAAATAGGTAAGCTGCTGATTCTCATCCATGGTGAACATGCTTACTGTAATCTTGCAGTCCATCATCATCCTGCCGTCTGCCATTCGTGTCTGTATGCCCGAAACATTGCTCCAAGTGTCCAGCACGGCGCTTACATGCTCGGGAAGGTCCATGGTATCTTTATACATCACATTCTGGTCCACACAGTGCTCCAGCCTCATGGTAGGGACCTGCCTGGCCTGGTAGGTACATTCATATTTGGTCGAGTAGCAGTCCTCTGCCATAGCCACGCTCTGCGGCCTATGAACCCGCACCACCGCATTGAGCGTAATATCGCCTGCAACTGTAATGCATTCCCCATTACCGTCCGGCCTGGGTTCTAATGAAACACTGCACACCTGCAGGCGCACATCACAAATGCAGTCTTCATCTACCCCATCCACATCCACAATCTGGCTGACTGGCAGGGTGTACTCCATGGTTTGAAGCTGGTTCCCCCCATCCTGGCCCTGGTAAAGCACATGCAGGTTTAAATCGCCTTTTATGATTACTTTGCCCGTAACCACCTTATAATCGGTGATATTGCAGCAGGCCTCGCTGCGAATAATAGAACCAATCGGCGGTTTGCCATAACCCAGCTCCAGTTCTTCACGAACCGAGAAGGTACGGCTTTGCTGGCCAACCAAATCAGTGCAGTCGCACAGCCTGCACTTCAGTTCAACCGAATCGGCAGAGGTAATTACCTCTTCCTCCCGGCGCCCAATTACCCTGCAGGAAATAGAAAGCGCTCCGCGAATATCTAACCGGCGCTGATTGACTGCACGGCAGTTGAGGTAACTGACTGTGGCGGTGCAGTTGATAATGGGGTTGGCAGGTGGAGATTTGAGCTCTACAATTTTGCTGTAAGGAACTTTATAATCCACACAGCGAATTGCAGACTCTTCGCCCACATAATATACCTGAATGGAGGCAATCCCATCCATGGTGAGTTTGTCGCCCTCTACATGGGCGGCAACATCGGCAGGGGCGACCATGCATTTTAGAATCCGTACGACGTCGGGGCAATAGTCGGGCAGCAGGACATCGCATTCCACTGGCTGTTCCACCGCAGAATCATAGATTACTTCGTTTATGGCAACCGTCTGCTTGTTTGTCAAAAGTTCCATAAGGATTCCTCTCCTTTTATAATTTCTACCACCAATATATGGTCTCGTTGTCCAAAAAAGACCGTGTGCAGCTTGTTTTTTCGCAAAAAAACCGTTTTTATTCTGTTTCGCTTCCTCATTTCGGCCAATTGGTTTAAAACGTACCGCTTACCCTCCCCCATTCAAAAGGGGAATGATTAAAACTGTGCTTGATACCAATGCCAAAGAAAAAATTGCTTTCCATCTGCCACATAAGGCTGGGCTATGGGTGAATCCGCACAGCGGTGACTGTACCCCCAAGAATTGAGGGACTGAGTAATACTTTCTATTACTGTTCTTATGACACTTTTTCAAATCGTATACTAAAAAATAAAAAAACCGCGGAGAAAACTCCGCGGCCAAAGGGAACGCGCATTTTTACCTATGTATCTTACACGGGTTCTTTTTTTATTTTGAAGATCATCCTTAAAATAGGTGCCAAAAAACGTGGGCTTTTGATGACTACAATCTTCATGCGTGCCTCCCTTCCTGCCTGTGGGCATACTAATTCCAGCTACTTTCTGCGGCCGCACCTTGCCCCGCATATGATCAGCAAAATCCCGGATGCAATGACCACCCATTTTAGAGAAAAACACAAGGAGAGAACGATTCCGGCGCCAAAAGCGATTGCGATCAGTGCCAGCAGGTTTGGTTCACACTTCATGGTGGTTTCTCCTTTCCGGGTGGGCAGTTGGTTCCCGATTTATTATTAGTATACTCAAATCACAATTTTTTGGTGAATCGACAGTGGGTATATTCCAAAATAAGTACATTTTTAATTTTTTTAAAAAACCGCTTCTCAAAATCAGAAAAACCAAGCCAGGAGAGTGAGACGGCTTCAATACCAGATAATTTTGTACAACTACCAAAGTATTCGTTTTCGAAACGATTGAAGGCAGCTGCAAAACCGCACGCTGTCACAGCTACCTCATGAAGCCATCGAGCATAGTATAAGTTTTGACCTGAAAGGTGGGTACGCCTCTGGGTGTTCGCCTGCAGTAAAAAAGCATGCCACCAAAGTGGCATGCTTTTTAAAAGGGATGACATTAAGGTAACCGTATCAGGTAATACAACCAGGTGCAAACTGCCTTTAGTTCGGACTTCTATGCCAGTTTAGGAATCAATGCGAAATACTATGACAAAATTATTTACATATCGTTCTGTCAGCTCCCATAAAGGCCCCCATGCAAACTTGTTTTACTGCCAGTACCAAGTAACTTTTAAAAATCCGCTTAAAAAGCCGGGCTTTCAAAAGGCCCGGTTTTTTCGTTTCGTATCATTTTCACTGGTCTTGGGTACCCTTCACTATAATCGAAACAATCCCGCATAAAATTCCGCCGGCAGGGTAAACCACCCACCCAATATGCCATAAGTCGCCCAAAAAGCCCATGAGCAAATAAGCAATGGTAGCTACCATCATAATGCAGGCGCTCCATTTTCCAATTGTCTCGTTCTTGCGTTTGGTTTCTTCATCGGGGGAACACTCTTTGTTATAAGCTTCAATATCATATTTGCTTTTCTGCATACCTGCGTAGATTAAAATCGGCGCTGCTATGGTAACACACAGCAGCAGCAAGCTGACAAACAGCGCCTCCCAGCGGTCTAATGAAAAATTTGCCGGATACGGCAGGGCCTCGGCTGCTACTACCAATACTACTCCGATCAACACCAAGGCAATCGGAGCTGCAATGAGCACCGGGAATTTGCGGTCAAACCGGTCTATTTCTTCCTGGGAATAAAAGGGCTGAATATAGGGGTGCCTTTGAGTATAGTTGCCATGGCTGATTCCGCCTACAATAAAAAACATTGCCGCAACCACCACAAATATCAAAAAAATGGTGGTTCCCACTGCATCCGCCGCCCCTAAAACACCTATGAGAAACAGCAGCAGTGTCACCCCAGCCAGTACAATTGCAGTACCGGTACAAATTGACATGGTAAAGCGGTTCATTTCTTTATCGTAATCAGCAGTATCGCAACGATTATTCGCTTCCAGGCTGCCGCGCATTAAAGTATCCATACTGCAGGAAAATAGCCCGCAAATCTGCATGAGTTTTTCCATCTCGGGGTGGCTGGTATCCGACTCCCACTTGGAAATAGTCTGGCGGGAAACCCCCATGGCTTCTGCCAATTCCTCCTGGGTCATCCCCTGCTGCTTTCTTAAATACTGCATATTAGTTCCAAAGCTCATAGCCGTAACCTCCTGTTATTTTTCACCTTTATTGTACCGGAGCGTCCATGCTACTTCTATCAATTTGGTGTTGCCTTTAAAGAAATGCATGTCAATTTGCGGTTGCAACGCCGCAATTTCAAGGAAAAACCCGCATTATGAAAGCGCGGGCAAACAGAAGGCGCACGATGGCAGGCGCCTTGGCATCTTACCAAAGAATATGCCTCATAAGTATAAACCAAAACAGAAAAATTCAACAGTCAATGGTTTAACACAGTTAAATTTTAAACCAGATGCAATGGACACCTGTATTTTATTTTTTCTAAAGCAAACCCATTTTTTGCTCGGGAGATGGCACTGCAGCCGGAAAACCGTAAAGTGCGCACATATACGCGCCCTGCGCTCCGCTTAGGTGCAGTTAAAATGGACCCTGCTGATTCAATGAAACTACGTATTCTATGTGCCCTGACCAATAAAGCCAATATTTTACAGCTTTAATCAAAAGAGGTAACAATCAGCAATACCCCTTCCCGTACCGAAACGGTTGCTGTTTTGCCTGGCTGCACCTGATTGCTGGTGCCAATAGGGTCTCCATTCGTCATGGTGTAGTCTTGCAAAGGGTATTTTGCCCCTTTAATGGTCACCCCTTTGCAGCTTTCGGAATAGCTGAAGAGTGAAAATTTAAAGCCCTCTTCGGTGGAAATATTCATACTGCCGTCACAAAGCATCTGGGCCGTATTGTCCCCGGCAAGGATCATTCCTTTTTTGCCGCGGTCCAACAGGTATTTCAGCGCCTGAATATTGGCAATGGTGTGATCCAGCCTGCCCCCCAGCGCGCCCAGCAAAATAAATTCTTCACAGCCGTGCTCTAAACCAACCTTAACAGCCAGCATAGTGTCGGTATCGTCTTTTTCCACCTGGTACCGAAGCACCTGGGTAGCCGAGGTGAGGGTTTTACCAGCCTCTTCCAGGGTCATGGAATCGTAGTCCCCCAGTAGAATATGGGGGGTAATTCCCAACCTTAGCGCGTGCAGGTAACCACTGTCTGCGGCAACAATCAAATCATCTGGTGTAATATTCAATTTTATTTTTTTCTGGTCACCCAGGTCACCGCCGCTGATTATAATACACCGTTTCATTTTCGTTCCCATTCTTTGATTAATTTCAGTTCTTCGTACATGGCACAGTAGCTTTTGTGCCGGGAAGCGGCCACACTGCCGTCTTCCACCGCCGCCAGCACTGCGCATCCCTGTTCCTTGGTGTGGGAGCAGTCTGCAAAGCGGCACTGCCCGGTATAATCGGCAAATTCCCGAAAACAACCCGAGAGCTCTTCTTTTTTTATCTTGTCAAACCGCTCCAGTTCCACGGTAGAAAAACCTGGAGTATCTGCCACATATCCGCCGCCTGGCATCTGGTAAAGCTCCACATGGGTTGTGGTGTGGCGGCCGCGGCCCAGTTTTTGACTGATCTCTCCCGTACGTATGGCAAGGCCCGGGTGCACCGCATTCAAAAGGCTCGATTTGCCTACCCCGGAATTTCCAGTAAAAACACTGATGCCAGGCTTGTCCATTTCATACCGAACGGCATCTACCCCATTTCCTGACTGGGCGGATACCGTAAACACCAAAAACCCTGCCCTGTGGTAAATTTGTTCCAGCTCACCGCAGTCTTCAAGGTCTGACTTGGTAATTACCAAAAGCGGCTGAATGCCTTTATATTCGGCGATTGCTATCATTTTATCCAGCACCAGGGTGTTGGGCAAAGGCTCGCGAATGGAAGTGACCAGAAACACACGGTCGATGTTCGCCACCGGCGGGCGGATTAAAAAATTTTTACGCGGGGCTATTGCGGTAACCGAACCGGAGTTTTCTCCGGTCAGCTCCACCTGCACCTGGTCGCCCACCAAAGGGGACTGCTCCCTTTTGCGGAACACCCCCCTGGCCCGGCATTCTACCAGCGAGTTTTCAGTCTGCACGTAGTAAAACCCGCCGGTAGCTTTTATAATCATTCCGTCTACTATTTGTGCCATATCTGCCTCATTATTCAAAATCTGCGCTATAGTCGTCTACCGGCGTTGCGGTACCCAAATCAAAATCAATTTCGTAAACCTGATAAATCTTGCCTTCTATATATATTTTAACTGTTTTTGCACCTTCACCCTCAAATGCCGGTTTCCATACCCTGGTTTGCGCCGGGTTCATACTGAGGCGGTGTACCTCTTTGCCGTCTAGGGTGGCCGAAACCTCCACCACACGGTCAATGTTGGAAGGCAGCTGAATATATACCGTCTGGCTGGTTGTTTCCACGGTATCTGACGCCACCACGGTCAGATTAACAAAAGACCCTGTCTCTATCTGCGATTCGGGGCTGGGATCCTGATCAATGACTGTGCCGGCTGGCAAATTGCTCTCTACCGGGGTAACCGTCCCCACCTTTAACTTATAACCGTTGAGCATTAATTTGGCAGAATCCAGCGGCAAGCCGGTTACATCCGGCACCTTAATCATTTTTTTATTGCCGCCCATGCTGACGTATACAGTGATGTTGGCTCCACCCTGTACCTCGCTGCCGGCTGCCGGGTCGGTACCAATCACATACCCTTCGGCAACATCATCGCTGTAGGTTTTGGTCTCACTGTATGCAAGGCCCAAATCGTTCAGCTTACCAAAGGCCACAGTAGCCTCATCTCCTGCCAAAGGCGGTACAACTACCCGTTTGGGGCCATTGCTCACCCGCACCTTAACCAGCGAACCAACCTTAACTTTACGGTTTGGCTTAGGGTCCTGGTCCATAATGGTACCCAGAGGGTATTCTTCGCTGTAATCGTTGCCTTCTACCTGTATTTTAAAGTTTTGCGAATACATGGGGTCGTTTTTTACCTTTTCATAAGACATTCCCCGCATATCCGGCAAATCCACATCCGGTACTTTTTCAAACGGGTTGTTAAAGTAGAACATTCCCCCAATAAACAGGGCGGTAACCAATACAAAAGCCAAGGTGATTCCGCCCAAAATAGGAATTACCGGCGCCCGTTTTTCAGCCTCATCCTCCTGGCGTTCTTTTTTCTTTTTGTGTCCTGTGCTTTTTGCAGCAGAAGCCGTTTTTTTATTTTCTGGCGTCACGGTTTGTTTCATCCTTTTTGTCTCCGATGGCAACGGTGCCGAAAGATATTTATATTCGAACGAAATGCTGGGATTGCGTTTAAATTCGTCAATATCCCGCAGCATTTCGGCTGCTGACTGGTAACGCCCCGCAATATCCTTCTGCATGGCCCGCATGGTGATGTCTTCTAACCCTTCTGGAATATCCGGGTTTATTTCTCTGGGGCGTTTGGGTGTGGACTGTATCTGCTTTAGGGCTACCGATACCGGGCTGTCTGCCTCAAAGGGCAGGGTTCCGGTAAGCATTTCAAACAGCATAACACCCACTGAATAAATATCGGTACGTTCATCAGTCACACCGCCCTGAGCCTGCTCAGGGCTAATATAATGCACCGAACCAATCGCCCGGTCGGTCAGTGTTTTCGATTCGCTGCGCGCAAAGCGGGCAATGCCAAAATCGGTAATTTTAATCGTACCGTCTGATAACAGCATAACATTCTGGGGTTTAATGTCCCGGTGAACGATGCCTTTGTCATGGGCATGCTGCAGCGCACGCAGAATTTGTACCGTAAAATGCACCGCTTCCTTCCATTTTAAAACGCGCTGCTGTTCAATATATTCTTTTAGGGTGATGCCATCAATATATTCCATGACAATTGACTGCATCCGGTTGGTAAAGCTTACATCATACACCTTGACAATGTTGGGATGGGACAGCACGGCAATAGCTTTTGACTCGTTTTTAAACCGGCGCAAAAATTCTTCGTTATCTACATATTCATCCCGCAAAATTTTTACTGCTACAACCCGGTTTTCTATGACGTCATAGGCCTTATATACATTTGCCATACCACCGATGCCGATAATTTCCTGTATTTCATACCGGCCATCCAGCTTTTTCCCAATGTATTTGTCCATTCTTTACGTCCTCCGATTACATCTGTGTTAGGACAACTGCGGTAATATTATCACTGCCGCCCTGTTGATTCGCTGCTTCAATCAGGTTACTGACATCCTTCTTCCTCGCGCACTCTAAAGTAAGCGCTGTGAGCTGTTCGTCATTCAGGCTGTTGTAAAGGCCGTCCGTACAGATCAGAAGCTGTTCTTCTCTATTGAAAGGGTACTCGGTATATTCAATATCCAGTTCATCGCCCACTCCTACCGCACGGGTAATATAGTGGCGTTTGGGGTGGTTTTTGGCTTCTTCTTCCGAAATTTGCCCCGAACTTAACAGCATTTGTACCACCGTGTGGTCAACCGTCAGTTTTTCGAGCCCATTTGGCCCAACACGATATGCCCGGCTGTCCCCAACATTGGCCAGATAAACGGTATTTTTATAATATACTGCTACCACCACTGTAGTGCCCATTCCTTTTAGCAACGGGTTTTCTTCCGCCAAAAGATTTACCTGAACGTTGGCAGCCTGTACCGCAGACTCCACCATTCCCTTAATGGAAGCAGGGGCCGGTTCCACAGCCAGGTTTTTTTTCAGTGCTTTTTCAATGGCATCCCGCGCGGTACGGCTAGCCAGCTCGCCGCCGTTTTCCCCGCCCATTCCGTCACATACCACTGCATAGGCAAGGTCACCCGAAAATACATGAAAACCAAAGGCATCTTCGTTTGCCGGCCGAATTTTCCCCGCATCTGATTGCCCAAAAATACCGATCAAATTGAGCCCTCCTTACCTACAGATTCCCGCCTGAGCTGCCCGCAGGCGGCATTGATGTCGCTACCCAGTTCCCGCCGGACAGTGGCGTTTACCCCCAGCCGGGTCAACTGCTGCTGAAACCGGGCTACGTTTGCCGGCGTACTGCGCCGATAAGCCCGTTCCTTTACCGGATTCACCGGAATCAAGTTAACATGGCAGTTCATGTGGTTTAAAAGCTTTGCCAGCGCTGTTGCCTGGGCAGGGGTGTCATTGACCCCTTCAATCAGCGCGTACTCAAACGAAATACGCCTGCCCGTAATGGCAAAATAATCCCGGCAGGCCTTCATTAAATCACTCAGCGGGTATTTTTTATTTACCGGCATAATTTTGCTTCTGGTTTCATCGTCGGTAGCATGCAGCGAAATAGAAAGGGTCAGCCCCAGTTTTAGCTGCGCCAAATCATAAATGCGGTCAACCAAACCACAGGTGGAAAGGGAAAGATGCCGTAAGCTCAGGTTCATTCCCTCCGGCGATGAAATCAAACGCAAAAAGCGCACCACATTATCATAATTGTCCAATGGTTCGCCAATCCCCATCATAACAATACTGTCTATTTTATATCCGCTGTCCTGCTCGGTCATATAGACTTGGTCAAGAAGTTCAGAGGCCGTTAAGCTGCGTTCCAGCCCGGCTAAAGTAGAAGCACAGAACTGGCAGCCCATGCGGCAGCCGGCCTGGCTGGAAATACAGATGCTGGCACCGTGCTTATATTGCATCAGCACTGTCTCGACACAATTGCCGTCCCGCAGCTGGTACAAATATTTTACCGTACCGTCAATTTTAGAAACCAGCTTTTTTTTGACAGTAATCCGGTTTATGTAAAACCGCTGCTCAAGCTGGGCACGAAACGCCGCAGGCTGGTCGGTCATTTCATCAAAGCTGCTTACTTTACGCTGATGCAGCCAGCGGTAGATCTGCCCTGCGCGAAACCCTTTTTCACCCAAAGCGGTAATCTGCTCTTTCAGTTCCTCCAGCGTAAGGGATTTTAGATCGATTTTATCCTGCATAGGTTCATCCCTTCTTGTGCGAATTACGGCGGGCAAAGCCCGTACAGATGCTAAATAAATTCTGTCTACCTGCAGTTTTACCGCAGGCGGCAGCTTATTTGCAAAACGAAAAACTTTGAAAAACGTTTCATCCCAGAATGATACTATTTTTGAGCTTAATCCTTCTTTCGCATGCCAGCCATAAAAAAGCCATCGGAATCAGGATCGGTACCCAAAAAGGTTTTATGCCATCCAGAAATTCCAAGCCCGGCAGGAAAATCTTCCGGTTCATATTCCGGGTGCTCCCTTAAAAACATCTGCACAACCTGCAGGTTTTCTGCCGGATTCAGGGTGCAGGTTGAATAAACAAGCCTACCGCCTATCTTACAGTATTTTGAGGAGTTTTCCAATATTTTATACTGAATTTCCGGCAGATTCTGGAAAGTTTTAGGATCATGATACTTTAATTCCGGCTTCCGGCGTATAACTCCCAAACCTGAACAGGGTACATCACACAAAATGCGGTCAAAGTCTCCCAGTTCCGGGTTGTGCTGGCTGCCGTCGTTCTGCTGCGCCTTTACAATGGAAAGTCCCAGCCGTTTGGCTCCCTGCTGCACCAGGTTGGCCCGTTTTTGGTGCAAATCCATGGCCAGCAGTTCCCCGCTGTTTTGCATCTGCTGGGCTACGGTAAAGGTTTTCCCTCCCGGCGCCGAACAGATATCCGCCACCCGCATCCCGGGTTTGGCATTTAAGGCCAGGGCACATAACTGAGAGGACCGGTCCTGTACATGAAAAAACCCCTGCTGAAAGGAATCCAGTTTTTCAACTGCGGCAAGGTTTTCAAAAATAATACCACCGGCAGCTACCGGGTCAATTTGGGCCAAAGCCCCCTCTTTGCCCAGCTGCTCACACAAGGCCTGAGGTGTGGTTTTGACTGTATTCGCCCTGGCGTAGATGGGCGGTCTTCCCAGTGCAGCCTGTAAAAAGTGTTCCGTTTGCTCTGTCCCATAACTGTCTGCAAGCAGCGTAACCAGCCAAAGGGGACAGGAATATCGAATAGACAACCTTTCTCTGTTAGAGCCGGTACCATTTGGCACCTTACCACCAGCCCGCAAAAAACTGCGAAGCACCCCATTGACAAAACCTGAAGCACTGCTTACCCCCATTTTGCGGGTAAGCGCTACGCTTTCGTTGACCGCAGCAGTCTCCGGCACCGAATCCATATAAAGGATTTGGTAAATCGCCATGCGCAAAAGCTCGCGAACAGCCGGGGAGAGCTTTTCCGGAGGGATTTTGGAATAAGCCGCAATGCAGTAATCCAAGGTCAGCCTGCGCTCCAGCACGCCATAAAACAAAGCACTGGCAAAAGCACTGTCCTGTGGGGAAGATTCGTTTTTTTGCAGACAGCTGTCCAGCACCAGGTTGGAGTACCCTCCTTTTTCCACCTGCAGCAGCGCTTCGGCGGTAACTTGTCTTGCTGTTTTCATTGTTTCTCCGTCCTGCTTCTTAGTCGTCTCTTCTTCTGCCGTAGAGTAAAAATAGCCTTAACAGCTGTGCCAAAGAGGTAATCAATGCTGCAACATAGGTAAGGGCAGCTGCCGAAAGCACCTTTTTTGCACCTGTTATTTCGTCATCATATAAAATCTGGTGGGATTCTAACGTGGCAATCGCCCGGCGGCTGGCGTTAAATTCCACCGGAAGGGTAAGCAGCTGGAAAACAGCCACCGCACCGTACAATACAATTCCCACCATAACCAGCGGCTCATATAAAAACAGCCCCAGCAAAATAAGCGGAATGGAAATGGTGGAACCGATATTGGCAATGGGCACAAACGCATTGCGCAGCTTAATGGGTGCATAGTTTTGCGCATACTGCACCGCATGGCCGACCTCATGTGCCGCTACGCCAATTGCTCCTAACGAGCTGTTGCCATACACCGAATCAGATAGGCGCACCACATTGCTACGTGGGTCAAAATGGTCGGTCAAATTTCCGCTTACCCGTTCTATTTGAACCTGGTAAAGCCCATTCTCATCCAAAATGCTCCTGGCCACCTGGGCAGCTGTATAGCCGCGCTGGCTGGCAATTCGGTTATACCGGTTAAAGGTGCTGGTGACCCGGTACTGAGCCCAAAGCCCCAACAACACTGCCGGTATTACCAGCACTACATAATAATAATCAACGTACCAAAAGGGCATGCTAAGCCTTCCTTTCTGAAATCAATCTTTTACTTTCAGATGTTTTTGACCGGTTTACCCATTGCAAAGACACCAAAGCAGCAGTATGCTTTGAAACTCTGTGTGTAAACTCTATCAGACTGACAGAGCACAGAAAAGCCCAAAACATTTTAACTGCTCAACCGCCCTGCACAGAACATGTAGAGAACCGGCCGGCAGGGTCCAAAGCCGCCCTACGGCGATCTTCTTTGTTTTGCAGATGTCCAGCAATGTTTTTGGAAGCATTGCCTAGCTTGGTAAACCTAAAGTTTTTAAACTTTGTCAAATAACATTTGTGATTTGGATAGTTTCCCCTAATATTGCATTATAATCCCACATGACGTTTGACCGAACAAAAGTTAACGCAGTATTTTCACCTTCTGCCAAAAACGAACCTGAACGGGGCTTACCGGAAAACCAGTCTTTCCAATCATATTAGGGTTATTCTATCATTCAAAATCCTTAAGATTGCTTCCAGCTTATGAATGCGCAGTAAATTTTTGTCCTATTTCCAGCCGTTTTCCCCGCATAAATTGGGCGGCGTCCATCACTTTTCCGCCTTCAGGCTGCACGGTTAAAAATTCAATTGCCCCATCTTTGCAGCCTATAATCATACGTTTATCATCCAATAGCGCACCGGCTTGCCCGCAAAAGCCTTTGGCCGGGCGGGCAGAATAAACTTTTAACCGCTTCCCATCCAGGTAGGTCAGGGCGATTGGCCAGGGGTTTAGCCCCCGAATGAGGTTATGCAGTTCCAGTGCGCTTTTTTGATAATCCAGCAGCGCCAGCTGCTTATCCAGCATTGGCGCATAACTGGAAAGTGCGTCGTCCTGTTTTTCACGGGGAACCTGCCGGCCGCTTGCAAACAGTGTCAAAGTCTCTGACAGGCACCGGGCCCCCAAAACAGACATGCGTTCATACAATTCTCCCGCAGTCTCATTTTCACCAATAGCAACTTCTTTTTTTAATATCATATCGCCGGTGTCCAGACCTTCGGCCATAAACATGGTGGTCACGCCGGTCACTGCTTCACCGCAGATTACACTCCACTGAATCGGGCCTGCGCCACGAAACTTGGGCAGCAGCGAACCATGCACGTTAATGCAGCCCAGCCTTGGAAGTTCTAAAATCTCTTTCGGCAAAATTTTACCGTAAGCCACTACAACAATCAGGTCGGGAGCTAACTGTGTTAAAATTCTCAGTGCTTCCCCGTCCCGCATTTTAGCTGGCTGGTAAACGGGAAGGCCCGCTTCCACGGCTGCCTGTTTTACCGGCGGCGGGGTGAGTATCATTTTTCTGCCCTGGGGTTTATCCGGCTGGGTAAAAACGCCGGCAACCTCGTACCCGTCTTCCAAAACCTGCTTGAGGCAAGGCACTGCAAAGCCGGGTGTGCCCATAAATACAATTTTCATATCCTGCTCCATTTCGCCCTTGGCACTAATACAATGCTTTTAAAACCCTGTTTTATTGTTTCTATGCCGTCATTAGCCGAGCGCTTTATTCAAACTCCAGTTCAGACGGGTCGAGCATTTCGGTCACTTTGTCTTTAAACAGTATTCCATCCAAATGATCCAGCTCATGACAGATCGCCCGGGCCATCAAGTCACGGCCCTCCACCTCAAACCAGTTGCCGTTGCGGTCCTGCGCCCTGGCCTTGGCATAGGTTGGGCGAGGAACCAAGCCATATTCTCCCGGGCTGGAAAGGCAGCCCTCTACATCCTCGCAGTTACCGCTGGTTTCCACAAGTTCGGGGTTAATCAGTTCCACAAGCCCTTCCCCCACATCAATAACCACCGCCCGGCGAATTACCCCTACCTGGGGTGCCGCAAGGCCCACACCGTTTGCACTTGCCATGGTCTCGGCCATATCGTCAAGCAGTGTCCAAAGCCGCTCGTCAAAGCGTTCAACCAACCGGCATTTTTTTCTTAAGGTTTCATCATCTTCTCGCAAAATTTCACGAATCGCCATAAAATCCTGACACCTCTCTTCCTCTCTATTTCTACGTAGTAAAACTTAAAATTATACAAGCTTTACCAGGAACCATCAAAATATGGGTCAGCAAAAACGCTTACCCCACGGTTTTGTTTTTCTCTACCAAACCCTTCTAAAAGACGGTGCACCAGTTCACGCATACGGACTGTATCGCGGCATTTAATCACCATGCGGTAACGGTAGCGGCCGGCTACCCGCAGCACCGAGGCTTCGCATGGCCCCAGCACCCGAATAGGTAAATTGGCATATTCTGCACTGGCAAGTGCCCCAAACGCACCTGCAAAGCGCTCTGCGGCCGATTTAACCGCTTCCAGCCGTTCGCCTAAAAAACCAATTAAATACAAATCGCAAAACGGGGGGTATAAATGCAGTTTACGGTCGGCAATTTCGTCATGGAAAAACGCCTCATATTTCTGCGTTGCTGCCAGGTGAATCACCGGGCTGCTTGGCGTATAGGTTTGAATAAATGCCCTGCCGGGCAAATCGCCTCTTCCACAGCGCCCCACCACCTGGGTAATCAGGCTGAAGCTGCGCTCAAAGCTGCGAAAATCCTGCGCATAAAGGGATTGGTCTGCCGCTAAAATTCCCACCAGTGTCACGTTTGGAAAATCAAGCCCTTTGGCCACCATCTGGGTGCCAATCATCATGTCGTACTTTTTTTCTCCAAATGCCTTCAGCTTTTCCTCATAGGCAAACTTTGACATGGTGGTGTCCATATCCATACGCAGAATACGTGCGTCAGAAAACAGGGTCTGCAGCTGTTCCTCCAGCTTTTGGGTCCCCAGCCCGCCATAACGCACCAGGGTACTGCCACAACTGGGGCACTTGGCCCCCACAGGCTGGGAATAGCCGCAGTAGTGGCAAACCAGCTGGCCATTGGCCGAATGATAAGTGAGTGACACCGAGCAATGGGGGCATGTGGCCACCTGACCGCATTCGGTGCATTTAACCAGCGTGCTGTACCCTCTGCGGTTGAGCAGCAAAATTGACTGTTCGCCCCGGGTATAATTAATATAAAGCTCGTCAATCAGCAAGTCAGACAGCGCTGTTGCTGCAGAAGCCGCATGCTCGGACATATCGACAATATGCACATGGGGAAGCGGCGCCTGATTAAAGCGGTTTCTCAGTTCTACCAACTGGTATCTACCCGTTTTGGCAAGGTAATAGCTCTCCACCGATGGGGTGGCCGAAGCCAGTACCAAACCTGCCTTATGCCAGGCGCAGCGGAATTTTGCAACCTCTCTGGCATGAAACCGGGGGGATTTTTCCGACTTATAGGTTTGCTCCTGTTCCTCGTCCATCACAATCAGCCCAATATTCTGCAGCGGTGCAAATACCGCCGAGCGGGTGCCAATCACAATATTGGCCTTACCCGTCTTTATGCGCTTCCACTCATCCATTCGTTCAGAAAGGGAGAGCCCGCTGTGCATAACGGCCACCTTGCTGCCAAATCGGCGGTGGAAAATCTCCAGGGTTTGGGGCGTCAGCGAAATTTCGGGCACCATAACAATTACCTGGCGGCCCTGAGCCAACACCTGTTCAATTAATTTTATAAAAACCTGGGTTTTGCCGCTGCCGGTTACGCCAAACAGCAGCGAAACGCCGGGAGGTTCTCGTTTTAACTGTTCAGCCAGCCGCTCATAAGCAGCCTGCTGTTCGGCCGAAAGATTCACGGCTTCCCTGTTTGGGTCCACCCCTCTTCCGGCATATGGGTTGCGGTATACCTCGTATTCAAAATATTCGGCGGCTCCCGCAGCACAAAGCTTGTCCACCACTGTTTTGCCTACCGCGGTAAAATAGCAAACCTCTTTCAGCGAGGCACAGCCAATCTCGCCTAAAAATTCCGCAACTTTTTTTTGCTTGGGGGTTAGCTTTACTTCTCCCTCTAAATCGGTTAGCCGCACCATGGTCAGTTTTTGATCCTGGATGCGGCGTTTCAGCCTTTCTTCCTTCACAATAAGCCTATCATTCAACAGCTGCCGGAAATCCAGGTTTTTATCGGTAATACCCAGTTCTTCAAACAGCACCCCCTGCTCAACCGGTTTTTTACGCCGGCTTAAATAGGTTAAAATCTGCTCTTTGCCGGCAGTCAGTTCCTGGGGCCAATGGTCTTTGGGGGCTGCCCGGTACCCGGGTTTTACCTCAACGCCAATTCCTGCAGGAATTAAGCAGCGCAGCGCATCAAAATAGGTGCAGAAGGTATGCTCTTTTAAATATTGCAGCAACCGAATTCCTTCTTCCCCCAGCAGCGGAGCCTCATCCACCAGGTTTGCCACCAGTTTTAGCCCATCCAGTGCCTCCCTGTTTTCCAGCTCCAGCACAATGGCAACCCTGGTTCGGTTACCTGCGCCAAACGGCACTGCTACCCGCTGCCCCGGGGTTACTTTGCCCTGCAGCTGTTCGGGCAGGCCGTAGGTAAACAGGTGATCAAAATCATAAGCGGTGTTTTCCACCGCTACGAAAACTGCCTGCTTCACGGGCTGCCTCCTTTCGCCTTGCGGGTGGTTTTTAAGTAAACTAACTACAAGAAACAAACCATTTAAGCCGCTAAAAAGGGGAATCTCCTTTTACCCTTTTTCCGCTTTGCATCTTAGGCGCAAAGCCCACCCCAAAAAGATGCTGGGTCTTATGGTTTTTGCCTTATCTTCATAACAAAACGGCGGTTTTCCCGCCGTTTTGCGGAACTGACACGGTCATTTCTTGCAATGAAAGCTGGCGGATTTTTACTCCAAAATGAAAGGAATAAAATACGCCTGTATTCCAAGTTTTTTAACATCAAAAAGGTATTGAGCAGAAAAAAGGTTTAAAATTTTATAACGTCCTTACTTCTTTTTGACCTTTAAAAATTCCAGCGCCCGGTCTAAAATCACATCGGCCAGCTGGCTTTTTTCCATTTGTGGCAACACCTCTGCCCGGTTTTTCGTCAGGATGGTTGCCACATTGGTGTCCACCCCGAACCCGGCGCCCTGCACCTTTAAGTTGTTCGCTACCATCATATCTGCATGCTTGCGGATCAGCTTTTGGCGGGAATTTTCAATCAAATCTCTGGTTTCCATGGAAAATCCGCACAATACCTGACCTGCCGGTTTATGTTCCCCCAGCCAGGCTAGAATATCGGGGTTACGAGCCAGCTTCAGCTCCATCTCCCCTTCAGATTTTTTAATTTTATCCTCAGCCTCACTGGCTGGCCGGTAGTCGGCCACCGCAGCCGCCTTAATAATAATATCCTGACTTGTCTGCCTGCTGGTTACTGCATCAAACATTTGGTTGGCGCTGAAAATTGGCACCGTTTCAACTCCCATGGGTGGTTCTAATACGGTTGGACCGGTCACCAGCGTCACCCTGGCACCCCGCAGCTGGGCGGCCTTAGCAAGGGCATAGCCCATTTTTCCGGTGGAATGATTGGTCAAATAGCGCACCGGGTCCAACGCCTCACAGGTAGGGCCGGCAGTAATCAATATTCTGCAGCCGGTCAAGTCTTTCTCTTTTGTCAAGGCTACTTCCAATGCATGAAAAAGCGCCTCTTCCCGTGCAAGCTTGCCCTTGCCGGTATCGGCACAGGCCAATCTGCCGGTCTCTGGTTCCACGACTGCGATTCCCAGCTCTTTTAAAGTTTGAATGTTACGCATGGTCACCGGGTTTTCATACATCCCAGTGTTCATAGCCGGGGCAACAATTTTAGGGCAGCCAGCCGCTAAAAGCGTCGTTGAAAGCATATCATCCGCCAGCCCAACCGCCATTTTAGCTATGATGTTAGCAGTGGCAGGTACCACCATGCATACATCCGCCCGTTTGGCAAGGGATACATGGGCAACATTCCACTGAAAATTGCGGTCAAATGTATCGACCGCTGCTTTATTTCCGGTCAGTGTTTCAAAGGTAAGGGGGGACACAAACTGCGTGGCATTTGCGCTCATCAGCACATGCACTTTTGCACCGGTTTTGACCAAATCTGAACAAAGCTGTGCAGCTTTATAGGCAGCAATGCCTCCGGTTACCCCCAAAAGGATGGTTTTCTCTTTCCAGCATATCATGCCGCAACCCCCTTTTTCTTTTCTAGGTCATATCTTTTTGATATTAATTTATATTCATAGCAATGCTCTGGCTGCCGGGTAAAGTGCAGGAATAGGCGAAATATGCAATACGTTCGCCTGCACCTTCACCATGATAGGAAAAGAAGAGTTCGTTGCAAAACAGGACTATTCCTGAACAATCCAATCCGATTCCCCAGTATAAATATCTTTTTGAATCTCCTTTTCAACCGTTTCTTCTTTCTTGGGGCGGGCTTCGTGAATTTTATAGCGGGTATTTACAAATTCTTCCACCGCCAGCTTGACTGGTTTTTCTTCTAAAATTTCATGCTCATCTTCTGCTTTGGTGGCTAAATCTCTTGCGCGTTTTGCAATGCCCACTACAAAAGTATAGTAACTGTCGGCACGGGTTTCAATCTGTTTCATGGAAGGTCTAATCATACTGCAGCACCTCTTTTATTACTTGTTTCATTTGATTCATTTTGCATTTTTCTGCGGTAACAATTGCGTTTAAACGCCAGGCTGCTTTTTCCACCTGGTCATTTACTACGATATAATCGTACTGCTCTGCACGGGAAAGCTCGCTTTTTGCAGCAGTCAAGCGTTTGGTAATGGTTTTTTCGTCTTCGGTTCCGCGGCCAGACAACCGGTCTTTCAGAACCTGATAACTGGGCGGCATAACAAAAACGAATACCGCATCGGGGCACTTTTGCTTTACCTGCATGGCTCCCTGCACTTCAATTTCCAAAATAACATCTTTACCCTGTTCCCGCATTTGATTGACAAATTCCCGGGGTGTTCCATAATAGTGATCGCTGTACACCGCGTATTCCAGTACCCCGTCCTGCTGGATCAGGTGTAAAAATTCTTCTTTGCTCATAAAATGATAATGTACGCCGTTTTTTTCTCCCGGACGGGGAGAACGTGTGGTAGCCGAAACCGAATAAACTGCATTGGGATTCGTTTTTAAAAACTCTTTTAATACTGTCCCCTTGCCAACGCCCGATGGGCCGGATACCACCAACAAAAGCCCTTTGTTATTCATCGGTCTCAAGCTCCTCCACATCATCATCTACCAAGCGGTTTGCAACCGTTTCGGGCTGCACTGCCGAGAGGATAACATGATCGGAGTCGGTAATAATGACAGCGCGGGTACGGCGGCCATAGGTGGCGTCCACCAATGTTCCCCGGTCCCTTGCGTCTTGAATAATACGTTTAATGGGCGCAGATTCCGGGCTGACAATTGCCACCAGTCGGCTGGCAGAAACCATGTTTCCAAAACCAATATTAATTAGCTTCATCTTTCAACTTCCCTTTCTTGTCCCAGTTAAGGAGGATGTTATTCTATATTTTGGATCTGTTCACGAATTTTTTCAACGGCAGATTTCATTTCAACTACCACTTTTGCCACCTGCACATCCTGCGCTTTGGAACCAATGGTATTGATTTCCCGGTTAATTTCCTGAACCAAAAAGTCCAGCTTGCGCCCCACTGGCTCCGAGGTATTTAAAATTGTTTCAAATTGGGCCAGGTGGCTTCTTAGACGTACGGTTTCTTCTGCCACCGCTACCCTGTCAGCAAAAATAGCTGTTTCGGTAATAATACGCTGTTCGTCCACTGTAGAATCAACCAGTACCTCTTTTATTTTCTGGTATAGCCTGTCATGATAATCCTGTACCGTCTGCGGGGATCTTTCCTCTACAAAAGCTACATTCTGATCAATCTCTTTCAGTCTTGACAGGATGTCCTCTTTTAAACGCTCTCCCTCCGCCCGGCGCATTGCAACAAACCGTTCTACCGCACCCTCTAATACAACCTTTACAGCATCCCATACCGCATCTTCATCTTCCAGAGCTTTGCGCACGGTAAAAATATCAGAAAAACGAGAAATGGAACTAAGCGTAAGGTCATCTGGAATAGAAAGTTCGCTGCCCAGTTCCCGCAAAGCAGTCAGGTAAGCATTTGCCAGCTCCTTGTTGATCTCTACCTGGGTGGTATCAGCCTCTACATTCACAATAGAAACATATACCTCTACCTTGCCCCTGGAAATGCGGCTCTGCACAAAGCTTTTCAGCTTATCGTCCAAAAAGCCGTAAGCTCTTGGGGTACGGGTAGAAAATTCAAAGTACCGATGGTTGACCGATTTGATCTCTACCGTAATGTCTCTGCCTGCAACCAGCTGCTGGGCTCTTCCATAACCAGTCATGCTGCAAACCATAACGTGTCCTCCTTACGCCTATAGGCGCTTCTTAACAATCTATTAAAATCTCGTATTATCTCGTTTTTTCTTTTATTATCGCATAATTCTGCACTTTATAATAATACTATCTCACCGGGAATTTGTCAACGAAAACAACCACTGTATTAAATACTAACAGTATTAATTATTCACAAATGTACTTAAAGCAAAAACGCAGGCAGATAAGCCAGCGTTTTCCATAAAGACAACCAACATGCTGTTAAAATTTTTAGTGGAACTCAAAAAGCTGGCAGGGCGCAATCTCTAACGCATCGCACAGGTCAAACAGGGTAGCTATCGAAAAGGAGGACACCATATTAGGCGCCTCTATATGGCTTAAGTGTACCCGGCTGATATGCGCTTTTTCTGCCAGTTGTTCCTGGGTATATCCCTTTATTTTCCGGTAGTGTGAGATGTTGATCCCCAGCTGCCGGTATTTTTCATCATGTTTTCCCATGTCATCATCCCTTCCTCTCCATTGTATGGCAAAACCGAAGGGATATGCGCTTGACAAGAATAAGCATTTGCTCTAAAATAATTAGCAATTGCAAGAATATAATAAGTAATTGCGTTAAAACGCAATATTTCTGCTAAGGGGACGGACGGAATGAAGCAAAACCCAATTGTATTGGAATTACGGCGGCAGGCTGGCAACCTGAGCTGCGAGGTGGCGCTTTTAAACGCCTACCTGCGGGATCTTGGTGGTTCCCTCCCTCATCTGGAACAGGAACATCTTGCCGCGATCCTGGATCAATTGGTCTGCCGTCTGTCCCATATGCGCGGTATTCTCTGTGCTCCCCACAGCACCAATAACAAAAAGCCTCCGGAATAATCCGGAGGCTTTTTTCGGCTTTGCTTAAACGGGATGCACCATGTGCTCGCGGTCTACCGAAGCATCAACGCCGTATTTTTTATCCCGGCGTTTTTCAAAGAACTTGGTAGCAACCTGCAGGAACTGAGCATAGCTGAGTACATCTTCCTCCTGCTCAATAAATTCGGCAGGAATTTCTGCTTTAATCTTTTCCAGCTCAGGCTCGAGCAGATCAGCAGGACGGCAGTCGATCGGCTTTTCATCACCAATAATCTTTTTGCGGAACTCGGGGTCAATGGCTACAGGGGTACGGCCATATTCACCGCGAACCAAGCCCTTAAATTCCTTGCTGACCATTTTATAGCGCTCACCCATTACAACATTGAGCACCGCCTGGGTACCAACGATCTGAGAAGTTGGGGTAACCAGCGGGGGATAGCCCGCATCTTTTCTGACGTTTGGCACTTCGTTAAGCACTTCGTCCAGCTTATCTTCTTTACCAGCCTGTTTCAACTGGGAAACCAGGTTGGACAGCATGCCGCCCGGTACCTGATAAAGCAGGGTATTTGCGTCAACACCCAGCAGTTTGGGGTTAAGCTGGCCGCTGGCCAGGTATTTATCACGCAGTTTTGCAACCTTTTCGCGCACTACGTTAAGTTTTTTCAAATCCAGTCCGGTGTCATATTCAGTGCCGGCCAATGCCGCAACCATAGACTCAGTTGCCGGGTGGGAAGTACCCAGTGCCAGTGGGGACATAGCCGTATCAATGACATCTACGCCTGCTTCAATTGCTCTTAAGCAGGACATGGAAGCCAAACCGGAGGTGTAGTGGGTATGCAGCTGAATGGGAACCTTTACGGTTTCTTTCAACGCTTTTACCAGATCATATGCGGCGGTCGGAGTTATCAGGCCAGCCATATCTTTAATGCAGATGGAATCTGCGCCGGTGTTCTCCAGCTGTTTTGCATACTCAACAAAATATTCAATATTGTGCACCGGGCTAATGGTGTAACTGATGGCAGCCTGCAGGTGCGCACCTTCTTTTTTAGTGGCTTTAATCGAGGTTTCCAAGTTGCGGATATCGTTGAGCGCATCAAAAATGCGAATAATATCAATACCGTTTGCAACCGACCTCTGCACAAAATAAGCAACAACGTCATCTGCATAATGGCGGTAGCCCAGCATGTTCTGACCACGGTACAGCATTTGCAGCTTGGTGTTGGGCATATTTTTGCGCAGGATTCGCAGGCGCTCCCAGGGATCCTCATCCAAAAAGCGCAGGCAGGCGTCAAAGGTTGCGCCGCCCCAAACCTCGGCTGAATAGAAGCCGCAGGCGTCAAGATCCGCCATCAGCGGAAGCATTTCATCCAGGGTCATACGGGTAGCGATCAGCGACTGGTGCGCGTCACGCAGCACGGTTTCGGTAATTCTAACTTTAGCCATAATGGCACCCCTTTCCAATCAATGATTTTGGCGTGTGTACTCACAGCAATTAGCCGATGGATACCAGCAGGTCATTGGAGTTTACACTGTCGCCTTTTTTCACATGAACAGCGGAAACGGTGCCGGCCATAGGAGCAACAATGTCATTTTCCATCTTCATAGCTTCCAATACGATCAGTACATCGCCTTCTGCAACGGCCTGGCCTGCAGAAACCTTAACATCCAGAATGGTGCCGGGCATTGGGCTGTTTACCGGAGAACCTCCGGCAGGTGCTGCCGGTGCGGGAGCCGTTGCCGGTGCAGGAGCTGGTGCTGGAGCAGGAGCTGCTGGTGCTGCTGGAGCAGGAGCTGCTGGCATTGCTGCGCCAGCCTCCAGCTCGTCTACCATAACATCATAGGCTTTTCCATTTACTACTATATTAAATCTTTTCATCTTCTTTTCCTCCTTATACTAACTGTTTTTATCAAAATCCTTACATGGGGATGTTGGAATGTTTTTTCGGCAGTTTGGATACGCGTTTGGCAGCCAGCACATCCAGTGCGCTGATCAGGGTTGCGCGGGTATCGGCCGGATCAATAATGCCGTCAATCGAGCCGTCTGCAGCTGCATGATAAGCAGATGCTTCCGTTTCCATATATTCCTTCTCTACATCTGCTCTGGATTTTTCTGCTGTAATCTTATCGCCATAAGAGATGGCAACCGCAGTAGCAGGTTCCAGGGAGGAGATAGCGGCAGACGGCCAAGCGTAAGTCAAATCAGCATTGGCGCTGCGGCCGGCCAATGCAATGTAAGCAGCACCGTAAGCGGCACCGGTGATCAGTGCAATCTTAGGGGTGGTAGCCTCAGCATAAATGTGGGCAAGCTTTGCAGCTTCGCGAATGCTGCCGCTGATTTCGGCCTTGGAGGACTGTACAAATCCCGGTACATTGACTAAAGTGACCACAGGAATTTGATAGGTGTCACAGATGGAGACAAACCGTGCAATCTTTGCGCAGCAGTCGGCGCATAGGCGTGCACCCTTGGTAGCTACCATGCCAACCGTAGAGCCGGCAATGGTTGCCAAATAGGTGCGAACACCTTCCGAGGCAAACTCGCCCTGTAGTTCCAGCGCACTATCTTCATCCACAATGTTCATAACCAGCTCTTTCACACAACTGGAGTTTACATCTTCGCAAGCGGCACGCAGCGCGTCTGCGGCGCCGGATTTTTCAGAGAAATCGACATAAGGGGCAGCTGCCAGGTTGTTCAGCGGCAGCATGGAAACCAGTCTTCTGGCATCCTGTAAAGCAGCATTCTCATCTTCGCTGATCAGGTGAGCAACACCAGATTTTGCAGCTGCCTGAGCAGTTCCAGCATCTTGACAGCCCTCGCCATTCGCTTCTGCCACGTTGGGCGCAGTCATGTAAAGAGCCGCTTCTTTGCTCATTACCACAAAATCCGCACTGCATGCAATCATAGCGGCAGTGCCGGCACAAGGGCCAACTACTACCGAAATTTGCGGAACAACGCCAGACAGGGTATTTACACGATTCAGCATATCGCCATATGCTGCCAGGGTATCGTTTCCTTCTTCCAGGCGGGCGCCCTTAGAATCGTAGATTCCTACAATGGGTACGCCTGTTTTCAAAGCCAAATCATAAACCTTGGCAATTTTTGCTGCATGAACACGGCCAACTCCGCCGCCCATTTCAGTACTGTCCTGCGCGAATGCATAGACCGGGCTTCCTTCCACCAAACCATAACCAGTGACCACACCTGTCCCCTGGCCGCCCACCTTTGTAAACGCATCCAGTTCTACGAATGTATTCTGATCAAAAAACAGATTCATTCTTTCACGGGCCGGGGTAGCTTTTACTATGGCCTGACGGGCACTCTCCAGTGCCTGTATTTTTCCGACAACGCTCATCTTTTCTCCTCCATTCTTAATCCTTATCCCAGGCCGAAACTGCCGCCGATGAACAAAGGCTGCATCCGGCTTCATACGCATTTCTCCGCTTGTTCCACAATTCTCCAGTTCATCCGGTTACAAACGAAATCACTATAAAGTATACACGTTTGAGAATAAAATAACAAGGTTTTTTCTTCTTTTTCCACCATAAAAATACCATTATTAGGCTATTTCCATAATTTTAATTTTACACAACTTTAATCGCTGTACAAACAAGGTTGTCATGGCGTATAAATGAACGTTACTATCCTTGGTTTTTCCATCAGACTTCATTCAACTCGGCACTGCGCCAGAAATAAACTTCTCTTTATCCTGAAGTTTTTCCTGCGAGAAAAAAGCATCGTAAGCTTTCCAGAGAAGATATGCCTGCAGACCAACAGCTGCCGCCTGCTCGTTGCTGTGTTTACCCAGCTGTCAAGCACCTGGAATAAGCCCAGGCTGTGTAAAATGGCTTGCCCCAACTTTCTTTTTGTACTAGGCATTAGATTTGCGCCGTTAAAAACCTATTCACAATGCAAAAAACGGAACTCACCTTGCTGAGGGTGAATTCCGTATCTCTGTTTTTTATTGCTTGTAATAAAAAAGCACGTATGTGCCCGCGCATCAAAAAAATGGCGAAGAGGAGGCTCCCCGATTACCGAAAGCAAAAACGGCTATTTTTTATAAGTTTGCGATTTCGGCCCGGCCATAGTCGGTCTCGTCACTTTCCAGTTTTTCCAAAAGCTTTGAAACGCTGTATTTTTCCTCCAGCACCAGGCGAAGTTCCGAATCGGTCATACCCACCAGCTGTACAAACTCTACCTGGCCATTGGGTGTATTGATCCGTCCGGCATCATCCAGCTTTGTGATAAACCCGGTAATTTTAGATGCGCTGTTTGCATCCATCCCCGTTGTCTGGCCGGTATAAATATATTCTTGCGGCCGGAAAACTTCCCCTTTTTCGAAGGATACCCGGGCCAGCGCCTGCAAAATACCGCATATACACAAAATTTCCGACTCGGCATCTGCCAGGCAATATTTTTTCAGCTTTAAAGTAAGTTCAAATCCATAGCCGCTCCGGTTCTGGTCTTCCAATTCTTTCTCGTATAGTTCGCTGAACCCATAGGTAACAAAGTGGTAGTATTCTCCGCCGTCATATACACTGATGCCGTCCAGCGGATTGTTTCCACCCAATCCCCATGAAACTATAGTGCCATAGTGCTTTGGATCGGTCTGACCGGGATAGAGCCGTTCAAAGGCGGCAGTAATTGCCTGCCAGCCTGGGGCTGCCTCATTCTTCCCGCCGAATTTTTCCTTACGGGGGCTTTGCCGGTGTTTTAGACCGCTTTCGCTCGAAGCTTGCCCGGTCTTTGGTTTTCTTTTCCATGGCCACCGCATTGGTATCCCCCTTTTTGCCATTTGCTTTTTGTTTATATCATAGACTATGGTTTATTACCTCTAAAAGAGTTTTACCAGCCGGTAAGCACATTGTTCAGAAACGCCGCTGCCATGTTTTTTCCTTCAATAAATCTGGCACCGGCTAATATAAAGCCGGCAGGTGCACCTAAAACTGCTCCAACCGATGGAAAATCTTCTAAGCCAAAAAGGCCGCCCAACTGTCTGAAACAGAAAACCAATGGGACTATAAGTACTTCTTTTAAATCAGTTCGGTAATGAAGCCGCACCACAAATTTTAAAGGAAGCCAGCCCCTATATTTTGCGGCCAAAAGCTAAGGGAGCAATTGCTTTTGAGGGACTATCCGCCGCAGTGCTTTTCCCGCATAAAAAACTCCTGGATAGAAAAGAGGTCTTCCTTTAAAAAATGAAGTTTTTTCAATGGCTCATGCCACTCTTCTTTTACCCTGTCAGAAATTCCGGCAAACAAATACCCGTGCAGCAGTGCCCAGTTAAGGCCGCTGCGCAAAAGTCCGTCCAGCAGTGCCTCGTCTTCTTTATCATTTTGATACACTGCGGCAACAGTAATCGTAGCTGCTTCGCCGGTCAGCCAGAGTATGGCAATGTCTTTTCCGGCATTTTGGGCCAGAATACAGGCTGCCGGCTCACCCTGAACAGGAAACAAGTTCATACAGTTGTGTAGGTTATTTTTTTCGGTTATTGGAAGGAACTGAAGCACGGTACCCACCCCTGTCGTTATGGTTCTTCTTTTTATGGTAGCCGCCGAAGCGCCCTTCGCCGGAAACATCAATGACGCCATCCGGCAAGTTTTTGTCATGGCGCTGCTGGGGTTTGGCAGCCTTTTGCAGCCGCTCGTCATATCGCTGGCTGTGGTTGCCCCGCCCCGGGTAGCCTGCTGCAGCCTGCTTTTCTTTTTTGCCGGCAGAAACAGTACTTTTTAAAACCTGCTGCGGGTTGTTGGCCTGGGGTGCCTTCGTATTCTTATTCACCGACCCACGCAGAGCAATCAGCTCGGAAGGGGTAAGCTCCCGCCATTCGCCCGGCTTTAGCATCCCCAGTTTTATTGGGCCAACCGAGGTGCGTTTCAGGCGTACTACTTCCAGCCCAACCGCCTCACACATGCGGCGAATCTGACGGTTGCGGCCTTCGTGGATGGTAATCTGCAGTACCACCCGGCCTGGCTGTTTGTCCAAAACCAATACCTGAGCGGGTAAAGTCATGCGGTCATCCAGCATTACACCTGCCGAAAGCAATGCCGCCTGTTCGTCAGTAATATCGGGCCGAACGGTAACCCGGTATGTTTTTGCAATATGGTTGCTGGGGTGCATCACCGTGTTGGCAAATGCCCCATCATTGGTAAACAACAGCAGCCCTTCGGTATTACGGTCAAGCCGCCCTACGGGATATACTTTTTCAGGTGCGTTTTCCACCAGTTCGGCTACGCACCGCCTGCCCAGCTCATCGCTGGTGGTGGTGACATAGCCGCGGGGTTTATTTAATATGATATAAACATTATTTTTCCGCCGCTGCAAGGTAACATTTACCCCGTCAATAGCGATGATATCACGCCGTATATCCACCGGGTGCCCAATTTTTGCAGGGCGCCCATTCACCGTAATGCGGCCATGCTGAATATATTCCTCTGCCTTGCGACGGGAAAGAATACCCTGGTCGGACAATACCTTTTGTATACGAATTCCCTGTGTTTTCAAGCTTTTTCCTCCATAGCGCAAAAAGCGCCTATCATTCATTCTTTATGGGTCCACTGTTTCAGCCAATCTAAAAATTCTTCCAGCAACCCTTTCTTTTCTTCATACTGGTGCAGCAGATCAACGCTCTCGGCGGTGACTAGGGGTACCTCGCAAATAATATCTTCCCCAGAATACACCACCACCTGCCCCACTACCTGGCCGGCTTTAACCGGCGCATATAAAAACGGGTCTTTGCAGATCTCTACCCGAAGCGGCTGGCCGCCTTCTTTTTTTACGGTTACCTGCGGCTCTCCCACCGGCTGCAGTGCCGCCTCGCCTTTCACTCCGCCGGTTACCGGTACGGTAATCTGCTGGGGAAGGTATTGTTTGGCAGGCTGCTGTTCATATAAAGCAAACGCCGCGTCCAGCATATTTTTATGGGCATTCCAGTCATCGGGGCAATTTAAAGTGACGGCAATTAACGTAACACCGTTTCTGGTTGCCGCCGAAACCAGGCATCGGCCTGCCGATTTGGTAAAGCCGGTTTTAACCCCCATAGCCCCCTCGTAGGACCGAAGCAGCCGGTTATGGTTGGAAAGCCAGCGCTTATAAGGTGGGTTTCCAAATTCCAGCTGGGCGGTTTTACTGCCGCAGATTTCGGCAAAGTCAGGGTTTTTCAGTGCTTCACGAGCCAGTTTTGCCATATCATAGGCGGTAGAATAATGCTCCTGATTCGGCAGCCCCGATGGTGTGACAAAATGGGTCCTGGTCAACCCTATTTCTTTGGCGCGTTTATTCATAAGTTCCACAAATTTTTCAACGCTGCCGCTGATCTTTACCGCTGCGCTGTTGGCGGCATCGTTCCCCGAGGGCAGCAGCATTCCATAAGCAAGGCCGCGCAGGGTTACCTGATCCCCGGGCATAAGGCCCATGGACGAACCCTCGACCTGTACCGCTTTGGCATTCACTACAAACCAATCATCAAGGTTTGGCTGCTCTAACGTAATAAGCGCCGACATAATTTTGGTTGTGCTAGCCATCGGCAGTTGTTTTTCTGCATTTTTGGCAAACACTACTTCACCGCTTTGGGCCTCCATCACTACCGCACCCTGTGCAGCGGATGAAAAGCCCGGCGTATCAGGGATCATTTCGGCCCTGGCCCGCACAGGCACTATTAGCACCACTGCCACCAAAGCCGCCGCAAAAACTTTTGCTGTCTTCATATTCCACCCGCCGCTTCCCATGCTAAAATTCGCTTTCACACATTAATTCTGCTCACTTAATCACCGTCAATGAGTGTGGTATTAAAATGAGCATGCGTTTAAACAAAAATTCGTATAACATCCTATGCGGGTGGACAAATTGTATATTCCCGTTACAGCTACAGCAGCGGATCTTCCGCTCCTGTTTTTGCATCGTTTTTCTTTTCTGCCTTATTGCCTTTATTCACTAAACCAGAGATCTTATCGATCACATCAGGAATAATGTTTACCGCACGGTCTGCAGTAGAATTGGCAGTGTTCATCTGCAGCAGCTCTACCCGTCCGTCGGTGTGAATAACCAAAAAAGCTACAGGCTGAATCGTTACCCCGCCGCCGCTGCCGCCGCCAAACAGTTCAGGCTGCTTTGTACTGGGCAGGTCAGAGCCACCCGATGCAAAACCGAAGGTCACCTTTGAAATTGGAATAATTGTTGTGCCGTCTGGGGAGGTAATTGCTTCACCAATAATCGAGTTCACATCAACCAGACTTTTTAAGTTGTTCAAGGAAGTATCTAACAGTCCGTTAATTGCATGATCTTTCATTTATTGCACCACCTTTGGTTTTTCTGTCTTACTATGATTTTCTTCTGCCTCACGGGCCATCTGGCGTTTCAAAAACCCAAGCCCAGCTTTTAACGCGGCACCCAGGGCGACCAGCGGTATTACCCGCATTTTAGTATGAAAGCATATTGTCGTATCGGAATGCAGAAAGTCCATTCCCACCCGAATTTGACAGGTGCCAATTTTCAAAAAGTTTTTAGCCAACGCATATAAAGAATATACCCAGCCGTTCATTTTTCCATACGTAATGGCTGTGGTGGCGGCATCTTCCGTTGCAACAGTGACCTCAAGACGCATCTGATAAAAATATGCATGGCGCAGCATACATCCTAAAAAGCCTTTTCCTTCTGCCGCCAGGTCAACGGCAATACCTACTGTTTCAAAAAAATTCTTCTTTGCTGTACCCTTCTGCGGTAACTCCTTAGCTTTTTTGCCTTTTTTCAACTCCCGCCTTTTTTTACGTGCTTCTTTTTTGGCTTTTTTTTCCTCGGCAGCTTTTTTCTGTTTGGGTGTTTTCTCTTTGGCAGGCAACAGCTTTAAATGAACCAACCCATAACGGACACGGATTGAAAATACATCTAAAAAATCGATTTGGGCCACCACCGGAATACAAAGCAGAAGCAGCAGCAGACCCAAAATGGCAAGCAGTACCCAAACAATAATCATTCCGGTTCACCGCCCCTTTGGTTGTTTTTAGGTAATTCCGTAGCAACGTCAGATTGTCGCCAGAATGTATGGACTAAACGCAAGCGGGTTTAACCCGCCAAATAACTTATGCCAAACGGCGGTAAATACAAAAACCAGTGTCAGTCAAAGCATGCCCATAATTTGCGCGGATCCTACCAATATTACACCAAAACATTCTTTTCAAGTTTAAAAATACTGCGTTGGGGCGCCAACTGACATGTTTCATGGCTTTTACAGATGCAATACAGAGTACTGGTTAAAACCTTCATTTAACTATTATGTCAGCAACACAACGCATTGGCATAGCATTGGCCGCGCCGTACGGCAGGCTGCAAAAGCAACATCATAAATACCTTGCTGTTATTCCGCAACATGGCAGCACCACGCTATCTTATCATTTTTCGCATTTTACCCCGCAGCAGTTGCCGCCGGGTCTTTTGTTTCGCCAGTATTCAGATGAAATAAAAAATCGAGCGCATTCCTACTATTGTAAAACCAGCTCGTCCTCAAACCCCATCTGGCCCTCCAGCACTTCCATCTCATCTTCCGGTAACTGATCTGTTTCTGCGCTTTCTTCCCCTGCGGTTATTTCAGGCAGCTCCTCCAGGCTTTCCAGCCCAAAACAGCGCAAAAAATTTGCGGTTACACAGTACGACACCGGGCGCCCCGGCAGCTCCAGTCTTCCCGCCTCTTCAATCAGCCCTTTTTCGGCCAACGAGTTCATAACCCCCGAACTGTCCACCCCTCGCACCTGTTCTACAAAAGATTTGGTCACCGGCTGATTATAGGCCACCACGGCTAACGCCTCCATTGCCGCCTGGGAAAGCGGCATGTTGCGCTTTATTTCAAGCGTTTGCTGAATGACCGGGGCATATTGCCCACGGGTACACATTTGGTAACTGGCCCCCAAACGGATCACATCAAACGGGCTGTCCTCTTCTTCTAAGTGATCCCGAATATGCTCTAGCACCCGGCCAATCACCTCAGGGTCAATTTCCAATACCTCGGCCAGCCGCTCTCCTTCAACCGGCTCACCACTGGCAAAAAGAATTGCTAGTATCTGTTTTTCTTTGCGGTCTAAACTCACTGGCTATTCCTCACATTTCTTCCACTACAGAGATTGACGCCGGCTCCCGCCTGCCAGCCTTGTTAAACTCCAGCAGGGTGCCGTCTTCATTTAGCTTAGCCCTATGCGCACGAATCAGCTCCAGCACCGCTAAAAAGGTAGCCACCATTTCAGAGCGGTCTTCCGCCTTTTCATAAAGGTTGTCCATCCTCAGCTTTTGCCCTTTATATAACCGCCGAAGCAGATACATAATGCGCGATGTTACCGACACTACCCTGCGGGAAACAATCCCGCTAAAAGCGGCAGCTGGCGGGGGCAGCCGGCGCATACCCTTGCCGGTTGCCAGCAAAAATGCCTGTGCCAAATCGTCCGGATCTCCTTTTCCCCGAAAGGTTTTGTCTACCGGGAACTCGAGCGGAGAACGGATAAAGCGGCTGTTGCCGTCATACCGTTCCCGCAGCTGGGCTGCCGCTTCTTTACAGGCGGCATATTCCAGCAGCTGGCCGGTCAGCTCTTGTTTCAGGCGGCTTTCTTCTTCCTCGTGGCGGGGCAGCAGCATAACTGTTTTAATCTGCACCAGCCGCGAAGCCATTTCTAAAAACTCGCTGGAAATCTCAGGATCCGGGAACTCCATTTTCTTTACATATTCCAGGTACTGTTCCAGCAGCTTGGAAATTTCAATATCGTAAATATTCAGTTTGTGTTTGGAAATAAGGTGCAGAATCAGGTCCAAGGGGCCTTCAAACTCCGCCACCTGAAAGGATAGTTTTTCCACACAAAGCCTCGTTTCTTGTTGAAAGGTTTTCGTCCAACTACTATTCCATTCCTGTTTTACACCCGGTTACACCAGCATACGCAGCAGTATGTCCAGTGGAGTGGTAAGAAGAGAAAGCAGGGACATCACCAAATTGGATAAAAAGTTTAACGGAACATAAACAATATTCGCAACAAAGCTCAGCGGCCCGCCAATATTGCCCAGCATTAAAATAAGGAACAGCGCCATCATAATATAGCGCTCATATTCCATGACCTTCCAATAATATTTGTCGGGCAGAAAAAAGCCAAAAATACGGGAACCATCCAACGGTGGCACCGGCAAAAGGTTAAATACCGCCAGCGAGACATTGATTGAGGTCATCATCGAAAACACCATCGCCAAGGTTCCAAATACTCCGGCTGCCGCTGGTATGACAAGCATTAAAACCTGAAGCAGCTTTGCCAAAATTAAGGTAATAAGACCCATAATAATGTTTGCTACCGGACCTGCCAACGCTGTCAGCGCCATACCCGATTTCCGGTTTTTAAAATTCATGGGGTTTACAGGAACCGGCTTTGCCCAGCCAAAACCGGTAAATAAGAGCAGCAGCGAACCAAAGGGGTCTAAATGCATAATTGGGTTTAAAGTAAGCCTGCCCTGGTAACGGGCCGTTTTATCCCCAAGGCGCTCAGCCATCCAGCCATGGGCACACTCATGCAGGGGAATCACAGTAAACAAAACAATAGCACGTACAAAAATGGAGAAAAAATCCACACAATCACTCCTAAATTAGAAAAAATAAAGGCCGGCCGGATGCCGCCCGTGAAGCATCACTTTATTATAAGTTAATTTATTGCAGCAAAATAAGTTTTTTATGTTGCAGTGTATTTCTTATAAGAAAAAGCAAGTCGAGATGCCTTTCAATATGAATCTTCCTGCTAACCAGCAACAAAACAAATAAAAAACAGCTATCTTCCCCCGTCAGCTTACTCATTCAAAAGCAAACTGCTCCAAAACACTATGCCAGAGAGCATCCAACAGAACAGTTGGATAAACAGGGATATTGAAACATACCATAACTACTCTGAGGTTATTATACCGTTGAGGCGGGTAAAATACAAGTGCCGGCCCAACGCAGCAAGGGGTTTTTCCATGATTTTTCGGAATTTATTCACGTTATTTTGATAAACCGCTTGCTTTTTCGTGTCGAATCTGTTAGAATGGCTCTGTTGACTTGTTTTATACCCTAAAAGGAGGTGCAGACATATGGCAAAATGCGACATCTGCAACAAAGGTGTCACTTTTGGAATTAAAGTTTCCCATTCCCACAGAAGATCTAATCGGACATGGAAACCGAATGTAAAACGTGTTAAGGCAATTGTGAACGGTACCCCCTGTCACATCTACGCCTGCACCCGTTGCCTTCGTTCCGGCAAAGTGACCCGCGCAATCTAGTTTTTGACTTGGAGAGGCCTGTTCTTAATGAACAGGTCTTTTTGGCTTTTTGGGCTTATTTGCCCACAGGGCAATTCATAAGGGCGGTTTAAGATTTATTCCATCCTTCATATATAGATGCAAAGTGAATTTTATATGCTGTATCATAGCCGCCCAAAAGGCGGTCTTGCAAAACCAAGGTTTTTTCGAATAACATATGCAAAGAAAATACCGCAGCCATCGGGCGCCCGCCTTCCCGGCAGAATAAAACCATCAGGGATTCAGATTCAGGGTAAATGCTTCAGCTGAATTTAGGCCCTCTTTTGTGTGCAGCATTTTCTCTCATCTCTGCCATAACAAAACCAGGGGAAGTTTTGCATTGTGATGCAGGTTGTTATCGTGGTTTTTAGAATCGAGGCGAAATGATGGCAATTATAATTCGCGAATATCAAACCGGCGACCTGCCCGCTGTTACAAAAATTTGGAATGATGTGGTCATGGCCGGAAACGCTTTTCCACAGCTTGATCAAATGGATATGACCGAGGCCGGTCCTTTTTTTGCATCTCAAAGCTTTACTGGCGTTGCTGTTGATGGTGACGAGATAGTAGGGCTGTACATACTGCACCCCAATAATATTGGCCGGTGCGGGCATTTGGCTAATGCAAGCTACGCCGTAAAAACCGGGCAGCGCAGAAAAGGCATTGGAGAAAAACTGGTTGTGCATTCTTTGGCGCAAGGCAAAGCGCTGGGCTTCCGGGTTCTTCAGTTTAACGCAGTGGTCGAAAATAATATACACGCCATCCGGCTGTATGAAAAACTGGGCTTTGTAAGACTGGGAACCGTACCAGGGGGCTTTTTATCTGCTGATGGGAAATATGAAACTATTATTTTGTTTTATCACACTTTATAAAGGATATTGCGGACAATCCGGAATATGCAGCTGCCCCATAGCTTACTAAAGCGCACGGCCTAAACCTTAAAATAATTTATGAAAAAACAGATTCTGGACAACCCAACCCTTTTCTAACCCCTCTGGGCAGTGCTTTGAATTGGTTATGGAAGTAGTCAAAATGAAAAACTTCTTTTAACTGTAGTCTTCCATTTTAAATAAAAAGTTTCTCTTTCCGTTTTGGTTTTTTAACCTGGGTGTTATAAAACTGCCATCATGTATGTTATGGTAAAGCCATTGGTTTTTCCCTCAGCTCTCTTGCCCAAAGCGCTTCATAAGCATCTGCCCGCTCCAACCCGAGTACACCGGTTGGTTTGCTTACAGACTGACAATAAATGATTGGCTAGTTATTGAAATAAAGAGTAAAAAACGGCTGCAGATAACAGCCGTTTTTTTGTTGGGTAATTATACAGCCAAACGGTTTTCCGTTTCGACTGCCAAGCAAAACTCCCGCTAGGGAACAAGCGCCTACAGATGCAAGACTTATAAAAACTTTACAGCCGTGCCATAGGCCATTACTTCAGCCGCACCGCTCATAATTGCAGAGGAAGAATACCGAATGCCCACTACGCCGTCAGCGCCCATCTTTTGCGCTTCCTCAACCAAACGTTTTGTGGCAATGGACCGCGCATCATTCATCATTTCAGTGTAACCGGTAAGTTCCCCTCCCACAATTGTTTTCATACCAGCCATAAAATCTTTTCCAATATGCTTGCTGGTTACTACACTGCCTTCTACCAGCCCCATAATCTGCAATTCTTTCCCGGTGATATAGTCTGTCGTAGCTAAGATCATATCTTTATCCTCCTAATCTGTTTTTTTCAGTTTAGCACACCTGCCTGATCTATGACAAGTGCACTACAGTAAAATTTGCAGGGTACGTCCGGGCCATTTAGGGGCAGAGACCCCCGCTATACTCCACTGCACTTTTTTCTGTGGTTTAAACCACATTGACCCAAATACCGTTTTGATCTGCAGGTCCGAGTCCAACGCAACCGGACCGCTGGCTCCGCCAATGATTCCCACCGAACAGGACGCCTGTGGAAGAAGTAACCCGTAATTTCTACTCTGCCGTTTTATCGGTTTATCCCCTTCTTTTGTGTCCAGTATGGTCAGACTGTGACCTTCAGGCAGCGGCGGCAAAACAGTAA
Source organism: Ruminococcaceae bacterium Marseille-P2935 (assembly GCA_900104565.1). GTDB lineage: Bacteria > Bacillota > Clostridia > Oscillospirales > Ruminococcaceae > Marseille-P2935. Next base: position 1,448,388 of record LT629952.1, read on the forward strand.
ATTCCATCTGCACCGTTTCCCGCGGAAAATCATATTCCCCATCCCTTTGCCCAAACGAATTCTCGGGCAAAGTCAATGGCTGGCTGCCAACAAGAATCAGCTTATGACGCCGGCCAGTCAGAGGATGAATAAACTCCACCTGTTTTTCCTCTTCCCCCACAGATAGCTCAAAATGCTTTCCAATAGGATAATATCTGTCCAAATTCCTAAATATCAAACGAAGCGTTTTCAGTTTGCGGGGTGGGTTTTTGGTCGGCCACCGAAAACGATACCGATTGATCTGCCAGCATTTGTTCCAATCAAATCCATACTCTTCCAGCAATTGCTGTTCGGGGGAAGGTGGTTGGGGCAAGGGTTTCTCCCCTGCAATACTTGCCAGTTCTTCTTCCTTCTGTTGACGGATTTGATTGAGAAAAGGTACCCAATAAGTACTTTGGCCCTGCCAATCCCTACAGGTTCTTCCGTTAACCTCTGCAGAAAAACCACAAAAGCTGTCAAAGGGGTTTTCTGCCTGTAAAGCAAGCCGCTTCTCTTGGGAAAGGTTCTCTGCACGTCCAAAGTCTGGATACCGGTTAAAAAAATCCTGTACGGCGGCTTCGTCCATCTCTCGAATCAAATCTATCACAAAGCCCTGCCCAAACCGATATATCCCAGGTATACTCCAATTTCGATCCGCCCACTCAAATCTCCAGCTTCCGGGCAGCAGTTTTCCCTTTCGCTCTCCCTTTTCCTTTCCACAAAAGCAGCCGCTAAAATAAACATTCATTTTGCCCAAGCCTCCATAAACCTGCAGACTCCCAATACATCCGACGGGCAGCCAAACAGTCTGCTTATAAATAAATAAGGGGTCTCCGCAACACAGAAACCCCCGAATCTTATTTGCTTAACAGCCAAATTACTTCCGATTCATGACGTTTGGGGCGACCCATCAGGTCACTTACCGCTTTGCGGATATCTTTTCCCTCATAAAGCACCTGATAAACCTGCTCGATAATCGGCATTTCTACATTCATTTTTTTAGCAAGTTCATAGGCACATTTGGAACTGGTGTACCCTTCCACCGTCATGCCCACCTGGGCAATTGCCTCCTGAACCGAAAGTCCTGATCCGATCAGAATCCCGGTACGGCGGTTGCGTGAATGCATACTGGTACAGGTAACAATCAGATCTCCGATTCCGGAAAGTCCTGCAAAGGTTTCGGTTTTTGCGCCCATTGCAACACCCAGCCGTGCAATCTCGGTAATACCGCGGGTCATTAATGCTGCTTTAGCATTGTCCCCCTGTTTTAGGCCATCTACGCACCCGGCCGCCAGGGCGATTACGTTTTTTAGCGCTCCGCCCAGTTCGACACCGGTAACGTCATCATTGACATAAATTCGCAGGGAAGGGTTCATCAGCATGTCCTGAATCCGCTCGGCATTTTCACGTGCTCTGGAAGCCGCTACTACAGTAGTAGCCATGGATTTCGCCACTTCTTCCGCATGGGAAGGCCCCGAAATCATAACAGGTGCAATCCCCGGCAGTTCTTCTTCCATCACTTGAGAAAGGGTCTTCAGCGTCTTTTCTTCAAACCCCTTTGCAACACAGGCGGCCAGCGCTTTTGGGGCTAAAAAATCTGCCAGCCGACGGCTGGTCTCACGCACCGCAAAGGAAGGGGTTGCAATAATTGCCAAATCACAGCTTTTGGCGGCTTCTAATGAACTGGTAATTTCAATTTGCTTTGGCAGTGCTATGCCGGGCAGCAGCTTTGGGTTGCCCCTTTGCTCCCGCAGGGCCGTCACCTCATTTTCAAAAGGGGACCAAAGGGTCACCTCATGGCCGTTCTCCGCCGCCATTGCCGAAAGCGCCATGCCAAACCCACCGGCGCCCAGAATTACAATTTTCGCCATATCAGTCGCTCCTTATTAACCCTTATTTTTATTGGATCCAAATTTATTTTCTGTCCCGTTTAGCAGCCGCTTAATATTATCCTTGTGCATATAGATCACGATCAGCCCAAAAAGCAGGGCGAAAATGGTATCAAACAGCGCAGGCTGACGCTGAATCACCTTGACCAGATATGTAGCAATAGGGAACAGCGCCGCTCCCAGAATGGAAGCTAAAGAAACAATCTTAACAAGAAATACAAATGGCACACAGATGCCTACCAAAATCAAAAAAACAATGGGGTTTAATACAAGGATTATGCCCAGAGAGGTAAGCACCCCTTTACCGCCTTTAAAGTGAAAATAAATTGGGAACAGATGACCCAGCAAAGCAAAAAAGCCAGCAATATAGCCGCCGTCCATAACTGAGGCAACACCCAGCATACTAAAAATAAGTCTTGCCAAAAACACCCCCGCAGCACCTTTTAAAAAATCGCCTAAACCTGTAAAAAACGCAGGCAACTTGCCATAGGTACGCAAAATGTTAGTCATACCCGCATTGCCGCTGCCGTATTTACGAATATCCTCACGCTTATACAGGTAGGATACCACAATTGCAAAATTAATACTGCCCAGCAAGTAGGCAATGATGGCGGAAAGAACCCCCGCCAAAATGAGTTGGGGTGTTATCATTCGAATAGCTCCTTCAGTTGAGATATTTTGTACAAAACTCATCTTCATGCATTTTAAAATGAACTGTAAAACAATATTTGATGCAAGGAAGGGCGGAAAGATCACCTTACCGCCCCTAAAAACAATAAAATAAGCTGTTCCGTTTCCCCGGCAGCTGATACAGCTTCACCGCTTGGGGTTATTATACCAACTTTATCCATATGGTTCAACGTTTTTTGTATTTTTATTTGTCTCCACGTTCCCGGATCACAAAGCGCACAGGGGTTCCCTGAAGCCCAAATGTTTCACGAATCTGGTTTTCCAGATACCGCTGATAAGAAAAATGGAAAAGCTCTGCTTTATTGACAAAAAACACAAATGTCGGCGGCTTGGTAGACGCTTGCGTCATGTAGTAAATACGCAGGCGTTTTCCCTTATCGGAAGGGGGCTGAACTCTTGCGGTAGCATGTGCCAAAACATCATTCAGCCGCCCGGTCGAAATACGCATCGCATTCTGTTCGGCCACAAACTTAATCTGCTCAAACAGTTTATCGACCCGCTGGCCGGTTTTGGCAGAAATGAACAGGAAGGAAACATAAGACATAAAAGAAAAATCCTGCTCCAGCTTTTTTTGATATTCGGCCATGGTTTTGCCATCTTTTTCTACGGCATCCCATTTATTCACAGCCACAATACAGCCTTTGCCCTGCTCGTGGGCATAGCCGGCAATTTTAGAATCCTGCTCGGTAAAGCCTTCCAGCGCATCAATAACAATGACGCATACATCCGAACGGTCTACAGCCATATACGCTCTTAGCACGCTGTACCGTTCAATGGCTTCTTCCACCTTATTTTTGCGGCGGATTCCCGCAGTATCAATGAAAACAAATTTTCCGCGTTCATCATCAATTACTGTGTCGGTAGCGTCCCGGGTGGTGCCTGCAATGTTTGAAACAATCACTCGTTCTTCCCCTGCAATACGGTTAACCAGAGACGATTTTCCCACATTAGGTTTTCCTATAACTGCAACTTTAATATATTCTTCGTCGTAGTCCTCGGCATGGTCAAAGTCAATCAGTTCAAAAGCCGCATCCAAAAGGTCGCCCGTACCATGCCCATGGGCAGCCGAAACCGGGATGGGGTCACCCAGACCCAGGTTATAAAACTCATACAGTTCTACCGGGGTCGCGCCTACGTTATCGCATTTATTCACCGCCAGCACCACCGGTTTACCGCTTTTCAGCAGCATATTTGCCACATCTGCGTCGGAAGCGGTGACTCCGCTGCGAATATCGGTCACCAGAATAATAACGTCAGCGCTCTCTATGGCAAGCTCGGCCTGCCGGCGCATCTGAGAAAAAATCACATCGGTGCTATAGGGTTCAATACCGCCGGTATCTACCAGCATGACCTCCTTATTCTGCCATTCACAGCTGGCATAAATGCGGTCTCTGGTAACGCCGGGGGTATCTTCCACAATCGAGACACGGCTTCCTACCAGTTTATTAAATAGCGTAGATTTTCCCACATTGGGCCGCCCTACGACTGCAATAATTGGTTTTGCCATTTTGTTGCCCGCCTTTCTGTCTAATTTTGCCCTGTCATGGCAGCCAGCAGTTCGTAGCCATCGTTCGCCACTGCCTGCAAGGGGACGTTCAGCTTATTTTCCAATTCTTCTACGGTAATGTCATCTAGAAACCGGTCCTGTTCATGGCGCAGCATGACCGATGGAATCAGCAATTTTTCTCCCAGCGGTTTTCCATTCAGCTGGTCCATTAAATCGGTGCCGGTCACCAGACCTGCCACAGTGATCTGCGGCCCAAAGTAACGGTTTTCTATAGTATAAACCGAAATATTCAGCTGGGGGAACCGCCTCATGGCTTGTTCCGCCAGTTCTTTTATCAAACCAGCTGCTGCTTTTCCGGTGGCAACCGATAGTTGTTTTGGACAAACATCTTGGTTTTCTTCTTCCAGTGCACTGAAAAACTCCTCTTTTAAAAGAGCCATCAGGCCTACTCCGTCCTCCAGCTGGTCAAAACCGCCATAGTATTCGGGCTGGGGGATAGGCAGCTCCGCTTCCAAAAAGAATTCATCCGATGGGTAAACCACCCGTTCCCCATGCTCTGCCAGCATACGTGCAGAAAACTCTTCAATCAGGGCAATGGTCTGCCGGGCTTCCTCCCGGGTAAAACAGCGCAACGGATATAAGCCATCCCGAAATTTAGTGATTCCGACAGGAACCACTGCAACGCTTTGCAGATTGGGGTAAAGCGCACAAAGGTCGCTCAGACTGCGGCGAAGCTCCTCACCATCGTTCAGCCCGGGGCAAAGTACAATTTGTGTATTCACCCGAATGCCTGCATCGGTCAGCATTTTTATATAGCGCAGCGACTCGCCCGATTTTGGGTTTGCCATCATCTTTACCCGCAGTTCGGGATTGGTGGTGTGCACCGATATATTAATGGGACTGATACGCATTTTAATAATTCGCTCAATATCCTCCTCTTCCAGGTTGGTAAGGGTGATATAGTTGCCGAACAAAAACGACATGCGCGAATCATCATCTTTAAAATAAAGGGTTTTTCGCATTCCCTTTGGCATTTGGTCAATAAAACAGAATACGCATTTATTTTTACAGCTTTGCTGCTTGTCCATCAAGTAGGTTTCAAAATCCAGTCCAAGGTCTTGGTACTCTTCTTTTTTTATGGTAACAATATATGGGCTGCCGGCCGAATTATTAAGTTCCAGCTGCAGGTTAGCATCAGTCATATAAAAACGGTAGTCCAATACATCCCGAATGGAATGGCCATTGATGGAAACCAACATTTCCCCCGGGCGGATCCCCGCTTTATGCGCCGGGGAGTGTTCTTCAACTGTCTGGATTACTACAGCCATAAAATACCCCATTCTTCCAATCAGTATTGACAAAATGTTCTACGAGCAGAGGCTTCCTTTTAAAACGCTGATTCTGCCGGCGGTCAGTGCCTGTCTCTGCTCTTACTCTATTGTAACCAAACCGGCTGTGCTATTCAATCTCAAGAAAAAATTTTGTGATATATTCCTTGTTCGTGGTATAATAACCTCACCCACTAACAAAATCAAAGATTTTGAGTGGGTCCCGAGAACACCCCCACCTTCGGCATGAATAACCTCACTGCACTTGCTAAATCGAAGATTTTAAACCGGTACCCAAGAATATTGGTACCTTCGGTATGAATTACCCCACTGCATTTGCTAAATCGAAGGTTTTAAACGGGTACCCAAGAATATTGGTACCTTCGGTATGAATTACCCCACCCGCCAATAAGACTGTAATGAAATTGCTTTTAAACCATTGGTTCATAAACCGTAACCCGCACACAAATTTTGTGGCCTTATAAAAAAGGACTATGGCCATTGTACCAAAAACCAAGTAGATTTTAAATACAAAAAGTTCAAACTCAGCCGGCTTAGCTTGCTGTACATTCTTTTTCAGAAAGGACACCATAGTATGGAAAAAATTTCCAGTTTTCAGGTGGATCACACCAAATTGAACCCCGGTATGTATCTCTCCCGCATCGATCAGGGGGTTGTTACCTATGATATTCGCTTTTGCAAACCAAACGGCGGGGTGTATTTAGAAAATGCAGGCATGCATACCCTGGAGCATTTATTTGCCACCTATGCCCGCAATTCAGAATACAAAGATCACGTTATCTACGTAGGGCCTATGGGCTGCCGCACCGGGTTTTATCTGTTAACTCTGGGGCTTTCCCACCAGGACGCAATTCGCCTGGTTCAGCAGTCTATGGCATTTATTTCCACCTACGAGGGGGAAATTCCCGGTGCAACCGAAGTGGAGTGCGGAAATTATCGGGAACAGAACCTGTCCAGTGCTCGCCGTTATGCTGCATCCATGTTGCAGGTTTTGGAAGGATACACAGTAAAACAACTGGAGTACCGGCGTTAGCATTGGCTTTTGGGCAACCGGCCATACTTTCACGGCATGTTGGCAGATACACCGTTTATTACGCAAGGGCAGCTATTGAATAGCCGCCCTTTTTGATTAGCAAAACAAAATTTATAACTGCTTATGGCAGTTATAAATTTTGCAGTCAGCAAACCGTACTATTTTTTCAAAAAAAATAGAGGCGGATTTCTCCCCCTCTACCTTTCAGAAGCTTAAGCCTCTTTTTTGATAATCTCTTTACCCTTGTAGTAGCCGCAGCTCGGGCAAACTCTGTGGGATAATTTCAATTCTCCGCACTGTGTGCATTTGGAAAATCCAGGCAAAGTCAGCTTCCAAACGTTAGAACGGCGTTTGTCTCTTCTTGCCTTGGATAATTTTCTCTTTGGTACTGCCATGTCAGAGCACCTCCTTAAACTTTCTACAAAATCTAGTTCAGCAAATCCAATAAGGATTGCAGGCGGGGGTCAACCTTTTTTGTTTGGCCGCACCCGCAGTTTGTTTTGTTCCTATTGGCTCCACACTCAGGACACAAACCCTTGCAATCATCCCGGCAAAGTACTTTACTGGGAAGCTCTAAAATTGTGTCGGATGCAACCAGTTCGTCAAGGTCCAGTTGGGAATCCAAAACCTCGATGTACTCGTCGTTGTCCTGCGCGTTCAGCTTCTGGATCAGATTATGGGAAAAGCTCAGTTTCATAGGCTTCTCTACCCTCTCCAAACACCGATCGCAGCTGGCCGTCAACATAAACTCGCAACTGTAGTCCAGGGTTACCACGCCAGCACGGTTTTGAACAGCACCGGTTACATGAACCGGAGTGCCAAATAAACCTTCGCCGTTTCGCCGATAATCCATAAGGTCGAGGCGGTAATCAATGGGAATCTTCTTTCCTTCAATCTCAAATAATTCTCTGAGATCAATCTTCATACCGACACCTCCATTTCAGGGAAATTAGCGGAACTTTGAAGTGGTGCCAGACCTGTCAGCCGCCAAAAAACGGCACAAAAACCCCTTCAACAGACGTCACAGAAACATTATATAGTCCATGACCCGCTTTGTCAATATTATTTGCAGATTTCACACTCAAATATCCGTTTTTTCGCAAAATAAACCGTTTTTTACCGATTTTGTTTCCCGCCTTTGGCTGTATCGGAAAATTACACCAAACGACGGATCAAATCCTCCCGATCGCCGTACAGCATATCTGCAACCGGTACTTCAATCATAGCATAGCAGCCTGGGCGCTGCCGCATGCTTGCCCGCGCCACCGAAACCAGCACCTGCGCGGTAAGAGCCGGATTGTTGATTTTCATGTTAAATTCAAACAGCTGGTTTTGAGTTTTGCCCGAAACGCCTTTTCTGGTCAAATTAACCCCATGTCCCATATCTAACAGGGCATCCACATCGCTCACCTGGACCACATGGGTTTCGTCATGGGTAAAGTATGGGTCACTTTTAATCGCGGCAGCTACTTTTTCAAACTCGTAGCCTGCCTCCACTTCAATATATACCATACGGCGGTGAACCGATGTACCAAGAGGAATGGTCATGGAAAGGGCTTTTTTCACACCGGGAATTGCTTTAACCGCCACTGTATGCCCCATACTCATACCGGGGCCGAAATTGGTATAGGTAATACCCTTGGGTGCACAGGCTTCCAGCAGCGCACGCACCACCGAATCGGAGCCTGGGTCCCATCCAGCCGAAATAATGGATACCGTACCGTGCTCTTTGGCGATCGGATCAAGCTTACACTTTAAGTCCCATATTCCGGTATGAATGTCAAAACTGTCCACCGTATTAATCCCCATAGCCAGGTATTTTTCCGCATACCCGGGCACCAAACGGGTAGGGGTGCACAAAATTGCCACCTGTGGTTTTTCGGGTAATTTTGTAATATCATCCACCACTGCAATGCCGCTAAGCTCCTGCGGCAGGGTGCCAGGCACCTGACGGCGCACTACCCCTGTAAGCTCCATATCCGGGGCAGCATTTACCGCCTCTAATACATATCGGCCAATATTACCATAACCAACAATGCAAACCTTCACACAAATCAACTCCTTTTCCTTGTAATACTATAACGCACAAGGCTTATTCCGGTCAATGGTTTTGTGGGTTCGGTATAAAGGTTTTTTATGGAATTGACAAACATTTTAGACAACTGCAGAATACTGTCTAAAATCGAAAAGAGCGATACAATGGGCACGTTAAAACGCCTGCCTGATAGCGAATTTGAAGTGATGAAGGCAGTAAGTCAGTATGGTCCAACATTCCTCCGGTGACGACCGACATGCTGATGGAGCAGCTTGGCAATAAAAGGAATGGAAGGCACCCACTTTAATTTCATTGCTCAACCGGCTGTGCGAACGGGGTTTCTTGTGCAGTGAAAAAAACGGCAAGGAGCGCAGATACTATTCTTTGGTAAACAAAGAGGATTACCTGCGTTTTGAAACGGAAAACTTTATGCAGCGCTACCGTCAAAACTCTTTTTCGAGCCCGGTAGTCAGTTTATATGGCGGGGGGAAGCTTTTAGACAATGACCGGGAAGCGCTTACGGCGTTACTCTGCCAAAAGGACCGCTGAGTATGGGCAGGGTATTGGGGCAATTTTTGGAATGTTCGGTTGGCATGTCGGCAGCTGTCCTGTTTTTGCCGGTGCTTTCACCGCTGCTGCCAAAACGTTACCGGGCCGATTCCCTGCTTTTTTGCCGGGTGGCCATGAAGGCATCGATATTACCGCCAAGCGCGGCGGCATCTGGTACGGTACTGCGGGCAATCGACACCAAGGGCAGCAATGGTTACGGTAACACCGTCGTGCTAGACCATGGAAACGGCTACCAGACCGTTTACGCCCATTGTCAGGAAATTTTAGTGCAGGCAGGAGATGCGGTTAACCAAGGGGATGTGATTACCCTAGTAGGCACCACCGGCCTGACAACCGGCTCACACTGCCATTTAAAACTGCGCTTGAATGGGGAAAAATAGACCCTGAAAAGTTTATTCAGTGACCGGGCTCTGGTATGAGCTTCCCGGTATGGTTTTATATATTATCTTGCGAAGTATGGTAAGTACGTTGAAACAATAGCCAATCAAAACATTTGCCGGGGACACTATATTTTGCAAAAAGGAGGGATGTTTTGACACCCCTCCTTTTTGACGGGCAATTAAACTTCCGTAACAACTGCATTGCAAAGCTGTTGCTGACGCAGTATGCACCATATTTTTTTGTGCCCTATATGAAAAAGCCGCTACTTTAGATCAATATGGTTTAGTCAGTATGGCAACAACCTACTATAAAAGGAATTTGTTATTCAAGTTTCGATAGATCAAAAGATACACGAAAGTTTTTCCAGCGCGTTTTGAGACAACAGGCGGTATCAGATCAAGCTATTTGTCAACTCCCTTCATTTGTGGGATAAAACAAAAACTTTTACCCTCACTGGCCGCACCAGCAGTTCTTATTAAAAACCGGCAGCCACAGAATTGTGGCTGCCGATTTAAAACTATCATATCCTTTTCGTACCATTCTAACCGAGCTGTTTTTACACGATATATTTTTTCATGCTTTCGGGGAGATCGCTGGGATCACAGGATACTGTAAAGGTAATAATCGTATTATTTTCGTCCGAGACCTTTGCAAGCTTCTCAATCATCTCGGCAAACGCATTATAGTCTTTTCCACCAATTTTAAAGGTTCCGTCAACAAAAAGATCAGTGATGTCGTAGTTGCCAGCAAGGATGCCGGCCAGGAAACCATGGAACTCTGCAAAACCGCTGATGTCATAATCATCCGCTTCAATTAAACGGACTTTATGGCTGATGTCATAACGAAGGCTGGGGCCTTTTTCCACACAGACTACATTACCCTTGGAAACTGCAATTGCCTCTCCTACCTTTTGGATTAAAGCTTTGGTTTTGCCCGATCCCTTGTTGCCTACGATTAACTTTATCATGTTAATTCCTCCCTTTAAAGATATCTGGGTTGATTTTAAATTCCCCGTATGATCCTATTCACTATCTGCTTTTTATTTCAGCTTTGCTTCCAGCTGGGCTTTCGCCTCCTCGTAGCCAGGCTTGCCCAGCAGGGCAAACATGTTCTTTTTATAGCTTTCCACCCCCGGCTGATCAAAGGGGTTTACCCCTAACAGATAGCCGCTGATAGCACAAGCCTTTTCAAAGAAATAAATCAAATAGCCCAGGTTCTGCTCATCCATACCGTCAAGCTCCAACACAATGTTTGGCACGCCTCCTTCGGTGTGGGCAAGCAGGGTTCCTTCAAATGCTTTGCGGTTGACCACCGACATATTCTGATTGGACAAAAAGTTAAGCCCGTCAAAATTATTAGGATCATCCTTAACAAACAAATCAGAACGGGGGGAACGAATATCCACTACCGTTTCAAAAAGCATCCGCCGGCCGTCCTGAATGTACTGGCCCATGGAATGCAGGTCGGTGGAAAATGTGACCGAAGCTGGGAACAGCCCTTTGTGGTCCTTCCCCTCGCTTTCGCCGTACAGCTGTTTAAACCATTCCGCCATCATGGTGAAGGAGGGATCATAGCTGACCAGCAGCTCCACTTCTTTGCCCTTATTATATAAAATATTGCGGATGGCCGCATACCGGTAACAGTCGTTATCCTCCAGATTTGGATTTTCAAACTTCTGCTGAGCCTCTTTGGCACCCGCCATTAAGGCATCAATGTCTGCACCCGCCACCGCAATGGGTAAAAGCCCCACTGCCGTCAGTACCGAAAAGCGCCCACCCACATCATCGGGAATGACAAACGTTTCGTATCCTTCGGCATCTGCCAGCTCTTTTAAGGTACCACGGGCCTTGTCAGTTGTACAATAAATGCGCTCTTTGGCTTTTTCTTTTCCGTAACGGTTTTCTAAATATTCCCGGAAAATACGGAAAGCCAGCGCCGGCTCTGTTGTGGTGCCTGACTTGGAAATGACATTGACCGAAACCTCCCGCCCCTCGCAGATGGAAAGGATTTCATTTAGGTAGGCTGGGCTTATATTGTTGCCGGCAAAATAAATATCCGGCGTCTTCTTTTTCAAATTATTATATAACGGGGACTTTAAAAATTCAATGGCCGCCCTGGCTCCCAGGTATGAACCGCCAATGCCGATTACAATCAGCACTTCGGAATCGGAGATAATCTTGGCTGCGGCCTTTTTAATCCGGTCAAATTCCTCCTTATCATAGTCAGTTGGCAGGGTAAGCCACCCTAAAAAATCGTTGCCCAGACCCGACCGGTCATGAAGGGTTTTATGGGCTGCGGCAACCAGAGGGGCCATCCCCTGGTACTCCCTGGCAGAGATAAATTCTGCAAGATGCCTATCGTTAATCTTCATTGACATTTAACATCCCTCCAGTTTCTTATATTGTACTTGATTTCAGCATTAGTTTCAAGTCTTAAGTGCGGTTCTTCATAAAAATTGTACAATTTTAACAATTTATACTTATTTAAACGAACCTAAGGCCTTGCCCAATATCTGCAGCGCTTTTCCAAATGTCATTTTATCAATTGCCTCTGCGGCTTTTAGCGGGTATTCGGCAACTTTTTCGCCCGAAACACTTACTACCACTTTACCAATGGTCTGCCCTTTTTCTATAGGGGCGGTTACATCTTCCGACAGAGTAACCTGTTGCGTAACGTTGTCTTTATCGCCTTTATCGATTACCACCAAATCCGGTTTATCATAAACAGGAGACACCTGAGACACTACGCCGCTGCGTACCCGCACCGGCGCCAGCTGATCCTCTACGGACGGCAGTTCGTAGGCCATATAATTTGCAAAGCCAAAATCCAGCAGGGCTTTTCCACAGGCAAACCGCTCATCACTGGAAGCACTGCCCAGGCTAACCGCAACCAGCGAAAGCCCGCCGCGCTCTGCCGAGGCAGCCAGGCATTTGCCCGCCGAATCGGTGGTGCCGGTTTTCAGTCCGGTGGTGCCGTTATAAAAACGCACCAGCTTATTGGTATTGACCAGCTGGGTCTCGCCATTGCGCAGGGAATCCATCCAGATGGTGGAATATTTTTTTACCAGGTCATGCTTTAGTAATTCCCTTGACATAATGGCAATATCCCTGGCGGTGGTCAGGTGCCCGTCGGCATCTAACCCGGTGGCGTTGACAAAATGGGTATTCTGCATACCAAGCTCTTTTGCACGCTGGTTCATCATATCTACAAAAGCCTCTTCGCTGCCTGACAGATGTTCCCCCAGCGCAACCGATGCATCATTGGCACTGCCAATAATGGCGGCCTTCAGCAAATCATTCACGCTCATCTGCTCCCCGGGTTCAAACCAAATCTGGCTTCCGCCCATCGAGCTGGCATGGGGGGAACAGGTAACAACATCCTCCAGCTTCATTCTGCCCTGTTCTATTGCCTCCATAATCAACAGGATTGTCATAATTTTTGTAATGGAGGCTGGAGCCATCTGTTCATCCGCATTCTGCTCCACAATAACCTTACCGGTGGTCTGCTCCATTAATATGAACGATTTTGCCGGTAATTGAGCGGTAAACGAAGCTGCAGTATCAATAATAAGCTCGGTGGAACGCTCCAGCACTTCAATGGGAATCTGTTCAATCTGGCTGGCCTGGGTAACCCCCCAAATCTCCCGGTAATCTTCCTCTGCAAAACAGGTTACCGTCGAAAAAGCCATGATTAAAATTGCCAATAATACGCTAACTGCTCGTTTGCACATAGAACCCCTCCGTCTGATCCATATTCAACTGACAGGCGTTTTTCGGCCTGTCTATGGTATTCCGTTACAATTGTATGCTCAGACGGTGGCGAAAATGAAAAAACCGTCTTAATTCCATAAGACGGCGCAGGGCTTTAGTCAATGATAAAATTTTTAACCTTATCCAAAAAATCTTTCGGCTCATTATCGTGAATGTTTACCTGAATAGGCTGGCCTAAATCCAAACTTAAAATACCCATAATCGATTTTCCGTTCACTGCATACCGGCCGCTTAGAAGGTCAATATCGAAAGGGCAGCCCTCGGCATAGGATACAAATTTTTTTACATCGCTGATTGTATTCAGCTGAATGGTTACCGTTTTCATGCTATTTTCTTATTCCTTTCCTGTTATTTTATCTATTGTATGCCTGTAACCTGTTTTTTTCAAGTAGTAAAATTCTGCCCTTTGCCATCAATTTTTAGTTATTTTATTACTGCAACCATAATTTTATATTTCAATTCCATTGATAAATTATTTTATTTTTATTAAGGGGAAAATTCATGTATAATAGTAAAGAGTGATATTCTTCAGGGTGGCGATTGCAATTTTAAACTATACCAAAAGCCCCAAGAACAGATCCGTTCACGTTGCTCACCTCCCTTATGAACAATCATGCTCTTATCATCCCTCTGCTCTGCGTGATAAGGGCCGCTTTTCCCAACTATTTTTTGCCGGCGCAGAGCGGCGGAATGGAGCATACTATGAAAGCTGCATTTTTCACCCTTGGCTGTAAAGTGAACCAGTATGAGAGCCAGGTGCTCAGCCAGCTGTTTTCGGCCGAGGGCTTTGATATTGTAGACCCCAACGACGAGGCCGATGTCTATGTCATTAATTCCTGTACGGTAACTGCATCGGGAGATAAAAAAACCCGTCAGATGCTCCGGCGGTTTAAACGGCAAAATCCAGCCGCCGTAGTTGCACTTACCGGGTGCTTTCCCCAGGCGTTCCCCGACGCAGCCGAAAAACTGCCCGAAGCGGATGTAATTACCGGTGCTTACCGCCGGGCTGATTTGCTGGTGGGGGTTCGCCAGGCTTTGGCCGGTGCAGGACGCTTTGTACAGATTGTTCCCCACGAAAAAGGAGAAGCCTTTGAACGGATGCGTGCATCCTCCTTTGAGGGCCGCACCCGCGCCTTTTTAAAAATAGAGGACGGATGTGAACGCTACTGCTCCTATTGCATTATTCCAACCGCCCGGGGGCCAGTGCGCTCAAAGCTGCCGGAGGATATTACCAGCGAGCTGACCGAACTGGCTGCTTCTGGTCATAAGGAGGCCGTGCTGGTCGGAATTAACCTTTCCTGCTATGGAAAGGAGCTGGGATTGCGGTTAATTGACGCGATTCAGATAGCCTGCAGGGTGGACGGCATTCAGCGGGTGCGCCTAGGTTCGCTGGAGCCGGAGCTGCTGACCCCTGAAGATATTGCGAAAATGGCCTCGGAGGAAAAAATGTGCCCGCAGTTCCATCTTTCCCTGCAAAGCGGATGTGACGCAACTTTAAAGCGTATGAACCGCCACTACACTACCCAGGAATATATGGAAATCGTCAATAACCTGCGCCAGTCCTTTGGCAATGCGGCCATTACCACCGATGTGATGGTCGGCTTTCCCGGAGAAACGGAAGAGGAGTTTTTGCAATCATTGGAATTTGTGCGCAAAGTAGGTTTTGCCAAGGTGCATGTGTTCGCTTATTCCCGGCGCGCCGGCACTCGTGCTGATAAAATGCCGGACCAGGTTCCCCAGGAGGTAAAGGAACAGCGCAGCCATAAAATGATACAGGCCTGTGAAGAAACCCGCCAGGCTTTTTTAAAGAATCAGATTGGACTGACTGAATCTGTTTTGTTTGAAACGGTAGATGAACAGGGTATTTATACCGGGTACACCAAAAACTACACACCAGTTTATTTATATTCTATCGAAAATTTATGCGGAACAATACAAAATGTCGTCATTACCGGCCTGGAACGGGATGGCTGCAGCTGCCTGTTGGCAAAAGGATGATAAAAATTTGACGAACAACAACACATCCTGTAAAATAGAACCGTCTGTTGAGGAATGGATTTTCTTCTTTAAAGCTTAGGGCGAAGGTGGACTTTTCCAATTGGGTTTGTATCAAAGTTACGCTGGCATTGGAATATTGCTGCTTGGCAGGCCGTTCCTCTCAATTGCGGCACCCACCTCAGCAATCGAAAATTTTATGATAAAACAGCGAGGAGAGTTTGAGGTTGAATTTTTTGGAACAAGTCCAGATTGTTGCGGAAAATCTGGTAGGAAAAGTAAACGGTTTTTTATGGGACTTTGCGTTATTGATCCTGCTTTGCGGAACCGGGATCTATTTTACCTTCCGCCTGAAATTTATTCAGGTGACAAAATTTAAAGAAAGTTTTCAGCAAACATTCGGCCAGATAAAGCTAAAAGGCGCTAAAGCAGATGCAAGCGGAATGTCGTCTTTTCAGTCTCTGGCCACGGCTGTAGCAGCCCAGGTGGGTACCGGAAACCTGGCGGGCGCCGCCACTGCTATGATCGCAGGCGGCCCCGGCGCTATTTTTTGGATGTGGGTAAGCGCCTTTTTTGGCATGGCAACCATTTTTGCCGAAGCCACCCTGGCCCAAAAGCATAAAACCACCCGGGACGGCCACGTAATAGGCGGACCGGCTTATTACATCCAGGCAGCCTTTAAAGGCCGTTTTGGTAAAATATTAGCGGCTGTTTTTTCGGTATTGATTGTGTTTGCCCTTGGTTTTATGGGCAACATGGTACAGTCCAACTCCATTGGCGACGCTTTTCATAACGCTTTTGGCATAAGCCCTCTTATTGTTGGTATTCTTGTGGCAGTTGCCGCTGCGTTTATCTTTTTGGGCGGGGTAAAAAGAATTGCCTCGGTAACCGAAAAAATCGTCCCCATTATGGCACTGTTATATATTGTTGGTTCGCTGATTATTGTTTTTGCAAACATTACCAACCTTCCCGAGGCCTTCCGCCAAATATTTGTAGGCGCATTTCATCCACAGGCGGTTGCCGGTGGAGTGATTGGCATCACCATTCAAAAATCCATCCGTTTTGGTGTGGCCAGGGGGCTTTTTTCTAACGAGGCCGGTATGGGCTCTACCCCCCACGCCCATGCAATTGCCAAGGTAAAACACCCCTGCGAACAAGGCGTTGTTGCTATGATGGGCGTGTTTATTGATACCTTTATTATTCTGACCCTGACCGCGCTGGTCATTCTTACTACCGGCGTGCTGGATCAAGGCTATGCAGGGTTGTTAGAGGGCGTAGCCCTGACCCAGGCTGGGTTTGTCGCACAGTTTGGGCAGTTTGGCAATGTGTTTATTGCAATCTGCATGCTATTCTTTGCATTTTCCACTATTATTGGCTGGTACTTTTTTGGTGAAGCAAACATTAAATACCTGTTCGGCAAAAAAGCAGTGAAGTTCTATGCTGCCCTGGTGGTGGGTTTTGTGGTGTTGGGCTCCTGCCTGAAGGTAAAACTGGTATGGGATCTGGCTGACTGCTTTAACGGGCTGATGGTAATTCCGAACCTGCTTGCCCTTCTGGTGCTGAGCGGAAGTGTGGTAAAGCTGCTAAAAGATTTCGACAGCAGCCGGAAGGAAACCTCGCCTTTAGAGTAAGCTTTCTGGGTAATGGCACCCTGACTTCTCAGGTTGTGCTGCCGGCATCGCGGCTGGTTCATGGGAAAGCGTATTGGAAAACCTGCACAGCATCAAACAATTTGCCTGCCAGCAAAGGGACTTTTACCGGTAGGCATCTCAAGACGCATGAAAGATTCTTTCGCTCATATCATTCGACCCACTGCCCGTAAACGGGAAGCGCATGACCCCGGCAGTCGCTCTGTATGAACCATGACAACTATTCGTAGTTCGTTTCTCTCGGTCCTTGAAGAGAAAGCCTTTTACAGAATACCTGCGGTAGTTTCCACACCAATAAAAAACGCACCCAAAAGATGGTTTGCTGGTTTATTTTTATATACCGGCCATTGGTTTTTCATTAATAATTGATTACGGTTTTAACAAATGCCTTAAGGGCGGCGGTAACTTCTGCCGCCCTTTCTCTTTTAATTTTTTTCCAATAATCACACAGTCAACACATAACAGGGGTATTCTAGGATCAGTGGTTTTGACTCAGAGCAAAGCCACCAAATTCCCTCCATTTTAATAACCCCTGTGTGGAGCTTCTCTCATTCCGCCAATTGGTTCTTCCGCTCCACCAATATAAAGCAGGCAAGCATGGGTCAGCTTGCCTGCTTTTCTGTATAACTTCAGCTTAAAATTTTAGTTTGCACTTACTAACTGCTGTGCAAAGAATCTGCCTTCCATACAAACAGCCGTTCTTTACAGGTTTACATACATCAAGAGCTGCCCCAACAACAGGGCAGCTCTTTTCTTTTTCTCTATTTTTTCATTGGCAGGATGTTTTTATAAACCCCCGTAAAGGTTGGAGTAATAATTTTATCCATATGGTAAGAGCCAAAAAACCACCGTTTAAAGCGGCACTGTTTGGAAACCTGGGAAAAAAAGCTGTTCAGGTGATTAATCCGGTTCGATTCCAAATCAATAAAATCCTTCACTTCGTTACAGCACTCATGGGTGAGCACATAGTCCACCACAAATCCCCGCTCCTCCAGGTTTTTCATAGCCGCCTGCAGCTGTTCTTCGCTGGGCATTTCCTGGGGCCACCAATAGCCGCTGCTTATCCGTTCGTCCATATCCTGGCTCTCGCCGCCGCCGCAAACAAATATGTAATCGGAGTTGATACAAAAAATACTTCCCCGGCAAAGGTACCGCAGCTTGCCCGAAACAACCCGGGTTTGGCCACCCATCCATTCTTCCTGCGGGAAATTTTGCAGCAGCTCCTGGTTATCATGGGTTCCGTCTAAAAACAAAACGGTATATTTGCGCTTTCCAATCCATTTCAGCATCTTTTGCTCTGCTTTGGAACCGTCCCAAACAAAACCGAAGTCCCCCAGCACAATAAGGTAATCATCCTTCTTCAGCTTTTTCAGTTCCTTTGCGCGGAACCGTTCCATATCCCCATGCATATCGCCGGTGATGTATACCACTGGCCTCATCCTCCCATGCTATAGTTATACTTCTAAATACGATAAGGTCTAAAAACGGGCTCTTCCAAAACAGATGCTCGGCTCTTCACAGCCGTTAGCCGGCAAGACCTGAAAATAATTTTTGTGAAAAGAAAATCTCCGTTCCCGATTGGATTGGCAAAACAGGGTCTGTCGGCCTGCAGCACAAAACCGAAGCTAGAATCATTTTATACCCGCCTTTGGAAGGGCGCCGTACCCATACAATAAACAAGGGCATTTCCGGCAGGTTAAACTAGTAACATCACCTGCGTTCTGCCTTCCACAGGCTTCCACCTATTTGATTACAGTATTGTAACGGCTGGGCCCCGCTTTTTATTGGATGAAACAGCGCTTACCGGACTGCAGCAGCAATGGCCTGTTCCAAGTCTGCAATAATATCGTCTGCATCCTCCAGGCCGATGGAGAGGCGAACTGTTTCAGAAGTGATGCCCGACTGTCTAAGCTGCTCTTCATTCAGCTGGCTGTGGGTGGTTGTTGCAGGGTGCACCACCAACGAGCGTACATCGCCAACATTTGCTACATGGCTGATCAGTTTCAGCGAATCGATAAATTTGCCGCCGCTGTCCCTGCCGCCTTTCAGCCCAAAGGTAAAGACGCAGCCTGCACCTTTGGGCATGTATTTCATCATTAGGTCATGATATGGGTCGTCCTCCAAAGCGGGGGCATGTACAAAGGTAACATCCGGGTGTTTTTTTAAATACCGAGCCACCTTCAAGGTATTTTCGCAGTGGCGCTGAATGCGGACTGCCAGGGTTTCAATCCCCTGTAAAATTAAAAATGCGTTAAACGGGGACAGACAGGCACCTACGTCACGCAGCAGAATTGCCCGCAGACGCAGGGCAAACGCAGCCGGACCCGCTTTTGCAAAAATCATACCATGGTAACTGGGGTCGGGTTGATTGTATTGGGGGAAGCGTGGGTTCCCTTCAAATTTAAAGTTGCCCGAATCCACCACAATACCTGCCATAGCAGTACCGTGGCCGCCTAATAATTTAGTTGCAGAGTGGATGACAAAATCCGCACCAAATTCAATAGGCCGGCACAGGTAGGGGGTAGTAAAGGTAGAGTCCACAATCAGGGGGATTCCATAGCGGTGAGCAATTTCAGCCAGCTTTTCAATATCTGCCACATTAGCGTTGGGGTTGCCAACACCCTCTACAAAAAAGGCGCGGGTCTTATTGGTAACTGCATTTTCCCAGGCTTCAAAATCATCTGGGTTTACAAATTTCACTTTAATTCCCAGTCGGTCCAGAGTAACGCCAAACATGTTAATTGCACCGCCGTAAATGCAGATGGAAGAAACAATCTCATCCCCGGCATTGGCCAGATTCAAAATCATATTAAACATGGCAGCGTGCCCCGAAGAAAATGCAACCGCTGCAACACCGCCGTCCAACGCCGCCACACGGGCCTCCAGCATGTCGGTGGTGGGGTTCTGCAGCCGGGCATAAATATTGCCGGGCTTGGAAAGGCTGAACAAATCCTGGGCGTATTCGGTGCTTTCAAAGGTGTAGGCAGTTGTTTGGTAAATGGGAACCGCCCGGGAATGGGTATCACTGTCCGGGGTCTGTCCAGCGTGGATGGCTAACGTGTTAAATTTATAATTCTGTTCCATATGCCTTGACGCTCCTTTATCTTCCGTTAGATTGTAAGCAAACTTTAAGAAAACCGACCTGTTCCAGCCGGTGTACGCCCTTTTATTATAACAGATTTTCTGCTATAATAATGTAAATATTTTCAACAATTTTTTCGGGAGCTCACCGCCTCTCTTCCGGCAGAATGCGCCCGGTTCATTTTATGATACCGTAAACACAGCGTGCGATGGTATACATTGGCCATTGCGATATGGCAGGCCGTAAATAAATATAATAAGTACGCTACGGTTGTTCCTACGCTTTGCGTATCAATCTGTTAAATTCCTGGGCAGGCACTGTTTTTGGTATTACACCGGTACGCATAGTGAACAGGATATTGACCACAGTTATGGCGCTAAAGCGCTATTGCCGTTTTGGACGGTGTTTTCAGTCACAAAGATGTTTCCAACAAAAAAGACTACCCATTACTGCACGGAGGATTTGCAAAATGCGAAAAGTTGCTATCGGTTTAGTTTGTATAATATTATTTTCTTTTTTGGCCACCCCTGCTTGGGCGGCCGAGGAATCGCCCTATACCCCCAATGTAGAGGTAACCGCCAAATCGGCTTATTTAATCAACATAGACACCGGAACATTAATCTACCAGAAAAACCCCAATGAAAAAATAAACTCGGGCCCTTTAAATAAGCTTATGGCAATTATTTTGGCGCTGGAAACTGCCCCTGACATTGATGCAACCAAAACTAAATTAACCGCCTCCATGCAGGACGAACTGTACCGAATTGGCAAAGGCAACATTGCCCTGGCAGGCATCTCTTTGGGGGAAGAGCTGACGATTCGCCAGCTGATTTATGCAACCCTGATGCAGTCGGCCAACGAAGCGGCCATGATGCTGGCAAACTATGTAGGGGACGGGTCAATTGATTATTACCTGGAGCTTGCCAACAAAAAGGCCCAGGAAATTGGCGCCGTAAACACCCATTTTGCCAACTCTCACGGCCTGTATGATGAGGGGAACTATACCACGGCCTACGATATGTATTTGATCACCAAATATGCCATTGACAATATTCCGCAGTTTATGGAGCTGGCAAGCCAGACCTCCTATGCTACCGGGCCGACCAACAAACACGAAAACCTGCAGTGGAATTCGTACAATTACATGATGGTAAAAGGGTCTCGTTATTACTACGCCCCGTTAAAAGGCATTATTGTGGGTTCATTATCCCAGGTGGGAAGATACATGATATCAACCGCAACCCTGGATGGGAATACCTATATGCTGGTACTGATGGGTGCCGATTTTGACGAAGAAGACAACCTTGCTTTTACCGAAACCCGGGCGCTTTACAACTGGGTATTTGACTCTTTTCGCGTAAAAACCCTGCTGGAGGTTGGGGAAAGCAAGGGAGAAGCCCCGCTGAAGCTGGCCTGGAAGAAAGACCATGTAAAGCTGATCAGCGCCGAGCGGTTTACCGCCCTGGTGCCGGATGAAGTTGAGGTTTCGAGTATTCAATATGTGGTGGGCGGTATTGACGAACCAGTGCGCGCCCCGGTAAAAAAAGGCCAGGAGATTGGTTATGTAAGCCTTATGCTTGCGGGGGAAGAGATTGGACGGGTACCGCTTGTTTCGGCTGAATCGGTGGAGGCCAATGCCCTGCTTGTGTTTACAGATAAAATTGAGATGCTGTTTGCCTCCTTCTGGTTTAAGTTTGTAGTCGTTTATGCTGTGTTGCTGTTCATTTCTTATGTATTCATTATGATTTTACGAAACAAAAACAAACAGCGCTACCGCACTGTACGCCACCGCAAAAAAATGTGATAAAAGGCCGAAATAAACATAGAAGATAGCTGCTTGACAGGCATTTTAGCTTTGTAGAAATAGTTGCTGTGCCGATGAATCGGGCAATGTTAACTACCGCCTGTATTCCTGCCTGAAACGGACAGAATGTCAGCAGCAAAACAACGGGTTGCAGGGGGTATATCGTCGGTTAACCAGCATGCCAATCTAGACCGTATGCCCGGGCAGGGTTTTGCAAATGCCGCCGAATTGAAGCATACCGGCATTACTGCTGCACCTACCAGTCTGACTGCATCCTGAACATAACAGCTGCTTTGGCAGAGCGGAAAAAACCGACAGAATATTGCTGACATCATATCCAACATCTTCAGGCTTTCTTGTGGAGGTAGCCGCGTCATCATAGGAATAATCTTTTCCTATAAGAATTTAAGCCAAAAAATTTGTGGGGGGAGAGAAAGGTGTTATGAGCAAAAAACAAAAAATAATTGTAAGCGCACTGTTGATTGCAGTAATACTTTCTATGTGTTTGCCTTGGTTTGGCGGGGCACGGAAAGTGCAGGAAATTCGAGGTACCATTGTTTTATTGCATCCCATCACTATTTGCTGCATTGTATTATCGGTTGCGGGCATATGGGCATCAAGCTTAAAGTACGCAAACGCATTAGCAACGACAGGCCTTTGCGGAATGATAGGAATGGAGCTGCATTATTTTCTCACCTGGCATATTCAAACGGTAAGCGGTAAATTTTCGGTAACAGACAGCTTTCATCTGGCTTATCCGGAATTTTATGTGGGGTTGGGGTTAACTGTGCTTACCTTCCTAACCTACATCATTTTTTTGAATCCCTGAAAAAAAGCAACTAAAATATACTCCTAACGATAAGGGCTGTAGTATGCTGTGCGGCAATGCTTCAGCCCTTTTGTTATTTTGCAAACCAGTAGAAAAAAGGAACATTTCTGCAAGGAATACAAGCATAAACTGTTTAAAAACACTTTGGCTTATGGTTTTAGCCAAAGTGTTTTTCGTGATACCGCTTCAAAGCGAAAACACCTGAAGCTTATGCACCATCTTAATATTTTGTTTCTTGCCCGCTAACCGGGTGTTTTTTGCAATTTTTGGTGAATCTGAAGAAATTCCCGCCTAACCAAAATGACTATTAGTCAGTTTTAACAATTGACTAATAGTCATTTTTTGCATATACTATGAAATGTAATGACCGATAGTCAGTTTTTTGGAATGAAAGGATGGTGCGGTAGGATGGCACAGACCGCCGGCGCAAAAAAACAATTAAAAATGGCCTCTCTTTTAGAATCAGCCTACGAGCTGTTTACCAGCAAAGGGGTGCACGAAACCTCGATTGACGACATAGTTAAACGTGCCAGCGTGGCAAAAGGTACTTTTTACTTATATTTCAAAGACAAATACGACCTGTTGGATCGGGTCATTCTGCGAAAAAGCGCAGCAATAATTGACCAAGCTATGAACGCTTTAGATGCAGAACTGAAGTGTAAAGTAATGTCGTTTGAGGAAAAAGCTGTTTTCTTTGCCGATTACATGATCGACTATTTAAAAAATAATCGTCAGCTTTTGAAAGTGATTCGCAAAAATCTTTCCGGCGGACTATTTATAGAAGCATTGGAACAACCCTCGGCTACCAGTGCGATTGACCGCTTTACTGCTGATTTTATGGCACGCGGCGTCCAGAAAGAGGAGGCTCAACAAATTCTTTATCTGATTGTCGAAATGACCGGCGCTGTTTGCTTCAGCACAATTATGAATGAAGTGCCCTGTTCTATCGATCAACTTAAGCCAACCCTTTACGAAAGCATTCGTAAACTTTTGCGGTAATCCATTAAAGAAGGTGCAGACATTTGTTACAGGCATTCGCACGATTTTTAACCCGTAAACCCAAGCTTGTTATCTTGGTCGCTGTGCTACTGTTAATTCCCAGCCTATTGGGGGCAATAGCGACCAGAATTAACTACGACATTTTATCTTACCTCCCCCCTGATCTGGATTCGGCCAAAGGGGAAAAGGTGTTGGAGGAAACCTTCCATAATGCGGCTACCACCATGTTAATTGTGGAAGATATGCCCCCTGCCTACACCGAACAACTGCAAAAAGCAGTAGAACAGGTGGATGGAGTAAGCAGCGCAGTCTGGATTTCAAGCCTGGATATCAGTATTCCCAAAGAAATTCTCCCAGACGATTTTAAAAACCTGTTTTTCTCCGAAAATTCTACTATGATGCTGGTGCAATACGACCAGCCCGGCGCTTCCCAGGAAACCATGCGGGCTATTAAAGAGGTCCGTTCCCTTTGCAACAAACAATGTTTTTTGGCTGGTTTTTCGGTGCTGGTTAAAGACACCAAGGACCTGGTTGACCAGGAGATGCCCCTGTATGTACTGCTTGCAGTGGTGCTTTCTATGGCAGCTATGTCGTTAACCATCGATTCCTGGCTGCTTCCAGTGGCATTTATGATTGGCATTGGCTTTGCCATTGCGTACAATTTTGGCACCAACCTGTTT
Organism: Ruminococcaceae bacterium Marseille-P2935; assembly: GCA_900104565.1. GTDB lineage: Bacteria > Bacillota > Clostridia > Oscillospirales > Ruminococcaceae > Marseille-P2935. The sequence continues at coordinate 1,472,668 of LT629952.1, forward strand.
TTGGGGCAGATTTCGTACATCACCAAGGCAATTGCAGCAATTTTACAGCTGGGTGTTACGATGGACTATTCCATCTTTTTATTCCACCGGTATTCCGAAGAAAAGGCCCATTTTTCTGACCCAAGGGACGCTATGGCGCAGGCAATTCAAAGTGCGTTTGTCTCTTTATCGGGCAGTTCGATGACTACCATTGCCGGTTTTTTGGCCTTGTGCTTTATGCAGCTGCTGTTGGGACGGGATATTGGTTTGGTCATGGCAAAAGGTGTTGTGTTTGGTGTATTAACGGTAGTCTGCGTGCTGCCTGCCCTGCTGCTTCAGTTTGATCATGCTATTGAAAGCCACCGCCACCGCACCTTTATTCCGAACTTTTCGCGAGTCAACCGGTTTGTAATTTCACACAGCAAACAATTTGCTTTGTTGTTTGTTGTATTATTCATTCCTGCTGTGTATGCGCAAAGTAAGGTGCAGATGTATTATAACCTGGACCGGTCTTTGCCGCAGGATCTTCCATCCATTGTGGCAACCAATAAGCTAAAAGACCAGTACAATATGGCGTCCACCCACTTCATTATTGTGGATGATACCCTGCCGGCGGCCCAGCTTTCCGACATGGTAAATAAAATTGAGCAGGTACCGGGCATTGAATCGGTACTGGCATACAACAAATTTATGGGTCCTGCACTGCCTGATTCGTTTATCCCCCAGGAAATCAAAGACATCTGTAAAAAAGACGGCTTGCAGATGATGATGGTCAATTCCAGTTATCAAGCCGCTCAGGATGACGTAAACCAGCAGCTGGATACACTGAATTCCATTGTAAAAGCCTATGACCCAAACGCTATGATAACTGGGGAGGCCGCCCTGACTAAGGATTTGATTGAAACTGCAAATGTTGACTTTAAGGTAACCAATTATATCTCGATTGCAGCTATTTTTATCATTGTCGCGCTGGTATTCCGGTCAATTTCGGTACCGGTTGTGCTGGTGGCCGCTATCGAGCTTGCTATCTGCATCAATCAGGGTATCCCCTTCTTAACCGGCACGGTGATTCCCTTTATTTCGCCAACCGTAATCAGCTGTATTCAGCTGGGGGCAACGGTAGACTATGCAATTTTAATGACCACCCGCTTCCGCGAGGAGCTTCAGAACGGCAAAAGCCGAGAGGAGGCTATTTTTGTGGCCGCCAGTGCGTCAGACACCTCAATTATTACCAGCTCGCTGGTTCTGTTCTGTGCAACACTGGGGGTAGCACTAATTTCTAAAATCGAGATTATCAGCAGTATCTGCATGATGTTGGCACGCGGGTCGATTATTTCTGCTTTAGTCAGCATTTTCATTCTGCCTGCTGTGTTAATGGTTTGTGAGCCGTTTATCGCCCACACTTCGCGGTGGTGGCGCACTGCAAAACCACAGCGGCAGAAAAAAAGCAACCACTCTCTTTCTGTTTAGGAGGAATCAGATATGAAACAACCTACTATTTTCAGGCGCAGTGCATGCTTGGCCCTTGCGCTAATACTAACCGTTTCCACCTCCGCCTGCGGGGCGGCTTCACAGCCTACGGCAAAGATTGAGCCGCCAGCAGTTTCGACGGCCGATACTCCCAATATTACCCTCACCGATGGGGTACAGGGCAAAAAAAGCGAAACCGTGTATGTCACGCTGGACGCCACCGGGGCTCCCCAGCAGGTAATCGTATCGGACTGGCTGCACAGTGACCAGGCTAACGCAGCCCTGTGGGACCCCGCAGACCTGGACGGCTTAACCCCCTTAAAAGGCGGCAGCCTGGCGCAGCAGGCCGATGGCAAGGCCTTATGGCAGCTGCAGGGCAACGACCTTTATTACAGCGGCCAGTCCAGCCAGCCGCTGCCTTTGAATGTAACTATCACCTACCGAATGGATGGTAAACAGGCCTCACCGTCCGAATTGGCAGGAAAATCAGGTAAATTGGAAATGACCATTGACCTGCAGAACAATTTGCAACAGACTGTTTCGGTGAACGGCCAGGATGTGGTCATGTCCGCCCCGTTAACCGTAATCATGGGTGTGATATTACCAGAAGATGTGTTCCACAATGCCAAGGTGAGCGACGGTGGAACCATGGGCAGTGATGGAAACCGGCAGATTGCTGCAATCCTTGCCATGCCGGGCATGCAAAAAAGCCTGGGCTTAGATGGCTACGATATTCCCGGGCTCAGCGATCTTAATTTTCCGGATCAATTTACCATTACCGCAGATGTCACCGATTTTGCCATGGAACCGATTGCCATTGCCTGTACGACCGGATTCCCGGATATTGAGATTGACGATCAGAAAATCTCTGATATGCAACAGGACCTGACAGACCTGCAGGGAATGCAAAGCGACCTGGAGGCCATGGACAGCGACCGTACCATACGCTCTTTGCTGACCGACCCATGGATGACCACCGGCGCTCAAACCATGGTAAAAGATATTTTCGATTTTTATGATATGGACCAAGCCCTGCTTGACCTTCTTCCCGATTATGTAACCAAAAAGAACATCGACCTGATTGAGCGCCTGCGGGACGACGCAGACGATATGAAGCTGGATCAAATTATACACAGCGGCGATATGGATGCTTTGATAAAAGCTGCCGATAAACTACAGGTCAAAAACCTGCAGGAGCTGATGTGGGAAATGGGCACTCTTAAGGCTTTGGCAGAGGACTATGGCCAACTGCTGCAAAGCAAAGAAACCTCTGCCCTGTTGCATCAGGCTGCCGGGCTCAGCGAAACCGTCTTGCAGAAATACCCCCGTGAAACAGCTGCTCTCCTGGCAATTTCCAACCTGATGACCCCCGAAGAGCTGCAAAAACTGATGAGGCTGTATCAGCAGTCAGGCCTTGCCGACCTAACCCCCGAACAACTGAACCGTTTGGCTGCACTGTACCAAATAGCCGAACAATCTGGGCTTACCAGCCTGAGCGACGAACAGCTGGTTCAGGTGCAGGCATTGCTTAGCCAGCTGGATTTAACAAACCCCACTACCATTCAAACCCTGCATGGCCTGCTGCAGTTTTACAGCGCATCAGGTCTGAAAGACCTTGCTAAGGAAAACCCTGCATTTTTAGCCACTGCGCTGACCAGCCTGCAGCAGGGAATGAGTGAAGTGGTGCAGAATACCACCGGGAAGCCCTTTACGGAAGAGGAATGGAACGCCATGATCCAAACCGGGCTGCAGGCTGTTTTCATGAGCCGGACCGGCGTTACCGGTTCTGCAGGGAATCCCCCCGCGGCAAATGCTGAAACACCTCAGCAAAACCCGGATGCCGGCGTTTCCGCTCCTGATACATCCGGTTCCACCGAACCGAACCTTCCCGAGACCAGCTTTCCCGACCCGTCTTCCTCTGCCCAGCCCAGCCCCCAACCTTCTACGGGTGAAGATAGTACTGCCGGCGAAAGCAGCAGCCAAGCCTCCTCTGCCCAACCGTCCGGACAGGAAAGCTCGGAACAAACGAATGTACCGCAGGCCGATAACACACTGCCTGCATCAGAATCACAATCTGCCAGCAGTACCGTTCTTGCCACTGTCTGCGCCAGCGGCAACGCTGCTTCGCTGCATACTTCACCGGGGATAGCCTTAAATAAGCAAACGCTGACAGCAAAAGAAACTCCTCCTGCTGTTTCAGCCTGTACGGCAACAGCCGGCTCTAACCTTCCTTCCCTGCAGCTGTTAGGAGTAAGTCAGGCGGAGGATGGGAATTCTTCTGGCCAGAGCAGCAGCCAAACCGGCCTGAATACCGATGCTCTTATGCAGCTGCTGGGCGAAGTCAGTAGAATAAAACAGCAGGCAGACCAGGTACTGACACAGGCACAGGTTACTCCTCAGCAGCTGATGACTGCTGTTGAAGCGTTGAAATTACAATTAAACGGAACCCTGACTGCGGCGCAGACACTGGCTACAAAGGACCCGCAGGCCTATGCCCAGCTAAACCAGGCCATGGCACAGCTGAGCAGCGGCTCTTTGGATGCCCCCTTGGCACGGCTACAGCTTTGCCTGGCCAAAAACCAAACCAACCTTTCTGTTCTTGCCAAACTGTGTGAACAGTGTGATTTGGACACCATCTTCCAAGCTTTATCGGGCGCTAAAGATATGCAGGACGACCTGGAGGATGCTTACGACCTGCTAAAATCACTGGACCGCAAGCTGAACGATACCGAGCTGAACAAAAGCCTGCATGCTGCTCCACAAACGGTTGCAACCCTGCTTCAAATGCGGGACGACCTGATGGAATACAAAAAGGTTTCCGAGGCAATGCGTGTTACGGTTAATCAGAAAAATATTGATACCTTCCGGAAAATGATTAACACCCTGGACCGTTTGGAGCAGGAGGGTGCGGTAGATGGCTACCTGGGTCAGGTTGAGGATATTCAGCAGCTGTTAAAACGCAAGGACGCATATGTTCAGCTGGCCAAACAGTACTCCACCTTCACCGGTGCTCCAGAAGGGTTTGACACCGAGCTTAAATTTGTCATGAAGACTGATTCTGTAAAAGTTCCTGAAGCCGATCCTGAAACAAAAGAAGCTTCTGCTCAAGTACAGGAAAGCTCCTCGGGTATAAAAGGATTCTTTCAAAAATTATTTGGCAGCAACTGATTCTGTTTTGCTAAATTTGCCATAACAGCACTCCTACAGCCTTCTGCCTGACAGATTCTATCTGCCAGCTAAAACCTTAAAGCCAAGGCTCACCGCAGACAGAGAATTTCCGGTTGATTTTTCAGCATACCTTAAGTTTTTTGTTAATGGCATACCTGTTCTATTAAAATTGCTGCAGACCATTTTAATTGTGCATAAGGACGCAAGCTGATAGGTGAATCACCTGCGCACAACTTTTACGGTAAGCGGAACATTTTATTAACTGGAATCTCTCCGGAATCTTTTAGATCCGCAAAATACCCTGTAATAATTTTACCGCAAAGTAGTTCCCTATAATGGCTCATTTCTTTCATTCTATAGGCTCCTAAAAAAGAGCGCTCTCGGCATAAAGCAATAGCTGAAAAGCACCAAGCTTGGCAGCGAATGAACAGGGGGCCAGGCAAAACAAACAGCGTGTACCGTAAACCTTACGGTACACGCTGTTTTTAGGTTTGGTGCCTGTTCCCAATCGGATGTTTTCGAATGTAGAAAAATTTCTTCTGCCCTTGTTCATATAACAGCAAAACCGTATAACCCAAAACTTTTCTCCCCTCTAAATGACCATAGCCTTTCCATAATACCATGGTATGGGCAAGTGCGACTGGTGCTGCTGTTTTTGTGTGTGCTTCCCCTCTAGGATGCGATCCGGTTTTAAAAATAGTTAAAGTAAAAAGATAAAAACGTCAATCCCCTTCGCCATCCACTTCGGTTAAGCTACTGATCATAACTGTTATTTCCTGGCTGTTCATCCCAGTATAGTGACCTTTGGACTGCCTAAGATGAACTCCGACAGGTACAGTAAGAGCAGTGTGAATATTTTAAGAATCCTGCTTTTTTCTTTTACATTTTTAGATTTTTCGATGATAGGGATTGGCAGAAAAGCCCATTGGACCGTACAATCAAAACCACGCGTTGAATGCGTGGTATGCACCGCCCCCAGCAGGGCATATTACTGGCACGCCTCTTAAGAGGCATTGAACATTTCGTCGCTTGCACCAAGTGCCCTGCCGCCCGTAAGCCCCCGGCTAAAACTTTTTACAGGATACCTCCACCGGCAAAGCCGGTGGTTTCCACAATAAAAAAAGGTTTTCCAGACCTTATAGGCAGCTGGAAAACCTTAATGAAAAGAAAACTTTTATACTACTTGAAAAATGGAATGGATCTATTTTGAAGGTGCGGATCTCTTTTCAGGCATAAAGGTCTGTTTCGCCATAAAACAGTTTAATAAACTATCTATGGCTTATTTCAGCTGGCAGTATAAATAAACCTGCTCCCACCCTTTTAAAAATTTAGGTGCTATAAAAACTGCCTGCAACAGTATTAATAATACCCTGCCAACACCTTTGTAAAAATGGCTTGCGCTTTATTTTGCCTTTTCCAGATTGCCGGCTTTGGCTTTGCAAATCATCTGGGTCATTGTACCCATAGGGCAATAAACGCACCAGGAACGGGGCTTAAACAACACCATAGTAACAATGCCCAACACCGTTGAGGTAAGCATAACGCTGTAAAAACCAAAAGAAAACTGCGCCACCCAGGGAGCAAATAAGGTACCATGGTAAGCCCAGTGCCAGGGCAGCTTAAAGGTCCAAAGCAGGGTGACAATCTCACGCAGGTTAGAAGCTCCTGACGCAACCAGCCAGGTATTCCATAACATATTAATAAACATGATCAAAAAAAACGACAAAAAACCATAGCGAAATGCCTTAGACCGCATCCATGCCGGAATATCTTTTTGACGGGATAATCCAAATTTTCCTCCAAGCAGCTCAAACAGCTGTCCCCGTCCGCAATAACGGTTACAGTACGCTTTTCCGCCCCCGCAGATAGAAATAATCAGGGGAATAAAAAAACAGAGCAGCCCCAGCCAGGCAAACAGAATGTTAAAAAAGCCCAACAGCAGATAAACCGCCGAAAAAATCCAGAGATAATCATACCAGTGCTTCTTCACGTTCTTTCACCTCCACCGTAATCACCGAGGCCGGGCAAACCTTTTGGCATTTTCCGCAGCCGATACACAGGCTGTCATCCACCCATGCATATACCCCTTTAAAAATAGAAATTGCCGCTTTGGGACAAACTTTTACACAGTATCCACAGGCAACGCATGCCGATTGATCTACCATAGCACACCGGCGTTTTTGTTTGGTACTCATTCGTAACCCTCTTTCTATTATTCATAACTTACCAAGCCCTGCTAGGCATATCAAAAATGGAAAACCGATAAAACGTTCCGCCGCCAAAACTGCCATACAAATGCCAAGGATAACCATTTTCTGTATTACGGGCAATATTTACATGGTATATGTTTTCTCTTTAGAAAAAATTCTTAAATATTATATTGATATCGTACTTTAAAATAATCTAGGCGAAAAGCCTATGGCCCAGACATTAAAATTTTGGGGATACCGTATTTTTAAAAGTACGCTGTCATAAAAGCCAAACGGCAGACAAAGCCAGACAGAAATGCTTATGAACCAGTTTACAGCCGGTCTGGCCAAATCTTCCCCTTCCTATTTATGGCTTTTCCTACCGGAACAGGCTGCATACAAAGCGAATCAGCGGCTCCCAAAGGTCGGGGAATTCTCCCCGTACCACCTGTTCTACTCTTAAAGCGGTAATTTGGTACAGGTTGGAATTTCGCAGTACCTTTTCCCCCGCTACAATACTGCCAATTGCTACGCGCCCGGCAACAACCCCACCCACGGCAATATGGGTGCCTGTGGCGACGCCGCCTACCGCTATCATCCCGGCCGAAACGCCGCCCACCGCAACCAGGCCGCAGGCAATTCCGCCTACTGCCAGCAGCATTCCTGTTACCACGCCTCCAAAAGCCAACAGCCCCAAAGCCGCCAATCCTATTGAAAACAACCCCACCGAGGCAAGGCCTACACTGAACAGTCCTATTGCCGACCAGCCGATTGACACAAACCCTTTTGCCGTATTTCCAACAGCCAGAATCCCTTTGGCACGATACCGGCCGCGTCTGCCCACATTAATATGAACCAGCGGCAGTCCAAACAGGGTTCGTTCACTTTTATACTCGTAGTGCCAGGGCTGCTTTTCTTTCAGGCTGCCAGGGTACAAAGCCCCGTCCACCGGCTCCTCTGCCAGCAGCAGGTCATCCTTAATCAGCCGATCTACGCTAATATGAAAATATTCGCTTAGCGTGATCAAATTGCTCATATCCGGAAGGGATTGCCCAGCCTCCCATTTGGCAATGGCCTGGCGGGATATTCCAATTACCCCGGCCAAATCCTCCTGGGTCATTCTGTTTTCTTTTCTCAGCTTAACCAATTTTTCCTGAAACGTCATTTTTAATCACCTCTCCCCCAGCTTAATCACTTTTCTGCCAATGACCACCAACTTTTCCTTCCAGATCTGTCAACCAACGGTTGCAATCCGGCTTTTCTGGTTGCATTCGCATTGCTTTTTGAGGTGCTCTGCTCACAAAACAAGGTGTTACTAAAAACGGCATGGAGCTTTCACGCCATGCCGTTCCTTCCTGTTTTAAGCTTTATTGCCCGCAGCACTTTTTATATTTTTTTCCGCTGCCGCAGGGGCAGGGGTCGTTGCGTCCAACCTTGCCGCCTGCATTGCGCACCGGCTGCTTTTTCACCGTGCCATCCCCGGAAGTTGCCATCGGTTTGGCTACCTGCTCGCGTTTTGGCTCGTCGTCAGTTTTCAGCTGTACGGTAAACAGCATCTTAACCGTATCTTCACGAATGGATTCGATCATCTGATCAAACATATCAAAGCCTTCGTGACGGTATTCTACAACGGGGTCACGCTGTGCGTAGGAACGCAGGTAAATCCCCTTTTTCAGCTCCTCCATGGCATCGATATGATCCATCCATTTGCTGTCCACATTCTTTAACAGAATAATACGCTCCAGCTCGCGCATGATTTTAGAAGAGAACTTTTCTTCCCGCTCAGCATAAATTTTTTTAGCCTTTTGGGTAAGCTCGCTGGTAATTTCTTCACGGGTGACCTTTTCCAGCTGGGCTTTATCGTAGCTTAAATCGTTATCGTCAAGCAGCCAGCCCCGATAATGCTCTTTCAGGCCCTGAATATTCCAGTTGTCATGTACTTCGTCATCGGCCAAATAGGTTTTGACCGTTTCTTCAATATTTTCTTCAATCATCTTGGCAATAATGGGGGTCAAGTCTTCCCCATCCAGCACCTTGCCGCGCTGGCCATAAATAATTTCACGCTGTTTGTTCATAACATCGTCAAACTGCAGAACGTTTTTGCGAATACCAAAGTTGCGGCCTTCAATTTTATTCTGGGCCGACTCGATGGAACTGGTTAAAATCTTATTTTCAATAGGCGTATCCTCGTCAACACCCAGGGTTTCCATCATACCCTGCATGCGCTCACCGCCGAACAGGCGCATCAGGTCATCCTCTAACGACAGATAAAACCGGCTTGCACCGGGGTCCCCCTGACGGCCGGCACGTCCGCGCAGCTGGTTGTCAATACGGCGGGATTCGTGGCGCTCGGTGCCAATAATAAACAGGCCGCCAGCCTCCAGTACCTTTTGCGCTTCGTCCTTTGTTTCGTCTTTATATTTCTGGTAAAGCTCCTGATAAAGCTTTCTGGCGTTTAAAATTTCTTCGTCGCTGGTTTCGCTGTAGCCGGTGGCTTCTACAATCAATTCTTCTTCCACGCCCTGCTTACGCATTTCAGCCTTAGCCATAAACTCGGCATTACCGCCCAGTACAATATCGGTACCGCGGCCTGCCATGTTGGTGGCAATAGTCACGGCGCCAAATTTACCGGCCTGGGCTACAATTTCGGCTTCTTTTTCGTGGTATTTGGCATTCAATACATTATGCTTAATACCCCTGCGGCGCAGCAGCTCAGACAACAGCTCTGATTTTTCAATGGAAATGGTGCCCACCAGGACCGGCTGGCCTTTGCTGTGGCACTCTACAATCTGATCGATTACAGCATTGTACTTACCTTTTTCGTTTTTATACACCATATCGGCCAGGTCAGCACGGACCACCGGCTTATTGGTAGGAATTTCAATGACATCCAAGCTGTAAATCTCCCGGAACTCCTCCTCTTCGGTCAGTGCGGTACCGGTCATACCGGAAAGCTTTTCGTACATACGGAAGTAATTCTGGAAGGTGATGGTGGCTAGAGTTTTGCTTTCGCGCTCAACCTCTACCCCTTCTTTTGCCTCAATGGCCTGATGCAAGCCCTCGTTGTACCGGCGGCCCAGCATTAAACGCCCGGTAAATTCGTCAACAATAATAACCTGGCCATCTTTGACAACATAATCGACATCCCGCTGCATAATGCCCCTGGCGCGGATGGCCACGTTGATATGATGCTGCAAAGTCATATTGTCGGCATCGGTCAGGTTTTCCACCCCAAAGTATTTTTCGGCCTTTTTGATGCCCTGCTTTGTCAGGGTGGCGGTTTTGGCCTTTTCGTCAATAATATAATCAGCGTCTTCGGCCTGATCGTCCGATTCTTCTTTATCGTTGAGCTCTTTTACTTTAATGTATTTGAGCCCAGATGCAAATTTGTCTGCCACTTTATACAAATCGGTGGATTTGTCGCCGGTGCCCGAAATGATCAGCGGAGTCCTGGCCTCGTCTATCAAAATGGAGTCTACCTCATCCACAATGGCATAATAATGGTCCCGCTGCACCTTATTTTCTTTGTAGATTACCATGTTGTCCCGCAGGTAATCAAACCCGAATTCGTTGTTGGTACCATAGGTAATATCACAGCCGTAGGCCTCGCGGCGTTTGTCGTTGTCCATATCGTGAACAATCAGGCCAACAGTCAGCCCCAAAAAGCGGTGTACTTTGCCCATCCATTCCGAGTCACGCTTGGCTAAATAATCGTTGACCGTTACAATATGCACGCCCTTGCCGGTCAGCGCATTCAGGTAGGCTGGCAGGGTAGCTACCAGGGTTTTACCTTCACCGGTTTTCATCTCTGCAATACGGCCCTGGTGCAGCACAATGCCGCCGATCACCTGCACCGGGAAATGACGCATGCCCAACACACGATCAGCCGCCTCACGGCAGGTTGCAAACGCATCGGGCAGAATTTGATCCAATGTTTCCCCATTGGCCAAACGTGCTTTTAAAGCGGGAGTCATCGCCTTTAATTCTTCGTCGCTCATGGCCTTATATTTTTCTTCTAACGCCAGCACCTGATCGGCTAAAGGTTTAATTTTTTTCAGTTCCCGATCCGAATAGGTACCAAATAGTTTTTTCATTAGTCCCACGGCATTCACCTCATATTTTCGTCTTTTCCGTCAAGACACTTATATATTATATATCACGCATATTCTACATTGTAACTTCCCATAATCCGTTTGTCAAACCCGCACTGGCAAACGAATTATGTACAAAATATAAACATTTCCATTTTTTATATTTCAAAGCTCTTTTTGACAAAATTTTAACCCTCAACTATCTTGATAATTTAAGGCATTGCCAGTATAATACAAGTTGGGAATGGATTTTGTAAAAAAACGCCGAAAGGAGTAACGTATATGAATTATTCTCATGAAGTTGAGAGAATGTGCCCCGTAGCAAAAGGGCCTCATCATGGTCCCGCGCCGATCCCCGAAGAGGGAAGATGGGTAAAAGCGTATCAAATCACCGATATTTCTGGTCTTTCCCACGGTGTGGGCTGGTGCGCACCACAGCAGGGCGCATGCAAACTTACCCTGAATGTTAAAGAAGGTATTATCCAGGAGGCTTTGGTAGAGACTCTGGGCTGCTCCGGCATGACCCACTCCGCTGCTATGGCTGGTGAGATTCTGCCCGGCAAAACTTTGCTGGAGGCTTTGAACACCGACCTGGTTTGCGACGCAATTAACGTAGCAATGCGCGAAATTTTTAAACAGCTGGTATACGGCAGAAGCCAGACCGCTTTCTCGGAGGACGGCCTGCCAATCGGTGCTTCTTTGGAGGACCTGGGCAAAGGCCTTCGTTCCCAGGTTGGTACCATCTTCTCCACCGGAGTCAAGGGTGTTCGTTACCTGGAGCTGGCCGAGGGTTATATCCTGTCGGTTGCACTGGATAATAACAACGAAGCCATCGGCTACAAATTTGTAAGAGTCGGCAAAATGCTGGAGGATATCCGTCATGGGGTAGCCCCGGCCGAAGCGTTTGAGAAAAACATCGGCACCTATGGCCGTTACGCGGACGCTCCGAAATATATCGACCCGCGTGAGGAATAAGGAAGAAGGAGGTAACTACCATGGCTAAATTTGAAGGTCAAGAAAGAAGAATGCCAAAGATCAACGCCTGCCTGAAAGAGTATGGCATGTCCACTCTGGAAGACGCAAGGGATCTTTGCTTATCCAAAGGAATTGACGTAGATTCCATCGTAAAAGGCATTCAGCCAATCGCTTTTGAAAATGCGTCCTGGGCTTACACCCTGGGAACTGCAATTGCTCTGAAAAAAGGCGTTACCAATGCCGCTGACGCTGCCGAGGCAATCGGTATTGGCCTGAACGCTTTCTGCGTACCCGGTTCTGTTGCAGAACAGCGCGAAGTTGGCTTGGGCCACGGCAACCTGGGCGCTATGCTGCTCAGAGAAGAGACCAAATGCTTCTGCTTTTTGGCAGGCCATGAGTCCTTCGCTGCTGCAGAGGGTGCAATTGGTATTGCAAGAACTGCCAACAAAGCCCGTAAAGAACCTCTTCGGGTTATCTTAAACGGCTTGGGCAAAGACGCTGCTTACATTATCTCCAGAATCAACGGCTTCACCTATGTGGAGACCGACTATGATTTTGCTACCGGCGATTTAAAAGTTGTTCGCGAGGTTGCTTTCTCGGACGGCGATAAAGCGAAGGTAAAATGCTATGGCGCTAACGACGTACTGGAAGGCGTTGCGATCATGAAAAAGGAGAAGGTAGACGTTTCCATCACCGGTAACTCCACCAACCCCACCCGCTTCCAGCATCTGGTTGCAGGCACCTATAAAAAATGGTCTTACGAAAACAATGTGAAGTATTTCTCTGTTGCGTCCGGCGGCGGTACCGGAAGAACTCTGCATCCTGACAACATGGCTGCTGGCCCGGCTTCCTATGGCCTGACTGACTCCATGGGCCGTATGCACGGCGACGCTCAGTTTGCAGGTTCCTCTTCTGTTCCTGCTCACGTTGAGATGATGGGCCTGATTGGTGCTGGTAACAACCCAATGGTTGGTATGACTGTTGCCTGTGCAGTAGCAGTTTCTGAGGCAGCCAAATAAGGTATACCAAAATATTTTATAAACATTCAGGGTTTTTAAGGGATTTGCTCTTAAAAACCCTGTTTTTTTATGCAGGAATCCCCCCTGCCCTGCCGGTGGAGCGACCAGTATGGGACGAAAAAACAAATTCACATTCAAATTCTGATTTTACCAAGGTGCCGTCTGAGACAAGGACTTACACTTACCCCTCACATCCCTTATACCCTCCCGCACCCCTTAGGTATGGGGTAATTAGGGAAAGGACGACATGCTATAATTTAAATGCGCATTGGAATGACTAGAAATGATTCATCCCTACAATTACATTCAGAAAGCTTCATTACACTTGATTCCACTGGGAAGAGTGCTTTTTGGACACCGATTCAAGTTTTTATGCCACTGGTAAATTTTAACTAGGTAAAATATGTATTTCTTCTGAGAAAAGAATGCCAGCGCACAATTACATAATCAGCCGGAATATTTAGCAGAATTCCATAAAAATGGCAGTTGCTTCTTTCTTAAAACTTCCTGAAACTGATAAAAAAACCGTAATTTGGTTATATAATGCACAAATATAACTAAAAGTATAACCAGCGGTTTCCAGATTTTGTGGGTTGAAATGGCATCGCACAACCTTTTATTATTATTCATGTCAACTTCTTACTGTTTTATTGATCGTCATCCTTCCGTTTCGGGTGACGGTGGGCCCGCACAACAGTATTTAGGTAATGATTGAAACACATCTGAAATGTATAATAGTGAAAAGGAGAACAGCCTTGAAACCTGCAATTTTAAAAGTAATGAGCCTCGCAGTCAGTATGCTGATGCTGATTTTATTCTTACCCATGAGCCCACCTGTAACGGACGGTATTTTAACAGACGGCTCGTCATCATCCTCTGGGGTTTTCTCTTCCAGTGCATTCGAGGAGGACGGCAGCAAAGCGGCATCTTCTCCCGTTGGCAGTTCAAGCGAAAATGCTCCAGCATCAAACAGCTCGGCAGCATCTTCCAATGACAGCGCCTCCACTTCCTCAGAAAACAGTATAGCCTTCCCCGGCTCATCGGAAAACGGCTCACAGCCGACAGGTGGTTCAAACTCTTCCACCTCTACTTCTACTTCCTCTTCTGCCTCCAACAGCATAGTAAAACCCGAGAGTACACCATCATCCCCTACATCAGTACCCACACCCGCCCCCACACCTACCCCAAAACAGAAAGCTGTTGTCGGTTATTATACCGGCTGGTCAGCGTATAAAGGGTTTACCCCAGAAAAAATTGCAGCCGGAAAATTAACACATTTAAACTATGCCTTTGCAAAGATTGACCCGGCTACTGGTAAAATTGCCCTGGCTGACCCTGCAAACGATAAAACTAATTTTGCAGCAATCAGAAAGATTAAGCAGAATAACCCCCAACTAAAGGCACTTATTTCGGTAGGGGGATGGGATTATTCCACCTACTTTTCTGATGTGGCCTCCACCGCGTCCAGCCGTCAGACTTTTGCTCAAAGCTGTGTTGATTTTATTTTAGAGCATGGTTTGGACGGGGTGGACCTGGACTGGGAATATCCAGTATCCGGAGGCTTACCCGGTAACGCCAACCGCCCCCAGGACAAGCAAAACTTTACCCTTCTGCTAAAAGCAATTCGAGAAAAGCTGGATCAGCAAGGCAGCCGGGATGGCCGCAAATATTACCTGACTATTGCCGGTTCGGCAGACAGCAGCTACCTTTCTAAAATTGAACCTCAAAGTGTAGCCGCAGTCGTTGATCATATTTTTGTCATGAACTACGATATGCACGGCCCCTGGGATGATTACAGTGACCTGAATGCCCCCCTCTACACCCCGCAAGGTGATACGTTGGGGTACCAGAACAGTGTATATGACAGCATAAACAGGTACATAAACAGCGGAGTTCCTTCCAGCAAAATAGTGTTGGGAATGCCCTTTTACGGGTACCTGTATCAGGATGTCGACAGCCAGAACAATGGGATGTACAGCACATTTTCTTCGGCAAAATCCATCAGCTTCGACACAGTGAGAAGCTCTTATCTGAGTGATTCTTCTTTTGCTAAATTTACCCACCAAACAGCAAAAGTACCTTACCTTTTTGATGGCAGCACCTTTATTACATATGAAGACACCGAGTCCATTACCGCAAAAGCAGCTTTGGCAAAATCATTTGGTTTGGCAGGGGTTGGCGCCTGGGAACTCTCTTATGACAGCAGCGCCATTTTATTAAACAGCGCTTATCAAACACTTAACCGGTAAAAATAGCTTGTTCCATTTCTATTAAGCGCTGGATAAAAGAAAAATGCCTTCTGCTTATAGGAAAGGCAAAATCAAATGAAAATAAGGGGTCATCGTTGCAACGATGACCCCTCAACTTTTTATAATACTTTTCAGTGAGCAATTCTTAACCGGAATCCAAATCTCACTGTAATAGTTATTACGTTTACTATGGCTAACTGCGTCCGTAGTCGAACATCAATCTTTATACCGTAATATATTTATAATAAATGCATTTTATTAATATACTTTTCGACAAATCAAATATGTTGTAAATAAGATGATTAACGCTCCGCATAAAACCCATAACAGGGTGCTAAACACCACCGCATTTACAAGGCCTGCAATAAGAGTGGCGATGTAAACGCCGAAAAAGCAGATGAGACCGCCCAAATATGCTGTTTTATTATATAGAAAAATATTGCGCTCGTCTTCCTCTTCCAGCTTTGCTTTTTTCATTTTTTCGGGGTTTTTTAACAGGAGCAGATTACGCACAAAACAAACGACACCGGCAGCCATCAGCCCGCAGCCTAACCCGCTGTAAAAGCCTTTGGTAAAATCCTGCATACCGCTTGTTTGAATATTGGGGAACATCCCAAGCGATAAAATAAAGCTGACCAGCCCTAAAAAGAATAAGGCAGCTCCCACAAACATTCTAAACTTGGTTTTCGATGGAAAGGTCATTTTGTTTTTCATTGTTCGGTTTCCTCCTCAAAAATAAAGATACTTTCAATTGGCAGCCCAAAAAAGGAAGCAATTTTATGTGCCAGCTGCAGGGAAGCATTGTAGCGCCCATTCTCTAAAGATATAATTGTCTGTCGGGTGACCTGAACTGCTGCCGCCAGCTCCTCTTGTGTAATTTTTTGTTCCTTGCGCAATTGCTGAATACGATTTTGCATAGGATCCCCCCTCTCAGTAATGTTTAGTTCACTTTACATTTATAGTATAGCACGCTTTACATTTTACGTCAAGTACGCTTTACGTTTTTTCGATTAAAAACAAGGCTAAAGTTTGGTTACTTCAATCATTGACTTTCCAAAATTTTACACATACAATTAGACTGGAATAATTTTTGAAGTTTTATATTTTTTAGATTATATTAAATTAGCCTTTTCTAACTTATAAGTTCGCCGCAGACAGCGTTGCAGACAGCAAAAAGCCATAAAAACTGTTTTTGCAGAATTGTATTCATACTGTTCCACGTCAATGGCTGGGTTAAATAGGTTAAATTGGTATGAAAAAATGTAAAGAAAAGGAGGGGTGCTTTGTGAGTGCAGGTATGAAAAGGTTTGTTTTCAAGCTGCTTATAGGGGCGATGGCCCTGCTTTTGAGCGCCTTCCTTTTTTTGCCTGCTATACCCTGTTCAACAGCTGAGGCCAGCATTCCTGCCAGTTTTGCAAATACAACAGCCAAATACCAGGAAAAATTGCCCGGTGCACTGACAGACCAGCTGGTATTCACCATATCTTCCAGAGAACAGCATTCCCAGGAGCATATTCCCTGGTTTCCAATCCTTTTGTTTCTTCCATTTATTGCTCATTTGGCAGACCAAAAAGATACCCCACCTGTCAAACAGTCTTTCCATATTCCATGTTTGCCCAGACAATTGAGTATTCTGACCTTCCAGCATCAAGCAGATGGAAAAAAATAATGGTCGTCCGTTCATAAAAAAAAGATTGATTGGAGATGACCATAATGACCACATTATTTTTTCAGATGGTATCCATTATCACTGCAATTCTGGCATTTGGCCTGGCATACTATTTCTTCCAGTGGGTAAAAAAGCAGCCTTCTTCAAACCCTAAAATCGCTCATGTGGGGGAATTAATCCGTCAGGGAGCAAACACCTTTTTAGCAAAGGAATACAAGGTATTGGCAAAATTTGCTGCCGCAGCTGCTCTTTTAATCTTTTTATTTCTGCCGGTGCCCATCTGGAAAGGGCAGTGGCTGATGAACCTTTCCATGGCGCTTTCCTACCTGGCGGGCACTGCTTTTTCCGCTGTGGCTGGAAAAGTAGGCATTCAAATTGCAACCATTGCAAACGTAAAATGTTCCGAAGCTGCCACCAAGGGAATCCGTCCTTCTTTTATGACCGGTTTCCGCGGCGGCGCAGTGATGGGTATGGCCGTAGTAGGCAGCAGCCTTTTAGGTGTTACCCTTGTCCTGCTTATTACCGGGGACACAACCTCCCTGTTGGGCTTTAGTTTCGGCGCCAGCTCCTTAGCATTGTTTGCCAAAGCCGGCGGCGGTATTTTTACAAAAACTGCAGATATCAGCGCAGACCTAGTGGGCAAAGTGGAACTTGGCATTCCGGAAGACGACCCCCGCAACCCTGCTGTTATTGCAGATAACGTAGGAGATAATGTAGGGGACGTAGCCGGTATGGGTGCTGACCTGTTTGATTCTAACGTTGCTTCCATGGCGGCCGCTTTGGTAATGGCTGCCTCCTTAGATAAAGCAACTGGTCATGGCATAAATTCCAGCATGGTATTTTGCTACGCTGCAATTGGGCTTTTGGCCTCAATGATTGGTGTTGCTACTGCACGTATGGGTAAAAAAGGCGGCCCCACCAAGGCATTAAATACCAGTACTTATGTTACTACCGGCATTTTTGCCGTCCTTACTGCATTGGCAACCTGGCTGTTTCAGTTTGAGTGGCGCATCTGGTGTGCCAGCGTAGTCGGCCTGCTGGTCGGCGTAGTCATTGGCTTTGCCAGTGATTATTTTACTGATGACACAAAAAAGCCGGTCCATTATGTTGCAAACGCTTCCAAGTCGGGGCCGGCATTTACCATACTCTCGGGTATTTCTTATGGTTTTATGAGTACGCTGCCTGCAATGGTTGGTATTGCGGTGTCCGCTTTGGCAGCTTACAAGCTCTGCGAACCTTTGGGTGAAGGCTATGCCATGTTTGGTATCTCCATGGCTGCGGTAGGCATGCTGTCTATTGTGGGAATGATCGTCTCAAATGACGCTTATGGCCCAATTGTAGACAATGCCCGCGGCATGGCCGAAATGGGTGATTTAGGAGATGAGGTTTTAGACATCACCGATGCGCTGGATAGTGCAGGAAATACCGTAAAGGCTGTTACCAAAGGTTTTGCCATTGGCGCTGCGGGCCTTACCGTTATTGCTTTGTTAGGCGCATTTATCAGTGAAGTAAACTCTGCGGCATCAGAGCTAGGCATGGGAACCGTACTGACCGGCTTTGATGTAATCAACCCTGTTGTATTCTTTGGCCTGCTGATTGGCGCCGCTATTCCGGCTGTTTTTTCTGCCATGCTGATGTTGGGTGTAGACCGTAATGCCCAGCGTATGGTTTCGGAGATTCACCGTCAATTTAAAGAGATTGTTGGCCTGAAGGAAGGCAAACCCGGAGTAACCCCGGAATATGACAAATGCATCGAAATTGCGACCCATGGAGCAATCCGCGAACTGATTCCCGCAGGGTTAATGTCCATTATTGTTACCCTGCTGGTTGGTTTTATTGGCGGCGTACAGGCGATTGGCGGGTTCCTCACCGGCAACATTGTCAGCGGCCTTTTGCTGGCGCTGTTTATGTCCAACTCGGGTGGCCTGTGGGACAATACCAAAAAATATATTGAGTCTGGCCAGCACGGCGGAAAAGGGTCAGATGCCCATAAAGCAGCTGTCGTTGGCGATACAGTAGGCCGATCCATTTAAAGATACTGCAGGGCCTTCTATCAATACCCAGATCACCGTAGTATCACTGGTGGCTTCCCTTATGTCAACTCTTTTCCTGGCATTTTCTTTATTCCATTAATAAAAGCTTTTTGGCAAGCCGGCAGTATGATTACTACTTAGTAGGATGCTTCTGTTACTGCTAAATAAGAAGAAACACGCTGTACGGTTGACGAAAAAAATCTGTTTAGGCGTTTAAAAGGGTAAGTAAAAAGGGCTGGAACCGGTTTAACCGGTCCCAGCCTTTTTTTCACCTAATAACCATTTAAACTGTGATGAACATAAAAACACCTATGCAAATTTCTAACTATTGTTTACGTCCATTTTCATAAAGGCAGAGCCATCATCCTATTTTTATGCTAAAAGGTTTTTCAGGCAGCCCGCGACGTCAGCATAAGCGATTGCCTGCGATTCATTGGACAGCACGATTATTCCTTAATTTGAGCATCCACCTGGCCAATGCCTACAGTAATATACAGACCATTATCAGCACTGTAACTGGAGCTTTTTCCCCATCCAATCCGCCAATGTAATCCTGATTTATGCGTACTTCTCCTACGCTGGTTTCTACAAAACACTCATAATACCTGGGGGTTCTCTGCAGCGTCATGCCAACCCTTCCAACCCCACAGTCTATGTTGACTTTGTCAGAAGGCTTACCCGCCAAGTCAATATTGCCGACTACCTTCTGCGATTTGTTTTCTGAATAACCAGGCTACAGTATCTCGAATTGTCTGGCACAGGTCGCGAGGGCAGTACCCCAGTTCGGCCGTTGCCTTGTTGTGGTCAAAGCGATCATTGCTGGAAAGGGTATACAAAGAATATTTGGTATACAGCGGGCGCTCCTTGCGTGCCTTGGAGACCCAGCCCATGACCGGAGCCGCGGCCTTAGCCATCCATATGGGGAGCACCGGCAGGCGCCTGCCTCCAGATACCGCTTTGGCCATGCCCAGCACTTCCTTTACCTCATAATGGCGGTTGGAAAGGATATAGCATTCTCCGGCTTTTCCTTTTTCTGCTGCTGCCAAACAACCCTGTGCCACATCACGCACATCCACAAAATCATAACCTCCTCTGACACAGGCAGGGAGTTTACCGTTTATATAATCTTTTACCATCTGCACCAAATGATTTGCGCTGTTGTCATAGGGCCCCAAAATTCCAGAAGGATGCACGATTACTGCATCCAGCCCATCTTTCACTGCATTCAGTACGGCCTGAGTGGCTTCGGCTTTTGTTTTGGCATAACCACCTACTACCCAGTCAGGAGAAAACCGGTCTACCTCTTTTAATACTGACAGATGGTCTTTTTCTGGAATAGCATGCACCGAACTGACATAAACGAGCCGCTTCACCCCGTATTCCCGGCAAAGAGAAATGATATTTTTGGTTCCGTTTACATTCACATCGTACATTTTTTCGGTAACCTGTTCCGAAATATCAATCAAACCAGCGGTATGAATAACTATGGTTTCGTGGCCCTTGGCTTGTTCAAACAATGCCCGCAGGTTTTCTTTTTTGCGTATATCGCCAGTACAATACTGAACATCATCTTCATTCCGGGCCGCTTCACCAGGCAGAATGAGGCCC
The DNA here is from genome assembly GCA_900104565.1 of Ruminococcaceae bacterium Marseille-P2935. Lineage (GTDB taxonomy): Bacteria > Bacillota > Clostridia > Oscillospirales > Ruminococcaceae > Marseille-P2935. The sequence goes on from LT629952.1 coordinate 1,493,118, forward strand.
CGTACCGCTGCTTTTTGCCGTTTTAACATGCGAATAATGGTCCCTCCCAGATGACCGTTGGCTCCTGTAACAATATATAATTTTTTCATATAAAAAACGCCCTTCCAAAATTCGACAGTATGTTGATTATCTTTCTTAATGGTATTATAATTAATTTAAAGTCTAAAATCTATAGACAAAATTGGTCCACTTCGTAAATTATTGAACAGATTATACATTTTTTGTTTTTTCATTCTACCTGTACACAAAAAGTTGAATATTTAGAAAAAGAGGGTTTTTATTATGAAGCAAACAGCCAATGACCATCGCACCCGGGTCACTAAAATGCTGATTCGCAAAGCGTTGACCGATCTGCTTCGGCAAAAGCCAATTCATAGTATTTCTGTTAAAGAGCTCTGCGAAACCGCAGGTATTAACCGCGGTACCTTTTATACCCATTATATGGATCTTTATGATTTGCTAGTAAAAATGGAAAACGACATGCTGGAAGACTTTCAGTTGGCCCTGGCCCCTTTATTGGAGCAAAGCCAGGAGCTGACTCCCGTAAAAATAACTGCAGGTATATTTCAGTGTTTAAAAGATAATGCAGATATCTGTGCAGTAACCCTGGGGGATTATGGAGACAAAGCGTTTGCCCTTAAGTTAATCAGCATAGGCCGCGAAAAATGCCTTGAAGCTTACTCCAAATACTTTGCTTCAGCTTCCCCCAAGCAGATAGAATATTTCTATGCCTTTGCCAGCGCTGGCTGTATTGGCCTGATGCAAAAATGGATAGCGGAAGGGATGGTAACCAGCGCCGAGGAAATTGCTCAGGTAGCTGAAAATATTATGATGCACGGTATGGGCTTTTTAAAGAACAGACAAACGGAAAAATAAGCTGTTTTCAGCGCTATTGCCTAAAACTGATGCAGCACAAAGTCTCCCGCCTAAAAGACGGGAGACTTTGTGAATTGCTATAAATTTTATTTCTATAATAGTTTACATCATTTACCGATTATAGCAGGTGTTGAATATTGTTAACCTAATGCACCTGGTTTACCAGAGGCTTGGTGTGGCCTATTATCTCGGATATAGTCTGCATGGTCCCGGCGCTTAAGGTAAATGCCGTTTCATCCAGGTTATACTTTCCCTCCATTGGGATTGGGGTAGCTGGCTCAATACTCAATTTGGTCAGCATTTCGGCAGCATCCTTACGAGTTTCGTAATCGATATAGGCTACATCGGTGTCAACCATATTCACCACTGTCTTAAAAATATCATCTATTTGAGTGGAAAGAGCAATATTAAGCCGTTGGTTGATAATGCTGCATACCAGGTCGGCTGCTTTGGTACAGCGCTCGCTTTCTCCCCCCTCATAAACGGGATAACGAATGATATTTGCTATATCGTCTCCGCTTAAATGCTGTAGCCCCGCATTTAGCTGAATATCCATGCCATCCCCTTTATAACTTAACGCTTGAGGTACCTGATAATCCACACTTCCCACCAGCTCTACCAATTTGCTAAAGGTTGCCAGGTCAAACCGGGCATAGCGGTCAATGGGAATCATCAGCGTATCCGCTACCGCCTGTTTCACCAACCTTGAACCCCCAAACCGGTAAACGCTTGCCAGTGTCTCTTCCCGGTTTCCATTTTTCACCAGGGTTTCGGGAGGAAGCACCACCACGGGAATTTTTCCGCTAACCGGATCAAAGTGCAGCAGCATATAACTGCCGGGAGGGGCATCGGTTCCGTCATTTCCAATCAGCAGCAGGGTTAAACGTTCCTCTTCCTTTGGAATATAAATGCTGGTTGGCGTAATTGTGCTGGACCGTGGCTTGAAAAAAGCATCTTTAGGGTAAAGGTAAAGAACCAGCGCCATTAAAATTAACGCCAGCAACAAAAAAGTCACAGCAAATGCCATGATAAATGCCCTGCGCCTGACGGTTTTATTTTGTTCTTCCATGGCTGCGCCTCACTTTCCCGCGCCTTGTGCCCAATCTGGCAAAAACGGCTTATCTGCGCGGTATTTCTTTCATTATCTTTGACAAAAATACCCGGCGGCATACATGGACAATTGCAAATATACCTTTGTTGTGTTAAACTGAAAAAACAAGGGTTTGGCACCTGTTCATTTTACAGGTAGGAACCCTATCACACTGTTTTTGGATAAAACGCAGGCTTTATTCTCTTAGCAAACGCAGCTAAAAAACTGGCCAAAACAGTACGGATAAATTGTACGGTAACCTATGGCCCCCCTTATGGTAAAGCAACAAGCCTGCATCTCTCATTTCTATTGAATTCAGCTGCTGCCGTATGAATGGCAAACACTGCTTAAAAACCCTTTGGTACATTTTTTTGCAGTGCCAGCCAGGTTGCCTATTTTCACGATATAAAACAAAACGTAATAATATCTGGAGGAATGATTTATGATAAAATTGTTTGACACCGGTGCTTATCTGGTAAACCAGAGCGTGCTGATCAGTGATGATCACAACGCCGCCGATGCATTAAAGGCCCAGCTGGGGTATGTTCCTTCCAAGGAGCAAACTTTCAAAAACACTATGGCCTATTCTATTTTAGAAGCACATAATACCTCTGACAACATGGAAAACCTGAAGATTAAATTTGACGCTATGGCGTCCCATGATATTACCTATGTAGGTATTATTCAAACAGCGCGTGCCAGCGGGCTAGAAAAATTTCCAATCCCCTATGTGCTGACCAACTGCCATAACAGCCTATGCGCTGTTGGCGGTACCATTAATGAAGATGACCATATGTTTGGCCTTTCAGCTGCAAAAAAATACGGCGGCATTTACGTGCCTGCCCACCAGGCGGTCATTCACCAGTACATGCGTGAAATGATGAGCGGCTGTGGCAAAATGATTTTGGGCTCTGACAGCCATACCCGTTATGGCGCTTTGGGCACCATGGCCATAGGCGAAGGCGGCGGCGAGCTGGCAAAACAACTGCTGGGCCGGACCTACGATGTAAAACGCCCTGGGGTTGTTGCTGTTTACCTGACCGGCGAGCCCCAAAAAGGGGTTGGCCCGCAGGACGTTGCGCTGGCTATTATTGGTGCAGTCTTTAAAAATGGCTATGTAAAAAACAAGGTGATGGAGTTTGTTGGTGACGGTATCTCCAAGCTGAGTGTAGAATACCGTAATGGCATTGACGTCATGACAACCGAAACCACCTGCCTGTCCTCGATTTGGATGACCGACGAAAAGGTAGAAGAATATTTTGCACTGCACGGCCGCAACGATGCCTACCGCCGCCTGCGCCCAGATGATGTAGCTTATTATGATGGTGTAATATTTGTAGAACTTAACAAGATTAAACCCATGATCGCCATGCCCTTCCACCCCAGCAACGCCTATTCTATCGAAGAGCTTAACGCAAACTTGGCTGATATTATTCACGAGGTGGAAGCTACCGGGAATAAGCAGCTGGATAACCCCAAGATTAAATTCAGCCTGCAGGACAAAATTGTAAACGGCCGCTTAAAGGTGGACCAGGGGGTTATTGCAGGCTGTGCCGGCGGTACCTACGACAACCTGTGCGATGCTGCCGATATTCTGCGCGGGGTTTCTATCGGCAATGATGAGTTTGCATTAAGTGTATATCCCTCCAGCCAGCCGGTCTTCCTGCAGCTTGTGGAAAACGGCGCGATTGCCAGCTTAATGACAGCCGGCGCTACCGTGCGCACCGCCTTCTGTGGACCCTGCTTCGGCGCCGGGGATGTACCCTCCAATAACGCGCTCAGCATTCGCCACTCCACCCGGAACTTCCCCAACCGGGAAGGTTCCAAGCCTTCTGACGGACAGATCAGCTCAGTGGCGCTTATGGACGCACGCTCCATTGCTGCAACTGCGGCAAACGGCGGTTTCCTGACCCCGGCTACCGAACTTGCCGATATTGATTATACCAAACCCAAATACTACTTCCATAAGGAAGTTTATGAAAACCGTGTTTATAATGGCTTTGGCAAAGCAGATGCTTCTGTTGCGCTTAAATTTGGGCCCAATATTACCGATTGGCCAAAAATGTCTCACCTGACTGAAGACCTGCTTTTACAGGTGGCATCGGTAATTGATGACCCCGTTACCACCACTGACGAGCTTATCCCTTCGGGCGAGACCTCCTCCTACCGCTCTAATCCGCTGCGGTTGGCTGAGTTTACCCTGTCGCGGAAGGACCCCTCCTATGTGGGCCGCGCCAAAGCAATTCAGGCCGCCGAAACTGCTCGTCTGGCCGGTAAGTGCCCGGTAGAGGCAGTACCCGCTTTAAAAGACGTGTTTGAGCAGATTCATCAGTTGGGCTTTGACGCCACCCCTGCCAAAACCGGCTTAGGCAGCGTCATTTACGCGAAAAAACCGGGAGACGGTTCCGCAAGGGAACAGGCCGCCTCCTGCCAGAAGGTACTAGGTGGCTGGGCAAATGTGGCAGGCGAGTATGCTACCAAGCGCTACCGTTCCAACCTTATCAACTGGGGTATGCTGCCCTTCCTTTATGACGGCGGCGTCACCTTCCAAAACGGTGAATACCTTTTTGTTCCTGGAATCCGCAATGCAGTGGCCGAAAAGACCGCTGAAATTCCCGCTTATCTGATTGGGCCTGCCGGAACAAAGGAATTGAGCCTTACCCTTTCTGATTTGACTGATGATGAGCGCAGCATTATTTTAGCAGGCTGCCTGATCAATTATTACGCACAAAACTAAACTGATCTCGTCAATTTTTAAGTACAGCGGTTATTCTTTGTTAAAGGCAGTTGACCGCCGCCAAGCCTAAAAACCCAAAAGCAGCCATACAACGATAAAGTGGTTTCCAGCAGGGCAGGCATACAGCAGTTGCCGTTTGCCTGTAAAACAAAGCTTGTGTCTAACGCTGTTTACTTAAAAAATATTAAAAACAGTTCACTATATATTTTCTACCAGTATAAAAAAGGCGTGTATCTGTAATACAGATACACGCCTTTTTACGTGCCAAACAGTCAAACAGCCGAGTAATCAGCCAAAATAAATTTACTTGTTGTATAATTCATATGATTTATACGTTTTTAACTATTTTCCTAATTTGGCGGGTTGTTTTTGCAAGGAACCTCCTGTATATTCGGTGAAACTACAGGAAGCCTAGAACTTTTCTGCTATGCAGAAAGCAGTTCTGCCGGCTTTTTCAGTTTGCCGGGCCGGCGCATTTCGCTAATCAGAAGAATTAACCCAATCGTAAGCCCGATCAGTGCAATGGGCAAAAAGAAAATCAGAAAGGTCCCTCCAGCCGGGTAGGTACTGCCCAAACCACCCCCGGTACCCGGCTGGTTTGAAGGAGTTACCTTGGGAGGATTCGGGTTATTTTTCTCAGTCCCACCACCACCCTGCGAAGGGGATTCGCTGCTTTTGGGCACTGGCTGAACCGTTTGATTAACCGGGATACTGGTAAACGTAATCCCATCCAACACAGCTTCGTATTGTTCCCACAGCAAATCAATGCTGGAATCATTTTCAGGAATATACAAGATAGATAGTTCCATACCCTGATAAATAGTTTTGCCTTCAAACGGGCGGATTTCCCCACTATATTCGTCCGTTACGTACCCAATTTAAAAAGGGGTTTGCTCATGCTCATAGGGAAGAACTATTTCAACATAATTGTCCCACTGTTGAAAATCTTCCACTGCTTTGTCCATCTCTTCTTGGGTCAAGTCTTTATAATCCTTCTGCTGGTTTACGATTGGAGAAGCATAAAGAACGAAAGTAAAACTTCTTCCTTCCAAATCTTTTTTCTGGGAAGCAATTAGGCAAAATTTTCATCAATCGATGAACTTTCCCCTTCTTTTGCATAGTCCTTTTTCAAACTGATCCGATAAATCCATGTAAAATCCGAATTCCGGAAATTGGTACCGGGAAACATCCCCAAAAGCTGTGTTCGCCATCACTACCAGTAAAAGTATTGCCAGTGCAGCCGTCAACCACCGTTTCACACCAGCCCCTACTCTTGGTTAAATAATAATCTGTTCCGCAAATATTACGCCTGCGCCTTCACCCACGCAGCAATATCATCAATCACTGTTTGATCTACCTGATTTGGGCTGTCATAGTCGGTTATGTCCCGTACCCCGCTGGACGCCATCATCAGATGATTCAACCCCTCATACAAATGAAACTCCGCCTTGGAATTACCTTTTAAGGTTTCCTGCCATAGGGGGTAGTCCTTATCCGGGTATACCTGAAAATCCGCACTACCCTGTAAAATCAGCATGGGGTACTCTCCCAGCCGCTGTACATACTGTAACCCGCTTGCCTGGGTCAGGCTGTACCAATAGCCGGCGGGCTGACCGAAAATTGTGCCGGATATATTGCCAGCCTTCAGCTCTTTTATTTTATTTACTTCTGCCTCCACCTGGGCAAACCCCTGCTTTTTCTGGTCATCGGTTGCATCGGCCGCAGCAATCGCTTCTTTATTTTGGTCCAGAATAATATCTTCCAGCCCCCTCAAGCTGCCCGCCATGGAAACAAACCCCTTGACCTGAGGATGATCCGCCGCAATTTTAGGTGCGAGCATACCGCCCAGACTATGTCCAAGCAGATAAACCCGCTCTGAGTCTACCTGTTGCAGGCTGCCAGCCAGCTGAATCGCCGCAGATACATCGTTTAAAACCTCGTCCTGTACGGTGATTTTTTCACCCAGCGCCATCAGTTCCTCTGTCTTGGCATAGGAACGCTTGTCATAGCGGATAGTAGCAATTCCCTGCTCTGCCAGACCCTGGGCAATATCGCGAAAGACCTTGTTGTTTGCTTTGCCAATGGTTTCGTCCATATCCTGTGCACCCGAGCCGTGTACCAAAATCACAACCGGCGGCTTATCGGTACCGGTTGGCATAGTAAGCTTACCGTTTAGGGCAGATTCCCCCTGGCCGATTTGGATGGATTCCTCTTTCCACCCGTCGGCCGACGCATTGCTTTGCTCGACCGCAGTGTAACTGATCCAAATACCTTCCAGCAGATTTTCCTGATTAAAAGTAAAGGTCGTATTGATTCCCCGTTGTTCAAACCGGCTGGTCACCACCACCACGGCCATGTTGTCTTTCACTTCCATCGCCGTGCTGACATATTCTTTAAACGCCCCAATGGTTTCTACCGTTCCAGCCCAGCCTGCTTCCAGAGCGGCGGCATCCAGTTTCTTTTGCAGCTTTTTGCTCATGCCGTCTACCACCGGCTGAAATTCGCCATTCAGCATATTATTCACATATTCTTTTGCTTTTTGGGTTAATTCTGCCTCATCATAGCTTGCACTTTGCCCTGCATTATTATTGCACGATGTAATATTCATACATAATATAACTCCAAGGATTGTTGCAATTAGTCTTTTCCAGCTTTTCATCATCGTATCCCCATCTGTACTTTACATAAAATTTAGATGATATAACCGCTTTATTCCTCATATGCATACGTCTCATCTGGCCGCTGGTAAAGCATTGTTGACGAAAAGCAGTTATATTGGTCTATTCCAACAGTATAGCACAGCCTACCTGCCGCTTCAACGGATGTTTTGACGCAAAAAGGCTGCCCCGAAATTTCGGGACAGCCTTTTATTCATTCAACCTGTGTATTAAACCAGCTCAATGATCGCCATCTCAGCTGCGTCACCACGACGGGGGCCGATTTTGATGATGCGGGTGTAACCGCCTTTTACGTCCTTATATTTGGGAGCAATTTCATCAAAAAGCTTTTTGGCCACGGCTTCCTTTGTAACAAAGGAATAAACCTGACGCTTGGAGTGGAGGTCATCGCACTTAGCCGTAGTAATCATCTTCTCAGCCATAGCGCGAACCTCTTTGGCTCTGGTCACGGTAGTTTCGATCTTGCCTTTTTCCAGCAAGAAGGTCACCATCGCTCTGAGCATAGCCGTTCTATGATCGGTGGTTCTGCCGAGTTTTCTGGTACCTGGCATTGAATTTCACTCCTTTACCTATGCATTGCTAGGGATGTTATTCTTCTTCTTTGCTGAGGTTATATCCCAAAGACTCCAGTTTGGCAATAACCTCTTCCAGAGATTTTTTACCGAGGTTTCTGACCTTCATCATCTCATCAGGAGACTTGTTGATCAGGTCGCTCACCGTATTCACTCCGGCTCTCTTCAAGCAGTTGAAAGCGCGGACGGACAAGTCAAGCTCTTCAATCGTCATCTCAAGAACCTTTTCTTTGCCGGTATCCTCTTTCTTTTCCATGATCTCAGTCGAGCTCACCTCGTCGGATAAATCCACGAAGTGGTTGAGTTGTCTATTGAGGATCTTGGCCGCCAGACTGACCGCCTCTTTTGCAGAGATGGTTCCGTCAGTCCAGACTTCCAGGGTGAGCTTATCATAGTCGGTGATCTGCTCCACACGAGTGTTCTCAACAATATAGTTTACCTTAAGAACCGGGGTATAGATACTGTCGACAGCAATCGTTCCCAGCGGAGCTTTTTCCAGCTCTGTTTGTTTATTACGCTCTGAAGAAACATAACCCTGTCCCTTTTTGAGTGTGATCTCCATCGACAGTTTTGCATCCGGACCCAAGGTTGCAATATGCATGCTTGGATCGAGGATCTCGATATCGGCATCCGTCTGGATCGAACCTGCAGTCACTTCGCATTCACCCTGCGCGTCAATTCTGACAGTTTTGGGGCCTTCGCAGTAAAGCTTAGCAGTTAAGCCCTTAATGTTCAGGATGATCTCGGTAACATCCTCTTTTACGCCCGGAATTGTCGAAAATTCGTGTTGGATCCCATCAATTTTGATCGACAGTACTGCAACACCAGGAAGCGAGGAGAGCAACACACGCCGTAGGCTGTTGCCTAGTGTCGTACCAAAGCCGCGATCTAATGGCTCGGCGATGAATTTTCCGTAACGTCCGTCGGGTCTCAGCTCCGCCGTTTCGATTTTTGGCTCGATAATTTTTACCATTATAAAACCCTCCTTTTACAGACAGTTATTCCCTGCCGTTTGAACGCATTCCCTTGCTGATTCTACTACCTGTTACTATTTGCTGTAGTACTCTACAATCAAATGCTCTTCAACGTCAAAGTCGATGTCCTCTCTGTTGGGAAGCTCTATGATGTTAGCAGTGAGCTGATCTTTGCTTACGTCCATCCACTTGGGAGTAGGACGGGCAGAGTTTGCTTCCACTACGGCTTTGATCTTGTCGCTGTTTTTGCTGGAATTAGCAACAGCTACCACATCGCCAGCCTTCAGCAGAATGGAAGGAATGTTAACCTTCTCTCCGTTGAGGGTAAAGTGGTTGTGACGAACAAGCTGTCGGGCTTCTTTTCTGGAAGAAGCAAAGCCTGCTCTGTAAACAATATTGTCAATACGGCTTTCCAGAATTCTCAGCAGGTTTTCGCCTGCCATGCCCGGTTTGCGGCTGGCAATATCGTAATAGGTTGCGAACTGGCTCTCCAAAACGCCATAGTAACGTCTGGTCGACTGTTTTGCACGCAGCTGGAGTCCGTACTCGGAAGTTTTTCTGGCACGGGCTTTGCCATGCTGCCCAGGAACAGTGGCTCTTCTTACTACAGCACATTTGTCAGAGTAGCATCTATCTCCCTTAAGAAATAGTTTCTTGTTTTCGCGGCGGCAAAGTCTGCACGACGCTCCGGTATATCTTGCCATCTGATTGCACCTCCTGTAATGCTTTTACACACGCCTTCTCTTGGGCGGGCGGCAGCCGTTGTGCGGTATCGGTGTTACATCCTTAATCAGGCTAACTTCCAAGCCTGCACCCTGTAGTGCACGAATTGCAGCTTCACGGCCTGAACCAGGACCTTTTACATAAACTTCTACCGTTTTGAGGCCATGCTCCATCGCAGCTTTTGCAGCGGTCTCTGCAGCAGTCTGAGCAGCAAACGGAGTGGATTTTCTGGAACCTCTGAAGCCCAGTCCACCAGCGCTAGCCCAGGAAAGTGCGTTACCCTGCACGTCTGTGATGGTCACAATGGTGTTGTTAAAGGTAGATTGGATATGAGCGGCGCCACGTTCGATATTCTTGCGCTCACGGCGTCTACGAGTGGTTGCTTTTTTAGCTGTTGCTTTCGCCATTTCTCCTATCCCTCCTTATTACTTCTTCTTATTTGCGATTGTTTTCTTCGGACCTTTTCTGGTACGGGCATTGGTCTTGGTGCGCTGTCCTCTTACAGGCAGGCCCCTTCTGTGACGAACACCGCGATAGCATCCGATCTCGACCAGTCTCTTAATGTTTAAAGCAACCTCTCTTCTGCGGTCGCCTTCTACATGAAGGTTCTTGTCGATATATTCACGTAATTTTGCTTCCTCGTCCAGAGTCAGATCCTTAACACGGGTGTCGGGATTGATTCCGGTGGCTTCCAGGATAATGTTAGCGGTTTTCCGGCCAATACCAAAGATGTAGGTAAGGCCAATCTCTACCCGTTTCTCACGCGGCAGATCGATACCAGCTATACGAGCCATACGTTTGTTGCACCTCCATTATATAGGTTTTGCACTATTAGCCCTGACGCTGTTTGTGCTTCGGGTTTGCGCATATCACCATAATGCGGCCCTTGCGCTTGATCACTTTGCATTTTTCACAAATGGGCTTAACGGAAGGTCTTACTTTCATTTAAATTACCTCCTTTAACGTACCCTTAACGGTTTCGCTATTTCGAACGCCAAGTAATGCGTCCCTTGGTTAAATCGTAAGGCGAGATTTCCACCGTCACCTTGTCTCCCGGCAGAATACGGATAAAATTCATCCGCAGCTTGCCGGAAATGTGGGCCAGCAGCTGATGCCCGTTTGGCAGCTCCACCTGGAACTGTGCGTTAGGCAGCGCTTCTACTACGGTACCTTCGATTTCAATTACATCTTCTTTGGACAAGCTAATTCCCTCCCTCTTCTAAGTCCTCTCGGTTCGCAAGGTAAAGCTCCGAAAGGATTTTTCTAAGCTGTTTATCGGTTTTTATATCCTCTGCGTTCAGCATGGTATTGGTTTTGCTTAAGTGCTTCGGATTTTTCCGCTTTGGGCTTTTTAGCCTGCGCACCTTGCCATCAGCTATAAATATACAGCCGTCAGCAGCATCCACTACCATATAAAACCTGCCCGCGTCGCGTCCAGCGCCGGATTTTACTACACGTCCAATTTCCATGACGGCCTCCTTAAGGCTGAGTCAGAATCACCGGGCCATTTGATGTAATGGCTATGGTGTGCTCAAAGTGAGCTGAAAGACTCCCGCTCTTTGTCAGAACCGTCCAGCCGTCCGGCATTCTCCTTACCTCCCAGCCTTTGGCGTTCACCATAGGCTCAACGGCAATAGTCATACCCGGAAGCAGCCGTGGGCCATGCCCCTGCCTTCCAAAGTTTGGAACCTCAGGCTCTTCGTGCAGGTTTCTGCCTACACCGTGGCCGATGTATTCCCGTACCACGTCAAAGCCATTCGCTTCCACATAAGTTTGAACCGCATTGGAAATGTCGCCAATCCTGTTTCCTGCCAAGGCGGCGGCAATACCCCGCACAAGGCTTTCTTTGGTAACGTCCAAAAGTTTTTGAGCTTCATCAGAGATTTTCCCCGCAGCAAAGGTTGCCGCATTGTCCCCATGAAAACCCTTATAGCATGCACCCACGTCAATACTGACGATATCCCCCTCGTGGATAATCCGCTCATGGGACGGTATGCCATGAATTACCTGGTCGTTAACCGAAATGCAGGCACAGGCTGGAAAACCGCCGTAGCCCAGAAAAGAGGGAACCGCTCCCTGAGATTTAATAAATTTATGCATGGCTTGGTCGATGTCCCAGGTGGAAACACCTGGTTTCACCGCCTCACCACCAACCAGCAGCGCCTGTGCCGAGATACGACCCGCGACACGCATGGCCTCCAGGTCTCTTTGGGTCTTAAGCACTACCATAGTTACGCCTCAAGTGCGGCCAGCGTCAGCTTGGTGGTTTCACTAAGCTCCTCCTGACCCTGCACAATTTTAAGTTTCCCGGTTTTGGCGTAGTAATCCTTGAGGGGCTCGGTCTGTGTATGGTACACATTCAGCCGTTCCCGAATAGTTTCAGGCTGGTCGTCCTTGCGGGTGATCAGCTTGCCACCGCAGGCATTGCACACTCCCTCGTTCACAGGGGGGTTGTAATGTACATGGTAGCTGGAGCCGCAGCTTTCACAAACCCGGCGGCCGGAAAGACGTTTGATAATGTCTGCGTCCGCAACCTCAATATCGATTACCTTGTCAATGACGACACCCATCTCATCCAGTGCCTCAGCCTGAGGTACTGTGCGGGGGACTCCGTCAAGAATGAAGCCTTCCTTACAGTCGTCCTGCGCCAAACGTTCTTTAATAATCCCAATAATGATTGTATCGGGAACCAGATCGCCGGAATCCATGTAGGACTTCGCCTGCAGCCCCAGGGGGGTCTGGTTTTTGAGCGCTTCGCGGATGATGTTTCCGGTACTGATGGCCGGAATTCCCAGCTTATTGCAGATAATCTCTGCCTGGGTCCCTTTGCCGGCGCCCGGAGCTCCGAGGAGTATCAAATTCATAGCGACTACCTCACTTCCTGTAAAGGGCCAATTATTCCAAGAAACCTTTGTAATGCCGCATCATAATCTGAGATTCCAGCGAACGCACCGAATCCAGTGCAACACCGACCAGAATGATGATGGAGGTACCACCCAGGGAAATATTTACGCCAGTGATCTGGGTAAGAATAATGGGCAGTACGGCAATGATACCTAAGAAGATGGCGCCAACCAGCGTTACCCTGGAAATGATCTTGGCGATAAAGTCCGAGGTAGGCTTGCCGGGGCGAATACCCGGAATTGCGCCGTTATTTTTACGGATATTGTTGGCCATCTCAATGGGGTTATACTGAATCGCAATATAGAAATAGTTAAAAGCTAAAATCAGTACAAACAATAGAATGCCATACAGCGGCTTGTTGTAGTCAAATGCACCCAAAAAACTACCCCAGAAGCTGCCGGCTGCCGGATTCGTAAAACCCTTGATCATGCCGGGAATCGACAGTAAGGAGCTTGCAAAAATAACGGGCAGAACGCCAGACATACTTACTTTAATGGGGATATGGGTTGACTGGCCACCATACATTTTACGGCCAACAACACGTTTTGCATACTGTACCGGAATTCTGCGTTCTGCATTGTTCATGACAACAATGAAGGCAATAATCGCAACAAACAGAATCACAATACCTACTGCAATAAAGGCAAAGCGGATCTCACCCTGAGCCGCTGCCTGGAAGAGGCTGATCATCATAGTAACAACGCTCCAGCCTCTCGATACGATACCGGCAAACAGAATTAGCGAAATACCGTTGCCGATGCCGTTTACGTCGATCTGCTCGCCCAGCCATACAATCAGCATGGCGCCGGCAGTAAAGCAGCTGATAATAATAATTGCGGAGAATACCCCGCTGAAACCAGCGGTGTAGGAAAGGCAACCCATGTTGTTCAGCAGGAAGTAATAGGCAATCGCCTGCACCAGCGCCAATCCAACGGTGGTATAACGGGTGATCTTAGCCAGCTTCTTCCTTCCCTCTTCGCCCTCTTTCGAAAGGCGCTCAAGAGCAGGAATGGCTACCGCCAGCAGCTGAATAACAATGGATGATGTAATGTAAGGGGAGATTGACAAAGCAAACAGGGTTGCGTTGGCAAAAGCACCACCGGTAATCACATCAACAAAGCCTAACAGGTTTCCGCCCTGTTTCACCAAATCCGCCATAGCAGATGGGTCCAGGAACGGAACAGGGATAGCTGTACCGATTCTGAAAATTACCAGAATCATCAGGGTGTATAGAATTTTCTTCCTTAAATCAACGATTTTCCAAGCGTTTCTTAAAGTCTCGATCATCCTAGATCACCTCAGCCTTTCCGCCTGCCTCCTCAATCTTTTTCTTGGCTGATTCGGAGAAAGCAGCAACATTTACAGTCAGCTTCTTGCTGATCTCGCCGTTGCCAAGAATTTTCACACCGTCCAGTGTCTTCTTGAGAAGACCTGCTTTTACGATGGTCTCAGTGTCTACTACGCTGCCGTCCTCAAATTTATCAAGGTCGCATACGTTCAGAACAGCGTACTGTTTTGCGTGAATATTAACGAATCCTCTTTTTGGAATACGTCTCTGTAAAGGCATCTGACCGCCTTCAAAACCTGGCCGTACACCGCCGCCGGAGCGAGCGTTTTGGCCTTTGTGACCTTTACCGGCTGTTTTACCGTTACCAGAACCTGCGCCTCTACCTTTGCGGTAAGCCGCTTTGGTGCTGCCCGGTGCCGGGGAAAGCTCATGCAACTTCATTCTTACCTGCACCTCCTTGCAATTACGCTTCGGTTACCTCGATGAGGTGGGAAATTTTTGCAATTTTACCCTTTGTCTGGGCATTATCAGGCTGGATGGTCTCCTGGCCGATCTTTTTTAAACCCAGGGACTCAGCGGTAGCAATCTGGTCATCTTTTCTGCCTACCAGGCTCTTTACGAGTTTAATTTTATATGCCATGATGTCTACCTCCTATCCAATTAATTCTTTGACAGATTTACCGCGGATAGCGGCAACCTCTTCCAAAGATCTCAGCGACGCCAATCCGTTAATGGTAGCAGTTACCACGTTGCAGGGATTGTTGGAACGGATGCATTTCGTTCTTACGTCTTTAATGCCAACGGCTTCCAGCACTGCACGAACCGGGCCGCCGGCGATAACGCCGGTACCTTGGGGAGCAGGCAGCATTAATACCTTGCCCGCACCGAAAATGCCGGTTACTTCATGCGGAATTGTTGTGCCTTTCAGAGAAACCTTAATCAGGTTTTTCTTTGCGTCTTCGATACCTTTACGGATCGCATCGGGAACCTCGGAAGCTTTGCCTAAGCCAAAGCCTACGGTGCCGTTTCCGTCGCCTACTACTACAAGGGCGGCGAATTTAAAAATACGACCACCTTTTACGGTTTTCGAAACGCGGTTAATCGCAACTACTGTCTCTTTCAGATCCAGAGTAGTACCGTCTATTCGTGCCAAAAGTATTCCCTCCTCATTAGAATTTGAGGCCGCCCTCACGGGCACCTTCTGCCAGCTCTTTGACACGGCCGTGGTAAATGTAACCACCGCGGTCAAAAACAACTTCGGAAATGCCTTTTTCAAGCGCACGCTTGGCAATGGCGTTTCCAACTTTTTTAGCTGCGTCTTTGTTTCCGCCGAATCCTTCGAAATCTTTATCCATTGAGGATGCAGATGCCAAGGTCACGCCGGCAACATCATCAATAAGCTGGGCATAGATGTGTTTTGCAGAACGGAATACATTAAGGCGTGGACGTTCCGGTGTGCCGCTGATCTTGCCTCTAACCCGGCGATGCCGATTCAGCCTTGCTTTATTGCTGTCAGGCTTTTTCACCATATTAATTCACTCCTTTTACTACTTCTTGCCCTTACCGGCTTTACCTTCCTTGCGGATGATAACTTCACCAACGTACTTAATACCTTTGCCTTTATATGGCTCGGGAGGACGTTTTTCGCGAACTTCGGCAGCAAACTGGCCAACCTTCTGTTTGTCGGGGCCAAGAATGTTGATTTTGTTCGGTGCGGGTACTTCTATTGTGATTCCGTCAATCTCAGGTACAATCACCTGATGAGAAAAGCCCAGGTTCATTACAAGGTCTTTGCCCTGTTTTGCTGCACGGTAACCAACGCCACTGATCTCCAACTCTTTTTTAAAGCCGTTGGATACGCCTTCTACCATGTTTGCAACAAGGGTTCTGGTGAGACCGTGTAAGCTTCTGTGTTTTTTCTCGTCACTTGGACGCTCTACGTGGATAACATTACCTTCCATCACGAGTTTCATGTCGTGGTTAACCTCGGTTGTCAGGGTGCCTTTCGGCCCTTTAGCCGTAACCACATTGCCGTCGATTTTTACTTCAACGCCGGCTGGAATCTCGATGGGTTTTTTACCAATTCGACTCATACACTTCCCACCTCCTTACCAAATAAATGCCAGAACTTCGCCGCCAACATTTTCCTTGCGGGCCTGCCGGTCGGTCATAACGCCCTTAGATGTGGAAACAATCGCCACGCCCAGGCCTCTCATAACTCTAGGCATATCCTCGCAGCTGGTGTAGATGCGAAGGCCAGGCTTGGAAACTCTGCGCAGGCCGGAAATGACCTGAGCCTTGTTCGGGCCATATTTCAGAGTGATACGGATTACGCCCTGCTTCTCGTCTTCAATAACGTTGAAGCTTTTAATGTATCCCTCATCCAAAAGGATCTGTGCGATCGCCTTTTTCATGTTCGATGCAGGAATATCTACCGTGTCATGTTTCGCAGAATTGGCATTCCGGATACGGGTCAGCATATCTGCGATAGTATCGGTAACATTCAT
Source organism: Ruminococcaceae bacterium Marseille-P2935 (assembly GCA_900104565.1). Classification (GTDB taxonomy): domain Bacteria; phylum Bacillota; class Clostridia; order Oscillospirales; family Ruminococcaceae; genus Marseille-P2935. The sequence continues at coordinate 1,509,467 of LT629952.1, forward strand.
ACCGTCAACCTCCTTTGCTCGTGCTTACCAGCTAGCTTTTCTCACGCCAGGGATTTGACCTTTGTAAGCCAGCTCCCTAAAGCAGATACGGCAGACGCCGAATTTGCGAAGATAAGCATGTGGCCGGCCACAGATTTTACACCTGGTGTATGCGCGAGTAGAGAACTTTGGCGTTCTTTGCTGCTTAGCAATCATCGATTTCTTTGCCATTCTTGTTCCTCCTTACTTCGCGAACGGTGCGCCCATAAGTGTTAACAGCTCACGAGCCTCTTCGTCTGTTTTAGCGGTAGTGACAAACGCAATGTCCATACCTCTTACTTTATCGATTTTATCATATTCGATTTCGGGGAAAATCAACTGCTCTTTCAGTCCTACGCTGTAGTTTCCTCTGCCATCAAACCCGTTAGGATTGATGCCGCGGAAGTCTCTTACACGGGGCAGAGCCACGTTGAAAAACCGATCCAAAAATTCGTACATGATTTCGCTTCTCAGCGTTACTTTTGCGCCAATGGTCATGCCTTCGCGCAGCTTAAAGTTCGCAACAGATTTTTTTGCTTTGCAGGGAATAGCCTTCTGACCAGTGATCTTAGCTAAATCCTGCATAATGGCATCAACAATCTTTTGGTTGTCGCGAGCCTCGCCGCAGCCTACGTTAATTACGATCTTTTCCAGCTTGGGGATCTGCATGACACTCTTGTAGCCGAATTTTTCCATGAGCTTCGGAGCTACTTCGCTTTTATAGAACTCTTTCATTCTTGCCATGATTCATCCTCCTCCCTTAAAAAGTACCGTTGCAGCCTTTGTTTTTGCAAAGACGCACTTTTTTGCCATCGCCATCAATTTTGTGAGCAGCTCTGGTTGGTTTGCCGCACTTAGGGCAAACTACCATAACTTTAGAAGCATACAGCGCACCCTCGGCTTTTACAATGCCGCCAGGCTGTCCAGCTTGTCTGGGTTTCACATGTTTGGTTACCATACCGAGACCCTCGACAATAACTTTCTGCTCACTTGGGCTTACTTCAAGAACTTTGCCTTTTTTGCCCTTGTCTTTACCAGACAGAACAACAACTGTATCACCAGTCTTTACGTGAACCTTATTCATTGTGAGCACCTCCTTACAGCACCTCAGGAGCAAGGCTGAGAATCTTGAGATAATCTTTATCTCTCAGCTCTCTTGCTACTGGCCCAAAAATACGTGTACCTCTCGGGTTTTTGTCCTCTTTAATAATAACTGCAGCGTTCTCATCAAAGCGGATGTAAGTGCCATCTTCTCTTCTAAGACCTTTTGCAGAACGGACGATAACTGCTTTTACAACATCGCCTTTTTTTACCTGGCCGCCGGGAGCAGCTTTTTTAACGGAAGCTACTACGACGTCACCAATGTTAGCGTATCTCCTGCGGGAGCCGCCCAACACGCGGATGCACATGAGTTCCTTCGCACCGGTGTTATCAGCTACCTTGAGATAGGTCTGCATCTGTATCACAGAGCGTTCCTCCTTTCGGTTAAAACTAATCTACCTGTACCTTTGGATGGTTCCAAAGGTCTCTACCCGAACCCTTCGCCCGGGCGCTTAAATTAGTCTATTAGCGATACCTTTACGGTTACTTCGCTTTTTCAACTATTTCGGAAACTCTCCACCTTTTATCTTTGGACAGGGGACGAGTCTCAGTAATGACAACCTTGTCACCCACACCGCAGCTATTCTGCTCATCATGAGCTTTCAGACGGACGGTGCGTTTGATAACCTTTTTATACAGGGGGTGCTTTACGCTGTCCTGAATGGCAACAACAACGGTTTTATCCATTTTATCGCTAACAACAACGCCAACCCTGGTTTTTCTGAGGTTTCTCTCGCTCATAGCTGGTCCTCCCTTCCCGTATTACTGCGCGCTCTTCATTTCTTTCTCAGTGATAATGGTCTTCACCCTGGCAATGTCTTTTTTCACAACATTGAGGCGAGAGGTATTATCGAGCTGATTGATTGCGTGCTGGAAGCGAAGATTGAACAGTTCGGCTTTAAGGTCGCTTAACTTTTCATTGAGTTCTGCAACAGAAAGTTCTCTGATCTCTTTGGCCTTCATTACTCTTCACTCCCCTTTCTTTCGTTTACAACAAATTTGCATTTTACAGGCAGTTTGTGCGCTGCAAGACGCATAGCCTCTCTGGCCAGCTCTTCGGTTACACCGCCAATTTCAAACATAACACGGCCTGGCTTTACAACAGCAACCCAGTATTCCGGGCTACCTTTACCAGAACCCATTCGGGTCTCAGCCGGTTTTTCGGTGATTGGCTTATCCGGGAAAATTTTGATCCATACCTGACCGCCACGTTTGATGTAACGGGTCATGGCAATACGAGCAGCCTCGATCTGGTTGGATGTGATCCAAGCGGGTTCCAGAGCCTGCAGGCCAAAATCGCCGTAGGTAACAGTGTTGCCGCGGGTTGCTTTGCCCTTCATACGGCCTCTGTGAACTCTGCGGTATTTTACTCTTTTCGGCAGAAGCATTACTTGTTGCCTCCTTCCCTCTGAGGTTTCACGTCAGCGAGAACCTCACCAGTATAGATCCAGACTTTAACGCCGATTTTGCCATAGGTGGTATCCGCCTCAGCGAAGCCATAGTCAATATCAGCTCTCAAAGTCTGCAGGGGAATAGTTCCCTCATGATAATGCTCGGTTCTGGCGATTTCTGCGCCGCCCAAACGGCCGGAAACCTGAACCTTAATACCCTTGGCGCCCAGTTTCATCGACCGGCCGATTGCCTGTTTCATAGCGCGGCGGAAGCTGATTCTGTTTACCAGCTGAGCAGCGATGTTTTCGGCTACCAGCTGAGCGCTCTTGTCGGGCTGTTTTACTTCAACAACATTAATGAACACATTCACTTTGTCTTTTTTGCCCTTATTGACCATCTCTTCGCAGGCTTTGCGGATCTTTTCAATCTCAGCACCGCCCTTACCAATGACAATACCAGGTCTTGCACAGTGGATGTGAATTCTAACTTTAGTGGCGTCACGCTCGATTTCGATGCGGGGAACGCCTGCTTCCTGCAAAGACTTTTTCAAGAATTTGCGCAGCTTGTAATCCTCGACAAGGATATCGCCGAAAGCAGCGTCCTTAGCAAACCAGCGGGAATCCCAATCCTTGATGACACCAACACGGAAACCGTGCGGATTTACTTTTTGGCCCATAGTTTACCTCCTCTTTCAGCTTATTCCTTTTCCCTTAAGACGATTGTCACGTGGGATGTTCTTTTCAGAATGGTAAATGCTCTGCCCTGCGCTCTGGGTCTCATTCTCTTAAGAGTTGGACCCGGAGTTACGAAACACTCAGCAACATACAGATTGTTTTTATCCATATTGTGATTGTTCTCCGCATTGGCTACAGCGGATTTCAACAGTTTTTCAAGCGGTTCACAGGCGGCCTTAGGGGTGTGCTTCAAAATGGCGGCTGCCAGATCGACCGGCTTGTTACGAATTAAATCAAGCACGATCTGCACCTTACGCGGCGAGATGCGGGCATATTTCAGATAAGCCCTTGCTTCCATGTTGTATCCTCCTTTCGGCCCCAATTACTTGGTTTTCTTGGCACCGGCGTGTCCTCTGTAGGTTCTGGTGGGTGCGAACTCGCCGAGCTTGTGGCCCACCATATCCTCGGTGACATAGACCGGCACATGTTTACGTCCGTCATGAACGGCAAAGGTGTGTCCGACAAAGTCGGGGAATATTGTGGAAGCCCTGCTCCAAGTTTTCAGAACTCTCTTTTCGCCGGCCTCATTCATAGCAATTACTCGTTTAATCAGTACAGGCTGTACATATGGTCCTTTTTTAACACTTCTACCCATGATTCATCTGCCTCCTTTCAGCTCGCTTATTTGCTGCCACGGCGTTTCACGATGAACTTATCGGAGCGGTTGTGGGTTGCTCTGGTCTTGTAGCCCAGTGCAGGCTTGCCCCAAGGAGTAACCGGTCCGGGACGGCCGATAGGCGATTTACCCTCACCACCGCCGTGCGGGTGATCACAGGGGTTCATGACAGAACCGCGAACGGTCGGTCTCCAGCCCATGTGGCGTTTACGTCCGGCTTTACCTAACGATACGTTCTCATGATCCACGTTACCAACCTGTCCTACTGTAGCCATGCAGCCAACAGGGACATTTCTCAGCTCGCCAGAAGGAAGTCTGATCAGAGCATACGCGCCTTCCTTTGCCATTAACTGAGCCATAATACCAGCGGAACGGGCAAGCTGTGCGCCTTTTCCCGGGTAAAGCTCAACGTTGTGCACAAAGGTACCAACAGGAATATTTCCCAGGGGCAGGGCGTTGCCTGCTTTGATGTCGGCGTTAGGGCCAGACATAACACTGTCGCCTACCTGCAGGCCGTTTGGAGCGATAATATAACGTTTCTCGCCGTCCTCATACTGCAACAGAGCAATATGTGCGGAACGGTTTGGATCGTACTCCAGAGTGAGCACAGTTGCGGGAATATCCGCTTTGTCTCTCTTAAAGTCGATCACACGGTATTTTCTACGGTTGCCGCCACCGCGGTGACGAACCGTGATTCTGCCGTTATTGTTGCGGCCGGAATACTTCTTCAGATTTTCCAGAAGGCTTTTTTCCGGAGCAACCTTAGACAACCCGGAATAATCGGTGACGGTCATTTGACGTCTGGCCGGGGTTGTCGGCTTATAACTTTTAATAGCCATTTCGGTTCACTCTCCTCATAATCGGTTTGCGGGATTTATGAGCTATCCCATACTTCGCTGACCTAAAAAAAATTACATCATGCTGTCGAAGAACTCAATGGTCTTCGAATCGGCGGTCAGCGTAACAATTGCCTTTTTCCAGTCTGGGCGGTAACCAGCGGTGCGGCCCATTCTTTTCAGTCTGCCGTTCACGTTCATGGTGTTGACAGCTGCTACCTTAGTACCTGCGAACAGGGCTTCTACGGCTTTGGCAATCTCAATTTTATTTGCATCCTTCGCAACCTTAAAGGTGTACTTTTTCATTGCGATGGCCTGCATGCTCGCCTCGGTAATCACCGGGCGCAGGATGATGTCCTGTGGAGCTTTCATTACGCGTACACCTCCTCAAGTTTTGCTACAGCGTCCTGAGCAACGATCAGAGCGTCATAGTTGAGAACGTCATAAACATTCAGGGTGTTTACCAAAGCGGTTTTTACACCAGGAATGTTTCTTGCGCTGACAACGAGCTCTTTGTTCAACTCAGGCATTACAATCAGGGCCTTTTTGCCTACGCCCAGAGCAGACAACATATTAATTACGGTTTTGGTTTTGAAGCCGTCAACGGCAATTTTGTCCACAACATACATGTTCTGGTCCAGAACCTTGGAAGAGAAAGCGGATTTTAGAGCCAGTCTCTTCACCTTTTTGTTCAGGGTGTAGCTATAATCTCTGGGTTTGGGGCCAAGGGCGATTCCGCCGTGTTTCCACTGGGGAGCGCGGATGGAACCCTGGCGCGCGTGGCCGGTGCCTTTCTGTCTCCAGGGTTTGCGGCCGCCGCCTGCAACCTCACTTCTGGTGAGGGTGGACTGGGTACCCTGTCTCTGGTTGGCAAGATAATTCACAACGGCAGCGTGCATGACCGATTTGTTCGGCTCGATTCCGAAGACGGCATCCGAGAGGTTCAATTCGCCAACGCTTTTACCAGCCATATCATATACTGTTACTTTTGGCATTGTTGTTTCCTCCTTCCCTACGCCTTCTTAACGCTATCAGTGATATATACTACTCCGCCTTTAGGGCCGGGAATAGCACCTTTAAGCGCTATCAGGTTGTTCTCGGCGTCAACTTTGACTACGTTCAGGTTTTGAATGGTGCAGCGCTCTGCGCCCATGTGACCAGGCAGTTTTTTGCCCTTCATAACTCTGGACGGATCGGAGCAAGCGCCCATGGAGCCCGCGTGACGGTGAACAGGACCGGAACCGTGGGTCTCTTTCAATCTGCTGAAGCCATGGCGTTTGATTGCGCCTGCGTAACCTTTACCTTTGCTGGTTCCGCACACGTCAACGTTGTCGCCGGTTGCGAAGGTGTCTGCCTTAAGGATATCGCCCACATTGAATACGGAGCAATCGTCCAGGCGGAATTCCCTGAGAGTTCTCTTGGGAGCTACGTCAGCCTTCGCAAAATGACCTTTGCGCGGTTTGTTGACATTTTTTTCCGCTACGTCGCCGAAACCGATCTGCACAGCTTCATAGCCATCGTTTTCGGTTGTCTTCTTTTGTACGACAACGCAGGGACCCGCTTCAACAACGGTTACGGGAATAACGTTTCCCTTTTCGTCAAAGATCTGGGTCATACCAATTTTTTTGCCTACGATGCATTTTTGCATACTTTCCTACCTCCTTCGGTTATTGGTTGACTAATCGCCAACATGACCTGCTGTAAGAAACCTGGGATTAAAGTTTAATCTCGATCTCTACGCCGGCAGGGAGCTCAAGACTTGTCAGAGCTTCCACAGTTTTGTTGGAAGGTCTTAAGATGTCAATGAGTCTCTTGTGGGTTCTCATCTCGAACTGCTCACGGCTGTCTTTGTACTTGTGAACAGCGCGAAGGATGGTTACGATCTCCTTCTCGGTTGGAAGGGGGATTGGGCCGCTGACACGGGCGCCTGTCCGTTTTGCTGTTTCAACAATCTTCTCAGCAGAAGCGTCTACCAGCTGATGATCATAACCTTTGAGTCTAATGCGGATTTTTTCTTTGACTGCCACATTCATCGCCTCCTTGTAAAATTCCTTTGGCGACGCCTTTTACACTGAACACCGCGCCGGGTGTTTGCTCATATCCCATAAAAAATCCCAACCTTTTCGCCCTCATTCAGAGCGAATCAGCCGGGAGTACAGGACAGAAGCAGACCCAGGCACATTCGCAAGCTGTGCGCCGGTTCCGTCACAATCTCAGTATCTAAAGTCGCCCGGTTTAAAATCGGACATACTCAGCGAAAATTCCCCGCCACTTTGGACGGCCACCTCTCGCTTCATCGCATATCTTGTGCAGTCACGCTCATATATAATACCAGACAAATATGCGGTTTGCAAGCTTTTTTACAAATTTACTTCTTATTTTTTATATAAAATGTTCGGAGAACTTTTTAACATTTTATTGTGTAAATTGCACAACAAGATTGATTCTTTTCCCATTTCAATCTGGCGCTACAAATTTTCAAGTAAAAATCACTTTTTTTATCTTATTTGACGAATCTTTTCTCCGACTTGTGTAAAAAAGCTCTTTTGCTACAATGCCTGATTCCATACATTTCGTGCAGTTATATTTACGCGCAAATGCAATGCCTGCCAGTGAGTTTAATTTTCTGCATACTTAAACACCCCTATGACGAAAACAAGGATTGATGGCTCAAGTACACTCCACCATATAAAATGCTGCGCAAACAACCTGCTCTGAATATGCGTTTGGAAAATAAAATAGGAAAACAATATACAGATTTGTCTCACATTGTCAAAGGCAGTTTTAATAAAAAACGGTTTCAAATTTGTGCAGCGCTACCCGATACGAAAGAGGCGTTCAGATACTATAAAGGTGCGAGATGCTCAAAGGGTATGCAAAGGTACTTGCTTTTCGGGATGGGCGCATATGCGTTACGTGTTTTACTCTTATTCAATTCAAAGTTGCTTGAATAGTTTGAATAAAACGGCACAGCGTGCAAATAAACGGGGTACCGGCTGTTGTACGAAAGGCATACCCCTTATTTGTAAATTATCAAACGACAATTGAGCTGAAACGGCCTGAATCAATAACCTCTGTGTTACAGCTCTTTTTGTTATTACACTTTTCAGCGCCAGTTCATAAAAATTGTCTGCAAAAGTTTTTATTATCATCCGTATAAAATTCCTGCAGGGCTAAGGCACTGGAGAGTTTAAAGACACTATACAAAATAAGGCGCCGGAAGACCATATGGTTTCCGGCGCCTGTGTAATTTTATAAAAGGAATGATATTACAGGTTTATTGAGGCAGTCTATGCCCGCATGGCTGCCTTTTAATTGCGCATCAGAGCGGGAGCCGGCAGGCAAATCGCTTGCGCATCACTTTTCATAAAATAGAGATTAAGCCTTTAGTTTTATGAAAACCGGTACTGTTTTATTAATATGCCTTGCCCCAAACCACCATGCTTTTTGCGGGCTTTCCACAGCAGACGCAAACATCCGAAACTTTCTCCTGCTCAAATGGCATGCAGCGGGAGGAAAGGCCTGCTTCCTCTTTAATTTTCTCCTCGCACTCCAGGTCGCCGCACCACATTGCTTTAAAGAAACCGCTGTTCTCCTCAGCAAGCTTTTTCAGCTCTTCCATATTGGTAGCAGTTTTTGTGCGGTTTTCGCGGTTCTGGCGGGCCTTTTCATACAAGCCGTCATGGACAGCCTGCAGCAGCTGGGGAATTTTTGTCTCTAATTCATCCAAAGATACAATGATTTTTTCACGGTTGTCGCGGCGCACCAGCACGCACTGGTTCTGCTCCATATCTTTGGGGCCAATTTCAAGACGCAGGGGCACGCCCTTCATCTCGTATTCGGCAAACTTCCAGCCTGGGGAGTTATCGGTATCATCCACCTTAACACGGCAAATTCCTTTTAAACGGGCTTTCAGCTCGGCGGCTTTATCTAATACACCGGGCTTATGCTGTGCAATGGGTACGATAACGACCTGAATCGGCGCAATAGCCGGTGGCAGCACCAAGCCGTTGTCATCGCCATGGGTCATGATAATTGCACCGATAATGCGGGTGGACATACCCCAGGAGGTCTGGTGGGGGTAGGCCGGTTTATTGTCTCTGCCCTGGAAGGTAATGTCAAACGCTTTGGCAAAACCGTCCCCAAAATAATGGGAAGTACCGCTCTGCAAAGCCTTACCATCGTGCATCATAGCTTCAATGGTATAGGTGGCCTCGGCACCGGCAAATTTTTCTTTTTCGGTCTTACGGCCTTTCAGCACAGGAATTGCCAGGCTGTCCTCGCAAAAATCCGCGTAAACATTCAGCATCTGCTCGGTTTCAGCAATAGCCTCTTCAGCCGTTTCGTGCATGGTGTGGCCCTCCTGCCACCAGAATTCCATGGTACGCAGGAAAGGACGAGTGGTCTTCTCCCAACGAACTACCGAGCACCACTGATTGTACAGCTTAGGTAGGTCACGATAGGAGTGAATGATGTGGGCATAGTGCTCACAAAACAAAGTCTCAGAAGTGGGACGTACGCACAGGCGTTCGGTCAGCTTTTCGCTTCCGCCGTAGGTAACCCAGGCAACCTCGGGTGCAAACCCCTCTACGTGGTCCTTTTCTTTTTGAAGCAGGCTTTCGGGAATAAACATTGGCATTGCTACATTTTCATGCCCAAGTTCCTTAAAGCGGGTATCTAAAATCTTCTGAATATTCTCCCAAATGGCATAACCATACGGGCGCAAAATCATGCATCCCCGTACCGAAGAATAATCTACCAATTCGGCTTTTTTTACCACATCGGTATACCATTTGGCAAAGTCCTCATCCATAGAGGTGATGGCTTCCACCATCTTTTTCTGATCCGCCATTGTTTTTTCCCCTTTCCGTTTCTCCGGATAATTCTTTTTAGCGGTAATTCCGCCAGTATATTCGTCGTTTTCGCACCAGGCTTTGCAAAACTATAATTGACCGTTTTGGTGCCGAATATTTGTTTGGAAGCTAAACAGAACCCTTTTCATTTTACCACGGGTAATTTTAAGCATCTATAATGGAAAATATGATTGTCTTTATAAATAGGGTATTAAAGTGTATCTATCTTCTCGGGCTCAAATCTTATCTTAAGGTGCACTAAGCATGTCAATGTTCCCGGGACCCGGTAAAAAACTTTGTTTTTATTCATGAATGCGGTTATCCCCTATGCGGGGGGCAGGTACTTTTACTCGTGTAAAAGTACCCAAAACACGCTGCCCGCGCAGGGCTTTTCTCGTTGCACCTGAAACGGCTGACGCCTGGTTTTATGCCCTGCACAGTCGCCCTCGGCTGCACATACTCCAAGCACATTCGCTAACCGGCAGCGCGTCGCGGTGCAGCGGCCTGCGGCCGTACCCTCGGGGCTTCCCATGTTTGCACATCAAAAGATATCCGGCTACCCGTCAGCAGGTGCAGGGCAGTAGCCGAAAAACCGTTGGAGTATACCCCATACTGGGCACAATCAAAACTGCTGGTTTTGTACTGGGTGAGGTTATTCATACGCAAAGCATATTAATGTTCTCGGGACCCGTTTAAAATCTTCGATTTAGCGAGTGCAGTGAGGTTATTCATGCCGAAGGCATCAATGTTCTCGGGCACCTAGTCAAAACCTTTGATTTAGCGAGTGTAGTAAGGTTATTCATGCCGAAGGCATCAATGTTCTCGGGACCCGTTTAAAATCTTCGATTTAGCAAGTGTAGTAAGGTTATTCATACCGAAGTTATCAATGTTCTCGGGACCCGTTTAAAATCTTCGATTTAGCAAGTGTAGTAAGGTTATTCATGCCGAAGGCATCAATGTTCTCGGGACCCGTTTAAAATCTTCGATTTAGCAAGTGTAGTAAGGTTATTCATGCCGAAGGCATCAATGTTCTCGGGCACCTAGTCAAAACCTTTGATTTAGCGAGTGTAGTAAGGTTATTCATGCCGAAGGCATCAATGTTCTCGGGACCCGTTTAAAATCTTTGATTTTAGTAACGGGTGAGGTTATTATATCACATTCTATTTTTCATTTCAAACCGCTTTATTTCTGGCCAAACAATACATTTTCAGTATATTTTCTCTTGACAACTGCATCGCAACAAGTTATACTCAATATATACCCCCCAGGAGTGTGGTGTTAGAGTAAAGGCTATGGGAATAATACCCCTCCCTGCAAATAATCTTCCCTTAGGTTTCTGTATCCGCTCATTCCTATCAACTTAACCCGCTTACATATCGCCCCGGCGGCAGAACCGCCAGATATAATGATATAAAATACATTTTAACAAAATGATTCGAGGTGTTTTTATGAACCGTAAATTCAATGTTACTGGCATGACTTGCTCGGCCTGCTCGGCTCATGTGGAAAAAAGCGTCAGCAAGGTACCCGGGGTGCGCTCGGTCAGTGTTAGCCTGCTTACCAACAGCATGTCGGTAGATTATGACGAAACGATTACCGGCGACTCTGCCATCATTGCAGCCGTGCAGGCGGGAGGATACGGGGCCTCTGTAAAAAATGAAGATTCCTCTGTAAAATCCGAAACGACAAAACAAAACCCTATGGCGGATGAAACAAAATCCATGAAACGGCGGCTGATCGCTTCCTTTTGCTTTTTGATCCCGCTCATGTACCTTTCTATGGGGCATATGATGGGGCTGCCCATTCCCTGGTTTTTTCATGGGGCAGAAAACGCGCTGGCCTTTGCTTTTACCCAGCTGCTGCTCACCCTCCCTGTCGTTTATGTAAACCGAAAATTTTTCATAGTGGGCTTTAAAGCCCTGTTCCATGGGGCTCCCAATATGGATTCCCTGATTGCAATCGGTTCCTCCGCATCCCTGTTTTATGGAATATTTATCATCTACCAGATTGGGTTTGCACTGGGCCATGGGAATTTATCTGAAGTACCTGGCTTTACTATGGACCTCTATTTTGAATCGGCCGCTATGATCCTTACCTTAATCACGGTTGGAAAATACCTGGAAACCCATTCTAAAGGCAAAACCTCCGAAGCAATTACCAGGCTGATGGACCTGGCGCCTAAAACAGCATGGGTTGTCCGAAATGATACCGAAGTAGAAATTCCAGTAGAAGAAGTGCTTGCAGGAGATACCGTCCTCGTAAAACCCGGCGGGCGTATTCCTGTGGATGGTGTGGTATTGGAGGGCTCCTCCTCGGTGGATGAATCTGCCCTGACCGGAGAAAGCATTCCGGTGGAAAAACACCCTGGGGATTCTGTCATTTCTGCATCTATGAACAAAACAGGGGCATTCCGCATGAAAGCGACCAAAGTGGGGGCCGATACCACCCTCTCTCAGATTATCCGTCTGGTAGAGGAGGCAAGTACCTCAAAAGCCCCCATTGCCAAACTGGCCGACCGGGTAAGCGGGGTTTTTGTGCCAATTGTAATGGCAATTGCAGGTGCCGCAACCATTATCTGGCTGCTGCTTGGCGAGCCATTTTCCTTCGCGCTGTCAATTGGTATTGCGGTACTGGTCATCTCCTGCCCCTGTGCCCTAGGGCTTGCCACCCCAGTGGCGATTATGGTTGGCACCGGTAAAGGCGCAGAACAGGGAATTCTGATCAAATCGGCCGAGGCACTGGAGACCGCCCACACGGTAGATACTGTGGTGCTGGATAAAACCGGAACCATTACCGAAGGTCACCCACAGGTAACCGATATCACCTCCATCATTCCTCAAAACGAGCTGTTAGCGCTGGCTGCCGCTATGGAAAAACAATCGGAGCACCCGCTGGCTGAAGCAATTGTGGAAGCTGCTGCCCAACGCCGCCTCCCCCTCCCTGTGGTAACCGGGTTCCAAGCGTTGGCAGGGATGGGCATTCAGGCTGTTGTAGACAGTAAAACCTATTATGCTGGCAACCGCCGTCTTATGGAAGAACGGCAGATCCCGTTAGAAGGTTTCTTGCAGCAGGCAGATGCGCTGGCAAAACAGGGTAAAACGCCCCTCTACTTTGCCGATGAAACCACCCTGCTGGGGATTATTGCGGCGGCTGACCTGCCCAAGCCAACCAGCCAGGAAGCCATTGAAGAGCTTACCGCTATGGGGCTTGACGTGGTTATGCTGACCGGCGATAATAAAGGTACTGCAAACGCCATCCGGCAGCAGCTGGGTATTCCCACCGTCATTGCCGAGGTACTGCCTCAAGACAAGGAAGGGGAAATTCGCAGGCTGCAGGCTGCGGGGCGCAAGGTGGCTATGGTGGGAGACGGCATAAACGACGCTCCTGCCCTTGCCCGAGCCGATGTTGGCATTGCCATTGGAGCCGGTACTGATGTTGCGCTGGAATCCGCCGGTATTGTGCTGATGAAAAACGATTTGCGTGATGTTTCCACCGCAATACGGTTAAGCAAGGCTGTCATTCGCAATATTAAACAAAACCTGTTCTGGGCATTCTTTTATAATGCCATTGGTATTCCCCTGGCTGCCGGGGTGTTCTTCCCGCTGCTTGGGTGGAAGCTAAACCCCATGTTTGGGGCCGCTGCCATGAGCCTGAGCTCGGTATTCGTTGTATCCAATGCACTAAGACTGCGGTTTTTCCGCGCAAAGCATAATCCGATAAAAAATATGGAACAAGCAGGCTCTGCCGCAAATTCTCCGACAGAGCTTATACCAGAAGAGAAAGGAAAATTTGAAATGACCAAGGTAATGAAAATTGACGGTATGATGTGCGGCCATTGTGCAGCACGGGTAGAAAACGCTTTAAATGCCCTGGAGGGTGTGAGCGCTAAGGTGGATTTAGACAACAAATGCGCCAACATCACGTTAAGCGCCCCGGTAGAGGATAATCAGCTGAAAAAGACCGTGGAAAACGCAGGCTACTCCGTAGTCTCGGTGCTTGAGGCATGATGGCGGACAAGGCAAAGGTCGTTCGGCTGTTAAAAACTGCCCGCGGCCAGCTGGATGGTATTTTAAGAATGGTGGAAGAGGACCGTTACTGTGTCGATATCTCCAACCAGATTTTGGCCACCGAGTCGGTTCTGCGCAAAACCAACAAAGAGATTATTCGCGCTCATATGGCCAGTTGTGTAAAGGAGGCCTTTCAGCAGGGCGGCCAGAACGAGCAGGAAAAGATTGATGAGATTCTGGCCATTCTCGACAAGCTTTCTAAAATGGAATAACCCCGTACAAAAAAGCAGAAAAATCCGCCAGGCATACGTAATATAATAGGATTATAGCAGTTCCAATTACTGAATTTTCCAGGGGAACTTAAGCAGCCATGCGATGACTTTCCTTTTGAAAAACCTTGCAGGAACTGCTTTGGGAGGATCTGTACCATGGACCAGATACAGGCAATTCAAAAGAGACATTCGGTAAGAAAGTATGTGGGGCGTGAAATAGAAGAAGAGCTGCAGGAAAAGCTGCGTGTAGAAATTAATACCTGCAACGAGCGCAGCGGCCTTCATATTCAGCTGGTTACCAACGAGCCAGATGCCTTTGGCGGATTTATGGCTCATTACGGCAAATTTTCCCAGGTTACAAATTACGTCGCTTTAATCGGGAAATCCGGACCTGATTTGGAAGAAAAAATAGGCTATTACGGGGAACAGATTGTTTTAAAAGCACAGCAGCTTGGGCTGAATACCTGCTGGGTTGCCATGACGTTTAGCAAAAGGAAAAGTAAATGCAGGGTAGAAAAAGGGGAAAAGCTGGTTTGTGTCCTGGCAATCGGGTACGGCAAAACGCAGGGTATTCCCCATAAAAGCAAGCCCATAGAATCGCTTTGCAAGGCTGACGGCGAGCTTCCCGGTTGGTTTCAATCGGGTATGGAGGCAGCCATGCTTGCTCCAACTGCCATCAATCAGCAAAAATTTTTAATCTCTCTGTTAGAAAATGGCGTAAAAGCTGAATCTACAGGCGGTTTTTACTCCAGGGTAGATTTAGGAATTGTGAAATACCACTTTGAAATTGGGGCAGGAATCACCAATTTCAACTGGGTATAAGGGACTGTATTGGCACAGCAGCCGTGCAGCCAGTTTACTGGCTGTACGGCTGCTGTTTTTTTACTGCCTGCCCGAACTGGGCAACAAAGTCACCTCGGCTCCGTGGTGATCTCTGCCAAGTGCTGCCCTGATTTGACTTTTGGTACACCGTTTTCACGCCCTAAAACTTTTCAAAGGATGATAAGCAGTGATGGACAAAGCCACAGGATTAAAACGGATTCCACCCACCGAGAACGAGAAAGACAACAAGTAATCTGGGGCATTTTCGTTTATTCATTGGGCACAACCTGAAGCACAAAATTTTTTGTGTTCTATAAACTTGTCCACCCGCCTGCTAATCCTTGGGGCTAATGAACAAAACCTGATTGCAACAGTTTTCCTATAAAAAACACCGGGCTGTTTCCAGTCCGGTGTACTCTGTTTTTATTTTATACGTGCTCTTCAATAAATTTTACGACGTCGCCAACAGATTTGATGTTTTCAATCTCTTCGTCGGGAATTTCAAGGTCAAACTCGTCTTCCAGGGTCATTACCAGGTCGACGATGTCCAAGGAATCGGCACCCAGATCGTCCGCGATAGAAGCATCCATTGTTACTGCGTCCTCTTCCACGTCCAGCTGGTTTACCAGAATCTCTTTCACCTTGTCGAATACCATAAAAATTTCCTCCTCTTGGGATTTTTTTTATTATTGAAAGGTTTACCGTCACCCTAGGCCCTAACCTATTCTGTGAACTCACCAATCTTACGGAACTTATGATACCTGTTTTCCAGCAAATTATCAATAGGTTTTTCAATATATTTTAAAATAGTTGTACGCAGGTATTTTGAAATATTTGCCGCGGCCAAATCAGGGTTATTATGAGCCCCTCCGGCCGGTTCGGGAATGATGGTATCTGCCACTCCCAAATCGATTAAGTCCTCTGCAGTTATCTTCATAATATCGGCCGCTTCCTTCTCCCGGGAGGCATCCTTCCAGAGAATGCTGGCAAACCCCCGGGGAGAGATGACTGAGTAGACCGCGTTCTGCAGCATGGCCAGTTCGTCACACACACCCAAAGCCAATGCACCGCCGCTTCCGCCTTCCCCCAAAACAATTGAAACAACGGGGGTTTTCAGGTTCATCAGCTCAGCCAGGTTGCGTGCAATTGCCTCGCCCTGGCCGCGCTCTTCTGCCCCAACGCCGCAGAAGGCTCCCGGGGTATCGATAAAGCATATTACCGGGCGGTGGAATTTTTCGGCCTGTTTCATTAACCTGAGCGCCTTACGGTACCCTTCCGGGTGGGGCATTGCAAAGTTGGATTTTTTATTTTCCGCCAGGTTATGTCCCTTCACCTGGCCAATAACCGTTACAGGTATACCGTCCAGCCAGGCCACCCCGCCCACAATAGCCTCATCATCCCCATACAGGCGGTCACCATGCATCTCCATAAAATGCTCAAATATTTTAGGAATATAGTCGGTCACTGTAGGGCGGTTTTTGTTACGGATAATCTCCAGACGCTCGGAAGCAGTCAGTTTTGTGCTCATTGTGCCGCCTCCTTCCCCTGGCTGTGCAGCCGCAGCAGACGGCTGAGGGTTTTGCGCATATGGGACCGGTCTTCAATCATATCTACAAAGCCATGCTCCATTAAAAATTCTGCGGACTGAAAATCATCCGGCAGCCGCTGCCTAATGGTACCTTCAATCACCCTTCTGCCTGCAAAGCCCACCAGAACTTTAGGCTCGGCTATAATCACATCACCCAGCGATGCAAAGCTGGCGGTGACTCCGCCGGTGGTAGGGTCGGTCAGCACTGTAATATACAATAATCCTTTTTTGCTGTGCAGCGCCACCGCGCCGGCCGTTTTGGCCATCTGCATCAGCGATACCATGCCTTCCTGCATCCTCGCCCCGCCCGAAGCGGTAAACAACACTACCGGCAGTTTTTTTTCGGCAGCACATTCAAAGGCGCGGGTAATTTTTTCGCCCACCACCGAACCCATGGAGGCCATCATAAAGCGGGAATCCATAATACCTATAACACAGCGCTGTCCCCGAATGGTGCATTCGCCGGTTACAATGGCTTCATTCAAGCCGGTAACTTTTTTTAAACGGCGCAGTTTGTCGGTATAATCGTCAAACTGAATGGGGTTACCGCTTTGCATGGCTGCGTCATATTCTACAAACGAACCCTCATCCACTGTTATGTTCAGCCGCTCCGGCACACTGAGACGGGCATGGTAGCCGCATTTATCGCACACCTTGTTGTTGAGGGCAAAATCCTCCATAAAAATTACAGTCTGGCAGCGGGGGCATTTATATAAAAGATTTTCCGGGATATCAGGTTTTACGTCCAGCGCAGCAGGCGACAGTGGTATGGCACGATTCCGTACCTTTTGAAACAAATCCTGAATCAACGGCTATTCCCTCCCTAATAATTTTTCCTTATTTCTGCCCAAAAAACCTATGTCATAGCTGCCCGAAACAAAATTTTCATTGCGCAAAAGGCTCAGCTGGAAGTCAATGTTGGTATCGACACCCTCTACCAAAAATTCTGCCAAAGCCCAGCGCATCTTTAAAATAGCTTCTTCCCGGGTGGGCGCATAAGCAATCAGCTTACCAATCATGGAATCGTAGTATGGGGTTATAGTATACCCGGCGTATACAGCACTGTCAATACGAATTCCAGGGCCTCCCGGTACATACAGCGCCATAATGGTGCCGGGGGACGGCCGGAAGTTTTCGGCCGGGTTTTCGGCATTAATACGGCATTCAATGGCATGCCCGGTTTGTTTTACGTCTTTTTGTGTCAGATGCAGTTTTTCACCCGCTGCAATTAAAATCTGCTGCTTTACAATATCAACCCCGGTCACCATCTCGGTAATCGGGTGCTCTACCTGCACCCGGGTGTTCATCTCCATAAAATAGTAGTTGCCCTTTTCATCTACCAAAAACTCAATGGTTCCGGCGTTTTTATATCCAACGGCCTTGGCAACCTTGACTGCATCCGCACCCATACGGCTGCGCAGGTCTTCAGTCATTACACTGGCGGGCGAAGGACATTCCTCCAGCACTTTTTGGTTACGGCGCTGCATGGAACAATCCCGCTCGCCCAGATGCACTACATTGCCGTAATGATCGGCCAGCAGCTGAATTTCAATATGGCGGGGCTCAATGATAAATTTTTCGATATAAACCCCGTCATCCCCAAAAAAGCTGAGGGCTTCCTGCTTTACCACCGGCAGTGCCGCGGTTAGTTCCTTCTTATTTTGAATCAGTCGAATACCCCGGCCACCTCCGCCTGCAGAGGCTTTGATCATAACCGGGTAACCAATCTTTTGGGCAATTTCTACCGCCTCTTCAACCGAGCGCACCGCACCGTCCGAGCCGGGCACTACAGGTACGCCTGCGTTTTTGGTTGTCAATTTTGCCTGGGCTTTGTTTCCCATCAAATCGATGGTTGCAGCATCCGGTCCAATAAAGGTGATTCCGCATTTTTTGCATGCCCTTGCAAAGGCCGCATTTTCGGAAAGAAAACCAAACCCCGGATGTACTGCCTGTGCACCAGTCATGGTACAGGCCGAAAGAATTGCCTGTACATTTAAGTAGCTGTCTTTGGTGGGGGCAGGCCCCACACACACCGTCTCGTCAGCAATTTGGGCATGCAGGGCGGTTTTATCCGCCTCGGAACAGATCGCTACCGTAGAGATGCCCAGCTCCCGGCAGGCCCTGATAATGCGCACCGCGATTTCACCGCGGTTGGCGATTAAAATTTTACAAAACATGGGTTACACCCTTTCTGACGGGTTATTTATTTTCGCTGAGGGCAAAGGTGAGCTCGGCAGTCACTGCTTTTTCGCCGTCCACTGTAGCCACTGCTTTGCCTATGCCTACCGGCCCTTTGCAACGGGTAATTTCAACCTCCAAGCGCAGGGTATCTCCCGGCACTACCTGGCGGCGGAAGCGGGCGTTTTCAATTTTAGCAAACAGCCCGATTTTCCCCCGGTTTTCAGGCAGCGACAGCATGCAAACCGCGCCTGCCTGCGCCAGCATCTCTATCATCAATACCCCAGGTGTTACCGGCATATCGGGGAAATGCCCTTTAAACCAAAATTCGTCCTCTTTCATATGTTTAACAGCCACCGCACGTACGCCCGGTTCCATCTCTAGCACCTCATCAATGAGGAGAAATGGGTCGCGGTGAGGAATAATCTCCATAATCTGTTCACGGTTCAGCAGCGCCATGTCGTCACCTTTCCTTATCTTTCACCAGAGGTGTTTCTGAAAAAACTGACTTCCCCTCTGGAAAGCACAATAGTTTGCGCAGTATGGAAAGCGCCTGGAAAGCATTCTATAATCCTGACATTCCTGCCTTCAGGCTGCTATTCAGCAAAAGCGCCTGCACGTTTCACTGTTCAGAAACCTCTCGCATCTATTTTCAGTACTGTTATAAGTCAAAACCCTATATACATATTGCAAAAATACATTTATTCAATGCACAAAATCGGCTGACCATACTCTACGCCATCGCCGTTTTTACATAGAATTTCGGTTACCACGCCGTCGTATTCGCTGGCCACCTCATTCATCAGCTTCATGGATTCAATAATAAACAAAGTATCCCCTTTGTGTACCTGCTGGCCAATTTTGACAAAAGGCTCTTTGTCCGGCCCGGCGGCAGAATAAAAGGTACCTACAATGGGGGATTTTACCACACTGCCCTGAAATGCCGTCGTATCTGTATCAGATGCCTGTACAGAAGGCTGCGCAGCCTGCATGGCTGCTGATGCAGACTGCAAAACTGCCGTCTGCACTGCGGCACGGCCTTCAATTTTTATTTCAAATTCTTTTGTTTTAATTTCCAGACCAGAAAGCCCATGCTGGTCAACGCCGGCCATCAGTGCCCGAATATTATCAATGTTAAATTCCATATTGCTCACCTTTTCCTCTACCTCTTTCATTGGAGATTTCTCCTCCTGCTACGGATAAGACCAAGCAGCCCCCTTTAAAAACAAGCTTTCTGCATCAATTTTAAGACGGGGTATTCTTCTTTGTGGCTGATTGCTGCTCCAAACAAATGTATTCTCCAGCCCTAAGGCCGGACATATTCTATACATGCCCTTTGAGCAAAGATATCAGCCACAAAGCAGTTCTAATAATTTGCTTATAAGCGGAAAGTTTACTGAAACCTTTTCCCTGGAGCGGAGTGTTATGGAAAAATTATGCTAGGGTATTACAAAGGAATGTTTAGCTGACGTAAAAAATGCGTCACGGCACCGTTTTACCGCAAAATGTGGGTCCTTTCCATAAAAACATCCACACAACACAGTTTATCTTCCGCTATTATTTTAGTTATATTTTTTGAACGCTATGGTGCCGTTATGCCCGCCAAAACCCAGTGAATTAGAAATTGCATACCTGGCGTTGCAAGGCCGAACCCCTTCGGTGATATAATCCAGGTCGCATTGCTCATCTTTAACCTGGTAACCGGCAGTGGCCGGCAAAACGCCTTCCTGCAGCGCCATGATGCACGCCAAAGCCTCTACTGCTCCCGCAGCCCCCAGCATATGCCCGGTAAGGGATTTGGTGGAACTGACCGCTACATGCTGCGCATCGCTGCCAAATGCTTTTTTAATCGCAATTGTCTCATATAAATCATTCAGTGTGGTGGAGGTTCCATGGGCATTAATATAATCCACCTCTTTTGGGGTAATGCCCGCTTCGGCAATGGCCAGCTCCATAGCCTTGGCACAGCCCGAGCCCTCCGGGTCTGGGCTGGTCATGTGGTAGGCGTCTCCGGTAGCCCCATAGCCTACAATTTCGCCATAAATTTTGGCGCCGCGCCTTACCGCATGCTCATACTCTTCCAGAACAAGCATGGCAGCGCCTTCACCCATTACAAAACCGCTGCGTTCTTTGTCAAAAGGAATGGAGGCACGGTCGGGGTCGGTGCTTGGACTGAGGGCCCCCATATTATGGAAACCGGCCATAGAAAATTCTGTAATAGCAGCCTCTGACCCACCGGTAACTGCTGCGTCCAGGTAACCGTGTTTAATCGCCCGGAACGCTTCCCCAATGCAGTGGGTAGAAGTGGCGCAGGCGGTTACCATTCCTATGTTTGCACCTTTAAAGCCATATTCCATCGCTATGGTGCCCGCCGCCATGTTGGATATCATCATAGGCACAAAGAAAACAGACACCCTGGAAGGCCCTTTTTCCATGTATTTTGCATGCTCCTGCTCAATAGACTGAAACCCGCCAATGCCGCTTCCTGCTATTACACCAATACGGAAGGGGTCTTCCATATGGTTTTGAATTTGCGACATTTCAACTGCCTGCCGGGCCGCAGCAAGGGCAAACTGGTTAAAGCGGTCCATTCTGCGGGCTTCTTTTTTACCTATGCCAAAGTTTTCGGGGTTAAAGTCGTCTATCGTGGCTGCAATCGAAATACCAACCCTACTTGTATCAAAGGAGGTAATCGTTTTAAAGCCATGCCGGTTTTCTTTTATGCTGTTCCAAAATTCGTCAATATTTTTTCCAATGGGAGTTACCGCCCCCATACCGGTTACCACAACTCTTTTCATTGGGTGGCCGTCCTTTCTTTGGTGAATCAATTATAAGTTTTACAAAAATATGTTTCAATCACACTTACAACCTCAACAGGAGTGATTTCCGCCGGGAAGGAAAACGGTCTTAGCCGCATATCATCTTTTTAAACAGCCCTGCACCAATTCACCTGTTGACAGCTCTTATGCAATTACACAACCGTTATGCTGCTTGAATCACCCGTACCACAGTTGCAGGCAGGTTCAACCATCCGGTTTTTGCATATTTGCAACACAAGCTAAAAGCTGCTTTTCACCCGCAATATTCACTGTATTCTATAAGTCATACGCCGGTTGCCTGGCTTGCACTGTATAGAATCTTTTTTACATTATAATTCCGCCGTCTACCTCAATTACCTGACCGGTAATATACGCTGCGTCTTCCGACGCCAAAAACAATGCGGTTCCGGCAATTTCTTCCGGTTTACCATACCGCTTAAGGCTAATGGCCGAAAGCATTATTTCCCTTTGTTTTTCATTTAAAGCGGCTGTCATGGGAGTTTCGATAAAACCAGGGGCTATAGCATTTACCGTAATGCCACGTCCCCCTAGTTCTTTGGCAGCCGATTTGGTAAGCCCAATAATACCTGCTTTGGAAGCACTATAGTTTGCCTGGCCAGGGTTGCCATATAAGCCTACTACCGAAGTCAGGTTAATGATTCGGCCGCTTCGCTGCTTCATCATGACCGCGCTGGCAAAATGCATGAGGTTAAATACGCTTTTCAGGTTAGAGGCGATCACCTCGTCAAACTGCTCTTCGCTCATACGGGGCAGCAGGGTATCGCGGGTAATACCGGCGTTGTTCACCAGCACGTCCAGCGAGCCAAACCGTTGCTGAACCTCTTTCACCATCTCGCCGCAGCGTGTAAAATCAGAAACATCTCCAAAAAAGCATTCGGCCTGCGCGCCTAATGCCCTGCAATCCTCCAGCACCTGCCGGCCGCCGCGCTCCAGGGAACTTTCATTGCGTATATTTACCGCCACCTGGTAGCCTTCTTTTGCAAAGCGCCGGGCAATGGCTGCGCCAATTCCCTGTGCCGCCCCAGTGACCAAAACGGTTTTACTCAATGGTAATTCCTCCTTTACTCAAGGCATTTTTTAAAACATCCTGAGCATCCCCAACAATAAATTCAACAATTTCTTTTGCCGGCCGAACCTCTTTTACTAGCCCAGCAATCTGGCCGGACATAAAGGTACCTTCCTGCATATTTCCTTCCTGCACCGCTTTGCGGTACGAGCCCACAGTCAGGTTTTCGACCGCTTCAAAACTGCCGTCTTCTTTTTCCAATTCCACAATTTTCTTTGTAAACCGGTTCTTCAAGGAGCGTACCGGATGCCCGTTTGCCCGGCCGGTCACTACCGTGTCGGTATCCTTGGCCTGGGCAACCAGTTTTTTATATTCCTCATGCGCGGGGGATTCCTCGGCGCAAATAAACGCCGTACCTACCTGGCAGCCCTGAGCCCCCAGCATGAGAGCTGCTGCAAAACCGCGGCCATCTGCAATGCCTCCCGCTGCAACCACAGGAATTTGAACTGCATCCACAACCTGTGGCACTAAGCACATGGTGGTAATCTCCCCAATATGACCGCCCGCCTCGGTGCCCTCTACTACCAGTGCGTCTGCTCCGGCGCGTTCCATTCTTCTGGCCAGAGCTACCGATGGGACTACCGGAATCACCTTGATCCCGGCTTCCTTCCATGCCGGAAAGTATTTGCCCGGATTGCCGGCACCAGTGGTAATGACCTTGACGCCTTCCTCCACACACAGGGCAGCGATTTCATCGGCATAGGGGCTCATCAGCATAATATTTACGCCAAAGGGTTTACTGGTAAGGGCTTTGGCCTCGCGGATCATTCCGCGCACCACATCTGCCGGGGCATTGGCAGCCCCTATTAGCCCAAGTCCGCCAGCCTCAGATACTGCTGCCGCAAGTTTCGCGTTGGCAATCCAAGCCATACCGCCCTGAATAATCGGGTACTGTATTCCAAGCAGTTGGGTTAGTTTTGTCTTTATCATTGTTTATTTCATCCTTTCGGCGAAGTCTGCATCAGAGTGTGTTTTCAGCAACTGTCTGTCTTTCAAAAAACACACTTTAACATTATATATTTTACCAAAATATATTTACCATTCAAATACCGATGCACCATAGGTTAACCCGGCGCCAAAACCAACAATACAAACTTTGTCCCCTTTATTCAGTTTTCTGTCCCGGTTTAGTTCATCCAACGCAATGGGGATGCTAGCGCTGGAGGTGTTGCCGTAGCGGCTCATGTTCAGGTAAGCTGCCTCTATGGGAAGCCCCAGGTATTTCATGGCTGTATGCACAATACGGTAGTTTGCCTGGTGGGGAACAATAATCTTCAGCTCCTGGGGCTGAATTCCTGCCTTTTGGCACGCCGTCTCAACCGCCTCGCTCATAGCTTTGGTGGCAAACTTATAAACCTCTTTTCCGTCCATTACCAAGTAGCCGTTGTCTTCAGCGTGAATACCTGGATAGGGCGTGCGGCCGTCCAACGTCTCAAACGGGTTTTTCGGTACATTCCTTTTGGTGTAAATACGGGGGACCCCGCTGCCGTCTGACGAAAGAAAGGTATGGTACAAACCGTCGCTTTTTTCGACCAAACAGGCGCCAGCGCCATCACCAAACAGCACACAGGTGGCCCGGTCGGAATAATCGACCATGCTGGATATTTTTTCGGTACCAATAACCAGCACCTTGCGCACTTCGTCATCTTTTAAATAACGGTATGCCATATCCAATGCATAAACAAAACCGGTGCAGGCACAGTTCATGTCAATACACATACAGCGGTCAATCCCCAAGGCGCCCTGTATCATACAGGAGACAGAAGGAGTAACATAATCAGGTGTTACACAGGACACTAAAATCATATCTATGTCATTGGGGCTGCAGCCCGCTTGCTCCAATGCAAGCTTGGCGGCCTCTGCCCCCATATACCAGGGGCTTTCCCCCTCGCTGATATGTCGGTTTTTTATTCCTGTGCGGGTGCTGATCCATTCATCGCTGGTTTCCACCATCTTTGTAAAGTCCTCGTTGCTGACCACCCGCTTGGGTAGGTACCTTCCCGTAGAGACGATTCGTATTCCGCTCACAGTGTTTCCCCCTTGCTTTTCTGCCGCAATCATGCTATCATTTTATCAAATAAAAATGTAACGGTTGTAACAAATTATGTTTTTAAGGATATGCAATTTTCTTCGGTTTGTCAATGGTTATTTTGTTAACAAAATATTTCTGTAACATTTTTAACTGGACGCTGGTCGAACATTGCCGTTATGAGATGAATCAACAAACAAAAGGCTTTTTCAGGCAAAACACCCTGGAACAGCCTTTTGTGAAACGCAAAAAACCTTGCCTTCCCCCTCTTTACATGACAGGGGTTCTTCACAAATATTTTTGCCGACGTGAAACGGCGGAATGGAGTATATTATGAAAGTTGCCTACTTATTCAGCGGACAGGGCTCCCAATACCCGGGAATGGGAAAGGAGTTCTTTGATCGTTTTGATCGTTGTAAAAAAATATTTCAGTGTGCGTCAGATATGTTAGGTTTTGATGCTGCAAAAACCGCATTTGAAGCAGATGAAGCTACCCTGGCAAAAACCGAAATCTCTCAAGGGCTTATTTATACGGTCTCACTTTGTGCCTGGGATACACTTATACAGCACGGTAAACTGCCTTTAGCAGTAGCCGGGCATTCTTTGGGGGAATATGCCGCACTCACCTGTGCGGGAGCGTTCTCTATGGAGGACGGTTTTCGCATTATTAAAGCCCGTTCCCATGCCATGAGCGAAGCAGCCCAACAAAATCCCGGATGTATGGCGGCTGTAATCGGCCTTACAGAAGAGGCCGTGGAAGAAGTTTGTAAAAATACGGAGGGGTTTGTTCAGGCAGTCAATTACAACAGTCCTGAACAAACTGTAATTGCCGGCAGTATTTTTGCAGTGGAAGCAGCCTGTGAACAGTTTGGGCAGATGGGGGCAAAAACCGTTCGGCTTGCGGTGGCTTCGGCTTTTCATACCAGTTACATGGCCGAAGCAGCTGAAAAATTAAAAACGGTTTTGCAAAAAACTCCGCTACAGCCGCTTCAACTGCCTTTTTACTGCAACCTTACCGGTGGTTTAATGAATCCCGAGCAAAGCCTGCCTCAATATTTAGCGGCGCATCAGGTCTCCCCAGTATTATTTACAAAAGAAATTGACCATATGCTTACAGACGGGTTTGACACATTTATAGAACTTGGGCCAAACAAAGTTCTCACCATGCTGCTGAAGAAGGGGTGGCGGGGCCGCTGCACCGCGCTGAATGTTGAAAATCAGAAAACCTTGGAAAAAGCTTTGGAAACTCTTTAATCTGTTCCGCCCCCTGTTTATTTTTACCGGCAGCTATCATTTTTTATAATTCTAACCCGGTGGTTCTAAAAAGTCACATGTAATAGAAAATTCGCTGCAAAAAAGCAGTTATAAGGCAAGCAGTAAAGAAATACTGACATTTCGAGTGTTTTAATGCATCAGATGCCTTTTACTGTAGAATATGTTAGAACTGGGGGCTTTTTAGCCTCCCCCTAACCAAGTTTTACAAAGAAATGGCCGGCTTGTTTAAAGGTTTCCACTTGTTGAAAGCTAATTTAGCGGCAACCAACCTTTTTCATGCATGTAGTACAGTTTCTAAGCCGCCGGGCAAAACCAATCTTTTCCTGCTGTGCATCGTTTAGACACGGTCAATTCGGCAGAAAACCCTATCACGCAGGGATTATTTTTCTTTCCAGTTGAAGGAGGCAGAACAATGAACAACCAGTTTGCAATTTTAGGTTACCCTTTGGGCCACACCATGTCCCCCCCTATTCATAAAAGGCTCTTTTCCCTTTCCGGAAAAGCTGCCGACTATTCGGTTGCCATGATAAAGCCCGAGGAATTTGACCTGCCGGCTACTGCTGATTTTTTGCGTAGTCTTGCGGGGTTCAATATTACCCTGCCTTATAAGGAACGAATTATTCCGTTGCTTTCAAAGGTTGACCCTGCGGCTCAGCGCTATCATTCGGTAAATGTGGTTGCAAACACCCCACAGGGTATGGTAGGCTATAATACAGATGTATACGGCTTTTTAAAAACCCTGGAAACTATGGGAATTGCGTTGCCGGGCAAAACTGTTTGCGTGGCGGGCGCCGGCGGTGTGGGGCGTACCTTTGCAATTGAATGTGCCCTTTCCGGCGCAGCGGTTACTCTGGCAACCCGGCCTACCGGTGAACAATCGGCACAGCGGATCATTGCCGATGCAAAAGCCCTTATGCCGCAGGTAAAAATAGAACATGCTCTGCTTAACGGGCTGAACCGGCCCTTTGATCTGCTGATTAATGCTACCCCCTGCGGTATGTACCCTAAAACCCAGGTTTCACCCATAGGGCAAGAGCTTCTTCAGGGTTGCCGTGCAGTTTTTGATTGTATTTATAACCCTACCAAAACAAAGCTGCTGCTGGATAGCGAACGGCTGAATATTCCATCTGCGGGCGGAATGGACATGCTGGTGTGGCAGGCGGTAAAAGCTCATGAAATTTGGTACGGCGGAACCTTTCATACCGCAGATATTTCCCAGCTGATTCGTGACATGTCCGCCCAGGTAGATCAGGATTTCCCCGCTACATTGGCTTAGTTTGCACTGTTGCCAAAGGTCAGCTTTTATCTGTTCTGCTTGGATTTAAAACTGTTTTTTTAACAATCATATTACGTTTTCAACCGTTATGGGTGAAGCTAACTACTTTTTTGATTTTTGCATGACAATGGGAGGCATTATGGAACAAAAAAGCATTGTACTCTGCGGTTTTATGGGCTGCGGAAAAACAACTGTTGGAATGCTTCTGGCCAAAAAATTGGGAATACCCTTTTATGATTTGGATTATGAAATTGAAAAACGGGAGCATCGTACCATTCCAGATATTTTTGCACAGCAGGGGGAAGGTGCTTTTCGACAGCTGGAACATGATTACCTGTGTAAGCTTGCGGTTCAAAGCGGCCCGGCAGTTCTTTCGCCGGGCGGCGGGGCACTCACCTTCCCCCGCAACGTACAACTGCTAAAAAACAAAGCCCTGATCGTGCTGATTTATGCCGACTTTGAAACCTGCTGGCAGCGAATAAAAAATACCAGCCGCCCTCTGGTACATTCCAATACCAAAGAGCAGCTTCACGAACTGTTCAGCCGCCGCCTGCCCCTTTACCGGAAGATAAGCGAACTGGAAGTTTGCAGCCAGGAAAAACCGGAAGATACGGTAAATAAAATTTTGCAGGCCTTATAGGTTTTACACACTTCCTTCATGATTTGAAAAACAGGCTGGTTTGTGGCATTCCCTCTAAAATGGTGTATTTGTCCTTGTTTTGGCTCCGTAAATTCCCCCCCTGTGTAACTGGGAAAATCAAACATGTATTTGTAATGGCTACGTCTAAAAAGCCGGGGATGCAAAAGCCTATGCAGAATATCATTCCGGTAGTAATAAGCCCTGGCTAAGCAGCTGTCCGCTATTTGCTTCACTTTTTGCAAAATCCAGTTTTTTAGCCTTACCGGCATAACCGGGTATATTTTATGTTAAAATTACAAAAGAAAAGCGCCCCGCAAAATTTGCGGGGCGCTTCCCTTTTTTGTATGTTTGTCAGATGGATGATGAGCATAATCAATACCTGCGGTTAATCAAGCAGCCCAAAAGCTTTGAAGCTATTGTATTCAGCTTTACCGCAACACAACGGCTTGGCAGGCGCACAAAAATTTCACCCTTCCGAAGTGGAGCCCACCCCAGCGCATATCCCTTTACATAATGCTTTTTCTATACTCGTTTTGTATCACAAAAAAGGCAGAGGACGAGTGTCCTCTGCCAAATGGAACAACAAAAACAAGGCTGTTCCACACAACCAGCGAACACCCATAGCGTAGACGGTTACGGCCATCACGTAGAGACTCCTGTTCCAATTAACAGGCTAATATGAGTGAAATTCTTTTAACTTGTGTACTTATCATAACATGAATAAGAGCCGAACGCAATGTGAAACAATTACCTTTCATAACAAACCGTGAAATGGCTGTAAAACCAGTGGTTTTTAAAACAAGTTTTGTCGAAATTATCCTCTTGACCCTGACGCTGCGTTATGGTTTAAACTTTATTACAGAAGGAGGGATACCCTATGGAACGTACTGTTAGCCAAATGAGCCGTTTATGTGGGGTTAGTGTGCGCACACTGCACCACTATGGTCAAATTGGTTTGCTGTTGCCCAGCAGTGTAACGCCGTCGGGTTACCGCATGTATGACGATACCTGTGTAGCCAGGCTGCAGCAGATTTTATTTTTTCGGGAACTGGGGTTTTCATTAAATGAAACGAAACAGCTACTGGACAGTCCCGCCTTCGACCCGCACCAGGCTTTAAAAAATCATCGTGCTCTGCTCACCTTGCGCAAACAGAGGCTGGAACGTTTAATCCGCCTGGTGGACGACACTTTGAAAGGAGAAAATACCATGAATTTTGATGCCTTTGACCAAAGCGGTATCGAACTTGCCAAAAACCAATACGCAAAAGAAGCCAAAGAGCGTTGGGGAAGTACCAATGCCTGGAAAGAAAGCCAGCAAAAAACAATCCGCTATCAAAAAGAAGACTGGGTTGAAATAAATGCCGAAGCAGAAGAAATATTTAGGGGTTTGGCCAGCTGCATGAACCAGCCCGCCGGCAGTGCCGAGGCAAATAAATGGGTTGCTCTGTGGCAGCAGCATATTACGCAATACTTTTATACCTGCACAGACGAAATTCTAGCTGGCCTGGGCGAGATGTATGTACAGGACCCGCGGTTTACGCAAAATCTTGACCAATATGCCCCGGGGCTCGCCAGTTACTTTCAAAAAGCAATTCAGGCATATTTATCTTCCAAGCAGGTTTAGTCAGCTTTTTGAGGGTGGGCACCGAATTCTCAAGACCTCCTAAGGTTTAAAGCAGCCGTATAAAAAGGCCATCGCTTTAGCATCGGTCTACTAAGAATATTTTAAGGTGTCACTGTATGAAAAACGGTGACACCTTAACTTTTTGTGAAATACTCATAATCCTCACTGCTACCAGGTAACTAGTTGTCTTCATCTTTCTGATGTTTGATTGCCCAAAGTATCATAGAGCCTACTGCAGCAATAGAAAACACCGCTCCAGCATCCGGCCAGTTCAGCCAATTCCCGAAAATACTTGCCCCCAAAAAGCCGATAATAACCGTAATAAAAAACGCCCTAATCTCCATTTATTATATCTCCTGCCATATAAATTTCTGCCTATTGTAATGATAACATCCCATCATTCTGCCAAAACCACAGCCTGAATATGGCAATTCTGTCAGAAAGTGCCCCAATTCCAAAAACAGAATCCATCAATACAGTGGTTGCCTCATTTGAAAGATTTCTTGTTAAACTGGGGTATGAAGCCCCTTGTATCTGGATTCCTAAAGCGGTATGGAAAAAATATTTAAAAACATTGCCTATTTGGCACAGCTGCGCACATATTTTTCGGGAACATCCATTCTTTTTGCAGTCTGTTCAATCGTTAGCCCACTGTTTAAAAAGCGCCTGCATACCATCTTCATGTTTTCTCCCACTTCAATAATATGATGATCCAAATCATAAATGCGAACAACTCTTTGGCCCCATCTATGTTCATAAACAGGATGTACATAGTGAATATCGTCTATAGAATTTAACCTTTCTATAAATTCATCAAAATGGTCTTCTTCAAAATAAAGTTCTGCATCGTTTGCGCAAAAGGTTATTTCATCATTACTTTTACCAATAAATTCTTTCCAGCTATCTTTGGTTTGAAGGGCCACTCCCCCCGTTAAAGTAACATTAGCTCCAAAATCCATAATCGTTCGCAGCCCAAGTACCTTTTTATAAAACGCTTTTGATTTTTCCATATCCTCCACAATCAGCATCGGGTTTTTAAATTTCATGCCTGCACCTCCATTTCATTTCTGTTCCCATCAGCCTGTTATAACAAATTAAAATCTCCACCATCTTAAAACAGCCTGTTGACGCCCGTATCAATATTTTACCTTCCAACAGAAAACTGTCTTATGTAAGCTTATCATAACAAAACCAGCAATGCAATTCCCGGCAGAATAACTCTTTCTCTTAAGTATTCCTGTACTTTTTGTTTTTGCTGCAGCAAAAACTATTTTACCTGATTGATTAAAATAAAATAAAGAAAGTTTTATGGAACAGCCCACCCTTCCTAATTTTTACTGACATTTACAGGTATTTATGGTAAAGTATTAATATGTAATATTTTGCCTAAAGGCAGGCTGGGGGATGTTTTATGCAAGCAATTTTGAAATACATAAAACTTTCGTTAACACCTGAAATGAAGCAGGAATTTTATAAAAGCCTTGCGAAACGCTGTATAATCATCTGCAAAATAATCCTTCCCGCAATTATGCTGTTCCAAGCCTATAATATGGTTCATATGGCTTTTTTTCGCAAAAACGGGCTTTCGACCACACCGCACCAGGTATATTTTTTACTGTATGTGGTACTATTCTTTATCTCACTGATTGGGTTTATAGGATTGCTTTGTTGGTCAAAAAAAATTGAAAAACATGCCAACACAATACTTAACCTGCAATTTGTATACGCTTTCATCATCTGCCTATGGGGCGCGTGCGTTACCCTGTATGACCAGCGGGTAACCGAAAACGTCAGTGTTTACCTGGTTATGGTGATGAGTATTGCCATGCTGACTATATTAAAGCTTTGGCAAATCTTTATTATCTTCCCGGCCTGTCAAGTTTTTTTAATCGCTTTCTTTCCAACCTTTCAGCCAGAACCAACCAATAACGCCGGAAATTTTATAAACACCACTGTATTTGCCATTATGGCTGTCCTAATCTCCTGCAATAATTACCTGAGTGCAAAGCATTCCTTTTATAACAACAGCTTACTTCAGGAAAAAAATAATTCGATTGAACTGATGAACCAAAAACTGCAGACTTTGGCCATTACAGATTCTTTAAGCGGACTGTACAACCGCCGTTTTTTAGATGATATATTCCCTAAAATATGGTCCAGCTGTGTAAACAGCCAGGTGATGTTAGCCGTAATTATGATTGATATTGATAACTTTAAGCGTTATAACGACAACTTTGGCCATCAGGCAGGTGACCGCTGCATTTTTTCCATCGCACAGCTGATACAGAACTTTCTAAAAGATGAAAACAGCTATGCATTCCGCTACGGAGGGGAAGAATTTGCCATAATTTTACCAGGCACTTCTGAGGAAAAAGCCCTGGAAACTGCACAATGTCTTTGTACGTCGGTAAGAAACTATCGTTGTGGTAAAGGAGAATATGCCGCTACAATTAGCGCGGGAGTATATTGTGGTATGCCGAATGCCCTTACCGTTTCAAGAGAATTTTTTGCCTTAGCCGACCGCGCTCTTTACCAGGCAAAAAAGAACGGAAAAAACCAGGTACAGCTTTACCAGGATGATGTTATAAAAGAAGAAAATTTTAGTAACAAAACAAAATAGATTTTCCACCCAAAACCAAAGGGTGTCATCTTTTCAAAGATGACACCCTTCCTGCCGTATACTCTATATAACGGGATAACGATAGGCTTTGTCTATTGCTTAACTGAATTCGTATATTCCATTGGTATCAATATTACAGCGACTTAAAATTCCCCGCAGCCCTTCATCTATTTCTTCCCTTGAAAATAATGCGCTGTTAATTCCACATCGCTTTTTTCATTCAGCCTTTGATAAATTTGGCCGCGAACTTTAAATGTTCGTCACTGCCGGGGAGATAGTTTTCGTACAAATAATCCTCTGCTTTACAAAATTCGTTTTGCTCGATCCATTTTAACAACTCCAAGTGAAGTGAATCTGCTGCTGATAACTGGTCTTTATCATCCATTCCATATAAAAGCGTTTATTAAAACAGAAGGCGGGCAACAAACTGGACAAAGAACTGCATTTGGCGCATCGTCTAATCCTGTTCTAATTCCACAATACAGTCCTCCTCCAAATTCATAAATATGCCTCACTAATTTTTACAGCAGGCTTTCATTGTAAGCCGCACGGGAACCACCTACAAATTTAGGCCGCGTTCTGGCACAGATAAGCGGCGCCTCCCCGATCTTTGTGATAGATAACCGCACTGGTACTGCCACTTTTTTTAGGTGCATGCCAATCAATGTGCCTCCAATGTCTGCACCGCAAACCGCCTTCACTTCTTCCACCGCAACCGGGAACACAAAATTCTGGTAGGCAGTGGTGGCAAATGATCCCCCGGCTTTGGGTTGGGGTACAACATTGACAATCTCCAGCCCATAACGCAGTGCCGCCTGTTTTTCTAAAATAATCGAGCGGTTTAAATGTTCGCAGCACTGGGCTGCCAGGTAAACATCCCGTTCCCTAAGAACCGGCATTAGCCCGCAATAGATGGCGCTTGCCATCTCCATATTCGAATAAGTGCCTATTTTATGTCCTGTGACTTCACTGGTAGAACAGCCTACCACCATAATGTCACCCGGCTGTGCCTTCGCTGTATCCAAAAGTTCTTTGGCCATTTCTCTGGCCTGTTGTTCAATCTGTTCCAGCATAGTAAACTGCTCCCTTCTGCTGTGTATCCACTATATTTGAAAAAACAAAACCTGCACATAAAACCGCAAACTGTCATGCTCAAAGCTAGCTGCCTGTGTGACAGCAGCACTTCTTTTACACACGCCAAACGGAACTTTTTCTAAAATTTCATTCCAGGCTCCGGTTTTATAACTATAAACTTTAAAAGGCGCAACACCTGCAGCCGCTTTTCCGCGAGTATAAAGCATTATGCCCAACCAGTCAGCTCTTACCTTCTTCCTTCAGCTGCTGCCATTGGTCAGGTTTAAAACCGACCAAAACCATTCCCTGTGTAATGATAAGCGGACGCTTTACCAGCATACCGTTTTGGGCAAGCAGGCGGATCTGTTCCTGTTCAGTCATGGTTGGCAGCTTATCCTTCAGCCCCATAGACTTATATAAAAGCCCGCTGGTATTAAAAAACTTTTTAACAGGAAGTCCGCTTTTTAAAATCCATTCGGTCAGCTCCTCCTCGGTTGGATTTTGCTGGACAATATGCCTGTCCTCGTACGATACCTGTTGTTCATCCAGCCATTTTTTTGCCTTTTGACAGGTGCTGCACTTAGGGTATTCTATAAAAAGTACACTCATAAAGTATTCCTCCGTTTTACCACAATATAAAATGCTGTTAACAGCTCGCTTTTACCCGCTAAGCAGAGACAGGCTAAAATCATCTTGATCTAGTCTGCCCCCACAAAAGCCCAGGTGATACTATGGGGCTTGCAAACATATTTGTTCTTTGCCATATTCCGCAGCCTTACAAAAACTCCATTCATTGGTACTTTTATCCGAAATGAACCGTTACTTTTCGACCAGTTAGGGGCGGTATGGTACCGAAAAATTGGATTGAAAGGCTGTGTAAAAAAACTTTTAGCTTATCTCTTCCCACTTTTTTGAACCGCTTCTTCCATTTTGCTGGCCAACTGATCCAGTTTATCCCACCGAATGGCTGGGGAAGGCATTTTCTGCCCCATCTCACTTTTTGATACCATTTTTGCTACAAACCGGTCCATACCTTTCAGCTTTGCCCAATCCATCTCTCCGCCTACACACTGGCGGGTGACGGCTTTTTCTATCAATTCTTTTGGGAACTGACTGTTAAAATATTGTTCCCCTTCAGGGAACAGACAACTGAGAAAATATGCGGCAGGCAGGTGGCCAAGTTTTGTTTGGTTACGGCCAATAAATTTTCGAACCTCTTTATGCAGTGCCCCCATTCGAATGCAGCTGCCTAAAATAATCCCATCGTACCCTGTCAGCTCCGGCGTTTCTGTTTGCAGATTAACCAGCTGGGAGCCCGGCAGCTTTTGCTGCAGATACCGGGCACATTTTTCAGCAGCTCCGTTTTTTGAGCCATAGGCAATTAAAATGTTCATATAACCCCGCATCCCCTTTCTTTTGCTTCATCATAGCAGATATTCTGCCCTAATAGAAGTCATATAGGCAAAATTTACATAGGTAAGGAGACTTCACATGTCACATCCCGGTGAAAACACCGTATACATTCTTCGCTGCTCAGACGGCAGCCTTTATACCGGCTGGACCAACAACCTTCCAAAGCGGGTTGACTGCCACCAGCGGGGAGTCGGCGCCAAATACACCAAATCCCGGCTCCCGGTTGAACTTGTTTATTTTGAGGTGTTGGAAAGTAAGTCTGCCGCCTTAAGCCGGGAAGCTGAGATAAAAAAACTAAACCGCAGCCAAAAGCTGGCGTTAATTCAAGAATTCTCCGAGTAGCCGTACGACGCATAAAAACTGCTCAGGAAAACATCAGCCTTTGGGCCCACCTGCTTTTCGCACTGTGTGAAGACAGCTTGTTATGGTGATGATAAGCGCTTTGTTTATGAATGGAAATTTTTTGGAGTAAGACCAAGGCCAGCCCCCAAATTGCTGTTTCCATCGTCTTTTCCTAATTAT
This sequence comes from Ruminococcaceae bacterium Marseille-P2935, assembly GCA_900104565.1. Classification (GTDB taxonomy): domain Bacteria; phylum Bacillota; class Clostridia; order Oscillospirales; family Ruminococcaceae; genus Marseille-P2935. The sequence continues at coordinate 1,544,263 of LT629952.1, forward strand.
CAGGAGTAATAAAATTGGGATCAAAACCTCTGCAAGTTCCTATGCTTCATTCCCTTCCCTGCTCTATTCTTGTACATCATTTCATGTAAAAACGTACAAGCTTTTTCTACTGAAGCTGTCATGAAACGGGAAGTACAACAGTATAAAATGTTACTGCTCAGCACCTTCCAGCACTCTGGCGGAGTCCCCTTCCGGCAAGGCGCTAATTCCACTCAACCGGCGCTGAATCTGCCGGGTGCGTACCCCTACCAGTTTTTCTAATTCCGCCTCGGTCTGCTCCAGCTTACTTTGAGTGTTGGCCAAAGCTTCGCCAAATTTTCCAAATTCGGTTTTCACTGCCCCCAAAACATTCCATACTTCACTGGAACGTTTTTGAATCGCCAATGTTTTAAAACCCATCTGCAAAGAGTTTAACAGCGCAGCCATAGTGGTGGGACCAGCAAGGCTAATGTGGTACTCCCCCTGTAAAGCCTCAACCAAACCGCGCCGCACTGCTTCTGCATAAAGGCCCTCCACCGGAAGGAATAAAATAGCAAAGTCGGTGGTGGCAGGCGGGTCAATATATTTGTCTCGAATATCTTTAGCAAACTGCTTAATTCTGCGTTCCAATGCAGTGCCAGCAGCCTGTATCTCCTCTTGGGAACCGCTGTCATAAGCATCCATAAGCTGAGCATAGGCATCTGCGGGAAATTTGGCATCAATAGGCAGGTAAACTGGGGTTTCACCGTCTCCCGGCAGCTTCACTGCAAATTCCACCACATTGGCGCTGCCTTTTTTGGTTGCTACATTAACGGCATATTGTTCGGGTGCCAAAATCTGCTCTAAAATTCCGCCCAGCTGTATCTCGCCTAAAATCCCCCTTGTCTTCACATTGGAGAGCACTTTTTTCAAATCGCCCACTCCCATGGCCAGGGTTTGCATCTCTCCCAGGCCTTTATACACCTGCTCCAAACGCTGGCTCACCAGCTGGAAGGATTGGCCGATCCGGTCTTCCAGAGTTTTTTGCAGCTTTTCATCCACCGTGGCGCGTATCTTGTCCATTTGTTTTGCATTATCCTCCTGCATGGAGGAAAGCCGCTGCTGCATGGTGGTGCGCATATTATCTAATTTTTGTTCGCTTTGCAGCGTGTATTCCGAAAAACGGCGCCCCAGGCCAAGCAAGGAATCATTCACCGTTTTTTGCAGCGCTTCCTGGCGCAGGGTAAGCTGTTCGTTCAGCTCTCTTAACCGGGTATCCTGCATTCCGCCGGCTTGCACCTGTGCCTGAGCCAATGTTTCACCCATGCTGCGCATGGATTGGCTGAGCAGCTGCAGTGTATCCTGCCGATTTTGCCGGATCTCTCCGCAAAGCCGTGTATTCAGTTGTTCCAACGCCAGATCAAGTTCTTTTTTAGAAATTTGAGTTGACTGAATTTTACCCAAACGAATCAATAGGATCACACCCAATACACAGGCCAACAATGTCATCACCGGCCCTATTATAGTTAAGACTTGTTCCATAACTTCTCCTTTGGAATAAAAATTTCTGCTTTAAGCTGCCGCACCTTATTTTATAGTGGTGTGGCTTTTTTCAAATATAATCATGTTCACAAGGCTATTGGGGTTCTTGCCCGGCCACGCCTATCAAATTTAGAATTTCCTCCTGCTGGCTAATGGCCTTGCGGCATGCTCTGAGTTTTAGCCCCAACTGTACCAGTTCGTCAGAGGCTGTTGTCATATCAATACCTGACACCAGCGCCCCAAGCCGTGCCTGTGCGCTTTGCAAAATTTCTTTTGCAGTAATCAGCATACGTTCTTCCTTGTTGGCTGGCTGGCCTGCATCGGCATGGTACTGGTAATACCCCCTCCGGGTACAGTGAATATTTGGATTGCCTGTTACCAGAGAACGGATCGCACCGCTCCATGTGCCAATGGTAAACTGATTTGGGTAAATTCCTGTAATATAATCCTTAATTTCGGCAACGCTGCGCTCACGTCCATCCGACAAAAACTGCTTTGCCAGCATCTGAATCTTCTGAGAGTTCGACATGCTTTCAAACCCGTAAATTCCAAATGGCTCCACAAAATACACCTCCGGCGGTTATTTTTTAGCTTTAACTTGATATTACCATATAACTATTTAAATTGCAACATATTTAATTGTTTTTAATTAGATTAATTAAATTTGAATAATTGCATGAATACAGAGCAGGAATGACTTTATTTCGCATTAGGCCGGCAGCCGGAGAAGTATGTGTACCCCCATATACCCTTTGGGTGTTGGGCACATTGGCTGCGCATAAAATTATGAATTCCAAAAGGCATAACAAATTGCTTTTCTAAGCATCTTTCCAATTTGTTGACTAACTGCTTGTTACCTGAATAAAACTGGTATTGTACGGTTATGTATGTACCCCGCGCTGGGGGGATGGCGCCAGATTTTATTAAGGTATTAAAAAGGCGCCATCGTAAAATACGATGACGCCCTATTTTTGTATCAAACTATCATCTCTCGCTGTTTTTGTCAAACAGCCCCCATATGGCAATTACCAGGCCAATCACAGCAGCTGCGATAAAAACAATAAAAGCAGGAACGAGCCCATACTGTGATAAATTCCACCAAAAAGACAGTTGTCCGTTTACCGTCCAGTTATTGCTCATAGAACCTGCCAGAAGCAGTGCTGATGAAACAGTTCCTGCCAGTAATAGGACCGAGCCTAAAATTGTCTTTTTCAATAAAAGCTCCTCCTTTGCAGAACAGAAAGTGCATCGAACGATTTGTTCTTGTATTGGTTAGTCTTTGTTTGCTACCAGCATGGCAGCCACTATACTAAAAATAAACCCTGCTGCGCCAGCAAACACCATGGTAATGGCAACAATGGAGCCCCATAGCCGGTTATTGCGGTAATTTTCCATCGCACTTTCCTCCCATCTACAAAACATAAGCCCCCATTAACCTGTGGCAGAAAATAGAATAAAGCAGCCAAAACAGCGCTTTTTGTTGTTGATTGCAAATAAATCAAAGTGCATATGCACTTTGCATAGAATGCCGCATGCAAATAAAGGCCTTATGGTATTTGCCACAAAAGCTGATAAAACAGTATTTTAATTGACACAATCCGCTTTCAATCAGTCAATCATTTTTAGGCCAGCGTTGTAAAAACTGATCCCGGGTAATGGTGTAAATGTCCAGTAGCCATTCCGGCTGGCCTTTGCGCATCTGCTGACGAATCTGTTTTACAAACGTCATTCCCAACTTTTTCATCACTGCGCCAGAGGCTTCATTTTCGTGTGCATAATAGGCATCAATGCGGGCTTCGCCCATATCTGCAAAAGCATAGCGAAGCACCTCTTTTGCCGCTTCGGTGGTGTAGCCCTTGCCCCATAGCTCTCTCATCAGGCAATAGCCCAATTCCAGCGGGTCACCCAAGCCATAATCGGTAAGCCCAATCGATCCGATTAGCCTGCCGGTTAATTTTTCTATGATTGCCCAGTTGCAAAGCGTTTTTTCTTCATACCGGGTCAGCCAATGGCGTATTACCTTTTCGCTGTCCTCCACCGTTTTGTGGTGCTCCCAGCTCATATATTTTGTCACCCTGGCATCCCCCGCATAGTTTTGAAACATCTCAGCAGCATCCTGTAATATAAAGGGGCGCAGCAATAATCGGGGCGTATTGAATACCGGGGTGACCAGGTTCGAGGTCATGCGGCGCTGCTTTCAGAGGGCTGCTCACTTTGCGAAGCAGAGCTTTCAGCACCCTGAAAAGCATCTTCATAGGCAAATACCGCCATATCCACAAAGGCATCAAACATGCGCTTGCTCTGGCGTTCAAATGCTTTCATGTCAATTTCCAATACCCGGCCATTTTTTACAGCATCTAAATTTTTATATTTTTCATTATTCTGCAGCCCTTCTAACCCAATAGATTGATCCACAAAAATTACATCCGGTTTAAAATCAGTCCAATTCGCCTCTGGGTAAATCCACTGGCCATAACCGGAAGCAATGTTTGTTAGGTTTGCCGCCTCAAGGAGTTTACTTTCCAGCGTGTCGCCGGTAGCAATGGTGTAATCGGTCATGGCAACTATGGCAGCGGTCAGCTTTTTACCACCGCTGGAAAGGTACGCCTTGGTCTTTTGAGAGACGGTGTCTAAATCTTTTTGAATATCGGCATACCAGGCATTGCCTTTCTCGCCGCCGGTGGTGATGCCTTCCATTACCCGAAACAGGTTTAAATAATTTTGTTTGAGTGCATCAATGGTCGAGGCTCTGGGCAGCACCAGCACGTTAATGTCCATCTGCTGCAGCTGGATCAAATCCGCTTCTGCAAGAGGAGCCGCCGTAATCACGAGATCCGGCTTTAAAGTCTTCAGGTTTTCAAAGTTTGGCTCCAATGGGGAACCGCAGGTGAGGTATTCTTCCATTTTGCCTTCGGGATAATCACAATAATCGCTTACCCCTACCAGCTGCTTGTCATAATCCATTTCGTAAATGAGCTCGGTAATCCCAGGGGACAGCGACACTATTTTGTCGGGTTTTTCGGTAATTACAAAATTTTCAAACTCTACAGGGTATTCCAGCTTTTGTTCCGGTTCTGAACTTTGAGATTGGGATGAGCCTTCGGAATCTCCGCTGCAAGAGGCAAGCCCCAGCATCATACACGCCGCCAGAAACAGGGCGGCAACGCTGTGTTTTTTCACGTATGTATCCTCCTTGGTTTTGGTTGGCAACATGTTACTCGGGTATCATTTCTGCCCCAATCACACAAATTGCCATGACGTTTTCCTTTTGTTCCCGGTATTGGTCCAGTTCTCCGCGGGTTTTGCCATCCGCGTCTAATGCCAGTGCCACAAACCGCATTGGGCAGGCAGAAAGTTCTTTCAGCACCCGGTTAAAAACCCTTTGCTGCTGGGACGGCACCACAACCAGGCGCAGCCCCCGGTTTTTATAACGGTAAACCGCTGCACGCAAAAAACGTACCGGTTCCTGCTCGCAGATGCTCATCTTCACCGGTCCAGGTTCTTCCCCATTCATCCAGCTCTGCATGGTATCAACCACACCAATACGCCAGTCAATTATTTCCCTGTCTTCCATCGGCTCCACAGTGGCTTCCTCCATAGGAACCAGCCTGTCACCCTCCAAATAAAAAGACGTATTGCGGGCAAACTGGCCAAACCCGTTGGATTTACAGAACTCGGCAAATTTCACCAGGTCTTCTCCCCAGCTTTCGCTGGCAGAAAAGCGGGAATTTTTTGATTTAAAACCGGGAAGCAGCTCGATCAGCTGGCAATAGTCCGGATAATGCTCTTTCAGGTGTTCCTTAATCTCCCTATCGGTTAACGCTGCCAGCACCGAAATAGCATTAAGCTCTCGTTCCACCGCGTTTTTCAGCTGAATGGGGATTGCAATATACTCCCCAGCGGCGCAATTGCGGGTGAACAGGTTGTCATCATACAGAACTTTGTCGAACAGATAATCCGATAAATTGCAGGAGTAAGAGCACCCTGCCAGCTCCTCATAAAAACAGGCATAGCAAGCAGCCGCGTCCTGGGGGTTTTCCCAGCGGCATTCCAGCAATTCCATGAGCGGCCGGGCAACCGGGCTTTGCAGCACTTTTTTATAGATTGAAACGGCTTTTGCCATAAATACTGCAGCAGCAATCTTATCCATGCCTTCCTCCCTTGCAAACGCGAATCTTCCAAATGCAGTGCGTCTGCCGCTTTCATTTTACAACCGGGATAAAGGGTTGTCAATTCAAAAGAATAGTGTCGTTTTCTTCCGTAATGGTTGCCGCCAGTAAAAATTATTTAAACCTGTGGCCAAAAAACAAGCAACCTTAATACAAACTGCTTCAACAAAGGATTTACACAAAATAAGTTTTTTACATAAGCCTTAACTTTTTATGGGTAAAACAAAGTTTAACCTTTTTTTGCAAATATTTTTTATACATTAGGCAAACGGCCTGTATCCCGGTAGTGTTTGACCGTCCACAAAGCCACCTGGGTTTTGGCATCGGGGATCTGGCCGCTTAGCATCATCTCTACCGCTTCGTCAAAGGGGATCTTTTCCACCGACAAAAACTCTTCATCATCCAGGTTCTGCTCGCTTACCAGCAGATCGGTTGCCAGATAAATATAAATAATCTCGTCCAAATAAGCCGGGCTGGGGTACATCTTGCCAATATATTGAAAACTGCCGGCCGTATAACCGGTTTCTTCCTGTAGCTCCCGTTTTCCGCATTCCATTGGCTCTTCGCCCGCTTCAAGCTTTCCGGCTGGAATCTCCAGCAGCTCGGTATTCATGGCATAACGGAACTGGCGCACCATAAGCAGGTTGTCGCATTCATCCAGCGCCGCAATGCAAACACCGCCATTATGGCGGATTACTTCACGGCAGACCTTCTGGTCATCCTCCAACTGCACCAGGTCCTTCTGAACCGTAAAAACCCTTCCGTCAAAAATTTCCTCACTGGACAACTGTTTTTCAAAATGGGACATAGCCGTCCCTCCTCTCGTAAAATTTTAGGGTGTGTCCGATGGATATCAAAGCTTTTCCACCGCATATATAACTAGGGAAATGAGATTTTGAGGTGATTTCCTTATGTATTCGGAATTTTACCAAAACCCACCCACCTTTGAGCGTATTCGGCGGGCAGCTTATGAGCTAAAAAGCAGCTATCCCTGTCTTAAGGTGTTTTCTGTAGGTCGAAGCGTGCTGGGGCGTACGTTATATGCCATTGGAATCGGCCCTTTAAAAGGGGCCACCCTCTTTGCAGGAGGGTTTCATGGCATGGAATGGCTGACATCCCTGATGCTGTTCCGGTTTTGCGAAGACCTTGCCCGGGCGCTTACAACCGGGCAACCCCTGGCCGATATTGACATTACCGATGCATTTGAAAACCGGTCCCTGCTGGTGGTGCCATGCGTCAATCCGGATGGAGTGGAGATCAGCCTTGGCGGACCCCAGGCAGCTTTAAGCCTTACCCCTTTAGTGGAGCGGGTTTCCTGCGGCGACACCAGCCACTGGCAAGCAAATGCCCGCGGGGTAGACCTAAACCACAATTATGACGCCGGCTGGCAGGCCCTGCACCAGATGGAGCAGCAGGAAGGCATCTGCGGGCCCGGCCCTACCCGCTACGGCGGGCCTCGCCCACATTCCGAGCCGGAAACCATGGCTATGGTAAACCTGTGCCGGGCTTTTCAGGTGCGGCAGGTATATGCCTTTCATTCCCAAGGGGAAGAAATTTACTACCGCTACGGCCGAAATACACCGGCACGCAGCCAGTTGATGGCAGAGGTTTTAGCGTCCTCCTGCGGATATACTGTAGCAGCCCCTACCGGCCTTGCTTCTCATGGCGGGTTTAAAGACTGGTTTATTGAAAAATACCGACGCCCGGGTTTTACCTTTGAAATTGGCCGGGGTGAAAACCCCTTGCCAATTGAAGATTTAGAACCCATTTACGCCCGCCTAATTGAAGCTTTGCTGCTGGCTGTACTGATTTAACCGCCGCACAAATAATGAGAAAACAGTTAATTTCTACGGCTATTGATAACATCCAATAAGGCTGGGCTTTTCTATTTTTTAGCACAAACTTTTACATACCCGGTACTCCGCCATAAAAGCAAACCTCAGCAGTACAGCAAAATTTTGTCAAAAAAATATACGGACAAAAACGAACGTACCCAATAAGGAAACACAAAACTTCCCCGTAAAATACGTGTACTTTTTGAGGCGTAAGCCTTTGGCACGTAACACTCCCGGACATTCTGTTCTGCTGTACTTTTTCCGGCAAACTATAGCGTGAAGCCGGCGGATAATCCGCCGGCTTTTTTCATTATTTCTCTGCCGTTTCCTCGGGGTGGTTCCTGCGCCAGGCCAGGTAATTTTCCAAAATCAGGGTTGCAGCTACCGCATCCACCACTTCTTTGCGTTTTTTACCCCGGGTGTCAGTCACATTTAAAATGTTATGGGCGCTCACCGTGGTGCTGCGCTCATCCCACAGTTTAACCGGAATGCCCGGCCCGGTCAGTTCCTGCAGCTGCTGGGCAAAAAGCTGGCATTTTTCCGCCCGTTCCCCTATCGTGCCGTTCATATTAATAGGATGGCCAACGATTACCATTTTAGCATCAAATTCCTGCACTGCATAAAATGTTTTTTTCACGGTGGTGTCAAAGTCTTTTTCCTGAATTACCCCAACGGGGGACGCCAAAAACTCGGTGCGGTCGCAGCAGGCCAGCCCAGTGCGTGCATCCCCAAAATCAACTGCCATAATTTTCATAAAATGCTCCATTCTGCCGCTTCGCCCCGGCATAAAACGATTAAAAGGATAGCTCTTATCGCACGAAGCAGACGGATGATAAGAGCGGTTAGACCCCAAAGAAGACGGTTTTTAGGCGCATTCTTTGAGAGTATGCATAAATTTTGAACGCCCTGTGCAGATCAAAATTATTTCCACCAAATATTTGCTACTTTTTCGTTCACCTCTGCAGGCAGATGGCTGGTATCGTAATAGTATTTTACGTTGGGCCGGCCATCATTCATCTCTACCTTGCAAACGAAGGTATTATCCCCCCAGCCCAACCGGTTTAACATCGTAAAGGGGTACCCCAGCGCCCAGCACAGCCAGCAGCGGATTGCGCAGCCGTGGGAGGCAATTGCTACCGTTCCGCCGTCATTTTCCGCAGCAATCTCCGCAACTGCGGCCCGCATACGGTTTTGTACGTCGTACAATGTTTCGGAATCGCCTATACCGGGGAAATTATGAGGTTCGTTGCGCCACAGCCACCAGTGCATAGGGTACTTTTTAGGAAGTTCTGCAAATGGTTTTTTTTCAAAAGGCCCCCCATAAAATTCCATCAGCCGTTTGTCTTTATGTATGGGTAGCTCCCGGTCTCCCCTTACTGCTTTTGCGGTCTCATAAGCCCGCTGCAGTGGGCTGGAATAAATAGCGGTAAGGGGTTTTAATGCAAAACGCTTTTTTAAATATTCCAGCTGGGTATGGCCATTGGGGGTAAGGGGCGCATCCACCTGCCCCTGAAACGTTTTGGTAACATTGCCCTCCGCCTCACCATGGCGGATCAGATAAATGGTTGTCATCCGTTTTCCTCCAGAAAGTCTAATGAACACCACCGGTTCATTTACAAAAACAGGAACCGGCAATACAAAGCCAAGCAAATAGAACCGTAAAACAGAACGCTTTGTATAATGTGTGGTTTATTTTAAAACTGTCAAAATATTAAACTGAATTTGCATCAGCTTAAATCAGCACCAGCAGCCTGCTGATAGAAAATAATTTTTTACCTGCGGGCCGCCATGTATAGTTATAGTTTATCGGAAACCCGGATTTTTTACAAGCTTTCTTGAAATTCTCTCAAATTTAGTGTATACTTTTGTTCGCCCACAGGGCAGTCAGTCGCAAGTTCCTGACTATAAACCACACTACGAAAGGAAAAGTGAATTAAAATGAGAAATCCAAAGGTACGAAACGTTGCCTTGTGGGGTGTAATTGCCGCGCTTTATACTGTAATCAGCATGGTTTTAGCCCCTATAGGCTTTGGCAGCGTACAAGCCCGAATCGCCGAAGCGCTTACCCTGCTCCCCGTACTTGGCCCCCTGTCTATTCCCGGTATTACCCTGGGCTGCGCATTAACAAACGCCATTGGCGTAGCGGCCGGTATGGACATTCTTGGCCCAATCGATATCCCACTGGGTGCCATGGCAACCCTGATTGCCGCAATCCTTACCTATCTGGTACGCAACGTGCGCTTTAAAGGGATTCCGTGGCTGGCTCCCTTACCTCCTGTTTTGGTAAATGCCATTATTATTGGCGGCGAGTTTAGTTTTGCAATGACAGGCGGCTTTACCTGGCCAGCATTTTTTGTCAATGCCCTTTCCATTGGGCTTGGGCAGTTTGTCTCTTGTTATGTATTGGGCTTAATCCTGATTTATTTTATGGAAAAAGCCGGAATGCAGCGGTATTTTTCCAACCACTAGGCCACAAAAACGCTTTGTTATAAAAGGAAAAAGCAGCTGTCACAGCAAGCGCATATGTGTTTATCTGGCGGCTGCTTTAATTTTCGATCCTTCTGGCCGTTTTTCCGGTTTTAGACATCTATAATCAAATCCCTTCACCAATTGGTGAGGGGATTTTTTCCTGCAGTTTTTGTTGGCAAAACCGCCAGAAACTGTAAGCAGGCTCAGACAAACTACCTTCCCGCCGGGCAATCAGTACCCGTTTGGTAAAAAAAGCCGGTTCATCAATTAGTTTATATTTTAACCTCCGGTCCCCGCCGCACTGGAGGGCGGAACTGGGAGCTACCGCCACTGCCAGGCCCTCTATCGCCCAGCTGAGGCTTACTGCCAAGTGATTGCTCCGGCAGGTGATCTCTGGCAAAAACCCGTTGTTTTCACAGGCCTCCTGCACCATTTGTTCGTACCTGCGAATGATGCAGATTGGCTTTCCCTCCAGTTGGGTAACCGGAACTTTTTCATCCAATCCAAAGGAAAACCGGTCTTCCCGGTAGGCGGCCGCCATCCCCTCCCCGTTAAAGAACATTGTTTGCAGCGCACGGGAAAGATGGCAGGGGGTACGAACCAGCCCCAAGTCCACAACTCCGCTCTCAACCAGCTTCACCACCTCATAAGAATCGGCTTCAAACAACTCGTACCGTAAGTTTGGACGGCTTTGGGCAAACTGGGCCAGCCAGCCGTCTATAAGCGTTACACCATTCGAGGGGGTAAGCGCAATACGCAGAGTCCCCGCCGCACCGCTTTCATAATCTTTAACCGCTTGCTGAACAGAATTTTCCAAGCTCACCATCAGCTTTGCCTGACGGTAAAGCAGCCGGCCTGCTTCGGTCAGCTCCTGTCGGCGGCTGGTGCGGTCAAGCAGTCTGGAACCTAATTCTTTTTCCAAACTTTTCAGCTGGTTACTCAGTGCCGGCTGTGCAATAAAAAGCTTTTTTGAGGCCGCGGTCATACTGCCGCTTTCTACCACCTCGATAAAATTTCGCAACAGCTTAATATCCATATTTCTCTCCATCTATTCGAATTTATTATAGCAGCTATTCGTTTTTTCTATTTTACTGATATATTCAATTTATAGTATAATACCAGCAGAGTAAAAAATAAAGCGGCTTACAGTTTCAATAAGCCCTTTAAACTGTGCCCAGGATAATCAAGACGAATATTCAGTAAAGGGCACCGCGGAAGGTACGGGTGAACAGAGTATAAAAGTGCTTATCCACTGGGCAGCAGGCCTCCACCCAAGGGTAAGCACTGGATCAAACTCTGCGGAATGCAGCAAACCTTAATAGAGTGCAGCTGCTCGCTTTGCCGGTTGCTGCGCGTACCCGGGTTACACCTTGAAACAGCCTTTTGGGACAGGACGGTAAGCTCTTATCCTCCATCAGTTTCGCGTGATGAGAGTTTTTACCATATTGTTTTGTGCCGGGGCGAAGCGGCAGAATGGAGTATTGTATGATAACCGATATGACCGAAGGCTCGCCTTCTAAAATTTTGTGGGCTTTTTCGTTGCCCATGCTGTTCAGCGTTATCTTTCAGCAGCTGTACAACGTGGTGGACAGTGTTGTTGCCGGGCAGTTTGTAGGGGTAGATGCCCTGGCCGCTGTTGGCGCCTCATACCCCATTACCATGATTTTTATGGCAGTGGCTACCGGGTGTAATATTGGCTGCTCGGTGGTAATCAGTCAGCTCTTTGGTTCAAAAAACTATTCCCGGATGAAAACCGCTGTTTTCACCTCTATCTTTTCGGTCATCGCGGTAAGCGTGCTGCTTTCAGGGGCCGGTTTTTTGCTGTGCAGTAAACTGATGCGGCTGCTGAATACCCCGCATAATATTTTTGCTGATTCTGAGCTGTATTTAAATATTTATATAGCCGGGCTGATTTTTTTGTTTTTATATAATATCTGCACCGGCATCTTTACTGCATTGGGTGACAGTAAAACGCCCCTCTATTTTTTGATTGCCTCATCGGTTGGCAATATTATTATGGATTTGGTCTTTGTCATCTGCTTTCATATGGGGGTTGGCGGCGTTGCCTGGGCGACCTTCCTCTGCCAGGGGATTGCAGCCGCACTGGCGCTGATTGCCCTGATACGAAGGCTGAAGCAAATTCCTGTAAACGAGCCCTACCCTCTTTTTTCGGGTGCTATGCTGGGGCGCATTGGCCTGATGGCGGTACCCAGCATTCTGCAGCAAAGTTTTATTTCGGTAGGCAACCTGTTGATTCAGGGGTTGGTAAACTCCTATGGTTCTGTGGTAATTGCAGGGTATTCCGCTGCCATTAAACTGAATACCTTTGCATTAACTGGTTTTAACACCCTTTGCAACGGCCTTTCCAATTTTACCGCTCAGAATATTGGCGCCGGCCAGATTGAACGGGTAAAGAAAGGGTTTCGTGCCGGGGTACGAATGGCCATGTGCGTAGTGGTACCGTTTGTGGTACTGTTCTTTTTCTTTTCTGCACCCATGGTTGGCGTTTTTTTAGATTCTGATGCCAATCCGGATGTAATTGCGGTAGGAAGCCAGTTTTTAAAAATTGTAGCTCCATTTTATTTTGTTATTTCGGTCAAGCTGATGGCTGATGGCGTACTGCGCGGTGCAGGAAGCATGGCAGCTTTTATGGTTGCCACCTTTACCGACCTGATCTTACGGGTAGTTTTGGCGTTTGCCCTGTCAGGGCAATTCCACACTCCTGCATCAATCTGGGCTTCATGGCCCATTGGCTGGACGGTTGCGGCTGTGTTATCCTGCCTGTTCTACTGGTTAGGAATCTGGAAAAAACGGGTGGGAAGGATATAGTAGGGTTTTGTTCTTTTAAAAAACATACAGCAGGCATACTGCACATGCCGGCTCATAGCCTGCCCCTTGAAACAGCGGCCGTTGACAAGCATTCATACTATCACCTTCATTCGGTGTTTTTCTCTGCCTGCAAGAGCAAAACAATCCCAACACAGTGTAAGAAGACTTTTTCATGCAAGCTGTATTTTATATATTATAATTTTAAAAACGAAACCAACCCCTGATGAATCTGTAAAACAAACATAAGAACCGCTAAAAGTATGCATGAAAAAAGACTGCTGTACAGCAGTCTTTTTATTGGTAAAAAGCAGTTATTTATCTAAAAACAGGTTTTTTCGGCTGTTCATATAAACACTTAATGCAACGCCAATCCCCATATAAAGCGTTACTACCGACGTACCCCCGGCGGAAAAGAAAGGCAATGTAATGCCAATAATGGGCAGCACACCAATGCACATGCCAATATTAATAATACTTTGGGTTGCAAACATGGCAAAAATTCCTACACAGATGTATTTTCCCAAAGGGTCAATCGCCATACGGCTGGTGTTTAGTATTTTTACACAGATAGACCCCAGCAGGGCAATCACCAAAACACAGCCCACAAACCCCATGGCCTCCCCAATAAAAGCAAAAATCATATCATTATATATTTCTGCAATATATCTGTGATTGCCAGAAAAAACACCACTGCCCCACACCTGCCCTGAACCTATGGACAAAATGCTGGATTGCTGTTGGTGGGCTATGCCCTGCAGGTCTATGGTGGGGTCAAATACAACCATGATGCGCATTTTTTGATCGTAACTGAGCACTTTAAACCATAAGATTGGCAACGCAACCAGGCATGTCCCCACCGCAGTCGCAATGTATTTCCAGCTAAGGCCGGCTGCAAAAATCATGCAGATAAACATTGATGCAAAAACAAGAGCCGTTCCATCGTCCCCCTGAAAATGAATAAGCAACACCGGAATTGCACCATGAATGCAAAGTAAAAGTACATTTTTCAGCGAATTAATATCGTCTTTCACATGGTTTAAATGGTAGGCAAACGAAAGGGCAAAGGAAATTTTCAAAAGCTCGGAGGGCTGAAAAGACAACCCAAACGGCAGAATCAGCCATGCCTTGTCGTCTACGCCCTGCACCCTTTGGGCCCCTATAAAGAAGGTAAGGATAACCAAAAAATACGCAATTGGTACATGCAGCTTCCACATGCGGGCCATAAAGTGGTAATCAAATTTTGAAATAATAACCGCCGCAACCAAGCCGATTCCTGTAGCCAATATTTGAACCTTGATCTTTTGCCCGTTTGATAGGCCGGAATTGTAAAGGCCGGTAAGCAGTATTACGCTGAAAACAGAACAGGAGATACATAAAAACAACAGCCATTTGTCGGTAAGGCGCAGATAATGCCCAACTGCGCGTGTAGCTTTTTTCAGCATATTCCCACTCCTTTCCGGCAATTCTGTAATCCTTTACATTATAGCCTTTCCGGCATATTCCTGCAACAAAATTTCTTTTACCATTTTCTTAAAGTTATGTTATAATAACCACAAAGTGGTTTTGTTTATTTATATGGCCTGCTATACAGCAACATCCAAGTTTATTCCCATCTTGTATTCAGGTATAATACCTGTTGGCGCGGTTATTATACTGGTTTGGGAGCCCGCTATAAAGCGGTGCTGGAAGTTTTGTCCATACCGCCCTGCCATCCTATTAGCATATTAAAACGAACCCTGGGAACAAGGCCACACCTACGCGAATAGCCCTAATGTATCGTAAAACCCAAAAACCGTTATGATTCCTCTTTTTGAAAGGAGAAGCCAGATGTTTCCAACCGATATTGAAATTGCACAAAATACCTGTATGCTGCCTATTGCCCAAATTGCTGCTAATCTTGGCATTATGGAGGATGAATTAGAGCCATATGGGAAATATAAAGCCAAGCTTACCCAGAGCCTTTTTGACCGTTTAAAGGACCAGCCTGACGGAAAGCTGGTTTTAGTAACCGCCATCAACCCTACTCCTGCCGGAGAAGGTAAAACTACAACCACCGTGGGTCTGGGGCAGGCTTTGTGCAAAATTGGAAAAAACGCAGTAATTGCTTTGCGGGAACCCTCCTTGGGCCCTGTATTTGGAGTAAAAGGAGGAGCGGCTGGAGGCGGTTATTCCCAGGTTGTGCCTATGGAAGATATTAACCTGCATTTTACTGGGGATATGCACGCTATTACTGCAGCCAACAACCTGCTTTGCGCCATGTTAGACAACCACCTTCAACAGGGAAATGATCTGGGCATTGACCCCAGGAGGATTCTGTTCAAACGCTGTATGGATATGAATGACCGCGCCCTTCGGCAGGTGGTGATTGGTTTGGGCGGAAAGCCCAATGGAATGCCCCGTGAAGACGGTTTTCAAATTACCGTAGCCAGCGAAATTATGGCAATTCTCTGCCTGGCTTCAGACTTAAAGGACTTAAAAAAACGTCTGGGGAATATTTTAATCGCCTATTCCTTTCAAGGCGCCCCCATCTATGCCAAAGACTTAAAAGCAGACGGCGCCATGGCTGCCCTGCTGCGGGAAGCTATAAACCCCAATCTGGTTCAAACCCTGGAGAATACCCCTGCTATTATGCACGGCGGGCCGTTCGCCAATATTGCCCATGGGTGTAACTCGGTACGGGCAACCCGCCTCGCCCTTAAGTTGGGGGATTATTGCATTACCGAGGCCGGCTTTGGCTCCGACCTGGGTGCCGAAAAATTTTTAGATATTAAATGCCGCTGCGCCGATCTTACTCCCTCGGCAATTGTGCTGGTGGCAACGGTGCGGGCACTAAAATACAACGGCGGAGTGAACAAAAACGACCTGAAATATGAAAACACCGACGCTGTTAAAAAAGGCTTGTGCAACCTGGCCGCCCACCTGGAAAACATGCAGCGTTATGGCGTGCCGGTGGTGGTGGCAATTAACCGGTTCCTTTCGGACACCCAGGCAGAACTGGATTTAATTGCAGATTTCTGCAGAGAAAACGATGCGCGTTTTGCCCTGTCCGACGGCTTTGCAAAAGGCGGAGAGGGTGGTATTGAACTGGCCCAGCGGGTGATTGAGGCCTGCGAAGAGCCCTCTGGTTATGCGCCCCTTTACGACACCGAACTGCCAATTGAAGAAAAAATTGAAGCAGTTGCCAAAACTATTTATGGTGCCGCAGACGTAGCCTATTCCCCGGCAGCCAAAAAGCGTATCGTCGAAATCAATCAGCTGGGCAAGGGCAATTTACCAATTTGCGTTGCAAAAACGCAGTATTCACTGTCCGATAACCCTGCACTGTTAGGGCGCCCTTCGGGCTTTACTTTACAGGTTCGTGACCTAAGACTGTCCAGCGGTGCAGGTTTTATTGTGGTATTAACCGGGGATATTATGACCATGCCTGGCCTGCCCAAAGAGCCGGCCGCCTGCAAAATTAACATTGACGAAGACGGCCGGATTTCCGGATTGTTTTAATAAAACAATACCGCTTGCCGTAAAACCCAAAGACTAACTTCTGTTTCATGAGAAATTTTGCGTAGTCGATTCGCCTATTGCTTTCACCCTATACGTAATTCAAACTGACATAGAAAGCTTTCATAAAACAGTACCACTTACCGTAAAATCAAAAGCTCAAACCCTGTTTTATGAAAAGCTATGCTCTTGCGGGGTTAAAGCCTGTGAAGCAAAACAATTCTGTTTCAACTAAGCAAAATCTGTCCTGTTTTATGAAAACAATGCGCCAGCAATACCCTAACACCCACAGGGCATGCGGGGGAACGCCCTTACGCCTCTCGGCTCCGGCCCCAGGCGTAATTCAAATTGCCCGCGGCAGTTTAAAGCATGGAATTGGTTTGAAACAATAAAATGAAAAGAACTGCCGAGCGTACCGTAATATATGATCAAGCAACGTATTTCAATTCTGGTTTTATATATAAGAAACCTATAACCAGCCGAATGGAGCCGCTAAAAAATGACAGAGATTATTACCCACAGCGCTGCTGAAACAGTGGATTTTGCCAAGCAGCTTGCATTAAAACTGCATAACGGGGATGTACTTGCTTACCGGGGCGGTATGGGCGCAGGCAAAACAGCCTTTACCCGCGGGCTTGCCCTGGGGCTGGGGCTGGGCGATGTAGTCAGCAGCCCAACCTTTGCGCTGGTAAACGAATACCGGGGGAAAGGCACCACCCTCTACCATTTTGATATGTACCGCATCGACGGCTATGATGACCTTTATTCCACCGGATTTTTTGATTATTTAAATTCTGATGGTATTTTAGCGGTAGAATGGAGCGAAAATATTACAGAAGACCTGCCGGACAATACAATTACCGTTACCATAACGCCTTTGGATGAAACAACCCGAAAGATTAAGGTGGAAGGAGGAAACCGTTTTTGAAGATTTTTGCCATAGACACCTCTTCCCTGGCGGCCTCCTGTGCTGTTTGGGAAGACGATTGGCTAAAGGGAGAATTTTTCATCAATACCAAAATGACCCACTCCCAAACGATTCTGCCAATGGTACAAAACCTGCTGAACAGCACAGGGCTTACACTGAACGAAATGGACCTGTTTGCTGTTTCCTGCGGGCCCGGGTCCTTTACCGGCCTACGCATTGGCATTTCTGCCGTAAAAGGAATGGCGTATGGCCTGCAAAAGCCCTGCGCAGCCGTTTCTACCTTAGAAGCGCTGGCCAGTAACCTGTTGTGTTCAGACGCGTTGGTCTGCCCGGTAATGGACGCTAGGCGAGACCAATTTTATACCGCACTGTTTGAAATGAAGGGCGGCAAAATGACCCGTTTGTGGCAGGATCAGGCCCTGACCTCCCCACAGCTTGCCGCACAACTAATGAATTTAGAAAAAAATATAATTTTTGTTGGAGACGGCGCAAGATTATGCTATAATAAATTAAATAAAACAGTTTCTGGCCTGTCGGTTGCGCCTGACGCGCTGCTTCATCAGAAGGCGTCCAGCGTTGGTTTTATTGCCCGGCAGCTGGCAGAACAAAATCAGCTTGTCTCTCCCTCAGAGTTAATGCCGGTTTACTTGCGGCTTCCTCAGGCAGAGAGAGAGCTTTTAGAGAAACAAGGCGGAGGAAAAAAAGAATGATTGCAATTGGAAGCGACCATGGCGGTTTTGCCCTAAAACAGGCTGTAATAGAATATTTAGACAGTAAGAAAATTGCTTATCACGATATTGGCTGTCATTCCACCGATTCCTGTGACTATGCTTACAGCGCAAAAGCTGCCTGTGAACTGGTAGTCAATGGGGAATGCGACAAAGCGCTGCTTTTCTGCGGTACCGGTATTGGCATTTCCATGGCGGCCAACAAAATCCACGGCATCCGCGCGGCGTGCTGCTCTGACTATTTCAGTGCAAAATACACCCGTATGCACAACGATGCCAACGTTCTTTGCTTAGGCGGCCGTGTTGTGGGCCCCGGGCTTGCCATTGAGCTGGTAGACATCTTTTTAAATACCGAATTTGAGGGCGGCCGGCATCAGCGCCGGGTCGACCAGCTTTCTGCTTTGGAAAATGGAACCCTGTAATATCATTTCAACAAATACCGCACTGTCAGCTTTGCAAACAGGGCGGTATTTCCGTGTAGAAATTGGTTTGCAGAGGTTATAGCGCTTGGCGCTTTAAAGAGAAATTTGTTAAACCCAATCCATACCTGAGAGGAGAAATTCACATGTCCACCAAACCTTTTATCATGGATCACCCCCTAATTCAGCACAAGCTTACCCTCGTAAGGGACAAGCATACCGGCTCGAAGGAATTTCGGGAGTTGATTTCGGAAATTGCCACCTTAATGTGCTACGAGGCTACCCGTGACCTGCCCCTTACCGAGGTGGAGATTGAAACCCCTGTTGCTGTTGCCAAAACAAAGGTGCTCTCTGGGCGCAAGCTGGCGTTTGTTCCCATTCTGCGTGCTGGCATGGGTATGTTGGACGGCGTTATGCAGCTGGTTCCTGCCGCTAAGGTTGGGCATATTGGCCTTTACCGTGACCCAGAAACCTGCGAGCCTGTCGAATACTACTGCAAGCTGCCTTCTGACATTGCCGAGCGGGACGTCATTGTAATTGACCCCATGCTCGCAACTGGCGGCAGCGCTATTGATGCCATAAAAATGATTAAACAGCGCGGCGTTACCAGCATTAAGTTTATGTGCATTATTGCCGCTCCCGAAGGTCTGGCCGCTCTTACTGCTGCGCACCCGGACGTAAAGGTATATTGCGCTGCTTTGGACGATCACCTGAACGACCACAAGTACATTGTTCCTGGCTTAGGTGATGCCGGTGACAGGATTTATGGCACAAAGTAAAGCATACTGCAAATTTTATAACACTGGGCACACAGCAGGCCCAGTGAAATAAGAATATTTTTAAAAGCGGCAGCTACTTTAATTGTAGCTGCCGCTTTCGTTGAACGGGCCTGGCTCCTCTTGACAGGACTGTCGTAAGGATGCCCTTTCCAAAACAGTGCTGAAATTGATTACAACCCTTTAGCACAGCGCGGTGAATCGGAAAAAGGCTGCATCACTTTGCTTCAGTTTTCAAAAACCGCACTATCCTTTTTTATTCTCCTTGTCTGAATTCCCGGTACCCTGAGAAGATTGGTTTTTGTTAACTTCTTTCTCATTTTCATTATTATCATCTTTGTTGTTATTATTTTTTCCGTTATTCTGATTGTTTTGGGATTCTCCATTTTTGTTTTGCTGGCCCTGCTGCTGAGGCTGGCTTGTTTGAGGTTTATGGTCCTGCTTTTGTTCCTGGTCCTTCTTTTGCTCGCCGTTTCCATTTTGCTTCAAGCCGTCCTGGCCATTCTTTTTGGCATCACTGCGATTTTGTGCTATTGCCTTCATAATTTCTTTGACGGGTTTATTAAGCCATTCTTCCTGGTTGATGCTTTTAGGGTCTGGGGAACTGGCAATCAGTTTTTCAACCAGGCGGAGTTTACCCGGTGTCACACCCAGCTCTTTTGCCTCTTCCACCCGTTCCAATCCTATTCCAATCCCCTGAACCTCTACATCCTCCCGAACACAATCCTGAGCTTTTTCTTCCAAGCGCAGGCAAAGCTGTTCCGCTTTTTTTATATCCTTTGCGCAAACAGCAATCATTGCTGCATTATCCGCTTCTCCCTTCAGGTAACCTGCCTTCTGCAGCTGCTCCATAGTTAAGGAAATAGCCTCGTCAATGGTTTTGTTGCCCAAGTTGTTTAGGCCGATCTGTTGTAAGAGTTTTTTGCCATCGTCATTCACGCCTTCAACCCGCAGAATACGTTCAAAACGGTTGAGAGAATACTCTATGGAGGGGTTTACATCCAGGCTGACATAGGAATAGGGCGTAAAATATGCCCATGCGGAAACACCGCATACCAGGAACAGCGCTGCAGCTGATGCTGCAAGGGCAGCTATGCGTCCTGTTTTTTTGCAAACTGATTTGTTCACTTCAATCACCTGTCCTATTGCATAGTGTTGGTTTTTCACCTTTTCTATGCAACCGTTCTCCAGTAAAGCCGCAGCAAAACGCCCCTGAATTTCCACAATAACAGCTTTCATTTCTACAGCTCCTTTCGAACCGACTGCATATAGCTGGCAAGGCCGGGATACTCTCCGGAAAGTATCTCTACTGCCGCTATAATATATTTTCGATGGCGTTCCAAAATTTTTCGGGGTAATTTTAAATTTTTTTGCAGCGGGCCGATCGGGAGCCTTTTGGACACTTTCAGGTCGCTTAAGAGCAGCGGGTGTTCCAGCAAAAAATCAATGGCCCTGGCACAGGCAAGCTTTGTTTTTTGTGATTTGGGGGAACAATCAATTAAATCAAAAAAAGAAAAGCCGTAGTTCTTTAAAATTTGGGCAACAGCATCAATCTCTAGCTTCAAATCATCCTGGGGAATGACTGACAGGCTCTTCACCAGGGCCATCTGCAGGGGGAACTGTGCATCCTCCTCTTCTAAAGTACCATCAAATACCGCCGGGTTCGCCGGGACTTCTGGCAGATATTTTCGTTTTCTTCTCCATTCATCCGTCAGCCTTCTCCCAATAATCAGCTGGGCGAAGGGCAAAAAAGAACCTTTTTGCGGGGTGAAAGCTTCTACTGCCTGCAAAAAGCCTTCCAGAGCAATCGACCATTCGTCATCACTTTTTGTAATATATTTTCCAGCCGCTTTCCCTGCACAATGTAGAATAAAGCCTTCATTCTCCTGCACTAGTTGTTCCAATGCGTTAGAATCCCATGCAGCTCTTTGTGCTAATTGGTTTATATTCTGCAACATGCCCTCCCCCTTTCTTGACAAACAGAGTAGCATGTTTGTAAGAATCCTGCAAGGGTTATTTTAAATACGCCTCTTTTATGGGCCGTCCAGGCGGTCAAAAGGTTCCACAGGCAATTTAACCTGGTGCAAACGGCCACTTGGCACTTAAAAACCATATCAAACCGACTTAAAACATCATTACATGGTTCCCTCAAAAATACAAAAAACGTAGCAGGGCGGCCCGGACAAATTCCGGGCCGCCCTGCTGTTGGAAAGAAGGATGTGATATCCTACTACTAAGAGGCAATTAGTCTTCTCTGGTTACCAGGGACTCTACGTTGTCTTTGGTTACCAGGTTGTTTTCCAGAATAACGTCTTTCTCAACGGTTTTGCCGGTAAGGAAGTCATGAGCGGTCTGAACAATAGCTTTGCCCAGGAAGAACGGAGGCTCAGCAATGGTGGCCTCGATCTCACCGGATTTGATGCCGGCAATAGTCTCGTCCAGAGCGTCGCAGCCGATTACAGTGATTTCGTCAACTCTGCCGGCAGCTTTGATTGCTTCCATAGCGCCCAGCAGCATTTCGTCGTTGGCAGCATACAGGCCGTCAATCTTCGGGTTGGCGGTTAGAATGCTCTCCATAACGCTCATGCCCTGTGCACGGTCAAAGTTAGCAACCTGCTGAGCAACAATCTTCATATCGGGGTTAGCTTTCATGATCTCGTTAAAACCAGCGGAACGGTCCTGAGCAACGTTAGAGCCCATGATGCCCTGCAGCTCAACGATGTTGCCTTTGCCGCCCAGAGTGTCAACCAGGAACTGGCCTGCCATCTTACCGGATTTGATTGCATCATAACCAATATGAGCAACTACTTCACCGCCGTTGGCTTTACGGTCCATGGTGAATACAGGAATGTTGGCAGCATTGCAAGCTTCAACAGCTGCGGTGATAGCGTCGGAATCACAGGGGTCAATGATCATAGCGTCAGGTTTTTTGGTGATCAGGTTTTCAACGTCTTTCAGCTGAATGGTAGCATCATCCTGAGCATCTGTTACAAACAGTTCAATGCCCAGCTCGTCAGCTGCTTTCTGGCAACCTTCTACAACAGTTACAAAGAACGGATTGGTCTGGGTGTTCATAGAAAGGCCAATTTTAAATTTCTTTTCGCCTTCTACCGGTTTAGACTCGGCAGCGGAAGAAGCCGGAGTGGAATTTTCTGCCGGAGCAGAAGACTGACCTTGGCTGGAGCATCCTGCGAAGATGGAGGAGACCATCAAAGCAGAAGCAAGCAGTGCTAAAATTCTTTTTTTCATAAAATTTCTCCCTCTCTTTTCTTATAGACTCTATTGCTTAACCTTTTTGCGTCAGTGGAAACCCCTTAATCTTCCACCTTGGCAGAAAGGTCTTTGACCTTCTTGTCAGCTAGTACAGCAATTAAAATAACTGCACCTTTTACAATGTTGGTTGCGTGGGGGTTTACGTTAAGCAAGGTCAGAATATTATCGATAATACCCATAATCAACGCACCGACCACGGTAGGAAGTACAAAACCGGTACCGCCAGATAAGCTGGTGCCGCCCAAAATAACCGCAGCGATTGCATCCAGCTCATAACCGGTGCCGTTGGTAGACTGTGCCGAACCGAGGCGCGCGGTAAGAATAACGCCTGCAATACCGCAGAGGAAACCATTGATGATGTAAACCAGCCACTCGGTCTTAATAACAGGAATACCCGAAAGCCTTGCGGCCTCGCGGTTGCCGCCGAACGCGTAAACGCTGCGGCCAAACCGTGTATAGGTTAGAATCACGTAAGCAATAATAAAAATAATAACCAGCATAATAATTGGCAGGGGAATTCCCAAAGGCTCACCTTTACCAATATATTTGTAAATATCGTTTTTAATGGGAATCGGTTTACCGCCGGTATACACCAGTACACAGCCGCGCAGCAGGGTCATCATGCCCAGCGTTGCAATAAAGGGTGGTATTCCGCATACCGACACAAAGAAGCCGTTGACGATACCACAGGCAATACCAATGACAACACCAATTCCAACCGCTAAAAACACATTGTCGGTTGCTGCCAGAACACCTGCTGCCAAAACACCGGCAAGGCCTACAATAGAACCAACCGAAAGGTCGATGCCCCCGGTGAGGATCACGAAGGTCATGCCACAGCCAATAATTGCAACCACCGAGATCTGACGGATTACGTTAAACAGGTTTCCCACGCTTAAAAAGCTTGGTGCAATAATAGATGCTACTACGCACATGAGCAAAAGGATGATAAGTGCGCGCCATACCGTTAAAAAGTTAATTAGTTTTTTCTTGGTACTTATATTATTGTTCATTCACTGACACCTCCGGAAGCATAGGCCAAAACAATCTCTTGGTTTGCCTCTTCTTTCATGATTTCCTTTACAATTTCACCCTCGCGCATGACCAAAATACGGTCGCTCATGCCGATCAGTTCCGGCAGGTCGGATGAAATCAGGATAATGCTCTTACCCTCTTTGGTCAGGTTATCCATAATCTGATAAATCTCTGCCTTTGCACCTACGTCTACACCACGGGTAGGCTCATCAAAGATACAGATGGACGGATTTGTTTCCAGCACCTTGGCAAATACTACCTTCTGCTGGTTACCACCGCTGAGGTTGCCTACGTTCTGGTTGATGCCGCTGATTTTGATGTTCAGCCGCTGAACATTTTTTGCAACGCTCTCCAGCTCTTTTTTCTTGTCAAGGAACGGTCCTTTGGAAAGGTTTTTCAATGAGGAAAGCGAGACGTTTTCCTTTACGCTGCGAATCAGCACCAGGCCTTCCTGCTTACGGTCATCCGATACAAAGCCAATCCCGGCATTCAGCGCCTTAATCGGTGTGGAACTGTTGACCTTTTTCCCTTCCACATATACTTCACCGGCTTTTTGAGGAATCGCTCCGAAAACAATCTTTGAAAGTTCGATATTACCCGAACCCATCAGCCCTGCAATTCCTAAAATTTCGCCCTTATGCAATTGCAGATTGACGTCATGTACCCCTTTGCCCGATATATTTTTCAGTTCAAAGACCACTTCGGCCGACTGATAATTCCGCTTTGGATATAAATCGGTAATATTCTTACCCACCATCATGGCAACAACATCATCATAATTGGTATCTTTGGTGTTTTTGGTTGCCACGTGCTTGCCGTCGCGGAATACAGTAATGCGGTCAGAAATGGTAAAAATCTCATCCATACGGTGAGAAATGTAAAGAATTGAAATGCCGTTTTTCTTCAGTTCATCAATGATGGTGAACAGCATTTTTATTTCTTCGTCGGTCAATGCCGCGGTTGGCTCATCCATAATAATAATGCGCGCGCCAATGGTAAGGCACTTTGCAATTTCAGTCATTTGAGCCTCTGCAACCGAAAGGTTGCGGATTTTTGTTTTACAGTTAATTTTCAGGCCCAGTTTATCAAGGGTATTCTGGGCATCTTGATTCAGTTTTTTCCAGTCGACAGTTCCCAGTTTGCTTTTGGGAAGCCTGCCTAAATACATATTCTCGGCTACAGTCAGGTCAGACACCAGGTTGAATTCCTGGTAGATCATGGCTATGCCCTTGCGTTCGGCGTCTTTGGTGGAGTGAAATTTCACTTCCTGGCCGTCCACCTTCATTTTACCGGAGGTGTATGGCTGAGCGCCCGAAATAATTTTCATCAGCGTGGATTTACCAGCGCCGTTTTCTCCGCAAAGTGCATGAACTTCCCCGCCTTTTACCTCGAGATGTACACCGTCCAGCGCCCTGACACCAGGGAAAGTCTTAACGATGGAGTCTAGCTCAAGTATATACTCGTTACTTTGCATCTTTCAGCCCCCTTAATAGCGGAATCTTTCCAAGATTAGTATGCACATCCGCACTGAAGAATAACATTGGTATAAGGCGTAAATTCACCGGTTAAGATAATCGCCTTTGCGTCTTTACTGCGCGCCTTTAGTTCGGTGTGATCGATATAGTCCACAGGAATTCCATCAGGCAGCAGCTTTAACGCCTGGGCATGGAAGTCTGGACTTACCGTTTTTGACTGGGTAGCAAAGGTGGCCTTTTCTACCACAATCCATTTCATCAGCTCCTCCAAAACATCTAAATATTTTGGATCACCGGGTCTCCACCCCAGGTCCACCCGTTCCACCCCTTTTGGAACTGGCAGCCCTGCATCTCCAAGGACCAAAGTGTCCATATGGCGCAGATTTGCCAAAACGGTGGCTAACTGGGGATGGAGAATACCTTGTTTTAACATGCTAGATTTCCCCTTTTAATAGTCACTTATCCCATTCGAATAAATTCGAAAGAAATTACATTTCCGGATGCTCTGCCAAAAAAGCATCAATCTCGTCACGAGTTGGCATAGCAGGTGTAGTACCCATCCGCTGTACCGCTACAGAAGCCAGTGCATTTGCAAACCGGCAAGCCTCCCAAAGGTCCTTCCCTTCCGAAAGGGCCGTGAGCAAACCGCCATTAAATGCGTCGCCAGCACCGGTAGTATCTAATACCTTCACCTTAGGAACAGAAAGAACACTGTGCTTTTCGGGAGTAGCTACAAATACGCCGCGTTTACCCCAGGTAATCACTACGCTCTTTACTCCTTTTTCGAAGAAGAAGTTGGCTGCCTTCAGCGCATTCTCTTCATTGTCAATGGGAATACCGGTTAAAATTTCAGCCTCTACCTCATTCGGTGTGATCAGGTCAACTTTTTGATACAGTTCATCGGGAATCGGCTGAACCGGAGCGGTGTTCAAAATTACCTTCACACCATTTTTGTGGGCAATGTCAATGACCTTTTCGGTAGCATCCACATTGGTTTCCAGCTGGGTGAGCAGGTACTCAGAGGATTTAATCTCTTCTTCCACCGATTTGATGTCCTTATCATTGATGGTGCCGCAGGCGCCCAGAATTACCACGATTTCGTTCTGGCTGGTGTTTTCGTCCACCGAAATCAGCGCACAGCCGGTTTCAGTCTCGTCCGAAAAAAACACATGGCTGGTGTCCATATTCAGTTCTTTCATAGCATCCAGCGCTACGTTTGCAAAGGTATCACGGCCAAGCTTTGTCACCATCACCACGTTGCCGCCGGCTTTATGCGCCGCAACACCCTGGTTAAAGCCTTTTCCACCAGGCCCCATTTTAAACATGGTGCCTTTTACCGTTTCTCCGGGAACCGGCAAATGAGGGGTTCTGGCCATGAGGTCTACCACGAAGCTGCCAAATACTGTTACTTTGTTGCCCATATCAATCATCCTCCTATATTTCTTTCCTATATTTGATGTAATCGGTTACATTGAAGGGAAAAAATACACCGTTCCATTTTGCGCCGCCCAACAAAGATGTCATCCCTCATATTGTGGTTATGGTCCTCTTTATTTCCCTTAAAATAGGAATAAAGTACATCGCAAAATTTCAGGTGTCTTTACAAATCAGGTCATTACTGTAATCTTTTTATGTAATCGGTTCCAATTAGGATGGTGAGTTGACTTCATAAAAGATTTAATTTTGCTGTCTATCCTAATAATAGCTGGATTATGCGTGCTTTTCAATCCATATTACGACTATTTTACAAGCATTCATTTATGCAAAATAAATAAAAAGTGCCATTTTAAATGATATGTTTACGATTTCACATCATTTTCCATAGATAAAAATCCCTATTATGCGTATAATTCGAATAATTTCTTTTATTCAAAGCAAATGTTTTGAACATATTGCCCGAAAATATTTTTATTATCCGCAAGTTATATGGTCAGACCATATGAAAAACAGCCTCTCCAATACATTTCGGGACTGGAACAACTAATTATATTAAATATATGTAACCGTTTCTCATTTTTAACAACGTGTTTCATTATAAACCTATTACTCAGCAATTTTTGCCGAAACATGACGATTACAAGGTTTTGAAAAAAACAACAAAAGAAATAAGCGGGGAAAATCAATTTCTCCCGCTTATAGTGTTACGGTTTGCATGTTGCTACAGTTTACTGTGTTTCAGCACTTCTTCTGCCAACAACTCAATTTCTTTATATTCTTTTAGCTGGCTAGCTGCCGCCCTCAAGGCTGCCGCACCACGCACCCCTTTTATATAGTAGGAAACATGCCGTCTTGCTTCACGCATTGCAACTGTTTCGCCTTTATAGTGGCAGGCTAAGCGAATATGCCTGCACATAGTTTCCATCTGTTTTTCCAAACTGGGCTCTGCCAGCCTTTTTCCTGTAGTAAAATAATGCTGTAGCTCGGCGAATACCCAGGGACGCCCCAGCGCCCCCCGCCCTACCATGATTAAATCACAGCCTGTATCCTCATACATCTGAATAGCCGTAGGCACATCCACAATATCTCCATTCCCAATAACCGGGATGGAAACCGCCTGTTTTACCTGGCGGATAATATTGCGGTCAACCGGCGGGGCATACATCTGCATACGCGTGCGCCCATGTACAGTAAGCGCTGCCGCGCCATTTGCTTCGCAAATTTTTGCAAATTCCACCGCATTGACCGATTGATCGTCCCAGCCCTTACGGAATTTAACCGTAACCGGTATTTTTACTGCATCTGCAACGGCGCGTACAACCCGCCCCGCCAAAAGCGGGTCTTTCATCAATGCGCTGCCGCCTCCGCTGCCCGCTATTTTAGGAGCAGGGCAGCCCATGTTAATATCCAGTACATCCGGCTTGTACTGTACAGCCATCTGTGCCGCCTCTGCCATGGTGTCAGGTTCCCCGCCAAACAGCTGGACTGCCATGGGTCGCTGCAGTTCAGAGACTTCCAGCAAAACAGCCGTTTTTTTGCTTTGGTAACACATCCCTTTTGAGCTGGCCATCTCCCCCACCACATAACAAGCGCCAAATTCTTTGCAGGTTTCCCGAAAAGCCCGGTCACCTACCCCGGCCATTGGGGCGAGTGCCGCAGTTTTGGGCAATGTGATATTTCCTATTTTCAAAAGGTCATCCCCTTGTTTCATTTCATTTTTTCTATTTTAACAAATGCCGGACATTGCTACAAGTTTTTATGGTATAATAACCGCAAAGCGCTTATTATACTTATTCCCACGGCCTGCCATACGGCAATGGCCAATTATACCATTCACACTTCGTGTTCATGGTATAATAACCGCAAAGCGCTTATTATACTTATTCTCACGGCCTGCCATACGGCAATGGCCAATTATACCATTCACACTCCGTGTTCATGGTATAATAACCTCACCCACTAACAAAATCAAAGATTTTGAGTGGGTACCCGAGAACACCCCCACCTTCGGCATGAATAACCTCACTGCACTTGCTAAATCAAAGGTTTTAAACGGGTACCCGAGAACACCCCCACCTTCGGCATGAATAACCTCACTGCACTTGCTAAATCAAAGGTTTTAAACGGGTACTCGAGAACACCCTGCGCTTTGCGTATGAATCACCTTACCTGTTATCAATTCTTCACTTACTGCCCTGCACCTGCCGACGGGTAGCCAGATGTTTTTTGCCATGCCAACACGGGAAGCCCCGAGGGTACGGCCGCAGGCCGCTGCACTGCGATGCGCTGCCGGTTAGCTTAAGCGCTTGGAGCGGTGCAGCCGAGGGCAACTGTGCAGGGCATGAAACCAGGCGTCAGCCGTTTCAGGTGCAACGAGAAAAGCCCTGCGGCGAGCAGCGTGTTTTGGGTACTTTTACACGAGTAAAAGTACCTGCCCCCGCATAGGGGAAGTCTCACTCACTCATTAAATCGAAGATTTTAAACGGGTCCCGGAAATACTCATGCTTATCTTTAAGGTTACTTCATGTTCGTGGTATAATAACCGCAAAGCGGCTGTTATACTTTCATGACCAGCCCGACAAGCGGCCCTATGGCCAATTATGCCATTCACACTTCGTATTCGTGGTATAATAACCATATAATGGTTATTATACTCTTATACACAGCATACTCAATAAGCATGCCGCCTTACGTATTCCTTAAAATAGAAGCAGCTGGCATTGCTTTCGTGAGGCAAAGTATACTTACACGGAATATTCTGCAAACTGGGACTGAAGGGGTTTGGTTCATCGATGGGTTACTTTTTCTAAACAACCATACTTTTGGGGCAGATATTCCCAAAAATATTTCAAACCAAATGCAAAGGAGAAAATTATGAAACTTCTGGCAGTGGATTCCAATAGTGTGCTCAACCGCGCCTTTTATGGCATTAAACTGTTAACCGCAAAGGACGGCACTTACACAAACGGCGTCTACGGTTTTATGAATATTCTGCTCAAAATAATGGAGGAAACTCACCCGGATGCGGTAGCGTTTGCTTTTGATGTAAAAGGGCCCACCTTCCGCCACAAACAATACGACGGCTACAAAGCCCAGCGCAAGGGAATGCCGGACGAGCTTGCCTGCCAGATGCCCATTTTAAAAGAATTGCTGGCCAACCTGGGGTACCGCATTATTGAGGCGCCCGGCTATGAAGGGGACGATATTCTGGGCACCCTGGCCCGGGTATGCACCGAGCAGGGGGACGAATGTGTCATCGCCACCGGGGACCGCGACAGCTTACAGCTGGTTTCCCCCACCGTTTCGGTTCGGCTTGCCTCTACCAAAATGGGACAGGCTTCTTCTACCCTATATAATATCGACACCATCCGGGAGACTTATGGGTTATTTCCAAAACAGCTAATCGAAGTGAAAGCCCTGATGGGGGACAGCTCGGACAATATTCCTGGCGTAGCAGGCGTGGGGGAAAAAACCGCGCTTATGCTGATTCAGAATTTTGAGTCGCTGGACGGAGTTTATGAAAACATCGAAAGCCCTCTGATTAAGCCTGGTATGCGTCAAAAGCTAATAGAACATAAGGAAACCGCTTACCTCAGCCGCCAGCTGGCTACCATCTGCACCGATGCACCAATCGATACCAATCTCGCCTCTTATATTCCGGGAAAGGTAAAAAACAACGACGCCTACCGGCTGCTTACCCGGCTGGAAACCTTTTCGCTGATTACACGGCTGGGGCTCACCCAGCCAGCCGGGCCTGAAGAGGTAGCCAGCCCCGAAGCACCCGCTCAGCCCACCCTGGCTGCGGCTTCGCTGGAAG
The DNA here is from genome assembly GCA_900104565.1 of Ruminococcaceae bacterium Marseille-P2935. Taxonomy (GTDB): domain Bacteria; phylum Bacillota; class Clostridia; order Oscillospirales; family Ruminococcaceae; genus Marseille-P2935. The sequence continues at coordinate 1,574,448 of LT629952.1, forward strand.
CTTTATTCGCTGAAAATCCAAAACAGGCAGACCTGCTCTGCCGCTTTGACGGGGATGACTGTACCGCATTTGCCTTTCTTTCAAAAGGCAGGTATTTTACGGCGGTAGCCGGAGAGGATGGTTTTGCCGAAAACCTGAAGCAGGTGCTAACCTGCGGCATCAGCCTGCGGGTAGATGACAGCAAGCGGCTTTACCATTTGGGGTTGAATGGCGGATTCCCCCTCACTTCCATTGTGTTTGACGTCCGCCTGGCGGGGTACCTGCTCAGCCCCAACTCCACCGAGTACACCGTTTCCCGGCTATCTGCGGAATATGAGATTCCCCCTTGCCCGTTACAAGGGGACTTTACTGCAACACTGGACGGGTTTTCGGACGAAATTGCCCGTTTTTCCGCCCTGTGCGATAAATTGGAAACCCAGCTGGAACGTAACGGCCAGCAAAAGCTGCTGGGTGAAATTGAGCTGCCTCTGGCCCAGGTATTGGCCTCCATGGAACACCTGGGCTTTGCGGTGGATAAAAGCGGCATCCAGCAGTTCGGCAAATCGTTGGATCAGCGGATTGCCGATATTCAGGAACGGATTTACTTTTTGGCAGGCGGCCAATTTAATGTGAACTCTCCCAAACAGCTAGGAGAAATTTTATTTGACAAGTTGATGCTTCCTACCAAAAAGAAAACCAAAACCGGCTATTCCACCAATGCCGATGTGTTGGAATGGTTAAAAGGCAAACACCCGATTATTGAAGAAATTTTAGAATACCGCATGCTGGCCAAGTTAAAATCCACCTATGTGGACGGGCTGATTAAAGTAGTGGGGCAGGACGGCCGTATTCATTCCAGCTTCCAGCAAACCGAAACCCGCACCGGGCGTATCAGTTCCACCGAACCCAATATGCAGAATATCCCGGTTCGCACCGAACTGGGCAGCAGCCTGCGCAAATTCTTTTTGGCCCAGCCCGGCTGGGTGCTGATTGATGCCGATTATTCTCAGATTGAACTGCGGGTGTTGGCGCATATCGCAAACGACAGCCATATGATCGAAGCATTTTTATCCGGCGAAGATATTCACACCACCACCGCCGCTCGGGTATTTAACATGCCCCCCGCCTTTGTAACTCCGGCTATGCGCCGCAATGCAAAAGCGGTCAACTTTGGAATTGTCTACGGCATCGGCGCGTTCTCGCTTTCGCAAGATATTGGGGTAAGCGTAAAAGAGGCCGACCAATACATTAAAAGTTATTTGGAAAATTACAGCGGCGTTAAGCAATACATGGAAAAAACAATAGCTGACGCCAAACAAAATGGTTATGTCAGCACCATGTTTGGCCGCCGCCGCTACCTGCCGGAACTGAAATCCACCAACCACAACCTGAAAGCCTTTGGGGAACGGGTTGCTATGAACATGCCCATTCAGGGCAGTGCTGCCGATATTATTAAAATTGCCATGGTACGGGTCTATCACCGGTTTCTTAACGAAAATATGAAAGCCCGCCTCATTTTGCAGGTACACGATGAACTGCTGGTGGAGGCGCCTGCCCAGGAAAAGGACGCAGCCTGCGCCATTTTAAAGGAAGAGATGGAACAGGCAGCTAAGCTGGCAGTGCCCATGGAAGTGGACGTAGGAGTAGGCGAAAGCTGGTATGACGCCAAAAAATAACGAGGTGACCCACTTGGAACTGACCAAAAAAATACGCCTTGTTCCCATGGCAGAAACCCATTTAAACGAGCTGGTAAAGCTGGAGGAAGCTTGCTTCCCCCATCCCTGGACGAGAGAAGCCCTTGCCGAGGAGCTTCGCAACCCGGCGGCTGTTTTTACCGTAGCTATGCTTGGGGACCATGTTGCCGGTTATGCCGGCATGCAAAATATTGCCGGGGAAGGGTATGTTTGCAACATTGCTGTCTTTCCCCAATACCGAGGCGCCGGCATCGGCCGGCTGCTGACCGGCGGCCTCATCCGCTATGCCCGGCAGAACCAGCTTTCTTTTGTTACCTTGGAGGTCCGCCCTTCTAATATTGTCGCTGTTTCCCTTTACCGCTCCCTGGGCTTTGCCGAGGAGGGGCGCCGGCCCCGCTTTTACCGGGACCCACAGGAGGACGCCCTGATTATGACATGGCGGCCAGTTGAAACAAAGCTTGAATAACTGCTAAGCCGTGTAAAAATTTTTTGTGCAGTTTTAAAGAACGGCTACAAACCCCGCGGCAGCCCTTGGCCCTGTGACTGCCGACTGAAGCACACGGGCTTTCCTGGTTTATGGGAGAATTCCTACCGGTTTTATTTCAGCATACCCTTTTTATACAATATTTTTTGCAAATGCCGCCGAACTGGAAAAAACATAACTACCGGCTAGGCTGGTGGTTTAAGCTGGCTTTACGGTCCTTTGGGCTGCGGTCTCCCAGCACGTGCCTAAAATTCTATTGCCAACACTGCCTGTCAGTAGGCAACATGCACCCTTAGCAAATACCCACTGCAAACCACGGCTGCCATAAGCAGCGTATTTGCCCGCCTGTTGAAGCAGCTTTTTTACCATACCGCCCCGCTACGCTGGCTGGTGGTTTTTAACCGGGTAAGCGCCAGCCCAGTGGGGTAGGCAAGCCTGAACTGATTTTAAAACGGCACAGCAATATAATTTTGCCGTAAACCAACATATTTTTGGCTTTTAACACAGATCCTGCACCTGCAAAAAGGCGGCATTTTGTTTTGTGCCTGACAAGATATTGCATACCCGGAAAAACATTTTGGGGCTGTTCTAACCCCAAACCGTACCGAACGGTTTGGGGTTATTTTTTTGAAAACCAACCGATCATCTGTTATAATCAGCAAATGACCTGTTACATCCAAAACACTCAAAACTGCAACGGCCGCCGCGTAACCGCTTATTCGGGGACATTTTTTCGAGCGTAACCGTCTTGCGCACCAAAGGTGCAGAAGTTTTCAAGGCAACTATTAAAACGGCTTTTCCTGCACCGCAGGGGGTATGGCCGCTACTCTAACCAAAGGGGGAATTCCCATGAAAATTTTAGCGTTTGAAAGTTCCTGCGACGAAACCGCAGCCGCAGTGGTAGAAGATGGCCGCAGGGTGCTTTCTTCCGTCATTCACACGCAGGTGGCGGAACATCAAAAATACGGAGGCGTAGTACCCGAAATTGCCTCCCGCCGCCATACCGAAAATATTATCGCCGTCTGCGATGGTGCACTAAAGCAAGCCGGCTACACCCTGGCAGAGGTAGATGCAATTGCCGTAACCGCCGCTCCGGGGTTAATTGGCGCGGTGCTGGTAGGGGTGAATTTTGCCAAAGGCCTGGCCATGGCTATGAATAAACCGCTCATTCCAGTGCACCATATTCGGGGGCACATTGCAGCAAATTATATTGCACACCCCGACCTGAAGCCGCCCTTTTTATGCCTGGTTGTTTCAGGAGGGCACAGCCATATTGTAGAAGTGCGGGACTACACCGATTTTCGTGTAATAGGCCGCACCCGGGATGATGCGGCCGGGGAAGCTTTTGACAAAGCTGCCCGTTCCATGGGTTTTTCCTACCCCGGCGGGGTACAAATTGATAAAGCCGCAAAAAAGGGGGATGCTAATAAATACCCCTTGCCTCACCCAACAGTAGACGGCTCGCCCTATGATTTTAGTTTTTCGGGGTTAAAAACAGCCGTCATTAACCTGGCGCACCGGGCAGAACAAAAGGGGGAACCATTGGACGCAGATTCACTGGCCGCTTCCTTTCAAAAAACGGTGTGTGAAATTTTAACCGACCGTTTTTTATCTGCCGCCAAAGCGTTTGGATATACTACATTGGCAGTGGCCGGCGGTGTCTCTGCCAATTCCGGATTGCGGGAAAAAATGGAAGCTCTTTGCAGGGACAATGGTTTTAAACTGCACATCCCCCCACTTTCACTTTGCGGAGACAATGCCGCAATGATTGGATCGCAGGCTTTTTTTGAATTTCTATCTGGAAATTTGGCTGGATTCGACCTGAATGGACGGGCAGGTATGGATATTTGTGAGAATTTTAACGAAAATTCACAAAAACTTAAATGAAATTCTGCATTTCTGATATTGCATTTTTGACATTTTCAAATTATAATGATATATGTGAGAGAATTGGATTTTTCATAGGTAATTTCAGTCAAAAAATCCGTTCCTACATGGGCTGTACCTGCTGTTTCCGTTTATTTTTTTGGAGGGATAGGAATGAGCGGAAAATGCCAAAGAACCGAAAGGAGAAAATACCATGACTAACAACCAAAATGTCCTCAAATGGGTTGAGGAAATGAAAGCCCTTGTAAAACCAGACAAGGTGGTCTGGATTGACGGCAGTGAAGAGCAGTTAAAAGAACTGAGGGATCTTTCTATCGCCAGCGGCGAAATGGAAGCGCTGAACGAGGAAAAACTGCCTGGGTGCCTGCTGCATCGTACTGCTAAGAACGACGTTGCCCGCGTGGAAGGCCGAACCTATATCTGCTCCCGCAAAAAAGAGGATGCCGGCCCTACCAATAACTGGTGCGACCCTAAAGAAATGTATGCCAAACTGACTCCCATGTATGACGGCGTCATGAAAGGCAGAACCATGTATGTAATTCCTTACTGCATGGGCCCTATCGGTTCTCCTTTCTCTAAAGTAGGAATTGAGCTGACCGATTCTACCTATGTTGTTCTGAATATGGATATTATGACCCGCATGGGCAAAGATGCCCTAACCCAGCTGGGCGATACTTCCAACGATTTTGTAAGAGGCCTGCATTCCAAAGCAAACATTGAGGAAGAAAACCGTTATATCTGCCACTTCCCCGAAGACAACACCATCTGGAGCATTAACTCCGGTTACGGCGGAAACGTACTGCTTGGCAAAAAATGCTTTGCTCTGCGTATTGCTTCCTACCAGGGCTGGAAAGAGGGCTGGATGGCTGAGCACATGCTCATTCTGGGCCTTGAAAACCCACAGGGAGAGGTAAAATATATCTGTGCGGCATTCCCATCGGCCTGCGGCAAAACCAACCTGGCTATGCTCATTCCTCCCGAGAAACTGAAAAAAGAGGGCTACAAAGTTTGGACCGTTGGTGATGATATTGCCTGGCTGCGCATTGGACCGGATGGCCGCCTGTGGGCAATTAACCCCGAGAACGGTTTCTTCGGTGTTGCTCCCGGCACCAATGAAAAGTCCAACCCCAACGCTTTGGCATCCACCCGAAAAAACACCATCTTCACCAACGTGGTGCATAACCTGGACGACAACACTGTTTGGTGGGAAGGCCTGGATAAGAATCCTCCGAAAAATGCAGTTGACTGGCTGGGCAACAAATGGGATTGCACCGATGGTTCCAAGGGCGCTCACCCCAACAGCCGTTTCACCGCTCCCGCTGTAAACTGCCCTTGCCTGAGCTCCGAGTTCTCCAATCCCGCCGGCGTTCCCATCTCTGCGATTGTATTCGGCGGCCGTCGTGCTAAAACCGCTCCCCTGGTTTACCAGGCAAGAGATTGGGAGCATGGTGTATTCGTAGGCTCCATCATGGCTTCCGAGACCACCGCTGCCGCTTCCGGCGCTGTAGGTGTGGTTCGCCGTGACCCCATGGCTATGCTGCCCTTCTGCGGTTACCACATGGGCGACTACTTTGCTCACTGGCTTGAGATGGGCAAAAAGCTGGGCGACAAAGCTCCGAAAATCTTCAACGTTAACTGGTTCAGAACTGACGACGAAGGTCACTTCATCTGGCCGGGCTTTGGCGACAACTTAAGGGTCCTGCTGTGGATTCTTGACCGCTGCGAAGGCAAAGCTGATGCAGTAGAAACCCCGATCGGCTACGAGCCCAAACCCGAAGACATTAATCTGGAAGGCCTGGATATTGACCTTGATACCCTGAAAGGCCTGCTGGATGTAGATGTAGACCTGTGGAAAGAAGACGCTGCCGGCATCCGCGAGTTCTACGGGAAGTTTGGCGACAGACTGCCGAAAGAACTGCTTGCACAGCTGGATATTCTGGAAGGCAACCTGAAATAATTTGATATACACTTGCAAAAAGAAGCCGCTTTTCAGCGGCTTCTTTTTGATTATATGAAAAACCAGTTCATAAATAATTTGCTTCAAGTATGGACGCGTGGTAAAAAAACAGATAACGAGGACTTTAAAATAAAAAACGACCCTCTCCCGATTAACTGCCATGGCTGTCCTACCGCCCTACAAATCTTTTTAACGCAGTGTCTCGCTTTTGATTCTGGAATCCCACACTACTTTTGCCTATAGAAAGATCATTGATTCCGGGTCAGTGTACCGCTGCTTATACTGCGGTAAAACACACGGCAGAAACTGCAGCTTCCCCGTTTGGGTAAACATCAGGGCGAAGTCCGGATAAATCCCCCTCTCTGCCGTTTTGCGCCTATCATCGTAAAAATGCGGCTGCTTATGGCCGGCTTATTTGATGGAATACTCCTTAGTTTTTGGGGTTAAAGACAGATCCTATTTCGGCACAGGCCAGCCAAAAATGGTTATCGCCTGGAAACTTCCCATTCCTTTTCTGCCTTTGGAACAGGAAAAAGCAGATTGTTTTCCGCTTTTGCTCTGCACCAGTAAAATTCTGAATGGGTTTTCTCCATCTGTCGGTCACTTGCTAAAAAAAAGTAATCATCAGGGGCTGCCCCTTCCTCAGAATCCATCCAGGTCACGTCCACATGATACCAGTTTCCATCCAGCCATACCATATTCCAGGTATGCCCCTGTCCGCCAGCGTCACCATGCACTATAATGCTGTATACCTCCAGACGCTCGCACAGAAACTGAAACGCATTGGCATACCCCCCACAGATTGCTTTGCCGTTCACCAGGGCCCCATAATCCAGCGAAGCGTATCGGGCCTGCTCTTTTGCCTCGGGCGTCAAACTGTTAAAATCTCCTGTCCAATAGGGGTTTGCTTCGGAAAATAACTTACATGCGCTGTTATATACTCGGCAATCGCTTTTATTTTCACCTCGTCGGCCGCTTCTTTTGGGGGCAGTTCAGACATAATATGTTCTGCGGTCTGGTCAAACAGACGGCACATCACCTGGTCATTGCCCCTGTTATCAAACTGTTTTTCTGCCCTGATTCCCAAAACCTTTTCACCATTTTCTTCAAATAGGGGGAAATATCCGTACTCGCGCCAAAGCAGCGTCTGATGGTTAGAAGAATAAAGTTCTATGACCGGATAAATTTGGTCCCATTCCAATGGCAGATCAAACAGGTACGGCCGGTCCGGCGTAATCTCCTTTTCCTCCAGCATTTGATATAACTCCTGCTGCCATAAATATGGGAGCAGATCAAAGCCATAGGGCTTGTCAGGCTTTTGCACCTGTTTCGGCGCGTCTGACGCCGTACTGCTTTGATCCGTCAAAACAGAGCTAACGCTTGGCTGAACAGATGGCACCGGTCTGTTCGGAATAGCGCAAGCCGTTAATAAAAACAAAAAAGCAAAGACAAAACAGCCTGACCTTTTCATCTTAACCTCCCTATTTTTCGGCCGGGTTGTAAAACACGTTTTTTTAATCCTCCGCCTGCTTTGCCAGATACAGCCCAAGCTCGGCCAGGTTTTCCAATACTGTACCCATGGTCTCTCCGTTTACCTCTACGGTGCAGGCAGTCCCCGGGGCCTCCTGGGTAAAGGTATCCCACACGGTTCTAAGCTTTTCCTTCTGCGGAATGGATAGATGCTCCAGCAATGGTAAGTACCGATGCAGTTCTTTGCTGTAAATAGAGGTTACATTATATTTGCTAATAAATATTTCATCTTCAGTTTTATGGTTACCAAACCCAAAACAGGCCAGGCCGTCGTTAATCAGCAGTTCGCCATACCGTTTTAAAATAGCTTTTGCCACCGGTACCGTGCAGTTGTCCAGGTAATAAATATTTTTATGGAAAGGATCGGCAGGCTTGCTGCGCAGCGTTTGCTCTTCCTGTTCGGTAGCCGGCAATTCTAAAATAAAGAATACCGGGCTTTTTTGCATCGTGCAAAAGCCATTTAGCAAGGGGATTAGCTGGTCAAGCCCTACGTTTGCAGTAAGGTTTTGATGATCCCTAAGCTCATACCCAGTCTCTAAGCTGGAAAGTGCGGGGACTTCCATACCGGCGCCCAATTTTAATTTTGCCATATATCGCTGCTCCTTTTTATATCATTGAATGCTATCATTTCATTAGGTTTCATACTGTTTTAATGCAATGCTTTACAAAGCCTTTTTATGCTCTGATTAAAAAATCTTTGATTTTAGTAATAGATGAGGTTATTATCTCATGTCATGCAGCAGAATGCAAGAATCTTGCTATCTATCAGCCGTATCCCATTCGCCGATAATGCTAGGGTAAAAATAATGTTTCTGCTTTCCCATCCTGCAAATAACTTTATTGAATGGCTGCTAAAAATAACGAATATTGTTTCATCTACTCCACCGCCAACTTTTCTCTAAATGATACAACAGGGCAAACTAAGCCCGAAATTTAATATAGGCACAATTCATACGTCTGTCCTCGTCTTAAAACATATGACCGCTTACTGTGCAGTGGTTCCTTATTGGCAGGTTCGGTTCAGTTATTCTGTTGTCTCCTGACTTCACACAAGAATTATCCTGGGCCTAAGCTTTCTGTACCGTCATTATAACTAATCCTGCCCCCCGCTTTTTCCTGTTTCAACAACTTTGCAATATTTTAAATAAAAAGTTCAGCTGTTGCTGGGCTTTTTATGACAGCAAAGGCCCGGAAAATACTTTCCGGGCCTTTGGCTGTACTTTGATTGATTTACCTTTTATTGGGCATATCTTACTACCCAAAAAAATCAGTTGAAAAGCTCTTTTTGGGGAATCCGGAAAAGTTCCTTAGCCCCTACCTCTGACGGCTGGTACTCGTACCCTCGTATCAGTACAGCCGGACGGGATTCGTCCCCTTGCCCCATAAGAAGGGTTGCCGCAGAGCAAAGCTCGTCTGCAGTGGCTTCCTGGGAGGTCTGCATGACATAGCCGTCCCGGTCGATATCTCCCCTATAGCTATGAATGGGTGCAATACCATAGCAACCTACACATACACCAATGGCCCCTTCCCGAAAGGAACGGCCATGGGTATCCGCAATAATGACTGCCACCCTTTTACCTGTGCGCTCAAAAATACCGTCAGAAAGTTTCCGGGCACTCTGATCAGGGTCTTTAGGCAGGGTAACCACCAGGTCCCCTCCCCCGGCGTTGGAATGGTCCACTGCGGCGTTGGCGCAGACAAAGCCCAGCTTATGGCGGGTGATAATCACCCCACGTCTGGCTTTTAGCACCAGAGAGGATTCATCAAGAACCACCTGTAAAATCCGTGGATCTTTGCCCGTCATCTTCGAATAATACTCAGCCTCGGCTGAAGGAACAACATCAGACAGGGACAGGACGCATCCTTCCGCCTTGGAAACAATTTTATGGGCAACAACCAGCACATCCCCATCCAGAAACTCCTGGTTTTCTGTGTGAAAGGCTTCAACAATCAGTTCAGAAAGATTATCCCCCTCCCCCACAGGCGGAATGCCCTGAGCTGCAAACATCGCTATTTTTCTCATACCATATTCCCCGAATGCAAAAGTTTAGGTACCCGTTTGAGCAAAAGCTGATAAAGCACCACTGTTCCAAAGGAATTGATGACAGCCTTGATCAGATTAAAAGGAAGCAGGGCATACGGCATCATCTGCAATACCTTATCTGCCCCGTAGCCGAACTGGAGAGGCAAAATCACACAGTTGACCGGAATCATTGCAATGGTGCGCGCTATAATTCCAACAATGCAAGCCAAAATCAGCCCTTTGCTGCCGGGCTTTTTCTGATAAACCCAGCCCACCACAAAAGCAAAGACCGAGGTGATCAAAAAGTCACTTAATGGGCCAAAAATCCCCTTTGCCCGGAACATAAAATAGAGGATATCCTTAATAAGGTTGGTCATGACGCCAGCAACCGGCCCAAAGGTGACGGAAGCCACCAGCACCGGAATTTCACTGGGCTCAAAACGAAGAAATTGGGCCCCAGGAATCAGCGGTACGGAAAATGTCGACATCATTAAGAAGGCGACAGCCCCCAAAAGTCCTAAAATGGTAATTTGTTTGGTGGTGATTTTCTGTTTCATCCCCGTTTCCCCCTTTTCCCTGGTTTAAATACCAGTCAGAGCAATGCCAATGTGCCCTCGCTTATAACGTTTGTTCATACCAATAATCATGGGGGTCAGTCCCTCAACCGTACGGGCATTGAGCAAGCTGCCTGCGTCAAAACCCCTAAGCCCAATATCATCAGCCAGACCAATGAGGGTATTTTTGGCTTCCTCATCACTGCCCATAATGAGGGCGTCACCTTTTACTTCCTTTTCCGGGTTCTCCAGCATGGCGGCAGAAACGGTGTGAAATGCAGCTACCACCTTAACGCCTTCCCCAAGAACGGCCTGAGTCTGCTGTGCATTGGAGCCTTCCTCCGGTGCCTCATAACGCAAGGGGTTAAAGCGCAGCGGAATGGTTACATCTACTACGGTTTTTCCCTGCACCAGAGGCTTAATCAGTTCCAGAACTGCAGCGCGGGCAGCATCCGGAACTGCCAGCACTACGATGTCGCCTTCTAACACTGCGTCTTCGTTGGCAAGGCCCTTGGCATTTTGCGTTCCGGTCATCTCATTAATGCGCCCTGCCGCCTCCATAGCCCGCTCTTTCTGCCGGGAGCCAATAACAATTTGGTGCCCGGCCTTTGCCCAGCGGTAACCCAGACCAAAGCCCAGGTCCCCGGTGCCGCCGACAATGACAATATTCATAGGATTTCCTCCTTAACTAGTCAAGTATGTATTTAGAAATGGTCTGCAGGGAATCCATAGGATCAACCCCCATCACTTCGAAAGCCACCGGGTTGTCAACGCCCGCTTCATTAAGGGCTTTCAGTTTCGCTTTGCATTCATCCGGGTCACCGGCAATGGCAAGCAGGTCTACCAGTTCATCAGTAACTAGTTCGGTAGCAAATTTACCCTTCAACACTCCTTCTTTAAAGGGCATGATCTGCTCCTCTGTCATACCGGTACAGGTTAAGATCGGATGAACCCCATGAATCCCCACAAATTTGGCTACTACTTCCTTTACCGCCTGCTTGGCCTTCTTGGAATCTTTATCCACATGCATAGGGAAATAAGCTGAAACTTTAATTTCGCTGGGGTCACGTCCAACCTTTTCGGCGCCTTCCTTGATGCGCTCTTTCGCATACGCCACATAAGGAAGGCTGGTCATGGTGGAAAGGAGTACGCCATCAGCAATCTGCCCGGCAATACGCAAAGCATTTGGACCTTTGACGCCCAGGTAGACCGGCAGGTCCTTACGGTAGGGTTTAAAATCCAGCTCCACATTACCAGTTTTAAAAACTTCACCTTCAAACTTTAAATGCCCTTTGCTAATCAGTTCTTTGATGATAACAGCACATTCTTTGGTTGCCTGAATGGGTTTTTCAAACGGAATTCCCGCCATATCCTCCATCCAGCGCTTGTTGGAAGCACCAAGCCCCAGGAGGATGCGCCCTTTGGAAATTGCGTCAAGAGATGCACTTTCCATAGCGGAAAGTACCGGGTGGCGGGTGAAGGGGTTAATGACACCAATACCGATTTGAATTTTGGAAGTCTGCACCGCGCAGGCCGCTGCCGTAGAAAAGGCACCGCCGTAGAAGTAGTCCTCCGCGATCCAAACAGAGGAGAATTCTTTTTCCTCAGAAGCTTTCACCAGCTTCATGACGGTCTCGCTGTCGTGGCCGCCGTAAAATCCGAAACCTAAATTATATGGATTTGACATAACGGAGTCTCCTTTCGTTATTTTAATTCGTAACCGTAGCTTTCTTTCAGAGCTTTGGCAAGCTCCTCATAGTTAGGTTCTATGGTAGGCACCGGGGGAAGATGTTCTGCCGTAGTTGCCGGATCTTTCAGCCCGGTAGAAGTGATAACCGCCACCACCTTGTCGTCTGGTGCAATTTTGCCCTCTTTAGCAAGCTTCTCAATCGCCACTAGTGAGGTCACCGAAGCGGCCTCGGCAAAAATGCCCTCTTCCTTGGCAAGGCGCAGCTGCATGGCTATGGTCTCTTCATCCGAACTGGTCTCGGCATAGCCCTCCGACTCCTTAAGGGCCGCATAACCCTGATAGGTACCTTGGGGCCCTGCAATGGAGAATGAAATGGACCATTCAGAGGGAACCGTCACTGGGCCTTCTGCCTGCTCCTTGAGGGTTTCTTTCAAAGAGCCAAAAACCTCAGAGGCAATCATCTTTGTCTTTTTGCCCGAAAGCCCTATGGTCTGCAGGTCCTTAACACCTTTCCAGACTCCGTAAAGCCCGTCAGAGTAAGCGGAGGGAACGGCAATAAATTCTGGCAAATCCCCCAGCTGTTCGTAAAGTTCAAAAGCAATCGTCTTATAGCCGTCGATTCCAAAGCAATTACTGCCAATAGGTGGAGCAATATATCCGCTTAATGGGTACCAGCTCTTTTCTTTCACACATTTTTTCATGATGGTCCAGCGATCAATCGGCTTGGGGGTTACCATAACATATGCCCCAAAGGACTGCATCAGCGTTTTCATGGTAGCAGGTACCTGAGGCAAGGTGAAAATGACGCAGGGTTTGCCTGCCGCTGCGCTGTAAGCCGCTGTAGCCGCGCCGTGGTTCCCTGTGGAGGACACCGTAACCACCGGCCGTTCTTCCTGAACCGCCCTGGTAACAGCCACGCTGCACAAACGGTCTTTGTAAGACCAGGTCGGATTGACCGACTCGTTCTTGATATAAAGGTTATGTAACCCCATGCTCTTTCCCAAGCGCCCGCAGTGCAGCAACGGCGTCTCCCCCTCGCCCAGGCTAACCGGTTCTGTCTCAGGGGCAATGGGAAGAAATTCCCGGTGTTTCCAAAGGCCTTTGCCCTTGGCGTTTAAAAATTCCTGGCGTACCTTTTCCAGGTCCTGGCCAAAATCATAGGTGGTGGTAAAATTCACATTGTTTCCCTGGGTCCCGCAGACCGGGCAGGCGTCAAATGCCTCGTCTTCCCGTCCCACATAACCGCATTTGATGCATTGTATTCCCTTATAGTAGCTCATATCCAGTTCCTTTCTACAGACTAAGTTTAATCAGCTCCCGGGAGGATTTTGTCAGGTAACGGGCACCATCCTTCTCCACAGCCAGAGTATCCTCCACCTGGACGCCGCCCCAGCCAATTTCGTAGTAAGGCGTTTCCACATTAATAGTCATTCCCTCTCTAAGAACCGTCTTGTCTCCCATAGCAATGGAAGGCGGATCATAAACTTCAATACCAATGCCGTGCCCGCAGTGATGACGCTGGAAATGACGCATTTTTTCCTGGGTGGTGCGCAGCGCTATCTGGAAGATCTCTTCGGCGGTTACACCATCCTTGACGGCGGCAACAGCGGTTTCCTCTCCTGCCAGAATCGCCTCGTAGTAATCCTCTGCTTTTTTGTTACTTCCTACAACCACAGTCCGGGCAATGTCAGAGCGGTAGCTCTCAAAGATGCAGCCAAGATCAAAGCGGATCACGCTGCCATCCTTCACTACCTGGGTTTTGGTATTGATCGTATCGGAAAAAGCAGCCCGCTCGTCAATCGTTACCACGCAGAAATAGGGAAGTGCCCCCCGTTTGCTGCAGCCTTCGGCAAACATACGGCCGATTTCATACTCACTTGTGCCAATTTTGATCTGCTGAATCGCCTCATACATAGCGTCTTCGGCAATATTGGCGCTGCGTTCAATCAGGGCGATCTCATCCGGGTGCTTGATCAGCCTAATCTGGGAAAAGATTCCCATCGCCGGGATCAGTTCGTGGTGGGGCAGCTCTTGCTCCAGCCACTTCCAAACGGTAATCGGAGTCCGGCTTTCATCCAATCCAACCCGTCCCCCGTTTGGGCAGGCAGTAACAATAGCAGTTTTCAGTGCCTCCATAGCGGAAGGAAAACGCCGGGAGGTTGCATTTTCCAGCTTTTCACGGAATGGGGTTTTCTTTTCATTATAGGAAAACTGAAAACCTCCTACAGCCAGAATTTCATCCACGTCAGCCCCTTCTATAATGGTAGGGATGTCAGACACTGAGGTAATCATAGTTTTACGGTCGGTACCGGGATCATAGACTAAATAGGACTGGGTCTTGCTCAGAATCTGCTGCCCTACATTTTCAAACCCGCTAAGATAGTAACTATTTTCAGGCAGCGATGCAACCAGCAGATCAAGGCCGTTTTTTTCTATTTGGGAACGGATCCGTTCCTTCTTAAACTCTTGTAAACTGCTCATGAATTTCTCTCCGCGCCGCCGCACTCCGGCGTGATTTTTTCCTCTCCGTGCGGTGAAATTGGAAAGGATTTTTTATAAGGCATGCGGCCGAAAAGTTTTCGGCCGCATGCTTTTTATCAGGCACACAGCTTTCGTGCACTGACTGTTTTCATTACTTAAAATTGGGCATAACCTCTTCCGAGAATAACTGCATATCCTCAATGAATTCATCGACGGAATTTGCGGCAAACAGCATCGCGGAACAAGTGGTCACGCCAGCCTCTTTGTATTTTTGAATCTGTTCCGAAATTTCCTCTGGTGTGCCAATCAGGTTACGCTCCATATAGTTGCTGGCATCCTGGTCTTTCAGAGTAGACTTTTTCAGGCTGACCAGGTGTTTATAAAGCTGGGAGCGCTCAAATTTTGCACAGGCCTCCTCTTTTGTTTTTGCAATGGAGATGGAAAGCTGGGGCGCAATGTCAATTTCCTGAATACTACGGCCCTCGGCTTCGCACAGCCGGGCAATGTCCTCCACACCCGCCTTGACCTCGGCTGGAGTCAGAACAGCAGGCAGCCAGCCGGTTCCATATTTGGCAACCCTTATACGGCCGTTGGCATTATTTCCGCCAATATAAAACGGGAATGGGTTCTGCACGGGCTTCGGGAAGGACTGTACCTCCTGCAGGTCAAAATACTTGCCCTTCATGGTAACCCTGTCCTCTTTAAACAGGCGGGATACCATCTCCAAAGATTCGTCCAGCAGCTCACCCCGGTTGACACCCTGGGCTGACGCTCCCATCATCGCCTCAAACTCTTCCCGGTAAGCGCCAATGCCTACACCAATAATAGTCCGTCCACCCGAGAGTTGATCCAGAGTAGCGAGTTCCTTTGCAATTACGGCCGGGTTGCGGAAAGGGAACACCAGCAAAGCTGTAGCAACCTTGAGGGTAGTGGTGTTCTCCGCAATAGCTGCAAGGGTAATAAGAGGCGCATAGTAATTGGGAGGGCAGTCAAACTCCTTGCTGACATAGTGCTGGGTAGACACATGGTCATTACCCCAAACCGAATCAAAGCCCAACTGCTCTGCGGCTTTCGCCATTTTTATGTTGTCCCGTACATGGGCAAAGGGAATCGGGTACATTAGACCCTCTGTACCTGTTGGAATACCAATTCCGAATTTCATAACGACCTTCCTTTCTCCGGTGCGCACCGGAAACATAGTATGGTTGCATTTGTTTGATCAAAGGCGCACTGGGAGGATATTTTCCTGCCCAGTGTACCTCTGGAAAGGACCTAGTTATTCTTTTGCTTTGGCAGGCGCTTCTTCCTCAGCTGCTGCAATAGTGAATATCTCGCCCTTCTGGCTTTCTTTTTCCTTAAAGATGGAGCCCAGAATAGCATAGATGATAAGGCCGGCAATCAAACCAATAATGGCTGGAATTGTCACATGGGAAACCTTGGCGACAACAATGGCGAGAACCCAGGAAACCAATGCAGTCCAGCGGAAACCGGATGGCATAAACACCTTGGTTTTATCTCTATGTATAATCCAGAAGTGGGCGATCAGAATGCCGGCAAACGGAGGCATTAAGGTGCCAATAAAGTTAAGCCATACAATAAACTTGGAAGCAAGGCCCAACAGTGCAACAGCAATTGCAATGATGATGGAGATGATGGTCCAAACCGGCTTGCTAACCTTAATATGAAGCAGTTCGCTTAAGTTGGTGAACGCAAGTGCCGAAGAGTAGATATTGTTATTGGTGGTAGTCCACAGGGCCAGTGCCAGAATAATGATAGCGGGAATCAGCAGACCCAAAAGACCCATTACCTTTACAAAGTCACCCTGGTGGGTAGCCACCGAGGAGATAACAGCAACGCCCTCAAACAAGGCTGCACCCAAAATATAACCGGAAAAAGCGCCAATGATAACATGAGACGCCTTCTTACAATAGCGGGTGACATCGGATACCAGAGCGGCACCCACAACCCATGTAGCTATGGCAGCACCCATAGCGGTAGAGAAGGAAATTGGCGTCTCTGGTTGAATGCCGAAAATCTGGCTCATACCGCCGCCGTATTTAATGGTAGAAATAAACATAATGATCAGCAAAATCCATAGGGCTGGGGTAGCAATTGTACTTACAAAAGACAACCCCTTAAACCCAAATATAGCTGCCAGTGCAACCAACACCGCAAAACCAATTACCGCTGCTTGGGACGGAATCTGAGGCACTATAGAGTGCAGGGCGTTACCAAACGAGTTGAGTAAAACACCGATAAAGCCCATAGAAAGCACACCCATCAGCAATGAGGTTATGATAGAACCTTTTTTGCCGAATACAATTCGTCCGATGGAATAGGTAGTAAGGCCTGTACGATACCCAATCATACCAATAAAAATAGCAATGGCCATAAGGAACAGGTTACCGCACAGAACGGCAAGTACACCTTTCCCTGCAGTACAGCCGGCACCAATGGTTCCACCGGTCATGAAGGCGCTCAGAGAAATGCACCAGCCAATCCAAACGGTAGCAGTGGCGATCAGTCCCCGGCGTTTTTCCTTTGGAACTTTTTCGAGACAATAGTCATTTTGAATGTCTTGATTGACCTGCTTAACTTCTTTCGTACTCAATGTTCTCCCTCCAAAATAAATTATTTTGTATCAATTAGCCCTGGTATGCAACCAGTTCTATTTCCACCATAGCCGCTTTGGGTAGCGCCGCTACCTGAAATGCTGCCCGGGCCGGCAGAATTGCGCCATTAAAAAACTGCGCATAAATTTGATTAACCGTAGCAAAGTCCCCCATATCGGCAAGCAGCACAGTGGTCTTGACCACGTTATCAAAGCTCATGCCCGCCTCTTTTAAAATGGCATCCAGGTTTTGAAAAACCTGATTGGCCTGAGGTTCGATCCCCCCCTCAACAAGTGCCCCTGTCTTTGGATCAATGGGAATCTGACCGGAAATATAAAGGAAATCCCCGGCTCTTACCGCCTGGGAGTAGGGACCAATCGCATCCGGCGCTTTTGATGTAGAAATTTCTTTTTTCATGGGAACAGCTCCTTTATTTTAGATCTCCTTCAGGTAACGGTAGATGGTTTGCTCCGAAACATCCAGAGCCTGGGCAACCTCACCTACAGCTCCTTTCAGTAAAAACGCTCCTTTACCTTGAAGGGTTGCAACAACCTGTTTCTTTTCCTCGATGGTCATGTGCGCAGCGTCCACCGCATAATCCCCCAAGGCTGTGCAAACCATCTGACCCAGCACTTCCTCAAACGAAGATGCAAAGCTTTCTTCCTCTTTCTTTTGGTCTGCATTCAGTGTGTCGGCGTTTGAATCAAACATCAGCATGCTGTCCAACTGCTGGCGAACCCGCAAATAAGGGGTAATATCTACGTTAATGCAAAACATACCAATAAGATTGCCCTCATCATCCTTGATAAAATAGGTAGAAGAACGGAAGGTACGGTTATCCCCCTTCATCTTTCCGGTATAGTTGGTAATAGAATCCCGGCGTTCATACTCCTTATCGTGTATAAGACCCAGAGCAAAATCGGTAATAGTCCCACCAATTTTGCGGCCGGTCAAGGTGTGATCACTCAGTGCAATAATAGATTTTTCCAAATGGCGAATGTCGTGGAGCACCACTTCTGCATTCTCTCCAAAAATATTCCCTATAAATTTTACCAAGGGAATATAAATTTTTAAGATATCGTCGGGCTTCACGTTTCTGTTTCCTCCTATCAAATAAGCATATTGGACATGGTTTTGGTTTGATAAAAAAATATTATCTTGATAATTTGTTATTAAGATACCTCTTTTGGCGCGAAATGTCAATTCGCAAAACCACCTATTTTATATTCAGGAATTGTTATTTTGCACAATTGTATTTTTTCTATTTCAAGTTTTATGTTCACTTCTCCTTTTTTACCAAAAAATAAATATGGACGCAGGGCAACAGAATCTGAACATTCAGTTTAAAAAGTGTTGGAAAACAGCAAATACAGAATGCCCGCATCCAGGGTTCGTCTGCCGCAGAAAGCTATAGGAGAACCATGGATTTTAACCAAATCTCCCAGATAGCGGAACCCCTTCACACAAATGCAGCAATCACTTGAAAACAGGTTAAATCGTATGTTTCGGACGCAGACTGGTGTTTACCGCTGTAAGCAGTTAAACTTACATTTTCTTTAACAAATGCCAAAAAGCACCGTATATTGAAATGGTAGAAACATGGTTGCTTTTTATTATTTTTTCCTGTTTTTTCTCGAGTACGCACAAAGGTCCGGTTTGCACTGACTTGCAAACCGGACCTTTGACAAACTGTGGGACAAACAACTGTTTGCTCCCTTTACTTTTTATTCTTTTGGTTGTTCTTTGTTTAGATTTGATTCTCCTTCCGGGCCAGGCTTTTCCTCCTGTTGGGACCCGGCGGTTTCATTCTCCTTCGCCAGCTGCTCCAGCTGAAAAAACAGAGGGTCATCACCGGGGGGTGTATTTTCAATTTGATCCAGCAAGCTGGGCCCTTGTTTTTTTAAGACCGCATCCATCTGCCGCTGTTCGCTGTGCAAATAATCCTCCAGCGAAATTTGCCCGCCCAGCTCTTTGGTGCGGCGCAATTCCTCCTCCAGGTAGTGGCGGTGTTCTTTTACTCTGCGAATTACAAACCATCCGCCTATATAAAGCAGCAGTAGCAATACGCCTGCAGCGGAAACCACAGCGCCAATTTTAAGCCCTGGGGGCATATAATTAAACCGTATCACTGCATCCCCTGCCGGTACCCTTACGCCCATAAACCCAATGCTCAGCTTAACCACCTCGGCGGGTTCGCCGTTTACCGTCACACTCCAGCCACGATCATAAGGCACACTGTAAAATACCACACGCTCCTTGTCAAAGCTGGTGCGGGATTCAAACCCGTAATTATCTTTGGCAAAATAATCGGCTGTCATGGTTTTACGTTCCTGAACCAGGTTTGCCACATCATCTTCATTTAAATATTCCAGGTCAGAAGCGGTAGCCTGGGTAAGAATATCGCTGTATTTTTCAATATCCTCATCCTCCAGAACGACCATCTTCAGCAGATAACGCGAGCGCAGGTCGGTAGAGATGGATTCAAACTGCTCCCGGGTCATATATTTGTCATAAGCAAAGCCCATGGGCAGATAATTTTGATTTTCATAAATATTAAAGCCCATTTGCTTAGAGTAAAGGGTATACCCGGGCATCAGGTTTTGCTCCTCTTCATTCTCCCCTACAAAAAACCACCGTACCGAAAGCAGGTCGCGCAGTGCAAAATACTTGGTTTCAGGTTTGGAAGAAACGTCACGCTTCACCCCTACCTCTGGGTAAAACTCCATAATGGAAACCGGCACAATACTGTGGAAGGTCTGAATGTTTGGCAGCCCCCAAAACATGCCAAGGTTATCGGTCGCATTGTAAAAATCTGACCGGGCGAAAGGTTCTTCAGGCAGCACCAAATTGCGTGCACCCTCCAAACAGTTGTTAATATAATTTTCGCGATATACGGTATTCGGCCTGCCCATGCCAATAAACAAAAGCGCAAAAATAACGCTGACTGCAGAAACAGAAGCCCCCAACATACGCTTAAACTGCCGGTCCTTGCGGTAAAAACCAATCAGTAAAAAGGTAATGGCCACACATACCAGTGCAAACGCTACATACAGCCAAAACAATCCGGGCTTTTCTTCCAGGCCAATGCTCCATTTGCCATCGGCATACACCGGCGTCAAGCCGATCATGGCGGCAAAGGCTACGGTCATAATCGCAGTCCATTTTAGCCCCCGCATATAATCAATACGGCGGTTTTCCAGTGATTTGGCCGTAGAGGTACACATCAGCAGCACCGGCATATAAAACCACCGGGCATAGTAGGAATGGTTCATCATGACAAAAAGGTGGTTGAACGCCGGCACCAGCGCCATTACCAGGCTGACCAGCAGCATTCTTTTCAGCCAGTCTTTTTTGGATGAGATCACATAGGCAAATACCCCTGAAACTCCCACCAGCGGCAGCCACAGGCTAAGGGAAGACCATTTTGCACCCTGGCCCACCATGGCATTGGGCGCATGGGGCAGGTCGGGCGGGAAAAACATGCTGTAAAGAACCTCGATGCCGCGGCGGTTCTGCCAATAGGTCCACATGTTCCATCCGTTTAGAATCGTGTCTTCCCCTGTTCTTGGGTTGCCCATAATTGCCAGGGCTGACGGCAGCAGAATTACGGTAGCTATCATAACACCCACTACCGCCTCAAATGCCAGCAACAGGAATTTTTTCCAATTCATTTTCCAGCCTGGCGCTGTCATTCGCACTACCACATAGATAATTACAAAAACAACCTCGCCAATAAAGAACCAGTAGTTTACAATGGCGTTAATCGCCACCGCCAAAGCCAACACCCCATGACGGTTTTCACAAACCAGTTCTTCCAATGCAATTAAAATCAGCGGGAAGAAGACCAGCACTTCCAAAAAGTGATTGAAAAACGTATCGTACACTGCCCAGCCCGAAAAGGAATAAAGCAATGCGCCAATCACCGCATAAAAATTATCTTTTACAAAACGTTGGATAAAGCAGTAGGAGGTTAGTGCCGCGAAGGAAAATTTTAAAATAAGCAGCGGACCCATCAGATAAGGGACAAAATTGGTGGGAAACGGAAGGGTCAGCAAAAAAAACGGGCTGGTAATATTATAAAAGCTGTAGGACCCCAGCAGGTTTGCACCAAGGTCGGTGTTCCAGTTCCACAGCACGTCACCACTGCGTATTGCTTCGTGTACCAGCTTGTAAAAAGGAATTTGCTGGACGTTAAAGTCGCCCATAAACAGAAAATACCCCTTATCCACAATCATGTACGGAACAAATACCAGTGCGGCAAGGCCCATAGCCCAGAAAAACGCCTGCCAATGTCGTGGTTTTTTTAACGTATCCAGATTTGACATCCTGTCAGCCATCCCTTCCTGTTGTTGTCTATTTTAAAAAATGTTTGTTTTTTACCTGTGCACCCGGCAGCTAATAGCCCATAATTATTTTACCGCTTTTACAGCAGAACAACACACTGATTCTATAAATTTTTTAGCCTAACATTGAAATTGCGTTTTTCATACGCATAGCGTAGGGGTGTGATATGCGGTCAAAATTTTGGGGGTTATTCATAAGTGCGGTTATCCCCTATGCGGGGGGCAGGTACTTTTAAGTACCCAAAACACGCTGCTCGCCGCAGGGCTTTTCTCGTTGCACCTGAAACGGCTGACGCCTGGTTTCATGCCCTGCACAGTCGCCCTCGGCTGCACTGCTCCAAGCGCCCTAGCTAACCGACAGCGCGTCGCAGTGCAGCGGCCTGCGGCCGTACCCTCGGGGTTTTCCATATGAGTTTTGCAAAAGATATTCGGCTACCCGCTGGCAGGTGCAGGGCAGTAAGTGAAAAATTGGCAACGGTAAGGCTATTCATACACAGCATGTAGGGTGTTCTCGGGACCCACTCAAAATCTTTGATTTTATTTAGTGAGTGCGGTTATCCCCTATGCGGGGGGCAGGTACTTTTACTCGTGTAAAAGTACCCAAAACACGCTGCTCGCCGCAGGGCTTTTCTCGTTGCACCTGAAACGGCTGACGCCTGGCTTCATGCCCTGCACAGTCGCCCTCGGCTGCACTGCTCCAAGCGCCCTAGCTAACCGACAGCGCGTCGCAGTGCAGCGGCCTGCGGCCGTACCCTCGGGGTTTTCCATATGAGTTTTGCAAAAGATATTCGGCTACCCGCTGGCAGGTGCAGGGCAGTAAGTGAAAAATTGGCAACGGTAAGGCTATTCATACACAGCATGTAGGGTGTTCTCGGGACCCACTCAAAATCTTTGATTTTGCGAGTGCTGTGAGGTTATGCATACGCCCTGCGTAGGGGTGTTCTCGGGTACCCGTTTAAAATCTTCGATTTTAGTAACGGGTGAGGTTATTATACCAATTTTTACGCCTAATTACCACCCATTTCATTGAAGCATCCCTGCTATTCTGCTATAATTACCTTGAATTCCACTGAAAATATGGCATGACCAGTGGGTTCGTGTTACATATACTGGCCAATAACCCCATAACCCATAACCAATAAAACATGGAACTTGCCTGTTTTGTTGTAAATAGCATTTGAAACGAATGGCATTCTTCCTTTAGTTTACCGAAATACTAAGGTCAACGCTTTATCAGTAACGAAAATGACCCGTTTTTTTGCATCAGAAAGGACCAGGACGATGAAAAATCACCCTTTTTTTGCTATGCTTTCCCGAATGAAATACATCACCCGATGGGGGTTAATGCGCAACACCCGCCCTGAAACCCTGCCCGAACATGTAGTAGATGTGTGCATACTTACCCACGCGCTTGCTGCTTTGGGCAACAGCCGTTTAAAAAAGCACTTTGATACCGGCCGTGCAGTCATGCTGGCCCTTTATCATGACAGCACCGAAATTATTACCGGGGACCTGCCCACCCCAATTAAATATTTTGATTCCCACATAAAGAAAGCCTACAAAGACGTAGAGCGTGACGCAGGTGAACGCCTGCTTTCCATGCTTCCTGCCGAGCTGAAACCGGAATATTGCCAGTATCTTCTGCCGGGCCACCACGATCAGGAGCTGTTAAAGCTTGTCAAGGCTGCCGACAAGCTCTCGGCGCTTATCAAGTGCATGGAGGAGCTGCAGGCCGGAAACCGTGAATTTTCGCGGGCTTACCAGGCAAACCTGGATGCTGTCGCCGCCATGGATCTGGAGGAAGCAAACCTATTTTTAGCGGAATTCTTACCGTCCTACGGCCTTTCTTTGGACGAGCTGGACGAGGGGGAGGAATCACCCAGATGATTACCAACCCAAAATGGATTGTAAAGTTTTGCTCCTACCTGGCTGCGGGGATTTCTTTAGAATTTTTGAGCAAACTAGTAGGCGGAAACAGCTTGCTGGGGCCTTACAGCGCAACCTTGCTGTTTTGCAACCTGCTGCTTTCGGTATTGCTTGTTGCGTCATACCAGCATATGGGGTATGCCGCAGCCGCCGGGCTGGCTTTGGTATTGCCGGTGACCGCTTCTATGCTTGATGTTGGGCCTCATTTTTCCTATATGCCTTATTTGGGAGGGCTGGCAAACCTTGTTTTTATCAGCATTTTGCATCTTTTCCGGTGCTTTTCCCCCAAACGCTTTAAAACCTTGTCTGCGCTGATCGGCGCAGGCCTCGGTTCTGTCTTTCGCTGTGCCCTGTTGTGGTATACGGCGCCCTGGGCGCTCAGCAAAGTTGAAAACCTGACTGCAGGGCAATTTGACGCCATTTGCCAGATGTTTCAGCTTACGCAGATTATCACCTTCCTGCCGGGTGCATTGCTTGGTATTTTGCTGACCCCAAAAGTATTAGCGCAATATCAAGGGGAGAAAAACAGCCGCATTTCAATTTAACAGGTTACCGTACGGTAATCAGACGCCTTCAGCCAGCCGGCAATCGTACAGGTTCCAACGACAAAGCTGCGGGGACAATTCCAAGAAATAGGCTTCTCAAAGAAAATTTTGTACGGAAGAACCGCAGTAGTAAATAGGGCGCAGCCACGGGCCCGCTATACGGAAGATTCGGCCAAAAATATTGGACGGGGTTGCCCCTGCGCATGCTGGAAAGCCTGGATTATACTGGAAATTCACCAAATTTATTCAAAGGCATCCGTTTGCAGACGGGCCCCCTCCTGATAGGGGCTTATAGCGAAGCTGCCTCGTATTTTTAATGGGGAGAAGACAAATCATCCAAGTTCTTTCACAGATTCAAGCAGAAAGCGGAGGGTTATTATGGTAGAAAAAAATTCGATAGACCCTGTTATTGACCAGGTTGCCCAGCAGATTTTATGCCTGCACCCGGTAGAAAAAATGATTTTATTCAGCCGTAAGGGCGACTTGGCCGGCGGGACGGCAAGTTTTAAACTTTGTGTGGTGGCGGATGTTGAAAACTCCGGCGAGCTGGAACGGGAAATCTATTATTCGGTGGATAGCCCCCTCCCTTTTGACGTAGTAGTTTATACTGCCGAACAATGGCAAGCACAGGTAAAAATCCCCCATTCTTTTGCCAGCAAGGTTCAGGAAAAAGGAGTGGTGGTATATGGCTAGAAGACGACGCTATAACCCTTCTGACAGCCGCCGTTACTACGACTGGCTGGACCGCGCCGACGAGGATATGTGCTGTGCCAGGCTGCTGATTCAGGACCCGGACTGTTATAATGGCTGTGCGTTCCATTGCCAGCAGACAATTGAAAAAGCGCTAAAAGCCTATCTGCTGTTAAAATCCGACCAGTTAATGGACGGTCATAACCTTACCTGGCTGTGTAAACAGGCCATGAGGTATGACAAACGGTTTTCCGACTGGCTGGACGAAAGCTTTTCCTTAAACAAATGTTATATTGAAACCCGTTACCCGGCCGACATCCCCTCAGAATTTTCCAAAGAAAAAATTACAGCTTTTCTGAAAATGGCAGAAGATATGTACCATTTTATCAATGATGAAATTGACAAATACCTGGCTGCCGCGGTGGAAGGCGCTTAGCCTTTTCTGCCCTTTCCGGTTTTGCAAGCTGCATAACCATGACACAAACCCTGCCGCAAGGGCAGATGTTGGTTTTAATTATTGTGTAATTTGCAGCGGATAACATAAAAATGCAGGCATTATACTGCTTTAGCCGTCTGGGGATTTCCCTTAGGGGGCAATTTTTTGGTGCCGCAAAGTAAACACGAAAAGGATTGTATCATACGGTAGTACTGCGAACTATAAAAATGCTGCCGGAATCATGCCTGTTTAAAAGGCCCGGTATAATAGGAAGACTGAATTCTAAAACCACAAAGAGCCACAAAACAAATTTGTTTTGTGGCTCTTGCCGCGTAACAGGTTTATTTTATTCAACCGGGCGGATTGGTCTATATGGGTGACGGCATCCCATGGCTTCCAGAAAGCCCCCCCTGGCTGGCAGTACGCTTATGCCGGAAACGCCCGTTCCAGCCGTTCTTTCGTCAGGGCGATCTGCTGCTGCACCGCCTGGGGTGCCGGCGCACCCATAATCGCCCTGCCCTTGACACAGGTTTCCAGCTGGATCACCTGATAAATATCCTCCCCATACAGCGGCGACAGCTTTTGGTACTCGTCCAGCTCCAGGGTTTCCAGCGTTTTGCCAGTATCAATACAAAGCCCTACCAGCCTGCCGGTAATTTTGTAGGCGTCCCGAAACGGCATACCCTTTTTTACCAGATAATCGGCACAGTCGGTAGCGTTAATAAACCCTTTGGCCGCTGCCGCACGCATATTGTCTTTTAATACGGTCATGGTAGCAAGCATTGGAGTAAAAGTTGCCAGGCACAGGTGCACCGTATCCAATGCGTCAAAAATGGCTTCTTTATCCTCCTGCATGTCCTTATTATAAGCCAGGGGCAGGCCTTTCATCACGGTTAAAAGGGTCATTAGGTCGCCATATACCCGCCCTGTTTTCCCCCGCACCAATTCGGCAACGTCGGGATTTTTCTTTTGCGGCATAATTGAAGACCCGGTAGCGTAAGCGTCGTCCAGTTCAATAAACTTGAATTCCCAGGAACTCCATAGGATAATTTCCTCAGAAAAGCGGGAAAGATGCATCATTAAAATAGACAGAGCGCTCAGGATTTCAATGCAAAAATCCCGGTCTGACACGCCGTCCAAACTGTTTAAGGTAACCCCGTCAAACCCCAGCAGGCTGCCCACCAGCTCCCGGCGGATTGGGTAGGTCGTGCCGGCCAGCGCACCCGACCCTAAGGGGAGCTCGTTCATCCGTACAGCCGCGTCAGCAAGCCGGCCTAAATCGCGCAGCAGCATTTGGGCATAGGCCAAAAGGTGGTGCGCAAAAGTAATAGGTTGGGCACGCTGCAGATGGGTATACCCGGGCATCACTGTTTCGGTATGCTGTTCGGCCAATTGCAGAATAACCCGCACCAGCGCCGCCGTTTGTGCCTGCACTGTTTTCACCTCGTCCCGCAGGGTAAGGCGAATGTCCAGCGCCACCTGGTCGTTGCGGGAGCGTGCAGTGTGCAGCCGCTTGCCTGCCGCGCCAATCCGGTGGGTAAGCTCACTTTCTACAAACATGTGAATATCCTCTGCTGCCGGGTCAAACGCCAGCCTGCCGTTTTCAATATCTGCCAGAATACCCTGAAGGCCACAAACAATAGCCCTGCTCTCCTCTTTGTCAATAATGCCCGCCTCGCCCAACATAGCGGCATGGGCAATCGAACCTTCAATATCCTGCCGGTACATGCGGCAGTCAAAGGAAATGGATGAGTTAAAGTCATTTACCGTGTCATCCACCTTTTTTTTGAATCTGCCTGCCCATAATTGATCCATTTGTCTGCTCCATTCTGCCGCTTTTCCGGCTAATCATTACAATTAATAATTAATCTGCTTGTTAAAACAGGGGACGTCCTTCCGACTTCTCAAAAATGGCTTCCGGGCGTATCACTCCCCCGCAAAACACGGCCCGCGCATTCTTATTGCTACCTCAACCGCTTTGCCTGCCAACAATATTCCCTCTCAAGTAATCAAAACCATCCATTCAACTGGTGGTTTGTACCAGTTAGAAAGGCATATTACCAGCTGTCTCTCAAGAGGCGCCAAATCTTTCCACACTCACATCGCCTGCCGCCCGTAACCGGTAAATGATCCCTGTTAACAGGTTATTCTGCTATTGAAACCCTTCTTTTTACCGGTTCTCTTCGCCGGAATTTGACGAAAAAATATTTTTACAAAACGCTTCCACTAGCTGCGCCGGCGGTTCCCGGTACCCAAAGCAACAAACGGCGGCAACCATTCTGAATAGCTGCCGCCGTTTGTAAAAAGTAGCCTTTCCGCCAAGCAATTTACTGGCTCAGGCGGCAGTCACCCTATTTATTTGATAAGTTCCATATGCTTTTAAAGCAAAAAAACAGTCGTTTTCCTGTAATATAGCGGGGCCCTGTTTTTATACGGATAAAGGCTCCTCATAAAAGCATATGCACCCTATGAGGCCCCATCTGCACTGCCGTCCCAGCATCCTTTTTTAATTGCAAGCAAAATTAGTTGGGTATTGATAAAATACTCCGTTACCAAGACCTGAATAACCTCCGTTATAGAACACTTAATTCTTCAAAACCCACACGGAAATTCATGCGTATTGCCACAGGAATACACCCGTACCCCTGTGGCAAGCGGCAGGCTTAGGTTTTCGGTTGCCCAGCACCAGCCGTCCTGCAAAACCTTCCCTGGTATGAAACATACCGTGGTTTTGTTTGGAACGCACTATATAGTTTCGCCCCTGATTATTTGGACTGGTTTTTACGCTGTTCTTCCAGCATAGCTTTTACCTTAATGGGCAAGCCAAACAGGTTGATAAAGCCCTGGGAATCCATCTGATCATAAACGTCATCTTCGCCAAAGGTTGCCACGTCTTCGGAATACAGGGTGTAGGGGCTGGTAATACCTGCATCGATGATATTGCCTTTATATAATTTCATTTTTACATCGCCGGTTACTGTTTGCTGGGTACTGTCTACAAAGGCCGAAATTGCTTCCCTCAACGGTGTATACCATTGGCCGTTGTAAACAATGTCGGCAAATTTTAAAGCTACCTGCTGTTTGTAATGCTGGGTCTCCTTATCCAGGCAGATGCTCTCTAACGATTCGTGGGCATGGTAAAGAATGGTGCCGCCGGGGGTTTCATACACGCCCCTGCTCTTCATACCCACCAACCGGTTTTCCACCATATCGGCAATTCCAATTCCATTGGCTCCGCCCAGGTCATTCAGCTTTTGAATAATGGAAACAGCATTCATCTCCACACCGTCTACTGCGGTGGGAACCCCTTTTTCAAAATGCACTGTTACATAGGTTGGCTTGTCGGGAGCCTTTTGCGGCGAAACGCCCAGCTCCAAAATTTTATCGTAATCCGGCTCATTGGCAGGGTCCTCCAAGTCTAAGCCTTCATGTGAAAGGTGCCAGAGGTTTTTATCCTTGGAATAGTTGGTATCCTTAGTAATTGCCAGCGGCACATTATGCTTTTCGGCGTAGGCAATTTCATCTTCCCTGCTCTTCAGTTCCCAGGTTCTCCAGGGGGCTATAATAGGCATATTGGGGGCAAAAGCTTTAATGGTAAGCTCAAAACGCACCTGGTCGTTTCCTTTTCCGGTGCAGCCGTGGGCAATGGCGTCCGCCCCCTCAGCCAGGGCAATCTCTACAATGCGCTTCGCTATAATCGGCCTTGCAAAAGAGGTTCCCAGCAGGTATTTGCCTTCGTATACCGCTCCGGCCTTTAAGGTAGGCCAAATAAAATCTTCTACAAAAACCTTGGTTAAATCCTCTATATACAGCTTGGAGGCACCTGTTTTCAGGGCTTTTTCTTCCAGGCCGCTCAGTTCCACGCCCTGTCCCACATCTGCCGCAACTGCCACAACCTCACAGCCATAATTCTCTTTCAACCAGGGGATAATCACCGAGGTATCTAGCCCGCCTGAATATGCAAGCACTACTTTGTTGTATTTTTTCATTGTCAATTCCTCCCGTACTACCTGATCGATTTCCGTTAAAACTGCTTACCAGCATGTTTCTCTCTGGTTTTTATCATACTCTGTACCGGGCGAAATTGCAAGCATTTTTGTGAATATTTATACATTTTTATGTTCTATTCAACTTTTGAAAGCAAATTTATAAGTTGTTTGTGCATATTTATGCCAATTTTGCTGCATAAACATTAGTCTTCCCGAGGAAGGCCCTGGCGGTAACGGTCCATAATACCTTTAAACAGCTCTCCATTGGTAGGAGGCGTCCAGGTAATTGCGTTAGCGCCTGCTTCAATCGTGGCCTTAATGCTTTCTTCGCTGGGGCCGCCCGTTGCAATGATCGCGACCTCTGGAAACTCCTGCCGCACCTTACGCACAATTTCTACCGTCTTCCCTGCAGCGGAAATATTTAAAATTCCGGCCCCTGCCTTTAACCTGGCAGCAATATCGTCCCGTTCGGACACCACTGTTATAACTATGGGAATATCAATGCTTTCGTACACCTGTTTAATTGTTTTATCGGGGGTTGGTGCATTGAGCACAACGCCAATTGCCCCCTGAAACTCTGCATGCAGCGCCAGGTTAACCACCCGTTTTCCGGTGGTAAGCCCGCCGCCTACCCCGCAAAACACGGGAATATCGGCCACCGACATAATAGATTGCGTAATAATGGGCTGAGGCGTAAAGGGGTAAACGGCGATTACCGCATCGGCATTTATATTGCGGATAATTGAGACGTCGGTAGTAAAAACAATGGATTTAATACGTTTTCCAAATATGCGAATCCCGCTGCATTCCTTGATGCATTCAGGTACCATGAGCATATGTTTGCGTAAATTCCCCTGAAATTCCGGAACAAATTTTGGCATCAAAAACGCCTCCCTCTCTTTTCTCATCTTTTTTATAATTCATCATAACATGCTTTTAGACGCCATACAATATAAAGGAAAAATATGTAAGTTTATAGCCTTGCCGTCATACCACAATATGCTTAAAAGCAGAAGCAAAAGACAAATACATGCCCAGAGGTATGGGTACCTTGAATATGAGTATGATTTTAGGTACTGGCCTATGGGCCTATATCTCTTTTGGTTATAATACGTTATTAACCCAAACGGGAAATGAAAGTTTTTAACATATTTTGTTAATTTTTTCTGCAAGCTTTGCAAAATCTGTGTTATGATAAGTAATAGATAAATGTTCAGAATGGAGTGGTTTTATGTCTCAGTTTACTGCTGTCGATCCCCTGCAGCTGCAGGAAAACCCGTTTCAGTTAATCGGAAAAGATTGGACCCTTATCACCGCCCGCAAAGGCGACAAGGTAAACACCATGACTGCCAGCTGGGGCGGTCTGGGCGTTTTGTGGAATAAAAATGTGGCATTTATTTTTATTCGCCCCCAGCGCTACACCTTTGACTTGGTCAACGACGGAGAAACCTTCTCCCTGAATTTTTTGCAGGAGAGCTTCCGTCCTATGTTGGGTTATTGCGGCAAAGCTTCGGGCAGGGACGAAGACAAAATTGCCCATTGCGGCTTCCATATTTCTACCAGTGAGAATACCCCTTACATTGAAGAAGGCCGCCTTGCGGTCATCTGCCGCAAGCTTTATGCGCAGGATTTGGACCCCGCCGCTTTTTTTGATGCGTCTATTCTGCCTCAATGCTACTCTGACCAGGACTACCACCGCATGTTTATTGGTGAAATTGTAAAGGTTTTGGTAAAAGAATAGTTGAAAGCAGCAGGCAGGAACCCAATGCAATTGGAAGGGCCGGGACGGTAACAATATGGCCCGTTAAAGTCGGGACTTTTTCTTGCGGATAAAATCGCCCTTCCTCTCTTATTCCGGCTTTTACTGTGCTTTTTTCAGGGTATTATACCGGTTTTGCGCAAAAGGCCGTTCTGCCTCATTCCGCCTTAACTAAATTTTTCTATCCCTCTGATAGGAGCAGCTGCTATGATATTACAAACAGAACGATTGTACTTGCGTGAACTGGAGCAGTCAGACTACTGCGCATTGTGCGGCATTTTAAAAGACCCCGAGGTAATGTATGCCTATGAACACGCTTTTGATAACGCCGAAGTGCAGGACTGGCTGGAAAAACAAAAACAGCGGTACAGCGACTACGGTTTTGGGTTGTGGGCAGTCATTTTGAAGGAAACGAATAAGATGATTGGCCAATGCGGGCTAACCATGCAGGACTGTGCCGGCGAGGAGGTACTTGAGGTCGGCTACCTGTTTCAAAAAGCATATTGGCACCAGGGGTATGCGACAGAAGCTGCAGTCGCCTGCAAAGAATATGCCTTTGAACAGCTGCATGCCAAGGAAGTCTATTCCATCATTCGCGACAGTAACATTACTTCGCAGAATGTGGCCAAACGCAATGGCATGACCATGCGTAAAAAGTTTACGAAACATTACTACGGTATGGATATGCCCCATTTGGTATTCTCTGTAAAACGAACACCATGAGCATTTTATATTCCAAGAAAGGGCATTGTTTAAAAACCAATGCCCTCCCTTCAAAGTCTCATTTTTTGCTTGCAATAAAAAATGCGCATCTGGCACGGAGCAGGTCAGTGCATACGCGTGCCCTTTGGGTATCTTGTGCCCTCTGGGTATCGCGTACCCTTTGGGTATGTACCTGCGCATCCAGTAAAAATAGCCGAAGAAGGAACTTTCCCAATTGCAAAGCGGCTATTTTTTATACGCTGCAGAAGGCCTCCAAAGCGCTCTGGCTTGGAGGCCTTCTGCACAATATGCTGTCATTCCTAATAGGTAATTATGATCTTGCGGCAGTCACGGCAGCAATACGCTACCGGCCATTCTTGAGAAAAGTTTAGCTCGTATGGGGATGGGGGCAATGGAATTGCATTTGCTTTCTTCAAGCATTTTTTTGTATAAAATGCTATTTTTGATGGTTTTTCGCCAGCCGGTAAGAAATAATTGGATCCTCGGCTTCGCAAAGTGCCGACCTCCATTTCATTCCCGCAATCAGGACATTTCATAAAGCATCCCCTTCCCAAAATATGAATCATACGGACATCATACCATATCGCGTCATATGCGAATGCAATTAAAGTTTCCGCTTTCTCTTTCGGTCCTGTTTTTTGTATGAAACTGCCGCAGAATGAAAGTTCTATTTACCATCGCCGAAACTCTGCCGCGTAGGGGTATTCGTTTTATAAAACAGCGCAGCCGGAGCCGTGGGCAAACACGTACCCATGGGCATCTCCTTGGCATCATTTTCTTTTTGTTTTACAAAAATCTGGCGTGTCTTGTTCCTGTACCATGCAGCAGCCGGAACGACCTCCAACTTCTCATAATCCTGACTTTGGAGTACTCTTTTACGCTTCGCAATAATACTTATTGTATATAATCGCTAACTTTATACAAAAGTTTAATATCCACCAGCACATCTGCAAGGCAGCCATCCTGGGTATATTCCTCCTGAAACACCTTGCCTTCTCGCCTGATTTCATGAAGCAGGCCCTCCTGCCCATATGGAATAAGCAGAGTCAGGCGGCGGTGGGTTTCGATTAGTTTTTGGGCGATCTTTTGCAGCAATGCTTCAAAGCCAAAGCCGGTTTTTGCACTGATTGCGACCGAATTTTCCCCCATAAAAAAGTCGACGCCCGAAACCCGGTCACATTTGTTCAGTACCGTAATAATTGGTGTGTCCTGAATTCCCAATTCGGCCAGCAGCTGTTCGGTCACCTTTTTTTGCTGTTCCATCTGCGGGTTTGATATATCGCAGAGGTTTAAAATAAGGTCGGCATTTACCGCTTCCTCCAGCGTAGACTTAAACGCTTCGACCAAATGATGGGGCAACCGGCTGATAAAGCCTACCGTATCGATTAACATAACCCTGCGTCCATCCGGCAGGTCCAGCCCGCGGGAGGTTGGATCCAGAGTGGCAAACAGCTTGTCCTCCTCCAACACCCCTGCATCCGTCAACGCATTTAATAAGGTGGATTTGCCAACGTTGGTATAACCCACAATAGTTACAACCAGTACGCCATCCTTTTTGCGGCGCCGGCGCAACAGCTTACGCCGTTTTTCCATTTCATCCAGCTGGCTTTCCAGGGTTTGAATCCTTCTGCGAATATGGCGGCGGTCGGTTTCCAGCTTGGTTTCACCAGGACCCCGGGTGCCAATTCCGCCGCCCAGGCGGGAAAGGCTGGTACCTAAACCCGAAAGCCGGGGCAGGCGGTAGCGCTGCTGGGCCAGCTCGACCTGAAGACGTCCCTCGCTGGATTTTGCGCGCTGGGCAAAAATATCTAAAATTAACATGGTGCGGTCAATAACTGCTGTTTCACAAGCCGCTTCAATATTCCGCAGCTGGCTGGCAGACAGTTCATGATCAAAAATGAGCAGGTCGACCTCCTGATCCTTTACAAACTGAGCAATTTCTTCCAACCGCCCGGATCCAATACAGGTTGCCGAGTCAAACTCGCTGCGCTTCTGGCTCATTTTTGCTATCACCTGGGCACCGGCAGTATCTGCCAGTTCTGCCAATTCCTCTAACGATGCCTCTACATCATACTCCCCAAGGTCTGCCGCTACCAGC
Source organism: Ruminococcaceae bacterium Marseille-P2935 (assembly GCA_900104565.1). Classification (GTDB taxonomy): domain Bacteria; phylum Bacillota; class Clostridia; order Oscillospirales; family Ruminococcaceae; genus Marseille-P2935. Next base: position 1,607,848 of record LT629952.1, read on the forward strand.
AAGGCTCTGGGTTGATTTACGGTCAAATCTTCCATCCATACGCTCCATTCTGCCGTTTTGTTCCGGCACTAATAGAATTTGAAACTATCTTTCTTTCTGCAGTTCAGCAGGATCAAGGTACCTCGGTGTTTTGAAGGAAACCCATATAGGGCGGACACCCAGCCTGTAATATGTTGGCCTTGCAAGGCCAACGCTCTGCTTTCCGCCTGCATAAAAACCATTCTTCTTATCAAATGCTGAAAACCTTGAGGCTGGTTTTACCAAACAGCGGCGTTCTGCCTAATGCAGGTTCGGTATAAAATTCCCTTATGATTTTTGTTTCATTTACTTGTTCTGCCGGTTTGCGTAGGTGAACATGTTACCCGTCCTTTCTATTGTTGTATCGTATCATACCTGTTATTCCTCTTTAAACAGCAGCTGGTCGAAATAAAATTCTTCAAACTGCTTACTTCCAGAAAGCTCTATATACCGGGATATTGCTTTTATTTGTGCCGCAGCCTGCCTGGCTTCTTCGCTCAGCAGCATCTGCCCGCAGCCAACACCAGCGCCGTTGCCTACCGGGAACAGTTTTGTACGTAAATCTACCGGGAACAGCCCTATCCGGCATGCGCTGTCCAAATCAATATGTGCTCCAAAACCACCAGCTACATATACCCGGGCCAACTGGTCATTGTTTAAGCCTGCTTCTTTCAGCAGGCACTTTATACCCGCAGAAACAGCTGCTTTGGCCAGTTGAATTTCTCGAACATCTTTAGCGGTAATCCCAATTCCGGCGGCCGGGTCAAGCAGAAACATCTCGTTTGTTCGGTACTTGGCATACTCTGGCGGCGTTTCGTGTACATCCAACAGCCGGCCGGTACCGTCAATGATACCGGCATCCAACAACTGGGCTATACAGTCAACAATACCGGACCCACAAATGCCAACCGGGGGCTGCCCCCCAATCGTTTCTGTTGTAACCTTGCCATCTTGTACCCGTACTTTGCAGATTGCCCCAGGTACACTGCCAACGCCATATTCCAGGTGCGCCCCTTCAAACGCGGGACCAGCCGCTGTTGCACAGCAAAGAATCCCCTGCCGGCTGCCCACTGCCATTTCTCCGTTGGTACCCACATCAATAAGCAGGCAGGCATCGTCCCTTTGCTGCATTCCTGCAGCCACCATGCCCGAAACGATATCTCCGCCTACAAAGGCAGCAATGGATTCCACCAGGGTAACTTCGGCCCCCGGGTTCACGTTTAGGCCCAGCTGCTTTGCCTGCAGCATCAGCCTTTTGGTAAAACGTGGAACAAAGGGGGACGTGGCCATTCCAGACGGATCCTCTCCGGCTGCCAGGTGAAGCATGGTAGTGTTCCCGGTCAGATACACCTTAATTATATTTATTGGAATTATATTTTTATAACTTGTAAATTGAGCTATCAATTGATTCAGCAGGCGTATAACTGCTTGCTGCATAAGGGGTAGGTTTTTGGGGTTTTCCCGCACGGCCCCTATGCGTGAAATAACATCCGCTCCAAAACTTCTTTGGGGGTTAAGCGCCGAGCCCGACCATAACAAAGCGCCATCGGCCATATGATAAAAATACACGGCTAAGGTGGTGGTACCAATATCCACCGCCATCCCAACCGGCTGTTCCACCTGCTCATTCCACGGCCTGCCGCAACGGCAGTCCAGCTTGTACTGATAAAGCCCAATTCCCTCTGTTTGTACCAATACAGGCTGATTTTGCTGCACCTGAACCCGGTAGCTTTCTGCTGCCTTTACTTGGCAGGCCAGCCGCCAACCATCATTCACAAGGTTTCCCAGCAGTTCTTCTTCCTGGGGAGTAGGGGGAGGCAGCACCCCTGTTAGCCGAACTTTGCATTTGCCGCAGCGGCCTTTCCCTGCACAGGGGGCATCGATATACACCCCATTGCGTATTAAAACTTCCAGCAGGGGTTCCCCCTGCCGGCAAGGGTATGTGATACCATCTGACATAGTAATATTTTCCACCTGGTTTTCCCCCATTCTGCCGGGATTCCCCCGTTGTTTGCCTGCTCCTGTTTTATCATAAACGCAGTGAATGATAAAATTGCGCATAAAGCCGTAAGCCCCGGGCGAATCGGCCCGCGCATGAATATAAAATAACCGCTTTGTGGTTATTTTATCACAAACCCTGCACCGGGGAAACCTTTATTTTGTTACCGCCGAACCTATGCCAGATAGTACCAGTTGAATTTGCAGCCAAAATCGGCTATGCTTACCCATAGAGGGTCCTTCCAAAACCAAGCAAAGAGGTGTAAAAATGCGACTGAAAGTGATTGCCTGCAAAGTACTTACAAGAGAGATTGGTGCTCTTTCGGCCCAATGTCCTAATTTTTTAGATATTACCTGGATAAGACAAGGGTACCATGATGAACCAGAAAAGCTGCACCAGATTCTGCAGCAGCAAATCGACCTGATTGATCAGGGGGACGACCCATACAGCTGCAGCCCTGAAGCCGGAGATTTTGACGCCATTGTACTGGGCTATGGTTTGTGCAGCGGCGGCACTATGGGGCTGAAAAGCCAAAAATACCCCTTGGTTATTCCCCGTGCCCATGACTGTATCACATTGTTTTTGGGCAGTAAAGATCGTTATCGCGAATTATTTGATCAACATAGTGGGGGCTTGTACTGGTTTACCCCTGGGTGGGTGGAAAATTGCCTCATGCCGTCTCAAAAACGCTATGAGCAGACTTTGGCGCTCTACACCAAAAAATACGGCGCGGAGAATGCGCAGTACCTAATGAAAATGGAACAGAGCTGGTTTACCCGTTATCACAGTGCAGCCTATCTGCAGCTGCCCGGTGTTTCAAATGTGAGCTACCGCGCTTTTACCGAAGAGTGTGCCGACTATTTAAATTGGGATTATGAAGAGTTTTTAGGGGATGACCGCCTGCTGAAAAATATGCTGTGGGGCGAGTTTAACCCGGAAGATTTCTTAGTGGTTCCCGCCGGAAATACCGCACGCCAAAGCTATAAAAAGGACATTATTGAATTAGCGGAATAATTGATACACAGAACCGGGGGAAGACTTCCTCCGGTTTTTTTGCCCGTTTCAGCTTGATAAGCCCACCGGTTTTATTAAAGAAAATAAAAAGATTTTCATAAAAGCTTTTTTAACTGCCTCTTTGTTGAATTGCCAGCCCAAACTGGTAGAACGAAAATCCGTTTGCAAGCTGCAGCAAGCTGAAAGCGCATAAGCCTTGCCAATTTTACAGGAATTTTCATACCTTGTAATTTTTTGAGCCAACAAAGTGTTTGTACTATACCTGTTGCCCAGTTTATAAACAGATCGTACCGGCCAAATTTTGAGGCGCCCTGAATCTTCCCTTAAATATTTTCAATAATGTTGCAGATGGCAAAGTGCGAATGTATTTTGGGTATTAGGCCGATTATTTTTAGCCTAACGATAAAAAGGGCACCTGTTTAATTGAATTGTCGGACTTGCTTTTTTAACAGGTAGGCTCACATTGGGCTGATATGTTTGTTTTCCATGAAAGAGTTGGACTGTCAAAGGCTTTTAGATACCCTGATGTTGAATTGATGGGTTAAACCTGCTAAAAATATATTTCTTTAATACGGGCGAGCCTGCCATAGGCATAAACCCCGTCTTTTTCCAGGGGTTCTGCTTTCCTTTATCAAGCGAAAAGCCTTCAAAGTAGCAGCCTGCAAAATTTAAAATACAAAACAGCAATCTGGCAGTTTTCCAACATAATGCCAAGATAATACGACTAAACGATAATCTTTTTAACCTTTATGCTTGTTTCTACTCAACATCCGCAGATTTTCCAACTTGCTCCCCTTGACAATTTTTTCTGTTCCGTATATACTGAACATTGTTCAGTTTGGAGGGATCACAGATGAACAACACCATAACTTCACGGGAAGCACTGTTAAATGCAGCTAAAAAATCTGCTTATCAAAATGGTTTATCTAAAATAAACATCCGCCGCATTGCCTCGGACTGCGGTGTTGCTGTTGGTACGGTGTATAATTATTTTCCTTCCAAAGCAGATATGATTGTAGCCATACTCGAAGATTTTTGGCAGGACGTGTTCCAAAACAGTGTTTGCGGCACACCCAGCGAACGTTCTTTTCCAGACTTTTTTGAACAGCTTTTTAATCGTTTGAACACAAGCCTGCGGCAGTTTGAACAAAAATTTTTAGCAGAAATCGCCCAATTGAGCCTTTCGGAAAAAGAAAAAGGCCGAAAAACCGAGGCCCGGTACTGGCAGCATATTCTGGATGCGCTACGCAATGCATTGGAGCGGGATGATGCTGTTTTGCCCCAAATTTGGGGAGAGCATTTCACCAAAGAGCAGTTTTCGCAGTTTGCATTTGTAAATTTAATGTCACTGCTGCGTGCTGGGAAAGAAGACTGCAGCTTCTTTTTGCAGGTTTTGCGCAAATTATTATATCAGCAGTAACTGCTTGGCGCACAAGCCGCCTTTACGGGCAATTTGCCCTGAACTTTTCAGATGACAGCTACAGTAACAGTAAACCATTTTTATTGGCATTTTTTCATGTTGATAAGCATTTTAAATCATTTTATTTTAAATTGTTTTTTTTACATATTTTGTCCCGTACCTACCGTTTGAATAGTTATTTTATATTTTTCAGATCGAGTCAATCTGTTTATAAACAAAACAAGTGGATCCTGCAGCCTTTGCGGCCAGAAACTTCTTGTTGATATAGATTCAGCCAAATCCGCAGATGCGGACTCTTTTACCGGCAAAAATGAACATCGTTCAGTTTGGAGGAAGAATTATGCAAGCTATTATGGAAACTTTATTTGACATTGTGTATTTAACAACGGTAATCACATTGGGAGTGGGCATGATCCGGCGCAGCCAAAAGGGCAGCCAATTTAAGCTGTTTGGTATTATGGCGGTAGTTTTGGGCTGTGGAGACGCGTTCCACCTGGTACCCCGGGCCTGGGCCTTATGCACCACCGGGCTGGAAAGCAACGCTGCTGCATTGGGTTTTGGAAAATTCATAACATCCATTACTATGACCGTTTTTTATGTCATCCTCTACCATGTATGGAGAAAGCGCTACCAAATCACCGGGCGCCAAGGCTTAAGCTGCGCCATTTATGCTTTGGCGGCAGTGCGAATTCTGCTCTGCCTTTTTCCGCAAAACGACTGGCTCAGTTACAATCCCCCCATTAGCTGGGGCATCTGGCGGAATATCCCCTTCGCTTTGCTGGGGCTTGTAATTATTATTTTATTTTACCGGCAAGCTAATAAAAATAGCGACAAGGCCATGAAATGGATGTGGCTGGCCATTGTTTTAAGCTTTGGATTTTATGTGCCTGTCGTACTCTTTTCGGGCAGCTACCCACTGGTAGGTGTACTGATGATACCCAAAACCTGCGCCTATGTGTGGGTTGTCTGGATGGGCTGGAAGGACAGCAAACAGGCCTAAAACAGTGTATACCCACAACATACCATGCAAAAAAGTGCAGGCAATTTTTTCTACTCAACTACTATCTATTCGTATCATGAAGAAATTCTATTTTGATTATGCTGTTGATAACATGATTGAAATAGAAATAAAAATACCCCCGGCTACGCTGGGGGTATTTTATATTCGGGCAAAGCCCTTGATGCCAGCCACACCCATTGCAATGGTTTCGGGTTCTAAAGTTTTAATTTGCTCCGTTTCTCCATAAAATTACCCCCAGATATAGTTCTGTTTTCCTACACCTGGGGGGTTGTTTGTCTATTGTCCGTTTTTACGGGGGGCGGTGCAGCTTGAAGCGGTTGCTTTTTTATCTTTCATTCTGGTGTCATCAGTGGTGTCAAATCCACTCCTTCAAAACCGAACCCCATTTTTTAATATACTGCGACATACCCATTTTGCAGGGTTGCTATAGCGAACTGGGCACAGCCCATTTAAGTAATTTAGAAAACCGTAAAAACAACCCGGCGATGGAAAAAACCTTCTGCCGGCTTTTTTATTTTTTACTGCCGTAGCCAATTGTTCCGGGGCCTTTTTCCAGCGCTACCGTACCGGTGCGGACAATCTCCTGCACCTTATATTGGTTCAGCAGCTCGGTCATCAAATCTACCCGTTCGGGCCGGTCACACAATTCCACCGAAAGGGTGGTGTGGCTGATGTCCACCACTTTGGCGCCCATCACCTTGACAATATCAATCACCTCTCCGCGTTGGGCAGCCGTAACCCCCACCTTAATCAGAATCAGTTCCCGCCGGGTGCTTTCTTCCGAGTTCAGCTTTTTCACCTTGAGCACATCGACCTGCTTGTTCAACTGTTTTTCCACCTGCTCAATGATATAGTCGTCCCCTTCCACCACAATGGTCATGCGGGAGATGGTTTTATCTTCGGTTACTCCCACTGCCAGGCTGTCAATATTATACCCTCTGCGGGCAAACAGCCCCGAAATGCGGGAAAGAACACCGGCCTTATTTTCTACCAAAACCGAAATAATATGCTTCATTTTACTCCGCCCCTTCTGTACCGGTATTTTCACAAGGGTCTACCATACATTCCAGCAGTGCTGTGCCCTCGCTTTGCAGCAGTTCTTCCACCGCTGCTTTGCTTTCTGCCATACTGTGAATTTGCATAGCCGGTATGCCGTAAGCCGCTGCAATTCTGCAAATATCGGGGCTGCCTGCCATATCTACCGCCATCTGCCGGTTTCCGTAGGATTGGCTTTGTATTTCACGAACCAAACCCAAACGGCGGTTATTCATCACCACAATTTTAATATTGATTCCATGCTGGCAAATGGTTGCCAGTTCCATCATCTGCATCTGGAAAGACCCGTCCCCGCACACTGCAACCACCTGTTTTTCAGGGGAGGCCAGCTTTGCACCTATGGCTGCAGGTATGGAATACCCCATGGTACCCATTCCGCCGCTGGTCAGAAACCTGCCCCGGCGCAGCTGTACCCCTCTTGCTGACCACATCTGGTTTTGCCCTACATCTGCCACGTAAATACTGTCGTCATCCATACTGCAGCTTAACAGTTCTATCAGCGCCCTGGGGGAAATGGTGTTGGTTGCTTCATCAAAATTCCAACAGGTTTTCTGTCTGCTCTCCCCTGTAAGGTGTGCCAGCCATTCCCCGCTGTCTGCTTTTGGGGAAAGCTTGGCCAGCTGGTCGGTTACCTTGGCGGCGTCCCCTACCAGAGGAATATTGGTACCCAAGTTTTTGCCTATCTCGGCCGGGTCAACATCAATATGTACAATTGTGACGTCTGGCGCCAAGCTGCCTGAAGAAACCGCCCTGTCGCCAACCCTTGCGCCAACAATTAACAGCAGATCGCTTTGTCTTAATGCCTGATTAGCTGCTCTGCATCCATGGGTTCCAAGCATACCCAAATTAAGCGGGTGGGCAGTTGGCAGCACCCCCAGGCCCATCATAGTAGTCACTACGGGAATTCCCGCCCCCTCGGCAAGCTCCCGCAGGTTTTCTTCAGCATGGGAAAGAAACGCCCCGCCCCCAATACACAGCAGTGGCCGCTTTGATTTTGTTATAGCCGAAGCCACCCGTTTTACCTGCACAGCATGTCCTTTTTGAGTAGGTTTATAGCCCCTGATCTGCGCTTTATCAGGGTAGTTAAATTCAATCATCTGGTTTTGCACATCAATGGGCACATCAACCAGTACCGGGCCGGGCCGCCCGGTAGAAGCAAGACAGAACGCCTCTTTCATCACTTTGGGCAATTCGTCGGCATGTTTGACCAAAAAGCTGTATTTGGTAAACGGTTCGGCACAACCGGTAATGTCTGCCTCCTGAAATACATCCCGCCCCAAAAGGTCGGTAGGCACCTGCCCGGTAATAGCCACTAAAGGAATACTGTCCATATAGGCAGTGGCCAATGCTGTAAGCAGGTTGGTTGCTCCCGGCCCCGAGGTTGCAATGCAAACCCCGGGCTTCCCCGAAATTCTGGCATATCCATTGGCCGCATGGCCGCCATTCTGCTCCTGACGCACCAAAATATGGCGTATTCCAGACTGAGACAATGCATCATAAAACGGGCAAATCGTAGCCCCCGGGTAGCCAAAGACGACCGATACGCCTTCCTTTTCTAAGCTTTTTACCATTGCCTGTGCGCCGGTCATCATTTCAACCGCTCCTTTCCGTAAATATGAACTTTTTTCATTATAGTGCCTAAACGGTCAGGCCGTCAATCCTTTTTACCGCAGGAGTACTGTACGCCCCCCTGCTGAAATGCATTTGAACCTTATTAATGCCAGTGTCGCCTGCCTTTTGACCTGTATTTAAAATAGGTTTTAATCAAGCCTTTCACCCACAACCAAAACTAGCCCCTGCCAATAGGCCAAACATAGACAAGAGCCAACACTTTGAAAAACGTTTGAAGTCATAATAGACGGAATACCTACGTTAAAATCCGTGATTCCCAATACAATAAAACATCCCTCCTGCCTTTTGGCCGGAGGGATGCAACGGTTACTACTATTGAATCAGCCCCATCTGATATTTCCAGGCCAGTACCCGGAAAACCGCCCTGTCCAGCGTTTTCTGTGAAATTGTACCGTCTGCAATTCCGTTTAATATCGCTTTTACATATTCGGCCGGGTCGTCTACCATCAGCATGTCGTTACCGGCCAACAATGCCTGAACCGCAGGGTTATTTCCGCCGGTATAGTCGCGTATGGCCCCCATAGCCAGGTCATCGGTTACGATCACCCCGGTAAACCCCAGCTCCTGACGGAGCACATCGTGTACCTTTGGAGATAAGGATGCCGGATACTGCTTATCCATGCACCGCACGATGTTATGCGAAACAAGCACACATTGAGCCCCCGCCTGTATACCACGCTGGAACGGAACAAAATCCACCTGCTCAAACTGGCTGTATTCCCGCTGGTCGTTGGCGATTCCCGTATGAGTATCGGCATTATTCCCATAGCCGGGAAAATGCTTCAGTGTAGAAGAGATTCCCTCCTCATTCATGGACGCAACCACTGCGGCAACAAACTCCGCAGTCTCTTCGGCTCCCTGCCCCAAAGTGCGGTTATAAATATAATCACCCGGGTTGGTGGAAACATCACACACCGGGGCTAAATTGACGTTGACCCCCAGCTTTTTCAGCAAAGCCGCTTTTGATAAGGCGTCTGCACGTATTCCGTTCAGGCCGCCATTTTGATAAGCCTGCTGCGGAGATAAAAACCGTTGCTCTGCCAAATTAGGGTTGCTGCTGATGCGCACAATCTCGCCGCCCTCTTCATCGGTGGCCATGAGCATTGGAATTTTTGAAGCTTTTTGATAAGACTGAATTGCCGCCGAAACCTGCTCTTTGGTTTTCCCCTGAAAATCCTTGCCAAACAGCACATATCCCCCGGGGTAATACGCTGAAATTTGCTCTATTTCCTCCCCTTCCTGAGGACAGCGCACCTGAAAAATCTGTCCTGCCTTTTCCTCCAGCGTCATGCTCTGAAGCAATAAGTAAGCTTTTTCATAGGAAGCAGAAAAAATGCCGTGATCTTCCCACTCCTGCGGGTATAGCGCTGAATGGGACGATTGCCCAGCTGGCGGTTTCACACCCGAAGACCCCTGTTGTTCTGCCCCAAGGCTTTTCGAAACGTCTTCCCGGTTTTGGCAACTGCCTAACAGTATAAGCAAAACGGCCAAAACACAAATTACCCATTTTTTCATCAATCCCACCCTTTTCTTTTCAAACTTCATTTTAGCTCCACTTCTGCCGGAACGCAAGGCCATCTTTATAAACAAAAACCTTCGGGAACCTACCTTATCTTCCTTGATTCCAGCAAGCCAACGGTTTTGCAGCTTTTATGAAATAACGGTACAAAATAAAGCAATTGCCATTCTAAAGTACCGTAAGCTTGATGAACAACACATTCTGCCCAAACGTATTACATAAATCAAGCCGCCTCAAAATATGAGGCGGCTTGGAAGAGGGGATGGAATGGGATGATATCAAAAATTAGTAATTTTCTTTTCTTTCTTCAAAATATGCCTGTGGCTTACCGCAGATCGGGCAGGTTGTAGGGGCATCTTTTCCGTGGTGTATATGCCCGCAGTAACGGCAGATCCAGACAACCTCGGTATCTTTATGGAACACCTTATTCTGGTTGAGGTTATCAATCAATTTTCGATAACGCTCCTCATGCTCTTTTTCCACCTTTGCAACCAATTCAAAAGACGCTGCAATTTTGGTGTAACCCTCGGTCCTTGCCTCTTCAGCAAACTGCTTATACATTTCGCTCCACTCGTAATGCTCACCTCCGGCTGCATCCTCCAGGGCCGGAAGTGTGGAAGGAAGGTTCCCCCCGTGAATATATTTCAGCCACTGGCTGGCATGAACAAATTCGTTGGCCGAGGTCTCATCAAAAATATCGCCTATCTGCTCATACCCTTCCTGACGGGCCATCTGCCCATAGGCGGTATATTTCGTTCGGGCCTGAGATTCCCCCGCAAACGCCGCCATCAGGTTGGCATATGTTCTGCTGTCTTTAAATTCCATGTTATCATTTCCTCCTCAATTTTGTATCATGTCTAAAATGCTTCAAAGCCGGTGTATTTTTGATGGCACGCCGCCGCGTATGGGCCGTGCACACGGCCGGCCAGCCCTATTTTGATGAAGTCAATATTCACACCTTTGGTGGGCTGCCGGGCAAAGCCTTTTTCAAGTTATGCCCATGTAATCATCACACTTCAGAATGCCGAAGCGTTTTGAAGTGTGCACAAAATCGCAGTAAGGGTGCGGTGGTATAATGCGGGTCAGGTTATACTGCTATACAAGCTCATTTTAGACATAATTTTTTTAAATTATACGTAATCAATAAATCTTTTTTCTATGAAAGACATATAATTTTTAAAAAATATGTATTTATGAATTAAAACCACGCGCAGAACGCATGGTATACACCAGCCTTAAAAGGGCATGATACCGGTTCCTCTCTCACGAGACAGCGAACAAATTTCACATACATCACATGCACTGCAACTGCTAAAGCAGTAATCCTATTTTACACCTTTATCCTTTTCTGATTCATTGTCACTTCATTTTGCTCAACCCGGTTAGCTAATGTGTTTCTACAGCCCACCAGCATAGCTGATGGTTGTCTTATACACAAAAAAACCTGTCCTGCCTTCTGTGAAGGCAGGACAGGTTTTAATATTGATTCCTAATTCCCTGCAGCTTTTTCCCGGAGTGCTTTAAACTGCATTGCAGAGGGTTTTATTTGATGCGGCGCCTTTTGGCATAGTTGTAAAACGCAACAGCTTCATCGGCCCACAGCCCTCCCCATCGCCTAAGGGTATGCCGGTGTCTGCCGCTTCCATTTTATGTTGCTATTGCTGTCGAAATCCCCCATTATGGATAACAAAATTCGCTTCTGAAGCAACCCAAAAAGAGGGCAAAACCTTTCCGGTTCTGCCTTCTTTTTAACAATGAGTTTATTCTTTTTGAGGCAATACAGTGCGAATGCACAGCTCATCCAAGCTTTTTTGGTCAACCTCGGAGGGGCACATTGTCATCAGTTCGGTTGCTGTCTGCACCTTAGGGAAGGCGATAACGTCACGAATACTGTCTTTCCCCAGCATCAGCATTACCAGGCGGTCCAGGCCATAGGCCATACCCCCATGGGGAGGGGCTCCAAATTTAAACGCGTCAATCAGGTAGCCAAACCGCTTATAGGCCGACTCTTCGGTAAAGCCCAAAGCTTTAAACATACGCTGCTGCATATCCGGGTCGTTGATTCGAATCGAACCGCCGCCTACTTCACAGCCGTTCAGCACCATATCATAGGCTCTTGCACGTGCATTTGCCGGGTCGCTTTCCATTTTTTCCAAATCCTCTGGGTTAGGAGCAGTAAACGGGTGATGTTTGGCCACATACCGGTCCTCTTCCTCACTGTATTCAAACAGCGGGAAGTCGGTCACCCATAAAAAGTCAAACCGATTTTTATCCACAAGGCCCAGCTTGTCTGCCAAATGACAACGCAACGCTCCCAGGCTGTCGTACACCACCTGGTTTTTACCGTCTGCCACCACTAAAAGTACGTCCCCGGCTTCGGCGCCCATACGGTTATGAATTGCTGCAACCTTTTCAGGGGCTAAAAATTTCTCAAAGGAAGAGGACGCCCCGTCTGCAGTAAAACGGGTAAACGCAAGGCCCTTGGCGCGGTAGGTTTTCACAAAGTCGGTCAGCTTGTCAATTTCCTTGCGGCTTAATTTTTCTGCCCCGCCCTTTACATTAATCGCGCGCACACTGCCGCCGGCCTGCAAGGCACCAGCAAACACCTTAAATTCACAGCCGCTTAACAAATCACTTAAATCGGTCAGCTCCAGGCCAAAGCGGGTATCCGGCTTATCGGAGCCAAACCGGTTCATAGCCTCTGCATACGGCATGCGCAAAAACGGGGTCTTTACCTCAACCCCCAAAACCTTTTGGAATACCGTCTTCATAAAGCCTTCGTTGACAGTCATGACGTCATCTTCGTCTACAAAGGACATTTCCAGGTCAATTTGGGTAAATTCGGGCTGGCGGTCAGCCCGCAGGTCCTCGTCCCTAAAGCAGCGGGCAATCTGCATGTAGCGGTCAAAGCCGGACAACATTAACAGCTGCTTGTATTGCTGGGGAGACTGGGGTAATGCATAAAACTTGCCCGGCTGTACACGGGACGGCACCAGGTAGTCGCGGGCACCCTCAGGGGTAGATTTAATGAGCATTGGGGTTTCAATCTCTACAAACCCATTTTCGTCATAATAATCCCGTGCAATTTTTGCAATTTTATGCCGCATTAAAATTGTACGCTGCATTTCGCTGCGGCGAAGGTCCAAATAGCGGTACTTCAGGCGCAGCTCATCCTTAACGTTAGTCTGGTCGGTAATCTCGAAGGGAGGGGTTGCCGCTTTGGATAATATACGCAGATCGGTAACAAACAGCTCAATTTCGCCGGTGGGAATATCCTTATTCACTGATTCCCGCTTGCGGATTACACCCTTTGCCATCAGTACAAATTCGGCGCGCACCGCAGATGCTTTTTCAAAAACCTCGCGGCTGGTACTGTCGTCAAAAGCCAGCTGCAGAATACCGGTGCGGTCTCTTAAATCAATAAAAATCAGGTTGCCTAAATCCCGCATTTTTTGGGTCCAGCCGGCTGCCACAACCTCTTTACCAATATCACCGGTTCCAAAGCTTGCGCAATAACCGGTACGTTTTAATCCCTGCATGGTGTCTGCCATACCATTCATTCTCCTTCATTATTCATATGAAATATATATTTTATATAATTATGTCTTTTAAAATCACATCTGTCTTTGCGTGAAGCCAACTCTTTCCAGACCGTGTCTGCCCCATCCTTCAAAAGGCTGGGGCATTGGTGCAGTGCCAGCTTCCCCTGGGACACATACTTTGGATAAGCAGATGGACCAATAAAAAGCCTGCGTCTTCTCACACTCTCACCAAGTAAAAAACAGCTTTATCGTGCTAAATGCGGAGCATATTTTTTAATGAATATCCCCGGCACGCAAACGCCAAGCACATAAGCGGCTCAGATATTTTTAAGTCGATCGCCCTCAAGATTTAATCCACACTTTTACTTGCTATGCTGTTTCGCTCAGGTACAGCTTTACGCTGAATCAGCCATTTGCAGCTTTCCATCAGTGCATCATTATAACTCCATCTTTTCTACACTGTCCTCCAGGTCCATGTAGCAGCTGTGCATAATTTGCTGGTACACCGCATCGACAAAACTGTCATCCAGCTTCAGCTCGGTTATCTCCCGGTTTTTCATGTTTTTCAGCTGGCAAGCACCGGTACTCAGTTCGTTTTCGCCCAGAATTACAGAATATCTGGCACCAATCTTATCGGCATATTTCATCTGTGCTTTTACCGAGCGGTTCATCAGGTCACATTCAGCTGAAAAACCTTCCTCACGCAGGCGGGCGGTAAGCTCCACCGCTTTTAAAGAAGCGGCCTCACCCATGCTGCCAATATAAACGTCACAGCCCTGTTCCGGCGGGAATTCGGCACCGCATTGATCCATAACCAACAGCAACCGCTCTAACCCCATTGCAAAGCCAATTGCTGGCGTGGGGGCACCTCCCATCTGGCCGATCAAGCCGTCATAGCGCCCGCCGCCGCAAACGGTGCCCTGGGCGCCAATATTTTGAGAGATAAATTCAAATACCGTCTTAGTATAATAATCCAAACCGCGTACAATGCGGGGGTTTACCGTGTATTCAATCCCCATCAGCTCCAAACGCTTTTTTAAGCCTTCAAAATGTTCTTTACACTCCTGGCACAGGTACTCCAACCCTGTGGGGGCGTCTTTTGCAATGTCATGGCAAACAGGGCTTTTGCAGTCTAAAATGCGCATAGGGTTTTTCTCCAAACGCTCCTGGCAGGTGGGGCAAAGCTCTTCCTGCCGGGCTGCAAAATACTCCCGCAGTGCTTTCAGGTACTTGGGGCGGCACTCGGGACAGCCAATGGAGTTAATCTCCAGCGCTATATCGGTAATTCCAAGGGTATCAAAACAGTTTTTTACCAGGCCTATCACCTCTGCGTCAGCATTGGGTGACTGGCTTCCAAACATCTCTACCCCAAACTGGTGGAATTCCCTCAATCGGCCAGCCTGCGGCTTTTCGTACCGGAAACAGGGAATCACATAGCTTGCCTTCATGGGCAGCGCATCATTTAAAAGGCCATGCTCCAGCGCTGTGCGCACCACCGAGGCAGTCCCTTCGGGACGCAGTGTGATCGAACGGTCCCCTTTATCAGTAAAGGTATACATTTCCTTCTGAACCACGTCGGTGGTATCGCCAACCGAGCGTATAAACAGCTCGGTATGCTCAAAGGTGGGAAAACGAATCTCTTTAAAGCCAAACAAGCGTGCCGTATTCAGCAGCGTGGCCTCCACATACTGCCAACGGCTGCTTTGAGAAGGCAGAACGTCCTGTGTACCCCGGGGGGCTTTGGTTAATAACGCCATTATTTTTCATCCTTTCACGATGTTTATTCCTACTAAAAATGAAAGCCATAAGCTCAAAATTTCATTCTACAATGGTTTTGCAAAAACCTTTACGGAGGCAGTATCTGTATGATTGAATTGCCTGTGCATACTAAATTAAATTGTCTGCGCCTATTTTTATAAAAAACAAATACTCCTAATCCCACAGAACAATATCACTGTTCAAAGGGACGAGGAGTACTCCACGCGGTGCCACCCTTGTTGGGCGCACTGGGCGCCCCACTCTTCCCCGTTAACGCCAGGGGTACGGATAAAGGAAACTCCGCCTTTGGCGGCGCAGGTGTCTTTGGCAGAATGGATAAAATAGAAGCGCTCACAGCTTATACGCTCCCTCTCTGAATTTTCCAGTCTGTTACTCTTCTGCGTTTTATCTGGTAATAATTCGGATCATAGCGGAAAAACCAGCCGGAGCAGGGCTTTTTCCGCAAGGCTATGAATAGAAAAGGCCGCTGAGGGAAGCTATTAGGCACATAATCATAAGGATGCCCACACAGCATATGGAAAGCATCTTGTATTCAAAGCTGCTGCCCTAACCCCCAGCTGGTTTATTAAAATCAATCCAACTGCCAGGTAAAAACTTAACGGGTTGGGTTGACAATATCTCTCCAGTCCAAATCGCCGCGGTCCAGCGCATGAATGAGCGCCTCGGCAGTAGCAATATTGGTAGCAACAGGAATATTATGCACATCACACAGGCGAAGCAAACCAGCTTCATCCGGCTCGCCGGGATTAATTTTAATCGGGTCCCGGAAGAAGAGCAGCAGGTCAATTTCGTTGCAGGCAATGCGGGAAGCAATCTGTTGGTCGCCCCCATGGCCGCCGCTTAAAAATTTGACAATATTCAGCCCCGTAGCCTCTGACACCAGCCTACCGGTAGTGGCGGTAGCACAGAGGTTATGCCGGGACAAAATTCCACAATAAGCAATGCAGAATTGTACCATTAATTCTTTTTTAGAGTCATGCGCAATCAGTGCAATATTCATTATCTCTCAACCTCCCAATCATACTTTTTATGCCATCCATAAGGGTATGTATTGCCCCTGGCAGCGTTTTGCAATATTCTCAATTGCCACCCTGGCCCCATCCTGGAACTTGGGGGGGAGGGCATTTTCCATACATCTTCCCAGTTCAATATCTTCGGGAATTACCCCAATTAGCTGAACCGCTACAAAATCAATCACTTCGTCTAAATCCTGAAAGCTGCTGCTTTTTTTAAAGCGTTTTTCGTCCAGCCTGTTTATGACCAGGCGCATCTGGCGTATGCCGGCACCGGCCAGCAGATCAGCGGCGCTGCGGGCTGCTCGGGCACAGATTAAATCTGGCGTTACCACTACAAGCCCCAAGTCGCTAAACTGTGCCATTTGGGGCAATATCTCCCCAAGTCCGGCAGGGCAATCCAGAATAACCGTATCAAACCGCTCTCGCAGGCATGCAATCAAACGTTTCATTTCCCCTGAGACAAATGAAAAAGCCCTGCTGTTTGGCGCACAGATCAAACTTAAGCTGGAGGACCACAAACTGGTTACCAGCCCCTGATCCAACGAGCATCTTCCTGCTAAAATATCTGACAAGTCGTATACCGCCCGGTTGGTAACACCCAACATCACATCCAGCCCGCGCAGCCCGTGGTCCAATTCCACCAGGCAAACCCGTTCCCCCAACGTGGAAAGGGCGTAGCCCAGCAAACAGCAAAGAGAGGATTTTCCCACCCCGCCCTTGCCTGATGTGATTAAAATAACTTTTGACATAATATTACTCACGTTTCCAGCTTATTGTAATTTCAATTAAAACGGCCGGTAATCCTTTCGTTTCAACACGCTATTCTGCAACAGGCCCGGACTGACGTTTGGCAGCTGCCAAAACAGGCTTTTAGTAATACATTCACCTGGCTGCAATAAAACGCCAAGGATATCCAAGGTAAACTAACGTAGTAATCATACCACATTATTGACCAAGAAAACAACTTTTTTATTCTAAAACTTGAAAAAACTTGCGAAAATATTCGGTATTTTATGAGAAATGCACCAATTTTATTGTTTGGTCTGTGATGATGAAGAGGACGCCCCCTCTTCCGCCTGGCCGGAAGCTTCCTGCTGCTGGCGGGCAAGAACCTCATCTTTATAAAAATAAAAATCCATAATATCTTTCGCCACAGGGCCGCCATTGGAACCATGGGCACCTTTTTCGATCACTACCGCTACCGCAATCTCCGGGTCCTCAGCCGGGGCAAATGCAACAAACACCGAGTTCAGCTTATCTCCGCTTACCTGTGGGGTACCGGTTTTAGAGGCAACATCAATGGGGTAATTGCCGAAAAAGCTGCTGCCGGTACCCTGGCGGGAAGCTTTTACCATGCCTCCTACCACTGCATCCCAAACTTCATCCGGTACTTCATCCATGGTATTTGCAATGTTCGGCTGGGAGGATTTTACCACCTTGCTGCCATCATAAGAGGTGATCTGGTGAATCAGCGTAAGATCCATCCGTTTTCCACGGTTGGCAATGGTTGCCGTATAGTTGGCCAGCTGTAAAGGCGAAGCCACCGTATCCAACTGCCCAATCGCCGCCTGAATGACGTTACCTTCGGTCCAAATACCACCCATACTCTTACTGAATTCGGGGCTAGAAAGGCGCCCTTTCGTCTCGGGTAGTTCAACACCGGTCGCTACCCCTAGCCCCAGGGCCTGAGCATACTGGTTCATTTTTGCAATTCCTAACCGATAACCCACTTCAAAGAAATAAACGTTGCAGGAATGCCGCAAGGCATCATATACGTTGATCGGGCCGTGATAATACATACAAGACGGCTGATAATCGTGGAAACGGGTATAAGTAAGGCGGCAGTCCACCGTTTCGTGAACGCCTACAACACCCTCGGTAAGCGCGCCAACCGCTACTGCCGGTTTAAATGTGGAGCCAGGGGAATAATTACCGAACAGCGCCCTGTTCCATAGGGGGTTGGTCGGGTCAGCCGCAAGCTCTTCATAATTTTTTCGGTAAGTATTCAAATCATAAGTTGGGTAACTTACCAGGGCAAGTATTTCCCCTGTTTTTACATTTACCACAGCTACCGAACCTGCATCCGCTTCTTTTCCGTAGCCCTCTTTTGCATTCTCGTTTAATGTTTCAATCCGTTTACGCAAAGAGTCCTGAATATACTGCTGCAGCTCCATATCCAGGGTGAGGCGGATGGAATTGCCTGGAATGGGGGTAATCTCTTCTTGGTCGTCCACCACATAGCCGCTGGAGTTAAGGGTAAGACGGCGGGTACCGTTGGTTCCTCTCAGCTCGGATTCAAACGCCAGCTCAATACCTTCTTTCCCCACAACGTCGTCCATGCTATAGCCTTTATCCATATATTTTTCATATTCTTCTGCATACAGCGCACCCATAGACCCTATGATGTGAGGCGCTACCGTTCCGTTTGGGTAACTGCGGATCGACCCAGCCTGAACATCTACCCCAGGCCATTCGTAGCTGCGCTCCTTAATCTTGCCGGCTACCTCTGTCGTAACACCCTTCGCAAAGGTATAAGGCACCGAAATATTATACCCCTTCTGCACCATCTCGTAGCGGACCCCGGCAATCAGCCTTGCTTCCTGGTCATTATAGTCTTCCAGGTTATAAATCTTTTTCAGCCAGTACATCACATCGTCTGCGGTTGCAAACGGGTTCACATCTACCTGTTTCTTTAAGCGGTCAACCGCCAATGGGTTGGTTCCGGTAAACTCAAAGGGGGCTGCCAGTGAAATGGGCAGGTTGTCAATCCATTCCTGGCCGTTTTCCTGCATTAAACGAATCAGGCTTAATATCACATCATTCTGCTTGGAAGACGGCAAAAAAGCCCGATCAAAAACAATGTCGTACGAAGTTGTATTAATGGCCAGCGGGTTTCCGTTTCGGTCAAAAATTTCACCCCGTGCAGCCTTAATCACCTGGGTTCGGCTGCTGCCCTGGTTTACTTTATTCTTATAGTCTTCCCCTTCCACCACCTGCATTTGCATCAGGCGGATAGAGAAAAACAGGGCAACCCCTAAAAAGATGGCAGCCAGTATAATCACTCGAACAGAACGTGTAGCTTTCATGGTATCCTCCCGGTAAAGTTGCGCCGAAAAGACTATTCTTCCATCTTTTCGGCAAAGCGCCGGCACAGGCCTTTCCAAAACCAATAATACAGCGGGGCCAATGCCGCTGTATATAGAATGGAGGGAATAATGCGGTGCAGCAAAAGAATTTGAGTATTCTCATAGTTCCAAATTCCGTAAGAAAAAAAATAGTAAAGCAATTGCTGAAGGGCAGCCACTGCAGCTGTCAGCCACACGGCATTCAGCAAGGTTTTTCGAACCAGGTAAATACATAATAACCCAACCGCTACCGCACAAACTAAAAAGATAATGCCGTTAAAACCAAACAGCACCAGCATTCCCAAATCACAAAACAGGCCTGCAAAAGCCCCGTAAATCCCTCCAATAAATTCTCCCTCTCTCATGGCAATCATTACCACAGCGGGAATTAACAAATTGGGTTTTACTCCGCCAATGGCAAATAGCCCCGGCGTACTCTGCAGCACATAAAGTAACAGCAAAATCAGTGCATATAGGGTATACTTCAGAACATAGAGCCCCGTTTTTTTTCGCATATTATTGCTCCATTCTGTTTTATGGCATGATCATTAGCTTAATCATCTTCTTATAAATCGCAGTGGTTGACAATTTTTCCGGTAATTCGACAGTAATATTCTGCTTTTTATCCTATGCTGATCCTGTCAAGTCCGATATTTACGGCATTACCAATCTCTGACATATTCCGTGTCTTTTCCTTGGAACTGCCGGGCGGAGTTTTCATCCGTTTTGACACAAATATAATCTCACCACTCATTATGCGCACCCCGTTGACTGCGGTTACCGTACGGCCCGCAATTTAGGGCAGCGGCTGCACATCGCTATTCTGCGGAATATTTTGCGGCTGAGAGAATGAAGCCTCGCTTTTATCCGGTGTTTCTCCGCCGCCGGACAGGCTGCTATCTACGGAAGAAGCATTCTCTTCTTCCGGCTGTGATGCGGCCTGGGAGGCGCTGTTTGTATAGGAAAAATCATTTTTCTCTTCTTCCATAGGGTTTTCCATATTCGAACCCTGTCCACGGAAGCTGGTAATGACCAGAACGTCCTTTATCTGTTTAATATCGGCCGTCGGAATAATTTCGGCGTAATAGGACATGCCATGGCTTTCCATCTCCACCCCTTCTACCCGGCCGATAATCAGGCCTTTGGGGTAAATTCCGCCGATACCAGATGTCAGAACAATATCGCCTTTGGTTACGCTGTTTTCCTTGCTTAAAAGCGATAGCTTGCAGCGGCCCTGCTCGGATAATACCACATCTCCGTTTACCACACCAGTATCGCGGGTTGCAGAGTCGTAGGCGCTGATCGACATGGAAATATCTAAAATAGTCATAACTTTGGAGGAGGTGAGGCCGACCTCATAAATGCGCCCCACCAGCCCATCGGCTGTGATAACCGGGTCAAGGTAAGAGATGCCGTCCAGCGAGCCTTTGTCAATGGTAAAGGAATAAAACCGCTCCCCCTGGTCCCGCGCAATGACCCCGGCAGGCTCAAAGGTAAAATCGGGGTTCCGTTCTTTTATCTCCAGGTAATCTTTATACTGGTCATTTTCCTGCTTGCATTGATCGTAATCCACCAGTTTGTCGTTCAGCTCCTGAACCTGCTTTTTCAAAGCTTCATTTTCGTCATAGACCGCTCCAGTATTCACAAATTTTTGGAAAAAGCCCGAAACACTGTTGGAAATGGCACTGGACGCTTTTTGAAACGGAGCCGCAATGCTGCTGAGCACTTTAGCTGTTATGGGGGAAAGCCCGCCTGTCCAGGCGGCGCGCAGCAGAAAACCTGCCAACACCACCAAAACCGCCAGCAAAACCTTAAACCGCTTGCTGTGTAAAAACTCCTGCATCCCCATGCCCCCTTTCCAAAATATTTGATCTGAAACCGACTAGGGCGAAGGCCCGCAGAGGACCTTCGCCTTATTTTCTCAAAATATATTTAAGAAAAATCTATCAGTACCGTCTGTCGTCATCTGTCAAAACATCTCTCAGCTTATCGATGTCTTCCAACACCATACCGCTGCCGGTAGCAACACAATCCAATGGGTTTTCAGCTACATAAACAGGCATGCCGGTCTCCTGGGCAACCAGGTGATCAAGCCCCTTCAGCAAGGCGCCGCCGCCGGTTAATGTAATACCGTGGTCAATAATATCAGCCGACAGCTCGGGCGGGGTTTTCTCCAAGGTGTTGCGAATGGCTTCCAATACCGAAGAAAGCGGGTCGGCCAGCGCCTCGCGAACTTCGGTAGGGGTAAGCATAATATTTTTGGGCAGGCCGTCAATCAGGTTGCGGCCCTTAATTTCCATTGGCTGCTCATCTTCATAGGGATAAGCCGACCCAATGGTAATTTTAATGTCCTCCGCAGTGCGTTCACCAATCAGCAAATTATATTTCTTCTTTACATATTGAATAATGGAATTATCAAATTCATCGCCGCCTACGCGCACCGATTTTGCCGATACAATGCCGCCCAGCGAAATTACGGCAACCTCGCTGGTGCCGCCCCCAATGTCAACCACCATGCTGCCCGAAGCTTCGGCAACAGGCAGGCCCGCACCAATGGCAGCAGCCATTGGTTCTTCAATAATCGAAACCTGCTTGCAGCCGGCTTTCAGGGTTGCTTCCTTTACTGCACGGCGTTCCACTGCAGTTACACCGGAGGGAATACATACAATCACCCTGGGGCGGGTAAACAGCGAATTGCCTAGGGCTTTTTTAATAAAAAGCTGCAGCATGCTGGTGGTAATATCAAAATCTGCAATTACGCCATCCTTTAAAGGGCGCACCGCGGTAATACTGCCCGGTGTACGGCCAATCACGTCTTTCGCTTCCTGGCCAACATAACGTACGGTATCATTTCTGGTATCGACCGCAACCACCGAAGGCTCGCGCATAATAATGCCTTTTCCCCGCATAAAAATCAGGGTGTTGGCCGTTCCTAAATCTATTCCAATATCTTTCGAAAACATCCTGTTAAGCCCCTTTCGCTCCTCTATCAATCCTAGCTGAAACATCCTAAAAATAGTACTTTTTTTATTATAACCGCAAACTTATGAAATCACAATAAATAATTTCTTAATGTTTGTCGAACCGGCTCATTTTTTGTACCTTCTGCCAATTTGCGCAAGTACCGTTTCAGTTTGCCAACCGGAAGGCCTACAATGTTGTAATAATCGCCTTCTACGCGTTTTACCAGAATACTGCCCATTCCCTGAATGGCATATGCGCCGGCTTTGTCCATTGGTTCTCCGGAATTTACATATTCTATAATATCATCTTCATATAAATCATAAAATTCTACCGCTGTACGGTCCACAAATGTTTTTACTTCGGTGGGGGAACAAATAGTCATGCCGGTGTATACAAAGTGAATCTTGCCCGAAAGCTGCCGCAGCATCCGCTGGGCATCTTTTTTATTTTTGGGTTTGCCCAGTATGGCGCTGCCCTCGGCCACAATCGTGTCAGCGCCAATTACAATATCCTCCGGGTGCTCTTTAAAAACCGCCAATGCTTTGCGGCGGGAAAGCTCTAGAACCATCTCACGCGGGGAAGGGTTCCCTTTCATTTTTTCATCTACATCCGGGGAGATTATTTCAAAATCTTTCGTAATATAGGACAGCAGTTCCTGCCGCCGGGGCGAAGTCGACGCTAATATCATTTTCATATCTCTACCATCTTTCCGGGTCTTGTTTAAAAGCAGAAAACCCGCCAAATTTTTTCAAAGGCCAAGTGTATTCCAGGCGAAAAACACTAGGGTCCCTGCCGGGCTCCAGTGCTTTCAAGCACTATTTTCAAAAAAAGACATTCTCAATTTTGCAAGCAGCCCATGGCCTTACAGTTTTTTTGAAATGGACTTATATCCTAAAATTGACAGGATGATTGTAATTATCTGCGCAACATTAATGCCCATTTCAAACCCAAATGCAACGCGCACTACCGAAAGGTCGATAACCATGGGGCTGTCGGGAGAAATACCCACTGTTTTACCATAGGCCAGCCAACTTAAGAACGGAACATGCTGTCCAACGTTTGCAAGCAGTGCCCCTAAAATAACACCTGCCAGCAAAAAAAATATCAGTACCAGGTTCTTCTTCCAATTCATCCTGTCCATTCCCTTCTGTTTTCTTTTTAATAGCGGCCGCCCATCCCCTTCTGCTATCGAAGGTTTTACGAGGCGGCTGGCGGGGGTACGAGGGGACTCTATAAGGCACCCGTGCAAACGGTGGTATGTATGCAGGCTTTAAAACACCTATTTCAGTAGGCACAAAACCACAAACACTTACTGCATCCCAATTCTGTTACATGGTTTGGGCATACCAAAACATGAAAATCTGGCGAATTTTTTACTGAAAAAGGGCGGCTGTTCGGCAAAAAGCAGGGAAGCTTTCCGGATCCCTTGCATACTTAACCGTACCCTTTCGTTATGATAGATAAGGTTTCAAAGTTTTCAAAAGCCCCCAAATACCGACCAAAAGTTTTTTGTATTTTAACGCTTTGCCTGCCAACTGGGGCAAAGGCAGTTTTCTCCAAACCTGCCTGCCGGAATTTGCTTAAACTGCTTTCTAAATGGCCGGTACCTGACATCATACTGCATGGCCAGATTTGTTCTGCGCTCTTTTCTGCGCTTGCCTAAGAGGAGTGCGGATTCTACGCTTTGCCGGTCGAGCCTAAACCGCCAGCCCCCCGCTGTGTCTCATCCAGCTCTTCTACTTGCATAATTTGCGGCAACACCACCGGCACAATCACCATCTGGGCAATCCGGTCTCCAGGCTGAATGGTAAACGCCTGGGGGCCGTGATTCACCAGGCCAACCACCATCTCTCCCCGGTAGTCTGAGTCGATCACCCCAACCCCATTAACCGGAGCGATGCCATGTTTAATGCCTAGCCCGCTGCGGCCGAACACCAGGGCTACCTGATTTTTGTCCTCCAGCTGAATGGCCACACCGGTGGGAATTTTTGCAATCTCTCCCGGCTGTATGATAACCGGCTGGTCTATAGCAGCGCTCAGGTCGTGGCCTGCGCTGCCCTGGGTTTCCCGTTTGGGCAGCCTGGCCCCCGGCCTCATCAGCTTCACTTTTAAAATACTCAATGTATATTCCTCCAAGTAAATTACAAAACTTCCCGGTAGTAAAGCCCGTTCGTCTTATCCCCTTCTATGGGCAGACCAGCTAAATAGGATTTTACCACCTGCTCACAGCGCCGGGAATCCTCCCGGGTAAAGTACAGCGTCACAAACTGGAACCCCTGCACGGCGCCTTTTTTATCCCCCAAGTATAAAACCTTGGGGTTTAACAACTCACTGTATTTTTTGTGAGTACATTCCAAAAAAATATGGTTTCCCATCCGATCTATCATAGGGCGGATCCCCTCAGCACACCCCTGGCATCCCCCTCTGGCCCGAAGAGGGCAGTTGCGGAATACCATCAGGGGCAACGCCCCATACACCAGTGCACCCAAGGGCAAACTGCCCTTTAGCTCCCCGGCGCGTTTTAAATTCAGCTCGAAAGAAATCTGCGTATCGCTGAGCCCAATCTGGCGGTAGCTCTCTGCACTGTAAGAGTTCACTACATTCAGCGCATAGCTTCCGTGCACGGTAAAGCCCGCTTCCTTTGCTGCACAAACCGCTCCCAGCCCTCCAGCCAGCACATGGGTAATGCCAGCCTTCCGGCACCGCTCCAGCAGCTGCTGCAGCTCTCCCGGATCAAAGCAAAGCCGCGGAAGCTCTGCCATAGCCTTTTTTGCCGGCAAGCGGCTCTCCTGCACCAGGGGGATCAGTTCCTCCGGCTCGAGAATGATAAACTCAGCCTGCCCGGCCAGCCAGGGAGTTAGCTGCTCCGCCCGTTTTAAGCGGATCCTGAGCCCCTGGCTTTGGGGAATCTTCCGCGCAGGCAGCTGGACAGGGGGCTCGTCAATAAACTGGCACGCCGGTTTATCCAGCCTTTGGGACGCCAGCTGTTCCAGCGCTTCGCGCCGCATGGCGTTTACTGCAGAAATAGGCAGGATTAATCCTTCTCCCAGTTGGCAGTCCAGTCTTTTCATATAATAAGGGGTACCGCCTGTCTTCTTCAGGCTTTTTTCCACCATGCCATAGTCGGTGGGGCGGTTTTGTGCCAGTTCCGGGGCCGGGCCCTGCACAGCGGCGGTATAACCGTCCTCATCCCGTGCCGTCAAAACAGCCGGGCAGTCCTGTTCCATAGTAAAGGTAAACTCTACGCCAAAGCGTGGGAATTCGTCCTTATATAAAACCCGCAGGTCCTTTAACACACCTTCCGCCGCAACCACATCTTCTTTTTGGCGGACGCCAAACATCTGCCTGTCCCGTTTTCCGGTAAAATACCCATCGGTAAACCCGCTGCGTGAAAACACCGACCGCAGGGTATTCATATCCACGGGGTTGCCTTCCAGGGCATTGCGGCAGGCAGTAACCGCCGCCGCAACATATTCCGGCCGCTTCATCCGGCCCTCTATTTTAATGGAACTCACCCCAATTTGGCGCAGCTCGTCTATTTTTTCTACCAGGCTTAAATCTTTCAGCGACAGGGCATAAACATCCCGTTCACCGTCGGCCATAGCGGCAGGCAGCCTGCATGGCTGGGCGCACAAGCCGCGGTTTCCGCTTCTGCCGCCAATCATTGAACTTAAATAGCACTGGCCGGAAACACACATGCACAGCGCACCGTGTACGAACACCTCCAGTTCCAGCGAAGTATTTTGCGCAATGAAGGCGATCTCTTCTTTTGTCAGCTCCCGGGCCAGCACCACCCGGCTGAACCCAAGTCCTTCCAAGGCTTTTGCCCCTTCCAGGCTATGAATGCCCATTTGGGTAGAGGCATGCAGACGCATACCGGGCGCCATCTGCTTCACCAGGGATACTGCTCCCAAATCCTGCAGAATCAGCGCATCTACTCCTGCTTCGCAGGCGTTCCACAGGGTGTCCCTCAGCAGGGGGAATTCCTCATCGTAAAGCAGAGTATTGACGGTAAGCAACACCCTGACCCCCCGCTCATGGCAGCGGCGCACCGCCTCTTTCAGCTGGAGCGCATCAAAATTCTGGGCATTCCTCCGGGCGTTTAATGCCTGGGTACCCAAATATATGCTGTCCGCCCCGCTGTTCAAGGCAGCATTCAACGATTCCTCGCTTCCGGCAGGAGCGACGATTTCGATTGGTTTTTTCATGTATATGGTTTATCCTTTCTTCAGGGAGGTGAGCTCCCGGCTTAACCGGTCCACCTCCCGCCGGGCTTCATCCAGCTCAATGCGGGTGCGGGCGGCGTCCTCCAGGTACTCGGTCACCTGGCTGCGCATGTTATCACAGCTCTGCTCACTTTTTTTATAGGAATCAATATAACTGAGGGCACAAAGCACTAAAGCCTCGTTGATCGAGAGGTTCTGATTCTTCTCCTGCATGTCCCGTATCTGCTCATCCACCTCAAAGGCAAGCTTGGTTACATACTCCTCCGGTTCGGCGGTAGAGATCATATAGGTGGAACCGCCAATTTCAATGCGGACCTTGTTGATCATGTTCATCATGATACCTCCTATTTACGCCTGTTTAAAAGCGTATCGTTACAAATTATAAAATGGCATGCAAGGCAATTTTGCACCGCTTAACATCCACTGGTTGGACGGTTACAAAAACTGGTGGTACAGCCCACAATAAAGCGAAAATACAAAATAGTCTATAACAGTTTAATAATATAGTTTTTTGATGAAAAATGCAAGGGAAAGCAGGTATAACCCCGGGCAAAACAAAGGGCCGGCAGGCCAACCCAGCCGCAGGCGCGCTTTTTAATGCTAAAATTGATTCCATTTGTGAAAAAACCGCTGTTTTGAATGGCATACAGGCAATTCACTAATAAAAATTCCCAGTATCTACGCCTGGAGGAGCTTTGGACCAGAGGCTTTGAAGGGATTTAAAAATTTTATTCCAGAAGCTGATCAAATCATTTCCCCAGCTTTGTATAATTGATCCGCCACATGCCGCCCGAAAACAGAAGATTATTCCGGGGCTTTGTAGGCTGCGGGGGTCACATGGTATCATCCAATTTTTACCTGCACATATAGCAAAGGCATTGACCACCAAAATAAGGTGGTCAATGCCTTTTTTGAGATGGAACATATCTGCAAGTCCCTGCTCTATTTTGCCTTGATATTCAAATAACTTTCAATTAAATCAACCGTTTGGTCCGCACCAATGCTGGTGTCTATGGTAAGGTGGTAATTTTTACAGTCACTCCATTTTTGGCCGGTATAAAAATTATAGTAGGAAGCCCGGCGTTTATCCATCTTGCGGATGGAATCCTCCGCCTTCTCTTCGCTTATCTGGTACGCCCGGCTGATTCTCTGGGTGCGATATGCCAGCGGCGCATGCAAAAATACATGTACGCCATCCGGGTCTTCCCGCAGCACATAATCGGCGCAGCGGCCAATAAACACACAGCCGCCCTTAGCCGCCAGCTCGCGGATAATTTTTGTTTGTATGCCGAAGATCCGGTCATTCAGCGGGGCTTCCATCATTGGGGAAACCGGCCCGCCCATCATGTACATTCCTGTGGAAAGGGAGTAAAGCAAACTGTTGGTGGGCTTTTCATCCAGCCCTTCAAACAGCTCTTTGCTCATGCCGCTTTCCTTGGCCGCAATAGCAATCAGCTCCTTGTCATAAAAAGACACTCCCAGGCGCTGCGCCAGCTTCTGGCCAATTTCACGCCCGCCGCTGCCGTATTCCCTGCCAATGGTTATAATGGTATTTCCATTCATGATGCACACTCTCCTTTCAGGGTGTCCTGATGTTGTTGATTCAGGCGGCGTACCTGGCTAACCCCCATAACCAAAGCTAACAGAAAAGCGGAAAAATCCGCTACCGGCCCGGCGTAAAGCACTCCGTCCAACCCGAAAAACCGCGGCAAAATGAGAATCATGGGAATCAGGAAAACTACCTGTCTGGACAAAGTGAGCATTGCTGCCTTAAGGGGTTTTCCAATGGATTGGAAAAAATTAGCCGTGGTAATCTGAAAGCCGGATACGACACACATAGCCAAAAAGGTGCGGAAACACTTGACTGCAAACTCGTTATATAACGCATCCTCCTGCCCAAAGATATTCACAATGCTTTGGGGGAAGAACATAAACATGCTAAACCCTAAAACCGAAAAGACGGTGGCTACGGCCGCGCAGGACAGATAGGTCTTTTTTACCCGGTGATAGTTTTTGGCCCCATAGTTGTAGCCGATAATCGGTTGCGCGCCTATGGCGGTGCCCACCAGCAGAGAAATTAAAATCTGGTTCACCTTCATCACAATTCCCTGTGCCGCCAGGGGAATTTCCTTGCCATAAATAGATTGGGCCCCATAGTAGGTAAGGGAATTGTTCATGACAATGACTACCAGGGTAATTGCCGCCTGGGTAATCCCGCTGGATATTCCCAGCGAACACACCTTTCCTGCCATTTTCACCCTGAATTTATAGTCATCACGGGTCAGCTTAATGTTTTTAAATTTTGGAATATAAAGGGCAGACACCAAAAAGGTGGCGATCTGGCCAATAATAGTAGCAACTGCCGCACCGTGAACTCCCTGGTTCAACCCGAAAATAAAAATCGGGTCCAAAACAGTGTTGATCACCGCGCCAATCAGCATGCAAACCATGGCATATTTGGGGCTGCCGTCTGCACGGATTAAGCAGTTGAGCACCGCGCCCATTACCACAAAAGGCAGGCCGATTACAATAATGCGGGTATATTCCACTGCGTAGGGCATTACCTCTGTAGTAGCACCAAACAGCCGCAGCATAGGGTTTAAAAAGACGGTGCCAACCAGCAAAAACACTGCTCCAAACAGTGCGCTTAGAGTCAGGCAGGTGCCTGCCGTCCGCCTGGCACTGACCTGGTCGCCTTCTCCCAGTTTCAGGCTGTAATAGGCGGCTCCGCCGTCAGCCACCATAAACGCCACCGCCATACAGATGGTAGTCATGGGGAACGCTACATTGGTGGCGGCATTGCCTAAAAAACCAACCCCCTGGCCAATAAATATTTGGTCAACTATATTATACAACGAATTGACCAGCATGGAAATAACACTGGGTACCGCAAATTTTACAATCAGTTTTCCAATAGGCTCTGACGCCAGCGGGTGGCTTTGAATGTTTTGTTCATTTGTTTGGGACATTGCTTTGTTTCTCCTCGCTTTCTTTTGCATAGCGCACCGCATTGCCAGTAATTTTCTGTAATACCTCTTCCGCCAGGGCAATCTCCCTGTCGCTAAGGCCCTCGGTAATCCGTTCGTTCCAACTGTGCAGAACCTGTTGGATCTGCGGACAGATCCCCTTCGCCTTGTCGGTTGTATACAGATGGTATTCCCTTTTATCCACCGGATTCACCTTTCGGGTTAAAAATCCGTTTTTCTCCAGCTGGGCGGTAAAGCGAGCCACTGTGCTTTTGTTCATATGAAGCACAGCCGCTAGCTGCTCCTGGGTGAACCCCTCATGCTCACTGACGCATAGAATGATAATGTGCTGCCCACTGCTCAGCCCAAGCGGTGAAAACTGCTGGGTATAATACATTTTGCTGTGCCGGTCGGTGATGGAAATCCATTTAGAAAGTACGCTCATCGTCTCACTCCAAATAGTTTCATACGCAACTTATTTTTATGACCGTTTTAGTGTACTGCAATAAAAAATTTTTGTCAACCTGCTTTTTTACTGGCTTTTCTTTAAAATTTGCCCAATATTTGGCAAAACCCAACAGAGTCCGCAGTGTTTTTTTTATAAAATGCGTAAAATTTTTAAAACCCACAAGCTTTTATTGATCATGTTATATATTTAGTGTATAATTTTGTTAGTTATATCCAATTTCTATCCACTAATAGAAATGAGGGGGATTAAATGAATCAAAACTATAAAAAAGAAGATATAAAACGGTGCATTTCAGCAAAACTGATAAACGACCTTGGCGTGGACCCGGCCTCCGCTTCGGATGATTTGTATTATAAAGCCACCGCCATGGTAATGAAGGACATTTTGTTTGAAAAGCGCAAAAAATTTTCGGCTGACGCCAACTTTAAAGGCAAAAAGCAGGTGTACTACTTAAGCATGGAGTTTTTGCTGGGGCGTTCGCTCAAAAATTCCATCTACAACCTGGAACTGGTGGAAGAGTTTACCGAAGCGCTGCGAGATTTTGGCGTGAATATTGAAAAAATTTACGAATATGAGCCGGACGCAGGGCTGGGAAACGGCGGGCTTGGCCGGCTTGCCGCCTGCTACCTGGACGCTATGGCTACCACCGGCTACCGGGGCACTGGTTATTCTATTTTGTACGAATACGGCATCTTTAAACAGAAGATTATTGACGGCTGGCAGTCGGAGCTGCCTGACTACTGGCTGCCCGGCGGGGACGTATGGCTTACCCCCTGCCCCGAAAATGCAGTAGAGGTACGCTTTGGCGGCGAGCTGGAGGAACACTGGGACCGGGATTACCACATGGTAACCCACAAAAACTATTCCACCGTGCTGGCTGTCCCCTACGAGATGCACATCTCGGGCTATAATACGGAAGGGGTGAGCAAGCTTAAGCTCTGGCAGGCCAAGAGCCCCGGCATCGACATGGACTCGTTTAACCGCGGGGACTATGTTGGCGCGTTTGGGCGGAATTCTTACGCCGAAGTAATCAGCAAGGTGCTTTACCCCAACGACAATAACGCCGAGGGCAAAAAACTGCGGCTGCGCCAGCAGTATTTTCTGGCGGCGGCTTCGGTGGCCGACATTGTACGCCGCCATATGAACCTCTATGGTTCTTTGGATAATTTTTCGGATAAAAACGCCATCCATATCAACGATACCCACCCCACCCTGGCAATCCCCGAGCTCATGCGTATCCTGCTGGATGAGTGCGGCTACCCCTGGGAAAAAGCCTGGGGAATTGTTACCAAAACCTTTGCTTACACCAACCATACCGTAATGGCTGAGGCACTGGAAAAGTGGAACGAGGATATGTTTAAAGCACTTTTGCCCCGTATTTACCAAATTGTCATTGAAATAAACCGCCGGATGTGCGAAGAGCTGCGCAGTGAATACCGGTTGGATGAGAATACCATAGGCCGCATGGCTATTCTGCAAAACCACCAGCTGCATATGGCCAACCTTTGTGTCGCAGCCAGCCATAGCGTAAACGGCGTTTCTAAGCTGCATTCCGAAATTATTAAGGAACAGGTCTTCCGCGATTTTTATACCGTTCAGCCTTTTAAATTTCAAAACGTTACCAATGGCATCGCCTCCCGCCGTTGGCTTTACCAGTCTAATCCAGGGCTGACCCGGCTGCTGAAAGAATCGATCGGTGATGATTTTTTAAACGATTTAAACAGCCTGGACAGGTTTTCTAAATTTGCAGAAGATAAACAGGTGCTGGAACAGCTGGCCAAGGTAAAGCAGGAAAACAAACAGCGGTTTGCCGACTATATCTTCCGTACCACCAGCCAGGTCATCGACCCGAATTCTATTTTTGACGTACAGGTGAAGCGGCTGCACGAGTATAAGCGCCAGCACTTGAATGCGCTGCATATTCTGCACCTTTACCGTTGGCTGAAAGAAAACCCCAACGCCGAATTTACCCCCCGGACCTTTATTTTTGGAGCGAAAGCCGCGCCGGGGTATTATATTGCAAAACAAATTATTAAATTCATTTGCACGCTGGCCAAAACCATTGACGAAGACCCGGCAGTGCGAGATAAATTAAAGATTGTCTACCTGGAGGATTACCGGGTAACCCTGTCAGAGCTGCTGATGCCAGCCAGCGAAATCTCAGAGCAGATCTCTTTGGCCGGCACCGAGGCATCGGGCACCGGCAATATGAAGCTGATGCTGAATGGCGCTATTACCCTGGGCACTCTGGACGGCGCCAATGTAGAAATTGGCGAGGCGGTTGGACCCGAAAATATTATTATCTTCGGCATGACCACCCCCGAGGTCAACGCCCTGCGCAGTTCGGGCTACAACCCCGAAAGCTATTACCAAAACGACCTGGAAATCCGCGCTCTGCTGGATGCCCTGCACGATGGGGTGGGCGGTGTGCGTTTTGACGAGCTGATTGGCGCTATCCGCTACTCCGACCCTTACATGGTGCTGGCTGACTTCCAGGCTTATAAAGATGCCCAGAAGAGGGCGGGCGAGCTTTACCGCGATTTTTATACCTGGCAGCGCATGTCGCTGATAAATATTGCAAAATCAGGCATCTTCTGCGCTGACCGGGCAATTCAGCAGTATGCGCGCAATATTTGGAGCTTGGATTAAATCATGAGCAGTACCATCTATAACAGCCGCGACAGCTTTTATAAATCGCCCTTGGGCGCAGTAAAAACAGGGGAAGCGGTACGTTTTAGGCTGGCATTACCCAAAACCATACCGGCCGATACCGTCCGGCTGCTGGTGTGCCCGGCCGACCATTGGCAGGATACTGTCGCTTACCCCATGGCGTTTGAACAAAGCCGCCAGCAGGCAAATATTTTTACCGCCACCCTTTGCTGGGAATCCCCCGGGCTTTTATTCTACCGTTTTGAAGCCGCAGGCCAGGAGCTTCGCAAAGGGCCGGATGGGTGCGCCGTTTTCGGCATGAGCGACGGGGACATGTGGCAGCTTACTGTTTACGAAAAACAATTTAAAACCCCCGATTTTTTAAAAGGCGGGGTGATCTATCATATCTTCCCCGACCGGTTTTATAACAGCGGTGTACCAAAATCCGGCGTACCAGCCGGCCGGAATATTCGCAGTGACTGGGGCAGCATGCCCGAATTCCGTCCAGATCATAACGGCAAAATTACCAATTCAGACTATTTTGGCGGGGACCTGAAAGGCATTACCCAAAAGCTGGATTACATCGCCTCCCTTGGGGTGAGCGCAATCTACCTGAACCCCATCTTCGAGGCTCATT
Source organism: Ruminococcaceae bacterium Marseille-P2935 (assembly GCA_900104565.1). Lineage (GTDB taxonomy): Bacteria > Bacillota > Clostridia > Oscillospirales > Ruminococcaceae > Marseille-P2935. Next base: position 1,640,900 of record LT629952.1, read on the forward strand.
CCAACCACCGGTATAACACCGCCGATTATTTAAAAATTGACCCCCTTTTGGGGGATGAGGCCGATTTTGCCGCCCTTTGCCGAGAAGCCAAAAAATATGGAATAGGCATTATTCTGGACGGTGTGTTCAGCCATACAGGCAGTGACAGCGTTTATTTTAACCGCGAAGGCCGTTATGGGGAACATACCGGGGCATACCATAACCCTCAAAGCCCTTATTCCAGCTGGTACCGGTTTACCCGATACCCCGACCAGTACGACTGCTGGTGGGGCTTTCACACCCTGCCCAACGTGAACGAGACCGACCCGTCTTACCTGGATTTTATCTGTGGGGAAGGCGGCGTGCTGCACAAATGGCTCGGCCTTGGTGCAGCAGGAATACGGCTGGATGTCGCCGACGAACTGCCGGACGGGTTTCTCGACCGGCTGCGCCAGGCAGTAAAGCAGTATAACCCCGAAGCCGTCATTATTGGCGAAGTGTGGGAAGATGCTTCCAACAAAATCAGCTACGGCCTCAGGCGGCGGTATCTGTTGGGGCAGCAGTTGGACAGTGTAATGAACTACCCCTTCCGTGAGGCGGTCCTTCATTATATCCGATATGGGGGAGGCAGCACTTTTTTAAGCCAGGTGCAAAGTGTTCTGGAAAACTACCCTCCTCCGGTTGTCCATAATCTGATGAATTTTCTTTCTACCCACGATACTCCCCGGGCAATTACCATGCTTTCGGGGGAGGAGTTCACCGGACAGAACCGGGAATGGCAGGCAGGCCACCATTACCTGCCGCTGCCCCAGTACCAGGAAGGGCGCCATCTGCTGAAGCTTGCTGCCCTGCTGCTTTACTGCCTGCCCGGTACCCCGGGCATTTACTATGGGGATGAAGCCGGGCTTTCCGGTTACCGCGACCCTTTCAACCGGTTCTGCTACCCATGGGGGTATGAGGATCATGAGCTAATCGCATTTTTCCGAGAACTGGGCGCCCTGCGGAAAAACCCTGCCCTTCGGGACGGAGATTTTTTACCAGTGTCCTTTACCGACCATCTGTGTGGCTTTACCCGGATACAAAATGGCAAGGGGATTCTACTGGCCCTTAACCGCAGTGAACAGCCCATCCCTTGGACTCCCCCCTATTCTTTGCAGATAGAGCCCTCCCCTTTGCTTCAGCTGGGCGGTTTTGACGGCCATACTCTGTGGCCAAAAAGTGCTATTGTTTTGCAGGTGAACTGTTAAAAAGGCGGATCTTTCGATCCGCCTTTTTCTTTGCAATTTTCTTCATCATCTGGATAGAAGGTTTTCTATCTGGCGTCAACCCGAAGCTTCCGAAAATCATCCACCGTTTTCATCAGTGCTTTTTCTACCGGAATACGCTCGATGGAAGATGCGCCATAGAATCCCGAAATGCCAGGGACATGCTGTAGAATGTACTCAAAATCCTTCGGTTCTGCGATAGGGCCGCCATGACAAAGTACAATCACCTCTGGGTTCTCCCTATGAATTGCCTCCATCCATTCCACCAGCATACCGGCGCAACGCTCAATGGGCGGCGCTATCTGGGCAGCAGTGAGCCCCTTGGTTGTTAACCCCACATGTAGGCAGATCATGTCCGACCCATTCGCAGTCAGCTGCACTGCCTGATCGAGATTGTAGGCATAAGGAGTCGTCACCATTCCCCTATCCTTGGCCATGCGCAAAAAATCCAGTTCCATTGAAAACCCAATCCCCGCTACGTCCAGGTTTGCAACGGTGAGCTCCCCCTCCATCTGGTCCATACCGCCCATTCCGGGTACATTTTGCACCCCACTGTACCCGGCCTGCTTGAGCTGTTCCAGGAAGCACTCCATATCCCGGAAGGGATCCTGGATAAATACCCCTGCCATTACAGGGGTATTTTTTGCAACTGGCATTACTTCTTCAGCCATACGAAGTACCAGGTCGTTGGCGTTGCCAAAGGCAAACCGCCCTGCCATCGAGCTTCGCCCTGCCATGCGGTACTTTCCGGTGCCGTACACAATAATCAAATCAGCGCCGCCCTCCTCCTCCGCTTTGGCGGCAAGGCCGATACCCGCACCGGTACCAACAATAGGCTTGTGCTGGGCCAACGTTTTTTTCAGGCGGCCCAGCACCTCATCTCTGGTCATATACATCTAGCAGCTCCCCTTCCTTTGGCATTTTGGATCAGCTCATCCAGCTTTCTGGCAGCGGCCTCCCCAAATTCCCGATCATTGATATGCAGCGGGAACTCCTCAACCTGTACCAGTGAAGAATGAAGATTCGCTTTGATCGCGTCAAACAGCGCTTGATCCGCCTGGGGATCCCAGAACGGCCCATCCTGCTTATCAATCTCGGAAACTCCATTCAGCGGCAGGTAAAGAGCACTGGGCGCCGTACAAGCACTGAGTTTTTCCCCTATTATCTTACCAAACTGTTTGTTTTCCTCCGGGGTAGTGCGCATTAGACTGCTTTTTTCGCTGCCATGAAAATTGCGACCCCGGAACCGTTCCGGCCGGTCGTTCAAATTCACCATATCTAACGCCCCTACCGACACCACCTGGGGAATGCCGCAGCGAGCCGCAGCCTCCAGGCGTTTCTCTCCTCCAGCGCAGACACCTCCACAAACGGTATCCGCCCACTCGGTAGTGGTAAGATCCAGCACACCGTCTATAAAACCCTTTTCAATGAGCTGCTCCATGGTACGGCCACCAGCACCGTTGGCATGGAATACCAGCACCTCGTAGCCCATAGTTTCCAATAAAGCTTTTGCCGCTTCCACACCCGGAGTTGTCATACCAAACATGGTGGCAGCTACCACTGGCTTTTGATTCGTGGATGTAGGCTGACCCAACTGAACCGCTCCGGTAATTGCACCGGCCGCCGCCCGGAAAATCGGACGGGAAATTCGATTAAGCCCAGAGATATCTACCACAGAGTTGATCACCATGATATCGCAGCCTTCCCAAAACCGCCCCGTAGTGGCACTGGCAGCAATGGTAGAAACCATAATTTTAGGAAAACCCACCGGCAACTGCCGGAGCACCTGCATCCCTAACACCGTGCCGGAGCCGCCCCCCAAGGTGATCACACCGCCGATCTGACCGGAAGCATATAGCTCGGCCATATAGCTTTTGGCCCCTTCAATCATCACCGTTACGCCGGTCAGCCGGTCCCCTGATGAAAGCGTCGCGAGATCACCGCCGCCATACCGGGCGATAACCTCATTGGATACGGTGGCAGGAAACAGCCCCTGGTGCACCCGGGCACTTACATCAATCGAAATTACCTCCGCCTGAGGATTCCCCTCATGAATGCAGTCAATCAGATAAGAAAATTCTTCCCCTTTGGTATCAAACGCGCCAAATACCGCTATCTTTTTCATCCTGTGCACCCCCTTTTCTCAGGCTAGGTCGATTGCTTTAAATTGATGGATGGTCTCAACAATCGCCCGTTCCACCGGGATTCGCTCAATAGAGGAGCCTCCCAGGTAGCCGTCCATCTCGGGAATGGCGTCATAGACCCTCTGTACCTCCTCAATGGTGGACAACGGGCCGCCGTGGCACATAATTAAAAGTTCGGGTTTCACGGCCTTGGCAGGTGCGATCATCCGTTTCATCTTCTCAATACATTCCTCCAGCGGCATGGCGGAAATCAGGTCATCCTTGGCAGCTGTTATGCCTAAATTAATCAGCAAAATATCTGCCCCTGCCCTTGCAAACCGTTCAGCCTGGTCGGCATCGTAACAGAATGGGGCAGTGAGCAAACCCATTGCACCAGCCCGCTCCACCAACTCCAGCTCCTTGGAAAATCCAATTCCTCCCGCCTCCAGGTTCTTGGCCATAGCAGGCTTCATCATTCCCATTCCCGGGCTATTCTGTACCCCAGAAAAGCCCCAGCGCTTCAGGTCCTCCAGTACCATGTCCATTCGTTTAAAAGGGTCCTGGGCGAACACACCCGCAATGGCGGGCGTCTTTTTCAGCACCGGAAGAATCTCCCCTGCCATCTCTACCGTCACAGCGTTGGCATCTCCAAAGGAAAATTTTGCAATAATCCCGTTTCGGCCCGCCATACGGAACCGGCCGGTGTTGTTGACAAAAATCAGATCTACGCCCGCCTTTTCGGCGCATTTGGCGGTTAGCCCAATACCGGCACAGACACCCAAAATTGGCTTACCCTCCTGCAGTCCCGTCCGAAGGCTCTGCAAAATCCCTTCTCGGGTAAATCCATCCATCCTAATTCCTCCCTTTATTTAAGCTAAGCGATTGGAACTCTTGTATACTTTTGGCCAACGCCGCCTCTACCGGGATCCGTTCAATGGTAGAAGCGCCATAAAAACCTGCCAGATGCTCACATCGCTCCATTAGGTATCGAAGCTCCTTTACCCCAACGATCGGCCCGCCGTGACAGAGCACGATTACGTTAGGATTCAGCTCTTTAGCTAGCCCCGCCAGCAAGTTGATCGTCTGTACACACTGATCCAGCGGCGTGATCACCATACTGGTATCCCTCTCTGACCCGGTGAGACCCATATGCAGCACCAGAATATCCGCCCCGGCTTCCACCAGTAAACGCAGGTGGTCCGGACGGGAGCAGTAGGGGGTTGTAAGCATCCCCTTTTCCCGGGCTAGGCGAATTAGCCGCACCTCACATTCAAACCCAAAACCGCTCTGTTCCAGTGTTAGCACCGACTCTTTTCCTTCCATAATCTCCTGACCGCCCATACCTGGAATATTTTGCACCCCATCATAGCCCAGGGCTATCAACTCCTCCAAAAACCGGTCCATATCCCGAAACGGGTCCTGGGCAAACACACCCGCAATCAGCGGAGCTCGCTTTACCAGCGGCCTCAGTTCCTGTGCCATTCGCACCACCTCGCCGTTGGCGTCTCCAAAGGCAAATCGCCCAGTCATCGAGCTGCGTCCAGCCATACGGTATTTTCCTGTAGCGTAAGCAATAATTAAATCCGCTTTGCCTTTCTCTTCGGCTAAGGCCGACACTCCGGTACCCGCCCCTGCGCCTAAGATCAATTCTCGATGTTCAATTTTATAAAATAACTCCTTTAAAATTTCTTCCCGTGTCCTTCTGCCCATCTTATCACCCGACCTTATTCCTTGTAAGCGTAGGTTGGGCTGTGCCAATCAACATCGGCACAGCCCAAGTAGTTTTTGATAAGGTTATTCCGCTCTGCCTGCTTTAGCAGTTCGTTTCGCTTCCGCCGCCTCTTCCAGGGCGACTACATCTTCATCTGAACACCCCTTTAGCATGCCAGGTTTCAACAGAATAAAGCCAACCAAACCGACCGCCGAAATAATTAGCTGGAAAAACAACGCGTTGCGGAACCCAGAAATATTGAAATCTGCCGGAATAAACAGTCCCCAAAGCGTAGAAACCAGCGCGTTCCCGATAAGCCAGGACACAAAGTTGGACGCCCCCATAAATCCTCCGATGAACTTCACTCCGCACATTTCGCGCATTAACGCATAAACCGAGGTGGTTGAGGTATAGAACATGAACCCCATAATGATAAATATTACCGCATATACCGGTACCGACATTTGGGTGGTAAACAGCGCTAACAGCGCCACACAAGCAGTAATTACCGCATAAGAAATCACCACCAACGGTTTTGCCCGAATCTTTTTGCAGACCAATGCGATGGTAACGCCGCCGATGCAGGAGGCGATGTTGCCCACCATAAGGATATTAGAACTGGTAATCTGATCTACTCCTAGCCCCTGCACCAGGAAGGTTCCACCCCAAGCAGAAAAAACCATCGGCACAGTCATGCCAACCAGCGCGCCCGCCAGGCAGTAAATCCAAAAACCGCGGTTTTTGGACAGCTGTTTCATAGAAGCCACTGGAGAAATAGATTTCTTCTGAAGGGTCTCTTTCTTATCTCGTACAAAAATCCACGCGCCTACTGCGACCAAAATAGATGCCGCTGCAATAATGCCAAAGGTATTGTCCCATCCAACGGCGCCGATCATCAGCACCAGCGGAGTGGTGGCAACCAGCCCGCCGATTTTTCCGGCGGTCATAAACATGCTGTTCACTCGTTTGTAGCCGTCCGCCGACTCCCAGGACGCAATGTGCCGGCTGCAGATATTGAACACACAAGCCACCGCCGCGGTCAGGACACCCCGCCCGACCAGGATCAGTGGAAAGCTCTTGGTATAGGCCATCAGCAGCAGGCCTCCGCCCGCCAGCAAATAGATAATGCTAAGCAGTTTTCTGGCGCTAATCCGGTCGGTAATCAACCCGGCAGGCAGCTGCATAATCGCATTACACCAGGTATAAACCCCGATGTACAATGCCACCTGCCCTGCGTTCAGGGCTAGATCGGTTGCCAAAATTGAGGCGGTCATACTAGTGGCATAACGGTGAAAGTTGACCATCGCATAGGCCAGAAATAAGACGATATACATGCCGACCTTGTTGACCTTTACAGTAGTACTTTCTGACATTAAATTCCCCTCCTTTTGTGATAAAACCCTCAAAAAAGTAATGGCGCCTTGTAATTTCATTATAATGTGCTAATTTTTTAAAGTACAATAAAAAAATAATATCAATTTATCACAAAATCAAATAGCCTGTTTTCTACTCTCAAGACTCTGGTTGATATGACAATTTGAAACCGGTATATTTTATGAAAGATATATAAAAAAGCAGATCTGACAGCAAATGCTATCAAATCTGCTTATGGGTGAATCGAAAAATACTATTTTACATCCCATTTTAGAAAGCATACTCTATATTTATAAAAGGAATTTTTCCTGCATGGGATATTTTAGCATAAACTCCAAAAAAGCCTGCTGAGCTGCGCCTAGATTACGGTCCCGCAGGTGGATCATCCCCACCGAAAAGATAATGGGGTTTTCAAAACGCAACCCCTTCATCTGTGGCTCTGTACTCGCTTCCTCTGTAAACAAGAAGGAGGACGCCAAGTTTTTACGAATATAATTCTTCATCGTAGAGGTTTGGCTGGCATAGAGCACTACGTTGGGCTCAATCCCCACATCCTGAAAATGATTTTTTATAATCGAATTCTGATAATAGCTGTCTTTAAAAAGTACAATGGGGGACGAGCCAATATCTCGGAAAGACACCCGGTCCTTGCAAGCAAGCGGGTTGTTGATATTGGTCCAGAGCATCAATTCCAGGGAAAAAAAATGCTTGGTTTTAAACTCCCGGTTCTCCATATTATTTATAATCGCCACAGCAAAATCCCGTTCTCCGTCCCGCAGCAGCCGGGTAACCTCCCCCTGCGCATCCTCATAGGCCTCCAGACGGTATTGCGGATACTGTTGCAAAAACTGCTTAATTAAGCGGGGAAAGAAATCCCCCACAATGGGAGGCAGGCTAATACTGACCGTATCGTTGTTGCTCATATGGCGCATGGTCTGCTCCAAAGTACGAATCTCTCCCAAAATTTTATTCACCCGCTCCAAAAAGAAGGAGCCTTCTCGGGTAAGCACCATTCGGTTATTTTGACGGATAAACAGCTTGACCTCCAGTTCATCCTCCAAATCTTTAATTGCCATGCTAATGGATGGCTGGGAGATAAACAGTGAGTCGGCGGCACGGGTGGTACTTCCGTAAAGGCAAACCGCCTGAAAATAACGCAGTTGAGATAATTTCATGGAAACCCTCCGTTCAAGCCACGCCGGAACGCCTTCTACGCAAATATTTTATTTCAGCTTCCGACGCGTATGTTTCACATCTATTGCATAATTATAGCATAAAATCACACTTTTTACCGAAATAGTTTTTTCTTTTTTGCGTGTTTAGCCGTCTCATTTTCTATTTGGGAACAGACAACTTTGAGGACAGAAAAGTAAAATCAATCGGAGGAGGTAACCACTATGATAGCTCTAGTCGGACTCTTGGGAATTAGCCTGTTTATCGTCCTATTGGCCCGTAACAAGTCCATTATGCCCGCTGCGTTTATTATCGTAATCCTGCTGATTCCCCTTTGTCTGGGAATCCCGCTCAAGGACATCAGCCAATATGTTGCCGATGGCATCGCATCCACCGCTACGCTGGGTATCATGGCAGCCTTTGCCATCCTGTTCTTCACCCTAATGAACAAGGTTGGTGTATTCGATACCATAGTGGGCGGAATCACCAGCAAAATTGGAAACCACATCTACCCCGTACTGCTGGCCACTATGCTGGTTTCCATCTGCTCCCATCTTGATGGCCAGGCTCCTTCCACTATTTTAGTAACCATTCCCGCTTTGTACCCGTTTTATAAAAAGCTAAAAATCCGTCCTGTGGTCCTCACCTTTATTCTTTCGTCAGTAGTCGGTATTTGGAGCTTTTTGCCATGGGGATCGGTTACCCTGACCAACTCGGTAGTCATGGGGGTTGATGTATTAGAAATTTGGCAGGAGCTGCTGCCATCTCTACTGTGTATGACCGGCGTACTGGCGCTGGCGCTGCTTGGCACCGCCTATACCGAAAAGAAGCGTATCGCAGCCGGGCTTAACGACGGGCTCTCCTACGACAGTATGTTCCAATCTTCCGGTGAACCACTGCCCGAACGCACCAAAAAGCTGCTTCCCTTTAATGTCATTCTGACTGTGGCCGTGCTGATGCTACTGTTTTTGAACATTGTCAACACCGCTGTGGTGTTTATGGCCGGCTATACCATTGCCATCTTGGTTAACTATCGCACGATGAAGGAGCAGATGGGTCATTTTAGCGAAAATTCCTCCACCGCTCTGATGATCTGTCTGGCTATGATTCTGGGTGGTGTATTTGGAAACGTGCTCAATCAATCAGGCGTATTGAACGCCATGATTACCGCGCTAGTTTCCGTTTTTCCTGCCAGCTGGAGCAGGTATCTGCTCACCATCTTTGGGGCTCTCTCCTATCCTTTGGGCTGTTTTTTGGGGCTAACCGCTTATAGCTTCGGCGTAACCCCGGTGATCAACGGCGTCGCCGGTACCTTCGGATTTTCCACCCTACAGTCGGTGTGTGCCCTGGCGCCTGGATACAGCATGAGTCTGATGGTCTGCCCGATTATGCCCAGCACCCACCTGATGCTGGGGGTTGCCGGAATCAGCCTGAAGGAACATGTCCGCTACAGCTTTGTGCGGCTGTTTCTCTTGGCTCTAATCTTTTTGGCCATCACTATTTTGCTGGGTAACGTCCCTCTTTAAAAAAGGGGGAACTTCTGGCCGAATCAAAAGAAAAACTGCAACTATTCACTACAAAAAATCAGAGCCGCAGCTAATGCTGCGGCTCTGATTTTTTATAAGCTTTTTGCTAAAGAACTATCTTGGGAATTTAATTGCAGCCTGAGCAGCAGCCAGACGAGCAATAGGAACGCGGAACGGAGAGCAGGAAACATAGGTGAGGCCAGTCTTGTGGCAGAACTCTACCGAACTGGGGTCACCGCCGTGCTCACCGCAGATACCAAGCTTGATGTCGGGGCGGGTCTCTCTGCCCAGGCGGCAAGCCATCTCAACCAGTTTGCCTACGCCCTTCTGATCCAGACGTGCAAACGGATCAGACTCGTAAATCTTCTTGGAATAGTAAGCATCCAGGAACTTACCAGCATCGTCACGGCTGAAGCCGAAGGTCATCTGGGTCAGGTCGTTGGTGCCGAAGGAGAAGAAGTCAGCCTCTTTTGCAATCTCGTCAGCGGTCAGCGCAGCTCTTGGAATCTCGATCATGGTACCAACTTTGTAATGCAGGTCGGAACCGGCCTCTTTGATCAGAGCGTCAGCAGTGTCAACCACTACCTTCTTCACGTAAGCCAGCTCTTTTACCTCGCCAACCAGCGGAATCATGATTTCAGGAACCATTTCCCAATCAGGATGTTTTGCTTGAATATTGAGGGCAGCTTTGATGACAGCTTTGGTCTGCATCTCGGCAATTTCCGGATAGGTTACAGCCAGACGGCAGCCACGGTGGCCCATCATGGGGTTAAACTCATGCAGGGAAGTGATAATTGCTTTAATGTCTGCAACAGATTTGCCCATAGTTTTAGCCAGGTCTGCAATGTCTTCCTCAGCAGTTGGAACAAACTCATGCAGAGGAGGATCCAGGAAGCGGATGGTTACCGGGCAGCCTTCCATAGCCTCGTAAATGCCTTCAAAGTCGCTCTGCTGCATAGGCTCCAGCTTAGCCAGAGCTTTTACCCTCTGCTCAACGGTATCGGAGCAGATCATCTCACGGATCGCAGGAATTCTGTCTTCATTAAAGAACATGTGCTCGGTACGGCACAGGCCGATACCCTCAGCACCAAAGGTGCGCGCCTGTTTGGCATCTCTTGGGGTATCTGCATTGGTGCGGACCTGCAGCTGGCGATAATTATCTGCCCAAGCCATAATGCGGCCAAACTCGCCGCCAATGGAAGCGTCAACAGTGGGGATCGCCTCGCCATAAATCTTACCGGTAGAACCATCCAGAGACAGCCAGTCGCCCTCTTTATAGGTTTTTCCGCCCAGTTCGAATTTCTTGTTCTCTTCGTCCATCTTGATCTCGCCGCAGCCCGATACACAGCAGGTACCCATACCACGGGCAACAACAGCAGCGTGAGAGGTCATACCGCCGCGAACGGTCAGGATACCCTGAGCAGCAGCCATACCCTCAATATCTTCGGGGGAAGTCTCTAAACGAACCAGAACAACCTTTTCGCCCTTTTCTGCCCACTCTTTAGCGTCTTCGGCGGTAAATACGATCTTACCGCAGGCAGCGCCTGGGGAAGCAGCCAGAGCAGTACCAATAGGCTCCGCCTTTTTAATAGCAGCAGCGTCAAACTGCGGATGCAACAGAGCATCCAGCTGTTTCGGATCGATCATAGAAACAGCGTCTTTCTCAGAGATCATGCCCTCGTCTACCAGGTCGCAAGCAATCTTCAAAGCAGCAGCAGCGGTACGTTTGCCGTTACGGGTCTGCAGCATATAGAGCTTCTTATCCTCAATGGTAAACTCCATGTCCTGCATATCTCTGTAATGCTTTTCCAGAGTATCGCAAATCTGCACAAACTGGTTATAGCATTCTGGCATAACCTCTTTCAGCTGATCAATGGTCTGGGGGGTACGAACACCAGCAACAACGTCTTCGCCCTGTGCGTTCATCAAAAACTCACCAAACAGCTTCTTCTCACCGGTTGCAGGGTTACGGGTAAATGCAACACCGGTACCGGAAGTATCGCCTAAGTTACCAAAGGCCATCATCTGTACGTTAACAGCGGTGCCCCAGGAACCGGGAATATCGTTCATACGGCGGTATACGATTGCACGGGGGTTGTTCCAGGAACGGAATACGGCCTTGATTGCACCCATAAGCTGCTCTTTCGGGTCGGATGGGAAATCACTGCCGATTTTGTTCTTGTATTCAGCCTTAAACTGACGAGCCAACTCTTTCAGGTCGTCGGCAGTTAACTCAGTATCCTGAGTAACGCCTTTTTTCTCTTTCATCTCGTCGATAAGCTGCTCGAAGTATTTTTTGCCAACTTCCATAACAACGTCGGAATACATCTGGATAAATCTTCTGTAGCAGTCATAAGCCCAGCGGGGGTTCCCGGACTTTTTGGCCATAACTTCTACAACTTCCTCATTGAGGCCAAGGTTCAGGATGGTATCCATCATACCAGGCATGGAAGCACGTGCGCCAGAACGAACAGAAACCAGCAGGGGGTTTTCATGATCGCCGAATTTTTTGCCAGTCAGCTCTTCCATTTTTACGATGTTTTCCATGATCTCAGCCATGATCTCATCGTTGATTTTCTCTCCATCTTCATAGTACTGGGTGCAGGCCTCTGTGGTAACGGTGAAGCCCTGGGGAACCGGCATGCCGAGAATGGTCATCTCAGCCAGGTTAGCACCTTTGCCGCCGAGCAGCTCTCTCATTGAGCCATTGCCTTCTTTAAACATGTAGACAAATTTTTTGCTCATCTGTTTCTAAACCTCCTGAATTTTTTATACACTTAGCAAATCCGCCGGAAAAACCAGCGATATCCCTGACAGATTATTCCCAGTGTTATGGAATTATAGTCAGACCAGTACTATTATAGCAAGCATCTGTGGTATTTTCTATATTTTTTCATAAAAAAAACCTAAAATTGGAGGTTTTTCACGTTTTGCTGAATTCCACTACATTTCTCTTGCAAATAATAGGAAAAATTGCAATAATATATGTTAGAAAACAGAAAAGATCCATATATTTGAGATAGGGTGTTTCAAGTTTGTCAGCAAAGCCTGCGCTTTCTTGTGTGCTGATTTAAATTTTGCCGGGAAAACAATGTATTTTTAGCTGACTTTCTTTTTTGCAACATCTGCCTTTTTAACCCCTGTTGAATAAAACCGGAACCCATAATCATAAGTCGGGGGTGCCTTGTCTCAGTTGTAGTTGATGGAAATAAAAATTCCCCAAAGGAGGAACGCTCTGCCCATGGATATTAGCAGTATTGTTTTAGCCGCCGGGGACGGCACCAGAATGAAATCAGAACACCCCAAGGTGCTCTGTCCGGTGTTGTTTAAACCGATGATTTTGTGGGTAACTGACTGTTTAAAATCGCTTGGGGTAAAAGAAAGCTGCGTGGTGGTAGGAAACGGCGCTGAAGAGGTTGCCGCAGTACTGCCAGAGGGTACCCGCACCTACCTGCAAAGCGAGCGCCGGGGCACCGGTCACGCTGTCATGATGGCTGCCGATCTGATCGATCAGCACCTTGACGGCGATATTGTTGTGCTCTGCGGGGACGCACCCTTTGTAAGCGCCGAGGTGCTGCGCAATGCTTTGGATTACCACCGGGCTCAGGGTGCTGCCGTAACAGTAATTTCGGCCTCTTTAAACAATCCCGCCGGCTATGGGCGAATTGTACGAAGCCGCGACGGCGCCCTTTTGGCCATTGTGGAGGAAAAGGATGCAGACCCTAAAACCAAGCAAATTTCAGAAGTAAACTCCGGCGCCTACTGGTTTAAGGGCCGCTTTTTAAAAGAAGCACTTTCTAAATTAACCTGTGAAAATGCACAGGGTGAATATTATTTGACCGATACGGTAAAAATTGCGGTAGAACTTAACCAAAAAGCTGTTGCCTTTACCTCTCCGGATGCCGATATAATCAAGGGAGTCAACAACCGCCGACAGCTAAGCGAGCTGAACCGCTACGCGCGGGATAAAGTGCTGAACCAGCTGATGGATGCCGGTGTGGACATTCCGCTCAGTGACGGTATTCTCATCTCTCCCGATGCCCAAATCGGCCCGGATACAACCATTCTGCCCGGTACCATCATACAGGGAAAATGCGTAGTAGGCAAAGGGTGCGTAATTGGCCCTGACACTCTTTTGGAAAACAGTGTGGTGGAAGACGGCTGTACGGTCAATTCGTCGCAGGTGCACCAGTCAAAAATTGGGGCGAACTCTAAAATCGGCCCCTTCACCTATATTCGTCCCGGCTGCAATATTGGAGAAAGAGCCAAAATCGGCGATTTTGTGGAACTGAAAAACTCCAGCGTGGGGGCCCGCACTTCTGTCTCTCACCTGACTTATATTGGCGACAGCGATTTTGGCGAAGGCATTAATGTGGGATGCGGCGTAGTAACCGTTAACTATGACGGAATGAAAAAATACCGCACTACTGTTAAGGACGGAGCGTTCATTGGCTGCAATACCAACCTGATTGCACCGGTCACGGTGGAAGAGGGGGCTTATATTGCAGCGGGAACCACAATTACAAGCGATGTGCCGGCAGGCTCGCTGGCAATTGGCCGCTGCCGCCAGGAAATCAAGGAACACCGCGCCACTGGAAAATTTAAAGGCCGGTAAAAATTTTTTGTCTGCACTGCCGGGCAACCGGTAAAAAAATACAAGGAGTCAGGTATAATGAATCTTCATGGCAAGGATATTAAAATCTTTACAGGGAACGCAAACCCCAACGTTGCGGCAAGCATTGCTAAAAATTTGGGGCTTCCTCTGGGCAAAAGTGATGTAGCTTCCTTTTCGGACGGCGAATCCTGCGTGTCCATCTACGAATCGGTGCGTGGTTCGGATGTGTTTGTTGTCCAGTCCACCTGCGGGCCTGTCAACGACCACCTCATGGAGCTTCTCATCATGATTGACGCGTTTAAACGCGCCTCAGCCGGGCGCATTACCGCGGTAATCCCTTACTTCGGCTATGCAAGACAGGACCGCAAAGCCAAAGCCCGCGACCCAATCTCGGCAAAATTAGTGGCTGACCTGATCAGCGCTGCCGGCGCTGACCGTGTTCTTACAATGGACCTGCATGCCCCCCAAATCCAGGGCTTCTTCGATATTCCGGTGGATCATCTGCAGGGCGTGCCTATTTTGGCACCTTACTTTATCGAAAAATTCGGCAGCTGCACCAAGGATGAAGTGGTAGTTGTTTCCCCCGATTTGGGTTCTGTTACCCGCGCCAGAAAATTTGCCGAGCGCTGCGATGCCCCGCTGGCCATTATTGACAAGCGCCGTCCAAAGGCAAACGTATCCGAAGTGATGAACATTATTGGTGATGTAAACGGCAAAAAGGTTATTTTGGTGGACGATTTAATCGACACTGCCGGTACCCTGTGCAACGGCGCCGCGGCTTTGATTGAAAAAGGCGGTGCAACCGAAGTATATGCCTGCTCAACCCACGGCGTACTCTCCGGCAAAGCGATTGAGCGCATTAACGAAAGCCCCATTAAAGAGCTGGTGCTGCTGGATACCATCCCTCTGGGTGAGAATGTCCGCAGCGACAAAATTACCATGCTGCCTGTTGCCCCTGTATTTGCTGAGGCAATCGAGCGCATTTACGAAGATAAACCGGTATCTCCTTTATTTATATAACCACTGTATAACTACATAGCGGCAGGGTAAGCGGGGTGGCAAAGCCATCTCGCTCAAACTGTTTTACTCCCCTTTCTCTTTCCGTACTGGCCTAAATATGTTTTTCGATCAAAAAAACTGGGCAACGGACCCGTATAGTATCCTTTCTGCAGAGATGCTAATAGCACGCAAGAGCTGTGTTTTCAAACTGAGAATTTAAAAAGGCCGGAAACAAGCTTTCGCCTTTTGTGCAGGAGCTCATCCTTATAGTTTCTTCCTGTAAAGGAACTATGTTTATTGTAACTAAAACGGAAGGTTGAGTAAACCGCTTGAAAGTTAGGCAGCAGGCAAAGCCTGCATAACTGTTGTTCCATACCATTGGACGACAGCGAGCCTGCAGCAATCAAGGGTTTTTCAGGTTCATTTTTTAAGACTTTAACAAAACTATATTACCGTGACTCTTTTTATGGAGGAATAAAAAGCAATGGGCTTTCAACGAATTTTTGCAGGTAAAAACAGTAAAGTGCCTTTTCCCGGCGCAGCTGCAGCCATGGCCAAAGCGGCAGGCCCGGTGGAATGGCTGGTGGTGGGGTTGGGGAACCCCGGCTCCAAATATGAAAACACCCGTCACAACGCAGGTTTTTTGGCTTTGGACCGGATTGCCGAAAAAACCGGCGCCAGAATTGACCGGTTAAAATTCAAATCGCTGTGCGGCGAGGCTGCCATTGGCGGTAAAAAAGTGCTGCTTTTAAAACCCTCCACCTTTATGAACCTGAGCGGCCAAGCCGTTCAGGAGGCAATGGCGTTTTATAAAATACCGCCCGAACGCGTCCTGGTGCTGTTTGATGATATTTCCCTTGATATCGGGCATATGCGCATCCGGTTAAAGGGCAGCGACGGGGGCCATAATGGCATGAAAAACATTATCTATCTTTCCGGTTCCGACCAGTTCCCCCGGGTTAAAATTGGGGTTGGCGACAAGCCGCACCCCGATTATGACCTGGCAGATTGGGTGCTCAGCTCCTTTTCAAAAAAGGATTTTGAACAGCTGAATCCCCTGTTCGACAATGTCTGCCAATCGGTAAACCTTATCATAGAGGGGAAAGCGGCAGAAGCTATGAACCGTTTTAACCGGTAACCTATTTTTGATTCTTTTTGGAGGTCCCGCCTTATGAACGGCTTTGCCAACCTGCTTGACCCGTTGCCCGAATATCAAAAACTGAAAGCGGCCTTGTCTTCGGGAAACACCCCAGCCATGGCCGTGGGGCTTTCCCATATCCATAAAGCCCAGTTTATCTTTTCCCTTTGCAGGCAGCTGGGCAAACAGGCGCTTGTAATAACCCCTGACGAAGGCGCAGCCTGGCGTTTTTGCGAGGATTTAAACGCCTTGTTTGGGGAGGAGGCCGCTTACCTGTACCCTTCCCGTGACTTTACCTTTCGCGAGGTGGAGGGGGTTAGCCGGGAATACGAGCATGCCCGGTTAAAGGTGCTGGGGTTAATGGCCTCCGGGCACTGCCCGGTCGTGGTAGGCTCGGCAGAAGCAGTAAGCCAGCATACCATTCCGCTGCACGAGCTTGCCGCCCATACTACAGTGTTAAAAACGGGCGACAGCTGGCCGCTGCACAAGCTGGCCGAGGTTTTGCTTGCGGCCGGGTACGAGCGTACCGAGCAGGTGGAAGGGGTCTGCCAGTTTACCATCCGGGGCGGAATTGCCGATTTTTTCCCGCCCCACAGCCCCGACCCTTACCGTATTGAATTCTGGGGGGATGAAATTGATACTATCTCCACCTTTAAAACCGAAACCCAGCGTCGGGTCGATACAGTTAAAAGTGTGGTCATCACCCCCGCCAGGGAAGCCCTCCCCCCATCTGCAGCAGAACTTTGCACAATTTTGGAAGACGCCGGTGCAAAACTTGCAGGAAAACAGGCGGCCGCAGCCAAAGAGAAGCTAAAGGCCGACATAGAAAAACTGCGAGGCGGGCTCACCCTGGCCAGCATCGACCGTTTTCTGCCGCTGCTTTACCCCGAGGGGGCTACAGTGTTTGATTATTGCAATGACCGGCTGGTATTTGTCTGCGACGCTGCCGACTGCCGCGAAACGCTGAAAAATGCTTCCTGGCAGACAGACGAAGATGTGAAAATGCTTTTTGAAGAGGGGCTTCTTTTTAAAGGCTGCGATCATTTTTATGATGATTTTACCGAAATTACCCGCCGGTTCTGCCAGTTGCCTACCCTTATTCTGGAAACCTTTACCCGCTCTGCGGGAGAAATCCCCCTCAAAATACTTACCGATATTCAGGCCGTGCAGCTTTCCACCTGGGGCGGCGAAACTGCCTTGTTAAAAGACGATTTGCGGGACTACCGGACCCGTGGGTTCGGCACCGTGGTGTTTGCCGGTACCAAACGCGCCTGCATGGCGTTGGTGGACGATCTTCATGCGGCTCATCTTGACGCGGTATACCGGGAAGATGTAAGCGAAGTGCCCCCCGGGGCAATTTATGTGGTGGACAACACCCTTTCGGGCGGGTTTGAATACCCGTCTATTAAGCTCGCACTGATTACCCATGCCAAAACCACCCCGAAAAAACAAAAGAAAAAACGCAAAGTAAAAAAAGGAGACCAAATAAAAAGCATCTCCGACCTTACTGTCGGGGATTACGTGGTGCATATCTCTCACGGCATCGGCGTATTTGATGGTATTGTCAAGCGTGAAATCCAGGGGGTGGTCAAAGACTACCTGAAAATCCGCTATGCCGGCAGCGATACACTGTTTGTACCGGTCACACAATTGGATTTGGTTTCGAAATATATTGGCGCAAAAAGCGAAAGCGGCGTGCGCCTTAGCAAGTTAAATTCTGTAGAGTGGCAAAAAACCCGTCAGCGGGTGAAAAAAGCGGTGGCTGAAATGGCCACTGAGCTGATCGCCCTGTACTCCCAGCGCATGCAGGTGAAGGGTTACGCCTTTGCCCCGGACAGCGACTGGCAGCGTGAATTTGAGGAGCGCTTCCCCTACGAGGAAACCGACGACCAACTGCGCTGTGTGGAAGAGATTAAAGGGGATATGCAGTCCACCCACCCTATGGACCGGCTGCTCTGCGGCGATGTTGGGTTTGGAAAAACCGAGGTTGCCCTGCGTGCGGTATTCAAGGCGGTGCTGGATTCCAAGCAGGTGGCCGTGCTGGTGCCTACCACCATACTGGCCTGGCAGCATTATCAAACCTTCCGCAAGCGTCTGGAGGGCTACCCAATCACAGTAGAGCTGCTTTCCCGTTTCCGTACGCCAAAGCAGCAGGCCCAGATTGTGAAGGACGTGAAAGCCGGACGGGTGGATATTGTAATAGGCACCCACCGGGTTTTGCAAAAGGACGTGGAGTTTAAGGACCTGGGACTGTGTGTGATTGACGAAGAACAGCGCTTTGGGGTTGCCCATAAAGAGCGCTTTAAAGAGATGCGCAAAAATGTAGATGTTCTCACCCTGTCGGCTACGCCGATTCCCCGCACCCTGAATATGGCCATGTCGGGAATCCGGGACATGTCGGTGATCGAGGAAGCTCCTCAGGATCGCTACCCCGTGCAAACCTATGTGCTGGAGCATGACTGGGGTGTATTGGCCGAGGCCATGCGCAAAGAGCTGCGCCGCGGCGGGCAGGTATTCTACCTGCATAACCGGGTAGAATCCATTGACAGCTGCGCCGCAAGAATTCAGCAGCTGCTGCCGGATGCTCGAATTCTGACCGCCCATGGAAAGATGGGCGAAGACCAGCTTTCGCGGGTATGGCGGCAGCTGATGGATCACGAAATCGATATTCTGGTGTGCACTACCATTATCGAAACCGGTGTGGATGTGGCCAACTGCAATACGCTGATTATTGAAGACGCCGATAAAATGGGGCTTTCCCAGCTTTACCAGCTCAGGGGCCGCGTGGGTCGTTCCACCCGGCGTGCCTTTGCTTACTTTACCTTTACCCGGGGCAAGGCCCTCACCGATATTGCCTCCAAACGGTTGGCCGCCATTCGCGAATTTACCTCGTTTGGTTCAGGGTTCCGCATTGCCATGCGAGATTTGGAGATTCGCGGCGCAGGCAACATTTTAGGCGCCCAGCAGCATGGCCATATGGAGGCAGTGGGCTACGACATGTACCTGCGGCTGCTTGGGGAAGCTGTCAGCGAGCAGAAAGGTGAACCTGTCAAACAGGCCGAAGAATGTACAGTAGATATCCAGGTAGACGCCCATATCCCCGAAAAATATATCGTTAACCTTTCACAGCGGATTGACATTTACAAAAAAATTGCCGCAATAACCGATGAAGAGGACGCCATGGATGTGATTGACGAGCTGATTGACCGGTTTGGCGACCCGCCTGCCGCTGTAAAGGGCCTGGTGGACGTCGCGCTGGTGAGGGGCACGGCTGCCGCCATGGGGATTGCCGAAATTTCGCAGCAGGAGGACCGCATTTTGCTTTACCCCCAGCGGCTTGATTTGGAAAAAGCAGCAGGGCTTGCCTCCCGAATGAAAGGACGCGTCCTGGTAAATGCCGGAGACCGCCCCTACCTTTGCGTAAAAATGCTAAAAGGACAAAAACCAGTGGATCTAATCCGCGAAACGCTTAAGGCTATGCAGGAATGTTCATAATTTTTTGTGGACTTTTTCTTATCTTCGCGGTATAATAGCCAAGTACCGACCTTTTATAGGGAAAACAGGAGGTTAAAAATGAAAGCTTTTAAAAAGATCATGGCGGCTGGCTTGTCCGCAATGATGATATTGGGCCTGGCTGCGTGCAACAAGGATTATACCTGGTCTGTACGTTTTCAGGACGAAACCTATTCCAGCGGTTATTACATTGTAAATTTGATGAATGCTTATCTTTCCGCTTCCAACAAAATGGAGGATCCTACCGCTGATGTGCTGAAGCAAAAATTTGATGATAAGGACGCTTCCCAGTGGATTACCGATACCGCCCGCCAGGAAATTCTAAAAGATATGGCTACCCGCGCCAAATTTGCTGAAATGGGCCTGACCATGAACGATGACGACTTTGCTACCGTGGAAGCTTACACCGAGTATCAGTGGTCCTATGTTTCCGCCATTTACGAAAATAATGGCGTCAGCAAAGATAGCTACAAAAAGATGATTGAATCCAACGTGATTGCAAACAACGTCTTTTTAGCTTACTTTGGTGAAAACGGCACCGAGCCGGTAAGTACCGACGAAGTGAAAAAGTATTTGGAAGATAATTACTACGTTGCAACCCAAATTGCGTATTCCAAACCCGCTGAAGATGCCGAGGATAAAGAATCTAAGCTAAAAGAGATTCAGGACAAGGCCCAGGACATTATTAACCGGGTGGAAAAAGGTGAAAAGTTCAACGATTTATACAATGAGTATAAAAAATCTGTTTATGGCGATTCTGTAACTATTAATGAAAATGATTATGAAAACTACATTCAAATCAAAAAAGACGGCACGGACACCACCGTTTCAGAGCAGGTTTTGAAGGCGCTGGAAAGCGCGGAATACGGCAAGCCCTTTATTGTAGAGGATGACAAGTACGTTTATGTTTTGGAAAAAGAGGACGCCCTCGGCAATGCCGATTATGTAAAGAGCAAATATGAAACCGTGCTGTTTACCCTAAAATCTGACGCTTTTGCTGACCTGCAGGACCAGTGGGCAGAAGGTATTACTGACCAGGTAACCTTTAATAAAGATACTATCAACTATTACACCCCAAAAAAGATTAAAATTAGCTAATTCCCCTTTTTCAGCTTTTACCATTTGATTTTGATCTTATGGATTAGCATAATCATACAGGTTTAACAATCAGCGCTGCTGGCAAAACCGGCCGCGCTGATTTTTTTGATTGAATGACAAATACGCATTATCAGTTTTTATAATTGAGATTGTATATAGAGTAGGTGAAAGATGATTAGTTGAGGCAAAAGGGCAAATTGACTCGACACTGCACAAGCTAAAAGAAACAGTGAAAACACTGGAATCAATAGAGAATGTGGAAAGATATAAGCCACAAATCGCCTTGGCAAAAAGACGAATCAGGGCCTTTAAAATCGCTAATAATTTCATAGAAAATAAGATGAAAACAGATGAGAACCACGTTTTCCGGTGTGTCAGACGCCCTTGTCAACGATAAAAGGAACGGCTTACTTTTTCAATGGCAGGCCGCTGCATAGAAGGCGTGAAAAAACCTGTAATCATACGCCTTCATTCAAGCACCATTGAAACACTATTTTTTATTGTTTGAGGGCGAGGGTTTCCTGCCTAGCCGGTTTCTATTAATATGCAGAAACCATAAAAGCGGAACTGTTTTAAGAATAAACGGCGGCTGTATATGGCTGCCCGGGCCGTCATTTTTTTATGCATAGCCAAGCTCTCACATCAAAAATCAGCGGCCGGATGCGACTGCAATTTAAAATAGCTGCAGGTTTCAAATTTATTGGACTGCAGTGCACTGGAATATGTAGAATTTTATACCGTTTTAACACGGATTTGAAAAGCTTAACCCCCTTTTTATTTTTATTCTCCTACAATAAAAGCAGGGAGGAATAAAAATGTTTCAATTGAATCATAAAAGTGAAGCTGTTCAAAAACCATTCCGGCATTGCTGGTTCGACATCAAATTGGAAAAATTTGCAATACAACACCCTTATCTTGTTTTTTGGCTGGCCTTCGCGGGAATTCCAGCTGCAGTACTCCTTACCGTTGGCATTGCAACTGCTGTCCTTTCCCAGTCTCTGACATGGCTCATGGGCAGATGAAGCCAGCTTTTTTGCTTTTAC
Source organism: Ruminococcaceae bacterium Marseille-P2935 (assembly GCA_900104565.1). Classification (GTDB taxonomy): domain Bacteria; phylum Bacillota; class Clostridia; order Oscillospirales; family Ruminococcaceae; genus Marseille-P2935. Next base: position 1,662,457 of record LT629952.1, read on the forward strand.
TGTTTTAAGTCAGAGTAATTTGAATTTTGGCCTTTTATCTGCCCTGGCTCCGGCCATACAGAAACCAATCCCCCAAAAGGCTTTTGTATGCCCTTTACCTTTTTGCCGTTTTACCGACAAATAAGAACGTTATTCAAACCAGATGCCTGCTCTGTATCTAAAAGGCTGCTGTGTCGGTACCCAAGTAAACGCTTGCTGTTTTGAAATGCAGATGCTATGCTATAAAAAATATCTTATGCCTGTATGAACAGGACGGCCGGCGCATACGGGAGGGAAAATGGACAAAAAATTATATCCTATAATTTTCAAACGGTAATTTCATCTTTTTAAAAATACGCTGATAATTTTTCCTGGGGAATTGATCAGAAAAACTTTATTTTGATGAGTCAGGCGGCCATCTTGATAAAACTTTAGTTGCCGAATATGCGTTTCTTTTATAAGTCAGTATTTATTAAGCAGATTATGTACAGACGTCAGCTGCAAAGCAATGTGCCTTAAAAAACGCCCTGAACCGGCATGTAAATCGGTTCAGGGCTTTATTATTTTGCGTCAAACAACCGAATCACCTTTTTCCTTTGAAAAGGCGGGGTATTCCGCGCCCTGACAGGGCAATTTGCCTGTGCTCCTTTACCCGGCCGGAAGCAGATTTTTACTGCCTGCGTGCCAAGTACAAAATGCAGGAAGATTTTACCACTGACCGGTGGACGAATCCTGCTGAACTCTGTCAAAAGCGCTGCTCCAAGCCATAAAGGCAGTAGAAGTGTTTTCCATCGTTAATAAGAATTTGAAGCTTTTTGGGTACCCACTCATTGCCAGCATTTTACTGTCAAAATTGTGTAGCCAGCATAAGGAAAGCGCCTCCGTTTTCGGCCTGCACATTTTGGTATACGCTAAAACGGCGGCTGGCTGCTTGAAAGCAGCCGGCCGCCACATAAAAAACCGAAATAATTGAAAAACTGCAGCTTTTTAACCATATGGTTTTCGTTTTTCCCCAATGCCCCTATATAACAATGGCTCCATAGGCCGTTGCAAGCCTGTGAATCGTTTCCTCCGGCAGTTCGCTGCGGGAATCAATAATCGCCCTTCCGTTAAACAACATCAGAGCCGCTTCCAACGCCTCTTCATTTTCTGAAATAAAGCTGACCGGAACCCGCGCCATATGGGCGTTTTGGCTGAACTGATAAGCATCGTCAAAGCTGGTCACGTGTATTAAAACCGTGTCCCCTTCTTCTTCATCTGCATCAATCAGCTCGTCGCTCATATCTACGCTGCATTCCAGTGGTTCTCCAAACTGAATATTCTCATCCATAAAGAAAACCTGCGATTCATTGGCCGCTATCATCTCATCCGGTTCTTTTGGGGTTGCTGCGCCACCAAAATCATACCCATCCAACATAGAGCGAATCGCCGCCAGGTGCGCGGGGGTTGTTCCGCAGCAGCCGCCAATGATCGTTGCCCCCGCCTGCAGCAGCTCTTTCATCTCTTCTGCCATTTCTTCCGGAGACATGGTAAAGCCGCCGGGATGGTTCTCATCCGGTACGCCGGCGTTTGGTTTGGCGATTAAAGGAATTTGTGCATAAGGCGCAATCCGGGCAATCTGTTCGGCCAGGCTGTGAGGCCCTTCCGAGCAGTTCAGTCCAAAGGCACTTACCCCCAACCCCTGTAAAGTAATCAGCGCCGCTAAAATATCGGTGCCCGAAATGGTACGGCCGCCGGGGCCTATGGTCATGGTTGCAAAAATGGGTAACCCTGCCTGCCGTGCACCTAACACTGCGGCTCTGGTTTCCAAAAGAGACATCATGGTTTCAATCACAATCAGGTCGGCGCCAGCCGCCTTCAAATAAAGGGCCTGCTCGGCGTAAACACCCACCAAATCCATAAATTTCATGTCGCCAAACGGTTCGCAAAACTGCCCGGTGGGGGACATATCACCCGCTACCAGCGCCCTGTCCCCTGCAGCTTGCTTGCTCAAAGCCACCAGGCTGGCATTCAGTTCTTTCAGCTGTCCCTCCAGGCCATAATGTTTCATTTTTACTGCATTGGCCGAAAAGGTGGGCGCATAGATAATATCGCTTCCAGCTTCAACAAACTGCTTTTGCAGCTGCAGAATCACCTGCGGGTTGTCCAATACCCACTGCTCCACACAGACCCCCTGAGGCATACCTGCAGCAATCAGGTTGGTGCCGGTAGCTCCGTCTAACAATAATGGTGGTTTCAGTCTACTGTCCATTAGCCTAACATCACGGTCCTTTCTTAAAGCCTGTATTTCTTCATGGGTTTTCTGTCGGTTGGCTTCACGCAAAGCAGCTGGCAGAAGCTCTGCCAGGCTGTAAAATATGAAACTGCGATTTAACCCATAGTCTGCTACATAGGTCCTGGTATAGAATACCTGACTACATGGTTTCAGGCGCCTCAATTTTCATCAGACCCAGCACGTTGCGAACAACCATTTTCACCGCACCGCATAGGGTAAGCCGCGCCTGCATCAGCGCTTCATCCTCGCCCTTTACGCGGCAGGCGTTATAAAACTTGTGGAACAGAGTTGCCACATCAATGACATAATGGGTAAGGCCGGCCGGGTCATAGTCCTTTGCCACTGCAATAATCTCATCCGGAAGCTGAGCCAGCCGGCGGATTAGCTCAATCTCTTCAGGAGCAGTCAGCAGCGCAAGCTCATCCCTGGTGCAGGCCCGCGGCTGAATGCCCTCGGCCGCCATATTTTTGAGAATGCTGCAGATACGGGCATGGGCGTACTGCACATAGTAAACCGGGTTTTGGGAGGACTGTTCCACCGCCAGGTCCAGGTCAAAGTCCAGCGGGGAATTTGGCTCGCGCATATTAAAGAAGAAGCGGGCAGCGTCTACCGGCACCTCGTCAATCAAATCAGACAGGGTGATAGCTTTGCCGGTACGCTTGCTCATACGAACAGGGTTGCCGTCCTTCATTAAGCGCACCAGCTGCATCAGCACAATGTCCAGCTTGCTGCCGTCCAGGCCAATGGCGTCCAAAGCGCCTTTTAGCCGCGCTACATGGCCGTGGTGGTCGGCTCCCCAAATGTTAATGACACGGTCAAAACCACGCACTGCAAACTTATTATAATGATAGGCAATATCCGCTGCAAAATAGGTCGAATTACCGTTGGCACGGATCAGCACTTCATCCTTTTCCCCGCCAAAATCGGTGGCTTTGTACCAAACCGCACCGTCCTTTTCATAGGTGAGGCCTTTTTCCTTTAACAGGCTGACGCAGTGGTTTACCATGCCGCTTTCGTGCAGGGTACTTTCGGGGAACCACACGTCATATGCAATCCGGTAGCGGCCCAGATCGGTTTTCAGCTTTTCAATATTCTTAGGCAGCGCAAAGTCAATCAGTGCTTTTCGGCGCTGTGCCGGGTCACATTCAACAAACCTGTCCCCCTCTTGGGCGGCAAAGTTTTTGGCGTGCTGTACAATATCCTCCCCGTGGTAACCGTCCTCAGGAAATTCAATCTCTTCCCCTTTATATATTTGAAGGTATCTTGCCTCCAACGACAGGCCGAACCGGTCAATCTGGTTGCCGGCATCGTTAATATAAAACTCACGGGTCATCTCGTACCCGGCATATTCCATAGCTGCAGCCAGGCAGTCGCCGGTAGCGCCGCCCCTGGCATTGCCAATGTGCATAGGCCCGGTAGGATTGGCCGAAACAAATTCCACCATCACCTTTTGGCCTTTGCCATAATCGGAGCACCCGTAATTTTCACCCTGCTCGTGAATTAAACCCAGCACATCAGTAAACCAGCTGCTTCGCAAAAAGAAGTTGATAAACCCGGGGCCAGCAATTTCTACCCGCTCAAAGTAGGAATCGCTCAGGTCCAGCCGGGTTACAATCTCTTCGGCAATTTTACGGGGAGGCAGACGGAACGCCTTGGCCGACACCATAGCCGCGTTGGTGGCAAAATCGCCATGGCTGGTGTCCGCGGGCACCTCTACCACAAATGCAGGAATTTCTCCGGGTATAAACACCCCCTGCTCCATAGCTTTTTGAATAGATGCTTTTACTGCGGTTTCAATTTGATCCTTAGCGGTTTTAACGGGATTTGACATTCTAATTGTCACGCTCCTTTATCTTGATAAACACTTCATTTTCACTGGTCAGGCTGGTGTTAATATCCAGCGAATATTTAAAATTCACATCACCGGTTTGTTCGGTAAAATCAGCAATTACCTTATCGCCCAAAACGCCGACCATCAAATCCCCGTATTCGGTACCGTAATGGCATTGGTGGCGTACCCCTTTTTCAATAATCAGCTGGGAACGGCAGGGCTGGCCGCGCATCATGGTAACACACCCATCTTCTACCTTGACCGTTGTTTTGGTGCCTTTAAACCCGGTGGCATCCGATTCTTCATACACAATATAATGTTTGCCGCCTTTTTGGTAGTATCCGCCGGTGGTAACCAGCTCTATTACATCCTGCTCTCCATCAATGGTTTGTATGCCTTTAATAGAGATTAATACGTCTTTTTTCACTAATTTTTGGTCCTTTCCTTAAATCCGTTTTAAAACCACATATCCCGCGTCTTCCATCCAAAACTTCCCGAAAGCATACTCGTGAAAACAGGACTTATTGATAGCTGTCTCCATCTTTTTGGGGAAACCAGGGCGGCGTATACGTTTTAACGGGCGCTTGTCCTCCCGTTGCCATGCAGAACTTTTCTCCCGCCGGGGCAGGCTGCCTGTTTTACAGTACACCCTCACCCCTGCTGCCAGCCGAAAAGCACCCTGTCTGGGTCCATGACTCACACGTAACATAATGCTGATTTGGTCAGTGTTTTCACCGCCTGCATCTAAAGGCAGTCTCGCTCGGGCAAGGTTTCTTCAGGGGGCTGTTGCGGCCCGGCAAGTTTTAACATGACCGGCTGCGGTTTTATTACAGATTGGGATGCTAGAGGGTGTCAATATCCACCATCTGCACCTTTCCTTTTGCCTCCACCCCTAAAAAACGGTAGGCAATCTCTTCAAAACCTTCCGGCGTATCGGTCACATAGTACTGGATTTCGCCCGCCTCTTGCCGTTCTTCATGCAGCAGGCCGTTTTCGGTGAGGCAGCGCTGTGCAAAACGGGCGGTTTCCTTTCCGGCGTCAATCAAGGTTACCTCGTAACCCATTAAATCGTTGATAATATCATAGATCACCGGGTAATGGGTGCAGCCCAAAATCAACGTATCCACCTTTTCCCGGATAATCGGCTCTAAATAATCCTTCGCTACCAGCCTGGTAACCTGGTTTTCAAAATCAATATACCCATTTTCAACAAGGGGTACAAAAAGCGGGCAGGAATTCCCCACAATTTTTGCGTCGGGACGAATATTGCGGATCAACTTGCCATACATTCCGCTGCGCACCGTAGCGGTTGTGCCAATTACGCCGATTTTACCGGTTGGCGACGCTGCACAGGCAGCCTGGGCCGCCGGCAGAACAGCCCCGGTATAGGGGACCCCGGCTGCCTTGGCGATCTTATCGTCAGCTACGTTGGTGCTCACGGTCCCGCAAGCTGCAATAATCATTTTTACGTTGTGTTTTTTCAAAAAATCAACGTCCTGCATAGCGTACTTTGCAATAGTCTGCTTGCTGCGGGTGCCGTAAGGCACCCGGCCGGTGTCTCCAAAATACACAATATCTTCCCCCGGCATAATACGGGTCAGCTCTTTTACCGTGGTGAGCCCGCCAACGCCGGAATCAAATACTCCAATTGGCCGATTATCCATAAGTCCCTCCCTGCCGCATACTGCTGCGCTTTATTTTTTTACCTCTACTGTTCTTCCGCCCGCTGAATTCCCAGCCGGATCAAGCGGTCAATCAGTTCGGGGTAAGGCACTCCGCTGGCTTCCATCAGTTTTGGGTACATGCTGATGGAGGTGAAGCCCGGAATTGTGTTGATTTCATTCAAAATTATGCTGCCGTCGGCCCGGGCAAAAAAGTCCACCCTGGAAAAGCCTTCACAGCCAATGGCACGGTACGCTTTTACCGCTATGCGGCGAATTTCTTCCGCCACCTCTTCAGGAATGCGCGCCGGTATATATAAATTGGTCGAACCATCCAGGTATTTCCCCTCGTAATCATACAGTTCCCGGACCGGCTCAATCTCACCAATAACAGAAGCAAAGGGGTCGCCGTTGCCCAAAACGGCACACTCCACTTCTTTTCCAACAATCGTCTCTTCTACAACCGCCTTGCGGTCATGCTGAAAGGCCAGCTTCAGCGCCTCTTCCAGTTCGCCAAAACTGCGGGCCTTACTTACACCCACCGAAGACCCTGCATTGGCAGGTTTTACAAAAACAGGGTATCCCAGTTTTTTGCGGATTTTCTGTTCCACCTCAGGGAAATCGCCCATCTGGTTTTTGCGCACTTCGCACCAGCGTGCAGTAGGAATTTGCGCGTTGTCTAAAATAGTGTGGGTCACACATTTATCCATACAGGCGGCGCTGGCCAGGCAGTCACAGCCCACAAAGGGAATCCCCGCCATCTCCAAAAGGCCCTGAATCGTTCCGTCTTCGCCGTTTTTGCCGTGCAATACCGGGAATACCGCGTCTACCCTGATGATTTTATAGCCGCCATCCTGCAGAACCACCAGCCCGTGTATGCCGGAATCGGGGGATAAAAATGCGGTGGCGCCTCTTTCCTTCCAGCTGCCGTCCGAAATTCCTTCCAGCTCCCCGTCATAATAAAGCCAACGGCCATTTTTGGTAATACCCACCGTTACGGTATTATAGCGGTCCCGCGGAATATTTTGCAGAACCGATACGACCGAACGAAGGGAAACTTCATGTTCACTGGAAGCTCCGCCAAATATAACCGCAACTGTTTTCTTTTCCATATGTTAACCACCTTATATGTGAATTGCAAAATATTTATAAAATGTACCGCCTGCTTATGCTGTTTCTTTGTCCCCCAAAAGCTGAAAGCGCAGGCATACGGCTTTAGCGTTGTTCATACCCGCCAGTGCTCCGTGTACCCGCTTCCCCATTCGGGAAGGCCGCACACTTCCCTTTGGTATAAACATAGGGGCTTTACCTTTAAGGCTAGGGTCTTTCTCCCGGAGTATTTTGCGCCAGCCGAATATTTTCGCCTTTGGAGGATCTGGCGGGTTACACAGGTCATATTTTCCCCATTTTACAACGCATATCATATCCGTTGGGCAGAAGGGCTGATGTCAGCCGCCCCAACAGGTTCAACCTGCCCAACCTGTCATTTTGGTTAAAAACGAGGCTTGTTCAGGCGGCTCATGCATTTCGGGCGTACCACCCCAATATACTCAGAATAATATTTTAACATATATAATAGGTGTAATCAATCTTTTTACTGTAATAATATCGTGTCCTGAATGGCTTTTAGACTAGTTTTATTGAATTTTTTTAAAAATTCTTGTTGACTAATTGACCCGGCTATGCTATGATTACTATACCTCTAAAAGGGTTATTTTTTTATGTCTTAAATTAGAAAAGCGTTCCTTTACGAGGGAGGCAAAACAATTCCAATCAGGAGGTGCCGATCATGAGGGTAAAAATCACTTTAGCCTGCACAGAGTGCAAACAGCGCAACTACAACACCATGAAAAACAAGAAAAACGATCCCGACAGGCTGGAAATGAACAAGTATTGCAGATTCTGCAAGAAACACACCGTTCATAAGGAAACAAAGTAAGCGTGAAAGGCAGGTAGTACGGATGCCGAATGTAGAAGCCGCAAAAAGCGGAAAACCGAGCCGTCCCAAGTTCTTTTCCCGCGTAGCACGCTTTTTCAAGGACCTGAAAGGTGAAATCAAGCGCGTTGTATGGCCCAGCAAAAAACAGGTCATCAACAATACCCTGGTAGTTATTGCTTTTGTAATTATTGCTGCCATATTTATTGGGTTGCTTGATGGTGGTCTTGCGTTTCTAATGGACCTGTTCCTAAAGTCTGTTTAATATTTCATGGGGAATATTAAACCGGAGGTTTGAAACATGGCTGAGACTGCAAAATGGTATGTTATCCACACCTACTCCGGTTATGAAAACAAGGTAGCCAGCAGCATCGAAAACGCTGTGGAAAACCGCAAGCTTCACGACCTGTTCGCGGAGATCAGCGTGCCTACCGAGACGGTGACCGAAATTAAGGATAACAAAAAGCGTGAAGTGGAACGCAAAATCTTTCCCGGCTACGTGCTGGTAAAGATGGTGATGACCGATGAGTCCTGGTATGTAGTCCGGAACATTCGCGGCGTCACTGGTTTTGTTGGGCCCGGTTCCAAGCCGGTCCCTCTCACCGAAGAAGAGGTAGCGCGCCTGGGCGTTGAGAAGAAGACTGTGGAAGTTAACTTTGCAGTTGGTGACTCGGTTCGCGTTGCCGACGGTTACCTGGAAGGTTTTATCGGCGTGGTAGACGCCATCAACGAGGAAAAGAACTCGGTAAGTGTGGTTGTCTCCATGATGGGAAAAGAAATTCCTGTCGAGCTGGAACTGGATCAGGTGGAACCGCTCGATTAAACTTTTATGAGGTAGTAAGCCCCGCGGGGCTTATGAAAAAAGGAAACGTCGGGGACGTTTCCGGACTGGGAGCATCAGGGTTGAGCCGGATGAAACCCGGTCTGTGGGAGGAATGGAAAATCCATTCCGCCATCTACCACTAATTTGGAGGTGCTGAAAATGGCTCAAAAAGTTGTAGGTTATATTAAACTACAGATTCCGGCCGGCAAAGCAACGCCGGCTCCCCCGGTTGGTCCTGCGCTTGGCCAGCACGGTGTGAACATTATGGCGTTCACCAAGGATTTTAACGAGCGTACCAAAAATGACGTAGGTCTTATCATCCCTGTGGTAATCACGGTGTATGCAGACCGCTCCTTTACCTTTGTCACCAAAACCCCTCCCGCAGCAGTGCTGATTAAAAAAGCATTGGGCATCGAAAGTGGTTCTGGTGTACCTAACAAAACCAAAGTTGGCAAAATCACCAAGGAGCAGGTTCGTAAAATTGCCGAAACCAAAATGCCCGACCTGAACGCCGCTTCTATTGAGGCCGCGATGAGCATGGTGGCAGGTACCTGCCGCAGCATGGGCATTGAAGTAGTCGATTAATCTTCCCGAGTGGGAGGAACAATCCGCTAATTACCACTAGTAGGGAGGAATAGAACGATATGAAACATGGTAAAAAATATCAGGACAGCGTAAAGCTCTTAGAGAGCCCGCTGTACGATACCCGCGAAGCATTAGAGCTTTGCGTAAAAACTGCAAAAGCTAAATTCGACGAGACTGTTGAAGTTCACGTCCGTTTGGGTGTAGACTCCCGTCATGCTGACCAGCAGGTTCGCGGCGCGGTAGTTCTGCCAAATGGTACTGGTAAATCGGTTCGCGTTTGCGTATTCTGCAAAGGCGATAACGTTGCTGCCGCTGAAGCTGCCGGCGCTGAGTATGTAGGCGCTGAAGAGCTCATGCAGAAAATTCAGGGTGGCTGGATGGACTTTGACGTTGTGATTGCTTCTCCGGACATGATGGGCCTGGTTGGTCGTCTTGGTAAGGTTCTGGGCCCCCGCGGCTTAATGCCAAACCCCAAGGCCGGTACCGTAACACCTGATGTTGCCAAGGCTGTAACCGAGGCAAAAGCCGGTAAAATTGAGTACCGTCTGGACAAAACCAACATCATCCACTGCCCTATCGGCAAGGCTTCTTTCGGAGCTGATAAGCTGCAGGAAAACTTTGACACCCTGATGGGCGCCATTGTAAAAGCAAAACCTGCTGCTGCAAAAGGCCAGTATATTAAATCCTGCGTAATTGCTTCCACCATGGGCCCTGGTGTTAAAATTAACCCGGGTAAATTTGGCGGCGGAGCTACTGTGTAACCTTTTTGTTAAGAATCTCCCCTTGCCAGATGGCAAGGGGGGTTAATTCTTTAAAAAAAGCCCAATCCCTTGACAACTGGACAGTTCTGTTTTATAATAATAAAGCTGTGATTTTCCATAGACAGCAGGTACCGCAAGGTATAAGGTTTATTTTACCGCCTGCCGAGGAAGAGATATACAGACAAACGGCATTGCTGTTTTTTGTAGCTCTTTCTGCGGTGTGAAGCGGAAAGGGTTTTTTTATGTTTATAAGCATAAAACGGGTTATGTGCAGTTGGGTATCCGCAAAGGATACATGTTTTGTTTACTGTGTCACCCATCCCCATGCGTACAAACTTCATCCGCATGGTTAACAAGGCGAATGCAAGTTTTATTGGGTAAATGCCCGTTCAATTAATGTTCAGGAGGTGAACCAATTTGCCAAGTGAGAAAGTATTAGTTCAAAAACAAAACGTTGTAGCTGAGCTGAAAGCAAAACTGGATAAATCTGTTGCTGGTGTGCTGGTTGATTATAAAGGCATTTCCGTAGCAGACGATACGAAGCTTCGTAAAGAACTGAGGGAGGCTGGGGTTGACTACGCTGTAGTGAAGAACACCCTGCTGAAGCGTGCAGTGGAAGAAGCTGGTTATGCCGAGCTGTCTTCTGTTTTGGAAGGCACCACCGCTTTCGCCTGCTCTGAATCTGATCCTGTAGCTGCTGCAAGAATTCTTGCAAAGTTTGCTAACAATTCAAAAGGCGCCTTCTCGATTAAGGCTGGTTTTGTTGAGGGTAAAGTTCTGGATGTTGCCGGTGTGGACGACCTTGCCAAGCTGCCATCCAGGGAACAGCTGCTGGGCCAGCTGCTTTCTGTGCTGACTGCCGACCTGTCTGGTCTGGCCAGAGCGCTGAATGCGATTGCCGAAAAAGATACCGAAAAAGAACCCGCATAATTGTTGCGGCATAAGTGCTGAAGTTTCAGCAACTACAAATTGAAAAGAAAAATAGGAGGTAACTATCATGGCTTCTGAGAAGATCACTAAATTTATTGATGAAATTAAAACCCTGACTGTTCTTGAGCTCAACGAGCTGGTAAAAGCTATCGAGGAGGAATTTGGCGTTTCTGCTGCTGCTCCTGTAATGATGGCTGGCCCGGCTGCCGCTGCTGCTCCTGCTGCTGAGGAGAAAACCGAATTTGACGTTGTTCTTGTTGAGGCTGGCGCTTCCAAGATGGGCGTTATCAAACTGGTAAAAGAGTTAACCGGACTGGGCCTGAAAGAGGCAAAAGAGCTGGTTGACGGCGCTCCCAAGACCCTGAAAGAAGCTGCTTCCAAAGCTGACGCTGAAGAGATGAAAGCAAAACTGGAAGAAGCTGGTGCAAAGGTAGAGCTGAAGTAAGCTTTTCCCTTTCAACACAGATAAAAGCCCCCTGGATGAGCCAGGGGGCTTTTTGTTATGCAAAAAGGGGTGACAGCTTTATTAAAGGCCGGCATGAACAGAAATTATGGCGCTATTGGTAAGCGTCCGGAACAATTTCATGTGTTTCAGGCACTGGGGAGAATGGGATAAACTGTAATAAAATACATGGGTTCCACTCCTCATGGAAGGCTAAGTTTATTACGGGTTTGCAATAGATAATAACAAGTAGGTGTAGGCTGCTTTATTATTTAGGAATTGGTTGAGCGTTGCTCTATCAAATAAAAGCCTTCTATTTATTCATTGACCTGCCGGCTAAGCTGCCACCACCGTATATCGGGGTATATATGAATAGGGTAACTTTTCTAAAGGAATATGTCTCCGCCGCAAAGTTAAAAACCATATTATTGGGGTTCGTTTTGTATCGGTCACCCGTATTTTGTGGTAAATTATCTATTACCTAATGCCAAATACCGTTGCACAATAACATACCATGTTAATGTTCCTACCGATCCTGTTATCGGCAGCCCTTCCTGACGCTGAATTTCACGCACTGCCGCGGCGGTGACCGGGCCAAAAATTCCGTCTACTGTAACTTTAGGGACCGAGGGGTCTACATCAGAAATTGCTGCCAGAAAAGTTTGCAGGTCACGTACATCTTGCCCAGTTTGCCCCTCGAAAACAATATATCCAGGATACAAGAGAGCGTAATTTACATATTCCGGAGTTAGTAACTGTAGCGTCTCATCATAGACACGCCGCATGGTATACCAGGTTTCCCGCCCTATAATACCATCCGGTGTAAGCCCATATTTTGTCTGGAAGGCAATGACTGCTTCTTTTGTTTTTGGGCCGAAGTCGCCATCTACTTCTGGTGCTGGAAGGTTGTAATCGAAAGTACCAATCACGCTCAAATAATACTGTGCTATTCTAACAAAGTCCCCTACATCTCCTTCTCGTAAAAATTTTGGGAAAAGTCTTTTAATTTCGGAAAGCGTTAATCCCTCAGAATAAAGGTCTGCCAGGCGTTTTACGTTAATATATAAATATAAAATTTTATACCATGTGGATTTTCCTACAATTCCATCCTGGGTCAGGTCAAAAATTCTCTGGAAAGCCTTTACCGCCGCCTCTGTTTCCAGATTAAAAATTCCATCTTCAAGAGGTATGATTGGAATGCTGGGGTAATCTTGCGCAATCCGGTTTAGTTCACGCTGAATCATGCGAACCTCCTCCCCTGCATCACCCAAATGCAGGGGAACGCCGGGATAGGACGGTACATTTGGCCCAACCGGAGCATTGGCGATGATATTAATATCTTCACCATAAAAATGCTGCAAAATTTGGTATGGGGTATAACCCTGATTGGCTAAATCTACCGTACCCCATTGAGATAACCCCGGACAAGTTACATTAACGCCATCACAATACTGGGTAAAAAGCGGTTGAATAAACCCTTGCCTTGTCACATAATCATTGAAGAGTTCGTCTACTATTTGGCTGATATTGGCAAAAACGTCTCTTTCATACACAAAGGACTGATCATACTGGGTGGAGTTGGTGATATCAAAGTCATACCCCCTGCTGCGGTACCATTCCGTATAAATCCGGTTTAGGGCATAGCTGATCTGAGCGTATATATTCGCCCGCAAAGCTTCTTCTGGCCAGGTGGGGTAAAGTTCGCTGGAAGCCACATTTTTAATGTAATCGATAAACGGTACCGTAACATTCTGTGCCGGCTGGTCGGGCGCCCCTAAATGTACGGTAATATACTCTGGCACAACAGGTTCGTGCGGCATACTATCACCTCCTTTATCTGCGGAAAACGGGTATCATACTAATTTTTTGAATAGATTCAATCCCGGCGAAAATGGGTACGTTCACTCGTTCTTCGGCTTCATAGTTTGGATGGGTAACGGTAATGCTATAGGTAGCAAATGGAACTTTGTCTGAGTTACGCACTTGTGGATGTTCAGAAATCTCAATGGGGGGTGCCGGCAGGCTCATATTGTTTACGATACCGTCAAAATCTGTTAATCTGATGAAAAATTCATGCTCCGAATCCCCTATCTGCTTTGTTACCCTTACGGTAGCATTGGATATGGGGATGGACTGCTGAGCTGCAGATACCTGTACCTTCAAACTCCCTCTGGAAGGATTTTCAGCTAAAAACTGCTCGTAAGTCTCCGGTATTTTTTCATTACAGTATTGATATACCGTATGTTGTCCGGGGGGGACCGACTCATCTATTACCAGAATCTTTTGATATGGTTCCTGTTTTTCCGTCGGAGGGGTGGGTTGCTCCTCCGGTGCGGATTCTTGTTTCATTTCAGCCTTCGGTTCCTGTATGGCTATTGGTTGCGGTTGCTCTGCTTTGGGAATAGCCGGAACAGGTGTTTGTTCATTTTTTACAACAGGTGGTGGAGTTGTTTGCAAAACCTGCGGCAGGGCTTGCATTTCCGGCTGCTGGGGCTGCTCGGCAGGCATTTCCTGTGGCTTTGTCTCTGAGGTTGTTACTGCAGTATTGGATGCCGTACCGCCGCCAAGCTGACCCGCTCGGCGGGCAAAATCCATCATCTGCTGGCGATATCGTTCCATTTGAGCCTGTAAATCCATTTTCTCCATTTCTTTCCCTCCTGTGTTACAGATCATCATGTTATAATCTAGTATATGGAGAAAGGCTGTTTTGGGTGTAAAAAAGCACGGTATCTCTTTCTATACTCTGAATTTTAGATCAAATAAAGTATTTTATAGTTTTTTTCTTGCAAATCAAAATCCCCCTGTCGCAAAACAGCAGGCTCGGCTAAATGAAACACTGCCCCACCAATGCCCAGAGGGGTGTTGCTGCCTTTCAGCAGCTGGTAAACCCCTGTGTTAAAATTTTCTCTACTTCATGGAGCAATTTTTACGTCATACCGAAGATATGATTAAAATTTGCATCGTACCAGAGGCTCTCCTTTGTTTTTAAACTCACTGCTTGTTTATCTGGCAGTATCTTCTAACGGAAAACGAGGCAGAAAGATTTTTGAGGATTTTGTCCAGGTCGTTCTTCCCTATGGACAGGCATATCCGCGTTAATACGCTTTATTCCCGATATTCTTTTATAGGACAATAAAAAAGCCATAGGATACCGAAATATCCTATAGCGCTCTGCAAATTTTAAGCTTGATTCTCAAAATGAATTTACTCCATTTATTTTACGACTGTCCCGGGGTAGTAGTGTGCTAAAATTTCATCATATGTATATCCGTCCCTGGCCATCCCCATTGCACCTTGCTGGCTCATTCCCACCCCATGGCCATAACCGTAGGTAGTAAAAGTAAAGGAGGAGCTGGACGCATTATAGCTTACATCAAAACATGCGCTGCGCAGGTTAAAAACATTTTCCCGCAGGATTCTGCCAGTAATAGTTTTTCCAAGTTTGGGGCTCTTGGTAACACCGCCAACACTTACAACATCATTATATCCGCCGCTGGTAGTGGATACTACTTCAAACCAGGTAGACGGGTCTTCTACATCAGTAAGATCGATTCCCAATACTGATTTTACCTTTGATATTACCGTGCTTTTGCTGAAATTGGTGCTAACCTGGTATTTTGACGCGTTAAGGTCATAAGAACTGTCTACAGCAATCAAATAATCATAGCTGGTACTCCACACCTCTTCCGCTCCTTGTGTCGACCCACAGCTCATAGCATGATAAGGTGTAAACGCAAGAGAGCCGCCATAATAGACGGCTTCTCCCAACACAGAGCGAACTTTATTGACCAAGCTGGAATTGGGTGTAGAAAGAATTACGTTTGGATACACCCCATTCTCGTTGTTGTATTTTACATAAGTATACGCCGCCACCGCCTGAGCTTTGATTGCTTCAGTTGGTGCAGATGAGCCGATCTCATTCTGCACCATAGAACTTACAATTTCTTCAGCCGAGGAGGAGACAACGTCCCCTCCATTGCTGACTGTCAGCTCCTCACTGGAGGTAGGCGGCTGCTTGGAGGATTCCGGCGGCTTGGAAGATGGTGGAGAAACGGATGACGAAGACGCCGGAGGCTTGGAGGAGGGCGCCGATGAACTTGGCGCCGACGAACTGGGTTTGGAGCTGCTCTGGCTAGAAGAACTGCTGGGTTTGGAGCTGCTCTGGCTGGAAGAGCTGCTCTGCGAGCTGGAAGAACTCATGGAACTGGAAGCAGAACTGCTCTGGGAAGATTCGCTGGATTTATCGGCAGATGACCCTTCCACCTTAGACTGGTTCATTTTCACATTCCAGTTGGCGGGCATCAGTGGATTAGGGTTTGCATATGCCTTTGAAACATCCACCGTTTCCGATTCACCGTCCCGCACCCGTCTGGCCACTACGACCAGGCGAAGGTCGCCATAGTCACCATACTCATAAGTACAGGTGGAAAGGGTAAGCAGTTCATCCCCTGTCTGCACATCTACCGGCGTCACAATTAACGAACGTTTTCGAACATCTTCAATATACTGGTTGTAATCCTCTGCATTATCCTGGTTAATATAGTTTTGATAATGGAAAACCGGGCCGTCTCTGGTCTGGGTGTTGGCAATAAAGACCGAAATAATCTTATATTTGCCTAATTTATAAACACTGTCATACTGAATCACCGGGTGCTGCTGGTAAAAACTGAGGTTTTTATACCCCATCAATGCGCCAAACATTTGGCCGTCATGCATGTTATGGCCATAAATAATCGTGTTGATGCTGGGCTTTTTCACATCTACCTCATAGTCCATAAACAGTACCCCATACTGGTTGTTTTCCTGATAGAAATCTCTTCTCAGATAATAGTCATTATCATAAGCCTGTACAACCGGGTGCTGAATGGTGGTGCCCGGAATTTCGATATATCCGCGAATGTCGGGGTTAATTGCCCACAGCCCTGCAAACTTAGGCAGGTAATCCGAGGGGTAACCCTCTTCCGGATCAATTTCGCCGTTTTCACCTTTGCCCAACAAATCCAACAGACCGCTGTTGACCTTTTCGTTATGAATACCCTGCAGTTTGTAATTGATTAAGTAGGATGCGGAGAAAATGAACACCGCAAGGGCTACAATTAAAATAACCTTTCTAACAATCTCCGTAACATCATCCCCTTTCTGTGGAATAACATTGCGGTATAATTTTAGATACCAGGGCAAATTTTTCGTGTCTTTCTGAACCACACCCTCTTTGCCGGTATCGGCAGTAAGCTGCACCCTGCAGGCCAGGGCCTCGCTTAATGGTGCGCTGCCCGCCATTTTGCTGGGGTGATAGTCCAAATACAGCCGGAGCATATTGAGCGCCTGCATAACCGCAAGCTCCCGGCATTTTTCTTTATTTTCAATCACCTTGGAAAGGTCGACCTTTTTTACCCAAACATCTTCCCCATCACACAGCGCCACATAAACAGTGCCTCCGGAGGGGTCTTTTTCGCTGATGCTGCCGGTAATACCTACGCCAAGCTTGCTGCCTCCGGCTGCTCTGGCGCCGTTGGCCATATATACTGCGGCCTGCTCGCTCACAGGCCCGTATTTCTTTAATATTTTTTCAGGTACATTCAGCTGCTCCTGTTTGGCGCGGCTGGAACCTGCAACAATACCAAACCGGAACACTTCATCCGACCCGGAAATATTGTTGATCTTTTCTGCCAGTCGTCCGCCGGTAGACGCTTCCCCCACCGAAAGGGTAAGTCGTTTGCGCAGCAGGGAATGTACCACCACCTGCTGCAGGCTTTGCACATCAACCCCATATACATAGTCCCCTAAGCGGGCCACAATGGCTTTTAAAACAGGAGTGCACGCATTGGCTGCCTGTTGTTTGGTGTTGGCCTGGGCAGTTACCCGAACAATCACTTCTCCTGTTTGGCTGTAAACTGTTACCGCCGGGTTTTTTTCAACCAGCATATCCTCCAACGATTCGCATACCTGGCTTTTGCTCAGGCCAAAAATACGCATAGAACGGGAAACAGCCGAGATTCCGGCAACACCCGCTATAAACTCTATTCCGTGCTCCATCATGATATCGGCAAATTCCCTGGGGCTGCCTGGCAGCAGCAATATGGTCCTGGTACCATCGGTTACTGCGCAGCCGGGAATTAGGCTGGCCGGACCGGACAAACGGGTTGCATTTTCCGGCACCGACGCCCCCCTCATAATCGCAGCGGCATCGCTGATTCCAGCAGCCTGCAGGTTGTGCAGTGTTTCTTCATCCACCTCTGTATGCAGGCCCAAGCGGCGGCAGACTACCTCTACCGCTATGTCCTCGGGGTGGTACCCCACCCCGCCGGCAATAACTGCAACATCGCAGTCAGCCGCAAAAGCTTCACGCTCCAGCGCCTTTTCATCGCCGGGTGTTACCTGTACAACATCTGTTTTTATTCCCAGTGCCGAAAGCTCTTTTAAAACCGATTGCAGATTGGAATGAAGCTCCGGGCCATTTACCAGCCCATCTCCAACACCGATAATCCTTGCGATCATCTGCTTCAGCACCTCCTTACTTCCATTATTTTTCTTAACCGCGAATAATGACAATCTCTGTGCCGTCAATTGCTTCCTGGCTCAAAGCCTCCACATCCAGCTTTTGCTCGGCTTCTTCCAACAACTTAAGCTTCGGCTTAGTGCGGGGGTGCTTTGGCGTAAATACGGTACAACAGTCCTCATAAGGTAGAATGGATGTTTCAAATGTATCGATTTTGCGGGCAATTTCCACAATCTCTTCTTTATCCATACCAATAACCGGGCGAAACACCGGCATCTGGCAAACTGCGTCAGTGCAGGCAATGGCCTGTACCGTCTGACTGGCCACCTGGCCCAGGCTTTCGCCGGTAATCAGTGCCGAGCAGTTTTCTTTTTTGGCAATCTGCTGAGCAATTTTCATCATAAAGCGGCGCATAATCAGGGTAAACAGCTCTTCGGGGCAGTTTTTCCCAATTTCTTCCTGTATTTTGGTAAAGGGCACCACAAACATGGTAATACGCCCGCAATAAGCAGACATTTTTTCCAGCAGGGTTTTTACCTTTAACAGCGCCCGTTCACTGGTATAAGGGGGGCTGACAAAATGTATACCAATCAGCTCCAGCCCGCGCTTTGACATCATATAACCTGCTACCGGGCTGTCAATTCCGCCCGAAATCAGCAGCGCCGCACGGCCGCCGGTACCAACGGGAATTCCCCCTGCGCCGGGAATCTGCTTACAGTGGATGTAACCTGCAAAATCCCGAATTTCCACAACTACCGTTACATCCGGGTTGTGCACGTCTACCTGCAAGTGAGGGTAGGCGTCCAGCAAAACACCGCCCAGCTCACTGCACAGCTCGGGGGATTTCATAGGGAAGGACTTGTCCGACCGCTTGGCCTCGACCTTAAAAGTTTTTGCATCCAGCAAATCTTCTTTGAAGTAAGCGACAGCCTTTTCCTGAATGTCCTCAAAATTCTTTTCTACAATGCAGGCCCGGCAGAGTGCCGCAATGCCGAACACCTTGGTTAAGCGGTTTAACGCCTCGTCCAGGTCGGCTTCTTCGTCCATCGGTTCCACATAAATAGTGGACTGAGCCTTGTAAAACTTAAACCGGCCTGCACTTGCAATACGGCGTTTGGCGTTTTGGATCAGCGTATTCTCAAAGGAACCCCTGTTGAGTCCCTTGAGTGCTATTTCGCCATTTTTAATGAGTATCAGTTCCTTCATGCTCTATCCTCAAATCCTATTGTAATACTTTTCTGCGGCAGGCCCTTACCTAGCGGTACCCTGCCGTTTTTTTCCTCAAAACATCACCGGTGCGTGCCGTCCGGGCCGCAAAGCTTTTGTTTTGAAAGGAATGTCCCCTTCATCACTACCTGCTTTTTCGAATCTCTGCCATGCCCTGTGTAAGCGCCTGTACAAACTGGCTAATATCTTCCGGGGTGTTATGGGGCGACAAGCTTACCCGCAATGCGCTGTCAATCCGCCCCGGGCCATACCCCATTGCCGCCAGCACATGGCTTTTGGCACCTTTAGAACAGGCCGACCCGCTGGACAGGTACACACCCTTATCTTCCAAATAATGCAGCATAACCTCTGAACGGTACCCGATTGGAGAGAGATTCATTATATAAGGTGTTGCATCTTGGGGGGAATTGATGCATACCCCCTGTAATTTTACAACATTCTTAAAAATTATATCATGTAATTGGGAAACAAACATTAAATTGTTCTTAATATTTTGTGACGCACGCTCGGCTGCCAGCCCCAATGCACAAATGAGAGGAACTGATTCGGTGCCGGTGCGAATGCCGCCTTCCTGGCTGCCGCCAAAGCTGCGGGGCAAAATACGCACCCCTTTTTTTATATACAGCCCGCCAACCCCTTTGGGAGCATGAATTTTATGCCCGCTGAAACTGAGCAGGTCAACATCCAATTTCGCAACCGAAACCGGGTGTTTACCAAAGGCCTGTACCCCATCGCAATGGATCATTACATCCGTTTTTTTACGACGCACGGCTTTTATAATTTCAGCCGCCGGCAGCATAAGCCCATTTTCATTATTAATCAGCATAAAGCTGACCAGAACGGTGTTTTCATCTACCGCCGCGGCAAACTGTTCAGGGGAATACCTGCCGTCTTCAGGTTTTAAAAAAACGACGTCCCACCCCTGGTTTTGCAGGTGTTTTGCGCTGTCAAGGACCGAAGAATGTTCCACAGCAGTGGTGACAATGCGGTTTCCCCGGCGTTTTTTCGCCTGTGCTGCCCCCAGGACAGCTAAATTGTTGCTTTCAGTTCCACCGCTGGTAAAAAAGATACGGTCCGCCGGGCAGCCAAGCGCTGCGCCAATACGCGCACGGGCCTGGTCCAACAACAACTGGGCTTCAATGCCCTTTTTATGCAACGACGAGGGGTTCCCATACTGTTGGGTCATCACCTCAAAAGCCAGCTGTGCAACTTCCCTGTCCACCTGGGTGGTGGCCGCATTATCCAGATAGGCTTCCCGCATTTTTTCACCTTCCCAATCGCTTTTTTCCATTTGGTTCATAACAATATATTTCTGAAACCTGTGACATACAGTTTTCATTTACTGTCCCCCACCTTTTCCGCCGGGGGCACAGCTTTTTGTGGAACAGCGGTTTTCATACAAAAGAGTATCCACTGTTTTATAAAAAACGCATTTTTATCAAATTCCTGTTCATGCTAATTATAAAGGCAGGGGGTGCCTTTACTTCGGGTTAACTACCTTACTGTATTTTCCTGTCCTTAGCTGACCTGCAAAGCGCTACACCAGGGGTGTTTTCAGGCCCCGGCCAAAAACTTTTGCCTTTGGGTAATTTGTTAGGTTATTCAGACCGAAAGCAGGGGTGTTCTCGGAACCTGCTTAAAATCTCTGATTATATTTAGCAAGTGCGATTATCCCCTATGCGGGGGCAGGTACTTTTACACGAGTAAAAGTACCCAAAACACGCTGCTGCCCGCAGGGCTTTTCCTTGCGCCTGAAACGGCTGACGCCTGGCTTCATGCCCTGCACAGTTACCCTCGGCTGCACCGCTCCAAGCATATTCGCTAACCGGCAGTGCAGCGGCCAAAAGAACCATTGGAATATACCCCGTATCGGGACCTGTTCAAAACTTTTGGCTTTG
The DNA here is from genome assembly GCA_900104565.1 of Ruminococcaceae bacterium Marseille-P2935. Taxonomy (GTDB): domain Bacteria; phylum Bacillota; class Clostridia; order Oscillospirales; family Ruminococcaceae; genus Marseille-P2935. Next base: position 1,683,304 of record LT629952.1, read on the forward strand.
CACTGGGTGAGGTTATTCATACGTGGCGTATCAATGTTCTCTTAAGGCTTAAATCTTCGATTTGGGGCACACCGTGAGGTTATTATATCGCATTTTTCTCCATGATTCAAATGACAATGTTGATACTTTTTTGTTATATTTTGAAAATAAAACCAGAATCCTACAGCAGGTTCTATCACAATCTGTTGTCACTTACATAATTCCCCTCAAATGGAGCATCCTAACAACAAAACTTTCATCAATTTACAGGAGGTAATCATATGGACCGTTTCCCCTCCCGGCGGGCCTCTATCCGCTTAATCAGTTTTTTTGCTGCATTGTCGCTGGTTCTTGGCATTGTAGCTTTTGAAAATTACCGCAGTGCCCATTACGCCGGCCAACAGCTGGAAAACACTTATCAACGCTCTTTAGAGGATTTAACCGGATATGTAAACGGTCTTTCTGCAACCCTGCAAAAAGCAGGTTATGCTGGTACTGCTCCTCAGCTGGCCAATCTTTCGGCTAAGCTTTGGCGGGAATCCGGAGCCGCCAAAACAGCCCTTTCCTCCTTACCGCTGGGAGATGCCCATCTGGAAAACCTTTCCCGGTTCCTTTCTCAGGTGGGTGATTACTCCATGTATCTGACCAAAAAAATGTCCCAAGGCGAAACCCTTTCTGGGGAGGAGCGGCAGAATCTTGCCAGAATGGAAGAAGCCTGCCTCACTCTTGCCCAACAGCTTGGCGAGCTGGAACGCCAGGTAACCCAGGAGGGACTTTCGGTAAGAGATTTGGAGAGTTCTCTGGGGCAAAATGATGTTGCACTGGCCGATTCTGCCGGCATAATGGATGGTTTTTCTGAAATGGAAACCTCCTTTGATGGAATGCCCACGTTAATTTACGACGGTCCATTCTCTGACCATATTTTAGAGCGTACTCCCCGTCTGACCGAAAAGGCACCCCTCTTCACTCAGCAAAGCGCCCTGCAGCGGGCAGCACTCTGCGCCGGGGTGATGGAGGATCAGCTGAAATTTATGGGGGATGAAAGCTCTAACATGGCCTGCTTCCAGTTTTCTACCGAAGAAGGAATCACCATGGGAATCACCAAGCAAGGGGGGTACCTCGCCTATCTTTCTAATCCACGGCAGGTAGGCGAAGAAGCACTTTCAATTGATGCTACTATAAAAAGGGGACGCAGTTATTTAGAGCGATTGGGCTATACCTCCCTGGTTTCTACCTATTATGAGCTTGCAGATGGCATCTGTACCATTAACTATGCGTTCTCTCAAAACGACATCACCTATTATACCGACCTGATAAAGGTTGGCGTGGCTTTAGATAACGGCCAAGTTGTATTCTGTGACGCCAGGGGTTATATTACCAACCACACCGACCGCAAGCTGCCGGAACCGTTCATTGCCCAGGAAGAAGCCCAAAAGTCGGTAAATTCTACTCTGCAGGTTCGTTCTGTTTCGCTCAGCTGTATTCCAACCACCGGTTTAAACGAAGTTTATACCTATGAATTTAAAACCGAAGCCCCCGATGGCCAAACTGTGCTGGTTTACATCAACGCTCAAACGGGAGCCGAAGAGCAGATCCTGCTCCTGCTGGAAAATGAAAACGGTACGCTCACCATATAATGAAAATAAGATTCCTTCGTCTTGATCCGCAGGGTCACTTTTTCTCAGCAGGCATGCAGCCTTTTAAGCAGGGTTGTATCCATTCTGAGAAAAACAAGTATATTTATTTTTCCGCTTGCTTCCCCAGCAAGTGCAGCATTGGGCACCCCTGTAAAGCCGTGCTTATACGCACGGGTACCATTCGCCTTGCAGGGCACGATGTGTGCAAAAGCCATACCACCTTGCCAAGCTTAAAACGAACGCATTTTCATCTGCATTCCTGCGGCTGATAACCGCTATAGAAAGGCAGCACGTTTTCCAACCCGCTAATAAGGGAACGAAAAATCAAGCAGCAGGCATCGCGGACTCCCTGTCCGTAATGCCTGCTGCTTTATACTGTTATCTTTCCAGTTTTAAAAAACCGCAATAAAGTGCGCTGCAAGGTAAATTACTTATGATAAATTTAGTTTTTATCGTTTGTATTTTTAAATACAAAAACAAGCCCTATTACGCTGGTTGCTACTCCAACAAGGGCAAATGGGAAATCGCTGAAACTGCTTAAAATGGTATGATTCAAGCTATAATCCGACACACTAAGCAGTATGCCAAAAAGGATCAATGCAATTCCTTGAATCTGTTTTTTCATAAAACAATATCTCTCCCTATCAAACATAAAATGTGCTCGTCTCGCATGCTTGTGATACAGCCTGAAATTTATTTTTCCATATCTGGTAAAGGATAGGGCGGAGCAACCTGAAACAAGCCCTAAGCACCCGCACTCTCTTTCTGTTGTTACATATTTGAGCTACGATATAGGCCAACCAAACCGATTTTCCTGAGGAAAAGTATCACACATTACACAATATGCAATGTTTTATCTGCCGCAGACAGTTTTAATAAAACAGCAAAGTTTTTCCTGAACCGGGGTTTTCCCCTCTGTTTTATTAAAATTTATGCCCCCGCTCGGCAAAGCCCCGGGGATGGCAAATTAAAACTGTCTGTGACAGTTTTAATACGTTAAAATCAAATTATCCATATTCATATAATCGTCATCGCTGACGAAATAGACCCCATCCGAATCCTTCTGCACCTTAATCACTAAGGTTTTTTCTTCCTCATATCCAATATTTCCCTTATGCTTGCTTGCAAGTTTTAAAACTCCTGCAGCATATTCATCTTCATATGCCTGTTCATCCAGATCATCAAACTCGCCTGCATCAAACCTGGCATTAAACTGGTCAATATACTCCTGCATATCCCCGTTCATTTTTTGGATAAAATCCATCGGCTGGAATTTCACTTCCACCAGGTAGCTGTCATCTGACTTGGTGGATTTTACCACCTCATATTTGGCGTTTTTATATACGTCTTTATATAAATCTTTAATTTGCTGGTGTGTCTCTTCCGAAACCAAACGGATATCGAAATACTGTTCAAAATAAGCCGCCTCAGAATCAAGTTTAGACTCATATTCCTCTACAGACTGCTCCAGGGTTGCCTCAGTAATTTTCATATAATCATCATATTCTTCCAAATAGGTCGAATCTAAAATACTCTTTACATAATCAGAAGCATCAAAACCCGTGGGGTTTAAAACCGTACTGATAATTGTGCTGCAGCCAGCCAGGGTAACCATTAAGATTGCTGCGGCTAAACCGGCAGCCAATTTTTTAACCAATGAACTCATAACAAACATTCCTTTAGCAATTATTTACAAATTATTTTACCATATATTTTTAGGGAAGACATGGTATTCCCTGTATTCTCAAATGAAAATCATCATTTTTTATAAAAAATTACTTTTTAGAAAATCCATTTCAAACGAATATATTCATAAAACAGTACCGTTTACCATAAACTAAAAGCTCAATTCCTGTTTTATGAAAAGTTACGCACAGGAGCTTCGCCTAATCGGCTTCTGCCCTTATGCGCTATTAAAACTGTCTGCGGCAGTTTTAATAAAACAGCAAAGCTTTTTCTGAACGGGGTTTTCCCTCTGTTTTATTATAATTTATGCCCCCGCTCGGCAAAGCCTCAGGGATGGCAAATTAAAACTGTCTGCGGCAGTTTTAATAAAACAGCAAAGCTTTTCCTGAACGGGGTTTTCCCTCTGTTTTATTAAAATTTATGCCCCCGCTCGGCAAAGCCTCGGGGATGGCAAATTAAAACTGTCTGCGGCAGTTTTAATAAAACAGCAAAGCTTTTTCTGAACGGGGGTTTTTCCCTCTGTTTTATTAAAATTTATGCCCCCACTCGGCAAAGCCTCGGGGATGGCAAATTAAAACTGTCTGCGGCAGTTTTAATAAAACAGCAAAGCTTTTCCTGAACGGGGTTTTCCCTCTGTTTTCTTAAAATTTATGCCCCCACTCGGCAAAGCCTCGGGGATGGCAAATTAAAACTGTCTGCGGCAGTTTTAATAAAACAGCAAAGCTTTTTCTGAACGGGGTTTTTCCCTCTGTTTTATTAAAATTTATGCCCCCACTCGGCAAAGCCTCGGGGATGGCAAATTAAAACTGTCTGCGGCAGTTTTAATAAAACAGCAAAGCTTTTTCTGAACGGGGTTTTTCCCTCTGTTTTATTAAAATTTATGCCCCCACTCGGCAAAGCCTCGGGGATGGCAAATTAAAACTGTCTGCGGCAGTTTTAATAAAACACCGGTTCTTTATGGCCAGGATTGTCAAAAACGCTGGTCATTTCCATTCCCTCCCCCGGCCTTAACAGCCTGGCCATAACCACAAAACGTTGGTCTGCCCTGTCTCCATAACGGCGGGTACAGGTGGAAAGGGTGAGAATTTTATCATCGCTGTTGACATCCACATCATACTGATGCAAACTACGCAGCCTGGCCTCATCAATAATCCCCTGCAAATAGCCTGGGCTTGGGTTAGAGGCGATGTAATCAAAGGCAGTTTCGGTATAAAAAGCCGCAAAAACACGGAACACCATATCTTCATCTGCTGTGGAGTAATAAATAACCGGGGTTTGCTGTGCAAACCATAGGTAATGAAAGCTCATTAATTGGGAAAACATAATGTCGCCCGGTGCGCAAGCCCGTGGTTCGGGCGCTACGTTGCCCCAGTTATGCCCATATAAAACCGTATTGGCCGATATTTGGGTCCGGTTGCCAAACCGGGTATACTGGTCGGCATAAATGACTCCATAAAAACTTTCTTCCCGGTAAATTCCCCGGTCTACATAATATTGGTTATCGTCGCTCCAAAATACCGGGTAGTTAATGTTTGTATTGGGTACCCGCACCCAGCCCCTGGTATCGCTGTTAATCGACTGATAATACGCAATACTAGGACCAAAGTCATTTCCCACCCACGGCGCGCTTACAAAAGCCTTCATCTGCTCCCTCTGAGCCTGAATCTCTCGGTCACGCTCTTCTAAAATACCGGCCAATTCTTCGCCTGTTAAAATTTTAATCTGCGGCTTATAGCCTTCCGGCAGTTCCTTCGACACCTTGAGCGGCAAAGATTTTACCTCCGGCATATTTTGCGGGTCATAACGATAGGTCTGAGCCTGTACCGGCGTATAGCAGCCTGTGCTTAAAATAAAAAGGTCTGCTCCCGCCGCCATTGCCAGGAACGCCAAAAAGCCCCCCAGAACAATGATCCAACGGGGGATTTTTGTAAAGTTTTCCAATTGTCAACACCTCAATTGTCTAATTTGGAAAAGAACGGTTTACCGCAGCCGTCCTTTCCTTAAGCTAAGGCATTTCTGAAAGGCCTTTTCATTGTCCTTCCTGCTGGTAAACTTCCTGCCCAAAAGCCGGCAATTCGCACAGGCCCTTACGGCTTCTTTGTTCAGGCTGCTTCTTCAGTAGTTTTTGTTTGTTGCCTTTCAAATTTGCCTCAGTAAACAATAGGATAAATACCATGTGTAATGGTACGTTTGCGCAGCGGCCGAAAGCTGTAGCCCACAAATAACTCTGGCACCTTTGCCTATAACCTTCGTGCACCTGCTTATGCACCCTGTGGAAGGCGCTTGCCCCCTACAGGGAAGCTGCCTTTGGATGCGGCTATGGACATCGTCTGCGCATAAACCATAACGACCGCTTTACGGTTATTATGGAAAGCGCCCATGTTTTAAAAATCAAAAATTCGGGCGCACCGCGAAATTATTGTATCATATTTTTGGTTCAATTGTACAGTAACTGCTGCTAAGGATTGCATTTTTGTATGAGAACAGTTAAAATAGTTACCAGTCATCCATTGGGCTTTCAAAGACCATTCCGGTTTTATGAAACTGATCTTTTCTGCGCAGCAGCACTGTATGTACTCTTAAAACAGTCTGTTTCAGTTTTAAAAAAAGAAAGCCCCGGACAGCGTCCGGGGTTTGTTTTTATATGCCACTTTTATGCTTTTGTATGCACCTGTCCGGTTTGTTGGTTCCGGGGCTTGGTATCAGCCGGTTGTTTTTCAATGGAACCCAGCCATATTAGGCTGCCCACAGCCGAAACAACTGCCCCAGCCAGAAGCGTGTCCTTAACACCAACAGATTCCAGCATCCAGCCGCCCAACAGGCTGCCAAATACTCCCCCCACCGTAAGGGTGGCTGTTACCAGCGCCTGGCCCTTCACTCGATCCTGCGGCTGCATTATCCGGTCTGTATAGTGAACAGATGCCGGTACAAACAGGCCATAGGACAACAACTGAAACAATTGGGCTGCATAAACCGCCCACACCTGGCCCGCCAACAGAATTGCAACCGCCTTTATGGTAAAAAACACACCTGTAAGGCGCAGCAGGCTGTTACAAGAAAAGCGTCTAGCCAGCCTGCCAAACGCCAGCATGGCAATCAATTCCATTACGCCATCCAGTGCAAAGGAGATTCCAATGCCGGCACTGCTTCCGCCCAGGGACTCTAAAATATTGATCAGATAAGTATTGGTTAATCCAAAACAAAAAAATACCAGCACCGCGCTGATTAAAAACAAAATGAATCTGGGGTAGTTTTTTACAAATGCACCTATGCTGTTTTCGCTTGGCTGACAAACAGCATCTTCTTTTATAATAGGCGCCCCGGATTTTGCGCCGGTTTTTCCGGCGCAAACCCGAAACGTGATGGCGAACAGTAAAACCACCAGATAAATAGCAATGTAAATAACCGGAAGGACTCCGGCGCCGTACCGCTCTACCGCTATACCCATACCATAGGCAGCGCCTGCAAAGGTGAGCGACCCAATTCCTCTGGCAATACCAAAATTAACCGGTGTGCCAGCGCGGGCAGTCTCCATAGCCATAGCGTTTAATAGCGGTGGAACCGTATAGGTTAAGGTAAATACAATAAGGAACAGCGCCGCAACCGGAAAAAACAAATTGGGCGTTACTCCAAGAACAATACCAAATATTAAGGTGAGAAGCACCAGAAGCGCCGAAAGGGTATTCAGCGGCATTCTGGTGCTACGGTCAGCAAATGTAGCAACCAGCGGTTGGGCAACTGCGGCAGTTATATTGGATAATGCCAAAATAACCCCAACTGTACCGGTGTCATAACCACGGGAGAGCAGGTAAACCGCTGCAAAGTTGTTAACCCCGCAGAAAGCCATCCAAAATGTGCCTTGCAGAATGGCATATCGCAGGTTCAGTAACCGGAGCCTGCCTGCCTGTTTCATGGCATATTCCCCTCTCTGCATATCTCCTGTGTGTTTCATTTAAAATATCACATTTCGTTCCCAAGGGAATATGACATATGTCATAGTGCACATCGCAGCGGCCCTCCGCCCAGGTTTGGCAGCAAGCCTTAAAACGCCGCCAGGCCTTATAGAAAGAGACGCCCATTACCAAAATTCCACTCTTCGCTGGGGATTGCTTAAAATATTTTTAAGGCCGCAGGGTTTGTGTACAGTATTTATTAAGCTTTTGCTGCTGTTGAGCGGTCCATAAAAAACCTGTATTGGAACAATTTGAAACCGCTCCAAATATTAATTTGAGGCGAACGTTTCTTGCCGAATCATATTTTTGTGCCGCTGTCAGGCGGCGGAATGGAGTTTTTATGAAAATCATCCAAGACCCACAGCTATTAAAAAAACTGCTCATCAAAAGTGGATTGCTGCAGGAAATACCAAGCATTGAGGACTACCAGCTGCAGCTGATAGGGTTTGAAAAGCAGGAATTGCTTTGCTGCTACCAGGATCCTATGGCCAATCTATTATTTTTGGTAGAAGGTCAGGTAGAAATAACCCGCACACTTTCTAATGGCAATACTGTTCTGTACTGCTTTTTGGAAAATGAGGGGGTGCTTGGGACAATGGAACTTGCAGAAAACGCACCCACTTTTTGTGACGTATGGGCAATGACCAATGGTTACCTGATTGGTATTCCTATGGACCCGGAAAACAATCAAAAAATTCTGGACAACCATGACCTTTTGCTTTATTTGTTTCACAAACAAGCAGTTCAGATGAACTTCTGTGTTCAGCGTAGCGCTGTAAACTCTATTTGCCGGCTGGAAAACCGCCTGGCCAGCTATCTCTGTCATTCCGCAAAAGATGGTTTTTTAAACGAAAACCTTACCCGCCTGGCAGAACACCTGGGTACCAGCTACCGGCACCTTGCCCGTAACCTGCGCAATTTTGTACAGGCGGGGTACCTGGAACGCTGCGGCGATGGCAGCTACCGGGTGACGGACCTGGCCGCTTTAAAAGAGCTGGGGCGGGATGTTTATTAAAAGCTTTCTTCAACATATTTTTTAGTTGCCTGCCGAAGCAGCCGGTGGTTTTCTTATGCAAAAAACAGGCTACTGCTTAATGGAACAGCAGCCTGTTTTTGCTGATTGCTTTTCGAAAGTATGTAACTCATTATAACGCTTTCGGACAACGTCCAAAAAAGCTATGCGGCAGGTTATGATTATAGCCCATAATGAATAATATATTTTTCCTGGTTTATTGCTCTCTCAAAAAGGTCAATTATAGTATTATATTGACCTGTATTATATTTCTTAAAAATTGCAACAAAGAGTTTTGCCGACTCGGGCGGTATCAAGGTAATACCGGAATAAACCAAATTATTGGTTGGTATGAAACGGGTGTGGCAATAGCACGGTATCCCTTCAAAATCTGGCATGAGCGGTTCTATAAAGTCATCATCAATACAAATGCAACCATAATTTTGAGGCTCATAGCTATCGTATCTTTCATTTCCCGGAGCTGCTTCCATAATTCCAAACTCATGCGTTGCCATTTTATCACCTTCTTATTATGCCATAAATGCCATAATAAAGCCTATGAGTCAATTGACTCATAGGCTTTATGAAACACTTCGTTATCGCGCTCTTAATGAACGCAGCCCGCCTTTTTATTCCTGTTCTTCCAAAATGACATACCGTTTGCCCAGTTTTTCATACAGGCAGTCGGCCATGCGGGCAAACAGCGCCAGAAGCGCTCCTGCCCCAACCAGCAGCCAGAAGATTTTAAGCAATATTTTCATCTGCCTTCACTCCTTTGTCCGTCATTAATAATCCACAACTTCTATTTCGCCCATATTGCCAGCAGCATAAGGGTCAAAAGGTTCAAACTGTGCCGGAAACAAACTGCCTTTATGTGTCCACTGCCCGTCTTCACAAAGCTTGTACACGTTCCCTAAAAACCTGGTTCCGTTTTCCAGTTCCACTTCAAAACGGTTTTTCAGCGCTTCTTTTTTAATGCGCACCGTAGTGGCCCAATAAATTCCCTGTAAATCCTCCCCCATATAAGAGTGGATATGCACCTCCTGCTCCGTTAAGCTTTGGGGAATCTTATTCTGGTCTCCCCGGTCAATGCGCTGAACCAATGCACCGCCTGCAGGAGATGTTTGAATCGCAAGAACCGCTGCCCCCAGGTCAAATACCCCCATCAGCCTGCTCTGACGCGAGGGCTCTGCTTCAAACGCCCACATACTTACAATAAAGTCCCCATCTGCCACACACAGCCTGGTTTGGGCATAAGGCTTATAGTCCCTGGGCTCCAGCGGGTAATCGATCACCTTAAACACCTGCATGGCTTCAAAATTAGGCTGGCCGCTTACCTTGCTGATTTTTATCTTTGATGTCATGTTCTGTCATCCTCTTTTTTTGAAAAATTCATAAACGAATCTATTTCCCAAAGGGCTTTAAAACCGTTTTAAGGGCAGCCCCGCCAATAGAATCACGTAATATTCTGTTTTATAATTTTATTATACCAACTGACGGGTAGTTTTTCTATAGCCTTTCGAAGAATTCTCACTGATTCTGACATCCTCACAAATCTTTCCGTCTACAATGTGAATCTGACGCCCTGCCAAAGCGGCAATAGCACTGTCATGAGTAATCAATATAACCGTGCGCCCCTCCTGCCAAAGCTCGCGCAGAATATCAATCACTTCTGACCCCGACCGGGAATCCAGGTTACCTGTTGGCTCATCCGCCAGAATAATGGGCGGGCGGGCTGCTATGGCCCGGGCAATGGCCACCCGCTGCTGCTGTCCGCCGGACATTTGCGCAGGCCGGTGGGTCATCCGGTTGGAAAGTCCCACCCGTTCCAGGGCTTCCTTGGCCAAACGACGGCGTTCCTCGCTTTTCATTCCCCGGTAAAGTAGCGGCAGTTCGACATTCTCCAAGGCATTTAAGCTGGGAATCAGATTAAAGCCCTGAAAGACAAACCCAATCTCCCGGTTTCGAATCTGCGAAAGTGCTTCGTCGGAAAGGGAGGCTACGTTCGTCCCCTCTAAATAGTATTCTCCCTTTGTGGGAATATCCAGGCAGCCGACCATGTTCATCAGGGTTGATTTGCCTGAACCTGATTGGCCTACAATAGCCGCCATCTCCCCCCGGCCAATGGTCAGGTCCACACCATCCAATGCACGCACCTGGGATTCCCCTTCGCCATAAATTTTATACATCTGTTTCATTTCAATCAGCTGTTCCATCTGCGCCCTCCCGATTTTTAAACATCATTCTTTTTTATTTTGCACAGGTGGCACGGAAACATTCTGCTGTTTTACAGCGTATAAAAATTTTTTAACCGGACACACTGTAAAAATTTGCAATTGGCCGTTCACCGCAAAGCCATTTGGCACTGTCCAATCATGCTAAACACATTTCATGTAACGTACCGAATAAAAGTTTTCCCGATCTTAGTGTTCCCCATAAATCCTTCCATAATAAAAAGCACCCGATATTTCATACCTTCAACGGCCTGCGGCATGAAATTCGAATGCTTACGTTATTGTATTAAAAATGATTCTAACATATTGGGCATAAAAACCATATTCTTAAATTTCTGCGCTCTTTCGGGCCGTGTGCAAAAATACAGAATCTTTTTTCTAAGTACGGCAGCGGCCATACCCTTTATTTCATTCCCAATACCTTTTTCAGCTGATTGCCGATTTCCCCTCCCGACCACTTTACCGCATTAATAATTTCGTTTAGGCCTTTCTCCATTTCGTTAGAAGGCCCGGATTTAAAATGATCACGGTCTTTGACCTTATCGTACCGCTTCACCAGCTTTTTCAGCTCCTCACCTTGCTGGCCGGCCTCTTTATGGCTTTGCTTAATATCATCCAGCAAACTAAGGCAATCCATGAGCAGCTCGTGGTAATCGCTTTCGGTTTGGGTTTTAAATTTTGCTATCATTTCATTTTCGTCTGCCGGGGTTAAAAACTGCAGCTCGACCATGGTGGCCTCGCCCTTCATTTCTGTAATTTTTCCGGCCAGCTGCAAAAAGCGTGATGCATTTTTAGGCGTATTAGGCAGTACCGCTACCCCCTGTTTAAAGTAAGCGGCGCCAAATTCCTTTAACTTGCGCCAAACATATACCCGATTTTTTGAAGGGTTAATTGGTATATTATACCCCAGTGCCAGCCATTTATTTTTTGAGGGCATCGGATCACCTCGCATCTGTTTATCGGTACTTTAATTGTAACAGTTGTTAATTAAAAGTCAACACCGTGAACCGGAAAAATCTTGCCCTGCCGGCTGGATTTTTATGCTGAAACTGCAAGCCTAAAATGCCGGCTGCTTTTCAAGCTTCCGGTCTGCATATAATTTGCGGAACAAACCAGGCCATTGTTTTGACGGTTCATACTGTTGTTTTTGCTTATTGCTGTTCAAGGTTTTAGGCTGGTATTTTAAATTTTGAACAGCAGGTGTGCTATGTGTTCCTGCCCCTGCACTCAGGCAGCTATCCATATATGCGGGGCTGTAAAACAAGGCTGTTTTAAAAAAGTAAATTTGGGGGCAAATGCTGTTTAAAATACGCTTTGTTTCAGTCGTTATGACAAGAACCTGCCTGGGGCAAGCTTCGGCAGATTGCATAGTCTGCCCATCCATGTTTTAAGGGTTGCTGGCTATATTGATACGGCAATGGGGGTTTTTCATCTGCCCAGGTGTAAAAAGCTCTGCATATCGGCGTTTTTGTTGCATTTAAGCCTGTTTAATGATAAAATAATTTCGTTTAAAGGCTTACGTTTGATTACTTATAACGGCAATTTTGCCGTTTTAATTTTTAGGAGGAGTTGGAATGTCCCACCAAAAGCTGATGCTGCCTGCCATTTACCTGAATAAGCTGGATATTAAAGAAACCGAACTGGCAATTAAGATTGTAAAAGACACCTTTGAGCGTGAACTGGCTCAAAACCTGCGTTTACAGCGGGTATCCGCCCCTTTGTTTGTTCGGCCCGAAACCGGCCTGAATGATGATTTGAACGGTGTGGAGCGGCCGGTACAGTTTGATATTGCCGACCTTGGGGCCGATGTTCAGATTGTGCATTCCCTGGCAAAATGGAAGCGTCTTGCTCTGCAGCGCTATGGTTTTGCGCCCGATACCGGCCTTTATACCGACATGAACGCAATCCGCCGGGATGAGGAGCTGGACAACCTGCACTCGGTTTATGTTGATCAATGGGACTGGGAAATGGTTATTACCGATGCCGAGCGCACCTTAGATACCTTAAAAGCTACCGTCCGGAAAATTTTATTTGCACTGCGCTGCACGCAGGATACCCTGCATCAAAAATTCTCCTTCCTGCGCAAGGTGATTCCTGAAGACATTTATTTCATCACCTCGCAGGAACTGGAGGACCGATTCCCACTGCTTACGCCCAAACAGCGTGAGGATGCTATAGCCAAGCAGTATGGCGCTGTTTGTATTATGCAGATTGGCGGCAAGTTAAAGTCTGGCCAAAAACATGACGGGCGTGCTCCTGATTATGACGACTGGCAGTTAAACGGCGATATTTTAATTTGGTACCCCGTACTGGACCGTGCAATCGAAATTTCCTCCATGGGCATCCGGGTAAATGCCGAGTCTTTGACACGGCAGCTAAAAGAAGCCTGCTGTGAAGATCGCTGCAGTCTTCCCTTCCACAAAATGCTGCTGGACGGCCGCCTTCCCCTTACCATGGGCGGCGGCATTGGGCAGTCGCGCATTTGTATGCTTCTGCTGGAAAAAGCGCATATTGGCGAGGTGCAGGCGTCGGTTTGGCCGGATGAAATGATTCAGCAATGTGAAGCTAACGGAATTCATTTGCTGTAAGAATCATATGATAAATTGCAGTGTCCCGGCAAAACAGGTTATTTTTTTCATGTGGCCTTTATTGACAGTATGGATGGTTTTTCTTTGAAACGCCCGGATGCACCTCCAAAGGCTCATATTGTGCCGGGCGATACCCAAAGTCCGGTGTTCGTTCGCCCTACTGCTGCTTGTTTGCGGGACACCTTCGAAACGGCCTTTTGCGGGAGGCCGAAATACTATGATTATTCCTTTGCTTCGCGTGATAATAGCTCTTTCCTCTACAGTTTATGCCGACGCGAAGCGGCGCAGTGGAGTAAAGCTTGAAATATTGTTTTCAAACTTATTCCTCGCAGGGCGATATGCAAGGGCGATTCGTTCGTCCTATTCTCTTTTGCCCTAATGCTTCTTCGGCAGGGCGACCTCAAACAACCCCTGCGGAAGGCCAAAATTCTCTTATCATTCCCTTGCTTCGCGTGATAAGAGCCCTTTCCTTTACAGTTTATGCCGACGCGAAGCGGCGGAATGGAGTATTTTATGGACCTAATCTCGCAGTATGGCAGCCGGGTTTTCAGCGATGATGTAATGCGCCAGCGACTGCCTGCAGATGTTTATGAAAGCCTGCAGCGCACCAACCGCCTTGGCCTGTCACTGGATGAGTCGATTGCCCAAACCGTAGCCACTGCTATGATGAACTGGGCCCTGGAACAGGGCGCCACCCACTATACTCATTGGTTCCAGCCCATGACCAATATTACCGCCGGTAAGCACGACTCCTTTCTTTCACCGGCAGGAAGCGGCCGGGCTATTCTGGAATTTTCGAAAAAAGCGCTGGTACGGGGCGAACCGGATGCATCTTCCTTTCCGTCCGGGGGGCTCAGGGCCACCTTTGAGGCGCGCGGCTATACCGCATGGGACCCTACCTCTCCTGCCTTCGTCCGAGACGGCACCTTGTACATACCCACTGCCTTCTGCTCTTACACCGGGGAAGCTTTAGACGCCAAAACCCCCTTGCTGCGCTCTTCACAGGCGCTGTCAGACGAGGCTGTCCGCTTTTTAAACCTGATTGGCACTCCCGCAAAGCGGGTGATTCCCACTGTGGGCGCCGAACAGGAATATTTTTTAGTGGACCGCCAGATGTATGAAAATCGGTTAGACCTTAAAATTTGCGGGCGCACCCTGCTGGGGGCAAAACCGCCAAAAGGCCAGGAGCTGGATGACCACTACTGCGGGCGTATCCGCCTGCGGGTAGCTTCGTTTATGAAAGATTTGGATGAGCAGCTATGGAGCCTTGGGGTTCCCTCCAAAACCAAACATAACGAGGCCGCTCCGGCGCAGCACGAGCTGGCACCTGTTTTTGAGACGCTGAATATTGCCTGCGACCATAACCAGCTTACCATGGAGGTAATGCGCACCGTGGCAAAACAGCATGGGCTTGCCTGCCTGCTGCACGAAAAACCTTTTGCTGGCATTAATGGCTCAGGAAAACACAACAACTACTCCATCTGCACCGATGAAGGGGTCAACCTGCTGGATCCTGGTAAAAACCCTGAGGAAAACCTGCGTTTTCTGCTGGTTTTGTGTGCGTTTATCCGGGCAGTAGACCGGTACGCTGACCTGCTGCGGCTTTCGGCTGCCAGTGCTGGAAACGACCAGCGGCTGGGCGGTTACGAAGCGCCGCCTGCGGTTATTTCAATTTTTTTAGGCGACAGCTTAATGGGCGCCCTGAACAACCTTGCCCAGGGTGGGACCGCCGCCAAAACAGTGCGCGAAATTATTCATACCGGCGTAACCATTCTGCCCGAGCTGAAAAAAGATGAATCTGACCGCAACCGCACCTCACCTTTTGCATTTACCGGAAATAAATTTGAATTCCGCATGGTGGGGTCCTCACAATCCATAGCCTTTTCTAACGTTGTGCTGAATACCGCGCTGGCAGAATCCTTTGCATGTTTTGCCGAGCGGCTGGAGCAAGCAGAAAATGAGGAAAAACGCCATGAGGAAATGGTGGCAATCATCCGCGATACAATCAACCTTCATGGCCGTGTTATTTTTAACGGCAACAATTATACCGAAGCATGGGTGGAAGAAGCCGCACGCCGGGGTTTGCCCATCCTGCAAAGTTCGGTAGATGCCATTGCCACCCTGACTGACGCTAAAAACGTCGACTTGTTCCAAAAGTTCCATGTTTTCTCTGCGGTGGAATGCAAAGCCCGGCAGGAGATTTCTTACGAAAATTATGTAAAGGTTGTCAGCATCGAAGCCTCCACCCTATTGGAAATGGTAAGCCGTGAGGTTTTGCCTGCCGTAATGCACTATACCGGCGAGGCAGCCCGTTCTTACCGGGCTGTTTACCAGGCTTTGGGTGAAGCCAACAGCATGCTAGAGCACGTAAAAACCTTAAATAAGCTGACAGATGAAATTTCTTCCCGGTTAAAACGACTGCAAAGCTCGTTGGAAATGTCCCGCTCGTTTGACACCTTCCCGGCTAAAGCAAAATTTTTGTGCGATGTTCTGCTGCGGGATATGGAGAGCCTGCGTGAAAGCTGTGACGCTGCCGAGCAGATTGTCGACCGCTCCTGCTGGCCAATGCCAACCTACAATGATTTAATCCACAGGGTATAATAACCGTAAAGCGCTTATTATACTTATTCCCATGGCCTGCCATACAGCAATGGCCAATTATACCATTCGCACTTCGTGTTCATGGTATAATAACCGCGAAGCGGCTATTATACCGAACGATGTCCAACAGCTCGCCGCTTTTGCGGCAACCGCTTTTTGAAGCCAATCATATCCCCCGCTTCATGTGCTTTGCATGAAGCTACAAAACCTTAAAAGCCCCATGGCAGACCCTGCTGTATTTTCATCTCAAGACACACCAAAGTGCAATCGGGTACGAACCGAAAGGAACCTGCCCCCGGCTTTCAAGGCCCTCATTTGGTACAATCAATCATATTATGCCGCTTTGCGGCCTATAAAACGCCGTAACCAACCGGCGTTTTTGTATGATAAGGGCCAGTGCCACCCGGCCCAGCGAACCGTCCCATAATTTCCTGTAAAAGGCATATTGTACAAACCTTAAAAATGCAACCGAAGCCCTGTGAAAAAAGCGGTTCCAAAACCCTTCCCACGCGCAGGTATGTTGAAGTGGAAGGGTTATCCACAAGCGCCTGATCAGCAGGAGCAGCGTCCTGTTATTTACCGGCTGGTATTATTTAGGTTTCAGGGCCAGTTTATCCTTTTCAACCTCCTTTTCTCCCGTTCGTTTCAAACGAATACGTTCCCCGGCTGGGGGCGCTTTTAAAGGGGCCAAAAATTCATGGAACACCAGTTTCTGCCTTTTCCCACGCTTTCACAGGGCTGTGGGGTTTGCTCCAGCTTACGTTTCTTTCCAGCTGCGCTGTAAGACTATAAATCTTGTTCTGAAAGGCAGGCCGGCCACTATAATATAATGCGGCCAGGTAAATGGATACGTACCTTTGAACCACCCATACACCTGGCTTTAAGTGGTTTTATTCTGGATTTATAATATCTTCATAAAACTTTTAAAAACTGCCAAATAAATACGGTTGCGGCCCGGCGGCTGCCATGATACACTAGAACTGACATATCTCGACAAAAATCATGGCGCTGTGCCGACTTATACGGAGAAGTGACACCCTATGAAAAAGAAATTATTATGCCTTTTGCTGGCAGTTTTGGCCTTTACCGGCCTTTTGGGCGGCTGCGGAAAAAAGGATCCTGCTGACCAGGTGATTCGGTTCGACCTGGAATCGAAAGTTTCCCTGTTAGACCCCCAGTTTTCCACTGACTCCTCTGCCCAGACGATCATTTATAATATATTCGAAGGGTTGGTAACCCAGGACAGCAATGGAGGCCTGCACCCGGCTGCTGCCAAAAATTACACTGTTTCCGCCGATGGCCTGACTTATACGTTCTATTTGCACGAAAACGGCATTTGGTCAGACGGGTCCCCCCTGACGGCAGATGATTTTGTCTTTGCCTTCCAACGGTTATTCAACCCTGCCATGGTTTCGTCCTTTGCCTCCGATTTTTCCTGCATACAAAACGGCAAGAAAATTTTAAACGGAGAGATGGATCTTTCCAGCCTTGGGGTAAAAGCGGTGGGCGATTACCAGCTGGTGATTCGCTTAGAAGAACCCAACCCTTTTTTCATCACACTGTTGGCCTCTTCTGCAGCAATGCCCTGTAACCAGGCTTTTTTTGAAGATTCAAAAGGCCGCTATGGGCTGAACAAAGAGTTCGTCCTCTCCAACGGTCCCTTCCAGCTAAGGGCCTGGGGCGATGAAGTAATTGCCATCCGCCGCAGTGGGAACTATTTGACGGGGGACGCCGCCATTCCCGCAGGCGTACAGTTCTACATAGGGCGCTCCAACCCCGAAAACCTGCTTTTTACCGGTGATACAGACGCGGCTAAAATACAGTTTTCCAGCTTAAACGAAGCTCATAAATCCAAGCTCAGCGTAGCAGAGTTTGAGGATACGGTATGGACGCTCATTTTTAATCAAACCGTAAACGACCCGGAATTCCCTCCACAGCTTTCTTATAACAGCCTGCGGCTTGCGCTGTGCAGCGCCCTAAACCGTCAGCTGTTTTCTAACAGCCTTACCGGAGATTTGAAGCTGACCACATCCCTGATTCCAGGGGCGGTACATTTGCAGGGAAAACCATATTCTGAGGCTGTAGCTTCTGCGGCAGATCTGTACGACCCGCAGATGGCCAAAAATTACCGCAACTCCTTTTATGAAACTGCTGGCGTTTCAAAACCAGACAGTATTTCCATCCTGGTGTTAGATACCGGGAACCAAGCTTTCTTAACAGGATTTATTCAGCAGGCCTGGCAAAAGGAGCTTTCTATTTTTGTAAATGTGGAACCTCTTCCCGAAAAAGAGTTTTGGGCCAGGCTTTCAAAGCGGGATTACACCGCAGCAGTTCTGCCCCTTAAGCTGGACCAGGATGCCCCCCAGTCTATTTTGGGGCGTTTTGCTTCCACCTCCACCCAAAACTATACCGGGTATTCCAACGAAGCATATGACAACGTCTTGCGGCAGGCTGCCACAGCCAAAAGCTTTTCGCAGATGACTGCGGCCTTTGCCGACTGTGAGGATTTATTAACCCGGAATGGTGTTGCGGTGCCTCTTTATACCCAAACCTCTTATTATGCGGCCGCTCCAGAAATAACCGGAATCGATTTTTCCCCCTTTTCCGGCCGGGTATTCTTTAAAAATGCAGTGAAATCAGAATAACGATCAGCCGGCTGGGTGTTAACCCAGTATGAGCAAGCCAATCTAGAGTCTCCCCTCAGATGTAGCCAAACCCTGCGCCTGAGGGGATTTTTTGTGCTGTTTTTGAACAAAAATTATTTTGAGCATTTGGGGCGGGGAATCACAATTTTATACTATATTCTGCTATGGATACATCCATCCCCAAATGATAAGTTACAATACAAAGTTTAAAAAACCGTTTTGATAATTATCAGACAATCTTCACATTTTAAATGAAAGCGCATATTTATTTCATTTTCCCCTTGTAGAATGTATATAATCCAACCCGGCAACGTTTTGTCAAATATACAAAAATATAGCAACCATGTTGACATATTTTAGTCACAAGATTATACTGAGGCTAGTAAAAACGTTATTACACTTTAGGGGCAAAATGATGAAGAAAACGGAAGTAACAATCAAAGATGTCGCAACCAAAGCAAATGTTTCCATTTCAACTGTCTCCCGCGTACTAAATGGATTGGACCGGGTCAGCCCAAAAACCAAAGAAAAGGTAGAGGCTGCTGCACAGGAGCTCCAGTTTGTTCCCAACAATATTGCGATCTCTATGGTAACCAAGCGTACCAACATGATTGCAGTTGTTGTTCCAGAAATTATTAACACCTTTTACATATCGGTGATTCAAGGAATAGAAAATATTGCCAAACAGCATGGCTACCATATTCTAATGTTTTCGGCAGACAATTGCGCACAAACCGAAATGGATATGGCATCCAGCGTTTTTCAGCGAATGGCGGATGGGATTATTGTGATCCCCACCGTGCGGGACTTAAGCATTTATAATCATTTTGGTGATCGCATTGTCCTGGTAGACCGCTATTTCCCGGGGCTTAGCCAAAATGCTGTTGTGGTAGATAACTATGGCGGTTCGTATATGATGGGCAATTACCTGGTAGGAAAAGGCCACACCCGTATTGGTTTTGTCAACGGCGAAGAGACTTTTAATATTGGGCAGGAACGCCGCGCAGGGTTTTATACCGCACTGGCTCAAAACGGCATAGCGGCTGACCCAGAGCTGATGTTCTCGGGGGAATGGGATGAGTCCTGCGGCTATCAGGCCATGGAGCAATATTTTGCTATGAAAAATCCACCAACTGCGGTGTTTTGTACCAACAACCGAATTTGTGCCGGTGCAATTCAATATTTTTCGGAACATAATCTTACGATTGGGGAACAGATCTCTCTGGTGGGTTTTGACGATAACAAGCTAGCGCGCTTTGTTAAGCCGGCAGTTACCGTGATTGACCGGCCAACCATTGAAATGGGCGAAAGCGCAATGCGCATTTTATTAAGCAAGCTGAGCGGAAAGGGAAAAAAAGAGCCAGCTGCAGTCACATCTATGAGGGTTAAAATTATCGAGCGTGGCTCGGTAAAAGATTTGAGTGTTCACTAAAACCAAATTTGAGAGGAGTTTGTTCATGAGAAAAATACTGTTTGTCGGAGAAAGCTGGTTTGTGCATACGCAGGAATCGAAAGGTTTCGACATTTTTACGTTTGATAAATATGAAGAAGGAACCGAATGGATCAAAAAAGCCCTTACAACTGAGGATACTGAGTTTGTACATATTCCTTGCCACCGTGTCGAGTACGATTTTCCCACTACTTTAGCCGATTTACAGCAATATTCCGCTGTTATTTTCAGCGATGTTGGTGCCAACACCTTATTGCTTCCAATGAAAACGTTTGCACAACTAGAGCCTTCCGTTAATAAACTGGAACTGGTTAAAGAATATGTAGCAGAAGGCGGCGCCTTTGTAATGGTAGGCGGATACCTAACTTATCAGGGTATTCAGGCCAGAGGCTGCTATAAAGATACCGCCATAGAAGAGATTTTACCGGTTAACCTGCTCACCTATGATGATCGTGTCGAAACACCGCAGGGTTCCTCCCTTACGGTTGTAAAACCCGGTCACCCCGTTTTGGATGGAATTCCCGCTGAATGGCCAAAAATTTTGGGCTACAACCGTTTAATCAGCAAGGAAAACGCAGAGGTTTTGGTAAAAAGTAAAGAAGACCCCATTATTACCGTTGGAACTTACGGAAAAGGCCGCACCTGTGCCTACGCTACCGACTGTGCCCCCCATTGGTCTCCAGTAAGCTTCTGCGAGTGGGAGGGGTATACCAAATTGTGGCACAACCTGATTGACTGGCTATCTGGAACAAAGTAGAATTTGTTCCTTGTATAACAAAAGGTAAAAAGTAAAGGAGAGTTAGCATGAAAAAGACAAAAAAGCTGATTAGCACATTATTAGTCGTTGCAATGCTTGGACTGACTGCCTGCAGTGGCGGTACTCAGCCCTCTCAAGGCACTACGGGCTCTACCCCAGATGCCGGTAGCACACCCGCATCCACAGCAGGTTCCTCGGCCCCTGCCAAGGAAGATGAATTTTACACCGGACTGCCTTTCCAGGATGTTCTTCCCTTGGAGGCCGGACCAATCCTGATTGACGGCCAGGAAAAACCCATTAAAATTGGTTTTTCTCAAACCGGTCTGAACCATCCCTGGCGTGTTGAGATGATCAACTCGGCTAAGGCTGAGGTTGCCAGACACTCTAACGTAGAAATTGTTGTTACTGACGGTAACGTAGACATTGTGAAACAAAGCTCTGACATTCGTGACCTGGTGGCTCAGGGCTGTGACGCCATTGTGCTAAGCCCGGTAGAGTCCGGCGGTTTGGCAAATGCTGTTGCTGAAGCATATGCTGCTGGCGTTCCTGTCATTGTTTTGGACCGTGACGTTTACACCGACCAAAGAACGGTATTTATTGGCCAGAGCAACTACAACCTGGGCCGCAGCGTTGCTGAGGTTTTGGTAAAAGAGCTGAATGGCAAAGGCAAGGTTCTGGAAATTACCGGTTTGCTGGGCTCCTCCCCTGCAATTGGCCGTCATGACGGATTTATGGACGTCGTAAAAAATTACCCCGATATTGAAATCCTGGCACAGGGCGACGGCGAATGGATTCGTGAACCAGCTGTAAAGCTGATGGAAGACTGGCTAACCGCTTTCCCAGAGATTGATGCAATCTATTCTCATGCCGAGGAATCCTCCTGGGGTGCTCAGCTTGCAATTGAACGCGCCGGACGCTCCGGAGATGGAATCAAACACTTCACCTGTGACGGTTCTAACGAAGGCTTTGTTTCTGTTAAAAACGGCGAGTTCCTGGCAGACGGTAACTACACCCCATATATTGGCCAGCTGGGTGTTCGTGCTGCACTGAAAGTGTTGATGGGCGAAGAACTGCCGGGTACAGAAGATTACGAATATGGCAAACAGATCGTTCTGCCCGACCTACCGGTAGTAGTTCCCGGTAATGCAGATGAATGGATCGGCAAAGGCTGGGGCGATTATACTAAGTGATTTCTCCCTTTTTATAGTCCTTTATTTATGGAGCAGCTCCTCCCCTTGGTGCTGCTCCATAAATAAAACCCTTTTCCCCCGCTTTTTCCTTAACGAGTCCCTTCCGTAAGCAAAACTTATTTTAGAATCAAACGGTACAGGAAGTGGTGATAATCAATCATGTATAGACTTGAGATGAAAGACATCTACAAATCCTTCGGAGGTGTTCACGCATTAAAAGGCGTTCAGCTTTGTGTAGAGCCTGGCGAGGTACACGCATTGATCGGCGAAAATGGCGCCGGTAAATCCACCTTAATGAAAATCCTATCCTGTGCGATTACCAAGGATGCCGGAGAAATTTTAATTGACGGACAAGCCGTCGATTTTTCCTCTCCTAAACAGGCAATTGCCTATGGCGTCAGCGTTATCTACCAGGAACTGAATATGGCCCCTCACATGACTGTGATGGAAAACATCTTTTTGGGGAACTACCCTTCCAGGGCAGGCGTTCTAAACCGCAAGGAGATGTTCAAACGATCACAGCAGTTATTGGATGATTTAGGGGCAGACCTTTCACCCACTGCTGTAGTCGGCAGTCTGCCTGTAGCCAAACAGCAGATGGTAGAAATTGCAAGGGCAATTAAAAACAATTCTAAAATCATTGTATTCGACGAACCTTCTGCCGTACTGGGTAAAGCTGATTCGGAGGTACTGTTCCAACAGATTGAAAAACTGAAGAACAGCGGCGTTTCTATCATCTACATTTCCCACCGGCTGGAAGAAATCCTGCGGATTTCAGACAAGGTCACCGTTTTTCGTGATGGTGGTTATGTTACTACCCAGGATACCAAAGGATTAGAAGTAAAGGATCTCGTTTCCTTTATGACCGGAAAAGATTATTCTCAGATGTGGCCAAACCGTGAGGCTGCTCAAATTGACCCCGAAGTGGCACTGGAAGTTCGGGGGCTAAACCGCGGTGATATCATCCGTGACGTATCGTTTCAACTACATAAAGGGGAAGTCCTGGGTCTGGCCGGACTGGTTGGCGCCGGAAGGACAGAAATCGCCCGTGCGATTTTTGGCGCTGACCCCAAGGATTCCGGTGAAATACTGATTCAGGGTCAAAAAGTGCAAATAAATAACCCTGCGGATGCAATCCGGCACGGCATTGGTTTTGTGCTGGAGGACAGAAAAACCCAGGGACTACTTATAGAGCAACCCATTGCAGATAACATTACTCTGACCGGATTAAAAAAATATGTCACCTACGGAGTTTTAGGCCGTAAGAAAGAATTACACAGCGCTGATCGGTTTAAAGAAATGCTGGGAATTAAAACCAATAACATTAAAAACCCAGTCATGAGCCTAAGCGGCGGTAATCAGCAAAAGGTAGCAATTGCCAAATGGCTACATACGGAACCACAGATATTAATTCTGGACGAACCTACCCGAGGTGTTGACGTTGGCGCAAAGGCAGAAATATATAAAATTATTGAAGAATTAAAAGCCCAGGGCAAAGCCATTCTGCTAATTTCCTCTGAATTCGCAGAAATTTTAGGGCTGTCTGACCGGATCGTCGTGATCCGCAGGGGCGAAGTTGCGGCTACCTTTACCCATGAGGAAGCAATGGCCGATACCAAGGTACTGGATGCATTTGCAGATCAAGGAGGAGTGGGCGACCATGAACATGTTAAAAACTAAGGCCAATGGAAAGCTTTCTTTCAGCGACTTTTATGAGAAATACGGTGTACTCATTGTTTTTATTCTTGAAATGCTTTTATTTTCCTTTTTATCTCCTGTATTTTTCAGCTTTAAAAACATTTTGAATGTACTGCGTCAAATAGCAATTACCGGTATTCTGGCGACTGGCATGACCTTTGTTTGTATTACCGGCGGTATCGACCTGTCGGTTGGCGCTATTATTGCTTTGGTCACCTGCTTGTCGGCAGGTACGCTGGTAAAAACCGGTAGTATTGCATTGGCATTCCTTGTCGGCTTAGGTGCCGGTCTTGGTCTTGGCCTGCTTAACGGAATTGGCGTGGCTTATGGCAAAATGCCTCCCTTTGTTATGACGTTAGGTACTACCTCTATTGCAAGCGGCTTGGCGTTTATCTATTCCCAAGGGCTGCCGATTATGATCAAGGGGCCATTCCTTAAATTCGGCAACGGTTCTATATTTAATATTCCTTTCCCTGTTATTTACTTTATCGTTATTCTTTTTGCGGGGCATTTTCTGCTCAAGCATACGGTATTTGGACGGTATGTGTATTCTATTGGAAGCAACCAGGAAGCCACCCGCCTTTCCGGTGTAAATGTTCGCCTTTCTAAGATGATGGTTTATGTCATCAGCGGTGTTTTGGCTGCTTTTGCCGGGCTCATCTACACCTCTCAGCTGGGTATTGGCACCTCAATTGCCGGCCAAGGCTACGAACTGAACGCCATTGCTGCCGTATTTGTTGGCGGTGCTTCGGTCACCGGCGGCAGCGGAACCATGTGGGGTACCTTCCTTGGCGCCATCATTATTGGTGCTTTGGGCAACATTATGAACCTGAATGCAGTTAACCCGTTTATTCAAACCTTCCTGACCGGTATTATCATTATCGTTTCGGTATTGGTCAGAAAGAAAAAATAACGGCAAGGAGGTTATTGGGAATGAATGAGGCATTGGCACAGGTAATTCAAAAAAACAAGCAAGCTTCGTTAGAATTTTTAAAAGAGCTAATCTCCGCTGATTCCACCGACATTGAACACGGTGTTTACGGCAATGAAATCAATGCCCAGCGGGTTGTAGAAGCAAAACTAAAAGAGCTGGGCTTCGGGGTAGATGTTTTTGAGCCAGACAACAAAGCGCTGGAACAGTTCCCCGAAATGAACCCCGGGCACCACTATGAAAACCGCCCCAATGTGGTGGGCACCCTAAAAGGTACCGGCGGCGGACGTTCCCTGATTTTGAATGGGCATATTGACACCATGCCCTTTGACCACCTGGAAGAGTGGATTACACACCCATTAAAGCCCATTGAAAAAGACGGGCTGCTGTATGGCCGCGGCGCCTGCGACATGAAGGGCGGCGTTGGCGCCATGATCATGGCTATGGAATGCATCCGAAAGGCTGGTATTGAGCTGAAAGGTGACGTGATCGTCCAGACCGTGGTAGATGAAGAAGGTGGCGGAAACGGCAGCATGGCCACAATTGCCAGGGGATACCGAGCTGACGCTGCCATTATTACCGAACCCACCGAGCTGGAGATTATGCCGGCTCACATGGGGTGGCTGTTTTATAAAATGGAAGTGAAGGGTAAAGCTTTGCATGCTGCTATGAAATGGAAAGGCGTAAATGCCATAGAAAAAACCATGAAGATTATGCAGGCATTGCAGGAGCTGGAACGCACCTGGTGTATGACCAAACGCCACCCTCACCTGCCGCCGCCAACCATCAACTTCGGCACCATCCATGGTGGAATGGCCGGATCGGTTGTAGCAGATTCCTGCGTGCTGGATTTTGGGCTGCATTACCTGCCCACCGACCGGGATGAAAACGGAATGGGCTCCTTGGTGGAAAAAGAGCTATTTGATGCCATTAACCTGGCCTGCGACGGGGACGAGTGGTTGCGGGAAAACCGCCCCACCATCACGCTGTACCAGCTGGGCAGCGGTTATGAGATTGATTTTAATCACGAGCTCATCCAGTTGATCGACCGCAATTATACAGAATTTTCTGGAAACCGTCCGGTAATTCGCGGATGCGAATACGGCAGTGATGCCCGCTTGCTCACCAATTATGGTCACACCCCCACTGTATTATTTGGCCCTGGCAGTATTGCCCAGGCGCATGGTATAAACGAATATATCAGCATTGACCAATACTATTCTGCTATTGAAATTTTAGCACAGACTATTGTAGAATGGTGCAATGGATAAAATTTGTTCCTCCACACTCATGTTTGAATGTAAAAAGCTGCAGCATTAGCTGCAGCTTTTTACATTTTTCGGTATTATTTAAATTTCCAGCGGGCAGTTCATACCTGCCAGCACAGCAAGCAGCTTTATAAAACCGAATTATCCGACTGTGACTGGCTGTCATTTCAGTGGCATTTATGGTTATGAGACAGAAAAGAAGAAGTTTTTCACGGTTTTGTATCAGTCCGTCTTTCAAAAGACGCCGAAAACTTTATCTTACACATAGCCGGTAACGCATTGGCTTACCCTATTCTGGCTGTTCATTTTTGGGGGCAGCATTTTGCTAACACATATGAATGAAAAGCCGTTTATTCATAACAGTTAATGGCGGCTATTATTCGCTAATTATTAAAACAAAACATCCTCTGCCTTTGTTAAGCAGAGGATGTTATTTTCTCATATTTATTTTGCTTTAGAGGTCTCTACAGACGATGTGGCAGATGCACCCGAAGCTGCACCGCTGGTTTCAGGAGAACCAGGAACCGTTTCAAACTCAAACGACAGGATGGTCACCGGCTCTTTAGGCGCTGCGTTGCCATCAACCTCTACCGCTGCAATTTTGTCGACAACGTCCATACCCTCTATTACATAACCAAACACGGTATGACGGCCATCCAGCCAGGGGGCGCCGCCAAGCTCTTTGTATTTTGCGGTGACTTTATCGGGGAACGCTTTTTCCATCTCTTTCAGGTTCGCTTCAGACACGCTGGTAGCCTGCACAATAAAAAACTGGCTGCCGTTAGTATTGCTTCCACTATTTGCCATAGAAAGCGCACCACGGAAATGCCATAAGTTTAACGAAAATTCATCCTCAAAGGGGGTTTTCCAAATACTTTCGCCGCCAGTACCGTCACCATCGGGGTCACCGCCCTGAATCATAAATTCATTCATTACCCTATGGAATTTGAGGCCATTGTAATAACCCTCTTTTGCATGGGTTAAAAAGTTTTCAACAGCTTTTGGGGCCTCTTTGGGAAAAAGCATCAGCTTAATATCTCCCATGCTGGTTTTCATGGTTACAATTTCGCTGCCTGGTTGAGGATCTTCAAACTGAATCAGTTCCACCATAGAATCGGGGATCTTGTTCGATTCCGGTTCAGAAGCCGTAGATGCCTCCTGGGAAGAGGAGTTTCCTCCTGAGCTGCAGCCTGCTAAAAGCATGGTTACTGCCAGCAGAACAGAACACAATATGGTAAGTTTTTTCTTCACAATGTTCACCTCAAATTTTATTACTGCGGCTAAGCCGTCAGGGGCTAATAAAAAACATTATGCCTTCCTACACTGGCGGCTATTCCACCACCAAAGGCGCATCAAAGCATGTTTGCGGTTCATTCGGGGCAACTTATGAATCCCCAGGCTGCTCATATTCTTTTAATAACCGCTGTTTACTCCACTGTTCAATTCACGTAGCTTCCAATAGGTTCCCCATTGTTGCTGCCTATATTTCAACAACCCTAAAATTGAATTGTACAGGGCATTTCATACCTTCTGGGTCTGCCCAGGGTTATTCATACGCAAAGCGTATCAATGTTCCTGTGGATGTTCAAAATCTTTGATTTCGGTCAACCCTAAAATTGAATTGTACAGGGCATTTCATGCCTTCTGGGTCTGCCCAGGGTTATTCATACGCGAAGCGTATCAATGTTCCTGCGGATGTTCGAAATCTTTGATTTCGGTAACAGCCCAGGGTTATTCATACGCAAAGCGTATCAATGTTCCTGCGGATGTTCGAAATCTTTGATTTCGGTAACAGCCCAGGGTTATTCATACGCAAAGCGTATCAATGTTCCTGCGGATGTTCGAAATCTTTGATTTCGGTAACAGCCCAGGGTTATTCATACGCAAAGCGTATCAATGTTCCTGCGGATGTTCGAAATCTTTGATTTCGGTAACAGCCCAGGGTTATTATAACACAAATTCAAGCAAAATCAATCGATCTTTGTCCTCTGGCTTTCAAACTGTTTCAGGTAGTTTTAAGCACCTAAAAACATATGCCCGGCAAAGCCGTATTTACTGCGGTTCTTGGCCAATGCAATGATAACATTTACATGGTCGAATTATAATATATTAATTAGTATAGCAGGCTTAAATAGCCACTAAAACTACGGTAGGTAAACATTATATGAATTTTTAAAAAACAAGGCCGGAACGTATAAACGCCCCGGCCCACATGGATGTTTAATTGTTACTGAATGCTCTTGATTATTAAAAATAGTCTCGTGTTTATGGTTTATTGTTAATTTACTGGGTACTTACTACGAATTACATTGGACTCACCTTTTAAACTTTTGATCTTATCTGCAAAAGCATTTTGACTTTTGGGAAGAAATTCGAACAATGTTTTTGGTTTGGGTCCTCCTTTTATTGTAGCTTGTAGTTTACCCTGGGATTTTTGCTATTTCATTGGACTCACCTTTTCGTACGAATTTGGTCTTCCAATTTTGGGTTAGTACATGGGACTCACCTTATAATTCATTTTTTCTTCTTTGGTTTCGGTAGATCGCTTTGATCAAGATATACAATTACTTAAGCAGTTACAGTGTTGCCAATATTAGGTTGGGCTTACTGTACACATCAATTGATTCACTTGCAATCCAGATCTATTTTAACTGCCAACAACCCTTTTTACAGATTTTCTTACGGTTAGTTCCGTTTCATTTCGATCGTTGCGGCTTTTGCCGTTAAATCATCGCTTTGCCTAAATCTTTAAAGGTTCGTGGAGGGCAGGTAACTCCACGACGCTACCGAGTGTGGTTCTTCTTGGTACATTGGAATCACCGTCCTTTCGTCGCGATCTCTACAGATATTTCTCTTCCTCTCTGCACTTACATAATAATCTATTTTATATATTTTGTCAATAGTTTTTCACTAAAAATATTTATTTTATATATTATTAACATACTATTCAAGAATGATTGACTTATTCTCCGGTTTCATCTAATATAATAAAGGTAACGCGCTAACCTGCAAAATGTTACGTATAAGATGCACGCTTCCCTGTAAGAATAACGTATAGACGCCCGTGTAAAACGGAGTGAAAGGAATGGAACAAATATGTCTGAAGAGATGGAGTTTGGCCCAGATATTCTGGTTTTAACCGATGATGATGGCGAAGAGCATGAATTTGAAGTTCTTGATTCTCTGGATACCGACAATGGCAGCTACGTGGCGTTAGCACCAGTTTTTGAAGAAGGCCAGGAGCTGCTGGACGATGACGGCCAGCTGGTAATCCTTAAGGCGTTTGAAGATGAAGAGGGCGAATATTTTGAAGCTATTCAGGATGAGGCGGAATTTGATTCGGTAGCCGCCATTTTTATGGAACGTTTGCAAGAAGATTTTGATTTTATTGATGAGGAAGAAGGGGAATAACCTCCTTTTCCTACCGCTTTACACCCTGCCTTGTGCGAGAAAAAACCGCTTTTTATAATCCAACACCTATTTAAAGGGATTTCCTCTTCTCCGAGGGATTGCAGACCTCCCCGCCCTGCGGGACGAAGGGAGCATGAAGACGGAGAGGGATTGCCCACCTGTCTTTGACGGGTTTTACTCAGTGGTTTACGGCTTGGTGGGGAAATTTTAAACCAACAAATGCCGGCTGACGACGTGTTAGCTGGCATTTTCTGTTTCCCTGAAAATTCTGATTTTGATTTTTCTGACTGGGGGCAGGCAGCGACCATCACCCCAAACCGCAACTGACTATTGGGTATTTTAAAAACACGATGGCAAACGCTTGTTGAAAAAACACCTGCAAAGCAACTTCTCCAGCAACCTAATCAACCATTGCCCAAAGCTTTCTTATAAAATAAAAACCAATGGAAAATTTGCCGAAGAAAAGGCAGTTTTTTAATTCGGGTACCCTTTCCGGAATCGGGATTGGCATAGAAAGTCCCTTCCCGGCAGAATGAGACAGTACCGAGCGGCTTTTGGGAAAAGCCCTACTCCCTTCTTAGAAGAATTTTTCAAACAAGCAAAGCTTTAAAAAACCTTGGGAAAGGATGTGCTTTACAATGAGCGACTGGCTGTCCAGAACAAAATTAATTCTTGGAGCAGAGGCCGTAAATACATTATCTTTAAGCACTGTGGCAGTGCTGGGGCTGGGCGGTGTCGGCGGCGCCTGCGCTGAAGCACTCTGCCGTGCCGGGGTCGGCAGGCTGATTTTGATTGACCACGATTTGGTGGACGAAACCAACCTCAACCGTCAGCTGCTTGCTACCCGCAAAACGGTGGGGCAAAAAAAATGCGACGCTGCCAAAGAGCGGCTGCAATCAATTAACCCCAATGTCCAGCTGGTGCTGCTGGATCAGTTTTACCTGCCTGAAAACAGTAATTTTTTATATGAGGAGCATCCGCATGTAGTGCTGGACGCCATTGATACCGTCACCGCTAAGCTGCACCTGGCCGAAAACTGCTTTGCCAAAGGCATTCCCCTGGTTAGCTGCATGGGTACCGGAAACCGCCTGGACCCTTCAAAGCTGCGGGCAGGTGATATTGCCGAAACCGCAAATACCGGTGTGGGATGCCCGCTGGCAAAGGTGATGCGCCGGGAGCTGCGCAAACGCGGCGTTGCATCTTTGCGGGTAATCTATTCTGTGGAGGAACCGGTAAAATCTGTTTGTGCTTCCGACTCCCCTTCCGGGCGTCATTCCCCCGGAAGCGCTGCTTTTGTTCCGCCGGCCGCCGGCTTTTTGCTTGCTGCGGAAGGCGTAAAGGCACTGTTGAAATAACAGCCTGTCTGCTTACATTACTTTAGGCAACGGTTTTTAAGAAATTTGCCTTTATGCCATTTTTTGCTGGCATAAAACAATGCACACGATTTATTTGCCGCTGTGTAAAATACCAGTTGGCCGGTAAATTTTTGCATATTTTATAATTCCATAATTGGGCATAAAGAAATTTAACAGGACAACTGCACCAACTGCATAAATCCAGCCTCTCTTGAAATGATATTCAGGAGAGGTTTTTTGCTGCCTTTTTAAAGCAGTTCTGAATAGTAAAAATGATGGAATATTCGCTGAAAAGATGCAGTAGCAATGCGTTCTTCACAGAATAAGACAGTGTGAAAGACTGTTCGGAAGCGCCACGGGGCTTGTTTAAGCAGTTGATTTTTGAAGCAAGCCCTATGGCATAGCAAAAACCTGATTGAAACGGAATTTGGCTCAAAGTAAACGGATTGGAAAGAAAGGGAAAAAACGGGTAATCTGTTCAAGGTATTTCTAATACACTGCCGTTTTGAGCAAAAATAACCGCTTGAATGAAGTTTTGATGCACGCTTTGGGCAGCGCCTCGTATTTTACCAGAATAGACGGCTGAGAGGTGAGCAAGCTGGAAAAACAGACACAGAAAAAGGCCAAAAACTGGATTGTCACCGCAGCGGGTTTTACTGCCGGGCTGATTAACGGACTGTTCGGCTCGGGAGGGGGTATGGTGGCCGTACCGTTGCTGGGTTACTGCGGAATTGAACCCAAAAGCACCCATGCCACATCCGTAGCGGTAATCTTGCCGCTTTCTATTGCCAGCGGCCTGCTTTACTACACAAAAGGCAGTCTTGATTTTATGCAGGCTCTGCCCTATCTGCCAGGAGGCATTCTGGGCGCTCTGCTGGGCGGGTGGCTTATGCCAAAAATTAAGGTAACCTGGCTGAAGCGGGTGTTCGGCTTATTGATTCTCTATTCCGCTTTGAGGATTTTAATGCAATGAACTGGATCTTCTTAGCATTAGCCTCCTTTACTTCAGGGCTGCTGGGGTCGCTTGGTCTGGGGGGCGGTGCGGTTCTTCTGCTCTACCTAACCCTTTTTGCCAAAATCGACCAGCTAACCGCCCAGGGAATCAACCTGATCTTTTTTATTCCTGTTGCTATCACCGCACTCATCCTGCACTGGAAAAATCATCTGGTACAGTGGAAACCTGCCCTGATTGCCATTTTAATCGGCCTTTTTGGGGTTTGGTTTGGCGTGATGCTGGCACACAATATTGGTTCCGAACTGCTTTCCAAGCTGTTTGGAGGCATGTTATTGGTAATTGGAATCAAAGAACTGTGCTACCGGCCGCCGAAAGGACAAAAAAATACAACACAAAAATAAATTTTTACGGGAATATTCCGCCAGAAAAGGGTCAAAAATACTACCGGAGGTGCAAAAAGCATGAGCAATCCCAAAAACAAATTTACCAAGTTTCTAACAGGCAACGGTTTTTACGTGGCTTTGGCTATATGTCTGGTGGGCGCAGGTACCGCCGCCTGGGTAGCTGTCAGCCGCACAATGGACGGCGTGGAAAAGGGAAACGAAAACCTGATTCACGACAATACTTCCATTCAGCAGAATTTTACTCCGGAGGAGGACGTGGCAAAGCCCCAGTCAAACGTCACTTACCCATCCAAGCCCTCCTCCTCGTCACGAACTCCGTCATCGTCTGCCGGCACATCTTCCAAACAGTCCGTGCAGTCAAAACCGCAAATGCAGCAGCCCACACAGCAGACTTCTGTATACACGCTGCCAGTAAGCGGTGAGGTGTTTAACCCATTCAGCAATGGGCAGATGGTAAAAAATGAATCTCTGAACGAGTGGCGTACCCATAACGGAATCGATATTAAAGCCCAGGCTGGTGCCGAAATCGTATCTGCCGGTGATGGCACCGTGGCAAATGTATACGAAGACCCGGTTTGGGGGTATACGGTAGAGATTGAGCATGGCGACCGTACCATTTCAATCTACAATGGTTTAAGCTCTGATATTAAAGTAAAAAAAGGTGACACGGTAAAAATTCAACAGACAATCGGCACCCTGGACGTTGTCCCTGCCGAAAGCACTTACGATTCTCACCTGCACTTTGCAATGAAACAAAACGGCAAATGGATTGACCCATTGGAAGCTATGGGCAAACTAGGCGACTAGGGGTTTATCCTTAACGTAAAAAAATTCTTTTTCTGCAACAGCGAGTTCGGCCTTCCCTGCCTCTGAAAAAACTTCATATGCATTCCGGTGGGTTGGGCCCGCGGCTCCTTGTTGTTTGCAAAAAACTGCTACCCTCCTATTGGTTAGCAAACCACAATTTCATTCCTTCTTCTCTCATCTTGAAGCAGTTCCAAAAATATTTGGAGCTGCTTTTTTATTGCAAAAAAATCCCCTCTTTGATGCACTAATATGATAGAAGGAACGTCTGCTGAATAACCTGCTGGCGGCTATTTCCGGTGCTGCGGCCGTGTGCCGAAAAATGCAGTGCACCAATGGCGGAAATACGACTGTGCGCAAAACTGTTTTTACAGCTTTCACCCAGCTTCAGGGCGTTCTTAAAACGGTTCTTTCTTAAAAAGCCTATAGGGGCTCGGTCTTTGCGGTGAGCAGAAGAATAGAAAGGGTGAGCAAAATGAAGTCAGGGGCAAAAGCGCTTTTAATCGCCGGGGTTTTGGCTGTAATCCAGCTGGTATGCTACGGGTGTACCTCCGGACTACTCATTCAACTATTCCACCCGGGGGCACTAACCTGCCAGGAATTTGTTTTGCAGCTGGCCCAGTTGGAGCAGACCGCACCACCCCAGGTTTCCCGGATAAAAACAGAAGAAAACTTTTTCCCCGGAAGCTCGGTTTATTCCCTGGCCGGCATAAAAGAAACCCTGCGCATCTACGAGTTTGCAACCGAAACCGCTGCCCGGCGCGGGGCTTCTTCTATTGATCCTGATGGTTTTTCCATCGATTCCCCTGGTGTTTCGGTATGCATTGAATGGGTGGAAGAACCCCATTTCTTCCAAAAGGGCCGGATTATTGTACAGTATATTGGCAAGGACCAGCAGCTGCTGAACAACCTTTGTCAAACTTTAGGGCCTCAAGTAGCCGGGGTGCCCTTTGCCGCTTAACTGACTAAAAACATAAAAAGCCAGTCACCGAAAGGCGACTGGCTTTTACTTATGGTTCCCTGAAAAAGTGTTAGTGGTCCTTCATTGGCAGGGGCAGGTCCAATG
Source organism: Ruminococcaceae bacterium Marseille-P2935 (assembly GCA_900104565.1). GTDB lineage: Bacteria > Bacillota > Clostridia > Oscillospirales > Ruminococcaceae > Marseille-P2935. The sequence goes on from LT629952.1 coordinate 1,716,928, forward strand.
GTACATCTTTTTGCTCGGGGCAGTTTGGGCCGAGGGAGGGTTCCTTTTGAATGGTATGGGAAAGAAACAGCGAGGCCTTAGCGCAGGCAGGACCCACCATTTCGTACAATACCCCTGAAGATAAAATAATCGTCGAAAGCATGACTCCCAGCTCAGCCGGCAGAATACGCTGGCCAAGCACCGCCAGCCCTATGGAAACACCCGCCTGGGGGATAAGCGCCAACCCTAAATAATTCCGTATTGGTTTAGAAGCCCCGCTGATGAGCGCCCCAAAATACGCTCCGGCATATTTGCCCACAATCCGTACGAAAAAGTAAGCCACCCCAATGACCCCTGCTGTTGCCAGGGTGGGCAGGTTCAGCCGGGCGCCGGACAATACAAAAAAGAGCAGCAGGATTGCCGGGGTAAAATTATTGACCTGCTTAAAAATCTCCTTGCTCTGGCTTACATTAATGTATACCGTCCCCATAACCATACAGGCCAACAGCGGAGAAATATTAACCGCTGTGCAAAAACCGGTAATACATAAAATAATGGCGGTAACCAGTACAAGCCTGTGGTCGGCGCTGCGCTTGTCGTTGATCAGCTTATGGAGCAGCCAGCCTGCCAGCACACCTAAGGCCAGGGCAGCCAGGTTCAATAACGCCGGAAGAAGCACAATCCCCAGGCTGATTGCTGCCGACCGGTCTTCCATTGCCTGGGCCACTGCAGCACATACACTAAATGCAACTAATGCCACTGCATCATCCAACGCCACAACCTGCAAAATCATATTTACAAATTCCCCTTTTGCATGGTACTGCCGGATGGTCATAATGGTAGAAGCAGGTGCTGTTGCCGAACCGATTGCCCCCAAAAGCAGCGAAAACGGTACCGAAAGATGGAACACAAAAATCATGGTAAGGGTGATAAATACTGCTGCTGTCAGCGCCTCGAAAATAGTGATGACAAACACCTTTTTACCGCTTTTCTTTAAATCTGCAATACGAAAATACCGCCCAACCCCAAAGGCAATAAACGCCAGCGCAATATCGGTTACAAAATCCATACCGGCAATAACCCTGTCTGGTACCAGGTGCAGCACATAGGGGCCAATAATTACGCCGGAAAGGATATATCCGGTAACGTTGGGCAGCCGCAGTTTTTTGGTAATACGGGTCATAAAAAAACCTGCAAGCAGCATAACTGCCAATGAAAGCACTACCTGCGCTGAGGTACTTGTGATTTTTTCCATAAATAATGACATGATAAATACACCTTCTGTCTATCTTTCTATCAAGTTTTGGACGTACTTTGTAGGTTGCGTAACCCTTACTGGCCCCCAGCACCTTTCGGATATTTGATTTCTTTTCCCAAGATGTTTCTCCCACCCTACACAACTGGGTTTAACCCTGAAATAGCACCGACATGAGTAAAGAACTCCTTAAACATGGAGAAAATCCTCATGCCACACTATGAACCGTTACGGTTCAGGGCAACTTGTTTATGTTTGAAAGACAAAATAACCGGCTAATACCAACCCAAATGTTGCCAGAAACGCCGCTTCGTATTGGATAGAGCAAATCGCTGCCAGCACGGCACCAGCAGCCGGAATAGCCCACGCGGCCATTCCCCCAGGAAGCCCCCTCCTCCTCTGCACGGCATCCGATCCTGCAGGCTTACCGAAACACTCCTGCCCGGACGGTTCTGTATCCCCGGAAAAATACGGGGGACTGCTGCCGAATAAGCTGGCAAAAAACAGCTGGATGATGAGCCCTTCCAAGATTACCCAGCTAAAAGACAGGTGCAGAAACAACAAGGAAAGAACAACCGCAGCTGCCAGGATATGCTCAAATACATTTTCTTTTTGAAAACACAGGTCAAAGACACCAAAATATACCGCTCCCACTACTGCCGCACAAAACAGTACCAACACCGCATGCCAGCCTTTGCCGCAGGGCAGGCAGCATAAACAGAGTTCCGCAGCCATGCATAAAATCAGCCAGGGTGCAACCAGCATCAATGAAAACAGCAGTGCTCCAATCCCCTTTAATGATTGCCTGCCAATCCTCCACGAAAGGTTTACCTGGCGGCTGCCAGGCATACTGCGCGCCCTATTCAGCTGGCTTAAATATTCCTGTTTTTCCATACCGTTTTTTACAAAGCATATTTTCCTCATACGAAAACGGGCAGCTTCCGACTGCCCCAGCCCTTCTAATAAACCAGATACAAAAAACACACCAGATAAAAATACCGCTTTTTTCAACCAAACCACTTCCCACTTTTTGTAAATCAAGACAAACTTTACTTAAATTTTATTAAAACTTTACATTTCACTTGAATTATATGCAGGAGCGGTGATAAAATCAAATAATAAAACATATGGATATCATAAAATATTTTTATATTTCATCTTATTTTGTCTAATGAAAAAACTTAGCAATTGTCTGTTCATGCTCAGTTCAATGCCCTTTCTGACAGAACACAGCCTTTCCCCCAGGGACAGTCTCTCTTTCCAAAGGGGCGCCGGCTTTTTCCGTCATCATCAAAACACTTTCGGCTGTTCCTTAAAACAGCCTGTCTGTAATAATTAACCTGTTATTTTATGCCGGTTCCAAACGGCGGAACGGAGGATTCGCATGGTTGATCAAAAGATAAAATCTTTGCTTACCGTTATGGAAAAAGGCAGCTTTACCAAAGCGGCGGAAGAACTGCATTTGACCCAGCCTGCCGTCAGCCATCATATCCGTTTATTGGAACAGGAGTTTGGAATAAAGATTTTTAAACAGGATAAAAAAGATTTGATTACGACTCCGGAAGGCGAAGTTTTAATCAAATATGCCCGACGGATTATGGCAATTTTCAATAATGCCCGCCAGGCAATTGCAGACAGCCAAAAGCAGGCCAAACACCTAACAATTGGCCTTTCACAAAGCGCGGGTGAGAATTTAATGCCCCAGGTAATCGCCTTATACTGTAACGAACACCCCCATACCCATATAAAAATTGTTACGGACACTATAAAAAATCTTTATCAAAGACTTGAGCTGTATGAGCTTGACATAGCAGTTATTCAGGGCGGAACACCTAATCCAAAGTTCCATTCGGTATTGCTGGACACCGATTACCTTTGCGTTGTGGTTTCGCCTCAGCACCCTTTTGCTAAACGTCAAAGCGTAGTTTTGAGGGAGCTGAAGGATGAAAAGCTTATTTTGCGTCCTTCTGGCGCCAGCACTGGTATGATGTTTAACAACTATCTGTTTGCACAATCTGAGTCCATGAAAAACTTTGATGTTATTATGGAGCTTGACAATATTCCCATGATTAAAGACCTGGTTTCGCTTAACCTGGGAATTTCAATATTGGGAAGAAGCTCCTGTAAAAAGGAGATACGCCAGGGAAAACTTGCAGTGGTACCAATTGACAACGCCCGTATGACCACCGAAGTAACCATGGTGTATCAGCAGGATTTTACCCATTTAGAGATTTTAGAAGACCTGAAGCGCATTTATGGCAGTCTGCTATAAACTCTGCTCAATAAAAAATGCAGCCGCTTTGCGGCTGCATTTTTATATTTAAGCTTAAGTTTTTTCTTTTTGCAAACTTGTTTTTTACCGGAGTTTTAACATTCTTCCCCCAATAGGTTAATGGCAACCTTTAAACCGGTAAGGCATGTAACCTGTTCTTTTGTCCAATTGCACCCTCGTATACCCATGGAAATAGAAAATGGTTGAATACTTTTTGACTGGCTGTAACGCCAACTGGTCTGGGTTGTTTTTAGCACCCCCAGAATAAGTCAGAACTGCCAGCGTAGATCTAAAAAGGAGATGTTACCGGAGCTGCCCTTTAAGGATGCTTAAAATTTTATCCGCCATCATATCCACTGCGGTTAAAAACAGCCGGACCCGGTAGTTTTTCATTTACAGTAAGGCACCGCCCCAGTGAGGGCTCCCGCAGGGCAATCACGGCCTTTTTGACCAACCCGGCGCAGCCCTTCCGCCAACGGTCGTAGTGGTTTCCCCTTCCCCGGCCGGGTTTGGAGTAATGGCCGTTACCAGTACCAGCTTGCCGTCAGGGCGGGCACTTTCCAGCGCCGCCCTATTGTCAATTTTTTCTTTATAATTCCCGTAAAACTTTAGGCAACCTGCATCAATTTCCAGCTCCTGGGTCACCTGCGCAATAGGGGGCAGCTCGGACTCCTGGGCTATTTCGATGTCGCTTATATGAGGTATGTTTCTCCTACCTTTCTTCTTGCAGTTCCTGTACTGTGGCTGCCCACGTATCAAACTGCCGCAGCAGTTCGTCCTTTTGGGCCTTGGGTGCAAAGGCATGTTCCATAGCCAACCGGTTTAACTGCCAGCAGTCTTTTATGGTAAGGCCGCCGTGCTTCAGCTGCCGAATATATTCTTCTGTCAATGTAATATCTGAAAGCACCTGATCATCAGTATTCAGGCTGACTGGCACCCCCCGGTCTTTTAAAGTTTTCAGCGGGTACCGTAAAATATCGGGGTACAGCCCCGCCTGAATATTGCTGGTGGGGCATACGTCCAACATAATGTCCCGCTCTTTCAGCTTTTGGCAAAGCGCCTCATCCCCTACCGCAATCGCCCCATGGGCAATGCGGTCCGGGCGGATATGCTCCAATGCTTGATTTAGATATGGCAGGCTGCTGGCCAGCTCACCGCAGTGCAGGGTAACCGCGAATCCATACTCCCTGGCCTTTTGAAAATATTCCAGCTGATCCATAGGGTCGGGGGCGTTTTCCTCTAGCCCCGCAAAATCAGCCGCTACAATACCTTCTTTTTGATACTTGCGAACTGCCTCAAGCATGGCCAGGTTATCTTTTAACGGCAAGGTGCGCAAAGCAACAGCAATAAGCACCCACTTTACCCCGGTTTTGGACTCGCCTTCCCGGCAGCCTTCTATCACCGCTTCAATCCCTTCTTCTATAGTCAGGCCTCCCATGGTATGCAGGCCTGGAGCCCAGCGGATTTCGCAGTAGCTCACGTTGTCTGCTGCCTTGTCTTCAATCATTTCTCTGGCAACCCGGCGCAGGGCCTCTTTGGTTTGCAGCACCCGGGTAGGTACATCAAAGTAGGAAAGCAGCTTGCTCTGAGAGCCTACAGGCCCGGGCAAAACCATTTGCCGGAACATGTTTTCCCAGCTTTTTTCCCCGGTCAGTTCCATGGCAGTTTTGATCCGCACACAGCCGTCCAGGTGCAGGTGCAGTTCGGCCTTAGGCATATAATAGATTAAATTTTCTTTCCATCTTTCCATAGTTCTCTCCTCAGCTTTCCTCTGTTGTTTTTCGGTTTTGCCATTTCAGTCAGGCGGCCGCAGCCAAAATGAGCACACTGCCCACCGCCTGCCGAAAGGTGGCTTGTTCCTGTAACAATATTATACCAAATAAAATGCCTGCTGTGGGTTCAAAAACAACTAAAATTGACGTGGTAGACGCACCGGCCCATTTTATCCGGCTGAATCAGCAAAAGCACCAGCGCAAACGCCCCGCCCAAAGGGGCTGTAAACAGCCATTCCCTTTAGCTGCATGGTAAAACCCAGCTGCCGCTGGCTATTCCCAGCCCAGGGTAAGTACGCCCATAATAGCGCATTGATAAAAGGTAAGGGTGATTCCATCCTGTTCAGCCAGGCCTGAACGTTCCAGGTAAATAAAATAAAATGCCCAGATAACCGAAGAAATGACGGCAAAAACCACCCCAAGGGCGCCGTTAAGGCCCACCCTTTCAAAAAAGCAGGCCACTCCTAAAAATAGTTTAAACTTAATTGGCTTTATGCCTCAAAAGCAACACGCGGCCTGTATAATAAAAACAGGCATGGTACAGCTGTCTGCCTAAAGGCTTTTGACCGGTTTTAACTGTATCTACTGCCGCAAGCCGTTTCCTTTTGTTAACAGAAAAAATTATTTTTTAGTAAAAATATAAGCTCTCTGCCATCATTTTCGGCAGGCTTCCAAATAAAAAACCGCCTGTAATCAGGCGGTTTTTTATTGAGAAATTGATCAAACGATTGGTCTTAGCGGTAAATTGTTACCCGAATAACCCCTTCAATGGCGGTTAGCTTTGTTGCCATCTGGGAACTTACATCACCATATACATCTACTACCGTGTAGGCAAAGTCCTTGCGGGACTTGTTGGTAAGGTTTTCAATATTAATATTTTCGTCAGCAATACACTGGGTAATCTGGTTAATCATGGTGGGAATGTTGCGGTGAATAATGCCGATGCGGGTGTCTCCGCCACGCTCCACCTGCACAGCCGGCAGGTTTACCGAGTTTTTAATGTTGCCATTTTCCAAATAATCCATAACCTCTTCAGCAGCCATTGCAGCGCAGTTGTCCTCAGATTCTGGAGTAGATGCCCCCAGGTGAGGAATGCTGATGATACCGTCAATCCCCAGCATCTCGTCGGTTGGGAAGTCGGTTACATAACAGCGCACCTCTTTGTCCTGAATGGCCTGAATCATATCCTCGGCCACTACCAGCTCCCCGCGGGAAAAGTTCATGATGCGAACGCCGTGCTTCATAGTCTGAATAGACTGCGAGTTGATCATCCCCTTGGTTTCGGGGGTAAGCGGCACATGGACGGTAATAAAATCACAGGTCTCGTAAATCTCTTTTAAACTTTTTGCTTTATGTATATTGCGGGAAAGTGACCAGGCAGCGTCCACCGAAAGATATGGGTCATAACCCAATACCTCCATGCCAAAATGAGTGGCAGTATTGGCAACCTGCACACCAATGGCGCCTAAACCAATAACGCCCAGTTTTTTGCCCTTCAGCTCGGGGCCAACAAACTTAGATTTCCCTTTTTCTACCTGCTTTGTTACTTCGGCCCCCTGGCCCTTCAAGGTTTTTACCCACTCAATACCAGGCACTATTTTACGCGCCGAAATCAGCAGGCCGGCCAAGACAAGCTCTTTTACCGCGTTGGCATTGGCGCCCGGGGTGTTAAACACCACAATGCCGGCTTCGCTGCATTTATCCAGTGGAATATTGTTGACACCGGCGCCGGCACGGGCAATTGCCTTTAAGGACGCAGGCAGTTCCATCTCGTGCATAGATGCCGACCGAACCAAAATGGCATCGGGGTTTGCAATCTCTTCACCCAGGCAGTAGCCCGTTTTGGGGAACAGGTCGGTGCCAGCGGGGGAAATTTTATTCAGTAATTCAATCTGATACAATTTTAACCCTGCTTTCTTCTCGTACTTGGGCTTTTTTTGAAACATGAAATACCTGAAATTATTAATAAGAAAAGCAAACAGTGCTAATACTCTATGATTTTAAACATTATTCACATAGCCGCCGCTTTTCATGATAGCACAGGCAATCGCGTTTATTTCAGCCCTTTATGTTGATCAAATAATGCTTTTGCCCCTTCTTCCGCCTGCATATGGCAGGGCCGGCAAAAGCAAGAAAATTGCCGGGAAGATTTGTTTTTTCGTACCAATATTTGGCAAACACACAAAGTGGTTTTATTTGTTGGCAGCCTCAAATGCCTTCATAAATTCCACCAGCTTCTCGACGCCTTCCATCGGCATAGCATTATAGATGGACGCGCGCATGCCGCCCACGCTGCGGTGACCTTTCAGGTTTACAAAGCCAGCTGCTGTAGCCTCTGCGACAAACTTTTTGTCCAGGTCGGTATTGCCGGTAACGAAGGGGATGTTCATCAGCGAACGGTCCTCTTTTACTACCGTGCCTTTGAACAGGTCGGAGCTATCCAGATAATCATAGAACAGGCCGGCCTTTTTGCGGTTATATTCGGCCATCTTTTCCAGACCGCCCATTTTGTCCCGAATCCATTCCAGCACCAGCTTGCAGATATAAATCGCATAGGTGGGCGGAGTATTATACATCGAACCGTTTTCGGCATGGATTTTATAATCAAACATAGTCGGGGTAAATTCACGGGCACGGCCAATCAGGTCTTCCCGCACAATCACCACAGTCAAACCGGCAGGGCCCATATTCTTCTGCGCGCCGGCATAGATCAATCCAAACTTGCTCACATCCACCGGCTCGCTTAGAATACAGGATGACATATCGGCTACCAGCGGCACGCTGCCGGTTTGGGGCAGGTCATGAAAACGGGTGCCGTAAATGGTGTTGTTATAACAGATATGAAAGTAGTCGGCATCTTTGGTGAACTCATTGGGGTCAAGCTTGGGAATGTAGCTGAAGGTCTGGTCAGCACTGGAAGCCACCGCCTTGCACTGGCCGTACTTCTGCGCCTCGGCATAGGCCTTTTTCGCCCACTGGCCGGTAATGACAAAATCAGCTTTCCCTGAACCGTTTAACAAATTAAGCGGTACCATTGAGAATTGAGAGGAAGCGCCGCCCTGTAAAAATAATACTTTGTAATTATCGGGAATGTTTAAAGTTTGCCGCAGCAGAGCTTCACAGCCATGAATAATCTCTTCGTAAACCGAAGATCGATGGCTCATCTCCATTACGGACTGTCCGGACGAGCCATATTCCAACATTTCATTTGCCGCTTTTGCCAAAACCTGCTCTGGCAGCATTGATGGACCCGCCGAAAAATTGTACACTCTTGCCATTGTAGCGCCTCCTATTTTAATTTTGATTGTGTGAAAGCTTTCACACAGACCATGTCAGTAATTATAATGTTTTCACAAAATGAAGTCAAGAACACTTCATCCTGCAAATTTCGTGGTTTTCAACCTTTTTTGTATATTTTGCAGGAGGGGGGCGCTTTTGCAAAAAAGAAAAGATCCCCTGCACCGGAGAGTGTTCTCCATATGAATACAGATGAATTCAAATCTGTACGTACATCCTGCAGTGGATCATTTTTTGTTTCTTTATTTTTACCTGCCACCTTGAAGCAGGGCAATAATTTTGTCTATATTGATATCGGTCTCTTTTTCAAACTTTGACTTAGAAAGGTAGTTTTTAAAATTCTTTAAAAAATATACCCCATCAGCCCGGTCCCCGTTTAAGTAAATACCGGTATCCTGTTTTTGTGCGTAAGGAATTACCACGCATTGGTACACCTGTACTTTATATATTTTCTGCTGCACAAATTCCCCACGCAGTGCCTCTACAAAAGCGCCACCCTCTTTTAAAAGGTTTGGCATCTTTTGACGGGTTTGCTTTTTATCCCGAAGCTCTACGGTCCAGTTTTCAGCTCCCTCTTCACCGATGTAAGAGCCCTTCCAGCGGGCAACATTGACTACAAGCATGCCAAAACTGCCCACCATCACAAAATCTGCATGGGTGTTTCCATCTTTGCCCTTCAGCGTTATGTCTGCCAAAACTTTATGCCCCCGAAGCGCTGCATAACGCCGCAAGGTTTTGCCCACAATGCGATTGCAGGCCTTCTGCGACCCTGAGTGGGCCTTTTTCCAGTCGAAAAACAGCCATCCTCCCACTACCAAAAGGACCATCAAAAGCATACTGGCTATTGTAAGCAGCCACATTGTTTTTTCATCCATCTTAAAATCGCTCCTTTTTTCCAACATATTGTAAAGGCATTAAAAATGTCAGGCATTTTAAATAGTCGCACTGGAGCAGGTTAGGCGTATATATTGGTAAATATACCATGTAATCCATTAGAAAAACGCTTCCCTGCCTGTGAACAAATCACAATATCGCTGCGTATGGATAATATCTTACCATATTCACCTTTTTTTCTCAAGACAGCTGTTACGAGCATAACAGGCTTGTAACCACCTTGTAACTTTTATCAGATCATTTGCATAATAAATATTCATCATAACAGGTTGATTTTACAAACTTTAACAACAAAAAGTTACGAACCAGCTATAAACTTGACTATTGTAAGCATAAAGTTATAATATTTAGAGTAGGTTGTTTAACCCATATGGGCCTATTCGCCCAAATTAACTTGCTGTTTTACCCTATTTTGGCGGTTTATTGTTGGGAGCCTGCCCGGATGTTGATTGGGGTAAAACGCGGAGGTAACATGAAGAGAATACTTTTAATTTTTGCGGTTTTAATCTGTGTGTGCACTGCTTTGTTTGCCTGCACCGGCAACAATCTTTCCACCTCGGGTTCCGCACCTTCAGCAATGCTGCTGACCGACACCCCTAAAAACCGTGCGGTTGATGCACAGGCCGTTGCAGCAGTTTCGGGGGACGCTGACCCTGCAGCTGCTTTGGATGCCATTTATGCCGATCTTTCGGTAAAAAAATTGAAAGATGCTGACAGCCAGGATCTTAAAACTTTCTTCCAATTGGATACCAGCATGCTGGAAAGCTTTCATGTTCGTTATACTTCCGGAAAATACGGCTTGTCCAATGTTTTTATTCTCAAGCCAAAATCCGGCTATGCTGACGATATTAAAGTCCAGCTGCAAACGATTCAGGAAAATTTGATGGAAGAGTTTAAACAGTTTGACGTAAACAACTCTTATTCCATTGCGCAGTCAGCCGAGATATATAATCACGGCGATTATGTCATCATGCTGATGTTGGCAGATAATGAAGCGGCTCGCGAAATCTTAGACGCGTATCTGCCATTACGGTAAAATATTCCTATCCCAACAACGAAGGCTCTTCCAATTCCGGAGGAGCCTTTTCTTATGGAAGTAGCTTTTCCAAAAAGGAGATGATCAGGGTGATTATTCCCGTACCGGAACAATCACCTGTCTGAGGGCACTGCAGTCAATCCCCGGCCTTCAATTTTTGCTGCAAAAGCCAACCATCATAATTCGGCAACTGGAAGCAGTTCGTTTGAAAGGAAGCTTACAAACGAACTCTCTGGTCAACCTGGGGACTAACACCCCCTAAAATAGGTTGCCCTTCAAAAGGTTTACTGTGCCGCCCTGAGCAACACGTTGGCTACGCTTAGGAATCATTGGGAGCATATGTATGCATCCAACCACGTGTACCCTTAGGCGCGAAGCACGTGGGCACACGTGCCTCAGGTATGCCTTTTCCCCGTCTGCTCTCTCTTTCTGTTCTCTGCCAGGACTCGCCTGTACCCTCTTCTGCAGGCAGCTGAAATAAACGTTTGCTATCTTTCCTTTGCGTAGCAAAAGCTTCCTTTACCTATTATTTTTGTGCCGTCATAATACGGCCGGAAGGAGCATTTTATGAAACCAATTTCTTCATCTGGCGCAGCCCGTGTTGGAATACTGGATGAACTGCGCGGCCTTTCCATTTTACTAATGGTCATTTACCATGGCGCTTATGATTTGGTTGCCATTTTTGGGTGGGATATCCCCATTTTTTATCATCCGGTTTTTAACGTTTTACAACCTTTTTTTGCCGGGGTGTTCATTTTTATTTCCGGTATTGCCTGCCGGTATTCTCACAACAACCTAAAACGCGGTGTAATCGCCCTGTGGATCGGTTTTGGCATGACATTGGTAACAGTGCTTTTTCTTCCATCACAAGCCATTCTGTTTGGAATTCTGCACATGCTGGGCTCTGCCATGGTGCTTTTTGCACTGCTGCAAAAAGGATTAGATAAAATCCCAACCCCGGTGGGGATCAGCATCTTTTCTGTGTTGTTCTTGCTTAGCTATCATTTGCCCCATCGTTACATTAGTTTTATGGGGTTATTCCGGTTTGATCTTCCCTCCGAGCTTTATTCCACCAGTTTTCTTTTTCCTGTCGGGCTTCCTAATGCAGGCTTTTTTTCGTCCGACTATTTTCCTCTTATTCCCTGGCTGTTTCTTTTCTTTGTGGGGGCATATGTTGGGAATTATTTTAAAAAAGGCAAAATGCCTAAGGCTTTTTATGCCAGCCATGTTCCGGCTCTGGCTGCAGTTGGAAGGCACACATTGCTGATTTATGTACTACATCAGCCTATTCTGTATGGATTCTTCAGCCTGATCTCTTGGCTCACTAACCGCTGAAGTTTGTGCATATGCAGTTGTTTGGTTCATTATCTGGCATCATAAATTACCGCAAGGGGCCACTCGCTGTACTTAACAAAGCCAAGTTGCTTACAGAACGATTCATCCAAATAAATTTGAATTCCTGTCTCTTTTTCAAAAGTTTCTGCCATTACTTTACCGTTTGAGCAGGAGAAAACATGCCCAAACGGTGCGGTCAGGTCAGAGCAATTTAGAACAGCACTGATTTTTTGGGCGTTTGCCGGCTGTACATCTCCTTCATCAAACCAGTAAGTCCCAGAACAAACTTCACTGCTCCAGGGGTTTACTGCACAAAAAAATACGTTATTGTTGTCGTAAACACCAACACCCAATGTCGTACTACTCTTTAAGCTATATTCCAACATCATCTCTTTCAGGTTTTCAACCCGTATTCGGTCGTGCCAGTATAAACTGAGAAACCCTTGCCGAATGACCAAAACAGCTTTTTCAATCATAATTATCTTTCCTTTTGCTGTTTCAATAAGCTGCTTAAGTTTCTCATTCTTCTCCATGCTCGTGGCTTCGTCCATAGCCGCTAAATTTTTTCTTGCAATCCCTTCCAAAAGCAAAAGCGCTTTTTCTTCCTGCTTTGTGGGCTTCCTTACTTTTGCAAACAGGTTTTCCATCAAAACCAGTAGTCGTTCGGGCTGCTGGGCTATAAAATGAATGCCGGCCAAATTGCCTGCCATTGGGTCCCTCCTTACTTTGTATCATGAACGGAATATGCTAGCTTGTTCGAAACCGGGACGTCAAGATTTTCTATATAAAGGGAAAGCATCTGCTGAATTGCAGATGCTTTTTTTTTATTCATATGAGCGGATAACGGCAGCCACCTTGCCTAAAATGGATACCTCTGAAACAATAATTGGCTCCATAGAATCATTTTCCGGCTGCAACCGAAAGTGACCGTTTTCTTTATAAAAGCGCTTAACCGTTGCTTCATCATCAATCAATGCTACAACAATTTCCCCGTTCTGAGCGGTTGGCTTTCGGTAACAGATAATAATATCACCATCTAATATTCCAGCGTTGATCATACTCTCACCACGCACATGCAGGGCAAAGTATTCCCGTTCTCCTGAAAACTTAGGCCTAAATGGAATATAATCTTCAATATCCTCCACTGCTAATATTGGCTGGCCAGCCGTAACAGTCCCCAAAAGCGGAACCTTAACCGTTTGATCATGCGTTAGGGTAATAGAGCGGTTCAGGTTATCCTGTATTTGAATATACCCCTTCTCCTGAAGCTCTTTTACATATTTATGGGCCGTTGAAGTTGATTTAATATTTAAACTGGCACATATCTCCCGAATGGAAGGCGGAATCCCGCTGTCAATTCGTTCACAGATATACCGGTAAATAGACTGAGCACGTTCGGATAATTCAGGCATGCGGCACCGTCCTTTCTTTTCTTTTATAATAACATATTTGCAGCAAGATTGCAAACGTATGTTTTTAACAAAAGTACAGTTTTATATAAAAATAGTGTGACACCTGCTTACCCAAGGGAAAACGACGTTACTCAAATGGCATAACCCTCTCCCTTTGGGAGCTGCGGTATGCGCAAAGTTCCAATTTTTCCATTGCCGTGCAACTTTAGCTTCATCCTTATGTAAAAACGAAACTGCCAGTGATAGTGTAATAAGCAAGCAATAGTTCGTGGAAAATGCACTGGTACTAATAAAACTTATCTTCCTATAACAAAAAACAGCTGTATCCAGCCAGTTTTAATAGTTTCTGCGCTTATTTTTAAAGCTTTATTCATAGCAATGTAACAAACAAATTTGGCCAGCGTGTATAATAGAGATGTACCCAAGGATGAACCGCAACATCCGCGGGTAATTGCTCTACCCTCCTCAAATAAACACACCTCAAAAAAAGAGAACAGATTACCGATATCTGTTCTCTTTTTTTGCGTTAATACAAATTTATTGCATTCTTATTTAAATTTCTACAAAAAAACCGATACCCAAACAGTCAACCAAAAATAAGTGCGTAAATGCAGGCATTATGAACAGTTTCAAATTAGTAAAACAATTCTGAGCAGCTTAAAATAATGTTTTTCAAAGCCACTGGCTGATAATACTACTTTTAAAGCCACAGAATCAGCAGTTAACAGTACAGAAATATGACTGTTGAAACATATATTTTGTTTTGATATTACCAAAAATGAGAAAAAATAAAACTCCGTTTAATAAACGGAGTTTTGGCTCCCCAAGTTGGACTCGAACCAACGACCCTGCGGTTAACAGCCGCATGCTCTACCAGCTGAGCTATTGAGGAATATATAGAGTCGGCATCGATCTATCTTCCCAGGGCGTCTCCACCCAAGTA